>NZ_CP151982.1:0-3683885 GCF_038593295.1 Bacillus sp. FSL R5-0512
ATGGAAAATATTTTGGATCTGTGGAATAAAGCACTTCAAAAAATAGAGACAAAATTGAGCAAACCCAGTTTTGAGACATGGATGAAATCGACAAAAGCCCATTCTCTTCAGGGAGATACGCTTACAATTACGGCACCTAATGAATTTGCTAGAGATTGGCTTGAGTCAAGATATCTTCACTTAATTGCTGATACCATCTATGAACTAACAGGTGAAGAGCTCAGCATTAAATTTATTATTCCTCAAAATCAGGACGAAGAGGAAGCCATGCCAAAGTCTCCTATCAAAAAAATGTCTAAAGAAGAGCCCGTTGACATTCCACAAAATATGCTGAATCCAAAATATACATTTGATACTTTTGTTATTGGTTCAGGCAACCGTTTTGCTCATGCCGCTTCACTTGCAGTCGCGGAAGCACCAGCAAAAGCATATAACCCGCTTTTTATTTATGGGGGCGTTGGTTTAGGAAAGACTCACTTGATGCATGCGATTGGTCATTACGTGATCGACCATAATCCATCGGCCAAAGTGGTCTATCTATCATCTGAAAAATTTACTAATGAATTTATCAACTCAATTCGAGATAACAAAGCTGTCGACTTCCGTAACCGCTATCGGAATGTAGATGTGCTTTTGATAGATGATATTCAATTTCTAGCAGGAAAAGAACAAACACAAGAAGAGTTTTTCCATACATTCAACACACTTCACGAAGAAAGTAAGCAAATCGTCATTTCTAGTGACCGGCCTCCGAAGGAAATTCCGACACTTGAAGACAGATTACGCTCTCGATTTGAATGGGGCTTAATTACAGACATTACCCCGCCAGATCTAGAAACGCGCATCGCAATTCTGCGCAAAAAAGCAAAGGCAGAAGGCTTGGACATTCCAAATGAAGTCATGCTGTACATTGCCAATCAAATCGACAGCAACATTCGTGAGCTGGAGGGTGCTTTGATTCGTGTTGTTGCTTATTCATCTTTAATTAATAAAGACATTAATGCAGATCTAGCAGCTGAGGCGCTAAAGGACATCATTCCTTCATCAAAGCCTAAGGTCATTACAATTAAAGATATTCAAAGAATTGTAGGGCAGCAATTTAATATTCGATTAGAGGATTTCAAAGCAAAGAAACGTACGAAGTCAGTTGCTTATCCAAGACAAATTGCCATGTACCTCTCTAGAGAAATGACCGATTCCTCTCTGCCTAAAATCGGAGAAGAATTTGGCGGTCGTGATCATACGACTGTCATTCATGCTCATGAGAAGATTTCGAAGTTAATTGTTGAAGATGAACAGCTTCAGCAGCATGTCAAAGAGATCAAAGAACAATTAAAATAACCAAGCTGATATAATGAGTACGGGAAAATGTGAATAACTAGAGCATAGTCATACACAGTCTGTCCACATGTGGATAGGCTGTCTTTCCTTTCTTTTTCATGACTTATCCACATATTCACAAGCCCTACTATTACTTCTACGATTTTTATTAATAAAATATATATACATGTCATTAAGAAAATTTAGGAGGACCACTATGAAATTCACGATTCAAAAAGATCGTCTTGTCCAAAGTGTCCAAGATGTATTAAAGGCTGTATCCTCTAGAACAACTATTCCTATTTTGACAGGGATTAAAATTGTTGCGTCTGATGAAGGGGTTTCTCTAACAGGAAGCGATTCTGATATCTCAATTGAATCTTTCATTCCTCAAAGAGATGGAGATTTAGAGGTTATCACCATTGATCGTCCGGGAAGTATTGTGCTTCAAGCCCGCTTCTTTAGTGAAATTGTAAAGAAACTACCTATGTCTACTGTCGAAATTGAAGTAGAACAAAATCACCTGACGATCATCCGCTCTGGTTCAGCGGAATTTAACCTAAACGGCTTAGATGCTGAAGAATATCCGCATCTTCCACAAATTGAAGAGCATCATGCATTTCAAATTCCGACAGATCTGCTTAAAAACTTAATTCGTCAAACTGTTTTTGCAGTGTCCACCTCAGAAACACGACCTATCTTGACAGGTGTAAACTGGAAGGTGGAAAAAGGTGAATTAATATGCACGGCGACGGATAGCCACCGTCTTGCTTTAAGAAAAGCGAAGCTAGATATTAACGAGGAAAGTTCGTATAATGTCGTGATTCCAGGGAAGAGTTTAACAGAGCTAAGTAAAATTCTTGATGATGGACAAGATCTTGTGAGCATCGTCATTACAGAAACCCAAGTTCTTTTTAAAGCACAAAATGTGCTGTTCTTCTCAAGGTTGCTGGATGGAAATTATCCAGATACAGCTCGTCTGATCCCGCAAGAAAGTAAAACGGATGTCGTGGTCAACACGAAAGAGTTCCTTCAAGCCATTGATCGTGCATCACTTTTGGCAAGAGAAGGACGTAATAATGTCGTGAAACTGTCAGCTGATCCTGAACAAAGCCTTGAAATCTCTTCTAATTCACCTGAGATCGGTAAAGTGGTGGAGACGGTTCAAGCAGATGACATTAAAGGGGAAGATCTTAAAATCTCCTTCAGTCCAAAATATATGCTGGATGCGTTAAAAGTATTAGAGGGAACAGATATTCATGTAAGCTTCACTGGTGCAATGAGACCGTTCCTGCTGCGTACGCCGAATGATGATTCTATCTTGCAATTGATTCTTCCGGTAAGAACGTATTAATTCAATCTAAAATGGCTGCTGTGTGAGTGCACAGCAGCTTTTCTTCTCGTTTTCCATGCTTTCTTTCATCCCAGTTGGCTTTCCCCCTTTCCTTCTTGTCTTGTTTTTTAGTACAATTAGATATTAGTGATATTGAAAGAGGTCGATACAATGCCTAATCTTATAACCATTGAAACAGAAATGATTACATTAGGGCAGTTTTTGAAATTAGCCGAAGTCATCCAATCTGGCGGAATGGCGAAATGGTTTTTAAGTGAACATGAGGTGTTCATTAATCAAGAGCCAGATAATAGACGGGGACGCAAACTATACCCAGGAGATGTTGTCGAGATTGAAGGTTACGGCACATTTCAAGTTGTGAATTAGAAACGGGTGACAATACATGTACATTCAAAGTCTGGCGTTAACTTCATACCGAAACTATGAACACACCGAGCTTCAATTCGACAATAAGGTGAATGTCATGATCGGTGAGAATGCCCAAGGTAAAACGAACTTGATGGAAGCGATCTATGTATTGTCGATGGCAAAGTCTCATCGTACGTCAAATGATAAAGAACTTATCCGATGGGACCAAGACTATGCTAAAATAGAAGGTAGAGTCATTAAAAAAAATGGTCCACTCCCAATGCAGCTCGTGATCTCAAAAAAAGGGAAAAAGGGCAAGGTCAATCACATTGAACAACAGAAGCTCAGTCATTATGTTGGTGCATTAAACACCATCATGTTTGCGCCAGAGGACTTAAGTCTCGTGAAGGGCAGCCCGCAAATCCGCAGAAGATTCCTCGACATGGAGATTGGACAAGTTTCTGCTGTCTACTTGCATGATTTATCGCTCTATCAAAAAATCCTTTCTCAGCGGAATCATTACTTGAAACAATTGCAGACAAGAAAGCAATCGGATCAAGCGATGCTGGAGATTTTAACAGAGCAGTTGATTGATGCGGCAGCGAAAGTGGTCAAAAGACGACTGACTTTTACGAAACAGCTCGAAAAATGGGCGCAGCCGCTGCATTTTGGGATTTCTAGAGAGCTAGAAACACTCACGCTCCAATACCAGACGGCAATAGAGGTATCAGAAGCGTCAGACTTGTCGAAAATAAAGAATAGCTATGAAGAATCGTTTCAGAAACTAAGAGAGAGAGAAATAGACCGAGGGGTGACACTGTGGGGACCTCACAGAGATGACCTGCTTTTCTTTGTGAATGGCCGGGATGTTCAGACATATGGCTCTCAAGGGCAGCAAAGAACAACAGCTCTTTCACTAAAGCTGGCAGAAATTGATCTGATACATGAAGAAATCGGAGAATATCCTATTCTTCTACTTGATGATGTGTTATCTGAACTTGATGATTACAGACAGTCTCATTTGCTCCATACCATTCAGGGGCGAGTACAGACCTTCGTCACCACAACAAGTGTTGAAGGCATCGATCACGCCACCCTGAAAGAAGCGGAAATTTTCAGAGTAGCCAGTGGAAAAGTAATTGACTGATAAATGAGGTGTGAGTCTTGTATATTCATTTAGGTGATGATTGTGTTGTTTCTACACGAGAGATTGTCGCAATTGTTGATTACAAAATGAGGTCGTCTTCTGTTGTAGAAGAATTTCTACAAAAACAGGAGAAACATATCATTTCGTTATCACAAGGGACACCCAAATCCATTGTCGTCACAACTGAGTCTGTTTATTACTCTCCTCTTTCCTCAAGCACGCTCAAAAAACGTGCTTCGTTTGTGATTGAAATTGAAGTCTAAAAGCTCAATTCATATAAATATATCGTTTAAGAAAAGTGTAGGTGAATGTACGTGGCAATGGAACAGCAACATAATAGTTATGATGAAAATCAGATACAGGTGCTTGAAGGACTAGAAGCTGTTAGAAAACGTCCAGGAATGTACATTGGGTCAACCAATGCAAAAGGACTTCACCATCTTGTATGGGAAATTGTCGACAACAGTATTGATGAGGCATTAGCTGGTTATTGTACAGACATTACAGTGCAAATTGAAAAGGATAACAGCATTACAGTAAAAGATAATGGCCGCGGGATTCCTGTTGGAATTCATGAGAAAATGGGGCGTCCTGCCGTAGAGGTCATTATGACTGTTCTTCACGCTGGCGGTAAATTTGACGGCAGCGGTTATAAAGTATCTGGCGGTCTGCATGGTGTAGGGGCATCTGTTGTAAATGCATTATCTACTACCTTAGACGTGACCGTATACCGTGACGGAAAAATTCATTATCAGCAGTTCAAACGCGGTGTTCCAGTGGGAGATTTAGAGGTTATTGGTGAAACAGATGTAACCGGGACAACAACCCACTTTGTGCCAGATCCAGAAATTTTCACGGAAACCATTGAATTTGATTACGATACACTTGCTAACCGTGTTCGTGAGTTAGCTTTCTTAACAAAAGGTGTAAACATCATCATAGAAGACTTGCGTGAAGGCAAAGAGCGGAAAAATGAATACTGCTACGAAGGCGGTATTAAGAGCTATGTAGAACATTTAAACCGCTCAAAAGAAGTCGTTCATGAAGAACCTGTGTACATCGAAGGTGAGAAAGACGGAATTACGGTTGAAGTGGCATTACAATACAACGATTCCTATACAAGCAATATCTATTCCTTCGCCAACAACATCAACACGTATGAAGGCGGAACACATGAAGCTGGCTTTAAAACCGGTCTAACGCGTGTCATCAATGACTATGCTCGTAAAAATGGCGTATTCAAAGATGGAGATTCGAATTTGAGCGGTGAAGATGTGCGAGAAGGCTTAACAGCTATTATCTCCATCAAACATCCAGACCCTCAATTCGAAGGGCAAACGAAGACAAAGCTTGGGAACTCAGAAGCGAGAACCATCACAGACTCCCTTTTCTCAGAAGCACTTGAGAAATTCTTGCTTGAAAATCCTGATTCTGCGAAAAAAATTGTGGAAAAAGGACTGATGGCAGCTCGTGCAAGAATGGCTGCCAAAAAGGCTCGTGAGCTGACAAGACGTAAAAGTGCGCTGGAAGTCTCCAGCTTACCTGGGAAACTGGCGGACTGTTCTTCTAAAGATCCTTCCATCTCTGAGCTCTATATTGTAGAGGGAGATTCTGCGGGCGGATCTGCTAAGCAAGGCCGTGATCGTCACTTCCAAGCGATCTTACCGTTAAGAGGGAAGATCCTAAACGTAGAAAAAGCTCGTTTAGATAAAATTTTATCGAACAACGAGGTTCGTGCAATGATTACAGCGTTAGGAACTGGAATCGGAGAAGACTTCACTTTAGAGAAAGCACGCTATCACAAAGTTGTGATCATGACAGATGCCGATGTAGATGGAGCGCATATCCGAACGCTTCTCTTAACATTCTTCTATCGTTACATGCGTCAAATCATTGAAAACGGTTATGTGTATATTGCACAGCCGCCTTTATATAAAGTGCAGCAAGGAAAACGTGTGGAGTACGTGTATAACGATAAACAGCTGGATGAGCTGTTAAAATCACTACCTCAAACACCAAAGCCTGGACTTCAGCGTTATAAAGGTCTTGGAGAGATGAATGCTACTCAGCTTTGGGAAACAACAATGGACCCTGATGCGAGAACACTTCTTCAAGTCACACTTGAGGATGCGATCGATGCTGATGAGACATTTGAAATGCTGATGGGAGATAAAGTAGAGCCGAGACGGAACTTTATCGAAGAAAATGCACAATACGTGAAAAACCTTGATATTTAGATGAATCCCTCCTGAGAACAACCTTATTTCTTGTTTGGAATAAGGTTGTTTTTCAAGAAACAGGGGTGTGAAACGAATGTCCTGGTTTTCCGTGTTTTCGTTGATTTTCTAGTAAATTAATGTGTATAAAGCCGAGATTATTGATATAATGAAGAATAGTCTTGTGAAGATAAATACATATTTTACTCCCACATAATTTATTTCATGTGATACGTAAAGGGAGGTTCTTATAGTGAGTGAACAACATACACCAAATGTACGCGAAGTGAATATTAGTCAAGAAATGCGTACGTCCTTTTTAGATTATGCAATGAGTGTTATTGTTTCGCGTGCATTACCAGATGTGCGAGATGGATTGAAGCCCGTGCATCGAAGAATTTTGTATGCGATGAATGACCTAGGTATGACAAGTGATAAACCATTTAAGAAATCTGCACGTATCGTTGGAGAAGTTATCGGTAAGTACCACCCTCACGGTGACAGCGCTGTATACGAAGCGATGGTTCGTATGGCGCAAGACTTCAACTATCGAAATATGCTGGTTGAAGGACACGGAAACTTTGGTTCTGTCGATGGAGACAGTGCAGCAGCAATGCGTTATACTGAGGCGCGTCTATCTAAAATTTCAATGGAAATCCTTCGTGATATCACCAAGGATACGATTGATTATCAAGATAACTACGATGGCAGTGAAAGAGAACCAATCGTCATGCCTGCTCGTTTCCCGAACTTATTAGTCAACGGGGCAACAGGTATCGCTGTAGGGATGGCAACCAACATTCCGCCTCACCAGCTAGGTGAAGTGATTGATGGTGTACTGGCAATTAGTCAAAGTCCAGAAATGACAACACAGGAACTAATGGAGATCATTCCAGGACCAGACTTCCCAACTGCGGGACAAATCATTGGCCGAAGCGGAATCCGTAAGGCATATGAAACAGGCCGGGGCTCTATTACATTACGTGCAAAGTCTATCATCGAAGAAACATCCAGCGGTAAGCAGCGGATTGTCATCAATGAAATTCCATATCAGGTCAACAAAGCCCGTTTGATCGAAAAAATCGCTGATCTTGTGCGCGATAAAAAGATCGATGGCATTACAGATCTGCGTGACGAGTCTGATCGTAATGGAATGCGGATTGTGATTGAACTGCGAAGAGACGCGAACGCCCACGTTCTATTAAACAATCTTTATAAACAAACGACACTCCAAACATCATTTGGAATCAACTTATTGGCACTTGTCGATGGACAGCCTAAAGTCTTGTCCCTCAAACAATGTCTTGAATATTATCTAGAGCATCAAAAAGTGATTATTCGCAGAAGAACAGCATATGAACTTCGTAAAGCTGAAGCAAGAGCTCATATTCTAGAAGGTTTAAGAATCGCTCTTGACCACTTAGATGAAGTCATTGCATTAATTAGAAGCTCTCAAACTGCTGAAATCGCGAGAAATGGCTTAATGGAGAACTATAGCTTGTCCGAAAAACAAGCACAGGCCATTCTTGATATGCGTCTTCAGCGCTTAACTGGTTTGGAAAGAGAAAAGATAGAAGAAGAATACAAAGGGCTTGTTGATTTGATTGCTGAGTTGAAAGCCATTTTAGCAGACAATGAAAAAGTTCTTGAAATCATTAGAGAAGAATTAACAGAAATCAAAGAACGTTTCAATGATACGCGCCGTACTGAAATTGTGACAGCAGGTATTGAAACAATTGAAGACGAAGATTTGATTCCTGTTGAGAACATCGTGATTACGCTGACTCATAATGGTTATATCAAGCGTCTGCCTGCATCAACATACCGCAGTCAAAAAAGAGGCGGTAAAGGTGTTCAGGGAATGGGAACCAATGAGGATGATTTCGTAGAACAGCTGATTTCAACATCTACCCATGATACGATCCTCTTCTTCTCTAATAAAGGGAAGGTCTATCGTGCGAAGGGATATGAGATTCCTGAATTCGGACGGACAGCGAAAGGGATTCCGATTATTAACCTGCTTGAAGTAGAAAAGGGAGAGTGGATTAATGCCATTATTCCGGTAAGCGAATTTGATGAAGATTCGTATCTCTTCTTTACAACAAGACACGGTGTATCAAAACGAACCTCATTGTCTCAGTTTGCCAACATTCGAAACAATGGACTTATCGCATTAAGTCTTCGTGACGAAGATGAACTGATGGCTGTCCGTTTAACCAATGGAGAAAAACAAATCATCATTGGTACGAAAAAAGGTATGCTGATTCGTTTCGACGAGACAGATGTTCGTGAAATGGGGCGTACGGCAGCTGGCGTGAAAGGAATTACGCTTTCTGAAGATGACATCGTCGTTGGGATGGAAATCCTTGAGCCAGATGCAAACGTATTGATTGTCACCGAAAAAGGATATGGTAAGTTAACACCTGAAAAAGAATACCGTGTTCAAAGTCGGGGCGGTAAAGGTCTTAAAACATGTAAAATCACTGACAACAATGGTCCGCTTGTCGCAGTGAAGGCGACGAATGCTGAAGCTGAAGAGGACTTGATGATTATTACAGGAAGCGGCGTGATCATTCGTATGGCCGTTTCAGACATTTCAACAACAGGCCGAGTCACTCAAGGTGTCCGCCTGATCCGTCTAGGTGATGATGAACATGTCGCTACAGTGGCATTAGTTGAACAATCACAAGAAGATGATGAAGAGAATAGTGAAGAAAACGTAGAAACTATAGAGTCAGATCAAGAGCAATCTGAGTAAAAATAAAGCCGGTTTTTCACCGGCTTTATTTTTTTCTAAAAAAACTCATGTTTTTTTGAAATTTATAATGCTTTTTTCATAGATATGTGTTAATCTTTCAAAGGAGCAAAAAGAGGCTCTATTTTTTATCTCTTTTACAGTGGAAACTTCTTAAAAAAATAAAATGTTTTTCAAGAAAAATGTTGACTGTTGATAGAGATATATGATATATTTAAGTGGTCGCTTTAAGAGAGTGACAAACAAGTTCTTTGAAAACTAAACAAGACAAAACGTACCTGTTAATTCGAGTTTTTATAAAAAAATCCTATGAAACTTCATAGGTAGTCAGTCAAACTGGCGAAAAACAAAACTTCGGTTTTGTACTTTTTCGGAGAGTTTGATCCTGGCTCAGGACGAACGCTGGCGGCGTGCCTAATACATGCAAGTCGAGCGGACAGAAGGGAGCTTGCTCCCGGATGTTAGCGGCGGACGGGTGAGTAACACGTGGGTAACCTGCCTGTAAGACTGGGATAACTCCGGGAAACCGGAGCTAATACCGGATAGTTCCTTGAACCGCATGGTTCAAGGATGAAAGACGGTTTCGGCTGTCACTTACAGATGGACCCGCGGCGCATTAGCTAGTTGGTGGGGTAATGGCTCACCAAGGCGACGATGCGTAGCCGACCTGAGAGGGTGATCGGCCACACTGGGACTGAGACACGGCCCAGACTCCTACGGGAGGCAGCAGTAGGGAATCTTCCGCAATGGACGAAAGTCTGACGGAGCAACGCCGCGTGAGTGATGAAGGTTTTCGGATCGTAAAGCTCTGTTGTTAGGGAAGAACAAGTGCGAGAGTAACTGCTCGCACCTTGACGGTACCTAACCAGAAAGCCACGGCTAACTACGTGCCAGCAGCCGCGGTAATACGTAGGTGGCAAGCGTTGTCCGGAATTATTGGGCGTAAAGGGCTCGCAGGCGGTTTCTTAAGTCTGATGTGAAAGCCCCCGGCTCAACCGGGGAGGGTCATTGGAAACTGGGAAACTTGAGTGCAGAAGAGGAGAGTGGAATTCCACGTGTAGCGGTGAAATGCGTAGAGATGTGGAGGAACACCAGTGGCGAAGGCGACTCTCTGGTCTGTAACTGACGCTGAGGAGCGAAAGCGTGGGGAGCGAACAGGATTAGATACCCTGGTAGTCCACGCCGTAAACGATGAGTGCTAAGTGTTAGGGGGTTTCCGCCCCTTAGTGCTGCAGCTAACGCATTAAGCACTCCGCCTGGGGAGTACGGTCGCAAGACTGAAACTCAAAGGAATTGACGGGGGCCCGCACAAGCGGTGGAGCATGTGGTTTAATTCGAAGCAACGCGAAGAACCTTACCAGGTCTTGACATCCTCTGACAACCCTAGAGATAGGGCTTTCCCTTCGGGGACAGAGTGACAGGTGGTGCATGGTTGTCGTCAGCTCGTGTCGTGAGATGTTGGGTTAAGTCCCGCAACGAGCGCAACCCTTGATCTTAGTTGCCAGCATTCAGTTGGGCACTCTAAGGTGACTGCCGGTGACAAACCGGAGGAAGGTGGGGATGACGTCAAATCATCATGCCCCTTATGACCTGGGCTACACACGTGCTACAATGGACAGAACAAAGGGCTGCAAGACCGCAAGGTTTAGCCAATCCCATAAATCTGTTCTCAGTTCGGATCGCAGTCTGCAACTCGACTGCGTGAAGCTGGAATCGCTAGTAATCGCGGATCAGCATGCCGCGGTGAATACGTTCCCGGGCCTTGTACACACCGCCCGTCACACCACGAGAGTTTGCAACACCCGAAGTCGGTGAGGTAACCTTTATGGAGCCAGCCGCCGAAGGTGGGGCAGATGATTGGGGTGAAGTCGTAACAAGGTAGCCGTATCGGAAGGTGCGGCTGGATCACCTCCTTTCTAAGGATATATGGAGCAGCGTACGTTTTCGTCTTGTTTAGTTTTGAAGGAACTTGCAAAAGATCCTACAACATCATATCTTCGATATGAAAGATGGGCCTGTAGCTCAGCTGGTTAGAGCGCACGCCTGATAAGCGTGAGGTCGGTGGTTCGAGTCCACTCAGGCCCACCATCTTCTATTAAATCGGGGCCTTAGCTCAGCTGGGAGAGCGCCTGCCTTGCACGCAGGAGGTCAGCGGTTCGATCCCGCTAGGCTCCACCAACGTGTTCTTTGAAAACTAGATAACAATAAGTAATACATTCACATTGAATGCAATGCAAAGTTCATCACACATAGTGATTCTTTCTAAAGTAAGAAATGGTTAAGTTAGAAAGGGCGCACGGTGGATGCCTTGGCACTAGGAGCCGATGAAGGACGGGACGAACACCGATATGCTTCGGGGAGCTGTAAGCAAGCTTTGATCCGGAGATTTCCGAATGGGGAAACCCACTGCTCGTAATGGAGTAGTATCCATACTTGAATACATAGAGTATGAGAAGGCATACCCGGGGAACTGAAACATCTAAGTACCCGGAGGAAGAGAAAGCAAATGCGATTCCCTGAGTAGCGGCGAGCGAAACGGGAACAGCCCAAACCAAGAGGCTTGCCTCTTGGGGTTGTAGGACACTCTATACGGAGTTACAAAGGAACGATATAAGCGAAGAGGTCTGGAAAGGCCCGCCAAAGAAGGTAACAGCCCTGTAACTGAAATGTTGTTCTCTCCAGAGTGGATCCTGAGTACGGCGGAACACGTGAAATTCCGTCGGAATCCGGGAGGACCATCTCCCAAGGCTAAATACTCCCTAGTGACCGATAGTGAACCAGTACCGTGAGGGAAAGGTGAAAAGCACCCCGGAAGGGGAGTGAAATAGATCCTGAAACCGTGTGCCTACAAGTAGTCAGAGCCCGTTAACGGGTGATGGCGTGCCTTTTGTAGAATGAACCGGCGAGTTACGATCCCGTGCAAGGTTAAGCAGAAGATGCGGAGCCGCAGCGAAAGCGAGTCTGAATAGGGCGCATGAGTACGTGGTCGTAGACCCGAAACCAGGTGATCTACCCATGTCCAGGGTGAAGTTCAGGTAACACTGAATGGAGGCCCGAACCCACGCACGTTGAAAAGTGCGGGGATGAGGTGTGGGTAGGGGTGAAATGCCAATCGAACCTGGAGATAGCTGGTTCTCTCCGAAATAGCTTTAGGGCTAGCCTCAAGGTAAGAGTCTCGGAGGTAGAGCACTGATTGGACTAGGGGCCCCTACCGGGTTACCGAATTCAGTCAAACTCCGAATGCCGATGACTTATCCTTGGGAGTCAGACTGCGAGTGATAAGATCCGTAGTCGAAAGGGAAACAGCCCAGACCGCCAGCTAAGGTCCCAAAGTATACGTTAAGTGGAAAAGGATGTGGAGTTGCTTAGACAACCAGGATGTTGGCTTAGAAGCAGCCACCATTTAAAGAGTGCGTAATAGCTCACTGGTCGAGTGACTCTGCGCCGAAAATGTACCGGGGCTAAACGTATCACCGAAGCTGCGGACTGTTCTTACGAACAGTGGTAGGAGAGCGTTCTAAGGGCTGTGAAGCCAGACCGGAAGGACTGGTGGAGCGCTTAGAAGTGAGAATGCCGGTATGAGTAGCGAAAGACGGGTGAGAATCCCGTCCACCGAATGCCTAAGGTTTCCTGAGGAAGGCTCGTCCGCTCAGGGTTAGTCGGGACCTAAGCCGAGGCCGAAAGGCGTAGGCGATGGACAACAGGTTGATATTCCTGTACCACCTCCTCACCATTTGAGCAATGGGGGGACGCAGGAGGATAGGGTAAGCGCGGTATTGGATATCCGCGTCCAAGCAGTTAGGCTGGGAAATAGGCAAATCCGTTTCCCGTAAAGGCTGAGCTGTGATGGCGAGCGAAATTTAGTAGCGAAGTTCCTGATTCCACACTGCCAAGAAAAGCCTCTAGCGAGGTGAGAGGTGCCCGTACCGCAAACCGACACAGGTAGGCGAGGAGAGAATCCTAAGGTGATCGAGAGAACTCTCGTTAAGGAACTCGGCAAAATGACCCCGTAACTTCGGGAGAAGGGGTGCTTCTTAGGGTGTTAAAGCCCCGAGAAGCCGCAGTGAATAGGCCCAGGCGACTGTTTAGCAAAAACACAGGTCTCTGCGAAGCCGTAAGGCGAAGTATAGGGGCTGACGCCTGCCCGGTGCTGGAAGGTTAAGAGGAGCGCTTAGCGTAAGCGAAGGTGCGAATTGAAGCCCCAGTAAACGGCGGCCGTAACTATAACGGTCCTAAGGTAGCGAAATTCCTTGTCGGGTAAGTTCCGACCCGCACGAAAGGCGCAACGATCTGGGCACTGTCTCAACGAGAGACTCGGTGAAATTATAGTACCTGTGAAGATGCAGGTTACCCGCGACAGGACGGAAAGACCCCGTGGAGCTTTACTGCAGCCTGATATTGAATGTTGGTACAGCTTGTACAGGATAGGTAGGAGCCTTGGAAACCGGAGCGCTAGCTTCGGTGGAGGCATCGGTGGGATACTACCCTGGCTGTATTGACCTTCTAACCCGCTGCCCTTATCGGGCAGGGAGACAGTGTCAGGTGGGCAGTTTGACTGGGGCGGTCGCCTCCTAAAATGTAACGGAGGCGCCCAAAGGTTCCCTCAGAATGGTTGGAAATCATTCGCAGAGTGTAAAGGCACAAGGGAGCTTGACTGCGAGACCTACAAGTCGAGCAGGGACGAAAGTCGGGCTTAGTGATCCGGTGGTTCCGCATGGAAGGGCCATCGCTCAACGGATAAAAGCTACCCCGGGGATAACAGGCTTATCTCCCCCAAGAGTCCACATCGACGGGGAGGTTTGGCACCTCGATGTCGGCTCATCGCATCCTGGGGCTGTAGTCGGTCCCAAGGGTTGGGCTGTTCGCCCATTAAAGCGGTACGCGAGCTGGGTTCAGAACGTCGTGAGACAGTTCGGTCCCTATCCGTCGCGGGCGCAGGAAATTTGAGAGGAGCTGTCCTTAGTACGAGAGGACCGGGATGGACGCACCGCTGGTGTACCAGTTGTTCTGCCAAGGGCATCGCTGGGTAGCTATGTGCGGACGGGATAAGTGCTGAAAGCATCTAAGCATGAAGCCCCCCTCAAGATGAGATTTCCCATTCCGCAAGGAAGTAAGATCCCTGAAAGATGATCAGGTTGATAGGTCTGAGGTGGAAGCGTGGTGACACGTGGAGCTGACAGATACTAATAGATCGAGGACTTAACCTATATTCTATTGTGAAGCATGAACATTGTTATCTAGTTTTGAGAGAACATTCTCTCCATCAGGTTTGGTGGCGATAGCGAAGAGGTCACACCCGTTCCCATACCGAACACGGAAGTTAAGCTCTTCAGCGCCGATGGTAGTTGGGGGTTTCCCCCTGTGAGAGTAGGACGCCGCCAAGCTTCTATTAGGATCAGTTCCAATCGGAACTGGTCTTTTTTGTTTTTTCTTCTAACAGCATCATGATGTATGCTGGGAACTTCTCTTCTGCAATCTCCATGTAGCGTTCAATCATGACGTAATCATCGCTAATGTATTGAGACAGCAGCTCGTACCACCATTCTGTTTCGTAGCGGGCAATCATACTAAGGTTATACATCAATAAGTAATGGCTGATGATTTCAGGAATCCCTAGAAAAGCATCTCGTGTTGACGGTATAAACCATTGATCCATTTCTAAATCATAATGAAGATGAGTAGCAAGAGCTGGGTTTTCTTCAAGAAATACATCAAACGTTAGTTTTTTAGCCTCTCTCTGTTTAAGTTTCCAGCTTGTATGGAACTCAAAGTATTCAATAAAGCGTTCAGCAGACATGTTATAAAGTAATGGAATATGATCTTGAATCATCATTCCATTAGCCTTTTCTACTTTAACTAATGTCGAGGGCTGCTTTTGAAACTCAAGAATATGACTCATTTCAGGTATTTTAGACAGGAGATGGATCATCGTAAATCGTTCATCTTCAAGACCATTTAATTGAAATAGATGCTTTAACACATGCATACATAGCCCATTTCTTTGGATTTTTACCTCATCTTCACTAAAACGGTAATGCTGTTTCTTTCTTTTTCTCGATGTTACGCCATGAGCTAAAACAGAGGTTTGAGAAGGATAATGGGGATCCACTGTCAGCAAACATGCTTTAAGCAGCTGTGCCATTCCATAAAACAATAAAATGGGTTTAAGTTCTAGAGGCGCGATCGCTGCCTGTTCATAGAACGTATGGCCATGTTTTAGAAAGTAAATAAATCGTTCACAGTTTTTATAGGCTTGCTGGTTTGCATCTTGAATGTTCCGTTTCTCATATTGTTGAAATAGAAACTTTTGGGAGGTTTCGAGCGAGTAAAAACGTTTTAAATCCTTCCATCCTGAACTTTTCATCTTCTTCCTCAACTCTCTTTATATTTTCTAAAAATTGCAACTGTTTGTTGCTTCCTTGACATGCTGTTTGCTAGTTGATAATCTACATATAATATTTTGCCGAAAAGAGGGGGATTTACTAATGTGGGAAAGTAAATTTTCAAAAGAAGGTTTGACGTTTGACGATGTTTTGCTTGTTCCAGCAAAGTCTGAAGTACTTCCGCGTGATGTCGATTTATCAGTGGAGCTAACAAGCACATTAAAGCTAAACATTCCAATTATCAGTGCGGGAATGGACACAGTGACGGAATCACAAATGGCCATTGCAATGGCACGTCAAGGTGGTCTTGGTATTATTCATAAGAACATGTCCATTGAACAGCAAGCAGAACAGGTGGATAAAGTAAAACGTTCAGAGCGCGGCGTTATTACAAATCCATTCTTCTTAACACCAGAGCATCAAGTATTTGATGCAGAGCATTTGATGGGTAAATACCGTATTTCAGGTGTGCCGATTGTCAACAACGAACAAGACCAAAAGCTTGTTGGTATTATTACGAACCGTGACCTTCGTTTTATTTCGGATTATTCAATGAAGATTAGCGACGTGATGACAAAAGAGGAACTTGTGACAGCTTCTGTTGGTACAACATTAGAAGAAGCTGAAAAAATCCTACAGCAGTACAAGATTGAAAAATTACCTCTTTTAGATGACGAAGGAACGTTAAAAGGTCTTATCACAATCAAAGATATTGAAAAAGTGATTGAATTCCCTAACTCCTCTAAAGATGCACATGGCCGTTTAATTGTTGGTGCCGCTGTTGGTGTCACTGGCGATACAATGACACGTGTGAAAAAATTAGTCGAAGCCAATGTAGATGTCATTGTCATTGATACAGCACACGGTCATTCTCAAGGTGTTCTAAACACTGTATCGAAAATCCGTGAAACGTATCCTTCTCTTAACATCATTGCTGGTAATGTTGCAACAGCTGAAGCAACAAAAGCATTGTTTGAAGCAGGAGCAGATATTGTGAAAGTCGGTATCGGACCAGGATCTATTTGTACAACACGTGTTGTTGCAGGTGTCGGTGTACCACAAATCACAGCGATCTATGACTGTGCAACAGAAGCAAGAAAACATGGTAAAGCTATTATTGCAGATGGTGGAATTAAATATTCAGGTGATATCGTGAAAGCATTAGCATCTGGCGGACATGCTGTTATGCTGGGAAGCCTTCTAGCTGGTACATCTGAAAGCCCAGGAGAAACAGAAATTTTCCAAGGTAGACGTTTCAAAGTTTATCGTGGTATGGGTTCTGTCGCTGCAATGGAAAAAGGAAGTAAAGATCGTTACTTCCAAGAAGATAATAAAAAATTCGTTCCTGAAGGTATCGAAGGCCGTACACCATACAAAGGGCCAGTCGTTGATACAGTGTATCAACTAGTTGGCGGTATTCGTTCTGGTATGGGCTATTGTGGAACGCAAGATTTACGCACTCTTAGAGAAGAAGCACAATTCATTCGTATGACGGGTGCAGGACTTCGTGAGAGTCATCCACATGATGTACAAATTACAAAAGAATCACCAAACTACACAATTTCTTGATAAATTGTGACAATCAAATTACATTTGACAGGGTCTATGACTCTGTCTATTTTTTTTGTCTTTATTGTGATAAAATTTATACTGTTGTGTTGAGATAAGCCCTTGTGGATTACATATATATGAAAAACGTCGAAAAAAGATGAATACGGAGGTATGACGATTGAACAGCAAGATGATGAAACAGCTTATGGTCTCTATCCTTGCATTGGCATTGATTGTTACAGCATTTACACCAATGTCCAAAGCAAAAGCTGCTGAAGATCCATTCAGTGTGAATGCGAAAGCAGCGATCCTTATTGAAGCTTCTACAGGTAAAATTCTTTATAGTAAAAACGCAGATCAAAGACTGCCTATTGCAAGTATGGCAAAAATGATGACAGAGTATCTATTACTAGAGGCAATTGCTGAAGGAAAAGTGAAATGGGATCAAAAGTATACGCCAGATGATTATGTATACGAAATTTCTCAGGACCGCAGCTTATCCAACGTTCCTTTGAGAAAAGATGGTTCGTATACAGTAAAAGAACTTTATCAAGCAACGGCTATTTATTCGGCAAATGCAGCAGCGATTGGTTTAGCAGAAGTGATCGCTGGATCAGAATCGAAGTTTGTTGAAAAAATGAACGCAAAAGCAAAAGAACTTGGTTTAACAAACTACAAATTTGTGAATGCAACTGGTCTGGAAAATAAAGACTTACATGGCCAACAGCCAAAAGGTACAGGTCCTGATGAAGAAAGTGAAGTATCTGCAAAAGATATGGCTTTGCTTGCACAGCATCTCATCAAAGACCATCCAGAAATTCTTGAAACAGCAAGTATTGCGAAAACAAAGTTCAGAGAAGGCACTGACGATGAAATGGACATGCCTAACTGGAACTTCATGCTTAAAGGACTTGTGAAGGAATATAAAGGTGTTGACGGTCTGAAAACGGGATCTACAGATTCAGCCGGTTCTAGCTTCACAGGTACAGCAAAACAAGGTGACATGCGTGTCATCGCAGTTATTTTGAATGCAAAAGGTAATCTTCATACAGCACGTTTCGACGTGGCAAAAAAACTGTTCGACTATGCGTTTAAAAACTTCACGATGAAAGAAATGTACAAAAAAGGTCAACAAATTAAAGGACATGAAAACATCGAAGTGGATAAAGGCAAAGATAAAGAAGTACCTGTTGTGACGAAAGAAGCATTTTCTGTGCCAGTAAAAAATGGTGACGAAAAGAGCTATAAAGCAAAAGTAAATATCGAGAAAAAGAAACTAGAAGCTCCTATTAAAAAAGGAACGAAGGTTGGCATGCTGACGACTTCTTATTCTGGTGATGAGAAGGACTACGGCTATTTAAATAAAGACCAATCAGGTGTTGAGCTTGTGACGAAAACAAGCGATGAAAAAGCAAACTGGTTCATCCTTGCAATGCGTGGTGTAGGTGGATTCTTCGCTGGCATTTGGGGCGGAATCGTTGACACAGTAAAAGGCTGGTTCTAATAAAAAACTGCTCTCTATACACGAGAGCAGTTTTTTTATCGTTAAAAGAAGAGCGATTGCTTCTGATTTTGAGGAGTGGACAAGGCTTGCTGAAAAATACCACATAACTTTTCCACGCCCTCGGCCAGTGCTTTTTCATTCACATAAGAAAAGCTGAGGCGGATATAATTCTGTTTCGGCTCTCCAGGATAGCAGACAGAGCCAGGTAGAAAAGTAATTTGCTGCTTACGTGCTTCATGCAACAGTGCTCGTGTATCGACCCAGGAAGGAAAGCTGAGCCATAAATTGAGACCGCCCTGTGGAATTTGCCACGTTACATCTTTCGGTGCATGCTTCGTTAACACATCCATCATCAAATCGCGTCTCACTTTCAAGGCGGTTCTTAGCTTCTTCGTATGATCAATCATTTTCTTCGATGTCAGAAACGGTAATATGGCCTTTTGTGTGAGGAGAGGGCTGCCTAAGTCATTATTGGCCTTTGCAGCTAATAAACGGTTAAATATCGAGCCTGACGCTGTGATAATCCCTATTCTGCATCCTGGAGCCAGTGTTTTACTTAATCCTCGTAAATAAATGACATGTCCATCATGGTCCAAGCTTTTAATAGGTGCTGGCGGCTTCTTTTCAAAATAAAGCTCACGGTAAGGGTCATCTTCTACAATGAGACAATCAATGCTTTGAGCCAGTAGGAGAAGCTGTTTTCTACGCTTCATCGACATACTGGCCCCTGTTGGACTGTGGAAAGTAGGAATCGTATAGATGAGCTTCGGTTTATATTTATCACAAATGCTTTGAAGCTGCTTCATGTTCATTCCTTCATGATCGACAGGGACGGTAATGATTCTTGCTCCTCTGCCCATAAAGACATCAATGGCCCCGGGATAGGTCGGTGCTTCCATGACAACTACATCATCCGGCCCAATAAACGTACGTGCCACCAAATCAAGCCCTTGCTGAGAACCACTTGTTACAAGGATATTTTCAGGTGTAGAGGGCACATCCAACTTTTCTAAAAAGGACTGAATGACTTGTCGCAGCTGAAGATCACCTTGTATTTCTCCATACTTCGACATGATTTGAGGATGTCTGGCTAGTACATGCTGCATTTCTTTTTCTAAATACCGGTTTGGCAAAAGCCCTGGATCGATCATAGAGGAAGAAAGATTAATGGCTTCTTCGACATAGTGATACTGAGCGAATTGAGACCGTGGTAAATAATCTGGAATCGACAACTGCCAATCGAAAGAGGTAGATGATGGAACAGGGGTCTCTGCCTGCTCTTGCTGCTCATTCACAAAAGTTCCTTTACCTTGCACCGTCGTTAAGTATCCGTCGTCTTTTAATCGGGTGTATGCCTTAGCTGCCGTGACAAGACTCACATTGAGCTGCTTAGCTAAATCACGGACAGTTGGCAGCTTTTCTCCTTGCTGAAGCAAACCCGATTGAATGTGATCGATGATTGAAAAGTAAATTTGATTTGAAAGAGATGTATCAGAGTGTCGATGGATATCAATATGCATGAAACCCCTCCATTGAATGCAAAATTGTTATACATGATTTTTAATTGTTATAGTTGCATTATAGCATGTAAATCTCACTTGATAGAGAAAATGACATGTTTTTAGCTGAAAACCCTTTATATACAAGGATTTATTCTTTTTTATCGGCTGGTTGAATTGTTATGCTATTCTCTTTATTGTTATACTTCCTCGCTTGTATGATAAAGATGTTGAATGAATCGAATAGACAAATGGGAGGAAACTATTGTGAGCAATAAGGGAACTGAACGAGTGAAACGTGGAATGGCAGAAATGCAAAAGGGCGGCGTCATTATGGATGTCGTCAATGCGGAGCAGGCAAAAATTGCAGAAGAAGCAGGTGCAGTGGCAGTCATGGCACTAGAACGAGTACCAGCTGATATCCGTGCTGCAGGCGGTGTTGCCCGTATGGCAGACCCAAGAATCGTAGAGGAAGTACAAAATGCAGTAACGATTCCAGTCATGGCAAAAGCACGTATCGGCCACATCGTCGAGGCTCGTGTTCTTGAAGCACTTGGTGTTGATTATATCGATGAGAGTGAAGTGCTGACGCCCGCAGATGAGGAATTCCATTTAAATAAAAATGAATACACAGTACCCTTTGTCTGTGGATGCCGCGATTTAGGTGAGGCAACCCGCCGTATCGCAGAAGGCGCTTCTATGCTTCGCACAAAAGGAGAACCTGGGACAGGCAACATCGTAGAAGCTGTTCGTCATATGAGAAAGGTCAATGCTCAGATTCGTAAAGTATCGGCTATGAGTGAAGATGAACTGATGACAGAAGCCAAGAATCTTGGCGCGCCTTATGAATTATTGCTGCAAATCAAAAGAGACGGCAAGCTGCCAGTTGTGAACTTTGCAGCAGGAGGCGTTGCGACACCAGCAGATGCTGCATTAATGATGCAGCTTGGAGCAGACGGTGTATTTGTCGGATCTGGTATTTTCAAATCAGACAATCCAGCTAAATTTGCAAAAGCAATTGTTGAAGCAACGACTCATTACACTGATTACCGTCTCATTGCAGAACTTTCAAAAGAGCTTGGAACAGCTATGAAAGGAATTGAAATTTCAAATCTACTGCCAGAAGAACGTATGCAAGAGCGTGGCTGGTAATTAAGGGAGCGCAAACGAACATGCTGACAATTGGTGTACTAGGGCTTCAAGGAGCGGTGAGAGAGCATATTCAATCGATTGAAGCCTGCGGCGCAGAAGGAAAGATCATCAAACGTGTAGAAGAGCTAAAATCCGTTGACGGTTTGATTATCCCTGGTGGAGAAAGTACGACGATGAGAAGACTCATGGATACGTACCAATTCATTGACCCGATCAAAGCGTTCGCTGCTCAAGGGAAACCGATTTTCGGGACATGTGCCGGTTTGATTATGCTGGCAAAGCATATCGAAGATCGAGAAGATGCTCATCTTGGACTGTTAAATGTATCTGTTGCACGGAATTCTTTTGGCAGACAGGTAGACAGCTTTGAAGCAGATTTAGAAGTAAAAGGACTGGATGCGCCGTTTACAGGGGTATTCATCCGTGCGCCTCATATCATCAGTGCAGATGATGACGTAGAAATCATGGCTGAATATGATGGCAGGATTGTGATGGCGAAAGAAAACAATATTTTAGGCTGCTCCTTTCATCCAGAGCTGACAGACGATCACCGGTTAACACAGCTGTTTGTAGACATGGTGAAGTCCTACAAAACGAAGCTTGCTGTATAAAACGGTTGAAAAGAGATAAAACTTATAGTACATTAAAATCACAATCAAAGATCGAAAAAGCGTTGACGGGAAATAGTAAGAAGCCCCTCTTTCTCAGAGAGCCGATGGTTGGTGAGAATCGGTGAAAGATGCATTCTGAATCCATCCTTGAGCGAAATGCTGAAACAAGAGAAGTAAGCATTTACGGTGATACCGTTACAGAGGAAAGAGGAAAGCATGCCTTTGCATGTTTTCAATCAGGGTGGCAACGCGAGAGCTCTCGTCCCTTTCATGGGATGAGGGCTCTTTTTATTTTTCGATAAAAAAAGGAGTGTTACACATGCTGGATATTAAACAACTGCGCACGGACTTTGATCAAATCAAAGAAAAATTAGCACACCGAGGCGAAGATTTAGCGGATTTTGATAAGTTTGGTGAGCTAGATCAAAAAAGAAGAGAATTAATCGGGAAAACAGAAGAATTAAAGAGCCGAAGAAATGAAGTATCACAGCAAGTGGCCGTTCTAAAAAGAGAAAAGAAAGACGCCGATCACATTATTCAAGAAATGCGTGAGGTAGGAGATGAGATCAAGAAGCTGGATGATGAGCTAAGAACAGTAGAAGAAAGCCTGCAGCACATCCTGTTCTCAATTCCAAATATCCCCCATGACTCTGTACCAGTTGGTGAAACAGAAGACGACAACGTGGAAGTGAGAAAATGGGGCGAACAGCCAGCCTTCTCATTTGAACCAAAACCACATTGGGACGTAGCTGATGAGCTAAAAATCCTTGATTTTGAACGTGCAGGAAAAGTGACAGGAAGCCGTTTCGTTTTTTATAAAGGGCTTGGCGCCCGCTTAGAGCGCGCATTGTATAACTTTATGCTTGATTTACATGTGGATGAGTTTGGTTTTACTGAAGTGCTTCCACCTTATATGGTCAACAGAGCAAGCATGACAGGAACTGGGCAGCTTCCAAAGTTCGAAGAGGATGCCTTTAAAATACGTGAAGAAGATTACTTCCTCATTCCAACAGCTGAAGTGCCAATTACGAACATGCATCGTGACGAAATTCTCGAAGGTGAACAGCTGCCAATCAACTATGCAGCATTCAGTGCTTGCTTTAGATCAGAAGCAGGATCTGCCGGAAGAGATACACGCGGACTCATCCGTCAGCATCAATTTAACAAGGTAGAGCTTGTTAAATTTGTCAGACCAGAAGATTCTTATGAAGAATTAGAGAAACTAACAAATCAAGCAGAAAAAGTTCTTCAGCTATTGAACCTGCCATACCGTGTCTTGAGCATGTGTACGGGAGATTTAGGATTCACAGCTGCGAAGAAATACGATATCGAAGTGTGGATTCCGAGCCAGAATACGTACCGTGAAATTTCTTCTTGCAGTAACTTCGAAGCATTCCAAGCAAGACGTGCAAACATTCGTTTCCGTCCAGAACCTAAAGCGAAGCCAGAACATGTCCACACATTAAATGGATCTGGATTAGCGGTAGGAAGAACCGTAGCGGCTATTTTAGAAAACTATCAACAAGAGGACGGCACAGTAATCATTCCTGAAGTACTGCGTCCTTATATGGGAAATAAAGAAGTGATGAAATAAGATGCCGTCAAGGCATCTTTTTCTTTTTACCAAAAGTCCTACAGTTTTCCTGAATTTAGCCGATAAAAAAATTAAAAGCTTCTAGGAAAGAAGGAATAACCGTGAATAGGCTTGACTATTATGTTGAAATGGCTCATTTACTTAGAAAGGTACTAGATGAAAGTATTCTTTTCGGCATCACAGATACAGAGAAGATACTTTGTTATTACCCGTCTAACACAATAGATTTTGGTATGAAAGTTGGAGACCCATTGAACCCAGAAGACCAAAATGTGGCGACGACATTAAGAGGACAAGAATATGACGGTCATTTACCAGAGCATTTATATGGTTATGAAATTGCTGTAAAAGGTTACCCGATTTTTGATGAAGAAAGAAAAGTAATCGGCTCTTTTTTAGTGGCATTTTCACATCATCGCGAAAAGAAATTAAGCGGTTATATGGAGCAAATCAATAAAGTAGCGAAAGAACTCCAAGGTGGAATTGAGCAAATTGCTGCACATTCACAAGAACTGGCTGCCACAAGTTTAGAAATAAGCGAACAGGCAGGAAGAGCGGAAGAGAAATCTGCGAATATTGAAGAAGTCGTCAAAACCATTGGCGGAATTGCTAGACAAACAAATCTGCTTGGTTTAAATGCTGCAATTGAAGCCGCAAGAGCAGGTGAGAACGGAAAAGGGTTTGCTGTCGTTGCTGATGAAGTTCGCAAATTATCAGATGGCTCGAAGGAAGCGGCTGAAACCATTAATACATTTTTAAAAGAAATCCAAGACAGCATTGGCACTTTGTCTGAAAACATCTCACAAATCAGCAGCTCAACAAATGAACAAGCCAAACAAGTGACAGACTTTACGAAGATTATCGAGTCATTAAATGAGTTTAAAGTAGAGATGAATCAGTTTATTGAAGAAATTAGACAGGATACGAAATAGATCAAGAGCAGCCGTCAATGGCTGCTTTTTTATAGGCAAACATCATGCAAAAATCACATATTGAAATTTTTTTACGAAAAGGTGTTGACTTCAAATAAAATGATATGGTATATTAATTCTTGTCGATACGGAGGAATACCCAAGTCCGGCTGAAGGGATCGGTCTTGAAAACCGACAGGGGTGTCAAAGCCCGCGGGGGTTCGAATCCCTCTTCCTCCGCCATATTGATTTTTTACCTTAGTTGAATTGAACGCAAGCATAAAAATTGGAAATTGTCAAACCGCTGCATTTCGCGAATGCAGCGGTTTTTTTTATTTTGTTTTATTGCGATTTTTTTGAATAACAGAAGCTATTTCATGAAGAATGGGATCAAGTGAGCTTTCATCATGAAGTAAGTCGTAATCTTCAATATTAATTTTAATCACTGGGCATAAATCAAATTGTTCGATCCATTCCGTGTATCGAGTGTACATTTCTTCCCAATAAGCCCGGTCAGTTTGAGTTTCCATCTCTCTGCCGCGTTCTTCAATACGATGTAAAATATGATCTAAATCTCCGTGTAGATAGATGAGGACATCAGGGTGAGGGAAGTAAGGTGTCATCACCATCGCCTCAAATAGGCTTGTATACGTTTCATAATCGACCTCAGACATCGTACCTTTGTCCGCATGCATTTTTGCAAAAATGCCAGTGTCCTCATAAATGGAACGATCTTGTACATATCCTCCGCCAGATTCAAAAATCCGCTTTTGTTCCTTAAAACGCTCAGCTAGGAAATAGACCTGTAAGTGGAAGCTCCATCTTTGGAAATCTGAATAAAAAGGCTCTAAATATGGGTTATCATCTACTTTTTCAAGAGAGGTTTGAAACCCTAGCTTGTCCGCTATTGTTTTGGTCATAGTTGATTTGCCGACACCAACAGTCCCAGCAATTGTGATGACTGCGTCCTTTGGTATTTTGATATTGTTCATAGCACTTGCTCCTTTATGTTCTGTACAATTTGCTGGTAATCTTGCTGTGAGGAAACGAAGTCTGTATGATCTCCTTCAATTGTAATGATGGGAAGCCCTGGCTCAGTCTGTTTTAAATGTTCAATGGCCAGCTCGTAATCTTCAATGAGTGTTTTTAAATAAGCTGGGTCAATGTCTTCTTCAAAAGAGCGTCCTCTCATCTGTATTCTTTCAAGTAAGGTGGGAAGGCTGGCTTTTATATAGATCATGGCATTTGGTTTAGGAAGATCATCTGTTAGCAGGTGATAGATCTTTCTGTATTTATCCATGTGCTTTTTTGATAATGTTCTTTCTGCAAATATCATATTTTTATAGACGTGATAATCAGTGACAACCGGCTGCTGTTTATTCACATAGTTTTCTTCAATTGATTCTAACTGTTTGAACCGATTGCATAAAAAGAACATCTCAAGCTGAAAGCTCCATTGTTCCATATCTTCATAAAATTTATCTAAGAATGGATTTTCTTCTACAATCTCTTTTACTAAAGGAAATTGAAATTCCTTCGCAAGCATTGTAGCCAAAGTTGTTTTTCCGGCTCCAATTGGGCCTTCCACTGCAATAAAAGGGGCAGGATACATAGGCGTTCTCCTCTATCTATAAAGTTAAAGTTGTCAAACCAATGTATATTGTACCATACCCCTTCTAATTGATAGAGTGAATGGATTACGATGTCGTTCTTTTTTCAATATTAAATTGATCTGATAATAAGAGCCAATTTTGTGGGAAAGATAGACCTAATTTCCAATAAGCAATGCCGTTCAATTTTAGCTCTTTGATGAGATTGAATTTTGCTTGAATCGATCTAGCGTCTTCGAACCAGACCTCATGCTCTTTGTTGTTGGCATCTGTATAACGAAAATGGGGTGCTTGTGCTGTTTCGTCGTATAAGATAGAGACATTGTGCTCTCTAGCAAGTGCAATTGCTTGTTGAGGACTGACGGCTTTGGCGATGGGGCCGCCCTGGACGAAAGGAAGTGTCCAATCATAGCCGTATAAATTCTGCCCCATTACAATTTTATTGGCCGGTATGACAGTTAGTGCATATTCAATGACTTGGCGGACAGGTCCAATTGGAGAGACAGCTTGTGGAGGGCCGCCGCTGTACCCCCATTCATAGGTCATCAGCACAACATGATCGACGATCTTACCGATCGCTTCATAGTCATGGGCTTCATACCATTTGCCCTTTTGCTGACTACTTGTTTTTGGTGCAAGTGCAACAGATATTGTCCATCTTTCTTGATGGAAACGGGCTGTTGCTTCTCTTAAAAATTGAATATAAGCATCTTTATCAACAGGGCGTAAATATTCAAAATCAAAATGGATTTCTTTGAATTGATACTTTTTGGCAACACGAACAATTTCATCTAAAAATGCCGTTTTGACAGATTGGTTAGTTAAAAGAATACGCCCAAGTTCATCACTGAATTTTTCATTCTCTAGATTTGTCACCACCATGGTTAATACAGTTCTGTTCTGAGCGGCAATCTGGGGTAGTTGGTCTAACGGCGGTTCTCGCAGTGTCCCATCTCTTTGTGCTTGAAAACTAAAGATGTCTAAATGGGTTAAGTATGGGGAGGCCTCTCTAGCTGCCTGCTTTAAGTTTTCACTGACTTGATTTCCCCGTGGTTCAATATAAGCATTGGAATTAATGTTCCTTTTCGGTCTTTGTGGAATATAGAGCAAGAAACGAACAGGCAGTATTGCTTCAGGCCGAATTCTGTTCACGCGTGCCAATTCTTCCACTGAGATTTGAAACCGTCTACCAATTTGATATAGTGTGTCATTTTGTTTGACCTCATAAAATTGACCTCTAATTGGAATGACAATTGTTTGTCCAATGACGAGTTGATTTGGTGTTTCGATTTCGTTAGTACGGATGATTTCATTGACTGTCGTTTTAAAACGCATAGCAATGTCGTTTAAAGTATCTCCTCTTTTGACAACATAAATTTGAATAGTCAACGCCCCCTTTGTTATTGCTAACAATTTATGAGGGTTATGGCTAAATCATGTTTGATTTTCATTCGTGATTTCCTTAGCGGTAGTGATTTTGGCTAGAAGAACGTTCTCCATCATCGTTAAAGCGTAGTCGTTATCTCTGTCGTCGTTTGAAGCGATACAATCTTTAGGTACAATTAGATTGTATTCTCGCATGTATGCGTCATTTGCAGTGAACAAAACGCAAATGTTTCCGGCAATTCCAGTTAGAATAATGTCCTCAACACCTAATTCATTTAAGAGTGTCTCTAGTGCAGTACCGTAGAAGGCAGAATGCTTAGGTTTAATCAAGAAGTAATTATCTTTAGATGGTGTCATTTTCTCTAAAATAGGAGCGCTCCTTTCGTTTTTGCATGTTTCCAGAACAGCTTGGATATCAGCCTTCCAAAGTCCGTAGTGATCGTTGATATAAATGATTGGCCAATTTTCCTTGAAAGCATGTTGTTTAAGAGCTAAAATTTTATTGGTCATTTGCTCTGTTTTTTCTGCAAGCACATGTCCCATTTCAAAATCAAAATCATTAATCATGTCGATAATAAGCAGCGCCTTTTGGTGCTTTGACAAAATAAGACCCCCTTTAAAAGATTGTGATAATATGTTAACCTCAATTTCCTTTTAAAAAACATGAAAAGAGAGCCGTGCTATGACGAAAGATGAACAGTTTATGCAAGAAGCCATTTCTGAAGCCTTAAAAGCAGAACAAATAGGGGAAGTGCCGATTGGTGCGATCATTGTTGTTGATGATCAAATTGTGAGCCGGGCTCATAATTTAAGGGAAAGTGAGCAGCGTTCGATTGCACATGCAGAATTACTTGCTATTGATGAAGCATGTAAAGCGACAGGGAGCTGGCGTTTAGAAGATGCTGTGCTTTACGTTACGCTTGAGCCATGCCCAATGTGTGCGGGTGCTATTGTTCTCTCTAGAGTGAAAAAGGTCGTTTTTGGTGCATACGATCCAAAAGGTGGATGCGCAGGTACTTTAATGAATTTACTGGATGATGAACGGTTCAATCATCAGTCTGAGGTCATCGGTGGTGTACTTGAAAATCAGTGTGGTGAGCTGTTAAGTCAGTTCTTCCGAAATCTCCGTCAGCGAAAGAAACAAGCCAAAAGTAAATGAATGGATGCCGTTTGCAATTTGAGCTATAAGAAGGTATACTTATGTCTGCGTCACTAACAATTTAATATTCATTTTGCCGTGCTAAGCGGGGAGGTAGCGGTGCCCTGTACTCGCAATCCGCTCTAGCGAGGCCGAATCCCTTCTCGAGGTTCGTTTACTTCAAGGTCTGCCTTAAATAAGTGGTGTTGACGTCTGGGTCCTGCGCAATGGGAATTCATGAACCATGTCAGGTCCGGAAGGAAGCAGCATTAAGTGAAACCTCTCATGTGCCGCAGGGTTGCCTGGGCCGAGCTAACTGTTTAAGTAACGCTTGGGGTAGCGAATCGACAGAAGGTGCACGGTAAATCAATATTAAATGTAACTCATCTAGTTTAACTAGGTGAGTTTTTTGTTGCTGTTCAAAGAATAGCTGAATTGCTTTGGTTATACAAATAGATAAAAAGTCTTTTTGGTTCCATTTGTTTGTTTCACTAATCGCAATAAGAACTGGTGTTCTATTTGGGGTTTCGGGTCTTTTTACAAAGCTAGAAAATACGTTTTTAATGCATGGAAAGTAGAAAATCTATAGTTGAAATCATCTTTTTGGCATATTAGAAAATAAAGGTGTGCTTTTGAATTGATCGGTGCATCATGTATAATGAAAAAGATGATAAATGGAGGAGGGCGTATTTGTGAGTTATCAAGCTTTATATCGAGTGTTCAGACCTCAAGTTTTTGAGGATGTTGTTGGACAAGAACACATCACAAAAACGTTGCAAAATGCCCTTTTGCAGAAAAAGTTTTCTCATGCTTACTTATTTTCAGGTCCTAGAGGAACAGGTAAAACAAGTGCTGCCAAAATCTTTGCTAAGGCAGTGAACTGTGAAAAGTCACCTGTTAGTGAGCCGTGTAATGCATGTGATGCCTGTAAAGGGATTACAAACGGTTCAATTTCAGACGTGATTGAAATAGATGCTGCCTCGAATAACGGGGTAGATGAAATCCGTGATATACGTGATAAAGTGAAATTTGCTCCTTCGGCGGTTACGTATAAGGTTTATATTATAGATGAAGTACATATGCTCTCTATCGGTGCATTTAATGCCCTCCTTAAAACGCTGGAAGAACCGCCTGCTCATTGTATCTTTATTTTGGCTACCACAGAGCCCCATAAGATTCCTCTTACCATCATATCTCGTTGTCAGCGATTTGATTTCAAACGAATCACGACTAAAGATATTGTTGGAAGAATGGAGAAAATTGTAGATGCAGAAGGCCTTAACGTACAGGAGGGTTCGCTCGAGATTATTGCTAGTGCAGCTGATGGCGGTATGCGTGATGCACTAAGTCTCTTGGATCAAGCGATTTCATTTAGTGGTGAACAATTGACAATTGATGATGCGCTGCTCATTACAGGTGCTGTATCTCAGCATTTCATTAGTCAGCTTGCTGAAGCAATTTTTGATCAAAATATTGCGACAGCGTTAGATACATTAAATGAGTTGCTCCAGCAGGGGAAAGATGCTGCTAAATTAATAGAGGATATGATTTTTTACTTTAGAGATATGCTGCTTTATAAAACGGCACCAGATCTCGAGGGGGTCCTTGAAAAGGTAAAGGTCGACGAAAGTTTCGTGGCGCTGTCAGATCGTGTGACACCTCAATTTCTGTATGAAACCATTGAAGTCCTGAATAAAAGCCACCAAGAAATGAAATGGACAAATCATCCAAGGATTTTCTTTGAGGTAGCTGTTGTAAAGCTGTGTCAGTCAACAGCAGGATTGACACAAGGTCATGCTGACGCTGATTTAACGGCGCTAACAGATAAAATAAACAGGCTGGAACAGGAACTATCAAGGCTAAGAGCCGAAGGTGTACCAATGTCTCCATCTCATAGTCCTCAAGAAAAAAAGGAAGCGCCTCGACCACAAACAAGTAACAAAAATGGCTATCGTGCTCCTGTCGGCCGAATTCATGAGATTCTAAAAGAAGCGAAACGGCCTGAGTTAGAAAAAATTAAAGGCAAATGGGGAGAGCTCCTTGCCCAGTTGAAACAGCAGAATAAGGTGTCTCACGCTGCGTTATTAACGGACAGTGAGCCAGTTGCGGCTGCTTCGCATGCCTTTGTTTTAAAATTCAAATTTGAAATACATTGTAAAATGGTTGCTGAAGATAAAAGTGGTGTTCGGACCAATCTTGAACAACTGCTAGAGTCTATGTTAGGAAAAAGAGTGGAATTAGTTGGCGTTCCTGACGCTCAATGGGGTAAAATAAGAGAAGAATTTTTAAGAGATCATCAGCCGGATGAACAAGCAGATGGTCAGGAAACTTCTTCTGAAGAGGATCCATTGATTGCGGAAGCAAAGAAATTAGTAGGAACCGATTTAATTGAAATTAAAGATTAATAAAAATGAAAGAGAGTGGTGTTCATATGCGCGGTGGAATGGGAAATATGCAAAAAATGATGAAACAAATGCAAAAAATGCAAAAGGATATGGCGAAGGCTCAAGAAGAGCTTGCAGAAAAAGTCCTTGAAGGTACAGCTGGTGGCGGTATGGTCACTGTAAAAGTAAATGGACAAAAAGAAGTCGTTGATGTAGCAATTAATGAAGAAGTTGTTGATCCAGAAGATATCGATATGCTTCAAGATCTTGTACTTGCTGCGACAAACGATGCATTGAAAAAAGTCGATGAGCTAACGAATGAAACGATGGGTCAATTCACAAAAGGAATGAACATGCCAGGTTTATTCTAGGAGGAATAACTGAAGATGCAATATCCTGAACCAATATCAAAGCTGATTGACAGCTTTATGAAATTGCCAGGAATCGGACCGAAAACTGCGGTCCGTCTGGCTTTTTTTGTTCTTAGTATGCAAGAAGATGTCGTACTAGATTTTGCGAAGGCGCTTGTAAATGCAAAGCGTAATTTAACTTATTGTTCGGTATGCGGTCATATCACAGACCAAGATCCTTGCTATATTTGTGAAGATACAAGAAGAGATCAATCTGTTATCTGTGTAGTGCAGGATCCAAAAGATGTAATCGCAATGGAAAAAATGAAAGAATACAACGGCTTATATCATGTGCTTCATGGTGCCATTTCGCCAATGGACGGAATTGGCCCAGAGGATATTAAAATTCCTGACCTATTAAAAAGATTGCAAGACGATCAAGTGACAGAGGTGATCCTTGCAACCAATCCAAACATTGAAGGAGAAGCAACAGCCATGTATATCTCCAGATTGTTAAAACCATCAGGAATTAAACTCTCTCGCATTGCTCACGGACTTCCAGTAGGCGGGGATTTAGAGTATGCGGATGAAGTTACACTGTCTAAGGCTCTAGAAGGCAGACGTGAGATGTAGGAAGGAGAAGTACGGTACATGGGTTTTCTTCGCAGAAAATCAATTCGAAAAGAATTCGATGAGAAATTAATTCAACAGCTTTTTAAGCAAAAGGAAGAATGGAACAGACAAAAAAAGCTTGTCGCAAATAGCGTTGAGCCTTCACCGGACATTCTATTCGAATTAAAGCTTGCTCAAGCGAAGTACTTTTTCTATCTGAGAGAAGCGAAAAAGAGGAATTTACGTTTAAACAACTGGAAATAGCAGGTCTATTATACATAGTCCTCTCATATGCTTGTACTATTCATATGAAGAGGAGATGAGAGGATTATGGAACCTGTTATTGTGATCGGGTCAATTTTGCTAGCTGTGCTATTGTTGTTTATGTCAGGTGTGCAGGCGAATCCATTCAAATGGTTAGGGCTTATCGGAGTGAAGTTTGTAGCAGGCGCTCTTTTTTTATTTTGCCTCAACCTATTTGGCGAGAGTCTAGGATTACATGTCTCTATTAACCCTGTAACGAGTGGAATTAGTGGTTTATTGGGTATTCCGGGCGTAGCAGCTTTAATCGTCATTGAAAAGTTTATTATTTAATGAAAAATATTGTTGACTTTGATTGGATAGGGTGGTAAATTAATATACGTCGCTGATGACGAAGAAACGAAAAAACATAATAACAAAAAAGTTGTTGACACTAACAACTTGGATGTGATAAGATGTTCTAGTCGCTTCTGAAGCGGTAAACAAGTTCTTTGAAAACTAAACAAGACAAAACGTACCTGTTAATTCGAGTTTTTATAAAAAAATCCTATGATACTTCATAGGTAGTCAGTCAAACTGGCGAGGCAGGAAATGATCACATGCTAAGTTCGCTACATCGTGTAGCAACGCATGTGTGATATGCATCCTGCATACCTCGGAGAGTTTGATCCTGGCTCAGGACGAACGCTGGCGGCGTGCCTAATACATGCAAGTCGAGCGGACAGAAGGGAGCTTGCTCCCGGATGTTAGCGGCGGACGGGTGAGTAACACGTGGGTAACCTGCCTGTAAGACTGGGATAACTCCGGGAAACCGGAGCTAATACCGGATAGTTCCTTGAACCGCATGGTTCAAGGATGAAAGACGGTTTCGGCTGTCACTTACAGATGGACCCGCGGCGCATTAGCTAGTTGGTGGGGTAATGGCTCACCAAGGCGACGATGCGTAGCCGACCTGAGAGGGTGATCGGCCACACTGGGACTGAGACACGGCCCAGACTCCTACGGGAGGCAGCAGTAGGGAATCTTCCGCAATGGACGAAAGTCTGACGGAGCAACGCCGCGTGAGTGATGAAGGTTTTCGGATCGTAAAGCTCTGTTGTTAGGGAAGAACAAGTGCGAGAGTAACTGCTCGCACCTTGACGGTACCTAACCAGAAAGCCACGGCTAACTACGTGCCAGCAGCCGCGGTAATACGTAGGTGGCAAGCGTTGTCCGGAATTATTGGGCGTAAAGGGCTCGCAGGCGGTTTCTTAAGTCTGATGTGAAAGCCCCCGGCTCAACCGGGGAGGGTCATTGGAAACTGGGAAACTTGAGTGCAGAAGAGGAGAGTGGAATTCCACGTGTAGCGGTGAAATGCGTAGAGATGTGGAGGAACACCAGTGGCGAAGGCGACTCTCTGGTCTGTAACTGACGCTGAGGAGCGAAAGCGTGGGGAGCGAACAGGATTAGATACCCTGGTAGTCCACGCCGTAAACGATGAGTGCTAAGTGTTAGGGGGTTTCCGCCCCTTAGTGCTGCAGCTAACGCATTAAGCACTCCGCCTGGGGAGTACGGTCGCAAGACTGAAACTCAAAGGAATTGACGGGGGCCCGCACAAGCGGTGGAGCATGTGGTTTAATTCGAAGCAACGCGAAGAACCTTACCAGGTCTTGACATCCTCTGACAACCCTAGAGATAGGGCTTTCCCTTCGGGGACAGAGTGACAGGTGGTGCATGGTTGTCGTCAGCTCGTGTCGTGAGATGTTGGGTTAAGTCCCGCAACGAGCGCAACCCTTGATCTTAGTTGCCAGCATTCAGTTGGGCACTCTAAGGTGACTGCCGGTGACAAACCGGAGGAAGGTGGGGATGACGTCAAATCATCATGCCCCTTATGACCTGGGCTACACACGTGCTACAATGGACAGAACAAAGGGCTGCAAGACCGCAAGGTTTAGCCAATCCCATAAATCTGTTCTCAGTTCGGATCGCAGTCTGCAACTCGACTGCGTGAAGCTGGAATCGCTAGTAATCGCGGATCAGCATGCCGCGGTGAATACGTTCCCGGGCCTTGTACACACCGCCCGTCACACCACGAGAGTTTGCAACACCCGAAGTCGGTGAGGTAACCTTTATGGAGCCAGCCGCCGAAGGTGGGGCAGATGATTGGGGTGAAGTCGTAACAAGGTAGCCGTATCGGAAGGTGCGGCTGGATCACCTCCTTTCTAAGGATATATGGAGCAGCGTACGTTTTCGTCTTGTTTAGTTTTGAAGGAACTTGCAAAAGATCCTACAACATCATATCTTCGATATGAAAGATGGGCCTGTAGCTCAGCTGGTTAGAGCGCACGCCTGATAAGCGTGAGGTCGGTGGTTCGAGTCCACTCAGGCCCACCATCTTCTATTAAATCGGGGCCTTAGCTCAGCTGGGAGAGCGCCTGCCTTGCACGCAGGAGGTCAGCGGTTCGATCCCGCTAGGCTCCACCAACGTGTTCTTTGAAAACTAGATAACAATAAGTAATACATTCACATTGAATGCAATGCAAAGTTCATCACACATAGTGATTCTTTCTAAAGTAAGAAATGGTTAAGTTAGAAAGGGCGCACGGTGGATGCCTTGGCACTAGGAGCCGATGAAGGACGGGACGAACACCGATATGCTTCGGGGAGCTGTAAGCAAGCTTTGATCCGGAGATTTCCGAATGGGGAAACCCACTGCTCGTAATGGAGTAGTATCCATACTTGAATACATAGAGTATGAGAAGGCATACCCGGGGAACTGAAACATCTAAGTACCCGGAGGAAGAGAAAGCAAATGCGATTCCCTGAGTAGCGGCGAGCGAAACGGGAACAGCCCAAACCAAGAGGCTTGCCTCTTGGGGTTGTAGGACACTCTATACGGAGTTACAAAGGAACGATATAAGCGAAGAGGTCTGGAAAGGCCCGCCAAAGAAGGTAACAGCCCTGTAACTGAAATGTTGTTCTCTCCAGAGTGGATCCTGAGTACGGCGGAACACGTGAAATTCCGTCGGAATCCGGGAGGACCATCTCCCAAGGCTAAATACTCCCTAGTGACCGATAGTGAACCAGTACCGTGAGGGAAAGGTGAAAAGCACCCCGGAAGGGGAGTGAAATAGATCCTGAAACCGTGTGCCTACAAGTAGTCAGAGCCCGTTAACGGGTGATGGCGTGCCTTTTGTAGAATGAACCGGCGAGTTACGATCCCGTGCAAGGTTAAGCAGAAGATGCGGAGCCGCAGCGAAAGCGAGTCTGAATAGGGCGCATGAGTACGTGGTCGTAGACCCGAAACCAGGTGATCTACCCATGTCCAGGGTGAAGTTCAGGTAACACTGAATGGAGGCCCGAACCCACGCACGTTGAAAAGTGCGGGGATGAGGTGTGGGTAGGGGTGAAATGCCAATCGAACCTGGAGATAGCTGGTTCTCTCCGAAATAGCTTTAGGGCTAGCCTCAAGGTAAGAGTCTCGGAGGTAGAGCACTGATTGGACTAGGGGCCCCTACCGGGTTACCGAATTCAGTCAAACTCCGAATGCCGATGACTTATCCTTGGGAGTCAGACTGCGAGTGATAAGATCCGTAGTCGAAAGGGAAACAGCCCAGACCGCCAGCTAAGGTCCCAAAGTATACGTTAAGTGGAAAAGGATGTGGAGTTGCTTAGACAACCAGGATGTTGGCTTAGAAGCAGCCACCATTTAAAGAGTGCGTAATAGCTCACTGGTCGAGTGACTCTGCGCCGAAAATGTACCGGGGCTAAACGTATCACCGAAGCTGCGGACTGTTCTTACGAACAGTGGTAGGAGAGCGTTCTAAGGGCTGTGAAGCCAGACCGGAAGGACTGGTGGAGCGCTTAGAAGTGAGAATGCCGGTATGAGTAGCGAAAGACGGGTGAGAATCCCGTCCACCGAATGCCTAAGGTTTCCTGAGGAAGGCTCGTCCGCTCAGGGTTAGTCGGGACCTAAGCCGAGGCCGAAAGGCGTAGGCGATGGACAACAGGTTGATATTCCTGTACCACCTCCTCACCATTTGAGCAATGGGGGGACGCAGGAGGATAGGGTAAGCGCGGTATTGGATATCCGCGTCCAAGCAGTTAGGCTGGGAAATAGGCAAATCCGTTTCCCGTAAAGGCTGAGCTGTGATGGCGAGCGAAATTTAGTAGCGAAGTTCCTGATTCCACACTGCCAAGAAAAGCCTCTAGCGAGGTGAGAGGTGCCCGTACCGCAAACCGACACAGGTAGGCGAGGAGAGAATCCTAAGGTGATCGAGAGAACTCTCGTTAAGGAACTCGGCAAAATGACCCCGTAACTTCGGGAGAAGGGGTGCTTCTTAGGGTGTTAAAGCCCCGAGAAGCCGCAGTGAATAGGCCCAGGCGACTGTTTAGCAAAAACACAGGTCTCTGCGAAGCCGTAAGGCGAAGTATAGGGGCTGACGCCTGCCCGGTGCTGGAAGGTTAAGAGGAGCGCTTAGCGTAAGCGAAGGTGCGAATTGAAGCCCCAGTAAACGGCGGCCGTAACTATAACGGTCCTAAGGTAGCGAAATTCCTTGTCGGGTAAGTTCCGACCCGCACGAAAGGCGCAACGATCTGGGCACTGTCTCAACGAGAGACTCGGTGAAATTATAGTACCTGTGAAGATGCAGGTTACCCGCGACAGGACGGAAAGACCCCGTGGAGCTTTACTGCAGCCTGATATTGAATGTTGGTACAGCTTGTACAGGATAGGTAGGAGCCTTGGAAACCGGAGCGCTAGCTTCGGTGGAGGCATCGGTGGGATACTACCCTGGCTGTATTGACCTTCTAACCCGCTGCCCTTATCGGGCAGGGAGACAGTGTCAGGTGGGCAGTTTGACTGGGGCGGTCGCCTCCTAAAATGTAACGGAGGCGCCCAAAGGTTCCCTCAGAATGGTTGGAAATCATTCGCAGAGTGTAAAGGCACAAGGGAGCTTGACTGCGAGACCTACAAGTCGAGCAGGGACGAAAGTCGGGCTTAGTGATCCGGTGGTTCCGCATGGAAGGGCCATCGCTCAACGGATAAAAGCTACCCCGGGGATAACAGGCTTATCTCCCCCAAGAGTCCACATCGACGGGGAGGTTTGGCACCTCGATGTCGGCTCATCGCATCCTGGGGCTGTAGTCGGTCCCAAGGGTTGGGCTGTTCGCCCATTAAAGCGGTACGCGAGCTGGGTTCAGAACGTCGTGAGACAGTTCGGTCCCTATCCGTCGCGGGCGCAGGAAATTTGAGAGGAGCTGTCCTTAGTACGAGAGGACCGGGATGGACGCACCGCTGGTGTACCAGTTGTTCTGCCAAGGGCATCGCTGGGTAGCTATGTGCGGACGGGATAAGTGCTGAAAGCATCTAAGCATGAAGCCCCCCTCAAGATGAGATTTCCCATTCCGCAAGGAAGTAAGATCCCTGAAAGATGATCAGGTTGATAGGTCTGAGGTGGAAGCGTGGTGACACGTGGAGCTGACAGATACTAATAGATCGAGGACTTAACCTATATTCTATTGTGAAGCATGAACATTGTTATCTAGTTTTGAGAGAACATTCTCTCCATCAGGTTTGGTGGCGATAGCGAAGAGGTCACACCCGTTCCCATACCGAACACGGAAGTTAAGCTCTTCAGCGCCGATGGTAGTTGGGGGTTTCCCCCTGTGAGAGTAGGACGCCGCCAAGCTTCTATTAGGATCAGTTCCAGTCGGAACTGGTCTTTTTTGTTTTTTAAGAAAAGGAACAAACACTCGATCTGACATGGATACATATACTAAACTACCATCTAAAACATTCTTAATTTTGTATACAATTGAAAGCGCTAGGGCATACTGAAGCTATAAGTGGAGGTGTCACAATGAGCAAAAAAGAGCGAGAAGCGATTTGTTTGATTTGTGAAGAGAAAAAAACAAAGGGAATTTATTTATATCATCAGTTTTTGTGCCGAGAATGTGAGAGAAAGTTAATTTCTACATCGACCTCGGATCCTAGCTATGCCGATTATGTTAGAAAGCTTAAAAATCTTCATACGCCGCCTTTGTATTCATAGACCATTAGATGGTCTTTTTTTATGAGCTATGGAGGATTATTGGGCCTGTTTTTTGGAACTTAGTTTGGACATCATCCGTAATTAATAATAAGATAAACAGAGAGCCTGATTATTCATAGGAGTCGATGAACATGAAATCAATCTTTTATACATTTATATGGGCCATCCTCTCTACTTTTTTTTCGCTTGTGATTTTAACCGTCAGTATTGGGGTTTTCCATCATCATGTTGGACTATCGATACTGTATGCGATGATGGGGTGGGGCGTGATGTTTGCAGGGAGCAGATGGTTTGCTTTCCAGTTGTTTTTAAAGAAACACGGACTGTCTCGTAGTGATTATGTATATATCAAACAGCATTTAAAAGAAGCAGGACAAAAGCTCGTACGTTTAAAGAAGGCTTTATTTGCTGTGAAGAACGTACAGACGATCAAACATAATTATGAAATTCTCCGACTTGCACGACGAATCTATACGATTACAAAAAAAGAGCCGACCCGATTTTATGATGCACAGCGTTTTTATTTCGAAAGCTTGGATTCTGTCGTTGAACTAACTGAAAAATATGCATTATTGTATAACCAGCCTGATCGCAGTCATGAGCTGGAAATGACACTGAGCCAAACTCGGGTGACGCTGACAGAGCTGCAAAAGCAATTGACGAATGATTTGCAGCAAGTATTAGGAAGAGACATAGAAGCCCTTCATATTGAGCTTGAAGTGGCAGATAAAATGATAAAGAAATAATGAAAGGAGTCAAACGCAATGAAACCAGAAGATCACATCCCAACATCATCTGCTGCCACTACAGATCTTCAGTTTCAAGTGTTTGATACCTTATCTGATGAGGAGAAACAAGAAGCCTTGCAGCGTGCTGAGCAAATCCCTGACAATCCGCAAAAGCTGCTTTTCTATGGTACACGTGTTCAGGAACGATTATTGGAACAATCACAACAAATGATGAAATATGTTGAGAAAAAAGATATCGATCAAATAGGAGACGTGCTTGAGGCCTTTTTGCACCAGCTGCATGTAGTAGAACCGGAGGACTTACTGCCAAAGAAGCAGGGCTTTTTTTCGAAGTTATTTCGGCGGGAGAAGCGTTCTACTCAGGAAATCATATCGCGTTTTCAACATGCAAAATCACAGATCGAGAGATTATCAGCAAGGCTTCGTTACGCAAAAGGCGGATTAATTTCCGATCACATGTTATTAGAGCGTTTATTTGAAGAAAATCAAACCTTTTTCCAAGAGATGACGCTGCAGGTTGCAGCAGTTGAAGCGAAAATAACAACTTTAGAGAAGCAGATCATATCAGAAACGGAGCAGACTGGTAATCGGACTATAGAGGAGCAATTGATGAGTCATGAAGTCAATGCAGAAGAATATATGGAGAGGTTGAAAGAACGGAAATATGATTTGCTGCTAAGCCGGCAAATTGCGTTGCAATGTAATGCCCAAATTCGAATGATCCAGCATACGAATCATACATTGGCCAATCACATTCAATCAACTGTTTCTGCATCTATTCCTCTATGGATCAACCAAATGTCGATTGCGTTAACGCATATTCAGCAGCGTGCCAATTCAGCTCTTGAGAATCGAATCAAAAAAACATATGAAAAGGTATCAAAGCAGCAGGGGGAGCTTCTTGAAGAGGCAGCTTTTGCACCTATAGATACGTTGAAAAAGGTTCAACGCCAATTAGCTGAAACCTTACAGGAAACGTTACAGGTGAAAGAGCATGGAAGCCAAGAGCGAGCCCAATTGAAAAACAGCATGTATGAGGCAGAACAGCAGCTGACGAATCACCAGCCAATTAAGGAATGAGAATCCATCTTTCGGTTCCCTTGTATGAACGTTATAATAGACATAAGATATTGTTAAAGTGAAAAGGGTCGATTTGTTTGAAAACTCCTTTATATACAGCATTAGCACAACATGCGGAAAAGAAACCTTATTCTTTCCACGTTCCAGGACATCACAATGGAGATGTCTTTTTTGATGAGGCACGGACTTATTATGACTCAATTCTTCAGCTGGATGTAACAGAGCTTGAAGGGTTAGATGATCTCCATCATCCAACTGGTGTGATTCAAGAGGCTGAACATTTATTGGCAAAGCTATATGGATCAGATCAAAGCTTTTTCCTTGTGAATGGGACAACTGTCGGAAATTTAGCGATGGTGATGGCAGCCTGTCGTGCGGGAGATGAGATTTTCGTCCAGCGAAATTGTCATAAGTCTGTTTACCATGCGATTGAGCTTGCAGGAGCCACGCCTATTATGGTAGAAGCTGAGGTAGATCCACACCTGTATGTTCCAACACATGTGACGGATGAAACAGTAAAAAAAGCCATAGCCAAACATCCTAATTGCCGGGCGATCGTTTTGACTTATCCGAACTACTACGGACATGCGGCTGATTTATCAAAGCTGATTGACATGTGCCACGAAGCAGGCATGATCGTTTTGGTTGATGAGGCACATGGTGCACATTTTGTATTAGGCGGCGCTTTTCCCCCATCTGCTCTTTCCTATGGAGCTGACGTGGTGGTACAATCAGCACATAAAACCCTTCCGGCCATGACGATGGGATCCTACCTTCATCTACAGGGGGAGCGAATGGATGCAAAACGTTTGAAAACATTCCTCACGATGCTTCAAAGCAGTTCTCCATCCTATCCAATTATGGCCTCATTAGATGTGGCAAGGGCCTATGTCGAGGAGATCAAGAAAAAAGGGATCTTGGATGGAATCATGAAAGAGCTGGCAGAGCTGAAAAATGAGTTCAATCGTATACCGCAGCTTGAAGTGATCGAGTCTGAATTGCTTTCTAACGATCCATTAAAATGTGTGATTCGATCAACAAAAGGGCTGACTGGTTATGAACTAAAACGAGTACTTGAATCAGTGGAGGTTCACCCAGAGCTTGCCGACGAACATCAGGTTTTACTTATCTTTGGTTTAGAACAGAAGAAGGATATTCCTTTTAAACAGATAGAGCAGGCCCTTAATCAAAGCGATTCATTGCTCAAGCTCAAAGGAAAAGATCATTTCCAAAGAGAGGCGCCGGCTAATGACAACGATGAGCATAGACAGGATATAGAAGCCGTCCCATTTGAACATGCAGCAGGACGGGTTAGTGCAGAATCGGTTATTCCATATCCACCGGGTATACCTTTGATCGTTAAAGGAGAGCGTATTGAAATCGATCAGATTGCGGCTTTAAGCCGTTTGCTTGGACATCAGGTTCATGTTCAAGCCAGTCAGGTGATTCATCAGAGAAAATTATATGTTTATATAGAAGAGGAGACACTATGAGCGGTATGTTTATTACGTTTGAAGGGCCAGAGGGTGCTGGAAAAACGACAGTGATTCGAAAAGTGTATGAAGAAATGGAACGCCAAGGATATGCAGTGATGGCGACACGTGAGCCTGGCGGCATTGACATTGCAGAGCAGATACGTGAAGTCATTTTAAATGAAAAAAACACCAAAATGGATGCGAAAACAGAAGCTTTGCTGTATGCAGCCGCAAGAAGGCAGCATTTGGCTGAGAAGGTAGAACCGGCATTACAGCGCGGGCAGACGGTTTTATGTGATCGTTTTGTTGATAGCTCCCTTGCTTATCAAGGCTATGCGAGAGGGCTTGGGATTGAAGAAGTAAAGTCAATTAACGACTTTGCTATCAATGGCACGATGCCGCAAATGACCATTTATTTTTCTATTACACCTGAGGAAGGGCTAAAGCGAATTGATGCCAACCAGGGAAGAGAAAAGAATCGATTAGACATGGAGACGCTGAATTTCCACCAGCTTGTCAGAGAAGGCTATGAACTGCTTATTGCACAATCGCCAGAACGATTCCGTGTAGTGGATGCGTCTCAGCCGATGCAGGCTGTCTATAAAGAAGTCCTTCAATTGATTCAGGACACATTAAAGCAAAATCAAATATGACCTAATTCCCAATCGTTGTTATAATATAGAGGAAGACATCGGCATGTCATCTGTGCCTAAAATAAAGGAGGCCAATCAAATGAAATTAATTGTTGCCGTTGTACAGGACCAAGATAGCAGCAAGTTGTTGAAAATATTGACTGAACATCATTTCGGCGTGACAAAATTAGCTTCAACTGGTGGGTTTTTAAAGTCTGGGAATACGACTTTTATTATTGGTTGTGATGATGTCCGAGTGGATAAAGCATTACAGCTTATAAAAGAAAATTGCCGTAAACGTGATCAAATGATCGCGCCTGTCTCCCCAATGGGTGGAAATGCAGATTCATACGTACCATACCCTGTTGAGGTTGAAGTTGGCGGAGCTACAGTTTTTATTCTGCCAGTTGAACAATTTCATCAATTTTAAGGATGGGTTGCTGTGAAAATTAATCAAGATATGCGGCTGCGTTTAGAAAAGCGTGAACTTCAAGCGATGAAAGGAAGCCAGACATCTGCCTCCTTTAAAGCTTCGATGGAGACGCAAAGCGGCAAACTGCGCTTAGAACAGCTGACGGTCATGCTGAGTGATATCGAAGTGTTCGGAAAAAAGCTCGCAAAGTCACGAAACCTAAAGGATTTGGCTAGGTTTAAAGGTCTGGTGAAGCGCTTTGTGAAAGAGACAGTCGATAATGGATTAAATATAGAAACATCAAGGAGCTTTGACATTTATGGCAATACACGTACACTTGCTTTAGTCAAAGCCTTAGATGAAAAGCTGATTGAATTAACCGAGGAAATGATGGATCAAGAAAAACCATCTATTGATTTGCTTGAACGTATTGGAGAAATAAAAGGTTTATTGATTAACCTTTACACATAGAGAGTGATAACATGGCAATTAGCTGGGATGACATGAATGATTTGCAGCCGCGCGTCATGCGGCTGATTTTTAATAGTATTGATAAAGACCGACTTACGCACGCCTACTTATTTGAAGGAAAAAAAGGAACCGGAAAACTGGATGCAGCGATGCTTTTGGCTAAAAGCTTTTTTTGCTTGGAATCAGGAGTGAAACCATGTGAATCCTGTCAAAACTGCAAAAGGATTGCATCAGGAAACCATCCCGATTTACATCTTGTGCAGCCTGATGGCCAATCAATTAAGAAGGCGCAAGTGCAGGCACTGCAAGAGGAATTTACAAAAGCCGGTGTAGAATCTCACCGGAAAATGTATATTATTCTTCATGCGGACAAAATGACGGTCAATGCCGCGAACAGTTTATTGAAGTTCCTAGAGGAGCCTAATCGGGAAACGATGGCGGTTTTAATCACTGAGCAATCGCATAAAATGCTGGATACGATTATTTCAAGATGTCAGATGCTCAGCTTTCAGCCGCTGCAGCCACAATCCTTGGAGCAGCAGCTTTTACAAGAAGGCGTATCTCAGCATCTCGCAAGGCTTTTGTCGAATTTAACCAATAATTTAGCAGAAGCACTCGAATTAAGTCGAAATGATCAGTTTGCAGAGTCTAGAGCGAAAGTGATAAAATTGTATGAAGTCTTACACCAGCGAAAAGAACATGCATTTTTTTATATACAGGATCAATGGATGCCTTTTTTCAAAGAGAAAGACCTTCAAGAAACAGGTCTGGATATGCTTTTATTTATATATCGTGATGTATTGTCGATTCAAATAGGAAATGAAGATAAAGTCATTTATCAAGACTTATTCCAGACAATGAAGCAGCATGCGCTGCATTCCACACAGCAGATGGTGACCAGCCAGATCCTTGCTGTATTAGAAGCGAAAAAGAGACTTCAATCCAACGTGAATGCCCAAGGGCTGATGGAGCAATTGGTGTTGATGTTGCAGGAGGGATAAGCTTGTACAACGTAATTGGTGTTCGCTTTAAAAAAGCGGGCAAAATCTATTATTTCGATCCTAATGGATTTCATATAGAAAATGATAGTTGTGTCATTGTAGAAACGGTCAGAGGGGTTGAGTACGGACAAGTGGTCATCGCCAACAAAAAAGTAGATGAACACGATGTGGTTCTCCCTCTGCGTAAAGTCATTCGTGTAGCAGACGAACGAGACCGGCTCATCGTTGAGGAAAACAAAGAAGCAGCGATGACAGCCTTTGATACATGTCTTCAGAAGGTAAGTGAACATGGGCTGGAAATGAAATTGGTTGATGTTGAATTTACATTTGACCGAAACAAGGTCATCTTCTACTTCACAGCAGATGGCAGAGTTGATTTCCGTGAGCTAGTGAAGGATCTTGCATCAATTTTCAAAACGAGAATTGAACTTCGCCAGATTGGCGTAAGAGACGAGGCAAAAATGCTTGGCGGCATTGGTCCTTGCGGGCGAATGCTTTGCTGTTCGACATTCTTAGGAGACTTTGAACCAGTGTCGATTAAGATGGCAAAGGATCAAAACCTGTCGTTAAATCCGACAAAAATTTCCGGACTATGCGGCCGTTTGATGTGCTGCTTGAAATATGAGAATGATGAGTATGAAACAGCGAAGGAACAATTACCGGATATCGGCGAAACGATTCAAACGTCTAATGGCCCTGCAAAGGTAGTAGGGCTCAATATTTTAGAACGAATTTTGCAAGTTGAATTAACCGGGCAAGAAAAAGTGATAGAATATACATGGGAAGAATTATTACAAGAAGGCGTTGTATCTGCACAAACAACTGAGTAACGAGGTGTGCCACCTTGGATAAAAAGGAACTATTTGATACGGTGATTAATTTAGAAGAACAAATCGGTTCTCTTTATCGCCAGTTAGGTGATTTGAAAAATCATATCGGTGAAGTGATTGAAGAAAATCATCAGCTGCAGATGGAGAATCAGCACTTGCGTGAACGTCTGGATCAGTCCGATCGAGACAAATCGTCTGAGGCAGAGAATGATTCTGCCCAGAAGCCAAGTCATTCTGATATAGGAGAAGGTCATGATAACCTGGCCCGGTTATATCAGGAGGGCTTCCATATTTGTAATGTACATTATGGAAGCATTCGTAAAGAGGGAGACTGTTTGTTCTGTCTGTCATTTTTAAATAAAAAATGAGAAAAGGCTTCCGCTGAATCGGGAGCCTTTTTCACAGGAAAAGAAAGGATACATCATGGTTTCGTTAAGAGAAGATGAACGTTTAGATTACCTGCTCGCCGAAGATATGAAGATTATACAAAGTAAAACTGTGTTTGCCTTTTCATTGGACGCAGTGTTATTAGCTAAATTTGCGTATGTACCGATCCAAAAAGGGGAGATCATTGATCTTTGTACCGGAAACGGTATCGTGCCATTGCTGCTTTCGACTCGTTCTAAGGCCTCGATTACGGGTGTTGAAATTCAAGAACGGCTGTTTGATATGGCAAAAAGAAGTGTGGAGTATAATCAACTTGCGCACCAGATTGAATTGATTCATGGTGATTTGAATGATATGCCGGAACGCTACGGCAACCATAAAGTTGACGTGATTACATGTAACCCTCCATATTTTAAAACACCTTCTAAGGATGAAATCAATGAAAATGAATATTTGGCGATTGCACGGCACGAAATTCATTGTACATTAGAAGATGTTGTTCGTGTTTCTTCCACGCTGCTAAAGCAAGGGGGAAAACTGGCGATGGTTCATCGACCAGGACGGCTGCTTGAGATTGTGGAATTAATGAAGGAATACCGAATTGAGCCAAAACGAATTCAATTTGTTTATCCCAAACAAGGGAAAGAAGCCAATACCATCTTGGTAGAGGGCATAAAAGATGGAAAACCAGATCTGAAAATTCTCCCGCCTCTTTTTGTTTATGGGGAAGATCAGGAGTATACAGATGAAATCAGGACGATACTGTATGGAGAAGCATAATCATTACTTCTATGTATTAAAATGTGCAGATGGCAGCCTGTATGCGGGTTATACAAATGATTTACAAAAGAGATTGATGACCCACAATAGTGGAAAGGGAGCAAAGTATACAAGAGCGAGACGGCCGGTTGAGCTTTTTTATCATGAATGTTTTGCAACCAAAAGAGAAGCCATGCAGCAAGAATATCGTTTCAAAACGTGGACGAGGAAAAAGAAAGACATTTATATAGAAGAAATGCGAATAGAAAAGGAGGCGGCACATGAAAAAGACACAGAAAAGCTTTGATGGTCAATCTGGTATGGGGATTCTTTATCTTGTCCCAACCCCGATCGGAAATCTAGAAGATATGACGTTCCGAGCGATACAAACATTAAAAGATGTAGACTATATTGCCGCAGAAGATACACGGCAAACGAAAAAGCTTTGTCATGTATACGAAATTGATACACCCTTAACCAGCTATCATGAGCATAACAAAGACAGCAGCGGCCACAAGTTAATCGAATGGCTAAAAGAAGGGAAAAATATCGCACTCGTGAGTGATGCCGGTTTACCGACGATTTCAGATCCAGGGGCCGAAGTGGTTCGAGATTTTACTAGCATTGGGGGCTATGTCATTCCGTTACCTGGCGCTAATGCTGCACTAACGGCACTCATTGCATCAGGAATCGAGCCTCAGCCATTTTTCTTTTACGGTTTTCTCGACCGTCAAAAAAAAGAAAAGAAAAAGCAGCTTGAAGCCTTGAAGAAACGTCAAGAAACGATCATTTTCTATGAAGCACCCCATCGATTAAAAGAAACGCTGACTTTGATGAAGGAAGTGTGGGGGAATCGGAACATCGCAATTACGAGAGAACTGACGAAAAAATTCGAAGAGTTTATTCGTGGAGATTTAGAGTCTGTGCTGACATGGGCTGCGGAGAATCAAATCCGAGGTGAATTCTGTCTTGTGGTACAAGGAAATGATCAAGCTGAAGAAGAGCTGAATGAAGAAGCTTGGTGGACGTCCTTATCTGAAAAAGAACATGTGATCCATTACATAGAGGAAGGATTAACGTCGAAGGAAGCCATTAAACGTACAGCTGTCGAACGTGGTGTGCCAAAGCGCACGATATACGATGCCTATCATATTGAACAATAAAGAAAGGTTCTTGCAAACGGTGCAAGAACCTTTTTATATGAACCTTATTTTTGTGATTGAAGTTGGTTTTGGATTTCGTTAATGATTTGCTCTGCACCTTCACGGCTAAGAACTAATTTACCATTAGCAAGCTTAAGGTTATCGTCTGATACTTCACCTGTTACTTGGCAAGTCATGTTTGGTTTATATTTTTTTAGGATAATTTTTTCATCATCAACATAAATTTCCAAAGCGTCTTTTTCAGCGATTCCTAACGTACGGCGAAGTTCGATTGGAATCACCACGCGTCCTAATTCGTCAACTTTACGTACAATACCTGTAGATTTCATCTTCATTCTCCTCCCAAAAAGAACTTATTCTTAATATAATATTATCTTCGTCATTATTCGACAAATTCCTTACATTCCTAGCATAACAAGGTTTCCATAAATCGTCAATCATTTTGTTTACTATTGTTTGTAAAATATGACTCTTAAAGTCAAAAGACCTTGAAACTACTGGTGTATAAGGATTTTGTAGGCTTTTTCTATGAAAATATAAGAAATGACGAGATCAGATTAACAAGACTTTTGCCCTAATTTAGCCAATTGTAAATCTGGAAATAGATTTCATACGACAATATTCGACAAAATGTCGACGGGTTTGTCGTTTTTTTCGAAAAACTCATCTTTTTCGATCATTTCATCTTGTTCTATGTATATATGCTTGATCTTAAAGGCTAAGATGGTATCATAGAGAAAGCACAAGTGCAAAATTGAATGAATTGATCTGACACATTTTCATGTAATGATGATAACCGCTCTCGTCCATTGGGCGGGAGTTTTTGACATTTACACACACGCAGGAGGTTCCGACATGCCAGAAAAGAAAAAAACGTTTTATCTGACAACACCTATTTACTATCCGAGCGGAAAATTACATATTGGACATGCTTATACGACAGTAGCAGGAGATGCTATGGCTCGTTATAAACGTCTTCAAGGCTATGATGTGATGTATTTAACAGGTACAGATGAGCACGGACAAAAAATTCAGCAAAAAGCTGAAGAACAAAATATCACACCGATCGAGTATTTAGATCCAGTTGTTGAAGACATTCAATCATTATGGAAGAAACTCGACATTTCTAATGATGACTTCATCCGTACAACGGAAAAAAGACATACGAAAATCATTGAACAAGTCTTCCAAAAACTACTTGATCAAGGCGATATTTATTTAGATCAATATGAGGGCTGGTACAGTATTCCTGATGAGACATTCTATACAGAAACACAGCTTGTTGATGTTGAGCGTAATGAGAAAGGGGAAGTCATTGGCGGGAAAAGCCCTGACAGCGGCCACCCTGTTGAATTAATTAAAGAAGAATCATATTTCTTCCGCATGAGTAAGTATGCTGACCGTTTGCTCGATTATTACGAAAAAAATCCATCGTTTATTCAGCCTGAATCAAGAAAGAATGAAATGATTAATAACTTCATTAAACCAGGTTTAGAGGATCTAGCAGTATCAAGAACAACCTTTGATTGGGGAATTAAAGTTCCTAACAATCCAAAACACGTCATTTATGTATGGATTGATGCGTTATTCAACTATTTAACTGCGATTGGCTATGGAACAGATCAAGATGAAAAATATAAAAAATATTGGCCTGCCAACGTACATCTCGTAGGAAAAGAAATTGTACGCTTCCATACGATTTATTGGCCGATTATGCTGATGGCATTAGATCTGCCTCTGCCGAAACAAATTTTTGCACACGGCTGGCTGCTCATGAAAGATGGCAAAATGTCTAAATCAAAAGGGAATGTGGTAGATCCGGTCACATTAATTGATCGCTATGGCCTCGATGCCCTTCGTTATTATCTGCTTCGCGAAGTACCATTTGGTGCGGATGGTGTGTTTACACCAGAAGGATTCGTGGAACGTGTAAACTATGACCTTGCCAATGATTTAGGTAACTTGCTTAATCGTACAGTTGCGATGGTGCAAAAATATTTTGACGGCACTTTAAGCAGCTATAAGGGTCCTGTTAATGAGTTTGATGAGGAGCTGAAAGCAGTAGCTGAGCAAACAGTCAAAGCCTATGAAGAAGCGATGGAAAATCTTGAATTCTCTGTGGCTCTTTCAAATGTTTGGACATTAATCAGCAGAACCAATAAATATATTGATCAAACAGCTCCATGGGTGCTGGCAAAGGATGAAACAAAACGAAAAGAATTGCATTCTGTTATGTATCATTTAGCAGAATCACTTCGAATCACTGCAGTACTCTTAACGCCGTTCCTAACGAAAACACCTGAGAAAATCTTCTTCCAGCTTGGAATTGAAGAAGATAAGCTCAAAAGCTGGGATAGTATCCTATCATTTGGTGCGATTCAACAAGCGACGGTACAAAAAGGAGAGCCTTTGTTCCCGCGTTTAGAGGTTGAAGAAGAAGTAGCCTACATTAAAGAAAAAATGCAGGGAAGTGCACCTAAGGTAGAAGAAGAGAAAGTGGAAATCGAAGAAACGGAATTACCTGAGCTGGGAGCAGAAATTGCATTTGATGATTTCTCAAAAGTTGATCTTCGAGTTGCACAGGTATTGGAAGCAGCTCCAGTTAAAAAAGCGGATCGTCTCTTAAAGCTTCAGCTTGATTTTGGATTTGAAAAAAGACAAATAGTCTCTGGGATTGCCAAGCACTATCAACCAGAGGAATTAGTAGGGAAGAAGCTTGTTTGCGTAGCGAATCTTACACCAGTTAAACTCCGAGGGGAAATTTCCCAGGGAATGATTTTAACAGGAGAAACTGGCGGGAAATTGCAGGTTCTTGAAGTAGATCAATCTCTAGCAAATGGAACAAAAATTTTATAAATCAACAAAGGTGTTCCACGTGTAACATTTCGTCGAACACCTTTTGTTTTTAGGAGAATTGTCGAAAGGAGCAATCAACCATGTTATTTGATACACATGCCCACTTAAATGCAGAACAATACAATGAAGACTTAGAGCAGGTGATCGAAAGAGCGAAAAGCGAAAAAGTTGAGAAAATCGTGGTGGTAGGGTTTGACCGCCCAACCATTACGAGGGCGATGGAGTTAATTGAAGAGTATGATTTCATATATGCAGCTATCGGCTGGCATCCAGTCGATGCTATAGATATGACAGATGAGGATTTGGCTTGGATCAAAGATTTATCTCAACACGAAAAAGTGGTTGCGATTGGAGAAATGGGTCTGGATTACTATTGGGACAAGTCGCCAAAAGATGTGCAAAAGGAAGTATTTAGACGCCAAATTGCTCTTGCGAAGGAAGTGAATCTTCCAATCGTTATTCATAATCGTGACGCAACGGAAGATGTCGTGACGATTTTAAAGGAAGAGGGAGCAGCTGAGGTTGGAGGTATTATGCACTGCTTTACTGGCAGTCTGGAAACTGCAAAAGCGTGTATGGAAATGAACTTTTATATTTCATTCGGTGGACCCGTGACATTTAAAAATGCCAAAAAGCCAAAGGAAGTTGTAAAGGAGATACCAAGTGACAAGCTTTTGATTGAAACAGACTGCCCATACTTAACGCCAGTGCCATTTAGAGGAAAACGTAATGAGCCAAGTTATGTCAAATATATCGCAGAACAGATTGCGGAGCTGAGAGAAATCAGCTTTGAAGAGCTTGCTGAATTGACAACAAAAAATGCAAAAAAAGTTTTCCGTATAAACTGACAGTATATGATGTCAATCCTTGTTTAAGCTTGTCCAATTGTGAAACATAACGAAAAAGTTCTACACGTTTGCGCCTCCTCATAGGATAAGTTGTCGATAAGTCTTTCTTCCCTTCCTTCCATAAATCTCCCATAATAGGTTTACAATCGAGCATTTTTGTACAGTGGGTGGAAGGGTTGACAGGTTTTGAGATACTCTATATAATCTCTCCGAGGAGAAGGAGGCGTTTTTCATCGTACAAAAAATGAAAAATCTGTTTTCTGTGAAGCTAGGAAAAGGCAAGGTTTTATTACTAGTTGTTTGCTTGCTTTTAGCTGGAACTGGAACGGCTTACGGAGCGCATGAGCTCACTAAGCAGTCTATTACCATTTCAATCAATGGTAAAAAGAAGACAATTCGTACACATGAAGAGACAGTAGCACAGCTGCTTTCAGACCTTGGAATAAGGACCAAGGCGGAGGATCATATCTCTCCAAGTCTAAATACAAAGATTCAAGACAATATGAACATTGTGTATGATGCGGCTATACCGGTTCATCTGACCCTAGATGGGAAAGAGAAAACGATATGGACTACAGATCAGACGGTTGGAGCATTATTGAAGAATGAGAAGATAGATATAGGGAAGCACGATCAAGTAACTCCAGGAAAGAATGACAAGTTAACAAAGGATATGAATCTTGTGGTTCAGCAGGCCTTCCAGGTCAGCTTAAATGATGGAGGAAAAGATAAAAAAGTGTGGACCACTTCGACTACGGTCGCTGACTTTTTAAAGCAACAAGAGCTGAAGCTCAAGAAGCACGATAAGATCAAGCCTGCGTTACATAGTAACCTTTCTAAAAAGAGCGCAGATATAAAGATCACTCGGGTGGAAAAAGTCACCGATGTAGTGGAAGAGAAAATTGCTTTTGATACCAAACATAAAAAGGATCATTCTCTTGAAAAAGGGAAAGAGAAGGTACTTAAAAAAGGTGAAGAAGGTAAATTGAAGAAGCACTATGCCATTGTGAAAGAAAACGGCAAAGTGGTGTCTAAAGAATTGATTAAAGAAGTGACCGAAAAAGATAGTAAGGACCGCTTAGTGGCCATTGGTACACAAGTGGCCAAAAAGGAGCCTACAGCGTCCCCTGCGGTTTCAAGAAGCAATGAATCGTCAGGAAAGGAATTTTATGTAGCGTCAACAGCCTATACAGCGGGCTGTGCTGGATGTACGGGCAGAACGTCTACAGGCTTTGATTTAAAAGCGAATCCGGGTGCAAAGGTCATAGCAGTTGATCCGAGTGTCATTCCGCTGGGCTCAAAAGTGTATGTGGAAGGCTATGGATATGCCGTTGCATCAGACACTGGATCTGCTATAAAAGGGAATAAAATTGATGTGTTCGTCCCAAGTAAGTCGGCAGCTTATCAATGGGGAAATAAACGAGTAAAAATTAGAGTACTCAAATAAACACATCAAATCATTTATATGAACAGAGGGCTTTGCGCACCCTCTGTTTTTTTGGTTATAATAGAAGCACTGTTTTCTAATTAATTAGACGCAAAAGCAGCATGAAAGGTTTCGTTTTTTAACCAAAAAATGTAGATTGTTTTTGCAAGCGGAGGAATACATGAAAATCAAAGAAATCATTGTGGTGGAGGGTCGTGATGACACTGCCAGAGTGAAGATGGCAGTGGATGCAGATACGATTGAAACAAACGGATCTGCCATTGGCGATACAGTCATTCAACAAGTGCGTCTTGCTCAGGAGACGAGAGGGGTCATTATTTTAACAGATCCTGATTTTCCTGGTGAGAAGATCCGTAAAACCATCGCAGAGGCAGTTCCTGGCTGTAAGCACGCTTTTTTGCCAAAACATCTTGCGAAGGCGAAGCGGGATAAAGGAATTGGTGTCGAGCATGCTTCCTTGAACAGTATTCGGGAATGTCTTGCCCATGTCCATGAAGAAATGGAAGTAACGGAAAGTGACATTACATTAGACGACTTATTTGACGCAGGCCTTATCGGTGGCGAAGCATCGAAACGCCGCCGCGAACGACTAGGAGTGCTTTTAAATATAGGATATACCAATGCGAAGCAGCTGCAAAAGCGCCTTCACATGTTCCAAATAACCAAACATGATTTTATTGCGGCCTTAAAGACCGTCATGCAGGAGGAAGCCGATGAATAAAGATATTGCGACACCCGTCAGAACGAAGGAAATACTGAAGAAGTACGGTTTCTCTTTTAAAAAGAGCTTAGGGCAGAACTTCTTAATTGATACAAATATTTTAGATCGCATTGTCGATCACGCGGAGGTTACAGATGAGACCGGCGTCATTGAAATTGGACCTGGTATCGGCGCATTGACAGAGCAGCTGGCTAAACGTGCAAAGAAAGTCACCGCTTTTGAAATCGATCAGCGTTTATTGCCTATTTTAAACGATACGCTTTCTCCATATGATAATGTCACGATCATTCATCAAGATGTATTAAAAGCCGATGTGAGAAAGGTCATCGAGGAAAATTTTGCTGACTGTAAGGAAGTGATGGTCGTAGCCAACCTTCCATATTATGTGACAACACCGATTATTATGAAATTGCTTGAAGAAAACCTTCCATTGAAAGGGATTGTGGTCATGCTGCAAAAAGAAGTAGCAGATCGTATGGCAGCTGCCCCTTCATCAAAGGAATATAATTCACTGTCTATCGCAGTTCAATTTTATACGGAAGCAAAAACGGTGATGGTTGTGCCTAAAACGGTTTTTGTTCCTCAGCCCAATGTTGATTCGGCTGTGATTAAGCTGACTGTTCGTGAAACGCCTGCTGTCTCAGTAGAAAATGATGCGTTTTTCTTTCAATTGATCCGAGCAAGCTTTGGCCAGCGCCGGAAAACATTGATGAATAATTTGATGAACAATCTCCCTGATGGAAAAAAACATAAAGCGATCATCGAAGAAGCACTTCAAACAGCAGATATTGATGGAAAGCGACGCGGAGAATCATTATCCATTGAGGAATTTGCCCGTTTGTCGAATGTTTTACAAAAAGCCCTATCGTAAGGGCTTTTTTCTTTTGTTTTTCACCACTTCAACTGTTCGGGCATAGGCTAGAAAGAACAGCATATATGAAAGACGATACCAACAGGATATGAGCCTGATTGTGGAGTGAACAGCATGCAATTTCAAATAGGAGATATGGTGACGAGGGCATCCTATCAAATGGATATTATGTTTCGAATCATTCGAATTGATGAGACAGATCAGCACGAAGCCACTGCCATATTGCATGGGAATGAAGTGAGGCTGATTGCTGATGCTAAGATGTCGGATCTCGTCTTGATTCAAAAAGAGGAGCAGCTGACAAGGGAAAAGGACGACGAACGGAAAATTAACGAATCGCTCGACTTACTAAGACAGGATTATCAGCTGCTGCGTGAAAAACAAGAGTATTATACTTCTGGACAATATCAGCATCAGGAGCAGTATTTTCACATGCCTGGAAAGGTCCTTCATTTAGATGGAGATGCTTCATACTTAAAGAAATGCTTAGATGTATATGAACGAATTGGTGTACCTGTGTACGGAGTGCATTGTCATGAGAAGAAAATGCCAAGCGTGATCGATTCGTTACTTGATCAATATCGGCCTGATATTTTGGTCATTACAGGGCATGATGCGTATTCCAAGCAAAAGGGCGGCGTAAATGATATCGGTGCCTATCGCCATTCTCGTCATTTCGTTGAGACGGTTCAAAAAGCAAGAAAGAAAATTCCTCATTTAGATCAGCTTGTGATCTTTGCAGGCGCCTGTCAATCTCATTTCGAATCATTGATCCAAGCAGGCGCCAATTTTGCAAGCTCACCTTCACGTGTGAACATCCATGCGCTCGATCCCGTCTATATCGTTGCGAAGATCAGCTTCACTCCATTTGTAGATCGAATCAATGTGTGGGATGTGCTTCGTAATACATTAACAAGAGAAAAAGGTCTCGGAGGCATCGAGACGAAGGGTGTTTTAAGGGTAGGTATGCCATATAAAAAAGACCATGAATCGACATAACCCGACTGATTTCAGTCTGGTTTTTTTTATGTGTAAAAAGAAATTTCAAACGGATACATAATTCACCGGAATTTGAGAAAAATAGGGAGGAGAAAAGGTAGAAGTTTGTCAAAATTATTTTGTTGACAATGGCTCGTGTTGGTTGATATAATTTAATTTTTATTTGACAAAAATGGGCCGTTGTTGTATAATTATCTCAGTGAGGTGGATGCAATGGCGAAGACTTTGTCCGACATCAAAAGATCGCTTGATGGTAACTTAGGTAAACGTTTGACGTTAAAGGCTAACGGAGGCCGCCGTAAAACAATTGAGCGTTCGGGCATTTTAGCTGAAACGTACCCTTCTGTATTTGTGATTCAATTAGATCAAGATGAGAATTCGTTTGAAAGAGTTTCTTACAGTTATGCAGATATACTGACTGAGACGGTCGAATTAACGTTCGATGATACCGCTAGCTCAGTCGCCTATTAATGGGCAGTGAACTTCTTGTTTACTGCTTTTTGTTTTGCCTTTTTTTCTGAATGGGAGTCTGTCCATTTTTTGAAAGGGGTAAAAGAAAGGATTCGATACAAAATAAGAAAGCCACAAAAGCAGTGGCACTGATTCGAATTCTCGACTAAAGGGGCTGTTTCGTTTGGGTAGACGCCGAGGCATTATGTCAGATGAGTTCAAATACGAGCTGGCGAAGGATCTTGGATTTTATGATACCGTCAAAAATGGAGGCTGGGGAGAAATTCGTGCGCGTGACGCAGGTAATATGGTCAAACGTGCCATCGAATTAGCTCAGCAGCACATGGCTCAGGATGAGAATCAACGATAGAAAAATGGTCAGGGATACCTCAGGTGTCTCTGGCTTTTTTGCTGAAAAAGTCAGTGTGCTGGGCGTAAAAGCCAATATTCATCAGATCCATCAAATGTGATACAATATTGATACTTATGTTTAGATGGAGAAGTAGGTGAAATGTTTGCGTATTTTAGAAAAAGCACCGGCAAAAATTAATCTCTCACTTGATGTTCATGGAAAAAGACCGGATGGATATCACGAAGTAGAGATGGTGATGACAACAATAGACCTTGCAGATCGACTTGAGCTGACGGAGCTGGACAAAGACGAAATCCGTGTATCATCTCATAATCGATTTGTGCCAGATGATCAGCGTAACTTGGCTTATCAGGCGGCAAAATTACTCAAAACAAGGTTCGGTATTCAAAAAGGAGTATCGATTGTCATCACAAAAGCAATACCTGTTGCAGCAGGTTTAGCTGGAGGCAGCAGTGATGCTGCAGCAGCGCTTCGCGGTTTAAACCGTTTGTGGAAGTTGAATCTCACGTTAGATGAACTAGCTGAGCTTGGAGCGGAGATCGGCTCAGATGTGTCTTTTTGTGTACACGGAGGCACAGCACTAGCGACAGGACGTGGAGAAAAACTGAAGCATATCGCGACACCGCCGCATTGCTGGGTGATTTTAGCGAAGCCGGTGATTGGGGTATCTACAGCTGAAGTTTATAGACAATATGACGCAAGCAAAGTAGAACACCCAAATGTACAGCGTATGATTGAAGCCATTGAAGCGAAAGATTATAAAGAGATGTGCGGCTCACTCGGTAACGTTCTGGAGTCTGTGACATTAAAGATGTATCCGGAAGTAGATATGATCAAAAGACAGATGAAGCGTTTCGGTGCTGATGCTGTATTAATGAGTGGGAGCGGCCCAACTGTATTTGGCTTGATTCAATATGAATCGAAGGTACAAAGAATATATAACGGACTGAGAGGATTTTGTGATCAAGTATACGCTGTCCGCATGATCGGCGAACAAAATGCCCTTGATTAAATCCGTATATTAAGTTATATTATTCATAAATTATTCGGGTTCTGGGGGTAAGTTCATGAAGTTTCGTCGAAGCGGCAGATTGGTGGACTTAACAAATTATTTGTTAGCCCACCCGCACGTACTAGTACCTTTAACTTTTTTTGCAGAACGTTATCAATCTGCAAAGTCCTCCATTAGTGAAGACTTAACGATTATCAAACAGACCTTCGAACAGCAGGGAATAGGCACATTGCTTACTGTACCTGGCGCTGCTGGCGGAGTGAAATATATTCCTAAAATTCACCTAAAAGAAGCAGATGACGTAGTAAACGATATCGGAGAGGCATTATCAACTCCTGAACGTGTACTTCCTGGCGGTTATTTATATTTAACCGATGTTTTAGGTAATCCATCGATTCTTGCGAAAATCGGTAAGCTGTTTGCGACCATCTTTGCGGACCGTGCGATTGATGTCGTCATGACCGTTGCGACAAAGGGTATTCCAATTGCCTATTCTGTTGCGGGTTATTTAAATGTGCCTGTTGTGATCGTTAGAAAAGATAATAAGGTAACCGAAGGATCAACAGTCAGTATTAATTATGCGTCAGGTTCGTCTAACCGAATTCAAACCATGTCCCTTGCAAAGCGCAGCTTAGATAAAGGCTCCAATGTGCTGATCATTGATGACTTTATGAAAGCGGGCGGAACCATTAACGGCATGATGAATTTGCTTGAGGAATTTAATGCAAATGTTGCAGGGATCGGTGTTCTTTTAGAAGATGAAGGCGTAGATGAACGTCTTGTCGATGAATATGTCTCATTGTTAAAGCTTTCAACCATTGATATGAAGCAAAAAATCATTGAGATCAATGAAGGCAATTTCCACGAGTTTTTTCATCCGAAAGCGTAAGCTTTGATTAAACATGTATTTGAATGGGAGAGATTGATATGACAAAAGTTGTTCAAACCAAACATGCACCAGCAGCCATTGGACCTTACTCTCAAGGAATTATTGTCAATAACATGTTTTACAGCTCAGGGCAAATTCCATTAACCCCAGCTGGAGATTTTGTCAATGGAGATATTAAAGAACAAACACATCAAGTATTCCGTAATCTTGAGGCTGTACTTGAAGCAGCAGGTGCTTCCTTTGAAACAGTCGTGAAAGCAACTGTTTTCATCAAAGATATGGAACAATTCGCTGAAGTGAATGAAGTGTACGGTGAGTATTTCCATACACATAAGCCAGCTCGTTCATGTGTGGAAGTGGCAAGACTTCCAAAGGATGCGCTTGTAGAAATAGAAGTAGTTGCATTAGTGAAATAAACAGGCACTCTCAATGAAAGCCGTTTGGTTTCATCATATGCAGGGAAAGACATCATCATGATGTCTTTTTTTATGCTGAGAATGTAAGCGTCGTCACGAATATGACAAATAATGTATAAATATCCCGATATTTCAAAAAAAGTTTAAAAAAAGAGCAGGAGAATCACCACGATCGTTGAATACCTAAGTAATGCTTTTATATTGGGAAAAGGTGGTGAACTACTGTGGAAGTTACTGACGTAAGATTACGCCGCGTGAATACCGATGGTCGCATGAGGGCGATTGCATCCATCACGCTGGACCACGAATTTGTTGTTCATGATATTCGTGTGATTGATGGAAATAATGGGTTGTTTGTTGCAATGCCTAGCAAACGCACGCCCGATGGAGAGTTTCGCGACATTGCACATCCAATTAATTCAAGCACTCGGGGTAAAATCCAAGATGCTGTATTAAATGAATATCATCGCTTAGGCGAAGAGGAAGAAACAATTGAATATGAAGAAGCTGGAGCTTCTTAATCATACGTGAACCTAAAAAGACAGCTTTAAGAGAAAATGAATGTTTTCTTTTAAATGCTGTCTTTTTTGCGTTCTTTCTCTTGTTTCTTAAGTCTTTCATCTGTTAGAAAATTATTGTACTTCCTTATGTATCCTTGAAATCAGTCTTTATTTAGGATATATTTTTCTATGGATAATAGGGATATTGGAGGCCAATCAATGGATAAGCGGTTCGCAGTGATTTTAGCAGCGGGAAAAGGAACGAGAATGAAGTCAAAGCTATATAAAGTACTTCATCCAGTTTGCGGAAAGCCAATGGTCGAGCATGTGGCAGATGAAGCGTTAAAGCTTTCTTTAGCCAAGCTAGTGACGATTGTCGGTCATGGTGCAGAGGACGTGAAAGAGCAGCTTGGAGACAGAAGTGAGTATGCACTTCAAGAAGAACAGCTGGGAACAGCCCATGCCGTTAAACAAGCAAAGTCGTTTCTCGCGCAGGAAAAGGGAACAACCATTGTCATTTGTGGTGATACGCCATTATTGACAGCGGAAACAATGGAAGCCATGTTAAGCGAGCATCAAAAACATCAAGCAAAAGTCACTATTTTAACAGCACATGCGGATGATCCAACAGGCTATGGCCGTATTATTCGTGACGAAACAGGTGCTGTCGTGAAAATTGTGGAGCATAAAGATGCGAACGATGCAGAGCGTCAAGTGAATGAAATTAATACAGGGACTTATTGCTTTTCAAATGAAGATCTCTTCCGTGTGATTGAGCAAGTGTCGAATGAAAATGCTCAGGGTGAATACTACTTGCCAGACGTTATTGAAATTCTAAAAAATGAAGGGCAAACAGTTGCAGCTTATCAAACACCGCATTTTGAAGAAACACTTGGAGTTAATGACCGTATCGCTCTATCACAAGCAGAGCAATTCATGAAGCGACGTATTAATCATCAGCATATGAAGAATGGTGTGACCTTGATTGATCCTGAGAACACGTATATTTCGCCAGATGCTGTCATCGGTGAAGATACAGTTATTTATCCTGGGACGGTCATCAAAGGGAATGTAAAAATCGGTGCAGACGCCACTATTGGGCCAAACACTGAAATTGTTGACAGCATCATCGGAGATCGAACAGTTATTAAGCAATCTGTCGTCTGCGATAGTGAGGTTGGAGTTGATGTGACAATTGGACCGTTTGCTCATATTCGCCCGTTGTCGAAAATTGGCGATGAAGTAAAAATTGGGAATTTTGTCGAAATCAAGAAAACAGTTTTCGGAGACCGCAGCAAAGCATCTCATCTAAGCTACATTGGAGACGCAGAGGTCGGAACTGATGTAAATCTTGGCTGTGGTTCCATTACAGTCAACTATGATGGGAAAAACAAATTCTTAACGAAGATTGAAGACGGCGCATTTATTGGCTGTAATTCAAATCTCGTTGCACCAGTCACTGTCGGAAAAGGGGCATATGTTGCAGCCGGTTCAACGGTTACAGAAGATGTACCGCAGGATGCATTGTCTATTGCTAGAGCAAGACAAGTCAATAAAGAAGATTATGTGAAAAATATTCATAAAAAATAATCCAAATACCCGGAGGTTTACCATGTCTAATCGTTATGCTGATGCGAATTTAAAGATATTCTCTTTGAATTCAAACCCTGAACTTGCCAAAGAAATTGCCGATCGTATCGGAGTTGATGTAGGAAAGAGCTCTGTTAAACGCTTTAGTGACGGTGAAGTCCAAATCAATATTGAAGAAAGTATCCGCGGCTGTGATTGTTATGTTATTCAATCAACAAGTGCGCCAGTCAATGAGCATATTATGGAACTGCTCATTATGGTGGATGCACTAAAACGCGCTTCTGCGAAAACTGTCAATATTGTGATCCCTTATTACGGATATGCACGTCAAGATCGTAAAGCAAAACCTCGTGAGCCAATCACTGCGAAGCTTTTTGCAAACTTGCTTGAAACAGCAGGTGCTACACGTGTGATTGCGCTTGATCTTCATGCGCCGCAAATCCAAGGTTTCTTCGATATTCCAATCGATAACTTAATGGCTGTGCCAATCTTAACAAACTATTTCGAACAGAAGAACTTGAATGATATCGTTGTTGTGTCTCCTGACCACGGTGGTGTGACACGTGCGCGTAAAATGGCAGACCGCCTGAAAGCGCCAATCGCAATTATCGACAAACGCCGTCCAAAGCCAAACGTTGCTGAAGTCATGAACATTATTGGTAACATTGAAGGCAAAACGGCCATTCTAATCGATGATATCATTGATACAGCTGGTACTATTACACTTGCTGCAAATGCGCTAGTCGAAAATGGAGCAGCTGAAGTATATGCTTGCTGTACGCACCCAGTCTTGTCTGGACCAGCAGTAGAACGCATCACAAACTCTAAAATTAAAGAATTAGTTGTGACAAACAGTATTCAATTAACTGATGACAAGAAAGCTGGAAAATTCATTCCGCTTTCAGTTGGGCCTTTGCTTGCAGAAGCCATCATCCGTGTACATGAAGAAGAATCTGTGAGCTACCTTTTTAGCTGATTTTCTGATTAAAAAAGGCCCTAGGCATCAAGCTTGGGGTCTTTTTGCTATCATCATTCACGGCAAATAGGTTTAAAATGATTCGGTTATGGGTAATTATGAGAGTAGTGACAAAAAAGAAATAGGATGGTGCTGAATATGGCAACTTTAAAAGCAAATAAAAGAACTGATTTCAAACGTTCCACACTGCAAAAAATCCGTCATTCAGGACACGTTCCTGGTGTCATATACGGAAAAAATACAGACAATCTGGCTGTTTCATTAGACAGCATCGATTTATTAAAAACCTTACGTGATGAAGGGAAGAATACAATCATCACCTTAGATGTGGGTGGTGAAACGAAATCTGTGATGGTGACAGAATTACAAACAGATCCGCTGAAAAACGAACTTGTTCATGCTGATTTCCAAGTCGTTGACTTACAGCGTGAAATTGAGGCAGATGTACCAATACAGCTGATTGGCGAGTCTAAAGGGGTAAAAGATGGCGGTGTGCTTCAGCAGCCACTATTTGAACTATCTGTTACAGCGAAACCAAAAGATATTCCGCAGAATATTGAAGCTGATATTACAAACCTAGAAGTCAATGATGTCTTAACAGTTGCTGATCTGCCTGTTCAGTCATCTTATCAAATCAATAACGATCCAGAAGAAGTCGTTGCCTCCATTCTGCCGCCTCAGCAATCAGAGGTTCCTGAGCCAGATAGCGAAGAAGAGCCGCAAGAGCCTGAGGCCATTAAAGAAAAGGATGACGATGGAGAATAACTGGTCATTTAGAGACGTAACCCTCCCGCGGTTGCGTCTTTTGTGCTAGAATGAAAAGAATTCATACGTTTTTACATGAGGCAATCTGATTGGCTCATTTTTTAGGCGTGTGCTGTGTGACAAAGGAGGTTATTGGTTTCATGATTGCATTCGTTGGATTAGGCAATCCAGGAAAAGAATATGAAAAAACAAGACATAATGTCGGGTTTATGACAATAGATGAATTATCAAAAAAATGGGACATTCCTTTAAATCAATCAAAATTCCATGGACAATTTGGAAATGGGTTTGTTTCGGGGCAAAAGGTTCTACTTGTAAAGCCGCTTACATATATGAACTTATCAGGAGAATGTGTGCGTCCGCTGATGGACTATTACGATATTCCCCTTGAACATTTGAAAGTGATCTATGATGATCTTGATTTGCCAACTGGCCGGATTCGCTTACGTACAAAAGGAAGTGCAGGCGGGCATAATGGAATCAAATCATTAATTCAGCATTTAGGTTCACCTGAATTTGACCGGTTCCGTATCGGCATTGGACGTCCTCAAAACGGCATGAAGGTCGTTGATTACGTACTAGGACGTTTCTCAGAAGAAGAACAGCCTGACATCGCATCAGCCATTCAATCGTCTGTCGAGGCTTGTGAAGCGGCTTTAAAAAAGCCATTTTTAGAAGTGATGAATGATTTTAACAAGAAGGTATAAGAATGATAAGCGAAGCGCATACTGATCATAAAATCTCAGCATGGGAGGATCACGTATGGCTTTGCATTATTACTGCCGCCACTGTGGTGTAAAGGTTGGCAGTCTAGATGAATCTGCTGTCCAAAGTGAAGCGCTTGGATTTCATCACTTAACAAATGAGGAAAGAAACGATATGATTTCTTATAGGGAAAATGGTGATTTACATGTACAAACCATTTGTGAGGATTGCCAAGAGGCGCTTGAAAGAAATCCTGATTACCATCAGTATCATACTTTTATTCAATAAAAAAGCTTTGGTGTAGATATTAGACCAAAGCGTTTTTCTGTTTTAAACAAACAGGGAGGAGGAGCCAAATGAAAAACATACAATCATTTATCAAACAAAGTGATGATTTTCAGTCCATTTTTAATGGGCTAAAGGAAGGGTTAAAAGAACAGCTGCTTGCCGGACTATCAGGCTCCGTCAGATCTTTATTTACAGCCGCGATATCAGACGAACTGAAGCGGCCAATGTTTATTGTGACTCACAATTTATATCAGGCGCAGAAGGTAACAGATGATCTAGCAAGTGTGATGCCGGATCGCTCGGTTCTTCTCTATCCTGTCAATGAACTCATCGCTTCAGAAATTGCAGTGGCCAGTCCTGAGCTGAGAGCACAGCGTTTGGATGTCTTGAATCGACTTGCGAATGGAGAAAACCCCATTATCGTCACTCCCGCTGCTGCGGTTCGCAGGATGCTTCCGCCAGTTGAGCTCTGGAAGGAGAGTCAGATCCATTTAAAGATCGGTGAAGAAATTGATTTGGAGGCGTTTTCAAAACAGCTCGTACAAATTGGTTATGACCGGACGTCGATGGTTGCAGCGCCCGGAGATTTTAGTGTGCGCGGAGGAATCATCGACATCTATGCGTTAACGGAAGATCATCCAATCCGTATTGAACTGTTTGATACAGAAGTAGACTCGATTCGAACGTTTCATTCGGATACACAGCGTTCATTAGAAACCCTTCAAGAAATCAAAATAGGTCCTGCAAAAGAGTTAATTGTGAGAGGTCCTGAACGAGTGAGAGCCATTGAACAGCTTGATCAAGGGCTGGCGAAGAGCTTAAAGAAATTCAACTCAGATCAGCAAAAAGAACTGCTTCATCAAAATATTTCTGCTGATCGCGAGAAGCTGCTTGAAGGCATCGTGACACAGGAAATGACGAAGTACCTGTCCTATTTCTATGAAAAGCCTGCTAGTTTGCTAGATTACACATCGCAGGATACGATTATTATTTTAGATGAAATCAGCAGAATTCAGGAGATGGAAGAACAGCTTGAACAGGAAGAAGCCGATTGGACAATTAGTCTGCTTGAAGAAGGCAATATTCTCCATGATTTATCTCTATCTTTCCCGTTCCAAGAACTGATCAATCAGCAATCGAGATCCATTCTGTACTACTCTTTGTTCCTGAGACATGTCCAGCAGACAAATCCGCAAAATATCGTCAATGTATCTAGTAAGCAAATGCAGAATTTCCACGGGCAGATGAATGTGCTGGCGAGTGAAATTGAACGCTATAAAAAACAGCAATACACGGTTGTCTTCTTAGGTGCTGATGAAGAGCGGACAGAAAAGCTGTCGTCTGTTCTGCATGATTATGACATTGAAGCCGCTCTTGCTAAACCGGACGCTGAGCTTGTAAGCGGACAGGTGTATATTTTACAAGGTGAGCTGCAAACGGGCTTTGAATTGCCGTTATCAAAAATTGCTGTAATCACAGAAGGTGAACTCTTCAAGAAACGTGTGAAAAAGCAGGCACGTAAGCAAAAGCTGACCAATGCAGAGCGGATCAAGAGCTATTCAGAGCTTCAAGTCGGCGATTATGTGGTGCACATTAACCACGGGATCGGTAAATATTTAGGAATTGAAACGCTTGAAATCGGCGGCATTCATAAAGATTATTTAAATATTCATTATCAAGGAAGCGATAAGCTTTATGTACCGGTTGAACAAATTGATCAGGTGCAGAAATATGTAGGATCAGAAGGTAAAGAACCAAAGCTGTACAAACTAGGCGGCAGCGATTGGAAACGTGTGAAGAAAAAAGTGGAAACATCTGTACAGGACATCGCAGATGATCTGATTAAACTGTACGCAGAACGCGAGGCAAGCAAAGGATATGCTTTCTCGCCTGATCATGAGATGCAGCGCCAGTTTGAATCCGCGTTCCCTTACCAGGAAACAGATGATCAAATCCGTTCAATTCACGAAATTAAACAGGATATGGAGCGGGAACGTCCAATGGACCGTCTGCTTTGTGGAGATGTGGGTTACGGAAAAACGGAGGTGGCTATTCGTGCGGCCTTCAAAGCGATTGCTGACGGGAAGCAGGTAGCCCTGCTAGTTCCGACAACCATCTTAGCGCAGCAGCATTTTGACACAATCATGGACCGATTCCAAGACTACCCTGTCAAAATTGCGCAGCTGAGCCGTTTCCGTACAAGAAAAGAAACAACTGAAACGTTAAAAGGGCTGAAAAACGGAACGATCGATATGGTTATCGGCACACACCGTCTTCTTTCAAAAGACATCGTCTACAAGGATTTAGGACTGTTGATCATTGATGAGGAACAGCGTTTTGGTGTGACGCATAAAGAGAAAATTAAACAGATGAAAGCCAATATCGACGTACTGACATTAACGGCTACGCCAATTCCGCGTACGCTTCATATGTCCATGCTAGGCGTGCGGGATTTATCAGTGATTGAAACACCGCCTGAAAATCGATTCCCTGTTCAAACCTATGTGGTCGAGTACAATGGCGCTCTAGTCAGAGAAGCGATTGAGCGAGAATTAGCACGCGGCGGTCAAGTGTACTTCCTTTATAACCGTGTTGAGGATATTGAACGAAAAGCAGACGAAATCTCCATGCTGGTCCCAGACGCAAAAGTCAGTTATGCGCACGGGAAAATGAGTGAGAACGAGCTGGAATCAGTGATGATCAATTTCCTTGAAGGTGAATCAGATGTATTGGTCAGTACCACCATCATTGAAACGGGAGTCGATATTCCAAATGTGAACACGCTCATCGTCCACGATGCCGATAAAATGGGGCTCTCTCAGCTGTACCAGCTAAGAGGACGAGTCGGGCGTTCGAACCGTGTCGCTTATGCTTATTTCACGTATCGAAAAGATAAAGTTCTTTCTGAAGTTGCGGAGAAAAGACTTCAAGCCATTAAAGAATTCACAGAGCTCGGATCTGGGTTTAAAATTGCGATGCGTGATTTAACGATTCGAGGAGCAGGGAATTTACTTGGTGCTCAGCAGCATGGCTTCATTGATTCGGTTGGATTCGATCTCTATTCTCAAATGCTGAAAGAAGCCATTGAGGAAAGAAGAGGCGATACAACGGCTCAAGATAAATTCGAGCCAGAAATTGATCTGCAAATTGATGCTTACATCCCAGACACTTATATTTCGGATGGCAAGCAAAAGATTGAAATGTATAAACAGTTCAGAGCAATTGGATCGATTGAAGAGAGAAAAGAGCTTCAGGATGAAATGATCGACCGATTTGGTGAATATCCGCAAGAAGTGGCTGACTTGTTTACGATTGCGACAATGAAGGTGTACGCTGTCCAGGAACGTGTCGAGCTGATCAAGATGGAGAAAGGCATTGTCAGAATGACCCTTGATGAGAAAGCAAGCGGTGAAATCGACGGTCAAAAATTATTTGAGCTCGGCAGTAAATATGGACGTGAAATCGGATTGGGAATGGAAGGCAGCAAGCTGATTATTTCTGTCCAAACGAAAGGCAAGAAGACAGAGGAATGGCTTGAGGTTGTTCTTAACATGCTTCGAGGCCTTCAAGATGTGAAAAAAGAAACCATTCCATCTTCATAAAATTTTGTTTGTCTCTCGTGTATATTACGTTTGATGTGACGGATACTAAACTCAGGGTCAAGTGGTGAATGTTGCATAAAGTGGACGCTTTTGTTCCATTCACCCAACACATCATCAAACGAAAGAGAGGCAGCAGTGAATGAAAGCAACTGGAATTGTACGCCGCATCGATGATCTAGGTAGAGTGGTTATTCCGAAGGAGATTCGCAGAACATTGCGCATTCGGGAAGGAGATCCGCTTGAGATTTTCGTCGACCGCGATGGAGAAGTGATTTTGAAGAAGTATTCGCCGATTAGTGAGCTAGGAGACTTTGCGAAGGAATATGCTGATGCATTATTCGACAGTTTGGGTCATTCCATCCTGATCTGTGATCGAGATACGTATATTGCTGTATCCGGCAGTTCGAAAAAAGAGTACTTAAACAAATCCATCAGTGATTTACTTGAACGAACAATGGATCAGCGTAATTCTGTGTTAGAAGAAAGCAAAAAAGAAATTCAACTTGTCGATGGTATTGATGATGACGTATCTTCTTATACCATTGCACCTATTGTTGCAAACGGAGATCCGATTGGCGCCGTCGTCTTATTTTCTAAAGAGCGTTCAATGGGAGAAGTGGAGCATAAAGCGGCAGAGACAGCAGCTGGCTTCTTAGCCCGTCAAATGGAACATTAGGTCTAATAACTCTATATCATTTTGATAAAACGAAAGAATGCCGATGAAATCATTTGATTTTGTCGGTTTTTTATATGGAATGAAACAAAACGAGACATGTGCCGTCTACTCCTTAGAAAGGAACGTCTTTTTCACGTATGATATAATGAGTGCGTTTAACTGTAGATCTATTTTAAAGGAGTCATCCATGAAAAATGCTGTGAATCAGCCGCACTGGCTTTTCCAGGGTGCGGTGATTTTGACCATCGCAGGCTTGTTATCAAAGGTACTAAGTGCCGTTTACCGTGTCCCGTTTCAAAACATCGTAGGGGACACAGGGTTTTATATTTATCAGCAGGTATATCCTTTCCTTGGCATTGCCATCATGCTTGGTACAACAGGTTTTCCTGTCATGGTGTCCAAGCTTTTGAGTGAGTATGGGGAAGAGAATCGACGGATCATTACAAGGGTATCCTTGGTCTATATCACTTTACTGAGCCTGGTCTTATTTCTTTGTCTTTACATAGGAGCAGGCACAATTGCGGGTCTTATGGCAGACAGTCAATTAATTCTGCTCATCCAGATGAGTGCTTTTGTGTTTCTATTTCTGCCGCTCACTGTGATGCTGAGGGGAGTTTTTCAGAGTGACGGTCTGATGCTTCCAACGGCTGTTTCTCAGTTGGTTGAGCAGCTCATCAGGGTAGGTGTCCTGCTTGTTTTATCCTTCTATTTCGTGAGGCACGGCTATTCGCTTTATGAAACAGGGGCGGGTGCAGTGTTCTCTTCTATCGCGGGAAGTGCGGCCTCGCTCATTTTGCTTCTTTTCCTTTGGCTGACCTATCGAAAGCAGGCTGCTGAAAGTATGTCAGGCAAACAGGCGACACTTCGAAAAAAAGATGTTATGAAGAATTTGGTGCTGTATACATTGACGATTTGTGTCAGCGGTTTGCTCATTTTATGGATGCAAATGATTGATGCTTTTCATCTGTATGCGCTGCTGCGCAGCGAGGGTCTCAGTGAAGCGGCGGCAAAGGCGGCGAAAGGTGTATATGACCGAGGCCAGCCTTTCTTACAGCTCGGAACGGTGTTTGCCATCAGCATCGGAACCTCACTTGTGCCATTTTTATCAGCAGCCATGAGGAATGGAGAGCATGAAACGATACGGCAAAAAGTTCGGTCATCGGTTAAGACCACGTCGGTATTAGGGATAGGGTCAGCGGTTGGACTGATTTGTATTTTAGAACCAGTCAATACAATGCTTTTTCGTAATGATTTAGGCACCGATGCCTTGCAAATATTCTGTATATCGATCGCCTTTACATCGATTGCCATTACGCAGACGGCTTTACTGCAAGGGCTCGGGCATACTGTGTACCCTGCTGTTGTGGTGGTCCTCAGCGTGCTGGTGAAATGGATTCTAACGATTGCGCTTGTACCGTTATTTGGCATCCAAGGTGCCGCATGGTCAACTGTATGTGGTTTTCTCACAGCAGCCGTGCTCAATGCCGTTTATTTGAAGCATAAAGGATGGATTTCGTTGAGAGAGCTGTTCCCGGTGAAAATTCTTTTATCAGCCGCCTTCATGGCTGTGGTCTTAATAGGATATCAGGCTCTGTTTTCATGGGTCATCCCCTTTGAAAAACGTCCGTTTTCCGTTTTAGAGAGCCTGACATCAGTTTTTATTGGTGGTTTCGCCTTTTTATATAGTATTCTTAAGCTAGAAGTATTTACGGACGATGAATGGAGACTCATTCCATTAGGAGAAAAGATTTTATATTTTAAACAGATGAGAGGGAATCAAAATGGCAGGTAAGATTACCGTCGTCGGTCTCGGGGCAGGCGACATGGATCAGCTGACGCTCGGTGTATATAGGCAGCTGAAGCAGGCGAAAGAAGTATTTATGAGAACGCAGGATCATCCGCTTACCGCAGAGTTGATGCAGGAGGTCCCAGCTCTCACCTTTTTTGATGAAATTTATGAAAAGCACGATCAGTTTGATCAGGTGTATCAGGAAATTACCGAAATATTATTTTCAGAGGCAGCGGAAAAAGACATTGTGTACGCAGTACCTGGTCATCCATTTGTGGCGGAAAAGACCGTACAGCTGCTCGTTTCCGGGCAGAAAGAGCGCGGGATTGAGGTGTCTGTCGCTGGTGGACAAAGCTTTCTAGATGCGACATTCAACTCCTTGCAGATTGATCCCATCGAGGGATTACAATTCGTTGATGCAGGGGATATGAGAGCGGATGATCTGAAATTAACCCAGCACGTCCTGATTTGTCAGGTATATGATCAGATGACAGCTTCGAATGTGAAACTCACACTGATGGAAAAGCTTCCCGACGATTATGAAGTTTATATTGTGACTGCAGCTGGAAGCAGTCAGGAACAGATTACTGCCGTTCCTTTATTTGAACTTGATCGAGATGTGTCGATAAATAACTTAACGAGTGTTTATGTTCCTCCAATTCAAGATGAACAGCTGCTTTATCAACAATTTGACACCTTCCGTGACGTTATACGTACATTAAGAGGTCCGGGCGGCTGTCCATGGGATCAAAAACAAACAAATGAATCACTCAAACCATATTTAATTGAAGAATGCTATGAACTGCTTGAAGCGATAGATGAAGATGACCCAGATCATATGGTGGAAGAGCTTGGCGATGTGCTGCTGCAGGTGCTGCTTCACGCTCAAATTGGCGAAGATGACGGTTATTTCTCAATCGATGACGTCATTCAGCATGTCACAGAAAAAATGATTCGGCGGCACCCCCATGTGTTTGGTGACACGAATGTTTCTGAGGCAGCAGATGTGGTTGCCAACTGGGAAAAAATCAAGCAGCAGGAGAAGCCAGAGCGGACCGGTTCTATTTTGCAATCGATTCCGGCGACACTTCCAGCACTAACAAAGGCATATAAGCTCCAAAAGAAAGCTGCCAAGGTAGGCTTTGATTGGACAGATGTTCAAGATATTTGGAACAAATACGAAGAAGAAAAGCAGGAATTTCTCGATGAAGTGGCAGAGAAGACGGACGATGGTGCAACGAAGCAGATGAAAGATGAATTTGGAGATCTTTTGTTTGTTCTCGTCAATATTGGCCGGTTCTATCACTTAGAGCCTGAAACGGCACTCGCTTCTGCCAACACAAAATTCATACGGCGCTTTCAGCATATCGAACAAAAAGCAAAGGAAATAGGCCGTTCATTAGATGACTTAACGCTAGAGGAAATGGACGATCTATGGAACGATGCAAAACGCATAGAAAGAGGTGAAGACACATGAGACTAGATAAATTTTTAAAAGTGTCCCGTTTAATTAAAAGAAGAACATTGGCAAAAGAAGTAGCTGATCAAGGCAGGATTTCTATTAACGGAACACAGGCGAAAGCAAGCTCTGACGTGAAAGAAGGAGATGAGCTGCAAATCCGCTTTGGTCAAAAACTAGTGACTGTTCAAGTCAACGAGTTAAAGGACACGACGAAAAAAGAAGAAGCGGCTGGCATGTATACTGTGCTAAAAGAAGAAAAAACAGCAGAATAGGGCTTGTTCTAAATGACCCTCTTATCACATACAATGCAGTAACATGCAAGTATGAGATATGGGGGATGTATAGATGAATCAATATTATAATCAACCTCAAGGCACGAAGCTGTCATCAGACGCGGAGCATAATGTCACAATGCGAAACAGAAAGCATTTAGATATTACTGGTGTCAAACAAGTGGAAAGTTTTGATAGTGAGGAATTTCTGCTGGAGACGCTCATGGGGATTCTCGCCATCCGCGGAGAAAATCTGCAAATGAAAAACCTAGACGTCGAAAAGGGCGTTGTGTCGATTAAAGGGCGTGTTTTTGATTTAATCTATGTGGATGAGCAGCACGGGGAGAAAGCTAAAGGATTTTTTAGCAAGCTGTTTAAATGACGCTGACAGTCCAGTTTTATACGATGCTTTCCATGGCGGCGATGGGCATCTGGCTGGGCGCATCGCTTGATACGTACAAGCTGTTTGTGAATCGGGAAAAAACAGCAAAATGGCTTTTGGTTATCCACGATCTCCTTTTTTGGATGGTACAGGGTCTCTTATTCTTTTACGTCCTGCTGCTGACAAATGAGGGAGAATTCAGGCTTTATATTTTTCTAGCCGTTGCTCTAGGTTTCTCGATGTATCAGGCATTGATGAAACATCTGTATCTTAAGATTCTCAAGTTTATCATGATGTGTGTATATCAGACCGTTCTCTTCCTGAAAAGGCTGGTCATGTCGATTGTCTTCCAGCCGATCCGCTGGATGATCACATTGGTCATAAGTGCTATACTGTTCTTGCTCCACTCGCTCTTACGTCTAGTTCGTTTTACGTTTCGGCTCGTGTGGAAGGTGCTGTCGATTGTTTGTTATCCGCTCATCTGGTTACTCAATGTGACCATTATTCATCGGATTCCCGAAAAATGGCGAACATCAATGAGATTGTTTTTCTCAAAAGGAGCAGGAATTTTACAAGGGGCCAAGAAATTATCTGGTACCATCAAAACGAAATGGAAACAATTCTGGACAAAGTGAGAGAGGAGGCCTTCAATCTTGAACAAGAGAAAAAGAAATATCGCACAAATTCAAAATGATTACCAAAAACAAATGGAACAGCAAGCGCAGCGCTTAAAACGCAAACGTCGCGGACTCCTTAGAAGGCTTACCGTGTTTGGTGTAATCGCGCTCATGTTTGCTGTCTTGGTGACAAGTGCCCTCTGGTCGCAATCGTCTTCACTAAAGGAAAAAGAAGAGAAGAAGGTTGCGCTCGAAAAAGAGTTGAAGCAATTACAAACAAAGCAGGAAGATATTTCTGATGAAATTAAGAAGCTGAAAAGCAAGGAATACGTACTCGAACTGGCACGACGGGACTATTATATGTCCAAAAAAGGCGAAAAAATCTTTGATGTGGGCAATAAGAGCGATTAGCCTTGTTGACACTTAAAATTCAGTTTATGTATAATTGAACAAATGAGATTTTTTTATAAGTCTAAGGAGGAGCACTTTTTTTATGTCGATTGAAGTTGGCAGCAAGTTACAAGGGAAAGTTACGGGCATTACAAATTTTGGAGCTTTTGTGGAGTTGCCAGGCGGTTCAACTGGTCTCGTTCATATCAGTGAGGTAGCCGATAACTATGTAAAAGATATTAATGAGCATTTAAAAGTCGGTGAACAAGTTGAAGTGAAAGTGATTAACGTTGAAAAAGACGGTAAAATCGGCTTGTCCATTAAAAAAGCAAAAGATCGTCCTCAACAACAATCAAGACCAAGCAGAAATGATTTCCGTCCGAAGGAATCGTTTGAACAAAAAATGAACAAATTCTTAAAAGATAGCGAAGATCGCTTAACATCTTTAAAACGTAACACGGAATCAAAACGTGGGGGGCGCGGAGCAAGAAGAGGTTAACTTGTTGCTGCTTTCTATATATTTTCACAACAAAGCATCTGCTGTGTTCAGCAGGTGCTTTTTTTCATGATCCATACGACATTTTTTGAGATTTCGTCATTTAATTTAAAACTTTCTATTGACGGACAAGCGAATCCTTTGTATTATAGTTCTTGTGCTTCTTAGCGCATTTTCATTATGGCGGTGTAGCTCAGCTGGCTAGAGCGTACGGTTCATACCCGTGAGGTCGGGGGTTCGATCCCCTCCGCCGCTATCCTTTTAACTAGAACATAAAGCAAGGCCCGTTGGTCAAGCGGTTAAGACACCGCCCTTTCACGGCGGTAACACGGGTTCGAATCCCGTACGGGTCATCTTCGAAACAGCTTTCTATAGGAAAGCTGTTTTTTTGTGCCTTCGTAAAATTCTGATGAAAGACATCGACTTTCATGAAAGTATGCCTCTTTGACGAATAAAGCGTCGAACGTTTTATGGAAACGACAACTTCTTTTGACAAAATTTCTTTTTCACCTTCGCTATAATGACAAGCAACGAATATCAGGTGGGGGATGAGAAGATGGAAAAACTAGAAAGAAGAACTGATTTAACAGGAGCGGGGTTTGAAAGAATCAGTGCGGGATTAAAAAAGATGAAAAACCTGTTTCTTCATCACACGCATTCTCTTTTTTTCTATAAAGGGTTTATTTATGTGGTTCTAGGCTTTTTATTAGGACGAGCCTTTATATTATCTGAAATTATGCCGTTTGCTCTGCCTTTCTTTGGCTCCATGCTGCTTATTAAAAGAGATAAGGCGATGCTTGCTTGTCTAGCTTTACTCGCAGGGGCGATGACGATATCACCTCAAAATGCATTGTTTGTGTTTGCGTCGCTGCTCATGTTTCTCCTTATGTCAAAGGTGGTTTCTTTCATCATCAAAGACCCAGTGAAAACATTACCGGTTGTCATTGTTCTCTCAATGCTGATCACCCGAGGAGCGTTTGTTTACTTAGAGCAAGGTGCTGTGCAAAGCTATGATTACGTCATGGCGGGTGTCGAAGCAGGACTTGCCTTCATTTTGACTCTGATTTTTCTTCAAAGCCTGCCGATTTTTACAGTCAGGAAAATTAAACACTCATTAAAGGTCGAAGAAATTATTTGTTTTATGATTTTAATTGCCTCAGTTTTAACTGGTCTTGCTGGGATCACATTTCAAGGAATGCAGGCAGAGCATATTTTGTCACGTTATGTAGTGCTGACATTTGCCTTTATTGGCGGAGCCAGTATTGGGTGTACGGTCGGTGTTGTGACAGGATTAATTCTCGGTCTCGCTAACATCGGAAACCTTTATCAGATGAGTCTTCTTGCCTTTTCAGGATTATTAGGCGGATTGCTGAAAGAAGGGAAGAAAGCAGGGGCAGCCATCGGCTTAATTGTGGGTTCCTTACTCATTTCACTGTACGGGGAAGGATCAGCAGGTCTCCTGACCACACTGTATGAATCACTTATAGCGGTTGCACTCTTTTTGCTCACGCCGCAATCAGTTACTTCCAAGGTAGCGAAATACATTCCTGGTACGGTAGAGCATGTACAAGAGCAGCAGCAATATGCTCGGAAGGTACGAGACGTGACAGCAAAAAAGGTAGATCAGTTCTCTCATGTATTTCATGCGCTGTCTGAGAGTTTTGCGACATTTTACGAATCCATTCCTGAAGAGAAGAAGCAGGAAGAGGATGTAGATCTTTTTTTAAGTACGATCACAGAACGATCCTGTCAAACGTGCTATAAGAAAAATAAATGCTGGGTGCAGAACTTTGATACAACCTATGAACTAATGAAACAAGTTATGCATGAATCTGATGAAAAAACGTATGAGCATAACCGAAAATTGAAAAAGAAATTTAGTCAGCACTGCTCAAAATCAAAACATGTCGAGGAATTGATCGAAGAGGAGATCGCTTACTATAAAGCCAATCAGACATTGAAGAAAAAAGTCCAAGACAGCAGACGTCTTGTGGCTGAACAGCTGATGGGGGTCTCGCAAGTAATGGAGGATTTTTCCCGGGAAATAAAACGAGAAAGAGAACAGCACTTTATTCAGGAAGAGCAGATGATAGAAGCGCTTCAGCACTTTGGCATTGAAATCCAGCAAGTAGAAATCTATAGCTTGGAGCAGGGAAATGTGGATATTGAAATGAGAATCCCATATTGCCAAGGGCATGGGGAATGTGAAAAAATCATTGCTCCAATGCTTTCAGATATTTTAGAAGAACAGATTTTAGTCAAAGCAGAGCAGTGTGCAGAGCATCCAACAGGCTATTGCCACGTTGTATTTGGCTCTGCTAAATCATACCGAGTGGCTACAGGCGTGGCACATGCAGCAAAAGGCGGAGGACTGGTATCTGGAGACAGCTACAGCATGATGGAGCTTGGTGCGGGCAAGTATGCTGCAGCTATTAGTGATGGAATGGGCAACGGAGCACGGGCTCATTTTGAAAGCAATGAAACGATTAAGCTGTTAGAAAAAATATTGGCGTCAGGTATCAATGAAAAAGTGGCGATTAAAACCATTAATAGTATTTTATCTTTAAGAACGACGGACGAGATCTACTCAACATTGGATTTATCGATCATTGATTTACAGGATGCGAGCTGTAAGTTCCTCAAAATTGGTTCAACACCCAGCTTTATTAAACGGGGTGATCAGGTGATGAAGGTACAAGCAAGCAACTTGCCAATCGGTATTATTGATGAATTCGAAGTCGAGGTTGTGAGTGAACAGATGAAGGCAGGAGATCTATTGATTATGATGAGTGACGGCATTTTTGAAGGGCCAAAGCATATTGAAAATCATGATCTGTGGGTGAAACGGAAAATGAAAAGCTTTAAAACAGAAGATCCCCAAGAAATTGCTGATTTATTAATGGAAGAGGTCATTCGAACAAGAGCAGGCCAAATTGATGACGATATGACAGTTGTTGTCATCAGGCTCGACCACAACACACCAAAATGGGCTTCCATTCCGACCGGTACATTCTATCTTGAGAAACAAGAGATTTCTTAAAATATCGTATAATATGAATTTCTTCTGGCGATGATGGGGATATAAGCATTCAGTTACAATCCCAGGAGGAATGAAGATGCGAAAAGGTCACGTCAACCAAATCTTATTGATTACAGATGGCTGCTCAAATCACGGGGAAGATCCGCTTGCGATTGCCTCATTGGCAAAGGAACAAGGGATTACAGTCAATGTCATTGGCATTATGGAAGAAAACAGACACGATCATGAAGCGATGAAGGAAGTAGAGGGGATTGCTCTCGCAGGCGGAGGCATCCATCAAGTTGTCTACGTCCAGCAGTTATCTCAAACAGTACAAATGGTCACAAAAAAAGCGATGACACAAACCCTGCAAGGTGTTGTGAATAAAGAATTGCAGCAAATTCTCGGCAAAGATGCTGAAATTGAAGAACTTCCACCTGATAAGCGCGGGGAAGTAATGGAGGTTGTAGATGAGTTAGGAGAGACGGTTCACCTTCAAGTACTCGTGCTTGTTGATACAAGTGCAAGTATGAAACCGAAGCTGCCGACCGTAAAAGAAGCACTCATCGACCTTTCCATCAGTTTAAATTCAAGAATTGGAGAAAATCAGTTTGGGATGTGTGTATTTCCCGGGAAAAACTCAGATGCTGAAATTGTGTTGAATTGGACGCCTCGATTCGATTCATTATCATCTATTTTCCCAAAACTGACCACTGGAGGAATCACCCCAACGGGACCAGCGCTTCGGGAAGCACTTCAGCATTTCAAATCAGTTCGTTCACGCAAAGGGCTGCTTGAAGCAAAGGAAGAGCATGATGATGAATTCGGCTTCTAACATACCGTTAGGCACGGTGATTCAAGGGAAATGGCACCACCATCATTACCGTATTGTAAAAGAGCTTGGAAAAGGGGCGAACGGTGTTGTCTATCTGGCCGAATCGCCACATGGGCAAGCGGCCCTTAAAGTGAGTGATGACAGTATGCTCATTGCATCTGAAGTCAATGTTTTAAAATCCTTTTCAAAGGCTCCTGTGAAAACCATGGGGCCTTTTTTTTATGATATGGATGATGCGATTTATCCTGGTATGCCTCAAAAACGCTCTTTTTATGTGATGGAATATGTCAGAGGCCCATTACTGCTTGAATTTGTGAAACAAAAGGGTGATGAGTGGATTGTGGTTTTAATGATTCAGCTTTTATCTAGCTTGGCTCATTTACATCAGGAAGGCTGGATTTTTGGTGATTTAAAGCCGGATAATCTCATTGTTTCTGGGCCCCCGGCCACGATCCGGTGCATTGATGTGGGAGGAACGACGAAAGCGGGCAGGGCAATTAAGGAGTATACCGAGTTTTTTGATCGAGGCTATTGGGGATTCGGTACACGAAAAGCTGAACCAACTTATGATTTATTTGCTCTGACGATGGTGATGGTGAACTGTGCGTATAAGAAAGAATTCAAAAAAGGAGCAGAACCAGAAAAGCAGCTTTATCGAGCTATTGAAGGACATCCTTTATTAAAGCGATATGAAAGGGTGTTAAAGGCTGCTCTACAAGGTAAATATCAATCAGCAGCAGACATGAAAAGTGCGATGCTGAAAGAAGGACAGCTGATTGCATCAAGGAAATCGCGCCAGAAGAAGCAGCAGCAAAAAAACGCGCCAAAACCTGCTGTTAATCAAAATCAACAAGTGACCTCACGATCGCGGGCTGCAGCAGCAAAAAGAACGTCAGTGCGTAAAAAATCAGGCGGACTTTTTGAAACCATTCTTATCGTGTGCAGTGTACTCGCTCTTTACTGTGCATATGTGGTTTTGTTCCTGTTGTAGAGCCGGAAAAAAGCAGGCTTCTTCTTTGCTTGGAGCTACTGAAAGTGATAGGATATGTATATCTTTAAATTACCTGCTCTTTTGTGAGGAGGAAGTTGTGAGTAGAATTGAATCTTTTTTGAAAAAACATGATGTTTACCTTGAAAATACGACAGTCATTGTCGGGGTTTCCGGCGGACCGGATTCCATGCTCTTACTGCATGAACTTAACAAGCGCCGCAAAGGTTCCTATCAGCTGATTGCAGCCCATGTAGATCACATGTTCAGAGGAGAAGAGTCCTTCGCTGATTTGGCATTTGTTGAGGCTTACTGTAAGGAGCACGAGATCCCTTTTGAATCGTCCCGCATACAGGTCACCCAATATGCAAAAGAAAACCGCTTAAACAAACAGGCAGCTGCAAGGGAGTGCAGATATGCTTTCTTTCGTCAATTGATGGAGCAATACAACGCTCAATTTATAGCGCTTGCACATCATGGAGACGACCAAGTAGAAACAATGATGATGAGACTTGTGAGAGGGACTGTTGGTATTGGACTCGCGGGTATCCAAGCAAAACGTCCTTTTCAAGGCGGATGGCTGATTCGTCCGCTCATTGGATACTCTAAAGACGACGTGCTAAAAGCTTGTGAAAAAGAACATGTCCCCTATGTCATTGATCAAAGCAATCATACGGATGACTACTTGAGAAACCGGGTAAGAAGACATATTCTTCCCGTGTTAAAAGAAGAGGCACCTCATGTACATGAAAGCTTTCAGTTTGTAAGTGACATGCTGACTGAGGATGAGCAATACTTGCAGGCTTTAACAAAGGAACAAATGAACCAAGTGATAACTAGTCAATCGCCTAAGCAAATTGAGATCAAAACGAAGCCTTTGCTTGACCTGCCTTTGCCTTTACAAAGAAGAGGCATTCAACTAATATTAAACTATCTTTATGAAAACACTCAATCAGCGTTTTCAAACCAGCATATTCTAGGGACTTTAGACTGGTTATCTCATACAGATCAACCGTCTGGATCATTAGATTTGCCAAAAGGTTTACAAGCTGTCAAGTCTTATGATCACTGTATGTTTACCTTTGAACGATCGCATGTATTAGACCAGTCTTATGCTCTTCACTTAAAGGTTGAGCTCGGAGAAGAGCTTTTTCTCCCAAATGGACAGTCTATCGCCGTATCAAATCATGTTCCGAAGGATGCACGGAACGGAAACCATTTTTTCTTGTTTCAAAAAGATCATGTTCGTCTCCCTTTGATCATTCGCTCACGAAAAAATGGTGATCGAATCAAACTTAAAGGGATGAATGGGTCAAAAAAGGTGAAGGATATATTTATTGATAAAAAAGTGCCTCTTGCAGAAAGAGACAGCTGGCCGATCGTCACTGACTCGGATCATCAAATCATCTGGATCCCAGGTCTGAAAAAATCCGTTTTTGAAGAAATTGATATGACAAACAGCGATCTCATTGTATTACAATATAGACAGCACGAAAATTTGTAGGGGGCAAGCAAAAGCATGAAACAAGATATTGAAAAGATTTTGATCTCAGAAGAAGAGATCCAGCAAAAAGTGAAGGAACTGGGTGCAACATTAACCAGCGATTATGATGGTAAATTTCCCCTGGCTATTGGTGTTTTGAAAGGGGCTCTTCCATTCATGGCAGACCTGATCAAACACATTGATACATATTTAGAACTTGATTTTATGGATGTATCTAGCTACGGAAAGTCTACCGTATCTTCTGGAGAAGTAAAGATCATTAAGGATCTAGATACTTCTGTTGAAGGAAGAGATATTTTGATTATGGAAGATATCATCGACAGTGGGTTAACTTTGAGCTATCTGGTAGAGCTTTTCCGATACCGTAAAGCAAATTCCATTAAAATTGTGACATTGCTTGATAAACCAAGCGGCCGCAAAGCAGACATCAAAGCAGATTATGTTGGATTTGAAGTGCCAGATGCATTTGTTGTCGGCTATGGATTGGATTTCGCTGAACGTTACCGAAACCTCCCGTATATTGGAGTGTTAAAACCATCTGTTTACGAAGGCTGATCAGCATACGTATACATGAGGTTATTGGTTGTGTTGGAATGATTTTCTATGATACTATTGAACATAGTTGTGCTTACTGTGGGAGGAGGTAAGGAATGAATCGGGTTTTTCGTAATACGATTTTTTATATACTTATTTTATTACTTGTGATAGGGGTCGTCAGTTGGTTAGGATCCCCAAATCAAAAGCCTGAGAACATGTCTTACAGCAAATTTTCGCAAAATCTAAGTGCGGGAAAAGTGGAGAGTATCTCCATTCAGCCTGTAAGAGGGGTTTATGAAATTCGTGGTCAATTAGATGGCGCGAAGAAAGATCAATACTTCATTACCCATGTTCCAGATGGTCAAGGTGTTGACCAAATATACAGTGCACTGAAGAATACAGATGTAAAAGTAGAACCAGCACCTGAAACAAATGGATGGCTGCAAGTTCTGACAACCATCATTCCGTTTATCATCATCTTTATCCTGTTCTTCTTCTTATTGAACCAAGCTCAGGGCGGCGGAAGCCGAGTCATGAACTTTGGTAAGAGTAAGGCGAAGCTTTACACAGAAGAGAAGAAACGTGTGAAATTTAAAGATGTTGCCGGTGCAGATGAAGAGAAGCAAGAGCTTGTAGAAGTGGTTGAATTCCTGAAGGATCCACGTAAATTTGCGGAGCTTGGCGCAAGAATCCCTAAAGGGGTTTTACTAGTAGGACCTCCAGGTACAGGTAAAACATTGCTTGCGAGAGCATCTGCAGGAGAAGCAGGCGTTCCTTTCTTCAGCATCAGTGGTTCTGACTTCGTCGAGATGTTCGTCGGTGTCGGTGCATCACGTGTACGTGATTTATTCGAAAATGCGAAAAAGAATGCACCTTGCTTAATCTTTATTGATGAGATTGATGCAGTTGGTCGTCAGCGTGGAGCCGGTCTTGGCGGTGGTCATGATGAGCGTGAACAAACGCTTAACCAGCTTCTTGTTGAAATGGATGGTTTTAGTGCCAACGAAGGTATTATTATCATTGCTGCGACGAACCGTGCAGATATTCTAGACCCTGCATTGCTGCGTCCGGGACGTTTTGACCGTCAAATTACGGTTGACCGCCCAGATGTTATTGGCCGTGAAGAAGTACTGAAAGTTCATGCGAAAAACAAACCGCTTGACGAGTCAGTCAACTTAAAAGCCATTGCAAGCAGAACACCAGGGTTCTCTGGAGCAGATCTTGAGAACTTACTAAACGAAGCAGCACTTGTTGCTGCCCGTCAAAACAAAAAGAAAATCGATATGCGTGATATCGATGAAGCGACTGACCGTGTCATCGCTGGGCCGGCGAAGAAAAGCCGCGTCATTTCGAAGAAAGAACGTAATATCGTGGCTTACCATGAAGCAGGTCATACCGTCATTGGTCTTATCCTAGACGAAGCGGACATGGTGCATAAAGTAACGATCGTTCCTCGTGGTCAGGCAGGCGGATATGCGGTCATGCTTCCAAGAGAAGACCGTTATTTCCAAACGAAGCCAGAGCTTCTTGATAAAATTGTCGGCTTGCTCGGCGGTCGTGTTGCAGAGGAAATTACGTTTGGCGAAGTAAGTACAGGCGCTCACAACGACTTCCAGCGTGCAACAGGCATTGCAAGAAGAATGGTTACAGAGTTCGGTATGTCTGATAAACTTGGTCCGCTTCAATTCGGTCAATCACAAGGAGGTCAAGTATTCCTTGGCCGTGATTTCAACAATGAGCCGAATTACAGTGAAGCGATCGCTTACGAAATTGACCAAGAAGTTCAGCGTTTCATTAAGGAGAGCTACGAACGTGCGAAGCAAATTCTCACTGAGAATAAAGATAAGCTAGAAATCATCGCACAGGCCCTTCTAGAAGTTGAAACATTAGATGCTGAGCAAATTAAATCTCTTTACGAAACTGGAAAGCTTCCAGAGCGTGTATACGCAGATGACGAAGAGAAAAACGATGATGTGAAAGTAAACATCAAGAAAAAAGAAGATGAGGAGATCTAATCTCCTTCTGTGAAAGCTGCCGGGATCACCGGCAGCTTTTTTTATTTCGATTCATGAATGGATCGGTTTCGAATTGTTTACAAATGGAACTCAATTCGTGTATGGTATGATAGAAAGTCGAAAAATGCTCTTTTTGAGAAACTATTCAAAGTGGTGATGAAGTTGTTACTCGTGATAGATGTAGGAAACACAAATACCGTTTTAGGTGTTTATCATAATGGCGATCTAAACTACCATTGGCGAATTGAAACAAGCCGTCATAAAACAGAAGATGAATTTGGTATGTCCATCAGGGCTTTATTCGATTATGTGGGGCTGATGTTTGACCAAATAGAAGGGATTATCATCTCGTCTGTTGTCCCGCCTATGATGTTCGCACTTGAAAGAATGTGCGAAAAGTATTTTCACATAACACCCCAAATTGTAGGGCCTGGAATGAAGACTGGTTTAAACATTATGTGTGACAATCCAAAGGAAGTCGGGGCAGATCGAATTGTCAATGCAGTAGCAGCCATTCACCTATATGGGGCGCCTCTTATTGTGGTAGACTTTGGAACAGCAACAACCTACTGTTATATCAATGAACAAAAACAATACATGGGTGGAGCGATTGCACCGGGTATTACCATTTCAACTGAGGCTTTATATACAAGAGCGGCGAAGCTGCCGAGAATTGAAATTGTCCGTCCAGATCACATTGTTGGAAAAAACACCATCAGTGCGATGCAATCCGGCATCCTTTATGGATATGTTGGCCAAGTCGAGGGAATAGTGAAACGGATGAAGCAGCAAGCCAAACAAACACCGAAAGTCATTGCAACAGGCGGTTTGTCTACATTGATTGGAAATGAATCAGACTGTATTGATATTGTCGATCCGTTCCTCACATTAAAAGGACTGCAGCTCATTTATGAACGTAATCGTGTCGGTGTATTATAGGAGGTTTAAATCAAATGGATTACTTAGTTAAAGCGTTAGCATATGACGGAAAAGTCCGCGCATATGCTGCAAACACAACAGATACAATCAACGAAGCACAAAGAAGACATCATACGTGGCCGACTGCATCAGCAGCCATCGGCAGAACGATGACAGCAACAGTCATGATGGGTGCTATGCTGAAAGGTGAGAATAAGCTAACTGTCAAAATAGAAGGCGGTGGACCAATCGGCGCCATTATTGCTGATGGAAATGCAAAAGGCCAGGTACGAGGATATGTCTCAAACCCACAAGTTCACTTTGACTTAAATGAACATGGCAAGCTGGATGTGAGACGTGCAGTCGGAACATCTGGAACGTTAAGTGTTGTCAAAGATATCGGGCTGAAGGACCACTTTACAGGACAAACGGAAATCGTCTCAGGTGAAATTGGAGATGACTTCACTTATTATCTTGTTTCTTCTGAGCAAGTGCCTTCCTCTGTAGGCGTAGGTGTCCTTGTCAATCCAGATAATTCGATACTCGCAGCAGGCGGTTTCATCATTCAATTGCTGCCTGGTACAGAAGATGCTGTCATTGAAAGACTAGAAAAGCGCCTGTCAACCATTGAACCAATCTCTAAACTCATTGAAAAAGGGATGACACCAGAACAAATATTAGAAGAAGTACTCGGTGAAAAGCCTCAAATTTTAGAAACTGTACCCGTCGAATTTTCTTGTAACTGCTCAAAAGAACGGTTTGCAAATGGCATTATCAGCCTAGGAAAAGCCGAAATTGATGATATGATTGAACAAGACGGACAAGCAGAAGCTCAATGCCATTTTTGTAACGAAACGTATGTATTTACAAAAGAAGAGCTGGAAGAGCTACGTGAAGAATTAACCCGCTAAGCTCTAAGCAGCGGGTTTTCTTTTTAAAATGGAAAGGAGCCGAAAGATGAGACTAAAAGCAAGAGTGGTATGGACATTTATCCTCGTGTTGCTCATGATTAATGCCGTTGTCATTGCATATGTATTAACAAAGTCACAAATGTCACAGGCCTCTTCTAACGGGAAGAGCGGTGAAGAAATTGCGTCGATTGGAAAAGAGAAGGTGACGCGTCAAGAATGGCTAAAGAAAATGGAAGACCGCTACGGAAAGGCGACACTTGAGCAAATGATCAATCAAAAGGTGGTCAATCAGCTTGCCAAGCAAAACAAGCTGGAGGTGTCTTCAAAAGAGATCAATCGTGAATTGCTCATGCTCAAAGCGGTGTCTAATAATTTCTATGAAGATGGACATACAAGTGAGAAGGAATGGAAAGAACAGATTCGTTATCAAATTTTATTGGAGCAGCTTTTAACAAGAGATGCCGTCGTTTCTGAAAAAGAAGCGAAATCGTTTTATGAAAAAAACAAGGACTTATATCAATATGATGATTCATACCGCATTCGCCATATCGTCGTGAAGACAAAGAGCGAGGCTGAAAATGTATTGAAAGATTTAAAAGGTGGATCTAGCTTCGAAGCCGTAGCAGCTGAACGTTCAATCGACCGTTACACCTCACCATACGGCGGAGATCTTGGATTTGTGACAGAAGAGCAGGAAAGCATCCCAGCCCTATACATACAAGAAGCTCAAAAGCTTCAGCCAGATGAATGGACGAAAGAGCCGATTCAGACCAAAAACGGGTATGCCATTATTCAGTTAAAAGAAAAATTAAATGGCCGCTCTTTCTCCTATGACGAAGTCAAAGACCAGATTAAAAGGCAGATCGCCATGGAAGATCTAGGTGAAAAGGCGAATGTCAAAACCCTATGGAAAGAAGCAAAAGTCACATGGTTTTACGATGGAGAGCAGGACTAAAAGCATTGACAAAATTTTTTGAAATTGATAATTTAATATTAATACAATAAAATTACTCGGAGATAGAGGTGTTAGTGATGGCTCGTATTGCAAATTCAGTTTTTGAACTAATAGGAAATACACCAGTCGTTAAATTAAACCGTTTAGTAGATGAAGACAGTGCGGATGTCTACTTGAAACTTGAATATATGAACCCGGGCAGCAGTGTCAAAGATCGTATTGCTTTAGCGATGATCGAAGATGCTGAAGCAAAAGGAACATTAAAAGCCGGCGATACGCTTATTGAACCAACAAGCGGAAACACAGGAATCGGCCTTGCAATGGTAGCGGCTGCTAAAGGAATTAACGCGATTTTGGTTATGCCGGACACAATGAGTCAGGAGCGCCGCAACCTTTTACGCGCTTATGGTGCGGAGCTTGTCTTAACACCAGGTGCAGAAGGAATGAAAGGTGCCATCAAAAAAGCGGAAGAATTGGCAGAGGAGCATGGTTACTTCATGCCTCAGCAATTTAGCAACGAAGCCAATGCGGAGATTCACCGTCGTACAACTGGGAAAGAAATCCTTGAACAATTTGACGGCGAGCTTGATGCATTTATTGCAGGTGTTGGTACGGGCGGTACGATTACAGGTGCTGGTGAAGTCCTAAAAGAAGCCATCCCATCCATCCAGCTTTATGCAGTAGAGCCGACAGATTCCCCTGTATTGTCAGGCGGGAAGCCGGGTCCGCATAAAATTCAAGGAATTGGAGCAGGTTTTGTTCCTTCAATCTTGAACACAGAAATATATGACGGCATCATCCAAGTGAAAAACGAAGATGCATTTGAGCTTGCAAGAAAAGCAGCGAAAGAAGAAGGAATTCTTGGCGGTATTTCTTCAGGAGCAGCTATTTACGCAGCGCTTCAAACAGCGAAGAAGCTTGGTAAAGGGAAAAAGGTTCTCGCCATCATCCCAAGTAATGGAGAGCGTTACCTCAGTACACCTCTTTATCAATTCGATTAAACCAATCACCCCAGCATTTGCTGGGGTTTTTTCATGATTTCTGAAGATGGAAAGCAAATACTATTTTCTAAATAAATTGGATTGCATTACAATAAGATTAATGAAAATGAAAAAGGATGATAACATGACACAACGCAGGCCGATGGGCATCAAAATTCCTTTTACGAAAGATGCATTCTTGAAAAGATACGAACAATTAACTGCTCGTGAAACACATCATGTGCTTCTTGAAAGTGCACGCGGCGGTTCATATAGCATCGCTGGTATTCACCCGATCGCTAAAGCGAAGGGGAAAGATGGGATGACGACCATCCATTATCAAGATGAGGTGCTGTTCAAAGAAGGTGATCCATTCAGAGCATTTACAGATTGGTTTCAAACCCTTCAAACCGAAACGAACGACGAATACCCCGACTTTCAAGGCGGAGCGATTGGGTTTTTAAGCTACGATTATGCTAGATACATCGAGCATTTTAAGATGCTGGCAATTGATGATCTACAAACACCAGACCTTTATTTCCTCGTGTTTAATGATGTTGCAGTTTTTGATCATGAAGAAAACGCGCTGTGGCTGATTACGCACATAGAGGAAGCGGAATCAGGGAGTGAAGCGAACCAAAGGCTTGAAGAATGGAAGCAAAAATGGACAAGCTCTTCAGAAGAATCAGCACAATCACCTGTCAATGAATCTTCCACAGAATTTGTACCAGCAGCACCTTTCACTGAAGAAACCTTTGGGGAAGCAGTAGAGAAAATTAAGCAATATATCGCAAACGGTGATGTGTTCCAAGTGAACTTATCCATCAGACAAGATGAACAGCTTCACACTCATCCGTATGATTTATACAAAACGTTACGTCAAGTCAATCCATCTCCTTATATGTCTTACCTGCATACGCCTGACTTCCAGATTGTTTGTGGATCTCCAGAGCTGCTTATTAAGAAAAAAGGAACTCAGCTAGAAACAAGACCAATTGCCGGAACAAGATCACGAGGCAAAGACGACGCTGAGGATCAAGCGCTGGCAAAAGAGCTCATTGAAAATGAAAAAGAACGCGCAGAGCATGTGATGCTCGTTGATCTTGAGCGGAATGATCTTGGACGCGTATCCACTTATGGATCCGTAAAAGTGAACGAATTTATGGCGATTGAGAAATATTCGCACGTGATGCATATTGTATCCAATGTACAAGGAGAGCTGCGTGATGAATGTGACGCGGTAGATGTCATGAGAGCTGTATTCCCAGGTGGAACGATTACAGGTGCTCCAAAAGTGAGGACGATGGAAATCATAGAAGAACTTGAGCCAACAAGACGTGGGCTTTATACTGGATCTATAGGCTGGTTTGGATTCAATCAAGATATGCACTTTAATATCGTCATTCGTACTGCGTATTGTACAGAAGGAAAAGCCTTTATGCAGTCAGGTGCGGGGATCGTCATAGATTCTGTCCCTAAACACGAATATAAAGAATCGATTAAAAAAGCCTATGCAGTGAAAAAAGCATTACAGCTGAGCAAAGAAGAGACTATTTTGAGTTAGAGGTGAGCAGAGTATGATTTTAATGATTGATAATTATGATTCATTTACGTACAACCTGGTCCAGTATTTAGGTGAGCTTGGAGAAGAATTGATCGTGAAACGGAATGATCAAGTAACCATTCAAGAAATTGAAGAGCTCAAGCCGGATTTTCTCATGATTTCTCCAGGACCATGCAGTCCTGATGAAGCGGGAATTAGTATGGAGGCGATCAAGCACTTTGCAGGAAGCATTCCAATCTTCGGTGTGTGTCTAGGTCACCAATCCATCGCGCAAGTCTTTGGCGGGGATGTCGTTCGAGCAGAGCGCCTAATGCACGGTAAAACGTCAGAGATTAAACATGATGGAAAAGGTGTTTTCACAGGACTTCAAAATCCGCTCGTCGCAACGAGATATCATTCATTAATTGTCAAAAACGAGACGCTGCCAGAGTGCTTTGACGCAACAGCCAGCACAAAGGAAGGCGAGCTCATGGCGATTCGTCATAAAGAACTGCCGATTGAAAGTGTGCAATTCCATCCTGAATCGATTATGACGTCCTTCGGAAAAGAAATGCTGAAAAATTTCATTGAAACCTATCGTAAAAAGGGGCATGAAGTAAACGCATGATCATTTATCTGAACGGTCAGTATATAGAGGAGAAAGACGCGACTCTTTCTCCTTTTGATCATGGTTTTCTATATGGCATCGGTGTATTCGAAACATTTACCAGCCTGGCAGGACAAGTCTTCCTGTTAGATTGGCATCTTGAAAGGCTCAATCAATCATTACGTGACCTTTGCATCGAATCCACAATAGAGAAACCATTTGTACTCGACATCATTCATACTTTACTAAATAAAAACCAAATAGCCGGCGGCCATGCGAGAATTCGCTTGAATGTTTCTGCGGGCAGAGGCAATGGGTTTTCTGCAGACCCTTATGAAGAGCCTGTCGTTTTTGTCATGATCTCTCCATTCCGTCCAGAATCTATTTTGGATGAGAAAAAGGGAGTCATTCTTCAAACAAGAAGAAATACACCAGAAGGGCCAAAACGCCTCAAGTCTCATCACTATATGAACAACCTGCTCGCGAAAAGAGAAGTGGGGAACGACCCGGCGTTAGAAGGCATCTTTTTAACAAAAGAAGATGATGTGGCAGAAGGCATTACCTCGAATCTATTTTGGCGAAAAGATGATGTGGTCTATACACCGTCACTTGATACAGGCATTTTAAATGGGGTCACTCGTCGATACTGTATGGAAACGCTCCACGCGATGGGGGTCTCGCTAAAGGAAGGACGATACCCAGTCTCACATTTGCTCTCAGCTGATGAGGCATGGATGACCAATTCTGTTCAGGGAGTTGTACCTTTCGGGTGTATAGGAGACATCCACTTGCTCAAAAACAGCCGGACCATCTCAACAAAGTTAAGAATGCAATACACAAAAGAACGTCAAGACCATAAAGAGTAGGTGGACACAATGACACAACAATTGATAAAACAGCCTAAAATCATTCAGGCCAAGCATCACACCCTTAGCTATGAAGAAAAGACATTGGTCATGGGCATTTTAAATGTCACTCCTGACTCTTTTTCAGATGGAGGAAAGTTTAATCAAGTAGATAAAGCGCTGGCTCATGCAGCGCAGCTGATAGAAGACGGGGCGCATATTATTGATATTGGCGGAGAATCGACTCGCCCGGGAGCGGCACTTGTCTCGGAAGAAGAGGAGCTTTCAAGGGTCATTCCTGTCATTGAGAAAATCACAAAAGAATTAGATATCCCTATCTCTATTGATACGTATAAAGCCCGTGTTGCAGATGAAGCGGTGAAAGCTGGAGCCTCCATCATTAATGATGTATGGGGAGCGAAGGCAGATCCCCAAATGGCACATGTGGCGGCGAAGCACAATGTCCCAATCATTTTAATGCACAATCGGCCAGAACGAAACTACACACATCTGATTTCAGATATGATCGCCGATTTGAAAGAAAGTGTCCAAATTGCCCAGCAAGCGGGTGTCCGTGATGACATGATCATATTAGATCCAGGTGTAGGATTTGCGAAAAATAAAGAGGACAACCTGAAGGTCATGAATGAACTCGAACATTTTTGTCACCTTGGGTATCCACTGCTGCTGGCTACATCTCGAAAACGATTCATTGGTGCTGTCTTAGACCTGCCGCCTGAAGAACGTACTGAAGGAACAGGTGCGACGGTCTGCCTTGGGATTCAAAAGGGCAGTGCGATGGTCCGTGTACATGATGTAAAAGAAATAGCAAGAATGGCAAAAATGATGGATGCCATGCTGAATAAGGGAGGCGCTTATCATCGATAAAGTATATGTAAACGGAATGGAATTTTACGGGTACCACGGTGTATTTGCAGAAGAAAATAAATTAGGGCAGCGATTCCGCGTGGACTTAACAGCTTCACTTGATTTAAGTAAAGCCGGACAAACTGATGACCTCAATGAGACCATCAACTATGCAGAGCTTTACCAAATCTGCAAAAGCATTGTAGAAGGCGAGCCGGTCAATCTTGTTGAAACACTGACAGAAAGAATTGCAAACCAAGTGTTAAAGGACTTTCCGACAGTTCAGGAATGTACAGTGAAGGTGATCAAACCAGATCCCCCAATTCCAGGACATTATCAGTCCGTTGCAATTGAAATGACGAGATCGCGCACATGAACAATACAGCATACATCGCATTAGGCTCAAACATAGGTAAAAAAGAAACCTATTTAAAAGAAGCCGTCAAAAAACTGCATGAACATCCAGAGGTTCAAGTGGAATTAATCTCATCGATATATGAAACAGCACCTGTAGGCTATGAAAACCAAGATGACTTTTTAAACATGGCCGTGAAAATTACCACTTCACTTCGTCCGGAGGAACTACTGTCTCTTACTCAGAAAATCGAGCAGGAGTTAGGCAGAACAAGAGAAGTGAGATGGGGACCGCGAACGGCTGACCTTGACATTTTACTTTATAATCGTGAAAATATTGAAACAGAACAACTTGTAGTGCCGCATCCCAGAATGTACGAACGTTTATTCGTTCTTGTCCCGATGAGTGAGATTTGCCCAGAAATCGGCGAAGTACAAATAAATGCCGTAACAGACCAAGAAGGTGTAAGCATATGGAAAAAGACATGTGGGGTAGAAGAATTCGTGCATACCGAAAGCTAAAAGGGTATACTCAGGAAGGGTTCGCGAAAAGACTTGGCATCTCTGTCTCTGTCTTAGGAGAAATTGAGCGAGGCAATCGATTACCAACAAACCAATTGGTTGGTCAAATAGCAGATGCTTTAAATATAACGGTGGAAGAACTTTCGCCAATTCTTGAAGAAGAAAGGAGGGGGAAAAATGTTTAAAATCGGAGATATCGAGATTAAAAACAAAGTAGTGCTCGCACCAATGGCTGGTGTGTGCAACTCTGCCTTCAGACTGACGGTGAAAGAGTTTGGAGCGGGCTTAGTCTGCGCTGAAATGGTCAGTGACAAAGCGATCCTGATCAACAATGCGAGAACAATGGGTATGCTATACATTGATGAACGGGAAAAGCCTTTGAGCCTTCAGATATTTGGAGGGGAAAAAGACACACTCGTCGAAGCGGCAAAGTTCGTAGACCAGAATACCACAGCTGATATTATTGATATCAACATGGGCTGTCCTGTACCAAAAATTACGAAATGTGATGCAGGAGCGAAATGGCTCCTTGATCCAAACAAGATTTATGAAATGGTCTCTGCTGTCGTAGAAGCTGTAGACAAACCAGTTACAGTGAAAATGAGAATGGGCTGGGACGAAGATCATATCTTTGCTATCGACAATGCCCGTGCTGTTGAACGAGCTGGTGGACAAGCGGTTGCGCTTCACGGACGGACACGCGTGCAAATGTACGAAGGAACAGCGAATTGGGATATTATAAAAGAGGTTAAACAATCTGTATCAATTCCTGTCATCGGCAATGGCGATGTCAAAACCCCTCAAGATGCAAAACGTATGCTTGATGAAACAGGTGTGGACGCTGTTATGATCGGAAGAGCCGCACTTGGAAACCCGTGGATGATTTATCGAACGGTTCATTATTTAGAAACGGGTGAACTGAAAGAAGAGCCAAACGTGCGTGAGAAAATGTCAGTGTGCAAACTTCACTTAGACAGACTCATTGACCTGAAAGGCGAGCATGTCGCTGTTAGAGAAATGAGAAAGCATGCAGCATGGTACTTAAAAGGGGTCCGCGGCAACGCTGACGTAAGAAACCAAATCAATCAAAGTGAAACGAGAGCGGAGCTTGTACAAGTTCTTGATGACTTTACGATCGAAGCCGAGGCAAAAGAGCTTCAAAGTATAAAAGTAGGATAAGACTATCTTTCTTTTTGTAGCTCACTGCTAGTGCATGTACTGGCAGTTTTTCTGCTTTTCTCTGCAAAATACATTATTGGAGTGATATAAATGAGTAATGAAGGGCTTAATAACGAAGAATTAAATGACCAATTCCAGGTCAGACGTGACAAAATGAATAAAATGAGAGAAGAGGGTATCGATCCATTCGGTGAACGATATGACCGTTCTCATCAATCTGCGCAAATTATCGCTGAATATGACGAGTTATCTAAAGAAGACTTAGAAGGAAAAGCGGCTCAAGTAACAATCGCTGGTCGTATGATGACAAAGCGCGGAAAAGGAAAAGCTGGCTTTGCGCATATTCAAGACCTAGAAGGACAAATTCAAATCTATGTTCGTAAAGATAGTGTAGGGGAAGAAGCTTATGAATTATTCAAAAGCTCAGACCTAGGCGATATCATTGGTGTAACAGGAACTGTTTTTAAAACTAATGTAGGAGAACTTTCTATTAAAGCGACTAGCTTTGAGGTTCTGACAAAAGCACTTCGCCCGCTTCCTGATAAATATCATGGATTAAAAGATGTTGAACAACGCTATCGTCAGCGCTACCTGGACCTCATTGTAAATCCAGAAAGTAAGCAGACGTTTATTATGCGAAGCAAAATCATTCAATCCATGAGAAGATACTTAGATTCTAAAGGATACTTAGAAGTTGAAACACCAACAATGCACAGCATTCCTGGTGGTGCATCAGCGCGTCCTTTCATTACTCATCACAATGCACTTGATATGCCGCTTTACATGCGTATTGCGATCGAGCTGCACTTAAAACGCCTAATTGTCGGTGGCCTAGAGAAAGTATACGAGATTGGCCGCGTATTCCGTAATGAAGGGGTATCGACTCGCCACAACCCAGAATTCACTATGATTGAGCTGTATGAAGCATACGCAGACTACAAAGACATTATGAATCTGACTGAAAACTTAATTGCTCATATTGCCCAAGAGGTGCTGGGAACAACAACCATTCAATATGGAGAAGATGAAATTGATCTCAAGCCTGAATGGAAGAGACTGCATATGGTTGAAGCGGTCAAAGAAGCAACAGGTGTAGACTTCTGGCAGGAGATGTCTGTAGAAGAAGCAAAACAGCATGCTGCTGATCATGGTGTTGAAATCACGAAAAATATGACAGTAGGTCATATTATCAATGAGTTCTTCGAGCAAAAAGTAGAAGAAACATTGGTACAGCCTACATTCATTTACGGACATCCAGTGGAGATTTCTCCATTAGCTAAGAAAAATCCTGAGGATCCTCGCTTCACAGATCGCTTTGAGCTGTTTATCGTACGCCGTGAGCATGCAAATGCATTCACAGAGCTAAACGATCCAATTGATCAAAGAGAACGCTTTGAAGCTCAATTAAAAGAACGTGAAGAAGGAAATGACGAAGCACACCTAATGGATGACGATTTTGTTGAAGCATTAGAATACGGCATGCCTCCAACAGGTGGTTTAGGAATAGGGATCGACCGATTAATCATGCTTTTAACAAATTCTCCATCAATCAGAGATGTACTGCTTTTCCCGCAAATGAGAAACCGCTAATACATCAATCAAAGCGCCATTTTATCTATGGCGCTTTTTATTTTTCATAAAATGAAACTTTTTTTAAAAAAACTATTGCAAGGAAAGAATCCAGATGGTATATTATTATTCGTTGCCGCAAAACAGCAACGAGGTTAAAAAAAGAAATTGAAAAAAGTTCTTGACTTTAACCGACGCAAAATGTTAAGATATTAAAGTCGCTTACGAGCGATAACGAAAATGATCTTTGAAAACTAAACAAGACAAAACGTACCTGTTAATTCGAGTTTTTATAAAAAAATCCTATGATACTTCATAGGTAGTCAGTCAAACTGGCGAAAAGCAAAACTTCGGTTTTGTACTTTTTCGGAGAGTTTGATCCTGGCTCAGGACGAACGCTGGCGGCGTGCCTAATACATGCAAGTCGAGCGGACAGAAGGGAGCTTGCTCCCGGATGTTAGCGGCGGACGGGTGAGTAACACGTGGGTAACCTGCCTGTAAGACTGGGATAACTCCGGGAAACCGGAGCTAATACCGGATAGTTCCTTGAACCGCATGGTTCAAGGATGAAAGACGGTTTCGGCTGTCACTTACAGATGGACCCGCGGCGCATTAGCTAGTTGGTGGGGTAATGGCTCACCAAGGCGACGATGCGTAGCCGACCTGAGAGGGTGATCGGCCACACTGGGACTGAGACACGGCCCAGACTCCTACGGGAGGCAGCAGTAGGGAATCTTCCGCAATGGACGAAAGTCTGACGGAGCAACGCCGCGTGAGTGATGAAGGTTTTCGGATCGTAAAGCTCTGTTGTTAGGGAAGAACAAGTGCGAGAGTAACTGCTCGCACCTTGACGGTACCTAACCAGAAAGCCACGGCTAACTACGTGCCAGCAGCCGCGGTAATACGTAGGTGGCAAGCGTTGTCCGGAATTATTGGGCGTAAAGGGCTCGCAGGCGGTTTCTTAAGTCTGATGTGAAAGCCCCCGGCTCAACCGGGGAGGGTCATTGGAAACTGGGAAACTTGAGTGCAGAAGAGGAGAGTGGAATTCCACGTGTAGCGGTGAAATGCGTAGAGATGTGGAGGAACACCAGTGGCGAAGGCGACTCTCTGGTCTGTAACTGACGCTGAGGAGCGAAAGCGTGGGGAGCGAACAGGATTAGATACCCTGGTAGTCCACGCCGTAAACGATGAGTGCTAAGTGTTAGGGGGTTTCCGCCCCTTAGTGCTGCAGCTAACGCATTAAGCACTCCGCCTGGGGAGTACGGTCGCAAGACTGAAACTCAAAGGAATTGACGGGGGCCCGCACAAGCGGTGGAGCATGTGGTTTAATTCGAAGCAACGCGAAGAACCTTACCAGGTCTTGACATCCTCTGACAACCCTAGAGATAGGGCTTTCCCTTCGGGGACAGAGTGACAGGTGGTGCATGGTTGTCGTCAGCTCGTGTCGTGAGATGTTGGGTTAAGTCCCGCAACGAGCGCAACCCTTGATCTTAGTTGCCAGCATTCAGTTGGGCACTCTAAGGTGACTGCCGGTGACAAACCGGAGGAAGGTGGGGATGACGTCAAATCATCATGCCCCTTATGACCTGGGCTACACACGTGCTACAATGGACAGAACAAAGGGCTGCAAGACCGCAAGGTTTAGCCAATCCCATAAATCTGTTCTCAGTTCGGATCGCAGTCTGCAACTCGACTGCGTGAAGCTGGAATCGCTAGTAATCGCGGATCAGCATGCCGCGGTGAATACGTTCCCGGGCCTTGTACACACCGCCCGTCACACCACGAGAGTTTGCAACACCCGAAGTCGGTGAGGTAACCTTTATGGAGCCAGCCGCCGAAGGTGGGGCAGATGATTGGGGTGAAGTCGTAACAAGGTAGCCGTATCGGAAGGTGCGGCTGGATCACCTCCTTTCTAAGGATATATGGAGCAGCGTACGTTTTCGTCTTGTTTAGTTTTGAAGGATCATTCCTTCAAAACATGTCTCTAGCGAGACAGGATTGTTCTTTGAAAACTAGATAACAATAAGTAATACATTCACATTGAATGCAATGCAAAGTTCATCACACATAGTGATTCTTTCTAAAGTAAGAAATGGTTAAGTTAGAAAGGGCGCACGGTGGATGCCTTGGCACTAGGAGCCGATGAAGGACGGGACGAACACCGATATGCTTCGGGGAGCTGTAAGCAAGCTTTGATCCGGAGATTTCCGAATGGGGAAACCCACTGCTCGTAATGGAGTAGTATCCATACTTGAATACATAGAGTATGAGAAGGCATACCCGGGGAACTGAAACATCTAAGTACCCGGAGGAAGAGAAAGCAAATGCGATTCCCTGAGTAGCGGCGAGCGAAACGGGAACAGCCCAAACCAAGAGGCTTGCCTCTTGGGGTTGTAGGACACTCTATACGGAGTTACAAAGGAATGATATAAGCGAAGAGGTCTGGAAAGGCCCGCCAAAGAAGGTAACAGCCCTGTAACTGAAATATTGTTCTCTCCAGAGTGGATCCTGAGTACGGCGGAACACGTGAAATTCCGTCGGAATCCGGGAGGACCATCTCCCAAGGCTAAATACTCCCTAGTGACCGATAGTGAACCAGTACCGTGAGGGAAAGGTGAAAAGCACCCCGGAAGGGGAGTGAAATAGATCCTGAAACCGTGTGCCTACAAGTAGTCAGAGCCCGTTAACGGGTGATGGCGTGCCTTTTGTAGAATGAACCGGCGAGTTACGATCCCGTGCAAGGTTAAGCAGAAGATGCGGAGCCGCAGCGAAAGCGAGTCTGAATAGGGCGCATGAGTACGTGGTCGTAGACCCGAAACCAGGTGATCTACCCATGTCCAGGGTGAAGTTCAGGTAACACTGAATGGAGGCCCGAACCCACGCACGTTGAAAAGTGCGGGGATGAGGTGTGGGTAGGGGTGAAATGCCAATCGAACCTGGAGATAGCTGGTTCTCTCCGAAATAGCTTTAGGGCTAGCCTCAAGGTAAGAGTCTCGGAGGTAGAGCACTGATTGGACTAGGGGCCCCTACCGGGTTACCGAATTCAGTCAAACTCCGAATGCCGATGACTTATCCTTGGGAGTCAGACTGCGAGTGATAAGATCCGTAGTCGAAAGGGAAACAGCCCAGACCGCCAGCTAAGGTCCCAAAGTATACGTTAAGTGGAAAAGGATGTGGAGTTGCTTAGACAACCAGGATGTTGGCTTAGAAGCAGCCACCATTTAAAGAGTGCGTAATAGCTCACTGGTCGAGTGACTCTGCGCCGAAAATGTACCGGGGCTAAACGTATCACCGAAGCTGCGGACTGTTCTTACGAACAGTGGTAGGAGAGCGTTCTAAGGGCTGTGAAGCCAGACCGGAAGGACTGGTGGAGCGCTTAGAAGTGAGAATGCCGGTATGAGTAGCGAAAGACGGGTGAGAATCCCGTCCACCGAATGCCTAAGGTTTCCTGAGGAAGGCTCGTCCGCTCAGGGTTAGTCGGGACCTAAGCCGAGGCCGAAAGGCGTAGGCGATGGACAACAGGTTGATATTCCTGTACCACCTCCTCACCATTTGAGCAATGGGGGGACGCAGGAGGATAGGGTAAGCGCGGTATTGGATATCCGCGTCCAAGCAGTTAGGCTGGGAAATAGGCAAATCCGTTTCCCGTAAAGGCTGAGCTGTGATGGCGAGCGAAATTTAGTAGCGAAGTTCCTGATTCCACACTGCCAAGAAAAGCCTCTAGCGAGGTGAGAGGTGCCCGTACCGCAAACCGACACAGGTAGGCGAGGAGAGAATCCTAAGGTGATCGAGAGAACTCTCGTTAAGGAACTCGGCAAAATGACCCCGTAACTTCGGGAGAAGGGGTGCTTCTTAGGGTGTTAAAGCCCCGAGAAGCCGCAGTGAATAGGCCCAGGCGACTGTTTAGCAAAAACACAGGTCTCTGCGAAGCCGTAAGGCGAAGTATAGGGGCTGACGCCTGCCCGGTGCTGGAAGGTTAAGAGGAGCGCTTAGCGTAAGCGAAGGTGCGAATTGAAGCCCCAGTAAACGGCGGCCGTAACTATAACGGTCCTAAGGTAGCGAAATTCCTTGTCGGGTAAGTTCCGACCCGCACGAAAGGCGCAACGATCTGGGCACTGTCTCAACGAGAGACTCGGTGAAATTATAGTACCTGTGAAGATGCAGGTTACCCGCGACAGGACGGAAAGACCCCGTGGAGCTTTACTGCAGCCTGATATTGAATGTTGGTACAGCTTGTACAGGATAGGTAGGAGCCTTGGAAACCGGAGCGCTAGCTTCGGTGGAGGCATCGGTGGGATACTACCCTGGCTGTATTGACCTTCTAACCCGCTGCCCTTATCGGGCAGGGAGACAGTGTCAGGTGGGCAGTTTGACTGGGGCGGTCGCCTCCTAAAATGTAACGGAGGCGCCCAAAGGTTCCCTCAGAATGGTTGGAAATCATTCGCAGAGTGTAAAGGCACAAGGGAGCTTGACTGCGAGACCTACAAGTCGAGCAGGGACGAAAGTCGGGCTTAGTGATCCGGTGGTTCCGCATGGAAGGGCCATCGCTCAACGGATAAAAGCTACCCCGGGGATAACAGGCTTATCTCCCCCAAGAGTCCACATCGACGGGGAGGTTTGGCACCTCGATGTCGGCTCATCGCATCCTGGGGCTGTAGTCGGTCCCAAGGGTTGGGCTGTTCGCCCATTAAAGCGGTACGCGAGCTGGGTTCAGAACGTCGTGAGACAGTTCGGTCCCTATCCGTCGCGGGCGCAGGAAATTTGAGAGGAGCTGTCCTTAGTACGAGAGGACCGGGATGGACGCACCGCTGGTGTACCAGTTGTTCTGCCAAGGGCATCGCTGGGTAGCTATGTGCGGACGGGATAAGTGCTGAAAGCATCTAAGCATGAAGCCCCCCTCAAGATGAGATTTCCCATTCCGCAAGGAAGTAAGATCCCTGAAAGATGATCAGGTTGATAGGTCTGAGGTGGAAGCGTGGTGACACGTGGAGCTGACAGATACTAATAGATCGAGGACTTAACCTATATTCTATTGTGAAGCATGAACATTGTTATCTAGTTTTGAGAGAACATTCTCTCCATCAGGTTTGGTGGCGATAGCGAAGAGGTCACACCCGTTCCCATACCGAACACGGAAGTTAAGCTCTTCAGCGCCGATGGTAGTTGGGGGTTTCCCCCTGTGAGAGTAGGACGCCGCCAAGCTTCTATTAGGATCAGTTCCAGTCGGAACTGGTCTTTTTTGTGTTTTTGAATGACTTGCTTCTATATAATAGGTTCGTAAAGTAAAAATACGTTGTTTCCTCGTTGATTGCTAAATAAATCAAACTTTACTTTCCTTCAATTTAACATTTCAGTCATATATGAACCAGTAGTTCAAATTATCAAGGGTCAACACTAAAAGCATAAGAAAACCTCTCCTTGGACTAAATAGATGTAAAGAGGTGATGTATAGGGTCACGAGATAGAAAGGCACCCTCACCCCAAAGGGGATAGTCAGCTATTGCTAAATTTTTAACTTAAAAGGAGAAAGAAACAATACTATTATTAATTCTCCTGGTAAAACTTTATATCGATGATAAGACTGTTGAGTGTTTGAAGCAGCAGAAAAATTAATGTGAAACGATTTGTTGAAAAATAGTAAAGACCAGTAATTATTTTTACACTTTTTTAGGCAAAAAAGATTTCTCAGAAAAATAAAATAATAATAGAATTTCTTTTTTGGATGTTTTTTATCCAGAGATATATGAAATAAAACAAGGATATGAAAGCTTCGAAATTGCTGTTTTTGCAATGATAGAGCCATATAAGCGCTCTTTTTAACAAAAAAACATAAAAAAATGAAAAAAAGGCTTTTAAAATGATGAGACAAGTGGTAAAATTCTTTAGGTGCCTTAACGAAAAGGTGAAAAAACAGCTTTAAAATAAATTCAAAAATTATTTTAAAAAAGTCTTTACAAACAATATCTTATCGTTATATAATACTATTTGTCAGATCGAGAGACACTTCGAAACGACACAATATGGAGGATTAGCTCAGCTGGGAGAGCATCTGCCTTACAAGCAGAGGGTCGGCGGTTCGAGCCCGTCATCCTCCACCATATTTATTCTTACATAATGTTAGGATAGATAAAGCCGGTGTAGCTCAACTGGTAGAGCAACTGACTTGTAATCAGTAGGTTGGGGGTTCAAGTCCTCTTGCCGGCACCACTTTCATATGGTAAGATAGACAAGTCGCTTTTAAAGCGAGCCATTAGCTCAGTTGGTAGAGCATCTGACTTTTAATCAGAGGGTCGAAGGTTCGAGTCCTTCATGGCTCACCATGTTTCATGCGGGTGTGGCGGAATTGGCAGACGCGCTAGACTTAGGATCTAGTGTCTTTATGACGTGGGGGTTCAAGTCCCTTCACCCGCATTGCCAAATAAAATAAAGAAATCCTGTAATGCGGAAGTAGTTCAGTGGTAGAACACCACCTTGCCAAGGTGGGGGTCGCGGGTTCGAATCCCGTCTTCCGCTTATACCATCCACGCCGGGGTGGTGGAATTGGCAGACACACAGGACTTAAAATCCTGCGGTAGGTGACTACCGTGCCGGTTCAAGTCCGGCCCTCGGCATTATAAATAAGCGCCCGTAGCTCAATTGGATAGAGCGTTTGACTACGGATCAAAAGGTTAGGGGTTCGACTCCTCTCGGGCGCGCCATTAAGATCGGGAAGTAGCTCAGCTTGGTAGAGCACTTGGTTTGGGACCAAGGGGTCGCAGGTTCGAATCCTGTCTTCCCGACCATCTTTTATGGGGCCTTAGCTCAGCTGGGAGAGCGCCTGCCTTGCACGCAGGAGGTCAGCGGTTCGATCCCGCTAGGCTCCACCAATATGATCTTTGAAAACTAAACAAGACAAAACGTACCTGTTAATTCGAGTTTTTATAAAAAAATCCTATGAAACTTCATAGGTAGTCAGTCAAACTGGCGAAAAGCAAAACTTCGGTTTTGTACTTTTTCGGAGAGTTTGATCCTGGCTCAGGACGAACGCTGGCGGCGTGCCTAATACATGCAAGTCGAGCGGACAGAAGGGAGCTTGCTCCCGGATGTTAGCGGCGGACGGGTGAGTAACACGTGGGTAACCTGCCTGTAAGACTGGGATAACTCCGGGAAACCGGAGCTAATACCGGATAGTTCCTTGAACCGCATGGTTCAAGGATGAAAGACGGTTTCGGCTGTCACTTACAGATGGACCCGCGGCGCATTAGCTAGTTGGTGGGGTAATGGCTCACCAAGGCGACGATGCGTAGCCGACCTGAGAGGGTGATCGGCCACACTGGGACTGAGACACGGCCCAGACTCCTACGGGAGGCAGCAGTAGGGAATCTTCCGCAATGGACGAAAGTCTGACGGAGCAACGCCGCGTGAGTGATGAAGGTTTTCGGATCGTAAAGCTCTGTTGTTAGGGAAGAACAAGTGCGAGAGTAACTGCTCGCACCTTGACGGTACCTAACCAGAAAGCCACGGCTAACTACGTGCCAGCAGCCGCGGTAATACGTAGGTGGCAAGCGTTGTCCGGAATTATTGGGCGTAAAGGGCTCGCAGGCGGTTTCTTAAGTCTGATGTGAAAGCCCCCGGCTCAACCGGGGAGGGTCATTGGAAACTGGGAAACTTGAGTGCAGAAGAGGAGAGTGGAATTCCACGTGTAGCGGTGAAATGCGTAGAGATGTGGAGGAACACCAGTGGCGAAGGCGACTCTCTGGTCTGTAACTGACGCTGAGGAGCGAAAGCGTGGGGAGCGAACAGGATTAGATACCCTGGTAGTCCACGCCGTAAACGATGAGTGCTAAGTGTTAGGGGGTTTCCGCCCCTTAGTGCTGCAGCTAACGCATTAAGCACTCCGCCTGGGGAGTACGGTCGCAAGACTGAAACTCAAAGGAATTGACGGGGGCCCGCACAAGCGGTGGAGCATGTGGTTTAATTCGAAGCAACGCGAAGAACCTTACCAGGTCTTGACATCCTCTGACAACCCTAGAGATAGGGCTTTCCCTTCGGGGACAGAGTGACAGGTGGTGCATGGTTGTCGTCAGCTCGTGTCGTGAGATGTTGGGTTAAGTCCCGCAACGAGCGCAACCCTTGATCTTAGTTGCCAGCATTCAGTTGGGCACTCTAAGGTGACTGCCGGTGACAAACCGGAGGAAGGTGGGGATGACGTCAAATCATCATGCCCCTTATGACCTGGGCTACACACGTGCTACAATGGACAGAACAAAGGGCTGCAAGACCGCAAGGTTTAGCCAATCCCATAAATCTGTTCTCAGTTCGGATCGCAGTCTGCAACTCGACTGCGTGAAGCTGGAATCGCTAGTAATCGCGGATCAGCATGCCGCGGTGAATACGTTCCCGGGCCTTGTACACACCGCCCGTCACACCACGAGAGTTTGCAACACCCGAAGTCGGTGAGGTAACCTTTATGGAGCCAGCCGCCGAAGGTGGGGCAGATGATTGGGGTGAAGTCGTAACAAGGTAGCCGTATCGGAAGGTGCGGCTGGATCACCTCCTTTCTAAGGATATATGGAGCAGCGTACGTTTTCGTCTTGTTTAGTTTTGAAGGATCATTCCTTCAAAACATGTCTCTAGCGAGACAGGATTGTTCTTTGAAAACTAGATAACAATAAGTAATACATTCACATTGAATGCAATGCAAAGTTCATCACACATAGTGATTCTTTCTAAAGTAAGAAATGGTTAAGTTAGAAAGGGCGCACGGTGGATGCCTTGGCACTAGGAGCCGATGAAGGACGGGACGAACACCGATATGCTTCGGGGAGCTGTAAGCAAGCTTTGATCCGGAGATTTCCGAATGGGGAAACCCACTGCTCGTAATGGAGTAGTATCCATACTTGAATACATAGAGTATGAGAAGGCATACCCGGGGAACTGAAACATCTAAGTACCCGGAGGAAGAGAAAGCAAATGCGATTCCCTGAGTAGCGGCGAGCGAAACGGGAACAGCCCAAACCAAGAGGCTTGCCTCTTGGGGTTGTAGGACACTCTATACGGAGTTACAAAGGAATGATATAAGCGAAGAGGTCTGGAAAGGCCCGCCAAAGAAGGTAACAGCCCTGTAACTGAAATATTGTTCTCTCCAGAGTGGATCCTGAGTACGGCGGAACACGTGAAATTCCGTCGGAATCCGGGAGGACCATCTCCCAAGGCTAAATACTCCCTAGTGACCGATAGTGAACCAGTACCGTGAGGGAAAGGTGAAAAGCACCCCGGAAGGGGAGTGAAATAGATCCTGAAACCGTGTGCCTACAAGTAGTCAGAGCCCGTTAACGGGTGATGGCGTGCCTTTTGTAGAATGAACCGGCGAGTTACGATCCCGTGCAAGGTTAAGCAGAAGATGCGGAGCCGCAGCGAAAGCGAGTCTGAATAGGGCGCATGAGTACGTGGTCGTAGACCCGAAACCAGGTGATCTACCCATGTCCAGGGTGAAGTTCAGGTAACACTGAATGGAGGCCCGAACCCACGCACGTTGAAAAGTGCGGGGATGAGGTGTGGGTAGGGGTGAAATGCCAATCGAACCTGGAGATAGCTGGTTCTCTCCGAAATAGCTTTAGGGCTAGCCTCAAGGTAAGAGTCTCGGAGGTAGAGCACTGATTGGACTAGGGGCCCCTACCGGGTTACCGAATTCAGTCAAACTCCGAATGCCGATGACTTATCCTTGGGAGTCAGACTGCGAGTGATAAGATCCGTAGTCGAAAGGGAAACAGCCCAGACCGCCAGCTAAGGTCCCAAAGTATACGTTAAGTGGAAAAGGATGTGGAGTTGCTTAGACAACCAGGATGTTGGCTTAGAAGCAGCCACCATTTAAAGAGTGCGTAATAGCTCACTGGTCGAGTGACTCTGCGCCGAAAATGTACCGGGGCTAAACGTATCACCGAAGCTGCGGACTGTTCTTACGAACAGTGGTAGGAGAGCGTTCTAAGGGCTGTGAAGCCAGACCGGAAGGACTGGTGGAGCGCTTAGAAGTGAGAATGCCGGTATGAGTAGCGAAAGACGGGTGAGAATCCCGTCCACCGAATGCCTAAGGTTTCCTGAGGAAGGCTCGTCCGCTCAGGGTTAGTCGGGACCTAAGCCGAGGCCGAAAGGCGTAGGCGATGGACAACAGGTTGATATTCCTGTACCACCTCCTCACCATTTGAGCAATGGGGGGACGCAGGAGGATAGGGTAAGCGCGGTATTGGATATCCGCGTCCAAGCAGTTAGGCTGGGAAATAGGCAAATCCGTTTCCCGTAAAGGCTGAGCTGTGATGGCGAGCGAAATTTAGTAGCGAAGTTCCTGATTCCACACTGCCAAGAAAAGCCTCTAGCGAGGTGAGAGGTGCCCGTACCGCAAACCGACACAGGTAGGCGAGGAGAGAATCCTAAGGTGATCGAGAGAACTCTCGTTAAGGAACTCGGCAAAATGACCCCGTAACTTCGGGAGAAGGGGTGCTTCTTAGGGTGTTAAAGCCCCGAGAAGCCGCAGTGAATAGGCCCAGGCGACTGTTTAGCAAAAACACAGGTCTCTGCGAAGCCGTAAGGCGAAGTATAGGGGCTGACGCCTGCCCGGTGCTGGAAGGTTAAGAGGAGCGCTTAGCGTAAGCGAAGGTGCGAATTGAAGCCCCAGTAAACGGCGGCCGTAACTATAACGGTCCTAAGGTAGCGAAATTCCTTGTCGGGTAAGTTCCGACCCGCACGAAAGGCGCAACGATCTGGGCACTGTCTCAACGAGAGACTCGGTGAAATTATAGTACCTGTGAAGATGCAGGTTACCCGCGACAGGACGGAAAGACCCCGTGGAGCTTTACTGCAGCCTGATATTGAATGTTGGTACAGCTTGTACAGGATAGGTAGGAGCCTTGGAAACCGGAGCGCTAGCTTCGGTGGAGGCATCGGTGGGATACTACCCTGGCTGTATTGACCTTCTAACCCGCTGCCCTTATCGGGCAGGGAGACAGTGTCAGGTGGGCAGTTTGACTGGGGCGGTCGCCTCCTAAAATGTAACGGAGGCGCCCAAAGGTTCCCTCAGAATGGTTGGAAATCATTCGCAGAGTGTAAAGGCACAAGGGAGCTTGACTGCGAGACCTACAAGTCGAGCAGGGACGAAAGTCGGGCTTAGTGATCCGGTGGTTCCGCATGGAAGGGCCATCGCTCAACGGATAAAAGCTACCCCGGGGATAACAGGCTTATCTCCCCCAAGAGTCCACATCGACGGGGAGGTTTGGCACCTCGATGTCGGCTCATCGCATCCTGGGGCTGTAGTCGGTCCCAAGGGTTGGGCTGTTCGCCCATTAAAGCGGTACGCGAGCTGGGTTCAGAACGTCGTGAGACAGTTCGGTCCCTATCCGTCGCGGGCGCAGGAAATTTGAGAGGAGCTGTCCTTAGTACGAGAGGACCGGGATGGACGCACCGCTGGTGTACCAGTTGTTCTGCCAAGGGCATCGCTGGGTAGCTATGTGCGGACGGGATAAGTGCTGAAAGCATCTAAGCATGAAGCCCCCCTCAAGATGAGATTTCCCATTCCGCAAGGAAGTAAGATCCCTGAAAGATGATCAGGTTGATAGGTCTGAGGTGGAAGCGTGGTGACACGTGGAGCTGACAGATACTAATAGATCGAGGACTTAACCTATATTCTATTGTGAAGCATGAACATTGTTATCTAGTTTTGAGAGAACATTCTCTCCATCAGGTTTGGTGGCGATAGCGAAGAGGTCACACCCGTTCCCATACCGAACACGGAAGTTAAGCTCTTCAGCGCCGATGGTAGTTGGGGGTTTCCCCCTGTGAGAGTAGGACGCCGCCAAGCTTCTATTAGGATCAGTTCCAGTCGGAACTGGTCTTTTTTGTGTTTTTGGGAGGTTTGACACCATATAAATGTGGAAATAATATTGTTAGTTGAGCGATTATCTTGAAAAATTGATCGAAAAAATTTATAGTAAGATTAAAGTCAAATATAGTCAAAGTCAATGGAGGAGGAGGCGGAGTGGCACAAAATATTTCTGATATCATCGAGCAGTATTTGAAGGAAGTCTTGGATCAGAACGGTCGAGAAATATTAGAAATTAAACGCAATGAAATTGCAGATAAGTTTCAATGCGTACCTTCACAAATAAACTATGTTATCAATACACGCTTTACGAGCGAGAGAGGCTATATCGTTGAAAGTAAGCGTGGCGGCGGTGGCTATATCCGCATCATTAAAGTCAAAATGAATGATGAAGTCGACTTATTGAACAATATTATTTCCCAAATATATCATCGGTTATCACAGGCTGCATCTGATCATATCATCATGCGTCTTGTTGAAAATAACATATTATCTGAAAGAGAAGCTAAGATGATGATTAGTGTCATGGACCGTTCTGTATTGCATATTGATTTACCTGAACGAGATGAACTGCGGGCTCGGATGATGAAAGCGATGTTAAATGCTTTGAAATTAAAGTAAAGCGGGTGAAAAGATTGATTTGTCAAGAATGTAATGAGAGACCAGCCACTTTTCACTTTACGAAAGTTATAAATGGAGAAAAACAAGAAATGCACATATGTGAACAATGTGCAAAAGAAAACAGTGATTCATATGCTATGAGTGGAAACCAAGGTTTCTCGATTCACAACTTATTATCAGGCTTATTGAATATTGATCCTAGCTTCACCACAAGTGCTAACAAGGGCTCGTCTATTTTTCAAGAAGCGAAAGAAGTGGATCAATGTCCTAAGTGTGGCTTAACCTTTCAGCAGTTCAGAAAAACAGGCCGATTTGGCTGTGCAGAATGCTATCGTACATTTGATCAGTATCTGAACCCTGTTTTACGGAAAGTCCATAGTGGGAATACAGTCCATAATGGAAAAGTACCAAAACGAATTGCCGGCAGCCTGCATGTTCGCCGGAAACTTGAGTTAATGCAGCAAGAGCTGAAGCAGCTGATTGAACAGGAAGAGTTCGAAAAGGCAGCGGAAGTTCGAGATCAAATTCGTGCATTAGAGCATGAGCAATCTCAGCAGAGGGAGGGAGATTAACGTCATGTCGCTCCAGCATTTTATTCAAGACGCTCTTAGTCAGTGGATGAAACAAAAAGGACCAGAAAGTGACATTGTTCTAAGTAGTCGTATCCGGCTAGCTCGCAATCTAGAGCATGTTCGTTTCCCAACTCAGTTTTCTCAAGCTGAAGCTGAAGCTGTTCTCCAGCAATTCGAGCAAAAGTTTGCTAGCCAGGAAGTGAAGGACATTGGAAACTTTGTTCTGATTCGAATGAATGAAACGCAGCCTTTAGCAAAGAGGGTACTTGTTGAAAAGCATTTGATTAGCCCCAATTTAGCTGAATCAAGATTTGGCGGCTGTTTGCTTTCTGAAAATGAAGAAATCAGTGTGATGCTGAATGAAGAAGACCATATTCGAATCCAGTGCTTATTCCCAGGTTTTCAGCTAGCCAATGCACTAAAAGCGGCTAATCAGGTAGATGACTGGATTGAAGAGCAAGTGGATTACGCGTTTTCTGAAAAGCGAGGATACTTAACAAGCTGTCCGACCAATGTAGGTACAGGTATTAGGGCTTCGGTCATGATGCATTTACCAGCATTAGCGCTCACAAGACAGATGAATCGGATTATTCCGGCCATTAATCAATTAGGTCTTGTGGTCAGAGGAATTTATGGTGAGGGCAGCGAAGCAATAGGGAACATCTTTCAAATTTCAAATCAAATGACACTTGGTCAATCAGAAGAAGACATTGTAGATGACTTGAATAGTGTGACCGCTCAGCTCATTGAACAAGAGCGATCTGCACGAAAAGCGTTATATCAAACATCTAAAATTGAACTTGAGGACAGAGTGTACCGCTCTTTAGGGATTTTGGCCAATTGTCGTATGATTGAATCAAAGGAAACAGCGAAGTGTTTGTCAGATGTGCGGCTTGGAATTGATTTAGGTATCATTAAGGGGCTTTCAAGTAATATACTGAATGAACTCATGATTTTGACTCAGCCCGGCTTCCTTCAACAATATTCAGGAGGAGCCTTAGAGCCAAATGAACGAGATATAAAACGAGCAGCGATTATTAGAGAAAGGCTGCGCTTAGAAATGCATAGGAATGGACAGGAGGATGAAACGATATGATGTTTGGAAGATTCACTGAAAGAGCTCAAAAGGTATTAGCACTTGCACAAGAAGAAGCCATTCGCCTAGGCCATAAGAATATTGGTACTGAGCACATTTTACTTGGCCTTGTACGTGAAGGTGAGGGCATCGCTGCCAAAGCGTTAGAAGCACTGGGCCTTGTTTCAGATAAAATCCAAAAAGAAGTCGAAAGCTTGATTGGAAGAGGGCAAGAGGTGTCTCAAGCTATTCCTCATTATACGCCTAGAGCGAAGAAGGTCACTGAGCTTTCAATGGATGAAGCAAGAAAGCTAGGTCATTCCTATGTAGGGACAGAACATATTCTATTAGGTCTTATTCGTGAGGGAGAGGGTGTCGCTGCCCGTGTCTTAAATAACCTCGGAGTGAGCTTAAATAAAGCACGCCAGCAAGTCCTGCAGCTGCTTGGAAGCAATGAAACAGGTGCATCTGCAGCTGGCTCTAATAGCAATGCAAATACACCAACACTAGATAGCCTGGCAAGAGATTTAACAGCTATCGCAAAAGAGGACAGCTTGGACCCTGTCATTGGCCGAAGCAAAGAAATTCAACGTGTCATTGAGGTCCTAAGTAGAAGAACAAAAAATAACCCTGTGCTGATTGGTGAGCCTGGTGTTGGTAAAACAGCCATCGCAGAAGGTCTTGCACAGCAAATTATTCATAATGAAGTGCCTGAAATCCTGCGTGATAAACGAGTAATGACCCTGGATATGGGAACTGTTGTAGCTGGTACGAAATATCGTGGTGAATTCGAGGATCGTTTGAAAAAAGTGATGGACGAAATTCGCCAGGCAGGAAATATCATTCTCTTTATCGACGAGCTTCATACACTTATTGGTGCTGGTGGAGCAGAGGGCGCGATTGATGCGTCTAATATCTTGAAGCCATCCCTAGCACGTGGAGAGCTTCAATGTATTGGGGCGACAACGTTAGATGAGTACCGTAAATATATTGAAAAGGATGCTGCGCTTGAACGACGTTTCCAGCCAATTCAAGTAGATCAGCCGTCTGTTGATGAAAGTATTCAAATCTTAAGAGGGCTTAGAGACCGGTATGAAGCACATCACCGTGTGTCTATTACAGATGAAGCGATTGAGGCGGCGGTGAAGCTGTCTGACCGTTATATTTCTGACCGATTTCTTCCAGATAAGGCGATTGATTTAATTGATGAGGCAGGTTCGAAAGTCCGTTTACGTTCGTTCACAACACCGCCTAACCTAAAAGAATTAGAGCAAAAGCTGGATGAAGTACGCAAGGAAAAGGATGCGGCAGTTCAAAGCCAAGAATTTGAAAAAGCAGCTTCTCTTCGCGATACAGAACAGCGTTTGCGTGAAAAAGTAGAAGTTACAAAGAAATCATGGAAAGAAAAGCAGGGACAAGAGAATTCAGAGGTATCTGTAGATGATATCGCAATGGTCGTTTCCAGCTGGACGGGAGTGCCTGTTTCGAAAATTGCTCAAACGGAGACAGATAAGCTTCTGAATATGGAACAATTGCTCCACTCTCGCGTGATCGGACAGGATGAAGCGGTTGTCGCTGTAGCAAAAGCGGTGAGACGTGCGCGTGCTGGCCTGAAAGATCCGAAGCGCCCAATCGGCTCCTTTATCTTCTTAGGTCCAACAGGGGTTGGTAAAACGGAGCTTGCAAGAGCACTTGCTGAGTCTATTTTCGGTGATGAAGAAGCAATGATCCGTATTGATATGTCTGAATACATGGAGAAGCACTCTACATCCAGACTTGTTGGGTCACCTCCAGGCTATGTGGGCTATGATGAAGGTGGACAGCTGACTGAAAAAGTGAGAAGAAAACCTTATTCTGTCGTTCTTTTAGACGAGATTGAAAAGGCGCATCCAGATGTATTTAATATCTTACTGCAAGTGTTAGAAGATGGTCGTCTGACTGATTCTAAAGGGCGTACCGTTGACTTTAGAAATACGATTTTGATTATGACATCAAACGTTGGAGCTAGTGAGCTGAAGCGCAATAAATATGTTGGGTTTAACGTGCAGGATGAAAGTCAAAATTACAAGGATATGAAAGGCAAAGTGATGGGCGAGTTGAAACGTGCGTTTAGACCTGAGTTTATCAACCGTATTGATGAAATCATTGTCTTCCACTCGCTTGAGAAGAAACATCTAAAAGAGATCGTGTCTCTCATGTCTGATCAATTGACAAAACGATTAAAAGAACAAGACCTATCAATTGAATTGACGGAAGCAGCAAAAGCGAAGATTGCCGACGAAGGAGTAGATCTTGAGTACGGTGCGCGTCCGTTAAGAAGAGCGATTCAAAAGCATGTAGAAGATCGACTTTCTGAAGAGCTTCTGAAGGGGAATATTGAAAAAGGTCAACATATCGTATTAGATGTGGAAGATGGAGAGATTGTCGTAAAAGCGACGGCTGCTACGAACTAATATAGTAAGAAAAAAGTGTGAGGCATACCAGTAAGGTGTATGCCTCCCTTTACTTATTTTCTGACCAGTATAAGGAGTTGTATTCTTCAATCTATGGCTAAGACAAAATCAAAATTTATATGCCAATCGTGCGGTTATGAGTCAGCCAAATGGATGGGGAAATGTCCAGGCTGCGGCACGTGGAACAGTATGACAGAAGAGGTCGTTCGCAAAGAGCCGGCAAACCGTCGAAGTGCTTTTAATCATTCTGTTCAAACCATTCAAAAACCTTCACCTATATCTGCAATTGAAACATCCGAAGAACCCCGAATTAAAACAAATTTAGAAGAATTTAACCGAGTATTAGGAAGTGGAATTGTCAAAGGTTCTCTTGTTCTCATCGGCGGAGATCCTGGGATTGGGAAGTCCACATTATTATTACAAGTATCAGCACAGCTCTCAGACAAAAATCAGAATGTGTTATACATATCTGGTGAGGAGTCCATTAAACAAACGAAGCTAAGAGCGGACCGCCTTGGCATTGAAAGCGCCTCTTTACATGTTTTGGCTGAAACCGATATGGAGTATATAACGTCTGCTATACAGGAGATGAAACCTGCTTTTGTTGTGGTGGATTCGATTCAAACCGTTTATCAAAGCGATATCACGTCAGCTCCCGGCTCTGTATCTCAAGTTAGAGAATGTACAGCGCAGCTGATGAAGATTGCCAAGACAAATGGTATTCCTATTTTTATCGTTGGTCACGTGACCAAAGAAGGCTCGATCGCAGGTCCACGCCTTTTAGAGCATATGGTGGACACAGTTCTTTATTTTGAAGGCGAGCGTCATCATACGTTTCGTATCTTACGGGCGGTCAAAAACCGATTTGGTTCAACGAATGAATTGGGAATTTTTGAAATGAGAGAGGAAGGGCTCACGGAAGTATTAAACCCATCAGAAATCTTTCTAGAAGAGCGGTCGGCAGGTGTATCTGGTTCGTGTGTTGTTGCCTCAATGGAAGGAACAAGACCCGTACTTGTCGAGATACAGGCATTAATTTCCCCGACAAGCTTTGGGAATCCGCGAAGAATGGCCACTGGCCTTGATCATAATCGAGTATCGCTGCTCATGGCAGTTTTAGAAAAACGCGTGGGGCTGCTGCTGCAAAACCAAGATGCGTATTTAAAGGTCGCAGGCGGTGTGAAGCTTGACGAACCGGCGATTGACTTAGCTATTGCTGTCAGTATTGCATCAAGCTTTAAAGATGCAGCGCCGCATCAAGCGGATTGCTTTATAGGAGAGGTCGGTCTGACGGGAGAAGTCAGAAGAGTATCAAGAATTGAACAGCGAGTGCAGGAAGCTGCAAAACTAGGATTTAAGCGAATGTTTATTCCTCAGGCGAATATAGACGGATGGAAAAAGCCGAGAGGGATTGAGTTAGTTGGTGTAGAAAATGTAGCGGAGGCACTTCGAATTTCACTAGGGGGATCATAGAAATGGAAAAAGAGAAAAAAGGAGCGAGAGAACTCGATCTCTTAGATATTGTACAGTTTGTGGCACCAGGAACACCTCTGCGGGCAGGGATTGAAAACGTCCTGAGAGCCAATACTGGCGGGCTCATTGTTGTTGGTTATAATGACAAAGTAAAGAGTGTGGTAGATGGAGGATTTCACATTAATTCGGCCTTCTCCCCAGCACATTTATATGAATTGGCGAAGATGGACGGGGCCATTATTCTTAGCGATTCTGGTCAAAAAATCTTGTATGCGAATACACAGCTGATGCCAGATGCAACCATTCATTCATCGGAAACAGGCATGAGGCACCGGACGGCTGAACGTGTAGCAAAGCAGACAGGCTGCTTAATCATTGCCATTTCTGAACGGAGGAACGTCATTACCTTATACCAAGGGAATCGTCGTTATACGCTGAAAGATATTGGCTTTATTTTAACAAAGGCCAATCAAGCCATTCAAACACTTGAGAAATATAAAACGATTTTAGATCACGCCATTTCTGCGTTAAGCGCCCTAGAATTTGAAGAGCTTGTGACCTTTGGTGATGTATTATCCGTGTTGCACCGCTACGAAATGGTACTCAGGATCAAAAATGAAATCAATATGTATATCAAAGAGCTCGGAACAGAGGGACACTTGATCCGCCTGCAAGTCAATGAATTGATTACAGATATGGAGCAGGAAGCAGCTTTATTTATTAAAGATTACGTGAAAGAAAAGATCAAAGATCCGTATGTGCTGCTTAAACAACTTCAAGATATGTCGAGCTTTGAGCTTTTAGATGATTCCATTCTGTACAAGTTACTTGGATATCCAGCTTCTACAAATATTGACGAATATGTGTACACAAGAGGATATAGATTGCTCCATAAAATCCCTAGACTGCCAATGCCAATCGTCGAAAATGTGGTTGAAGCATTCGGTGTGCTAGATCGAATTATGGAAGCAGATGTACAAGAATTGGATGAAGTAGAAGGAATTGGAGAAGTAAGAGCGAAAAAGATAAAAAAAGGATTAAAAAGGTTACAAGAAAAACATTACATTGACCGTCAGCTTTAAGAAGAGAAATTTTTCTCTATTACGGTTAAAAATGGATGAATATGGGTATATTAATGATGGTTTTGTTTTCTGTTGCTCATGATAGGAAACTCAAACATATATTAATGTCAGATGAAGGTGGATTGACAGATGAAAAATAAAGGAGGTGAAGGTATGTTAAAAAGAATCGTTCAGGCGTTTTTTATCATTTTGGGTGCAGTTGTAGGGATTTTTATCATTCCAGAGTTATTTCTGCTTTTAAATGTAAAGGACATACCTTTCATAACAAATGCTTACTCATCAGCACTAATAGGAGCCGTTGTGTTCTTCATCATTGGTAAATGGTGCACAGGTTATGTGGTAAATTGGGTGAAATGGATCGAGGATTCTCTATTGAAGGCGCCTCTTCCTGATCTTATATCTGGAAGTTTCGGATTAGTATTTGGACTTATTCTAGCATATCTTATTGTAAACGTGATCCCGCTAAACAATATCCCATATCATATTTTTGGTACCATTATTCCGATTTTCCTGGCTTTCTTTTTAGGATACCTTGGATTTCAGGTAGGATTTAAGAAGAAGGATGAAATGATAGGGCTGTTCTCCCGATCTGCAAAGGTCACAAAGAAAAAGGGAGCAGCTGATGATGAACCTGAAATAGAAGATAAAAAGCTGAAAATTTTAGACACAAGTGTTATCATTGATGGAAGAATCGCAGATATTTGTCAAACTGGATTCTTAGAAGGCGTCATGGTCATTCCTCAATTTGTACTCGAGGAATTACAGCATATTGCAGACTCTTCAGATGTATTAAAGAGAAATAGAGGCCGAAGAGGTCTAGATATTTTAAATCGTATTCAAAAAGAATTGGATATCAAAGTTGAAATTTACGAAGGTGACTTCGAAGACATTCAAGAGGTTGATAGCAAGCTTGTGAAGCTGGCGAAATTAACTTCAGGTGTTGTTGTGACCAATGATTTTAATTTAAATAAAGTATGCGAACTTCAAAAAGTAGCAGTGTTAAACATCAATGATCTAGCCAATGCCGTTAAACCGGTTGTACTGCCTGGGGAAGAAATGAAGGTACAGGTCATCAAAGATGGAAAAGAGCATAACCAAGGTGTTGCTTACTTAGATGACGGTACGATGATTGTGGTCGAAGAAGGACGCAATTACATTGGAAAAGACATTGACGTGCTCGTCACAAGTGTGCTGCAGACTGCTGCTGGAAGAATGATTTTTGCGAAGCCAAAACTTCTGGAGAAGGCGCTCTAAAGGGAGAACGAACATGTATTATGAAGTAGTTATTCCGGCTGCGGGGCAGGGGAAACGAATGAAGGCCGGCCGTAATAAGCTTTTTATTGAGCTGAAAAGAATGCCGGTCATCATTCATACACTAAAGGTGTTTGACGCTCATGCGCAATGCAAACGCATGATCCTAGCGATCAATGAAGAGGAGCGTCAAGACTTTGAAAGGCTACTCAAGGTACACGCTTTTCAAACGCCTGTTTCACTTGTCACTGGCGGTGAAGAACGTCAGCAAAGTGTATACGAAGGATTAAAGGCTGTGAAAGATGCGGACATCGTGCTTGTTCATGATGGAGCAAGGCCTTTTATTAAGCATACACAGATTGACTTGCTCGTTAAAGCAGCGATTGAAAAAGGCTCCGCAGTTGTAGCGGTACCAGTGAAAGACACAATCAAACGCGTTCAAGAAGGCAAAGTGGAACAAACCATTGAACGTCAGAGCTTGTGGGCAGTCCAGACCCCACAAGCTTTTCGTCATTCTATTTTAAAAGAGGCGCATGAATATGCGGAGCGGACAGGCTTCTTTGGAACAGACGACGCCAGTCTTGTTGAACAATTACAGGGTGAGAATGTGTATATTGTCCAAGGAGACTATACCAATATTAAGCTGACAACACCGGATGATTTATTGGTTGCCAAAGCAATTATGGATGCGGAAAGAGGGTACTAGATCATGTTGAGAATAGGACAAGGTTTTGATGTACATCAATTAACAGAGGGGAGACCTCTGATTATTGGCGGGGTCACCATCCCTTATGAAAAGGGACTGCTAGGTCATTCAGACGCTGACGTACTGCTTCACACAGTGGCAGATGCATGCCTGGGTGCGATTGCTGAAGGAGATATCGGCAGACATTTCCCGGACACTGACCCTGAGTTTAAGGATGCAGATTCTTTTAAATTATTGCAGCATGTGTGGGCACTTGTGAAAGAAAAGGGCTACACACTTGTGAATATTGACTGCACCATCATGGCGCAAAAGCCAAAAATGGCACCTTACATTCAACCAATGTGTGAGAAAATTGCAGAAGCGCTTGAGGCAGATGTCACACAGGTGAATGTCAAAGCAACAACGACAGAGAAACTTGGATTTACAGGAAGAGGCGAAGGAATTGCCTCTCAGGCAACAGTGCTTCTTCAGAAAAAGTAAAATCCATTTTGATGAGAATGGGTTTTGATGATAAAATACGTTTATAAAAAATTGGTGTCAGACAACATGATGCAGATGAAAGGAAGTTAAACTCATGGGAAATGAAGTGCGTGTTCGTTATGCACCGAGTCCAACTGGTCATTTACATATTGGGAATGCTAGAACGGCTCTTTTCAACTATTTGTTCGCACGCAGCCAAGGCGGCAAATTTATTATTCGAATCGAGGATACGGATCAAAAGCGTAATGTAGAGGGCGGGGAGGAAAGCCAGCTTCGCCACCTGCAATGGCTCGGTATTGATTGGGATGAGAGCATTGATAAAGATGGCGGCTACGGTCCTTACAGACAATCAGAGCGTAATGATATTTATAAAAAATATTATGATGAGCTGCTAGAGAAGGACTTGGCGTATAAGTGCTATTGTACGGCAGAAGAGCTAGAGGCAGAGCGTGAAGCACAGATCGCCCGCAGCGAAATGCCTCGATATTCTGGTAAATGCAGTCATTTATCAAAAGAAGAAGAGGACAAGCTGATTGCTGAAGGAAGAGAGCCAAGCATCCGCTTCCGAGTACCAAAAGGAGAAATCATCAAATTTGACGACATGGTCAAAGGTGATATTTCATTTGAAACAGACGGCATTGGTGACTTTGTTATTGTGAAGAAAGATGGCACGCCAACTTATAACTTTGCAGTTGCCGTGGATGATCATTTGATGAAAATGACTCACGTTCTTCGCGGAGAGGATCATATTTCAAATACCCCTAAACAAATCATGATTTTTCATGCATTTGGCTGGGATGTTCCGCTATTCGGACATATGACGCTGATTGTGAACGAGAACCGCAAGAAATTAAGTAAACGTGATGAATCGATTATTCAATTCATCGAGCAATATAAGAATTTAGGCTATTTACCTGAAGCCCTGTTTAACTTCATTGCATTACTTGGATGGTCTCCAGTAGGCGAAGAAGAACTGTTTACAAAAGAGCAATTCATCGACATTTTTGATGTGAACCGACTTTCTAAGTCACCAGCTCTATTCGATATGCATAAACTAAAATGGGTGAACAACCAATACGTGAAAGCTCTTGATCTTGATCAGGTTGTGGCACTAACACTTCCACATCTTCAAAAGGCAGGCAAGGTAAGTGAGCAGCTGACTGAAGAAGAAAACACGTGGGTACGCAAGCTTATTTCTCTGTATCACGAACAATTAAGCTACGGAGCAGAAATTGTTGAGTTGACAGAGTTGTTCTTTAAGGAGCAAATTGAGTATAATCAAGAGGCAAAGGAAGTTCTAGCAGAGGAGCAAGTACCAGAAGTGATGGCATCTTTTGCAGGTCAGCTTGAACAGCTTGAGTCTTTCACACCTGATGAAATCAAGGCTGCCATTAAAGCGGTACAAAAAGAAACAGGGCATAAAGGCAAGAAACTATTCATGCCGATTCGTGTGGCTGTCACAGGACAAACGCATGGCCCAGAACTTCCGCAAAGTATTGAATTACTAGGTAAAGAAACGGTATTAAACCGCATTAAACAAATATAAAGAAATCGTTGCGAGGGAGAAGTACAATGTACTCGTCCATCACAGAAAGAGTCTCCACCGGCTGAAAGAGACTTATGGGCAGATGTTGGAAATGCACCCTCAAGACCCTTGAGGAACACGTACGTTAGTATGCAAGGGCGGTACCCTCCGTTATGGGATTAAGTTGAGAAGGCTTCAAGATAAGTGGCTTTCTAAACAGAGTGGAACCGCGTTTTCAAAACGTCTCTGTCATTTGGCAGAGGCGTTTTTTATTTGTCCAAAAAAGAGAGCAAGTCCTAAGAGAGATTCATGGGGAAGAACGGGGGGAGCATGTGTTTTTCAAAATGCTGAAAGAAGATATTGATACTGTGTTTGATCAAGATCCTGCTGCTAGAAGCTATATTGAAGTAGTGCTAACCTATTCAGGACTTCATGCGATTTGGGCTCACCGTATTGCGCATGCATTTTATAAGCGGAAGCTGTACTTTATTGCGCGGATCATTTCTCAGGTCAGCCGTTTTTTCACAGGGGTGGAAATTCATCCGGCGGCAACCATTGGCAGGCGGTTCTTCATTGATCACGGCATGGGCGTCGTGATCGGGGAAACATGTGAAATTGGAGACAACGTCACTGTTTTCCAAGGCGTGACATTAGGGGGAACAGGGAAAGAAAAGGGAAAGCGGCATCCGACCATTTTAGACGATGCCCTCATTGCGACAGGTGCCAAGGTGCTTGGTTCCATTACAGTTGGAAAAGGAGCCAAGATTGGAGCGGGGTCGGTCGTGTTAAAGGACGTACCCGACCATTCCACCGTTGTCGGTATACCTGGGCGAGTCGTCGTTCAAAATGGAAAGAAAATCAATCGTGATCTCAATCATCAAGATTTGCCAGATCCAATTTCCGATCGTTTCAAAGAATTGGAACGAGAAATGGAAAAGCTAAAAGGTGAGCTGGCTTCATTGAGCAGAAAGGAAGAACAATCATGACAATCAATATTTATAATACATTGACACGTAAGAAGGAAGAATTTGTCCCGCTTGAGCCAGGAAAGGTCAAGATGTATGTGTGCGGACCAACCGTTTATAACTACATTCATATCGGGAATGCTAGACCTGCTATTGTTTATGACACTGTACGTAAGTATTTAGAATACAGCGGTTACGATGTGAACTTTGTATCAAACTTTACAGATGTGGATGATAAACTCATCAAAGCAGCCAACGAACTCGGAGAAGATGTGCCGACAATTGCTGACCGGTTTATCCAGGCCTACTTCGAAGACGTCAGTGCACTCGGCTGCAAAAAAGCAGACCTTCACCCGCGAGTGACGGAAAACATGGATGATATCATTGCGTTTATTGCCACATTGATTGAAAAAGGCTACGCCTATGAAGCAGATGGCGACGTGTATTACAGCACACGCTCATTTGAAGGCTATGGAAAGCTTTCTCACCAATCAATTGATGAACTGAAGACAGGTGCCCGTATTCGAGTAGGTGAAAAGAAACGAGATGCACTGGACTTTGCTCTTTGGAAGGCTGCAAAGGATCAGGAAATCTCTTGGGATAGCCCGTGGGGCGAAGGACGCCCAGGCTGGCACATTGAATGCTCGGCAATGGTCAAAAAATATTTAGGTGATACGATCGATATTCATGCTGGCGGACAGGATTTAACATTCCCTCACCATGAGAATGAAATTGCCCAATCTGAGGCTTTGACAGGGAAGCCTTTTGCGAAGTATTGGATGCATAACGGGTATATTAATATCGATAATGAAAAAATGTCAAAATCACTTGGCAACTTTGTGCTGGTGCATGACATTGTGAAAGAACAAGATCCTGATGTGCTTCGCTTCTTTATGTTGTCGGTGCACTATCGCCACCCAATTAATTACTCAATGGATTTATTAGAAAGTACAAAGAGTGCGTTTAACCGACTCAAAACATCGTATGCGAATTTACATCACCGTCTAGAGAGCAGCACAAATATCACGGAAGACAATGCTGAATGGCTGGCAAAAATTGAAGAGCAGCGTGCAACATTTATTTCCGAAATGAATGATGACTTCAATACGGCAAATGCGATCTCTGTTTTATTCGAATTAGCGAAACAGGCGAATTATTATATGGAAAATGATCATACTTCGGAGGAAGTGATCAAGGCATTTATCGGCTTGTTCCAAGAAATTACGTCTGTTCTCGGCTTCTCATTAGAAGAAAAGCACACGCTTGACGAAGAGGTAGAAGCGTTAATTGAAAAACGCAATAAAGCTAGAAGAAATCGTGACTTTGCCCTATCTGATCAAATTCGTGATCAATTAAAGAACATGAATATTGTGTTGGAGGACACTCCTCAAGGTACTCGCTGGAAAAGAGGAGAATAGGCAATGTTGAATTTTGAAAAGCTGAAAGACGGTAAACAGCTGAACGGACTTGCGCTGGCTTATATGGGTGATGCCATTTTTGAAGTATATGTGAGGCATCACCTCCTCCAAACGGGGGCGACAAAACCAAATGAGCTGCACAAACGAGCAAGCAAAATTGTTTCAGCTAAATCACAGGCTGCTATTTTATTTACGCTTCAGCAGCAAGGCTTTTTCACTGAAGCAGAAGAAGCGGTGCTGAAAAGAGGAAGAAACGCAAAATCAGGCACAGTGCCTAAAAACACAGACGTTCAAACGTATCGTTATAGTACAGCGTTTGAAGCGCTCATGGGTTATTTATTTATCGAAAAGCAGGACGAACGCTTAGAAGAGCTGATTGGTCAGGCGATTGAAATCGGAACGTCAGGGAGGAAGACAAATGAGTCAGCAACATGATTATGTCATTGGGAAAAATGCAGTGATTGAGACACTGAAGTCAGATCGGGAGTTATACAAGCTCTGGATGGCAGAAAACACTGTAAAAGGACAAGCCCAGCAGGTCATTGAACTCGCTAAAAAGCAAAATATCACCATTCAGTATGTTCCGAGGAAAAAGCTTGATCAAATGGTTACAGGTCAGCACCAGGGAATCGTTGCACAAGTAGCAGCATATGAATATGCAGAATTGGACGACCTGTATCAAATCGCTGAAAAGCGGAATGAACAGCCTTTCTTTCTGATTTTAGATGAGATTGAAGACCCGCATAATTTAGGATCTATTATGAGAACGGCAGATGCTGTAGGTGCACACGGGATTGTCATTCCGAAAAGGAGAGCGGTCGGTCTAACAACAACAGTTGCTAAGGCATCCACTGGAGCAATTGAGCATATTCCTGTTGCAAAAGTGACCAATCTTTCAAGAGCCCTTGATGAAATGAAAGAAAGAGGAATCTGGGTTGCGGGAACAGATGCGTCTGCTAAACAGGATTACAGACAATTTGATGGCACAATGCCGCTGGCTCTTGTGATTGGCAGCGAGGGAAAAGGAATTGGCCGATTGATTAAGGAAAAGTGTGATTTTCTGATTAAACTGCCTATGGCCGGGAAGGTTACTTCGTTAAACGCATCAGTTGCCGCTGGTTTATTGATGTATGAAGTGTATCGAAAACGTTATCCGTTAGGAGAATAGAGATGGATATCCTCTTAGTCGATGGATACAACATGATAGGTGCATGGCCTCAGCTGCAGCACTTAAAGGAAAACAGCTTTGAAGAAGCCAGAGACGTACTGATTCAACATTTAGCAGAATATCAAGCATACACAGGGTATCGAGTCATTGTCGTATTCGATGCCCATATGGTCAAAGGAATTGAAAAGAAGCGGACCAACCACCGAGTAGAGGTCATCTTTACGAGAGAGAATGAAACGGCGGATGAGCGGATTGAAAAGCTGGCGCAGGATTTGAATAATATCCGGACGCAAATTCATGTGGCAACCTCAGATTTTACGGAACAATGGGCTATTTTTGGACAAGGAGCTCTTCGGAAGTCGGCTCGTGAGCTTTTAAGAGAGATTGAAGTGATAGAACGAAAGATTGAAACGAGGGTCAAAAAGATTACTTCTGATAAACCAGCATCTAAGATTGAATTGTCAGAAGATGTATTGAAAACGTTTGAAAAATGGCGGCGGGGGAATCTGGAATAGCTTGACGATATTTCAACCATTAATGTATAATATTTCTATCTAGGTGCGGTCGGGGGGATCGAAGTGAATCTAAACAACAGCAAGGGTAAGTCCATCAGAGAGCAATTTTGCCAGTTGGAAGATGAACAAGTCATTGAAAGGGTTCATGTCGGAGATAGTGATGCGCTAGATTATTTAATAACGAAATACCGCAATTTTGTACGTGCGAAAGCAAGATCTTATTTCTTGATAGGAGCGGATCGAGAGGACATTGTCCAAGAGGGAATGATCGGACTTTATAAGTCTATCCGCGATTTCAGAGAGGACAAGCTTACTTCATTTAAGGCTTTTGCAGAATTATGTATTACCCGCCAAATTATCACCGCAATTAAAACAGCTACTCGCCAAAAACATATCCCGTTAAATTCCTATGTATCATTAGACAAGCCGATCTACGACGAAGAATCGGACAGAACATTATTGGATGTCATTTCCGGTGCTAAAGCGCTTAACCCAGAAGACTTAATTATTAGCAAAGAAGAATTTGATGATATCGAAATGAAGATGGGTGAACTGCTAAGCGAGCTGGAAAGAAAGGTACTTGTGCTTTATCTTGATGGCAGATCCTATCAAGAGATTTCTGAAGATTTAAATCGTCATGTGAAATCAATTGATAACGCACTCCAAAGAGTAAAGAGAAAATTAGAGAAATATTTAGAGCTTCGCGAGATTAGTCTCTAATCAAACCTATATTGACAGCTTTTTCGACACTGTGATAAGGTACTAATGAAATGATGTCGAGAAAATAGGTGTAAATATGAGGAAAAAGATTACTCTAGCCTGTAAAGACTGCGGAAGCCGCAATTATACGACAATGAAAAGTGTTGCTTCAGCAGCTGAAAGATTAGAAGTTAAGAAATATTGCAAGACTTGTAATTCACATAAAACACATTTAGAAACGAAGTAAGATTTGGGTTCTTTAATCTGTGGAGGTCTTTTACATGCGTATTATCAGTTTCTTAAAAAGTGTCGGAAAAGAAATGAAAAAGGTCAGCTGGCCAAAGAAGAACGAAATGGTCCGCTACACAATCACTGTTATTTTAACAGTCGTATTCTTTGCCATCTTTTTCTCTTTTCTTGATATAGGAATCTCACAATTAATCGAATTAATTCATTAATACTTGAATAATGGTCTGCTGAACGTGCTATAATAGATCATAATATGACTTGCCAAAAAACCCGTTTTACGGGTTTTTTCAATTGCTTGAAAATATTTACCGTTACTCGAGATTCGTCAAATAGACATTATGAAATGTGGGGAGGGAAGGACTAAATAGTCCTGAACGAAAATGGAAAAGAATTGGTATGTTGTGCATACGTACTCTGGCTATGAAAACAAAGTAAAAGCGAATTTGGAAAAGCGTGTTGAATCAATGGGCATGCAGGATAAAATCTTCCGCGTCGTCGTACCAGAAGAAGAAGAAACGGATATTAAAAATGGTAAGAAAAAAGTTGTCAAAAAGAAAGTATTCCCTGGCTATGTCCTAGTGGAAATCGTGATGACTGACGACTCTTGGTATGTCGTTCGTAATACACCAGGTGTCACTGGATTCGTTGGATCAGCTGGATCAGGCTCAAAGCCGACTGCGCTGCTGCCAGGCGAAGCCGAAACCATTCTGAAGAGAATGGGTCTTGAAGAACGCAAAACAGAAATCGACTTTGAACTGAAAGAAACAGTTAAGGTCATCGATGGACCATTTGCTAACTTCACTGGCTCTATTGAAGAAATTGACTACGATAAAAGCAAAGTCAAAGTATTCGTTAATATGTTTGGTAGAGAAACACCTGTTGAACTTGAGTTCACGCAGATCGATAAATTGTAATTCAAAAGAGCTTGAAATGAGTGTATAGAAGTGGTAATATAGCAAAGGTACGTCTTGAGTTCACTCAAGATCGCTAGCTAGTTATTTCGTCATTCATATAAAGAATGAAGTTGTTGAGTGGGAGGGGGATTCCCCTATTACCACATCACGGACTTTAAGGAGGTGTGTCTCGTGGCTAAAAAAGTAGTTAAAGTTGTTAAATTGCAAATTCCTGCTGGAAAAGCTAACCCAGCTCCACCAGTTGGACCTGCACTAGGTCAAGCCGGTGTTAATATCATGGGATTCTGTAAGGAGTTTAACGCTCGTACAGCTGACCAAGCTGGTCTTATCATTCCTGTTGAAATTTCGGTTTTTGAAGACCGTTCATTTACATTTATTACTAAAACTCCACCTGCTGCAGTTTTACTTAAAAAAGCAGCTGGTATTGAGTCTGGTTCTGGTGAACCTAACCGTAATAAAGTGGCAACTGTTAAGCGTGATAAAGTACGCGAAATCGCGGAAACAAAAATGCCTGACTTAAACGCTGCTAGCGTTGAATCAGCTATGCGCATGGTTGAAGGTACTGCACGCAGTATGGGTATTGTCATCGAAGATTAATTTTTTGTCTTGTTGGGTTGCGAGTTTGGTTTTGACAAGTTCGCAACCCTTATTCGTGGGAGGTTATTCCGCTAAAACCACATAAGGAGGATTTTTATAATGGCTAAAAAAGGTAAAAAGTATGTAGAAGCTGCTAAGCTGATCGATCGTACTAAAGCGTATGATGTAGCTGAAGCTGTTTCTCTTACAAAAAAAGCAAATACAGCTAAATTTGATGCGACTGTAGAAGTTGCTTTTCGTTTGGGCGTAGACCCTCGTAAAAACGATCAACAAATCCGCGGTGCAGTTGTACTTCCTAACGGAACTGGTAAAACTCAACGCGTTCTTGTGTTCGCTAAAGGCGAAAAAGCAAAAGAAGCAGAAGCTGCTGGAGCAGACTACGTTGGAGATTCTGATTACATCACTAAAATCCAACAAGGCTGGTTCGAATTCGATGTAATCGTTGCGACACCTGACATGATGGGTGAAGTTGGTAAGATCGGTCGTGTACTTGGACCAAAAGGTCTTATGCCAAACCCTAAAACAGGAACTGTAACGTTCGAAGTTGAAAAAGCAATCAATGAAATCAAAGCTGGTAAAGTAGAATACCGCGTTGATAAAGCTGGTAACATCCACGCGCCAATCGGAAAGGTTTCTTTCGAGGACGAAAAGCTTGTTGAGAACTTTGCAACAATCTATGACACAATCCTTAAAGCAAAACCTGCAGCGGCTAAAGGTGTATACGTGAAAAACGTTTCTGTTACATCTACTATGGGCCCTGGCGTGAAAGTGGATCCATCTTCTTTCTCTGCAAAATAATTCTTGACTTATGACAACCATTTTGATAATATCAAAATGTTGTAAAATAGAATAATGTCCATTTATACCGTAGACAGCAGGGGCCTTATGGCTTAAATAACCCGCCGAGGTGTATATGTCACAGTCTTACGTTAACGTATGCTTGTATATACAGCCTCCATGTCTTAATGGAGGCTTTTTATATGGAGAACCGTTCGTTAGGAACGTGATGGCCTGATCGGTATAAGTGTTACACAAAGAATGTACAGGAGGTGTAACCATGAGCAATGCAATCGATACTAAAAAAGTTGTCGTTGATGAAATTACTTCTAAATTTAAAGATAGTATGTCTACTGTCATTGTAGATTACCGCGGTCTTTCTGTTTCTGAAGTGACTGAACTTCGTAAACAGCTTCGTGAAGCTGGCGTAGAATTCAAAGTTTACAAAAACACTTTGACTCGCCGTGCAGTTGAACAAGTTGAACTAACGGGTTTAAACGATTTCTTAACAGGTCCAAACGCTATCGCATTCAGTAACGAAGATGTTATCGCACCTGCGAAAATCATCAACGAATTTGCGAAAAGCCACGAAGCTTTAGAAATCAAAGCTGGTGTCATCGAAGGAAACGTAGCGACTGTAGAAGAAGTGAAGGCTCTTGCGGAACTTCCGTCTCGCGAAGGCTTACTTTCTATGTTGCTTAGCGTTCTTCAAGCTCCAGTTCGTAATCTTGCTCTTGCTACTAAAGCAGTTGCAGATCAAAAAGAAGAACAAGGCGCTTAATGCGTACTTTACGTTTACGTAAAAAAACTTAAAATGGAGGAATTACAAATGGCTTTAAATATCGAAGAAATCATTGCTTCAGTTAAAGAAGCAACTGTACTTGAGTTAAACGACTTAGTAAAAGCAATCGAAGAAGAATTTGGCGTAACTGCTGCTGCTCCTGTAGCTGTAGCTGCTGGTGGCGGTGCTGCTGCTGAAGAAAAAACTGATTTTGATCTAGTACTTGCTGGTGCTGGAGACCAAAAAATCAAAGTTATCAAAGTGGTTCGTGAAATCACTGGTCTTGGCTTGAAAGAAGCTAAAGAACTTGTTGACAACACTCCAAAACCACTTAAAGAAGGTATTGCTAAAGAAGAAGCTGAAGAACTTAAAGCTAAGCTTGAAGAAGTTGGCGCTTCTGTAGAAGTTAAGTAATCTTCGCCTAATCTTTTGGGAAAGCTCGCTTTTACTGGCGGGCTTTTTCTTTTCTAATCTCCTGAAACGATTGAATCCAGAGGAGGTCCATTCACCATGAGTGACCACTATTATACGGAAAAGCCATCAGTGAAAAGCAATAAACAGACATGGGACTTCACCTTGAGAAACCGTACCTTTACTTTTACAAGTGACAGTGGAGTGTTTTCTAAGAAAGAAGTCGACTTTGGTTCAAGGCTTTTAATTGAAGCTTTCGAAGAACCTGATTTGGATGGCGATGTCTTAGATGTCGGTTGCGGTTATGGACCGATTGGCTTATCGTTAGCAAACGAAATGACTAGCCGTACCATTCATATGATTGATGTGAACGAAAGAGCAGTCGAACTTTCAAAGGAAAACGCTAAACATAATCGCATTGATAATGTCCGCATCTATCAAAGTGATTTGTTCTCGAATGTTCATTCCTCAGCTGCTTTTGCCTCTATACTGACCAATCCCCCAATACGGGCAGGGAAGAAAGTTGTACATGCGATCTTTGAAAAAAGTGCTGATCATTTATTGCCGGAAGGTGAGTTGTGGGTGGTTATTCAGAAGAAGCAAGGTGGACCATCTGCGATTGAAAAATTAGAGCAGCTCTTTGAAGAAGTCGAGGTTGTGCTGAAAAAAAAGGGCTACTATATAATCAAAGCTAAAAAAGTTTGACGCAGTTTCCTAGCTGTGTTAACATTATAAAATGCCAATGTGTATATTTTGCTTGATAGGCTTAAAAAACAACTATTTTGTATAAATTATGCATACTTGGGAAAACTAATAAAATCGGTATTTGTTTTTGGATGTGGTTTTCTTATTTTAGAAACCCTTTTTTCTTTTGTCTTGTAAAAGTATTTCTTTACTGACATTTGAAAGACAGAAATACTTTTTACACATATAATACGCATGATTTGAGGGGTGAATCAGTTGACAGGTCAACTAGTTCAGTATGGACGACACCGCCAGCGCAGAAGCTACGCACGCATAAGCGAAGTGTTAGAATTACCAAATCTCATTGAAATTCAAACCTCTTCTTATCAGTGGTTTCTTGATGAGGGTCTTAGAGAGATGTTTCAAGATATATCCCCAATTGAGGATTTTACTGGTAACCTTTCTCTTGAATTCATTGATTACAGCCTAGGGGATCCTAAGTATCCTGTAGCAGAATCAAAAGAACGTGATGTAACTTACTCTGCTCCACTAAGAGTAAAAGTTCGTTTAATTAACAAAGAAACTGGAGAAGTAAAAGACCAAGATGTGTTTATGGGTGATTTCCCAATCATGACAGACACAGGTACTTTTATCATTAATGGTGCGGAACGTGTAATCGTTTCTCAGTTAGTGCGTTCTCCAAGTGTATATTTCAGTGGTAAAGTAGACAAAAACGGTAAAAAAGGTTTTACTGCGACTGTCATTCCAAACCGTGGCGCATGGTTAGAATACGAAACTGATGCGAAGGATGTAGTCTATGTACGCATCGATCGCACACGTAAGTTGCCGGTTACGGTTCTTTTGCGTGCTCTCGGCTTCAGCTCTGATCAAGAGATTCTTGACCTCATTGGCGAGAATGAATACTTACGCAACACGCTGGAAAAAGACAATACAGAGAATGCAGATAAAGCACTTCTCGAAATCTACGAGCGCCTCCGTCCTGGAGAGCCGCCAACTGTTGAAAATGCGAAAAGCTTGCTAGACTCTCGCTTCTTCGATCCGAAGAGATATGACCTAGCAAATGTTGGACGCTACAAGATTAATAAGAAGCTTCATATTAAAAATAGACTGTTCAATCAAAAATTGGCTGAAACGTTAGTTGACCCTGAAACAGGTGAAATTCTAGCAGAAAAAGGTCATATTTTAGACAGAAGAGTTCTTGATAAAGTTCTTCCATACTTAGAAAACGGCATCGGATTTAGAAAGCTTTATCCTAATGGTGGCGTAGTAGAAGATGAAGTAGAACTTCAATCTATTAAGATTTATGCACCGACTGATCAAGAAGGCGAGCAAGTGATCAACGTGATTGGAAATGCATATGTAGAGGAAGCTGTGAAAAACATCACGCCTTCTGACATCATTGCATCAATCAGTTACTTCTTCAACCTTCTTCATGGTGTAGGTGACACAGATGATATCGACCACCTTGGTAACCGTCGTCTGCGTTCTGTAGGTGAACTTCTGCAAAACCAATTCCGTATTGGTTTAAGCAGAATGGAGCGTGTTGTTCGTGAAAGAATGTCGATTCAAGACACAAACACGATCACACCTCAGCAGCTGATCAACATTCGTCCTGTGATCGCTTCTATCAAAGAGTTCTTTGGTAGTTCTCAGCTTTCTCAGTTCATGGATCAAACAAACCCGCTTGCTGAATTGACGCACAAACGTCGTCTGTCAGCGCTTGGACCGGGTGGTTTGACACGTGAGCGTGCAGGAATGGAAGTTCGTGACGTTCACTACTCTCACTATGGACGTATGTGTCCGATTGAAACACCAGAGGGTCCAAACATTGGTTTGATCAACTCTCTATCTTCATTTGCAAAAGTGAATCGCTTCGGATTTATCGAAACACCTTACCGCCGGGTTGATCCTGAAACTGGTAAAGTGACACCGAGAATCGATTACTTAACTGCTGATGAAGAGGATAACTACGTAGTAGCACAAGCGAACGCTCAGTTAGCTGATGATGGTTCGTTTATCGATGATAATATCATTGCTCGTTTCAGAGGGGAAAACACCGTTGTTCCTCGAAACCGCGTTGACTACATGGACGTTTCGCCAAAGCAGGTTGTTTCTGCAGCGACAGCATGTATCCCATTCTTAGAAAACGATGACTCTAACCGTGCTCTAATGGGAGCAAACATGCAGCGTCAGGCTGTGCCTTTGATGCAGCCGGAATCACCAATTGTTGGTACAGGGATGGAGTACGTATCAGGTAAAGACTCTGGTGCTGCTGTCATCTGCCGCTATCCAGGTGTTGTAGAACGTGTAGAAGCAAAAAATATTTGGGTTCGCCGTTATGAAGACGTTGACGGACAACAAGTCAAAGGAAACCTAGACAAATACAGCCTGCTGAAATTTGTCCGCTCTAACCAAGGGACTTGCTACAACCAGCGCCCTATCGTAAGTGTTGGAGATGAAGTCGTTAAAGGAGAAATTCTTGCAGACGGACCTTCTATGGAAAAAGGTGAATTGGCTCTAGGACGTAACGTTATGGTCGGATTCATGACTTGGGACGGTTACAACTACGAGGATGCGATCATCATGAGTGAGCGCCTTGTAAAAGATGACGTCTACACGTCTATTCATATTGAAGAATATGAATCAGAAGCTCGTGATACAAAGCTTGGACCAGAAGAAATCACTCGTGATATTCCAAACGTTGGGGAAGATGCTTTACGCAACCTTGACGAGCGCGGAATCATCCGTATTGGTGCAGAAGTAAAAGACGGAGACCTTCTTGTAGGTAAAGTTACGCCTAAAGGTGTAACTGAACTAACAGCTGAAGAACGTCTATTACATGCAATCTTCGGTGAAAAGGCTCGTGAAGTTCGTGATACGTCACTGCGTGTTCCACACGGCGGCGGCGGAATTATCCACGATGTAAAAGTCTTCAACCGTGAAGATGGAGATGAATTACCTCCAGGTGTAAACCAATTAGTCCGCGTATACATCGTTCAGAAACGTAAGATTTCTGAAGGTGACAAAATGGCCGGACGACATGGTAACAAAGGGGTTATCTCTAAAATCCTTCCAGAAGAAGATATGCCTTATCTTCCAGACGGAACACCGATCGATATCATGTTGAACCCTCTAGGGGTACCATCTCGTATGAACATCGGTCAGGTACTTGAGCTTCATATGGGTATGGCTGCACGTTACCTTGGCATCCACATTGCGTCACCAGTATTTGATGGTGCGCGCGAGGAAGATGTTTGGGAAACGCTTGAAGAAGCAGGTATGTCCCGTGATGCGAAAACAGTCCTTTATGACGGTCGAACTGGTGAACCATTCGACAACCGTGTATCTGTCGGAATCATGTACATGATCAAACTGGCTCACATGGTTGACGATAAACTTCACGCTCGTTCAACTGGACCATACTCACTTGTTACGCAGCAGCCACTTGGCGGTAAAGCACAGTTTGGTGGTCAGCGTTTCGGAGAGATGGAAGTATGGGCACTTGAAGCTTACGGTGCAGCATATACACTTCAAGAGATCTTAACAGTTAAATCGGATGACGTTGTGGGTCGTGTGAAAACATACGAAGCCATCGTCAAAGGGGATAACGTACCTGAACCAGGTGTCCCTGAATCATTCAAAGTGTTAATCAAAGAACTTCAAAGTTTAGGTATGGATGTGAAAATCCTATCTGGCGATGAAGAAGAGATAGAAATGAGAGATTTAGAAGACGATGAGGAAACGAAGAAAGCAGACGGATTAGCGTTATCTAATGACGAAGATGCTGCAGACCTCGCACCTGTCGATCTTGAACGTGACGCAGTCACAAAAGAATAGCAGAAACGATTAGAGCAAGTGACTAGGGTATAACCCGAAGATTAAAAGGGAGGTAGGCCCCTTGCTAGATGTGAACAATTTTGAGTATATGAACATCGGTCTCGCATCACCTGATAAAATCCGTTCTTGGTCTTTTGGTGAAGTGAAAAAGCCTGAAACGATTAACTATCGTACACTGAAACCTGAAAAAGATGGTCTCTTTTGTGAACGTATCTTCGGACCGCAAAAAGACTGGGAATGTCATTGTGGGAAGTATAAACGCGTTCGGTATAAGGGTGTTGTATGTGACCGTTGTGGTGTAGAAGTAACACGGGCAAAAGTCCGTCGTGAGAGAATGGGGCATATCGAACTGGCTGCCCCAGTTTCCCACATTTGGTATTTCAAAGGTATCCCAAGCCGTATGGGTCTTGTTCTTGATATGTCACCACGTGCGTTAGAAGAAGTGATCTACTTCGCTTCTTACGTCGTGACAGATCCGGGCAACACACCGCTTGAGAAGAAACAACTTCTTTCTGAGAAAGAATTCCGTGCTTATTTAGATAAATACGGTAATACATTCCAAGCAGCTATGGGTGCAGAAGCAATCAACAAACTTCTTCAAGATATCGATCTTGTAAAAGAAGTAGATACACTGAAGGAAGAGCTGAAAACTGCTCAAGGACAGCGACGTACACGTGCGATCAAACGCCTTGAAGTGTTAGAAGCCTTCCGTAACTCAGGAAACAAACCATCTTGGATGATTCTTGATGTACTTCCGGTTATTCCGCCAGAATTACGTCCAATGGTTCAGCTTGATGGTGGACGTTTTGCTACTTCTGACTTGAACGACCTTTATCGTCGTGTCATCAACCGTAACAATCGTCTGAAGCGTTTATTAGATCTTGGCGCGCCAAGCATCATCGTTCAGAACGAGAAGCGTATGCTTCAAGAAGCTGTCGATGCCTTGATTGATAATGGACGTAGAGGCCGACCAGTAACAGGACCAGGAAATCGACCATTGAAATCTCTTTCTCACATGCTGAAAGGGAAACAAGGACGTTTCCGTCAAAACTTGCTTGGTAAACGTGTTGACTATTCTGGACGTTCCGTTATCGTCGTAGGACCACATTTGAAAATGTATCAGTGTGGACTTCCGAAAGAAATGGCTCTTGAATTATTCAAACCATTCGTGATGAAGGAGCTTGTTGAAAAAGGATTAGCTCACAACATCAAGAGTGCGAAGCGTAAAATTGAGCGCGTGCAGCCGGAAGTATGGGATGTTTTAGAATCAGTTATTCGTGAGCATCCAGTCTTACTAAACCGTGCACCGACTCTTCACAGACTTGGTATTCAAGCGTTTGAACCTACACTTGTGGAAGGACGCGCAATTCGTCTTCATCCACTTGTATGTACAGCCTACAACGCTGACTTTGACGGTGACCAAATGGCGGTTCACGTACCATTATCTGCTGAAGCTCAAGCTGAAGCTCGTATCTTAATGCTTGCTGCTCAAAACATTTTGAACCCGAAAGATGGAAAACCAGTTGTTACGCCATCTCAGGATATGGTGCTTGGTAACTACTACCTTACACTTGAGCGCAAAGGTGCTATCGGAGAAGGTATGGTCTTCAAAGATACTGACGAAGCCCTTCTAGCTTATCAAAATGGTTATGTGCATCTTCATACACGTGTAGCTGTTGCAGCTAGCTCGTTGAAGAATGTGACATTCACTGATGAACAGCGTTCTAAATTGTTGATTACAACAGTTGGAAAACTGATCTTTAACGAAATCTTACCGGAATCATTCCCATACATGAATGAGCCGACAAAGAGCAATATTGAAGAAAAAACACCTGATCGTTTCTTCCTTGAAAAAGGTGAGGATGTAAAAGCTGCGATCGAGAAACAAGAAATTAATGCGCCGTTCAAAAAAGGTATTTTAGGGAAAATCATTGCGGAAATCTTTAAGAGATTCCATATCACTGAGACATCTAAAATGCTTGACCGCATGAAAAATCTTGGTTTCAGATACTCTACTAAAGCCGGTATTACGGTTGGTGTGTCTGATATCGTCGTATTAGATGATAAGCAGCAAATTCTTGAAGAAGCACAAGCAAAAGTAGATAACGTCATGAAGCAATTCAGACGTGGTTTGATTACTGAAGAAGAGCGTTATGAGAGAGTTATTTCAATCTGGAGTTCTTCTAAAGATGTCATCCAAGGTAAACTGATGAAGTCCCTTGATGAAGTCAACCCAATCTACATGATGAGTGACTCTGGAGCGCGTGGTAACGCGTCTAACTTCACTCAGCTGGCTGGTATGCGTGGTCTGATGGCCAACCCGGCTGGACGTATCATCGAACTTCCGATTAAATCTAGTTTCCGTGAAGGTTTAACCGTATTGGAATACTTTATTTCCACTCACGGTGCGCGTAAAGGTCTTGCCGATACAGCCCTTAAAACAGCTGACTCAGGTTACCTCACGCGTCGTCTCGTTGACGTTGCACAGGATGTTATCATCCGTGAAACAGATTGCGGTACAGACCGTGGAATCTTGGCGAAGTCCATTAAAGAAGGAAATGAAATTATTGAGAAACTTGAAGAACGTCTGATCGGACGTTTTGCGAGAAAACCAATTGTTCATCCTGAAACAGGCGAAGTCATTGTAGCCGAAAACGAACTAATTGATGAAGATAAAGCACTTGAAGTAGTTGAAGCAGGAATTGAGGAAGTATGGATCCGTTCAGCATTTACATGTAACACGCCTCATGGTGTATGTAAACGATGCTACGGCCGTAACCTTGCAACTGGTACTGACGTTGAAGTCGGTGAAGCGGTTGGAATCATCGCTGCACAATCAATCGGTGAGCCAGGAACACAGCTTACAATGCGTACGTTCCACACCGGTGGGGTAGCAGGAGACGATATCACTCAAGGTTTACCTCGTATCCAAGAGCTATTTGAAGCGCGTAATCCGAAAGGGCAAGCGACAATTTCTGAAATTGATGGTGTCGTTGCTGAAATTAACGATGTTCGTGACAAGCAGCAGGAAATTGTGGTTCAAGGCGAAGTTGAAACTCGCTCATACACAGCTCCTTACAATGCACGTCTGAAAGTTGTTGAAGGTGACGCAGTCACTCGTGGTCAAGTACTTACAGAAGGTTCAATCGATCCGAAAGAACTTCTTAAAGTGACTGACATGACAGCTGTTCAAGAATATCTGCTTCATGAAGTACAAAAAGTATACCGTATGCAAGGGGTAGAAATCGGAGATAAGCACGTAGAGGTAATGGTTCGCCAAATGCTTCGTAAAGTGCGTGTCGCTGATGCAGGGGATACAGATGTATTACCAGGCACACTTCTTGATGTACATCAATTCACTGAAGCAAACAAAAAAGTACTATTCGAAGGCAAACGTCCTGCAACAGGCCGTCCAGTTCTTCTTGGTATTACAAAAGCTTCACTTGAAACAGACTCATTCTTGTCTGCGGCATCCTTCCAAGAAACGACTCGTGTCCTAACAGATGCGGCGATCAAAGGAAAACGTGATGAACTGCTTGGCTTGAAAGAGAATGTGATCATCGGTAAACTTGTTCCTGCTGGAACGGGAATGCCAAACTACCGTAAAGTTAAGCCGGTTTCGCAAGTGCAGCCGTCTGACGACATGGTTCCTGTAGAGTAATCTTTCTCGTGAGATTCCTATAAAATCATCAAAAAATGGTGAAGGATGTCAAGATAATCTGTCATACGATATTGACATCCTTCTGCCATGATGATAATATAACCAAGGTGCTCAAAATAAAACCTGTTACTTTGGAGGATATTCGATGTCTTATGATAAAGTATCACAGGCTCAATCCATTATTATTGGTACGAAGCAAACAGTAAAAGCTCTGAAACGAGATTCAGTTAAGGAAGTCGTCGTAGCGAAAGATGCTGATCCTGCTTTAACCGCTAGTGTATTGAAACTAGCGCAAGAGAAGGGTGTAGACATCTTAGTGGTAGATTCCATGAAAAAGCTCGGCAAGGCCTGCGGAATTGAAGTTGGGGCAGCAGCTGTTGCCATTATGTTATAGCGTACTTGTTTTGTTTTTGCATGTATAAAATGCAAAAGCATTGTTTTTTGCCTTTTGATGAACCACCTGGGTATGTGGGTTATAAAAAAAGTAATGAAGGGAGGAATAACAACATGCCTACAATTAATCAGCTAATACGCAAAGGACGCGTGAGTAAAGTTGAAAACTCAAAGTCACCTGCACTTAACAAAGGATACAACAGTTTCAAAAAAGAGCACACTAACGTAACATCTCCACAGAAGCGCGGGGTTTGTACTCGTGTCGGTACAATGACACCGAAAAAACCAAACTCAGCACTACGTAAATATGCTCGTGTACGTTTGTCTAACCTGATTGAGGTAACAGCTTACATTCCTGGTATCGGACATAACCTACAAGAGCACAGTGTAGTACTTATCCGTGGCGGACGTGTAAAAGACTTACCGGGTGTACGTTACCACATCGTTCGTGGTGCGCTTGATACTGCCGGAGTTGACGGTCGTATGCAAGGACGTTCTAAATACGGAACAAAACGCCCTAAACAAAGCAAATAATACAAACAAACATAAGGGTTTTTAGAAGTTGATATCAGATCAGTGGAGTCAGGCAGCTGACAATGATATTGAGATGAGAGACAGATAGAAATCCTTTTAAAAGAGAAGGGAGGCTATTCAGATGCCACGTAAAGGTCCTGTAGCAAAAAGAGACGTATTGCCAGATCCAATTTACAATTCTAAACTTGTATCTCGTTTGATCAACAAAATGATGATCGACGGTAAAAGAGGAAAGTCACAAACAATCCTCTACAAGTCATTTGATATCATCAAAGAACGTACTGGTAATGAAGCGATGGAGGTTTTCGAACAAGCCTTGAAAAACATCATGCCAGTTCTTGAAGTTAAAGCACGTCGTGTAGGTGGAGCTAACTACCAAGTTCCTGTAGAAGTTCGCCCAGACCGTCGTACTACTTTAGGTCTTCGCTGGTTAGTAAACTATGCTCGTCTTCGTGGAGAAAAAACGATGGAAGAGCGTCTTGCTAACGAAATCCTTGACGCAGCTAACAACACTGGTGCTGCTGTTAAGAAACGTGAAGACACACACAAAATGGCAGAAGCGAACAAAGCATTCGCTCACTACCGCTGGTAGGATTTATACCAAACTAAAAAAACTATTCCCTAATGAGGAAGGAGAAATTACCCAATGGCAAGAGAGTTCTCCTTAGACAAAACTCGTAATATTGGTATCATGGCTCACATCGATGCCGGTAAAACGACAACGACTGAGCGTATCTTGTACTACACTGGTCGTATCCATAAAATTGGTGAAACTCACGAAGGAGCTTCACAAATGGACTGGATGGAGCAGGAGCAAGAACGTGGTATTACAATCACTTCTGCTGCTACTACAGCACAATGGAAAGGTTACCGTGTAAACATCATCGATACACCAGGACACGTAGACTTCACTGTTGAAGTTGAACGTTCTTTACGTGTACTTGATGGTGCGGTTGCTGTCCTTGATGCACAATCAGGTGTAGAGCCACAAACTGAAACAGTTTGGCGCCAAGCAACAACTTACGGAGTACCTCGTATCGTATTCGTTAACAAAATGGATAAAACCGGTGCGGACTTCCTTTACTCTGTAAGCACATTAAGAGATCGTCTTCAAGCGAACGCTCATGCAATTCAATTGCCGATCGGCGCTGAAGATCAATTCGAAGGAATCATCGACCTTGTAGAAAACGTAGCATACTTCTACGAAGATGACCTTGGAACTCGCTCTGATGCACAAGAAATCCCTGCTGAGTATAAAGACAAAGCTGAAGAGCTTCGCAGCAGCCTAATTGAAGCTGTCGCTGAGCTTGATGAAGAGCTTATGGAAAAATACCTTGAGGGTGAAGAAATCACAATTCCTGAATTGAAAGCTGCAATCCGTAAAGGAACATTGAATGTTGAATTCTACCCAGTTCTTGTTGGATCTGCTTTCAAAAACAAAGGTGTTCAGCTTGTACTTGATGCTGTGCTTGACTACCTGCCTGCACCAACTGATGTTGCTGCAATTAAAGGTATCCTGCCAGATTCAAATGAAGAGGTTGTTCGTGAGTCTACTGATGACGCACCATTCGCAGCTCTTGCATTTAAAGTTATGACTGACCCTTATGTTGGGAAACTAACTTTCTTCCGCGTATACTCTGGAACACTTGATTCTGGTTCATACGTGAAGAACTCTTCTAAGAACAAGCGTGAACGTGTTGGACGTATCCTTCAAATGCACGCAAACAGCCGTGAAGAAATCTCTACTGTATATGCAGGGGATATCGCAGCAGCTGTAGGTCTTAAAGATACATCTACTGGTGATACTCTTTGTGACGAGAAAAATCTTGTTATCCTTGAGTCTATGGAATTCCCAGAGCCAGTTATCGATGTAGCTATTGAGCCTAAATCTAAGGCTGACCAAGATAAAATGAGTATCGCTTTAGCTAAACTAGCTGAAGAGGATCCAACATTCCGTACACAAACAAACCCTGAAACTGGTCAAACGATCATCTCTGGTATGGGTGAGCTTCACCTTGATATCATTGTTGACCGTATGAAGCGTGAGTTCAAGGTTGAAGCTAACGTAGGTGCTCCTCAAGTTGCGTACCGTGAAACATTCCGTTCTGGTGCAAAAGTTGAAGGTAAATTCGTACGTCAGTCTGGTGGACGCGGTCAGTTCGGACACGTTTGGATTGAATTCGAACCAAACGAAGAAGGCGCAGGATTCGAATTTGAAAATGCAATCGTCGGTGGGGTTGTTCCACGTGAATACATCCCAGCAATTCAAGCAGGTCTTGAAGATTCACTTGAAAATGGTGTATTAGCTGGATTCCCATTAATCGACATCAAAGCAAAATTATTTGATGGATCTTACCACGATGTTGACTCTAACGAAATGGCGTTCAAAATTGCTGCATCTATGGCATTGAAAAATGCTGTCAGCAAATGTAACCCAGTTCTACTTGAGCCAATGATGAAAGTGGAAGTTGTTATCCCTGAAGAATACATGGGAGACATCATGGGTGATATCACATCTCGTCGTGGACGTGTAGAAGGTATGGAAGCTCGCGGTAACGCTCAAGTTGTTCGCGCTATGGTTCCACTTTCTGAAATGTTCGGATATGCTACTGCACTCCGTTCTAACACACAAGGACGCGGTACTTTCACTATGCACATGGATCACTACGAAGAAGTGCCTAAGAGCATCAGTGAAGAAATCATCAAAAAAAATAAAGGTGAATAATTGATTTTGCCTTTAAACTAAAGTATAACTACTATTGAAGATCAGAAAGTGAGAGGTAACTCTTCACTTTCTATCACTCTATACCAAATACAATGAACCTTTAAGGAGGATTTTTAGAATGGCTAAAGAAAAATTCGACCGTTCCAAATCGCATGCTAACATTGGTACAATTGGACACGTTGACCATGGTAAAACAACTCTAACTGCTGCTATCTCAACAGTTCTTCATAAGAAATCTGGTAAAGGTACAGCTATGGCTTATGACCAAATCGATGGTGCTCCAGAAGAGCGCGAGCGTGGAATCACAATCTCAACTGCACACGTTGAGTATGAAACTGAAACTCGTCACTATGCACACGTAGACTGCCCAGGACACGCTGACTATGTTAAAAACATGATCACTGGTGCTGCTCAAATGGACGGCGCGATCTTAGTAGTATCTGCTGCTGATGGTCCAATGCCACAAACACGTGAGCACATCCTACTTTCTCGTAACGTAGGTGTACCATACATCGTAGTATTCCTTAACAAATGTGACATGGTTGACGATGAAGAGTTACTTGAACTTGTTGAAATGGAAGTTCGTGACCTTCTTTCTGACTATGACTTCCCTGGTGACGATGTACCAGTTATCAAAGGTTCTGCTCTTAAAGCTCTTGAAGGAGATGCTGATTACGAAGCAAAAATCTTTGAACTTATGGATGCGGTTGATGAGTACATCCCAACTCCAGAGCGTGACACTGAGAAGCCATTCATGATGCCAGTTGAGGACGTATTCTCAATCACTGGTCGTGGAACAGTTGCTACTGGTCGTGTTGAGCGTGGACAAGTTAAAGTCGGTGACGAAGTTGAAATCATCGGTCTTCAAGAAGAAAACGGTAAAACAACTGTTACAGGTGTTGAAATGTTCCGTAAACTTCTTGACTACGCTGAAGCTGGTGACAACATCGGTGCACTACTTCGTGGTGTATCTCGTGAAGATATCCAACGTGGTCAAGTACTTGCTAAACCAGGTACAATCACTCCACACAGCCGTTTCAAAGCTGAAGTTTATGTACTTTCTAAAGAAGAGGGTGGACGTCATACTCCATTCTTCGCTAACTACCGTCCGCAGTTCTACTTCCGTACAACTGACGTAACTGGTATCGTACATCTTCCAGAAGGTACTGAAATGGTAATGCCTGGCGATAACACTGAGATGGAAGTTGAACTTATCTCTACTATCGCTATCGAAGAAGGAACTCGTTTCTCTATCCGTGAGGGTGGACGTACTGTAGGTTCTGGTGTCGTTTCAACTATCATTAAGTAATAAACATACAAAAGAGACTCCTTGCAAAAGGGTCTCTTTTTTTGCTTTTCCAGATCAGAACGGCTACTATAAGCTATAGAATCTAAATGGAACCGAGAGGATCGCTGGAATGGTAAAGACATATTTGAAAAAATGGTCGATCGGCGGGATTGACCAATGGATTATGATTAAAGAAGACCAGACGAGTGAAACGAAGCCTGTACTTTTATTTTTACACGGCGGGCCCGGCTCGGCTCAAATCAGTTATATTGATTCCTTTCACGGGGAACTTGATCAGGACTTTACAGTTGTCCATTGGGATCAGAGAGGTGCAGGACTTTCCTATCAAGAGAATCTTCCCGATGCATCGATGACCATTCAGCAATTTATTGAAGACACGATTGAACTGACAGAGAAGCTTCTAACTTATCTAGGTCATTCAAAATTGTATATCGCAGGATACTCGTGGGGATCATTAATTGCCATACAAGCAGTACATAAGCGTCCAGATCTTTATCATGCATATTACGGGATTAGTCAGGTAGTAGATGTGTTAAAGGAAGATATCGTATCGTACGAGCTCCTTTTGAAGAAATATCATCGCAATCGTCTGTTTACTGGGTGTCTGCGATTACTGACGCCCCCTCCATGGAAACGGACATCAGCTCATGCCTTGTTTTCTCTATATAAAGAGTTTGCGAGCGTAGGTCTCACACATAGATGGAAACCGGTTTTTCAAATGCTAAAAGGGTTTCTTTTTAGTAAGCAATATCAGCTTAAAGATAAATGGAAGTTCATGAAAGGACAGAAGTTTAGTCAAGACAAGCTATGGGATCAGCTAATGAATGAGAGTATTCAATTCCGAGTTTCTACTATATTAATACCGTGCTACTTTCTCATTGGCGATCACGACATGATTACACCAGCTGCTGTATCAAAACCATATGTTGATCAATTAAAAGCACCAATCAAAGAATGGTTTACCTTTAAAGACTCTGCACATTCCCCGCACATTGAGGAACCAGATGAATTTATACGTATCATAAGAAAGACTGCTATACATCATCTTCAGGGAAAGCTTGATTTATAGGCTGAATCCCTGTATAATATGAAAAGTGTGCAAATCATAAATTTATCCGATTTATTATTGCAACACGCAGGCCAATTTGGTACAATAGTGCATGTTGGTCTTTGACTGCGATGAAGTGAGAGGTTGCTGACACACCCGGCCGCTTTGCCATGGCGAGGTGATCAGGTTTTTCTCACGGAGAACTGTCTAACGTAAGTAGGCGAAAAGGAGGGAAAATAATGGCAAAACAAAAAATTCGTATTCGTTTAAAAGCATATGATCATAGAATTCTTGATCAATCTGCTGAGAAGATTGTTGAAACGGCTAAGCGTTCTGGTGCTAGTGTATCTGGTCCAATTCCGCTTCCAACTGAAAAATCAGTTTACACAATCCTTCGTGCGGTGCATAAGTACAAAGATTCTCGTGAGCAATTCGAGATGCGTACTCACAAACGTCTAATCGACATCGTGAATCCAACTCCGCAAACAGTTGATGCACTTATGCGTTTAGATTTACCATCTGGTGTAGATATCGAAATCAAACTTTAATTCAAATAGAAAACACATATTATAGGAGGTGTGACGAATGACCAAAGGAATCTTAGGTAGAAAAATTGGTATGACGCAAGTATTCGCAGAAAACGGTGATCTTATCCCTGTAACTGTTGTTGAGGCTGCTGCTAACGTTGTTCTTCAAAAGAAGACTGTTGACACGGATGGCTATGAAGCAATCCAAATCGGTTTTGATGACAAACGTGAAAAGCTTTCTAACAAACCAGAGAAAGGCCACGTTGCTAAAGCGGAAACTGCTCCTAAGCGCTTCGTAAAAGAATTACGCGGTGCGGAGTTAGATGCGTATGAAGTTGGTCAGGAAGTCAAAGTTGATATTTTCGCAAATGGAGATATCGTAGATGTAACAGGAACATCAAAAGGTAAAGGATTCCAAGGGGCTATCAAACGCCACGGACAATCACGCGGACCAATGACTCACGGTTCACGTTACCACCGTCGTCCTGGTTCAATGGGACCTGTTGATCCAAACCGTGTATTCAAAGGTAAACTTCTTCCAGGTCGTATGGGCGGAGAGCAAATTACTGTCCAAAACCTTGAGATCGTTAAAGTTGATGCAGAACGCAATCTTCTATTGATCAAAGGAAACGTACCAGGCGCTAAAAAATCTCTAGTAACTGTAAAGAGTGCAGTTAAATCTAAATAACTCTCTTAGGAAAGGAGGAAACAAGTCATGCCAAAAGTAGCATTATATAACCAAAACGGTTCTACTAACGGTGAAATCGAATTAAACGCTTCTGTGTTTGGAATCGAGCCAAACGAAAGCGTAGTATTCGATGCTATTCTTATGCAAAGAGCTTCCTTACGTCAAGGAACTCACAAAGTAAAAACTCGTTCTGAAGTACGTGGCGGAGGTCGTAAGCCTTGGAGACAGAAGGGTACAGGTCGTGCTCGTCAAGGTTCTATCCGTTCACCACAATGGCGCGGAGGCGGTATCGTATTCGGTCCAACACCACGCAGTTATTCTTATAAATTACCTAAAAAAGTTCGCCGCTTGGCTATCAAGTCAGTATTGTCTTCTAAAGTAATCGACAACAACATCATCGTTCTTGAAGATCTGACTCTTGATGCAGTGAAAACGAAAGAATTCGCAGGCATCCTTAAAGGATTATCTGTCGAGAAGAAAGCGTTGATCGTCACTGCGGATGCAAACGAAACAGTTGCTTTATCTGCTCGTAACATCCCTGGAGTAACAGTTGTTGAAGCTAACGGTATCAACGTTCTTGACGTTGTCAACCACGACAAACTTCTGATCACTAAAGCAGCGGTTGAAAAAGTAGAGGAGGGACTTGCATAATGAAAGATCCTCGTGATGTTCTAAAGCGCCCTATCATTACTGAACGTTCTGCTGATCTAATGACAGAGAAGAAGTACACGTTCGAAGTTGATGTCAGAGCTAACAAAACAGAAGTGAAAGACGCTGTTGAAGAAATCTTTGGAGTGAAAGTTGAGAAAGTCAACGTTCAAAACTACAAAGGAAAATCAAAACGCGTTGGACGCTACACTGGTATGACTAGCCGTCGCAGAAAAGCGATCGTGAAATTAACTGCTGACAGCAAAGAAATCGAAATTTTTGAAGCGTAAATCTTAAAAAGAAGGAGGGAAATTCAAAATGGCGATTAAAAAGTATAAACCAACCAGTAATGGTCGTCGTGGCATGACTACTTCAGATTTTGCTGAAATCACGACTGACAAACCAGAAAAATCGTTGCTTGCACCGCTACACAAAAAAGGCGGACGTAACAACCAAGGTAGATTGACTGTTCGTCATCAAGGTGGCGGTCACAAACGTCAATACCGTATCATCGACTTTAAGCGTGATAAAGACGGTATACCTGGACGCGTTGCTACAATCGAGTATGATCCAAACCGTTCAGCTAACATCGCTCTTGTAAACTATGCAGATGGTGAGAAACGTTACATTCTTGCTCCGAAAGGAATCCAAGTTGGTACTGAAGTTACTTCTGGACCAGAAGCTGACATCAAACCAGGTAATGCTCTTCCACTTATCAACATCCCAGTTGGTACAGTTGTGCATAACATTGAATTAAAACCAGGTAAAGGTGGACAATTAGTTCGTTCTGCTGGTACTTCTGCTCAAGTTCTTGGTAAAGAAGGTAAATACGTTCTTGTACGTTTGAACTCAGGAGAAGTTCGCATGATTCTTTCTGCTTGCCGTGCGACTATCGGTCAAGTTGGAAACGAGCAACACGAATTAATCAACATCGGTAAAGCTGGACGTTCTCGCTGGAAAGGCGTACGCCCAACAGTTCGTGGTTCTGTAATGAACCCTAACGATCACCCACACGGTGGTGGTGAAGGACGCGCTCCAATCGGACGTAAATCACCAATGTCTCCATGGGGTAAACCGACTCTTGGATTCAAGACTCGTAAGAAAACCAACAAGTCTGATAAATTCATTGTACGTCGTCGTAAAAACAAGTAACGGGGTTGTCTACGGTTCATTTAGGACCGTAGTTCAATCACGAAGGGAGGTTCCACAATGGCTCGCAGCTTAAAAAAAGGACCATTTGTTGATGATCATTTGATGGCTAAAGTCGAGAAATTGAATGAAACTGACAAAAAGCAAGTCGTAAAAACTTGGTCTCGTCGTTCTACAATTTTCCCACAATTCATCGGTCACACAATCGCTGTCTATGATGGACGCAAACATGTACCTGTTTTCATTTCTGAAGATATGGTAGGTCACAAATTGGGCGAATTCGCACCAAGCCGTACTTACAAAGGTCATGCTAGTGACGATAAAAAAACAAGACGCTAATGAGAGGAGGCTTTTAAATGCAAGCTAAAGCTGTCGCAAGAACAGTCCGTATTGCTCCTCGTAAAGCACGTCTAGTAATGGACCTGATCCGAGGTAAGCAAGTAGGAGAAGCAGTTTCTATCTTAAACCTTACACCTAAGGCTGCTTCACCAATTATTGAAAAAGTATTAAAATCTGCTATCGCAAACGCTGAGCACAACTACGAGTTGGACGCTAACAGCCTAGTGATTACTCAAGCATTCGTTGACGAAGGTCCAACACTTAAGAGATTCCGTCCACGTGCTATGGGTCGTGCGAGCGCAATTAACAAACGTACTAGCCACATTACAATCGTTGTATCAGAAAAGAAGGAGGGATAATCCGTGGGTCAAAAGGTAAATCCAGTAGGTCTTCGTATTGGCGTCATTCGTGATTGGGAATCTAAATGGTTCGCAGGAAAAGATTACGCTGACTTCTTACATGAAGACTTGAAAATCCGTGAATTCATCAGCAAGCGTTTGTCTGACGCGTCTGTTTCTAAAGTTGAAATCGAACGTGCTGCAAACCGCGTAAATATCACAATCCACACGGCTAAACCAGGTATGGTAATTGGTAAAGGCGGATCTGAAGTTGAAGCACTTCGTAAAGCTCTTAACAGCCTAACTGGCAAACGTGTACACATCAACATTCTTGAAATCAAGAGAGCAGATCTTGATGCTCAGCTAGTTGCTGAAAACATCGCTCGTCAACTTGAAAACCGTATTTCATTCCGTCGTGCACAAAAACAAACAATCCAACGCACAATGCGTGCTGGAGCACAAGGAATCAAAACAATGGTTTCTGGTCGTCTTGGCGGTGCAGATATTGCTCGTTCTGAATATTACAGTGAAGGTACTGTTCCATTGCACACACTTCGTGCTGACATCGACTATGCTACTGCTGAAGCTGACACTACTTATGGTAAGCTTGGCGTAAAAGTATGGATCTATCGTGGAGAAGTCCTTCCAACTAAGAAGAATACTGCGGAAGGAGGAAAATAATATGTTATTGCCAAAACGCGTGAAGTATCGCAGAGAACATCGTGGAAAAATGCGTGGTCGTGCAAAAGGCGGTACTGAAGTACATTTCGGTGAGTACGGTATCCAGGCTCTTGAAGCTTCTTGGATCACAAACCGTCAAATCGAAGCTGCTCGTATTGCTATGACTCGTTACATGAAACGTGGCGGTAAAGTTTGGATTAAAATTTTCCCTTCTAAGCCATACACAGCTAAACCTCTAGAGGTCCGCATGGGTTCCGGTAAAGGTGCTCCAGAAGGATGGGTAGCTGTAGTGAAACCGGGCAAAGTTTTATTTGAAATTTCTGGTGTGTCTGAAGAAGTTGCTCGTGAAGCTCTTCGTCTTGCATCTCACAAATTGCCAATTAAAACGAAGTTCGTAAAACGTGAAGAAATTGGTGGTGAATCAAATGAAAGCTAATGAAATTCGTGACCTTACCACTGCTGAAATTGAACAAAAAGTAAAGTCTCTTAAAGAAGAACTTTTCAATCTTCGTTTCCAATTAGCGACTGGGCAGCTTGAAAATACTGCTCGCATTCGTGAAGTGCGTAAATCAATCGCACGCATGAAAACTGTGATTCGTCAAAGAGAAATCGCTGCTAATAAATAATAATTAGAGGGGAGGCCCCGCAAACATGAGCGAACGTAACCAACGTAAAGTGTATCAAGGTCGTGTTGTTTCTGACAAAATGGATAAAACCATCACTGTTGTAGTTGAAACATACAAAAAGCATTCACTTTATGGCAAACGTGTAAGATACTCTAAGAAGTTCAAAGCACATGATGAAAACAACCAAGCAAAAATCGGAGACATCGTAAAGGTCATGGAAACTCGTCCTTTATCTGCGACTAAACGCTTTCGTCTAGTTGAAGTTGTCGAAGAAGCCGTTATTATCTAATAAAGTTCGGATTTCTTTTTCCGAAAGGAGGTAACATTAATGATTCAACAGGAGACTCGTTTAAAAGTAGCTGACAACTCTGGCGCACGCGAAGTACTAACGATTAAAGTTCTTGGTGGCTCTGGACGTAAAACGGCTAACATCGGTGATGTCATTGTTTGTACGGTTAAACAAGCAACACCTGGAGGCGTTGTCAAAAAAGGTGAAGTTGTGAAAGCAGTTATCGTTCGTACTAAGAGCGGAGCTCGCAGAAACGATGGATCTTACATCAGTTTCGACGAAAATGCATGTGTCATCATTCGTGACGACAAGAGCCCACGTGGAACTCGTATCTTCGGACCAGTAGCACGTGAACTTCGTGAAAACAACTATATGAAAATTGTTTCTCTAGCACCAGAAGTACTTTAATGAATACAATCCGCGACTCAAGGAGGTGCGATTAAATGCATGTTAAAAAGGGCGATAAAGTAGTGGTTATCTCTGGTAAAGATAAAGGTAAACAAGGTGTCATCCTTGCTGCTTTCCCTAAAAAGGAACGTGTTTTAGTAGAAGGTATTAACCTTGTGAAAAAACACTCTAAACCAACCCAAGCTAACCCTCAAGGCGGAATTTCTGAACAAGAAGCGCCGATCCACGTATCAAACGTAATGCCGCTTGATCCTAAAACGGGTGAAGTGACACGTGTTGGGTATAAAGTTGAGGACGGAAAGAAAGTCCGTGTAGCGAAAAAATCTGGGCAAGTTCTAGATAAATAGTAAATAAGGAAGGGAGGTCTTTCTCATGAACCGCCTTAAAGAAAAGTATGTAAAAGAAATTACACCTGCATTAGTTTCTAAGTTTGAATACAAATCAGTAATGCAAGTGCCAAAAATCGAAAAAATCGTGATCAACATGGGTGTTGGTGACGCTGTTCAAAACGCTAAAGCAATCGATACTGCTGTTGAAGAATTAACGTTTATCGCTGGTCAAAAACCTGTCGTTACTCGTGCGAAGAAGTCTATTGCTGGATTCCGTCTACGTGAAGGAATGCCAATCGGTGCGAAAGTAACACTTCGCGGAGAGCGCATGTATGATTTCCTTGATAAACTTATTTCTGTGTCTTTACCACGTGTACGTGACTTCCGCGGGATTTCTAAGAAATCTTTCGACGGTCGTGGAAACTACACGCTTGGTATTAAAGAACAGTTAATCTTCCCAGAAATTGATTACGATAAAGTAACAAAGGTCCGCGGTATGGATATCGTTATCGTTACTACTGCCAATACGGACGAAGAAGCACGTGAGTTATTAACTCAAGTAGGTATGCCGTTCCAGAAATAATCAATGAAAGGGAGGCGAAATCGTGGCTAAAAAGTCTATGATTGCGAAACAACAACGCAAACAAAAGTTTAAAGTTCAAGAGTATACGCGCTGCGAACGATGTGGTCGTCCACATTCAGTTATTCGTAAGTTTAAACTTTGCCGTATTTGTTTCCGCGAACTTGCATATAAAGGACAAATTCCTGGCGTTAAAAAAGCCAGCTGGTAATCCCCATAAATGGGAAGGAGGTTATTAAATAATGGTTATGACAGATCCGATTGCAGATTTGCTGACTCGTATTCGCAATGCGAACATGGTACGTCATGAGAAGCTAGAAGTACCGGCTTCAAAAATCAAAAGAGAAATTGCTGAAATCTTAAAGCGTGAAGGTTTTATCCGTGACGTTGAGTACGTCGAAGACAGCAAACAAGGAATTATCCGTTTGTTCCTTAAATACGGCCAAAACAACGAACGTGTTATCACTGGTCTTAAAAGAATCAGTAAACCTGGTTTACGCGTATATGCGAAATCAAATGAAGTACCACGTGTACTTAACGGACTTGGAATCGCAATTATTTCTACATCACAAGGTGTTTTATCGGACAAAGAAGCCCGTGCTAAACAAGCTGGTGGAGAAGTACTTGCTTACGTATGGTAAAAAAAGTTTAAGATGAATGGAGGTGCTTGGTATGTCTCGTATAGGTAAAAAACTAATCGAGATCCCTTCAGGAGTTACTGTGACAAACAACGATAACACAGTGACAGTAAAGGGACCAAAAGGTGAACTAACTCGTGCATTTCACCCTGATATGGAAATTAAAATTGAGGACAACGTCTTAACTGTAAGCCGTCCGTCTGAAAATAAAGAACACCGTGCATTACATGGTACAACACGTAGCTTGATTGCAAACATGGTTGAAGGTGTATCTAAAGGTTTCGAAAGAGGTTTAGAACTTATCGGTGTCGGTTACCGTGCAGCTAAATCTGGAAACAAACTTGTTCTTAACGTTGGATACTCTCATCCAGTTGAAATCGTTCCTGAGGCTGGAGTTGAAATCGAAGTTCCATCTCAAACGAAAGTAATCATTAAAGGTATCGATAAAGAGCGTGTAGGAGCTCTAGCTTCTAACATCCGCGCTGTCCGTGCTCCAGAGCCTTACAAAGGTAAAGGAATTCGTTACGAAGGTGAATTCGTTCGCCGTAAAGAAGGAAAAACTGGTAAGTAAGATCGCTTAATGTGAAGAAAGGAGTGACTCGGATGATTACGAAAACTAGCAAAAACGCTACTCGTCTTAAAAGACATGCTCGTGTTCGTGCGAAACTTTCAGGTACTGCTGAAAGACCTCGCCTTAACGTTTTCCGTTCTAACAAGAATATCTACGCTCAAGTAATTGATGATGTTAACGGTGTAACACTTGTAAGTGCTTCTACTCTTGATAAAGAGTTAAAGATCGAGAATAGTTCTGACACTGCAGCTGCTACGAAAGTTGGCGAACTTGTTGCAAAACGTGCTGTTGAAAAAGGAATCTCTAACGTGGTATTTGACCGCGGAGGATACCTATATCATGGACGTGTAAAAGCTCTAGCTGAAGCTGCTCGTGAGGCTGGACTTAAATTTTAATAAAAGAAGGAGGGACACATCCGAATGAGTCGTATTGACCCAAGCAAATTAGAGTTAGAAGAACGCTTAGTTACGGTTAACCGCGTAGCGAAAGTTGTTAAAGGTGGACGTCGTTTCCGTTTTGCAGCTTTAGTTGTTGTCGGTGACAAAAACGGTCATGTAGGTTTCGGTACTGGTAAAGCACAAGAAGTACCAGAAGCGATCCGCAAAGCTGTTGAAGATGCGAAAAAGAATTTAATTGAAGTACCAATGGTTGGAACTACAATTCCACATGAAATCATCGGTCGATTCGGTGCAGGAAACGTTCTATTGAAGCCTGCTTCAGAAGGTACAGGAGTTATCGCTGGAGGCCCAGTTCGTGCGGTACTTGAGCTTGCTGGTCTAGCTGATATCCTTTCTAAATCTCTAGGTTCTAATACACCGATCAACATGATCCGCGCAACACTTCAAGGTTTAAGTGAGCTTAAACGTGCTGAAGATGTAGCGAAGCTTCGTGGAAAATCTGTAGAAGACCTGTTAGGATAAGGAGGGAACAATAATGGCAAATAAATTAGAAATTACCCTCAAACGCAGTGTAATCGGTCGCCCTGAAGATCAGCGTGTCACTGTTCGTACTCTTGGTCTTAAGAAAACAAACCAAACAGTCGTACATGAAGACAATGCAGCGATCCGCGGCATGATTAACAAGGTGTCTCATTTAGTTTCTGTTAAAGAACAATAAAACATTTTTAATCGATAAGGAGGTGCCCAAATGAAACTTCATGAATTGAAGCCTTCAGAAGGTTCACGTAAAGTACGCAACCGTGTTGGTCGTGGTATTGGATCAGGTAACGGTAAAACTTCTGGTAAAGGTCATAAAGGTCAAAACGCTCGTTCTGGCGGCGGTGTACGCCCTGGTTTCGAAGGTGGTCAGATGCCTTTATTCCAACGCCTTCCAAAACGTGGTTTTACAAACATCAACCGTAAAGATTACGCGGTAATCAACTTAGACAGATTAAACAGTTTTGACGAAGGAACGGAAGTAACTCCTGAACTTCTTCTAGAGACTGGTGCAATAAGCAAGTTAAAAGCAGGAGTAAAAATTCTTGGCAACGGTAAATTAGAAAAAAAATTAACTGTAAAAGCCAATAAATTCTCTGCTTCTGCGAAAGAAGCGATTGAAGCTGCTGGCGGTACAGCCGAGGTGATCTAACTTGTTTAAGACAATCTCCAATTTTATGCGCGTGAAAGATATACGGAATAAGATTATATTCACACTTTTAATGTTAGTCGTCTTTCGTATAGGTGCTTTCATCCCTGTGCCTAATGTGAACGCCGAAGTTCTCCAGGCACAGGATCAAATGAGTGTTTTCGGAATCCTCAACACGTTTGGGGGCGGGGCACTTTTCCAATTCTCCATTCTTGCAATGGGGATTATGCCGTATATCACTGCTTCGATCATCATTCAGCTCTTGCAGATGGATGTTGTTCCGAAGTTTACTGAGTGGTCAAAGCAAGGAGAGGTTGGCCGCCGAAAATTAGCACAATTCACAAGGTATTTTACAATTGTTCTAGGATTTATCCAGGCGCTAGGAATGTCATATGGATTTAACAATATGGCAGGAGGCATGCTGATTGAAAACCCTGGTGTTTCAACGTATCTCTTAATTGCGGTCGTACTCACTGCGGGAACAGCATTTTTAATGTGGCTGGGTGAGCAGATTACTGCTCACGGTGTTGGTAACGGTATTTCGATTATTATCTTTGCCGGTATCATCGCTGGTATCCCTCAAACATTAAAACAAGTGTACGCTCAACAATTTGTAGGTGGAGATGGACAGCTGTTCATGCAAATCCTTAAAATTGCCCTTATTGTCATTGCCATTCTTGTCATTGTTATCGGTGTTATTTACATTCAAATGGCAGTGAGAAAGATTGCAATTCAATATTCAAAGGGAACTGGCCGTGCACAAATGTCTGCTAGTCAAGCAACGCACCTTCCATTAAAAGTGAATCCAGCAGGGGTGATTCCAGTCATCTTTGCCGTTTCTTTCATTATTACTCCGCAGACGATCGCATCGTTCTTCGGAACCAATAATGTGACAACTTGGATAACCAACAACTTTGACTATACTAAGCCAATCGGTATGACGATTTATGTAGCACTGATTGTTGCTTTCACATATTTTTATGCCTTTGTCCAAGTCAATCCTGAACAAATGGCTGAAAATCTGCAAAAGCAGGGTGGCTATATCCCGGGAGTTCGTCCAGGGAAAATGACTCAAGATAGAATTACGAGCATTTTGTACCGACTCACGTTTGTGGGCGCCATTTTCTTAGCCGTGATTTCAATACTTCCTATCTTTTTCATTCAATTCGCTGGATTACCTTCCGCTGCACAAATTGGCGGCACAAGTCTTCTCATTGTTGTAGGTGTTGCACTTGAAACAATGAAACAGCTTGAAAGCCAATTAGTGAAACGAAATTACCGTGGATTTATGAAATAAAACAGAGGGCTGGGCAGCTGCCCAACCTCTCTAAGTAAGGAAGGGGAAATCCGAAATGAACTTAGTCTTAATGGGGCTTCCGGGTGCTGGTAAAGGCACTCAGGCAGAACGAATTGTTGATGATTATGGGATCCCTCATATCTCAACAGGAGATATGTTCCGCGCTGCTATGAAAGAGGAGACACAACTTGGGCTCGAAGCAAAATCCTTTATCGATAAAGGAGAGCTTGTTCCTGATGAGGTCACAATCGGTATTGTTAGAGAAAGACTTGGCAAAAATGATTGTGAACAAGGTTTTCTTCTGGACGGATTTCCGCGAACAGTCGCTCAGGCTGAAGCTTTAGAAGAAATTCTAAAGGACCTTGGCAGAACGATTGATTATGTCATTAATATTAAAGTCGATAAAGATGCTTTGATGGAGCGTCTGACTGGCCGAAGAATTTGCAAAAATTGCGGAGCAACATATCATTTAGTATTCAATCCACCTGCGAAAGAAAATGTTTGCGACAAGTGTGGAGGCGAGCTTTATCAACGTGCAGATGATAATGCAGAAACCGTTTCGACTAGACTTGAAGTAAACTTAAAGCAGACTGAACCTTTACTGAACTTCTATTCAGAAAAAGGATATCTTGTAAACATTGATGGTGCGAAGCACATTAACGATGTGTATGCAGATATCAAGGACCTGCTTGGAGGATTAAATAAATGATTATCTGTAAAACTCCTCGCGAGCTTGAGATTATGAGAGAAGCTGGACGTATTGTCGCACTGACTCATGAAGAGCTGAAGAAACATATAAAACCAGGTATTTCGACAAAAGAATTGGATCAAATTGCCGAACGTTTTATTACAAAGCAGGGTGCAATCCCATCTTTTAAAGGGTATAATGGTTTTCGCGGGAGCATTTGCGTTTCGGTGAATGAAGAACTCGTTCACGGTATTCCTGGTAAACGGGTTTTACGTGATGGTGACATCATTAGTATCGATATTGGCGCAAAGTTAAATGGCTATCATGGTGACTCTGCTTGGACTTATCCAGTTGGGGTAATCAGTGATGAAGACCGCAAACTACTGGAAGTCACAGAGGAATCTCTATATAAAGGCTTACAGGAAGCAAAGCCAGGCGAACGTCTGTCGAACATTTCCCATGCCATACAAACGTATGTTGAAAATGAAAATTTTTCAGTTGTTAGAGAATATGTTGGACATGGGGTCGGACAGGATCTTCATGAGGACCCTCAAATTCCTCATTATGGTCCGCCCAACAAAGGCCCGCGGCTAAAACCTGGGATGGTGTTGGCCATCGAACCGATGGTGAACGCAGGCAGCCGATATGTGAAAACATTGGCTGATAACTGGACGGTTGTAACGGTTGATGGGAAAAAGTGTGCTCACTTTGAGCATACGATTGCGATTACAGATACAGGTTTTGATATACTGACTAAGATTTAGGTCTTCACTGAAGCCTTTCAGGCCCAAATCGGGCAGGTTGTCTGTATAGTCCAAAGAAAGAACAAGATCAGTATACAGGTGTCATCGGCATGTTCGTTGGCTGCCATGTACTAATCGCAGACGGAGAAAAGCGTAAATTTCATTCTCCTAAGAAAAAATATCAATCATATAACCTTTTATGATTGCGTATCTCCGGAAGTTCAGAACAGTATATTCAAAACAGGTCGGGTGATAGATGAACAATTGAGAGATTCTCATTTGGACATTTGTCAGAGAGCAAGTTACTGATTTGAAGAAGGGAGAACACTTGAATGGCGAAAGACGATGTAATTGAAGTGGAAGGTACTGTAGCAGAAACTTTGCCAAACGCAATGTTCAAAGTTGAACTAGAGAATGGTCATACAGTTTTGGCTCATGTATCAGGAAAAATCCGTATGCACTTCATTCGCATTTTACCTGGAGACAAAGTTACGGTAGAATTATCTCCATATGACTTAACTCGTGGTAGAATTACGTACCGTTACAAATAAAGCAACTCCGGAAGAAGGAGGTTGGAAACACATGAAAGTGAGACCATCTGTTAAACCTATCTGTGAAAAATGTAAAGTGATTCGCAGAAAAGGAAAAGTAATGGTGATCTGTGAAAACCCAAAACATAAACAAAAACAAGGCTAATAACAAGGAGGTGCCCAAATCATGGCTCGTATTGCTGGTGTAGATATTCCACGTGATAAGCGTGTTGTCATTTCTTTAACATATGTTTTTGGAATTGGTCGTACGACTGCGCAACAAGTCCTTAAAGAAGCAGGTGTTTCTGAAGACACTCGCGTTCGCGATCTAACTGAAGACGAACTTGGTAAAATCCGTGATATCATTGACAAACTTAAAGTAGAAGGTGACCTTCGTCGTGAAGTTTCACTTAACATTAAGCGTCTAATTGAAATCGGAAGCTACCGCGGAATCCGTCATCGTAGAGGACTTCCTGTTCGTGGACAAAACACAAAAAACAACGCGCGTACTCGTAAAGGTCCGCGTCGTACTGTAGCTAACAAGAAAAAATAAGTAAAGGAGGTAGTTAAAGAATGGCTGCTGCTCGTAAACAAAATACGCGTAAACGTCGCGTGAAAAAGAATATTGAAGCTGGAATCGCTCATATCCGTTCCACTTTCAACAACACGATTGTAACGATTACTGATGTTCATGGAAACGCAATTTCTTGGTCAAGTGCTGGTGCATTAGGATTCAGAGGTTCTCGTAAATCTACTCCTTTCGCTGCACAAATGGCTGCTGAAACTGCTGCTAAAGGTTCTATCGAACACGGTCTTAAAACACTTGAAGTAACTGTTAAAGGTCCTGGTTCTGGTCGTGAAGCTGCAATTCGTGCACTTCAAGCTGCAGGTCTTGAAGTTACTGCAATTAGAGACGTAACTCCAGTTCCTCATAACGGATGCCGTCCACCAAAACGTCGCCGCGTGTAATTTGTTTGTATAGATTTTGTGTCCCTGTCAATAATGGGTTATGATACAGTTATTTATGAGACGAATACACGACTCGTTGCCTGAGCACATACGGGACTAAACAATGAGGAATTTCGGATGGAATCTCATATGATTCTATTCGAGGTTTCGACGTTTTGAAGGAGGGTTTTATTAGATGATCGAAATTGAAAAACCAAAAATCGAAACGGTTGAAATCAGCGACGATGCCAAGTATGGCAAGTTTGTCGTAGAGCCACTTGAGCGTGGATATGGTACCACTTTAGGGAACTCCCTTCGTCGTATCCTTTTATCCTCACTTCCTGGTGCAGCTGTAACATCGATCCAGATAGATGGTGTCTTACACGAATTCTCAACGATCGAAGGCGTGGTTGAAGATGTTACAACGATTATCTTAAACATTAAAAAGCTTGCACTCAAAATCTACTCTGAAGAAGAGAAGACGCTTGAAATTGATGTACAAGATGAAGGTACTGTAACAGCTGCTGATATTACACACGACAGCGATATTGAAATCTTAAATCCAGATCTTCACATCGCAACTCTTGGCAAGAATGCGAGCTTCCGTGTTCGCTTAACTGCACAAAGAGGTCGCGGGTATAATCCTGCTGATGCAAACAAAAGAGACGATCAGCCAATCGGTGTGATTCCGATCGACTCAATCTATACACCTGTATCTCGTGTGACTTATCAAGTGGAGAACACCCGTGTTGGGCAAATCACAAACTATGATAAATTAACACTAGATGTATGGACTGATGGAAGCACAGGACCGAAAGAAGCGATCGCTCTAGGTTCTAAGATTTTAACTGAACACCTGAATATTTTCGTTGGGTTAACTGACGAAGCTCAGCATGCTGAAATCATGGTTGAGAAAGAAGAAGACCAAAAAGAAAAAGTGCTTGAAATGACAATTGAAGAGCTTGATCTTTCTGTTCGTTCTTACAACTGTTTGAAGCGTGCGGGTATTAACACTGTTCAAGAGCTTGCTAACAAGACAGAAGAGGATATGATGAAAGTTCGTAACCTTGGACGTAAATCTCTTGAAGAAGTGAAAGCGAAACTAGAAGAACTTGGACTGGGTCTTCGTAAAGACGATTGACTAGTTTCATTGTGAACTAGGATTTTCGTGTGTTTTTTATTCATACAGCATCTCTAATTAAGGAGGGGACATCACATGGCATACAGAAAGCTAGGACGCACTAGTGCACAACGTAAAGCAATGCTTCGTGACCTAACGACTGATTTGATCATCAACGAACGCATCGAAACAACTGAAACACGTGCGAAAGAACTTCGCTCTGTAGTTGAAAAAATGATCACTCTTGGCAAACGCGGAGATCTTCATGCTCGCCGTCAAGCTGCAGCTTACATTCGTAATGAAGTAGCTAACGCTGAAACAAACCAAGATGCACTTCAAAAATTATTCGCTGACGTTGCAACTCGCTACGAAGATCGCCAAGGTGGATACACTCGTATCATGAAGCTTGGACCTCGTCGCGGCGATGGCGCACCAATGGCTGTCATTGAATTAGTTTAATCACATATCGTGTATCTAAGAAAGGGCGGGACAGTTCATAACTGGATCTATGCCCTTTTTTAGGTACTACGGCTTTTTTAGGAATAAGCAAAGAAGAGGTTGAGCTGAGAGGAGGTCCGGTAGAGATGGGGAAGACATTAATTGACGTAAAGGACATTGTATTTCGTTATCACAAGGATGCGGACAAGCCCGCTTTAGATCAAGTGTCACTGCATGTGAATCAAAATGAATGGCTCGCCATTGTTGGTCATAACGGTTCAGGTAAATCCACACTTGCCCGTGTGCTGAATGGGCTCATTTTACCGGATGCTGGTACGGTCAAGGTTGGAGAGATTGAGCTCAAAGAAGAAAGTGTTTGGGATATTCGCCAAAAGGTTGGAATGGTCTTTCAAAACCCAGATAACCAATTTGTGGGCTCAACAGTTCGTGATGATGTGGCTTTTGGTTTAGAAAATAACGGGGTTGAGCGGGAATTGATGATAGAACGTGTAGATTGGGCTGTCAAACAGGTCAATATGCAGGAGTTTCTTGATCAAGAGCCGCACCATCTATCAGGCGGGCAGAAGCAGAGAGTCGCCATTGCAGGTGTGCTTGCCGCAAGCCCTGACATCATGATCTTGGATGAAGCAACATCAATGCTTGATCCGATTGGCCGTGAAGAAGTGTTAGAGACTGTTAGACTACTGAAGGAACAAGGAACGGTCACAGTCATTTCCATCACACATGATTTAGACGAGGCTGCCAAAGCAGACCGCGTCATTGTGATGAATGGCGGGAAGAAATTTGCCGAGGGAACGCCAGAGGAAGTATTTGAACTAGATGAACAGCTGGTTCAGATTGGACTTGATCTGCCATTTTCCTATCGATTGAGCAAGCAATTGAAGCAGCAAGGTGTGCCGCTTGCAAATGCCCATTTGACACAAGAAGGATTGGTGAAAGAGCTATGGACATTACGATCAAAGAATTAGAGCATCGTTATCAAATGAAAACGCCGTTTGAGCGTCTCGCTTTGTATGATGTCAATGCTTCCATCAAAGAGGGCAGCTATGTCGCTGTCATTGGTCATACGGGCTCTGGTAAGTCTACATTGCTGCAGCATTTAAATGGATTGCTCAAACCAACGAAGGGGAGCATTGCGCTTGGAGAGACAGTTTTACAAGCCAATAAAAAGCAGAAGGATATGAAACCCCTCCGGAAAAAGGTAGGCATCGTGTTTCAGTTTCCTGAGCATCAGCTCTTTGAGGAAACCATCCTCAAGGATATCTGCTTTGGCCCGATGAACTTCGGTGTTCCTCAAGAGAAGGCAGAAGCGAAGGCGAAGGAGATGCTGAAACTGGTTGGTCTTCCTGAGTCCCTATTATCTCGATCTCCCTTTGAATTAAGCGGCGGTCAAATGAGACGTGTGGCGATTGCAGGCGTTTTAGCGATGGAGCCAGAAGTGCTTGTGCTTGATGAGCCGACTGCTGGGCTGGATCCACGCGGGCGGAAGGAAATCATGGACATGTTCTATGACCTTCATCAAAAGGCAAACCTCACCACGATTCTGGTCACACACAGTATGGAAGATGCCGCTCATTATGCGGATCAAATGATTGTGATGCATAAAGGGACAGTGAAGGCGACAGGTACGCCGAGAGAGTTGTTTGCCAATCGTACAGACATGTCTTCGTTTGGTCTCGACCTCCCAGAAACGATTAAATTCCAGCAGACTGTAGAAGAAAAGCTTGGTATTACGTTTCCAAGGCCGCTTCTGACGATGGATGAAATGGCAGAAGCCTTAACAGCTCTTTATCAGGAGGACACGACATCATGATGGATAGTATGATTATCGGCAAATATGTGCCAGGTTCATCCTTTGTCCATCGTCTTGATCCAAGGACAAAGCTGTTATCAATTTTCTTTTTTGTCTTTATTGTTTTTTTTGCTAATAATTACATCACTTACGGGCTTTTAGGTGTCTTTACCATCCTTGTGGTGATGGTTTCTCAGGTGCCGCTATACTTTATTCTCAAGGGAATGAAGCCGATCCTATGGATTGTCCTGTTTACCTTTATTCTGCATATTTTCATGACAAAGGATGGCGCCTTGCTATTCCACTTTGGTTTTCTGAATATTTATGAAGAAGGTTTAAAGCAAGGAATATTCATTTCACTCCGTTTTGTCTATCTCATCATGATGACGACACTTCTTACGTTAACCACAACGCCTATAGAAGTGACAGACGGGATGGAGAAGCTTCTGCACCCATTCCGTAAAATCAAACTGCCTGTTCATGAGCTTGCTCTCATGATGTCCATCTCTCTTCGGTTTATTCCGACGTTATTAGAAGAGACGGATAAAATCATGAAGGCACAAATGGCACGAGGTGTTGATTTTACAAGCGGGCCTTTAAAGGATCGCATGAAAGCCATCGTTCCTTTGCTTGTTCCGCTTTTCGTCAGTGCGTTTAAGCGTGCAGAAGAACTGGCGACCGCGATGGAAGCGAGAGGCTACCGCGGAGGAGAAGGACGGACGAAGTACCGTCAGCTTGTCTGGGGCATGAAGGACACGTTCACGCTGCTTTTATTCATCTTGTTAACAGCACTCCTTGTGCTGCTTAGAAATTAGGTGATTCCTAGATGAAGGTCAAATGTACCGTATCCTACGATGGGACACATTTTAAAGGCTATCAGGTGCAGCCAGGGCAGCGAACCGTTCAGACGGAGATAGAGTCAGCCCTTGCAAGAATGCACAAACAGGATGAACTGATTCCGATTGTGGCTTCCGGCCGGACGGACAGCGGTGTCCATGCAAAGGGACAGGTCATCCATTTTGACACCCCGCTCTCGATCCCGATGGAGAGATGGCCTTTTGCCCTTAACAGCTTGCTGCCGGATGATATCCGTGTTCTAAAGGCTGAGGAGGTCGATGACTCGTTTCATGCCAGATTTGGTGTTGTTTCGAAGGAGTACCGTTATAAGGTCTCAACGGAAACACACCAAAATGTGTTCACGAGACAGTATGCCTGCCACTATCCTTACCGGCTGGATATCGATAAAATGAGAGAAGCCGCTGAGCACCTGATTGGGACGCATGACTTTACAAGCTTCTGTGCGGCCAATACAGAGGTTCAGGACAAGGTGAGGGTTATTTATGCCCTCGAGTGGAAAAACGTCTCAGACGGGCTTGAAATGCGTGTGAGAGGGAATGGCTTTTTATACAATATGGTGCGGATTATCGCTGGAACGTTGCTTGAAATCGGTTCTGGTAAATTTCACCCCGAGGAGATAAAAGCTATGCTTGCCGCCCGAAATCGCGAAGCGGCAGGCAAGACTGCGCCTAGTCACGGACTGTATTTATGGGAAGTTTTCTATGACAACTAAACCAGGTGTAACATGTTCTTGACACAGGAAGCAGAAAGTTATAAGATATCATATGGTATGTATTTCAACCCCACAAATAAGCCCCGGAAGACTTATCTGTGTTTTGAAATAGAACGTAGCATTTGATTCAAGGAAAATTCATTGATTTATTTAGGAGGGAAACTCATGCGTACAACACCAATGGCGAACGCAAGCACAATTGAGCGCAAATGGCTAGTTGTTGATGCGGCAGGCAAGACTCTAGGTCGTCTTTCTACTGAAGTAGCATCACTTTTGCGCGGTAAGCACAAACCAACTTATACACCACACGTTGATACAGGTGATCACGTCATCATCATCAATGCTGAGAAAATTGAATTAACAGGTAAGAAATTGACGGACAAAATTTACTACCGTCACACGATGCACCCAGGCGGTTTGAAACAAAGAACTGCTCTTGAGATGCGTACAAACTACCCTGAGAAAATGTTGGAGCTTGCTATCAAAGGTATGCTTCCAAAGGGTCCACTAGGTCGTCAAATGTTCAAAAAATTAAATGTGTACCGTGGTTCTGAGCATCCACATCAAGCACAACAACCTGAAGTTTACGAACTTCGCGGTTAATTATAAGGGAGGTTAACAATTTGGCACAGGTTCAATATTACGGTACAGGTCGTCGTAAAAGTTCTGTAGCGCGCGTTCGCTTAGTTCCAGGTGAAGGCCGTATCGTCGTTAATAATCGTGAAATTACTGAATACATTCCATTCGCTGCTTTAATCGAAGACGTGAAACAGCCTTTGAACATCACAGAAACAGCTAACAGCTACGATGTTCTTGTAAATGTTCACGGTGGTGGATTCTCTGGTCAAGCTGGAGCAATTCGTCACGGTATCTCTCGTGCTCTTCTAGAAGTAGATCCTGAGTACCGTACACCACTTAAACGTGCTGGACTTCTTACTCGTGATCCTCGTATGAAAGAGCGTAAGAAATACGGTCTTAAAGGCGCACGTAGAGCTCCTCAGTTCTCAAAACGTTAATCAATTTTATATTGTATGGACGTTTTACAAAGGTTTGTTACAGACAAACCTTATAAAAAAAGCATCAGCATCCTGCTGGTGCTTTTTTATTTGTGTTTTTTTCTGTTTGGAAACATATAAAATAGGATCATAGCAAGGTTTCTGTTTAAAAAACGAAGTCTATGGAGGGGTGTCATATGAATCTAACAACAGAAAGATGTATCATTCGATCATTTGCCGAGGATGATTGGCATGATGTTTATGCATATACATCTGATCCGGCGGTGATGAAGTATATTCCGGGAGGTGTTTTTTCTAAAGAAGATGCGAAGGAGTTTGTCAAAAATAATCGTCATGAAAATGCTAAGTATGTCGCTGTCCTGTTAAAAGAATATCAAACATGCATTGGTCATATCGCGTTTCATCCATACTTTGGTGAGCACACATATGAGATTGGCTGGGTCTTCAATCCTGCCTATCAAAACAAGGGCTATGCATCAGAAGCGGCGTATGCTGTCTTACATCATGGTTTTCACACACTAAACTTACATCGGATCATTGCCACTTGTCAGCCTGAGAATGTGCCATCGTGGAGAGTGATGGAGAAAATGGGGATGAGGAGAGAGGGGTATTTTAAAAAATGTATACCACAAGGAAATGAGTGGTGGGATGAGTTTTACTATGCCATCTTACAAGAGGAATGGTTCGTGAAGAGGGCTTGATAAGTTTTCATGATATGAAGTAATTCACCATTTCAAATATCACTCCGCTTTCGATGTTGATATAATCAGATCAAATAAGCAGAAGAGGGACTTCGCCATGAGGATCTTTGAAGCATTTCTTATCATTGAGTTTTCCCATTCAAGAAAACCAAGGGTACACACTGCCGCCTAGTTATGTGGTTAAAAAAAGCAGCTGATCAAATCTTATAGAAAAACGGTTGCAATTGGTATTTTGGTAAGTGAAGATAGTTTACGTCCATCCCAGGAGGTGCTTTCATTGAATCTAAATCAATTAACATGTAGAGAAGCCGTGCAAGAAGACCTCGACAAAATCATCTTCATGCTTTCAGATGATAAGTTAGGTCAAAAGAGAGAGCGTTACACTCGCCCGTTATTAGAAAGCTATATCAAAGCCTTTCATTCAATTGATGCTGATCCAAATATTGAACTCATTGTTGCGTGTGACCAGGAAGAAGCAATTGGTGTTCTTCAGTTAACCATGACGCCATTTCTTACACATCAAGGAGGATGGAGAGCATCCATCGAAGGAGTTCGTACGGCTTCGACTCATAGAGGAAAAGGAGTTGGCTCGATGCTCATAAAGTGGGCCATTCAACGCGCAAGCGACCGCGGATGTCATATGATTCAGCTGACAACAGACAAACAGAGGCCAGAAGCACGCCATTTTTATGAGAAATTAGGGTTTGAAGCCACGCATGAAGGAATGAAGCTGCATCTGCCCCATGAATAAGGACAACAAGAAGCGGAGGATTCACGAACCTCTGCCTTTTTTGTGCCTTTATTTGAAATATTTGTTATATTGAATGTGTACATCCTCTGTTATTGAGAAAGGAGAAACATGTTATTCAAAATCGGTCTAATTGTCATATGTGTGGTCATACTTTACGTGGTGGTTCAAGTCTTGCTGTATAAAAGAGATATGAAGAAAACGAAGGAAGATCTTTTGACATTTGTCGCAAAAAACAAAAAGGACGTTTCAGTGACAATCATTGAAAATGATGATGTGGTGTTAGAATGGAATGCTGATCAAAAAACACCACTTGCAAGTACGGTGAAATTAGTGGTTTTATTTCATTTTGTTAAAGCTGTATCGAGCGGCGCCATCAAGCTAGAGAAAAAAGTGGCATTGTCTGATATAGAGCGGTTTTATATTGATAGAACAGACGGTGGTGCGCACGCGTACTGGCTGGAGGTCAATGATTTTTCTGAGCATGCGGCTTTATTAGATGTTGCCAAAGGGATGATGCAATTCAGTTCGAATGCTTGTACGGATTATTTGATTGACCGGCTGGGCTTAGAAAAGATCAATGATCAGATGAAACAAGCAGGTCTTACAGAACATGATGAACTCATGCCGCTGACGCCAATGATTTTGTGGTCCGCTTATGTATCTGATCGTCGGCGGGATGCATTCAAGAAAATGAGCGGTGTATCCGAAGAACAATACAAATCTCTAATGAATGAGATTTTTAATATCATGAAAAATGACCCAGAGTATAAAAAGGCGTTAGAAGAAAAAATGAAAAAAAAGAACTTATTAGGCTGGCGTATTCAATCATTACTGACGCAAAAGTTGACAAAGTCTACAACCAATCAATATGCACATTTTATGAAACGTCTCCAGGATGAGCTGTTAACAATAGAAGAAAAGAGTCTTTTTAGCCAAATCGTACTGGGAGAAACATTGAAAAAGGAAACAGATGAATATCTTTGGTATAAAGGCGGAGCAACATTGTTCGTTTTCACAGGTGCTTTATATCGAAGAACAGATACATCCTCTATATCCATTTCTCTTTTTATCAATGATCTGAAAGCGAACAATTCTCACTGGATTGGGGGAGTATTCAACGAATTTATGCTTACTGCAGCAGTGGATCAAAACTTTCGACAACGCTTGATACAGGCTTTCACTACATAAACATCAAAAAACAGAGGGAAACACCCCTCTGTTTTATTATTTCTGCATTGGAAACGCTTTGTATACATCTTGGCGTTTCTTTTTTGACTTCACAACTCCATCAACCAGTTCCTTTTGCCAAAGCGCTGTATCGTCTTTGTACTTTTTAAAAGGGTGAGGGAGCTCTTTTTCTAGCTGTTTTCTTTTAAACGTGACGGACGGCTCGTCTTTAGAGGTCATGTTAAGTGTCACTTGCTCTACGTTATCGACCAGAATAAAAAGTGCGATGGCGTTGTATAAATACGTTTTTTCGATCGTATCCTTTTGATCAAACCAGAAGGCGTCAAACTGTTCTTCTGTATAGCCTGCATTTTCTTTTACTCCATACGTGACGTCTAATGCTTTCCTATCGATGATTTCAAATTCACGAATGACGCCTCCAGGAAGATCTGATAAGATTTCACGAATGGCTGAATTGTCACCGAGATACGTGTTTTTGTGTGTTGAAAGTTGTTTTAAGGATATGTCTGCTATTCCTTTCATATCGCTCTTTTTCTCGCTGGCTTGACTGCTGCACGCAGATAGGACGACTGTAAGTAGCAGCAGGATATACATCCATTTCTTCATTGATTTTGCCCCTTTATTGTTCTTTCTATATGTAAATGTCTATTTTATCACAATTTTCCATTCCGATCGTTCACAGGCCGTCATTTCCATTTACTGAACTGCATGTTTTGTTCAAACCAACGAACAATACAAAGAAAAAAGGAGTTCAGTCCATGGCAGAAGTGCTTTCATTTTATCAACTGAAAACAAAACGAGATGTCACGCTTGAAAAGAAGCTTTTGCGTACATTGTCTCTTCAACAAGTAACGGCTGCTTCCGAGAAATTCACAAAGAAGCTGTTTCCATTTGCAGATGATCCAGCGGGTATTATGAGTGATGGCTGCATCGATTTCGCCATTGAAGCTTTCTTAGCTGGCGGGAGATACGGTGAGTCGAGTAAATACGGCGAATCATTCGACGATATCAAAAAGCGGTCCTTCCAGGAGGAAGCTGAGCTGATTGAAGAGCTGGCAGGATGCTTGCAATCGTGGGGGAATATGTTCCGTATGGAGCGGAAGATGTCATGTTTATATCCATTTGCAAAGGATTTTTTAAGCATGTGGTGGCAGGAAGGCTTTCGTGAATCAGAAAAAAGACACAAGCTTCGGCTGCACTAAGCATATTTCCAGTCCTTGTCCCATATCTATAAAATAATGGTGTATGGGAGGGACAGGGATGAAAAGAAAGCTGAAGTGGACAGGGTTTTTAATTGGGTTTATTGTCCTCTTATTCTTATTCAGGTTTCAATTTCTAAATGATGATTCATGGAAATCGTGGAATTTGCCTCTAAGCGGGAAGATCATCTATTTAGATCCGGGTCACGGCGGTCCAGATGGAGGGGCTGTAGGAGGAGAACTGCTTGAGAAAGAGATTGCACTGGATGTATCCATGAAGATACGTGACTATTTGCAGGAGCAGGGAGCGCTTGTTCTCATGACCCGAGAGGATGATTCTGATTTATCATCAAAGAATACAAGGGGATATGCCCGAAAGAAAGCGGAGGATTTAAGGAACCGCGTCAAAGTCATCAATGAATCTGAAGCGGATCTCTATTTAAGCATTCATTTAAATGCGATACCATCAAACAAATGGAGCGGGGCTCAGACGTTTTTTTATGGAAAGTATGAAGAGAATGAAAAGGCAGCGAAGTTTATTCAAGATGAATTACGCAGAAATCTTGAAAACACGGATCGAAAGGCGAAGCGGATTAATGGCATTTATTTAATGCAAAATGTCACAAAGCCAGGAGCTCTTGTGGAAATTGGATTTCTCTCCAACCCGAAAGAGGCTGGCCAGCTGGCAACACCTAAATATCAGGATCAAATTGCTGCCTCTATTTATAAAGGGATTTTAAGATATTTAACAGAGCAAAAAGAGCCTCCTGAATAAGGGGCTTTTTCCTTTTGATCGCAGGCAAACAGGACAGACATTGTAAGGATATGTATGATATACTTGGATTGTAAACGAATTCAATAAAGGGTGAGGTTCTGCTATGATCGGACAAGATGATGTGAGAAAACTAGTTGGGAAGATGGACGAACCTTTCCTTCATATACCGCTTGGTGAGCTGGATGCCATCAAGGAAATCAGCCTAAAGCCTGAGAAAGAGCATGTGAGCCTAAAGGTGGCCATTGCTAAAACAGGCACTGCTGAGCAGATGAAGCTGCAGCAAGACATCGTACAAGCCTTGAAAGCAGCAGGTGCTAACACAGTAGGACTTCGTTTTGAGGAACTGCCTCAGGAAACACTTGAAAAGTTTATGCCATCACAAGATGAGGAAGAAACTCTGCTTAACTCTAAAAATCCGCCTGAGTTCTTAGCGATTGCGAGTGGAAAGGGCGGCGTTGGTAAATCGACTGTTTCTGTTAACCTTGCTGTAGCGCTGGCTCGTCTAGGGAAAAAAGTCGGGCTGATTGATGCTGATATTTATGGCTTTAGTGTACCGGATATGATGGGAATCACTGTCAGACCAACAGTTAAAGGGGAAAAAATTATTCCTGTGGAGCGCTTTGGTGTCAAAGTGATTTCAATGGGCTTTTTTGTTGAAGAAAATGCACCGGTTATTTGGAGAGGACCGATGCTTGGAAAAATGTTAAATAACTTCTTCCATGAAGTTGAGTGGGGAGAATTAGATTACTTACTATTAGACCTTCCGCCTGGAACGGGAGATGTGGCGCTTGATATTCATACAATGCTGCCTAGCTGTAAAGAAATCATTGTCACTACACCGCATCCGACAGCTGCCTTCGTTGCAGCAAGAGCAGGCGCAATGGCACTGCAAACAGATCATGAGGTGCTCGGGGTCGTTGAGAATATGAGCTATTATGAAAGCAAAAAAACAGGTGAAAAGGAATACGTCTTTGGAAAAGGCGGCGGAGACAAGCTGGCTGAAGAGCTGCGTGTATCAGTCCTTGGCCAAATTCCTTTAAGACAGCCTGATTGGAATGAGGATGATTTCGCGCCCTCTGTCTATGATGCGAGTCATCCGACAGGAGAAGTGTATCAACACATTGCAAATAAAGTCATTGAACAATTAGCAGTGAAAGCATAATGAAAGCCCGAGTGGATGAATGCCACTCGGGTGATGTTTAACTGTCGCTTCCTTGCGAACCGGATTCACTGCTGCTTTCGGATGCTGCCTTTTTGAGCTCATCTTCGAATTTCTTCTTATAAAGAGGGCTGCTTAATGTTTCCGTAATGACTTTTTCTAAGTGTTTTCTAAACTCTTTGCTTTTTACCAGTTCACCGTATTTCTTTTCCATCTCAGGATCCTTGAGAATATCCATCATCAGCTGTTGATAGTCAGGATCCTTCATTAGCTGTTTTAACATTCTTTCATGCTGTTGCTGCATGGATTTTGCGAAAGTCTCGGCAAATTTAGAATCCTCAAAGACCTTCTTCCAGAACTCTTTGCCTTTATCAGAAGTCAGTGTTTTCTCTATCGTTTTTTTCACAGTTTGTTCATCCATTACCAAAGCTTCATTCATTGCCTCGTCATTTAATAACTGTTGAATGGCCTTTTTACCGTCATCTGTCTTTAATATATCGACGACCATTTTTTTTGTTTCGTCATAGTCCATATTAGATGAGGATTGGGTTTTGGGAGCACAAGCTGTTAGAGATAAAAGAAGAAAACAGCTCATTATACGCAAGATGCCTTTTGACATACTGTGGCTCCTTTCGTTACATGTCTTACTTTTAATATGAATGTTTCACGTAAATTTATACATAACAAAAATAGGGGTTGGATCAATTCAATGAAAAGTCGGGATTTAGTTCGTTTTTTCTTCTCTGTGCTAGCTGTTGGAGCGGTCATTACAAGCGTGGTAGGCTTTGCGCTGGAGTGGGGGAAATATCAGAAGCTTTTTATATCGTTTGAAATTCTAGAGATCGCATCTGTGTTGTTTTGGTTCATTGGTGTAGGGATGATCTTTAGTGTCATTAGTCAGATGGGGTTTGTTGTCTTCTTGACGGTGCACCGGTTTGCGTTAGAGATTTTCCGGTCACATTCTTTATGGAATACCATCCAGCTGTTTCTTGTGATTTTTGTGCTGTTTGATTTAGCTTACTTGCGATTTTTGTTTTTCGGGGAGAATGATTCATTTCTTCCATACTTGTGGCTGCCTGTTTTTATCGGTGTGTTTGCATTGATCGTGGCTTATTTTAAACAGCAGCAGTCCTCTAAGAAAACATTTATTTCCGCAATGTTTCTCATGGTCGTCATCACGTCGTTAGAATGGTTCCCGGCGCTCAGAGTCAATGAAGAGGACTGGCTGTATTTAATGCTGTTCCCGCTATTAGGCTGTAATGCGTTTCAGCTGTTAGCGATGCCGCGGTTTTCAAAAGCGAAAGCTACTTAACTTCTGATGACTTTGTTTTCGTGTTGGAGATCAGTTCGCCAACTGTCACATTTTTTAAATGCTTTTCTTTTATTTGTTTCAAAATAGCTGGTAAGGCTTGAGCGGTTTGGGTTGCTGAATCTGAGGCGTGAAGGAGAACAATGTCTCCGCTTTTCATTCGATCATTTACATTTTGAACAATTTGGTCGACACCCGGATTCAGCCAATCCTGTGAATTGATGCTGTAATGAACAACGGTATAACCGTACTGTGTGGCAATTTTCAGTGCTGTTTCGTTAAACTGTCCAGTTGGCGGTCTTAATAGTTGAATGTCATCTAGTCCAAGCTTTTGAAATGTATTTTGTGCACGGACAAGATCTTGCTTGATTTCACTATCTTCAAGCTGGCTATAATTTTTATAAGCATAGCCGAGGCTTCCAATTTGATGGCCGTCCTCCCTAATTTGTTTCACGATATCAGGATGACGCTCAGCCCAAGAAGCAGACAGAAAGAAAGTGGCGTTCTTTATACCGTACTCTCGAAGGACATTTAAAATAGGAACAGCCTTCTCATCCCCCCAGCCAATATTAAAAGTGAGAGAGACATGTTTTGATGAAGTCTCTCCTTTATAAATGGCTCGGGGTCCATGTTCAGTTTTAAATACCGACAGCGGCGGTGCCTTTTGTACATAAAAAAAGGTTGCAGCTGCAAGGGCTGCTACAAGAATAATGACAACTTGCTTCAGCCGTTTAATAGGCAACACATATAATCGACTCAATTCAAACACTCCTGCCTTGTCCAAGATTGTTACTTGATTGTATGCAGGACAAGGGTTTAAGATGCTTAATAAAACTATTTCAAAAAAAGTTTCGAAAAGGCGTTGACCGATAGAATGTTTTCGTGATATATTATTAATCGTCGCTGACACACAGTGACAAACACAAAACGCTTCGGGAAATAAACTTGAAAAAAGTTGTTGACATAAGATGAAGCGAAATGTTATATTATTAAAGCCGCTAAGAACGGCGGAGATGATCTTTGAAAACTAAACAAGACAAAACGTACCTGTTAATTCGAGTTTTTATAAAAAAATCCTATGAAACTTCATAGGTAGTCAGTCAAACTGGCGAAAAGCAAAACTTCGGTTTTGTACTTTTTCGGAGAGTTTGATCCTGGCTCAGGACGAACGCTGGCGGCGTGCCTAATACATGCAAGTCGAGCGGACAGAAGGGAGCTTGCTCCCGGATGTTAGCGGCGGACGGGTGAGTAACACGTGGGTAACCTGCCTGTAAGACTGGGATAACTCCGGGAAACCGGAGCTAATACCGGATAGTTCCTTGAACCGCATGGTTCAAGGATGAAAGACGGTTTCGGCTGTCACTTACAGATGGACCCGCGGCGCATTAGCTAGTTGGTGGGGTAATGGCTCACCAAGGCGACGATGCGTAGCCGACCTGAGAGGGTGATCGGCCACACTGGGACTGAGACACGGCCCAGACTCCTACGGGAGGCAGCAGTAGGGAATCTTCCGCAATGGACGAAAGTCTGACGGAGCAACGCCGCGTGAGTGATGAAGGTTTTCGGATCGTAAAGCTCTGTTGTTAGGGAAGAACAAGTGCGAGAGTAACTGCTCGCACCTTGACGGTACCTAACCAGAAAGCCACGGCTAACTACGTGCCAGCAGCCGCGGTAATACGTAGGTGGCAAGCGTTGTCCGGAATTATTGGGCGTAAAGGGCTCGCAGGCGGTTTCTTAAGTCTGATGTGAAAGCCCCCGGCTCAACCGGGGAGGGTCATTGGAAACTGGGAAACTTGAGTGCAGAAGAGGAGAGTGGAATTCCACGTGTAGCGGTGAAATGCGTAGAGATGTGGAGGAACACCAGTGGCGAAGGCGACTCTCTGGTCTGTAACTGACGCTGAGGAGCGAAAGCGTGGGGAGCGAACAGGATTAGATACCCTGGTAGTCCACGCCGTAAACGATGAGTGCTAAGTGTTAGGGGGTTTCCGCCCCTTAGTGCTGCAGCTAACGCATTAAGCACTCCGCCTGGGGAGTACGGTCGCAAGACTGAAACTCAAAGGAATTGACGGGGGCCCGCACAAGCGGTGGAGCATGTGGTTTAATTCGAAGCAACGCGAAGAACCTTACCAGGTCTTGACATCCTCTGACAACCCTAGAGATAGGGCTTTCCCTTCGGGGACAGAGTGACAGGTGGTGCATGGTTGTCGTCAGCTCGTGTCGTGAGATGTTGGGTTAAGTCCCGCAACGAGCGCAACCCTTGATCTTAGTTGCCAGCATTCAGTTGGGCACTCTAAGGTGACTGCCGGTGACAAACCGGAGGAAGGTGGGGATGACGTCAAATCATCATGCCCCTTATGACCTGGGCTACACACGTGCTACAATGGACAGAACAAAGGGCTGCAAGACCGCAAGGTTTAGCCAATCCCATAAATCTGTTCTCAGTTCGGATCGCAGTCTGCAACTCGACTGCGTGAAGCTGGAATCGCTAGTAATCGCGGATCAGCATGCCGCGGTGAATACGTTCCCGGGCCTTGTACACACCGCCCGTCACACCACGAGAGTTTGCAACACCCGAAGTCGGTGAGGTAACCTTTATGGAGCCAGCCGCCGAAGGTGGGGCAGATGATTGGGGTGAAGTCGTAACAAGGTAGCCGTATCGGAAGGTGCGGCTGGATCACCTCCTTTCTAAGGATATATGGAGCAGCGTACGTTTTCGTCTTGTTTAGTTTTGAAGGATCATTCCTTCAAAACATGTCTCTAGCGAGACAGGATTGTTCTTTGAAAACTAGATAACAATAAGTAATACATTCACATTGAATGCAATGCAAAGTTCATCACACATAGTGATTCTTTCTAAAGTAAGAAATGGTTAAGTTAGAAAGGGCGCACGGTGGATGCCTTGGCACTAGGAGCCGATGAAGGACGGGACGAACACCGATATGCTTCGGGGAGCTGTAAGCAAGCTTTGATCCGGAGATTTCCGAATGGGGAAACCCACTGCTCGTAATGGAGTAGTATCCATACTTGAATACATAGAGTATGAGAAGGCATACCCGGGGAACTGAAACATCTAAGTACCCGGAGGAAGAGAAAGCAAATGCGATTCCCTGAGTAGCGGCGAGCGAAACGGGAACAGCCCAAACCAAGAGGCTTGCCTCTTGGGGTTGTAGGACACTCTATACGGAGTTACAAAGGAATGATATAAGCGAAGAGGTCTGGAAAGGCCCGCCAAAGAAGGTAACAGCCCTGTAACTGAAATATTGTTCTCTCCAGAGTGGATCCTGAGTACGGCGGAACACGTGAAATTCCGTCGGAATCCGGGAGGACCATCTCCCAAGGCTAAATACTCCCTAGTGACCGATAGTGAACCAGTACCGTGAGGGAAAGGTGAAAAGCACCCCGGAAGGGGAGTGAAATAGATCCTGAAACCGTGTGCCTACAAGTAGTCAGAGCCCGTTAACGGGTGATGGCGTGCCTTTTGTAGAATGAACCGGCGAGTTACGATCCCGTGCAAGGTTAAGCAGAAGATGCGGAGCCGCAGCGAAAGCGAGTCTGAATAGGGCGCATGAGTACGTGGTCGTAGACCCGAAACCAGGTGATCTACCCATGTCCAGGGTGAAGTTCAGGTAACACTGAATGGAGGCCCGAACCCACGCACGTTGAAAAGTGCGGGGATGAGGTGTGGGTAGGGGTGAAATGCCAATCGAACCTGGAGATAGCTGGTTCTCTCCGAAATAGCTTTAGGGCTAGCCTCAAGGTAAGAGTCTCGGAGGTAGAGCACTGATTGGACTAGGGGCCCCTACCGGGTTACCGAATTCAGTCAAACTCCGAATGCCGATGACTTATCCTTGGGAGTCAGACTGCGAGTGATAAGATCCGTAGTCGAAAGGGAAACAGCCCAGACCGCCAGCTAAGGTCCCAAAGTATACGTTAAGTGGAAAAGGATGTGGAGTTGCTTAGACAACCAGGATGTTGGCTTAGAAGCAGCCACCATTTAAAGAGTGCGTAATAGCTCACTGGTCGAGTGACTCTGCGCCGAAAATGTACCGGGGCTAAACGTATCACCGAAGCTGCGGACTGTTCTTACGAACAGTGGTAGGAGAGCGTTCTAAGGGCTGTGAAGCCAGACCGGAAGGACTGGTGGAGCGCTTAGAAGTGAGAATGCCGGTATGAGTAGCGAAAGACGGGTGAGAATCCCGTCCACCGAATGCCTAAGGTTTCCTGAGGAAGGCTCGTCCGCTCAGGGTTAGTCGGGACCTAAGCCGAGGCCGAAAGGCGTAGGCGATGGACAACAGGTTGATATTCCTGTACCACCTCCTCACCATTTGAGCAATGGGGGGACGCAGGAGGATAGGGTAAGCGCGGTATTGGATATCCGCGTCCAAGCAGTTAGGCTGGGAAATAGGCAAATCCGTTTCCCGTAAAGGCTGAGCTGTGATGGCGAGCGAAATTTAGTAGCGAAGTTCCTGATTCCACACTGCCAAGAAAAGCCTCTAGCGAGGTGAGAGGTGCCCGTACCGCAAACCGACACAGGTAGGCGAGGAGAGAATCCTAAGGTGATCGAGAGAACTCTCGTTAAGGAACTCGGCAAAATGACCCCGTAACTTCGGGAGAAGGGGTGCTTCTTAGGGTGTTAAAGCCCCGAGAAGCCGCAGTGAATAGGCCCAGGCGACTGTTTAGCAAAAACACAGGTCTCTGCGAAGCCGTAAGGCGAAGTATAGGGGCTGACGCCTGCCCGGTGCTGGAAGGTTAAGAGGAGCGCTTAGCGTAAGCGAAGGTGCGAATTGAAGCCCCAGTAAACGGCGGCCGTAACTATAACGGTCCTAAGGTAGCGAAATTCCTTGTCGGGTAAGTTCCGACCCGCACGAAAGGCGCAACGATCTGGGCACTGTCTCAACGAGAGACTCGGTGAAATTATAGTACCTGTGAAGATGCAGGTTACCCGCGACAGGACGGAAAGACCCCGTGGAGCTTTACTGCAGCCTGATATTGAATGTTGGTACAGCTTGTACAGGATAGGTAGGAGCCTTGGAAACCGGAGCGCTAGCTTCGGTGGAGGCATCGGTGGGATACTACCCTGGCTGTATTGACCTTCTAACCCGCTGCCCTTATCGGGCAGGGAGACAGTGTCAGGTGGGCAGTTTGACTGGGGCGGTCGCCTCCTAAAATGTAACGGAGGCGCCCAAAGGTTCCCTCAGAATGGTTGGAAATCATTCGCAGAGTGTAAAGGCACAAGGGAGCTTGACTGCGAGACCTACAAGTCGAGCAGGGACGAAAGTCGGGCTTAGTGATCCGGTGGTTCCGCATGGAAGGGCCATCGCTCAACGGATAAAAGCTACCCCGGGGATAACAGGCTTATCTCCCCCAAGAGTCCACATCGACGGGGAGGTTTGGCACCTCGATGTCGGCTCATCGCATCCTGGGGCTGTAGTCGGTCCCAAGGGTTGGGCTGTTCGCCCATTAAAGCGGTACGCGAGCTGGGTTCAGAACGTCGTGAGACAGTTCGGTCCCTATCCGTCGCGGGCGCAGGAAATTTGAGAGGAGCTGTCCTTAGTACGAGAGGACCGGGATGGACGCACCGCTGGTGTACCAGTTGTTCTGCCAAGGGCATCGCTGGGTAGCTATGTGCGGACGGGATAAGTGCTGAAAGCATCTAAGCATGAAGCCCCCCTCAAGATGAGATTTCCCATTCCGCAAGGAAGTAAGATCCCTGAAAGATGATCAGGTTGATAGGTCTGAGGTGGAAGCGTGGTGACACGTGGAGCTGACAGATACTAATAGATCGAGGACTTAACCTATATTCTATTGTGAAGCATGAACATTGTTATCTAGTTTTGAGAGAACATTCTCTCCATCAGGTTTGGTGGCGATAGCGAAGAGGTCACACCCGTTCCCATACCGAACACGGAAGTTAAGCTCTTCAGCGCCGATGGTAGTTGGGGGTTTCCCCCTGTGAGAGTAGGACGCCGCCAAGCTTTTTGTTTATATCCTTCCAATGGAAGAAGTTACTTTATCATTCCGCAGTAGCTCAGTGGTAGAGCTATCGGCTGTTAACCGATCGGTCGTAGGTTCGAGTCCTACCTGCGGAGCCATGCTTCCATAGCTCAGTAGGTAGAGCACTTCCATGGTAAGGAAGAGGTCAGCGGTTCGAGCCCGCTTGGAAGCTTTCCTCTATATGTTGATATGACAAGGTTTCTCGATGATGAGAAGGCTTTTTTTGTTTGTTTACATATATATTAAATTGCTCGATGATCAATAGACTGATGACTTTAGGAAAGCGAATAAAACGGCTTGCACAGCATTGTTGCATCGCTTTTTTACTTATCTCCTTCTTTTTGTTCTTGATTCTTCAGTCTCTTTCTTTTATTCTTACTAAAGTGATATCCTCTATATCAAAAGACTCTGTACGTTCCTCTTTTCCCCCGAAAGTGAAGTATCGTTTGTTTTTCCTTTCTTCATCTCCAGGTATAGTTGATCTTCTTTTTCCATGTACGGAATGTATATAAAAAGGAGTAGATGGTTTGAAAGATTTATTTGTAAAGCAAGAATGGTTTGGACATGTACGTCAGGACGTTCTTGCGGGTATATTAGTCGCACTGGCTTTAATTCCTGAAGCCATTGCGTTTTCGATTATTGCGGGCGTTGATCCGAAAGTCGGGTTGTATGCATCGTTTTGTATTGCGATTGTGATTTCGTTTGTTGGTGGACGCCCAGGCATGATTTCGGCTGCAACAGGGGCTATGGCTCTCGTCATGGTTCACTTGGTTGCTGATCATGGGTTGCAATATTTGTTTGCAGCTACGATTTTGACGGGTTTGATTCAAATTGTGTTCGGATTGTGCCGAGTATCTCGTTTGATGAAATTTATTCCGAGGTCCGTCATGGTTGGCTTTGTCAATGCGTTGGCTATTATGATCTTCATGGCTCAGCTTCCACATTTCGTTGGGGAATCATTAGCCATGTATATGATGACAGGTGGTGCCCTGCTGATCATTTATTTATTGCCTATGGTGATAAAGGTGATACCTTCCCCACTCATTGCCATTATTGTAATGACGTTATTGGCTGTATTTGGACATATTGATGTTAGAACAGTTGGAGATATGGGAGAGCTTCCTAGTTCTTTGCCTGTTTTTCTGATTCCTCAAGTTCCGTTTAGCTGGGAAACACTTGCTATCATTTTTCCTTATTCTTTAGCACTTGCGATGGTTGGTTTACTTGAGTCTCTTTTAACCGCACAGATTGTCGATGATATGACAGAGACGTCTAGTAATAAGAACAAGGAAGCGAGAGGTCAAGGGATTGCCAATGTTGTTGCGGGATTCTTTGGCGGTATGGCTGGTTGTGCGATGATTGGCCAATCTGTGATTAATACGAAGGCAGGAGGACGAGGCCGGCTTTCTACCTTTGTAGCGGGTGCTTTTTTAATGGTGCTGATTTTTGTACTAGGTGATGTCGTGGTTCAAATTCCGATGGCTGCTCTTGTGGCTGTGATGTTCATGGTTTCCATTGGCACATTTGATTGGAGTTCTTTTCAGCAGCTAAAAAAGAATCCGAAAACAGATTCTATTGTGATGGTTGTCACGGTCGTGACGGTGGTGTTGACTCATGATTTATCAAAAGGCGTTTTTGCAGGTGTACTGCTTAGTGCGGTATTCTTTGTCGCAAAGATATCGAAGCTTCATATTACGTCTAAAGAAAGCCAGGCAGGTACTTGGGAATATCGAGTTAAAGGACAAATTTTCTTTGCTTCTGTCACTGACTTGATCCAAGCTTTCCATCAGGGGAAAGAACTCCAATCTGTTGTGATTGATTTGTCTGAAGCACGTATATGGGATGAATCAGGTGTATCAGCGATAGAACGTATAAAGGAAAGGTATCAAGCAAATGGCGTCCAGGTGGACGTAGTTGGAATGGATACATCAAGTCAAAAGCTTATTAAACAGGTGAGTGGTTCTTAAAAAGGCCTTTCTGTCTGTTACAATAGAAAAGGTAAGAAAGTGAAGGGATGGAGGTGGCCGGTATGCTTGTGCGTTTGAATCAAGTACTCGGCCGGATGATGCCGCTCATTACACCTTTTAGTGTGTTACTCGGTGTTTTATTGGCGGCCTATTTAAAGGATTTTACGTTTTTGGTGCCATGGGTTTTTGCTGTGATGACCTTTGCAGGGAGTTTGTCTTCTACTTTTTCGGCTTTAAAGCATACAGTGATGCACCCATTGCCTTTGATTTTATCGTTTATGATTTTGCACGTGTTGATGCCTCTTTATGCTTGGTCAGCGGGACATCTCATATTTGCGGGTGATGCTATGACGATCACCGGTTTGACACTTGCAATGGTGATTCCCACAGGAGTTTCTAGTTTAATATGGGCGGCAATGTATAAGGGGAATGTTGGGTTAACGTTATCCATTATTTTAATTGATACATTGCTTTCGCCATTGATTGTGCCAGCCAGTTTGTCACTTTTGGCCGGTACACAGGTTCATATGGACATGGTCGCGATCATGAAAGGGCTGTTTGGGATGGTGGTGCTTCCATCTATTTTAGGGATGCTCGTTCGTCAATATGCAAAGCCTGCTGTGACAAAAATGATTAGTCAGACACTGTCACCTTTTTCAAAAATAGGCTTGTTTGTAGTGGTGTCGATTAACAGTTCTGTTGTTGCGCCATACTTGCGTGAACTGGATGCCGCATTTTTTAGCAAGGCAGCGACTGTCTTTCTCATTGCGATGAGCGGATATGCGTTTGCATGGTTGATTGGAAAGACGATGAAATGTACTCAAGGAGAGATTGTGGCCATCGTGTATACGGGCGGTATGAGAAACATTAGTGCGGGGGCTGTGCTTGCCATTAGCTTTTTCCCGCCTGCTGTCGCTGTTCCTGTGGTGATTGGCATGCTGTTTCAGCAAGTGCTTGCTGCCTTGTTTGGTTTCTTACTCAATCGTTTTGAGCTGAAAGCACCTGCTGTGACCAAATCTTTCTCATGAAAAAACCTCCATCCTTTGATAGATGGAGGTTTTTTCTGTGATCTTAATAGATGAGATATTTTTTTCGTTTCTTTTCGAATGTTTTGAGGTCGTGATGATATCGTTTCATCATATGTTTGACGGAAGTTCCTTTATTGATTTCTTCTTTCATCCAGCCATTCCCGATGAGTTTGTCAAAGCTGCCTGTTTGAAGGAACTCAAAGTCATTAGGGTATAAATCATGTATTGCTTTGATGATGGATAACCCCGTTTTCACCGCTTCGAAGGATGAGCGGTCTGTGACATATAACTGCACACCATGAGATAGTGTACCGGCATGTTTAGAAAATGTGGGGGTGAATGACACAGGTCTAAATTGAACGCCTTTTAGTTTTAGCTTATTTAAATGATCTGCCAGCTCGCTGCTATTGATATATGGTGCACCAATGAGCTCGAATGGTTTTGTCGTTCCTCTGCCTTCAGAGACATTTGTGCCTTCAATTAATCCTGTGGCAGGATATACAAAGGTACTATCTACTGTTGGCATGTTAGGAGAAGGAAGGACGAACGGCAGCTTTGTATCATCGAATGTCATGGAACGCTTCCAATTTTTCATTTTGATGACTGTTACATCAGCATTGATATGAAACTCTTTGTTAAACAGTTTTGCAAGTTCACCAGTGGTCATTCCATGTCTTAATGGGATGGGATAGAGCCCTACAAATGAGGCGTGTTCAGGCTCTAAAACAGGTCCTTCTACTTTTAGTCCGCCAATGGGATTTGGGCGGTCTAGGACAACAAAGGGAATGTTGTTTTCCTTAGCGGCTTCCATCGCATAGGCCATCGTGTAAATATAGGTGTAATAACGAGTACCAACGTCTTGAATATCAAACAGCAGGACATCTACATTTTTCAGCATTTCAGGAGTTGGTTTTCTTGTTTTTCCATAAAGAGAGTACACAGGAAGCCCTGTTTTTTCATCGGTATAGGATTCGACGCCTTCTCCTGCTTGTGCATCGCCGCGTACGCCGTGTTCAGGTCCATATAAAGCAGTGAGCTTGATATTTGGATGTTCAAATAGGAGATCGACACTGCTTTTCATATTTGCATCGATGCCAGTCGGGTTTGTAATGAGACCAACTCTTTTCCCTTTTAGCCATGAAAGATTGCTTGAGAGTAGTGTTTCGATCCCTGTTTTGACTGATGCTTTTTTCCCTTTTGTGACTGTTCGTTCTTGATCTGCGGGAGAGGCGGCGGTCAATGTGCTCATCATGAGAATGCTTGCGAGTATGAAGCTTGCTGTTTTTTTCAAGAGAATCCCTCCTATTTGATCTGTTTCCCTTTCAAGTTGAGGCCATAGCCGAATGGGTAAAGGGTTTGATTTGGATGAGTGACAGATGGGATATCAACTGGCAGTTTCCCTTTAGGTGATGCAGCTCCAAATATCACTTCTAGTCCAGCAGGAATATTTGGCTGATTGAATTGTCCGTTTGAGTAGCCTTTAAAACCGTACACAGCTAGTAAGGCATCGGCTTCTTTAAAATTTGCCGCATCATAAGGATTTCTAAGACTCATGATGACCATTTTTTTGTTTTGTGCTGCTGCTTCTTTCATGACAGCACGAGGAAAGGCGGTTGCCCATTTTTTCGGATCCTGGACATTGTCATCAATTACGCCATCATTCACTGCTGGATCATTTTGGACAACGTAAGAGCCAGTGATGACATAGTCAGCTTCTTGAATCAGTTTGGCTGTATCTTTGGTGAACGTTTTATCCGCAAAAGCATATGACTGGATGCTTACAGGCTTGATCTTTTTTTGTTTCATGAGAGATTCGACTGTGACAGACATTGCTTTTGTCTGATCTTCGTAAGGTGCCATGACCACGATTTTGTCATTCTTTTTAGGCTTGAAAGGTAAGGTTTTTTTGTTGTTTTTAAGCAGGGTGATCCCTTCACGTGCCATTTTTTGTTCTGCTTTAAGGTGCGACTTTTTCCCAACGACTTGAGTGGCTTTTTTGATTTTTTTCTCAAGATTGATTGGTTTTTTGGAGGAAATAATGCCGCGTTTGATTTTCAATTGAAGAATTTTTTCGACAGATTCGTTGATCTGCGACATCGGAATCTCTTTCTTTAAAATCGCTTGTTTGACAGCATTGAATACATTCTCTAGGTTTTTCTCTGTTTTTAACGAGGTGACTGGTGCTGGCATGAGAGCGATGTCGACACCTGCCTTAATGGCCATCACGACGGCTTCTTCCTGTCCGAAATTATCTGCAATCGCTTTCATATTTAGTGCGTCTGTCACAACAACACCTTGAAAGCCCATCTCTTCTTTTAATAAGTGTGTGATGACTTTTTTTGATAAGGTTGCTGGAACCATGATGTCCTCGCCATCTTTTTTGCTTCGATACGTTGTGTCATCAATGGCAGGAAATTGCACATGAGCGGTCATGACCATATCTGCACCAGCATTGATCGCTTGTTGGAACGGATACAGCTCAACCTTTTTTAAACGATCTAGGTCATGCTCTACGAGCGGCAAGCCGTAGTGACTATCGACGGCTGTATCACCATGTCCCGGGAAATGTTTTAGTGTGGAAATGGCCTTTTCCTTTTGAAGTCCTTTCATGGTTTGAAGGCCAAGTCTAGAGACAAGAGCAGGATCAGAGCTAAAGGAACGGACACCAATGACGGGGTTGTTTGGGTTATTATTCACATCAAGCACAGGAGAGAAGTTTGTATTGATGCCTAAGGCGTTTAATTCTTTTCCGATGATTTTCCCTGTGTCATATGCATTTTTTTTGCTTCTAGAGGCACCAATCGACATATTTCCTGGGAAATGTGTTCCCTTTTGTAACCTTGTGACGATTCCGCCTTCTTGATCAATGGAAATGAGTAAAGGAATGTTTGGTGATGCTTTTTGAAATTCATGGGTGAGTTTCACGGTTTGTTTTGTATCAACGACATTCTCGGCAAATAAGATGACACCGCCTAGATGATATTTTTCTACAAGATGAGATACTTCGTTATTCATCTTTGTGAAGCCTGTAGGTGCGGATTCATCTTTTGTTTGCCAATTGCGAAAGTCCGGCATGAGCATTTGACCTATCTTTTCATCCAGTGACATGTCTTGAACCATTTGTTTAGCGGTTGGCAGAGAGGCAGAGCTAACCTTTTCCGTTGGAATGGAAGAGGTTAGCAGGGCTAAAACCAGTGCAGCGGGGAAGAGAGCTTTCAACATCGAATTCCTCCTTTTACTGAAAAGATTCGTAGATTGCGGTCATGATGCTTCCATAAGTACCAGTTGGGAACAGGTCACCTTCAAATTGATTAGGATTTGTTTCTGGTGAAACAACGGGTGAATGTTTCTTATTCGTCAGCAACACGACACCTAAATTGTGTTTAGGATCAATCAACGTCATGGTGCCGGTCCAGCCAGTATGCCCATAGGCTTCGTTACTTGCATATTTTCCAAACATCCATTCCATGTCAGTATGACCGTTTTTTCTCCAGCCTAGCCCGTAAGTTGGGTTCGTATCAGATGAGGCTGTAAAGAGATCGATAGAAGCCTGATCAAAGATGGTTGTTTTTCCATAGCCTCCTTTATTAAGCATCAGCTGAAGCAGCACGGCCATATCTGAGGTATTCGAGAAAAGTCCAGCGTGGCCGGAGATACCTGCCATTGAGTAATATGCTTTCTCATCGTGTACTTCACCTAGCAGGGTGTACCGTCGGATGTTTTCAAAATCGATGACACCGTCTCGTGAATTGCCTAAACGTTCAGTTGCTGCAAAATGCTTCGGCTTGAACCCTTTTTGCAGTGGATTGAACATTGTATGTTTGAGACCTAGCGGCCGATAAATCGTTGACTCGACATATTGATCAAGAGGCATGCCTGTTTTCTTCTCGATGATCATGCCTAGCAGCATGTAATCAATGTCACTATAAATGTGCTGGGTACCTGGCTTGTATTGCAGCGGTACCTTTGGCAGCCATTTCATCGTTGTTTTTCTGTCTTGAGAATAAAAAGAGCCAGCTGATTCTTTGCTATAAAATAAGACACTGGAAGGGAGACCCGCAGAATGGGTGAGAAGATCTTTTACCCTGAGCTGGTCTTTACCGGTTACTTTTGCATCAGGTTCATCCTGAAAATCTGGAAGGATGGTCTGTATTTTTTCGTTGACATCAAGTTTTTTCTCGTAGACAAGCTTTTGCAGGGCATAGTTGGTCGCATACATTTTTGTATTGGATGCCAGATCGAATAGTGTATCCTTTTTCATTTTTTTATACGATTTGAGCTCTGTTGTGCCATCGTATTTTTGCCGGTAGCCATAGGCTTTTTGATGGACGATTCTTCCGTCCTTGATAATGATGAGAGCGGCTCCTGGAAATCCTGCTTTGATGTCATTTTGAATCATTTGATCAACCTTCCTCAGCTGCCTGGAAGAAAATCCTACTTGTTCCGGTCGTTTTGCTTTTTTTAAAACGGGATATTCTTCAGGTGCTGTTTTAGACAAAGACGATACAGGATGGGAGCTAGTTGCAAATGTTTGTACTGGTAACCCAAGGAGCATGAACAGACATGTGATCAAAAGAAAACATTTCTTCAAGGTCTAGACCTCCTTATTGATTGTGATCCTCGAATTCAACAGCCATATCATCATGAAATCCAAATAAGTATGTGAAGAAAAATCCAGCAACATATGCGATAAATAGTCCAATTAAGTAAAGAAGCATTTGATGTGTGTGAACAATAAAGGTTAATGGAAGACCGGATACCCCGATGGCTTTCGTCGCAATTTGGAAGTAGGCTTGAAATGCGCCGCCGATTCCTGCACCAAGACAAGCGGTGAGAAATGGTCGTCCCAGCGGGAGTGTGACACCGAAAATGAGTGGTTCGCCAATGCCCAGCATCCCTGAAGGAAGTCCGCCAGCGATGGCTCTTTTGAGCTTTTTCTTTTTTGTTTTCATATAAATGGCGAATGCAGCGCCGACCTGTCCTGCACCGCCCATAGCGAGAATTGGCAGAAGCGGGTCATCTCCAATTGAATTGATGAGTTCCATATGAATCGGTGTCAGCCCTTGGTGAAGTCCTGTTACAACAAGTGGGAGGAAGGTAGCACCAAGAACAAATCCTGCCAAAATTCCGCCCATATTCAATAGATAAGTCAGTCCTGAGGTGATGGCATCAGATATAAATCCGCCGACTGGCATGAAGACAACGTACGTGAAAATGCCTGTAATGAGCAGTGTGATGGTTGGTGTGACGATGATATCAAGTGATTGCGGGACGAAGCGTCTAATTCGGGTTTCCACAAGTGCCATAAAGATGGCGGCTAGAAGAACACCGATGAGTCCGCCTCTGCCTGGTAGAATATTTGTGCCAAATAACATAATGTCTGCGGAGGCTGGGTTAATAATGAGGATACCAGCTAATGCGCCTAATGCAGGAGAGCCTCCAAATTCCTTTGCGGCATTTGTTCCGACTAATATCCCGAGATAAGCGAAAAGTCCAGAACCGATAACCGTTAAAATAATCGCAGCTTGAGATTTTTCGTCAAGCCAGCCTGCTTGCACGATTGCTTTTGTTATTCCGGTAATCAGACCTGAGGCAACTAGTGCCGGAATAATTGGAATGAAAATGCTGGCAATCCGCCGTAAGAACAGCTTGAACGGTGTGCGGTTCTTTTGTGAAATGGCTTGCTTGTTTTTTTGTGCTTCGTTGTTTAAATCATAAGAGCCAGAGGCATTTAGCAGCTCTTCAAACGCACTTGATACTTGGTTGACAACGCCAGTGCCTAAAATGATTTGAAGCGTTTCTGCTTCGACGACGCCAATGACGCCATCGAGTTCTTTGATTGCTGTGATGTGAACTTTTTCATTGTCGATCGGTGTAATTCGGAGCCTTGTCATACAATGTGTATGGGAAGAGATATTTTCAGAACCACCACAGAGTGAAAGAATATCTTTCGCCAACTGCTGATATTTCTTTTGATGACTCATGTTGAATCCCCCTTTGATTTTCGTTTCATGGAGCGGATGGCATGCCTTGTCTTGTCAATATATTGCGCTGTCTCTTCATATTGACGAGAAGCTAAACTGAGGAACAAGACATCAATTAAGTAGAGCTGTGCCATTCTAGAGGAAGTGGCAGCACTGCGAAAAGGTGCTTCATTGGAACCGGACGTCGATAGGTGAACATCACATAAAGCAGAAACGCTTGTATGACCTGGATGTGTTAAAGCAATGGTTTTCACTTGGTTGTCTTTTGCAAGCTGAAGGGCTTGAATGATGTCTAACGTTTCTCCTGAAAAGGAGATACCAAACACAATGTCATTCTCTCCCGCATTTGCAATGACCGTAGATGCAATGTGCATGTCAGTGAAGGCTGTCGCTGCATAGTTAATTCTGAGAAATTTCTGCTGGGCATCAGCTGCGACGATGCCAGATGCACCAACACCGATAAAATGAATTTGGTTTGCATGCAGCAGTAATTGAACAGCCTTTTCTAAAGCTTCTGGATTTAAAATAGAAGCGGTGTCCTTGATCGATTGAATCGAGTTTCCTGCTGTTTTTTGAATAATGGATTGAAGCGGTTCATCTTGTTCGATATCTCTGTAGCCTTGTTTATCGTCATGCATCAAGTCTCCAGCGATCCGCATTTTTAAATCGTGATAGCCATCCAGCCCGAGAGATTTACAAAGACGGATGACTGCAGAGCTGCTTGCGCCGGCTGCCTGACTGATTTCGTGTACTGTACTTTTAATGACTTTGTCAGGATGGGCAAGGATATAGTCTGCAATGATTTTTTCAGATTGTGGAAGCTTTGATTTGATTGTGTGTAGTAGGGTAAGTCCACCTGCTGACATGAGCTCTGCCTCCTTTAGGATTGATAACGTGAGATCGCTTTGTCGATGTGGTCATTCGTTTTGTTGAGTAAATCTTTGGCTGTTTTCTTGTCTGTGTTTGTTTGGAGCATGACGATGGCCGTTTTGACTTCTAAGTCTGCTGCTTCAAGAGTCTTCACGGCTTGTTCGTAGGAAGCGTTTGTCACATGTTGAATGATGGTGATGGCGCGTTCTTTTAATTTATGATTGCTGACTTTTACATCAACCATCAGGTTTTCATATACTTTGCCTTGTCTAATCATGACAGACGTGGAAAGCATATTTAAAATCATTTTATGAGCGGATGCTGCTTTCATTCTTGTTGACCCAGTGATGGCTTCTGGTCCTACAATGACCTCAATGGCGCAATCTGCAAGCTCGCTAATTTCTGCTTGTTCATTGCAGCTGAGTGCTACTGTTTTAGCTCCAATCGACTTTGCATAGTTTAAAGCGCCGATGATATAAGGTGTCCTGCCGCTTGCGGCAATACCGACGACTGTATCTTTTGATGTCAGGTGGATGTGTACTAAATCCTGTTTGCCGGCTTCTTCACTGTCTTCCACATCTTCGGCAGCTTGAGAAAAAGCTGAGTCTCCGCCTGCCATGATGCCAACAATGACATCAGGTGAGACGCTATAGGTTGGGGGACATTCGACAGCATCCATTACGCCAATTCTGCCGCTTGTTCCGGCGCCTAAATAAATGAGTCTGCCTCCATTTGAGATGGATTCATAAGCAAAGTCACTTGCTGTTTTGACATGCGGAAGTACAAGGTTGACTGCTTGAGCGACCTTCATATCTTCTTCATTGATCATCTGGAGTATTTCAAGCGGATCTGCTTGAGAAATTCCCATTGTGTTGGGGTTTCTTGATTCTGTTGTCAAAGAACGCAGTTGAGATGGCTGCATGTGACATACCTCCTTATTTCTTCATTTTCAGTATATTGAGTATGATATGAAATTTCAATATTATATTTGAATATTGAAATTATATTTCAGTCAAATTGTTGAACGAATAGGGAGTAAATAGTTAGAAAATAAAAAAAATAAAAATCCCCTTTACAAAAGGGGGACAACCTGTATATAATAACTTTTGTCAGCTTCACGGAAACAACAAACTTGACAAACTGGCCCGTTGGTCAAGCGGTTAAGACACCGCCCTTTCACGGCGGTAACACGGGTTCGAATCCCGTACGGGTCACCATGATGTGGAGGATTAGCTCAGCTGGGAGAGCATCTGCCTTACAAGCAGAGGGTCGGCGGTTCGAGCCCGTCATCCTCCACCATATGCCGGTGTAGCTCAACTGGTAGAGCAACTGACTTGTAATCAGTAGGTTGGGGGTTCAAGTCCTCTTGCCGGCACTGTTTTTTCTTTATCAATTCCATATGTGGAGGGGTAGCGAAGTGGCTAAACGCGGCGGACTGTAAATCCGCTCCCTCCGGGTTCGGCGGTTCGAATCCGTCCCCCTCCACCATTTTTGGGCTATAGCCAAGCGGTAAGGCAACGGACTTTGACTCCGTCATGCGTTGGTTCGAATCCAGCTAGCCCAGTTAAGACACCTTTTTGAAAAAGGTGTCTTTTTTTATGTTGGCAGAGGGACTGTATAACTATTCAAAATGTTGTCGAGTTGAGTCAGAAGGCATCAAGAAAGTAAAATATAAGCATGAACGGAAAGGGGATGTACATATGGGAGAGCAAAAAAAGGTCACGATTATTGGAGTTCCAATGGACTTGGGTCAAACGAGAAGGGGCGTCGATATGGGCCCGAGTGCGATTCGTTGTGCAGGCGTAAAAGAAAAATTGGAAACGCTCTCATTTGATGTAGAGGATCTTGGAGATATTCCAGTTGAACAAAGAGATGATGAGAAAGGTTTATATACAAGTGAAAAGCTGAAGAATTTGACGGAGAATGCTGGAGCAAATCAACTGCTTGCTGAGAAGGTTGACAGTATTGTGCAATCTGGTTCGTTTCCGCTCATTTTAGGCGGTGATCACAGCATTGCGATAGGCACACTTGCTGGGGTAGCCAAGCATTATGAAAACTTAGGTGTCATTTGGTATGATGCACACGGGGATTTGAATACGGAGGAAACCTCTCCTTCTGGAAATATTCATGGCATGCCGCTTGCTGTCAGTCTCGGTTTTGGGCATGCAGATTTAACGAACATTGGCGGTTATTCGCCTAAATTGAAGCCTGAAAATGTCGTTATAATTGGTGCTCGATCTTTAGATGAAGGAGAGCGGGCATTAATTCGAGAGAAAGGCATTAAAGTGTATACGATGCATGAAATTGATCGTTTAGGGATGACAAGGGTGATGGAGGAAGCGATTGCGTATCTAAAGGAAAGAACAGATGGTGTCCATCTGTCGCTTGATTTAGATGGATTAGATCCAGCGGAATGCCCTGGTGTAGGTACTCCGGTTGCAGGCGGCATTAGTTACCGGGAGAGTCATCTCGCAATGGAGCTTTTAGAGGAGGCAGGTATTTTAACGTCTGCTGAATTTGTTGAAGTAAATCCGGTTTTAGATGAGAAAAACAAAACCGCTGAAGCGGCAGTTGCGTTAATTGGTTCATTAATGGGTGAAAAGCTATTGTAGAGCGGGACTTGTTCCCGTTCTTTTTTGTTTTGGGAAAATTTAAGGATATGTTAAGGTTTTTACCGGTTGATAAGCGTAACACACTGTCAAAAATTTGTTACACTATTTTTTAGAGGAGAATGAAACCTTTTGGAAAGAGGTTCGTATACATAAAGACCGGTGAAGGCAGAGGTTGAATATACTATGGACACAATGATTAAAAAGAGAATTAAGCAAGTGAAAAAAGGCGACCAGAACGCATTTGCAGACATCGTAGACCTGTATAAAGACAAAATTTATCAGCTGTGCTACCGTATGCTTGGGAATGCACACGAAGCGGAGGATATTGCGCAGGAGGCGTTTATTCGTGCCTATGTGAATATCGAAAGCTTTGATGTGAATCGTAAGTTTTCCACGTGGCTGTACCGCATTGCAACCAACCTGACCATCGACCGTATTCGCAAAAAAAAGCCGGATTATTATTTAGATGCAGAGGTGGCAGGAACAGAAGGATTAAATATGTATTCTCAAATTGCTGCTGATGGCATTTTGCCAGAGGATGAGGTGGTGTCTCTTGAATTATCGAGTACCATTCAGCAAAAAATTCTAAGGTTACCCGACAAATATCGTTCGGTCATCGTATTAAAGTATATTGATGAACTCTCGTTAAAAGAAATAAGTGAGATTCTGAATATACCAGTTGGTACGGTGAAAACGAGAATACACAGGGGTAGAGAGGCTCTCCGGAAACAGTTGAGAGACCTTTGAGTGAGGTGATTTTGATGAGCTGTCAGGATAGAATCGTCCAGCTTATGCATCAGTATTTAGACGGGGACATTGAGCCCCAAGACGAAAAAGAATTAAAAAGCCATCTGCAATCGTGTGAGGAGTGCCGTACTCATTTTCAACAAATTGAGAAATCCATCGCGCTAGTGCAGAGTACATCTCATATAGAAGCACCATCTGATTTCACTGCAAAGGTGATGGCAGGTCTTCCAAAGGAGAAAAAGCATGTGTCGGTTCAAAGATGGATCAAAGCTCACCCGCTGATGGTAGCCGCTGCCCTCTTTCTCATTTTAATGGGAGGCAGTCTGTTTACGAGCTGGAATACCGATCATAATTTCAGTGTGTCAAAGCAGCCGAATCTCGTCGTTGAAAATGATACAGTGACCGTACCTAAAGGGGAAACCGTAAAGGGTGACATCACTGTCAAAAATGGCAAGCTGATTGTAGAAGGCAAGGTTGATGGAAATGTCACCGTCGTCAATGGGGAACAGCTGACTGCTTCTGCCGGACAAGTCACTGGTCAAATTAATGAAATTAATGAAGTGTTTGATTGGATCTGGTACAAAATGAAATCAACAGCACAAAACGTGATGCGGGTCATTGGTCCAGAGGAGCAAAAGTAACTCAAGCGGTTTAAGAGCAGTCTCTAAGGGGGCTGCTCTTTTTCTATACATTGCTGAGATTCAAGCATACTAGCAAGTCAGCCAGATATGGCAACTATTTTCCTTGCTGAAACAAAATGTGGTATAATAGCCACGCTATGTATTGATACATAGGCTCTTTTTTTATTAAAAAATGCATCAAACGAAGAATAACTGAAAATTCTGGAGGACGAGGAAATGGCTTTAGGGGATATTCCTTTTTTGCAGTACCTCGGTAATGCTGTTGATATTCTCGTTGTTTGGTATGTGATATATAAATTAATGATGGTCATCCGCGGAACAAAAGCGGTTCAGCTTTTAAAGGGAATTGTGGTCATTGTTCTCGTCAGGATGGGAAGTGCGTATCTCGGTCTTAACACACTTCAATGGCTGATGGATCAAGCGATTACGTGGGGATTCCTTGCGATCATTATTATTTTTCAGCCAGAGCTAAGGAGAGCGCTTGAGCAGCTTGGGCGCGGCCGTTTCTTCTCAAGAAGCGGGACACCTGTAGAGGAACAGCAGCAGAAAACGATCGAGGCAATTACAAAAGCAATTAACTATATGGCGAAACGCAGAATCGGCGCGCTGCTGACAATTGAGCGCGATACCGGAATGAATGATTACATAGAGACAGGAATTCCTTTGAATGCAAAGGTGAGTTCAGAGCTGCTCATTAATATTTTCATTCCGAATACACCGCTTCATGACGGTGCTGTCATTATGAAGCGGGATGAGATTGCAGCTGCAGCTTGCTATTTACCGCTGTCAGAAAGCCCTTTTATCTCTAAGGAGCTGGGGACGCGTCATAGGGCTGCAGTCGGAATTAGTGAAGTGACAGACAGCTTAACTGTCATCGTTTCTGAGGAAACTGGCGGTATTTCTGTCGCAAGGAATGGTGATCTCCACCGAGAATTGACAGAAGAAGCGCTTGAAGAAATGCTGATTGCTGAATTTAGTAAGAACAGCAAAGATGCTTCCTCGACCAAATGGTATTGGAGGGGCAAGAAAAATGGATAAGATTTTGAATAATCGCTGGGCCGTTAAGCTTCTTGCATTGGTCTTCGCTTTATTGCTGTATGGTGCAGTCAATTCAGCGCAAGCGCCCACGCCGAAAAAAATCGGTGAATCCTTTTTCCCAACATCGACGACAGATGAAGCAACTTTAACCGACATTCCTGTTAAAGCGTATTATGATGACGAGAAGTACGTCGTCACTGGTGTGCCGCAGACAGTCAATGTCACGATTAAAGGATCAACTAGTGCTGTGAAAACAGCAAGACAAACAAAGAATTTTGAAATTTACGCAGACATGCAGAACTTATCGACAGGTACACATAAAGTGGAGCTGAAGGCAAGAGATGTATCGAAGGGACTCACACTATCGATTAATCCATCTGTGACGACTGTGACGATACAAGAAAAAACGACAGCTGAATTTCCTGTTGAAACCGAGTTTTATAATCAAAATAAAATCAAAGACGGCTATTCACCTGAACAGCCCATTGTGAATCCGAAAAAGGTCACAGTTACTGGATCAAAGGACGTCATCGACAAAATTTCTGTCATTAAAGCTTTTGTAAACTTAGAGGATGTCGATCAGCAAATTGAAAAAGAAGCGAAGCTCACTGTGTATGATAGCAGCGGGAATGAGCTGCCAGTTGAAGTAAGTCCGTCCGTGGTGGATATTACGGTCCCAATCTCAAGCCCGAGCAAAAAGGTTCCTTTTAAAATTGAGCGGACGGGCAGCTTGCCAGAAGGGATCAGCATCTCAAGCATTGAGACAAGCCCGAGTGAGGTCACAGTGTACGGCTCTCAAAAGGTGCTGGATGCACTTGATTTTATTGATGGCGTCAAGCTGGACTTAAGCAAGATCAAAGATGATACGGAGATTGATGCCGAAATTCCCCTGCCAGATGGTGTGAAAAAGGTATCACCCGAAACCGTTAAGATCAAAGTGAAGGTTGCAACAGCTGAAGAAAAAAAGATCGATAATGTACCGATTTCTGTCGTGGGTTTGAGCAAGGATCTCACATCTGATTTTGTGAGCCCCTCTTCTGGACGGCTCACGTTAACAGCAAAGGGATCAAAGAGTGCGATTGATAAACTAAAGGCTTCAGATGTTGAAGCCTATATCAATGCAGGGGACTTGAACGAAGGAACCCATGAGGTCAAAGTTCAAGTGAATGGTCCTCAAAATGTGACTTGGACATTATCGAGATCAAAGGTCAAAGTGAAACTCACTTCTACTGAAACAGAGGATCAGCCGGCTTCGACGAATGATCGGAAGAATCAAAAAGATCAACAAGATCCATCAACTGATGACGATGATCAGGGTGAGAAGAGTAAAGAAGAATCCACGCAAGATAAAGCAAAGAAAGAATCGAGTCAAAGACAGCGGGTCAAAGAAGATAAAAAAGAGGACGAAGCGTCCTCTTGAATGGTAAAAAAGGAGCGATTGAAACATGGGCAAGTACTTTGGAACTGATGGTGTAAGGGGTGTAGCGAATAGCGAATTAACGCCAGAGCTCGCATTTAAAGTTGGGAGATTTGGCGGCTATGTGCTCACGAAGGATAAAGAACGTCCAAAGGTACTCGTTGGTCGAGACACACGTGTATCTGGTCATATGTTAGAAGGAGCGCTTGTTGCAGGCTTACTTTCAATTGGAGCCGAAGTGATGCGTCTAGGTGTGATCTCAACACCTGGTGTGTCTTATTTAACGAAGGCAATGGATGCTGAAGCGGGTGTCATGATTTCTGCTTCACACAATCCAGTTCAAGACAACGGCATTAAATTCTTTGGCGGTGACGGCTTTAAGCTGTCAGATGAACAGGAAAACGAAATTGAGCAGCTGATGGATCAGCCAGTCGATCAATTACCACGCCCAGTTGGAGCCGATCTTGGAACGGTGAACGACTACTTTGAAGGCGGTCAGAAATACCTGCAATTCTTAAAGCAGACAGCGGACGAGGATTTTACAGGTATTCACGTGGCGCTTGACTGTGCACACGGTGCAACCTCTTCTCTAGCGACACATTTATTTGCAGATTTAGATGCTGATGTGTCCACAATGGGAACATCTCCAAACGGATTGAATATCAATGATGGTGTAGGTTCCACTCATCCAGAGGCACTTTCTGCTTTTGTGAAGGAGAAGGGTGCAGATATTGGTCTTGCGTTTGATGGTGACGGTGACCGTTTAATTGCAGTCGATGAAAAAGGTGATATCGTAGACGGCGATCAAATTATGTACATATGTGCACGTTATTTGAAGGATGAAGGCCGGTTAAAGGATGACACCGTCGTGTCAACGGTCATGAGTAACCTTGGTTTCTATAAAGCGCTTGAGAAGCAAGGCATTAAGAGCATTCAAACAGCTGTTGGGGACCGCTATGTGGTCGAAGCGATGAAAAAAGACGGCTATAATGTCGGCGGTGAGCAGTCAGGTCATTTGATTTTCCTTGATTATAATACGACAGGTGATGGCATGCTTTCTGCGATCATGCTTGTGAATACGCTCAAAGCGACAGGAAAAACATTATCAGAGCTTGCAGCGGAAATGGAAAAGTTCCCGCAGCTTTTAGTGAATGTGAAAGTGTCTGATAAATATAAAGTAGAAGAAAATGAAAAAGTAAAAGCGGTGATCCAAGAGGTCGAAAAAGAGATGAATGGTGACGGCCGCATTCTTGTTCGTCCATCTGGAACAGAGCCGCTTGTACGTGTCATGGCAGAGGCGAAAACAAAAGAGCTGTGTAATGAATATGTGGCTCGAATTACAGCTGTTGTGAAAGAAGAAATGGGTATTGAGTAATAGATGAAAGCAAATCGCTAACAGCGGTTTGCTTTTTTTTCGAATAAGCGACATAAATGGATGGATTTGTACGAATCTTATAAGCGAGGGCAATTTGCCGCTGTCTTCATACATAGGAGAGCACATCAAAGGTAGAACGAGACAAGCCTCATCGCATATAGTGTATGGAGGTCTCACTTTCTCAAATGAAGGGGATTACCCGCACATTGTGATTGACGGAGGTCAGACCTTATAGTACAATCATCCTTGTGTTACTGGATTTTTATTCTATCAGGAAAGGCAGGGTAGATGTTCAGAAACTCTCTTATAATTATAGCGCCCGAACTAAGCGATCGGACGAAAGATGCTTAGTTGACGAGGATGGAGGTTATCGAATTTTCGGCGGATGCCTCCCGGCTGATCAAAAAAAGAGATCACAGCCGTAAGTGTTTCTTTAAAGCAAAGAGGTGACTCTTTGTACAAAGGGAATACACATGATCTCCCAAATTAAACATGTAGAGAGGGACGAAGAAATGTCCCTTCTATTTTAGTAGGCTTTCTTTGTCCCTTTCACATGATCGGGAGGAAGAAAATTTATGTGTGGAATCGTAGGTTATATTGGTCAGAATGATGCGAAGGAAATCTTACTAAAAGGTTTAGAGAAGCTTGAGTACCGCGGGTATGATTCAGCAGGTATCGCTGTGGCAAACGAAGATGGCGTGCATGTGTTCAAAGAAAAAGGACGTATCGCTGAGCTTCGTGAAGTCGTGGATGCAAACGTGGCATCTTCAGCAGGAATCGGACATACACGCTGGGCAACTCACGGTGTACCAAGCCATCTAAATGCGCATCCGCATCAAAGTGTTTCTGGCCGTTTTACGCTTGTTCATAACGGTGTCATCGAGAACTATGTACAATTGACACGCGAATATTTACAAGACGTCACACTAAAAAGCGACACAGATACAGAGGTTGTTGTTCAAGTCATCGAACAATTTGTAAACAGAGGTCTTGATACAGAGGAAGCTTTCCGTCAAACGCTTCTTCAACTAAAAGGCTCTTACGCGATTGCCCTTTTCGATAACGAAAACAAAGAAACAATCTATGTGGCGAAAAACAAAAGCCCATTATTGGTTGGTTTCGGCGAAGATTTCAACGTTGTGGCTTCTGACGCAATGGCGATGCTTCAAGTAACAAACGAATATGCGGAATTAATGGATAAAGAAATGGTCATTGTCACAAAAGACGAGGTTATTATTAAAAACCTTGACGGTGATATCATGACACGCCCTTCTTATATCGCTGAGCTTGATGCAAGCGACATTGAGAAAGGCACATATCCTCACTACATGTTAAAAGAAACGGATGAACAGCCGCTTGTTATGCGTAAAATCATCCAAGAATATCAAGACGAAAACGGCAAGCTGTCAGTTGCTGGCGATATCGCAAGCGCAGTAGCAGAAGCAGACCGCATTTACATTGTGGCTTGCGGAACGAGCTACCATGCTGGACTTGTCGGTAAACAATACATTGAAGACTGGGCAAAAGTACCTGTAGAAGTCCATGTAGCAAGTGAATTCTCTTACAACATGCCGCTTCTATCGAAAAAGCCGTTGTTCATCTTCCTTTCTCAATCTGGAGAGACTGCCGACAGCCGTGCTGTACTTGTTCAAGTCAAAGAACTTGGTCATAAAGCATTAACGATCACAAACGTACCAGGATCTACGCTTTCTCGTGAAGCGGACTTCACATTGCTTCTTCATGCAGGACCTGAAATTGCAGTGGCTTCAACAAAAGCCTACACAGCACAAATCGCTGTACTTTCAATCCTTGCATCTGTTGCAGCTGAATTAAACGGTCAATCTCTTGACTTTGATCTTGTGAAAGAGCTTGGTATTGTAGCAAACGCAATGGAAGCCCTTGTGGATCAAAAGGATGAAATGGAACAAATCGCTCGTGATTTCTTCACAGTGACACGTAACGCATTCTTTATCGGAAGAGGACTTGACTACTATGTGTGCCTTGAAGGTTCACTGAAGCTAAAAGAGATCTCTTACATCCAAGCAGAAGGCTTTGCTGGCGGAGAACTCAAACACGGCACAATTGCTTTAATTGAAGAAGGCACACCGGTCATTGCCCTTGCAACACAAGAGCACGTGAACCTCAGCATTCGCGGTAACGTCAAAGAAGTCGTTGCACGCGGAGCAAACCCATGTGTCATCTCACTAAAAGGCCTAGAAGACGAAGGCGACCGTTTCGTCCTTCCAGCTGTACACCCAGCACTTGCACCACTTGCATCTGTTGTTCCATTACAGCTGATTGCTTACTACGCAGCCCTTCACCGCGGGTGTGATGTGGATAAACCACGTAACCTTGCGAAGAGTGTGACGGTGGAGTAGGGTTAATTTTACTAAAGAAACACCCCTTAGAGAATTTGTTAAAGGGGTGTTTTTTGGTTCAGGTTATCTTTATTTGCGAATAATCACCATTTTCAAAGCGTTTAAGGAGATTTTCAATCTTTTTTATGGATGTTAATGATTGACTATAAACTCCAAGCTCTTTTAATAAAGAGATGTTCTCTATTTTGTAAACAGGTACTTCCCAATTATGTAATTTACGTTTTATTAAGTTACCTTTAATTAAAGAAGTCAATGTATTTTGGTGAATCGGAGGTAAATCCCAAAAATCAAAATCAGCTATTTCTAATTTCTCAATAAGATTTTGTTCGTCATTAATACTATATTGTTGGCCAATATGATTAATCTCATCATGCTGTTCATATTCCAATAACAGCTTCATAGTAGACATGAGTTGTAATACCTTTGATGGTTCATCGCCATGCCCCAAGTGCTTCATAAATCGCTTAATGGCAGGTTCAACATAGAATTGATTAAAATGATATGGTTTTAACTCTTCGAAAAGCCGATATAATATGCTTTCCCACTCACTGTTATAGATATAGTATTCTCCAAATTCAGGATAAAATAGTTCGGATAATTCTTTTCCATTCTCCAGTTTTATTTGTTTAATTTTTTTTGAGTTTTCACCCCATATTTCAGGGTAGATTTCAAGTAATTCATCATCATCAACGCTAAAACATATACTCATCGAAAAGCAAGCGACGAATAATGGAATATGAATAAATTGTAACCACTGTTCATCCTCTAATATTAAATGGTCATAAACAATATTTTTGAGTGAAGGATTATCTGCTAAATGATCTCTATAAATGTTACTTTTTAAAAATTCTCCTTTTCGGAATAAAGGTTTTTCCCGATACATGAATGAATAAAATGAATCAATACAAAAGTTAGCTAAATTTATTAATAATGTGGAATCACCTTGAGTTAAATGGGTTAACATCTTCATATATAAGTCGCTTTCTCTCTCAGGCATTATTGAACCGTCTTTTTCTAACGTTGAAATTAACAAATTCAAAGATTCTTTCGTATTTAGTAATTGATAGATGTAAACTGGTGAATAATTGTCTAATGTGAGAATTAGTTTATCTTTGACCACATTCGAAAGTTTGCTTTTAGATATAAGTTCGATAACTTCATCGTTTTCTATTAATGCCTCTTCTTTTCCGTACATCCAATCATATGCGTTATATTTTACTGTATTTAGGTCATGTTCACTTGAATTATCCTCAGTTGGCAAATGACTGTTCGTTATTGAATAGTCATTATTTATTCGTGTAGGAGAACGACCATATAAAAGCTCAATTTCTTTATCCATTTCTATTGAGTATTGAACGCTAAAAAAATCACATAATTCAGGTATGCTATCAATTAACATATCTAATTCTACATCCATGGAGTTTTCATCTAAAAAATCTAACTCTGAAAAAATTAATTGTTTTATATTTTTTCTGATTTTTGAGTTAAAAGATTCATAAAATATTTCGTACTCCTTAGGAAATATTTCTCGAAAACGCTCCATTGCTTTATAATGAAACACACTAAAGGCGTTTTTGAAGTATTTATTTATTAATTTATAACCGTTAAAAGCCATTCCAATATTTGTGCAACTTACGATATAATCAGGTAAATTATGCAAATCATTATATCGATATTCTTTAGGATCATTACTCCCCATATCAATACAGTACTGATTGATTTTATACTCTAAAAATTTATAAAGTCTCGGTTGTTTTTGATTTTGTGTTAGATAAATTCTAAGTAAATCAAAGAATCTATCTAAGCTCCCCTTTTTTAGTTCTAAAATATCAATATTGTATATATTATCGTTTTCTGAAAAACTATTTGTATAATCATCATAATGTTCTATGCAACTTTGTATGATCTGTTCACTAATATTTGAACTACAAGAAGGTGATATATTTTTAAGTAGAAAAAATAATTGATTATAGAAGGAGCAGCAAGGCAGTAGTTTAGGAATCCATTGTTCACAATTCTCTTTCAAGAAGTCAAGCAGAAAATCTTGTGCTGATGGGTTTATAAAATATATAAAGATATCATCATACTCATCATCATAAACGGTCTTGATCATGGTTTCTTCAAGTTCTCTAAGACTCTCACTTAAATTCTTCGTATGCGTTTCATTGAAATAATAATGTAAAGAATTTTTGTAGCCGACTTCTACATCCTCTTGTAATGAAGGTGTTGAAGTAATTAGTAGTAAAAAAGCTAAAAACTTTGCTTCGTTAGATAAATTATCAAAAATATCTCTCCAAAAATCACTTGGACAATCTAAATAATTTAACAATCGATTTAAGTAATCTTCTGGTGTTTCATAATTTTGAGGTTTTTGATCTAAAAATAGTGATAGTACCCTTGGATTATAATTGTCGTGATATACAATTTTATCTGTATGAAGATGCAAATAGTTAACATGCTCATAGTTTAGTTTTGAGTAGTAGAGACGACTAAATAAAATACTTGCTTTTTCACTCTCTGAGTATGCTTCCAAGTTGCAAATTAAGGTATAGTTATCAAATACTTTTTTTAGTAAAGGGCTTTTATGAATGAGTTGTTGAAGAATATATTCTCTTGTTGTAATAATTAATCTTGTATCATTAGGAAAATTTTCGATATCCTTTATTAACTTAGCTAAGCGTTCTTCTTCTTTTTTATTCTTTTCTTTTTCGAGGATACTTCCCCAGTAATCATCTAAAATAAAAACTTGTATTTGGTCTTCATCTAACATACTGTATATATCATCGATTGAGTATACCCATCTAAATCCGTTTAATTGATCTTGATACAAATGGGCTAAAGCTAGAATTTGAGCGATAGTTGTTTTTCCAACACCTGGTTCTCCGGAAAGTATGATAGTTCGGTTAATGTCCCAATTTGTAACTGCTGATCTATAGACTTTTGAGGGTATAAAAGTTTTTGCTGTTTTACAAGCATCTTTTAATCTATAGGCAGACTCTCTATAAATACGACTATGTAGATATTCTTTTAACAAGTGTTCAAGCACATTTGAGTTTGGAATTAAAAGCTTTGGTTGATTAATTATCACTTTTCTGTAAGTTGGCTGTGAAAGAAGTCTGTTCAGTTCAACTCTATCTAATATATCGTGCTCAGTCACATTGAATTCTTTAAATAATTCAACAATATCTTTCGTTTGTTGACGTGTTAACGCCATTGATATCCCTAAGATATAGCGATCTGGTTTTAATTTGCGAACTTTTTGTAGATCTTGCTTTAAAGAATGTATTAAAGGCTTAAAAGCTTGCTGAGCATAACGCTTTACTTGTATGACGGTTTCAGTTTTACCGTCTGTATAAAAACCATCAATGCCTTGATCTCGCCCCTCTTTAAAGGTTCTAAAGGGAACGTTATCTCTTTGAGAGACTACATCACATACCAACACTTCAAACTCTAATGGTTGAAGTAATGCATGAAAATCGTAATTAGACAATTTTCTTCTTCCTTTCACATGTTGATAACGAGTAATTATATCATAATTTATGTAAATATGGTTATTATTTCAATGTTTATTTGTAGCTAGCTTCTTCATACTAGATCGGACATAAAAGGTTAGGCTAACTATCTCCTAATGCATGGATAAAAGTACTTTAAGAAAAGGGGAATAACAAATGACCAAACATAAAATTTACACAATGAGCTTTGCAAAAGTCTATCCTCTCTATATCGCAAAGGCAGAGAGAAAAGGACGAACAAAGGCTGAAGTCGATACGATTATTTGTTGGTTGACGGGGTACAGTCCGGAAGAGCTACAGGAACAGGTGGACAAACAGACAGACGTTGAAACTTTTTTTGCTGAGGCTCCTGAGCTTCAACCTTCCCGCAGTTTAATCAAAGGCGTCATTTGTGGTGTTCGGGTAGAGGACATTGAGGAAGAAACCATGAAAAACATTCGTTATCTAGATAAGCTGATTGATGAGTTAGCGAAAGGAAAGACGATGGAAAAGATTTTGCGAGGTTCATCATGATCATCACAAGCAATCCCAGTGAACTTACTTTCACTGGGATTTTTTATATTTATAGACCATTCGACCAATAAAATAAAACCTATTTGAACGAATTCCCTCTTCATGTCGTCAAAAGAAGTGTTACCAAAACAAATTGGCGTTTGAAAAGGGAGTGGCGTGGATGGATATGAAGATGATATTACCTCTTATTTTGCTGCAAGCGATTTTGATGGTGATTGGTTTGTTTGATTTGCTGAAAAGAGATCCATCGAGGATCAGAGGAGAGGTGAAGTGGGTTTGGGCTTTGGTGATTGTGTTTGTGGCGAGTGCCGGTCCTATTGCGTATTTCATATTTGGTCGTAAACAATCTTAGTAGGGGGGATTCGCTTGAATATGTTGGAGTGTCACGGGCTGACGAAATCGTATGGACGGCATGAAGTGTTAAAAGAGGTTTCTTTTTCTGTTGGGGAAGTTGGATGTGTTGGTTTTTTAGGAGCCAATGGAGCGGGGAAGACAACGACGATCCGGATTTTGACGGGGCTTGCTCGTCCTACTTCTGGGGTCGTGAAGGTGGCTGGTTCGGATGTCGCAAAGGAGATGGACCAAATCAGTCATGTGATTGGGTATTGTCCGCAGCATCCTGCATTTTATCAGGATATGACGGGGCAGGAGTGGATGCATTGGGTTGGCGGGTTATTTCACTTAGAGAAGAAAATCATTCGCTCCAAAACAGAGGAGCTGTTGAAGCTTTGCCGGGTGTATGAGGCGAAGGATTGTGCCATTGGCAGCTATAGCGGAGGCATGAAGCAGAGGCTTGCCATTGCGCAGGCGCTTATCAACAGCCCGAAGGTTCTCATCTTGGATGAACCTGTGTCTGCACTTGATCCCATGGGGAGAAAAGACGTTCTGACATTAATTGAGCATCTGAAACAAGAGATGTTGATCTTTATGTCGACCCATATTTTAGATGACATTGAACGTGTGGCAGATCATATTATCATGATCAACAGTGGCAAAATTGAGATGTCTTCTTCCATGAAACAGATCAAAGAAGACTATATCCAGCCAGTGATTGAATTTCAATTAGAACAACAGGATACGAAATTATTGGCTTTGTTAAAAGAGAGGGATTGGGTGGAGGAATGCTTTGAGACAGGAGATGCTTATCAGGTGCGAGTGAACGATCAACAAATAGCATTGAAGGAGCTGCCTCGTCTTATCACTGAATCTGGCGGTGTTCTCCTCCATTATCGACTATCTAAGCTGACGCTTGAAGATATTTTCATGAAGGTTGTGAATGCATGATGATGTTGAAAAAGGAATTTAGGGAGTTATTCACTAGTTATAAAATGTTGTTTGTGCCAATCATTTTTACGATTTTAATGATTACGCAGCCTATTACGCTCAAAATGCTGCCGGATCTTCTATCGAAATCAGCTAATTTACCTGAAGGATCTACATTTTATATACCAGAGCCTAGTGCAGGAGAGGCTTTGGCGAGTGCATTGAGTAAATTTGATTCGCTAGGTGTGTTTATCCTGATTATGATCGTGATGGGGACGATCGCTGGAGAGCGTGCCTCTGGAGTAACCGCGATGATTATGGTGAAACCGATCAGTCGAACGAGTTACTATGTCTCGAAAATATGCGCCTATGCCTGTTTGACTTTGTTTAGTTTGGTGGTGGCGGTGCTTGCCTCTGTTTATTATGTGGACATTCAATTTGGGCATGTGAATTGGGTCAATGTGTTAAAAGGAACACTTCTTTATTATCCAAATTTATTGCTGATTGTGGTATCGACCATTTGTGCTTCGGCGTTCTTTCAACGCTCTGTCACAGCTGGCGGTGTGTCGCTTTTGATCAACCTTATTCTGTTTACCGTCCCTTCATTTTATGAAGAGACATTAGGCAAGTTTGCGCCTAAAGGCGTGACAAGTGCAGCCGAAGAGATGATTCATAAGGGGACTTATTCGGATCAGGCACTTACAAGTTTTTTAGGTGTATCGGTATTGATTGTTTTCTTTTTTCTCATCGGATGGTTTCTTTTTAGAAAACAAGAATTATAGCAGGCTGTTGCGATTGCTTCTTCAGGTTTACTATGAGCATAAAAATCTGAATAAGGTAGAAAGTTTGATATGATGATAAAAATTGACTGTATTTTCAGAAAAGGGGTTTTTATTCATGAGAATATCACGTAATCCTGAGACCACTCACCCGCCAGTTGCACCATATACCCATCAAATAGAGACAACAGGGCCACAGCGGTGGTTAACCTTATCAGGTCAAGTGGGGATGGAGGTGGATGGAACAATTCCCGAGAGCCCGTTGGAGCAGCTCGAACTAGCATTAGAGAATGTGAAACGAAATGTAGAAGCGGCAGATATGGCCGTCGAAGATATAACGAAACTAGTTTTTTATCTCGTGGGAGAGTTCGATGCTGAGAGCAGGAAACGAATCATGGGGCAGTTTTTAGGCGATCATCTGCCTTGTATGACAATGATTTATGTGGTGGCATTGGCTTCTCCTGCTTTAAAGGTAGAGGTGGATGCTTGGGCGTGTCAGGAGATCGTTTTGGGTTAATAGATAAAAGATTGGGATACTGCAACCCAATCTTTTTTTATTTTGTACATAATCTATTTTCTTTTTCCGTTGTATATAGAATAGATTACCTCATTCCTATTACCTTGTTATTCTCTATATGGTAATATTAGGTTTATAGATTAGTAGGTCTAATGACATTCGTTTTTTGATTTTATAACACATCATAGATAAGCATACATCACTCTAATCAAAGGGAGAGATTTGATGCCATTCATGGAGGTTCAGAATGTAAGCAAACGATATAGCAATGGTGATGGGATAGAGGATTTGTCGTTTTCCATCGAAGCAGGTGAGGTTGTGGCACTGCTTGGGCCTAATGGTGCCGGGAAGACGACAACGATTCGATGTTTAACGGGTCTATATAAACCAGATGGAGGGGAAATTCTCATAGAGGGTTTCCCGCCTGGTCATTCCCATGTTCAAAAACAAGTCGCGCTTATTCCTGATCACCCCTATTTGTATCCAGACCTAACGGTTGCTGAACATGTTCAATTCCGTGCACGTGGATATCATAAAGGCTTAAAACAGATCAAGGAAAAGGTATATGGAGCGTTGAAAGAAGTAAATATGGAAAAAAAGATGAATGAACTGTGCGGAAGGCTGTCAAGAGGCCAAAAGCAGCGTGTTGTCTTAGCAGGGGCCATTGTTCAAGATGCCTCCCTTTTTATATTAGATGAACCGACTGTTGGGTTAGATATACCGTCAAAACAGTGGCTGTCGGATTGGCTGAGACAAAAAAGCAGTCAAGGTGGCTCGGTCTTTGTGTCGACTCATAGTCTGGAGTTCGTTCTCGATACGGCCAGCAGGGTGGTATTGATTCGAGATGGTGCCATCATGAAGAACATGGATGTTCCTCAATTAAAGGAAGAACAGAGTGAGTGGAGGGCAGAAGTCATTCAACTTCTGGGGGAGTGGTCAAGTGAATAACACACTCTCCCTATTATGGATGAAATCTCAAAGGCGCTTTATCAGTAAAAATCAAGAAAAGAAAATGCCTTTTCTGATCTTACTTCTTTTCATTGCGGCAATTGGTTTTCAGCTAAGCGCAGTTTCAAGTATGGGTGATTGGAATGCGGTTGCAGCTGGGTGGATCATTGTCTGTTTGTTTGTTCTCTATACGGGGTTTGGCTTGTTTACAAATCGGCTGCCTAGTCAAATGAACGATATCATTTGGTTATATGGAAATGGCGCTTCTCTATGGACAGTTGTCATCAGTGTATGGTTGTATCACATTTTTTGGCGAGGGGCTCTTCTTATTGTCTCTGCTGTGACTGCGGATCTACTTCTGTTTTTTATGACGCATCAGTACCCGTTTCTGCTTGGAAAATCACTCATCCTGACAGGGCTGTTATGTTTGGTTGAAACTTGGATGATTGCGATGTCTTGTGCTAGAACCATTCGAGTATACAAGCGTTTGCTCTTACTCGGCTTTGTATTGATGTTTTTCAGCTATGCACTGCTTGTTTTGAATCAATTAATGATGAAACAGCCCTCAGTGATGAACTTTGCTGATTCTTTGATGTTTCAAGCTGGGCGTATGATCGAAGAGTTCTCCATTCTTTCTGTCTTCATTTTTATTGGAGTGATGTTTCTATCTTTCATGATGATGTACAAGGCTAGTCATCGTTTAGAGATGAAGGAGTCTTTAGTCAAGGAAGCAGTATTTTGGGAGGAATTTGAGGGGAAACATATTCAATCAAGTCCAATCGTTCAAAAAAAGAGCAGGACATGGTGGGGACTTCCGGCATTAACGGGCATTTGGGCTTTTCTTTGGATTGAATTATTGCTGATAAAAAAATATATCACCTTCCATGTGCTATTTACCATGCTGTTAATTGGTACTTACTATGTCGTCTTTACTTATTTTTCAGATTGGCTGAATCTATTCTTGATCGTCATCGCGGCATCCGTTCTTTTTAGTTCATATTATGCAGGGATTGTAAGACACGCACAAACAGGAGTGCTCTACCTTTTTCCAGGTGCTTTATATCAAAAAATCATTCTGTTAGAAGCTTTTCAAACCTTTTGGCTGTATGCTTTCTACTTGATTTCTCTTTATTTGGTTGAGATTCAGGATGTTTTGTATTGGACCTTATTTGGTGGAGGAGTTTATATATGGTTTTTGGCCATACGGCTCTTTGCCTTTATGCAGCCTCTGAGAAGAGAAAGGAGTTTTGCTTTGGCCGCCTATTATCGATCATTGCTATTTGCGTCTGTGATCAGTGCTATGGTCATGATTAGTATTCATCTCATCACTGATGGCTTGTTGACTACAATTGTATCCCTAGCGGCTGGGGCTGGATTTTATGTGCTTTGTTATCGATACCGTGCGGTTCATTAAAAAGAGGAGTTGATTGTAAATGAAACCAGAAAATAAGCTGTCTCAATCCGTTCAACAATTGGCCAATACAAATGAAGTAACGATCGTTCAAGCAATAGGTGATTTAAGAAAATATGGAAAAGATGCAGTGCCCGTCCTTGTTGAGGCTTTAAAAGAAAAAGGCTCTCTGCGGAACATTGCAGCAGCTGTACTTGGTGAATTTGGAGCAGATGCGGGGGACGCAGCAGAACCGCTATCTCGGCTATTAGAAAGTGACGAAGAAGATACAAGAATGGCCGCTGCCATGTCACTCATGAGGATTGGTCAGCCCAGTTTGCCCTTCCTTCTGCAACTGGCTAAACGTTATGAGGGACCTACTTGTTTCTGGGCATCATGGTGTATCTCTTGGATTGATCCATCAAAAATTGAAAAAAACATGTACGAGTGCTTAAAACAAGAACAAGAAAATCCAACAGGCAGCGTTACTCCTTTTGCTGCTGAGGAAGCTTTAGGGAAAATTATCGCTTTTCAGCTAAAGGAAAAAGGGGATGAGTAATATTAAATGTGTATATGTTATAAAAATTATGCCACATAAACTTGGAATAAATAAGAGAGGGGATCGTTATGTTTCGATCAAATAAAGAGTTAAAAAGAAATGCATTTTTCTATGCAGGAGTTGGTATCGTTCTAGTGATTATTTTCATTCTTGAAGTGGTGCCAATTAGTTCTGAATGGGAATTTTCCTTTATTTTTTAGGATTGGCCATCTTGTTTTATCTTAAATTTGTCATGCGCATAGAAGAAGAACAGACATCATTATAAAGAGTATTCTTATCAACTGTAGATTTAATAAAATGTCGTTTATAAATCTACAGTTGATGGATTGTTTAAATGGGATTGTCAATGTTCATAAATATTTCTTCTAAAGAGGGCTCATCGACTTCTAATCTAAAAATATCAATATTTTTTGATAAGAATAGTTTGTTGATGGTTGGGATTCTTGCTTCGTCCTCAATCACTAGATGGGAATTTAATTCGTTAATTTTGCATTTTTCCACGTTTTCCTTCAAGTCTCTTAATAAAGATTCCTGCTGGTTCTTACAAATGGCACTGTGTTTAATATAAACAGTCAAATTCTTTTTATAGGTTTTTCTTAAATCCTCGATACTACCTTTCGCTTGAAGAACACCCTTGTTCATGATGGCCACCTCGTCACATAATTTTTCTACCTCATTTAAGTTATGTGATGTTAAAAATATAGTTGTCCCATTTGCAGCGATTTCTTTCAACATGGAATGGATTGTCAATGCTGAGTTCGCATCGACCCCAGAAGTAGGTTCATCTAAGAAAATGAGTTCTGGATTATTGATCAGTGCTTGTGCAATTCCCAGTTTCTTTTTCATTCCGAAAGAAAAGTGTTTAGTTTTTAATTTTGCAGCATCTTTTAACTCAACTTTATCAAGGAGTTCTAATAAATCCTCTTTCTTCAAATATAACTTCAATATTTTGCTGAAATACTCCATATGTTCAATGGCTGTCATATTTTCATAAAGTGATGAGTAATCAGGAAGAACTCCTATTCTCCTCCAACATTCTTTTTGTTGCGCTTTTTTGTAACCTAATAATTCGTAGTATCCTCCGGTTGGTTGAATGATGCCTGTTATCATATTAATAAATGTCGACTTTCCAGCACCATTTTTCCCTAAAAACCCAAATATTTTTCCCTTTTCAATGGTCAAATCTATTTCATTAACCACGATCTTATTTCCATACTTTTTTGTTAGTTTTTTTGTTTTAAGTGCATACACTATAAATCCCTCTTTCTTAAAGTGATGATACTTATGAGTAAAAATATGACAGGGAATATGACCACAATATAAGTGAAGTCAGTCTGATCGTTTGTGAAATAATAATATGGTGTGATGTAACTTACGATTTGAATGAAAACATTTGTAGTTCCGATGCTGATCATACCAATGATCGGCAAAATAATGGATATTGTTATGCCTAAAAACATCGTAATTGAAGGGCTTGAAATAATAGTAGATAGCAGCAAGCTGAACCCTAAAAAGTACGAGATAAAGATGATGGACTGAATCAATTCTAAAAAGTAAAATGCGTTTGAGAAAGGCATTATTAGAATGAAAGAAATTGTTAAACATACAACCCAAAACAGAAAATTCCCGAGAAATTTTCCAAGTAAGATACTACTTCTGGACGTCTTAGTGACTAAGAAACGAACTGTACGAGAATAAACCTCTTTATTCACAGCGTTATGAGCGAGACTTGTGATAAAAAGTGGAGCGGCAATAAAAAGTAAAACCATTAATCCACCTACATATGCATTTTCATTTAGACCTAGAGAATCGAATTGATTACTAAATTGACTAAGGATTTTTGCAGTACCTGTTGAAATTCCAATGATGATAAAAACAATTAGGATGGATCGTATACTTTTAAACAGTACTTTAAACTCTTTCAATCCTATTGCAAACATGACATCCCCTCCTCTAAAGATGGATTTTATTTTTTGTGGCTGAATGATTTTTAGAAATTAAAATCATTCCAGCTATTAAATATGCAGCACTGCCAATTAAGCCAGAGAAAACAGTTAATAAGCTACTTGAAATACCTGTTGTGATTAACATAATACCTGCAGCCCGCACATTTCTTTTCATGACTTGTAAAGAAATTGCCCCAACTAAGCTGCTTAGCATAGATAAAATGATCATATATATAGTTCCGTTCGAAAGAATGACAATTATTTGTTCTGGTGTGATACCTGTGATGTTTTCATCTTGTAAGAAGCTTTGAATTAAATTGTTTGTATCCTCACTATTTCTTGTACCTTCATGCAATATAAAACTTCCAATCGATAATAAAATAAATAATGAAATTCCTAAAAAAATAAGTGATTTTTCTAAAGTTTGATTCATAATAGCCTCCATAAATACCAATTTATTGTTTGGTTATCTTAAAAAGACAATATCATGGATATAGTTCATTTATCCATATATTTTTTAACAAAGTTTAAAATAATTTAATATTGTTAAAAAAATTATTGAAATTATGATCATTTTTATTTAATATATGTTATGCTATTAGCAAAGAGAGGTTGTGGATACATGGAAAAAGATATTCCTACGTGGATTCTAGCTGTAGATGCTGAAGATAGAGAATTTATCAGAAAATTTATTCTCAGTTCAGGCTCTTTAAAACAAATGGCAAAAGATTATGATGTGTCCTATCCTACGGTCAGGACTCGTCTAGACAGAATTATTGAATTAATTCGTTTAAATGACACGTTAGAACAAGAAACATTGATTAAATATGTAAAAAAACTTGCAATTGAAGAGAAAATCAGTTTAGAAGTGGCCAAAGGTATAATAGAAAAATATAAAGCAGAAAGGGGTAAAGATGATGAATGAAATCTTGTACTTTCTTATAATCGTTAGCATTTTTGCTTTGCAGTATTTCTTATCAACACGAAATCATTTGATGTGGGGAGCGTGTATTCCTATTATCTTTTTAGTAGTAATGGGTTGGTTATATTTCACGTATCAGGTAAATCATCATATTGGTTTTATCATATTGCTGTTGGTGGGATTAGCTCTTTTGATCGAAGAATGGAATCGAGGCCGGAGAATGCTTCATCAAAAGAAGAAAAAAGAAATTGAAAAAATGAAATCACAGGATATTGTATTATAAATTTTTAAGTCATTTTATATGGAGATAGCATATTACATATTAATAGAAGATGATGAAACTCCTGTTCAAAATATCTTCAGTAAAATAGCAACTTTATAGGATGATATATCCTTAATTTTAAAAATAAGGTATGATAAATATGCTTTATCTTTATATTGTCCGAAGGAGCTGTCGTGTTGAAGGGATCTAGGGTTGAGTTGATTGATAGTTTACGTGGTTTTAGTTTATTAGGTATTTTGATCGTGAATATGCTTAATTTTCAATATGATTATGATTTTGAAAAAATGTTTGATTCGAGTTTTTGGGGGCAGGAATTCGGTGTATATGTGACGGAAATTTTGTTCCAAGGGTCTTTTTATCCGATCTTTTCCTTTTTGTTTGGGTATTCTTTTATCAAGCTGATTGAATTGACGAAGGCCAAGGGATTAAATACGAATGCCATAGTCGTTCGCCGAGGTTTTGGTCTTATTGTGCTTGGGATGCTGCATTACATCTTTATTTGGAATGGTGACATTCTTCTTTATTATGGAGCTTGTACATTTTTCTTGATGATGTTTTTGAGAAGCCGGATTAAAACAATGCTTATTTGGTCTGGTGTGTTAGGGGCGTTATCTTTAGTCGTTGTGCCATATATGATGAACCTCGTTTATGGGAACGATGAGCTTTTAACTGATGTGTATGCGAAGGGGGCTTATGGGGATATTTTGGTCAGCCGGATTACTGTTGAAGACGATATGATGATTGTGACTATTATTCTGGCGATCGTGACCATTGTGTTCATGCCAATACTAGGGTTTCTTTTCGGTACTATGATGGTGGGACCGTTCACCTTGCTAGGCATGGTGATTGGTAAACGAGGGCATCTCACAGAAGAAGATCGAGGGATGACCTATCGCAAAGGCTGGGTCTGGGTCATTGTCGTCGGCCTTGCACTAAAATGTGCGACGTTCATTGATGCGCCTTGGAGTGAATTTGTGATGATTCTTGGTGGTTATGTGCTGGCGATTGGGTATATTCAGGCTTTTATTGTTTTCTACTATTCGAAGGCAGCCGACGGCCTCAAACGTCTGCTTGCAGGACTTGGCCGTTTGTCTCTATCAAACTATTTAGCGCAGTCGATTATTTGTACAACGATTTTCTATTCTTATGGACTTGGTCTATTTGGACAATTGGGATCAATGTTTGGGCTGCTGCTTGCTGTCGGACTGTACACAGCACAGCTGTTCATCAGCTATCTCTATTTGAAAAAATGGAGAAGAGGTCCTGTGGAGTGGCTTATGGGAAAATGGGTATATTGGAAATAAAGCATTTTGTTAAAGAACCGCATGGCTTAAGGGCTGTGCGGTTTTTTATTTTAAAAAAATGAGGAGAACATTTTTTAAAATGCTTGAATATTCTTTTAGTGTGTATATAATGTATATATAGTGTATATACAATATTTTGTTTCAACTATCTGAAAAAAGAGGTTTTTATATGCAAATTACGATTTCAAACCATTCTAAGGAGCCTATCTATGAGCAAATTACGAATCAAATCAAATCGATGATTTTAACGGGTGAGCTTGCGGAAGGTGCAGCGCTGCCGTCTATTCGAAAACTGGCGAAGGATCTACAAATTAGCGTGATTACAACAAAGCGAGCGTATGAAGAGCTAGAGAAAGCGGGATTTATTTATTCGATTGTAGGCAAGGGATCTTTTGTTGCGGAACAAAACCTAGAAGTGATGAGAGAGAAGAAGTTGAAGGTGATCGAGGAACAGCTTGGAGCAGTAGTCACAAACGGGAAAGAATTAGGCTTATCTTTTGATGAATTGCAGCAGTTATTAAAGTTTTTATATGAGGAGTGAGATGAGTGGAGCATGTGATTGAATTCAAAGGAGTATCGAAACGATTCAAGGACTTTTCCGTTCAGGATCTTGATTTACGGGTTAAGAAAGGCTTTGTTACAGGGTTTATTGGAGAGAATGGAGCGGGTAAGTCGACCACCATTAAAATGATCATGAATTTGTTAAAACCCGATTCAGGTGACATAAAGGTCTTTGGATTGGATTATCATACTCATGAAAAAGAAATTAAGGAAAGAATCGGATTTGTTTACGATGCCAATGTTTTTTTTCCAGGGTTGAATTTAAAGGACATCAAACGGATTGTGGCTCCTGCCTATAAACGTTGGGATGACCGGCTTTTTGATCAATATATTGAACAGTTTGGTCTGCCGCTGAATAAAGCGATTAAAACATTTTCAAAAGGGATGCAGATGAAGGCTTCACTTGCGATTGCGCTGTCGCATCATGCAGAGCTGATTATCATGGATGAACCAACTGCTGGTTTAGATCCGGTTTTTAGAAGAGAGCTGCTCAGCACGTTACAAGAATTGATGATTGATGGAAATAAGACGATCTTTTTCTCGACGCATGTGACGACTGATTTAGACCGGATTGCGGATTATATTGCGTTTATACAAAATGGAAGATTGGTCTTTCAACAGTCGATTCATGAAGTGGCAGAAAGTTATGCGCTTGTGAAAGGGAGCCTGGAGTTGTTGGATCGAGACACAGAAAAGGCCTTTGTCCATATCCAGCGTACAGCAGCCGGATTTGAAGCATTAACCGATCGTGTTGATGAGGTGAAACTTATTTTTGGGGATGCTGTTGTGATTGAACCGGCGTCGCTTGAGGATATCATGTTTTATTTGAAAGGCGGGGTTGCGCATGTTTTATTTAATTAAGCGTGATGTGATTTTGCAAAAGAAGCAGTTACTTATTTTTATTCCGTTTATCTTATTTTTTATTTTCATGGATGTCCATCCAGTATTGACGTTTCTAGTCGCTAGTGTCTTCATTCCATTTAACACATATGCGTATGATGAAAAGGCAGAAACGAATATTCTATTAAACTCCTTGCCCTATACACGTAAAGAAATTATCGCATCACGTTATCTTGGCGCCATTTTCTATATGAGTATTTCGATCGTGCTGACAAGTGCTGCATTATTTGTGTTTGGGAAGCTGTTTTCGCTGTCAGATATTGCGATTGGCAGCGGGTTGTTTTTATTGTTCGCGGCGTGTACATTTCCATTGTTTTATATCTTAAAGCCTGGTTATATCACAACGGCAGTGATCATTGGCTTTATCGTATTATCTGCTATGGGTCCGCCTGTTGTTCTCTATTTAGCAGAGCAATTTAGTGGGATCACTGATTTTATTATGAATTTATCGATCCCTGTTTTATATACGGGGTCAGCTGTGCTGATTATGCTCTTCTACTTGCTGTCTTGGGGACTTTCTACTGTGATTTATCAGAGGAAAGTGTTTTAGGAAAGCAATTGCTGATGTCCCTATAAATTTACAGTTTGAGCTTAGAAGACCGTGTGAGCGGTCTTTTTTTGAAGATTTTTCTGGTTATTGATTATATCAATATAAAACAATTTGAACTTAATTTTATGTCAGAATATTTTGTTAATAGTGTTTTCCTCAAAAAAACAATTGTTTTTTAAGGGTAGATTTATTATGATAATATACATCGAAAGATTGATGTTTCTCAATCAGAATGAAAATTCTGATTTTTATTTTTTATGTTGTTTGTTGATGAGGGGGAAGAAAAGTGGCTCAAAAGGAATTAAAGAGAGGGTTAAGTGCCCGCCATATTCAAATGATCGCTCTTGGCGGCACAATCGGTGTTGGCTTATTTATGGGGTCAGCGAAGGCCATTCAGTGGACAGGTCCATCGGTTCTCCTAGCGTACGCAGTGTGTGGTATTTTTATCTTTTTTATTATGCGTGCGATGGGAGAAATGTTATATCTTGAGCCGAGTACAGGGTCATTTGCTACATTCGGGCATCAATATATTCATCCGCTTGCAGGGTATATGACGGCTTGGAGTAACTGGTTCCAGTGGGTCATTGTCGGAATGTCTGAAATTATTGCGGTTGGGGCTTATATGAAATATTGGTTCCCAGAGCTGCCTGCGTGGATTCCAGGGTTAATTGCGATGATCATTTTAGGAGCAGCCAACTTGATTTCGGTTAAGTCGTTCGGTGAGTTTGAATTTTGGTTTGCGATGATCAAAATTGTGACAATTATCTTGATGATTATTGCAGGTTTAGGCATTATTTTCTTCGGATTTGGAAATGGCGGAACTCCTATTGGGCTGTCTAACCTTTGGGCGCATGGCGGGTTCTTTACAGGTGGGTTTAGCGGATTCCTGTTTGCATTGTCTCTAGTTATTGCTGCTTATCAAGGTGTCGAGCTGATTGGGATTACAGCGGGTGAGGCGCAAAATCCGCAAAAGACGCTGACAAATGCCATCAAAAGTATCATCTGGCGTATTTTGATTTTCTATATCGGTGCGATCTTTGTCATTGTGACTGTGTATCCTTGGGATCAGCTGAATACCCTTGGCAGTCCATTTGTGGCGACGTTTGCGAAGATCGGGATTACAGCAGCTGCTGGTATTATTAACTTTGTTGTCATTACAGCAGCGATGTCCGGCTGTAATAGTGGTATTTTCAGTGCGGGCCGTATGCTTTATACATTAGGTGTGAATGGTCAGGCGCCTGCTTTCTTTACGAAAATTTCGAAGAACGGTGTACCGTATTTTGGGACATTCGCTGTGCTGATTGGTTTAGCGATAGGAGTGGTCCTGAATTATGTTTCTCCGCCAAACATTTTCGTCTATGTGTATAGTGCGAGCGTCCTTCCTGGGATGGTGCCTTGGTTTGTCATTTTGATTAGTCATATTGGCTTCAGAAAGGCAAAGGGGGCAGCGCTTGAAAAGCATCCGTTCAAGATGCCGTTAGCACCGTTTTCTAACTATCTTACAATCGGATTTTTATTGATGGTTCTTGTGTTTATGCTCATTAATCAGGATACGCGTATTTCTCTTATTGTAGCAATTGGATTCTTGATTTTAGTGGCACTTAGCTTTTTTGTATTTGGAATTGGAAAACGAAAGCCGATTGAAACAGCTTCTTCTGATCAAACGGTGAAATAATCAAAAGCCTTGCGGGATGGACCGCAAGGCTTTTTGATTTAGAGTGAAGCTTTTACACGGTTAAAGACATCTGGAAAGTTGGTGAAAAGACCGGTGACGCCGTATTGCAGTAGACGGGTCATGTCTGCTTCGCTGTTGACTGTATATGGATGAAGGAGGAGTCCGTGGCTTCTGACCTGCTGGACGTTTTCAGGTGTTAATGCTCTGAAATTCGGTCCAACACCCACGGCGTACGTTTTGATAAAGTCGAGCTGATCGTCTGTGATGGATGTCATTTGGTTTCTGTCTAATAGCTGTACTTTTGGCAGGCGTGGAGCTAATTTCTGCAGCTTTATCAGGCTGTCCTGACTAAAGGATTGTATGATAACCTGCCCTTTTCTTGTGTGTTTCCCAAGAAGATGATGTTTCTTTAAGGCGGCCAATAGTTTTTCTTCCATTTGCGGATAAAGGTCTGGTTTTTTTGTTTCAATATAATAATTCTCTCGTTTACCGAAATAGCGCAGCACCTCATCTAATGTCAGGACTCTCTGTCCGATATAGTTGGCATTTTGTCTGTCGGGATTGGATTCGTTAAACCAGGTACCAGCATCAAGCTGTTTGATTTCGGCAAGTGTGAGGTCTTTGACCCAGCCTGTTCCGTTTGTGGTCCGGTCAACGGTTTCATCATGCATCACGATGAGATGCCCATCCTTTGTCATTTGAAGGTCGAGTTCGAGGTAATCTGCATTCATCTTTGTGGCGAGCTTGTAGGAAGCCAGGGTATGCTCTGGTGCATACCCTGATGCTCCGCGGTGTGCAACGGTTAAGATGCGATCTGGAGATAAAAGGTTTTCATGTGCCGATACGGTGGCCGGCACCCACGCAAAAGACAGTAAAGCAAAAGAGAGCAACACGTAAGCAAGTAATCTACTTTTCTTCATATTTTATCCTCCTTTTACGGTAACTGCCTCCATCATAAGAAATAGATGTAAAGAGCATGTTGGGCGGATATGAATCTTTTATGTGATTTTCATTAAGCTTGCTCTACGCGCTTTCCTGTATTCCATGTCATGGCGAGGAAAACAATCGCAAGCACACAAGAACCAACCAGTAAAATGAAGCCTCCTGTCCAGTCATAGTGATCCACGACGACACCCATCATGGCATTGGCAAAGGCAGAGCCGCCAATGTAGCCGAAGAAGCCTGTCAGTCCGGCTGCAGTGCCAGCCGCTTTTTTCGGAGCGAGATCAATGGCTTGAAGTCCAATGAGCATGACAGGTCCGTAAATCAAAAAGCCGATGCTGATAAGGGCAATGTTATCGACCATTGGATTGCCTGCAGGGTTTAGCCAGTAAACGAGAACGGCAATTAACACCCCGGCCATAAAAATGACGCCAGCTGGTGCGCGGCGGCTTCTGAAGAAGCGGTCACTAATCCAGCCGCACAATAATGTACCGGGAATGCCTGCATATTCATAAAGAAAATAAGACCAGCGTGAATGCTCTGGTGAAAAGCCCTTTGCTTCTGTTAAGTAGGTCGGCGCCCAGTCAACAACACCGTAACGGACGAAGTATACAAACACGTTGGCAATGGCGATATACCATAGGAATTTATTGTTGAGTACATATTTAAATAAAATTTCTTTCACTGTTAATTCTTTTTCTTGATCCTCATAGTTTTGTGCCGGATAGTCATTTCGATATTCCTCGATTGGCGGAAGACCAGTGGATTGCGGGGTATCCCGTACAAGAAGAATGATCACGAAGGAGACGATAATGGCAATGATGGCAGGGAAGAAAAAGATGCTTTTCCACGTCGCAAACAGTACAATCCCTAATGTGATAAGCGGTGCAAGAATCCCCCCGCCGATATTGTGAGCGACGTTCCAAATGGACATTTTCGTACCACGTTCACTAACCGAAAACCAGTGCGCCATCGTACGTCCGCATGGCGGCCACCCCATGCCTTGAAACCAGCCGTTTAAGAACATGAATAAAAACATGATCCATACACTGGATGTGACGTATGGAAATGAGACAAATAGGATATTGATAAGAGCTGATAAAAAGAGTCCGGCAGCTAAAAAGTATCTGGGGTTACAGCGGTCTGAGATCATCCCCATGATGAATTTACTAAAGCCATAAGCAATGGATACGGCTGCGAGTACAAAGCCTAATTCACTTTTTGTGAACCCCTCTTCCTGTAGATATGGAATAGCAAAAGCGAAATTTTTGCGCAGCAAATAGTAGCCCGCATACCCGATAAAGATGCCTAGAAAGACTTGCAGCCGCAGCCGCTTATACGTCTCGTCTGTTTTGGCATCATCAAGCCTGTCGATATGCGGAGCAGGTTTAAACCATTTGAACATAATGATCCTCCTTTTGTAGATGTCCGATTGACTGAAGCAAAAGTACGAGAATTGCTTTTGATCCTGTACCTTTTCAGAGACAAAAGAATTGTTAGCGCTTTCTTTTGTACTCCCATCATATCGGATGGAAGAGACGTTTATGATGAGGCTTTTGTCATAAATTTGGAAAAATAGTTCATGAAGTAACAAAAAAATCCGCACAATGGCGGATTTTTTCTTAGCGGTTATAGAGAAACATTAATTTTCGCAGATTTCTTTAGTTTTTCAATTTCTTTTTGGACTTCTTTTTGCTTTTCTTGAGATTCTAGCTGTTTTTTAATTTGTGATTTAACCTCTTTGTATTCTGGTGCTTTTTGCTTTTGTTTTTTCATTTGGTCTGCGTATTGATCATAGTACGCTTTGACGTCTTTCTCAGAGACGGAGGCTGATTTGATTTCTTTATCGACATATTGGCTGTATTTGATGCTGTCGGCAATGTCACTCTTCAGCTGATCCAATGTGAGTCCGCTCTTTTTAAGTGCTTCTTCAAATTGAGCGTTGTCTTTGAACTGTTTCTTTTCTTCCTTTAGCTGCTTATCTACCTCTTTGTCAGAGGCTTTGAAGCCCTTCTTCTCAGCATCTTGCAGGATGAGCTCTTGTCCTACGAGCGCATCAATGGTTTGTTTCTTGACTGCTTTCTCGCCTTCTTTAGAAGTTGGGTCTTGCCCGGATTGCTGAAGCTGGCCTTGAATGGTAGATAAGGCGCTATTGTATTCACTGCCTGTGATTTTGTCTTTGTTGACGGTCGCAACGACCTTTTGATCATCGATTTTTTGTGCGTCTAATTTCTTTTGCATTTCTTCCATTTGCTTTTGCTGCTCTTTTTGATCAGCCTGTGTTGTTTCCTTGTTTTTGGCTGCGTCGTTTTGCTTATCTTGTTTGGCATCGTTTGACGAGCAGGCTGCAAGTCCAACAGATAACAAACAAGCGATGAGTGTGTATGATACCTTTTTCATCATTTTCTCTCCCTTCGGTATGAGAACGTCTAGTGCGCATTCTAACCGTTTTTTAGGAAAAATAAAACCGTACAGACAATTTGTTAGCGGATTGACATGTTTTTTATCTGTTTGTCCTCATTTTGTCTTCTCATAGTCATCTCATGACAAACTCAATTGTGGAATAATTGTTCCATCACTTCGTCGATATCGGTGATTGGCTGGCGGCAGCTGTAGTTTTCACAAATATACACGGTGGTTTTGCCATCGATTGTTTTGTAATCTTTTGTAAAGGGCGCGAGCTTCGCTAATTCTTTCCCTGTTTCGGCAGTCAATATGATATCAAATGGAACGAAGCGTTTTTGAAGCACCTGTAAAAGCTGTTCTTTTTGAGGGTCGCCGTTTTTTCCGAGAATGATGATTTCTCTTTTCGCCGCATATTGACTTAGGAGCCCTTGCAGAAATGCTGTGTGTCCGCTTGGGTAGGAAGAGACATCCACATAAAAGGCTTTGAACATCTGTTCTAATGTTTTCAGCCAGTCTTGACGACCTGTCATTGTGCTGAGTTGAAGAAGCTGGTGGAGTGCGGTGCTGTTACCAGAAGGCATGGCGCCGTCGTACACTTCTTTTTCTCGAACGAGGAGCGCTTCCGCATCTGATCCCGAGAAGAAAAAGCCCCCTTTTTCCTTGTCCCAAAACAGCTCAAACATGTTCTCGGCAATGGCTGCCGCCTTTTCCAGCCACGCTAACTCAAAGGTCGCTTCGTATAAAGACATATACGCTTTTAGCATATGCGCATAATCCTCGATAAAGCCGAGATGCTTCACGTCACCTTCTCTGTAGCGGACCATGAGCCGATCATGTTGGACGAGGTGTGTTTCTAGAAAAGACATCGCCTGCTTCGCCATACGGATCGCTTCCTCTGCATCAAAGACCCTTCCTGCTTTGGCGAGAGCTGCGATCATCAGCGCATTCCAAGATGTAAGCACCTTGTCATCGACAAGCGGCGCGGGTCGCTGCTGTCTGACTGATTGTAAAATATGCCGCGCTTCTTGCAGCTTGGATTGAAGGGTTTTATCGTCGATCGAAAAAGAGGCTTTGATGTCCTCAAAAGAGGTAGAAATGGTATGAGGGATGTTCTCCCCTTCAAAGTTCCCCTCTTCTGTGATGTGATAGACGTCGCAAAATAAAGCGCCAAGCTCCTCCCCTAAATGGGTGATGATCTCATCTTTTGCCCAGACGTAATATTGTCCTTCTTTCCCCTCAGAATCTGCATCTATCGCTGAATAAAAGGAGCCGCTAGAATTCATCATATCTTGTTTAATGAATTGAATCAGGCGTTGGACAAGTTTTTCATACTCAGGTTTTGAGGTGAGCTGATACGCTTCTGTGTAAGCTTCCATCAGCAAGGCGTTATCATACAGCATTTTTTCAAAATGCGGCACAAGCCATTTCTCGTCTGTTGAATAACGAGAAAAACCGGAACCAATATGGTCATATATACCGCCATTTGCCATCCCATCTAACGTTTTCGTGACTGCATACAGCGCATTCTCCTGTCCTGTCCATTCGTGATAGCGCATCAGAAATGAGAGCATATGAGGTGCAGGAAATTTCGGTGCGGAGCCGAATCCGCCATACAGTGTATCAAAGCTGGTCATGAGCTGGTAATAGGCTTTGTGAATTGCCTCTTGTGACAGCGTGTTTTCTGTCTGCCCTGCTGCTTTGATCCGCAGGTTATTTGTCGCCTTCTCTGCCAATGATTCAATATGATCCCGGTCGTTATGGTACGCATCCAGCAATTGTGTCAGTGCCTCGATGAAGCCAGGCCGCCCGTAAGCACTTCTTTTCGGGAAATATTTCCCAGCATAAAAAGGCTTTTGATCCGGCGTGACAAACACGTTCAACGGCCAGCCGCCTTGCCCCGTCATCATCTGACAAACCGACATATACATCGAGTCGATATCTGGACGCTCCTCACGATCGACTTTAATCGAAATAAAATGCTCATTTAAGATGTCAGCGACTTGTTGATCTTCAAAGCTTTCGTGTGCCATGACGTGGCACCAGTGGCAAGTGGCGTAACCGATGCTGACAAGCACTGGTTTATCTTCACGTTTGGCTTTATCGAATGCTTCTTGCCCCCACGGGTACCAGTGAACTGGGTTGTGAGCGTGTTGAAGTAAATAAGGAGACTTCTCAGCGATTAATCTATTGGGCTTATTGTTAGTGGGCATTGGTTCACCTTCTTTCACTTTTCATTATTTGTTTTTATGTTTACTGTACCATAGTGCAGTTTAGTTTATATCTTATTAGATTATCTAGATTAGATTTTATCTACTGGACTAAGGATCACCACTCATTTTGCGCACAATTTTTTTGAAAAATAAAGACTTAAAAACATTTTTGGTTTCTTGTAAAGTTGTACTTAATAAAGATTTAGTGAAGTAAACCTATAAAGGTTTAAACAGTTTTTTAAGTCGTTGATTTTTTATACAGGAGGAGAGAGTAATAATGGCATATTTATATTTATTGCTCGCAATTATTGGTGAACTTATTGGTTCTTCTATGCTCAAGGCTGCAGAAGGCTTCTCAAAACTTTACCCTACTATTGGTACAATTATTTCTTTTATAGGCTCCCTGCTCTTCTTATCACTTGCAATGAAGACCATACCTTTGAATACCGCCTATGCACTTTGGTCTGGTATAGGTATTATTCTTACTACAATAATCTCGATTTTGATTTGGAAAGAAAAAATTAACGTTGCCAGTGTTACTGGGATTGTTTTGATACTTGTAGGAGTTGTAATATTAAATCTTTTCGGGCCAGGTCATGGTGAAGCACATAGTGTTGAAAACGCAAGCGCTACAACAAACAATGAAGCTGAGTGATTAGAAAAGCATGAACATAAATATTAAAGCGGAGGATAACTTTTGTTATCCTCTTTTCTTTCTTTTTGCATTTCAACATCTATCATGTCAAGACATGAAAGTATTGCTATTGCAGCAAAGAAATGCAATCAAATTGCTTGCGCGTAGCCAAAATGTACCTTTTTACATTAAGAATTGTAAATGGCTTTTTGATCTAATATATTACAATTAATGTAAATATAGTATAATAGTATAAATCTGTGGGGTTAATATATCAGATTGAGGCCCTTCATAATTTGTCTGTGAGGTATTCCCAAAATAAAAAAATCAAGGGCTATAAACCCTTGATAGCTACATCAATCGTAATGCTTTAACAAGATGGCTGAATTATGTCCTCCAAAACCAAAAGAATTGGATAGCCCGTATTTCAAAGGAAGCTGTCTCGCTTCTAATACAACATCTAAGTTGCAGTCTGGATCTTGATTCTCTACATTAATAGTTGGCGGAATCATTCCTCGTCTCAAACTTTCCACTAAAGCAATGGCTTCTACTCCGCCGGCAGCACCAAACATATGCCCTGTCATTGATTTGTTTGCCGTTGTTGGAATTTCAACTGAACGTTCACCAAATAATTTCTTAATAGCTAGAACTTCTGAACGATCACCTACTTGTGTACTTGTTGCATGTGCACTAATAACATCAATATCATCTGTTGATATGTTTGCACTTCTCAACGCCTTTTTCATGGCTAAGTAGGCACCTTTACCTTCTGGGTGGGATGCTACCATATGATGAGCGTCTGAACTAGCTCCGTACCCCACTACTTCACATAATATCGGCGCATCTCTAAGAATCGCGTTTTCTAATGATTCTAATACTAAGATACCTGCGCCTTCACTCATCACAAAGCCATCTCTATCTGTATCGAATGGACGGCTGGCTAGGCTTGGCTCTTGGTTTCTAGTAGATAGTGCATGTGCGTTTCCAAAACTAGCCAAAGATATCTGTGAGACGGCAGCTTCTGCTCCTCCGGCAAATATAATATCTGCATCATCATTTCGGATCGCATTGAAAGCTTCGCCAATAGAGGTGTTCCCAATAGAACAAGCTGTGACTGGTGACAATGATGGCCCTTGTGCCCCTAATTTAATGCTGATTTGGGCCGCAGCTGCATTTGAAATCATCATGGGGACAAGGCTGGGGCTTACTCTTGAGGGACCACGTTTATCTAATACATTGACATTATCAACAAGCGATTGGATTCCCCCGATTCCTGAACCAACATATACGCCTAAACGTTCAAGATCAACTTGATCTAACTGTAATTGCGAATTTTTTAATGCTTGTTCGGCTGCTGCTAAGGCAAACTGGCTAAAACAATCTAAACGTTTTGCTTCTTTTCTTCCCAATATTTCATCTGCATCGAAATCACGAACGATTCCAGCTATTTTTGTTTTATAATCAGTTGTATCAAAAGAATCAATGAGAGATATTCCCGATTGTCCTTTGATTAGTTGATTCCAAAAGTTATTTACATCATTTCCAAGTGGGGAAATAATTCCCATTCCAGTAATGACAACTCTTTTCATGATCATTCCCTCCTTGTTTTTATTAACTTTATCCATTGTGTTATCCTATTACAAGTTGTTGTTTATCCTAGTATAATTAATACTCTTTTAAAGGGAGATCTAAATGAAACCTGAAACTAGACTTCAAGCGTTATCAGAATTTCTAAAAAACCAACGTTCGAAAATTACGCCTCAAATGGTTGGTTTACCTGTAGGAACCCGCAGAAGAACACCAGGACTGAGAAGAGAAGAAGTGGCTCAACTAGCCGGTGTGAGTCTTACTTGGTATACATGGTTAGAGCAAGGCAGAGATATAAAAGTATCGACTTCGGTATTAGATGCTATTTCTCATGCATTACAATTAAATAACGATGAAAGGAGATATTTGTACGCTTTAGCGTTAGAGGAAGGAGTGAAACAATCCTTTATCATTGAGAATGAGAAGGAAATCAGTCCGGCTTTAGTGAAAATGTTGCAGGAACTTCGTTATTGCCCGACGATTGTATCTGATAGAAGAAGTCAGATTGTTGGCTGGAATCAAGCAGCAGCTAATGTATTTTTGGACTTTGAACAAATCAATCCGGCAGAAAGGAATATCATACGCTTACTATTCGCAAGAAAGGAATTTAAAAGTTTAGCGGTGAATTGGGAGCATTTTGTTAGAGGATATATCGCCATATTTAGAACGTATTATGGACAATATGTGGCGGATGAATGGTATGAGCAATTTATAGAAGAAATGGAGCAGGCATATCCTGAGTTTCGTAAAATTTGGAATGAAAATGAGATCAGCTATGCGCCTGAAGTATTAATTGAATTTCGTCATGCTAAGGCAGGTAAAATGTTGTTTAATCTCACTTCATTACAAGTGTATGGGGATACTGATTTAAGATGCAGTGTCTATACTCCGGTTGAGGATACTGATACGGAGCTTAAGTTAAAACGTTTAATTGAAGGGTAGATATCGTTTGGATGAAGTTATTGAGTGTATTTAATATAAAATAGATCCTATGCAAATCAGTGACAAGGGGCATAACCGATGCTGACAAGCACCGGTTTATTTTCACGTTTGGCATTGTCGAAAGTCTTTTTGCCCCCAAGCCTATATCGTTTCTGGTAAATGATGTTTATACATCTCAATAGCATCTGTATGTTCTTTTAAAACGCTCATTGTCTTTGGATGTGGTTTAACATATATCAAAGGATAGTCGACTTCATCTAATTCTTGTTGGGTATAAAAAGCTAATCTTTCATGATCAAGTGAAAATTGAGCATCAATTCCTGTTTTGTTGCCGCGTGCATCTAATCGAATCCATTTATTAAGTGAATGAAAAAATACAGCATTTAATGCGTGAATACAATATCCCTTATCTGGCGTATCGAACAACATTAACCGCTGGTAACAGAAACCTGTGGGTATTCCTTGTGAGCGCAATAGAGCAGCTAATAGGTTGGACTTTGCGTAGCAAATTCCCTCTTTAAATGTTAATACCTCTGATGCATGACAAGTCACTCGTTTGGATTGAATATCCCATGTATGGGGAATTTCATCTCGAACAAACTCATAGGCTACTTTTGCTTTTTCTATTTCTGTCTGCAAAGGGTTGAAAAGTTCATTTGATTTTGCTCGAATAAGAGGATGAGAATAATCAACTTCAGCTAGTTCACATAAATAATCATCAAAATTTTTAGATTCACATGTCAAGTTCATGATGATGTCCCCTTTTCTCTATACTTTTACCGCAGGAGGTCTATTTCTTCACCAACACATATTGTAAGTTTTCTAATTCAAACATATCAATCAGTTCATCGATCTCTTTAAAATCGATATGTTTTCCAAACCGTTTTTTGCTTAGGTCAATTTCTACATCCAATTGATCGTCCTTTTCTTTCGTTTCCAGTTCATCTAGACAAGAATAGATTTCGATGCTTTCTCCTTTTGACAGCTCTTTTTCAATGAATTTAAAAAGTGCACGAAGAGAATGAATGATGCCTAATTCATAAACAAAAGGATGCGTGAATTTGTTTCTTACCGCTTCATAGACGGGATCTAGATAATCAATGTGAATGCCTTCGAAATCCTCTTCTGTTTCAAATACTTCTATCAAAAGTTCTTCTTTTTGATAGGTTTTTAGCTTTTTTTGTTTTTTATCAAACATGTTGATATTGAGTTCAGAGAATGGTTTATAGGTAGGATTTTGACCAATGGTACCAAGCGGCAGTTCTTTGTTTGATCCAATATAATGATGTAAAGTCATGGGCTGTCCTCTTTTCTTCAATGATTTCTCGTTCGTTGATTATTTTCTTTTTATCAATAAATGGTGGAATGTGCAATTCTTTTCACATACATTCTCTACAAAAGAGTAGGGCAAGTCGTTTGACTAAATACCTCTTAGGGTATACTATCTGTTCATAGAAAGAATAGAAAGGGGTACTTGTGCATGGAATATAATCAGCAGATGAAGAACCGTCTTCGCCGGATTGAGGGGCAGATTAAAGGGGTTCTTGCGATGATGGAGCAGGGAAAGGATTGCCGCGAGGTGGTGACGCAGCTGTCTGCATCACGCAATGCCATTGATCGGGCAATGGGTGTGATTGTGAGTACAAATCTTGAGCAATGTGTTCGTGAAAGTCTTGAACAAGGCAAGGATACGGAAGGTCTTGTGAAAGAGGCAGTTGAGCTATTGGTGAAGAGCCGGTAAGAAATTCTTCAGCCTTTGAAGGTTGACGGATTTTTTTACTTGTTATAATATACCCTTACCGGTATGTGTATATATTTTTTGTTTTCTATATACCCCCATGGGTAATAATGAAGGAGGAGCAGAATGGAAGAACAGAAAAAACGCACGACGATTGTGCTATTTAGTGGAGATTATGATAAAGCGATGGCGGCTTACATTATTGCAAATGGTGCAGCAGCCTATGATCATGAAGTGACGATTTTTCATACCTTTTGGGGGCTGAATGCCTTGCGTAAGGATGAGATGGTGCCAATGAAAAAGGGTTTTTTAGAAAAAATGTTTGGCAAGATGATGCCGCGCGGGGCTGATCGAATGGGCATTTCAAAGATGAATTTTGCTGGAATGGGTCCGAAGATGATTAAGCACGTGATTAAAAAGCACAATGCCATGACCTTGCCGCAGCTCATTGATATGGCGAAGGAACAGGAGATTAATCTCGTAGCATGTACAATGACGATGGACCTTTTAGGGCTGCAGGAGAAAGAATTATTAGATGATATTCAATATGCTGGTGTCGCCGCTTATTTAGCAGAGGCTGAAATTGGGAATGTGAATTTATTTATTTAGTGAGGTGATGAAATGATTCAAACGATTTTGTTCATCCTGGTGATTGGCTTACTTGTGAGCCGCTTTCTGCCGGTTCGAGGTGTGAACCAAATGGATGCAGCTGATATGAAGAAAAAACTGAAAAACCAAGGTCAACAGCTCATTGACGTACGATCTCCAGTAGAATTTCAAACAAACCATATTAAAGGGTTTCGAAACATTCCTTTACCTCAGTTAAAAGAACGAGCTTCTCAGCTTGAGAAAAATGAAGAGATCTACGTGATATGCCAAAGCGGAATGAGAAGTATGCAGGCAGCGAAAATATTGAAGAAGCAAGGATTTACTCATATTACAAACATCAAAGGTGGTATGAATGCTTGGCATTAAGCACGTATAAAAATATACCCCCACCCCTATATAAAGGAGGACATCACATGCAGCAACCAACAGTCATTTTAGATGCAAAAGGATTGGCATGCCCGATGCCGATTGTGAAAACAAAAAAACAAATGAATGAGCTTTTGCCAGGAGATGTGCTTGAAGTGCAAGCTACTGATAAAGGATCAGCAGCGGATTTAGCGGCTTGGTCAAAAAGTGCCGGTCATGAGTTTTTAGGAACAAGAGTAGAAGGACAGGTGCTTCATCATTTGATTCGTAAGGGCGGAGCGCAAGAAGAAGAGGGGGAGCCCATGATTTCGGAAATATCTTTGAATGCCTTTCAACAGAAGGTAAAAGAAGATCAATCTCTGTTTATTTTGGATGTAAGGGAGCTGGATGAATACGAAGCGGGGCATATCCCAGGAGCCGTCCATATCCCGCTTGGTGAGGTGGAAGATCGTGCAGAGGAGTTAACAAGAGAATCGGACATCTATCTCATCTGTCATTCAGGCAGAAGAAGTGAATTAGCTGCGCAAAAGCTAAAAGAGAGAGGATTTCAACAATTAATCAATGTGGTGCCAGGCATGAATAGCTGGACAGGAGCCATTGAAAAATAGGAGCTGAATAAAACATGACGGTAAAAGCCATGACTGCAGAGCAGTTAACAAAAAAGATCGTGGGCAAAGAGCCGCTCTTTTTGCTAGATGTGCGAAACCAAGCAGATGTGCAGGACTGGAAGATTGAAGGGGAAGCAATCGTTGATATGAATGTGCCTTATTTTGATCTGCTTGACGGAGTAGAGGGCCTTTTACAGCACATTCCTAGTGACCGTGAAGTGCTGGTGGTTTGTGCCAAGGAAGGTTCCTCTATCCTGGTGGCGGAGATGCTGTCAGAGGCTGGCGTGCCTGTTCATTATTTGCAGGGCGGCATGAAGGCATGGAGTGAGCATATAGAGCCAGTGAAAATAGGTGATTTAAGCGGCGGCGGAGAGCTGTATCAATTTGTACGGATGGGCAAAGGGTGTCTGTCCTATATGATCATGTCCAATGGAGAAGCCGCGGTTGTGGATGCAGCTCGAATGACGGAGGTCTATATTGATTTTGCGAAAAAGCATGATGTCTCTGTGACGCATGTGATGGATACTCACCTTCATGCAGATCATATTTCTGGTGGGAAAAAGCTGGCTGAACTAACTGGTGCTGCCTACTGGCTGCCGTCAAAAGATGCAGAAGAGGTAACCTTTGAATATGAACGTCTTGAAGAAGGACAGCGGATAACGATTGGAACAGCTTCTATTGATATTCAACCCATTTATTCCCCGGGACATACGATCGGCTCAACATCTTTTATCGTAGACAATCAATATCTTCTTTCAGGTGATATTTTGTTTATTGATTCAATTGGAAGACCTGATCTTGCTGGAATGGCGGAGGACTGGGTAGATGATTTGAGAGAGACGCTTTATGAACGGTATATGGCGTTTTCAAAGGAATACATCGTTCTGCCTGCGCACTTCATGACCAAAGAAGAAATGAATGAAGACGGCAGTGTTTGGAAGGAGCTCGGCTCACTTTTAAAAGAAAATCATGGGCTTCATATTGAAGATCAACATGTGTTTAGAAAGATGGTGACGGAAGGTCTGCCTGCACAGCCGCATGCCTTTCAAGAGATTCGTCAAGCCAATATGGGGAAGCTGAACCCAGATATGGAAGAGCAGCGGGAAATGGAAATGGGTCCAAACCGTTGTGCGATTCGGTAATGTCCAATAAAATAAGAGAAGAGGAACAATCAAATGACATCAGATCAAATTTTAGACGTAACAGGGCTCGCATGCCCAATGCCGATTATTCGAACGAAGAAAAAAATGAACGACTTGGCGGAAGGTCAAGTTTTAGAAATACATGCAACAGATAAAGGGGCTAAAGCTGACTTGGCCGCATGGGCGAAGTCAAGCGGACATGAATTGATCACGCAGACAGAAGAAGGTCACGTGCTGAAGTTCTGGGTGAGAAAAGGGTCCTAAAGGATGTAGGGGTATCTGCTGAAGATCCCCTTTTCCTTTTGCAAAGGAGGAGACCAGCGTGGATTTTGCATTTTTGATTACACTTTTTATCATCGGATGTATTGGTTCCTTCTTATCAGGAATGGTGGGGATCGGCGGATCTGTGATCAACTATCCCATGCTGCTTTATATCCCGCCTCTTTTTGGTGTGATGGCACTATCAGCACACGAGGTATCAGGGATTGGCGCCATTCAAGTGCTTTTTTCGACGCTGGGTGGTGTACTCGCTTATCGGAAAAGCGGATTTTTACATCGCTCGCTGATTTTATATATGGGAAGCAGTATATTGGCGGGCAGCTTATTAGGCAGTTATGTATCACATTTTATGCCGGAGAAAGGGATGAACCTCGTCTATGGATTACTCGCCATTGTGGCAGTTATTCTCATGTTGATTCCGAAAAAAGGACAGCGTGCAGACGCAGAGGGAGAAGTTACTTTTCATAAAGGGCTGGCATCAGCTATTGCCTTTGTGATTGGCAGTGTTTCCGGGGTATTAGGTGCAGGCGGCGCATTTATTTTAGTGCCTGTGATGCTGTCTATTTTAAAAATTCCTGTACGGATGACGATTGCATCGTCACTTGCGATTACGTTTCTTTCTGCGATAGGCGCATCGACTGGAAAGGTATTGACGGGTCAGGTCATGCTTCTTCCTGCTGTTGTGCTGATGGCAGCAAGTTTGGTGGCAGCTCCGATTGGTGCGAAGGTCGGTCAGAAAATCAATGCCATCTACTTGCAATGGGCACTTGCTGTGATGATTACGGCGACAGCGGTTAAAATTTGGCTGGATATTTTATAAAGAAAAGACCAACAAAGCAAACGTGTTGGTCTTTTTTATTTGACGTCATCGTGCTCGATATACGTTTCTAGTGCTGGGTGGTACTCTTTTTGATAATGAAGGTTGGGACATGTTTTCACGACTTTGCCTTGCAGGGCATTGGACTTTGAGACTTCTAATGCTGATTTACATTTAGGACAGCGTTCGGCAAAGAATGAGGGCCAGCGTTTCATGTATCACCACTCCAGTTAAAGTCTTAAAAACCGATTATATTAATAAGAATTATAGGGGATCGTGCAGGTGAGGTCAATGGGAGTTTGGGTCTTTTTAACAAAAAAAGAAGCATCATGAGAGATGCTTCTTTATCGTTCATTTTCTTAATAGGCTTTCGCCCAGAACACCATATCAGATGCAGGTTTTCCGCAGCAGACACATGTGTCAGAAATGGTTTCCTGTTCGAATGGGATACAGCGTGAGGTCGCGCCTGTTCTTTCTTTAATGTCGTTTTCACAAGCTTCATCACCGCACCACATGGCTTTAATCAATCGGTTTTCTTCCGCAAGAATTTGCTCGATCTCTTCGATTGTGTGGGCGTGTGATGTCTTTTCATGTAATCGTTCCTTCGCTTTTTCGTACATGGTCCGCTGGATGTCTTCAAGCGTTGCTGTGATGGTTTGTTCAAGTGCATCTAACGTGACAGCTTGCTTTTCACCAGTGTCTCGTCGTGCGAGCATCACTTGTCCTTTTTCGATGTCCTTTGGTCCTACTTCTACACGTAGCGGAATACCCTGCATTTCACATTCGTTGAATTTCCAGCCTGGCTGTTTATCGCTTGCATCGATGTCAGCACGTGCGATGCGGGCGAGGCGATCCTTCAATTCGTAGGCATGATCCAGTACCCCTTCTTTATGAGAAGCGATTGGCACGATACGCACTTGGGTTGGCGCAATATTTGGCGGGAGGACGAGCCCTCTGTCATCGCCATGCACCATGATCATAGCGCCGATAATTCTTGTTGTGAAACCCCAAGAGGTTTGCTGGACATGCTCTAGTTTTCCTTCACGGTTTAAGAATTCGATGCCAAATGCTTTGGCAAATCCGTTCCCGAAGAAATGAGAAGTGGCCGTTTGAAGCGCTTTTCCGTCATGCATCAAGCTTTCAACCGTATAGGTGAAGCGAGCGCCGGCGAATTTTTCCTTCTCTGTTTTTCTCCCTTTAATGACAGGAATGGCAAGGAGATCTTCGCAAAGAGAAGCGTAAGTGTGAAGCATTCTTTCTGTTTCTTCAATCGCTTCTTGCTCAGTCTCATGGCACGTGTGTCCCTCCTGCCATAGGAATTCAAGGGTTCTGAGGAAGGGACGTGTTGTTTTTTCCCAGCGGACGACATTGGCCCATTGGTTATATAGCTTTGGTAAATCGCGGTAGGAATGAATAATGTTTTTGTAATGCTCAGCGAACAGCACTTCAGAGGTTGGTCTGACGCAGAGCCTTTCTTGTAATTTGGATTCACCGCCATGTGTGACCCACGCCACTTCAGGAGCAAAGCCTTCGATATGATCTTTTTCCTGCTGCAGCAGGCTCTCTGGGATAAAGAGGGGCATATAGACATTCTCATGACCCGTTTCTTTAATCTGGCGGTCAAGTTCGTCGCGAATATTCTCCCAAATTTTAAAGCCATACGGCTGAATGATCATACTGCCTCTCACGCTTGAATAATCGACGAGCCGCGCTTTTGTGACAACATCTGTATACCACTGGGCAAAGTCGTCTTCCATGCTTGTAATTTTTTCAACAAATTGTTTTTTTAACATTGCAGGTTCCTCCTTTTTTAAAACAAAAAAGCTGTACTTTAAGTTAGGGACCATTCCTGGTGGTACCACCCTAATTTAAAGCACAGCTTTACACTCAATCATGATAACGGTATGAACCGCTGTATGAAACAGAACTAAATCGGCAGGTTCACTTGAAGATGTCAGTAGGAACTTCTCAGCACCGTTCCCTCTCTGTTAAAGATCGATTCAAGCTACTATTCCAGATCTACGTTGATCCTTGTTCGTTGATTTTCCATCAGTTTACCTGTAAATGGGGGAGAAAGCAAGCTGTTCTGATTCCTTTTACAGCGCCTTTTGTTTAGGTAACGGAATGGCAGTATTTTTCTATTTTTACAGCTTGCGAGTTATGTAAGGCTGTGCTAATATATGTGAAGAAAAAAATAGACTTGTATAACCTCAATAATATGGTTTGAGGGTTTCTACCAGGATCCGATAAATCCTGATTACAAAAGCGCGCTTTCCTTTTTTGTAATCAGGGTTTTTTTGTTTGTCTGCACCCTGTATCAAAAGTGAAAGCGATGATATACAGAAGGGATGTTAGACATGAACTGGAGAGTATATTTATTAGCCGTTTCTACTTTTGCGGTTGGATTAGTTGAGCTTGTGGTTGGTGGCATTCTGCCAAGTCTTGCAGAGGATTTGAATGTGTCTCTTGCAACAGCCGGACAGCTCATTACGGTATTTGCGATTGTGTACGCCATTTCAGCACCCGTGCTGCTGACTGCGACAGCCAAAATCGAACGAAAGCGCCTTTACTTAATCGCGTTATTGGTGTTTACAATAGGAAATGTGTTCACTTATTTTAGTTCGACCTTTGCCCTTGTCATGATATCTAGGGTGTTGATTGCGATGAGTACAGCGCTTGTGGTGGTGTTGTCTTTGACGATCACTGCCAAATTGGTGGAACCAGCGCATCGTGCGAAAGCATTAGGGCTGATTTTTATTGGTATTAGCTCCTCACTTGTTCTCGGTGTACCGATCGGTATTTTTATTACAGAGAGCTTTGGCTGGAGAGTGATGTTTTTAGGAATCAGTATTCTTTCTGCCATATCGATGGTGCTGATCTATTTTCTATTGGAAAAAATGCCTGTTGAAAAAGTGACGCCTCTTAGAGAGCAGATTCGTTCTTTAGGGCATCCGAAAATTTTTAGTGCACACTTGATCAGTTTGTTTATGCTTGCAGGCCATTATATGCTTTATTCTTATTTCACTCCATTTCTGATGGAAGTTCTGCATATGACCCCGTTTTGGATTAGTATTTGTTATTTGATCTTCGGACTTGCGTCTATAGGCGGGAATGGGTTTGGCGGCTGGCTCAGTGACAAACTGGGTTCAGGAAAAGCCATTTTGCTTGTGACTATGGCGTTTGCGATCGTCATGTTTATCCTTCCTTATACAGCGGGTGTGTTCGCGCTCTTTATGATCATGGTTGTCCTTTGGGGAGCGCTCAGCTGGGCACTGACGCCTGCTTTGCAGAGTTATTTGATTCAAACAGATCCTGTCACGTCTGATATTCAGCAGAGCTTAAATACATCTGCCTTGCAAATTGGCATTTCGATTGGATCTGCGGTTGGCGGAGTCATGTTTACGATGACCGGTTCCTCTGTTGATCTGGCTAAATTCGGTGCTGTGTTTGTACTGATTGCCTTTAGCTGTGCGGTGATTTCGCTGAAGAGACCGCCGCTTTATATGGATCGTCAGCATCATGCTGAATAGCTGCCTAAAGATAGGCAGCTTTTTTATGTTCATTTCAAAGGGAAAGTACCTTTCTATTCAAAGACGGCCATTTCGCCGATTGGTTGGAAGCCGGCACGTTGATAAATATTTTTGCCGTCTGCTGATGCTTGTAAGATGACACATTTTTGTTTATTCTCTGTCTTGGTCAAAAGGTAATGAAACATGTCACTGCCAAGTCCTTTGCCGCGGTGTTCTGCCCTTGTTATGACATCATAAATACCGTAGCTGTCGTTTGTCTCGAATAATAAGCCTGTTGTGACCGGCTTATGGTGTTCATATCCCACGAACATGCGAGCTTTTGAGTGTAATTTTTTAATCGAAAAACGCTGGAAATAATCTTCTAAGGCGGCGGCCTCAGTCGATCCTTTGAATAGTTCAATAAAGATATGTTTGTAATCAAATAGTGTCTGCTCATCAAGTACTTCCTTGATTGTAAGTGATGAGGATGTGACTGGATCAATGTCACCTGTATGCTCAAGCATCATGATGGTATTGCGTTCGACCTCTTGAAGCTGATATTCCTTTAATAAATCAGCCCAATCAGGATGGAGTAAACGGTGATCGACCCATGTGCTGAAGATGAGTTTCTGTGACCGCATGTGTTCAATGGCAGCTTTCACTTTTTTTGGATCTTGGATTTGAGCTGATGTCGGTAAGAGCAAATTGAACGTGTCAGTCGATATTTGAGTATTGGATAGAACGAAATCGTCCGATGCAAGGAAGGTTCCGTTCACAGCAGAGGAAAACAGATGTATCTTTTCTTCTAATTGGCGAATGGCCATTAGTTGTTCAGGTTTCATTTAGCTCACCTTTTCATTATGATAAATTGGATGACATCCCCATGATTATAGCATGTGACAGGATGAGGGGAATCTAGTATAAAAGTACATATACAATTTTAAGGTCTGATGACCTATTATTTTACTAACAACCACATTTCTTTTGACTCCTTTCTTCATTATTAGTACCATTTTATTAACCAGTTAAGAGTGGAGGTTCAGATGGAAACAAAAGAGCAGATTGTATTAAAAGCGATTCAAGATCTGATTATGCATAGGGAAAAGAGACGGAATGATCCAACAGATCCACTGATTACCACGACTGATACACTCAAACAAGAATGGACACTCACACAGCTTCACATTTTATCGATGATTCAAGCCAATCCAAACGAATCAAACAATACATTTCTATCTCAGCAACTAAAACTATCAAAGCCAGCTATTACAAAGGCTGTGAAAAAACTAATTGAAAAAGGCATGGTGGACTATTGCCACCGGCAGGGTGATAAGAAATCTGTCTATTATTCTTTGACAGAGGAAGGCAAGCAATTGGCAGCGCTTCATGATGAGCTGCATGAAAAAGCAGTCACGTCCTATTTAGAATTTCTTCAGCAGTTTCATGAAGATGAATTACAAGTGATTGAGCGCTTCTTAAAGGCTTGGAAAGAAAAGATATAGATAAAAAACCGAAACCATCGTAAAAAGGAGATGGTTTCGGTTTTTTATGGTAAAATTAACATATATTGATGTTGTTTGAAGCCATGATGAAAGGGAGGGAGCTCATTGGAGAAAGAAATGATAGAAAATTATAAAAAATACGTATTCATCATGCCATTTGTGGGATTGTTTGTCAGCGTGCTATTATTTGTTTATTTTTTTGGTATTGCAGGAGCTGGAGAACCGATTTGGGCTGCTGCTTTGTATTGTGCTCTGCCCTTTTTGGTGAATACGATATGTTTCTTGCCTGTATGTATTTATTTTAAAGTCAGCAAAAAAAGTGAGGAACATACATGATTGTCGTCAGTGCTTGTCTTGCTGGATTGAAGGTTCGTTATAATGGCAGCCATCGATTAGATCAGCGAATTGAGGAGCTTGTTGAGGAGGGAAAGGCAGTCACAGTTTGTCCTGAGCTGCTTGGCGGCCTTTCCACGCCAAGACCTCCCGCAGAAATCATTGGCGGAGACGGACATGATGTATTACAGGGCCTCGCCTCCGTGATTGATGTACATGGAAATGATGTCACGGAGATGTATGTAAAAGGTGCGAAAATGGCGCTGGAACAGATTCAGTCTCTGAAAGCGAAGGCGGTTGTGTTAAAAGAGTACAGCCCCTCCTGCGGCAGCCGGATGATTTATCGCGGAGATTTTAACGGGGGGACAAAAGCTGGGGATGGAGTGACATCCGCCTTGCTCAAACAGCACGGGATTCAGGTATTTTCTGAGGAGGATGATTGGACTTCGCTGTTTTTATAGGTGTGCTGAGAATAGGAAGGAGGAGTTAGGTTGAAAAAGTGGATGATTGGTTTAGTCGTCATTATTTTATTAGGAATTGGTATTTATTTTCTGATCAATGCAAAAACATACTCTTTTGATAATGTGGCCTCAATTGATCAAAACAAGGTGACTTCGATTCAAATTGAGCATGATAATGAGCGTGTTAAAGTGGAAAAGAAAGCGGATATTCAAAAGTTACTCAAGGAATTTTCGGGTATGAAATTAAAGAAAACGAATGAAACTAAAAAAACTTCAAAAGAGTCTTATTGGATCAGAGTGTATGAGAATGAAAAGGAAACATATGGTCTGACTTTTTACGATCAAACATTTTTAGAAACATATGATTTTTCTAAAACAAAAGATCAAACCAGCGAATATCAAATCGTTGACACCAATCAAGTTGATATAGGAAAATATATCAAATAGCTCAGCCAGAATGTCATGCATGATCAATCGAAAATTCGGGTATAGTGCTTGGTAGTTAAAAATGAAGCGGAGGTTTGTTTGATGAGTGGATTAACAGATACAGTCACATTAGCAAACGGAGTGAAAATGCCGAAGCTAGGCTTTGGTGTATGGCAGGTAAAAGATGGGGATGAGGCTGTAAATGCCGTCAAAGACGCTCTTGAAGCGGGCTACCGCAGCATTGATACAGCAGCCGCCTATCAAAATGAAGAAGGGGTAGGCAAAGCCATTCAGCAATCAGGTATCTCGCGCGATGATCTATTCATTACGACAAAGGTCTGGAATAATGATCAAGGCTATGAATCAACACTCGAAGCCTTTGAAACAAGTATGAACAAGCTGGGATTAGATGTATTAGATCTTTATTTAATTCATTGGCCAGTTGAAGGCAAATATAAAGAAACATGGAAAGCGCTAGAGAAACTATATAAGGATGGACGCGTTCGAGCGATCGGAGTGTGTAATTTCCATCAGCATCATTTAGAGGATTTATTGGAAGAGGCAGAAGTTGTGCCAATGGTGAATCAAATCGAGCTGCATCCGAAGCTGACGCAGGAGCCTTTACGAGACTACTGCAAATCGAAAGGAATTCATGTAGAGGCGTGGTCGCCATTAGGCAGCGGGAAGCTTCTAAACCATCCTGTTCTCCAGGATATCGCGAAAAAACATGACAAGTCAGTAGCGCAAGTGATTCTTCGCTGGGACTTGCAGCATGGCATTATCACCATTCCAAAATCTGTGACGAAGAGCCGAATCATCGAAAACACACAAGTCTTCGATTTCGAGCTGTCCGCACGTGAGATGGGTGTCATTGATCAGCTCAATGAAGATGAGCGCACAGGTCCAGATCCAGATAACTTTGATTTTTAATCGAAGGAAAAGCACAGGTGCGATGCCTGTGCTTTTTTATTTCCCTCATCTTTAGACAGATTTTTGGGGGTGATAGGTCTCAATGATTTGAATGGCGTCAACAATCTGTTCTTTAGAATAGTCCCCAATTAAACAAAAGGTTTCATCTTTACGTGCCGCATGGTTTGCTACCGTAAGTGCCGCTTCTTCCAGTTGAGTTGTCATACCAAGATCGCGCATATTTCTAGGTAATCCGAGAGTTTGGTAGAGTTCAAGTAATTCCTCAACCTCGGACATTCGGTTTTCTGCGGCAAGCTGGACGAGGATGCCATAAGCTACTTTTTGTCCATGTAACACATGATGCGTTTCTTCAATAAATGTCAATCCATTATGAACGGCATGGGCTCCTGCCATTCTTCCATAGCGTCCCCCATAGCCGCCGACTGTTCCTGCTAACGTAATAATCGTATCTGTCACATCTGCGAATGCTTGTGAAAGCTGCCCTGTTTTTAAGCTGTTGACAGCTTCTTCACTATGAGAAAGAAGAATGTCTCGAACATATACCGCCTGCTTTAGTGCTGCATGTACCATGAGCGGCAAGGCGCCTTTTGTGTTACGAATAATCGCTTCTGCTTCATACCATTTTGCCAGCGTATCACCAATTCCGCTTTGAAAGTAGGAAAGAGGAGAGGAAAGCAAAAAAGTATGATCAATTAAGGTGAGGTAGCTGGATCGTTTATGATAATCAACTCTCATGAAATTTCCTTTGTCATCATAAATGACGCTGAGAGGTGTAGACGCAGCACATGTGCCGGGAATCGTTGGCACCATCATGACTTCGATTTGAAGAACGTCTGCAACTGATTTTGCGGTATCTAAAATCGTTCCGCCCCCGATGCCGATGATCACATCTGACCCGTTAAGCTCTTCTGCGATCTGTGTGACCGCATTAGGCGAACTGTATCCTTTGTGCTGAATGAAAGGCCACTCGGACAGCAGCTTTGTGTATTGTGAAAAAGCTTGGTATGAATCATATCCTGTCACTACAGCAGGTGACTGAAAAGGAGAAACAAGGGATTCAAGTTCATGATAGATTCCCTTTTGAGAAATAAATTGGTTAGGGCCGCTTCTGACAATATCTTCTGGCTGGATCATGGATCATTGCTCCTTTACACATCATATTGTTCATAAATCATCTCATTTTACAGAAAGTTCTGTCAAATAGTCAAATATATGAGAAGAAAGGCCCTTCCGTTTTATGGAATTAAGCCGCCGACATTGCCTTTAGGTATGTATTTCCTGTATGATAAAGAATGGTATGTTTTGATTAAATTTAAGAGGTGTTTATATAGATGGAAAAACAATATCGCGTTTTACTTTACTATCAATATGTCCCCATTGAGGACCCAGAGACGTTTACAGCAGAGCATTTAGCATTCTGTAAGGAGCTTGGTTTGTTAGGCCGTATCCTCGTATCAGCAGAAGGCTTGAACGGAACGGTTTCTGGAACTATTGAGCAAACGGACAAGTACATGCAAGCGTTAAAAGAAGATCCGCGCTTTGCGTCTATGCCGATCAAAATTGACGAAGCGGATGGTCATGCGTTTAAAAAAATGCACGTCCGTCATCGGAATGAACTAGTGAACCTCAGCCTTGAGGATGATGTGAATCCGTTGGAATTAACGGGGAAACATCTTAGCCCGGTTGAATTTTACGAGCAAATGCAATCACCTGATACTGTTGTGATTGATGCGCGTAATGATTACGAGTTTGATGTTGGTCACTTCAGAGGGGCAGTTCGTCCTGATATTGAGACATTCCGTGAATTACCTGAGTGGATTCGTGACAATAAAGAGATTCTTGAAGGCAAAAAAATCCTGACTTATTGCACAGGCGGCGTACGCTGTGAGAAGTTTTCAGGCTGGTTAAAGCGTGAAGGCTTTGAAGATGTCTCTCAGCTTGACGGCGGAATTGTCACTTACGGAAAAGACCCAGAAGTACAAGGGAAGCTATGGGACGGTCAATGCTATGTGTTTGATAATCGCTTAACAGTACCAGTGAATCAAACAGAGCATGTGGTTGTCGGAAAAGATTTCTTCACTGGTGAGCCTTGCGAGCGTTATGTGAACTGTGCGAACCCTGCATGTAACCGTAAGATGATTGCCACTGAAGAGAGTGAGCATAAGTATATGCGCAGCTGCAGTCATGAATGCCGCACAAGCGAACGGAACCTGTATGTGAAACAGCACAATTTATCTGAAGAAGAAGTTCAAGAAAGACTAGCTGTTATTGAAAAAGAACAAGCGATTTCACAAGGATAGAGGGAACCCCCCTTTATCCTTTTTTTCTTTACATGGCGTGGGTTAGAAGGGAGAGGAAGTCATTTCCTCTATCTTTTTTGTTTTGTTTTTTTCAAAATAAGGGTAAAGGTAGTTATTCAGTCTAATAGATTGAACAGGTGAAAAAGCGCTTTCTTTTGAAATAAGCATGTTCGACTATTTCAGAAAATGAAGAATTGAGAGATAATATAACAGGCGAAAAAAATGAACAAGGGTAAATGTTTATTAGAAGAAATATTTGCCAGTAAAATGAAAAGTGAGCTGCTTTGAAAGAAAGACGCTTGCTTGACACATGCTCTGTATTTTAATCGAAAGGTGTTATGAACATGAATCATTTGCATCGTAGGATGGGAACTTTCGCTTTAATGATGGTAGGTCTTGGCTCAATCATTGGTTCAGGATGGCTCTTCGGTGCTTGGCGTGCGGCTCAAATCGCCGGTCCTGCTGCTATTTTATCCTGGTTGATTGGGATGGTTGTGATTTTATTTATCGCTTTGTCTTATAGTGAACTCGGTTCGATGTTTCCAGAGGCAGGCGGAATGGTGAAATATACGCAATATTCACACGGATCTTTTATTGGGTTTATTGCAGCTTGGGCGAACTGGATCGCCATTGTCTCCGTGATACCAGTGGAGGCGGTTGCTTCCGTCCAGTACATGAGCTCATGGCCTTGGGAGTGGGCAAAGTGGACATCTCATTTGGTTACAAAAGGGGTATTGACGACAGAAGGTCTTATGGTTGCCAGTGTGCTGCTTGTGATTTACTTTCTGCTTAATTATTGGACAGTTGGGTTATTTTCAAAAGCAAATACATTCATTACCGTGTTTAAAATTGTCATTCCAGGATTAACAATTGGTGCGCTCTTATTCGTAGGTTTTCATAGTGAGAATTTTACTTCTGGAACAAGTATTGCCCCTAACGGCTGGGCGAGTGTGCTGACAGCTGTTGCGACATCTGGGATTGTGTTTGCCTTCAATGGCTTCCAAAGCCCGATTAACATGGCCGGTGAGGCAAAAAATCCAGGCCGGTCGATTCCAATTGCCATTGTCGGATCGATTTTCATTGCAACTGTGATTTATGTCCTTTTACAAGTCGCCTTTATCGGTGCTGTTGATCCATCTATGATCGTGAATGGATGGGGTCATTTGAATTTCAACTCGCCATTTGCGGACCTTGCCATTGCGCTTGGTATTAACTGGCTTGTTCTGATTTTATATGCGGATGCGTTTGTGTCGCCTTCTGGTACGGGAATTACGTATACCGCAACGACGTCTCGTATGATTTATGGAATGGAAAAAAACAAATACATGCCAAGTGTGCTTGGCCGTCTGCACCCTATTTACGGCGTGCCTCGTCCAGCAATGTTTTTTAACTTAGCCGTATCGTTTATCTTTCTGTTTTTATTTAGAGGCTGGGGTGTACTTGCTGAAATTATCTCGGTCGCTACACTCATTTCGTATCTGACTGGACCAGTGACCGTCATGACGCTGAGAAAGACAGGGACAGATTTATATCGACCGCTTCGAATAAAAGGACTCAGCATCATTGCTCCTCTCGGTTTTGTCTTTGCCTCATTGACACTGTATTGGGCAAGATGGCCGTTAACAGGTCAGGTGCTGTTCATTATTCTCATTGGTCTTCCTATCTATTTTTACTATCAAGCAAAAGCGAAGTGGAAAGGCTTCGGCCGCAACTTTAAGGCGGGTGCTTGGATGGTTGTGTACCTGCTTGTGATGATGACGATTTCCTGTCTTGGCAGTGATAAATTCGGCGGTTATAACATCATTCATTATGGCTGGGACATGGCACTGATTACGGTGGTAGCTCTGCTATTTTATATGTGGGCACTCAAAAGTGGATATGAAACAGAGTTTTTAGAGGATGCGAAAAAAATCAATGATGAGCTGCGTGCTTCTCAGAAGGAAGCTGCAGCAACCAAAGAATAAAGAAACGGCTGCCTGAACACTCGGGGCAGCCGTTTTTATTTGGAGGAAAGGTGCATCACATGCCGTTTCAGCCAAGTGGTGACGCCGCGCAAAACGGCCGCTGTGACAAGTGAAATGAGCACATATCTCCAAAGCTGGCCTAAGCCTTGTCCACTCAGCCAGAACACGATGCCTAGAATGATGAGGGTAAACATGAGCAAGAATAAAAATGATGCAGACCAGAAAAAAGATTTCACAGAAGGTCACCTCCTCAGGAGTATTGTATGCAGGCAATTGAAGGAACAGACCATCTATGAAAGGGTAGAATCATGGTGAAATCTATTGCAAAAGTCAGATAAAAGCACCAAGTGATTTGACAATTGTGTTAAGATGAGAGCATATTTTGAGTAAAGTTGTTGGTCATAGACGGAGGTGTTTGGAAATGCAGATTCAAAAGGTTCTAAACAATAATGTCATTAGTGTCATAGATGAACATGGAAAAGAAATCGTCGTCATGGGCAGAGGCATCGCTTTCCAGCGACGTCCCGGGGACCCGGTGGACGAATCGTTGATTGATAAAGTCTTCCGCTTGGAGGATCATTCCGTTCACGAGCGGATGAAAATGCTGCTTCAAGAGGTTCCGTATGATGTGGTCAAGGTGACCGAGGAAATGATCCAATATGCACATACAAAGCTGAACCGAAGATTAAACGAAAGTCTGCATGTATCGCTGGCAGACCATATTCATTACGCCATCGAACGGCTGAAGAAAAATCATCTGATTGAGAATTCGCTTATTTGGGAGATTAAACGCTTATACAAAGATGAATTTCTTGTGGCAAAGGACTGTCTTGAGATGATTGAAGAGCGTCTTCATATTGAACTGCCTGAGGATGAAGCAGGTTTTATTGCCATGCATATCATTAACGCAGAGCTCAATGAGGATATGAATACGACGGTCAATATCACAAAGGAAGTTAATGCCATTCTCACCATTGTGAAATATCACCTCAACATGGAATTTGATGAGGACTCGCTTAACTTTTACCGTTTTCTCACGCATTTGCGCTTTTTCGTCCAGCGTCTGATCAATGAAACACTCCTTGTCAGCGAAGATCAGGACTTATATCAGCTCATCAAAGTGAAATATCCGAAAGCTTACGATTGCGCAAAGAAAATCGCAGAATATGTCTATCAAACCTATCACCGGGATATTACATCAGAGGAGATGCTGTATCTATCAATTCATTTGAATCGACTGATCAAACGAGAAAAATAAAGATAGATTTTAAAAGAAAGCGTTGACATGAGAAAAGGTGAGTGGTACTATTTGCTCATAAACATAAAAGAATACGGTTTCACAATGATCGTCTTAGAGGATTGTGACTGTTCGGCAGGCAAAACCTAAACGTTCACTGAAAAAGCGCAACAGCAAGCTGCGACTATTTTTGGTGCCCGTTTAGGTTTTTATTTTGCCCAAAAACGTATTTTTTTGAAAAAAAGGGGGTTTTTGCATGAGTTATCGTCAATTAGCAGAAGACATTATTAAACACATTGGTACAGAGAAAAACGTCCATTCATTGGTGCATTGCGCCACAAGGCTTCGTTTCACCTTAAATGACAGATCAAAAGCAGATAAAGCGGCCATTGAAAAATTAAATGGCGTCGTTACCGTTATGGAAAGCGGCGGCCAATTTCAAGTGGTCATTGGCAATACCGTACCAGAGGTATATCGAGAAATTGGAGAGTTTACGAATCTATTAGAGGATTCCTCTGCTTCATCTGCAAAATCAGGTGAAGAGAGCACAAGCCTTTTCGGGAAATTCGTCGACATTGTATCGGGGATTTTCACACCACTTCTCGGTGTCATGGCGGGTGCAGGTATTTTAAAAGGTCTCTTAGGCATCTGTATCAATGCGAAATGGTTATCTCCTGAAGATACGTCGTATCAAATTTTATTTGCTGCATCTGACAGCTTGTTCTACTTCCTGCCATTATTGCTCGCATTCACTTCTGCTAGGAAGTTTAAAGCGAATCCGTTTGTCGCTGTGACGATAGCAGGTGCATTGATTTACCCAACCATTCAAGAATTGTCAAAAGGCGGCGGAGATGTGACATTCTTCGGGATTCCAGTCGTCTTAATGTCTTATACATCTACGGTCATCCCAATCATTTTGGCAGTGTTTGTCATGGGATATATCGAACGTTTCTTTAATAAAGTCATTCATGAAAGTGTCAAAAACTTTATTACTCCACTCATTTTGCTTGTCACGGTTGTTCCGCTGACACTCATCGTATTTGGACCATTTGGTGTGTATGCAGGAAATGGCATTGCAGCTGTTTTGCTGAAAGTCTTCTCCTTTAGTCCTACACTTGCAGGTGCTTTAATTGCGATGGCTTGGCAGATTCTTGTCATCTTCGGTATCCACTGGGGACTTGTGCCAGTGATTTTAAATAATATCGCAGTCCATGGGAAAGATCATATCAAGCCGGCCACTGCGCCAGCTGTATTCTCACAAGCCGGTGCTTCAATCGGTGTTATGCTGAAAACAAAGAATAAAAAACTGAAATCACTGGCTGGATCGACAGCAGTTTCTGCTGTGTTTGGGATCACAGAGCCAGCTGTATACGGGGTCACGCTTCGTTTGAAAAAACCATTTATTGCAGCCGTTATCTCTGCTGGGGTCGGCGGTGCGATTATCGGTTATTCACAAAGTATTGCAATTGCGTCAGGCCTTCCAAGTTTACTGACACTGCCGATTTTCTACGGTCAAGGATTTACAGGGTTCATCATCGGAATTTCGGTCTCGTTTGTCCTTTCTATCATCTTAACTTATTTGATTGGATTTAAAGATCCAGTAGATGAAGATGAAACGCCGGCCGCTTCTGCACCGGTAATTGAAAACGAACATGGGGTCAAAGCCGCTCATGTGAAAAGTCCTTTAAAGGGCGAGGTCATCAAGCTGGAGGAAGTGCAGGATAAGGCATTCTCATCTGGTGCACTAGGAAAGGGCGCAGCCATCATTCCATCAGAAGGCAAGCTGTTTGCACCAGTATCAGGAGTTGTGACAACGGTTTTCCCAACAGGCCATGCGTATGGTCTAACCTCTGAAAGCGGAGCAGAAGTACTCATTCACATTGGACTGGATACCGTACAATTAGGTGGAAAGCATTTTACCCCGAAGGTTGTTCAGGGGCAAACCATCACAGAAGGCGAACTGCTTGCTGAGTTTGACATAGAAGCCATCCAAGCAGCCGGCTTGTCCGTCACAACACCAGTGATTATTACCAATTCAGGTGAGTTTAGCGATATCATTGAAACAGAAGAGAAACAAATCACACCAGGGCAATCATTTTTACATCTAGTTTAATCAAAAGGAGGAAGAAATCATGAGATATTCAACACTAGCATCATTTCCAAAAGACTTTTTCTGGGGCGGATCTACTTCCGCCTATCAGGTAGAAGGTGCGTGGAATGAGGATGGCAAGGGGCCTTCTGTCATTGACATGAGAGCAAGTTATCCTGAAGGGACAACGGATTTTAAAGTCGCAAGCGATCACTATCACCGTTATAAAGAGGATGTGAAGATGTTTGCGGAAATGGGCTTGAAGGCTTATCGCTTTTCCATTGCGTGGACACGGATCATTCCAGATGGAGATGGGGAGATCAATCAAAAGGGGATTGAATTCTATCATTCTCTCATCGATGAATTGCGCCGCTATGACATTGAACCAATCGTGACAATGTATCATTTTGATCTGCCTCATGCGCTTCAAGTAAAGGGCGGGTGGTCTAACCGCGGGACAGTGGATGCGTTTGAACGCTATGCAGAGGTGCTATTCAAGGAGTATGGTCAGAAGGTAAACTATTGGCTGACCATTAATGAACAAAACATGATGATCTTACATGGATCAGCGCTCGGTACACTTGATCCAAATTTAGAAAATCCGAAAAAAGAACTGTATCAGCAGAATCATCATATGCTCGTTGCACAGGCAAAAGCCATGACGCTTTGTCATCAAATGCTGCCTGAAGCGAAAATTGGACCAGCGCCAAACATCGCGCTCATTTATCCGGCTTCTCCAAAGCCTGAAGATGTGCTTGCTGCGGCAAATTACAATGCGATCCGAAACTGGCTTTATCTTGATATGGCGGTGTTCGGCCGTTATAACAACCTTGCTTGGGCGTACATGAAAGAAAAAGACATTCTTCCTGTCATCGAAGAGGGAGATATGGATATATTGAAAAGCGCGAAGCCAGACTTCATTGCCTTTAACTACTACACTTCTCAAACGGTTGAAGCGAGTAAAGGAGATGGCAACGACGAATTTGCACGCGGCGGAGATCAGCATTTGAAATCCGGTGAAGATGGCGTCTACAAAGGCGGCAACAACCCATTCTTAAGCAAAAATGCGTTTGGCTGGGAGATTGACCCTGTCGGCTTCCGTTCAACGATGCGCGAGATTTATGACCGCTATCAGCTGCCGCTTATTATCACGGAAAACGGATTGGGTGCTTTCGACAAGTTAGAAGAAGATGGATCAATTCAGGATGATTATCGAATTGATTATTTAGAAAAACATATCGAGCAAATCAAATGGGCGATCACAGACGGCGTCGAGGTATTCGGATACTGCCCGTGGTCAGCCATCGACTTAATCAGCACACACCAAGGATGCTCCAAGCGCTACGGGTTCATCTATGTCAATCGCGACGAATTTGACCTAAAAGACCTCAAAAGAATTCGCAAAAAGAGCTCTTATTGGTATGAAACCTTGATTCAGCAAAATGGAGACAACATCGGGAAGTAAATGATGAAAAAGCCAATCACCTTATGCGGGTGGTTGGCTTTTTTTCTGTTCACTTTATTGGCAAGATCATATTGTTCGAGTTGTTCTAAAATGATAGCTAGATTTTAACAGCCTAATAAACTGTTTTCTTTTATAATCCGAAGAATATCACAATCCATTTCGCTGTTTAGCCAGTTTGTATAAAAATTGCGGCTATTCTTTTTTATGTACATTTTGAACTTTTTCGATATAATCTGCTACTTTGTAAAAACCTGATTTCGCTTTCTTTGCATATTTCTTGCCTATTACTTTCGATAAGGATTTTTCTAGATATGTGCCTGACTTGCGAAGAGCCTGAACAGCAAGTTTTTTTGCTATTGTAGTTACGATATTTTTAGTTTGGGCTTCTTTAGATTGTGGTGGGAATATGTTGCCCCATTGTTTAGGAACATATGCATTTCGACTTGTGTCATTTGTCTACCACAGAAATTTTCATCAAAACGAAGTTCTAAAAAATAAAAAAATGGTTGCGGACACCGCAACCAAAAAAAGGAATTTTCTTAAATCTATCTTAAATCCATTGATACAATTATTTTATTTTGATAACCTTAATTTTGGAATTTGATACAAAAGGAGGAAATCTAAATAAGATGTTCAAAAAACCACTTTTAATCCTAATTACCCTAGCTCTTGTCATATCAATATGGACTCCATTTTCATCAGTAGCATCAGCAGAAACACACTTTATCAATTCACAAGAATTAGAAGCGTTAGTAACACCGACAGTTCTACAAAATGAACAAGCTACCAAAGAATTAGACGAACTTGAAATGAAAATGGGAGAATACATAGAAAACCTTCCATTTACAGAAAAAGAATTCGAAAACATGTCAGAGTCAGAACAAGATAAAATGATAGAACAATATTTCAACAATGAAGAATTTTTAGCTTTTGAAAACCGAATGAAACAACTTGACTCCAAAAGTAGTCAGAGTGAAATCACAACACATGCACTACCAGTATTCTTCATACCTATCGCAATGACTGTTGGGCGAGTTGCTTTATGGGCTATTAGATCAAAAGGCGCAAAAGTTGCCGTAAAGTATTTGAAAAACAGAATAAAAGGTTTTGGTAAAAACTATGAAATTGGTTGGAATTACACAAATAAATATGGAAAAGTAACAAGCCTTGTTAAGGTATTCCATAAAAAGGGTAAAAAGAAAACACGAGTATTTGCAGTTGATAATGGAAAAGTCCCATTAAAACCGGGTTCAACCAAATGGTACTGGCATTTTCACGTAGCTCCAAACATCCACATACACCATGCACTTAGAGCATCAATACCAAGCAAACACAAAGCTAAAAAAGGTGAAACTATACTCCACTAGAAAAAAAGAAAAACCCTATTATAAGGGTTTTTCTTTTTTGGAATCGTACTCTTTAATAATATCAATTGGATCAATCGCATCATCATCTTGTGTGTATTCCTCTACATAAGGAGTAATCAATTTCTTAAACTGCTTTTCATCATCCACTAAAGCAATACAAGTTTCATAACCCTCAAAATCAGATGGATATAAATGTGCAACAGAACTACCAGTTTCTAAAGCCTTATCAATTGCATTTCTTAATTCCAACAAACCTTTTCGATTCCCCAAAATCAATGCTTCCATGTGATGAGTTTCTTGAGCATATATATTACACATCTCTAAAATATCATCATCATTCACTTGAATAGACATACAAAAAGCACCTCCAAAGTAAAATTTAGTTAATTATATAATTATTGATGCCAGCATGCCAAGACCTCAAACGTTTCATTGGCTACTTTATCCTCATCATCTTTAATCCTTATCAGATCTTCTTTATGGCCTCTAACAGCATTTTATCTCTTTCAAGAAGACTGCTTTGTATGTATTCTTGCTGTTTTTTCAACTTGCTGGAGTTTACAAATCACATCTAACTCTCTACTATCATTATACCCCGAATTTAATTAAATTTATAGACTGTTTCTCGCCCAGATCAGGCCGTATACTGTTATACGCAAGTCAAAAACGATAAGGGGTGTGGCTGTATGAATGACAAGCAAAAGGTGTTAGATCCTGGGCCGTTTTTTCATGGGACAAAAGCGGAATTGAAGATTGGAGATCTGCTTGAACCGCTTTATTTATCCAATTATCAGGATAAAAAATCGAACCATATCTATTTCACCGGAACACTAAACGCGGCCAAATGGGGTGCTGAATTAGCTAGGTCTGATGCGAAAGAAAGAATTTATATTGTAGAACCGTTAGGCGATTTTGAAAATGATCCAAATGTGACTGACAAAAGATTTCCCGGCAACCCAACACGTTCTTATCGATCGAAATCTCCATTGAAAATAGTCGCAGAATTAGGTTCATGGGAAAGACATTCCGATGAAGAAATCAATCATATGCTGAGCTCCTTAAAAAAATTAAGTGAAGAAGGAAAAAATGTCATCTACGATTGATGACGTTTATCTCAATAACACAAAGGCCGCCTCATGAACTGGGCGGCCTTTTGTTTATTATTGGAACAACGCATCCATCAGCTCATCAAATGTGTTGGCTTGCTTGAGGGAGTGAATGCGGTCTGGATTGTCTAGTAAATCGACGGCCTGTTCAAAGAATTGGTTCATACAGGCAGCGTCATCCTTATGAATCGCTAATAAAAAGACAAGTGAAACTTGGTCTCCCTGCCAGTCAATTGGCTGTTTTAAGTGTGCGATGGCTACAGAGGAGGTGCCTTCATTTGTGATAAGCGGATGCGGCATTGCAATACCGCTGCCAAGATAGGTAGACGACATTTGCTCACGCTCAAACACCGAGGGCCGAAAAGAAGACGATACTAGCTGATGCGCCTCTAAACGGTTGCATAATATATCTAATACCTCATCCTTGCTGCTTAGATCAGCATTCATGAAAGTCAATCGCTCTTGAAAAAACGCCATCAGCTCTTTTGAGGGTGCCCCGTGCCCATTTAATAAATGAATGACTTCATTCACACGCTGTATATCATGATGTTCAAAAAAGGCGCTGACCTGAATGACTGGTTTCCCCTTTGATGTGAGTGGAACGGTTGTGATGATGACGTCACACGGCAAAGAGGTGCTCATGAGATAATCCTGATAGGAATAGAGTTCAACGATGTCAAGCTCGCGCTGAAAGGCTGCCTTCAATTTAATTTCAAGCAGTCTGGCCGTCCCTAGTCCAGACCCGCATACGATAATAGCTTTCTTTTTTTGCGAGGTGTCGAGCTGACTTCTTTCAATTGAAGCAGCGATATGCAGGGCAACATATGCCGCTTCATCTTCATTTGGCGTCCGCACCAGCTGTAAGGCATTTAGTCCGCTGACAGCCAAATCAAACGGGTAAGGATAGGACGTTTTGATCTCATGCAAAAGCGGATTTTGTAATGATACGCCATATTGGATGCGATTTAATAACGGCTTCATATGAAGCATCAAGTCTTGCTGCAGGATGCTGTCATCAGCAAAACGATGACCGCTTGTTTTTTCAATGTGCTGTAGAAAGACTGTAACCGCCTGCTGAACTTCCACTGTCGTCTGATGCTGGGCGGCTTCTTTCCACGTTTGGTTCGCCAATAGATGCATGACTAAGTAATCTGTTTCATCCTCTGATAAGGTCACATAAAAAGTGTCACTCACCTGCTGTATGATTTTTTGTGCAATTCTCATCAAAACGGGTGATCTGTGTGTGCGGACGGTACTGGCGGATATCCGCTGGTTTTTTCGTGTTTGCTGAATCGCAATGGCTAAGTGAATGACTAAATTTTTTAAGGCAATGTCTTTAATGAGCAATGACTCTTGATGCAGGTTCGTCAACACAATAGATCGAATGGTTTCAAGAGATATATCAGGAAAATGGAGCTGCTCTCGCTCGGTGATATGAGAGAGAGCAGGCTCTTCTTCAAGAAGTAAGTCTGCATAGCACGTTCTTTTTTGCAGCTCATCTCCTTCAATCTTTAAGCCAAATCCAGGCTTTGACACAAGGGTCATGCCGTAACGGGCTAACATCTCTCGTCCTTTTTTTAAATCACTGCTGACCGTCATGCGGCTGATAAACAGTTCTTCAGCCAGCTGGTCAATTTTTAAGTAATCTGATTGAAGCAGCAGCTTTCTCATCATAAATCGTACACGCTCTTCTGGCATGACGGGGACAAGAGAGCGGGCAGGAAGCTTTTGCTGATGAAGCCAAAGTAAGAAAGCGTCTTGATCACTCGTTAAAAGAGTATATCCCTTTCCTCGGATCGTTTTAATCATGGCTCCTGCTTCCTTTAAATACTCATTTGCTTCCTTGATTAAATTGCGGATAGAGCGGTCAGATAAGCGAAAAGAGGAAGTGAGCTCCTCCAGCTTCACGAACCCCTTCGTTTCAAAAAGCCGCTGAATCAGCTGATAGGTTCGAGGATCTGCCGTCATCATCATTGCGCGGCTCCTTGCGCCTGCAAGGCATCAGTTCCAAGAGCGATGGCGCCCATTAAACCAGATAATCCATCAAAGGATGGTTTTGTGATAATTTCTTGTAAAGGCTTTGGCAGCTGCAAATAGCCGCGAAGCCGCTTGTCTGTTTCATCAAGAATAAGCGGCAGCATAGCCGGCTGTTTCATCACGCCTCCACCTAGAATGATGCGTTCTGGTGAAAGGGTGAGCAGCAGGTTAGCAGTCATTTGCCCGAGATAGTAAGCATGAAGTGACCAAGCAGGATGATCCTCTGGCAGCATTGGTGCCAGTGTATGATAGCGTCCTTCTATGGCAGGTCCAGATGCCAGTCCCTCTAAACAGTCATGATGTATAGGGCAGCAGCCTCCGTAAGTGTCATGAGGATGCCGCTGAACGGTGATATGCCCCATTTCTGGATGCAGCAATCCGTGAATCAGGCGATGTTCAATATAGGCACCGCCGCCTATTCCAGTCCCAACAGTAATATAGACCAAGGAGGCAGGCTTTTCTGCTTCAGTTGAAAAACGGGCTTCTCCGAGTGCTGCACAGTTTACATCGGTATCAAGCTTCATCGGGAGCCCGAGGGCTTGTTTTAAGGTAGAGAGGAAAGGGAATTGACGCCAGGCTGTTTTTGGTGTGTCTAAAATCGTCCCATAGCTTGGGCTTTGCTCTTTCACATCGACAGGTCCGAATGCCCCAATTCCAATGGCATCGACACGATGCTTTGTAAAGTAATCGATCACTTGCCGGCATGTTTCATCTGGATTCCCTGTTGCAAAGGAAGTCATGTGTTCAATCGTTCCGTCTGTTGTTCCGTAGCCGCAGACAAATTTCGTTCCGCCTGCTTCAATGCCTCCAATTCGCATGATCAATGCCCTCCATTAAAGAGGGGCGGAATCCATTGGATCCCGCCCCTACATGTTCATTTTTTCTTTACAATGTAGGTTTGTACCTGACAAGGTGTAAGCGGTTCAATGTGTAATGATCCATGTTGTGCTTTGAGTATATGTCCTTCAGGTGTTTCTCCTAAATTCGCTGTTTCTCCGTGTTGTAGAGATGAACTATTGATTGAAGCGGCTGTTTGTCGCGTTAAATATGGATTGAAGAGACGGATGACAATGCCTGTTCCATGCTCTTCTTTTTTCAGAGCGCTTAGAACGGCTCCGTCTGTCTCGATGTCAAGCAGGCTATAAGTAGATTGTAAGTCTTCTTTTTCATCTCGGAAAGAGAAAATTAAACGACCGTTTAAAAAGTCTGCCCGCTCGTAGCATTGAACAGGGGTGGTGTACCGTTTGGCAAGCTGCGCTAAGTGTCCCTCGCTGACTGCATCCTTGCTATAGTGCATACCAAATGAGAATGACAGTGCACCTTGCAGCTGAGCGTCAGGTGTCTCCACAATTTTTTCACCAGATGCGCGTCCCGGACGGTAAAGAAGATTTTCTTTCCCCATCTTTCCGAAACAGCGGAAGAGCGTATATGCAATCGTTGTATAGCCTTCTCCTGTGATCTGATATTCTCTCACGCAGTCGGTCAACAGAGCGGCACCATATGCTTCATCACGAAGTGCAGCAAAGGATTGCATCGGTTCAATGGTGATCGGTTTTTCTTCCCAATGTTCATTGTTCCACCATTCAAGCTCTTGCGTCAGCTCTGTTGGGCGTTCGATTGTACCAAACTGTTGATCGCTCAGTGATACGTTTGATGCGATGCCTGTATCAAAAAGAACACGCAGGCGATGATCTAACGCATGGTTGTCGACATCCACATGAAAACGGATGACAGCATCGTCTTTGTTTAATGCTACCTTTGCTGTGATCGGAAGTGAAGTCGTAGCCGATTGCTGAGAGCGCTCCTCTAGGTCATAAGGGACAGTGAGCTGAAGCTGGATGGTCAGTTCTTGCTGCAAGCCGCTTTTAGACACTGAGATGTCTGCTGATGAAAGATCCTTGGATGACACATACAAGTCCTCACGAGGTGGTGAATAGTTGTAAGAATCCCCATCGTCTCCGTTGTCTTCAAAGATCATTTGCTCAGAGAATGTCCGGCCAGTTTGTTTATCTGTGATGTCCAGTGATCCGTTGTCATTTGCCGCAATGCGGTAATACGTATTTTCAATCACGCGTCCTTCAGTTTGTTCCCATGCAGATTCGCTTGATTCATCGAAGACCATGCTGACCTGTGTATAACCAACTGACGGTAAGTCGATGGCTTCAATCAGTAGAACGGCTTTCCATACTTGCTTTGGCATGTACACTTCTTTACTTGGGTTAAGAGAAATTTGCTGTGCCAGCACATAATCTGTGACATCGGTTTTGCTTTTCACTGTGTACTGAAGCGTTCGTCCATTTGCATCCTTTAGTGTAAATGGACGTTCCGTGATAAAGGTTTCAACTTCAATGACTTCAGAACGCTTTGAAGGCAGTGTATTGAACAACGTGAAAGTGATTTCTTGCTCTGTTTGCAGTCGAATCGTGATGAGACGCATGTGCAAGTCCACAAGATTCTCAGCGATTTCCTTTGCCTGCTTGTAGCGGAAGAAGACATCTTGGTTTGTCGTGTCACTATTACAGCCGCCAATGCTGTCATGCGCTGCATTTTCAAACATGAGGTACCAAATATCGCGAACCGTATCATGCGGATAGTCGTGTCCAAGCGAATAGCTGATCGTGAGGATGGGCTCCATCACATTCACGAGATAGTTTTCAATTTGATTGTTTAAGATTTTTAAATCCGCTCGTGTTGAAAAGATAGATTTATGAATCCGCATATGCTTCGCATGAATGAGCTCTCCGTGTAATGTCTCGAAAGATGTCCGTTCTTTTTTCACTGCTGCAATATAATCTTCTAAATTGCTGATTTGATAGTGATGCTCGTCAAGTTCATTGGCTTTTTCTAATAAGTCAGGCAGGTTTTTGCGAATCGGTGCTTGGTCAAAACCGTTCGGGAAATAGACATTCTTTGTGGTTGCCTTTGCTTGGAGCGCACCAATTTTTTCAGTTAAAAAGGCTTGTAAATCCTCATCTTTCTCAGGGATATTTCCACCGTAGTAGTAGCCAAATGGCAGATTCACAGCAAAGACTTCACTGCCGTCAGCACCGCGCCAATTGAATTCAGTATGATTCGTCATATGGTCAGAAACGCCGCGCCAAAATGCCGTATCGACAATGCCGAAGCCGCGATAAATTTGAGGCATTTGTGCGGATTGACCGAAGGAATCAGGGACATATCCGACTTTCATCACGTGGCCGAACTGCTGACAGCGTTCAATCCCATATTGCAGGTTCCGCACAATCGATTCACCTGAAATGACGAGCTGGTCGGTTTGGGTATACCATGGGCCGATGATGAGACGTTTCGCTGTGACAAGCTTTTTGATTCGATTCTCATCCTCTGGACGCCATTTCAAATAATCATCTAATAAGGAAGCTTGGGCATCGAGCATGAAGTAATGGAACCTTTCATCTGTTTCAAGGGTATCTAAGATGTCCATTACGCTTTTCATTAAGTAAATACGGGAGCGGGAGGTGGTGAAATACCATTCCCGGTCCCAGTGAGTATGTGGAATCACATGTACATTGACAGTCATTGATCAACGACACCTTTCTTCGTTCAAATTATCCTTCTAGCACAAGGTCAAAATCGTCTTCTTCTTTCTGCTTCTGATCATGTTCCGGCGTTTTTGGCTCTTTTTTCTCAGAGAAATTCACAAGCAGGTTGGCGCCAATACCGATGACGAGTGCGCCAGTAAGGGCTCCGATTAAATAAGCCCACCAGTTTCCGACTGAGAAGAAGCCGTATAGCCCGCCAATTGGCGGCATGATGTCATGAACTCCTAATAATGCAGCGACCCCGCTTCCAGCAGCACATGCGACAACATTGAGCGGAATCAATTTCAAAGGATTGACGAGGGTAAAAGGGATCGCCCCTTCCGTAATACCGATAATCCCCATGACAAGGCCGCCTCGTCCGGCTTCTCTAAAGGTTGGGGAGAAGTTGCGTTTTCGAATCAATGTCGCAAGCCCGTATCCAAGCGGTGGAATGACAATCGCAATATTGACGAGAATGGCAGGGAGGTAGACACCTGATAGGAAGAGGGCGTTACCAGCCATCCACGCTGATTTATTCACCGGTCCGCCAAGATCGAATCCAATCATCGCCCCTAAAATGAGAGCGAGCGCGAGTGTGCTTGTTCCATCAGCGACCATACCTTTGATCCATTCAATTAATGCCGTGTTCAAAGCACCTAATGGTCCGCCCAGCAGAACTGACATAAGAAGCCCGGTTAAGCCAACGGTAATGAGCGGCAGGATGAGCAGAGGGACGAGCCCGGCTGCAGAGCCTTGAATTTGAATTTTTCTTTTCACAAAAAGAGCAACATATCCTGCGAAGAAGCCTGCAATGACGGCACCAATAAATCCAGCATTAGTTGAGCTGGCGAGGGCACCGCCGATAAAACCGGCTGCAAGGCCTGATTTATCCGCTATGGAATAGGCGATAAATCCAGCAAGCAGGACGTTCATTAAGCCAATACCTGTCCAGCCGACCTGCTCCATTAAATAGGCGCCGTGCAGTATGCCGCCAGCTTCCTTATAGGGGTTTAAATCTGAAACGCCAAACCCTAATCCGACCAGTTTTGCTAAACCAACGATAAGTGAGGCGCCGATGATTACAGGAAGAATATAAGAAATACCGGTCATGAGATGGCCTTCAATGACTTTTAATTTTGCTTTCATTTTGCTTTGCTCCTTTCTATATGGCATTGCTCATGTTTATTGAGATTCAGACTTTTTCTTTTCTACAAGTGCTACAGCTTTGGTGATAATTTGTTCGGCATTTTTTAAGGCACGTCCGATTTCGACACGTACAGTGGGAATGCCTGAGAAGCGTTCCGCATCGTTGATATGCTGATTTGAGGCAATGATGCAGAGGTCTGCCTTCTGCGCTTCCTCTGCTGTAATGCCGTTCACCTGTCCCATAATCCCCTGCTGTTCGATTTTGATCTCGTGTCCGAGCTGTTTACCTGCATTTTCTAACGCTTTGGCTGCCATTGGAGTATGAGCTAACCCTGCTGGACATGAAGTGACACCGACAATTTTCATTGTGTAATCCCCTCTTTCAATTGTTGTTCAATGACGTCGTAATAGTAATCAGCTGTTTGACCTGGTTGAATCTTCTCGATAAAAGCAGGTTCCATTAGACTGGTCGCAATACCTGACAGTAATTTCAGATGTGTGACATTAGCTTCTTCTAGTGGAACGAGCAGTGTAAATAAATAGCTTGTGGGCAAATCGTCGAAGCTTCCCCATTCAATGGGTTGTTCAAGTTCTAAAAAAAGAAGTGAAGCCGTTTGTACAGCGGAGCTTTTTGTATGTGGAATGGCGAAGCCTTGCTGAAGTCCTGTTGAGACTTCGTCTTCGCGTGTCAACAAATCTGCTAATAGCCCCGCCTGATCGTTTGTAATCTGAAGGTCTTCAGCTTTCTCGGAAATGTATTGTAAAATCTCATTCTTTGATCGTCCGTTTACTTGTGTGAAAACATGATCTTTTTGGAACAAGCTGATCCCTTCTCTCTTGTTTGTTAAGCGCTTACAAGTTGATTGTAATGTACTTTTCAGCATGGTTAAATAGCATCATTTTCCGTTTGAAATGGCAAAAAGTTTATGAAGCTATCCGTCTTGCTGACTGAATATCTCAAATCCTAGCTTAAAACGAGTTTAATTATGTAAAAAACAGATTCTACTAAATGTATTTCTGTGATATTCTTCCAAGGTATCATAAAAGATAAGGGGGTCTTTTCATGTTCAAAAAGCAGGTCAAATCCTGTGTGATCGTACTCATGGCCATCATTCTATGTATGGCAGCATTACCTGGATACGAGGCAGCAGCTGCCACTCATGGAACAAGTGTCAATGAAGCCATTGGGTTAAAAAATGGTGAAGTCATCTCAGGTACATTACAGAACGAAAAGGAAGAGTCGTGGTATCAAATCACGCCATCTGCACAAGAGGTGGCAAAACATACACACATGCAAATTTCTGTGAAAAGTAAACAAGTGCTGTCCGTATCGGTCTATCCAAGCAAGGACAGAGCGATGAAGGATGACACATATTCAAGATATCGCGTGGACACAGCAAGCGGAGAGACAGAGATCAACTTCCCGCATGCATGGTCAGGACCCTATTATGTCAAAGTGCTCTACTTAGGTTCGGAGGAAGATAGCCGTGATGAGGAAGAGGATGCGGCATATACAATCGGATATAAAGGAGCTAACCTTCCGCCTTCTGAACCTGTTTTTCCTGAAGAAGATGAGCCTGAAATCATCATTATTGAGAAAAAATACGGGCGTGAAATTCTTCAATCGATTCGTACAATTGAAGATAAACGATTCAATGAAACGGCAGAAGGTCAAAAGCTTTCACGTCTGTTCCAAAAGACAAAGCCGTTTCTCAAATCAAAGCTCATCAAACATCAAAAAGAGCAGCAAAAGGTATACAACCATCTGCTCACATTAAAAACACTGCTAAGTGACGTAGAGAAAAATGGTGCATTTAGCGGTCATATCGTAACAGAAAAAGAACAACAGGCGATCGGGTCCCTTTTTGATATGCTCAAAGAAGCAAGTCCGGCATATTTAAAAAAGGAATTAGAAGCCGTCAGTCAAAAAATGGGTATCGATCAGCTTGAAGGAAAGTCAGTTGGTTATGTATTAGAGAAACAAAAGCTTGTAAAAGAAGAGAAAGTTAAAACGAATAAGATCATTTTTAAATTAAAGGATGGCCAAACACTTCAATCTGCGAAAAAGAAAATGAAAAGCTACGGCATCCAAGAATACCGTGTGACATCTCAGTCAGTTAGTCCTTTATTCAAAGGAATGTATGTCTATGATGTGCCAGCAGGGCAAGAATCAGCTGGAAAGACACTAAAAGCAGGCAAAGCGGTCATCAAAAGCACGGCAAGAAAGCTCTCCAGCATGCCGAATGTTGAATTTGCAGAGCCTGTTCAAACCTATCGTGCGCTAAGCAGCGACGCGCAGTATGGTTATCAGTGGCCGCTGAAAAACAGTGCGCAAAACAGCGGGAAAAAAGGCGCTGACGTCAAATTTGAACAAATGAATACACTGATTGGCACAAGCAAAATGAAGCAAACATTAATTGCTGTTGTGGATACAGGTGTAGACAGCCGTTTGACAGATTTAAACGGGACTGTTCGTACAGACTTAGGTGCGAATCTCATTGGACGAAACAAAGATGCGATTGACGACAATGGACACGGTACGCATGTGGCAGGCATCATTGCCGCAAAATCCGATAATCATTACTCAATGGCAGGCCTTAACCAACATACGGGCATCATTCCGGTGAAGGTGCTGGATGCCTATGGCTTTGGCGATACAGAGCATATTGCACTTGGTATCAAACATGCAGTGGACAAAGGCGCAAAGGTGATCAACATGAGCCTTGGCGGCTATTACAGCAGAGTGATTGAATATGCAATGAATTATGCTGCACAAAGAAATGTACTAGTGGTCGTGGCAAGTGGAAATGATGGCGTACCAGAAATGGGCTACCCTGCGACGTCAAAATACGCAATGGCGGTTGGCGCAAGCAACCGTATGGATATTGCCGCTGAGTTTTCAAGCTATGGCAAAGGACTGAGCATGTCAGCACCAGGGTCGGATATTCCGAGCCTCATGCCTGATGGGAATGTCTCATACCTTAGCGGGACATCAATGGCGACACCATATGTGGCAGCAGCAGCAGGGTTACTGCTTTCTAAAAATCCATCCTTAAAGCCAAATCAAGTGAGAAATCTTTTGCAAAGTACAGCAGATGACATCTCATTTAAATCAATCGATGGAAAAGACGACGTTTTCTATGATGAAAACGAGGAGCCAATTGTCGATCCGAAAATCCCAGGAATTGATTGGATGACAGGACATGGCAGACTGAATGCATTTGCTGCATTAAGTGCTGTCGAATTGAATGCATCAGTGAACAAAGTGGAAGATCAGCATCAAAAGGTGACAGGTAAAGCAAAAGCCGGTGCTGCTATTTCTGTGTATAGAGGCAAAACGCTGCTTGGAAAAGGCACAGCAGGCAAAAAAGGAACCTTTAGTGTGAAGATTAAGCATCAGAACAAAAACAAGGTCCTTCACATTAAAATGTCAAAAGGAAAGGCCGCTACGACGCTCAAAACCGTCGTGAAAAAAGGCAAAGCACCAGCTAAGCCGAAAGTGAGCAAAGTAACCATTAAAAGTAAAGCGGTCAAAGGGACTGCGGGTGCAGGCTTGACCATTAAAGTGAAAAACAAATCAAAGAAAGTCATCAAAACAGTCAAAACCAATAGCAAGGGCGCATTTACTGCCCAAATCAAGCCACAAAAAGCCAAAACAGTTTTGTATGTGACCGCATCAGATGTGAGAAAAAGAGAAAGCAAAGCGGTAAAAGTGGTTGTGAAAAAATAAAAAAAGGACTTCCCTTTCTAAAAAAAGGGAAGTTTTTTTGTTTTTAACTGGAAAAATACCAATTAATGTCGATAGTAAAATAGTAGGAAAAAAAAGGAGGATTTATCGATGAAAAAAATCATGTTTGCTTTCGTTCTATCATTGCTTCTCGTATTCCCAAGCTTTGCACATGCTGAAGAAACAGGGGCAGTACCAGCATCCGTTCAAGTAACAAGTGTCACAGCAGCCGATAGTGGAATAGTGAATTACGGCTATGGCAGTAAATATCGCGTGGGTTCTTATTATCCAGCTACGTTTAAAGGGATACTCAAAGATGCAAGCGGGAACCTCATGCCTAATCAGCCGATCAAGCTTTATTTTGAAGCAGCCATCAAATCATATGCTCAAACAGCGACAGGCACAACAGACGAGAATGGACAGTTTTCACTAACGTTTCAAGTTCCTGCAGGTGCAGGCTACCAATCATACAATAATGCAGGCTGGTCAACACATTACTACGATATCGTTCCAGTGACGTTTACGTCAAACGACATCAAACTATCTTCAAATGTCACAAGTGTGTACCATTTGGCATATACATCACGTTATTAATCTCATAGAAAAAAGGATGTCATCAGGTGACATCCTTTTCTTTTTGTTAGCAAACCTGCTGGGCGGCAACCGAATGAGTCGATAAACAAACACTCATCAGCCGTTATTCCCAGATTCGATCGAGCGTTTAACTTTTCAACTTGAGCTTTGATAGATAAGAACTTTCACACTTGAACTTTGATCCTTGAACGTTCAGCTTTGAGCTTTTATCAAGGATCATCCTAAGATGATCATCAGATGAGGAGGGAATGACCTTTCCCTCGGAGGTGTTTAGTCCTATCGATTTTCGGCTCACTAACAAAATCAATTAATCAATCTGTATTTTCGTTAGTGTATTGCTTTCAGACAAGGAAAAATCAACTTCCATTTGGAAATCTTCAATTTCTTTCGAAAGCTGTTCAATTTTCACTCGAAGGCGAAGCGGATCGATGATCACCGCCTCATTTTCAGCTAGAAAAGACTTCACGATCTCTTGGTTGGCAGCCGCTTGTGTCTTTCCATCTTTCCCAAACAAGGTTTCTAAATGCTGATCAAGTCTCATTTTCACATCTTCATTCGTTTGTTCAGCTTTGTCGACCAACTCTTTGTACACCTGTTTCATTTTCCGTAAATAACGAATATCGTAGTCTATCGACGTCTTTCGTTCAATCGCTTCTGCCACCGTCATACGGACACCCGCCACATCAATCATTGTGGTTGCATTTGATACAACGATGGCTGATTTGATGGCATTCCGGCGTTTGATTAAAGCTCGAATCGATTGATCATCAGCCTTCGCCTTTTTTTCAATCTCTTCTTGATTCTGAAATCCGTGCTGTATATGTTTGCCGATCATCAATCCACCGAGTACGGCTTCATCAACGGTTCGATTGATTCTTTTATCTAACATTTTCAGTTCACTTAATGCTCTTGTAATGGTCATTTCCATATTCACGACAACTCCCTTGGTTCATCCTGAAATCATAGATTCCTATCATATACCAAAGTGTGCTTCTTTTACTAGCGATATCCTTTTTTGTCAGATGAAAAAACCCTGATGTTTATACACCAGGTTTTTCTCGCTTTTTCTGAATCCAAGCTGTCACGTAATAGGCAGCATAGCAGAGCGCAATGAAAGGAATGCCGCAGATGAGGGCAATCCGCTGATTTGGATCAAAGGCAATGCCAATGACAGATGCAAGACATAGGAGGAAGGCTGCAATCGGAACTACTGGATAGAGCGGTGTTCGAAAGGATAAATCATGAAGCTGTCCGCCTTCCTGTAAAAATCTTTTCCGAAACATAAATTGTGAGGCAGCAATCCCCATCCATACAACCACAACGGCCAGTCCAGAGATTGACACTAGGACAAGGTATACCGTTTCTGGTGCGATCACGCTCGATAGCAAAGAAAGAATCCCACCGATCATACTTAAAATGAGTGCATTCAAAGGAATGCCTTTTGACGTCAGCTTCGCCAGTTTTTTAGGAAGTGTCCGTTCCTCAGAAAGCGACCAAAGCATACGAGATGATGCGTATAATCCTGAGTTTGCGGCAGATAAGATCGCGGTCAGGATGACAAAATTCATGAAATCTGCGGCATAAGGAATCCCGATACGATCAAATACCACGACAAATGGGCTTTTGATCACCCCGGCTTCTTCTACTGGAATCAAGCCAGCCAACACAACAATCGTTCCAACGAAAAACAGGACGAGACGCAGGACGGTTGTGCGAATTGCTCTTGGAATGGTCTCGTCAGGATTGACGCTTTCACCCGCAGCAATCCCAATCAACTCCGTACCTGAAAAAGCAAAGTTGACCGCAAGCATCGTCATTAAAATTGGTAAAAAGCCGTTTGGGAAAAGTCCGCCTTCGCCAGTGAAATTAGAAAAGAACGGAGCGGCCTCACCGCCCTTTAATGGGATCAAACCAAACATGGCAGCTCCGCCAAGAATAATAAAGAGAATAATAGCCATCACTTTAATACTGGAAAACCAAAACTCTGATTCTGCAAAAAACTTAACTGTAAATGCATTCAGTAAAAAGATGAGAAGAGCAAAAACACCACTCCACATCCAAACTGAAGTGTCTGGAAACCAGCGCTGCATTAATAGTCCTGCGGCTGTAAATTCCGAACCGAGTGCCACTGTCCATGTCAGCCAGTATAGCCAAGCAACCGTATAGCCTGTACCAGGTCCAATGTATTTTGTTGCATACGTATGAAAAGCCCCTGTGACCGGCATTGCGACAGACAGCTCACCTAAACAAAGCATCACGAGGTAGACAATTAAAGCTCCCACAAGATAGGCAAGAATGGTTCCCGCAGGTCCGGCCTGATTGATGGTATACCCCGAGCTTAAAAAGAGCCCTGTTCCAATGACGCCGCCTAGAGAAAGCATGAACAGGTGCCGGCTCGTCATTTTTCGTTGATATTGTTGTGACTGATCTTTTGCTTGTTCCATGTCTTCCCGCCCTTTTGCTTAGAAGTATGTGTGATGATTCATGATGCTACGATGTGGTTCGTTTTAAGATGTCATTGATATCTTCTGGGGTCGTCCGGCAGCAGCCGCCGATGATATGCGCGCCGTCTTTGTACCATTGATGCGCACATTCGCCAAAAGTAAGATGAGACGTATCTCCGTTCCATACCTTTTCTTCAGGATCATATATTTCACCTGAGTTTGGATATACCACAATCGGTTTGCTCGTTCCCTTTTTCATTTCTTGAATGAGAGAAGTGATAAATTGCGGCGGCGTACAGTTCACACCGACAGCAGCGATTTGTTCATAAGGCTCAAGCGCCTGTACACATTCTCGTATGGAATCACCCTCACTAATGTGCAGGCCATCCTTTGCGCTGAATGTGATCCAAGCAGATACCCCGCTGAATTCATCCTGCAGCAGCTTTGCAATGGCAGTTGCTTCAATCAGACAAGGAATCGTTTCGCATGCAAGAATATCTGCACCCGCTTCTACTAATGCCTGAATTCTTGGTCTGTGAAAATCAATAAGAGCCTGCTCTGAGAGTCCATAATTCCCTTTATATTCTGAACCATCAGATAAATAAGCGCCGAATGGCCCCACAGATCCAGCGACAAATGGTTTTGTCCGTCCTTCACGACGCGCTTCATCCTGCCAAAAAAGATCGCGTGCATCTTTCGCTAGAGTGACAGAGCGTTTCATGAGTTCAATCGCTTCTTCTTTTGTATAGCCTTTTTCAGCAAAACCTTCAATCGTTGTTTGGTAGCTGGCGGTTGTTGCGCAGTCAGCACCTGCTTGGAAGTAGTCCAAGTGTACTTGCTGAATCAATTGTGGCTGTTCAATAAGTATTTTGGCTGACCATAAACGATCGTTTAAGTTACAGCCCTTTCGTTCAAGCTCTGTTGCTAATGCACCGTCTAAAATCAAAGGTGCGTGAGCCTGTAAACGGCTTTGAATAGGATTCATCGGAATCAAACAGCCTCCTTTTTAGATCGGAAATAATGGATATGATATGAGGCAGTAGTTTAAATGACTAAAGTGTTTTTGTCAAGGAGAGGAAAAAGCATCGTAGGGCGGAAAAACCCTGAAAACATGCGAGTTTTGATGCATAAAAATGCAGTCAAAATAATAGAAAACCAAGTCATTGACAGCCTCTAAAAAGAGATATATATTATGGAAAGATTGATTTCAGAAAGCTTCATCAAAAGGCGCCGTCTTTTGATTTTTATGTTGTCCAACGACTGTCTTCTTTCGTGCAGAAAGAGGGTTTTTTATATGCTTAAAAAAGGAGGAAAGAAGAAATTGAAAAAATGTGTAAAAGATATAGCGATGATTCTAGTTGGTTCTTTTTTATTTGCCGCAGCAGTGAACATGTTTGTCATTCCGCTTGAATTTGGTGAAGGCGGCGTAACAGGGCTGTCCATTATTTTTTATTATTTGTTTGAGATTGCACCTTGGCTGACGAACCTTGTGTTTAATGCCATCTTACTGCTTGTCGGCTATAAGTATTTAGACAAGAAGACCACGATTTATACTGTGGTTGCCGTCGCAAGTAACTCTCTATTTTTGCACCTGACCACAACATGGGTCGTGAATGTTCATGAATTGATCATTGGAGCGATTTTTGCAGGAATTATCATCGGAATTGGGATTGGTCTTGTGCTCAGAGCAGGTGGAACAACGGCGGGTTCTGCCATTCTCGGAAGAATTGCCAACAAGTATTTAGACTGGAACGTGAGCTATGCCATCTTGTTCTTTGATCTGATCGTTGTATTTGCTTCCTATTTTATTATTGGTGCGGAAAAATTAATGTTTACCATTGTGATGCTGTACGTGGCGACAAAGGTGATGGACTTCGTGATAGAAGGACTTAACACGAAAAAGGCAGTGACGATTATTTCTTCATGCAAAGATGATATTGCGGAAGAAATCAATCACACCTTAGATCGAGGCGTAACGATTTTAAACGGACGCGGTCATTATTCAAAGGAATCGAAGGAAATTCTTTACGCGGTCATTCAAAAGCAGGAGCTCATGCGCCTTAAGAAAATTATTAAGAAAATAGATCGAGACGCATTCGTTGTTGTCCATGACGTACGCGATGTGTTCGGAGAAGGATTTGTGAATATATAAAAATGAAAAGACCCGAAAAAGGGTCTTTTTTTTATTCTCTATACCTCTTGTCACACAATACTATGTAATGTATAGTATGAATAGTTAGGAGTTGTAAACATGAATGCACAATTAAAAAAAGGATTACTGGAATTTTGTGTACTGGCGGTATTAAAGAAAGGCGATTCCTATGGTTATCAAATCATTAAAGATATGTCCCATTGTATTGAGATTTCAGAATCGACATTATATCCGATTTTAAAACGTTTAGAGCAAAACAATTATGTGGAGACCTATTCCCAGGAACATAACAGTCGATTAAGAAAATACTACCGCATGACAGAAAGCGGGCGGGAGCATATGGCGCAGTTTTTAGAGGAATGGGATCAGGTGATGGCGATTTACGACTTTATTTCTGGAGGACAGGGCAATGAATAAAAAAGAATTTTTGAGCAGCCTAAAGAAGCATCTGCATCTTCTAGGCGAAAAAGACAGTGATCGGTTTATCGAATACTACGATGAAATGATTGAGGATTATCAGGAAGATGGCTATAGTGAACAGGAAGCGGTTCAGCAAGTCGGACAGCCTGCTATGATCGCTGAAGGGATTATGAAGGAACAAGGTATAAAAACCGTTCAGGTGCCGACGTTTGGAGAAAAAGCGACGAGACTCTCCATTCTCATTTTAGGCTTTCCGTTATGGGGCAGTATTCTAGCAACAGTCTTCCTGCTGATTCTTTCTGTGTATATGGTGATTTGGTGCATTCCACTCGTGACAGGTGCATTGACGCTTACTGGTCTGCTCGGCGGTTTTTGGAGCATCATTGGTTCTCCATTTATTTTTCAGGACGGTTTGCATGTGGTGGTGACGCAGATTGGCGTTGGTATTCTTCTATTAGGTGTCGGATTATTAAGCGGCATAGCCACGGCGTATTTGACAAAGCTATTTGTGCAAATGACTATTCAAACCACTAAGGCATTCATGGGAATGTTTAAAAAGAAGGTCGTGAGAGTATGAACGTGAATGATTTAAAAAAGCAATGCATCAAATGGGGAATCATCTTCACCGTTGCCGGAGGAATTGTCATGACAATTGGTTTTGGACTATCAGGCTTTGATTTAGATGCATATTACAACAATGACCAGAGTAACGTGTTCCGCACCATCAATTGGAGCAAGCCATAATAAATGAAAAAGCCCGCTTATGCGGGTCTTTTTTTCGCTCGGGCCACAAAGAAGAAATAACAGCAAAGTGCGCCTAGATCACAAAGCATAATGATCAGACCCATTGGAAAGGCTGTTTGGCTTCCGGCTAGTCCGACAAGAGGTGTCATGCAAGCGCCTAGCAGCATTTGCGCCACACCGATCAGTGCAGCTGCACTTCCTGCATGCGCTCCGTGATGCTGCATCGCAAGAGACGGGGCAGAGGTGCCGACAATTCCAACGCTTGAGACAACAAAAAACAGCGGAATCAGAATACCGTACAATCCTGCATCAATTGAGATCATGAAAAATAAAGTGACTCCCCCTAATGCAGCTGTCAGCAATCCAATGCGAAGGACTTTCTCTTCACCAATTTTCGCAGCAACTCGGGCAAATACTTGTCCAGCCGTGATGATCCCAAGACTATTTACCGCAAAGGCCGCACTAAATCCTTGTGGAGAAAGGTTGAAAATATCTTGAAGCACAAACGGTGAACCAGAAATATAGGCAAACATCGCTGCGAAGACTAGACCTTGTGATAGGGCATATCCAACAAAGAGACGATCGCTCGCTAGAATTTTCATCGCACCTAGGATCTGTTTGAAGCCCCCAGTCTGTCTGCGTTCCGCAGGTAAGCTTTCTTTCAATGAAAACATTGATCTTAGGAGCATTAGCGCTCCGAGGATTCCTAGAAGAACAAACACACCCTGCCACGTCGTGAACCGTAACATTTGTCCGCCCACGATAGGTGCCGCTGCCGGAGCAACCCCATTGACTAACATCAGCAATGCAAAGAATTTCGTCATTTCTGATCCTTCATAATGATCTCGTACGATGGCTCGTGCAATGACAATGCCTGCTGATCCAGCAAGTCCTTGAATCAATCTAAGAAGAATGAACGTCCAAATCGATGTGACCACTGTACAAAGAAGGGATGCCGCAATAAAGATGGTCAAGCCAATCATCAGCGGTTTTCTTCTGCCGATCGTATCGCTGATCGGGCCTGCAATCAGCTGGCCAAGCGCCAGTCCAATGAGACAAGCCATCAGACTGAATTGAGACAACGCCGTGCTTGCTTCAAAGTCACGGGCGATATTAGGTAAAGCAGGTAAATACATATCCATTGCCAGCGGAGCAAGGGCGGTTAAAGATCCGAGCAATGCGGCAAGGAGAAATCGATTTTTTTTCGATTCTTGGGGATAAGATAAAGAACTCATATGATGACAACACTCCTCGTATACTTCCTCAACACAGCATAATGAATCAAGCGTTCCTTTTCAATGAAAATTTTTCAAAGATGATTTCGTGCAAAATGATTGATCTTTCGAATGAGACTCTTTACATTGAATGAGTAGAGAAAAGAGTAAGGTGATCGAATGCAGTGATTGCATGATACGTATATCCACTAATAGAGAGCAGGAGGTGCTGACATGAAGCAGCAAGAGCTGATCATTCGTCAAGCAGTCAAAGAAGATCATGAGGCTATCACACACGTGCTGATCAAATCCTATGCACAGTATGAACCTCAATTTACAGAGGAAGGCTGGCAAAATTATTCTGCCGCGCTTGCAGCAGCTGTAGATAATCCGAACATGGAGCTGATGCTTGTGGCGGAGCTTGGCGGCAAAGTCGTAGGGACGCTTCAAATGTTCCGCTCATCAGAGCAAGCGTATGATAAACCCGAAATGGGCATTACATCAGCCATCGTCCGGTTTTTAGGAGTAGATCCCGATGTGAGGGGAAAAGGCATTGCAGAGTCATTGCTGCGTAAAAGTATTGAACTGACGCAATCATGGGGCGAAAATGTCCTGTATCTTCATACATCTGATAAAATGCAGGCCGCCATTCGCTTATATGAACGAATGGGCTTTGAGCGTGCGCTTGATAAAGAATTTGTGAACCAAAATGGGACACATGTCAAGAGCTATCAATATGTGATCAAGAAAGAACAGCCGGCAGGTTCATCAAATCACGCGTAATAAAAGGAAGAGCAAGTCCTGCACGGGCAGCTCTTCCTTTTTTCAATTTACGCCCACAGTGCCAGCGCCCAATATGATACCCCCCAGGATATTAAACCGAACATGACAAAGAATTTTAACATGCGCTCATAAGGAGACAGCTTTCGTTCTCTCTTCGTTTTCACCAGCTGCCAATAAAGGACATAGCCGCAAATCATGAGGATGATTTGTCCAAGCTGTGTAAAGTTTTCAAGAATCGTGATTCCGTTCATTTCTTTCACCTCATCATAGGTCTTCCATAAGTAAATACGGCAATCCTTTATTTCTTCAGAAAAAATCGGTGTATACTGGAAAGAAACGAGATGTTTAGAGGGAGTTGTGACATGTTGTTTTCGCTGCATGCGGATCGTTGGGATGAAGTCATCGAGAGAAAAATCAAATACGATCAGAAAGTTGTGGAACATACCTGTCAGCTGTTAGATGCACAGGGACAGCAGGCTGTGCTGTTTCACAAGATTGAAGACCCATTTACGATGAGGGCAGGTGCTGGTTTTCTGACCATTCCAAAAGGGAGCTATACGACCGCCTATTATTGGAAGGATCGTCCTTATAACATATATTTCTGGAGAGATGATCAAGGGAAGGAACTAGGATCTTATTTGAATATGGTGGGAGATACACAGTTCAACGCCCAGCTGGTCATGTTTGAAGACCTCATTATTGATCTTCTCGTTCTTCCGAATGGTGATGTCTTTGTGCTGGATGAAGATGAATTGCCGGAGAGTTTAACGGATTTTGAGAACGGCGCAGTACGGCGGGCATTAGAAGGCGTGACGGCTTCGTTAGAAAGCATTCTCGATCAAGTGAGGGCAGATGCCGAAGGGAAATATCATCACAGCTTGTTTGAGCCAATGTTGAAATAGAAAAAACGATTCCTCGCTGAAAGGAATCGTTTTTTCTGTTAAACCTTAATACGGTTTAATCGTTTTTGTAAATTGGTTTTTGTTTTGGAGGCTTTTAGCTGTTTGACAGCGCTTTGAGCCGCTGCTTTTGTTTTCTTTGTTCGTTTGGCTTCCGCTTTTTTGACCTTTTGTTTAGCATCTGTCACTTTCTTTTGATAAGCGACTTGTTTTTTTACTTTGTCAAGCCGGTTTTGCAGGCTTGTTTTTTCTTTGCCTTTGTTTAGTTTTTTGATGGCCGTTTGAGCACTTTTAATAGCGCTCTGTGTTTTGTTCTTTTCGGCTGCTTTGACCTTTGCACGTGCCGAGCGGATATCAATGGCTGCTTGGACTTTCTTCACCCGTTCTGTGAGTGCTGTTTTTTGCTTGCTTGCAGTGAGCCGGCCAATTCTCGTTTTGGCTTGATTGACATCTGCCTGCTTTTTAGATGTTTCGGCTTTTTTGACAGCACTTGCCGCAGCCTTTAAAAAGGTGGATTGCGGCACATATTGCACGCGGCCATAGCCGAATTGCGGATCCTTCCCTTTTGCACCAAGATCCACTGTATAGCTGCGCAATAAAGTGCGAAGCTGTGCATTTGTTTTCTTCGGATGAAGCTGCTTTAACAGTGCCAGCATTCCTGTGACATGCGGTGCAGCTTGTGATGTCCCCGTTGCATACCAATATTCATTTTTCAAATAGGTACTGATGACGTTCTCGCCAGGGGCAGAAAATTCAATCCCTTTCCCTGTATTCGAGATAGACGCAAGTTTGTCTTTGTCAGTCGTTGCAGATACGGCAATGACACTATTGTAAGCGGCAGGGTAGCTAATATGATTCTTTTTTCCATCATTTCCGCTTGCAGCAACCACGAGCAGTCCTTTTTTAGAGGCTTCATCTACTGCTGAACGCAAGATGGGGATATTGTCTTCAAAGCCTAAACTTAAATTAATAATGTCCATCTTGTTGGTAATCGCCCAATCGATGCCTCGAAGCAGACTATACAGGTCGCCTTCTCCCTTTTTATCTAACACCTTCACAGCATACAGCTTCACACCGGAAGCGACGCCGACTGTTCCATAATCGTTATTAAGCGCACCAATCGTGCCGGCGACATGTGTGCCATGTCCTTCATCATCTTTATAAGAGGATGTGTAGTTCACGAATGATTTACCGCCGGATACCTTTAAATCCTCGTGTGAGAAAATGCCAGTATCTAAAACGGCTACTTTTACATTTTTACCAGTGACGCCTTCTTTTATTGCTTGCTTGATATTTAGTTTTTGCAGATTGTAAGATTTTTGTACCAATGCATCCTGATTAGTAGCAGCGGCTGTTTTCTTCACAGTAGAAGCCGCGAGTTTAACCTTTACGTTTTTTGAGACGTAAGCGATGTTTGGGTCTTTTTTGAGTGAGGTGACCGCTTGTTCATCTGCTGTCACAGCGACAGCGGGAAGATGTATGTACTGTGCGTTCACTTTCTCACTTTCCTCAATCGCTGTTTGTTTTCCTTTTTGATTTTTATAGACGATGATGACATCTGTTTCTTTTGGCGGTGCAGCTGCCTGCGAATGGAAGGGCAAAGCAGTTGTCAACGCAAGAAGAAACGCAATGACGATAAGTAATTTCCTTTTCAATGCGTGGCTCCTCTCATCCGATGATCTCGGTCTTTTTTTCTCTATTATATCGGAGAAAGCAGAGGGATGGGATAGTAGAATTGTCGTCTTGTTCAGAAAGTTATTTTTACAAGTAACCTGAAATTGAAATTCATAGAATTCTAGTAGACAATAGAGACATCATGATAAGAGAAAGAAGGACATGCTGATGAACGTAAAAGAGTATATGACGTATGATGCGGCTGGCTTGGCAGCACTTGTGCAGAATAAGCAGGTAAAGCCCGAGGAGCTTATGCAGGCTGCATTTGATAGATTGAATGAGGTCAATCCAGAACTAAACGCTGTGATACGGACGAGACAAGAACAAGTTTTAAAAGACATCAAGGAGTTACATGAGTATCAGCCATTTGCTGGTGTTCCGTTTGTGCTGAAAAATATATCGCACGGGATTAAAAATGAACCGCTGACAGCAGGAGCTTTGCTGTTAAAGGATGTAAAAGCAAATTCGGATTCGCACTTTGTTGATCGGTTGAAGCAGGCTGGTTTTCTCATGATCGGACATACAAATACACCGGAATTCGGTTTAAGAAATGTGACAGAGCCTGCTTTACATGGTCCAACGAGAAATCCTTGGAATACGGACTATTCTCCGGGCGGCTCAAGCGGCGGGACAGCAGCAGCTGTTGCAAGCGGCATTGTACCTGCTGGCGGAGCAAGTGATGGCGGTGGTTCCATCCGGATTCCAGCATCCTTTACCGGTTTGTTCGGCCTTAAGCCCACGCGGGGAAGAACGCCGGTAGGCCCAGGCGCAGGAAGGCAGTGGCAAGGGGCTTCCATCGACTTTACACTCACAAAAACAGTACGGGACAGTGCAGCCCTTCTTGATCTACTTCAAGTCATTCAACCTGAAGCTGCTTTCCAAACTCCGTTATACGATGGCAGTTACCAAGAGGATCTGGCGAAACGTACATCTTCTATGCGAATTGCTTACAGCGTAGAATCTCCAGTTGGCACGAAGGTCAGTGAGGAGGCGAAGCGGGCGGTTCAGCAAACAGTGAAATGGCTGAGTGAGCAGGGTCATCAAGTAGAAGAAGCCAAGCCAGAAATTGATGGGGTTCATCTCATGCAGCAATATTACGTGATGAACAGCGGAGAAATGTCTGCGTTATTCACTTCCTTGGCTCGTTCGTTAGGGCGTCCAGTAAAGCCGGAGGAAACGGACATCGTGGCATGGGTGCTGGCGGAGGCTGGCAAGAATGTGACCGCTGCTGCTTATACAGAAAGTCTTGATGCGTGGGATCGGGCTGCTGCACAAATGGCATCATTTCATCAAACCTACGATCTCTATGTGACACCAGCTACTGCCTATTCAGCTCCAAAGGTAGGTGAGCTTATGCATTCAGATCAGGAAACAGCCGCACTTTTACGTGTGTCATCCCTTTCAATGCAAGCACAGCAGGATCTTATTTATGACATGTTCCTCAAGAGCTTGACCTACACCCCATTTACACAGCTTGCCAACTTAACAGGTCAGCCATCAATGAGTGTTCCTGTTCATCTGACTAGCGCGGGCATGCCTTTAGGGGTACAGGTGACAGCACCTAAAGGAAAAGAGGACTGGCTGCTCAGGCTTGCGGCGGAAATGGAGACATCCTCGATTTGGAAAGGAACTAGTCAATTAAATCGATAACGCATGATCAGCGACTTTGGTCTATGGAGGGAAAAGAATGTCACACGTGAGTACGAAGGACAAAATCATTCAAACGGCAGCACTTCTTTTACGTAAACAGGGATACCATGCGACAGGATTGAATCAAATTATCAGAGAGAGCGGCACACCTAAAGGCTCTCTTTATTATTACTTTCCAAATGGAAAAGAAGAGCTGGCTATTGCATCTGTTGAACACATTAGTCAAAAGGTCATTAATCAAATTGAAGAAGGCTTTGCCTATTCGGATGACCCATATATCGCCATCGATCATTATATGACAAAGATCATTCGAGGATTTATGGAGAACGAAAGTGAAAGAGGGATTCCAATTGTCTTGCTGGCGGCAGAGTCCAAGCCTGAAAACGCGCAGCTTCATGCTGCATGCAAACAAGAAATGATCCGCTGGCAGGAGCTTGTAAAAGAAAAGCTAATGAACAGCGGGTATGAAGAAAACAAAGCGGATGAGCTGGCTTCTCTCCTTCACTCAATGGTCATCGGGGGTTTATCGATGACCATTGCACTCAAACAAACGACCCCTTTAGAACACGTAAAAAGTTACCTTAGACATTTATTTATGCGAGATGAGTAAAATCTCTCGCATATTGTCTATCTATTATATCAATTGGTCTATATAATATAGATAGTCAATTTGTCACGAGGAGTGATGGGATGTCGGAGCAACCGCAATCGATGAAGCAATCCGAAGGTACCTCTTTTTATACCGTGTCTGGTTCCGGAAAGCTGTATGGGCTGGAGAATCAGCTTGTTCATATGCTGGCAGAAGCAAATCAAACGAATCAGCTGTTTGAGCTTGCCTTAATCACAGGGGGGAAAGGAGCTTATTTCCCGCTGCACTGTCATGAGCACTTATTTGAAACTATTTTTGTGCTGGAAGGAAAGCTTGAAGTGATGCTGGACGGTAAAAAATACATGGCCACAGCCTTTGATTATATTCATATCCCGCCCAAAACGATTCATGGCTACAGAATGCATAGTCATAAAACAAGATTTATTTCATATACGCTGGGCGGAAAAATGACAGATGTCTATCAGCAAATTGGAAAGAGGCTTTTTCAGAATGAATGGTCTATGACTCATCATGCTTTTGATGCAGCCAGTTTTCAGCAGGCTGAAAAAGAAAGCGATATCATCCTGATGCATGGAATCAGAGAACTGTCTAATACAACGAGGCCCTCCGTTTTATTTCATAGTCAGCTTCCTCACGAGGTACAGCCTTATGTATTAGAGGCTGGTGAAGGGAAGCAATACATCATTGATGGCCAGATTCATGAGCTGATTGCAACAGTAGAAACAACAGGAGGCGGATTCAGTCATTTTGTGGTTGAAGGAGCGAAGGAGAAATATTTCCCGCCGCATTATCATCAAGTTCATACAGAAGCAATCTATTGTGTTGAAGGGAAGATGAACCTTCATTTGAACGGAGAGGATATTTGCTTGATGCCGGGTGACTTTGCCTATATCCCGCCGGATACGATTCACTCTTATGAATTTGTGTCTCATTCAAATAAAATGTTGGTTTTGCTGCTTCCAGGAGAAATTGAGCAGGTGTATGAACAGTTTGAGGAATCTCCAAGCCCAAGTATATGTCCTTATTTTATTCAAGAAGGGAACTTCATGTTCGATCGGGAGACTTCAACTCAATATGATTTGTTTTTTGTCGAAAAGGAATAAGTGTGTAACGCGTTACACAACGTCATGAGTCTGTCGAAACAATCGACAGGCTTTTTTTGTTTTTTGCCTCCTCCACTTAAATTGCTCATTTGATGAATGAACCATTCATTCAAGGTGAAGCTATGTAAAGATGATTTGAGCTAAAGGAGGAAGTGCATGTGAGAGCTGTTACTTATCAAGGGAAAAATAGCATTGCAGTGAAGAAAGTAGATGCACCGTCGATTCAAGATCGGGAAGATGTGATCATACGTATTACATCAACAGCAATTTGTGGATCAGATTTACATTTGTATCAGGGGAATTTCCCGCTTCCAATCGGCTATGTAATTGGGCATGAACCAATGGGGATTGTGGAGGAAGTTGGCCCGGATGTCACAGCCGTAAAAAAGGGAGACCGTGTCGTCATTCCATTTACAGTTGCATGTGGTAAATGCCAATATTGCGATCATCACTTAGAAAGCCAATGTGACAACTCAAACCCGCACTACGATTCGGGTGGGCTTTTTGGCTATAGTGAGAAATATGGGAACTATCCCGGAGGACAGGCAGAGTATTTACGTGTACCTTTTGGCAACTACACCCCGTTTAAGATTCCAGAGGATTGTGAGCTGGAGGATGAACAATTGCTCTTCTTATCAGATGTCCTGCCAACCGCCTATTGGAGCGTAGAGCACGCAGGTGTGAAAAAAGGCGATACGGTCATCGTGCTAGGCTGTGGTCCTGTTGGGTTAATGGCGCAGCAATTTGCTTGGCAAAAAGGGGCAGAACGTGTGATTGCTGTCGATTACATTGATTACCGCCTGCGGCATGCAAAACGAATGAGCGGCGTGGAGGTCTTTGATTTTACAGAAGATCCCGACATGGGAGAAACGTTAAAGGAGCTCACCAAGGGCGGAGCCGATGTTGTGATTGATTGTGTGGGAATGGATGGAAAGAAGTCGCCGCTTGAAAAAATTGAGCAAAAACTCAAGCTGCAAGGCGGAACGATCGGACCCATTCAAATTGCCACAAAAGCCGTTCGCAAATGTGGAACAGTGCAGATGACGGGTGTGTACGGCGGCCTGTACAACATGTTTCCATTAGGCGCTTTTTTCGCAAGAAACGTCACCCTGAAAATGGGCCAAGCCCCGGCGAGAGGATACATGTCAAAGCTCTATCAAAAAGTGACAAGCGGTGAAATTGATCCTAGAGCGATTATTACTCACAAATTGCCATTAGATGAAGCTGCTCATGCGTACCACATCTTCAATGACAAACAGGATGATTGTATAAAGGTCGTTTTAAAGCCATAAAAAAAGGCTTAGGAATATTCCTAAGCCTTTAATGTGTGCTCGTCCATCATTTTTTCGATTAATTCAAAAAATGTTTTTTTATCTTCCTCTGAAAGGTGGTTGAACAATTGATTCACAAGCAGCTGGCGATTGTCGATCATTTGTTTAGCAATTTGTTCACCCGATTCAGAGAGTTCAATCCACACAGTACGGCGGTCATTATTATTTCGAGAGCGGATGATCAGCCCTTCGTCTTCTAAGTGATTGAGAGCGGTTGTTGTTGCAGAGGGAGATAATGAAACTTCCTGCAGAATATTTTTCACAGTACATGATTGATGGCGGTAGATGATACGTAAAATAAACCCTTTAACATTCGTGACGTTTTTCGGAATATTTTCTTCATCTATTTGTTTCGTCGCTTTTAAATACTTTGTCAGTGCATGGTCTAACAAACTTGCCTCTAGCTCGAAATGTTGCATTCTCCATACCTCTTTTCCTATTGCATTCGCATTTCCGATCAATTACTAGGTCTATCTTATCATAATAACCAACATGATTTAAACCAAAATGGAAGACGGCTATAAAATTACCTATATTATCAATTAATATAAAGAACAATTCCAAAATGAAATGATTTTACTTTCAGCTGTTTTTATTTTAGAATGTGAATGAGATAAAATCTGCCAACCCAATTCGCTGGAAATTGGCTATTGGAAATCAAACGTTTGGAGATGAAGATATTGAATACTTTACAGGCATTACTCAACGACAGAATGGAACGCTCTTCACAAATTGAGGCGGTAACTGGCGGAGGGGTGTCTTATACATTTGCAGAATATGCAAAACGCATCGACCAGCTTGCTCATTACTTACATCAAAAAGGAATTCGAAAAGGTGACCGCGTTTGCTTTATTTGTCAAAACCATCATCACTTTTCAACGATTATGCTGGCAGCCATTAAAGCAGGTGCAGTCGCAGTTCCGCTTAGCTGGCAGCTTACTTCTTTTGAGCTGGAAGGTATTTTGAAAAAAGCAGAGCCAAAGGCTTTATTTTTTGACCGAGAATTCCGTGACATGATTGCTGCGGTGAATGTGTCTTTAGACAACTGTCTCATGGTGGAATCTGGTGTAAATGCGAAAACAACGCAGCTGTTTGAAGACATATTGGCTTCAAATGATGGCAGTGATCTTGCGGAAGAGGTAACAGAAGAGGATTTAGCGATGATCTTATTTACCTCTGGGACAACGGGGAATCCAAAAGGCTGTATGGTCGGACATGGACGAATCTATCAATTTTTAACAAGACGCGGGAATCGAGGATTTGACTTGAAAGGGAAACGGTACTTGGCGAGTCACCCTCTCTATCATATGAGTTCAATTAATCATCTGATCGCCGCTGCCATTGAGGGGTATACGCTAGTTTTCTTACATGATGCAACACCGAAGCGCATTTTAGAAACGATCGAAAAAGAAAGAATAACGTTCATGATGGCTTTCCCATCAGCTTATACGTACATGCTGGAAGAAATGAAACGCGGTTCGTATGACCTTTCATCCTTTGAAATTGCGATTTCTGGCGGTACGAAGGTGCCGGTCCGTTTGATTAAGGACTACAAAGAAGCAGGCATTCAGATGATGCATGGCTACGGAAGCACGGAAGCATGGGTTGTCAGTGCGTGGCACCCTGCGATGGGCGAGGATAAAATGGGCTCTGCTGGTAAAGTGGATCCAGATGTAGAAGTGAAAATCGTTCATCCTGAGACTGAGGAAACACTGCCAGCTGGAGAAATTGGCGAAGTCGTCATGAGAAGCCCATTTTATTTCTTAGGCTATTATCATCAGCCTGATGCTACTGCGAAGGTGCTCAAAGATGGCTGGTTCCATATGGGAGATGCAGGCTATCTAGATAAAGACGGGTTTCTATTTATCACAGGCAGATACAAAGATGTGATTTTATACGGTGGGGATAATATCTATCCTGATCAAGTAGAAGAAGTCATTGAACAAATTCCAGGTGTGATTGAATCAGCTGTCATCGGGGTGCCGGACGAATTGTATGGTGAAGTGCCAAGTGCATATATCGTAAAAGACGAATCCGCCGATTTCTGCGAAGAAGATGTGGTGAACTATTGTCAGGAACGTTTGGCAGATTACAAAGTGCCATCCATTCATTTCATCAGTGAGCTGCCAAAAAACAAGCTTGGTAAAATCATGAAGAAAGATTTACGTGAATTGGTTGTGAATGCTTAGTACCTATTCTGCTATAATGAAATTTGAATGATTTTTTGTTTTTCTAACGTTTTGGAGGGAAAGGGTTTGCGACATATTCTTCGTAAGAAACACATTCACGATTTGTTGGAACAGAGCAGACAGCAAAAGGTAAAGAAAACGCTGGGCGGGCTCGATCTCACGCTTCTTGGTATAGGGGCAGTGATTGGTACAGGGGTTATGGTGTTAACTGGTATTACAGCGGCTAAAGATGCAGGACCGGCTGTCATTTTCTCCTTTGCGATTGCAGCCATTGTGTGCAGTTTGGCAGCACTTTGTTATGCAGAAATGGCTTCAGCGCTTCCTGTATTCGGCAGTGCATACATTTATTCATATACGACCATGGGCGAGCTTGTAGGCCATTTAATGGGATGGACCTTATTATCTGTCTATATGCTGACTGCTTCAGCTGTTGCCAGCGGCTGGTCGAGTTATTTCAACAGCCTGCTCGAGGGATTTGGAATTTCGATTCCGCATCAATTTTTAGCGGGGCCGGAGCAAGGCGGATATATGAATCTGCCGGCGATTATCATTGCTTTACTGATTGCGTGGATCTTATCTAGAGGAACGAAGGAAAGTAAAAAATTTAATAATATCATGGTGTTTGTGAAACTCGGTATTATTGTTCTTTTCATTGTAGTAGGCGGCTTTTATGTACAGCCATCCAATTGGCAGCCGTTTATGCCGTTTGGCGCAGAAGGTGTCATTGCCGGTGCTGCTGCTGTGTTTTTTGCCTTTTTAGGGTTTGATGCAATTTCTGCTTCAGCAGAAGAGGTGAAAAATCCGCAGCGAAACCTGCCAATTGGGATCATAGGTTCATTACTTATTTGTACGATCATTTACATTGTCGTTTGTTTGGTCATGACAGGCATGGTGCACTATACACAGCTGAATGTCACAGAGGCTATGTCATATGTTCTGCAAAGTGTACATCAAAATAGTGTGGCTGGTATTATTTCGGTTGGTGCGGTCATTGGATTGATGGCTGTGATTTTCGCCAATAATTATGCGGCAACTCGAATTGCCTATGCGATGGGCCGAGACGGACTTTTGCCTAAAGTGTTTTCAAAAACAAACAAAAGTGATACGCCTGTTGCTAGCATATGGATGATTGGCGGAATGACAGCTGTTATTTCAGGCTTTATTGATTTGAAGGATCTGTCCAACTTAGCGAATATCGGTGCGTTATTAACGTTTGCCATGGTCAGTTTATCTGTGCTTATTTTGAGAAAGACACATCAGCAGCTTGAGAGGGGCTTCAGGGTTCCTTTTGTGCCGGTTTTGCCGATTATATCAATGGGCTGCTGCTTGTTCCTTATGCTCAACTTACCAGGCCGGACATGGCTTTACTTTGGGGTTTGGCTGTTAATCGGTGTCGTCATGTATGCAGCGTATTCAAACAAACACAGTGAATTAGCGAAATCTTCATGAGAAAAAGGTGCAAATCCGTTGACGATTTGTGCCTTTTTTCATACGATTTGGGATAAGCTATAAAAGAGATGATGGACGGAACAAGAGGAGGATGAGGGATATGATAAGTGTTAGTCCTTATATTGTTGTAGAAGATGTGAAAGAATCTCTTCAATATTATCAAGGGATTTTTGGTGGGGATATTCAGATCTTAAATGAACATCAGGACCGTGTCCTGCATGCTGAATTGCATCTTGGGGAATCACTGCTTCATTTTTCAGATACATTTGGACGCACGCCAAAGCCAGAGAATCTCAGATTGATCATGCAGTTCGACAATGAAGAAGAACTAAAGGCTGTCTATGAAGCGCTGGAAGCTGATGGAGATGTACTGGTCGAATTACAGGATACCTTCTTTGGCGCACTTCACGGACAAGTACAGGACCGGAAAAATGGGTTGATCTGGGTGCTGAATTATATGAAATAGACGAAGACCTTCACGAGTGTGAAGTTTCAGCGTGTAGACAAACCCTCGCATTCGGTGTCAGGTCTGCGCTCCGGTGCTCACGAATGTCCAATTCGCTCCGCTCCGGTACTCGCCCTTCCTAGACTGCAAAGGTTTTCTATCACGCTGAAAAGAAGACAAAGGGCTAAAATCAAGATCATTTTAGCCCTTTGTCAACAATCTGTACCTTCACGAGTGTGAAGGTTTTTTTGTGAGTGTTTTTATTTTCTGAAAAATGGAAAATATGCTATGTTGGAAGAATAAAAGGACAAGGAGAAGGGTGGCAAAGGAATGGAACAAATTGAGTTTCAATCAATCCAAACAAATGGTGTAACACTTCATACAGCAATGGCTGGACCGGAAAATGGCCCGCTGCTTGTGCTGCTCCACGGGTTTCCTGAGTTTTGGTACGGCTGGAAAAATCAAATCATCCCCTTGGCTGAGGCAGGCTATCGTGTTGTTGTTCCTGATCAAAGAGGCTACCATCTAAGTGACAAGCCAGAAGGAGTCGAATCCTACGTATTAGATAAACTGAGAGATGATATTGTGGGTTTGATCAAGACGCTGAGCCCGAACCAAAAGGCGATTGTCGGCGGACATGACTGGGGCGGAGCTGTTGCTTGGCATTTGGCTTCAACCCGTTCTCAATATGTCGAGAAATTAATCATTGTCAATATGCCGCATCCGCGGGTGATGATGAAGGTTCTTCCTTTTTATCCGCCGCAGTGGAAGAAAAGCTCCTATATCGCTTTTTTTCAGCTTCCGAATGTTCCAGAGGCAGCACTTCAAGAAAATCACTTTCAAAAGCTGGATGAAGCCATTGGGCTGACGGCAAGACCGCATTTGTTCACGAAGGAAGATGTCTCAAGCTACAAGCTCGCTTGGACGCAGCCAGGCGCCTTGACCTCAATGCTGAATTGGTATCGAGCCATCAAAAAAGGCGGCTTTGAAAAGCCGATTTCCAAACGAATTCTCGTCCCTGTTCGCATGATCTGGGGGATGGAGGACAAATTTTTAAGCAGAAAGCTGGCGAAGGAAACGATCAAGATCTGTCCAAATGGCCAGCTGATCTTTGTCGATGATGCCTCTCATTGGATCAATCATGAGAAACCAGAGGTCGTCAACAAACTTATACTTGAATTTTTGACATAAAGAAACAAAGCTCTGATCAGTTGACCAGAGCTTTGTTTCTTTATCCGATTTGATTCTTTTTCAATGTAGCAGGTTCGTCGTCCCAGCATTCAATTTTCTCATTGTTTGGAACGGCATTTTTATAGAAAACAGGATCTTTGCCTTCTTTTTTCTGTCTCGTGTAGTCCTTCAGTGCTGCGAAGGCGACCTTAGACAGCATGGTAATGGCGATGAGGTTGACGATGACCATGAGTCCCATGAAGAGATCGGCTAGACCCCAAACGAGAGGAACAGTGGCAACCGCACCGAACAGAACCATTCCAATAACAGCAATTCGATAGATGTTCAGCCAAATTTTATTCGCTCCAAGGAATTCAATGTTCGTTTCCCCATAGTAATAGTTACCGATCAATGTACTGAACGCGAATAGGAAAATCATGATGGCAAGGAAGCCAGAGGCCCATGGTCCAATGTGCTGACTAAGAGAAGCCTGCGTTAATTCAATTCCTTGCAGGTTTGTTGTTTTATACGCATCAGAAAACAGAACAAGGAAGGCAGTGCTTGTACAAATAATTAACGTATCTGTTAACACGCCGAATGCTTGGATTAATCCTTGTTTAACAGGGTGGCTGGTGACAGCTGTTGCTGCTGCGTTAGGTGCACTACCCATACCGGCTTCATTCGAGAAAAGACCGCGTTTAATTCCTTGTAATAAGGCACCGCCTAGCGTACCGCCAGCGAACTGTTCAAAACCGAAGGCGTGTTTCACAATCGTGCTGATGACACCAGGAAGTTCCGTGATATTTGTGACAATGACAAAGAACGCAATTCCGATATAAGCAACCGCAAGCACAACGACAATGTATTCAGAAGCCTTTGCGATCGCTTGGATTCCTTTGAAAATGATCGCTGCAAAAATGACAGCCATCACAATACCGACGGTTAAACGGTCTAAACCAAAGGAGTTTTTAAAAGCGACAGTGATCGTATTTGATTGAACCGCATTAAAGACGATTCCAAAAGAAATCGTAATCAGGATCGCAAATAAAATCCCCATCCAGCGCTTGTTTAACCCTTTTTCCATGTAATAAGCAGGTCCACCGCGGAAGCCTGTTTTGTCTTTTACTTTATATACTTGAGCTAGTGTACTTTCAACGAAACTTGAGGCAGATCCAATAATGGCTACGATCCACATCCAAAAAATTGCGCCAGGGCCGCCAATGGCAATAGCGATAGCAATCCCTGTGATATTCCCTGTCCCTACACGTGCTGCCATACTGATGGCAAATGCTTGGAACGGTGATATTCCCTCTTTTTCTTTTCTTCCTTCCTTCAGGACACGCAACATTTCTTTGATCATTCTTACTTGCAGGAAGCGTGTTCTATATGTGAAGTACACCCCAACACCAAGTAACAGAGCAATCACAATATAAGTCCAAATAAAATCATTTGTATGTGTTAAATAAGATAGCAAAGCTTTTTCGTTCATAACATCACCTCTTCGAATTCATCACTGTTCTTTTTAAAAAATACTGAGATCCCACTCTTTGGCGAGCTTTTTCAGCATCATGACACCGGTAATACTATTTCCGCAATCGTCAATGGCGGGACCGTAAATGCCAATTCCACAGCCTGTCTGAAACGGGAACTCTCTTCTTGCGCTTGGCGGAACGCAAGCCATAATGCCTCCAGACACACCACTTTTGGCTGGAACGCCTACGAAAGCAGCAAAATTCCCAGACGCATTATACATGCCGCATGTCAGCATCAATGCCTTTGTTAGTCTGGCGATATCCTTTGGGATGACTTGGACTTGTTTAAAGGGATGGTAGCCATCACTTGATATAATCAGTCCAATCAAGGCGATGTCCTCTGTTGTGACCTCGATGGAACATTGCTTTAAATACACTTCTAACGTGTCCTCGACATCCGATTCTAAATAATTGGTTTCCTTTAAATAATAAGCAAGTGCCCGATTTCGATGTGCAGTTGCCCATTCTGATTGATAAACCTCTTCATTAACAGAAGGACGCTTACCTATTAAGTTTTCGATTAAATCGAAAATATATGCTAGCTTTTCTGTAGAAGTCTTTCCGGGAAGGATGGAGGATACGGTAATAGCTCCAGCATTAATCATTGGATTAAAGGGCTTCCCTGGTTTGTGCATCTCAAGACGGTAGATGGAATTAAATGCATCACCAGTTGGCTCTACATCTACCCGATCCAAGACGTAAGGTACGCCTCTTCCTAAACAGGCAGCTATAAAGCTGATGACTTTTGAGATACTTTGCAGGGTAAAGGGAACGTCCCAATCACCATATCGTACAGATGATCCATCTGGGCCTATCACGCTGATACCAAGTTGAGAGGAATTCACTTTTCCAAGTGCTGGAATGTAGCCAGCATTCTGCCCGTTTGTGTAATACGGACGTATTTCTTCTGCCCATTGATCAACAGAAGACTGGCATGCGTGTTGTGTATTGTTAGAAATTGCTGTTTTCATACGATTCCTCCAATCAAAAATCAAAAAGTACCCTATTGAATTGGCGGATGACAAAAAATGCGATCAAATAGGCACGAAAACATGTTACACATCTTCAAAGAACTTGTCATGCGCTGCTTGCACCACTCCTTTACACCTAAATATATGTACAAATGAAGGCATTGTCGGCGGAAAAACAAAAAGGGTTTTTAGTGAAAATTCAGAAAACGCTTACATATAGTTTCACTAAAATTGTTCATTCAATTTATCTTGGAAACTACACAATCTGACGTAAATCTACAGAAAAACTTACAAATAAAAATCAGTCTGTCGATTATTGTCGTCAATGCTCAAAACACTGAATAGCTGAAAGGTCACCTTGCTGCCCCGGAGAATAGTCATAAAAAAGGGTTTTGAGGATAAAAGGAGCAGTGAAAATTATTTTTTTGTACATTGTGGAGAAAAGAGACTCCTTGTATACTGTGGCTATGCAAACAGGGGAAGGGATGTCAGTCATTTGAGTTTAAATCAGCTTGTCAAAAAGGACGCATTCATTTTAATTTTTATGATGGTCATTGTGCCGCTTGCAGGAGAGCTGAAGTTTTATCCTGTGAATGAGACGTTTCGCATCAGCTTTGGCGCACCTGCGTTTTTCTTTTGCTTATTACTCTTAAGAAAATCTAGACCGCTATTGCCGGGATTTTTAACAGGCGCAGCTATTGTGCTTTTTCGGGTAGGCTTAGATTTGATTCAGCAGAATGCTGATCTAGCTTCTTCATTTTATCAGCAATTCCCAAGCTTCTTTTTCTATTTCACTTATGCTTTCCTGTTTTTTGCTGTCCGTACAGGACGCTTTAAACAGCGCTCTATTTTCATTGGGATCATCGGTTTGATGATCGAATTAGTTGCTGATTTTGTCGAGCTGTTTGTACAATTTTTAGTGTTTGATACAACGATGACCTTATCAAAGCTGAGCGATATGTTCCTCATTGCGTTTGCTCACAGCTTTGTGGTGATCAGTTTTTTTAATATGATGAAGCTGTATGAGGCGCAATCAAGAGAAAAGCAGATCATGAAACAAAATGAGCATATGATGATGGTCATATCGAATTTATACGAAGAAACGGTGCATTTAAAGAAAACGTTAAAACATACAGAGCATATTACACAGGAATCATACCGGCTTTACCGTCTGCTGCATGAACACGAAGCAGGGAAAAAATTGAGTCAGGAGCTGTTAAAGCTTGCAGGAGAAATTCATGAAGTGAAAAAGGATAATCAGCGTATTTATGCTGGGCTTTCAAAGCTGATTTCGAAGGAAAATATGCAAGACTATATGAAGGCGGAAGAGCTCGTTCAAATTGTGATCCGCATTCAAGAGAAGTATGCTCTATCTCTTGGGAAAAACATCTCCTTTACATCTGATATAAAGGGCATTCATCTGCATGATTATCATGTGTTTATTTTCTTATCGCTGATTAATAATTTAATGGCCAATGCAGTCGAAGCAATAAAAGATACCGGGATGATCTCACTCGAATTGAAAGGAAGTCATGATAAAATAGAGATTCGGATTGAAGATGATGGACCAGGGATTCCTAAAAAAATGAGAGAGATTGTGTTTGATCCAGGGTATACCTCCAAATTTGATGCATTTGGAACACCGTCTACTGGGATTGGCTTATCCTATGTGAGAGAGCTGGTACAAGAGCTTGGCGGTCATATTCAAATCGAACCAAAAGAAACAAAAGGTACAGCATTTCTGCTTGTCCTTCCTATACAAAATTTAATACAGAGAGGGTGAGTGTATGCGATTCTTCATTGCAGATGATGATCGTGCAATACGCTCGATTTTAGGTCAAATCATAGAGGATGAGGATTTGGGAGAGGTCGTAGATGAAGCGGGTGACGGAGTTGGATTAGAGGCACATTCACTGAACCTCAAGAAAGTAGACATCCTTTTGATTGATCTTTTAATGCCTGCTAGAGATGGCATTCAAACCATCCGCCATATCCACCCTGAATTCAAAGGCAAGGTCATTATGATTTCCCAAGTAGAGGCGAAAGAGATGATGGCAGAAGCCTATGAACTAGGGATTGAATATTATATCCATAAGCCTGTCAATCGCATTGAAATCGTCAGTGTGATTCGAAAAGTCATGGAGCGTATCAAGCTGGAAAAATCGATTTACGATATACAAGCTTCTCTTCGCCACGTGCTGCCATTAGAGCCTGTGATTTCTCAAGGTGCGGGCGCTGAGGCGAAGAGAAGGACGATGAAAGAAGCTGGGGAATTCCTCTTATCTGAGCTGGGAATTGTCGGCGAGAGCGGCTCTAAGGATTTACTGGAGATACTCATCTACTTACATGAAACACAGTCCGCCAATTCTCATGAGGTCAATTTCCCGCCGCTAAAGCAGCTGTTTATCAAAACAGCAGAAAGAAAACTGGCTCATGATGCAACCGATGTAGAGGTGATGCGGGAAGTGAAAGCGGCGGAACAGCGGATTAGACGAGCTATTCATCATTCCTTGAATCATTTTGCCTCACTAGGATTAACAGATTTCTCAAATCCTAAGTTTGAGCACTACGCGTCGAAGTTTTTCGATTTTACCGATGTCAGCCAAAGAATGAAAGAAATGCAGAAGACATCTTCTCCCGCAGGATCGACGGGCAGAGTCAATACAAAGAAATTCGTACAAATCTTTTATTTTGAGGCAAAGCAGTTATTCGAAGGAATGAGCTGAGGAAAATCTGTTGGTATGATTGGAGAAAATAAACAGAGGAAGTCTGTCTTTCCTATGATCTATCGTGATCTTCAGGTGTTTTTATAATTTAACTGATCATTCTGATTTTTCTTTTTTCTTGAAAATGAAACCCTCCTGTGCAATCGTTTGTTAAAATAGTGAGGTTAGACTAGAATGTCGGAGGTTTTATTTTGGGAAAAATTAAACGAAATGCGCTCTGCCCTTGCGGAAGCGGAAAAAAATATAAACATTGCTGTGGTCAAAAATCAGGCGGAGAACAAACGTCTGAGCTTGTGTTTAAGGAAGCTGTACAAGTCCAAAAGGATTTAATGAATTATGCTTTTTCTAAGCATCAAAGAGCGATCAATCAATTCATTAATGAGTTTTCTTTCCTTGCAGATATGGATAAAGAAACGCAACAAATCTCAGTTTTCCATTTGAGTGTATGGGGCATCTTCTTCCGTCCATTAACTGATCAGAAAGAGACCATTTTCCAAGAATTCCTGACGAAGAAGGCAGAGGATATTACCCGTCCGAAAACAAGACAAGTGGTCCAGTCTTGGACAGACATGGAGCCATCATTGCTTTTATTAAATGAAAAAACGGACGAGTCTCTTTACTTTGAGAATATGATAACAGCGGAGAAGGTTGAAGTAGATGTAAAACCTGATCAAACGGTACTGCCTGAAAAGGGAAGTCTCGTGCTTGGTTTTCCTGTTCAATTTGAAGAAAAGGCAGAGTTTTTCATTCAATATACGATGTTTGCGAAAGAGTTTACAGATACTCTTCTTCTTCAGGTCCGCCAGCTTGTTGACGCATATGAAGCAAATGGAGGAGCGCGCAGCACATTTATGAGAGAATCATTTCCTGATGTGCTGAAGTGTATGTTTGCGAAGCAAGAAGTAGAGGAATCAGAGACACCTGCTCAAACAGAAGGCGATGCAGGTCTATCAGCAGATCGTATGGACTGGGCAAGTGACGTCCAGCTGGAAACAGCTAAGCTGATTGAAGACGGAATGAAGGAGCACGGTGACCAAAGCCTGACAGATGGTGCTTTAACGGTTTGGAAAGCCTACTGTGATCAGAAATCACCTGTGATCCGTAAAGCAGCGTCATTTGCTGCCGGAATCGAATACTACATTCATTCACTTGCAAGCGATGCCCCGCTATCTCAAGCACAAGTAGCGAAAAAGTATGGTATTAGTGCGTCGACTGTATCGAGCCGTTTTAAAGATATCGAAAAAGCGGTGAAAGAAGAGCAAGAGGCGACAGTATAATATAAAAAAGACGCGGCACCTTCAGAGGCCAGCGTCTTTTTTATATTATCTCGTTTTAATAAAACCACTCATGTACTGCTCTGTATTATAATCATTGAGGTCAATTTTCCATTGACCCTCCCCATTACGTTTCATTTTCACTTCATATTCAGCTGGGCTTGAAACGGGAGGAAGTTTTTCGAATTCAGATGCGTACATGTTTAAGCTTTTTTTATACAATTCTTCTTTAGAACGGATTTTCCCGTTGTAAAACTCGTCTCTTTGCTTGTCTAGCTTGTCTTTTAAGTTAGAAGCATCAATGCCTGTTACTTGAGCGACAACCTTTGCTTCGTCATCAGAGATGGTTTTCACACTTGTTTCTACTTTCGCTTTATCCTTCATGGTGTTTTGAATGCGTTTGTACATCGACAGAATATCTCGGTCACTCACTTCATTTCCGTATATTCCTGCACTTCTTTTGAAGTCCTTTACAAACATCTCATGGTATTTATTGACGACATCCGATTGGTTGTCACCCGTTAAATCTGCGAATTCATCGTTCTTTTTATCAAAAACAATAATATCGGTATAAGCGGATAACGCTTTTGCTGGGTTATCCAGCTTTTTTGCTGAATCGAGTATTTTGTTTCCATCTAGGTCGATTTGGATGGAATCACTGTTTTTCTTGATGCTGTCCTGATAGACAAACTGATATTTTTTCCCTTTGTCTACTAGGAAATAAAGAGCTCCTGAAAGTGACTTGCCTTTGTTCAATGAACCAAGGTCAAGACGGTCTTTGCTGCCGTAGAATTTTAAATCAGATACTTTGGCATCGTCCTGATAAAGGGAGAAGTCAGAGTTATATAATGAAAGGGCTTTGTCACCTTTATTTGTGATCGTCAGATTGACTTTTAGTACCAATTCATTGTCTCTCAGGGTAGTTGTTGAGTCTTCTGGTAACGTATATTCGTAGCTATTAACTTTTACCTCTGCTGTTTTCGTTGACTTTTGATCAGCGTCGGTTGATTTGGCTGAGCCCTGGCAGGCTGCAGAGATGATCATCACGAATGAAATCATGAGGAGTGCACTTATTTTTTTAAGATTCACAGTTGATGCTCCTTTGCTTTTCTTTCGTCATTTCATTCCCGCTATCTGACTAAGAAAAAAGAAACAGATAGAATGGTATATTCGGGTGTTAAAGGGGAAAATATCCTAATGACGATTTGCACTATTCATTCTATCGAAATTCATTCATGATGAGGAATAGGTTTTAGTCCCTATTTTTGATCATTTTTAACACAATCACCTATAAAATAAGGAATTAAATAAGCACAATATACTAGTTAATAAGTATTGATTTATAGATTTATTTTAGGTTTTAAATGTTTTTTGTATAAAAATCTTGAAGTGAAGGTAGTTTTTATTTCACGAGGCGGTGCCGGATGGCGAAGACGACAGCCTGTGTACGGTCTTGTGCATTGAGCTTTTGTAAAATACGGTGCACATGCGTTTTTACCGTACTTTTGCTGATAAATAATTGATCAGCAATGTCTTCATTCTTTAAGCCATAGGCCATTTGCTGTAATACATCGCGTTCACGTTCTGTGAATGATTCGTGAAGCAGATGAGTGTGATGTGTATCATTTGCCTGCTGAAGAGCTCGTGCCATCATGTGCTCAGAGGCTGCCGTTCGAAAGACAGATTCACCAGCAAAGGCGGTGCGGATGGCCTCAATTAATTCTTCAGGCATTGTATCCTTCAGCAAATAACCGACTGCCCCTGCACGAATTCCGTCAAAGACGTATTCTTCCGTATCAAAGGTCGTGAGAATCACAACTTTTACATCTGGATGCTTTTTTAAAATGTGCTCTGTTGCTGTGATGCCATCCATTCCAGGCATTTGTACATCCATCAGCAGTACGTCTGGAGTGTTGGTCGAGCAAAGCGTAACTGCCTCCTGACCGTCTGACGCCTCCCATATGACGTTAATATCCTCTTGAGCGCTTGCAATATAACGAAATCCTTGGCGGATCAGCGGCTGATCATCAATAATGCCAATTTTAATAGGGTTTGTCATGCCTTGGAGTCCTCCTTGATAGGAATTTGAATATGAATACAGAAGCCGTGCGGGTCGCGTATGGACGTCTTGAGGGAACCGCCTGCTGCGTCACACCGTGCTTTCATGCCTGACAGCCCAAAGCCAAATGAAAGATCTTTTTCGCTGGTCAAATATCCATCGTCTTCAATGTTCATCATCAGCTCATGCTGGTGGTTATATAGTGTAATGGTCATCGCGGTCGCCTTGGCATGGCGAATTGTATTGGTGATGGCTTCTTGTAAAATGCGGTAAAGCAGTTCAGATACGGAGAGCGGCCATTTTTTATACGTAAGCTGCTCTGTATGAAAGTGAATGTCAAGCTCACCCGATATCTCCCCTTGCTTGATGAGGCTGCGAAGTCCGGCAAGTCCGAGACCTGCATCATCTGACGCCATATGATGAACCACAGAACGAACCTCGGTGAGACAATTTTTGGAAATATTGATCAGCTCCTGAAACGTCTGCTCCATCTGCTCTGGTTCTTCCTGCTTTAAACGGTAGGGCAAAGACTGCAGCTGGACAATCATCGAGGTTAATTGGTGTCCGATGCTGTCATGCAGGTCACGTGCAATTCTGCTTCGCTCCTCCAGCACTGCAAATTGGAGAGATTGAACGGTCGCTTCTTCAAGCTCCATATGCGCCTTTTTCAATTGTTCATGGGCTTCTGATAATTCCTTGTGAACCAATTGCAATTCTCCGAAGTGTTCTTCCTTTAATTCCTGTTCACGCCGCCGCATTCTAGAAATCAAAACAAGTGTATACACAAGCAGCTGGAATAGCGGGAGAGTGATCACCATGTTCCAAGAAAAATCGTTTACATAATAGCTGATTCCACTAGTGAAAAAGATGATAGCAAATAGATAGGGATGATGCGCCTCTGAAAAACGAAAAGCGATAAAGCCGATCATAAAAAAGGTCAGCCCAATACTGTCTTGAATCTGACCTGTCACCAGCCACAAGAGATGTGTCAGAATCCACATTAAGAAGAGCATAGAAAATTGCTTTTTAGGTGACAGCTTGCTTTTTGGAAAAAGACAAAGGAGAAACACCAAATAGACGAAGGTTCGAAACACCAATTCGCCTATTGAAAGGGGCTCATACATTTGAATATACATATAGATCAATACAAGGCCTAATACGAATTTTCGCCTTATTTGACCTAAAAGCTTGAGTGGCTGCTGAAGGTTCATATCAAAAACTCCTGTCTGTCAGTTAATAGCAGCAGCTGCCTTGATGTTCATATATTTTTTTAAAAGAATAAAACGTAATCCGATCATACTGCCGATTGGAAGGAATGTCAGGCCATTTGCGAAAATAATCAGGGAATGACCGCCATCCTGTACAATTGAACCTACTGTCATCCGGATAAGGATGATTCCAATGAAAAAAAGTGTTCCATAGAGTGAGCTGGCGGCGGTGATACGCCCCGACTGTTGATCATATGTTACTTTGTATAGTTTACCTCTCCATAGCCCGATTGCAAAACCTGTGAGTGCAAAGACAATCATTGCAAGCAGGTTCATCGCCGTAATTTCAATATGCTGGGTAAAGGAATAAGAGAGTGTGCCTAATAAAATGAGTGGTCCTATGAGAAGCCTGATGGGGCGGATTTCTTTTTCCTTGCCTGTTCTTAAAAGCAGAATAATTATAATGATGACAATTTGAATGGTCATGAGAAGATCTCCTTTTCGTTTTAGTCTATCTTCATCATACGCATCTTCTATTTTCGCAGCGTCCACCTGCAGGTTGATTTTTAGAGAGCGGTATACTTGAATGTTGGAAATGATTCGTGGGAAAATAAGGATGATTATGTAGATAAGGGAGATGAGCTTTTGAAAAAGGTAACGCTTGGACGAACTGATTTGCAGGTAAATCCGATAGGGCTTGGTACGAATGCAGTAGGCGGGCATAATTTATTCCCGAATCTAAGTGAGGATGCTGGACGGGAGCTTGTGGAGACGGCTCTTGATCAAGGTGTCAATTTCCTAGATTCTGCTTTTATTTATGGGCTGGGCCGTTCAGAGGAATTAATCGGTGAGATCATTGCCAAAAGAGGCGGCAGAGAAAAGCTTGTCCTTGCGACAAAAGGGGCTCATAAGGAAGTAAACGGCCAAATTGAACTTGATAACAGCCGTGATTTCTTAAGAGGGCAGGTCGAAAATAGCCTGAAACGGCTGCAAACTGATTATATTGACTTGTACTATATGCATTTCCCGGACGGACGCACGCCGCTCGAAGAAGTAGCAGGCACATTAAAGGAATTGAAGGATGAAGGGAAAATCAGGGCAATCGGTGCATCAAACCTTGATTTTGAACAGCTTCAAGCCTTTAACCGAGATGGCTACTTAGACGTGCTTCAATCGGAGTATTCTCTGCTGAAACGTCAGGCAGAGCAGGATCTTCTTCCATACTGCGTCGAGCATGGGATCTCCTTTATTCCTTATTTCCCATTGGCATCAGGCTTGTTGACCGGGAAATTTACAAAGGATGCGACATTTGATGATATTCGAGCAAAGGACCCGCTTTTCCAAGGCGATGCATTCCTTTCAAATCTCGAAAAAGTAGACAAGCTGAAAGCCATTGCCCAATCAAAGAATGCAGAAACAGCACACGTCGCACTCGCTTGGCTCTTAGCGCAGGATGGCATTGATGCTATTATTCCAGGGGCAAAACGAGCAGACCAAGTGCTGCAAAACCTAAAAACAAACGATGTTCAATTAACAGAAGAGGAAATCAATCAAATTGATAAAATCTTCTCTTAACACTAAAAAAAGGTGCAGCTATGCACCTTTTTTTTATGACATGGTGAGAGGGATTTTGATGACGAGCCGCAAATTTGGAGAACGGTAAGTGAAATCAAGTGTACCGTCTGCCTTTTCAACAAGCTGTTGAATGATATACGTCCCCATGCCTTGATGATCGCCGCCTTTTGTCGAACGTCCAAAAGTTTTGAATAAATGATCTAGCACGTGTTTTTCCATACCTTTTGTGCTGTTTTCACAATGGATTAAAAATAATCCGCTCCGAATAGAGGTCGTGACCGAGATGCTGCCCTCTTTTCCGGCTTGCTTCGCTTCAATCGCTGCATCTAGGGCATTATCAAGCAGGTTGCCAGTAAAACTAACCTGATCCGCCTTTGAAAAGGGAAGCGATGAAAAGGGTGCTTGAAGGTCTAGTGAAAGTGCAATGTCCTCTTTCTCAGCCCGCTCCAAAAAGGAGTGTAGGGTAGAGGCCAAATAAGCATTTTCGCCTTTCATCCATGGGAAATGTTTGACGTATTGCTGAATCAAATCTTTGATCTCACGCTCGTCGTTCGACGAGGAAAAGGCATTTAAATGTCTGGCTGTTTCATGATGTTTACTGCGCATCTCAAGAAGTAATTCGTTGGTTCTTGATTCTGCTTTTATGAGCTCTTGAAGCCGTCCATTTAACTGTTTTTCTGTCTGCATCACCTTCAATGAGAGGATATCAACTGTCACCATCATGATGAGCGCCAAAAGATAGGTCAGCCCATTCGGTTGCGTTACAAACAGCAAAAGACCTGCGCAGGTGATGAGTAGAAAAGCGCCTAATATCACATCACCACTCGTATGAGGCAAAAATCTTTTGTACATGAAAAATGTATAAACACACATCGCGCAAAAGGTAAGAAGCCACAACACAATGGATGGTAACGGCAGAAAGGCTTCAGCAGCTGCATGAAACGCAAGACCTAACCATATGAGGGCATAAATGCGAAATCCAAGATAGAAAGCGTTCACGTTCGTTCTCCTTAAAAATAGTATTTCTTAAAGAATTCTAATTGCTGCTTGGTCATCATGGCTTTTTTATCTGTACCTTCAAAAGACACGATATACGAATTTTTAGCATACGCCGAGAAATTCTTAATGTAATGAATATTGATGATAAACGATCGGTGGGAGCGGATAAAATCCTTTTCAGCCAGATCGCCCTTTAACTCGTTTAATGTCTGATAGGTCTGAATATCTCCTGTCGTTGTCACGATAGTTGTTGAGCGGCCCGTTCGTTCAACAAAAATGACATCCTTTTTCTGCAGCACATGAATATCTGACTGCTGTTTAATGAGAAGCCGTCCATGAATGCTTTTCTCCTGCTTGGTGGACATATAACGCTCTAAGCATTTGGCAATTCGATCAGCTTGGTAGGGCTTCATAATATAATCATGTACATTCAAATCAAACGCATGGACCGCATATCCACTGTTTCCTGTCACAAAGACCACATCGACATTCAGTGCGTGAGAGTGAATGAGGTCCGCTAGTTCATAGCCGGACATTCCAGGCATTTCAATGTCAGCGAACAACAGATCAATGTCTCCTTTTTTGACCTTCTCATATGCATCCTCTGCTGACTGCGTGACAAAGACAATGTCCACAGCCTCCATCCTGCCTACAATGGCGTGCAGCTTTTCTAAATCTACTCGGTAATCGTCGACGAGACCTACTTTTATCATAAAAATCACCTATGACTATTCTTATTATTTGTCTATTTTACCATTTGTTTTTTTGAAATAGATCATTTCAAGACAGAAAAAGGACGTTTCGCGACATTTTTATATCAGGCAAGCGTTATTTTTTCTATCATAGACTTAGAAAGTTGAAAGGGGCGAACCAAATGATTACTCTCAGCGATTGCAGCTGCTGGTTTAAAGATAAGAAAAAGGTCGTAAAAGCGATGAAACATATGACGTTCTCCGTGAAGGAAGGGGAAGTCGTTGGCATCCTTGGAGAAAATGGTGCAGGAAAAACGACATTATTGCGCGCTGTAGCCACATTATTAGAGCCTACACACGGAACAGTCACTGTCGCAGGCTTTGATACAGTGAAAGAAGCAACAGAAGTGAAAAAACGAATTGGTGTCTTGTTTGGCGGAGAGACGGGGCTTTACGATCGTTTGACGGCACGAGAAAACCTTGAATACTTTGGTAAATTGTATGGCTTAGATCAGCATGCAATCAAAGCAAGAATAGAGGATTTGGCAAAGCGTTTTGGAATGAGACAATATATGGATCGCAAGGTGAAAGGATTCTCAAGAGGAATGAAACAAAAGGTGGCGATTGCCAGAACGTTAATTCATGATCCTGACATTATCTTATTTGATGAGCCGACAACAGGCTTAGATATCACATCGAGTAATATTTTCAGAGATTTTATCCATCAGCTCAAGCAGCAAAATAAAACGATCCTCTTTTCAAGCCACATCATGGAAGAAGTCAGCCAGCTTTGCGACAGTGTCATGATGATTCATCAAGGAGAGCTTGTGTACAAAGGGACACTTCCAGAATTATATGCACAGGAACAAAGTGAAGACTTGAACTATATCTTTATGTCGAAGCTCGCTAGGGGGATTTCATAATGTGGAAAACCGTCTTTTTAAAAGAAATGACAGATGCGCTAAGGGATCGAAAAACATTGCTCTTAACCGTACTGATTCCTCTTTTGACCATGCTTGGGCTGGTGTTCTTTTATGAAAGCATGATTGCAGATCCAGGGGATAAAGCCTATACAGTCGCCATCAATGAACAGCTTCCAGCCGAAATGAACCAAATGATCAAAGAGGTCAAAAACCTAAACCTTGAAACATTTGATGATCCGCAGCAAGCCGTCAAGGATGGTAAGGCAAATGCTTACCTGGAAATGCCGAAAGAAGCAGGTGATATGCTCAAGCATCAAAAGCCATTCGCCATTAAAATTCATGGATATACGACAGATGATGATTCGGTGATCACGGTTCAAATGCTGCAATCATTGCTGGAGCAGTATCAAAACCAAGTAGTCGAGAAGCGTTTAGCAGCGGATCAAATCGACACGTCCGTTATTCATCCATTTGAAGTGCAATCCGTTGATGTAGAAGAAGGTGATGAAGGGGAAAATGGAGTGACCGCTATGCTGTTGTCGATTCTCCTTCCGATGATTTTGGTAACCTCCGTCATCTCAGGAGCTTTGCCGGCTGCGCTTGATATTGTAGCAGGTGAAAAAGACCGAAAATCAATTGAAGCCTTATTCCTGACACCGGCCAGCAGACTCCAGATTCTCATCGGAAAATGGCTCGCTGTCTCTATGTTCGGTATTTTAAGTGGGATTGTGGCGATCGGGATGCTGCTTCTATCCACTTTGCTCTTTACAGAAAAGCTGAAGCAAGCTCTGAACTTTGGTGATCAAATGTGGAGCATTATCGGCGTCATGTTTGCGGCGTTAATCATTTTCTCCTTCATGGTATCGATGATTGAACTGCTACTCAGTGTCGTTTCAAGCTCAGTGAAAGAAGCGCAGTCGTACATGTCCATGATCATTACACTAGGTGTGCTCCCAATGTTCTTTACCATGAGAGCAGGTGCTACGCAGCTAGATACGTATTACTTTGCCATCCCATTCCTTAATATTCATGCGCTATGTAAGCAATTGATGTTTGGTATCATCGATCCAATGTCCATCGCCCTGACACTCGGCTCCTCAGCACTGGCAGTCGTCATCCTGTTTGTCATCGTCAGAAGCTTGTTTATGAAAGAGAAATGGATGCTTGCGAAATAAAGAAACGCCCTCTTTGATAGAGGGCGTTTTCAAGTGAATGCCGATCATCGTATTTTTCAGTTTAAGAAACCGAATTGATCCAAGTTCTCTAAATAAAATTGAAAATACTCGTCATGAATACCATCAGGATATTCTTCTAACCCATTTTCGATAAGTGCACCTTCAATTAAAGCATTTATATACCTATTAAGCTTTTCGCAACTATCTCTTACGGTAAATTCTGAAACATATAATCCATCTTTACTTTCTAAAATGATATCAATTCTTCTACCTTCTTGTTCATCAAGCAATAAGTGATTATACTCCCATTCTTTTACTCTTTTAGGGTTTAACGGATGAAGACGATTATGAAGTACTTGTTCACGATGATCCTTTTTTTCCTCATTCGAAAACAATTGAATCAATATACTCGGATCATCAATGACAAAACATTTATATATCTTAGTATATTCAAAGTGATCATCATTTACTAAATCTAAAATCTTTGTTTTTGAAAATTCTCTAGCTTTAAATTTAGACGTTATCATTTCAACGACTTGTTCTTTAGTAAAAATCAATTGATCTTTTTTATATAAATATTGTTTATATAGCTTTTCGTAATAATACATTATTCACCTCTATTAACTATTTAACAGGACCTCCGTAGAAAGCATGAGCCTTTGGAGTTCTTTTATAGGGATGCCAGTGATAATAATACCAATTTCTTGGGCTTAGATTTATATTTATCTACTTCATTTATTGGATCACCTTTTGGATTAGCTGCAGCTGCAACACCTCTTGACTGACTTCTAGAAGTAGACCAAGTATCCTTTCTTGATTTCATTCTAGCAATTGCTTGTGACTTACTTATTCCTTTTCCAATATATACTCCGCCCCGGATAACAGCTTCATAATGGTTATATTTTTTATTCCTGTGCTTGTTGGCTTCTGTAGCAATTACATAACCAGCTCCTGCAACAACAATCACCGCCCCAGTATGAAATAAAGAATGAGGGTACTTTTTTTACTTCGAGTTTACACTTCATCTTTAACACAAATAAGAAGAAAAAATCTTAAGTACAAAAAAGAATAATCAGGATTGAATATCTCATAGTGATCAAGCTAAAGAAAGGAACACTGATTATAGAAAGAAATGTTGTCAAGGATAAGATAACTTGACTATATTCTGGTTTTTTATGATAGAGGGGGGGCACGTTCGCCAAACCAGATGATAAATCATAACAAAAAACCCCCGGGATCGGGGGTTTTCCTTTAGTTCTTGATGAATTTCTCAACTAATGAGCTTGTTTTGTAATCGTTCAAATCAAGTTTCCATTGGTCGATATCATTTTTCTTCATGTTGACTTCTACTGTTTCTTCAGAAGATGATGGTCCTAATTTTTTAAACTCATCTGGGTAAATCGAAAGTAAGTATTTTTGCGCTTCATCGTAAGAAGCTGAACGGTTTTTGCTGTAGAACTCAGTTGCTTTCTCTTTCAAACGATCGACAAGCGGACTTGCATCGATTGGTGTAAGAGTGACAGTCACGACAGCTTTATCACCACTGATCGCTTTTGTTTTTGTTGATACTTTTGATTTTTCAGCTAATGTTTCTTTCACTGCTTTTAAAAGCTTATCAAGGTTTTCGTCCTTCGCTGAGCTAGAAGAAATACCAGAAGAAGTGATATAGCCTTGCTTGAATGATTTATCAAATTCGTTCACAACAGTTGATTTGTTATCACCTGTTAGTTTTTCGAAATCGTCGTTTTTCTTACCAAAAATCATCACATCAATATAAGAAGAAAGAGCTTTTGCAGATGCTTGAAGTGTATCTGCTTTTTTCATTAAGTCTTTACCTTTAATATCGAACTCTAGTGTTTTGTCATCTTTTTTAGAACCACTGCCTGGCTCTGTGTACACAAGCTGATAGTCTTTTTCTTTATCAACAACAAAGAAAAGACCGCCTTTTGTGACTTTGTCTGCATTTAAAGAGCTTGAAGATAATACTTCGTTGTAGTCATCTGGAGAGATCGTAGATACCTGTGCGTCATCTTGGTAAAGCGTGAAGTTGCTTTTATCAACATTGAGAGGCTCTTTGCTGATATTTTTTACAGATACATTCACTTTTAGTACATACTGATCATCCTGTACAGATGTATCGTATTGAGGTGGTAATGTGTACTCAGCACTTTCTACCTTTACCTCTGCTGCATCAAGAGATTTTTTGGTATCGTTTTCTTTCGCAGCTGTTTTGTCTTTTCCACCACTACAAGCAGCAGCGACAACAGTTACACACAAGATCAGAAGAAACAGGGATAATTTCTTTTTAAACATGGCGTGTTTTCCTCCTCGGGTTTATGATGAATTTCATTGAAAAGCTGTAGTTCATATCGTTCTTTTTGCACAAAAAGAAAAATACTGTATGTTTTTTACTGTAGAATGAAGCGAAAGTACTGTCAATACCTCAGTGCGTTTCTGAGGTTGATTGGCTTCAAGTAGTAAAAATGACACTAAGTTGAGAGGAGAAACTTGTAATTTATTATTTGATATCTCCTGTAGAAACTCAACATTTTATATTTTAAGGTTTTGAGTCGGATTATTGAATAGGTTCAAATGACTGTTTTTGAAGATGATGTCGCAATTAGAAGGATTTTTATGACTTGTAAATGAGTATATAGTAATGAATATTTCTTCCTGTTATGTATATGGTCACTTGGTTTGAGTGTTGTTGGCAGCGAGACACATGTCCAGCAAATTTAGACAGGCTGCCGACACTGAACATGCTTTTTCATGTAAAAATGGCAGTCATCTACACAGAAACACTACATAAAATAAAAGAGAAACGAACTGGAGGTGGATATATGGCAGTGGTAAGAGCGACAAGCTCTGATATTGATTTAATGGCCAGACTGCTGAGAGCAGAGGCAGAAGGTGAAGGGAGGCGAGGGATGCTGCTCGTAGGAAACGTGGGCATCAATCGTTTGCGTGCCAACTGCTCTGACTTTAAAGGGCTGCGTACGATTCCACAAATGATTTATCAGGAGCATGCATTCGAAGCGGTCACGCATGGTTACTTTTATCAACGAGCACGAGAAACGGAAAAAACACTTGCGCGGAGAAATATTAACGGAGAACGTTTTTGGCCGGCAAAATTCAGCCTTTGGTATTTTAAACCGCCTGGCGATTGTCCGGCGACTTGGTACAATCAGCCGTTTGTGGCAAGGTATAAGTCGCATTGCTTTTATCAGCCAACCGCCGAAACGTGTGAAAATGTCTATAACACCTTTTAGCTTGATGAAACGCACAATCCTCTTAGAGTACGAATACAGAGGGTTGTGTTTTTGTTTTTTCCAAAATGGGTAACCATTGTGTATCAACAAGATGAAGCACGTGAATGGAGGAAATAAAGATGTATCAAGATTTAAAAGGGAAAACAGCCATTGTCACAGGCTCTTCAAAAGGAATTGGACAAGCGATCGCATTGCGGTTTGGACAAGAGGAAATGAATGTGGTTGTGAACTATAAAGGCGATGAAGATGGAGCTGAAGAGACCGTACAAGCCATTCAGAAGCACGGAGGTGGGGCGGTGAAAGTACACGCAGATGTCTCCAAAGAGGAAGGCATCCAAGCCATCATGGATACAGCACTGGAGCATTTCGGTACAGTAGATGTATTCGTCAATAATTCAGGCTTCAACGGCGAAGAAGCGCTGCCGCATGAGATGACGCTGGAGCAATGGCAAAACGTCATCGATGTGAATATCACAGGTGCATTTTTAGGCGCAAAGGCTGCGCTCGCCTATATGATGGAGCATGACATCAAAGGGTCCATTTTAAACATTTCCAGTGTCCATCAGGAAATTCCGCGCCCGTTCAACGTTCATTATTCCACTTCAAAGGGCGGAATGAATATGATGACGAAGACGCTGGCTCTTGATTATGCCGAAGCGGGTATTCGAATCAACGCGATTGCGCCGGGTACCATGGCAACCGAATCGAATGATGATTTACAGGATGAATTGAAAAAACAAAAGCAGCTTGAGAAAATTCCGATGAGAACCTTTGGTGAACCGAAGGAGATTGGGTCCGCTGCTGCATTCCTCGTTTCTAAGGAAGCGGCATATATCACAGGCACCACCTTATTTGTGGATGGCGGAATGACACTTTATCCCTCTCAAATTAATGATTAATCCAAAAAACATCCGCCTGTTCATCCGGCGGATGTTTTTTGTTCGTAGCGTTGTGCCGCTTTGGCTGTTTTGCCGAGCAGCATCGGATACTTGCTCAGGAAGGAGATACATGGCACCATGAGCAGCAATGTGCCGATCGTATAAAAAAGTGTCCAAGAGAGCTGTGCTGTATCAGCAATATTGATACCAAGTCCATAAAAAACAAATGCTTTCATGATATCGATGCCGGCAAACTGCAAGACAAGAATGACAATAGAATTTCGCCCTAGATACGTCAAAATAGGGGAAGTTTTCAATTTAAAGCTTAAATAAATCACGGCAGCTGAACCGAGCAGAGCACATGCATAGAAAATAAAGAGATCACCGTAGTCGTTGACGCGCATATCGATCCGTGAATTAAAGCTCTGCATGTAAGCCGTCAGCACAAGCAGACCTGTACATAACAGAAGGGTTGGATCTGTTTTTAATTCCACAAACCATTGCTTTGCTAAAAATCCAATTGAATAAAACACAACAGCCGTCAAGGCGACATTGGCGTTCCAAGGAAGACTTTGATCTAAAAGCAAGGTAGAGGCATATCCAGCACTTCCGCAAAGAACAGTCAGCAAGATCACGGCAGCGGGTTTTCCTTTTGTCAGACGATGCATAAAGAAAAATAAAATTTCCACTAAAAAGAGCGTTGTTAAAAACCAAATCGCTGGATTATGTGTGAGTCTTGCTTCATCTGCATTGGATATGAAAATACCTGTAAACGGAACGAAGGGATCAATATCCGTTTGTCCCTTGAATGCGAAGAAGCGGGTAACGGAGAACCAAAATACATACGTAATGATGGAGAAATAGAGATAGGGCAAGAGTAAGCTTTTGGCTTTTTTCTGAATAAATGACAGAGCAGGGGATGAGGATGATCGAAACATCATGCCTGATAGTAAAAAGAAAAGCGGCATATGAAAAGAGTAAATGAATTGCTTGAGCGAATCTGGAATGGGCACATGCGCCATGACCACGAGCAGAATGCCAATTCCTTTAGCTGCATCTACCCAATCGAGTCTCTTTTTCATGTCTGTCATCTCCTTCTTTCTCAGCGGCGTAAACCGGTCATTGAATATGTACCTCTACTATATAAAAGGTACACCTCTTATGCGTTTACAGTTCGCTAACGATTAGAAGACACATTTGCGATCAGATGACAGACGGAAGGATTTTGACATCTTGATGTTACATTTCCCATTTTTTATGACAATGTAAAAAAGAAGCCTGGAAAGCTGGCTTCAAAATAATTCTGCTATTCTCTTGAAGGAACGTTGTTTTTCAATCGGATCAAAGGAATTGTTCAGAATCATGATGTCATCCGTTTGGTAGCGGTCCATCAAGATCTGTAATTGCTCTTTCACCGTTTCCTTCGAGCCGACAATCATCCGCTGGCGGTTTTGCAGCACTTTTTTCTTTTCCTGTGTGGTGTAGTGATAGGCATTTGCTTCTTCTATAGAAGGAACGCGGCTGTCCAGTCCTTTTTCAACACGCAGCAGCCATAAATCTGTACTGCTGGCGATCCTGTCTGCTTCTTCATCTGTTTCACCGCAGATGACAAAGATGGCAAACATAGATTGTGGCTGGCTGGAAAAGACAGATGGAGAAAAGTGTGATCGATACGTCTCAAATGCTTGTGTGCCGCGTGCAGGATGGATAAAGTGGCCAAAAATATAGTTGATTCCAAGCTCCGCCGCCTGCATGGCACTATTTTCTCCCAGCCCAAGCAGCCAAACCGGCGGATGAGCATCAACAAGCGGAGCAGCTTTCACGCCTGCATGCGGATGACCAGAAGGCAGGCTGTCTGATAAGTAAAAAAGAAGGTCCTTCAGCTGGCGGTCAAACTGAGACAGGTCTTTATGCAAGCCGTCCGTCAAAGCGAGTCTCGTCCTTTCAATACCGCCCGGAGATTTGCCGACACCAATCTCAATCCGTCCAGGATAAAGGGCTTCAAGCTGCCGCGTGACCTCTGCTACTTTAAAAGGACTGTACTGAGGAAGTAAAATGCCGCCAGATCCGGTACGCAAGGTCGATGTATGAGCCGCAATATGAGCCATTAATATTTCAGGCGCTGTACTAGCGAGCCCTCTTGTGCTGTGGTGTTCAGCGAACCAATAGCGCTCATATCCAAGCGTTTCAGCCAGCTGAGCCAGCTGCGTTGTGTGAATCAATGTCTCCTGCGCTGTCTGACCTTTAGGAATGGCGACTTGATCTAATATATGAAGTGATGGCATCATCAACATCCTTTCATCAACATGCTGAATATAAGTATAAAGAAATCCATAGGTGGAAGGAAACGAAAGGGTTTATCCTTTGATCCTTTTCTTTTATCTTTTCTATATCAACATATGAAACCACATCAATACACTCCTTATCAGCAAGAGCTGTTCATCGGGAACTTTCGACAATGTTTCACATGAAACACTTCATTAACGACATGAACCATTTCCAATGTGCATCTTTCGTTAAAAAAATATAAAGTGTTTGAAACCTATCTTGAACATAGATCGTATATACTAGTAAATAGAAAAAAGAGTAAGAGGCTCCAATGTCATTTCATGAATTTTGTCGAATTTTCATGTATGATGATTTTAATAGGGTCCATCGCTTAATAAATAGATTTTTATTATGCTGGAGGAGTGATTGATTTGGCGATTACATTAGAAAAAGGTCAACGTATTGATTTAACAAAAGGGAAAACAGGGCTAACAAATATTCTTGTTGGACTTGGCTGGGACCCTGTATCAAAAGGCGGCGGATTTTTAGGGAAGCTGTTTGGCGGCGGAGGCGGCGCTGATGTTGATTGTGATGCTTCAGTGCTCATGCTGAAAAATGATAAGTTTACGGAAAATAAAGATTTGATTTATTTTGGCAACCTAAAAAGCAAATGCGGCAGTGTGGAGCATACAGGTGACAACCTGACTGGTGAAGGAGACGGAGATGATGAACAAGTCCTCGTCAACTTGAGCAAGGTGCCGGGTAATGTGAATAAATTGGTGTTTGTCGTCAACATTTATGATGCCCTTAGAAGAAACCAACACTTTGGTATGATTCAAAATGCTTACATTCGCATCGTTGATCGTTCAAACAATCAAGAATTAGTGAAATATAATTTAAAAGATGACTATGCAGGAAAAACTTCGTTAATCGTCGGAGAACTTTATCGCCAAGAGAATGAGTGGAAGTTTGCGGCGCTTGGAAATGGTACAAATGATGCGAAGCTTGCCGATATTACGAGAAACTATATTTAAACAGAAGGGAGAGGTTCCTAATGGGAATTTCTTTAGCGAAAGGCCAAAAAATTGATTTAACAAAAACGAATCCGGGTTTAACAAAAGTAGTCGTCGGTCTTGGCTGGGACGTCAATAAGTATGACGGCGGACATGACTTTGATCTAGACGCAAGTGTATTCCTTTTAGATGCGGCAGGTAAAGCAAGCTCTCCATCTGACTTTGTCTTTTACAACCAAACAACTGGCGGAGGCGGAAGTGTCGTACATACAGGCGATAACCGCACTGGCGAAGGGGACGGAGATGACGAGCAGGTCAATGTTGACCTTGCAGCTGTACCAGCAAGTATTGAGAAGATTTCATTTGTCATTACGATTCATGATGCAGAAGCACGCAGTCAAAATTTCGGACAAGTGTCTAACGCATATGTACGTATTTTAAATGCAGCATCGAATGAAGAACTCATTCGCTACGATTTGGCGGAGGATTTCTCAATTGAGACAGCCATTATTGTAGGTGAATTATACCGTCATGGCGGGGAATGGAAATTCTCAGCTGTCGGATCAGGCTATCAAGGCGGTCTTGCCCGCATTGCAACGGACTTTGGCTTAGATATCGGATAACGATAACTTCCTATTTTCAAAGACAGGAGAGATACGAATATGGCGATTCAGCTTTCAAAAGGACAACGTGTCGATTTAACCAAAACCAACCCAGGGCTGACGAAAGTGATGATCGGTCTTGGCTGGGATACGAATAAATATTCTGGCGGAGCCGAATTTGATTTGGACGCTTCGGCTTTCTTGGTGGATGCAAACAATCGTTGTCAGCAAGATACAGATTTTGTGTTCTATAATAACCTTCAGCATCCGAGCGGCAGTGTCACTCATACAGGTGATAACCGGACGGGTGAAGGAGATGGAGACGACGAGCAAATTCTCGTTGATTTCTCGAAAATTCCTGCTAACATTGATCGTATCGGAATTACAGTTACGATCCATGATGCAGAGGCGCGCAGCCAAAATTTTGGACAAGTCTCTAATGCATTTGTTCGTGTTGTAAATGAAGAGGGCGGGGAAGAATTGATTCGCTTCGATTTAGGCGAAGACTTCTCAATTGAAACAGCTGTTGTGGTATGTGAATTGTACCGACACGGAAGTGATTGGAAGTTTAACGCGATCGGAAGCGGATTCTCTGGCGGACTTGCAGCTCTTTGTCAAAATTATGGGTTAGAAGTGTAAATAAGAGAAACAAATCAATTCAAGAGGTGCTGTCAAAAGCTCATATGAGGGCCTTTCCTAAGTGAGAAAGAAACAGCGATCAAGAATAGCAGCAGGCGAAAGCCTGCTGATGCTTCTACACTTATAGGAGGAAAACCAGTTGGACATTTTGAAACATATGTTGGATACATATGCCTCGTTTTTTGATTGGCATATGTGGGCAGAGGTATTAACAGACCCTGTCTCTTGGGGGCTTATTGGGACGCTTGTCGTGCTTGAAGGATTGTTATCTGCAGATAACGCACTTGTATTAGCTGTAATGGTGAAACATTTACCAGAAAAGCAGCGTAAAAAGGCATTAACCTACGGATTAATTGGCGCTTATTTCTTCCGTTTTCTATTCATTGGCGTAGGGATGCTGCTTATTAAGTTCTGGTGGATTAAGGTCCTCGGAGCTGCTTACTTAGCATGGCTTGTTATTAAGCACTTCTGGTTAGGTGACGGCGATGATGAAGCGAAGGAACTGAAAAAAGAAGGCTGGATGGTTCGTGTCTTTGGTGTGTTCTGGGCAACCGTTATTTCTGTTGAAATTATGGACCTTGCCTTCTCGGTTGATAGTATTCTTGCAGCATTCGCTGTATCTGAGGAAGTATGGATTCTACTATTAGGCGGAATGCTTGGAATTCTCATGATGCGTACAGTCGCGCAGTTATTCCTTGTTCTCATTGACCGTATTCCAGAGCTCGAGAATACAGCGTTTATTCTCATCGGGATCATTGCGATCAAAATGGGCTTGAGTGCTGCTCACATTGAAATCCCGCATCTTGTATTCTTTGCGATTATTATCCTAGCATTTATCGGAACGTTTATTGTTCATAAAATCAATAAGAAGAAACATCAAGAAGTGACAAACGAAGCTGCGGCTTCAAAAGAAGAATAGGACGATCAAAAAGGAATGGAGTTGATTAGCGGCTCCATCCTTTTTTGAATCATCAAGTCATTTGTTCGATTTTCTCTCAACAACAGGAGGTGGCACAGCATGCGGTATTTTGAGTTTTTATCAGAGGCGAGGCAGCGCGATATTTTTTTCAAACGGCCGGGGGCGATGCATTTGATGACGCCAAGGCACGTACTTGCGCATGCATTAGGTGCTACTTTGTATATGCCTGCGACAAGACAGGATATAGCAGACATGCTGCTGTCGCAGAAATATGAAGCGCTTTGCTCTGTTGTATTTTGTTTAGAGGATGCCATCGGTGATCAAGAAGTGGAAATGGCTGAACAGAATCTAGTGGTACAACTCGCCAAACTGTCGGACAAATTAACGCATACACCTGAAATGGCTGAACAAATGCCGCTTTTATTTATCCGGGTTCGTTCGCCGAAGCAGCTGCTCAAAATGGCAGCTTTGCTTGGTTCATCTCTTCGTTTATTGACGGGTTTTGTATTTCCAAAGTGTTCTATTCATAATGCGAAGGATTATTTGGACAGCTTGAAACAGGCGTCCGCACAAACGAAGACAACGCTGTACGGTATGCCCATTTTGGAAACACCCGATTTATTAGAAAAAGAAACAAGATATACGGTGCTGTCTGAGTTAAAGCAGATCATGCTGAATGATGAAGAATATATTTTGAATATTCGTATTGGGGCAACGGATCTTTGCGGCCTATATGGCATTCGCCGTGATCGCGACACCACCATTTATGAAATCAGATTGATTGCTGATTTGATCACAGATATTATCAATTATTTTGGCCGTTCCTTTGTTGTATCAGGTGCTGTATGGGAGCATTTTGGCTCTGCGCGAAAGGAACAAAAACCATTCATCCGTGCGCTTTCTAAGGGCGGTGAGCTGTCCTTATCTGAATTCGATGACGTACAAGGTTTACTCAAAGAGACAAGACTCGATGTAGCCAACGGCATACATGGAAAGACAGTGATCCATCCAACACATCTCAAGCCAGTGCAAAGCATGTACGTTGTGACAAAGGAAGAGTACTTGGATGCATTAAGCATTCTGGAACATGCTGACGGTACAGTTGGCGTGATGAAGAGTGCCTTTTCTAATAAGATGAATGAAACGAAGCCCCATTACAGGTGGGCAGAGCACATATTAATTAAGTCAGACATTTACGGGGTGTTTCATGAAAATAGAAGCTATATCGACATACTCACAGAATCAGAAGCGGCATACGCTGAACATCTTGGAACATATGGAGGTTGAGCTTGACCTCAAAGAAGGTGCGCTCCAGCTGGAAAAAGAGCATCTTTTTGAGATGGCGGCAAGGGTGAACAAAAAAAGAGCCTTTTTATTTGTTAGTAAGGTGCTTGGAAAGCATATTCCTGTTCATCCAGTAAAACCGCTTCTTGTCTCGGGTCTTTTAGCGATGGCATATGCCAAAGCGCAAACGGGAAAGACGCCCCCGCACCAAGATCTTATCGTCGAGGCACTCAAGACGGATGATCACACGGTGTTAACGGCAGCCTATGAAACACTCAAAGAAGAAAAGCTTTCAGCTGGCAATGTGCCTGTCGTCATCGGCTTTGCGGAAACGGCAACAGCCCTTGGACATGGTGTGTATGATGTGATAGAAGGCGCATCATACATTCATACGACACGTGAACAGCTGCTGGGTCTTGATCCGTCATTGGTATTTGAAGAAGAACATTCGCATGCAACAGATCAGCTTTGTTATGCAGACGAAGCATTACTTCGCACAGACCGCCCCATCGTGTTAGTAGATGATGAAGTCACGACAGGCCGTACCAATATCAACATCATTCGTGACCTTCATGCAAAGTACCCGAGGCATTCTTATACCATTCTTTCCATTTTGGACTGGCGGACGGAGGAGCATGAGAAAGCCATGTGCCAGCTTGAAGAAGAGCTTGGAATTCACATTACATCATTGTCTTTATTAAAAGGGCAGATGATTTTTCGAGGCAAAACGCTCGATGAGCCAGCTTATTCGTATGAGATTGCGGAGCAAGAGAATCAGCCAAGTCTCTCTTTTCACTCTCTTCAATCTTTCTTTAAGCAAGTGCCGTATTCATTTTCTCATGCAGCGAATTCGGCGGGTCATTCGCCATATATACATGAAACGGGCCGTTTTGGTTTAAAGGCAGCAGATACGGAAGCGCTCGACCAAGCAGCTGCTGAAGCGGGATTGAGGCTGCGGCAGGAACGCAAAGGAAAACAAACACTCTGCTTAGGGACAGGTGAGCTGATGTATGTGCCGATGAGACTGTCTGCACACATGGGGCAAGGTGTTCTCTTTCATTCAACAACGAGAAGTCCTATTCACCCAGTCGAAAAGGATGGATACGCTGTCCAAAATGGGTTTACCTTTATGAATCCAGAGGATGCCCGAATTCAGCACTACGTGTACAACATTCCAAAAGGTGAATATGATGATGTATTTCTCTTTTTTGAGAAAAAGGTTTCTCAGGAGGCATTGCTTCCGCTTGTTCACTTATTTGCTGAGCGGCATGTGAAGCATGTGCATATTGTGACTTTATCAGACGAGGTGAAGGTGAATGGCTAATGTGTATACAAAGATGGGGAGCTATCCAGAGCAGGATGTAACCTTCTTACTCAAAGATTTATCCTCTATTGAGATGGAGAAAAGTACAGAAGAGCGGGAGCGTTCAATTCAGAGCGGTGCACATTATTCAGAAATGCTGCCAATTGAGTACAAACCAACGGCATCTTATATGACTTTATTCTATCAATCTCTTGAAGAAAGTAAGGAAAAGGTAGCAGAAGCAGTAGCTGTTGTAGCAGAACAGATTGTGAAGAAGCGAGGCTTCCAAACCGTGCTTTGCAGTTTGGCGCGTGCGGGGACACCGATCGGGGTGCTGATCAAACGATATATTCGAAAGACGTATGGTGTCGATCTGCCTCATTACAGCATCTCTATTATTCGCGACCGCGGAATAGACGAGAATGCACTGCATTATATGCTGAAAGAACATCCAGGTTTTGAAATTGCTTTTATCGATGGATGGACTGGAAAAGGTGCGATTTCGAAAGAGCTCCAAAAAGCTGTTTTTGATTTTGAAAGAAAGTATGGTGTACGTCTCTCGAGTGAGCTGGCTGTGCTGGCAGACCCCGGCTATTGTACACATGTATACGGAACGAGAGAGGACTTTCTCATTCCAAGTGCCTGCCTGAATTCGACGGTGTCTGGACTTGTCAGTCGTACGGTACTAAACAACCGCTGGATCAATGCCGATGATTTCCATGGGGCAAAGTATTATAAAGAGCTGCTCGATGAGGATGTGTCCAATCTGTATGTGGATACGATTGAAGAAGCATTTTCCAGCCTTGAACCAAATGTACAAGAGAAAGCAGAAACCATCCTTACGCAGGGGACGCCGGCAGATTGGCGGGGAATGGCATCCATTGAAGCAATCGGTCAGGAGTTTCAAATTGAAAATACCCATTTGATTAAGCCGGGTGTTGGTGAGACGACCCGCGTGCTGCTTAGAAGAATCCCGTGGAAAATCTTAATTCAGCCTGGATCTCAGGAGAAGCTGAAGCATATTTTGCTTTTGGCTGAGGACAGAGGTGTTCCTGTCATTGAATATGCCAATATGTCCTACACGTGCTGTGGATTAATTCGTCCGCTGGAGCAAACGTCATGAAGACATATGCATTTGCCAGTGATTTAGACCGGACGCTGATTTACTCACATCGAGTGCTTGAGCAGTATGCGTATGAAGGAGAGTACGATTTAGTTGAGGTGCTGGACGAAAGGCCGCTTTCCTATATGTCTGTTGAAACGAAAAAATCTTTGCATACGATTCATCAATCAGGCTGGTTCATTCCAGTGACGACAAGAACAACTGCACAGTATGAACGAATCACCTTCTTTGAGCAAGAGCTTAAACCTGAGTATGCTGTCACAACAAACGGGGGCTGTATTCTTCATCATGGCAAGCCGCTTGAGGATTGGCAGGCCATTGTTGATGAGAGACTTAGGGAGTGTATGCCAGTCAGAGAGATGCTGAGGGCGATCTCCGAGCTTCCAGTTGCGGCATGGGTGAAGCGTACCCGTACAGCAGAGGGAAGATTCCTTTATTTGATTATGAAAGAGGAGTATCTATCTCACATTCCGCTTGCTGAATTGAAGCTGTGGGGTGAGGAGAGAGGATGGCAGGTTTCTCTTCAGGGACGGAAGCTTTATTTTATTCCCCAGCCGCTTAATAAGTGGGATGCTGTTGCTTTTCTAAAGGACAGGCTGCAGCTAGAATACGTCTATGGTGCGGGTGATTCCCTGTTAGATGCGGGGCTCATTCGTCAGTCAGATATGGGCTTTGCCCCAAGACATGGAGAAGTTCTAGGCTTTGATCCAGAACTTGAGCCGACAGCAGCATCTGGCATGGCCGCAGCAGATGAAATCACCGCTTGTGTCATCGAGCAGATGATGAACGCAAAAAAGCCTTCGATTCGATAGCAGAAGTAGAAGGCTGAATGATATGATAGTAGTAGCTTTCGAGAAAATATAGGAGAAAGGAAGGAGCGGCGTGAGTTATAAAGAAATCAATGTCACCCATACACGGGCGGAGCAGGAAGCCTGGAAAAACGTGCTGAAAAAGCCGCTCCCTGAAAGAGACGGTTATGTAAAGGACGAGCATACGCTGTCCTTGCCGCGTCTCGCCGCCCGGGTCCTTGGAACTCCGCATGATGCAACCGATTATTTTATTTATTTACATGAATTATACGAAACAGACGGCATGCATATTTTAAGTGAAACACTCAATCGCCATATTGAGCCGGAGCATTTTCAAGCACTGCAGCGTATTCATTTGATTAACCAAGAAGAAAAGGGATTGTCCGTAAATCGCTTTGTGGCTTTTTTAGATGGTGAACAGCTGATTGTACGCCATCCAAACCCTGTGATGAACCGGCATATCCGTCTTTCATTGATCAAGGTGTTTGAGCATTTCAAGCAGCTGCACGAGGGTGGATTTCAGCATCCTGATTTCCGCCGGGTCCTGCTGGATGTCGTGAAGTTTTCAAATAATCATCTAGGTCCATGGCTGAAGGAAGTCAATATCGAAGAAAAAATGCCGGCTGTTATTTGGTATGGAGAGGCGAATAAAAGTCAGCTTTATTTTCTTTACTATGTCATGCTGATTGGCTGTGATGTTGTCCTATTTCATCCAGAAGGCAAGGATTCGTTCCGCGAATTAGATCCAGAAGAAAAGCTGACTTTTATTGATCAGTACCCGGGAACTTCAAAGCTTGAGCCGTTCCCTGCTGAAAAGCCTGAGAGGAAATCAACGGTGGCGTACCGCTCGACAAGAGAGCTTGAAGAGGTGCTTCACACGGAAGATTCAATGCTCTATAAGCCGTGGCAATTCAGAGATCATACTCCTCATTCCATTACACTCAAGACAACGTATGATGAGCTGTTTTTAATTGCAAAGGAACGATCCTTTATCCGCCCGAATTTCAAAGCAGACCGAGACACGATACAGATTCCAAACCTCTTTGCGAAAATGATGGGTGTCACACGAGACAAGCGTAAATACTGGGATCGCATTCACACGTTAATGGAAGGGAAAGAGACGAAGACCATTCGCCATTTTCCTTTTACGAAAGAAGTGACATCGAATTATCAATTTCATTATCAGCATGCACTTTCTTCTGCTGGAGAGATTGATCCTGACTTATTAATGAAAAGCAATGTGTGGCAGTTTTCTCATCTATATGAGGGTACGCAGCGTGCGATTGCAGAGGCGATATCTCGAATCTGTCAGCATCCGAAGCTATTAAAAGAAGGCAATGAAACCGAATTAGATGTCCGTATTTATTTATTCAAGCAGGTTCTGCATTTAAGCCAGGATCTCATTGAACTGATTCAAACCTTTGATTACGCACAAACCGTACCGAAAGTGATTTTATACCATACAGAATATAATGGTGAGCTGACTCGCTCTGATGCGGCCGCCCTGATTTTCCTAAATGAAATGGGTGTGGATCTCTTCGTATATCATCCGGCGGGATATCAGTGTATCGAACGGTATATCGATGACCAATTATTTGATACCCATTGGCTTGATGAGATGGTCATGAACCAGGAGTTTAAAGAGCCGTCCATCGTTAGAAAGTTATTTCAATCCATTAAAAACCGATAAGGAGATCAAAGCTTATGACAAATACAAACGGAAATGACATCATTTCAATTGATAAAGAGGAAATCACGATTGAGAAGGCAGACGATATTCGCGTTCAGCTTCGAAACGAACCAGAAGTGCAAAATATTGCGAGACAGATCGATGCGAAAAATCAGCTGGAACTTCTTGAATACGGAAAACAGCCGGCCGTTGAAATCTCTAAGTTCTCTGATCGTATCCTTTCAATGATGCGTTCAACAAGTGTCACTGACTCAGGAACAATGCTGACGCAGCTTGGCAAGATTATGGATCGCTTTGATAAAAATGATTTTGACGAACCGAAGGGTGGTTTGTTGTCAAAAATCTTTAAGCGCGGCGGCAGCATGATCGAAAAGATTTTTAGTAAATATCAAACCCTCGGTGCAGAGATTGAAAAAATTAATGTAGAAATTAGTAAATATAAAGATGAAATGACCAAATCGACTGTGACGCTTGAAGAAATGTATGAGCATAACATTCAATACTATATGGAGCTTGAAAAGTATGTCGTGGCCGGTCAAATGAAAATCGAAGAATTAAAGCAATTGGTTCCTTCATATGAAGAAAAAGCAGCTAGTGGAAACCAGCTTGCGCAGATGGAGCTTGATACGCTTCGTAATGGCATTCAAGCGCTTGAAGAGCGTGTGTATGACCTTGATATGGCAAGAATGGTGGCGCTTCAAACAGCACCGCAAATCCGTTTGCTTCAGCGCGGGAATACGAAATTAATCGGGAAGATCAACTCTGCCTTCATCATCACGATTCCAATTTTCAAAAATGGGATCATTCAAGCTGTTACAGCGAAGAGACAAAAGCTTGTGGCTGATTCTATGAGTGAGCTGGATAGAAGAACAAATGAAATGCTGAAACGAAATGCTGAAAACATTTCAAGTCAAAGTGTGGAGATTGCCAAATTATCTGGCCGTCCAAGCATCGACATTGAAACGATCGAATCTTCCTTTAATACAATTGTACAAGGGATGAAAGAGACGAAACAGATCGAAGAAGAGAACAAGCGATTACGCGAAGATGGAACAAAACGTATGCTTGAGCTTCAAGATAATATTAAGCGGGCTGCCCTGGAGTCCTAAAAAAACAAGCTGTCTGTAACTAAAGTTGCAGGCAGTTTTTTTATGAATTTAAATAAAATTTGAGAAAAAAGGTTTTTATGTGACCATTTTCGGGTAAATCCTGTTCAGGGGAATGGTTCGCCCATGATTCAAAAAACCGCTATAACGAGGATTCGACTTATTTTTTAGCACAATTAGGAATTTCCAGTAAAATATTGTCTGATGAGAGGAAATACCCCGTAAAATATGTAGTTTATGAAGCATTCTATAGGATTTACGAGTAATACGGCGTATAAACTCTAATGACCAGACCTCTATATGGAATTCATACATATTGTGGGGAAATAAGCGAATTCTAAAGATTGTTCGCATCATAACGCTTATGTTACGGTTATAAAGATGCTAATTTGGAGGGAAAATATGAATTCTGAAGAGAGAAATATCAAAATCAAGATAAATAATGTATCTAAAATTTTCGGTAAAAATGCTAAAAAAGCATCTCAAATGCTTGAAAAAGGGAAAACAAAAAGAGAAATCCTAAAAGAGACCGGCGCAACTGTTGGTGTCAATCGAGCAAATTTTGATGTTTATGACGGCGAGATATTTGTCATCATGGGGCTATCAGGGAGCGGAAAGTCCACACTTGTGCGGATGCTAAACAGGTTAATCGAACCAACCTCCGGTGAAATATATATTGATGGGGATATGATAACAAATATGTCAAAGGATCAATTGCGTGAAGTCAGACGGAAAAAGATCAGCATGGTTTTCCAAAACTTCGCATTGTTCCCGCACCGTACAATTCTTGAGAACACAGAGTATGGTCTTGAATTGCAAGGTGTAGATAAAGAAGAGCGCAGATCAAAAGCGCTTGAATCTTTAAAGCTTGTTGGACTTGAAGGCTTTGAAGAGCAATACCCAAATCAATTAAGTGGTGGTATGCAGCAGCGTGTTGGATTGGCACGTGCTTTAGCAAATGACCCTGACATTTTATTAATGGATGAAGCATTCAGCGCACTAGATCCATTAATTCGGAAAGATATGCAGGATGAATTGCTTGAGCTTCATACATCTGTAGGAAAAACGATCATTTTCATTACCCATGATTTAGATGAGGCGCTTCGTATTGGTGACCGCATTGTACTCATGAAGGACGGAAATATCGTTCAAATCGGAACACCAGAAGAAATTCTGATGAACCCATCGAATGAATATGTTGAACGCTTCGTTGAAGATGTTGACCTTTCTAAAGTATTAACCGCTGGTCATATTATGAAACGTGCAGAAACAGTTCAGATCGATAAAGGGGCACGTGTTGCGCTTACGCTCATGAAAAACCTTGGGATTTCGTCTATCTATGCAGTAGATAAGAAAAAGCATTTATTAGGTGTTATTTCTGCACAAGCAGCGAAAAAAGCAGCAGAAACGGGAGCGTCGCTTGAAACTGTTCTTGATAAAGAATTTACCACAGTATTGGAATCAACGTATTTAACAGAAATCTTTGATGCAGTGTCTGATGCGGCAAACATTCCAATTGCAGTTGTAGATGAGAAAAACAGAATGAAGGGCATTGTGGTCAGAGGTGCATTGATTGGTGCATTATCAGGTAATGATGAATATATCAACATGTCTTCTAACAAGCTAGAGGAAATTAAGACACAAGAGCCTTCTGCACAGGAGGTAGAATAAGATGTTTAGTATGAGTGATTTACCTAGAATTCCGTTCGCGGATTATATCGATCGATTTGTTGACTGGTTAACATTAACGTTTGGTGGTTTCTTTGATGGCATCACAAATGGATTAGCTGGAACAGTAAATGGAATTGTAGCTGCACTTGGCGTCATTCCATCCATTATTTTAACCCTTATCTTTGCCGGCATTGCTTGGTGGATCAGTACAAGAGGAGTTGCTCTTTTCACACTTATTGGATTTTTACTGATCGACTATTTAGGCTACTGGCATCCAATGCTTCAAACACTTGCACTCGTTTTGACCGCTGTGGTCATTTCCATTGTGATCGGGGTTCCGATCGGTATTTGGGCATCACAGAAGGAAACTGTGCGTAAAATTGTGACACCTATCTTAGATTTAATGCAGACAATGCCTGCATTCGTTTATCTATTACCAGCGATCTTTTTCTTTAACATTGGGGTTGTTCCTGGGGTTGTGGCATCGGTTATTTTCTCCATGCCGCCAACGATTCGTATGACCATTCTCGGTATTAAACAAGTACCAGCGGATTTAATTGAAGCAACTGAAGCTTTTGGTTCAACGACATTCCAGCGTTTATTCAAAGTTCAGCTTCCACTTGCAACAAAAACCATCTTAGCTGGTATTAACCAAAGTATCATGCTGGCTCTATCCATGGTCGTTATTGCCGCAATGGTAGGTGCACCAGGACTTGGTTCAGAAGTATATAGTGCGGTAACGCAGCTGAAAACAGGTATTGGTTTTGAAGCAGGTATTGCCATTGTTATTGTGGCGATTACACTCGACCGTATTACACAAAACATTAAAACGAAAAAAACCAGGGGGAATGCTTAATGTGGAAAAAGTCTCTCTACATTGGGATGACCGCCCTGCTCGTCTTTTTACTAGCCGCTTGCGGTGCACAATCGGATTCAAATGCAAGTGCAGCACAGCAGGTCAATAAAACGATTATTGGGATTGATCCGGGTTCAGGTATTATGGCCCTAACCGATCAGGCCAAAAAGGATTATGGCTTAGAGGATTGGACGGTTGTGTCTGCATCAAGTGCAGCCATGACGGCAACGCTCAAAAAATCATACGACCGTAAAAAACCAATCATTATCACTGGCTGGAATCCACACTGGATGTTTTCCCGCTATGATTTAAAATATTTAGATGATCCAAAAAAATCTTACGGTGAAGCGGAAGAAATTCATACGATTTCACGTAAAGGCTTTGCGAAGGATCAGCCGGAAGCAGCTAAAATGCTTAGTCAGTTTAAATGGTCTCAAGATGACATGGGCGAAGTCATGATTGATATCCAAGATGGTGTGAAACCAAAGGATGCCGCCTTAAAATATGTGAAAAAACATAAAGACCAAGTAGCGAAATGGACAAAAGGCGTGAAAAAGTCGAATGGTGGAAAAGTGAATCTTGCCTACGTTGCATGGGATAGTGAGATTGCAAGTACCAATGTTGCAGCAGAAGTATTGCGTGAACTCGGGTTTAAAGTAACTTTGACTCAGGTTGAAGCAGGTCCGATGTGGACAGCAATTGCAACCGGAAGTGCGGATGCATCATTATCCGCTTGGCTGCCAAATACGCATAAAACGTATGCAGCGAAGTTTAAAGGAAAATATGATGACCTTGGTACAAGTATGAAAGGTCTTCGAATGGGGCTAGTTGTCCCGACATATATGAAGAACGTAAACTCCATTGAGGATTTGAAAAAATAGTCAATGATGTAGTGGTTCCCTTATAATAGAAGGGAGCATGTTGAAAAAGCAGTCTGCTCAAAAAGCGGCTGCTTTTTTCTTATATAGAAGGATGGAGTTGTCGGGCGATGGATAAGTCAATCATGATTTTTCTGCATGGTGGAGGAGTAAGCAGCTGGATGTGGCAGGAGCAGGTTGAAATATTGAAAAACACGTATGAATGCTTTGCCCCTGATCTCATTGGACACGGGACAAGAGCAAAAGAACAGATATTTTCAATGAATGAAAGCACCCGTGAAGTCATCTCATGGATCAAGGAAAACGCGAATGGCCGTCAAGTGATTCTGATTGGATTTTCTTTAGGTGCGCAGATTGCCGTTGATGTGTTATCAAGAGAGCCGGATATCGTAGACATAGCAGTTATCAATAGCGCTCTTGTAATGCCTTTGCCATGGCTCCACTTCATGGTCAGGCCCCTTTTGCCAGTGACGTATCCATTATTAAAGAAAGATTGGTTTATTCAGCTCCAAGCCGAAAAGATGGGGCTCCCGCAACATGTACTGCATCATTATGCGGCGGAATCGAAACATCTGCAAAAGAAAACCCTTCTTACGATGTTTCAGGAAAACCTCCATTACAAGCTCCCAGACACGTTTCAGCAAGCGAAGGCACGCATTCTTGTCACAGTGGGAGAAAAAGAAAAAGGCATCATGAAACGGTCAGCAAAAAAAATAACGAATTCACATCCGAAGGCAACAGGCGTCGTTGTTCCCGGTATTGGGCATACATTTACTTTTGAAAAGAAAGAACTTTTTACAGAAATGGTCATAAACTTTATAGAGGCACGTGCATTACCAGTCGAATTAAAGGAAATCCAGTAGCTGCGCCAATCAATAAGTGAAGACGAGCATAAAAGGGGCGCCGGTCTCTTAGAATCTGTATGATATAGATATAAAACGCTTACAGTTTGTGTGTCCTAGAAGGAGGAGCTATGAGTAAAAACTATATCATATTCGGTGCAAGTCAAGGCTTAGGAGATGCTTTTGTAAAGGGTCTTCCATCAAGTGGAGATACAGTTTGGATTGTGTCGCGAAGTGAACCAAGCAGTTTGAACATAGATGACGGTGTACATAGAATTTGGCTGAAAATCGACTTATCAAGCGAAACACATATCCCTTATATGCTCGAAGCACTTGAGAACAAGACGATTGATGTACTCATCTATAACGTCGGTTTATGGGAAAAACGAGGCTTTGAAGACGATTATTCCTTTGATCACGATCAGCCAGAGGATATTGCACATTTAATCAATGTGAATGTCACCTCAACCATTACGTACATCCAGGCACTGCTTCCTCACGTAAGGAAATCGGAGAATGGAAAAATCATCGTCATTGGCTCAACGGCGGGTCTCGATCATACGAACCTGCCGCAGGTCTCGTTTGTTGCATCTAAATTTGGCCTGCGCGGAATTGTGAATGCACTGAGAGAGCATGTGAGGAAAGATAAAATATCCGTCACCTGTATCAATCCAGGAGAACTTGCGGCGGAGGTTCCGTATGAAGATGGAGCCGAAAAGGCCATCACTCTTTATGATGAAACGAGAATCCCTGTTCAGGATATTGTGGAGCTTGCGAGATGTGTGATTCATTTATCAAGGGTATCTTGCGTGAAAGAAATCAACGTTCCAGCCATGGCAGATCTGAATGCGTAATATAAAGCAGACCACCCGCCCTGAAGAGAAGGCGGGTGGCTTTTTCATTTATGATGAATGCTGCTGGAGTGTTTGATAGACAGCCTCGGTCAAAATCTCAATGCCAGTAAAGATAGCAGAGCGGTCGAAGGTCATATACGGATGATGAAGACCGGGCTTTAAATCACAGCCTAAACCGAGCATCGTGGATTTGATATGCGGAAGCTTTGCTGCGTAAAAGTGAAAGTCCTCTCCACCTGTTGTGACGATCGGGGGATCAAGCTGCTCTTTGCCTAAAACCTGTTCAATTGCATGAGACATGATCTGGACAGCTTCTTCATTTAAGGTGGCGGCAGGCAGACGATGGTCTGTTGAAAGTGTAATGGAAGCGCCAAAGGCATCCGCTACAGAATGAACCGCTTTTTCAATTTCTTTTTCTAGTTCATCCATCACTTCGTTTGTTTGTGCCCGTACATCTAATGTAAAAGAGGCTTTGCCTGGGATGATGTTTGAGCTGCCCCCGCCAGCATGTAAATTGGTCATTTTGACAGAATGCGCGACTCTTGGATCGACATGGATATGCGCGAGTCTCTGCACGAGGGTTGAAGCCACTTCTATTACGTTGACGCCAAGGTGTGGACGTGCACCGTGCGCTTCCTCGCCAATAATGGTGCCGACGTAATGATTACTTGATCCGTGCAATATAGCAGGAGCGCAGCGTCCGTTTAATGTTTCTTGGATTGGGCGCACATGTACGCCATATAAGTAATCGACATCTGCGAGCACACCTTTTTCAATCATTTTCAGCGCACCGCCGCCTCTTTCCTCGGCAGGCTGAAAGATGAAACGGATCGTGCCGTTCGGGCGTTCTTTTTCCTTTAATGCCATGAAGGTGCCGAGAGCCATTGTCATGTGTGCATCGTGGCCGCATGAATGATTGGCTTGAAACTCACCATCTACTTCCTGCCAAAGTGCATCAATATCGGCTCTCACAGCGACCACTGGTGCGCCTTCTCCAATTTCACCGATCACCCCTGTACAGTCGTCAAATGTTTGAGTTTTGCAGCCCAATTTTTTCAATATATCTTCAATATAAGCAGTCGTTTCTGTTTCTTCCCAGCTGATTTCTGGATGGGCATGCAAGTGTTCAAAGATGTCTGTCACGGTTTGTTTCATTTCGTTTGTCAAAGTTGTCATGAGAAGCCTCCTTGCTGACAGATAATCTGTCAAAACATTATTTTAGTGAAATAATATTGATCTTAAATATCAACAGTGTTTATAATATAACACATCATTTGATTATTCTGAAAATTAAGTGAAATTCCGATCGGGACAAAGGGGTTTTGACACATGAAAACAGCGACAGTATCAGCACCAGAGAAACAAAAACGAAAACTTCAAATGCCGGATGCGTATGTTCTCTTATTTATGATTGCACTGATTTGTACAATAGCAACGTATTTTGTACCAGCGGGTGAGTTTGACCGAAAGACATCTGGGGAGATCACAACAGCCGTTCCTGGCAGCTATCACCGTATTGATCAATCACCAGTGAGTCCAGTTGGCTTTTTCACAGCGATACAAGAAGGAATGGTAGGGTCCTCTTCTATTATTTTTCTGATTCTATTTACGGGCGGAACCATTGCCATTTTGGAGAAGACAGGTGCTATTAACGGGATGATTCACCATGTCATCAGCCGGTTTCAAACGAAGCAATTATTGTTTATTTGTATTGTTGGGGGATTATTTTCAGTCCTTGGAACGACCGGAATTGTCGTGAATTCTGTCATTGGGTTTATTCCAATCGGCATCATTGTGGCACGATCCTTGAAATGGGATGCTGTAGCAGGAGCCGCTGTCATATACATCGGCTGTTATGCAGGGTTTAACGCAACGATTTTATCTCCATCTCCATTAGGTTTATCACAAACAATTGCAGAGCTGCCGATATTTTCTGGCATCGGCCTGCGTGTCATTATTTATCTTTGTTTTCTTATTTCTAGTATTGTGTACATCTATTTATATACAAGACGTCTGAAGAATAAAGAAAAGGGAAGCATTCTTGGCGATCAATGGTTTCCTGCTAAGGGGCTTGGCGGAGCCGATGCGGAATCTGTGGACAAGCCTGCATTTACTGGCAGACATAAGCTGATTTTAGCGGTGTGCGGATTGTCACTTGGAGGTTTCTTATATGGCGCACTTCAGCTTGGCTGGACCGATAAGGAAATGGCGGGTGTGTTCATTTTTATGGCTATCGTCGCTGGACTGCTCGGCGGATTAGCTGCCAATGATATTGCGAAAACGTTTATTATCGGGTGCCAAAGCCTTGTATACGGCGCACTTATTGTTGGGATGGCACGCTGTATTTCGGTCATTTTAGAAAACGGGAAGCTGCTTGATACAGTGGTCAATGGCTTGGCGAGTATGCTGACAGGCTTTAGTCCCATCGCTGGTGCGATCGGGATGTATATTGCGAGTGCGCTTCTTCACTTTTTGATTTCATCAGGATCAGGAGAAGCCGTTGTCTTTATCCCAATTCTTGCGCCGCTCGCTGATTTAATGGGCATCACAAGACAGGTCGCTGTAGAAGCGGTAATGCTTGGTGAAGGGGTGGTCAACTGTATCAATCCGACTTCCGGTGTGTTGATGGCTGTGCTTGCTGCAAGTGGTATTCCTTATGTAAAGTGGCTGCGTTTTATGGTGCCGCTTGCCCTCATTTGGTTTGTCATCGGTCTTGTATTTATTTGTATCGGGGTCATGATCAACTGGGGACCTTATTAAATATGTAGGAAGCTGCCGACGAGCGTTTGGCAGCTTTTTTCTTGTGGAAATATGTATGGAGCGGGCGCTTTGAAAGCACAATAAATGTGTTCACAAATTCGCTACATATTTTTTTTGAGCAGCCCTCTTGCAAAAGTTTGTGAAATGTTGCACAATAAGAATGTGAAATACTTCACATAAGAAAAACAGCCTAGTTTTACTCAGGAGGATGAGATAAATGACAAACGAAAAAGTAAACAAAGTAGCCCTTATTGGAGCAGGTTTCGTCGGCAGCAGTTATGCCTTTACATTAATAAATCAAGCAATCACAGATGAATTGGTTGTCATCGATTTGAATCAAGACAAAGCAATGGGTGACGTGATGGATTTAAACCACGGAAAAGCATTTGCGCCGCATCCTGTGAATACATGGTATGGAGATTATGAGGATTGTAAGGATGCAGATATCGTCTGTATCTGTGCTGGTGCAAACCAAAAGCCAGGTGAAACAAGACTTGACCTTGTTGAGAAAAATTTAAATATATTTAAAGGCATTGTAGAAAACGTGATGAAAAGTGGATTCGACGGTATTTTCTTAGTGGCCACAAACCCAGTCGATATTTTGACATATGCGACTTGGAAATTCAGTGGTCTTCCAAAAGAACGAGTGATTGGCAGTGGTACGACGCTTGATACGGCAAGATTTAGATACATGCTCAGTGAGTACTTTGACGCAGCGGCACACAACGTGCATGCGTACATCATTGGCGAGCATGGAGATACAGAGCTTGCTGTTTGGAGTCATGCAAATATTGGAAGTGTGCCGATTACAGAATTAATGAAGAGAAATGATCAATACAAACAAGAAGACTTAGATGAAATCATGGAAAATGTCCGTCATGCCGCTTACCAAATCATTGAGAAAAAAGGCGCCACTTATTACGGCGTAGCAATGAGTTTAGCCCGCATTACAAGAGCGATCCTGCACAATGAAAACAGCATTTTAACTGTCAGCACTTACTTAGATGGAGAGTACGGAGCAGAAGATGTCTACATTGGTGTACCTGCCCTTGTGAATCGAAATGGCGCAACAGAAGTAATGGAGCTCACACTGAACGACACGGAGAAAGAAAAATTTGCACACAGTGTGAATGTGTTAAAAGAGATTTTGGCTCCTCATTTTTAATCAATCAAAAGCAACCTATCTGAGCAGAAAAGGATGAATCACTATGTGGCAGCAAATATATGATCCGTTTGGTAATGAATTCGTCAGTGCATTGGTGGCAATGCTCCCAATCTTGTTTTTCCTTCTTGCATTAACCGTTTTTAAGCTAAAAGGTGTTTTAGCCGCTTGTTTTACCTTAATCGTCAGTTTTGTAACAGCTGTTTTCTTCTTTCATATGCCAGTTGAAAAAGCATTATCTGCTGTGCTGCTCGGTATATCTAATGGGCTGTGGCCGATTGGATATATCGTCATCATGGCGGTATGGCTCTATAAAATTGCCGTGAAATCTGGTAAGTTCGATGTCATTCGTTCTAGTATTGCAGGAATCTCTCAAGATCAACGTCTTCAGCTCTTATTAATTGGTTTTAGCTTTAACGCATTTTTAGAGGGAGCTGCTGGTTTTGGTGTACCGATTGCGATCAGTGCTGCTCTCTTAACAGAGCTTGGGTTTAAACCGCTGAAAGCTGCGATGCTCTGCTTAATTGCCAATGCTGCATCTGGTGCATTTGGAGCTGTGGGCATCCCAGTGATTACAGGGGCGCAAATGGGCAATATGACGCCGCTTGCGTTATCTCAAACCCTTGTATATACGATCCCGTTTATTTCATTCTGTATTCCGTTCCTCCTCATTCTGATTGTAGATGGATTCAAAGGAATCAAAGAAACGCTGCCAGCCTTGCTTGTTGTGAGTGGGACCTATGCCATTTTGCAAGCTGTCACAATGGTGACGATGGGACCTGAGCTTGCCAATATTATTTCTGCCTTGGCAAGTATGGGAGTTTTAGCTTTATTTCTTCGGAAATGGCAGCCAAAACACATTTATCGTGAAGAAGGAGCGCCAGATATTGAACAGAAACAAACGTATCGCGGCGTTGAAATACTGAAAGCATGGTCTCCGTTCTATATTTTAACTGCTGTTATTACGGTATGGAGTCTGCCGGCATTTAAAGCATTGTTTGCTGTAGGAGGACCGCTTAACTGGACGACCATTTTAGTGAAAATGCCCTTTTTACATCAGCAAATTGTGAAATTACCACCAATTGCCCAAATGGAAACACCAATTGATGCGATCTTTAAAATTGATGTCATCAGTGCAACGGGTACTGCCATTCTGATTGCGGTCATGCTGACAGGGCTGTTTAGCAGACATATTACATTAACAGAAGGCGCTGTCTGCTTAAAAGCAGCGGTGAAAGAGCTTTGGGTTCCTGTTCTTACTATTTGTTTTGTCATGGGCTTTGCCAACCTGGCAAACTTTGCTGGACTAAGTTCAGCCATTGGACTTGCTCTTGCCAAAACAGGCGATTTGTTCCCGCTTGTCAGTCCGGTGCTTGGCTGGATCGGCGTGTTTATTACGGGATCTGTCGTGAGTAACAACGCCTTATTCGGTAACCTTCAAGCGGTCACTGCTTCTCAAATCGGCTCACAAGCAGGTTTGTTAATTGGGGCGAATACGACCGGTGGTGTGATGGCGAAATTAATTTCTCCACAATCTATCGCTATCGCTACAGCAGCTGTTGGAGAAACAGGGAAAGAATCTGAGCTCTTCAAAAAAACCGTGAAGTACAGTTTCATTCTTCTCGGTATTGTATGTATATGGACATTCATTCTTGCTCAATTTGTATAGGTTGATAGACTAAAAAAGACTGAGAGAGATCTCAGTCTTTTTCTTTATGTAGATTCTCTTGTCACGAGCCGGGTAGGCAGCTGGATATGTTCACGCTGCAATGGTTTTTGGTCTTGCAGGAGTGCGATCATTTGCTGTACAGACCGCTGGCCAAGCTCTACGATCGGTATGTCAATCGTGGTGATCGTTGGAGCTGTCACCTCACATATGTCTTGGTTGTCATAGCCGATGACCGCTAGATCCTTGGGGATTTGATAGCCATATGAAATGGCCTGTTTAATGAGCCCAGCTGCGACTTGATCATTGCCGGTGAAAATGGCATCAGGTGCTTCCTTCATGTGATGGATGACCTCCATTAAGCGAAAGCCGTCTTCAATGGTAAAAGCCTCTCCAAACAGCCAATCGTCTTGCAGCGGCAAACCGTGAGCAGAGAGTGCATCAAGATAGCCCTGTTTCCTTTGCTTCTGCGCTTCACTGCTTTCTGTATCAAAACAAAACCCAATCGATTTTCGCCCCGACCGAATCAAATAGTCCACCGCTTTATAGGCGGCTTCCCGTTCATCGTATCCAATAATCGGGATGTTTGCTGTTTGATGATATTCATTTGCCATGACAATGGGGCCGTTTGTTAAAAATGGCTCGATCTTTTCCCACTGATTTTCTAATGCCCCCAATATGACCCCATCTACTTCTTTTCTTTTTAATAATTGAAGCCCTTCAAGCTCCAATGCTTCTTGATAAAACGTCTGAAGCACGATGGCTTTATATCCTTGATCAAGGGCTTCTTTTGAAATGCCTTTAATCAATTGTGCAAAAAAAGGATGATCCACAGCTGGAACAGACACAGCAATGGTTTTTGTCTGATGTGACCTTAGTGTGCGGGCTGCTGAACTCGGTGTATATTCCATTTCTTTCATCACCTGTAAAATGAGCTGCCGCTTTTCTTCTGACACATATGGGTGATGGTTTAGCACTCTGGAAACGGTGGTGGTTGAAACCCCGCAGCGTTTGGCAATTTCATAAATTGTACACATATTAACAAATCCTTTACACAAAGTTATTGTTCTGAAATCGATAACATCATTTACAATGTGAAACAAGTTAAATATTAACAAAAGGAATTGATTAATTGGAGGGAATGGAATGCAAATATTGACGAAGATATCAGGTAAAAGCAAGGATTATCTTCCTTTGCTGGATATGATCAATCAAGGTGTTCAAGTAAAGGCCGATTCAGTTGAAAAGCATCTAGCAAATGAAAAGCTGGTGACGTTCCTTGAGCAAGATATAGAGCGCACAGGTTTGGAAAAAATTCTCTTCCATTATAAACAAAATAAGGAAAAAAAGATACCGTTTCTGCCAGTTGACAAACTGATTTCAGAAGATGAAATCGATGATATTATGCAGGTGCTGAAGGAAGTATTGAGCTCTGGCCGTTTTACTTCAGGGCCATATATTCCGACATTTGAAAAGGCGATTGCTGAGTACTTAGGGAAAAAATATGTCATTGCCACGTCAAGTGGAACAGATGCATTGATGATCAGTCTCATATCAGCAGGCGTCCATCCAGGAGACGAGGTGATTTTGCCGGCCAATAGCTTTGCTGCAACAGAAAATGCAGTGCTTGCCATTGGGGCTGTTCCGGTATATGCCGATATTGATCCTGAAACCTACTGCCTCTCACCGAGTGAAATAGAGAAGCATATCACAGATAAAACGGTATGCATTCTACCGGTTCATTTATATGGAAAGCAAGCGGATATGAAGGAGATTTCGGCGATTGCGAAACAGCATGGGCTGAAAATCATTGAAGACGGATGTCAAGCGATTGGCAGCAGCGGCCTTGGCGCTTATGGAGATGGACTTGTTCTCAGCTTTAATCCATACAAAAACCTTGGGGTCTGCGGAAAGGCAGGAGCCATCGCTACAAATGATGAGGCCCTAGCGGAAAAATGCATGGAGATCAGCTATCACGGCTTTGAAGCTGGAAAGAAAAATGTCAAACGCAGTGACTACGGCTTTAATTCGAAAATTGATAATTTGCAGGCAGCGATCGGACTTGAACGAATGAAGTATTTAGGATTGCAAAACTTTAAACGTTTTTATTTAGCCAAGCGGTACATTGACCAGCTGCAACCGCTTGAGGATGAAGGATACATGAAGCTTCCGAAGCTGACGGATGATCATGTCTGGCATCTATTCCCGATCAGAGTGCTGAAGGGAGACCGCGATGAACTGGCAGCGAAATTGCTGGAAATGGGCATAGAGACAGATGTCTATTACCCGGTTCTATCGCATCAGCATCAAACAAATCTTGTTTCTCAAAAATATAGACAAACGACACTTCCACACACGGAAAAAGCAGCACAGCAATTACTTCACTTGCCGCTTTATCCAGGAATGCCGCTGCAAGATCAGGAGAAGGTCATCGAGGGGGTTCAACATGTTATCAAGTCTTCCATTCAATAAAAAACTGCTGAATCAGCCGAAGAATCCGCAGTGGATCGTCTTCTGTGATTTTGATGAAACGTATTATTCTCACGGAATGACAGAGGAGCAGAGAGAGGATATCAAGCGGCTGGAAGCCTTTGTAGCAGAAAAGAGTGAAACAGGACAGCTCTTGCTGGGCTGGGTGACGGGAAGCAGTCTCGATTCTGTCACGAGCAAAATGGAAAAGGGCGGTTTTCATCAATTCCCGCATTTCATTGCGTCGAACTTAGGGACTGAGATTGTATATACATCGGATGCTCATTTTGGACAGCCAGATGCAGAGTGGATGAAGCGGCTGGATGCGCAGGGCTTTTCAGATGAAAAAATCGAAGACATCCTAAAAACTATCCGAGAAAAGGGAATTTCCCTTAGGCCGCAAACGCAGCTGGGCAGCTCAGGGTATAAGAAGAATTTCTATTATCAGGAGCAGGATGAGCGGACGGATCTTCATCATCTATCATTTATCCAAACACTGGCTAAAGAGCGAGGCGTGGCGGTCAACATCAACAAATGCAACCCGCTTGCAGGAGATCCTGCGGATTGCTATGATGTTGATTTTTTACCAGTCGGAACAGGGAAGGATGAAATTGTACGTTTTATGCTGAACCAATATGATTTATCGAAAGATCAAGGCTTTGCCTTTGGTGATAGTGGGAACGATTTGCGGATGCTTCAATCCGTCACACACGGTTTCCTTGTCCAAAATGCGACAGCCGAAGCCAAACGGCACCATCACCAAATTTGTCATCATGGGTATGCAAAAGGAATCTATGAAACACTGAAAACAGTGATGTATAAACATGAGGAGGCACATTCATGAAGAAAATTGGAATTGTTGGAGCAGGGAATATTGCAAAAGCACATGCAAGAGCATTATCAACGATCAAAGGTGCAGAATTATCCGGTGTCTATGATTTGCATGAGTCGGTCGCACAGGGATTCATTAAACAGTACGGCGGACGTGTGTATTCAAGTATCGAGACACTGGCAGATGCATCTGATGGATTGATTATTGCATCTCCTAATTTTTGTCACAAGGACCATGCCCTTCAGTCGCTAAGAGCAGGACAGCCGATTTTATGTGAAAAACCGATGGCTGTGTCGCTGAAGGAAGCGAAGGAAATGGTGGAGACAGCCAAACAGTTCCAAGTTCAAGCCAGTATGGGCTTTAACTATCGTTATTTATCCTTTGTGAATATATTGAAAAACTTGATTGCTAACGGTGAATTAGGACGCATTTTAACTGTTAGAACTCATTTTAAGAAAAACAGTGCCCTCAGAAGAAAGACATTTTCATGGAGAGACAGCGGCGAAAGTCTGCGTACGAGCGGTGCACTAGGGGATCTTGGCATTCATTTGATTGATATGCTGTGGTACTTATTTGGCAGTGAAATGAAGAAAGAATCACTTAACACCAAGATGCTGACACATGTAAAGGAAAAAGAAGAGAAAAAGGTTCAGGTGGATGATCATACCGAAATTTTCGGGCAGATGGAGAATCAAGTGTTCTTTCATTTGGTGACATCCAAAAGCACGCAGCCTGAGGAATGTGGATTTAGTGTAGAAGTCGTTGGACATGACAAGGTATTCAAATACCATACGAACATGAAAAACGAATATGAAATCAGTGATGGATTGTGTGTGGAGCGTCATCAAATGCCGCAAACTTTGCTGACAGATCCGCCAAATGAATTTTACGGATGGTCCGATACATTCCGCGATCAGCTGATGCATTGGGTGAATACTGATCCATACCCATCTCATATGAAGGTCGCTGATTTTGAAGATGGTTATCGCGCGCAGGCTGCGCTCAATACATGCTTTGAGAGGGAAGAGGCAGTCGTCTCTGCCCAGGCATATTAAAGAGGTGGAGCGGAGGATGTGATGACTCCGCTCCTTTTTAGAGGAAGTGAAAAGATGAAAAAGGTATTTTATTTTGGCTGTGTCTTTTATTTTTTTATTGGGACCATTCATGTGTTTTTTGGCAGCTTAACGCCTTATTTGCTGTCGAGTTACGATAAAGGCCCCGGGGAATTATCATCTTTAATTTTTTTTCAGTTTATTGGTTTTTTGACAGGCGTTCTGTTATCACCCATTCTAGTGAGAAAAAAAGGCTATGGCACTGTGCTGACCATGGGTCTTTTGCTGATGATCGGCTCACTTCTGCTGGGGCTATTGGTGCCGGGCTGGACAACGCTTGTGCTGGCAGGTTTTTTTCTTGGGAGCGGCGCAGGCAGTCTTGAGACAACAGCTGGGGCATATGTCATTTCGATGGCAAATAGTGCAAAGCGAATCAGTATCATGGAGGTCTTTTTTGGATTAGGTGCGCTGTTATTCCCGCTAGTGATTCTGCTGACTGTCACAGAACAGACATGGCAGTATGTGTTTTTATTTCAGGTGGGTGCGCTGACATTTTTCCTTATGCTTTGGCTTGTTTTTATGAACAAACTGCCTCACGGACAGATGGATGCTCCTTCCACAGAAGGGACGAGGAAACCGTCCTTGCTTGTTGATCGAAATAATCGAATGATTGTGGTGATCATGATTTGCTTTGCCTTTTTCTACGCAGGGATTGAAACGAACTTTGCGAATTTTTTGCCGTCGATCATGCTGGAAAAAGGGGGAGAAAATTGGGGCCTCTTTGCGGTCTCTACTTTCTGGACAGCGATCGTCATTGGCAGAACCGTAATTGCGAGAAAAGCCGATCAGCTGCATCCGCTGCGTTTTTTAAAGCTAAGCGCATCTCTGATGATTCTGCTGCTTGTGATATTCGCTCTGACAACCCACATCACCGCGCAGTTGATTCTCATCTTTTTCATCGGCCTTTGCGCAGCGGGCATGTTCCCAATCGCACTGACAGCATCTGCCTTAATGATTGAAAATGCCATCGATGAGGCGACGAGTTATTTTATTGCAGCCGCAAGCTTAGGCGGAGCCTGCTTGTCCTTTTTGATTGGATTTAGTCTGGAATGGGCAGGAGCGGCAAGTGCCGTCTTTGTATTTGCCTTCTTAGCTGTTCTTCTGTTTGCAGCTACGATTCAAATGAATCGTTCTAAGAAAAAAGAAACAATACACGCGCAGCAGTCGGCACTGAAAGCAGACCGCTAAGCATCCGCCTGAAATGATGACAAAGGACTTGTACTAAAACGCAGAAAGTTTGAATAACATGTACAAGTCAGCATCAAAAGGAGGACGTCTATGTGGCGGTGTTTTTTGGTTATATCTTTTTAGGGTTGTCACTTTCAGCGCCTGTTGGGCCAGTCAATGCAGCCCAAATCGACAGAGGGATTAAAAGTGGATTTTGGCATGCGTGGATTTTTGGTGTAGGGGCTATGGCTGCGGATATTGTCTATATGCTTCTCATCTATTTTGGTGTCGCCCAGCTTTTGACTGCACCTCTTGTAAAAACCTTTTTGTGGCTGTTCGGCTTTTTCGTTTTGACCTATACCGGCATTGAAAGTCTGCGTAAAATCAATTTGCAGGAGAGTCCGAAAAAAGACAGCGAAAACACATCAATTGGCAAATCGTTTATGACCGGATTTTTCATTTCTCTTTCTAATCCGCTCAGTATTTTGTTTTGGCTTGGCATCTATGGCAGCATCTTAGCCAATACGATCGAAAAGTATGGAGCTTCCCAAATGCTCATGTACAGTATGGCTATTTTTATCGGCATGCTGATCTGGGATTTCAGTATGGCGCTGCTTGCTAGTTCGTTTAGGCGTTATTTAAGTGAACGTGTTTTACATGGCTTATCCGTTCTTGCAGGTCTATCTTTACTTGGTTTCGGCGCCTATTTTGGGTATCAGGGGATCATGGCGTTGATTGGGTAGAAAAACAGACTGACACATTCAGTCTGTTTCAGCGTGTAGACAAACCCTCGCATTCTTTGTCAGGTCTGCGCTCCGGTGCTCACGAATGTCAAATTCGCTCTGCTCCGATGCTCGCCCTTCCTAGACTGCAAAGGTTTTCTATCACGCTGAATAGAAGACAAAGGGCTAAAATAAAGATCATTTTAGCCCTTTGTCAATAATCTGAAGCAGACTGACACATTCAGTCTGTTTTTTTGTAAGGATTGACAGACATAACACATTCTTGAATAATGGTGGAATATTAAATGGTTTGAAGGAGCTTCTGCTATGCGTATATTTTTGCAAGTATTCAACTATGTGTGTATGTTGATTTTATCAGTCATCACAGCAACATTCGTTTATACGTTTTTATTCATGCCGCCTGAAGTGGGCTTTAGTTATGTGGAGATGACCAGTCTGTTCATTTTGTCCGCTTATGTCACTTTTGCTGCACCGATTCAGTTTGTTTTACACCGGCATCCTAAGAGGTTTCGAAGCCGTGACTTACTGATTTATTTTATTGCGGCATGGCTGGTTTGTTCGGCTTTGGCTTTATGGATTGATTATGGGCTTGTTGTGTTCATGAGCTATAAAGTCTATCTGTTTAGCTTCTGCGCAGCCCTTATTTATTGGGTGCTGGATTCCGTTTTTTTGATGAATAATCGATCGTAGGTATGGCGAAAGGCTCTCTATTAACTTACACTAGTCTGATCATACATAATAGAATAAAAGAAACAAATACCTGCTCAATTTGAATGGAAACCCCATTTTGTCATGCGCTAGGAAAGTCGTTTCAGGACAGTCACCACAGCCATTTGCACCTCATAGGCTATGGAGAAGACGCTAAAACGAGGTGTAAAGAAATGGCCCAGCTGTATGCAAAAAGTTGCCTTGATCAAAATCTACGATCACTAGAAGAATGGAAGCAGGATGCTTTCACACAATTTGGCAAGATGGTAGGAGATGAAGCCGATACATTCCCATGTGTACCCGGAAGACAGGGATTTTTTCTCGATCATTTACGCTATGGGTTTGTCGGTGACCCTAGGAAAGATGAAGCGGTTGATGAATTAGCCCAGCTGCTGAGAGAATATCAAGGCTGTGCGAAAGAAACCGGTCAATATGCTTCATTTATCTGTTTTTTTGAAACACCGCAGGACTTAAAGGAAAGTTCGCTTGAAGAGTTTGAGCAGCAGTTTTGGTCGCTGCTTAAGCGGCTGCATCATAAAGATGAAGAACCGTGGCCTGAGGAGATCCCGTTAGATACTCATCATCATGAGTGGGAGTATTGCTTCCATGGTGAGGCGTATTTTATTTTGTGTTCCACACCTGCTCATAAGCTCAGAAAAAGCCGCCACTTCCCTTATCTCTTGATGGCATTTCAGCCTAGGTGGGTGTTTGAGAAAATGAATGGATCGACCAAGTTTGGACAAAAAATGAGCCAGCTCGTTCGCAAGCGGCTCAAAGCATATGATGAGGTCAGTGTTCATCCATCATTAAAATGGTACGGGGATCCGACCAATCATGAATGGAAGCAATACTTTCTCCCAGATGAAGAGGCGGAGAAACCAGCCTCCGCCAAATGTCCATTTACTGCATTAAAAAACATGATGAAATTATGATGCGGTCTGATCCTGCTTCCACTTTTTCCTCATAAATAGCACCATGATGGCAATCACTGCAATGATCCCAAGGCTGATAAAAAAGCCAGGTCGTCCGCTTGCCTCCGTTAATGTGCCTGATACAGCGGCTCCAATTAAGAGCAGCGCAAGAATCATTTCGCACGTTTGGCGGGTGGATGGCTTGGATAGCTTTTTACTTGAGAACAGAATAAAAATCCATGTGTACAGCAGGGTAAGACCGGCTGCTGTTGTGAGATGCTCGTAGATGTGTTTGGACAAAAAGAGTGCAAGCAAAATCGAGACAATTAAGCCAGCAGCAGTTAAGATAATCGAAGACCATCTCACATGCGATGGATCTTTTTGTTTAAAACAAGCAGGTGCATCCTGATGCTCTGACATTGTGCCGAGCAGCGTTGTGACCGCATAGAGAGAGGCAACCAATGTCGAAAAACCAGCAATAATGAAAATGCCATTAAAGATATGAAGAAAGATCGATAAATGAAACGGCTCTAATGAAGTAATAAATGGACTGCTGTTCTCATTAAAGGCTGTCACTGGGACAAGCAAGAGAGCAAGTCCGATTGAGACGATATAGATGACTGCTAGAATGATCAGCATGACACGTCCAGCTTTTGCCGCATCCTTCGGGTCCTTTAAATGAACCGCCATCAGCCCCATGACTTCAATTCCCCCAAATGCATAAAATGCGTAAATCAATCCATTCCAAAGACCAAGCGGACCAAGAGGCATCCATTCGTGATCCTTGTTAGGCAGATGAAGGGTCGGTTTATGTTCTGTCAAAATGCCGAATAATACAAGCACCGCAAGAATCATAAATAGAAAAATCGCCGCTGTTTTCAGTACCGCAAGAACATTTTCTGTCTTTTGAAAAGAAGAAAGCCCAATGATAATCACGAGCAGGGCAAGAGCGGAATAAATCGCAGAAAACACCCAAAGCGGAACAGAAGGAAACCAGTGGCGGGTAAACAGAGAAATGGCGGTTAACTGACTTCCTGTAATCAGCATTTCTGCAAACCAATACACCCAGCCATTGCTAAACCCTGCCCAGCGTCCGTATGCTTTACGAGCATAGGAACAAAATGACCCTTTATCAGGATTATCAGCTGTCATCGCAGCTAAATGTTTAAAGACGAGATACGTTCCGACTGCAGCAAGCAAAAAAGAGATGCAGACGGAATAACCGGATTTTGTAATGGCGATGCTGGAACCAAGAAAGAACCCAGTGCCAATTGTACAGCCGACTCCGATGAGAGAAAGCTGCCACCAAGATAAAGATTGTTCTTCTTTCAATGCAAGTGCAACACCTTTCTATTTCAATGACATTAGCTTGTGACCGCGTCTTTTTTTTATACATGATCAAGGGGACATTTTGGGCATACTGTCATGGAAAGGAGTGCATGTGATGAACGGAGAACATGTCATTTTACCAAAGGGTAGACTCGGCTTTCGTTTAGGAAAAGGCCAATGTATGCGAGTGGTTGATGTCGAAGGCCAGCAAGTAGCAGATGTGATGGCCTATCATGAAAAAGATTTTTATGAAAAATTTGACCAAGGTGCGACGATGGACAGTTTGTTCTCGTCTAAAGTGAAAAAAGGCGATAAGCTTTATTCTAATTTATATAAACCGATGTTTACGATCATTGAAGATACAGTAGAATGCCATGATTTATACATGCCCGCCTGCCGGCAAGAGATGTATCAGCTTTTATACGGCCGGACGCACTTAGAGGTCATGCATACATGCTACGACAATTTGCGGACTGCCTTTGAGCCCTTTGGAATTCCAAAGGAGGATATGTACTATCCTTTTAACGCCTTTATGAATACAGTCATTGATGAAAAAGGAAAGCTGTCTGTCGAGCTGCCAAAATCGCTGCCCGGTGACTACATTCGCCTGCGGGCTGAAATGGACCTCATTGTGGCCGTGTCTGCATGTCCTGCTGATATTGGGAAGTGTAATGGATCAAGCTGTACATCCATACGGGTAGAAATCGATTAAAAAAGAAAAGGACCAGTCAAAAAAGACATGGTCTTTTTCACTTGTGAATGTTTGATTATCTAAGAAATAGGGGAACGTCTAACAAAATGTTCTTGATGAAAACATGGTATAATGAAGATTCAAAAAACGTTATTAAATCAATGAATTGGGAGTAAAACCTGTTCTCTTCATGTAGAGGATGCTTAGGAGGAAAAGTGTATGAGTTTGCAGAAAAAGATCAGCCAAGAGTTGCATGTGCAGCCCTCAATTGACCCAAAGCAGGAGATCGAAAAACGGGTTGGATTTCTAAAAGAGTACTTGAAAAAAACCGGGGCAAAAGGATTTGTTCTCGGTATTAGCGGCGGGCAGGATTCAACGCTTGCTGGACGTCTTGCACAGCTTGCTGTCAGTGAGCTTCGTCAAGAAGGAAAAGAGGATGCGGTCTTTATTGCGGTACGCCTTCCGCATGGTGTGCAGCAGGATGAAGATGATGCACAGCTCGCCCTATCATTTATTCAGCCAGACAAGTCGTGGAAATATGATATTGCACCTGCCGTGTCAGCATTCAGTGATCAATATCAAAAGGAAACGGGTGGACCATTGTCTGACTTTAATAAAGGGAATGTCAAAGCACGCATGAGAATGATCGCGCAATATGCTGTCGGTGGTGAGGAAGGATTGCTTGTCATCGGTACAGATCATGCAGCTGAAGCAGTAACCGGCTTCTTCACGAAGTATGGTGATGGCGGTGCAGATGTTCTTCCGCTCACAGGTCTGACAAAACGCCAAGGCCGGGCGCTTTTAGAAGCGCTAGAAGCACCGGAACGCCTGTATTTAAAGAAACCAACAGCCGATCTGCTGGATGATAAACCTCAGCAAACGGATGAAACAGAGCTCGGCATTACGTACAATGAAATTGATGATTACTTAGAAGGAAAACCAGTCTCAGATCAAGCAGCAGAAGCGATTGAAAAGCGTTATGTTCAATCAGAGCATAAACGCCAAGTACCCGCTTCCATGTTTGATGACTGGTGGAAATAAAAAGAAACCTCTCCGATGATGGAGAGGTTTTTTTTATGTCGAATTTCAAGTGGATTTGACAAAATAACCAAAAATTCATTAAATTAGTAGAACGATATACTTAAGTCCATTTAACTAAATATCGCTTTTTTTGATCAAAAAAAGCAAACATAATTAGTTCGATTCACTTAATTTCACTTCTATTGACAGTATTTTCAGAAAAAATAATTGACGAACAAAAAGAATGCGCTTACAATGAAACCACATTCCGAAAAGTGAAATCAGGTTCCACTGAATGGAATAAAGGGGTGATTCATCTCCAAATAAGAAGCTAAAGGAATGATTCACACAATGAAAAATCGAAGTGCACTGGAAATTTACAAAGAGGGAGGCGCATGGTGGGAGACTGAGATTAGTCATATTCAAAAAAATTCAATTGAACTACGAGGGTACCCGATTGAAGAACTGATTGGTGAATTGTCGTATCCACAAATGCTCTATTTACTGCTTGTTGGTGAATTATTGGATGATTCAAAAGCAGCTCTTTTTGAAAGTGTTCTTGTCGCAGGTGCGGACCATGGACCAAGAGCGCCATCTATTGCAGCAGCTAGAATGGCGGTGACTTGCGGCATTTCGTTTAATTCCTCTGTTGCAACAGGGGTGAATCTATTAGGTGACATTCATGGCGGAGCCGGAGAGAAGGCCATGCGTATGTTATACGAGGCCAAAGCGGTCTACGATGATCAAAAGGATATACAGGCTGCGGCAAAGCAAGTGTGTCAAACATGGTTAAATCGCAAGGAAAAAATTCCGGGAATCGGCCATCAGCTTCATGATGATGATCCGAGGGTGAGACGTCTATATGACCTGAGTCACACATATGTCCAGCAAGGTCTTATCAGCGGCACATATTTACGGTTGGCCGAAGCGATTAGACATGAGCTTGAACAACTGAAAGGGAAGAAAATCACGATGAATATAGATGGTGTATCTGCTGCCATCCAATGTGAATTAAACATTCCAGCAGAAGCAGCAAAAGGCATTTTTTCCTTATCCAGAGGAATGGGCATCGTGGCGCATGCATATGAGGAGCTCACAAAGGGAGCCCTCGTGAAAGGACCTTGTCCGAATGAAGAAAGATTGGTTCGTTATGCAGGACATGGAACGCGGCACTTGAAGGAGGGAGAAAAAATTTGAGTGGTTTAAAAGCGTTGTCATATATAAACGGCGAGTGGCTGGATACCGGTCGTGTGAAAACAGATATCATCAATCCTTACTCAGGAGAAAGGATCGGAACATCCTATCTCGCCTCATCAGAAGACATAGAACAGGCACTTTCTAGTGCGCAGCAGGCTAAAAAACAAATAGCGGAAATATCGGCAATCGAACGCTCAAAGCTTCTAACAAAAGCAGCCACCTTGCTTGAAGAACAAAAAGACCATTTTGCAAAACTGATTTCGCTAGAATTAGGCAAACCGCTTAAAAATACAAGAGATGAAGTCTCGCGATCAATCGAGACGCTGGCGCAATCGGCGGAAGAAGCGAATCGATTAATAGGTGAGACCATTCCTGGCAATGTATCATCACGTGGACAGGGAGCAATGGCCATGACATTTAAAGTGCCAGTCGGAGTTGTGCTGGCGATTACCCCTTTTAATGCACCGCTCAACTTAATTTGTCACAAAGTCGGTCCGGCCTTTGCGGGAGGGAATGTCATCATTTTGAAGCCCGCACCGCAAACATCAGCTGTTGCCACAGCATTTGTCAAACTCCTTCTCGAAGCAGGATTTCCTGAGGCTGGTTTGCAGCTTGTGATTGGCGGGGTCGAGGCCGGGAAACAGTTAGTCACTGATGAAAGAACGAATCTCATCTCTTTTACCGGCGGGGCTGCCGGAGGCGAACACATTACAACCTCTGCGGGATTGAAAAAGGTACTGCTCGAACTCGGAGGGAATGGCGCGACGATTGTTCATCACGATGCAGATATTGAACAAGCCGCATCCATGTGTGCCAAAACAGGCTTTAGTAATTCCGGTCAAAGCTGTATTTCTGTTCAAAGAATTTATGTCCATCAGCAAATGATGCCGTCGTTTACTGAGGTATTAAAACAAAAAGTAGAGCAGCTTGTCGTTGGAGATCCGCTGTCCAGTGAGAGTGATATCGGCTGTATGGTTGATGTCCAGGCGGCAAAGCGTGTTGAGGCATGGATACAAGAGGCAGAGAGCATGGGTGCCCACCTTTTATGCGGGGGGAAAAGAAATGGAGCGAGCATCACACCGGCTATTTTGCTAAACACTCCGAAACAGGCCAAGGTCGTCTGTGAGGAAGTGTTCGGGCCAGTTGTCAGCATTCTCCCTTATGAGGAGCTGGAGCAGGCCATTAAAGAAGCAAATGATAGTCGATATGGTTTGCAGGCAGGGATCTTTACGAATCAGCTGGATGTGGCGTTACACGCAGCAAAAGAGCTTGAAACTGGCGGGGTTGTCATCAATGGGACATCGAATTTTAGACTGGATCATTGGCCTTATGGCGGGATTAAGCGAAGTGGCCTTGGAAGAGAAGGTCCGCGTTTCGCCATTGAGGAGATGACCGAAACCAAAATGGTCGTGCTTCCACAGGGTTTGTGAAAGGGGCGTATGGATGTGAATGCATTTCAGCAAAAGGTAAAAAGTGTGCAGGCAGGCGGTCAGCCAATGATTTGTACGCCGCTCATCGGACAAACAAAGGAAGAATTATTTCATGAGGTCGAGGTGTTAACTGAGAAAAATCCTGATGTGATAGAGTGGCGGGCGGATTTTTTTCATCACCTTCATGACAAGGAACAAGTGATAGAAACTCTTAAGGGAATGGTAGAAAAGGCAAAGGGTATCCCATTTTTATTCACGATTCGCTCTGAAAAGGAGGGCGGCGAAAGTATATCACTCTCAGAATCTGAGAAGGTTTCTCTGCTTGCCGAGCTTTGTTCCACTCAGCTTGTGGACGCCGTTGATTATGAATTGATGCATGATGTGACACACATACAGCAAGTCAGTCAGGCGGCTAAAAGAAATGGGATCACCTTGATTGTGTCGTATCACGATTTCCAGCGTACCCCTGAGGTAGATCGTCTCGTGCAGCTATTCGTCAATGCAGAATCAGTCGGCGCCGACATCGCAAAGATCGCAGTGATGCCGCATTCCTATGACGATGCATTAACACTGCTCTCGGCGACCAGCCATGCGAAAAAGCAGCTGTCAATTCCCGTTATTTCAATGGCAATGGGAGAATACGGGGCTTTTACAAGAATGATTGGCGGACTTTTTGGATCTGTCATGACCTTTGCTGTAGGGAAAGAAAGCTCAGCTCCCGGGCAAGTGGCGATACAGGATTTGAACAATGTTCTATCTATTGTGTTTTCAAAGAATAAGTGAGTAGCAGATTCATAGCTGCACCGTGAGAGGAGAGAAACATGAAGAAGAATATTTCTACACAGGTTATTCAGTACTTAGAAAATCGGGGAGTCGAGCATATTTTCGGTCTCTGCGGTCATACGAATATTGCTTTTTTATCAGCGCTTGAAAAAAGCTCGATTCAATTTGTCAATGTCAGGCATGAACAGATAGCGGCACATGCAGCTGATGGTTATGCGCGGGCAAAGAAACAGACGGCTGTTGTTCTCAGTCATCTAGGACCCGGACTCACCAATGCGGCAACAGGGGTAGCGAATGCAGCACTTGATTCCATTCCAATGGTTGTCATTGCAGGAGATGTCCCAAGTCATTATTACGGAAAGCACCCACATCAAGAGATCAATCTTCATTCCGATGCCTCTCAATACGAAATTTACCGGCCGTTTGTGAAAAGAGCATGGCGAGTCGATATTCCAGAATTATTTCCAGAGATTTTATCAAAAGCATTTCAGTTAGCTGAAAGCGGCCGTCCTGGCCCGGTGCTTATTTCTGTTCCAATGGATGTGTTCTCAAAGGACCTAGATGTGTCCTTGTTTGAACAAATCAACCATCATACACACACCATTGAAAAACCTTCTATTGATGATCAAACGGCCAATCGGATATTGGATCGATTGCTGCAGGCAGAAAGACCGCTCTTATATGTAGGGGGAGGCATTATTTTAGCTGATGCAGCTGAAGAATTAAAGGCATTTTCTGATCATCTGAGTATCCCTGTCGCCCATTCTTTGATGGGGAAAGGAGCCATGCCGGATGATCATCCAATGACTCTTGGAATGACAGGGTTTTGGGGGACAAAATTTATCAATGATCAGTGCAAAGAAGCAGATTATATATTGGCTTTAGGCACCCGTTTTGCTGAAGCTGATGCGAGCTCGTGGGAATCAGATTATACATTCCGTTTCCCATCAACCAAGCTCATTCATATTGACATTGACCCGAATGAAATTGGACGTAACTATCCTGTTGAAATTGGAGCAGTAGCCGATCTTAAGCAAGCCTTGACTGTACTCAATCGAGTGGCGAGAGAGAGACTGCCAAAAGGGCTGGATCGTCCTGAATTGAAAAAGGAAATTGCGTTATATCGTAAGGATTTTCAGGCTAGCAATCTGACGAATGTTCAAGATGAATCCTTCCCAATGAAGCCGCAGCGTATTTTGCAGGAAGTACGGGAAGTATTGCCGCCAGATGCCTTTATTACAACGGATGTTGGCTGGAACAAAAATGGGGTCGGACAGCAATTTCCTGTGCTCACGCCAGGTACCATTTTAACGCCAGGCGGCTTTGCAACGATGGGATTTGGAGCACCTGCCGCACTTGGGGCAAAGATTGCCCAGCCTGACCGTGTTGTTGTGTCACTCGTTGGAGACGGCGGCTTCGGTCAAAATCCATCCGTTCTTGCAACAGCAGTTGAAGAGAACATTCCTGTTGTGTGGATTGTGATGAATAACAGTGCATTTGGAACAATAGCCGGTTTGCAAATGGCGCACTATGAAACGACGTACGGCACTGTTTTCAGAAAAGGTGGAGAAAGCTATTCACCGGATTTTGCTGCCGTTGCGAGAGGTTATGGGATGAAGGGGATTAAAATCACCTCTGCTTCTGAATTCAAAGAAGCTTTAGCTGAAGCCATTGCTTCTCAGGAGCCTTGCGTTATTGATGTAGCGATGAAAAATGATCCTGTTCCTACGGATGGACATTGGAATATTAATGACATTTATTCACCAAATTCAAAGCGCTCACATGTCAGCGTGAATTAAACAGAACGAGGGAGGAATTAACAATGAAAATTAAAGTATTGAATCCGTTTCAAGATGGGAACCCATTATGGTTAGGCTTAGATCGTCCAGAGGAGCAAATGATTCGAAAGGTATTTCAAACCATTACACCAGATACTGTTGGATCAGAGCATATGATGGCGGGTCTCACCATTTTTGAACCAGGGGAAGCAAGTTCAGTGCACAATCACCCGGGTTCAGAGGAATTTGATTTTGTGATTAAAGGATCTGGCGAAGTCATTTGTGATGGAGAAAGGCAGTCCTTTAAACAAAATGATTTCATGTTCATTCCAGACGGTGTCCCGCACCAGCATGTCAATACAGGAGATGAACCTTTATGGCTCATTTGGCTCTACACACCGCAAGGGCAGCTTCCAAAGGATTAAAAACCTGCACCGGTAAGTCCTCCTTTTGGATCATCAGGGCTTTCCGGGTCAATCAGAAAGATGAAAAGGGCTAAAATTAGGAATGATTTTAGCCCTTCATCACTTGAATGAAAGGGAGTCAAGCAATGAATATGAATACACCGCTCGAAGGAATAAAAATATTAGACGTCTCTACGATGATTGCTGCACCCTATGGCGCGGTGCTTCTAGGGGATTTTGGTGCAGAGGTCATCAAAGTCGAAATTCCTGGCAAAGGCGATACGCTGCGGCATGTCGGCCCTTTTGCAGATGGAGAACCACTTAGATGGTCAGGTCTCTCGCGGAATAAGAAATCCCTTACACTGGATCTGCACAAAGACGAAGCAAAGGACATTTTTAAAAAACTTGCTGGTCAGGTCGATGTGCTGATTGAAAATTTCCGCCCTGGAACACTGGAAAAATGGGGCGTTGGGTACGATGTGTTAAAAGAAATCAACCCTCGTTTAATTATGATTCGTGTATCGGGTTATGGTCAAACGGGCCCGTTTAAGGACAAAGCCGGATTTGGAACACCAGCGACGGCGTTTAGCGGCTTTACATATATTCAAGGGTTTCCAGACCGGCATCCAGTCAGCCCTTCCTTTTCTCTCACTGATTATATTGCTGGCATCTATGTGGCGTTTGCTACTGTGACAGCGATGTATTACAGGGATACACATCCAGAAGGAACTGGGCAAATGGTGGATTTGGCCCTCTATGAATCTGTGTTTCGTATGTTAGAGTTTTTGGTTGCAGAATATGACAAGCTTGGGAAGGTGCGTGAGCGTTCACCGGGGCTGAGCGGACATTCAAGCCCTGCCGGTACCTATGAGACAAAGGATGGTCATTATTTGGTTCTTGTGACGAGTACAGATTCGACCTTCAATCGATTGGCAGAGGCGATGAATCGATTAGATTTACTAGAGAATGAAAAATTCGCGGTCAATGCATCCAGGCTGAAGCATAACAAAGAAATGGATGCGATCGTTTCGCAATGGATCGCGTCGAAAACAAGGGATGACGTATTAGAAATTTTAGATACACATGGCGTACCTGTGAGCCCAATCTTAAGTATTCGAGATATTTTTGAGCATCCACAATTTAAAGCACGAGAGAATATCGTCGAGGTGCATCACCCTCGTCTTGGAAAAGTGAAGGTGCCTGGGATCATTCCGAAGTTTGAAAAAACACCTGGAAGTATCCGTCACATTGCACCTGATTTAGGCGAACATAATTATGAGATTTTAACAAATATGCTTGGCTTAACAGAAGAAGAGTGTAAGCAGTTAGAAGAAAAAGGGGTAATTTAATACGCTCAACCGAACCGCACGCTGCGGAAACAAAGGAGGATGGTTATGAAAGTGCATTCAGAACTGAAGGGGAATGAATTGCAGCCCGCATATGTGAAACCAACGAAAGCCCGTTTTGGCATATTGATTCTGTTGTTTTTTATTACCGCTATTAATTATATTGATCGAGCCAGTGTATCCATTGTTGCTCCTGCGATTCAATCTTCATTGCAATTAAATCCTGCCTTATTAGGCTTGATTTTTTCGGCATTTAGCTGGACATATACAGCGATGCAAATACCAGGCGGTTTTATTCTCGATAAATTTGGCTCAAAGGTAACGTATGGGATATCACTCGTTACTTGGTCTATTTTCACAGGCTTACAGGCGTTTGCGAACAGCTTTGCCTTTTTATTCGGCTGCCGTTTGTTTATTGGGATTACAGAATCTCCCGCTTTTCCTGCAAATAACCGTATTGTCACCACATGGTTTCCAAGGCGGGAACGGGCTTTTGCAACAGGTGTTTATACTGCTGGAGAGTATGTGGGTCTTGCCTTTGCGACACCTCTTCTATTTTGGATCATGACGACTTTCGATTGGAGAACCGTCTTTATTACGGCAGGTGCGCTCGGTATCATATTTGCTTTCTTTTGGTACAAGTATTATCACGAACCGAAAGAGCATCCGAAGATAAATGAAGATGAGTTAGAATTAATCCGGCAAGGCGATGGGCTGACAGTCGCATCACAGGAGAAGCTGAAATGGGCGGACTTTGCCGCCCTTCTAAAATATCGTAAATTGATCGGGCTTTATATTGGGCAATTCTCTGTTGCGTCTACCCTTTTTTTCTTTTTAACGTGGTTTCCGACCTATTTGGCAGAGGCGAAAAATATGGCGTTTCTCAAGGTAGGTTTTGCTGCTTCTCTTCCTTATATTGCTGCATTCTTTGGGGTCTTGTTTGGAGGTTATGTGTCTGATTGGCTGCTCAAAAAGGGCGTATCAGTGAATGTAGCCAGAAAGCTGCCAGTAGTGGTGGGCTTGCTGATGACGAGTACCATTGTTTTAGCAAACTTTACAACAAATATCCCGCTTGTGCTGACCATTTTATCCATCGCTTCATTTGCGCAAGGACTGTCTAATATCTCTTGGACGATGCTGTCTGAGGTGGCACCGCGGGAAATGGTTGGGCTGGCTGGCGGCGTATTTAACTTTTTTGCTAATTTAGCTGGGATCATCACTCCGCTGATTATCGGATTCATCGTGTCGGCGACAGGCTCCTACAATGGAGGAATTTTATTCGTCAGTTTAGTCGCTTTAGGCGGGGCATTGTCGTACATCTTTATCGTAGGTAAAATTGAACGTATTCAATTAAAACCATAGTGAGAAAGCAAAAGAGAACTCAAGGGTGAGTTCTCTTTTTTATGTATAAAAGATAACGGTGATGATCGCTGCACATGCGATGCCCATGCTGATATAAAGGCTGGCAAACCATATATTCCAGCGAGTGATACGGTAAGGGTTGACCTTCATCAAATCAGCCAATAAGGAGACAGAAACATTAAAAGGGCTAAACATAACAGTTGATGTGCCAGCAACGATCAGCATGATTGCGATCGGAAGAGCAGGCAGTTCATGGATGACTGGTGCCATCATGCTGACTAACAAAGCAAGCGAGACAAGCGGGTGAAAACCGCAAAGGGCGGTGATCAGAAAATACAACCCAATGACACAATAAACCCAAATGGCATGGTCTGATATACTGACAATAAATGCTTGAATCGGCTGCATACTGTTTGTCGCAAGGAGCATATCGACAAAGAAGCCTGCACTTAAAAATAGACACATATAGTTGGAGAGCTGACGGGTTCTTTCTTTCCAATGAGGCACAGAGGCAGCGATATATTGTTTTCTTTTTTTGATAATAGAAGAGAATAATAGAGCAAATGGAATAATCGTCAGTACTACAGCGAATAAATAGCCTTTCCCAATCCATGCATCGACAAGTGAGACGACTGTCATAAAACCTAGCAGCATGAAAGCGAGCTGAAGGGTTTTTCGCTTAATTCGATGAGGATTGGCGTTTGTTTCTGAAGACTGAATGATGTTTGGTAATCGTTTGCTTTGACGAGAAAAAAGCATCCAATCTATCGCCAGCACGACGACCATTAAACCAAAAGTAATAGGTGCAATTTGATAATATTTTAGTTTGGTTGCATCAATGGTGACGCTTACCAGCACTTCAACAGGACTCCAGCTTAAACATAATGCATATGACCTCAAGAGGTTGCGTGTATAAAGATGTTGTTTCACTTGTTCTTTTAGAGATTCGAGCGACGGTTTGAGCGATGTATATAGTAAAGGAATCGTCGCGATATTTAAAAACATGCCGAGAATATGCGTGACAAATGAACTCTTGCGATAAAGCTGGTTTGAGCTCGTTGTATGCAGTGTGAGCAGTTTATTTAATTGTGTATCGAAATGTCCAACATGTATGAGAGAATGAATAAAAGGCAGCATGAAAAAGAGAGAAAGCAAGCCCAGCATGGAATGAAAGTGAAGAAAAAACGTGTGCAATGGCTGGCCGGATAAGAAGAATAAGAACAACCCAATGATGAGAAATACAGCACCTGTTTTCAAATAAAGCCCATTTGCTTTCTTAAAAGAAATGGTGAGCGAGGCAGCGGCCAGCAGACCAACAAAATAGGAGAGTATAGGAGCAGGAAATAGTTGATGAACAATATATAGACTGATAAGAAGTGTAAAAACGAGCAGGTACATTCAAATATCTCCTCCATCAAATATCTTCAAGTGATTTTATTCTGACTGGTGGAATTTGTTTTCTTTTAGTGGAACGTTTAAAATGGATTATAGCAAAATCGATCGTTGATGTCGATAAGAAATCAAAGGGGAAAAGGAGAAAATGAACATGGCTGATAAAAAGTCAAAAGAAGAATCAGGACTGCGTACAGTTCAGCGTGCTTTGGATATTCTTTATTGTTTTAGTGAAGAACGTCAAGAGCTGACGCTAACGGATATTTCAAAAGAGATGAATTTAGCAATGTCTACGACAACGAGACTGCTCAAGGCGCTTGAAATGAATCATTTTGTGGAGAAGAATCAAGAAACAATGAAATACCGATTGGGTCAAAGGCTTTATCTCCTTGGATACATTGCAGGAAAGTCCATTAAATTGAGGGAACTGGCTAAGCCACTCATGTACTCACTTCGTGATGAAACAAAGGAAACCGTCAACCTGTATGTACTGGATTCAACAAGCAGGGTTTGTATCGAACAAGCGGAAGGGCTGCAATCGATTCGCCATCTTGTCAAGATTGGTGAGAAGCTGCCATTGTACGCAGGTGCAGGCGGAAAGGTATTATTGGCATTTCAAAGTGAAGAATTTCAACAAAAAGTATTAGCGTCTGAGGCTGATCATGTGAAGAGAGATGACTGGCAAGAGGAACGTAAACATATTCTTGACACGTATACTTCTTGCAGTATCGATGAACGAGAGGTAGGATCTGCGGCAGTAGCGGCACCAGTCTTTAACATTCATGGAGAAGTGAAGGCTTGTTTATCCATATCTGGTCCAACCCATCGGTTTACTGAAGAAGTCATTCCTAAGCTGCAGCAAAAAGTGAAAGAACAGGCACAGAGGCTTTCTGAACAGCTCGGCTACGTCGTCAAACACAATTTTTAAGATTGCCTATCTTTTCGCGCTCCATTTATCATATAATAGAAACATTATGTAGCATTCCTTGTCGTAGGGAGGACGTGTCACGACCATGAAAATCAATAGAGAAATTCCTGTAAGACAGCGGAATATTGTCCTCATTGGCTTTATGGGTGTTGGGAAAACAACCATTGGGCAGCTGGTTGCCAAAAAGCTATATAGAGATTTTATTGATGTCGATCAGGAGATTGAGAAAAAGTACAACATGACGATTCCAGAGATGTTTCAGCAAAAAGGAGAAGCATTCTTCAGGCAGGCTGAAAAGGATTATATCGTCGATTTATGTGAACATACACAGCTCAAGATCGTTTCCCTTGGAGGGGGGGCATTCAAACAGGAAGAAATCAAACGCGCCTGCTTGAAGCATTGTACCGTTCTTTTCCTTGACTTGTCTTGGGAGAATTGGAAGCAGCGGCTTGATATTTTAATTGAAAACCGCCCTGTTCTTCACAACCGGACGCTTGATGAGATGAAAGAGCTGTTTGAGGAGCGCCGGGAGATTTATTCTCTTCATAATTCAAGAGTGGAAACAGATCATTTAGAGGCTGAGGAAGTCGCCAATTATATTGTGGACACACTCAAGCTTGGCTGGGATTTATATTCGAAATAAAAAAAGTCTACCGTTTAGGATAGACTTTTTTTCTATTGAATTCTTTTCCTTCGTACATATGATGATGTTTTGACAACCAAAATGTATTTATCCTTTTTTTGGTGTGCAGCCGTTTGGAAAAAGCGGTGATCCTCCTTCAATCAGTTCATGATGATGAGGTTTTTGATATAGATCATTTTCTTTTTCGGAAAAATAAAATAGTATCTAAATTTCAATAAGAGTTTTTTGAATTATTATAATCTTTAAAAAATAATGTTGACAACTTCCGTGAGGACATTCTATGATTGTTTACGTAAACGCTTACGGTAAACGTTTACTATAATCGAATGGGGAGGAATTTGTTGATGAAAAATAAAGAAAAATGGAGCGGTGTATTCCCGGCTGTCTTAATTCCTTTTAAAGATGACTATTCAATTGATGAACCTGCATTTCGCAAGCTTGTTCGCTGGGTGGCGGAGCACAAAGGGATTAACGGGATCGTTGTCAATGGACATACGGGCGAGATTATGACCCTGCTGCCACATGAACGAGCTGAAGCTGTGCGTATTGCAGCCGACGAATTAAAAGGGGAAGTACCTGTCATTTCAGGGGTTTCAGCTGAAGGGACAATTGAAGCAATCCAGCATGCAAAAGCAGTTCAAGAAGCTGGCGGAGAAGGTATCCTTCTCATGCCGCCGCATTCATGGCTGAGATTCGGTATGCAGCCTGAATCACCTGTCCAATTCTTTAAAGATGTTGCAGAAGCGATTGACATTTCAATCATCGTCCATCAATATCCAACGTGGACAAAAACCTCATATACAACGAATCAAATACTAGAAATGTCGGAAATTGAAAATGTTGTCTCATTCAAAATTGGTCAAAGAGACATGGCACAATATGAAGTCGATGTGCGCGCACTGAAAAAGCATGCACCAGATGTATCGCTGCTCACATGTCACGATGAATATTTATTGCCAACATTAGTTCAAGGGATTGATGGGGCGCTTGTCGGTTTCGGCTGTTTTGTGCCAGATTTGATCGCTGAACTTGTGAAATGTGTGGAAGAACAAGACCTTGCAGCAGCTAATAAAGTGTACGATAGAATCTTTGAATTAAAGCATGCTGTATATAAAATGGATGAACCTTCCTCTACCTCTCATCTGCGAATGAAGGAAGCGATGTTCCAGAGAGGCTTGATCAGCAGTTCGCTTGCTAGGAAGCCGGTATTACCTTTAACTCAAAAGGAAAAAGAAGAGATTCGCCAGGGCCTTCAAAGTGTTGGTTTGCTTAAGGAAAACGTCAGTAGATAACAGACCATTGATTTCATGATGAAGGTGAGTCAGGTTATAATAGGGTATAAAACAACAGACTCCCGGAGGTATGAAATGTGTCAGTAAGTATTAAAGATGTAGCATTGAAAGCAGGAGTGTCTATAGCCTCTGTTTCCCGAGTATTAAGTGGTAAACCAGGAGTAGGTGCTCAAACGGCTGAAAGAATCAAACAAGTGATTGATGAGTTAGGCTACCGCCCTAATTTAGGAGCGAGAGGGCTCGTGAAAAGAAAGACTGGGAATATTGCTGTAGTGGTTCCCCGCGGTTCATATATTTTGAATAATCCATTTTTTTCAACGATTTTAGATGGAATAGCGAAGGAATTAGATGAGACCGAATTCAATATGCTGATGTCATTTACATCTGTTCAGCAGCAGCGGTTACTTGAGACGCAGGCTGTAGATGGTGCCATTTTATTTTCTCCAAGAAATGAAGAATTGAGCATGGATTGGCTAAAAAGTTTGGCTATTCCCATTATCGTTGTCGGAAGTTACTTAGAGGATTCACCATTTCCATGTGTCAGGCCAGATGATGAAGAAGGTGTTTGTCAATCTGTAACGGCCTTATTTGATAAAGGTCATCGAACCATTGGGCTGGTCAATGGTCCAATGAGTTCGATGCATAGCGTGAGGTACTACAAGGGGTATGAGCGCACACTGAAACGTTTAGGATTAACAATGAACAAAGAGCTTGTGTTTGAGTTAGATGAATTTGATGGGGGAAAAGTAGTAGAAGTGGTTTCTCAATTTCTCCAAGGAAACCAGCACATGACTGGAGTTGTTTGCTCTTCAGATTTTTTGGCGATAGGGGTCATGAAAGCGGCAGAAAACGCAAATGTGTCAATACCTCATGATTTGTCTGTCGTTGGTGCCGATGATGTGCCCATTGCAAGTTTTCTAACCCCTTCTTTATCTTCTGTTCATGTTGATTTAGTTGGAATGGGAAGAAAAGCTGTTTCTTTACTAACACAGTTGTTGGAAGGAGAACAGTTAGAGGCGATGGAGCATATTTTCCCTATGTATTATATAGATCGGGGCACCACGGGAACGCCAAAAAAGATGTGATAGATGCTGAAAACTCGTATGAACGCTGCAGAATTTCAGCTTGATTTAAAATGTAAGCGATTTCTTCAGCGCTCTTCGGCATGTACTTTTGCATCATTTCCTCTAATAAGGAGGAGATACCATGACGTTAGAACTCAGCGGAAATTCAAATTCTCGTGATGAGCAAGTTGTTGATAGAGCTTCACAGCTATTGACCAGGATGGAAAGTGTGCCTTTTTCGAGGTGGCATTTAAAACCTCGGATCATTATGGGATCTGCTACCTTTTTTGATGCTTTTGATGCGCTATCTTTAGCGTTTGTTCTCCCGGTCCTCATCGGCATGTGGAATTTATCACCTGCACAGATTGGTCTTCTTATTGGGTCTGGTTATATAGGACAAGCGATTGGTGCTATTTTCTTTGGGTGGTTAGCAGAAAGGCGCGGCCGTGTATTTAGTGCAAAGTGGACGGTGTTCCTCATGTCTATTATGAGTATCGCATGTGTATTTTCAGGTAATTTTATGGCCCTTTTTATTTTCCGTTTTATACAAGGGATTGGAGTCGGAGGAGAGGTGCCGGTAGCAGCCTCATATATTAATGAGTTGTCCCGAGCCCAAGGAAGAGGTCGATTTTTTATGCTTTATGAGATGATTTTTCCATTAGGATTAATGATTTCAGCACAAATTGGCGCATTCGTTGTACCTAGCTTTGGGTGGAAATGGATGTTCTTGATTGGAGGCATTGGAGGTTTAATCGTCTTTGTATTCTTTTTCATGCTGCGTGAATCGCCAAGGTGGCTTATTTCGAAAGGCAGGTTAGATGAAGCCGAAAGAATTATTGAAGAAATTGAAGCTAGTACTGACAAACGAATGCCTGTCGCAAATCAAGTATCCAGCAGTACTGAAAAAGGCGACTGGAAAGAGCTATTTTCAACTTTTTACCGTAAAAGAACATTGGTCGTATGGGGACTATGGTTTTCTGCCTACTTTGTATCGAATGGTTTAAATAACTGGTTACCGAGTCTTTATAATACGGTTTACCATTTGCCAGTCGGAGATTCATTAAGGGCAGCATCTCTCACAAATATTTTACAAACCATAGGGGTATTCGCTTGTGCATTTTTAATTGATAAAGTAGGACGAAAGCGCTGGGCAACCATTGCATTTGTATTAACAGGTGTTTTATTAACGGCTTTATGGATCAGCGGAGCGACTTCTCCAGAAAGTGTCATCTATTTAGGGTCCGCAGCTTACGGAATGATGGGGACAATTACAGTACTTCTTTATCTATATACACCTGAAATTTATCCGACACGTATGAGGGTGATTGGAACGGCATTTGCTACAGCGTGGCTTAGGCTGGCCTCAGCGATCGCTCCTATTATGATAGGTTTTATTTTAGAGGTAAGCGGTGTTTCAACTATTTTTATTCTTTTTGCAAGTGTGACGGTAGTGGGAGCAATTCTTGCTTTTAAAATGATAGAAACGCGCGAGAAAGTATTAGAGGATATTGCACCGTAAGTTATGCGTGCAGTGAAGAACTTATTCCAATGAGGGTAGGTTCTTTTTTTATTCAGAGGATCTAAAATGCCTCACCTATCTTCGTTCATTTATCATATAATAGAAACACGATCTAGCACTCCTTGTCGTAAGGAGAGACGTGTCACGAACATGAAAAGCAATACCTGTGAGACAGTGAAGATTAAAAAAGTCTACCGACAATGGTAGACTTTTTCTATAAGGTCAATTCTTGATTCCCTGAAGCAGTGCAGCTTTTAAACAGAAGGAAATGGGCTGATGCTGCGCATCGAATTGAAGCTGAAACAGCTGCTTTGTGTCAGGGTCTGCGGCTTGAAGGTGGGAAACGATCTCCTTTTGAGTATTCTCTGGCGTGCGTCCACGTATAATCCAGTCCTGATAATCAATATGCAGGTCCCAGGAACGAATCTCTTTCTGAGTCAATTGGTTGTCATCGAAAAGCTCTTTCCATTCTGATAACGAGCTTTCCCGCACATGAGAAGGGTCTCTCAGTCTATTTAAGTGATTAATAAATGAATCCTGTGCAGGGTTTTCAGGTGCATAATGATCGACGAGCAGAAATTGGCCGCCTTTTTTTAAGACTCGGCTGATTTCAGACATGGCTGCCGGAAGGTTTGGAAAGTGGTGAGCAGCAAATCGGCACGTCACTAAATCAAATGATTCATCAGAGAAGGGCAATGCTTCTGCGGCTGCCTGCTCAAAAGTAATGTGGTTCAGGCAGCGTTCTTCCGCAAGTGCTGCTGCAATCTCAATCATTTTTTGCGTGACATCAATGCCGACCCCTTTAGAGATGACGTCTGAAAAGGAAAAAACGGTATGTCCTGCCGCGCAGCCAATATCAAGTAAATGCTCATGTCCCTTCGCATTTGCAGTTGTTTTCATCCATTCCAGCTCTTCTCCGGCCGCAAATATAGGTGAATCTCGATAGTTCTCGGCATTTTGTGAAAATTGGTTCTCGGCTTTAGCATATGGATTCATTTCTTTTCCCCCTTTGTGGTCTCTTTATCGTAGAATTCCTTCTGTTATTTGTCTAAGACATAAAAGATATGACATGGATAGTTAAAACCTATGAGGTGATGAAAGTGGATATACGAATGATGGAATATGTCATGGAAGTGTACCGGCAGCAAAGCTTTACAAAAGCAGCGGATCAACTTCATATTGCACAGCCTTCTTTAAGCCAGCAAATGAAGAAGCTGGAAGAGGAATTAGACACACCGCTATTTATTCGAAAGTATGGACAAGTAACGCCCACACCTCAAGGGAGACGATTCATTAAAAGGGCTGAGAATATTTTGAAGGAAAGAGATGATTTGCTGCGTGAAATGGGAGAGGCAGCTTATGAAATCGGGAAAGAGCTGAACATTGGAGCGCCAGCAGTGACTGGGGGCTATGTCTTGCCCGGTTTATTAAAAACTTTTTGTCAAACGTATCCTCATGTTCACGTTCAACTGATAGAAGAGTCTCCTCGTGAGATCGAAAAACGTCTATTGGCTGGAAAACTGGATTTGGCTGTTTTATCTATGCCTGTCGAGCATGAATCATTGAAAACGAAACAAATGCTGACAGAGCCGCTCCTTCTTGCAGTTCCGCAAGCTGCTCAGCCATGGTTATCAGAGGAATTGAACGAGATTATCAAGCAAGCAGGGCAAAAAGAGTCCGGTCACGAAATCGTTCCCTTTCAACTTCTTGAAGGTACCCCATTTATTATGCTGAAAGAGGGATACGGTTTTCGGCAAGTGGTCATGGAGCTGTGCCGTCATCACGGTTTTCAGCCAAAAGCGGCTTTTGAAACAAGTCATATTCAAACAGCACAGGCATTGGTCAAAAACGAACTAGGTGTGACCGTTGTGCCGAAAATGGTGGCACAAGAGGATAGGAACGGGGTCATTTATTTACACATTGATTCATGCCCAACCCGCACACTTGTGTTTGCATATGTGGAAGAAAGGTATTTAACGAAAGCCGCTCAAGCCTTCATGGACCTTTATCAGAATCAAGGGAAGGCTTAAACAAACGTTTAATTAAACGCAAAAAGCAGGGGAGCACCCTGCTTTAAGATTGGTGACAAAGGGCTAAAATGATCTTGATTTTAGCCCTTTATCTTCTTTTCAGCGTGATAGAAAACCTTTGAAGTCTAGGAAGGGCGAGCACCGGAGCGGAGCGAATTTGACATTCGTGAGCACCGGAGCGCAGACCTCACACCGAATGCGAGGGTTTGTCTACACGCTGAAAGCAGGGGAGTACCCTGCTTTTTAATATAAGTCCAGACGCTGATCCGTCATAACCGGAATTTGCTGTCTGACTTCATCCACTAGCTGAAGATCAATTTCCGCATAATAAATATCTTCGTTATCGCTTGTTTCAAGCAGGATGCGGCCGAGTGGATCAATTACCATAGAGTGTCCAGGGAATTCCGTGTCTCTGCTTGTGCCTGTTCTGTTAACAGCAATCATAAATGACTGGTTTTCAATCGCTCTTGCGATGAGCAGGCTGCGCCAATGGTCCACTCTTGCTGACGGCCATTGCGCCGTATTGACGAGCACCTTCGCTCCTTTGTTCACAAGTGTTCTGGAAAGCTGCGGGAAACGGAGGTCATAGCAAATCATTGCACCAATCGTCACATCTTCACCATAGTCAAATAAACCAAGCTGATCACCAGCGGTTAAATAGTTATGCTCATCCATTAAGCGGAATAAATGAATTTTATCATAATCTAACAAAAGCTCCCCTTGGCGGTTAAAGACATACATCGTGTTGGTGATATTTTCATCTTCTGTCCGCTTATTTAATACACTGCCTGCGATGAGATACACTTGATGCTTGCGGGCAAAGGAGGAGAAGAGCTGTTTTGTGCGTTCACCGTTTACATCCGCAAGCTGATCGGCTTGTTCAAGGGCGTAGCCGGTATTCCACATTTCGGGTAAAATGATCAAATCAGGCTGCTCGCGAACCGCTTCTTCTAAAAACGCTGCTGCTTTTTTAAAATTCACTTCTGGTTCTCCAATTTGTACGTCCATTTGGACAAGGGCGATTTTCATACGAGTTCCTCCTTTATTTGCTATATGTCATGTGAAAATCATGAATGTATGTAATGGTTTATTTTAGTCTTCAAGGCCAGTTTCTTTATCATAAAGGTTTCCATCATCTTTGCCAATAGAAATGTCAGAAGGTTTTGTTAAATGGCTTTCTCACTCAAGAAATCGGTGTTATGATACATATAATGAATAAAACAAAGGGGGATACTCGGATATGCAATTGTACGATTTACCACTTGAAGAGCTAAAAAAATATAAACCAAAGAAAACAGCACGCCCTGATTTCTCAGATTTTTGGAAGAAATCACTCGAAGAACTGCACCAAGTGGAGGCAAAGCCAACACTTGAACCTTATGACTATCCAGTGAAAGGCGTCAAGGTGTACCGCCTGACGTATCAAAGCTTTGGACATTCTAAAATTGAAGGCTTTTATGCTGTACCTGATCAAACTGGCCCGCATCCAGCGCTCGTTCGTTTTCATGGCTATAATGCCAGCTATGACGGCGGCATTCACGACATCGTCAACTGGGCGCTCCACGGCTATGCCACATTTGGTATGCTCGTCCGCGGTCAAGGCGGCAGTGAAGATCAGGCAGTGACACCAGGCGGTCACGCTTTGGGGTGGATGACAAAAGGCATTATATCAAAGGAGACCTACTATTATCGCGGTGTTTATTTAGATGCGGTTCGTGCACTCGAAGTCATTCAGTCTTTCCCGGAAGTGGATGAACACCGGATCGGCGTGATTGGTGGGAGCCAAGGAGGCGCATTAGCGGTTGCAGCTGCAGCCCTTTCAAACATTCCGAAGGTCGTCGTGGCAGATTATCCTTACTTATCAAACTTCGAGCGTGCAGTGGATGCGGCATTGGAGCAGCCTTATTTAGAAATCAATTCGTACTTTCGGAGAAATAGTGACCCGGAAGTGGAGGAAAAGGCATTTGAGACATTAAGTTATTTTGATTTAATCAATTTAGCTGGATGGGTGAAACAGCCAACATTGATGGCGATCGGTCTGATTGACAAAATAACCCCGCCATCTACTGTGTTTGCGGCATACAACCATTTAGAAACAGATAAAGACCTGAAAGTATATCGCTATTTTGGACACGAGTTTATCCCGGCTTTTCAAACAGAGAAGCTCTCCTTCTTACAAAAGCATTTACTCAAATAAAAGAACAAAGAGGCCGCTCTAGGAGGGCCTCTTTTTTAATAACTCGTATTCTGTCTCGTTTTTTCATCAGGCACTAATGCTGTGATAATAAGGGCAAGAGCTGTGATGATATGCAGAATGAATCCAAGTATCGGAATCCAGGCAAGGCACGATGTGATAATCCCAATGATGCTTCCAATCACTGGTCCTTGGTCTCGCTTCGATAAGACGAGTGTGATAATATGCAGAATAAGCATGACCATGAGCGGTGTATAGCCATTGCTGATCACAAATAGTCCTCCAATGACAGGGATGGCAAGACAGGCTTCAAAAATCCCGGTGATCCATTTCATGATGCGAGATATAGACATGAGATCCAACTCCTTTTTCATATATGTCTTATTCGTATTTTCCCAAAACGTGAAGAAGTCATGCAGGATTCTATAGAAAGAGTTGATGGATGATGAGAGAGAGAATCAAGGAAGAGCTGAAAATCATTGAAGAAACGTATGATGTAAAGATTTGCCTCGCGGTCGAATCAGGCAGCAGAGCATGGGGATTCCCCTCGACTGATAGTGATTATGATGTTCGTTTTTTATATGTTCCTCGAAAAGAATGGTATTGGGCGATGGAAGAGCACCGAGATGTCATTGAACGCCCGATTGATGACATGCTTGATATAAGCGGCTGGGAGCTTAGAAAGGCACTTCGCTTATTCAATAAATCGAATCCGTCCATCATGGAATGGCTGTCTTCTGACATCATCTATGCTGAATCCTTCTCTTTGGCAAAGCAGCTAAGAGAATTAAAGGATCGAGCGTTTTATCCTGCAGCATTGATGTATCATTACCTCAATATGGCGAAGCGGAATGAAAGCCGGCATTTACGAGGAGAGCAGGTGCGAATCAAGAAGTATTTTTATGTACTTCGTCCACTGCTTGCCTGCCAGTGGATTGAACGCTACCGGACGGTTCCGCCGATGGACTTTCATGAACTGCTCGAGGAACTTGTGGAGGAAGGTCCGCTTTTAGCGGAAATCCATGAGCTGCTCAAACGTAAAATGGACGGCGAAGAAATGGATGTAGAGAACCGCCTCGCTTATGTCCATCCATTTATCGACAAAGAGATCGCGCGATTTGATGAATTGGTGAAAAGCTACAATCAGCCGAAAGACAACCTGATGCAAGAATTAAATGAGCTGCTGCAGTCTACCCTTGATGAGGTGTGGGCGTAAGCAGGGAAGAGTCAGCCGGATCGCGGCAGGCTCTTTTTTATCTCTTATTGTGATAAAACCACAAAAAAAGTCAGAATTTTTGTCATCTTCAAATATTGTAGCGGACAGCTTATGAGCTTTACAATAAAGACATAGCTTACAAAGAGTGGGAGGTGCCCTTTATGGAGTCGGTCACAAGAAATTTCTTCTTGTTTTTGTCAAAGAGCAGTCTCTTGAACCATATTGCTCGTAATTGGGGAAGTGCTGTTGCATCTAAGAAAATCATCGGAGGGAAGGACTTTGAGAGTGCCATCCCTGTTATCAAGCGATTAAATGACCAAGGAATGGCTGTGACAGTTGATCACCTTGGTGAGTTTGTCACAAAGGCAGAGATTGCCAATGAACGGACGACTGAGTGTATTCAAACCATTCAGCGGATTGCAGAGGCGGGACTCAATTCCCACGTGTCACTCAAAATGACATCACTTGGCCTGGATATTGACGATGACCTTGTGTATCGCAATATGAAACGTATTTTAGATACGGCAGAGAAGCACCGTATCATGGTGACAATCGATATGGAGGATGAACAGCGCTGTCAAAAAACGCTGGACATTTTTAAAGAGATGAAATCTCAATATGAGTATGTCAGTACGGTCTTGCAGGCGTATTTGTACAGAACAGAAAAGGATCTTGATGACCTAAATGAGCTGAAGCCATTTTTAAGACTTGTAAAGGGTGCCTATAAGGAATCTGCCGAAGTGGCGTATCCAAACAAAAAAGACGTCGATCAGAATTATCAAAAGCTGATCGAAAAGCAATTGCTCTCAGGAAACTATACAGCCATTGCGACACATGACGATCGAATGATTGAGTTCACGAAAAATATTGTGAAAAAACACAATATACAGACAAGTCAGTTCGAATTTCAAATGCTGTACGGCATGAGATCAGAAACGCAGCAGGCACTTGTGAAAGAAGGCTATCAAATGAGGGTCTATACTCCGTATGGACGAGAGTGGTATGGCTACTACATGAGACGTCTTGCAGAACGGCCGGCAAACATTGCCTTTGCTCTAAAAGGGATGACGAGAAAATAATTTGAAACGGGAGCGTGACAAAAATGACAACACCTTACAAACATGAACCATTCACGGATTTTAGCCAGGAAGAAAACCGCAAAGCGTTTGAACAAGCATTAGCTAAAGTAACAGAATCACTTGGTCAAACCTATCCGCTCGTGATTAATGGAGAAAGAATTGAAACGAAAGACAAGATTGTTTCGATCAATCCAGCGAAAAAGGATGAAGTGGTTGGAACCGTATCGAAGGCGGGCAAGGAAGAGGCAGAACAAGCGGTTCAAGCAGCAGCGAAAGCATTCGAAACATGGCGCTACACGTCTCCAGAAGAAAGAGCAGGCGTATTATTCAGAGCTGCGGCAAGCATTCGCCGTAAAAAGCATGAGTATTCAGCCCTTCTTGTCAAAGAAGCAGGTAAGCCTTGGAATGAAGCGGATGCAGATACAGCAGAAGCGATTGACTTCCTAGAATATTATGCCCGTCAAATGCTGGAGCTGGCGAAAGGCAAACCAGTGAACAGCCGCGAAGGCGAACGCAATCAATATGTATACACACCAACTGGCGTGACGCTCGTGATTCCGCCGTGGAACTTCTTGTTTGCGATCATGGCAGGAACAACAGTAGCCCCAATCGTCACTGGGAATACAGTTGTTTTAAAACCAGCGAGTGCGACGCCTGTCATTGCAGCCCGTTTTGTGGAGGAGCTTGAGCAAGCCGGTCTTCCAAAGGGTGTTGTCAACTTTGTACCAGGAAGCGGAGCAGAGGTCGGGGATTACTTAGTAGATCATCCGAAAACAAGCCTGATTACATTCACTGGATCAAGAGAAGTAGGGACACGTATCTTTGAACGCGCGGCAAAAGTGCAGCCAGGTCAGCAGCATTTAAAACGTGTCATTGCTGAAATGGGCGGTAAGGATACAGTGGTTGTCGATGAGGATGCAGATGTTGAATTAGCAGCTAATGCCATTTTCACATCAGCCTTCGGGTTTTCAGGTCAGAAATGTTCAGCTGGATCTCGGGCTGTCGTCCATGAGAAGCTGTATGACCAAGTGGTTGAGCGAGTGAAGGAAATCACAGAAACGAAAACAACAGCCAATCCACTTTCTGCGGATGTTTACATGGGACCTGTCATTGATCAAGCGTCCTTTGACAAGATCACGGATTATATCGAGGTTGGCAAACAGGAAGGCCGCTTAGTCACTGGCGGAACAAGTGATGATTCGGAAGGATACTTTATCCACCCGACCATTTTTGCAGATCTTGAGCCAACTTCCCGTTTAATGCAAGAAGAAATCTTTGGACCAGTCTTGGCTTTCTCGAAAGTCTCTAGCTTTGATGAGGCACTTGAGGTAGCCAACAACACAGAATACGGTTTAACAGGTGCTGTCATTACGAATAATCGTGATCACATCAACCGTGCGAAGCAGGAGTTCCATGTAGGGAACCTTTACTTTAACCGTAACTGCACAGGTGCCATCGTTGGTTACCACCCATTCGGCGGCTTCAAAATGTCAGGAACGGATTCAAAAGCAGGCGGTCCAGATTACCTAGCTCTGCACATGCAGGCAAAAACGATTAGTGAAATGTTTTAATATGGAAAAAGCATGAACCTGCACTGACGGGTTCATGCTTTTTTTGCCTGCTTGCGACTTGTTTCTATACAAATCTGACTGGAAAGAAGTATGATAAATGTATTACTTAATCAGGGAGCAATCGGGATGGAAGAGATATTAGAAAAGCTTCATACATTTTTTGATGTCGATAAATTAATTGCATTTATTAGCGGATATTTAAAAAAACCAGTCATTTTAGAAAGCACAGAGTGTCAGCTCCTTGCTTATAATTCTTACAGCATTCAGCAGTTTGACCCAGTCAATCAGCAAACGATTTTCTCCAAGGAATGTCCGGGGTCTGTGGTCGATTGGTTAAAGAAAACAGGGGTAATTGAGCGGCTTCACAAGGAGTCAAAGCCTTTTTATGTGAGCGGCCATGACGAGCTCGGATTTAATCGGCGGGTGGCTGTGAGCGCCAAGCATAAACAAGAGGTAGTAGGCTTTATTTGGGTGCAGGACATTGAGGACTCCCTCTCTCAGGAGGAGCTGCAATTTTTACACGAAGCTTCCTTTCAGGTTGGAAAAGTGATTTATAAGAATAAGAAACAGCTTGAGAAAAAGGAAGGCAAGATTGAAGAGTTTTTCAAAAAGGTCATGGATGATCATTTTTATACAGAAGAAGAGCTGAAATGGGAGGCTGAGAACTTAAGCATTCCTCTGCCAGCCGTATTTACCGTCATGGTCGTGCACGCTGCCGATAACAAAAGTGAGACGGCAGAAGATGTGAAGGATGTCATTCGAACGTATTTGCAGCTAGAGGATAAGGTGAATCACGTCTATTCGGTTCAAGCAGATATCGTCGTCATATTAGGCAGCCTGTCAGACCGGCACTCACCGAAAGCGACTGCGGCTGATGTCATCGCACATCTGCAATCAAAAACGCATGCACATCCTTCCCCTTTGTATATTGGGATGGGAAGAGAGTATCGTGATGTCATGAAAATGAGTACAAGCCGATTTGAAGCGATAGAGGTCGTCAAGGCAGTAAAAATTGTCGGAGGACAAGAACTGATTCCATATGATTACGAGAATCTGGGGGTCTTCCGGTTTTTAGATTCCATTTACAGCCATCAAAAAAAGAAAAACGACTTCAATCCAGATTTGTTACGCTTGAAGGAAAAAGACCGCGAGAGTCAAACCTCGTTTTTAAAAACGCTGGAAGTCTACTTATTGAATAACTGCAAGCTAAAGCCAGCAGCGGAGCAGTTGTTTATTCATCAAAATACATTAAACTATCGAATGAAACAAATTTTTGACATGACCTCGATCGACTTAAGTCATTTTAGCCAGCGGTGTGAGTTATTTATTGAATTGATGCTGATGAAAAAAGATCAATAATGATGATGGAATCCGCAGGTGCACGGGATCACCTGCGGATTTTCATGTGAAATGCGAAAATGGCATACAACGGCTGCATTTCGTTGTATGATAGATAAAGATTTTATGAGAAAAGTGAAAGGGGGGCCACCTTTGGGATCAGTCACCTTAGCCATTTTGATTTTCATCATGACCCTCGTCCTTGTCATTTGGCAGCCAGGACGTGTCACCATAGGATGGTCAGCGTGTGGAGGCGCCATTCTTGCACTTGCCTTTGGCGTCGTTCATCTGGGCGATGTGTGGGAAGTCACGCAAATTGTATGGAACGCCACATTTGCCTTTATTGGCATTATTATCATATCGTTAATTTTAGATGAGATCGGCTTTTTTGAATGGGCTGCACTGCATATGGCAAAAGCCGCAAGAGGCAACGGTGTCCGCATGTTTATTTATTTAACATTGCTAGGCGCTGTTGTGGCTGCTTTTTTTGCCAACGATGGAGCGGCACTGATTTTGACCCCAATCGTTTTATCTGTGGTGAGAGCGTTGAAGCTGGATGAGCGCATGGTGCTTCCTTTTGTGATGGCAAGCGGCTTTATTGCAGATACAACTTCTTTGCCATTTGTCATTAGTAACCTGGTCAATATCGTATCAGCCGACTATTTTCATATTGGTTTTCTAGAATATACAGCGAATATGTTCGTGCCAAACCTTGTGTCGCTTGGAGCGAGCATGCTGGTTCTGTATGTATTTTACCGAAAGCTTATCCCAAAAACCTACGATCTGTCACAGGCAAAGGAACCGGCATCAGCTATTCGAGATATCCGTATGTTCCGTTTGTCTTGGTATGTGCTCGGCTGTCTGCTTGTTGGTTATTTTGCGGGGGAGCTGATCGGTATTCCAGTGTCCATCATCGTAGGCGGAATTGCCCTTGCTTTCTTGTGGCTGGCGAGAAGAAGTCCGCAAGTGGCGACAAAGCGAGTGATCAAAGAAGCGCCGTGGTCCATTGTGTTTTTCTCGATCGGCATGTATGTCGTCGTATATGGACTGAAAAATGTCGGTCTTACAGAAATATTGGCGGCATGGATCCAGCAAGGGGCTTCACATGGCTTGCTTGCAGGAACGATGTTTATGGGCGTGCTTGCCGCAGTGCTGTCCTCTGTGATGAACAATCTGCCGACCGTTTTAATTGATGCGATTGCGATTGGACATACAGATACAGCAGGTGTCATGAGAGACGGACTGATTTATGCCAATGTCATCGGCTCCAACCTTGGACCGAAAATGACCCCAATTGGCTCATTGGCGACATTGCTGTGGCTTCATGTCTTAAAGAAAAAAGGCGTCCATATCTCTTGGGGAGCGTACATGAAAGCCGGAATCATCCTGACCATTCCAACCTTGATTCTCACTTTACTCGGGTTATATGTATGGTTATGGCTCATTCATTAAAAAGAAAAAAGAGCAGATCTCATGGATCTGCTCTTTTTTTGCTACAGATATTTCGCATAGCGTTTTTCTAAAAAGTCCTGAAGCAATGAGACGACACTGCAAATACCCCAGTAAATGAGTGCGACCAAAATATACATGGTCATATAATCGAATTCTCGTCCGCCTACAATTTTTGCTTGCTGGAAGAGCTCTGGTACAGTAATCATTGCTGCCAGTGAGGAAGCTTTGATCAAATCGAGCATGACATTGGTCAATGGCGGCAGGGCGATGCGGACGGATTGAGGCAAAATGACACCACGCATCGTTTGCCAATAGCTGAGACCTAATGATTTAGCGGCTTCCACCTGTCCACTTGGAACAGAGGAGAGGGCTGCCCGGTTAATTTCTGCAATATAGGCAGCACTATTAAAGCTGAACCCAATAATGGCAGCAGTGACCGCTGTGAATTCAATGCCGATATAGGGGAACCCAAAATAGAGAATAAACAAAATCACTAGAATGGGCACGCCTCGCATGAATGAGATATACAGCCGTGCAGGCAGCCGAAGAATCCAAGAATTCGCCATTCTGGCAAGAGCGATAAAAAAGCCAAGAATGGTACCAAAAAACATGCTCACAAAGGAAATGAGCAGCGTCAGCCAGATGCCTTTCATAACAAATGGAAATGACGCCTTTGCCAGTGCAGGATTAAATATATATTCTAAATGAATATCTCCCACGATTGCGGCTCCTTATTTGGAAATGTTGACATCTTCGACATCAGCATCAATTTTCTTAGAGACGTCTGCATGATTAAAGAATTTCTCAGAAATCTTTTTCATTGTTCCGTCTTTTTTCATGTCGCCTAATACACGATTCAATTCTTTTTGAAGCTCTTTGTTGTCCTTCTTCATAACAAAACCTTGTTCATTCGGCATGTACTTCAAGTCAGGGTGAATCGTAATATTTAATTTAGGAAATGCAGCAAGAGCCAGTGTCTGCAAGTAATAATCATTTAGAATGACATCAGTACGGCCGTTTGCAACATCCTTTAAGTATTGCTCGTTTGTCGCATTATCATAAATGACTTCCTTTGCACCGTACTTACGAGCGACATCCATGTAAATCGTTGTGGCAGCCCCTGCTGCTTTCTTTCCTTTTAAATCTTTTAAAGTTTTAATGCCAGATAAATCATTTTTCCGTACGATAGCCGTTCCGTAGGAATATTTATAAGGGGTAGAAAAGGCAAACTTGTCTTTTCTGTCATCTGTGATGTCGATATCATTTGCAGCAGCATCCACTTGACCAGAATTAATGGCGCTCAGCATCCCATCATAGCCCATTTCTTTAAATTCCACTTTCACATCAAGACGTTTAAACGCTTCTTTGACGACTTCTACTTCATAGCCAGTTAATTGATCCTTGCCATTAGAAGTATCATGATAAGAAGTTGGATAAAGGGTGCCTGAAGTTGCAACCACGATTTTCCCTTTCTTTTTAATCTCATCCCACTTTGTGTCCCCGGATTGAGATGAGCCTGATTGACTGCAAGCAGACATGATAAGGATGAAAGCAGATACAACAAGCATGATCCATATAGGTTTTTTATGATAAAAACGACTCATTTAAGAATCCTCCTCTATTTTTTATACAAAACAAAACATAGCACGCTTTTTCTGTAAGGACAACGTTTTCAGAAGAAAAGTGAAAAAGTAAGAATATTATAAGCAATTTGCGTGTTGATATAATGTATAAAAAAGGAAAGTGAGCGCAAAATAAAGGCGAATAAAGGAGGGAACAACAATGATGAAAAAAATAAGTAGTTTGATCATCTTGTCGATGATGCTGTTATTTGGTTTTCATATAGAAACGGCTCATGGAGAAACACCTCAAATGGAAAAGCGCCCGGTGACACATCAAGTGAAATTAACAGCAGAACAACAAAAACAAATTGAAATCCTTGAGCAGCAAATTCTTTCTAAGCGAAAAGAAGTCATTGAGAAATATGTACAGTACGGCGTGTTAACAAAGGAACAAGGCACGCACATCACGAAACGAATGGATGAGCATTACACTCATTTGAAAAAGAACGGATTTGTTCCATTGCTGAAAAAACCACAGCACCATCGCCCATGATAATGATGAAACCGGCAGCGAAGTGCCGGTTTTTTATTGTTGATCAGAAGGTGAGACTTTCCCCATCTTGAGGGACAGAAATGGCTTGATCTGCATGATGCTCTTGAATGTAAGCCTCTAAAGCAGCTCTTGTTAACAAGCAATGATTCACAGCTTCAAGATGACAGACGACAATTTGAGCTTTTGGCTGAGAACGGTGAACGTCTAGAATCTCTTCCTTGGTCATTGTAATCGGATCGCCTTCTAAAAATTGAGCAGCCCCGCTATTGACCACAATGACGTCTGGCTTGCATGTATTCACAACCTCTTTCGGTTCATCACACCAAACGGTATCACCTGCAATATAAAGGGTAGGTTCATCAGGGTGAGAGAAAACAAAACCGCTCACCTGACCCATCCGCTTCGCCGTTTCTCCCGTCCCATGCTGTCCGCCTGTACGTTTAATATGAACGCCGCAAATGTCCATTTCATCTTCAATGCATGTGACATGCTGAAATCCAGCTTCTTCAACTTCTTTTCGATCCTTCTCCGATTGAGTATAAATTGGCCCATCTTGAGCTAATTTTCTTTTGGCCTCGTCGTCAAAGTGGTCCAAATGTAAATGAGTGAGTAAGACAGCATCTGGGTGTAACAGACTGTCTAAATCTATATTTACAGGAAGCTCCACAATAGGATTGTTCAAATGTTGATTGGCTGTATGAGGGAACGGTGGATATGTTCCTTTTGCTGCTAAAAAGGGATCGATTAAAAAAGTTGAATGACCATAGTGAAGGTATAAAGTAGCATTGCGAATGAGTGTAATTTTCATAAAAAGGCCTCCTTTTTTTCTCATTAAGTTTACAGTATATTAAAAGAGTTCTATGTGACAGAGGATCATGAAAGTCTTTCATCGGAAGGGCTTGATTTTTGAAAGAGGTGAGCCAATGCTAGACCAAACAGATATGAATATTTTAAAAGAACTATCAAAGAACAGCCGATTAACGATGAAAGCTCTAGGTGAAAAAGTTCATTTAACCGGCCAAGCTGTTGCAAATCGGGTGTTAAAGCTAGAAGAAGAAGGCGTGATTGAAGCATATACCATTTCAATTGATTGGCAGACACAAAAGACGATTCAAACCTTTTTGCAGCTGTATACCCGTAATCATCATCATGAACCACTTCTGTCGTTTCTTTATAAAAGGGAAGAAATCAAGAATTTGTACAAAATAAGTGGTGAAGGCTGTTATATGGCTGAAGGACATTTCTCCAGTCATGATGAACTTGATCAGTTTTTAACGGAGCTGACGAATTACGCAAATTACAAACTGTCTATTGCGGTTAAACGTCTCATTCATCAGTAATAGAAGAGACGCAGGAGGAAAAGGAACGATGCAAAAATTAATCGAAAATCAAGCTGAGCCGATGACAAAGGAAAGAATCAAAGCAGACTTGGTTCAACTTGGTGTGAAAAAGGGCATGATTTTATGTGTTCACTCATCTTTATCATCAATCGGCTGGGTAAACGGAGGCGCTGTAGCCGTCATACAAGCATTGATGGAAACCTTAACAGAAGAGGGGACACTGATTATGCCGGCACAAACGTTAGAGCTTTCTGATCCCGCCGATTGGATCGATCCGCCTGTTCCTTACTCATGGTGGAAATCGATCAAAGAAACAATGCCTGCATTTGACCCAGCTTACACGACGCCATCAGCAATGGGAAAGGTGGCAGAAACATTTTGGAAATACCCAGGTGTGGCGAGAAGCAATCATCCCAATTTTTCATTCACAGCCTGGGGGAAAAGAAAACATGAAATTCTGAAACACCATGCGCTTTCCTTTGGATTAGGAGAGCATTCGCCTCTTGGCCGCATGTATGATCTTCATGCTCAAGTGCTGCTGCTTGGTGCATCATTTGAGAGCATGACAGCTTTTCATCTAGCTGAATACCGAATTCCTCAGCAGGACCTCATGACAAGAGGAGCCCCTATTTTAGAGAATGGATGGAGGGTATGGAAAGAGTACCAAGATATCATCACAAGAGAAGAACTATTTGAACAGATTGGCCGTGATTTTCTGCAATCAGGAGGCATCCATCAGCACAATCAAGTTGGACTTGCCAGTTCATATTTACTGCCCATGAGAGAATCGGTAGACTATGCGGAAAAGTGGCTTGATCTATACGATCAGTCGTAATCTACACTGTTTGGAAATTTACATAATAAACGTCTTGATCAGGCTGCTGTGAGGTGTAGCAGGTAAGCTGATAGTCTCCTTTTGGAATGGAGAAAGACAGCACTCTGGCCATGACGCTTGTGATATAAACTTGATCATTTGTAAGCGTAAAGGGAACTGTTATAGCTCTATCAACCGAGACTTGGGGCTCATCGCTATTTAATGTCACAATAATAGACGCCTTTCCATTATTGATTCCTTCAAAGGAAACTCCTTGATCTCCAGTTGCAAATCCTTGAAGAATGTCCTCATCTGTCCAATCAATGACAGGTGGTGTTTCGCTTCCGGTGTATACCGTGATTTGGTGGTAGGAGATAGATAGGGAATAGGCTTGATTTAAGTGATTCATATAAAAAACTCCTTTATTTAAGAATTTTTGTTGGAACGTGAATGGTTGAAAGAGTGATTCTTGAGGAGAAAGTTAGGCAGCAAGACGATTGTCGCCGTCTTGCGCTATTTGGTGTGGGGTCTAGATGTGAAATTGCGAGACCATTGCTTTTAAATCTCCTGCTAAATGGGCAAGCGCTTCTGATGAAGCTGTTACTTCTTCCATTGCAGCAAATTGCTCTTCTGTTAAACCGGCTACTTGCTGTGAATGTTCACTCGTTCGTTTCACGCCTTCTGTAATAGACGCAAAAGACTGTTTCGCATCGTTTGTATAAGCTGCGATTTTTTGTGATGCACTTGATAAATGTTTAATGCCATTCGCCATTTCTCTCATCGACTGCTGGATATCATGAAATGATTCCTCTGTATGAGAGATAAGGACAGCCCCTTGAGCCGCTTCCTCTCTTACTCGTTTGATGGCATTCGTTGAATGAGTCATCTCTTTTTGTATTTCAGAAATGAGATGGGAAATCATGTTTGATGATGCTTGAGATTCTTCTGCGAGCTTTCTCACTTCGTCTGCGACAACAGCAAATCCTTTTCCGTGCTCACCTGCCCGTGCTGCTTCAATTGCTGCATTAAGAGCTAGCAGGTTTGTCTGGCTGGCGATATCTGTAATGACTTTGGAAATATGATCGATTTCAGCTGAACGTGTTTCCAATGCTTGAATCGCTGTACCATTTTCTTCAATTGATTTGGCAATAGACGTCATTTGTGAATGAACTTCACCGATATTGTGTACACCTTTTTGGGCCACTTCTTGTGCGGAGTGACTTCTTGAAGCCATTTGTCCTGCATTTTCAGTGATGTTTGCCAGCTCGTTTGATACTTGAATCATTTTGTGCTCACTAGCTGTCATTTGAGCGGACTGTTCTTCTGAAGATTGTGCCACTTCTTGAATCGTGTAGGTGATTTTTTCTGATGCTGCACTCGTTTCTTCTGCGCTAGCTGACAGCTGCTCAGAGGATGTGGCCACTAATTCAGACGTGTTCATGACATTTAGAATGGTTTGATTTAGTTTTTCACGCATCTTATTGAAATGGCCAGCCAGATCAGACAATTCATCACCAGCAGTATCCGTCACATTGATGGTTAAATCACCTTCGCCTGCACTCTTAATGGCAGAAGCCATATGCTTGAGACGTGCCTGAATCCGCTTAGTGAAAATAGAAATAATGATGACCGAAACGATCAGACTTAACAAAAGGACGATGACAAATTGTATATAGAATGACTGAAGCATTTGTGAAATCATGCTTTGGTTGGCGCCAGTATAAAAAATACCAATTGTTTCGCCTGCTTCATTTTTGATCGGCATATAAGCCGTTTGATAGTCTTTCCCGGCAACATTTGCTGTGCCGTAATAGTTTTCTCCTTTATCTAAAACAGTGGTCTTCACTTCAGGAGAGACTTCTGTACCTACAGCTCGTTTCCCGTTTAACATGACATTCGTAGCAACGCGGGTATTTCCTTGAAAAATCGTGATGGTATCACCGGTATATTCGGCTAATTGGTCAACTAATGTGTCATGATCATTGATTTGCGTATTTCCTTTGAATAGCTTATCCTCTTTAATCTGCCACGAGCCTTCTACTTTTTCATTCAGGTAGGCGTAGCCTAGTTTTAAATCACCTTTTGCTTTTTCAGTTGCCATTTGCTTGATGTTTTCTGTCATCTCGCGATTCACCACATAACCAACAACTGCGGAAAAGATGATGAGGACACTTAAAAAGATCAGCAAAATTTTGGCACCGAGCCTCAGTTTTCCCTTTTTCTTCATGCTTTTTAACTCCTTTAGGTATAAGGTAGGGTATCCCTCCTTAAGGATTATCGGCATGAAAAAAGTGTTTAAAATACCTGCATGCAGTCATGTGAAAATTTTTTTAATATAGAAAAGGGAAAGGCTGCTAATCGATGATAAATTGGATTCTTGTGCCGTCTGGATCATCCGATAATTGATGACTTACCCACGAGCCTGCGCCTCTATTATCAGAAGGGCGTACATATTTGACAGAAGCTCCTGTGCCTCCTTCTTTGCACATCGCCATTGGCCATTCGTCACGATCATACCCGCGCTTTGTTGGAACGCCATGTAATGATCGATCCCTCTGCTCATCACTATGTTTACGGTCAATTGTACAAATGGACGAATGACCTTCATCAATGGCTTCTTCTATGTGCTTGGCTGTTTCGGGATAGCGGTCTGATGGAAAATGAATCGTTTTGTCATAAGATGAATTCGCTGTCTCTTGTTTCCCTTGCTCCAGCTGGATATAGCCTGTTGTTACACCAATAACAATCAATAAAAGCAAGAGAATCATTTTAAGAAGTTTCATAGGTGCTGGCTCTCTTTCTTGTTTGCGTATTTTGTAAACAGAAGTATAGCAGAATTACTTACCAATTTCCCCTGGTTTTGAAAAAACGCCTTTTAAAATTCAAAAAACAGATTTTACAAGATTTCATGCTTTTCATTTTTGTAGAAATTCATAAAAATTTTAATTTTGTAGATCATAAAACGAATATGCTCATTCAAAATGGCTTTATCACTGCTTTTTGAGCTAATTTCAAGAATTTAACACACAGAAATTTCAAAAAAATAAAATTGACTAGACCGATCTGCTTTAATAATATGGAGTCAAATATCAAAAAATGTCGTAATTTATCAAAATATGATTCTAATTACATTGTAGGAGGGAAGTACAAATGGCGGATGTCTCATACCGGCTCGGAATAGACATAGGCGGAACATTTACTGATTTATCGTTGATAAATGAAGCAACAGGGGAGCTGACTGAACTCAAGACACCCACAGTGACTGATGACCCAGCCCAAGGAATTATCAATGGGTTAAATCTTCTAAAAAAAAGAGGTGTTGATCTATCCAACATTCAATACCTCGTTCACGGAATGACAATTGGTCTTAATACATTATTGCAGCGAAAAGGAGCAGATTTAGCCCTTTTTGTGACAGAAGGATTTCAAGATATATTGTCACTTCAACGTTTACGACTACCCATTCCTTATGACTTCAATTCTCGTTTGCCAGAACCATTGATACCACGGAAGCATGTATATCCAATCTCTGAAAGGTTGTTACACGATGGTACGATCAAAAAACCTCTCCATCTGCAGCAGTTAGATGATGCAGTCCAGCATGCTATATCTAAAAAGCTAGCAGGTATCGTCATTTCTTTTTTACATAGTTATCAAAATCCAGTTCATGAATTACAGGCAAAAGCCTATATCAATCATCATTATCCACAGTTAGAAGTCCTTACCTCATCTGAATTATGGCCTCAAATGAGGGAATACGAGCGTACAGTGATGTCTGTTGTTAATTTGTACATTCAACCAAAGGTGAAACAGTATTTGCAAACACTGAAAAGTCGTTTGAAGGAAGAAGGTGTACCAATTTCTCCATACATTACACAATCAAATGGTGGTTTAATGGATGCAGAAAGTGCGGCAACCTCGCCTGTGAAGACTCTCTTTTCTGGTCCGGCAGCCGGTGTCATCGGTGCGGCTAGAATTGCAGCATCATCTATTGAACCCAACCTGATCACTTTTGATGTTGGGGGGACGAGTGCAGATATCTCGATTATTCAAAATGGACAGCCTACAATGGCGCAATCGAATCAGCTTTCAGGCTTCCCAATTATTCTTCCATCTGTTGCGATGTATTCAATAGGAGCAGGAGGAGGTTCGGTAGCATGGATTGATCAGGGCGGACTTCTAAAAGCGGGGCCAGAATCAGTTGGCTCAAACCCGGGACCAGCTTCGTATGGAAAGGGAGAAAAAGCAGCTTTAACTGATGCGTTTCTCATATGCGGTTACCTCAATCAAGAACGTTTTGCCGGAGGACATTTACAATTACAGTTGTCTGCGGCGAAAAAGGCTTTTCAGCCAATTGCTGATCAGCTCAACAAAACGGTTGAAGAAGCGGCTGACCAGCTCATTCAAGTAGCCGTAGCCAATATGTACACAGAATTAAGCAATGTGATGGAGCAGCAAGGGTTTGACCCTAGAGATTTTAGTTTGCTGGCGTTTGGCGGAGCAGGGCCGGTTGTGGCGAATTTCCTTGCGAGAGAAATTCATGCGAAAAATGTGGTTGTTCCTCCAAGTCCGGGTACATTATGTGCGTTAGGTGCTCTGACTGCTGACTTTATTCATGATGCGGTGCTGTCGAAGAAAATATGCTTACAAGACTATTCGATCAACCAACTAAAACAAGATTATGAGAAGCTGTCGCGAAAAGCGACTGATTGGGTCAGCCAGCAAAACATTCAGCATATCAATCAGACATCCATTCTATTATTAGCAGACGCACGTTATCAGGGACAGGCATTTGAGATTGAACTGCCATTATCGATTGATTGGCTAAAGCAGGAACAAAATATACACCAACTCATTGAAGCCTTTCACAAATTGCATCAGCGTCAATATGGTCATAGGGATGATCAGGCAAAAATCGAATTTACTCATTTACGCGTTCGAGTCATAGGCGAGACGCCTCCGCTGCCTTTTTCACCTGTTCATGAAAGCAGCGGACAGTCTTTGAAACCATATGAATATAGACGAATTTTTATTGAAGAAAAAGAATACGAAGCATCGGTTTATAACCGGGATACTCTGTCAGTAGGTTCTATTGTAAATGGGCCTGCCGTTATTGAGCAGGATGATACAACAACATTAATTTTGCCAAACTGGGCAGGCAGCATTGATCTATCAGGTAACTTAGTGATTTCAAAGGAGGCGGCTTTACATGAGAACTGACCCAGCAAAGCTTGAGATGATGCGCAGTTATTTTAATGCGATTGCATCAGGTATGGGGCATGTCATTGAACGGACGTCATTTACGACCTTCGTTAAAGAATCTGCTGACTTTGCGACAGCATTAGCCACGCCATCTGGAGATTTCTTTGTTTATCCGAAGACAGTAGGTGTGACGATCTTTTTAGGGCTGAGTCTAAAAAAAGCGATTGAAGAAAGCGGGCCGATGCAGCCAGGAGACATTATCATCACTAATGATCCTTATACGACAGACGGTTTGGCGACTCACCTTCCAGATGTCCATATCATTAAGCCGATTTTTGTAGATGGTGAAATCGTAAGCTATGCTTGGTCTTTTGTTCATGTCAGTGATGTGGCTGGGCTTGTGCCTTCGAGTATTTCACCGACAGCAACGGATGTCCATCAAGAAGGATTAAGAATTCCGCCAGTGAAAATTTATGAAGGCGGGAAAGAGAATCAGGTCGTACGTACCTTTTTAAGAGCGAACAGCCGCGCTAGTCATCTAAATGATGGTGATATTAATGCGATGATTGCAGCAGTTAATACAGCAGATATTCGGTTAAAAGAAATGATTGAAAAATTTGGAAAATACGAAGTGAAACAAGGAATGATAGACTTGCTGAAGCAAGCCGAGGATCGTGCTGGAAAGGTCATTGAAGCTATACCGGATGGAACGAGTGAATTTGCTGATTATTTAGATGATGATATGATCTCAGACGTCCCTATTCGGTTGAAAATCAAGCTAACGATTAAAGGGAAACGGCTGACGCTCGATTTTTCTGAGTGTGACCCGCAAGTGAAAACAGCCTTTAACCTCGTTACCAATGGTCAGAAGCATTCCTTTCTTTATCAAGGATTGATTAATTACATCATTAGTAAGGATCCTTTTATACCGATTAATGGTGGTATAACGTATCCAATTGACGTGATCTCTCCTAAAGGAACGCTGGTGCATCCAGAATACCCGGCTTCTGTCGGGATTCGTCATTCGATTACGATGAGGCTGTACAATGTCGTGCTAGGCGCCATTGGTAAGCTGTTACCTGAAGCGGTGCCGGCAGCAGGTGCAGGTCAATCTGCCATTGTGGTTCTCTCAGTACCTGATGATCAAACGGGTGGCAGGAAAATGTCCGTTGTCGAACCATTAGGCGGAGGCGGCGGTGCTCAAAATGGTACTGATGGAGTGGACGGTATTGATCATTCGTCAGGCTTTTTGAAGAATACCCCAATTGAGAGTTTGGAACAGCATATTGATATTCATGTTCACCGATATGAACTTCTGCCGAATACAGGTGGAGCTGGTGAAAATCGAGGCGGACATGCAATTGGTTTGGAATTTGAAATGATGAAGCCTGAATCAATGGTGACAGCACGAGGAATGGAACGGATGAAGTTTCAGCCTTGGGGATTAATGGGCGGCCGAGCAGGATCGATTGGTGAGGTCAAGCTGATCACGGCTAATGGTGAGAAACAAGACCAGCCCAAAATAGATGTTCTGCGACTTGAAAAAGGCGATATCGTTCAATTGATTTCACCAAGTGGAGGCGGCTGGGGGAATCCATTTGCCCGAAAGAAAGAAAAAGTCCTTCAGGAAGTGGAAGCAGGTCTATTAAGTGAAGAGAGAGCGCTGCAGCAATATGGTGTGAAAGTGTATTTAGACCAAAATAAATGGAAGATTGATGAGGAGCAGACGAGCAGGGTGCGAGAAAAGGTTGATGTTTCTGCATCTACTGACGTGTGGGATTTCGGAGAACAAAGAGCAGCTTATGAGAAAGTATGGACGGACGAAGCCAGCAGTGAGCTGGCCGTTCAGCTTCGTTCCTATCCGGCTAATGAACGTACGCACTATAAACATGCAGTTCATCAACATTTCAGTCATAGAAATGAGCCGTTAACAAAGGAAGATATTACTCAAGCACTTTGTCAATTGAATGGACAAAAAGGGGGAAATAAATCATGAATAGAAGATTAATTGCTATTTTTGCAGGCATCCTGTCAATCGTTGTACTGCTGGCCGCTTGTGGTGGAAATGGAAAGGATCAAGGCAAACAGCAGCAGACTGTGATTGTTGGCGTATATGGAGGCGATTGGGAAAAGAATATCAAACCAATCCTCGAAAAGTTTGAAAAAGATACAGGAATTAAAGTGCAAACCGTCTCTGGGGCGGATTCTGAATGGTTTACAAAATTAAAAGCGTCAAATGGAAAAAATCCACCATATGACTTACTAATCTTACAGCCCGATACGATTCAAAGAGGTATCGCAGCAAACGTTCTTGCGCCTATCGATGAAGATCAAGCGCCGAACGTCAAAAAACTTTACCGTTCTGTCCAAAAGAAGCTTACTGTGAATGGAAAACAATATGCAGCAGGTTTTAGTATGGGACAGCTTGGAATTGCTTATAGAAAAGACCTCGTCAAGCAGGAACCAAACAGCTGGACTGACCTATGGAGCAGTCAGCTGAAAGGGAAGGTAGCCATTTCATCTCCGACTTATTCAGCCGGTTTGCAATTTTTCTCTGCACTTGTTCATGCGCAAGGGGGGACAGAATCAAATCCTAAGGATATTGATAAAGCATTTAAAAGTCTCGCGCAGTTAAAAGGTCATGTAGCTGCTTTTCCAGATAACCCAGGATCGATTCAAACTTTGTTAGAACGTGGGGATGTCGCGGCTGTTCCATATTGGGACGGGCGAGTATTTGCACTTGAAGAAGAAGGAATGGATATTGGTTTCTCATATCCGAAAGAAGGCGCTGTTGCAGCTGTTGCGAGCTGGGCTTTAACGAAGGGAAATCAGCACGAAGAAGCGGCATACAAACTATTAAACTACTTGAGCGGAAAAGAAGCTCAGGAAGCTTTTTCGGAAAAATCTTATTATGGCATGTCGAATTCTGATGTGAAATACAATGACAAGATTAAGGGGAAAGTGAAAGTTGGAGAAAATTATTACAGCAAGCTGACTTGGGTAGATTATGAAACAGCGACCTCTGAGCTTGGCAATTGGACAAATCGATGGAACGAAGTATTAGGCGGAGGAAAATAGGTGATCGCATGAGTGGAATTCATTTAGAACACATCAGTCAGCACTTCGGTGAGCAGATTGCTCTCAACGATGTCAGTCTTACGGTGAATGAGGGAGAGTTTTTCTCCCTTCTTGGTCCTAGCGGCTGCGGAAAATCAACATTATTAAACATCATTGGCGGTTTTTTAGAACCAACAAAAGGCGTCGTCTATATTGGCGATCAGGATGTGACAGCTTTGCCGCCTTACCAAAGAAAAACAGGTATGGTCTTTCAAAGCTATGCACTTTTTCCACATCTGACTGTATTTGATAATGTGGCGTACGGGCTAAAGGTTCAAAAGAAAAAGAAGGCGGAAATTAAAGAGAAGGTAATGGAAAGCTTGTCTCTTGTTCAATTAGAGGCATTTGCGAAACGGATGCCCCACCAATTAAGCGGTGGTCAACAGCAGCGGGTAGCGATTGCAAGAGCGCTGGCGATTCAGCCGTCTGTTCTCCTTCTTGATGAACCGCTCAGCAACCTAGATGCCAAACTAAGAAAAAACATGCAGACAGAGCTGCGAAAAATTCAAAGGAATGTCGGGATTACAACCATTCTTGTGACACATGATCAAGAGGAAGCCTTAAGCCTTTCTGATCGGGTTGGAATTTTAGGAGAGGGAAGAATTCAGCAGATTGGGACGCCTTTAGAGGTGTACCGCCAGCCAAACAATCGATTTGTAGCTGAATTCATCGGACAGGTGAACATCTTTGAGGCCGTGTACAATGAAGCTGATGCGGTATTTACAGTTCCGCATATAACCCATTCAAACGGTCAGCATCTTCAGCTGCAGGCTGCGGCACATCAAGAGAAGAGGGAAAAGCAACTGCTTATGCTGCGTCCTGAAAGAATCAGCATCTCTTCTGAGCGGGAGGAAGTAAAGCCGAACCATGTATCAGGCGTGCTGTCAGATGTGAGTTATATTGGGCATTCATTACGTTTGGTTGTGGGACTTGATCATGGTGAAATTATTGTCCATGCTTCTGATGCGGCATTTCCCGAGCTGCCTGAAGTTGGAGAAACCGTCCATATCCATTGGCAGCCTGAAGATATCGTTTTCTTAGATTCGAAGGTGCATACGTGATGCGAATCAAGAAAAAGAATCAACGATTTCATTGGTTTATGCTGCTGCCAGCCTGTTTGTTTCTTATAGTATTTTTACTAGCTCCTCTGGTGATGATGCTCGTTCTCAGTTTTCGCGATGTCGATTCGATGATGAATACATTACAAACGTATAGCTTTTCTCAATATATTCATGTGTTCACGACAGATGCATATGTAAAGGCGATTGGAAGTACTGTGTGGGTGGCTTTGCAGACAACGGTGATTTGTTTATTGATGGCATACCCCGCAGCATACGTGCTCGTCAAAGCACCTAATCCGCGTCTGCGGGCATTTTTCTATATCCTACTTGTGTCGCCGCTTTTGACAAGTGTTGTGATTCGGACATTTGCATGGATTGTTCTTCTTTCGCAAAATGGTCTGATCAATGGCATGTTACTAGATTTACATGTAATTGAAAAGCCGCTCTCGATGCTGTGGAATATGAATGCGGTCATTATTGCCTATGTCCAAGTCATGCTGCCATTTGCAGTACTGCCGATCGCAACAAGCTTAACCGATATGGATCGTCACTTAAGACCGGCTTCTATGAGTCTTGGAGCTGGCCGGATTCGAACCTTTTTTCATGTCACCTTACCACTGACCATTCCAGGCATGGTAACTGGCGCAATCATCGTCTTCTCACTGGCAGCAGGAAGTTATATCACCCCGCTGTTAGTCGGCGGACGGATGCAGCCGCTGCTGCCGCTGTCAATTTATCAGCAGGTCATGCAGGTGTATAATCTGCCTCTTGCTGCAGCTATGTCCTTTACATTATTGGTTTGTGTGCTTGTGGTAGTCAGTCTATTAAGCTATTTATTGAAGCGTTGGGAGGCGAGGATGCATGCGTAAAAAGTCAATAGGTGACCGCTTGCTTTCCATCCTGATTTGGACTGCTGGGTCATTGGTTTATCTTTTTTTAACCATACCTGTTCTTGTGATCGTCCTATCTGCTTTTAGTCCAAATGCCTTTCCTGAATTTCCACCGACTTCGTTCTCTGTTCGCTGGTTTCATGAGGTCGTGTCAAATCCAGAATGGATGGAATCTCTTCGGATCAGTGTGATTCTGCTGTTCATCGTGACGCCTCTCACGGTTCTTTTAGGGACAATGGCTTCGTATGCTTTAGCAAGGCTTTCCTTTAAGGGAAAGGAGGCTGTCCAAGCTTTCATTCTGTCACCTCTCATGATTCCTCAGGTGGTGTTAGGGATTGCGATGCTTTACTTGTTTACGGCTATGGGCTTTACAGGGTCTTTGTGGGCGCTCGTCATTGGTCACGTCATCATTGGTTTTCCCTATGTGGTTCGAACGGTAGGCGTGAGTGTTTCGAATTTAGATCCGCGGCTTGAGCTGGCTTCAATGAATCTTGGCGCAGGACCCATTCGCACGTTTTTTCGAGTCACATTGCCTTTGATTAAGCCGGGAATCATTGCAGGCGGGGTGTTTTCAGCTGTGACGTCATTTGGGGAAATATCGATCAGTTTGTTCGTTTCCTCTCCTCAAACCATTACAATCCCCGTCAGGACCTTTTATTACATTGAGCAGACCTTTGATCCGAGTGTCAATGCGATATCTGTCATATTTATTATCATTTCTATCATTGCGCTGCTCATTATTGAGAAAACGATTGGTCTGTCTAAGGTGATGTAAGTATAATGAAGAAACAAGGAGTTGTCATTTGAAATGACAGCTCTTTTTTTGTTGTTTTTACAGTAAAAAAAATTCATTTTTTTAGGGAATATAGTTCTTAAGATTTAAGAATTTGCGGGGAACGCAAGGAGACCTCTATCCTACATTTTCGGTCATATTTTCAAAATTTAAGGGAAAATATGAAATTTTTGCGGTATTTAGTCGATTATTTTCGGTTGAACGCAACTATTATTAGTTATTTTCGGTAAATATCGTCAATTATCATGGGATCCCTTCGGTATGACGCATGAATCTTTACACCCATTTTTCGGTGAAAAAAACAATATTTTCATATAAAGTGGACGTAAATAGAAAATATCTAAAAGAAAAGAAGAAAAAGGCAAATCTATGGAAACATAGAGACGCAAAGCCATGTCCTAAGGTAAATGATTCTTTTTTTGCTAAGGTCGGCAGGCTACCGAATGAAAATGGGAGTCCCTCCGTTTTATTCGGGGTGGGCTCCTTTTCTGTTAAACCGTCTATTTTAATGAAATAGACTTGGTTCTTTTGATATAGAGGGTGCAGGGTGAAATTGGTGGAGAAAACATAGAAGAGGCGGAGGATGAGAATGAATACAGTTTATTACCCCTTAACACATGCGCAAAAGCGAGTATTCTACACGGAAAGATTTTATCCAGGTACAAGTATTTCTAATTTGGGTGGATTCGCCAGGTTGAGATCAGCATCTGGTCTCGATCCTTCTTTGGTCGTCGATGTGCTTCAAGCGTACATTCGACAAACTGACTCTCTTCGGCTGAGGCTCGTGTATCGAGATGAAGAAGAGGAGCCTGTTCAATATATCAAACCTTATGAAAAACAGCCGATTCGCATGGAAAAGGGCTGGAGTGTAGAGGAGGTAAGGGCTTGGGCAAACGAGCAGATTCGTGAGCCAATGCCATTGATTGACAGCCCCTTGATTGAATTTACGGTGTTTCAAATCAGTGATCAAGAGTGCTGGCTGTTCTGTAAAGCACATCATATTGTCGCGGATGGTATTTCCATCATTTTAATGGGAAATCGCATTATTGACTTATATCATGACATGCTGCAAGGAGTAGACATCTCGCCAGTTGAGGAGATTTCCTTCGTTGATCACATCATGAGTGAGCAGACCTATGAATCTTCTAAACGTTTTCAAAAAGACCAAGCTTTTTGGAATGAGCAATTTGCTCATATTCCAGACTTCGCATCGTTAAAACCGCATAAGGGATACGAGATGAGTTTACATGCGGAGCGATTTTCAGGGGATGTTCCAGATTCTTTAAAAGAGAAGCTTCGTGTCTTTTGTGAAGAGCAGAAAGTCAGCATGCTTTCAATGTTTATGTCCACTGTCTATATTTACTTACATCGTTTTAGCGGTATGGAAGATGTCGTTCTTGGAACCTTTATGGGCAACCGGACGAATGCCAAAGAAAAAAAGATGATTGGGATGTTTGTATCCACGATTCCAATGCGTGCATCTGTTCAAGGGTCGCAATCGTTTCTTGATTTCGTAAAGCAGGTTATGGCGGATCAAATGAAGATATTACGTCACCAAAAGTACCCTTACAATCTGCTCATGAATGATTTGCGGGAAAGAGAAGGGTTTACAGGACGCCTTTTTGATATTTCTTTAGAGTATCAGGTGATGCAGTGGCAGAAAAAAGAGAATCTGTCGTTCATTACTGAACCGATTTTTAGCGGGAGCGGAATGAATGATATTTCAATACATGTGAAAGACCGCTGGGATACTGATACATTGACCATTGATTTGGATTACCGTACAGATGTATTCACAGAAGAAGAAATGAGTAAGATGTTTGATCGATTCTTGATATTACTAGAAGCGGCCGTCTCTCAGCCTGATCAGCTGATCGGGACACTGCCTTTACTTTCAGCAGGTGAACAAAAGGAGCTGCTGCAATTATCTGAAGGAGAATCGTTTGAAAGGCCAGCAGCAAAACCGGTTCATCACCTGTTTGATGAGACAGCCAACAAATATGCAGACCGGACAGCCGTTGTAGCAGAAAATGGAACAATTACTTATGGAGAGCTGCAACAACAGGCAGAAAAGCTGGCTCGTTTTTTACAAATGAAAGGTATCTCACGTGATGTGCCTGTTGCTGTTTTGATGGAGCGGAAGACAGATGCCATGGTAGCAGTCTTCGGCATACTAAAGGCTGGCGGGGCATATGTACCAATTGATCCGGCATTACCTGAGGAGCGCATTCAATTTATTGTGGAGGATTCAGGTGCTTCTATTGTGTTAACAGATGAATCTTTCATTCAAGAGTACCCAGCCCTCTCGGAAAAATTAATCGTGCAGCAGCAAATATTATTAGATGGTGGACAGCTGCCTGAGCTCGTAGAACAGACGGCGCCGGATGATTTAGCCTACATGATTTATACATCGGGTACGACTGGAAAGCCGAAGGGCGTCATGATTGAGCATCTTCAGCTTCATCATTTGGTCCATGCTTTGCATCATGAGATGTATCAAGGGGCGAATGAGCTACAAATGGCGCTTCTAGCCCCATTCCATTTCGATGCATCGGTCAAACAAATCTTTGCTGCCCTTTTATTTGGACATACGCTTCATATCATCCCGCGAGAAACGACGAGAAATGGCATGCAGCTAGCGGCTTATTACAGAAAAAATCAAATTGAAGCGGCAGATGGAACACCGGCGCATGTACAGCTTTTACTTGCTGCGGATTTGGACGGGATGTCATTGACGCACATGCTGATTGGGGGAGAAGCGCTGCCTGCGAAAGCAGCACGTTCACTCATCGAAGCAGTTCGTATGAGTCAGCCTGATTTTACTCTGTGGAATGTGTATGGTCCAACTGAGACGTGTGTGGATGCGGCGGTGCATCGTCTAGATCTCAGTGAGCTGAGTGAACCAACTGAACAGCGCTATGTGTCGATTGGAAAACCGCTTGGTCATCATCGTGTTTATATTTTAAATGAACATGATCAATTACAGCTGCATGGGGCTGCTGGAGAACTGTGCATTGCCGGTATAGGTGTTGGGCGAGGCTATGTGAATCAGCCTGAATTGACGGAGAAGGTATTCACAGCAGATCCGTTTTTTCCGCATGAGCGGATGTATCGAACGGGGGATCTAGTCAGATGGCTTCCGGATGGCACGATTGATTATCTTGGCAGAATGGACGATCAAGTGAAAATAAGGGGTTACCGGATAGAAACAGGCGAGATTGAAGCTGTGATGGAGCAGGTAGATGGAGTTGATAAGGCTGTCGTGTTAGTGGTTGATGAAGCGGATGGGGAAAAGGCGTTAAGTGCTTACTATCAAGCTCGTCAAAAAGGTGTGTCTGTTGACATGCTGCAAGCGGCTATCAAACATCAGCTTCCAGCTTACATGATGCCGCTTTATTTCAAAGAACTCGATGCTTTTCCACTCACAGTCAGCGGCAAAGTCGACCGTCGTGCACTTGCTGCGTTAAAAGGTGATAGAGCGGTTCATGCTGTTTATACGGCACCTAGAACCGATATAGAAACGAAGCTTGTTCATTTGTGGGAAGACATTCTTGATCAAGAGGAGATCGGTGTATATGATTCTTTCTTCGATCGAGGCGGGCATTCGCTCAAAGCGATGACCGTACTTACACAGGTTCAGCGAGACTTGCAAGTGGAGGTGCCGCTGTCCGTTTTATTTGAACAGCAGACGATTGCTGCTTTGGCTGCTTATATTGAGCAGGCAGAAAAGTCTTCTGTAACGGTGATACCAAAAGCGCCGGATGCTGATCATTATCCATTGTCGCCTCCACAGCAGCGCGTCTACATGGTGAGTCAATTGGAGCAAAGCACTGCATATCATATGCCTGCTGTTGTGAGGTTAAAAGGAACTCTGCAGCTTGAGAAGCTGACTGAAGCTTTTAACAGACTGATCACACGTCATGATATGCTGCGTACTTCTTTTCATACGATAAAAGGTGTTCCTCGTCAGCGGATCGTTTCATCAGTGTCCTTTCAAATAGAACAGCTGACAGGCGGTACGATGGAAGAAAACATGCAGCAATTTGTCAGACCTTTTGATCTTGAGTGTGCGCCGCTTCTTCGAATTGGTTTGCAGTCATTGCAAGATCAGGAGCATTTGCTCTTTTTCGATATGCATCATTTGATTTCAGATGGTCTTTCGATCGATTTAATGCTGCGTGAGCTGTCAGATGCTTACGAGGGCTTGGTTAAAGCACCATTGAAGCTTCAATATCAAGATTATGCTGTTTGGCAGCAGCACCAAGGCTTTCAAAAAGAAGAGGCATTTTGGCTGCAAGAATTTTCGGGCGATATTCCGGCTTTACAGCTGCTGACCGATTATCAGCGTCCAGCTGTCCAGTCTTTCGCAGGGGATCGTGTCATCAAAGAAATAGATGAAGTGTTAAAGAATCAATTACAGGAGCTTGCAGCAAACCATCACACGACACTGTATACGGTCTTGCTTTCTGCTTACTATACATTGCTTGCGAAATATACGGGTCAAAAGGAATTCGTGGTCGGAACACCGGCTTCAGGGCGTGTGCATACAGATTTGAATGACATGATCGGTATGTTTGTCCAGACACTTGCTTTGCGGTCGGAGGTAGATCCGAATGGAACCATGTCTCAGTTGATTGAGCAAGTAAAGGAAAAGACGATGCAGGCATTTGAGCATCAGCAATATCCATTTGAACGGCTGCTTGAAAAGCTGAATGTGCCAAGAGATTTTAGCCGTCATCCATTGTTTGACACCGTCTTTACACTCGCGCCGGATCATGGAGCAGCTCAGCATATTGGAGACATGCTGGTCGAGGTTGAAGAAACCAATTTCCATATTGCGAAATTTGATTTAACACTGCAAGCGATGGAGTCCGATCAAGGTTTATCCTTTGTACTTGATTACAGTACGGCTCTATTTAAACGAAGTACGGCAGAGCAGATGATGAAACATTATATTTATCTGCTGGAGCAGATGGTTCAAGCGCCGCAGGAAGCTATTCAATCCTATCGATTACTGTCTGAACAAGAAGCAGAAGCTCAGTTAAATAGGTGGAATCCGATACCTTCGCCTTATCCAGCAGAAGAAACCATTGTGACGCAGTTTGAAAAACAGGTGCAGCAGCATGGTCATCAGCCTGCATTGCAATGTGAAGATGTGGTTCTTTCTTATCAAGAGCTGAATGACCGAGTGAATCAGCTGGCTCATTATTTGCGTGAAAATGGTTTTGAAAAAGGGATGAAAGCGGCCTTATTCTTTGAACGATCCAATGAAATGGTGCTCTCTGTTCTGGCTGTGCTTAAGGCGGGCGGTGTCTATGTACCAATTGACCCCGATTTCCCTGATGAGCGCGTGAAGCACTTTTTAACAGACAGCGGTGCACAATTCTTACTGACACATCAAGTGCTGCGCCAACGTTCGGTGCTCACTGCATTTGAGGGAACCATCATAGAAACAGAAGATCAAGCGATTACTCAGCAGTCAGACAGCCCTATAGATGTTCATATTTCACCTGAGGACTTAGCGAATTTGACCTATACATCTGGTACAACCGGTAAGCCTAAAGGAAATATGGTGACACACCGGAACATTTTGAGAACGGTGAAGCAATCGAATTATCTCACCATTCTTCATGAAGACACGGTGATGAGCCTCTCAAACTATGTATTTGATGCCTTTATGTTTGATGTGTTTGGTGCATTATTAAACGGAGCGAAACTCATTGTTCTGCCAAAGGATCATATTTTAAACATGAATGAGCTTTCTGGAGCGATTGAGAAGGAAAAAGTCAGTATTTTAATGATCACGACAGCTCTTTTTCACTTACTCATCGATATGAAAAAAGACAGCCTGAAAAACGTAAGAAAAGTGCTGTTTGGCGGAGAACGTGCTTCTGTGCCTCATGTAGTGACTGCACTTGAGACAGTTGGGAAAGACAAGCTTGTTCATATGTACGGACCTTCTGAGAGCACAATTTTCACCACATATTATCCTGTGAATCATATTGAGAAGCAGGCGTTATCCATCCCAATCGGAAAGCCAGTGAGTCAAACGGCTGTTTATATTGTAGATGAGTTTGGACATGTTCAGCCGCCGGGCGTGGCGGGAGAGCTATGTGTCGCTGGTGATGGACTGGTGAAAGGATATTATAAGCAGCCAGAACTAACAAGCGAAAAGTTTGTCAACAATCCTTTCCGCCCTGAAGAAACCATGTATAAAACGGGCGATCTTGCACGCTGGCTGCCGAATGGAGATATTGAATTCATTGGACGGATCGATCATCAAGTGAAGATTCGCGGACAGCGTATCGAGCTTGGGGAAATTGAACACCAGCTGCTGCAGCATCCTCAGGTGAAGGAAGCTGTCGTCATTGCTGCTCCGAATGACACGTTATGTGCGTATTTCACAGCAGAAGGATCTGTCTCATTAACTGATTTGCGCGAGCAAGCAGGACGTGAACTGCCTGTATATATGATGCCGGCATTTTTCATGCCATTAGACGAGCTTCCTTTGACGAATAATGGCAAGGTCGATAGGCGGGCGCTGCCGGCACCTAATCTCAGTGAGCAGGGGGCAAATGAATACACCTCTCCTCAAACAGAAACAGAGCGTCTGCTGGCGAACATTTGGGAGGAAGTTCTTGAAGTGCCGCGAATCGGCAGGCACGATCATTTCTTTGAATGCGGGGGCCATTCGCTGCGCGGCATGAAAATGCTGAATAGGCTGTATGAAGAGATGCAGGTGGAGCTCTCTTTGAAGTCTTTATTTGAATCCCCGACATTAGAAGCGTTCGCCCTTGCAGTTGATCAAGCGGATCAAACGGAGATCAAGCGAGTAGAAGTTGCCAAAGAGGCGGCCTATTATCCAGTGACATCTGCTCAGAAAAGACTGTTTGTTTTGGAGAAAATGACTGATGCGGAGCAAAGCTATCATATGCCGGCTGCCTTAAAGCTAGAAGGCGCCTTTGATGAAAAACGATTTGAAAAGGCAATTGATCAGCTAGTCCAACGTCATGAAGCTTTCCGAACGAGCTTTGATTTTGTTGAGAATGAACCTGTTCAACGTATTGAAACAAATGTCTCTATAGACATTGAAAAAATTGAACAGAACGGCCGAGACATACAGGAATTAATGAATGACTTTATCAGGCCATTTGATGTAGAAAAAGCGCCTTTACTCAGAATAGGGCTAGTTTCCGTTTCCGTAAATGTCCATTATTTACTGATTGATATGCATCATATCATTTCAGATGGTGCGTCTGTTGGCATTTTAATTGAGGAGCTATCAGCCTTGTATCGGGGAGACAAACTAGAGGAATTACCTGTTCAATATAAGGATTATGCAGTTTGGTCAAAAAGTGAGGCATCTGCTGCGCAAAAAGCAGCTGAAGAGGCATTCTGGCTGGATCAATTAGAAGGGGAACTGCCTGTACTGGCACTGCCGGAAGACCTGCCAAGGCCAAAAGTGCAAACATTCGCAGGAGATCGTGTCTCATTTACAATCGAAGGTTCGCTTAAAGCGAAATTGGACGAACTCGTTAGAGCGCTCAACAGTACGACCTATACAGTCCTGCTTGCTAGCTACAGTATTCTTTTAAGCAAGCTTTCAAGACAAGAGGATATCATCATTGGTTCTCCGGTTGTTGGCAGAACCCATCCTGATATTCAATCTGTGATCGGCATGTTTGTGAACACGCTGGCACTTAGAACAAGACCAGCAGGACATCAGACAGCTGCTGAATTTGCGTCAAATGTTCATCAGCTTGTGTTAGAGGCAAACGAGCATCAGCTGTACCCATTTGAAGAATTGGTAGATCAGGTGCAAACGGTTCGAGATACAAGCCGCCATCCAATTTTTGACGTGGTATTCTCAATGGAAAATGCGGATATTCGTGATTTATCAATGGATGGGCTTCACATTGTTCCACAGCCATTCGAAGAGAAGATCGCCAAATTTGATTTGACCTTAACTGGAAACGAATCCGCAGATCAAATTGAGCTCGTGTTTGATTTTAATTGTTCTATCTTTCAAAAGACGTCAATTGAAAAGTGGAAAGAATATTTCCTTCATTTGCTGGAACAAATGGTGTCAGCACCAGATCAATCGTTAGATCAAATGCGATTATTGTCACCACAGCAGCAGCAAAAACAGCTGAACGAATGGTCAGGTCCTGTTCTAGACGTCCCGTCAGATCAAACCGTTCATGCCTTGATTGAGGCTAAGGCACAAGAAGCACCGCACCAAAAAGCAGTGGTCTTCTGCGGAACGAGCTGGACGTATGATGAGCTGAACCATCGGGCGAATACAGTCGCTTCAAGACTCATCGCAAACGGCACAAAACCAGGAGACCGCGTCGGCATTCTCACCCGTCCGTCCCTTGATATGACGGCAGCTGTTCTTGGCGTTCTCAAGGCAGGTGCGGCATTCGTTCCAATTGATGCAGACTATCCAGCGCAGCGTATTGCCTACATGCTGGAAGACTGCGGGGCAGAGGTACTTCTAATGCAAAAAGGACTTACTGCACCACCTTCCTTTACAGGTCATGTGTTGTTCATAGAAGATGCGGTAGAAGGAGAAGCTCACGAGATTCAGGTTCATATCAAACCAACGGATCTCGCTTATATGATTTACACGTCTGGGACGACAGGACAGCCGAAGGGTGTCATGGTTGAGCACCAGTCCCTTGTGAATCTTGCATTTTGGCACAATGATGCGTTCCAAGTGACGAAAGACGATCGAACTGCGAAATATGCCGGCTTTGGCTTTGACGCCTCCATTTGGGAGATGTTCCCGACGTGGATCGCCGGCGCAGAGCTGCACATTATCGACGAAGCGATTCGCCTTGATATGATCAAGCTCAATGCGTATTTCAATAAAGAAGACATCACCATTGCCTTCCTGCCGACCCAGCTATGCGAGCAGTTTATGTCAATGGACAACCATTCTCTGCGTTATTTACTAACAGGCGGAGATAAGCTGAAACAGGTAAAGCCAGTTTCATACAAACTAGTGAATAACTACGGTCCGACTGAAAATACAGTCGTAGCGACAAGCGGAGTCATCAATCCAGATCAAGGCACGATTCCGATTGGAACAGCCATTGCCAATACACGTTTCTACATCATGGGTTCTTTATACGACCTGTCGCCGCCAGGCGTACCCGGTGAGCTCGTCATTGCAGGAAAAGGGCTAGCTAGAGGCTACTGGAATCTTCCAGAGGAAACAGACAAACGATTTGTCCCAGATCCATTTTATCCAGGCGAGCGCATGTATCGCACAGGGGATTTAGTGAAATGGACAGAGGATGGCGAGCTGATCTATCTCGGCAGAATAGACCATCAGGTCAACATTCGGGGCTTCCGGATTGAACTGTCAGAAATTGAAGCGCAGCTCCTGACGCTGGATTCGGTCAAAGAAGCCGTCGTGACAACGGTCAAAGATGCGGGTGATCAGGACGCCCTTGCCGCTTACGTAATCACGAAGAACGATACAGATACAGAGAACTTAAAAGAAAGCCTAAAACGCACGTTACCAGAATACATGGTGCCATCATGGATCATAAAACTAGATCAATTTCCAATGACGGCCAATGGAAAAGTCGATCTCAAAGCATTGCCAGCACCTGATATCGAAGCGAACCAAACGGTATACGAAGCACCAAGAGATGAAGTGGAAACGCTGCTTTGCGGCATTTGGGAAGATGTCCTTGGCGTCAGCCAAGTCGGCATCCACGATCACTTCTTCTTCCTTGGCGGAGATTCGATTAAAGGCATCCAAATGGCAAGCAGACTCACGCAAGCAGGCTGGAAGCTCGATATGAAACTTCTATTCCAGTACCCAACGATTGCGGAGCTTCGCCCATATATTGAAGAAGCCGATCTTCTCACAGCCGACCAATCACCTGTCGAAGGAGAAGTCATTTTAACACCGATTCAACGCTGGTTCTTTGAACGAAACTTTACGAATCAGCACCATTGGAACCAATCGATGATGCTTCATGCGCCAAATGGTTTAAATGAGAAAAACGTTCAGCAAGTACTGGAACAGCTCATGATTCATCATGATGCCTTGCGAATGGTGTATCCGCTCGAAGAAGGGCGCGTCATCCAGCGTCATCGAGGAATCGAGGAAAATAATGTGGCAATTGATGTGGTGGAAGTAACAGGAGAGCTGTCGCAGCAAATCCAGCAGGTAGAAAAGCTGGCAAATGAAGTGCAGGCGAGTATATCGCTAGCAGACGGGCCTTTAGTGAGACCTGCCATTTTCCGAACGGATCAAGGGGATCATTTATTGCTGGCTGTACACCATCTTGTCATTGATGGTGTGTCATGGCGCATTTTCCTTGAAGATTTCATGGCTCTTTATGAACAGTCGAAGCGCGGGGAAACTCTTACCCTTCCTGAAAAAACACACTCCTTCCAAGAATATGCCCAGAAGCTGACTGAATACGCTGTGTCAGATGAGCTGCTATCGGAAAGAGATTATTGGAAAAAGGTGCTTGCGCATTCCGTTCCTCCACTTCAAAAGGATCATGTCACGGAGGATCAACGAATGCTTCATACACAGACCATTCGTTTTACATTGTCTGAAGAGGAAACACGCAGTCTGTTGACGGATGTACATGAAGCCTATCAAACAGAAATCAATGATATTTTGCTGACGGCATTAGGGTTGTCCATGAAAGAGTGGACAGGTGAAGACAGGCACTTTATTCATCTTGAAGGACACGGGAGAGAGGACATCCTTCCTGCAGTCAATGTATCACGGACCATCGGCTGGTTTACTAGTATGTATCCTGTGTTATTGGATATGTCGCATGCAGAAGATCTTTCTTATCAGATCAAGTATTTAAAAGAGGAACTCAGACACATTCCGAACAAGGGCATCGGCTATGGCGTTTTAAAATACTTAACACCTGACAAGATGAAGGACGATATCGATTTTCAAGTCACACCAGATATCAGCTTTAACTATCTTGGTCAGTTTGATGAACAGATCGGCGGCGGTGAATTGAGGCGTTCTCCATGGCATGCAGGACAATCGCTGAGCCCTGAATCTGAGAAACCTCATGCGCTGGATATTGTTGGTTTCGTAGAACAAGCAATGCTCCATGTGACGATTTCCTATCATCACCTTGAATTCGAAGAACGTACGATCGAACAGTTCAAGGAACTCTTAGAAAAGAATGTGAAGGCACTGATCTCACATTGTCTATCACAGGATGAGAGTCAGATCACACCTAGTGATGTGGGGGATGAGGATCTCACCATGGACGAACTTGAAAAGCTAATGGATCTATTTTAAGCAAAAATGAAGAGGTGGACTTATGAGCAAGCAGAAAATTCAAAAGGTATATCCTTTAACACCAATGCAAGAGGGCATGCTGTATCATGCCATGCTAGACCCTAATTCCTCCTCTTATTTCACACAGCTTGAGCTTGGAATAAGCGGAGATTTTGATCTCGATCTTTTTGAAAAGAGTCTCAATGAACTCGTACGGACATATGACATTCTGCGTACAGCCTTTGTCTATCAGCAATTACAAAAGCCTCGTCAGGTTGTACTGGCTGAACGTCATTTAAATGTGTATAGAGAAGATCTATCTCATCTGAATCATCAAGAGCAGAAAAAGGTATTGGATCAATATAAAAAGCAAGTGAGAAAGCAAGGATTTCACTTAACGAATGATCTGTTGTTGAAAGTCGCTGTTTTTCAATTAAATGAAACAAACTGGCACCTGATTTGGAGCAACCATCACATTATTATGGATGGTTGGTCCATGGGTGTGTTGATGAAAAAACTGTTTCATTACTATGAATCTTATCGGAACGGCCGAACGCCGGATCGCTCACAAGGTAAGCCTTATGCGGACTATATCCAGTGGCTTGGAAAGCAAAACAAACAAGAAGCGGAAGACTATTGGAAGGAGCGGCTGGATGGTGCTGTTCAGCACCAAGGGCTGCTGCAGCAAAAAGAAGCGAACGGACAATATGACCATCAGGAATGGACGTTTACATGGGACGCTCAAACCGTACAAGCCATTCAAGATGCGGCAAGACAATGCCAAGTGACAGCCCCGAACCTTTTTCAGGCTGTCTGGTCCGTTCTTTTAGGCACCTATCATGCAGCAGATGATGTCACATTCGGAACAGTCGTATCAGGCAGACCTCCAAGTGTGTCTGGGATTGAGCGGATGGCAGGGCTGTTTATTAATACGATACCTGTTCGAGTGACATTAGATCAGGAGCAGACCTTTAAACAGCTGTTTCAAACGGTTCAGCAGCATGCACTGGAAGCGGAAAACTATGATTTTATGCCGCTTTATGACATTCAGCAGAAAACAGTTGCTGGAGGAAAGCTCTTTGATCATTTGGTTGGATTTGAAAACTATCCTTTAGATCAAGAGCTGTCTGGTGACACCATGTCTGCACGTCTCGGTTTTGCCATTGATGTAAAGGACGGATTTGAACAAACGAATTTCGATCTCAATGTCCTTGTCTATCCTGGTGAAACGTGGACATTGACATTCAAATACAATGCGATGGCTTTTGAAGAAAAGGTCATTGAAAACATATCCAAACATCTGACCAATCTCATGAAGCAAATCATTCACAATCCTGACGTACGTCTTCATGAAGTGACATGTATTACAGAAGAAGAAAAGCAGCAAATTGAAGCATGGAACCAGACGGAGCGAGATTATCCGAAGCATCTGTCCATTCCTGAGCTGCTCGATGAACGTATCAAGGCGCAGCCTGACCATCCGGCATTAGTCGAAGGCGAGCGAACATTCACATACGAAGAGCTTGGACAGGAAATCCGTCGTTTAGCCAGCAGTCTTGTTAAAAAAGGCGTTCAGCCGGGGGATGCTGTGGCGGTATATATGAACCGGTCAGCAGATGCGGTGATCTCTATTTTGGCCATTTTACATGCAGGGGCTGCTTATGTACCGATTGATCCTGCTCAGCCTGAGGAGAGAATCCGTTGGATGCTTGAAGACAGCGGTGTATCCATTTTGCTCTATGCTGACAGCCAGCCGCCAGTTGATGAAAGCATCAAAGCTGTTTGTGTGACCGGCTTGTCTCATCACTCACAAGTGGAGTTATCAGTCGAGACGTCTCCATCTCAATTGGCATATATCATGTTCACATCGGGATCAACTGGACGGCCAAAAGGAGTTCAAATTGAGCATCAGCATATTGTGAGGTTAGCATGCTCTCAGGAAAAAATAGGCTTGAACACGTCGGATCGTATGGCGCATACAGGAGCTGTCAGCTTTGATGCGATTACCCTTGAAATCTTCACTACGCTTCTGAATGGGGCGACGCTTTATCCTGTTGACCGTGATACTTTATTGGATATTCACCGGTTCGAACAATTTATCCAAACACATCAGATCACAGCGCTCTTTTTAACGACTGGTTTATTTAATCAGCTCGCTCAGCAGCGGCCGCAAATGTTCAAAGGGTTAAAAACATTATTCACCGGCGGTGATGTGATCAATGTGAAAAGTGCGGAGCTTGTGAAAAAGCAGCATCCGTCAATTACCTTGCTGAATGTCTATGGCCCAACTGAAAATACAACCATCTCGACCATTTACGAAGTAAGAGGAGATGAAACGGGTCCGATCCCAATTGGTCAGCCGATCAATCATACGTCAGCTTATATTTTAGATGACTATCAAAGACTGCAGCCGATTGGAGCGCCAGGAGAGCTGTATGTGGGCGGAGATGGTGTTTCAAGAGGGTACATCAAACGTCCAGATTTGACTGATCAAGTATTCATGGCAGATCCTTTTAAGCCGTCAGGACGGATGTATCGAACTGGGGACTTGGCTAGATATGGTGCAGATGGTCAGATTGAATTCCTCGGCCGTGCCGATGATCAGGTGAAAATTCGTGGCTTCCGTATAGAGCTTGGTGAAATTGAATCAGTGCTTCACCAAGAAGCGGGGATAGATGAAGCAGTTGTACTTGTTCAGCAGCTTTCTTCAGATGAAAAGGAAATCATCGCTTACTTCACAGGGTCACTGACAGAAGAAGAGGTACGAGATGTATTCAATCAAAAACTGCCAGCTTATATGGTGCCGCACCATGTGATGAAGCTGGATACCTTTGCACTGACATCGAACGGGAAGGTAGATCGAAAAGCTTTACCTAAGCCTGACGAAGTGCATCGCGAGGAGATCAAAATCATTCTGCCTGAGACTGAGACAGAAAAGGCACTCGCTGACATTTGGGAGGAGCTTCTTGGGAAAACGGTTGGGGTAGACGAGCATTTCTTCATGGCTGGCGGGCACTCGCTCAAAGCGATGATGATGTCTGCAAAGGTTCAAGAAGTGCTTCAAAAGGAAGTGCCGATTCAAGTGATTTTCGAGAAGCCGACGATTCGCTCATTAGCGGCTTACATCGATCAGGATGGTCAAGAAGAAGCCGGACATCCTATTTTGCCAGCAGAGCAGGCGGACGAATATCCGGTATCACCAGCTCAGCGCCGTTTATATATTTTGCAGACACTTGAACCTGACAGCACGAATTATCATATTCCGATCGTCTTAACGCTTGAAGGAACACTCGAATATCAGCGGCTCAAATCAGCATTTAATCAGTTAATCCAAACACATGAAATCTTAAGAACGAGCTTTCATATGAACGGGGAAGACATTGTCCAAAGGGTGCATGAATGGACTGAATTTGACCTTCCTGTTCATCACATCAAGGAAGAAGAGGCGGAGGCATTTCTTACTGAACGTCAATCGCCATTTGATTTAACAGCAGCACCCCTTTTGCGAGCTCAGCTGCTGAAAGTCAGTGAGCATCGTCATCTTCTCGTCTTGGAAGCACATCATCTCATTACAGATGGCAGCTCCATGAAGACATTCATTCAAGATTTGGCGAAGGCCTACGATGGAGAAGCTCTTGCTGAACGAGCCCTTCATTATAAAGATTACGCTGTCTGGCAGCTAAGTGAAGAAGAAACGGAGAAACAGAAGGAGCATGAAGCGTATTGGCTGAAGCAATTTGAAGGAGATTTACCGGTTTTAGAGCTGCCAACTGATTATCCGCGTCCAGCGGAACGTGATTTTACTGGAGAACGATTCATGTTTGGCTGTGATCAAGCAACGACTCAGCGCATTCATGAACTGCTTCAGAAAACCGATACGACCATGTATATGTTCTTGTTATCTGCCTTTCAAGTGCTTCTTGCCTCCTATAGCGGGCAGGAAGATATCATTGTGGGTTCGCCTGTTGCTGGACGGACACACCCTGATATCCAGGACATGCCGGGGATGTTTATCAACACCATTGCGATGCGCGGAAAACCAGAACAAACCAAAACATTTTTACAGCTGCTTGAAGAAATAAAAGAAACAAGTGTTGACGCTTTTGCACATCAAAGCTATCCGCTCGAAGAGTTAATTGCACATCTTCCATTAGACCGTGATACAACTCGGAGCCCGCTTTTTAGCGTGTCATTTAACATGCAGACCATGGAGGTACCGGCGCTAAAGCTTGGCGATCTGCACATTTCGCCTTATGCCATTCAGCATCACTCGGTCAAATTTGATCTATCTTTAGAAGCATTTGAACGCGAGGGAGCATTAAAGCTGAGCTTTGACTATGCAGTGGCGTTATTTAAAGAAGAGACCGTCCGCAGGTTCGGAACTCACCTCCTGGCGATTATTCGTGAGGCGGTTCATCATCCAGAGGAACAGATCGGCTTGCTCCATATACTGGATCAGCATGAACAAATAGAACGTTTGGAGAAAAAAGGCGAAGGGCAAACGAATCGTCATGAGCCATTCCATGTCCAATTTTCGCGTCAGGCGAAGGAAACACCGGATGCTATCGCCGTCATGGATGATCAAAGAAAACTCACCTACCGCGAGCTTGAGGATATGTCATATGCACTTAGCTGTGAGCTTAAAAAACGAGGCGTAGAGAAAGAACAAACTGTGGCACTGATTCTTGACCGCTCTGTCTATGTCATCGTCTCTATGCTCGGTGTGATGAAAGCAGGAGGAGCGTTTGTTCCGATTGATCCAGCCTTTCCGGCTGAACGAATCCGCTACACATTAGAGGATTCAGGTGCACAAGTCATCGTGACAAATGAGTCTCTAGCAGATTCCTATCAAAATCATAAGTCGATTCAAGTGGTGCAGGTTGAACAAGCAGTGCATCAAAGCCATCCACTAGAATTGCCGGAAGTATCGGTTGATCAGCTTGCTTATGTGATTTACACATCTGGGACAACGGGGAAGCCGAAGGGTGTACAGCTCACGCATCGTAATCTATCACACTATGTCAGCTGGCTGATAAATGAGGTGACCTTGCAGGAATGTGATCGGACGGCACTGCTTTCTTCTTATGCATATGATCTTGGTTACACAAGCATTTTCCCTGTTTTAAAAGCAGGGGGGACACTCTATGTTCCTCGTGAAGACGTGTATACAGACCCTGTACGTCTGATGCGGTTGATTGATGAACAAGAGCTGACTTATATCAAAATGACACCATCCCTGTTTCATATGATGGCAGATTCTAAGGAACATTCATTTGACGCTTTACGCCTGGTGGTACTTGGAGGAGAACCGGTGATCCCTGAGGATGTTGAGACATTTATGATGCAGCATCCATGCGTGGCAGTCATGAACCATTACGGTCCGACTGAGACAACCATTGGTACAGTGACCAAGCTGATCACAACGCAAGAGCTGGACGCTTTGAAGGAACGATCTTTGATCGGGCAGCCAATTGCTCACACAAGAGCGCTCGTATGCAATCAGCAGCAGCGCCTTGTCCCTTATGGCGCGCCGGGAGAGCTTTATATATCTGGAGAAGGCGTGTCGAGAGGATATTTGAATCAGCCTGAATTAACAGCGGAACGTTTTCTTGAAAATCCATATGATCCTCAAGAGAGAATGTATCGCACAGGGGATTTGGTCAGACAGCATGCAAATGGAGATATTGAGTTTCTTGGAAGAGTCGATGACCAAGTGAAAATCCGCGGCTATCGCATTGAGAAACAGGAAATTGAGCATGCCGCACGTGCACTGGCATCTATTCAAGAAGTCTATGTAAAAGTCCTGCACCTGTCCGGGTTGCCGGAGCTTGCACTCTATTACACAGCGCCTGAACACATTGGAACACTGACGTTTAGAGAAAATCTTGCGGAGACACTGCCGGATTATATGATTCCAACGTATTTTGTGAAAGTCGATCACATTCCACTCACCCAAAACGGAAAGGTGGATGCGAAGTCTCTGCCGCTTCCGCATGAGGTGCATATGAACCGTACGGCGCATGTGGCACCAGAAACGGAACTTGAGCGGGCGCTGTGTGACATTTGGTCAGAAGTTCTTGGAGTTGAACAAATGGGCGTTCTTGACCATTTCTTTGAATTGGGAGGTCATTCCCTCAAGGGCATGGTGCTCATTTCGAAGGTGCAAGCGAAGCTGAACAAGCATGTGCCGCTCAAAGTCCTTTTTGAAAAGCCAACCATACGGGCGATGGCAGCCTACTTGGAAGAAACGGATTCTTCAGTGGTGACATCCATTCAGCCGGCGGAAAAGCAAGATTTCTATCCTGTCTCTTCTGCTCAAAAGCGGATGTATGTCCTGCAGCAGCTGCATCCAGAAGCAGTCACTTATCATATGCCAGCCGTGTTAATGATGGAAGGCAGCCTTGATGTGAAGCAGCTGGAAGCAGCGCTTCAAGCCTTGATCGACAGACATGAATCACTTCGGACAGCCTTTGTAGAAATTGACGGCGTACCCGTTCAAAAGGTCTATCGCCAAGTACCGTTTACATTAGAGGTTGATGAAATAGAGGGCGATCAGGAGCAGTCTGTCGTCGAGTCATTCATTACACCATTCTCATTACATCAAGCACCATTAATGAGGGCAAAAGTGGCGAAGCTTTCTGATGAGAAATATGTATTTATGATGGATATGCACCATATCATTGCAGATGGTGTCACACGCAGTCTGCTCATTCAAGAACTCGCAGAGCTGTATGAGAAAAAGACGTTACCGCCAGTTCAGCTGCATTACAAGGATTTTGCGGTATGGCAGCAGGAAGAAAAGCAGCAGGCGCTGCTTAAGAAACAGCGGCAGTATTGGCTGGAGCAATATGCACAGCCGCCGGAAGACTTAGCACTGCCCCTTGATTTTCCGCGTCCTCAAGTTCAGTCATTTGAAGGAGGGCGAGTCGATAGATGGTTGTCTGCTGAAAAGGTGCAGTCCATCAAAACGCTCATGGCGGAAAAAGGTGTGAGCTTGAACATGGTGATGCAAACGGCATTTGCCATTTTCCTTTCCAAGTTAACTGGGCAGACAGATATCGTCATAGGCGCAGTGACCGCAGGACGTACGCATGCTTCAATCGAGCGGGTTCCAGGCATGTTTGTCAATACACTGGCTCTTCGAAACGAAGTGCAGCCAGAAGAAACGACAGCGCAGCTGCTTGAAAAAATGAAAGATCGCAGCCTGTCAGCCTATGAACATCAAGAATTCCCGTTTGAGGAATTGGTGGCTCAGTTAGATCTTCCGAAAGACACGAGCCGCAATCCATTGTTTAGTGTCATGCTGACAACAGATGACCGTGACCTGACGTTACCGGATTTGAATGGACTCAAGCTGTCGCAAAAGCAGCAAGATACCGTTCATGCAAAATTTGATATAACCCTCGGTGTATTTGAAGAAAATGACCAAGTGGGCTTGCGCTTTGAGTATGCGGCGGCCCTGTTTAAAAAGAGCACCATTCAGCGCTGGAGCATGTATATTGAAAAAATCATAGACGATATGCTGGCTAAGCTGAATCAGCCAATTTCAGCGCTATCTCTCATAACTGAAGAAGGAAAACGAGAGCTGATCAATGAATGGTCAGGACCTGCCCTAGACGTCCCGTTAGATCAAACCGTTCATGCCCTGATTGAGGCTAAGGCGCTTGAAGCACCGCACCAAAAAGCGGCAACCTTCTGCGGAACGAGCTGGACGTATGATGAGCTGAACCATCGGGCGAATACAGTCGCTTCAAGACTTATCGCAAACGGCACAAAACCAGGAGACCGCGTCGGTATTCTCACCCGCCCATCTCTTGATATGACAGCCGCTGTCCTTGGTGTCCTCAAGGCAGGTGCGGCATTTGTTCCGATTGATGCAGATTATCCAGCGCAGCGTATTGCCTACATGCTGGAAGACTGCGGGGCAGAGGTACTTCTGATGCAAAAAGGGCTCACTGCACCATCTTCATTCACAGGTCAAGTGTTGTTCATAGAAGATGCGGTAGAAGGAGAAGCTCATGAGATTCAGGTTCATGTCAAACCAACGAATCTCGCTTATATGATTTACACGTCTGGGACGACGGGACAGCCGAAGGGTGTCATGGTTGAGCACCAGTCCCTTGTAAATCTTGCATTTTGGCACAATGATGCGTTCCAAGTGACGAAAGACGATCGAACTGCGAAATATGCCGGCTTTGGCTTTGACGCCTCCATTTGGGAGATGTTCCCGACGTGGATCGCTGGCGCAGAGCTGCACATTATCGACGAAGCGATTCGCCTCGATATGATCAAGCTCAATGCTTATTTCAATGAAAAAGGCATCACCATTGCCTTCCTGCCGACCCAGCTATGCGAGCAGTTTATGTCAATGGACAACCATTCTCTGCGTTATTTACTAACAGGCGGAGATAAGCTGAAACAGGTAAAGCCTGTTCCATACAAACTCGTGAATAACTACGGTCCGACTGAAAATACAGTCGTAGCGACAAGCGGAGTCATCAATCCAGATCAAGGCACGATTCCGATTGGAACAGCCATTGCCAATACACGTTTTTACATCATGGATTCTTTATACGACCTGTCGCCGCCAGGCGTACCCGGTGAGCTCGTCATTGCAGGAAAAGGACTGGCAAGAGGCTACTGGAATCTTCCAGAGGAAACAGACAAACGATTTGTCCCAGATCCATTTTATCCAGGCGAGCGCATGTACCGCACAGGCGATCTAGTGAAATGGACAGAGGATGGTGAGCTGATCTATCTCGGCAGAATAGACCATCAGGTCAATATCCGCGGCTTCCGGATTGAACTGTCAGAAATTGAAGCGCAGCTCCTGACGCTGGATTCGGTCAAAGAAGCCGTCGTGACAACGGTCAAAGATGCGGGTGATCACGACGCCCTTGCCGCTTACGTAATCACGAAGAACGATACAGATACAGAGAACTTTAAAGAAAGCCTAAAACGCACGTTACCAGAATACATGGTGCCATCATGGATCATAAAACTAGATCAATTTCCAATGACGGCCAATGGAAAAGTCGATCTCAAAGCATTGCCAGCACCTGATATCGAAGCGAATCAAACGGTATACGAAGCACCAAGAGATGAAGTGGAAACGCTGCTTTGCGGCATTTGGGAAGATGTCCTTGGCGTCAGCCAAGTCGGCATCCACGATCACTTCTTCTTCCTTGGCGGAGATTCCATTAAAGGCATCCAAATGGCAAGCAGACTCACGCAAGCGGGCTGGAAGCTCGATATGAAACTTCTATTCCAGTATCCAACGATTGCGGAGCTGCGCCCATATATCGAAGAAGCCGATCTTCTCACAGCCGACCAATCACCTGTCGAAGGAGAAGTCATTTTAACACCGATTCAACGCTGGTTCTTTGAACGAGCATTCAGCGATCAGCACCATTGGAATCTCTCGATGATGCTTCATGCACCAAATGGATTTGACCTTTCCATTACAGAACAAGTCATGAAAAAACTGTTTTCACATCATGATGCACTGCGTATGGTATACAAGCAGGAACATGGCGGCATCCTGCAATACAACCAGCGGGAGCTCATGGAACCGCTGGCGATTATTTCTCATGATGTCTCAAAAGAGCACGACGTGAAAAAGGCTGTTTCCACATATGCCAATGAGTATCAGCGTCAGCTGAACCTCGAAACAGGTCCGTTAATGAAAGTGATTTGTTTCCATGCAGAAGATGGCGATCATTTACTCATCGTGACACACCATTTAGTCATTGACGGTGTCTCATGCCGGATTTTACTAGAGGACTTTATGTCTCTATATCAGCAGGCAGTTCAGGGACAAAAGCTTGTCCTGCCGCTGAAAACTCATTCCTTTAAAGAATGGGCAGAGGCCATTGAACGTTATGCACAGTCACAGCCTTTAAAAAGTCAGCAGGAGTATTGGGCAGAAATTGAAAGCAAACCATTAACCGCATTACCTGTGGATCATGAAGTGACGAAAAGAAAAGTTGCCGAAACCAAATCGGTTCAAATGCAGCTGACAGAAACAGAAACTGAACATCTTTTGACCGATATTCATCTGCCGTACACTACGGAAATGAACGATATTCTTTTATGTGCTCTCGGTCTTGCTGTTCAAGAGTGGACAGGTGAGTCCCATGTACATGTGCAGCTTGAAGGTCATGGTAGAGAGGATATTTTATCAGGGCTGGATGTCTCTCGCACGATTGGCTGGTTTACGAGTATGTATCCAGTTGTTCTTGAAGCGAAGCCGGACCAGACCATAGCTGATGCTATTAAAGGAACGAAAGAAATGCTGCGGCGTGTGCCAAATAAAGGAATTGGCTACGGGATCTTAAAATACATGACAGCCGCTGAACCGTCAGGACGGCACGTACATCCTGCAATCAGCTTGAACTATCTTGGACAGATTGATCAGGAAGTGACGACAGAACTCTTTGGGCCGTCGACTTATGATATGGGACGACAGGCAAGCCCTGATTCGGAAGCTGTTTATAAGCTGAACCTTAGTGGTCTTGTTCAACAAAATCGATTCATTTTATCTTGTTCCTATTGTGCAAGTGAATATGAAGAACAGACGATACAGCAGTTCATGGCATTGTTGAAGGGGAAAATTCAATCCATCATCACTCATTGCTTAGCGCAGCAAGAACGGGAATTTACGCCAAGTGACTTCTCTGCGGCTGACCTTGAAATGGATGAAATGGACGACATTTTTGACATGCTTGAGGAGAAATTGACTTAACAACACGAGATGAATCATAAAAAAGGAAGGGAGGATGAAATAGATGAGTCAATTTAAAAGGGATCAAGTTCAAGACATGTATTATCTGTCACCGATGCAAGAAGGAATGCTGTTTCATACCCTCCATCATCAAGAAAAGGGCTTTTATGTAGAGCAAATGGATATGAACGTTAAGGGCACACTGCGTTATGACTTACTTGAGAAAAGCATGAATATCATCGTGGAGCGGTACGATATTTTTCGTACCGTGTTTCTCCACGAAAAAGTAAAGCGCCCTGTCCAAGTTGTACTAAAAGAACGTCCTTTTACACTTGATGTTGTGGACTTGCAAGATCTTTCTGAAGACGAACAGCTTGAACGTATAGATAAATTCAAACAACAGGATCAGCTGAGAGGATTTGACCTCTCGAAGGATTCTCTCATGCGGGCGTCTGTTTTCCAAACGGGCCCTGCCAGCTATCGCTGGATATGGAGCTATCATCATATCCTTCTGGATGGCTGGTGCTTTGGACTTGTGGTGCAGGAGTTATTTGCGATTTATCATGCACTTTTACATGACATCCCTTACAAGTTAGCGCCGGTCAAACCATATAAAGAATATATAAAGTGGCTGGAAAAACAAGATAAGCAAGCATCACTTCAATATTGGCAGCAATCATTAGCGGGGTTTGATGGACAATCGACCTTTAAAGAGCAGCGGAAACAGACGAATGAACATGAATTAGGCGAAATTGAATGGTCCATGAGCAAAGAAGAAACGGCCGCTTTATCAGAGTTAGCGCTGCAGCAAAATGCGACGTTAAGCAGTGCGCTTCAATCAGTCTGGTCGGTTCTGCTGAGCAGGTATCAGCGGTCAAATGATGTGCTGTTTGGAACAGTTGTGTCAGGACGTCCGGCAGATTTGGCTGGCGTTGACAGGATGGTTGGGTTGTTCATCAATGTCATCCCAAGAAGAATTCAGCTGACAGATCACATGACATTTCGTGCGCTCCTGTCAGAAACACAGCAGCAGTCTCTTGTAGCCGAGCCGCACCAATATATTCCGATTTATGATATTCAAGCAAAGACAGGTCAGCAGCAGCTCATTGATCATATTGTTGTGTTTGAAAATGTTCCAGCCGCAAAGAAGGACGAGCAAGAGGCACGGTTAGGGTTCACGGTGGAGGACATGAATGTCTATGAAAAATCAAACTATGATCTCAATCTGCTCGCATCGCCTGGAGAAGAATTACTATTGAAGCTTGCCTTTAACCAAAGAGCGTTTGATCCTCAATTTGTTCATAAGTTAAAGGAACAGCTCAGCCTATTGATCAATGAGGCGGTCAAGCATCCCGATCAATCGGTTCATACACTCCCACTCGTCACAAAACAGGAAAAACAGCTGATTCTTGAGGAATGGAATGCACCTGAGCTTGAGCATGACCAGCTGTATTTATCGAAATGGTTTGAGCATAATGTCCGCAAACAGCCAAATGCAGTGGCGCTATCAGCAGAAGAGCAGACGATGACATATGCCGAGCTGAATGAACAGGCCAATCGATTGGCAAGGCATTTGCAAAAAAATGGAGCCGAACATCAAACGGTCATCGCCATTTTAGCCGATCGAACGCCTGATCTCATTGTCAGTCTGCTTGCTGTTTTAAAAGCAGGCGCAGCCTATGTGCCAATCGATCCTGATTATCCAGAAAGCCGCATTCAATACATGCTTAAAGACAGCGGAGTAACGCATCTTCTGACTCACTCATCCTTTATTGGTCAGGCGAAGGGACTCGCGTTTGATGGCACGTATCTGTTTGCAGATGATCAGGAGATTTCACTAATGAGCTCAGAGAATCTGCCGCTGGAAGCAGGTTTACACGATACGGCATATATCATGTATACATCAGGCACAACAGGTCAGCCAAAAGGCATCATGACCACCCATTCCAATATTGCCCGGGTGGTCAAAAATACGAACTACTTAACCATTTCAGAAACAGATACACTGCTGTCGCTATCCAACAGCGTATTTGATGGCTTTACCTTTGATGTATATGGTGCGCTTTTAAACGGAGCAAAGCTTGTCCTGCCGAAAAAAGACACCATTTTAGATATGCACGAACTGACGGAGCTGATTAAAAGAGAAAGCATTTCTGTCATGTTTGTTCCAACTGCTTTATTTAATCTTCTTATTGATGAAGAAACTGATTGGATGCGCAGTGTGCGCAAGGTGCTGTTCGGAGGGGAACGTGCATCTGTACAGCATGTGAGAAAAGCCTTTGATGTCATGGGGAAAGGCAGACTAATCAATGTCTACGGCCCAACTGAATCAACGGTTTTCGCCACCTATTATCCTGTAGATGAAGCTCCGCCGATCGAAGCTTATTCTATTCCAATCGGAAAGCCGATTAACCAAACGGGTGCTTATATATTGAGCCAGCAAGGACAGCTTCAGCCGATTGGAATGGTCGGAGAACTTTGTCTCAGCGGCAAAGGACTTGCGAAGGGATATTTGAACCGTCCTGATCTGACAAAAGAAGCCTTTATCACACATCCATTTGCTGCGGGAGAAAGGCTGTATCGTACGGGTGATTTGGCTTATTTTCGAGCAGACGGTCTGATTGAGTATGCAGGCAGAGTGGACGATCAGGTGAAAATTCGCGGCCACCGAATTGAGCTGACAGAAATTGAAGCCCACCTTCTCATGCATCCGGGCGTAAAGCAAGCTGCCCTTATAACGGATCAGCATGGCTCGTCACAGCATACAAGACTGCTCGCTTATATGACGTGTGAGGATGAGTGGAAGGACAAAGTGGATGTGATCAAGTCAGGGCTGAAGGAGAAACTTCCGGCATACATGCAGCCTCATGAGCTGATCAGACTTGAGAAAATGCCGCTGACACCAAATGGAAAAGTTGATAAACGTCAGCTGCCAAAGCCAGAGGCGCCTCAAGGAAACCGCCATGTGAAGCTTCCGGCCAATGAGGTAGAACAAAAGCTGCTTGTCATGTGGCGTGAAGTGCTTGAACGAGATGATATCAGTACAGATGACCATTTCTTTGAGATTGGCGGACATTCTTTAAAAGCGATGTCGCTTTTATCAAAGGTGTCGAAGGAATTCGATGTTCAGGTGCCTATTCACTTGCTGTTTGAGACGCCGACAATTGAAGCCATCAGCCGTTATATTCAACAGCAGGATCATGAAGCTGCCGGCTATCTTGTATTCAATGAATCTCAAACTTCAACAGTCTTTGCTCTTCCGCCATTACCTGGCTATGGCTTTATCTATCAGGAAGCCGCCAAAACGCTTGATAGCGTTCGTTTGATCGCCTTTGACTTTATTGAAGCTAATCACCGCATGACGCAATACGTTCATCATATCCAGCACCTTCAGCCTGAAGGACCGCTGACTTTGATGGGCTACTCTGGCGGCTGCTATCTGGCCTTTGAGCTCGTTCAATCGCTTGAACAAGCAGGACGGACGGTGGAAAAGGTCATTATGATCGATTCCTATAAGAAAATTGGAGAAAGTGATTTAGAAGGACGATCCATCGATGACGATATCGCAGCGATTGTCCATCAATCAAAGCAAAGTGAACTTGCCCAAGGAGAGCTCGTTCAAGAAGCGCTTGCTCAAAAAACGAGGGCCTATTATGAAACATTTGTTAAGGGGGTGAATCAAGGAAAGATACAAGCAGATATTGATTTCATCCAATCAGAAGAGCAAATTGAGATTCCAGATTGGATGGATCATTGGGAAGAAGCGACGACCGGTGCTTATCGCTATTATCAAGGCTACGGTGAGCACGCTGACATGTTCAAAAACAAAGAATGTGCAGCTCAAAATGCCCAGCTGATCCAAAAGATAATTAATCAAAAAAATAGAGAAGCCGTTTTGTAAACTTTAGTTCAGGCAGGGGTGCATATTGGCAGCCCTGCCTGTCAAAAAAGGAAAGGAACTCATATGAAACCATCAATTATGAACGAACCAAATGTACATGAAACAATGGATACGATTTTACAAGATGTACAGAGAACCATTTTACAAACCAACGAAATCGAACGCTTCGCTGTTTTTTCTCGTGAAAAAACCATTCGACCGCGGCCATATCACCTCTCTCATTTATTTCTCGACAATCACATGGAGCAGGAGGCCGCAGCTGAATCGATACAGACGCAAACGGCTTCCCCTGCTTTAGCGGACATGCCGCCCGCCCTTTCCTATGGAGGGGATCTAGATGTTAACGCAGGAGCCCAAACCTTACAGGACGCCTTAACAGAGGCGGCAAAAACGACAAATGGTCTGACTTATATCGTCAATAGTGAGAATGAACTCACGCAATCCTACGCGCAGTTAAAGGAGGACGCTGAGCGGGTTCTGACAGGTTTGAGGGCATTAGGACTTGAACCGGGTGATCCTGTGTTCTTTCAGTTTTCATCCAATCATGCGATGGTAACAGCCTTTTGGGCGTGTGTGTTAGGCGGATTTGTTCCAACACTAGTGTCCGCTGCACCGACCTATCGGGAAATGAATGCCTCCGTGAAGAAACTTCATCATGCGTGGCACCTGCTGGAGCATCCGCTCATTTTAACAGATGACTCGCTGATTGATGAGGTGCAAGGCTTAGCTTTATTGTGGCATACAGACAAGTTACGTGTTGCAGCCGTTGAGCCGATGCTTACTTTAGCAAGAGATATAGAAGCTTATCCCGCGTCACCGGATGATTCAGTCTTTTTTATCTTAACGTCTGGAAGTACAGGGATGCCCAAATGCGTAGAACATTCTCATCGAAGCGTGCTGGCGAATGTCAAAGGAACAGTGGCAGCCAATGGGTTTACACAAGAGGATGTGTCGTTAGACTGGATGCCTTTAGATCATATTGGCGGTATTGTGATGTTTCACCTAGTCAATGTGTACACGGGCTGTGAGCAGGTTCGGGCAAGAACAGATGATTTTATCGCTCAGCCGCTGCGCTGGCTTGACTGGATGGACCGCTACCGTGCAACGAAAACATGGGCGCCTAACTTCGCATTTGCGATGATCAATGATTATGAGAAAGACATTTCGTCAGGATCTTGGGATCTTTCTGCTATGACTTGTATGATCAATGGGGCAGAAGCGGTCGTACCGAAGACAATTCACCGATTTTTACACTTGCTGGCTCCGCACGGCTTAAAGGGAGATGTCATTAGACCGGCATTCGGCATGTCTGAAATCTCTTCAGCCGTTGTCTTCTCTTTTGCGATAGAGCGGGGAGATGAAAACAGCGGGGTTCTAACCTTTGAGGAAACATCACTCACAGAGCAGCTAAGACCAGCGGAGGCACGTGAGACAGGAACCGTCAGCTTTACAGAGCTGGGAAGACCGATTCCGGGTATCACGATTCGTATCGTGAATCATCAGCATGAGCTTCTTCCCGAAGATCATATTGGCAGTGTGCAAATTAAAGGGCCGACGACAATGAAGGGCTATTACAAGAATGACGAAGCGAATCAAGAAGTCTTTCAAACAGACGGCTGGTTTCACACGGGGGATTTAGGTTTTCTGCACGAAGGAAGGCTGACATTAACCGGAAGAGAAAAAGACATGATCATCATCAACGGGAAAAATTATCACAACTATGAAATAGAAGTCATTGCAGAGGAAGTACCCGGCGTCGAAACGAGCTTTGTAGCGGCCTGTTCCGCCCGGATGGAAGCATCTGCATCCGACGAGCTGATTCTCTTTTTTACACCGAAGCTGTATGAACCTTCTTATATCATGAGGGCAAGTCAGGATATTAAATCCCATATTGCGACAAAAATGGGGCTGTCTGCATCGCGCGTGATTCCTGTCCAGAAGCATGCCTTTCCGAAAACAAGCTCTGGAAAAATAGAAAGGGCACAGCTTAAGAAGCGATGGCAGGAAGGCGAATTTGATGAAATCATCAAGGAGCTGGACATTAGACTTGAAAATGAACACACCTTGCCTGATTGGAGTTTACAAAAGGAGTGGACACCTGCTCCGCTTCATGAAGCTGAAAAACAAACAGCAGGGAACATGGTGATCTTTGCAGACACATTAGGGCTGGCAGATCAATTAAAATCCCTTTCAAGCAATGAACAAACGTATATTACGGTTGAACCGGGTCAAGCATTCACACAACTCACACATACACACTTCATCATCCACCCGAATCGGCCGTCTGACTACGAACAACTCTTTGAGACACTCCGTTCGTATGGCGTTTCGGTGAAACAAATCATTCACCTTTGGAACTACACAACTCAAGAAGACACACTTCATGCAGCGTTGGCAAAAGAAGCACAGAAAACTGGCAGCATGAGTGCCTTATATGTAACAAAAGCGATCGCTGCCTATGAGGAGCCGGTAGAGATCACCTTTGTCTCTGCTCATGCGATGAACTTGCCGGAAGATCAAACACATGATGTGGAGAAAGCAACGACAGCAGGACTGATGACAGCTGTTCAGCATGAATGGCCGTTTATCAAGGTGCGGTGTCTTGATTTTTCTCTGACAGAACCCGATGCTGGCCGTTCTCATGCATCATCGATCATGACAGAGCTCACACATGACACAAGCCATCATATCGCCGCTTATCGTGAAGGTGTTCGTTATACTCCTCTTTTAACACCGCTTCATCTAGAAAAAGAACAAAGGGTGAAGAAACCGCCATTTGAATCTTCCGGGCTTTATGTGATGACAGGCGGGCTTGGCGGCATTGGAAGAATGCTGAGTGAGCACCTGCTGACATCCTATCAAGCGCATCTTGTGCTGGTTGGAAGAAAGGCGCGAGAGGCTTTATCTGCGGAGCAGCATGACGTATTGATTTCACTTGAGAATCTAGCGGAAAAGCGCGGCGGCACCGTTCTTTATGAAAAAGTAGACATTACTGACGCAAAAGCCATTGAAACCCTGATTTCAAGACAGGAGACGGCTTTAGGCAAAAGGCTGCATGGCGTTATTCATTTCGCTGGCATCATTCAAGAAGAGCTGCTTCGTGACATGACGTCTGTTTCATTACATGCGATGTACGAAGCGAAGGTATATGGCACGATTTCGCTTCATGAAGCAGCCTCTAAACGGCACAATGTCTTATTCCTTTCCAGCTCGTCAGCTCGAACGTTAAAGGGCGGGATGACCGTTGGCGCTTATTGCGCGGCCAATGAGTTCGTTGAACAATTTGCTCATTATCAGAGGCTGACATCTACTGTAAAGCCGTATTGCTTTAGCTTTAGCATGTGGGATGAGACCGGAATGAGTGAAGGCTCAATGATCAAAGGCATGCTAAAAGAAAGAGGTTATCTCCCGATTCCAAAACGGGCGGGCATTCAAACAATGCTGGCATGCTTGATGACAGATGCTCCTCTCATTTATATCGGGCTGGATCGGTCGAAGCAGGAAATTCAAGAGATGATACAAGGGGAAATACAAACAGAGCAGGCCGTATATGTCTTTTTCAAAACCGATCAAACAAAGGCTTTTGAAGAAAGGCTGTATCAATCCATTTATACGTGTATACAGTCTCGTCTCTCAGGTGAATGTTCCGTCCATCTATATCCTGAAGAATACTGGAAAGAAACAGAGGATGGGATGCCGGACGAAGTGTATTTCAATGAATTAATAGAGGAAAGTGGACATGATTCAGAGGACAGAGCACCTCAAACTAAGACGGAGAAACTTTTGGCACATATTTGGTCCGAACTGCTTGATGTCTCAAACATCAGCTGTGGTGATCATTTCTTTTTACTCGGAGGTCATTCGCTCAAGGCAACGCAAATGCTGTCTGCTGTTAGACAGAAAACGGGATTTGACGTGCCGCTCACCGTTCTTTTTGAGCATACGAGACTTGGAGAGTTAGCGGACTGGATTGATTCACATGCCAAAGCCGATGAAGCGATTCCGATACGGAAAATAGAAAAGGGTCAGGAGCTTCCGATGTCCTATGCTCAGCAAAGACAGTGGTTTCTTTATCAATTACAGCCTGATCTGCCATTATACAATAATACGATTTCCTTTCGGATGAATGGACCTTTAGATGTAAAGGTGCTTCAGCGCAGCCTGCAGCAAATGGTGCAAAGGCATGAATCACTCAGAACATCCTTTGCAATGAACGGCGATGAACCGGTACAGATCATACATGAGCATATGACTCTTCCAGCGCTTGAGGTTGTCGATATATCAGATCTTTCATCACAGGAAGAAAAAGAACAAAAAGCGGCTGAGTGGGCGAAAAAAGAAGCGGGCACACCTTTCCGCTTAGAGCATGATGCACTTTTTCGCGCGAAACTAATTCGGCTGTCAGACACAGATCATTTGCTGCTGATGTCCATTCACCACATCGTATCAGATGGCTGGTCGATTGGCATTGCCGCAAAGGAGCTGTCCGAGTGGTATACAGCGATGATCGAAGGGAGGGAGCCTGATCTCTCACCGCTGCCGATTCAATATGCAGATTACGCACTTTGGCAGAAGGAGTATTTGACGGGAGAAACGCTTCAGAAGCAGCTTTCCTATTGGAAGGAGCAATTTGCGGTACCTGTGGAAGAGTTGATGTTGCCGTATGACTACACGCGTCCGGCCGTTCAATCCTATAGGGGAAAAACGAAAAAATACCGCTTGTCGAAGCCGTTGTCTGACCAGTTGGCTGCTCTTTCTCAGAAAACAGACAGCACCCTTTATATGACATTACTTTCGGCTTTCTCTACTTTGCTGCATCGATTGTCTTCACAGGATGAGTTTGTCATTGGATCCGTCATTGCCGGGAGAAATCGGACGGAGATGGAGCAGCTCATCGGCTTTTTCGTGAATACACTGGCACTTCGGATTGATCATAGCGGCAATCCAGCTTTCACAGAGCTATTAGAGCGAGTGAAGGAAACAACAATGGGCGCCTATGCGCATCAGGATGTGCCGTTTGAGATGGTGGTAGATGAGCTGAATATTGTACGTGAGGCTGGCAAGCAGCCGCTGTTTCAGGTCATGTTTGTTCTGCAAAACCTGCCCCTTGAAGCTTCTCCGATGGGTGAGGTGACATCCGTTTTAGCCATTGAAGATAATGATACGGCCAAATTCGATCTATCCCTGTTTGTTTTTGAAGGAGCGGAGGGTCTTCAAGTAAAACTGGAGTATGATGCAGACTTATTTTCTGACGACACGATGGAACGGTTCCTTCGTTACTACGAGCAGCTGCTTGCGTGTATTTGTGAAAATCCAGCACAGCCAATCAGACAAATGAATTACCTGCCAGAGAAAGAGAGGGATCAGCTGCTCTATGAATGGAGCGGCAACACAGAACAACCAGTAGGCCCGCTTCTCATCACAGAACGGTTTGAAGCGCAGGTGAAAAAGACACCTCATGCGATCGCCCTCGAATCTGGGGAAAAACAGTGGACGTATCAGGAGTTACAAGAGAAAGTCGATCGGCTTGCTGCTTATCTGCAGCAGCGAGGAGTGAAGCCGCATGAACCAGTAGGGCTTCTAATTGACAGGTCGCCTGAAATGATTTTTGGGGTGCTGGCGATTGTGAAAGCAGGCGGGGCCTACGTCCCAATTGATCCTGAATATCCAGATGCACGCATTGATTATATGCTGAGGGATACAGGTATTCAGCTGTTACTGACAAAAAATGAATGGCTGAAACAAGTCTCAATCAGTCAAACCGAGCTCATTTGTCTTGATCAGGGGTATGAAGAGTTTTTATCAGAGGCAGAACTCAAGTCTGCTGCTTTAAAACCTGATGGACTCGCTTATATCAATTACACATCAGGATCAACCGGTCAGCCAAAAGGAGTTTTAATTCCGCATCAAGCGGTCATCCGGCTTGTATGTGAAACAGATTATGTCACCCTTAATGAACAAACGCGTATTTTGCAAATCGCGAGCTTTTCCTTTGATGCCTTTACGTATGAAATATGGGGAGCCCTGCTCAACGGCGGAAGGCTGATACTGACCGATCGAAATACGATCTTATCAATGGATACACTGGCTGATACGCTGACATCTTACAAGATCACAACAGGATTTCTGACAGTACCGCTGTTTAACCGATTAACAGAGGAACATCCAGAAGCTTTATCTGGATTCGATGCCTTATTGGTCGGTGGTGATGCTTTGTCAGCTGCTCATATCCGTAAAGCGCTGCCGTATTTACCTGAAGGCCTATTAAACGGCTATGGACCAACTGAGAATACGACGTTCTCCTGTGTGCATCACATTCGGGCAGTGGATGAGGGGCAGACTTCGGTTCCTATCGGTCAGCCAATTGCGTATTCACAGGCCTATGTACTAGACGACCAGCTGCAGCCGGTTCCGCAAGGTGTCATTGGAGAGATCTACGTAGGCGGTACAGGGCTTGCACTCGGATACCTTGGAGATGAAGAAAAAACATCGCAATCATTTATCCCGCATCCTTTCCAAGAAGGAGCGCGTTTATATAAAACAGGCGATATGGGCCGCTGGCTGCCAAACGGCATCATCGACTGCCTTGGAAGAATTGATCATCAAGTAAAAATTCGCGGACACCGCGTCGAATGCGGAGAAATTGAAGCCGCCATGCTGCGCTTTGAAGACATCATAGAATGTGCGGTCATTCCGCATCAGCATGAGAGTGGTCACAAGCGATTGATCGGTTATTTTGTCCAAAAGGGCAGCATGACCACGCAAGACATTCGTTATCAATTAAAAGAAATACTGCCAGATTATATGGTGCCAAGCCTATTAATAGAGCTGGAGGAACTCCCGCTCACGGCAAATGGCAAGGTAGACCAAAAACGTCTCCCGCCGCCAGAGTGGAGACAGGAAGAAGTGGACATACCGGCTGACAGGGCACTCAGTGAGGAAGAACGCTTACTGGAAAAAGTGTGGACTCAGCTGCTCGGTACGCCTTCGATTGGCGTACATGATAACTACTTTGAGCTTGGCGGGGATTCGATTATTGTCATACAAATGATGGCGCGCTTAGCACAGGAAGGCTACGTCATTCAGCCGAGAGATGTATTTGAAAAACAGACGATTTCACAGCTGGCACTCGCTATGAAAAGGTCAGATGCTGCTGCGTCCTATGATCAATCGCCTGTCACAGGAGATGTTCGTCTGCTTCCAATCCAATCATGGTTCTTTGAGCAATCAATGACAAACCAAGATTATTGGAATTTATCAGCGCATATGGAATTCAAGCAATCTATACAGCTAAAGCAGCTGACACAGGTTCTCTCAAAAATTGTCGATCATCACGATATGCTGAGAGCGATGTATACAAAAACAGCAGATGGATCATGGATTCAAACCATTCGTGCGCCTGGCATCACCCCTTGTGTCACCTTCTTTGATTTGACGAGTGTTTCTCATGAGGAAGCGCTGGAACAAATTCGCATGGAGACCGCCGCTTGTCAAGAAACGTTGTCATTAGAGCGGGGAGAAGTAATCAAAGCCATTCTTTTTCACACAAGTGATGGTACGTCTGAACTCTTTATCGCTGCCCATCATCTTGTGATGGATGGAATCTCATGGCGCATCATACAAGAAGACCTATTAAATGGACTGAAGCAGCTTGCGGCAGGGCAGGAAATCGCGCTTGCAAAGAAAACTGCGTCCTATCAGCAGTGGGCAGATGCTCTTTATGAATACGCACAAACCGATCAATTACAAGAGCAGGTTCCTTTTTGGCAAAAGATCACGAGCCAAGAGGAAGAGGGTTCTCCTTTTCAAACCCCTGCACTTTTCAATATAGAAGAACATGCAGAGATCCTGTCTATTCAATTGACGAAGAATCAAACAGATATTTTACTAAGGCAGGCATCACAAGCGTACCGAACAGAGGTAAACGATTTACTCTTATCAGGACTCACGCAAGCCGTTGGAAAGCCGCTGCTCATAACGTTAGAAGGGCACGGACGCGAGGATTTATTTGAACAGATGGATTTGTCACGAACAGTCGGATGGTTTACAAGCTCTTATCCTATTTTTATTCCTTTTATTCAAACCGATATTGAGAGACAAATCAAAGATGTCAAAGAAACCTTAAGAGCTGTGCCGCAAAAGGGAATCGGCTATGGCTTGCTTCAATACATGACAGCATCTCGTTTACTCAAAAAGGCAGCGCCGCAGATGAGCTTTAATTATCTTGGACAGTTAGATCAAATAGACGGTGAAGCACATCTTTATTTAGCAGATGAACGAAATGGACTTGTACATGATCCAAAAGCAGAAAGACAGCATTTGATCGATGTGTACGGATATGTTGTGAACGGTCAGCTTCAGATGAATTTTATGATCCATCGGGAACTGCTTCAGTATGAAGAGGTGCGCTTGTTACCTGAACGGTTCAAAGAAAAAATGGAGGATATTCTGACGCATTGTGTAGAGACAAAAGGCGGCTTTACGCCATCTGATTTTCCAATGGTTCAGCTGACGCAAAAGCAAATCGATGAGCTTCCAGATGGTGTAGTGGATGTGTATCCACTATCTCCAATGCAGCAAGGGATGCTGTTTCATGCATTATTAGATCAAGCGTCACAGGCGTATTTTGGTCAAGTGCATATGACACTCGAAGGCTTAACGGACGGCGCAGCCTATGAAAAGGCCTGGAATCTGCTTGTGGAGCGTCATTCGATTTTGCGGACAACATTTGCTTGGGAAGGGCTAAAGGAGCCTGTTCAGTTGATTCAATTAGAAGGAAGTATTCAGCTCACTCAGCACGATGTGCGCCACCTGAGTGAAACGGATCAGAAGGAAGCCATTCAGCAATATTTGCAAACAGATCGGTCAAAGGATTTCAAACTAGAAGATACGGATGAACCGCTGATTCGTATTGCTTTATTCCATCGTGATAAAAACACATGCACGTTTGTTTTTAGCTTTCATCATATTTTAATCGATGGCTGGAGCTTGTTCAGCTTTATTGAAGAATCCTTTTCTTTGTATCGCTCTCTTGTGGATGAACGGGAGGTGGATCTTCCTGCTGTACGTCCATATAAAGATTTTATCGAGTGGCTGCAAAAGCAGGATCAAGAGAAGGCGCTAGAGTTCTGGAAAGGTTATATGTCAGGAGTAGAGGAGGCTACACCGCTTCCAGGAGACGGCGGGCATGCTTCGGATCAAGAAGCAGGTGTTGATCAGCTAAGTATCAAACTAACGCCCGAGATGCAGCAGAAACTCGAAGAGATGACAGGCACGCAGAAGGTGACAATGAGCACCCTGATTCAGACAGCATGGGGGCTGCTTTTGCATCTTCATTCAGGATCTGAGGATGTCGTGTTCGGAGTGACAGTATCAGGACGGCCGGCGGATTTACCACAGGTTGAAAGCATGACAGGGCTCTTTATAAACACATTGCCGCTCCGTTTGCCGATCACGCCAGAGTGGAGCATTTCCAAGTTGCTGGCACATACACAGGACACAGTTTTTCAGATGCGGGAATTCGAATATACCGTACTGCCGGATATTCAGCAGCTGACCCACATTCCGAATGGAGATTCATTGTTTAACAGTATTGTCGTGTTTGAAAACTATCCGATTGAATCTATTGAGCCATACGGTGTACGCATTTTAGACATTGAGAGTCATGAAGAAACGAACTATGACCTGACCCTTGTGGCAGTTCCGGGAGAGACGCTGGAGCTGCGGGTCACATACCGCTTCAATCAATATACAGAAAAGCAAATACAATCGCTGATGCAGCAGCTGATCCACACACTTGAAGCGATGACAGAACAAATGGAGACACCCCTCTCTTCCTTCACGATCGTCACGAATGAAGAAAAAGAGCGGATGATCACCGATTGGGCGAAAAATGCACAAGTCAGCGTGCTGTACCCAGATCAAGAAGAGGTCTATTCAGGTGTGCATGATCCTTCCTGTGAAACGGAAATATATGTCCTGAGCGAAGCGCATCAGCTCATGCCGGTAGGATTTCCTGGAGATATTTTTATCGGTGCAAAGGACATCAAAGCACTTTGCGGGGAGCTTGCCGATTGGATGGAGACGCATAAAATTCTGCACCCATTCAAACATCAAACTGGCGAATACCTCTATCCGACAGGGGATGTCGGCGTTTGGACTGAAGAAAACAAGATTCAGATTTTGGATTGGATGTAGGAGGAGAAGAAACGATGTTAGTAAGTAGACGAAAAGGACATGCAGCAAATCATATCGTCAGAATCAACGGAAAACGAATGGATCTCAAAGCATTAGAGCAAGTCATGATGCTTCATTTTCCGCTTAAGGAATGTGCAATCATTCCGAAGAAAAATCAAGAAGGCAGTCTATCGCTTGTGCTATTTGCACAGGCGAAGGACCCTTCGCTGACAAGAGAGGATCTGATGAAAGGTCCGCTTCATCCTCATGAAGTGCCAGCCGCTCTCGTCTTATTACCTTCTTTGCCAAAGACAGAAAGTGGAGCAGTCGACAAAGAGGCACTGCTTTCAATTGAAATCATAGATCAAGAGGAATTAAGAAAGATAGAAGAGCGCACCAAAGCTATAGATGGTGTAGAGGAAGCGGCTGCTTTCATTGAAAGTCAGCCAGAAAAACGAACGCCCTATCACTTAGATGATCTGTTTCCTGATCGACAGCGTACCCAAGGGAATGTACCGCTTTCGAAAAGTGAAGCGAGCGAAACAAAACCATCATCTGTCCATGAGAAGCCGCCCGCACTTGTGTATGGCGGAGATGTGATCAAAAAACCAGGCACACCTGTCACACTGACAGAGGTGCTGATTCGATCAGCCTTTATGTCACCAGACCGCGGGGTGACCTATATGAAAGAAGACGGGCGTACGTTGACCCAAACCTATCCTGAATTACTAACAAGCGCTGAACGGGTTCTGTGCGGTTTAAGGGCAGCAGGACTGACAAACGGTGATCAAGTGTTACTTCAATTGAAAGATCATCAAGATTTTATCACGGTATTCTGGGGCTGTATTCTCGGAGGAATCATTCCGACCCCGGTCTCTGTGCCTCCTGTTTATGATGAAATGAATCAAGGTGTGAATAAGCTGAAGGGCGTGTTTCAGCTGCAAAATGAACCTTTCATTATTACGAATGAAGCAAGTGCTGAGGACATTGCTGGGCTGCGCGAGACATTTGAAGCAAAGATCATGCCTATCTTAACAATTGAAGCATTGCTGGCGTATGAACCAGATGAACAGCATTATGAGCCGGAGCCGGATGAGCCTGTGCTGCAGCTCCTGTCTTCAGGAAGTACGGGTGTTCCAAAGTGTATCCGTCATCATCATCAAAGCATTTTATCTAGAATTATTGCTTTTGAGCAGGTAAACGGCTTTACACATGAGGATGTGTCGCTTAACTGGATGCCGCTTGATCATGTTGGTGGAATTGTCATGTTTCATGTACATGACGTCTACCTTGGCTGCCAGCAGATTAGTCCATCCATCGATCAATTTATCGAGCGGCCGATGGTGTGGCTGGATTGGGTAGAAACCTACAGTGTCACAAGAACATGGGCACCAAACTTTGCTTTTGCCATGATGAATGAATATGAGGACGACATTCGTAAGGGGTGCTGGGACCTGTCTACTCTGACTTATATCATGAATGCAGCCGAAGCGGTTGTTCCGAAAGTCACGCAGCGCTTCATGCATATCATGAGTCAGCACGGATTAAGCCGTCATGCGATGGTACCTGCTTACGGCATGTCAGAAACATCCTCAGCCATTGTTCAGTCAAAGAAATTTATGCGGAACAGTGAACAGGATGGACAGCTGACGATCGATCAGACCTCGTTAACAAGTGAGATCGAATATGTGACGCACGATCATCCGAACAAGATGACGTTTACAGAAGTCGGCACGCCGATTCCTTCTGTATGGATTCGAATTGTAGATGAGCATCACGAGGTGCTGCCAGAAGATCAGGTTGGGCGCTTGCAAGTGAAGAGTCCAACAATTATGATGGGCTACTATCAAAATGAAGAAGCCAATCAAGAAGTTTTTGCGGAAAACGGCTGGTTTCACACAGGGGATTTAGGTTTTATTCATGAAGGGCGTCTCGTTCTGACAGGTCGAGAAAAAGACATCATTGTTATCAACGGCGCTAACTATTTGAATTACGAAATTGAAGCGGTTGTTGAAGAGGTGGACGGGGTTGAAGTCACCTTTGCCGCTGCGTACGGCATTTATAATCCCGAATCAAGCAATGACACGCTTGCCGTCTTTTTTGTCTCACAAAGGGATTCAATAGAGGAACAAATCACGATAATTCAACAGATGAGAGAGGCCATCATTCGAAAAATCGGAATAGAGCCCGATCACATCATTCCGGTGAAAAAAGACCAATTTCCAAAAACGGAGAGTGGGAAAATCCAGCGTGCCCAGTTAGGCGCAGCACTAAAAGATGGAGCATTCCGTGACATTGAACAGGCACTGGATCTTGCTTCTGAAAATGAACAAACACTCCCAGACTGGTTTTTCAAACGCATTTGGGCTAAGGAGCATATCGGTCCAACTCAGCCTTTTGCTGACCATGTTCTCGTTTTCGAGGATGAAAAAGGACTTTATCAATCGCTTTACGCACAATTTGAGCAAAAGAAACAGCCATATATTTCTGTGAGAAAAGGGCATGAATTTTTGCGTCTGTCCAAAGGGATGTACCAGATAAATCCGAGAATCAAGGGGGATTACGTCAGGCTCGTTGCCGCACTTGAAGCAGATGAACTAAAGACCGGGCGCATGCTCCATCTGTGGAATGTGTCAGACAAAGAAGACATCGTGGATCCTGCGCAGTTCAAAGAGCTGCATGCCAGCACGGGTCAATCCATTTTGTACTTGTATCAAGCATTGAGACAAGCAAATAAAGAGCCCATCCGTCTTGTCGTTGTGACAAAAGGCGGTCAATTTGTGAAGCCTGGAGACGATCTTCATGTGGAGAAAACGCCGCTTGTCGGTCTACTAAAAACCATTCCGCAAGAATGGGAAGGAGCAGAGGTGTCTCATCTTGATATTGAAGCGGAGAAGGTAGAACAGGATGCCAAGCATATTGCGGAAGAATTGTCTGCGATTCATATAAAAGCAGAGGTTTCTTACCGAAATGGGGACAGATTTGTACCAAAGCTGGAAAAAGTCAATATGATTGAAGCGCCTCAAACAGAAGGATTTTTAGAATATGAAGGTCTTTATTTATTGACTGGAGGACTTGGCGGAATTGGGTTTGAGCTTTCTAAGCAGATGCTCCAATTTGGCTCAAAGCTCGTATTGATTGGACGGACATCTCTGGAAGACAGCTTGGAAAAGAAAGAAGCCTTCTCACAGCTAAAAGATGTTGGTGACGTCATTTATATCCAAGCGGATGTGACCAACTTATGTGACGTTGAACAAGCGATTTATGAAGCAGAAAAGCATTTTGGACAATCGATCCGGGGTGTGCTGCATTTGGCCGGTGCTGGTAATGTGTCTGAGCATTTTCAGCAGGCGGACAAGTATACACTGGCTCATACGTCAGAAGAGGATTTCACAAAAGAAATGTCAGGGAAAGCAGACGGGGCATGGGTCCTGCAGGAAGCCTTTAAGTATGATCCGACAGTACCGTTTGTCTTTTTTGGATCGGTCAATGGCTTTTTTGGCGGCACAACATTTGGGGCATACTCTGCGGCCAACAGCTTTTTAGATGGACTCGCGCACGCTCTCACCTTTCAAGAAGGAAGACGAGCAATCTCCTTGAACTTCAGTATGTGGGATAATCTCGGTTTGTCTAAGGGGCATACCGGAGCAGCTCTCACCGTTCGCAAGGGATTTCAATTGATTGGAAAGAAACAAGGTCTCCATTCATTATGTTTAGGTGTCCGGCTCAATGAAGCGCATCTATTTATTGGTCTGGACGGAGCAAACCCAGACATCGCCGGGTATCTTCAGCCAGCTCCAATACCGGTCTTTGAGAAAAAGCTTTTTTACACCGTTCAGCCTGGCAAAGAAGTGCATGTTGAAGAGATCACGAGCGCCGCAGCAGGCAAATGGGACATTCAGCAAGTACAGGAAATACCGAAAAAACAAGATGGCTTTATTGATCATGAAGCCCTCAAACTGAATCATCACAAAAATGGACAAAGTCTTGAAAAGCAATTACCAGAAACGAAGACAGAGCAGGTTCTTGCCGCCATATGGCAGGACATTTTAGATGTAGATCGCGTGTACAAAGAGGATCAATTCTTCGACCTTGGCGGACATTCACTAAAAGCGACTCAAACCATTTCCCGGATCAATCATGAATTTTCAATGAAGGCGCCTTTAAAAATATTATTTGAAAGCAAACATCTGGCACATCTGGCGCAAATGGTTGATGACATCAAAGGGGCGCCAGCCGTTCAGGAGGCTGAAATTCCAAAGCTTGAAAAGCAAACAAGCTATGAATTGTCTCATGCCCAGAAGCGTATTTGGTTCTTATCCACATTAGAAAAGAGCCATCATTACAATATATTAGGTGCTTGGAAGCTGACAGGACCATTACACATTCAAGCATTAACAAAAGCGATTGGTCTTTTAACAAAACGGCATGAAGCACTTCGGGCAGTATTTAAATCACTTGGCGGCAAGCCGGTTCAACTCATTCGTGAAGACCTTCCGCCATCTGTGACAGTGGCAAATTTCTCGTTATTTAATGAAAAAACAAGAGCGAGAAGACTCAAGCAGCTCATTCAGCAAGAGGCAGAACGTGTCTATGATTTAGAAAGAGGGCCTCTTGCGCAGTGGACGATAGTAGATATGGGCAAGGAGGAGTATTATCTCCTTTGCGCGCAGCACCACATCATTTCAGATGCATGGTCACTCAGCCTGCTCATTCAGGAATTAGAAGTGGCATATGACGCACTGCTTGCAGATGAAACGCCGCAGCTCCCAGCCTTAGAAATCGAATGGACAGACTATGTACATTGGGAGAATGAACAATTAAAGCATCATCAAAAAGACCAAACCTATTGGCTCAATACGTTACAAGGTGAACTTCCAGTGCTGGAGCTGCCGTTTGACCGTCCTCGTCCGCCGGTTCAAACATTTAACGGTGCTACAGAGCAAATTGTACTGGATGAACCGCTTATCCGACGCTTGCAGGCTTTGTCCAAAAAGCAGGGCACGACCTTGTTCATGACGATGCTGTCCGCGTACTACGTCCTGCTTCACAAGCTGTCCGGACAGACGGATATCATCATTGGATCGCCTATCGCGGGCCGGGATGCCAAGCAATCAGAGAAGCTTGTTGGGATGTTTGTGAATACACTTGCGCTGAGACAGGACGTCTCAACAGCAGAGACGTTCGCTGATCTCTTGGAAAACGTGAAAGAGATGACGTTAAAAGCCTTTGAACATCAGCATTATCCATTTGACAAGCTTGTCGATGACCTTTCGTTAGATCGAGATTTAAGCCGGTCACCTATTTTTCAGGCGGCTATGGGGTATGTCACCGATTCGCTCGATGTAAACCTTAAAGGGCTGACAAGTGAACATGTGATGGTCCATCATACAGTATCTAAATTTGATCTCACCCTTCATATATTTGAACAGGAAGAGCAGCTGTCGATTCATGTGGAATACAATACGGATTTATTTGATCAAGAGACCATTCATCGTTATATGAACTATTATCTCCATGTGCTAGATGGCATGACGGCACAGCCTGAGCGAACATTTGCTGATTATTGCTTAATGGACAAAGTAGAACAGGCGGCCATGATTCTAGGAAAAAATCAAACAGATACGCCATATCCAAAGCGGACGCTTCAAGAATTGTTTGAAGAACAGGTGAAGCGTGATCCTTATCGTATTGCCTTGTCCTATATGGATGAACACATGACGTATGAAGCCTTGGATAAGAAGGCGACAAAGCTTGCTGCTTACTTGCAGTCAAAAGGAATTGGACCAGGATCCCTTGTACCGATGCTATTTGATCGCTCCTTTGACATGATTGTGTCGGTACTAGGAATCATCAAATCTGGTGCTGCATATGTTCCGATGTCACCTGAATATCCTGATGCACGCATCCGTCTCATCGTTCGTGATACGCAAAGCGATGTGATCATCACTCAGTCTCATCTTGCAGATCGTCTAGTAGACTTTACAGGTACAAAGATTGACATGGACAAGCCAATACCAGAAACAAATGCAGTGTATCAAAGAGAAGCATCCATCATAGGTGAAGACCAGATAGCCTATGTCAACTACACATCAGGCTCAACAGGTACACCAAAAGGCGTGATGCTCCCTCATGCAGGAGTTGTCCGCTTGGTTAGAGAAACAAACTATATCAAGCTCGGTCCAGATGACAAAATGCTACAGCTCTCAAACTATGCTTTTGATGCCTTTACATTTGAATTATGGGGAATGCTGCTGAATGGCGGTCAGCTGATTCTGCTCCCAAAATATGCAGCACTGAATATGGAAGAATTAACGCAATTCATCAAAACGTATCAAGTGACAGCCAACTGTCTGCCAACCGCTTTATTTAATCGACTGGTGGAGCACGATCCAAAAAGTGTGGCAGGCTACCGCACATTACTCGTTGGCGGGGAAGCCATGTCTAGTGAGCATGCACGAAAGGCACTGCCGCATATGGAAGGTGTGCTTGTCAATGCTTACGGTCCAACAGAAAACACGACATTAGCCACAACACATCAAGTCACACACGTGCCAGCAGGCGCAAAATCAGTTCCAATTGGTGTGCCGGTGTCGAACTCAACTGTTGTCATACTGGACGAAGCGCTCAATCCAGTACCAGCAGGCGTCAAAGGAGAAATTTATATCGGCGGAACCGGCCTTGCTAAAGGCTACCTTCATGATCCAAAGCAGACAAAGGAGCGGTTTATTGACAATCCTTTTCCTGAACTAAAGGGAGACAAGCTGTATCGTTCAGGCGACCTTGGTACATGGCGGTCAGATGGCACCATTGAATATCTCGGCCGAAAGGATCACCTGGTGAAAATTAGAGGCTACCGTATTGAATGCGGAGAAATTGAGACAGCCCTGCTCAAGCATCCACAAATCAAAGAATGTACAGTCATCGCCAAAACGTATGGCAGCTCAAAACGGCTGGCGGCCTACCTTGTAACAAACGGAGAAAACCCTGTTCCGGGCTGGAAAGCCTTTTTGCAGGAAAGCCTGCCAGGCTATATGATTCCAAGTTACTTTGTCGTACTGGATGAAATGCCGGTGACAACGAACGGGAAGGTTGATCAAAAAGCATTGCCAGAGCCAACAGAAACAATGTCCCTTTCCCATGATGACGACAAACCTGTCACCGAAACGGAGGAGCGGATTGTCGCCGCTTTCAAGGAAGTGCTTGGTGTGAAGCAAGTGGGTATGCATGATTCCTTCTTTGATCTGGGCGGCGATTCCATTATGAGTATTCAGGCTGTGGCCAAATTAAAAGAAAAAGGTGTTCGTGTTGATCCAAAATGGATTTTCATGCACCCGGCGCCTGCGCAATTAGCCGCACATTTGGACGCAGTGCCAGAAGCCGCTGAGAACGTCGAAAGGTCTCCGAAGGACTACGTGATCGAGCTGAAAAAAGGCGATCCAGCCGAACCGAGAATATTCTTTGCACCGCCTGCTGGTGGAACGGTGATGGGCTATATTGATGTTGCTAAGCTCATGACACATCAAGGCGCTGTGTACGCCTTGCAGTCTCCTGGCCTATATGAGGATGAAGAGCCGCAATTCCTCCATTATACGGAGCTTGTGACCCTTTTTATTGAAGCTATTGAGACGTTCTACCGTCCGGGCATTGACTATCTCGCAGGGCATTCAATGGGCGGGCATCTTGCCTACGGAATGAATCAGCGGCTCTGCCATGCAGGGAAAGCACCGAAAGGGCTCATCATTTTAGATACGGTGCCAGTGCTAAGAGATGAGGCAGATCAGGCACTTCATGCCGATATGAACGAAGAAGAAGTGAAAATGCTCGCGCTTGTCCTTGGAATGGGGAATCTGGTCGGCATTCAGCCAGAAGCTTTACAAGGATTGACCTTCCAAGAAGTGAAGCAGAAAATTCTCAAAGAGGCAGAAAAGGATGAAGTTGTTCATCAATTCATGAATGATCAATATTTAGATAAATATTTGCAAATGCAAACGCATAATACGATCATGTCACAAGCCATTGAATTAGAAAAAGAACCATTCCCTGTGCCATTTTATATTGTCCAAAGCAGTGATCACGCAAGCGATTTCCAGAAGAAGTTCGCAGACTGGGAGGCTTATACGAAAGAGTCGTGCTCGTATTACCACATCAAAGGCGACCATGTCACCATGATGAAAAGACCGCAGGCAGATGAACTGGCACGGATTCTTCAAACGATTATAAAGGGGTAAAGACGTATGAATCAGTTATTGAAAACCTTTGAAAAAAAATCAGATCTCATTCAGCTTATTTGTTTTCCTTTTGCCGGCGGATATTCCGCCTCATACCGTCCGCTCTTTGAACAGCTAAAAGACGTGGCCGAAATCACAGCAGCAGAGCCCCCAGGGCACGGCACCAATCTCATGCCGCTTGAATCAAGCATTGACCGGCTGGCAGAGCTGTACAAAGAAGGACTCACGAACAAATTGAACCGCCCATTTATTCTGTTCGGACATTCAATGGGTGGGCTTGTGGTATACAGACTAACCCAGCTGCTAGAAAAGGAAGGAATTTATCCTGCAGCAGTGGTGATCTCAGCCATTCAGCCCCCGCAAACAAAACGGCAGATGCTGACGCATTTATCCAACGAAGCATTTGTACAGCATATTGCCGAAATGGGCGGGATTCCAAAGGAATTACTAGAGAACAAACCAATGATGGATTACTTTACACCGTCCTTACGTGCAGACTACCGGGCACTGGAAACCTTCCAGCACACAGATCAATCGATCATCGACACACCTGTTTATTTATTCAATGGGAAGCAAGATGAGAAATGCATGCAGGATGCAAGCGGCTGGCTAAAATGGGCAAAAACCATCGAGCGCACTAATTTCGATGGAGGCCACATGTATATCAACACACACCTTGAGCAATTTGCAGAAGAGATGAGACATGTCATTGAGCTTACAGCCAAGCAGCAATTGATCAACAATTAAGAAAAAACGACCCATCAATAGGGTCGTTTTTTACTGAGGAATCATACTTGAAAACGCTGATATGGCTAATGAAAATAAGAATAATAAAACGAAAGGAATGAAAAATTTATAGCTTCTATTTTCTTGATTTTTTACGTAAGAATAGCACCACACACTAAATGATACTATGACGAAAATATTGATGTTCCATAATAATGGAAGTGTAATCGTTCGTTCAGCATTAGATACTTTTAGTAGGTATAAAATAATAACAATCAAGTTGCCTAGCAAAATGTAATAGTAAGCTAATATCCCTTTTTTAAAAATATTTTTATAGGAATCTTTTATTCCGAAAATGATAAAACTTAAAAAAATGACTAATGAAAAAAATAAAACCTCAACCATTGGCTTGAATATTTCTCCAATCACAGCAAGTGAAATACCTATCCACTTACTAACTTCAATTACATCTTGATTCCCATCAAGTTGTAGTTCCAGTAGGTTTTTGTTTATTTCATCCATTTTTATTATAGAAAGGATGAAAGCTATTATACCAGAAAGCATACATACTAATAAAATGTGTTTTTTCATAATAGCACCCTTTAACAATATCAAATTTTTATAAAATAAAATTCAATCATCGAAGCAATAAATAATAAGAAAACGCCGGTTATAAGCTGACTAGCATAGATTTTCCCTTTTGTTTTAAATGAAATTTTGTTTTTAGATATGATATATCCTATAATCTGTCTTGATATATCAAAAGAGACAAAATAAAAAAGGAACAAACCGACAATCTCCATCGGAGCGTGGAAAATAATATAGTATAATGCTATATCAATTCCATATATATAGGTATACGATATAAAAAATGCACCTAGGAAAAAACCATTTAGAAAAATAATCATGCTAGATAACAAACCTAAACTAACTATTCCAGATATTAATATTAGGAGTGACACAAAAAGGTTATTTAAAAAAATTTCTAGATAGCTATGAATCTCAATGTTGTTTTTAAAATCTATACTATCTATAAATGTTGAAGCAAAAATACTTAAACTAAAACCTCCTAAAAATAGTATGATAAAAACTGAAAAATTTTTAAGATAATTTTTCAAAAAATTTCTTTTCGAGTTGATCTTCATGAAAAGTCACTCCTGAAGATTTTTTTTCTGAGTGAATAATACTACCATTATCAATAAAAAGGATTTCATCACATAAGTCTGCAGCAAATTGAATGATATGTGTGGAGAGCAAAATGATTTTGTTGGCATCTCTGAAATTTCTTAAATGTTTTTTCATGTCAGCCATGTTTGTAGGATCAAGACCTGTAAATGGCTCATCTAATAAAATAATGTTTGGATGATGTAATATTGTTAAAATAAAAGACATTCTTTGTCTCATGCCTCTTGAAAGAGCAGAGGAACGGCGGTGAATTTGCTCTTCTAATCCATATTTGCTCAATAAATCCTTGATTTGTCCATTTTCTAAAGGTTCTTCTACAAGCATAGATTGATATTTTACAAGTTCAAAACAGGTTAAGTTTTCAAATAGAGTTGGATCGTCTTCCATATATCCGACAGAAGAAAAATTTTGCTTTTTATGATTTATTAATATTTGACCTTCATCAGGATTTATTAATCCAGCTACCATTTCTAAAATAGTCGTTTTTCCAGCACCATTTTTACCTAATAGTCCGATTATTCTACCCTCTTGGAAATGCATCTCAGGGATCATAACTTTAAAGTTAGACTCTTTGTATTCTTTAATTAGACCATGAATTGATAACATACAATCCCTCACTCAAATAATGTTTTAAATGATTTGTAGTTTTTATTGATTGTTCTATCCCAAAATTTAATCATTAAAAATAAAATGATGAATGAACAAGCAGCCATAACAGAATTTGTTAAAATGAAATATACTGTGCTGTATGAGGAAATCACTGATAAAGCTAGAATGAAACCATAACAAATATTTAAAGTCAATTTACTAAGAGAACTTGGAACTTGATAAACAAATTCCCAATTAAAATAAGGAAATACAACAGTAGAACCGACAGTACAAATACCGACGAGAATGCAAGTGTTTATTAAAGTAATCATCACGTAAAAAGGCTGATCTAGTTTTAATACAAAGCTTGAAAAAATGATATATAAAATACAAAAAAACAAGTGTAATATAATAGATAAAATAATCTTATTTTTAATTTTATTTTTCACTAAGTTAGGTAGATTCTGTTTTAAAGGAAGAATGGGGCCATCAATATCAAAAGAGACATATGGTTGTATTGCGTTCGATATAATAATCATTGGAAAAATCACACTAAAAATAAATAAAAAATCATTTTCTATATTCAATGTTTCAAGTTGATTTGTATTAACACCATAAAGAATGAGACCAAATAACCCCCCAGATATTGTTAATATAAATAATAATACTGACCATTGAATAGGAGGATTTCTCATGAGAAGTGTAATTTCATAAAACAAAATATGATTAAACTCTCTAGATGTTCTTTTTCGTTTTTCTTTTAATTCTTTTTGGGAATTAAAAATTGGTACATTACGAACATTTCTCTTCCAATTCATCAATAACAATAAACTAATGAATGTGAAGATTAAAATAAAATATATTGAATAACTAGATAAAGAATTTGTTAATAAATTGAATCTAAATACAGTGAATACCCATAGAGCAATGAGGCCTGTAGTTATATAACCAATGCTCGATGAAATTGAGAAAAACTTTGGATTAGAAAGTAGCAACAAGACGTGTAATCTAAGTAAGTAACCAAAAATAAAAGAAGTGGCGGCCAGAGCTGCTATTGTAAAAGCTCCCTCGTACCCATTTATAATTAAATTTGCTAAGTAAGACCCTAAAATGAAGAATAATACACCCACAATAGTGCTGAAAAACTTACTCATATCTTTGCCGAAAATATATTGATCTAGATGAACTTTTAAAATAGCCATCTGTTTTTTATCAGAGGAGAAAAGTATTCTCATCAAACTCTTATCAATATTAACTGTAAACATAAATATAAACAGCGATAAATAAATTATTGATAAATCCTTAAAGAAAAAAGGAGTTAATATACCTAGTAATAGTGGTGTTATTATGTATAAAAAAGCAAAAAATACAAAAATGAGAGCATCTTTCCGATGATGTCTTCTTAAATCATTGATTAACAAGATTTTTGTATATGTTAAATATTTATGCATTTACAACACTTCCATTTTAAAGGTGTATAGAGAAGGCTGTTACACCTTCTCTATTAAATCTTTTTTAGAAAGAAATAGCGTATTTCACTCCGTATTTTCTAGCATAACTAATGACCAATGAAGCAATAGCACCAAGTCCAAAAGTACCTAAGACAGCAGCAACAGCACCCACTGTACCTGCTGCATTTAGAATTGCACTAACAGAAGTTATAGCCCAGCCAGGTATTTGAGGATAGTTTGCTACTAGATTTGCAAAAGGTGTAACTGGTTCAAGAGTCAATAAAATCATAGTTGTTAGAGTTAGAGTGAAAATAAGACTCAAGCCTACAATTGCAAAAAATCTATTTTTTAAACTCAATTCCATAATGAACACCCCCTCCCTTGCTTATATGCCCATATTATACAAAAAAAGGATATTTAATAAATGGGTTTTTTATACTGTATTTTATTTCTCTGTAACGAAAGGTTTAGTAGTATTTTGATGGGATGAGAAAGGGTAGTAAAATTACTCGAGAATTAATAGCTCCTAAATCGTATTTTTTATATTGATAATGACATTACTTGAGTAACTAGCTATGAAATACAAGGTGAAATCACTTATTATATTAAATATGATATTTAATTTGGACGAAAAAAGATGCTTATACAAGACAATCAACAATTAATAAGACATAAGAAAAGCGGCCCTCTTTATAGAGGCCGCTTTTACTTATGAATGCTGTTTCTTCACCACATTCCCGCCAATCACCCCGCCAATGACCAGCACCCCTCCGATGAGATGATACCAATCAATCGTTTCGTGTAAAATGAGAACCCCGGCGGCGACCGTGATAAACGCGGATAAATTGTTAAAGATGCTGACCTTTGCCGCTTCAAGCTGCGAGAGTGCATAGTTTGATAAATATGCGGTAAGAAGAGATGAAAGAATACCTAAAAAGAGCATCGACCATACAAAGGATGCTTCTGTAAATGGACTGAAAAACTCCGGCAATGACCCATTGATCGAATGCCGGGTAAGCGCGGCGGCATTGAAAAAGACAAAGCCAAAGAAGGTCATCACAAAGGTGAGTTCAATCACATGGAATCGTTTTGTAATCACTCTGGCAAACACACTATATGCACTGGATGACAGGGCTGAAAGTAAAATCAGCACATAGCCGATGAAGTGAGAATGCTTGACATCAATTCCCTTCATGACAAAGAGAAGCATCACCCCGCACACAGAAAGAAAGGTAAACAGCACTTGTATCCATGTCGCACGTTCCTTTAAAAACCAGGCTGCCAGCAGCATTGTCAGAATGGGAATCGTCGCTTGAATGATGCCAGCCTCTGAAGAAGATGTATACATCAATCCCCACACTTGAAAAGCAAAGAACAAAACAGGATAAAGCAAGGAAAACGGTACGATATAAATGAGATCACGCCATTGAATGGATATGCGATACTTTTTTCGTAGAAACGGATACAGCAATAGAGCGGCAGCAAAAGAAACGGTAAAGCGGTGTGCCAATAAATCGATTGGGTTTGCTGATTCTAATGCTATTTTGACAAACAAAAAGGAAAAACCAATGATAGAGGCGTATGCGATCGCAGCAGCATACGCTTTTTGTTTTGACATATTCACAACGTGACTCCTTACATGAGCATGCATGCTTCAAATGAATTGACCGGTTCTGTTCTTCTATCGTAATCGGATCATCTAACGTGTACAATAAGAGAACGTGATATCTGTACCGGTACAAGGAGGAAAAGGTGTGAGGAAATATGATCAGCTTGTCTTGAGCTTAAAAGAAAAAATGGATTCTGGTGAGTACAGTGCTGGGATGAAAATTCCATCCATTCGCCACTTAGCGGCTCAATATGCAGTGAGTAAAAGCACTGTCATCAAGGCGCTGGATACATTGGAGCGTGAACATCTGCTGTATTCTGTAGAAAGAAGCGGTTATTATGTCGTGAAAACGAAGCAGCGAGCAGGCAAGCAGGACGGCACATGGATTGATTTTGCTTCATCTGCACCTGATCCCGTTGTGTTTCCATATGTCGATTTCCAACACTGCATCAACCAAGCGATCGATTTATATCAAAATGACTTATTTATTTACGGCACAGCCAACGGCTTACCATCACTGCTGCCAGTCATTTCAAAGCGATTAATGGATTATCAAGTGTTTGCTCATCCAGAACAGATCGTCATGACCTCTGGTATTCAGCTCGCTTTATCCATTTTAAGCACCATTCCTTTTCCGAATGGAAAACAAACCATACTAGTCGAACAGCCGGGTTATCACTTATACCTCCAATATTTAGAGAAAAACCAATTGCCTGTGCGCGGAATTCAGCGGACGGAAAAAGGGATCGATCTTATCGAATTAGAGCATATCTTTCGAGAAGAGGAGATTCGTTTTTTCTATACGATGCCAAGATTTCAAAACCCGCTTGGAACGAGTTTATCAAAACGAGAAAAAAGAGCGATTGCAGCCCTTGCTGAGAAATATGATGTCTACATTGTTGAGGATGATTATATAGCAGATTTAGAATTCGACACAAAAAGAGACCCGATCTACTCGTACGATCAGGCAGGAAAGGTCATTTATTTGAAAAGCTTTTCTAAAATCATTTTTCCGGGGCTGCGAACAGGAGCGGTCGTCTTACCTGAAGAACTGATTCGGCCTTTTAGCGAACACAAACGGCTGATTGATATCGACAGTTCCATGCTGTCCCAGGCAGCCTTAGAAATATATTTAAAAAGCGGGATGTTTGAGCGGCATAGAGACAGGATGCGGGCGACCTATCGAAACCGCTCCATGCAGCTTGTGGCAAGTTTAAAAAATGATCAGAGCGCTTATCAGCTGGGAGAACAGGAGCCGGCTACCCATACACATTTACGTGTCGACCGGTCGATTCCCATGAACCAGGTTATTCAGCAGCTGAAAAAGGCATCTGTTTCCATTCAGCCAATTGACCGTTATTACCTGTCGGCCTATCAAAAGGACCCCATTCTTCAGCTGAACATTTGGCAGGTGAAAGAAGAGCAGATCACACGCGGAGTCGATCTATTAAAGACGGTATTTCAGCAAAGCACGCGTTATTAAAGGCGGGACAGTACATCGCTGCAAGTGAGTCTCTCAACGCTTTCAGCCGCAGCAGGTTTTCGTGTGCATACCGCCATTTGGTAGGCAGGGTCAAGTGAGTATGTTTGAACAAAGCAAGGCGCTTCATGATCAGGTAATGTTAACGCAGCCTGTCCATCCTCTGACAGACGGGCTGTAAAGGACGAAAGCCCATAGGATAATCCTTTTCCAGTCAGCTTGATAAAGGCCTCCTTCATTGACCAAAGATGAAAGAAATAGGCTTCCTGCCGTTCTGCCGGCTGTGAGAGTAAATCCTGATACTCATCCGCTGAAAAAAATCGTTTGGCAATCGCCAGATCAATAGGCTTGATTTCCTCAATATCAATGCCCACAGGTGAATCATCTACTGCGCAAACGACCCAATCGCCAGAGTGAGAAAGATTAAAATGAAAAGAAGAAAGCTGCCGGACGACAGGTTTGCCATTGCCCTCTGTTTCAAAAACGATCTCGTCCATAGGCAGCTCGTACATATCATGGATCGTTTGACGAACCAGCACTTCACCTAACAAGGTCCTTCTTGCGTCGATCAAAAAACGAAAGCGTTCAGCGGCAGCACGCTTTTCAGCTGAAACAAAGGGTTTCAGACGATCTATTTGTTGTCGTTCATTGATTTCATCTAAGTGTTGTAATTGGATAGCAAATATCTTCATAACAAACCTCTAATTTTTTACATTGATTGTACCATTGGAGAGCGGCGTGCAAAAGGGTCCATTAACGATTTACGATGTGAACACCATTCGGATCAGTTGTATCAACTGCATCAACATCCGTCATGATCACGTCAAGCAGGGAAAGCCGTTCTCCTTTTTGCCAGTGAATGGGCTGATGCAAAGGTGATAGCAGCTGATCGACTTTAGGTGTCTGTGACAAATCAGGAACAGCAATTGTCATAGCATGCAGCGCATTGGTTCCAGTTTCAATGACATCTGTACGGCGCTGTAATTCAAGCCTTAAACGAAGAGGTGTCGAAAGAAACGTTCTCCGTTCCCCAGCTTGGATTGGCCAGTTTAGTTCTTTAGCTTGTGCAAGCAGTTGATCATATTTTTCGTCTGAGACAAGAAAGCCGATGTGATCAAAAAGGACTTTTTTGCTATAGCCAAATGTGATATTGATCTGTCCTTTTCTCATTTCGATGATTCGAAAAGTCGGCTGCTCTTCTCTAAAATCATCCCATGTCAGCGGGGGATGATAGGAGCCATCCTTTGTGAAACGGCCTTTAACCTCAAAGCCTAGCGAACGATATGTTTGTTCTGTCTCTTCAACAAATGGTGTCCAGTAATGATAGTGGAAAAGCTGCATAGGTCTCATCTCCAGTATGTGAATATTCTGTTTATTTATTTTAGCACAAGAAAAGCCATTCTAATTATAGAATGGCTTGCTTTCATCTTGTAAGGGTTTGAACAGGTTTTTCTGCTGTTTTTGTAATGAGCAGCTGCAGGAGCCGTGTTGATTGCGGCAAGGAGAAACGAAGGACAAGACCTGTGAAGATCGCAGTCAAAATCGTTCCAACGCCAATCGGTCCACCGAGCATCCATGCAAATAAAAGCACTGTTAACTCAATGCCATTTCGCACCCACTGCACGTTCAATCCTGTTTTCGCTGAGATGAGCAGCATTAATGAATCCCTTGGCCCGGCGCCAAGATTCGCTGAGACATAAATGCCAACACCATACCCTGAAACCACAACGCCCGTAATAAACACATATAAAGCGGGTAAATACCCGTGTGGTGCAGGCAATACCGCATTAAAGAAATCTATAAACATACCAATCAGCACCATGTTCAGTAATGCGCCGACCTTTGGAAATGATTTCGTAAAAACAGAAGTCAGTGTCACAATGAGTGCACCAATAATGATGGACCACTGTCCAATCGTGAGTCCAAAATGCTGAAACAGTCCGTAGTGGAAAGCGTCCCAAGGACCAATCCCAAGAATCTTTCCTTTCACTGTCAGCGATAGTCCAAAAGCTAATACGATCAATCCAACAAAATAAAAAAACCAACGTAAAAGATGTTCCCGCTTCAAAAGCTTTCCCTTCTTTCTTAAACACTCGATTTCCATCGTAACATACTCTCACTCCCCTTTAAATGGCTTTGCTCAATTGTAATCGCTTACTTCAAAAAAAGAATTTTGTCGAATTGTAAGGGTCAAAACATCAAAACAGGCAGCAAGACTTTCGGATTGTTTTTTTTAGCAAAAGAAGCCATTAATTTCCGCATTTTAAGAGAAAAAGAAAATAATTCAATATATTTTCCCAAAAAAATAATCTGCACCAATTAAAGAATAATTATCTTTAAATAGAAGAGATTGTATATAAATCATGTCATTAGACCTGTTTGGAGGAAAAGGGAAATGCGGAGGTATACGATAAAAAAGGTTATTTTATTGGAAAAAACATAGGAGAATCAAACGTCGAGAAGTGTATGTTACTAAATGACTATTTTTGTCGAAAATAGTCATTTAGTCATGTTGAGGCATTTGAAATGTTACTGATATTCTTTACCAAAGTGTGGGAGGTGAACTGGTACATACCATTACGATATGAAGCGAGAAAAAGGGGAGGTCAAAGAATGAACTTATTAAAAAGAACGAGTCAATTATTTCTTATATTGGTGCTGATCGTTGGAAATCTATTAACGGTCTCACCAGCTGTTACGAAAGCCGCTGGGACGGTTGTTGTCAATAACACGGATTCTTATATTATTGGGAGTAGGCCACTGGTTCTTCAGCAGCTCGATGGAAATAATCCAACAAATGTAAAAGCTAGTGTAGAGGTGAAAGGAATCGATATGGGTGCAGTGAATGGTGTTGCTGTAAGTGATCGAGAAAATGTTGTGTATGCAACTGCAAATAGCACGACCCCTACTCTATATAAAATAAATGCGACATCAGGGCAAGCAGAGAGCGTAACCCAATTACCAGAAGGTGCTTCTAATGCCGTTGTGTATCAAGATAAATATATCTATTCTTATGCTTCTAATGGTGAGTATTTCCTTGGAACATACGATTTAGCTACGGGTCAAAAATCGTCTAAAAAAATTGTCGGATATGACATCGGGTCTGGCGTTGGCGGAGATCTTGTCGTTGATAAGGACGGCTATCTTTGGTTCGCATCAAATGGCAGTGGGGCCATTGCGCAAATGAACCCTGATACAGCAGAAGTCATTCGTGTCATTCCGATTAAAAATGCAGATGGTAAAACGATTGACGGAGGCGTTCGGGGGATTAGCTTTTTGCCCAATGGACAAATGCTATTACAGTCAGGGTTAAATGACTCCATTGGCCATTCAACTCTTTTTACACTTGATGCGAAAACTTTAAGTACAACATATATGGGCACTGTAGGTGATTCATTATCTTACGACTTAGCTTCACGAGTAAAGCCAGAATTTGATCCATATCCTCCAGAGCTTGAATCAGAAAAATCAGTTGTCTTACAGAAAAAAGCAGAGGGCAACACAGATGAGAAGCATCCAGAAGTAGGCGACACGTTACTTTATACTATTAAAGCAAAAAATACTGTGCAATATGGTATTGTCAAAAATCTGATTATATCAGATAAGCTGCCAAGCAGCTTAACGTATGTTTCAGGGTCTCTTAAGGTGGATGGAACGAGCGTAACAGATGCAAAAGATCAAGACAAAGGTGATTATACAAACGGCACTGTTTCAGGTCAAATAGGTGACGTGAAAGATACCGATTGGCACACAGTGACATTTGAAGCGACGGTAGGCAAAGGTCAGGCAGGCAAAGATATTCAAAATACCGCGAATGTCAAAGGGGAAAACGCACCTCCGGATGAACCAACAACAAACATAGAAATTTACCCGCGTGACCCAAAGCTTGAATCAAAAAAATCAGCGGTCTTACAGAAAAAAGCAGAAAGTAACACAGATGAGAAGCATCCAGAAGTAGGCGACACATTACTGTATACCATTCAAGCCCGTAATGCGATTGAAGACAGCGTCATTGAAGATCTTGTGATTTCTGACAAGTTACCTCAAGGGTTATCATTTGTACCAAATTCACTTCAGGTAGATGGAAATCCAGTCACAGATGTAAAAGATGATGACAACGGGGATATGACAGACGGAACTGTCACTGGGACGTTCGGTGAAGTGAAAGATGCGAAATGGCATACAGTGACGTTTGAAGTGTCGGTTGACAAAGGTCAGGCAGGCAAAGATATTCAAAATATAGCTAATGTCACAAGCGGCAACACACCGCCAGACGAGCCGACAACAAAAACAGAAATCTATCCGCGTAACCCAAAGCTGACTTCTGAAAAATCAGCAGTTTTACAGAAAAAAGCAGAAGGTAACACAGATGAGAAGCATCCAGAAGTAGGCGATACCCTGCTTTATACAATTAAAACAAAGAATACGATAGAAGACAGTCTCGTTGAAAACTTAGTGATCTCAGATGAACTGCCGGAAGGATTGGCATATGTACCGAATTCACTTCAGGTGAATGGAGATGCAGTCACAGACGCAAAGGATGACGATAACGGAGACTTTACAAACGGAACCATCTCAGGACAATTTGGCGACATTAAGGATACAGATTGGCATACCGTGACGTTTGAAGTGACGGTTGAAAAAGGACAATCAGGCAAAGACATTCAAAATACAGCCAATGTCACAGGCGGCAACACACCGCCAGATAAGCCAACAACAAAAACAGAAATCTATCCGCGTGATCCAAAGCTTGAATCAGAAAAATCAGCGGTTTTGCAGAAAAAAGCAGAAGGTAACAAAGATGAGAAACACCCAGAAGTAGGCGATACCCTGCTTTATACAATTAAAACAAAAAACACGGTAGAAGACAGTCTTGTTGAAAATCTAGTGATTTCAGATCAATTACCAAAAGGGTTGAAGTATGTCACCGGGTCCCTTCAAATTGATGGGGAATCTGTCACAGATGTGAAAGACGACGATAGCGGTGACTACACAGATGGAAAGGTTACAGGTTCTTTTGGTGATGTGAAGGACACGGACTGGCATACTGTGACGTTTGAAGTGACAGTTGAAAAGGGACAGGCTGGTCAAGACATTCAAAACACAGCTGAAGTAACTGGCGAAAACACGCCGCCAGATGATCCAACAACGAAAACAGAAATTTATCCTCGTGAACCAAAACTAGCATCTGAAAAGGCTGCAAGTATTCAGAAAAAGGCAGAAGGCAACAAAGATAAAAAGACACCACAGGTAGGCGATACCCTTCTTTATACAATCAAAACAAAGAATCTTGAAGAAGACAGCATCGTCAACAATCTCGTGATTTCTGATGAACTGCCAGAAGGTCTTCAATATGTTGAAGGTTCACTAAAAGTAGATGATCAAGCTGTCACAGATGCAAAAGATGACGACAAGGGAGACTACACAAAAGGTACGGTGACCGGTCAATTTGGCGATATCAAAGATACGGACTGGCATACAGTGACCTTTGAAGCGAAGGTCGCTAAAGGCCAATCAGGTAAAAGCATTCAAAACACAGCGAAAGTAACAGGTGAAAACACGCCGCCAGACGAACCAACAACCGAAACAAACATTGATCCAAGAGATCCAAAGCTTGAATCAGAAAAAACATCAGAAATCTCTCAAAAAGCAGAAGGCAATACCGATGAAAAAGAAGTACAAGTAGGCGACACCCTGCTTTACACGATCAAAACAAAAAATAGTGTAGAAGACAGTGTCATCAAAGACTTAGTGATCGCAGATAAACTGCCAGAAGGTCTTGAATATGTCGAAGGTTCACTAAAAGTAGATGGACAAGCCGTCACAGATGCAAAAGATGACGATAACGGAGATTACACAAAAGGCACAGTCACCGCTCAATTCGGCGATATCAAAGATACCGACTGGCATACCGTGACCTTTGAAGCGAAGGCTGCCAAAGGATCTGAAGGGAAAACCATTCAAAATATCGGAGTCGTGAAGGGTGAGAATGTAGATGAGCCTGACAAACCTGAAAACTCAACGACAGTAGAACCACCAAATGTGCCAGAAGTCCCAGCAAATCCAGATCAACCTTCTGAGCCACAACAGGATACACCTGGTCATCATCTTCCAAATACTGCAACAGCAATGTACAACCTTTTACTAGCAGGATTTGCCCTTGTATTAATAGGTGCATCCCTTATTGTATGGAAAAGAAGAAAAAGAAACGGATAATCGTCCATGGTTCAAAAAATCATCTCAACTCTATTGATTACAGCAGGTATTTGTCTTGTGATCATAGGATATATAAGGATCGTTGATGGACAAAGGCAAGTAGATCAATCTTTCCAGTCTGCACAAGCAGCTATTCAGCAAAAGGGGGAAACGGATTCCCCTTTTGTTCCAAAGGCTGGTGAAACCATTGGACTCTTACACATTCCAAAGTTAAACGCTGAGTTACCAATTGTAGAAGGAACAGAAGCAGAGGACTTGGCAAAGGGTGTTGGTCATTATCATGAGAGCAATTTACCAAATGAACAGGGACAAATCGTTTTATCTGGGCATCGTGATACTGTGTTTAGACGAACAGGAGAACTTGTGAAAGGGGATCAACTCGTCATTGAGCTTTCATACGGTCGGTTTACCTATGAAATTGAGAAAACAAAGATTGTAAAAAAAGATGATCAAAGTATTATTACACTACAACAGGAAAAGGAAGAACTTGTCCTGACAACATGCTATCCTTTTTCTTTCATTGGTCCTGCACCAAACAGATATATCATATATGGAAAGCGTGTTTAACCACTGGATCAGCCTGCAACTTATCCTTTCACTAACCGATTAAAGTACTTCATTCCTTGATAAAGAGGGAATTGCCTATATCTAGAGATGCAGGAGGGGGGTCAATTTGTTAAATCAAGACTATGTAAGATATATAGATAACTTTGGAAGAATTGTTCTTCCGACAGATATAAGAAAACGGCTAAAAATTCTTCCGCAAGATTTTATGGAGATTTATCGAGAAGAAGACCAAATTGTGATGAAGCCATATTGGCAGGACAAACCTTGTATCGTCACAGGGGAAGTGACAAACTCCAATAAGGTGCTATCCGGCGGGGTGGTCATCAGTCCAGAGGGAGCGAGACTGCTCCTGCAGGATTTACTGGCGCTTCGCCTGCAAAAAGAGATATAAAAAAAGGCTGTCCTCACCACGTGAGAACAGCCTTTTTTCATCATACTGGATTCAAAATCCGGTTTAAGAATTGTTTTGTTCGTTCTTCCTTTGGTCGTTTGAAGATTTCCTCTGGAGGACCTTGTTCGACGATGACGCCGCCATCAATAAAAATCACTTCGTCTGCTACTTCTTGGGCAAACTTGATTTCATGTGTGACAACCGCCATGGTCCAGCCTTCCTTCGCTAGATCCTTCATGACCTTTAAGACTTCTCCGACTAGCTCAGGGTCAAGCGCAGAGGTAGGTTCATCAAAAAGCATGAGCTCTGGCTGAATGGCAAGTGCACGGGCAATCCCGACACGCTGCTTTTGACCGCCTGAGAGCTGGAATGGATACAGATCCTTTTTATCTTCCAGACCGACCTTTTGCAAGAGCTGAATGGCTTCTTTTCGAACCGTTTCCTTTGGACGGCGCTGCACTTGTACAGGGCCTTCCATCACATTTTCAAGCACTGTACGGTGAGGAAACAGGTGATAATCCTGAAACACCATTCCTGATTTCCGGCGTAGCTTCAGCAGATCAGCTGATTTATTTTTTTTCGTAAAATCAATCGAGAAATCATCGAAGGTAAAGGAGCCGCCATTTGGTATTTCAAGTGCATTTAAACAGCGAAGCATCGTTGTTTTTCCTGAACCAGATGGACCGAGGATGGCCACAACCTGCCCTTTGTTGATCGAAAAATCAATCGACTTTAAAATCTCATTTTCACCAAAGGATTTCTTTAAGCCTTTGACTGTTAGCATGTCGTTCCCTCCTTACCTTGCGACATATCGATCAAGTCGTTTTTCAATTTGATGCTGAACGAGCGATAGAATGAAGCAGAATACCCAATAGATGAGGGCTGCTTCCATATAAATAAACAAGATCTGATCCAAGTTCGCCGCAGCAATCTCCTGTGATTTACGGAACATCTCTGCCACGAGAATTTGGGAGGCAAGGGATGTATCCTTCACCAAACTAATAAATGAATTAGAGAGCGGTGGAATCGATACACGCACAGCCTGCGGTAAAATCACGCGGACGAGCGTTTTGCGATGTGTCATCCCAATGGAATAACCTGCTTCCCATTGCCCTTTTGGAACAGACAGGACGGATGCACGGATAATTTCCGACGCATACGCACCTACGTTTAATGAAAAAGCAATAATGGCACTTGGATATGGATCCAGTGTGATATTAAATGTCGGAAAGAAATAGAAAATAATAAACAATTGCACAAAAAGCGGCGTTCCGCGAACGGCCGACACATAGATGGAGAAAATCCATCTGAGGGCTTTCATTTTAGACATTCTAGCAAGAGCTGTCACAAGCGCGATAAAAATACCAATAATAAAGGCAATGATGGCGAGGGGAATTGTATAATAAATCCCCTGCATCACCATTGGCCAAAAAGATTGCTGAAGAAGATCCCAAGGAATGACGACTCCTAGGATGTTATTTTGTAACATCTTCACCAAACCATTTCTTAGAAATCTTAGCGAGTGTACCGTCTTTTTTCATTTCTTTTAATGCGCCATTCACTTTGTCAACGACTTCGCCGCTGCCTTTTCTGAATGCGAAATACGTTTCTTGAGGATCTCCTGTTTCAAATGCAACTTTTAGGTTTTTGTTACCGCTTGTTTTCAAGTAATTCAATACAGCCAATTTGTCATTGAACGTCAGATCAGCACGTCCTTGCTGAATCAATTGAATGGATTGTGCAAGACCTTCAACGCCTTCAATCTTAGCGCCAGCATCTGTTGCTAGTTTATTGTAGTTACTTGTTAATGATTGTGCTGCTTTTTTGCCTTTGACATCAGATAGTTTCTTGATGTCGTTGTTATCTGATTTTGTCACAACAATAGCTTGAGATGTCGTATATTTATCAGAGAAATCGTATTGATTTTCACGTCCAGTTTTCCCAACTTGGTTCGCTACCACGTCAAAACGTTTTGCATTCAGTCCAGCAAACATACTGTCCCATTGTGTTTCTTTGAATTCAGGTTTTAAGTCAAGACGTTTTGCTACTTCTGTGATGACTTCTACATCATAGCCAGTTAATTTATCTGTCTTTTTGTCATGGAAGGTGAAAGGAGCATAAGTACCCTCAGTTCCGATGGTTAATACACCTTTATCCTGAATGGATTTCCAAAGGTCGCCTGATTCCTTAGACCCAGATTGTTTATTCGCGTTGTCGCTTGCACCAGATCCACATGCCGTGATCAATGCAACACAAACGCCTAACATAATGGCAAAGAACATTTTTTTCATTTTATTCCCCACTTTTCTTGTTGGTATTTACAACATATGATCTTACAGAGAAGCAACCTAAAAGTAAAGCATTTGAAACTAGCTTGAGCGAATCTCACCAACTTTATGCCCTCAAACGGTCGAACGGACAAACGATAGAACTATACCCAAGTTAAAAGGTGAATAAAACCATACACAAGTTCAAGATGATTAAGATGATTTGATTGGTGGAAAGTTAGATAAACGATTCGGGTAAAATATGCTATGATCATCCCAACGAAATTTTCCAATCGATTCAATTGACTTCTAAGAAACAAAAGGGAAGTGTGAACATTTGCATACATCGAAACAAAAACCTGTCATGATCTTAATACACGAAATATACGGAATAAATGATCATATGAAGAGTATGATCCATTATTTCGACAAAGCTGGATTTGAGGTTTATTGTCCTCATTTATTGGGACAGGCGAAGCACTTCCCTTATGTCAGTGAAAATGAGGCTTACGACTACTTTATGAATAAAGTTGGTTTTGATAAGCCGGTAAAGAGTGTACTGAATCTGGCAAAAGAGTTAAAGACGAAGAATGCCGCGATAGATATATTTCTGCTAGGTTTTAGTGTGGGGGCAACAATTGCCTGGCGATGCAGCCAAAATGATCAGCTGTTTAGAGGAGTTATTGGATTTTATGGTTCAAGGATCAGAGATGACGTCGATCTTGCGCCCGCCTGCAAAACGCTGTTATTTTTCCCGGAGATCGAAGCATCCTTTCATCCCAGGGAGATTGCGAGTGTTTTGGAGAAAAAGAAAAAGCTTTGCGTGACAATAGTAGAGGGAGAGCATGGATTCGCCAATCCTTATTCTGCGGCTTTTCACGCTGAATCTAAAAATCGCTGCTTTCAGGAAATAAATGAATTTATCAAAGTGTGTTTGCTAAAAGCAGAATGACTTGTGACAAAAGTGATCATAAGAACTGTCTAAAATGAGACTCGAAAAGAATGAAACGAAACCAGTGTGCAACGATAAAGTTTCATGCTGGTTTTTTTGTGCAATATTTTAGATATATGGCATCCTATCCACCACATAGTTGTGCGAACATTACTAAAATAAAGACTTTGAGACAGTGACCATAGAAGGAAGCATATTTATTATAAAAGATGTATAATTAGTAGGTTGTTTTGAAAATGGAATGAATCACATGGAGACATGTTTTGATAACAGAGCATCTTAGAAGAAGGAGGGCATCATTGTGGATGTTGGACAAAATCAGCCTGAACAATTGAAAAGGGCGATGACCTCCCGCCATTTATTTATGATTTCACTTGGCGGTGTCATTGGGACAGGCTTTTTCTTAGGAACGGGCTATACGATTGGACAAGCAGGACCGGTCGGAGCCGTTCTTTCATATATTGTGGGCGGATTGATCATGTATTTAACCATGCTGTGTCTTGGGGAGCTGTCTGTTGCACTTCCTGTGTCGGGGTCGTTTCATACGTATGCGACGAAATTTGTCAGCCCGGCAGCGGGTTTTGCTGTCGGCTGGATTTATTGGCTCGGCTGGGCAGCAACGGTTGCCCTTGAGTTCTTATCAGCAGGGCAGCTGATGAGGCGCTGGCTCCCGCAAGTGGATGTGTGGATTTGGTGTCTCGTATTCGGACTCTGTCTTTTCTTATTAAATGCCCGGTCAGCAAAAGCGTTCGGGGAGTCGGAATTTTTCTTTTCTACCATTAAGATTATTGCAATTTTACTCTTTATTGGTGTAGGCGGAGCGGCGATGTTTGGGTTTATTGATACAACGAGCGGTGAACCCGCCCCTTACTTCAGCCATTTTGTGAATGACGGGCTGTTTCCAAATGGCCTGCTTGCTGTTGTGGTTACGATGATTACAGTGAATTTTTCATTTCAAGGAACAGAGCTGATCGGGATTGCGGCAGGGGAAAGTGAAAACCCTGAGAAAACCGTTCCCCGTTCGATCCATCAGACCGTATGGCGTACACTTGTCTTTTTCGTCTTATCTATTTTTGTTTTAGCGGGTATGGTGCCTTGGAAGGAAGCTAGTGTGCTGCAAAGCCCATTTGTTACTGTGTTTGAGAGAACGGGCATTCCTTTTGCGGCAGACATCATGAACTTTGTCATTATCATTGCTTTATTATCTGTTGCGAACTCTGGCTTGTATGCATCAACAAGAATGCTGTATTCCTTATCGAAGGAAGGAATGGCAGGAAAAGCATTTAGACGCGTCAATCAGCGCGGTATTCCGATGAATGCCTTACTGCTCACCTTCCTATTTACAGGGATTTCGCTGTTATCCGGGTTCTTTGCTGAGAAAACGGTATTTGCCTGGATCGTGTCCATTGCCGGCATGAGTGCCCAGACAGGCTGGATCACGATTACATTATCACAGCTGCTTTTCCGTAGAAAATACTTGAAAGCAGGCGGAAAGCTGGAAAACTTAAAATTTAAAACGCCTCTTTATCCGGTGCTGCCGATCATTGCAATTACACTGAATACCATCGTATTGATCAGTCTTGCCTTTGATCAAGAGCAGCGCATCGGGCTATATGTCGGCGTACCGCTTATGATCATTGGATATGTTGTCTATCACCGCTATGTGAAAAAGCATCAGGCACAAAGTGAGCCGCTGAATCTGCAAATCCATGGAGATGACGAGATCCGGTTTTAAACCATCAAAAAGAAGCCAACCCAATCGGGAGGCTTCTTTTTTTAATTCAATGAACGCCTTTCATCGCTTTCTTAATCACTGGTGTCAGTAATAGCATCACACCGCATAAAACGATGGCAAGGAATCCGATGATACCGAAATAGACGGTTTCCGGCACTTTATCAAACAGTTTGACTACTTGCGCATTGATCGCCTGTGCCATTGCATTTGAAAGGAACCAAAGGCTCATCGTTTGCGCTGAGAAGGCAGCAGGGGCCAGCTTTGTTGTCGCTGACAGTCCAACTGGTGATAAGCAGAGCTCTCCGATCACGACGAGGAAGAAGCTCAGAACGAGCCATAATGGGCTCACAAGTGTGTTCGGACCGGACATGTATGCAGGAATGATCATGATGATGAAGGATAACCCTGCAAACAAAAGACCGAGTGAGAATTTAATCGGGGTAGACGGCTGTTTCTTCCCAAGTCTGACCCATAACCAAGCAAACACTGGAGACAGCAGCACAATAAAGATTGGGTTCAATGATTGGAACCATGAAGACGCTAGTGTCATCCCAAGGAAATTCAAGTTTGTTCGTTGATCTGCATATGTTGCTAAAATGTTTGAGCCCTGTTCTTGAATCGCCCAGAACATCACGGCAGCAAGGAACAATGGAATATAAGCGAGAACCCTGGATTGCTCCACTGCGCTCGTCTTTTTACTGAAATACATGACAATGAAATAAACAATTGGAATGAGTACACCAAGGGCACTGACAAACCAAGTGAATAGATTAATTGTGAGTGCGCCTGTTTGAATGCCAATGACAGCAAAAATCGCAAGCAAAATCACAACCAATGAACCGTAAATTTTGAAGTTCTTACGTTCGGCAGCTGATAATGGATTGGTCACATACGTGCCGGCAAGACCAAGGTTCGGTTTTTTTGTGACCACAAATGTAATGAGTCCAACAAGCATCCCAACGGCAGCAAGTGAGAACCCGAGGTGGAAATTCACTTTTTGACCGAGTGTTCCGACAATTAATGGGGAGATAAAGCCACCCATATTGATCCCCATGTAGAAAATACTAAATCCAGAGTCCCTGCGCGGGTCTGTTTTTGTATACAGGTCGCCAACAATGTTTGAAACGTTTGGCTTGAGAAGACCTGTCCCGATAATAATCAGTCCCATACTAATAAAGAGCGCTGTTGCTCCGCTTGGCAAAGCCAAAATCACGTGGCCAAGCATAATGAAAACTCCGCCATAAAAGACCGTACTGGATGATCCAAATACCCGGTCGGCGAGCCATCCGCCAATCACTCCTGACATATAGACAAGCGCACCGTAGACAGACATGATCGAATTGGCTGTCGTCTGGTCAAAGCCTAGACCGCCTTTTGTCACCTCTGTGTACATATAATAAATAAGCAGTGCACGCATGCCATAATAGGAGAAACGCTCCCAAAATTCAGTGAAAAACAGTGTGTAAAGTCCTTTAGGATGTCCAAAAAACCCTTTTTGAGGAACACTTTTAACAATTTTATCGTGGTCAATTGTAGACATGGCATAGATCCTTTCTTAAAAAAAGAGATATGAGAAAAATGATATTCTTGTATAGTTCTTGTGTCAATATAAAACTATTCTAAAACAGGAAAATGTTAGTTCAATAGGCGTAAAGACTCAAAAAAATGAAAAATTCATTGAAGTGAAAATTATCTGAAAGTTATTTCAAAAGAATTTATTTAAAATTTGAAGTAATGTACAAGCAAACCTTTGACACATGCATAGGATGACGAGAGAACATGTGTGAAAAGGAGTGATTTAGGTTGGGGGAATTGAATGAAGCTGATCTAAAAAAACCTGTTGTCAATGTACTAGATTTTGGCGTAATTGCTGATGGGAAAACGGATTGTACAGCTAAGATTAATGAATGTTTAGAATGGACAAAAGCACAGGGGTATTCCCATGTCTGGCTGCCGAGCGGCACGTATTTAATCGATGCGGTGTACAGAGGTGATTCATTTTTTCCTTTTCGAGGTGCGGGTATACGGGTGCCAAGTCATATATGCATTGAGATGGCGTCAGACGCTGTAATAAAGGTAAAACCAAATGATTCATGGGGGTATGCAGCCTTTTATATAGGAAAGGTTCAGCATGTGACCATCCGAGGCGGGCGTATTGAAGGGGATCGTCATGAGCATGTATACAAGCCGCTCCCCGCTGAACGAAAAACCCATGAATGGGGCTTTGGGATATGTATTGAAGGTGCCTCACATGTAGAGGTCAATCATGTCCAAATAAAAAATTGTACGGGAGACGGCATCATTGTCAGTCCCCACGGTTTGTTGACAGAGGGTGAACCATACTCGCCTGCTGCATCTATTGATATTTCTGGCTGCACCATCACAGATTCGAGACGAAACAACATTTCGATTACAGGCTGTGATGGGGTTATTGTGGAGGATTGTCTCTTGGAAAGAGCAGGAGTAAATGGGGTCGAGCCAAGAATGGGCATAGATATTGAAGGCTATGGAGAAAATGCCGTTAATATGGAGGAGCCTCTGAATATTCAGATTCGCAACAACATCGTCAGAGGAGGTGCTGCAAGCTCCATCTATAACTTTAACGGCTATGGTGTGATCATTGAAGGCAATCATACAGATAGCAGTATCTCCTATGGCTTCTCCACCGAAACGATCATTGCCAACAATTTGATTCGTGCAGTAGGAGGAGGTGTGACAAAAGCAGGGATTACGAGCTTAGGCGTCTCACTTGGCCAAACGGAAAACAATGTAATGATTATTGGCAATATGATTGAGGGGTTTGAAAAAGGAATTGATGTGAGAGGAGACAGCGTTCACATTACAGGCAATAAGATTAGTCTTTTTGAAGATGCGGCTGTGTCCGTTTATATGGCGAATCGTATTCTAATAGAAGGAAACCATATTGAATCAGGAACGAATACCGGAAAAAGAAGCGCCTCGCTGCGTATCTATCAATCGGATAGTGTCGTCTTTTCAAACAATACGGTCTACTCTGTTATCGATGCGGCCGTGGTGAGAGGAACGAATATCCTGATCCAGCACAATCAATTCAAAGAATTCAGCAGAGGAATCTGGGTGCAGGAAGGGGAAGCTGGGCTCAACGGCAACCACTTTATTCAAGAAGGACATCCAGAGCTTGGGTCTTCGTATACGATCAGTGTCACTGGAAATGCAAAGGCTTTCATTTGGCATAATCGCTTTAAGCACTATCAAAACTACGCTGTATACAGCAGCACGACGGGGGCATTAGAGATTAAAGATAATTCCTTTGAAGAAACATCCTTATATGTGGTGATGTATATTAAAAATGGTTCACCACAAATTGGAGATAACCGTTTCTATTTAAATCGATCGATTGGACAGCCGACGGCGATCTTTATTGACCAGGCCGCCTCAGCCCGTGTGCTGCGCAATAACATCATCAATATTTCTCCTCAAAAAGCAATTGCCGTCCGCACCGCCAATTCCACTCATTCTGTCATCGCTCACAACATGCTGGAGCGTAGTCAACTGGTGACACATACCACAGACAGGCTCATCGGAAATATTGAGATTGATACACCGTCATGAGTGTTTGAAATCCCTTATTTTGGAGGTTCAGAAGGCGGTTGACAATCCTGTAAAAAGGGCATATAGTAATAATTATTTTTCATTTTTCGCAACATTTGCCCTTTTTTTTATTAATAAAACCGATTAATTCAATCAGAAAAATGTATCTAAGGACTTCGGTTTGATACATTTAGGATATAGAAAGGATGAAGAACAAGTGTCACAGCCGAAAAGGAAGCTCAAGCTAGGCGTATTCATCGCAGGAACTGGACATCACGTTGCCTCTTGGAGACATCCGAATGCAGTACCAGACGCAGCCATGAATCTAGATTATTTTAAACAATTAGCGAAAAAGGCAGAGGAAGGAAAGCTGGATTTGCTCTTTTTAGCCGACAGTTTATCCATTAATCAAACCTCTCATCCGAACGTATTAACAAGATTTGAACCGCTCACGCTGCTTTCATCTATTGCTGAGTCTACTTCAACCATTGGTTTAGCAGCAACAGCTTCCACTACATACAGTGAGCCTTTCCATATTGCAAGGCAGTTTGCCTCCCTTGATCATTTATCAGGCGGAAGAGCGGCATGGAATGTGGTCACATCTTCTATTGAAGAAACAGCGAAAAATTTTAGCGGAGAAGAGCATTTAGCACACCATAAACGATATGAGCGGGCAGAAGAGTTCGTCGAGGTCGTCAAAGGTCTCTGGGATTCTTGGGAGGAAGACGCCCTTGTCAGAAACAAGGAAACGGGAGAATTCTTCGAATCTAGTAAGCTTCATGAGCTCCAGCACAAAGGTGAGTTCTTCTCAGTAAGAGGTCCTCTCAACGTATCACGCACGCCGCAAGGGCAGCCCGTGATCATTCAAGCAGGATCTTCTGAAGATGGCCAAAAGCTTGCAGCAAAAACAGCAGAGCTCATTTTCACTGCACAAAACGATCTCGATAAAGCGAAGGAATTTTATCAAAGCTTGAAGGGGAAAGTAGAGGCTGCTGGCCGTGCTAGAGAGGACGTCAGCATCATGCCGGGTATCTTTCCAATCATTGCTGATACAGAGGAAGAAGCCCAAGCGAAATATGAAGAATTACAGGAGCTGATTGTTCCTGAGATTGGACTGAGCATTCTGCAAAATTACTTAGGCGGGATTGATCTGTCTCAGTATCCTTTAGACGGACCGCTTCCAGAGATTGATCCGAGCACGTCAAATGCGGTGAAAAGCCGTTTTGATCTCGTGATGAATATGGCGAGAAAGGATAACCTGACCATTCGCCAGCTTTATCAATCGGTTGCCGGCTCACGCGGTCATAATATTTTCATTGGAACGCCGCAGCAGCTGGCAGATGTGATGGAAACATGGCTTCGTGAAGAAGCAGCAGACGGCTTTAATGTCATGCCGCCGCTCTTGCCAGAAGGGCTGGATGTGTTCGTAGACCGCGTCGTCCCAATCCTTCAGGAGCGAGGCTTATTCAAAACCGATTACACAGGACAAACCTTACGAGAAAATCTTGGATTAACAGAGCCAAAAAATCGCTACACGACATAAGGGTGAGGTGACTAACGTTGGGATACACGTTTCGTCTGGCAACAGAGGCAGATATAGAGGCGCTGCTTGAACTGACAACAAGAGCATACGAGCCAATTCGTGAGCTAGGCATCCAGTTCCAAGCAGCACATGCCGATTTCGCTCTCGTTCAGAAAAATGTACAAAAGAATCTTTGCTATGTGATGGAAGAAAACGGAGAGCTTCTATCCACCTTATCACTCCGTATGCCTTGGGGAGAGCAGCCAGGACCGTTCGGCGTCCCTCATATCTGGTGGTTTGCCTCAGAACCAGCCGCCAAAAAAGGCACAGGCTCAGCCTTGCTGGAATGGGTGGAAACCGAAGTGCTAAGGGATACACTGAAGGTGCCGTACGTGTCGCTCGGTACAGCTGATAAGCATCCATGGCTGATAGAGATGTATGAGCGTAAAGGCTATGTCAGAGCAGGAGAAAAAGATTTAGGCAAAGGTCATATCACGGTTTATTTCAAAAAACAATTAAGATCAGATATCACACAACCATAAGAGGAAGAAGGGTTTACAAACATGAAAAACAAAAAGTGGCTAGTCGTTCTATTTGCAGCAATGCTGGCAGTTTTAGCAGCTTGCGGCGGCAATCAGAGTGAAGGCAAAGACGAAAAAGTGTTAAAAGTAGGCGCTACAGGACAAAGCTATCCGTTTGCTTATAAAGACAATGGCAAGCTTGTCGGATTCGATGTTGAAGTAACAGAAGCCATTGCGAAAAAGCTTGGCTACAAACTAGACTGGCAGCTGAGTGAATTCAGCGGACTGATGGGACAGCTGACGTCTGGTAAGCTCGATACAGTGTCAAACCAAGTTGCCATCACAGACGAGCGTAAACAAACATTTAACTTTACAGATACGTACGCTTACGCAGGAACACAAATCATCGTGAAAAAAGACAACAACGACATCAAAGGTCTTGACGATTTAAAAGGAAAAACAGTGGCGGCGGTTCTTGGCTCTAACCATGCTAAAAACTTAGAGAGCAAAGACCCGGACAAGAAAATTAAGATTAAAACATATGAAACGCAAGACGGCGTATTAAATGAAGTGGCAAATGGCCGCGTAGATGCTTATGTCAACGGACGAAGTGTATTACTTGCTCAAATTGAAAAAACAGGTCTGCCGCTGAAAATCGTAGGCAACCCAATTGTATATGAAGAAGTAGGCTACCCATTTGCGAAAGATAAAAAGCATGACAAACTAAGAGAAGAATTTAACAAAGCCATCAAAGAATTAAGAGAAGACGGGACACTTAAGAAATTGTCTGAGAAATACTTCAAAGACGATGTCACAGTGCCAATTAAAAAATAAAGACAGCGGCGGTGAAGAGCAGACATGAACAAAATTGATTGGCAGTATATGGTGACGGTGTTTCCGACATTGCTTCAATACTTGCCGATAACGATCTTCATGGCGATTGTCTCCATGGTATTTGCCATTATTATTGGTGTGGTATTCGCTCTCATTACGAAAAACCGGATACCTGTTTTATACCAATTTGCCAAGCTGTATATTTCTTTCTTCAGAGCGGTTCCAACCTTGGTTCAGCTCTTTCTCATTTATTTTGGTCTCCCGCAGCTATTCCCTGCGATGACCTCAATGGATGCTTTAACAGCGGTCATTATCGGATTAAGTATTAAAAACTCGGCATACTTAGCAGAAATTTTCAGAGCAGCTCTGAACTCAGTGGATGAAGGGCAGCTGGAGGCATGCTTATCTGTCGGTATGACAAGATGGCAGTCTTACGTTAGAATTATTTTCCCGCAGGCCATCAGAAATGCAATTCCAGCGACGGGGAATACCTTTATCGGTCTTTTAAAAGAAACATCTCTTGCCTTTACGATTGGTGTGGCAGAAATGTTTGCACAAGGGAAGATGATTGCATCGGCGAACTATAAATACTTTGAAACCTATTTAGCCGTAGGGATCGTGTATTGGGTGATGACGATCATTTATAGCTTCCTGCAGGACCTGTTTGAACGAAAAATCAGCAAACCTTACCGGAATTAAGGAGGTGTGGACATGATCAAGCTCACCAATTTGAAGAAATCATTCGGCGACCTTGTCGTCTTAGACGGAATCAATCTCGACGTGAAAAAAGGGCAGGTTGTGGCCATTATCGGACCTTCTGGCTCCGGTAAATCCACTTTGTTGCGCTGTTTAAATTTATTAGAAACGCCTGATGAAGGCACGATTGAAATTGGCGATGCGAGGCTCGATGCGTCCAAATATTCACGTAAAGAAGCCCATCACCTGCGTCAACAAACGGCCATGGTGTTTCAAAACTATAATTTATTTAAAAACAAGACAGCACTGCAAAACATAACAGAATCATTGCTTGTGACGAAAAAAATGACGAAGCAGCAGGCGAATGAAATCGGTATGAAACTGCTGAAGCAGGTAGGGTTAGAACAAAAGGCTGACAGCTATCCAGTCACGTTATCTGGCGGACAGCAGCAGCGGATTGGGATTGCCCGCGCGTTAGCAGTTGATCCACATGCGATTTTGCTGGATGAACCAACGTCAGCGCTTGATCCAGAGCTTGTTTCAGGTGTGCTTCAAGTCATTAAATCCATTGCGATCCAAGAAACAACGATGATCATCGTCACACATGAAATGGCGTTTGCAAGAGAAGTGGCAGACCATGTGATTTTCATGGCGGATGGTCATATTATCGAGCAGGGGACGCCAACTGAGCTATTTGATGAAACGAAGAATGAACGGACGAAACGATTTATCCAAAAAGAAGCAGCGGCTGAAGAAGCATAAGCTGCTTTTTATTCTTTAGAGGGGTGAGTGTCTAGTGAAATCAATAGGAAATGAAGATTTAAACAAACGTTTGATTCATATTCGCCGAGCGCTTCATGAGCATCCAGAGCTGGCGTTTGAAGAATATGAAACGACAAAGAAACTGCGCCGCTGGTTAGAAGAGGAAGGGATTACTGTGCTTGATATCCCGGCACTTCAAACAGGTGCTGTCTGTGAAATCAAGGGAGAACAAGAGGGACCGACGATTGCTCTGAGAGCCGATATTGATGCACTTCCGATTGAAGAAGCATCTGGCGAACCATTTTCTTCAAAGGTACCGGGTAAAATGCATGCATGCGGTCATGATTTCCATACAGCTTCTATTTTTGGTGCGGCTCTTTTATTAAAAGAGCGGAAACACGAGATCAAAGGAACGGTCCGTATTTTGTTCCAGCCGGCTGAGGAAGTTGCTCAAGGGGCGAAACACGTCATAGAGGCAGGCGTTTTAGATGGAGTCGATGCAATTTTCGGTATGCACAACAAACCTGACCTGCCAGTTGGCACGATTGGCGTTAGAGAAAAAGCATTGATGGCGAGTGTGGACCGGTTTGAAATCGATATTAAAGGAACGGGTGGCCACGCCGGTATTCCAAATCACACGGTAGACCCCATTGCCATCAGCGGGCAGATCACAAGCGCCCTTCAGCAAATCGTCAGCCGCCGCATCAGCTCCTTGCATCATGCGGTTGTCAGTATCACACGCATCCAAGGCGGTACATCATGGAATGTCATACCCGACCGTGTTGAGATGGAAGGAACCGTTCGGACGTTTGAGCCTGAAGTAAGAGCGATGATTCCGGAGCTTATGAAACAAATCGTCAGCGGAATTGCAGAAGGATTTGGAGCAGAGGCTGAAGTAAGATGGCATCCTTATTTGCCTTCTGTCATGAATGATGAGCGTCTGACAAAGGTGGTTGAAGAAACGGCTGGCTCGCTTGACTTACATGTTGTGCAGGCAGAGCAGTCACCGGGCGGAGAAGATTTTGCCCTTTATCAAGAACGCATTCCAGGCTTTTTTGTATGGATGGGGACTAGTGGTACAAGGGAGTGGCATCACCCTGCGTTTACATTAAATGAAGACGCACTTCCAGTTTCCGCTGCCTTCTTTGCTGAGCTTGCCGTTCGGGCATTGGAGTCTCGATCATGGAATTAACAAAACAACTGGCAGAAGCAGTGCTTTCTGCTGATCCGCTTCAAGATGAACGGGCCATTCAAATGGCGAGAAATGCACTGTTAGACGCTGCGGCATCAGCGCTTGCTGCGAAAGAGGATGAAGGGATTCAGAAGCTGATGCAGCTTGTTGAACAGGAAGGCGGAACCGCTCAGATTCCTGTCATTGGACAAGGAAAGAAGGTGAGCCGCCAATCCGCAGCGATGCTGAACGGCTACCTCATCCATGCCCTTGATTATGATGATGTGCACTCAGATGTGAGAGGACATCCAAGTGCGGTCATCATTCCGGCGCTGCTATCACAGCTGACAGACGGCAAAGGGTATGGCGAGCGGTTTTTAGCTGCCTATATCACTGGTGTTGAAGTGATGGCAAGACTTGGCGAATCCATCGGCAAGGCGCATTATGAGCGGGGCTGGCATAATACAGGAACACTCGGAGCCATTGCGGCAGTATGTGCGATTGGTTATTTGAAGCAGGTCACACGAGAAGAACTGATGAAAGCAATCGGCTTTGCCGGAGCGCAATCAGCCGGAATGCGGAAGCAATTTGGCTCTGATATGAAACCATTACAAGCCGGCTTAGCTGCTAAAACAGCCGTTTGGTCTATGGACTTAGCTTGTTCAGGTTTTGGCGGGAATGACTCGGTTCTTGATGGCGCACTTGGTTTCTTTTCACTCTATGGAGATCTGGAACTTGCGGAAAGCCGTTTACTAGAGGGCTATGGTTTTACATGGCGTATCGTTTCACCGGGGCTGTGGTTCAAAGTATATCCATTCTGCTCAGCAGCCCACCATGCAGCAGAGGCGATCCAATCCTTAACGAAAGAGCGGGCTTTCTTGCCGGAGCAGGTGAATCAGGTCGATGTCATATTCCCGCCAGGCGGAGATGCAGCGCTTATTGAGCAGACACCTTTGACTGGAGAGGAAGGACGATTCAGTGTCGAATACGTCATCGCACTGGCGGTGTTTGGACAGACGCTTACGCTGGATGCCTTTACGAAAAAAACCATTCCATCAGACATGCGGACATGGATGAAGCGGGTGAGCAGAGGATATGATCAAACGATAGAACCTCATCCCGATGCTGTTCCAAAAGGACGCTTTACGATTGTGAAGCTCACCTTATCTGACGGAACCACCATCAGCAAACGTGTTGATGTTCCGCAGGGAGCACCCGGACACGCGCTATCGACAGATGATATCATGAAAAAATTAAACAGTGTGACAGACGATTCTCATGCCCAGCTTATGCGGCAGGCAGTAGAAGAGGGGAACGATTCTTCCTTTTTGCAGCTTTTGGTATGATCACGAATGAGGCTCATCCATCGGGATGAGCCTCAGCGTGTAGACAAACCCTCGCATTCGTTGTCAGTCCTGCGTGCCGGTGCTCACGAATGTTTCATTCGCTCCGCTCCGGTACTCGTCCTTCCTAGACTGCAAAGGTTTTCTATCACGCTGAAAAGAAGACAAAGAGCTAAAATAGAGATCATTTTAGCTCTTTGTCATTAATCTGAGGCTCATCCATTGAGATGAGCCTTTCTTTATGGAGTCACAAAATCACAACTTATTCATTCTTGGTAAACGTCAATCCAATATGAGCAAGTGCCTGCGGTAAGTCTTTCCGGATGGTGATGTCTTTAAACGATATATTGGATTGAATCGCACTTAAAGCAAGGTCTTGCTTAATGCCCGTTAAAACTGCCGAAATTCCTAAAAGTCTCAGTGTTTGTGCATAGCTGACCAAATATTGAATGCTTTGTTCATTCAGGCTTTTAGTTCCCGATACATCAATGACCAAATGAGAGAGCGACAGCCTGTAGCTTTCCTGTAAAATGGTTTCCAAAATATGCTGAGCACGTGTCTCTTCGATATCACCAAGCAGAGGAAGCACGGCGACACCATCAACAACAGGTACGATCGGTACAGACAATTGCTTAATCTGCCGGTTAGCACGGTCTAGTTCGAGAACGTAGCTTAATAAAGAAGCCATCGTTTCAAACATATATACATGCTCTTCTGTGAACTGCTTCGGCCTCAAATCAAGTCCGCAAATCGTCCCGTAGTTCGTCCCATCTGTAAAATCAATGGGAACCCCAATAAACGAGCCGCTTTGAAGGTGTTTCGTGACCTCTAAGTATTTAGAACGGTCATCCCTCGAAATGTCAGGGATCACAAGTGTATCCTGATGATCGACCGCCAGCTTGCAAAATGTTTTTTCATAAGGAAGTTCTTCTCCTTCTTCAAGAAGCTGCTCGTCATGATTTAGCACCTTTACAATCTGATTGGTGTTTTGATCATTTTTAGCAATAAACAGTGTATTCACATCAATGAATTGACTCATCATGTTTAAAATACTAGTAGAAGCATCATGAAAATTGCGAAACTGTTTTAATAGTTGTTGACGAGGCATTGTTTTAGGACTCCTTGTAGCTCCGAACATAGGCCGGAACGTATAGTTGATGTGTCTCTATCATACAAAATCAAACAAGAAATAGATACACTTTAATGCGCAAAAACACTCTGATCGTCGAGATGAAAAAGACTGCCGATCCAAAGATCTGGCAGCCTGCTGATTAAAGAGAGACAGGGACAGTAGACATAGAGAAAAATTCCTCATACAAGGCTTGGACAGCTTCTTTTTCTTGCGCCGCTTTGACGCCAAACATCATGCTGACCTCTGAAGAGCCTTGATTGATCATTTCAATATTGACCTTCGCTTTTGACAGCGCCTTTGCCGCTCTTGCTGTTGTGCCAACATTATGACGCATCGCTTCTCCTACAACCATAATCAGCGAGAGATTTCGCTCTAAAACGACCTCATCTGCATCAAGCACGAGCTTCAAGCGGTCTAGCAGCTCCTCTTCAATATGCTGCTCCTCCAGCTGATCCTGCCGTAAAATAATGGTCATATCATCAATGCCAGAAGGTACGTGCTCATACGTAAGCCCGTATTCCTCTAATGTTTGCAGCACCTTACGTCCAAAACCGACTTCTCTGTTCATCAAATATTTACTAATGTAAATGCTGCAAAATCCATTGTCTGAGGCGATTCCAACAACAGGTCCATTTGTATGGTCCCGCTGATTTACGATTTTTGTCCCTTTTGCCGACGGGTTGTTGGTGTTTTTAATCTGAACTGGAATACCTGCACGGAAGGCAGGAATAAGTGCTTCATCATGGAACACAGAAAAACCAGCATAGGACAGCTCGCGCATTTCCCGGTATGTCAGCTCTGTAATCTCTTTCGGTTCATGAACAATCGTTGGATTGACGGCATAGACAGCATCGACATCTGTAAAGTTTTCATATACATCTGCCTTCAAACCGTTCGCCAAAATGGAGCCGGTAATATCGGATCCGCTTCGCGAAAAGGTGACGATGTCTCCCGCGAGACTAAAGCCAAAAAAGCCAGGGAATATAATAATGCCAGAGCGCTCTCTTAATTTATACAAATGATCATAAGACTCCGGCAGAACTTGCGCTTGGCCAGGCTCATCGCTCACAAACAAACCAGCTTCCTTTGGATTCACATAATGAGCTTCAACACCCTGGTGGCGGAAATAGGCGGCAATGAGCTTAGCGTTATTGTCTTCACCGCTTGCTTTAATGGCATCAAGATAGCACTCAGGGCGGGATGAATCAGCCTGTAATAATGTGTCTAGATCTTGCCTGATGGTATCGATAATGTCTTGACCTAATCCGAGTTCATCCGCTATTGAGGCATACCTCTCGATGACTGCTTCCTTTAAATCATGTGCTTCGCCTAAACGTAAATATTGTTCGCCGCAGCTAATTAATAGATCGGTGACCTTCATATCCGTTGAATGCCGTTTTCCTGGTGCGGAAACAACGACTGCTTTTCGAGCTGGATCTGCTGTTACAATGTCAAATACCTTTTGCAGCTGCTTGCCAGATGCAAGTGAACTGCCACCAAATTTAACGACCTTCAATGCATACATCTCCTATAGTAAAAATTTTCTCACAAATTGAATAGTTCCTATTATCAACTCTTTTCCTTAAATTATCAAGGTTTTTCTTTACTAGAAATACAAATGTGTTTTCAGAGAGGACGATATTGTATGAGTATATGAAAAAAGAGCCGGCCATATGCCGAGCTCTTTTTCTTATGAAGAAGACGAGGAGGAAGATAGCTCCTGCTTCATCACTTTATTCTCACGTTTTTTTTCCTTTAAGAAAAAGGAGAGGACGAGTCCAATGACCGCAATCAGACCAGAAATGAAGAATGATGTATTCATTCCATGAACGGCCGATTTTAATGGATTGGCCAATTCTGCATTTGCTGCAGAGGTGCTCATGATGGAAACAAGCACAGCCGTTCCAATGGAACCGCCTATTTGTCTCATCGTGTTATTCATCGCTGTCCCATGAGGGATCAAATGAGGCGGTAAAGAGTTAATACCTGCGGTTGTCAGCGGCATCATGATCATCCCAACCCCAATTAAGCGAAGCGTGTAGGCGACCGTAATGAGGGCGATTGATGAATCAAGGGTGAGCAGCATAAATGGCAGGGTGGTAACGGTGAGTATCGTAAATCCGCCTAATGCCAGCCCTTTTCCGCCGACTTTATCAAAAATTCGTCCAATAATCGGTGACAGGAGTCCCATGAAGAGAGCACCTGGCAATAAGATAAGCCCTGTATCAAGTGCAGACAGCCCTCTGACATTCTGAGTATAAAGCGGCAGAATCGTCTCTGTACCAATCAATAAAGCAAAGACAAGCATCCCAAGGAAGGTTGTTAAGCTAAAGATCGCAAATTTAAATACACCAAACTCAAGCATCGGTCTTGTTAAGTTCGACTGGCGCAGGATAAAGAAGAACAAGCTCACGGCGCCGACAATCAGCGAAATGAGAACAGTCGCACTCGTCCATCCATATGTGCCGACACTAGAAAATCCGTAAAGCAGCCCGCCGAAACCGAACGATGACAAGATGACAGATAAGACATCAATACGTGTCTCTCTTTGCTGCGTCACATTTTTCATTAAGAAGAAAGCAAGAATGAGATCAATGATACCGATTGGCAGAACAATATAGAACAAGAACTTCCAGCTGAAGGAGTCAACAATCCAGCCGCCAAGTGTTGGCCCAAGTGCAGGTGCGAACGAAATGACAAGTCCGACCATGCCCATTGCCTGCCCGCGTTTTTCTTTCGGGAAAATGGTTAAAAAGATCGTTTGCATCAGCGGCATTAAAATCCCTGCACCGGCTGCCTGCACGATACGCGCAGCAAGTAACACCGGGAAATTTGTTGCAAATGAAGCAAGAATTGTACCGGCTGTAAAGATGCTAAGTGCCGTTAAAACTAAAGAACGGCTTGAAAATTTCTCAATGAGGAAAGCCGTAATAGGGATGAGAATCCCGTTTGTCAGCATAAAGGCTGTTGTAAGCCACTGTCCTTTGCTGACCTCAATATTGAAATCTTCCATGATATGCGGGATCGCTGGAATGAGAAGCGTTTGGTTTAAAATCGCAACGAATGCCCCAACGAGGAAAATCCCAACAATCACAGATCGATTATACGATGTAGTTGATTGGTTCATGTTATCCCTTCTTTATCTATAAAATGATGTTTTTGAGCTGTGACACGTTTTGTGATAAAACGCTGTTTTTGCCTAAATAATCGAGCAGTGAGCTGACTAAAAAGGTTCTCGGTTCATCCTTTGATAATTCTTGATTGAGCAGCTCATACGCAGAGAGGAGATCGTCTTTTTCTTCTCCGTTTGACAGTGCGTGAAGCTCTTGTTTGATCTTCGTTAAGTACGAGATGACAAGTTTTTCTTCATCATATCCGTCCTGTGAGGAAAACAAATAAGATTCCATCAGCTGATCTGTTAACACAGGCTCAATTGAGCAAGGTTTTTTCGATACACGGTCCATCACACCGATAATCATCTCGGCAGCATTTTCTAATTTGATGTTCTTGTGCTCAATCGCCAGCATTAAGATGAATTCTCTCATTAATCCATTGAGAACAATCACGAGATCCCAGACATAAGGAGCGACGGATTCACCATATGTGCTCAAAATAATGTCTCTGTGCCGCTGCATGATAATGGAGCGTGTCTCGCGTAAGTGTTTAATGACAATAGGCGAATGCTGAGAAAAAGCTTCAAAGGACAGCATGTTCAAAAATTTATGATTCTCTTTAAACTCTTCAAGCTCAAGCTTGATCTTCTTTGTGAATTTTTCCTTTTTGGACAGCGTCGTTTCTGAATGAATGATGCGGGAAATCTCTCTCATTTTGCGCTGATTGTATTTAATCAGTTCTAGTAGAAGAGCTTCCTTTGAATCAAACAGTTTATAAATAGACGCTTTTGATATTTTACAGGCATCGGCAATTGACTGCATGGAGACACTCATATAGCCTTTTTGAGAAAATAATTTCTTTGAAACCCGCAAAATCTCTTCTTGCTTTTCGTTCATCTTCATAAGTCCTTTCCGAATCGGCAAAACCATAGGGTCACAATGGAAACCGAGTGGTCACTTTTGCTATGATAACAAAACCAATGCCCTAAGACAAGAAAATGAACTTAAAAAAATACCCGTCTATATGACAGGTATTTTATCCTTCCGCATGTGCGACATATATTTTTGTTTTGCCGTGAAGTTCGATGACCAAAATGTCTTCTCTCTCTTTCACAGAGTAAATAGCGGTCCCTTTTTGCAGCCTAGAAGCTGTACCATGTTCAAAATTTTTGGCGGCTGTTTTCTGAATGACACCTACTTGCTGATGTTTTGTGACGTGTAAGGATGTCGTCCAATCTACATTTGTTTCATAGACCGTTCCTTCCCACTGAAATAAATCTGCCTGCTGATCCATAGCTAATAACTCTTCCGCACTAGGTGGTTTTGACTGAGAATATTGGACGGACTGGCAGGCGCAGAGGAAGATCGCGAGAATCATCATCAATAAACTAATCCATATATTATGTTTCAAAATGGTTTCCTTCCCTTCAGACAGTCTCATGAATAATGGACGTTTGTGAAGCCATATCGTTACTTGACTAGTCAGCTTCAGGTGAATGAGATTGTATGTTGGCACAAAATAAGATACATTTATTGTATGACGAATCCAAACCATCCAAACAAAGAAGATATGAGACTGATTTCTGTGCTGCACGCATTGGCTGATCCAATCCGGTTAGAAATTGTCCGCTGCTTAGCAGAGGCGGGGGAGAGGACATGCGGCACGTATGAGATGAATATTGCCAAATCCACGCTTTCCCATCACTTCAAAGTGCTGAGGGAGGCAGGCGTCGTGAAAGTGAGAATTGACGGGAAGCACCGTTACTATTCTTTAAGAAAAGAAGACATCGAGACCGCTTTTCCTGGACTCATGTCATCGATTCTAGCTATAGATAAAAAGCGGTGGTAAGCCAGCTGTCTGTGAAGGGCAGCTGGCTGTTTTATTTCCCGAAAATGGCGTCATACAGCCGTTTCACTGCCGGCTGAATATCCTCTTGCTTCATATGTGAGAAGCCGAGGACGAGCGGAACAAAGCCTGGCTGATGCCCCGGCAATTGCTCATCAAGGGTAAAGCGATCCATTCCGTACATTTTCAGCTTTCTTTCTTTCGCTCGCTGTAAAATCTCATGCTGCGTTCGATTTGAGCGAAACTCTGCAATAAAATGAAGCCCTGCATTTTCTCCAAGAATCCGCACATTGTCAGCAAAAATCGTATTGAGCTCTTCAATAAGCTGCTTCCGTTTTTCCTCATATAAACCATTCATTCGTTTAATATGCCGTTGATACGCCCCATCTTTTATAAAATGAAGAAGGGTGTATTGTGTAAAAAGATTAGCTGTTTGAATGAAAAAATGCTGTTCCTCCTTATAGCGTCTCAATAAATGCTGAGGCAGCACCATATAGCTTAGCCGCAAGCCGGGCAGCAATGATTTTGAAAAGGTGCCCATATAAATGACTTTGTCATATCGGTCAAGACTTTGCAGCGCCGGAATGCTGTCTGTGCCATATTTAAATTCACTGTCATAATCATCCTCAATGATATAACGATCTGGCTGATCGGCTGCCCAGTTTAACAGCTGAATGCGCCGGGAAATCGGCATAATCACCCCTGTTGGAAATTGATGTGAAGGGGTAATGATCAACACATTCGGCTGTTTTTTATGAATGTCGCTCATCCGCACACCTTTTTGGTCAATGCCAATCGTTTCAATTTGGTGATGATTGTTTTTCAGCATTTGATAGAGCCGGCGGTAGCCGGGGTTTTCTAACCCATATACTTGATCGGCTGGAAGAATGCTTGATAACGAATGGATCAGTGACTGTGTGCCTGCACTTAAAATGAGCTGTTCCGGATAGCATTTGACTCCTCGCGCAAGTCCGATCAGCCGGGCAATCGTTTCCCTCAGCTCATACACACCTTGTGGATGCGGAAGCTCACCGAAGGCATCTTGGTGGAGATGGATCGCCTTTTGTTCACTTTTCAGCCAGCTTTTAAATGGAAAGTTCGCTGTATCGACGGAGATATGTGAAAAGGAATACCAGTCGTCTCGTGCAACCGGTTCTTCCTTTAAATCTACAGGAAGAGAAGAGGATTTTAGCTGACCAGATTCATGAAACGTTTCTAGTGATTCCACGAAAAACCCTTTGCGTTCAACCGAATATAAATATCCCTCGGCAAGCAGCTGCTGATAGGCGCCATTCACTGAATTAACGCTGACGTTTAAAGTATCGGCTAACTCTCGTTTAGATGGTAATTGATCGTGCGGCTGCAGGTTGCGGTTTAAGATTTCCCCTTTAATCTTCTTATAAATTTGATGATAAATATATCCGTTTTGCCCTGTTTGATCTAGTTGAATTGTCAGCATCTCATCATTCCATCCTCTCTGGTACCATGAAAAAAATGATATTGGTACTTTCTATCATACCAAAAAATATTCAGAATAATAAAAAAGGATATAAAGGGGATGGATGACAATGAGTCAAACGACAACAAACCGTTTTTCAACCGAAGAATGGCAGGGGAAAAGAGATCAATACGTCGCAAGAGGCGTGAGTAATGGCAACCGTCATCTTGCAGCGAAGGGGAAAGGAGCCGAGCTGTTCGATATTGATGGGAACCGATTTATCGATTTTGCAGGCGCCATTGGCACATTAAACGTAGGACATTCACATCCAAAGGTCGTGGAAGCGGTCAAAGCACAGGCAGAGAGCCTGATTCACCCAGGATTCAACGTGATGATGTACGAATCGTATATCGAATTGGCAGAGAAGCTGTGCCATCTCACACCAGGGGATCATGATAAGAAAGCCATTTTTCTTAATTCAGGTGCAGAAGCTGTTGAAAATGCGGTGAAAATTGCACGTAAATATACGAAAAGACAGGCTGTTGTGTCGTTTACAAGAGGTTTTCACGGCAGAACGAATATGACAATGAGCATGACGAGCAAGGTCAAGCCGTATAAATTTGGCTTCGGGCCATTCGCATCTGAGGTGTACCAAGCACCGTACCCTTATTACTATCAAAAACCTGAAGGATTAAGCGATGCTGCTTACGACGAGTACATCATTGATCAATTCAATCAATTTTTCGTCGCAGCCGTTGCACCAGGAACCGTTGCTTGTGTGGTCATGGAACCAGTCCAAGGGGAGGGCGGATTCATTGTGCCATCGAAGCGCTTCGTTCAGCATGTCGCTTCCTTCTGTCAGCAGCACGGGATTGTCTTTGTTGCAGATGAAATCCAAACCGGTTTTGCAAGAACAGGGAAATACTTTGCGATTGAGCACTTTGATGTGGTACCGGACTTAATTACTGTGTCAAAATCTCTTGCAGCTGGCTTACCGCTGAGCGGTGTCGTTGGCAGAAAAGAACTGCTTGATGCGGCAGATCCAGGGGAGCTTGGGGGAACATATGCAGGAAGTCCGTTAGGCTGTGTAGCTGCACTGGCTGTCCTTGATATCATTAAAACAGAACAACTGAATCAACGATCTGAACATATTGGACAAGTCATTGAGGACAAAGCCAATGAATGGAGAACAGCGTATCCATTCATTGGGGAAGTTCGCCGGTTAGGGGCAATGGCGGCAATTGAAATTGTGGAAGATCAAACAACGCGTACACCAGATAAGAAAAGAGCCGCAGCGATTGCAGCATATGCAAATGAGCACGGGCTGCTTCTTTTAACGGCAGGGATTAATGGGAATATCATTCGCTTCTTAACACCACTTGTCATCACAGATGAGCTGCTTCACGAAGGACTAGGGATCATCGAGGACGCCTTCAAAGCACGCTAAACAACAAAGGGGGATGGTTGTATGCAAAAACAACAAATGGCCAAAACGATGTCGCAGTCAGAGGTACTGTTTTTGTCCATTGGTGCAATGCTTGGCTGGGGCTGGGTTGTACTTTCGGGAGATTGGATTTTAACAGCTGGATTTTTAGGCAGTGTGATTGCCTTTGTGATAGGAGGCATTCTAGTGATCTTTATTGGACTCACGTATGCCGAGCTTTCGTCTGCGATTCCAGAAACAGGCGGAGGGCTCGTTTTTGTCCAGCGGGCATTTGGGATGAAAGCAGCGTTCGTCTCAGCATGGGGCGTATTGTTTGGTTATGTGTCTGTGATTACGTTTGAAGCTGTCGCCTTGCCGACCGTCATTGATTATGCGATTCCAACACAGCATGCTGGCTTCTTATGGAATATAGGGGGATGGGACGTTTATTTCACGTGGGTATTGATTGGATCTGGCGGTGCATTGTTTTTAACAGCGCTGAATTATATTGGGGCGAAGCCTGCTGCCATTTTTCAGTCCGTGTTCACAGTGGCGATTATTCTGACAGGTTTTCTCCTTTTAGGCGGCGCAACATTTAATGGAGATTTTGCAAACCTTGAGCCGATGTTTCAAGGCGGGGTTGGCGGTCTTATGGCGGTGTTAGTCATGATTCCCTTTTTATTCGTTGGGTTTGATGTCATTCCGCAAGTAGCGGCGGAGATTAACGCACAAAAAAAAATCATTGGGAGAATCTTGATTATTTCCATCGTGAGTGCGGTCATTTTTTATCTGCTTATTGTTTTTGGGGTAGCTGCTGGAATGTCAAAGGGACAGCTTGAAGCCTCTTCATTAGCAACAGCAGATGCGATGGTTCAGCTTCTCGGTCATCAAGCGTTTGGAACAGTGCTGGTTATTGGCGGTGTAGCAGGGATTGTGACGAGCTGGAATGCTTTTATTATCGGTGCAAGCCGTATTTTATATGCTATGGCGGAAAGAGGTATGATTTCCAAATGGTTTGCGTATATTCATCCAAAGTATAAAACACCGACAAATGCCATTTTATTTCTTGGAGCTTTGGCTTTTTTCGCTCCATTATTAGGGCGCCCTGCCCTCGTATGGATTGTCAATGCGGGCGGTGTCGGAATCATCGTCGGGTACTTAATCGTGTCCATTGCCTTTATGAGACTTCGGAAAACAGAACCTGAGCTGGAGCGTCCATACAGCATTAAATATTGGCGGACGACAGGTGTTTTAGCCATCGGACTGAGTCTTCTTTTCCTTTCATTTTACTTTCCAGGAATGCCGGCCTCCTTATCTTGGCCAGCTGAATGGATATTGCTTTTAGGTTGGGTACTCATTGGGTATATACTATATGTAATGAATCCAAGAACGAAGGAGACGGTAGAGCATGACAAACGAACTCAAAGTGTATAATCCTGCAACAGGAGAAGAAATTGCTTCAGTTGCTCAGCATACAAAAGAACAGATCGAAGATGCAATTTCCCGTTCACACAAAGCATTTAAATCATGGGCAAAAACGTCAGCACATGAACGTGCCAATATCATTCGCAAGTGGTTTGATCTGATGATTGAGCATAAAGAGAGGCTTGCGAAAATCATCACAGAAGAAAACGGAAAGCCGTATCAAGAAGCATTAGGAGAAATCGTCTATGCGGCTGGTTATATTGAATGGTACGCAGAAGAAGCAAAGCGAATCTACGGCAGAACCATCCCGTCACATACGACGAACAAACGCCTTTTCGTCACAAAACAGCCAGTTGGTCCTGTTGCTGCCATTACTCCGTGGAATTTCCCTGCGGCGATGATTACGAGAAAGGCAGCTCCTGCGCTTGCAGCAGGCTGTACGTTTATTGTAAAACCTGCTGAAGACACACCGCTGACAGCTATAGAACTAGTAAAATTAGGTCATGAAGCCGGCATTCCAGAGGATGCACTGCAATGGGTTGTGGGAGACGGCAAAGAAGTGGGTGAAATCTTCACAGATAGTCCATTGATTCGAAAAATCACGTTTACAGGCTCAACGCCCGTCGGGAAGCACCTGATCAAAAACAGTGCCAGTACAGTCAAACACGTATCAATGGAGCTTGGCGGTCATGCTCCGCTCATCGTAGACAAGGATGCGAATCTTGAACTAGCTGTCAAACAAGCAGTGGCATCTAAGTTTCGGAACGCAGGGCAAACCTGTGTCTGTGCCAACCGCTTAATTGTGCATGAAGACATTCATGAAGCATTTGCGCAAAGATTCAGCAAAGAAGTAGAAAAGCTGAAAGTAGGAAATGGCTTTGAAGAAGGCACATCCATCGGTCCAATTATCAACAAGCGCGGCTTTGATAAAATTGTCGGTCAAATTCAAGATGCAGTGGATAAAGGGGCGAAAGTTCTTGTCGGCGGCGATACGCATTTCGACGATGACAAATCATATTATTTTGTCCAGCCAACGGTTCTTACACATGTGGACCCTTCGATGAACATTATGCATGAAGAGACCTTTGGTCCAGTGGCACCTATTACGACATTCAAAACGTTAGACGAGGCAATTGAATTAGCCAACGATACACCTTTTGGCCTTGCAGCTTATTTCTTTACAGAAAATTATCGGAACGGACTCTACATTTCAGAACATCTCGATTATGGGATCATTGGCTGGAATGATGGCGGTCCATCGGCTGTCCAAGCACCTTTTGGCGGTATGAAAGAGAGCGGAATTGGCCGAGAAGGCGGCATCGAAGGGATCGAGCCTTATTTAGAAACAAAATATGTATCCATTGGTTTAGACGAATAAACGTGAAAAAGACTGTCAGAGGAATCTCGGCAGTCTTTTTTATGTTATACAGCAGGCGGGAAAAGCTGATCCACCGTTTCTTTCGTTTCTTTCAAAATTTCATGTATGTAATCTGCAGATGCCTGCTCCATGCTGCTGAACAAAAGCCGTTCGACAGGCTGAACGCCAATAAAATTGAAGACTTCAGTATCGGTTGTCATGTGATGGGAGGAGGTGGAAATCTTATTGGAATTAAGAAAAGTCCTCGGTGCATCGTGGGTGTTGATAATGACACCTTTTTTGTGCCGAAGCAGATTTTCAATCTCTCCATCCTCACTGATCTGATAAGCAAAACCTTCAGAAAAGACGCGTTCTACATATCCTTTTAGCATAGCCGGCAAGCCTGTCCACCATATTGGAAAAATAAACGTCAGCACATCCGCTTGCTGAATCAGCGTCTGCTCTCTTTGAATGGCAATCGGGACATCACCGCATTTGATGGCAGCCTTTTCTGTAATGGTGAGCTCTGGCGAAAAACCCAGGGCATAGACATCACGAACAGTCACTTTATGACCATTGTTCAATAGAGTGCTCACAACAAGATCTAATAAGGTTTGATTTAAGCTTTGCTGGGGATGAGCAAATATGATTACATGGTTCATCTCATAGCCTCCTATGTGGTCATCTGTCTCATTATGTCACGCGGCTTTATCCTATTCAATCCTATATTGGTAATAACAAGTTGGGAAAATGGAAAAAATTGATCGTCATAAAAGTAAACAGTGCGATTTGTACATGTGTAAAGGAAGAAAAAGCGATCGTTTCTAAGAAAACGATCGCTCATACACTTTTATTTCTTTCTAAAAGCAAGTCCAAGTGCAATCAGTGCCACGACTAGAGCAGCAATGGACAGACCAAGGACAAGTGGTGAGGAAGAAGCAGTGGCTGTTTCAGAGGCCTTTTCTTCTTTTGGTTTTTCCTGGCCATGTGAATCCGTTACAGTATTAGATGCCACAATGTTTGTGATGGAATGAGGTTTATCAGCATCTTTATCGCCAGTCCATTCAACGACTGTTCCATCCTTATAATATTGATACGCATCCCAAGCAGCTTCACCTGCTTTTTCAGGGTTTTTCGCTACAAAAACGAATTGCTGGAATTGTCCAGCAAGCACACCTTTACCTGTTGCTTCCCAAGTCACTCTTGTTACCTTGCCATCTTTCTCTTCAGTTGATGTTTTCCAGCCAGGTACTGGCTCATATTGCTGGAATTCTACGCCTTTAGGAATTGTCACGACAACCTTAGTCGTCGGGCTGTCACTCTCAGAAGGAACCTTTAATGTATAGGTCTCCCAAGCATTTGTCGCAGATGTATCAGGCTTGACTGTTACGTGCGCACTCACAGGAATCGCCAATAAAAATGAAGCGAGAAGCATTGGTAATAAAGCTTTAACGTATTTTTTCATATGTGATAACTCCTTTTAGTTTCTTCTAATAAATGTGGTATCGATATTCTTAAAAGAACCAGTTAACGCATGGATTTCAATTTTCCATGTGCCTTTTTCATTTAATAAGAGATTTTCAGCAGAGAAATGACCATTTTTTAATCGTTTCAGCTGAAATTCACTCGGTGTCTCATCACCGAATAAAGCCACCTTATGGATCTTGGCTGTTACAGATTGAATATCAGTGATCGTTTCGCCATTCTTCTTTGTAAATGCCACTTCGAATGAGTTTTTCCCCGGGGCATTCGGAGTAATGCTCAAGGACACAATATCACGATGCTCAACCTGATTTGCGCCAAAGAAGGGCTCTGGTGCAGGCGGAGGAGGGCTCGGAATATTGGTAAAGACAGCCGTTAATAACAAAATGGCGATCCCGATCATCCATTCAGCTCGTAAGGAAATGCTGCGTTTCTGCTTCTTTTCCCATCTCAGCATCAAGTAATGCATAAGCCCAAGAAGGCCCATGATGATAAATAAACCAAGCTTGATTAAAAAGGTGCGTCCGTATGCTGATTGGAAAAGAGCGTCAAACGATTGCAAAATAAAGATCGCATTCACAAATCCTGAAAACACAATGAGTCCAACGGAGAGCAGTGCCCAAGGATGAAATGCTGCTAGCGTACTCCGTATGAGCGGCTCATCTTCATTTGGCAGTTTCTTTATCAATAGAAGGACAATGGCTGTTAAACCACCGACCCAAATCGAAGCAGAGACGAGATGGATGAAATCAAGTGATGTTGTGAGTATTTTATTGTCTGTTGCGGCTGGATGTCCGATTTGTGCCTTCAGCCAAAGAAGCACTATGAAGAGAAGCAGTGGAAACAGCCAAACTCGAAAAGAAGAGAAATCCCCTTTTCTCACCGCCACAATCGTCCAGATGGTGAGAAGAACAAATGACGCCATAAGCATCATCCACAGACTACCGCCAGAAGTGGACGCAATCGTTTCTTGTAAAAGCGAAGGCTGAAATGCCCCCCAAAAGGACACGTCTGCCGCTGATTTTGTCTGAATCGGCAGCTGGAACACAAGTGCTCCGCCCATCATGATCAATGACACGGTCAAAAGCCGCTTCATTCGTTTCTCCAATACAGGTGAAATCGTATTCTTAAACCAAAGCAGTCCAAACAAAATGGTCCCAAGGAATAAGCTGAATGACGTATAAAGAAAGGCTTTATCAATAGTTGAAGCCATATCTATGGATTCATCCGTTTGGCCTTGCCCTAATTGGTCAAAACCGCCATCCGCTTTTCCAATACTAAACGGAATCATGCCAGAGACAGAGTGTCCGTCCGCTGATACCGCATTCCACTGAATGGTGTAAATCCCTTTTGGTAAATTCTTTTTTAAAGCTGCTTCCATGATCTTTTGATCTTTAATGACCGTATCTCCTTTATCCACACGATCACCTTTTGCATTTAGCACCTTAATGGCATGAAAGCCGCTTTCAATTCCTTCACTAAATGTGATCGAGACAGAAGGAGGCTGCTGATCCAGCTCTTCATTTGCCGCTGGGTTCGAGCTCACGACGTATGCGTGAGCAAATGCTTCCTTTGGAATGAAAAAAGCGAACATGACCATAAGAAGCAGAAGCCACTTACTATTTTTAAACAAGGTGAATAACCGCCTTTCTACCTATGAAAATGTCTCATGTATCAGAAAGAAAGCGGCAGTAAACTGTGAGTCACAGAAAAAACCGCTCTTCCTATTGTACCGCCCTCTTTAAAAGGTAAACGAAACAAACAGCAAGATGGTTCACTTTTTCTGTGTCATGTCTGCGCAGACATTTCTTAATTGAATAGGTTTGATCAATTATAAGCCTATTCGATTTAAGAAGAGGAAACAAGAAGAGACCATTTGAAAGTTGTGAAATTCCCATGAATTTTGTTTCAAAACAACGGCAGATCAACCTTTTCGCCCCTTTTGTATTGGGATCTGAAGGTATTTTCACATCATTTTTCAATTTTGTCACACACTATGTGACAAAGTGACATTTAGTTTCAATTGAAGAGAAAGTGAAAGCGTTTTACGATAGGCATAAGGGCTTCACTGAATCTTGTTCTTATATCTTTTGACCTATAAAGCCCTAAATAAAGGGAGAGAAGAAAGGAGTTTTCATAGATGCAGGAAAAAAGCGGATTTCGAGTAAAAGTACAGCGCTTTGGAAGCTATTTAAGCGGTATGATCATGCCGAATATTGGAGCGTTTATCGCTTGGGGACTCATCACCGCATTATTCATTCCAAGTGGTTATTTTCCAAATGAACAATTAAATACACTTGTTGGTCCAATGATCAACTACTTGCTGCCGCTCTTAATCGGTTACACAGGCGGGAAGCTCGTATATGACCATCGAGGCGGGGTACTAGGTGCAACCGCTACGATTGGGGTTATTGTCGGTTCGGACATCCCAATGTTTTTAGGCGCAATGATCATGGGACCGCTTGGCGGTTATCTCATTAAGAAAATCGACCAGCTGTTTAAAGACCGAATCAAATCAGGTTTTGAAATGCTGATTAATAACTTTAGTGCAGGTATTCTAGGTGCCATTTTAGTCGCCATTGCTTTCTACGCCATCGGTCCAGTGGTACTAGGCCTGAATAAGGCCCTTGCGGCAGGTGTAGATATCATTGTCAATGCACATTTACTTCCGCTGGCAAGTATTTTCATTGAACCAGCGAAAGTATTGTTCTTAAACAATGCAATTAACCAAGGAATTTTAGGTCCATTAGGGGTGGAGCAAGCGGCGAAGACAGGCCAGTCCGTTCTGTTCTTGCTTGAAACAAACCCAGGACCAGGTCTAGGTGTTCTTCTAGCCTACATGTTCTTTGGGAGAGGGACTGCAAAGCAGTCTGCACCGGGTGCGATTGTCATTCAATTCTTAGGGGGAATCCATGAGATTTACTTCCCATACATCTTAATGAAGCCAAAGCTCATTTTGGCGGTTATTGCTGGGGGAGCAAGCGGCGTTCTGACCTTTACACTGTTAAATGCAGGCTTAAAGGCTGTGCCGTCACCAGGAAGTATTATCGCTCTTATGCTCATGTCACCAAAAGGCGGCCACCTTGCCGTTCTAGCAGGTGTTGTCGTGGCAGCGGTCGTATCATTCCTTGTCGCTTCTGTCATTTTGAAAGCGTCTAAAGCAGTGGACGAAGACTTAACAGCAGCAACTGAAAAAATGCAAGACATGAAAGGCAAGAAAAGTGCAGCAGCAGCTGCTCTTACAGCACAAAAAGAAGGTGCTGAAGCAAGCGAGCAAGCAGCATCTCCAGATGAAATCAATCCAGATAACGTGAACAAAATCATCTTTGCCTGTGATGCAGGAATGGGCTCAAGTGCGATGGGCGCATCCGTCTTAAAGAATAAAGTCAAAAAGGCAGAGCTAGATATTGATGTAACAAATACATCCATCAGCAACATCCCAGATGATGCCGATGTGGTCTTTACTCATAAAGATTTAACAGATAGAGCCAAGGCAAAACTGCCAGGAGCTGTGCATATCTCAGTTGATAATTTCTTAAACAGCCCGAAATACGATGAGCTGATTGAGAAATTGAAAAAATAACATGACGAAACGGGTTGAGTCCAATTTTTCCTAATTGAACTCCCCGTTTTGGTTGTTTTCTGGTTTTCCATTCTAAAAAAGGTGTGTGATCTTTCATGAAACAAGTACTTTCAAAAGACAATATTTTTCTAAACGAACAAGCGGGCTCTAAAGAAGAAGCCATTAAAAAAGCAGGCGAAGTCTTAGTGGCAAACGGTTATGTCACAAGTGATTATGTGGACAAAATGTTTGAAAGAGAAAATATTTCTTCTACATTTATGGGCAACGGAATTGCCATTCCTCATGGAACAGAGGATGCGAAAGCGGCTGTCCTTCATTCAGGAATTTCCATTATCCAAATTCCTGATGGCGTTGAATATGGCGAGGGGAATATTGCCAAAGTTGTATTTGGTATCGCTGGTAAAAACAATGAGCACCTCGATATTCTTTCTCAAATTGCGATTGTCTGTTCAGAGGAAGAAAACGTAGAGCGTATCATTCATGCAAAGGATCAGGATGAACTGATCGCCATCTTTAACGAGGTGAACTAACATGAAGGCACTTCATTTTGGAGCAGGCAATATTGGCAGAGGATTTATCGGATCTTTGTTAAAAGCATCAGGCTTTGAGCTCGTTTTTACCGATGTAAATGAAGCGGTGATCAACGAGCTGAATGAAAAAGGAGAATACACGGTTGAGCTCGCAGCACCAGGGCAGCAGCAAGAAGTAGTCGGTCCAGTGTCCGCTATCAATTCCGCAAAAGATCCAGCTGCATTAACTGAGGCAGTTGCAACAGCTGACCTCATTACAACAGCTGTTGGACCAGCTGTTTTGAACATCATTGCTTCATCGATTGCTGAAGGTTTAAAACAGAAAAAGTCTGATCATATCATCAACATTGTGGCGTGTGAAAATATGATTGGCGGCAGCTCTCATTTAAAGGAAGCTGTTTTCTCTCATCTAACAGCTGATGAACAAGAAGCGCTGTCACACACAGTTGGTTTTCCAAACGCTGCGGTTGACCGCATTGTCCCCATTCAGCACCATGAGGACATTTTGAAAGTATCAGTCGAGCCATTTTTCGAGTGGGTCATTGATGAGACAGGCTTTATTGGAGACGTTCCTCAGATCGATGGAGCGACCTTTGTACAAGATTTAACGCCTTATATTGAGCGTAAGCTCTTTACTGTCAACACAGGACATGCACTAGCTGCTTATGTCGGGTACGAAAAAGGCGTTCAAACGATTAAAGAAGCTGTCGATACACCAGAGATTCGTCAAGTGGTCGAAGGTGCACTACACGAAACGGGCAGTTATTTAATCGACACCTATGGCTTTCAAAAAGAAGAACATGATGCGTATATTCAAAAAATCATCAAACGATTTGAAAATGCCTTTATCTCTGATGAAGTCACGCGCGTCGCACGTTCTCCGCTTAGAAAGCTTGGAGCAAATGACCGTTTAATCGGTCCAGCGAAAAAAATCAGACAGCCACAGTATTTAATTAAAGGCATTGTGGCAGCTTTGGCTTACGACTTTACTGAAGACGAAGAAGCTGTTCGTCTGCAGGCATTAAGAAAAGAAAAAGGCATTGAAGGTGTGCTGGAAGAGGTATGTGGACTCTCACCATCAGACGATCTTTATCAAGCCATTCTGAAAGAAACAGCTCGATAATGAGAAAAAATCCCTTTCCATTGTGCGAAAGGGATTTTTTCTATGACTTTTTTAATACTTTTCCCTGCTTGACGATATATAAAGTAAGGGGGAATTTGTACATGAAAAAGAAAGCGTTTGCGTCAAGAAGTGTCTTTTTTCAATTAATGTCTGCCATTATCGTGATCACGATTTTAACGGGCGGACTAGTTGGAACAACGGGGTATTTGTTAGCGAAACATGTCTTAATTGATGCAGGGAAAGCAGATTTAAAGCACATCGTCAGCGGAGCGATGGCCACACTTGAACAGTTGAATAACCGTGTGGAGAAAAAAGAACTGACGCTTGAGCAGGCGCAAGACCAAGCCCGGCTTTACTTGAGCGGGCCCAAAAATGACAACGGGAAGGGATACCAATCTCAAAAATCAGATTTTATCTATAAAAATAAAGGCTATCTGATCGCTTATGGCACTGACTATTCTACCCAGGTTCATCCGGTCAACGACATCGGCGTCATTCCAGATAACACGACCAATCGTCAAAAAATGGTCGCTGGCGCCAATGCAAAAGGTGAGGATGCACACTATGTGACCTATATGGATAAGGACGATGCAACGGGCGAAGAAAAAGAAAAGCTCGCCTATATGAGCCAGTTTACACCGTGGAATTGGAGTGTAGGTATCGCTGTTTTCCAGGACGAATTTTATAAAGAATTAGAGCAGATGAAGCTCTATATTATTCTCATTACAGCGGGTGTCGCCCTTCTGAGTCTAGGCGTCTTTTATTTAGCTGCTCGAGGAAAAGTCAGACTGCTGAAGCAAGTCACTGCTGCTTCAAAGGAAATTGCGGCGGGGAATATTGAACGCACCAGCTTAAAGGAAACAACGGATGAAATCGGACAGCTGGCAAAAGGCTTTAACCATATGTCAGGAGAGCTCAGAACGCTGGTGAGCGGTTTACAGGAAACGAGCAGTCAGCTTGTTGAATCAGCGACAGATTTATCGGCGATATCTGAAGAAACCTCAGCCAGCAGTGAAGAAATTGGACGAGCCATCGGAGACATTTCGACTGGAACACTTCATCAAGCATCTGATCTTGAAGAAGCCAATCAACAAATGACCCAGTTTAATCAATCGATTGAGAATGTCAAAGAACAGAGTGATCAAATTAAACGGATTTCCGACCAATCGAGTCAATCATCACAGCAGGGCCAGCAAATCGTACAGCAATTAAAACAATCGAATGAACAATCGATTCAGGCTTCTCAAGGCATTAGAGCAGGAATCGAGCAGTTAAGTACAAAAGTACAGGATATCTCTCAAATCACAGATACGATTGAGAGCATTTCAAATGAGACGAATTTACTGGCACTGAATGCAAGTATTGAGGCAGCACGTGCAGGAGAGCATGGCAAAGGCTTCTCAGTTGTGGCGAGTGAAGTGCGGAATTTAGCTGAACAGACAAAACAATCAGCCGTTCAAATTCAGCAAATGATTCAAGGCATTAAAGAAGAAACGACGGCAACAGCCGGCATCATGTCGAGCACAATGGATCGTTTTGCCGAGCTGGATGAAGCAGTGCATAAAACAGAACATGAATTCAATGCCATCTCTACATTGATTTCACAAACCATCGTTGAAACAAACGCGATGGCAAAAGAGCTGAATACACTGCTGGAGCAAAACGACCTCATCACAAAAGCCATGCACGGCGCAGCACATGTTTCTCAAGAAAATGCGGCGGCGATCGAAGAAATTACTGCATCCACAGACGAACAAGTGACAGCCATTTCTAATGTGGCAAAAGCAGCAGAAAGACTTAATGAGCTTAGCATGCGATTGAATCAGGACATTGCGCGTTATCGTCTGTAAATCATTTTGACGATATATCACCTGTCAGGTACGATGAAGTTAATCAAAACCTTGCTCACGCAAACAAAAGGAGTGTTTCGGTCATGAAAAAGAAGATATTGATATTCTTACCTTGTGGCTATGGTTTGGCACCCTTGTGATATGACTGTAGTGACCAACAGGTTTCGGCATACTTTCTGGGTTTTTTCTCGTGATTTTTTCCATGTTATATCCCTCACTCACGTTTATTTTTCTGCTTGTTTCTTCGTTTGGTAGACAGACTTCACCAATTTCTATCTATCCTAAAAGAAAACAGCAGTGGAGTAGTGCGGGATTATTTGTTACATCGGGTCAGGTAGGGACAGATATAGATGGGCAGATCCCATCAAGCTTAAACGACCAAGTAACGAATACGTTTGAAAACATTAAAAAAATCCTTGAATCAGAAGGATTGAATGAAGAACATGTGATCAAGGTCAATATATGGGCAACAGAAGAAATCGACTGGGACCATCTATATCCTCAGTGGGATACGATCTTCAAAACAGCTTACCCATCAATGACGATTGCTTATGTATCAGCTTTAGGATGGCCGGAGCTGAAAATTGAAATTGAATTATGGTGTGCGGATATATGATTCAAAAAAAGAACAGTGAAAACTGTTCTTTCAAATTGTTGACAAAGGGCTAAAATGATCTTGATTTTAGCCCTTTGTCTTCTTTTTTCAGCGTGATAGAAAACCTTTGAAGTCTAGGAAGGACGAGTACCGGCTCGGAGCGAATTTGACATTCGTGAGCACCGGCACGCAGACCTGACACCGAATGCGAGGGTTTGTCTACACGCTGAGTCGCTTTGTGATCCATCCAGCAAGGAACGTAAAGACGGTGTAGACGATGACCCAAATGAGAAAAGATACGTTCCCGCCAATAGAGGTGAACATGAAGATCAAGCTTGCTAACAGCACAATCAAAGTAGGCATCCAAACATTCTTCAAAAAGAGCGTGCCCAAAATGCCAATCAGCACAGAGATAATAGGAAAGCCAAATATAATGAATAGAATAAAAACAGCCATATTGCTAACTCCTTTTAATAAGTGTTTACATCAAAACATAAAAGACCGAAGCAGCCATGTGCGGAAGTGCAAAAATCATCACAAGAAAAGCCGTATCAAGGCTCCACATGCGGTGTTCTTTTGTTTCAGAATGATAGGCTGCTCGTGTCTCTTCTCCACTTGTCCAAGCACCCATTAGCACCCCAGACATTACGACCCCAATAATAGAAATCCCGCCGCTGACAAACTTAATCCATTCAAGGTGCTGCAACAGGATAGCGGCGCTGCAAATCACAATCATTGAGCAAACACCGGCGAAAAAAGCATGTTTTTTTCTCATTCTGGTTCACTCCCTTCAAAGACAATTAGGAGACCGGATCACATATTTCAATGAAATGGCCATCAGGATCAGACACATAAGCGACCGTTTGACCCCATGGTTTTTTTGCAGGTTCTTTGATGATCGAAACCCCTTTTTCCTTCATTGATGCAATCGTTTGCTCCACATCATCCACAACAAAGCCAATTTCAAACGTTTGAGACGCTTGATTTGCATCAGGAACAGGCAATCCGAGTGCTTCTTTGACATCCTGGCGTGAATTAATCGATAACGTCACGTCTCCAGTATCAAACTCAACATAGGATTCAACCCTCAATTTTATTGGGAAACCAAGTACTTGTTGATAGAAATGAATACTCGCCTCCACATCGTTTACATATAAAATGGTATATTTCATTTTCATGTGAAAAACTCCTCTCTTCATATACGTGTCAAAAACGGAAAGGTTTCCCACTCATTGTACCATATAGGATATAAGGTGTATTTCGTGCCAAAAAATCAAAATATTTAGCTCAATAGTCTTGAAAAACAAAAAATGGTGACATATGATAAAAATGTAAAATTAGAAAAAATAGGGGGATCTTATATGTTGAAAAAAATCATGGTGGCTGTCTTGTCTTTAGTTCTTTTACTAAGCTTTACACAAGTCGACACCCACACAGCAGATGCAAAAACGGTCAAGTCTTACAAAAATTGCAAAGCGCTGAACAAAGTATATAAAGGCGGCGTAGCAAAAAGCAAAAACACGAAAAACAAAGGCGGAAAAACAAAGTACAAGCCTTATGTATCAAAAGCACTTTATCAAAAAAATATGCGGCTTGACCGCGATAAAGACGGCATTGCGTGTGAACGCTAAGCACATGTGAAAAAGACCTGTCACAAGGTCTTTTTTCTATGGGATCAAACTCGTCCCTTTGTGCCAGCTTCCTCTTTATATTAAAATAAAGATAGTTTCAAAAATCGATACAAAGTGGGGTACTCAATTTGTCAACACAAGCTCATAAGAAAGACATCCGATTGATTGCCATTGATATGGATGGCACGCTGTTAAACAGTGAGCACATCATTCCAGAGGAAAATAAACAAGCCATTAAAGAAGCTGAAGCAAAAGGGGTCCATGTGGTCATTAGCACAGGGCGGACACTGATGACATGCCGAGAGCTGGTTGAGCCGCTCAAGTTATCGTCTTACCTCGTGACAGCAAACGGAAGTGAAATCTGGGATTCAAATTTTCAGCTGATCGAACGAGATCTGCTGCATCCTGATCACGTCCAAATGATGTGGGATTTAAAAAATAGGTACGAAACCGATTACTGGGCTTCGACTGTGGATAAGGTGTGGAGAGGTGAATTCCCTGAACGGATTCATGACCATGAATGGCTGAAATTTGGCTTTGATATTCATGATGATGACGTTCGTGAGGAAGTACTCAATACATTGAAAACAAATAAGCACCTAGAGATCACAAACTCAAGTCCAACGAATATCGAAGTGAATGCAGCCGGCATTAACAAAGCGGCAGCTCTTGCAAAAGTAGCAGAACGCATTGGCTGTACGATGGACAACGTCATGTCACTTGGCGACAGCCTCAATGATATGGCCATGATTCAAGAAGCCGGATTAGGCATTGCGATGGGAAATGCCCAGGAATTGGTGAAAGAGGCCGCTGATTGGATTACGGCTCCTAACACAGAACACGGTGTTGCAAAAGCCATCCAACATTGGGTGCTGTCTAAATAAGGTGCACTTCATTACAAGAAAAAGTGAGAGGACTTTGCCTCTCGCTTTTTTTGTTTTCTCCTAGTTCGAATGTTATGTTTTCTGCCAATTTCATGTGCAGTCTATCCAAAGTTGGTATAATCAATATAAATTCGAATATTCGGACTTTATATTCCGTATTTCGGAACAACAAGGAGGGATTCTATGTATCAAGTGGATATCAACTGTGATTTGGGAGAAAGCTTTGGTCAATACACAATCGGTGCAGACGAACAAATCTTAGAATATGTCACCTCAGCCAACATTGCTTGCGGTTTTCATGCAGGAGATCCAACGGTCATGAGAAAGACAGTTAGAATGGCACTGGATAAAGGGGTTAAAATTGGTGCGCATCCGGGTTTGCAAGATTTGGCCGGCTTTGGCAGACGTCCAATGGCTATCTCCGCAGAGGAAGCCTATGATCTTGTCATCTATCAAATTGGCGCTCTATCAGCCTTTCTCAAGGCCGAGGGCGGCACGATGCAGCATGTCAAACCACACGGCGCCCTCTACAACATGGCAGCTGAAAATACTGAATTATCTGAATCAATTGCGCAGGCTGTGTATGATGTGGATCCAAACCTTGTGTTATTTGGTCTCTCAGGCAGTGAACTTGCGTTAGCAGGTGAACGAATAGGTCTGCAAGTGGCACATGAAGTGTTTTCTGATCGGACGTATCAAACAGATGGGACGCTGACATCCCGCCGCGAACCACATGCACTCATTGAAGAGGATGAACGGGCCGTCCAGCAGGTTGTTCGTATGGTGCGAGAAAGCAGGGTTCGTACAGTTCAAGGAGAAGATATCGAGCTCAAAGCAGATACGGTCTGCATTCACGGAGACGGCAGCCATGCGCTTCAATTTGCAAAAACCATTACAGCGAAGCTAAAAGAAGCCGGGATTCATCTCAAGGCCTTTCAATAAAAATCGTCATCAAAGGGGGAAACAGCATGAAAACAGAGAAAGTCAAACACATGAAGGCACCAAAGGGGAATCGGTCTATGCTGATGGGCGCTGCCTTTTTAATGGCGACGTCCGCGATCGGACCGGGATTTTTAACACAAACAACCGTCTTCACACAGCAGCTTGCGGCTAGCTTTGGGTTTGTCATTTTGATCTCAATTTTATTAGATATTTTTGCACAAACAAATGTATGGCGCATCATTGCCGTTTCAGAAAAACGAGGTCAGGATATAGCGAATATGGTGCTCCCGGGTCTCGGGTATGTGCTGGCCTTTTTGATTGTCATTGGAGGACTTGCCTTTAACATCGGAAATATCGCTGGAGCTGGTCTCGGTTTTCAGGTGATCTTCGGTGTCGATCCGCGAATCGGCGCAGGGATCAGTGCTGTGATTGCCATTCTCATCTTTGTGATCAAAGAGGCTGGGAAAGCGATGGACCGTTTTACGCAGGCAGCAGGCTTTGTCATGATTGGCCTGATGCTGTACGTGGCGATTTCAACAGCGCCGCCAGTTGGAGAAGCAGCCGTGAGAACATTTGTCCCAGAGACGATTGATATTTTATCCATTGTGACACTTGTGGGCGGAACGGTAGGCGGCTATATCGTCTTTGCTGGCGGGCATCGCTTGCTGGATGCAGGTATTAAGGGGAAGGAAGCACTGCCGCAAGTGACGAAAAGCTCTATTTTCGGTGTGTTAATTACATCTGTCATGCGTGTGGCACTCTTTCTTGCCACATTAGGAGTTGTCTCAAAAGGCTTGCAGATAGATCCATCCAACCCGCCTGCCTCTGTTTTTCAATTAGCTTCAGGAAATATCGGATATAAAATGTTCGGGATTATTATGTGGGCTGCGGCGATTACATCCGTCATTGGAGCAGCATACACATCTGTTTCTTTCTTCAAAACCTTCTCACCAAAAATTGAGCAAAACCAGCGTGGTATCATCATTGGCTTTATTGCCCTCTCGACCCTTTGTTTTATTACGATCGGAAGACCAGTGAACATCTTGATATTAGTTGGAGCGATCAATGCATTGATTTTGCCGCTCGCCCTTGGCACATTACTCGTTGCGGCGTATAAGAAAGACATTGTCGGAGATTATCGGCATCCATTCTTTTTGACAGTGACTGGTGCATTTGTTGTGGTCATTATGGCGATGATGGGCGGCTATACCATCATTAATGAAATCCCGAAACTATGGAGTTGATTCAGATGAATACTTATCAAACATATGAGCCATCACAGATGAGAGAATTGATTCGCGAAAAAAAGATCACAGGACCAACGGCTGGCTTTGCAGAGGGGTTTGCTCAAGCCAATTTAATGATTGTCAAAAAGGAACTTGCCTTTGATTTTCTATTATTTTGTCAGCGGAATCCGGCTGCATGTCCCTTGCTTGATGTACTGGACCCAGGTGATCCAGTGCCAAGACGGTCTGCGCCTCAAGCGGATATTCGTACGGACTTTCCTAAGTACCGTATTTACCGAAAAGGGATTCTTGAAGAAGAGGTGACAGATATCACTGCTTATTGGGAGGATGATATGGTTGCCTTTCTCATTGGATGCAGTTTTACGTTTGAGCACGCGCTTATGCTAAATGACATTCCTGTCCGCCATATCGAAGACGGTCATAACGTACCCATGTATCAAACGAATATAGCTTGTGAAAAAGCAGGAGTCTTTCATGGCCCGATGGTGGTCAGCATGAGACCCATTCCGGCGCATCAAGTCACAAGAAGTGTTCAAGTGACATCTCGATTTCCATCAGTCCATGGCGGACCGATCCATATAGGGGACCCAGCGGTGATTGGCATTTCCGATATAGGTCAGCCTGACTTTGGAGAACCATCTGTGATCAAAGAAGGAGAAGTCCCGGTGTTTTGGGCATGTGGTGTGACGCCGCAAGCCATTGTCATGCATACAAAACCCGATATTGCGATCACTCATGCACCCGGTCATATGTTCATCACAGATCGAAGAGATCAAAAGCTAGGTGTACTGTAGAAAGAGAGGTTTCTCAAGTGGCTTTTTCAACGATAAAAGATTCCATCACCTACCACCCGCTGGGAGATGCAGCGATCGTCATCCAAGCTGGAGCTGACATACGTGAGGAGATTCATGCACGTGTTGAGCAGCTGTTTGCATGTATTGAACAGCACCCATTTGAAGGATATGTAGAAGCGGTTCAAGCCTTTACAAATGTGACTGTTTTCTACGAGCCTTATACCGTTCATCAATCGGCCCAGCTTCAAACACATGACCTGTCTCCATATGAATGGGTCAAAGGCTACATTGAACAACTTCTTGAAGACAAATGGCAGGAGGGAGTTCAGGTAAAGCGCCGCATCGTTGACATTCCAGTCTGTTACGGAGGAGCGCTGGGCCCTGATTTAGAAGAGGTTGCCCGTATCAATGGTTTAACGCCAGAGGAAGTCGTGCGTATTCACACTGCGGGCACGTACCTTGTCTATATGATTGGATTTGCCCCAGGGTTTCCGTTTTTAGGCGGGCTGTCTGAAAAGATCGCAGCACCACGCAGAGAAACACCAAGAATGTCCATTCCAAAAGGCTCTGTTGGTATTGCAGGAAAGCAGACAGGCGTTTATCCAATTTCTACACCCGGGGGCTGGCAGCTCATTGGACAAACCCCGCTGCCGCTTTTTCGCCCAGACGATGAAATTCCGAGTCTATTGAAAGCAGGGGACGAGGTCAGATTTGTCCAAATGTCTGAAAAGGAATTTTTCAGCATGAAGGAGGCAGAACGTTGAGTATTCATGTCATCAAGCCAGGAATCTACACAACCATTCAAGATAAAGGGCGGCAAGGCTATCAAAAGTATGGTGTCTTAACGAGCGGCGGCATGGACCCGCTCTCACTTAGAATCGCCAACATTCTCACCGGTAACCAAGAAAACGAAGCCGTGCTGGAAGTCACGTTGATGGGGCCGGGGCCTGTATTGACATGTGAAAAAGATCAGCTCATTGCCGTCACTGGTGCTGATGTTGAGATTGATATTGATGGAGAGCGGGCACCGTTATGGAAGCCGCTTTTTGTCCGATCAGGAAGCACGATCACCTTTGGTCTTTGTAAGAGAGGCTGCCGCGTTTATCTTGCTGTGGCAGGTGGATTTGATGTGGAACCAGTCATGCAGAGCAAAAGCACTTATGTCAGAGCAGGAATCGGTGGACTGAAAGGACGACCGCTTGAAAAAGGCGACATTCTGCCTGTTGGAGAGCCGTCTATCGTAGCGGATCATTTGTTTGATAGGCTGAAAAATAAAGTGAAACAGGCGGGATACGGCGCACCCGATTGGACAGTGAGTCATGATCATTTTTTGCCGCTGCTGAAATCGCCAGTGATTCGCGTGCTGGCAGGCAGGCATCTTTCTTTTTTTCAAGAAACATCTCAAACCGCTTTTTTTGAGCAGCCTTATCAGGTCACACCCCAATCAGATCGTATGGGCTGCCGGCTGAAGGGGGAGCCGGTTCATTTAAAAGAAAAGCTGGAATTGATCTCAGAAGCTGTCGCCTTTGGATCTATTCAAATTCCACCCGATGGCCAGCCGATTATTCTGCTGGCAGATCGGCAGACGACAGGCGGATACCCGCGTATTGGAGAAGTAGCAACTGTTGATCTGCCGCTTATTGCACAGGCGATGCCTGGGGCAAAGCTGTATTTTGAACAAATAGATCACCGGGATGCAGAGCAGGCGTTATTTAAGCAAGAAGCCGAACTGAGGGAGCTGGCCGCAAGAATCAAGCTGGAAGCATTCTCGTTTAGAAAAGGTGAAGAAGATGCAAAACACAAATAAAACGGTTGTGAAATCAATGGAGATTTTGCGGCTGTTTATCGCTCACGATCAATTAACATTAAATGAAATGATCGAGCTTTCCGGTATGCCGAAAACATCTGTTCATCGTATGGCGAGCTCTTTAGCTGATATGGGGCTGTTAGAAAAGCAAGAAACGGGTGTTTATCGATTAGGCTTGATGTTCCTTGAATACGGTCAGCTTGTGGCGGACCGCCTTGATATTCGAAGGATTGCAAGACCATTTATGGAAAGCTTACGGGATGAAGTAGGAGAAGCTGTACAGCTCATTGTTCGTGAAGGCGACGAAGCCATTTACGTGGAAAAGATTGAAGGTACGCAGCCTGTTCGTCTCTACACCGCCGTCGGCAGACGGTCCCCCCTATATGCGGGTGCCTGTGCGAGAAGTATTCTCTCTTTTTTACCAGAGAGCGAGAGACTTGCCTATATTGACTCAATTGAGCTGGGGAAGATCGGAATTGGGACCATCACAGATAAAGAGGTCCTAAGAAACATGCTGGAAGAATCAAATGCACGGGGATATACGCTAAGCTATTCTGAGCTTGAAAACTATACAGCTGCGATTGGAGCCCCAATTTTCAATCATCTGGGGGAAGTGGTAGCAGGTATTAGCATAGCAGGATTTGAAGCAGGATATCAAAAAGAACGCTTACCTTACTTAATTAAACAGGTGAAAAAAGCCGCCAGTGATATTTCGAGGGAATTAGGATTTTCATCTGAACAAATAAAAAGCCAATGACCGTAAAGATCATTGGCTTTTTGCGTGCAGTTATTAGAAAGTTTTTCCTAAAGCTTTCGCACGTTCGATTGCATCTGCTTTAATTTGCTCTGCTTTCGCAGGCTCAGCATTGTGACCTTCAACGATAAGACCTTCGAAAGAAGGAATTCCGAAGAAGTTAGCGATTGTACCAAGGTAACGGTGACCTGCTTCAAGTTCAGCAGCAGGACCTTCAGAGTAGTATCCGCCACGTGCTTGGATGTGAAGAGCTTTTTTGTCTGTTAATAATCCAACAGGACCTTGCTCAGTGTATTTGAATGTTTTACCAGCTACAGCAACAGAGTCGATGTATGCTTTAAGAACTGGTGGGAATGAGAAGTTCCAAAGTGGTGAAACAAATACATATTTGTCAGCAGAAACGAATTGATCACTTAATTCGTTTAGACGAGCAACTTTCGCTTGCTCTTCAGCTGAAAGTGTATCGAAACCAGCGCCAGATTGAAGTTTGCCCCAGCCAGCGAATACATCTGCATCAATGTGAGGGATGTTTTCTTTGTACAAATCGATATGTACAACCTCGTCACTTGGATTTGCTTCCTTATAAGATTCGATAAATGCCTTAGCAGTAGCCATACTGTAAGAAACTGTTTCATCATGCGGATGTGCAGTGATGTATAAAACTTTTGCCATGTTCATTCAATCCTTTCTGTTTCGGTTATTTTTTTAGCGTATCCCAATGATACACTGAATATGTGGCATCTTTAATCATATTGGAATGCTATGAAAAAGATGTAACAAGCACAGTTACATGAAAACTGATATTTTCATTGTAATCACAATGTAGTTTGAAGTCAAGGTATAAAGTCTCGAAATCAAGATAAAAAGTTTGTAAATTTTTCTGGAACGTGTAAACACGCAGTTTTCAGCGTAAAAAGCCTACTCTTATTGAACAAAAAATCGTTCGATATCGCAAGTAAAGAGTTTGTAAAGGCACTGCATCTCAAAAATAGATGGATGCCCCTAAGTCATCTGCTACAAGCAACTGTTCTCCGAATTCGTATATATAAGAGAAGGCAGGAGAGAGTGAGGGATAAGAGTGGGACGATCCTATGTTGCGATTGGAGATTCCTTAACAGTTGGGGTGGGGGCACGTTTATTTGGCGGAGGTTTTGTTCAGCGGTTTTGGTGGATGCTTGAAAAAAAGACACATGCACCGGTCGAGCTGTCCGTATTTGCAAAATCAGGGTTAACGACTGATCAGATTTTACAGCTTTTCAAACGGTCAGAGGTGAGACGTGCGATTGCAACAGCAGACATCATCACCATCACAGGCTGTGGGAATGATCTTGTTCAAGCTGTTCAGCAGTATGAAGAAGGTGAAGATGAAAAGAAACTGCTGCAAGCAGTCATACATTGTCAGGCGAATTTTATCAAGATGATTCAAGAAATTGCTCAGATCAAAAAAGGGCAGCATCAGCCTTACTACGTATATTTCATGAATTTATATAATCCATTTCCGCAAATACCAATAGCCGGGCGGTGGCTTCAGCAATATAATCAACAACTTCGTTTGCTTGCTGCGAATCCGCATGTAGAAGTTGTGGATGTGTACCGAGCGTTTGAAGGGCATGAAAGAGCCTACTTATCGATTGATCAATTTCATCCGAATCCTAAGGGGTATGAAGCGATGGCAGAAGCATTGTTTCAACAATACTGTAAACAGCTGTGATCGGGATTTAAAAATAATATTTATTAAAAGGCCCATTAATTCTGTTTTAGAGTTTAATGGGCCTTTATGAGTTGTAACCTAAATAAAAGCTAAGAAAATCAAGCCCTTTGAGATTAATCATGAAAATGTATATATTGTATTTATCTATAGTTTTTTTGGGGGTTATAATAAATTTGTAAGGACAATTTTTAATGCCCTTACATAATTTTCGCTATAATTATTAGTATCCACTTTTATACTTATAGGACGTAAACCTGCTCTAATCATATCTCTTGCTTCATCAGGATGAAGATTATCTTGTATAATAAAATGTTGTCCTCCTAAGTTTTTAAAAGAGTTATCATAGATATCTTTGAAATATTCGTCATCAAACGAAAAACCAATGAATAAAAGGTTTTTCGTTCCCATTATAGCATTAAGATAAGACTTTATTCTGTCATTCTTATATAGATTCTCATAGTCTTCTTTAGTGATTATCATAGATTTAGGGAATCTTATATGACCATGTAAATGTAGAACAATTTGTTTTCCTTTGTTAAGGAATTCATGAGCGTCTTCGATTTGATCTAGTGTATAAGGATATGTATCTCCCTCTTTATAGTCTATTAAAGAATAATCATAATTAGTTGTTATGAAAAATGCAGGTTCTAAGTTAATAATATCATTTATATTATGATAATTTTCAGCCAACCCACTTTTATACTTAGCCTCGATTTGACGTACTATATGTTTTTTTATATCTTCATCAGTTGAAAGGTTCAAGGTGTTATTTTTAAGAACATCGATTGCTCCTAAATAGTCTCCTTTGTTAATACGTTTGTCAAAAAGATCTTTATCTTGTTGTTTTAAAGAACCACTCATTCCACTCAATAAATTCGGCCAATTATTTAAACCCAAAGGAAGTGAAGTTCCAGCCCCCAGAAAAGGTATAATAGTGTCTATATTATCTTTTAATTCATAAAAGATATCTAAGAAATGGTCATCAATTACTGATTTTAATATTTCTTCATTTCTCAAATTAAGTTCCTGACTTAATTCATTTTTTAGTTTAAATAGATCTGTTATTTCATGTACAAAGGTGTTTTTTAACAACTGATTGCAATACTCACAATGTGTAGTCTTTAGAGGATAGATTTCTGTTTCTTCTCCACAATCACATTGTATGTATTCATCAATATAACCACCACTTTTTAATATAGAAAAGAGAATTTCAATATCATCCTGTATATTCTTTAATTGATTTTTTCTAAAAAAGCTATCTTTAAAAGTGTTTGATATTTTGGTTAATAGAGTTACTGCTTCTTCTTCACTCATTGAAAGGTTTAAGTGAACGCTGTTTATTAAGTTGTCTAACGACATAGTTTATTATCTCCTCATTTAGTGGTTTCCTAGGTAAGAATACTATCTTGAAATATGTCGAGGTGCTATATATAGTAGTTTGTATAACCTCAATATTTTTTTCGTCAGAAAATTTTGTATCTGTAAACCATGAAATACCCCAATTTTCTAGTTCCTTTGCTCCTTCAAAGTTGATATATAAACTGTGGAACATATCACTTTGTGATACAGGGTGTTTTGAACTTGATGAGCGAGTGGAGCCTGTATTAGAGTTATTTCCTTTGAATTTTAATTTAGTCGTATATCCAATCAAATTTAGCTTTTTAGCCTTTTTCACTAATTGTTTAGTATCATATGTGTTTTTGATATAGTTGGATAATAATAAAGATTGAATATTTTTCTCTAATTCTTCCCGCTCTTGTTTATTTGGACGTTCGTTTACTTCATATAATTTTCTCATATAATTTTTAACACTATTCTTGATTGCTGTGGAAGCTTTGTCAGCTACTTCTTGTCTAACATCTTTAAGTAAATCTTCATCAAGTTTCTTACAGACTTTATATATTGATTCTCGATCACTGTCTCTTTCTATGGAGGTAACATTACCAATTAACTTATTTAAAATTTGTTCCTTTACATAATTATAAAGTTTTCCGATAGATCTATTATAATCACCACTTATATTCTCATCTGGCTCTTTAATATTTGGAATATTTCGAATCAATATTAGACAGGTTCTCTCTATAAAGTTAATCTCTATACCAGCAATGAAGTACTTAGTTTTGTCTGTTTCATCTTTTACTGTTTGAACTAATAAAAGCCTTGCTTTTTGTATCGTTCCATTATTCTCTACGTAATCTAAACCGCTAATAAATGTTGATCCTGGTACAGTAATATTTAAACCATCCATTAAATAAAAACCATCTTCATTCATTTTTCTTTTGAAGTTTGTTGGAATTTTCGAGTCACTTTTAAGTCTCTTTAAAATCTTATTAATGTTCTGTTTGAAAGTATCTATTGATAAATCGCTGTTAAATGTATGAACATATACATTTTTTAGTTGGCTATAAAGTATAGACTCAAAGTAAATCTTATCAAGAGTTTTTTTGTGACTCCAATCCAAGTTATTAACAAAGTAATTATATACATCATTCATATTTTCTTTGTCATCTACACTAAATCCAGCTTTTTTTACTGTTTCTTTAAAATGATTAAAATCTATATATTCTTCAAATAGAAAACCAGAATAAAAATATTGAATATTTTCTTCATGCTTGAGATTTATATTCATAAGAAACCTCCGAAATTCCTGAGTTTGGTATAGGGATATTATAACATGATTTTTACAAATGAAGGAACTTAAGTGATTTCACGTTTATAAGTTAAATCATGTTCATTCGAAAATACATTATTTAATTGAAATTTGGAAAACAAAGCAAGGCTAAGAATTCTTTTGGATTATACATATTTCCAATACTTTTAAATGAAGGAGGGTTTCGATATGATAAAAGAAACGAAGGCGAAAGAGGTGTGGAGGCATGGAGGAGATTAGTGCATATTTTCAAGAGATGACTGGAACGGCTTATGAAGTGGGAAAACAGCAGGCTGTCTGGCTTAAGGAGAACCCGCTGCTAAAGACACAATATATTCGGACAGAACCGGTAACACAACAGGCTGTGAAAGAAACGAAGCAGCTGATCCGTCCCTTTCTTCCTCAATTAGATGAAGAGTTTGCTGGGTTTTGTGATGAAATGCAATTAGATGAGCGTTATTTGACCTTTTTCTATTCATCTCATCTTCAGCCAGGCTGTTCCCACTGTGTGAGGCAGGGGAATATGGCGGCAGGCCAACAAACGGTCATGCTTCGTAACTATGATTTCTCCCCGATTTTTGATGATATGCGTCTTGTGACGACACATGTAAAAGGCTCGGCATATCATACAGGCTCGTCGCTGCTCTTGTTTGGCAGATCTGATGGGATGAATGAGCATGGTCTTGCTGTGACTTTCTCTGCTTGCGGTCCGCCGGTTGGCAATGAACCCGGTTTAAAGCCCCCAGCAGTCGCCGGTTTGCAGGTGTATCATGTGATTCGCTCTGTTCTGGAAACCTGTCAAACGGTCGAGGAAGCCATTCGCTCTATCGAGGAAATGCCCGTTGCCTCAAATGTTCACATCATGCTTGCGGATCGAAAAGGAGAGGCCGCTGTGATTGAAATCATTGATGGTCAAAAAATGGTGAGAAGACCGGAGAGAGGTTATATTGCTGCAACGAATCATCCGGTAGCTGATCAAACAGCAAAAGGGATGACCAAACATCATTCTGTTGTCAGATACGATATGTTAATGGAAGCGTTAAAAGAACAACGATCAAGTGATTCTCTTGCGAAACTGTTCCAGACAGAATATCCTGATGGTCTGGCTGTGCACAATTATGAGGAGCTGTTTGGAACGATGCGAACCGTCATGTTCCGTCCGGAAGAAGGCACAATCGATTATTGCTTTGGCTCTCCAGTATACAATCCGACTTATTCTTTAAAAGCGGGGGGGTCACTGCCTTTTCAAGAACAAAAGGTTCAATTTCATCAAAAGGATTATGGACCTTCATTTTGGAGAAGTGTCTGATGATCCCTTGTTTATATTTTGTCACAGCCGCTGTGCCAAATTCAGATCAACTTAAGATTGCAACGCTCGTTGAAAGCGTTTTATATTAAGGTGTGACAATAGACCTATTTATACAGAAGGAGGCATTTCATGTACATAACGGCACGAGAACAGAAAGTCATTAAATACATCATTCAGCAAAATCGTTATGTCACCATTCGTGAGATAGCCGATTCTGTTCAGGTAAGTACTAGAACGATCCATAGAGAACTAAAATCCATTAAACCAATATTGAAAGATTATCAACTTTCATTAGATAAACAGCCGGGGAAAGGCTTGAAGGCAGTCGGCGAACAGGAGGATAAACAGCGGCTTCTTGCTCATATGTCAAATGAGGATCAAATCGAATATAGCTCAGATGAACGAAAGCTCTTAATTCTATGTGCGCTGCTTGAAGCGAAGGAACCGGTGAAATTATACACACTCGCAGCTGACTTGCAGGTAACAAATGCGACGATCAGCTATGATTTAGATGAACTGACGGAGTGGATTGCTCCATACGGTTTGCAGCTTATCCGCAAGCGCGGGTACGGCATTGAATTAAAAGGGCCGGAGGAAGCAAAACGAAAAATTGTCGGCAATCTCATTGTTGACCGGCTCGACATTCAATTGTTTTTAGAAACGATTGAAATGAATATCAAACATCGAACGAAAGCAACGGAAAAGGTGTTTGGCGTTGTCAGCAGAGGACAGCTGCTTAAGGTAGAAAGGCTGCTCTTTCATTTGAAAGATCGACTGTCACTCTCCTTATCTGATAGTGCCTATATTGCACTTGTTGTTCACTTAACCTATGCTATCGAACGTATTCAGCTTGGGGAAACCATTCGAATGGAAGAGGAGGAGCTGCTGGAATTAAAGCGGACGAAGGAATTTGAATCATCACTTCGAATGGCAAGAGCGCTTGAACGCATGTTTAATGTGGAGATCCCTGAAGCGGAGGTCGGATATATGACCATCCACCTTCGCAGCGCAAATCGCAGCTTTCAGACTGAATACCGTATTGATGAAATTGAGCTGGATATAGCGCTGAGAACGAAAAAGCTCATTGATTTTATTTCAAATAAAACCGGCTATCATCTCAATGAAAATGATTCATTGTATGAGGGGCTCGTGTCTCATCTTGAGCCTGCCATGAACCGTCTAAAGGAAAAGATGAGAATCTATAATCCGCTCACACAACAAATTAAAAAAGACTACTTTTTGCTGTTTATGGCGATTGAAGAAGGAGTCGAGCGTTTCTTTCCAGAGATTGAATTTCCAGAGGATGAAATTGCCTTTCTTGTGCTTCACTTTGGTTCAGTGCTTGAAATCAAAAAAGAAGAAACAAAAATTCATGCGCTCGTTGTTTGCTCAAGCGGGATTGGTTCCTCGAAAATGCTCGCCTCCCGGTTGAAAAAAGAATTGCCGGAGATCGCCAAATTCGATCTATCCTCTTTGATGGAGCTAAAGGAAATCGATGCATCGAGCTATGACATGATTGTCTCGACCGTTCCAATCCCATATGAGCATATCGATTACATCATGGTCAGCCCGCTTTTAAACGAGGATGATGCTATGCGTGTGAAGGCTCATATTAAACGGAAGATTCCTTATATCATCGAGAAAAAAAGAATAAAAGAACCTCCCGAAGAATTGGCGCAAGAAACCGTTGATATGATGGCGGTTGCAGAGCAGGTGACGAATTATATGTTTGTGATTCGCAGCATCCTGTCCCATTTTACCATCGAAAAAAGAGAGACGATGCCGCAGCATGATGAAACCATTAGGCAGCTGCTTCGTCAGCTTGAAGAGGAAGGATTTATCATACATGCAGATGATGTGGCGGGCGGCCTTTTGGAACGTGAACAGCAAGGCGGCTTAGGCATACCTGGCACTGAATTTGCTCTTTATCATTTAAAGCATGCATTCATCAAGGAACCAATCTTTCATATTTATGATCTTGATCAGGCATACGAGGTTAAAAGCATGGATGGCGGGCAGCAGCAGATGTCACGAATGCTCATGATGCTGGCGCCGCAAGAGCTTGGCAAGGAAGGGTCAGAAATGTTTAGTCTGATCAGTTCATCCATCATTGAAAGTGAAGAAAGCATGGCGCTTTATGGACAAGGAACAAAGGAAAACATTGAACAGAAATTACATCAGCTTTTCTATCAATTTGTCAAAGAGGCAAAGTGGTAAGAAAAAGGCCGAGAGCTTATTCGCTTCTCGGCTTTTTTGCTGTGACACAGACGGCAAGGGTAGGTCGAATCTCTTCATACTCAATAGAAAATTCATCAAACCCTGCAAACTGCAAGTCATTTAATATGTTTTCACCCATCTCTTTTGTCCGATTGGCGTCAGCTCCTTTTTCTCTTGGCTGCATCACAATAACGAGTGTCCCGCCTGGTTTTAAGGTGTGATAAAGATTGAGTAAGCCCGTTTTTGGATCATCCCAAATCGTAAAATTGTTAACAGACAGTACTTTGTCATACTGCTCTCCGGGAAGACGTGTTTTCTCGATTTTGCCGACATACAGACGAACCTGTTTTTCTTTTGCCCGTTTGCTGACGCGGGACTGTGCTTGCTCCTGCATGGTGGAAGAAGCATCAAGCCCATCAATGTGAAGGTCTTGATAATGCTTGAGCATATGTTTAATGCTGTAGCCGGGTCCATAGCCAATTTCCAAAATGTTTTCACCATCTGTCAAATCTAAGTGGCGGATGGCCCATTGATTCAATGCTTTATTTTCATTTGCCATAATGAGTCCAGCAATGCTTCCGAGCCAGCCTTTTGGTCTGCTAAAGGTTTTCGAAATAGACAGCATGTGAGAACGCTCCTTTTTGATGATCATGTAACCGATTTTCCCCCTGTTCAAACATGCTGATTTTCAGGAACACATCAGTACAGCTTCATGATGTTTGAGAGAAAAAATGAGGTGGTAATGAAAGGATACATCAACAAATCAAGGAGGAGCTTACACATGGATTTACGTGATTATTTAACAAATGGCATTCCGCGCCAAACGCAGGATCAGCAGCCAGGCAGTGAAAGAGAAATGAATCCAGCGCCGATCTTTGAGGATGAATCATATCAAGGTTCTGGCAAGCTAAAAGGAAAAGTGGCCCTGATTACAGGTGGAGATAGTGGAATTGGACGGGCAGTATCTGTTGCCTATGCAAAGGAAGGTGCACATGTTGCCATTGTGTATTTAAATGAACATGAGGATGCAGAGGATACGCAAAAACGTGTAGAACAGGAAGGCGTCAAATGCTTAACGATTGCAGGAGATGTCGGTGACGAAGCCTTCTGTGAGAAAGCAGTAGAAAAAACAGTTGAAGCCTTTGGTCAATTAGACATTTTAGTAAATAATGCGGCTGAACAGCATCCGCAAGAACGTATTCAAGATATTTCCAGTGAACAGCTTCACCAAACCTTTAGAACCAACTTCTATTCCTATTTCTATTTTACGAAAAAGGCATTGGATTATTTAAAACCGGGAAGCTCCATTATTAACACAACATCCATTAACCCATATAGAGGTAACCCAGTGCTGATTGATTATACGGCAACAAAAGGAGCCATTAACGGCTTTACGCGTTCTATGGCACAATCGCTTGTGAAAGATGGGATTCGAGTGAACGGTGTAGCGCCAGGTCCAATTTGGACGCCGCTCATTCCATCTACATTTGATGAAGACAGTGTGGAAAGCTTCGGAGCAGAAACTCCGATGGGAAGACCAGGACAGCCTGTTGAGCATGTCGGCTGCTTTGTACTGCTGGCTTCTGACGAATCGTCTTATATGACAGGACAGACACTTCATGTCAATGGCGGTTCCTTTATGAATACATGATCTACCGCGGCACCGCCCAGCTTTGATTGGGCGGTGTTTTTAGTATTTCTTGCGATTTTTCTGCACAGATATGACAGACCATACGATAATGCCTACAACAACTGCCGCAATGACAAGTGAGCTCAAATGAAACATCGTTTCATGATGCATGTTCAATTTCTCCCTTCATTGAACCTGTTTTTTATAGCATCAGCCAGAAGGTCTCTTTTTATGAAAACACATTTCTTTGTTTAATGAATGGACTGTCGTGGAAACCTACGTATATGGATGAAATTTTGAAGGAGTGAAACGATATGTCTCAAGAAGAATTAAAACAAAAGGTATTAAACCTGTTAGATGAACAAATGGTCGGAACACTAGCGACTGTTGAACAGGATAAGCCGCATACCCGCTATATGACTTTTTTCCATGAAGGGCTGACGTTATATACACCCACGAGTAAAGAAACACATAAAGCAGAAGAAATTGAAAAAAACCCGAATGTTCATATTCTTATTGGATATTCAGGCGAAGGATTCGGTGATACGTATGCAGAGATTGCAGGCACCGCAGCATTAACCGACGATCCGGAACTGATTGACCGTCTTTGGTCTGATGAGATGGAGAAATGGTTTAAAGGAAAAGATGACCCAAATCTAGTGATCCTGAAGATTGACCCAGCCTCCATTCGTTATATGAATGAAGGAAGCCGTACACCAGCAGAATTATCACTTTAACACTTGCGCAAGCAGGGGGAATGTGTTATAGTTTGATATTAAGTGTTGAAATAAGCAAATAAATAAAGAAAGTAAACTTTCTTTTTTCTATGACATAATGAGAAGCAATAGAGCTTCTACTTGATAAGAACGAGACGCTGTCAAAGCGAACAAACTTATTCTTTTCCTTCTGCCACCGCCCCCCTATAAGAGCGGAAGAATGGAAAAAAGACGTTTTGATTTACAATTCACACTGGCACGGCTTCGGAGCCGTAAGGACGAATGAGAGGTAGGGCTTTCGTTGTCTTGTTATCCAGAACTTCCATGGCGTTTACTTTCAAACGTAGGTTCACTCGGAACACATATGACACACTGATATGATCGAATCTTAATTCATACACTCCGTAACGGAGATTAAACATTGATTATTTATTTGCATGAAAAGAGTAAGGAACAGGCTGCCATCTATTTGGCAGCCTTTTTCATTGGGTCAAACAATAGGAAACAGAAACCAATAAGCCCAAGAAAAGGGAAGATGAAGATACAAACCAATCGCATAGCGTCCGCCCCAAAAGGGTTTGACACTAACAGCAGACCGATAAATGCACAAATAATCAGAGTGAATAAAGCGAGCTTCATGATCATTTACTTTGTCCTTTTTTCTGATACCGCCAAATCCGCTCAATAAAAAAGAACATGACCGCAAACAAAATAGAAAACATGAACATATCCAGCAGTGTCACGCCTCTATTTGGATGCACAAGACCAAACCAAATGAATTGAAGAACAAAAGAGATCGCAAAATATAGAATCAATTTTTTCATCATTTTCCTCTTCTCACTTATTTTTTTGCCTCTTAAGCCACATCAGCCAAATGATGAAGGAACCAATCACACATGAGAGCAATGTGACAGGCGGCAAGGTGTGCCAGCTAGTCAGCCCCTTTACAAAACAAATATAAAAAAAGAAAATAGAAATGGACACGAGTACCCATTGCTTGAACCAGCGAGGGACACGCAGCCAAGCCGCTAGAATGATAGATGATAGCTTATCCAATGAGATAACTCCTTTTTTGAATCTGATTGGATTTTATCGTAAACAACAAAGTTTGTAAAATATGGATTTCAGAGGCTTTGATGGTATTCTTCTCGCATGAAACATTTTCGCTGTACTGACGTATAAGTTTAAGGAACCTCATGAAAGGAAGCGATCAAGTGAAAAGAATACCAATCATCTTCCTCAGATATATTGTCTTCTTTATTCCAGCCATCATTCTCAGTGTCTTGGTGTGGAATCATTACCAAGATGATTTGTCAGATGGGAAAGTAACAGAGTATGACGTCAAAGGAATGTTTACATTTGATGAAGGAAAACGAGTGGTGAGTGCTGTATCAAAAGACCAGCAGCTCCATTTTGCAATGTATGATCCTCAATCAGGAAAAAGAATTAGTGAATGGACCACAGAAAGTGATACGTTTCATGAAATGCTGCCATCCATTCAAGGAAACAATCTCTTACTTGCTTTAAAAAATAAAGAGGGGCAGCTTTTGATCGAGAAACTAACGCCTAGCGGAGAAAGGAAAGAGCTCGTTCAAAATAACCTGCAGATTCCCTCATTTCTAAAAACGAATACATACCAGTGGAATGGACGGCTCGTATTTACAGGAGAAATGGATGGTGCCGCTGCAGTCATCGGTGAGCTGAAGGATGGTCAGTTTCATGTGCACAATCTGAACGATCTAAAGCTGCCAGCAAGACCCGTTTCTATCGATGTCGTCATGAATTCCTTTAGAGGGCAGACGCCAATTCCTATGTTTGAATTGGCTTTGAAAAATGACCAGAAGGCGTATGTCAGCGGAATCTCAAACGAGAAGCAACAGCTTGGGGTTTATGTCTCCAAAAACGTTGAACCGTTCAGTCTCATTGAAGATAAAGTGGAGCAGCAGCTGGAGAAAACAATCGGGACATCACAAAACTTTGCAGTCGCTGTCGAATCTAACTATCCAAAAAGGGCAAGGAAAGTGAATGCAGAGGGAAGGCTTGGGGAAGTCATTCCAACACCAAAGCCGATTTATCAAACCTTTATTTACCAGCTTAATGAAGAAGAAGTTTTTCTTGCAGGCTCTACAGCAAAGGACGAAGCAAAAGGCAAACTGACAGGTTATATTTATAACCATCGCACGAATAAGGCGACGTCTGCCAGCAAGCTTTTGCAGTCGTTTTCATATGAATCTTTACAAAGAGAAGGGCTCTCTTTCAATAAAAATGTGAAGAGCGACTGGCTCTATTATTCATTTGACAATCAATTAACGGGTGCATTTGAGACGAAAAGCAAAGAACTAAAGGAATTTCCTTTGCAAAAGGTCATCTCAATTGAAAACGCCAGTCCGGCCCACCAAACGTCTGTTAATACCTTTACGCAATATGTTATGAAGGGCGGACCGCTCATTCTTAACTGGGCGATATGGATCTTGATCCCGCTATTATTATTTGTGCTAGCGATCTTCCTGCCGCCGATTTTGAGACTGGTGAGGAGAAACAAGATAAAGGACAGTGTCACATTAGAAGCCAATATTGTGTCTGTTAAAGAAACGGGCACCTACATTAACGAACAGCCAGTTGTCAGCATGCGGCTTCAATTTGAATATGAAGGGCAGCGCATAGAAAAGACGGTTAAAACGGTTGTATCCTACACCCAGATACCACAGCCGGGACAGCGTATTGTCATTCACTATGATCCAAAGAAGAAAAAAGCGATGCTCTTAAAAGAGGGTGACTTCTCGCAGCCAAGCGAGCCAAAGTTTATCAAAGGCGCTGTTTTAAGAAACATAGAATCATATGGAACTGTAGGACGAGGCACCGTCTTATCACTCACATTTGAATTAGATCAGAAAACGTATATCATTCCGATGATTCAAGCCGCCGGTTTTGAATTTAGAACAGGAGAAAAAGCCGATCTTGTCGATATCAACGGCCAGCTCAAAATGGCAGCCTATGGCCATGAAGTGCGGAATCGATCGGGGAAAGATGTGACGTTAACAGGAACGATTCAGCGTGTGAGGCAATATCCAGTGGCCATCCATGAACAAAAGCCTATTCAGCTTGATGTGTCGGTTTCAAACGGCGATGAGTCCATCACAAAAACGGTCAGCCAATTCATCCCTGATCATATGCAGGTCACAGCCGGCACTCAAATCACGATCCAGACTAAAAAAGAAGAGCTGGATAGAGAAATGGGTCTCATGCAAGAGAAACAAGGTAGTGCAAAAGTGACCAATGTTGAATTTGCTGGCGTCATCGGCAATCTGCCGTTAGCAATCATTCAGGTTGAGAGAAATGGCATGATGTATGAAGTGAAACAGCCAATCGATCCAATCACTAGCGTCTTGCCTGGTGATGAATTATGGGTGGCGTATCACGACATGACGCGTCAAGCAGCCATTGTGAAATATGCATCAATATAAAAAAGCGTTCCCCAGCGTGGAAAAAAGGGCTAAAACGAATGTCGTTTTAGCCCTTTTTGATTAAGCTTTTGTATCATATTGGCGGAGCACCTTATCGTAGGCGAAGTTACCGAAAGGAATGAAAGCCGCAAAAAAACCGGCGATGGACCATTTCAAATGCCAGCGAACTTTAAAAGTCACATATGCCAAAACGAGCATATAGATGACAAACAATGCGCCATGAAGAGAGCCTACAATAGTGACTGCCATCGGAATATCCGCAAAATATTTTAGAGGCATGGCAATTAAAAGAAGGGTTAAAAGAGACATACCCTCAATAAAACCCGCCTGTCGAAGACGGCTAATACTTGTATGCATATACAAATCCTCCTGTATAAAAGCTAGTTTCTCATCTTCTAATATAAACGAAAGATCGTCTGGACATGCTAAAATCTACGAAAAATTCAAAATATGTTCATGGAATGCTTAAAAAATGGGAAAAGCCCTTTATTCTTTGTTTGTTTTAGAGAGTACTTGCTTTAAGTGCATAACATCATGTAATAAGTGCTCTGTCATTGCTTGAACCGCTTCTATGGAGCGGCGCTCTTTTATTTCAGAATAGATGGCTGTATGCTCTCTTTGAATGGTTTCAGCACGAGTCCCGCCGCTAAAATGGAAGATGCGGCAATAGTGAATGAGTGCATTCACGTGATTCAATTGTTTGGATAAGCGGTCATTGTGACTCGCCAACATGATTTTTTGGTGAAAGGCTTCATGTAACTGGACGATCTCTTTAGATGGCAGCTGCTGCTTGATCGCTTCGTCCGCCTGCGTGAGAACCTGCTCAATTTCATCCATTTCTCTTTGCGAGGCTTCCTTACAGGCAAGTTCAACAGCAAGTGTTTCTAAGGCCGCCCGAATTTGATAAAGCTCCTCAACATCTTTTTCTGTTAACGTATAGACGGAATAGCCTGAGCGATGATCCGCGATTAAAAGCTCGTCTTTTTCTAACAGCCTCATCGCCTCTCTTACCGGTGATCGGCTTACACCAAATTGCTTGGCAAGCTGCGTTTCATTGATGCGCTCTCCTGGCTGAAACTGGCCATCAAATATCATTTGCTTCAGCTGTTCATAAAATTGCATGTGATACGGTGCTGGTCTTTCCATCTCGAATGAATTCATCCCATCATTCCCTCTTTTATTCATCATCTTTTGTCTCATGTTATCCAAGTTTTTCCCTCTAGGCAAGCCTGCATCGAAAAGTCAATATCGTACAATCCAAGAGAAAAAGGGTGTGCTACACTAATGATCAGTTCAGTGAAAAGAGGGATCGACATGAACACACAAGAGGAACGAACTGTACATTTTGATCAAGACTTGCAAATAGAGGCGTATCGCTTTCATGGCATCATGCAAAAGTTCCCGAATCATTTTCATACATATTATGTGATTGGATTTATTGAAGACGGTCAAAGACGTTTGATCTGCCAAAATCAAGAATACATCATTAAAAAGGGTGATATCCTTCTTTTCAATCCGTATGATAATCACGCATGTGAACAAATTGATCATAGGACACTCGATTATCGCTGCTTAAATATTGAAGCTGAAGTGCTGGAAAAAATCTTTCAGCACAAGCCGCATTTTAAAGCCCCTGTGTTTTCAAAAAGTGAACGAACAAAGCCGCTATATGATCTACATCAAATGATCACAGAAGAAGCGCCTGCTTTGAATAAACAGGAAACCTTCTATTTCTTTATGAAACAATTGATTGAAGCCTATGCTGATACATCAGAGGAAAAAGCATCACCCGCACGTGCCAACGAACAAAAAGTCCAAGACGTACAGCAATATATCGAAACACACCTCACGGAAAATATCTCGTTAGATGACTTAGGTGAGCTTGTGTCCATGAACAAATATTCATTGCTGCGTGCTTTTACAAAGTTCAGAGGGATTACACCGTACCGTTATTTACAGACAGTCAGAGTGAACTATGCGAAGGAACTTCTCGCCCAAGGAGTGAAGCCTGTAGATGCGGCTGCTGCCGCTGGATTTTCTGATCAAAGTCATTTCAGTCATTTCTTTTCAGAATTTATTGGGCTCACGCCAGGGCAGTATCAGCAAATTTTTGTAAAGCAGGTAACAGCTGATGAAAAATAAACAGCTGCTTGGTCATTTAGCGGCCATGTTCACCATTTTTTTATGGGGATCCACCTTTATCTCTACCAAAATATTATTAACGGCTTTTTCTCCAACAGAGATTTTATTTTTCCGTTTTTTTATAGGGTACTTGGCTCTGGTGATCATCTATCCAGTCACCATGAAGGTGCGAAATAAAAAGCATGAAGGGATGTTTGCGCTGGCAGGTTTATGCGGTGTGGTCTTATATTACTTTTTAGAAAATGTCGCACTTACTTATACGTTCGCTTCGAATGCAGGTGTTATCAGCTCCGTTGTCCCATTCTTCTCTTTTTTATTGGCTTATTTTTTATTAAAAGATGAGCCGCTGCACAGCCGATTTTTCATAGGCTTTTTCATCGCAATGACGGGAATCGTGCTGATCAGCATGAATGGAATGACCACGTTTCAATTGAATCCACTCGGTGATGCGTTAGCTTTAACGGCTACCATCGTCTGGTCATTCTATTCCATTTTATCGAAGATGATCAACCAATATGGCTACCATATCATTCAGGTAACAAGGCGTGTCTTCTTTTACGGACTGCTATGGATGATTCCACTGATCTGGCATTTTAAAATTCGTTTAGACTGGGAACGGTTGACGAATCCATCGTTTGCCTTCCACTTACTGTTTTTAGGCCTTTTCGCATCTGCGATTTGTTTTCTGACATGGAGCTTTTCTGTGAAAACGCTCGGTGTGGTGAAATCGAGTGTGTATATTTATGGAGTGCCCATTATTACGATGGTCATTTCAATGATCGTTCTTCACGAGAGATTGACCTTCATGTCGGCGCTTGGAACGGTACTGACCTTAGGAGGTTTGCTGCTTTCAGATAAAAAAAGTGCGGGAAGAAAGAAACAGAAGCCCGGTGTGCTGATGCAGGATAAAAAGGCGCTTTGATCAAAAAAGCGTCTTTTGTCCATTGTAAGAACAGACACTCTCTAGTAAACTCGAATTAAATGGTCGACGGTCGACCGATGATGAAGGGGGAAAAATCAATGAAGCATGTTTCAATTGCAGCAATACCAGGAGACGGGGTTGGAAAGGAAGTTGTGCCTGAAGCCATCCGAGTTTTGAAAGCGATATCAGATGTGCATGGCGGTCTGTCTTTCACCTTTCAGGATTTTCCGTGGAGCTGTGAATATTATTTAGAGCATGGCGAAATGATGCCAAAGGATGGATTGGAACAACTGAAAGCCTTTGACAGCATTTTCTTAGGGGCAGTCGGAGATGCCAATTTAGTGCCGGATCATGTATCGCTTTGGGGATTGCTGATTAAAATTAGACGTGAATTTGAGCAGGTGATTAACGTTAGACCTGCAAAACAGCTGAGCGGTATTCGCTCTCCGCTTGCTCAGCCAAAGGATTTCGATCTTCTTGTTGTAAGAGAAAACGGTGAAGGCGAATATAGTGAAATTGGAGGCCGCATCTATCAAGGGGAAGATCAGCTTGCCATTCAAAATGCTGTTTTCTCCAGAAAAGGGACAGAGAGAGCCATGCGCTTTGCTTTTCAATTAGCAGAAAAAAGACGAAAGCATGTGACAAGTGCAACCAAATCGAATGGAATCGTTCATACAATGCCATTTTGGGATGAAGTGTTTCAAGACGTAGCAAAGGATTATCCAGAGGTGACAGCAGACTCGCAGCACATTGATGCGCTCTCAGCCTTCTTTGTGACAAGACCAGAGAAATTCGATGTGATTGTTGCCAGCAATTTATTTGGCGATATTTTAACTGATCTTGGGGCTGCGATTATGGGTAGTATTGGCGTGGCGCCTGCCGCCAACATCAATGTAAATGGCAAATATCCATCCATGTTTGAGCCTGTACACGGATCAGCCCCAGATATTGCAGGGAAAGGAATTGCCAACCCAATCGGTCAAATTTGGACCGCTAAACTCATGCTTGATCATTTCGGAGAGGAAGAACTAGGTACACACCTGCTCGAAATCATCGAGTCAGTCACAGCAGACGGCTTTTTAACGGCAGACATCGGCGGGGCTTATCAAACACAAGAAATCACAAACGAAATTATCACGCGTTTGAAGAAATAATCCGTCATTAGAACCGCATCTCCACGTCTGCTATAATAAAAGGATGGATAGAAGAAAGAGATGTGAAATCTAGTGTCAAAAACAGTTGTATTAGCAGAGAAACCTTCAGTAGGACGTGACTTAGCGCGTGTACTGAAGTGTCATAAAAAAGGAAATGGTTTTTTAGAAGGAGATCAATACATTGTCACGTGGGCCCTTGGCCATTTAGTCACACTGGCTGATCCAGAAGGCTACGGAAAAGAATTTCAATCCTGGCGTTTAGAGGATTTGCCGATCATTCCAGAGCCGCTCAAGCTTGTCGTCATGAAAAAGACAGGAAAACAATTCCAAGCAGTAAAAGCACAGCTTGCAAGAAAAGATGTAAAAGACATTGTCATCGCAACAGATGCTGGACGTGAAGGGGAGCTTGTCGCAAGATGGATTCTTGAAAAAGCGCATGTGAAAAAGCCGCTAAAACGACTATGGATCTCATCTGTTACGGACAAAGCCATTCAAGAAGGCTTCAAACGACTAAAAGACGGCAGAGAATATGATAATCTGTACCGCTCAGCGGTTGCACGTGCTGAGGCAGACTGGATTGTAGGGATCAACGCAACAAGAGCGCTGACGACCAAGTTCAATGCGCAGCTTTCCTGCGGACGGGTACAAACACCAACGATAGCCATGATCGCCAAACGAGAAGAAGACATTCAGCAATTCCAGCCGAAGCCGTTTTATGGAATGACTGCACAAGTAGATGGACTTACCTTAACGTGGCAGGATGCCAAAACAAAGCAAAACCGCACATTCCAAGAGAATGTCATAAAAGAGCGCTTGGCAGGCTGCAAAGGAAAACCAGCAGTGATCGATGCATTGAAAAAAACAGCGAAAAAAGCTTTTGCTCCAGGGCTGTACGACCTCACTGAATTGCAGCGTGATGCGCATAAACGCTACGGCTTCTCAGCAAAAGAAACATTATCTACGCTTCAACGGTTGTATGAGCAGCATAAGCTTGTAACATATCCGCGTACAGATTCACGATTTATTTCAGCGGATATCGTTCCTACATTAAAAGATCGATTAAAAGGAATGAATGTCAGACCGTACGCTCAGCATGTGAACCGCATTTTACAATCAGGTGTGAAAGCACACAAAGGCTTTGTCAACGATGCAAAAGTGTCAGATCACCATGCGATTATTCCAACCGAGGAAGAGCTGTATCCTGGTGCATTAAGTGATAAAGAGCGTAAATTATATGATCTGATTGCCAAACGATTCCTTGCTGTACTCATGAATCCTTTTGAATATGAGGAAACAACGGTGATCGCCAAAATAGGCAGTGAAACATTCACAGCAAAAGGAAAAACTGTGCAATCAGCCGGCTGGAAAGCTGTGTACGATGATTCCTATGAAGACGAGGAATCAGCCGAAGCAGATCAGCATCTGCCGGTACTTTCCGAAGGGCAATCACTTGAAGTACGCCAGCTGAAAGAAACAAAAGGAGAAACGAAACCTCCTGCTCGTTTTAATGAAGCAACCCTGCTATCTGCTATGGAGAACCCAGCGGCATTTATGCAGAATCAGGAAAAGGATTTAGTGAAAACCCTTGGTGAAACAGGCGGACTAGGGACAGTGGCCACAAGAGCCGATATCATTGAAAAACTGTTTAACAGTTTCTTAATCGAGAAAAAGGGCAAAGACATTTTCATCACATCGAAAGGGAAGCAGCTGCTCTCCTTAGTGCCTGAAGACTTAAAATCTCCTGCGTTAACAGCGGAATGGGAACAAAAGCTTTCTAAAATCGCAAAAGGACAGCTGAAGGCTTCTCAATTCATGAGTGAAATGAAGTCCTATGCAAAACAAGCCGTATCTGAAATCAAACAAACGAACCAAACCTTTAAGCATGACAATGTCACTGGCACCCATTGTCCGGACTGCGGAAAACTGATGCTGAAAGTGAACGGAAAACATGGCACAATGCTCGTGTGCCAAGACCGAGAATGCGGCCACCGTAAAAATGTGGCGAAGAAAACAAACGCACGCTGCCCGAACTGTCATAAAAAGCTCGAGCTGCGCGGAGAAGGCGATGGCAAAATCTTTGCTTGTGTGTGCGGCCATAGAGAAAAACTGTCTGTTTTCGAAAAACGCAAATCACAATCCAATCAAAAGAAAGCCAGTAAGCACGATGTGTCTAAATATATGAAGAAACAAAAGAAAGTGGAAGAACCAATCAATAACGCACTGGCTGAGCAATTAAAGAAATTAAAATTAGATCAATAGTATTATAAAAACCCATGCGGAAACGCATGGGTTTTCCAATGTAATCAAGCATATCGACATATTGTTTTTCTGAAAATGGGAATATCTATGCGAAAAGACTCGTAATTTGGTATAAAATATTTATTTAAATTTAAACAGAAACAATCTATAATAAATCGTTGGAATGCTAAGAGAACGGGAGTTGAAAGGGGACACGAATGGATACACCCATACATCGCATAGGTATTGTTTTACTCATTGTCATTCTACTAGGTGGATGTACCTGGAAGCAGCAGACGGAATCAGCTTATCCAGTATCACCACAGCCAGTATTGCCGGGAGAATATTTTATTACTCATCACCTCATGACAGATCAAGGCTTGATCCGCACTTCATTTGCAGAGCAGCACATCTACTTATCCGAATCGCTGGGGCTTTGGATGGATTATCTTGTTCGAAAAAAAGACCAAAATTCGTTTGACCAACAATTGGGTGTCCTGCAAGATGAATTTTTACTAGACCATCATCTTCTCAGCTGGCAAATCGAATCTGATCAAAAAAGTAAAGCCAATGCCTTGGTTGATGATTTACGGGTAGTGGCGGCACTTCAAAAGGCAGATCGTTTATGGAAGAATGCAGCATATCAAACAACAGCAAAAGAAATCGCACAAGCGTTAAAAGACAAAAATATGTATAGAGGCATCTTGTCCGATTATTATGATGCATCAACAAATCGAACTTCACACACAATCACACTCTCATATTTAGACCCAAAAGCAATCAAAGAATTGGAATCCCTCAAAATATTCACGAAACAAATGACGAGTAACCAATTGGCCATTCTAAAACAAGCACCGAGAAAAAAAGGATTCTTTCCTAAATCCTATGACATAAAGAAAAAAGCCTATTCATTTGATCGAGAAATCAATATGATTGATCAACTCTATACGGCTCTACATGCCGATCGTGCAAAGGTGAATACGTCCGCGATCATGAAATGGCTTAAAACGACTTTTACAAAAGAAGGAAAATTGTACGGTAGATATAAACTGAGCACATTGCAGCCAGCAGTGACGTATGAATCGCCTTCTGTATATGCGCTGGTCATCTTGTATGCTCTTAAACGAAACGAACCGGAATTCGCAAAAGAGGTGTATGACCGCATGAAAGAATTACAAATTCAAGATCCTCTCAAGGATTATTATGGAGGGTACATGAACGAAAAAGACACACACTCATTTGACAATTTATTGCCTCTCATTGCAGAAAGGGAGCTTTTTAATGAATCGGTTATTCAGTAATACGTATCGTTTATATTATTCTCTGCTCCTCACGTTTGCAGGTCTTATTTTGTTTATGGGCTACCTTGGCGTACATGATGCAGAGAGCTTTTTGATGATCACACTGACTTTTGTCGTGTTAGGATGCGGGATTTTATTTGGCATCTTACCAGCATTAATTTTTACTTTGCTGATGTTGTTCTTTATAGGAAGTGCTATGTTCTTTACAGAGCTTGGCCACACAACCCCCTTCTTTACCAATCAAACATTGCAAGATGTGGTGATTTGGGGCGCAGCCCTCCTCTTTTTCGCGATTTCAGCAGGAAGCTTGCATGAGCGGATTAAGACGATGCGGCAAACCATTGAACAACAAAAGCAGGCGATGAAACAATTTGTGGCGATTGACTCGACCACTGGATTTGACAATGCAGAACGGATGAGGCTGGAATTGTCTGAGGAAATGAAACGGGCAGAACGCTACAAACAGCCATTCGTTTTTATCCTTCTTCACATTCATTATGCAGCAGAATTCAAATCGTTATATGGAGAAAAAGAAATGCAGCACCTATTTCAGCAATTAAGTAACAAGATTCGCGAAAGTGTCAGAGAAACCGATAAGAAATTTCGATTATCTGAAGAACGAATAGGCCTGCTGCTTACTCACACACCAGAAGAAAATGTCTCTGTCGTCCTTGAGAAGCTAAAGGATAAATTGAAAAAGCATGTGCTGTTAAACGGCCGTGAAGTCACCTTGACATTTCATGTCTGTCATTTAACAAGCAGTTCGGAGTATCGCACGCCAGAACAATTTTTAGAAGAACTAGAAAAAGAGATGATGATGAATGAACTTTAATTCTTTGATGAAATGCTGTTTGATGATTGCTCTCTTTTTGATTCTTTCGTTTCAATACATGGCTTCAGCCGACGCTCTTGCCAAGCCAGATACCCTGATCGTTTATTCAACAGAATCAGGAGAAACGACTCCAGCAGTGCATATGCTGGATCTACTCGCCGGACATTTTTCCAAACAGACGACGATTGTATCTGATGAACATTTGGCTGAAAAGAAGATCAGCGAATTTCAGCAAGTCATCTATCTAGGGGAAATAAAGAGAACCTTACCAAAACAGACCATTCGTGTAATGAACGAAGCACAGAAGATCATAGCCATTGGATACAATGCGGAACAGCTGCGCCCATTTTCCGCGCTTACTTTTCACAAACAAGATCACACGAGTCAAATCAAATATACAGATGATAAAGCATACCGTCAGCTAGAGAAAAGGATCAGTGCGTTAACGGTTCAAGGGGCAGACTTGCAAAGGGAATTTCTTTTGAAAAAACATAAAGCTGATCTTCCATTTGTGATTCAAACAAAGGAAGGTGCCGCCTATATTGGAATCCTAAATGTCGTGCAGCACAGCGAGCTTCTTGCAGAAGTGCTAGAAAAACGCCTTCCTTCTTCTAATCAGCTGACCACAAAATACTTAAGGCTTGGGAACATCAGTCCTGTCACTGACGAAAAGAAGCTGCTTGAGCTTGGACAATACGTATCCACTCAGCATATTCCGTTTCTAATAGCGGTAACCCCTGTTTGGGTGGATCGAACAACAGGCGATGAAGTGACACTGAGTGACCGCCCGAAGCTTGTAAAAGTGTTAAAACAATTGCAAAGCGATGGAGCCAGCATCATTCTCCATGGATTTAGCCGTACGTATCGCACGGAGGATTCTGGTCAGGACTTTGAGTTCTGGGATGCAAAGAATGATCAGTCCATTACGTCAAATGACCCTAAAAAAGCTGAGAAGAAGCAACGTGAAAGCCATTTTTCGAATGAAAAAGACTTCCATACTTATACGAGATCGAATCAGCAGCAAGAAACCATCTATACAGAAGAAAAACTGACAAAAGGCATTGAGTTTCTTGCGCAGCAAGGTCTCTATCCACTGGCATTCGAGGTGCCGCATGATGCCATATCTCAACAAGGCTACGAAGTGATATCAAGGCATGTGTCCAGTCTGTTTGGACAGGTACAGCTGTCGGATCATACTTGGAAAACAGCCGGTGCTCCGCCGCTCGTGACGAAACCCGACATGCTTCATGGCATGACTTTATATCCTCAGCAATCAGTAGAGCCAGCGTCTGACGAAGAAGGTTCAAATATTTTAACAGAACAAAAGATTCAATCCATCCAGCATCTTCAATCAGCCGCAATCGGGCTGTCCTATGATGTGGAATCCGGAATAGCTGGATTGCAGAATCTGATGACGCAGATGGATGCAATTCCTTCTAGTGAATGGCTGGATTTAAAGAAAACAAAACAGACAGTCCAAACACCACATGTACAGATCAAAACATCAGGGGATGGACATATTCATGTAGAACAATCCAATAGAGCGGAAACCACAACAGTTAAACGAAGCGGCATGGAAAATATGCTGCGAATTCTCACCGTCGTGGTGATGCTGTTTATTGCGGCATTTGCTTTTTACACATTGTATTTAAGACTGACAATGAAAAAACGTATTTTTAAGGAGAGAAAATTAGGTGGCTGATGTCTTATTTTATCTTTCATTAATACTGATTTGGATCATGCTCCTATACCACATGTTTCTCATGCAGGGCGGCTTTCAGCACTACCTGACCTACGAAAAAGTGCTGCCTGAATGGACGAAACAAGGGAAAGAACTGCCGACCGTCAGCATTCTGATTCCTGCTCATAATGAAGAAGTTGTCATTCGGCAAACGCTAAAAGCAATGGTCCAGCTATCCTATCCTAAACATCTCCTTGAAATCATTGTGATTAATGACAATTCCTCCGATGGCACAGGGGACATCGTGCAGTCATTCAGTGAGCAATATGATCATGTCCATATGATTGAAACGAAACCGCCATTTGCAGGAAAGGGAAAATCAACTGCACTGAATGAAGGCTTAAAGGCTTCAACAGGAGAAGTCATCTGCGTATACGATGCAGATAACATGCCTGAACAAAAGGCCGTCTATCATTTGGTTCTTGGTTTATTGAATGACCCAAAGGCAGGCGCTGTTGTCGGGAAATTCAGGGTCATCAATGCAGCCAAAAATCTGCTGACCAAATTTATTAATATTGAGACCATCTGCTTTCAATGGATGGCGCAAGGCGGAAGATGGAAGTGGTTTGGCATTGCGACAATACCGGGCACCAACTTCGCCATCCGCCGGCACATTTTAGAAGAGCTTGGCGGCTGGGATGTTCATGCGTTGGCTGAAGACACCGAATTAACGATCCGTGTCTATAACCTTGGCTATGTCATTCGATTTTTCCCAGCTGCGATTACATGGGAACAAGAGCCTGAGACATGGAAGGTCTGGTGGCGGCAAAGAACGCGCTGGGCTCGAGGCAATCAATATGTTGTCCTCAAATTTTTGAAACAGTTTATGAAGCTGAAACGAAAACGAATGATTTTTGATTTGTTTTATTTCTTCTTTACGTATTTCTTATTTTTCTTCGGTGTCCTGCTCTCAAATGGCATCTTTATCGTGAACCTATTTGTTGACCTTCACTTATCTGTAGGGGCTGTTGCGCTGATCCTGTGGGGATTGGCCTTCTTCCTCTTTCTAACAGAAGTGATGATTACACTAAGTATTGAGAAAACAGAGCTCACCAAACAAAATATGCTCATTGTGGCGCTCATGTACTTCACTTATTCTCAAGTATGGATTGCGCTAGTCGTGTACTCCTTATGTGTAGAGGCAAAGAGCCGTTTATTCAAACAAGAAGTGAAATGGTACAAAACTGAGCGTTACGATCAACAACAAAAGAAAAGCGGGTGACAAATTGAAATCGGTAAAATGGATGATTTTTATATTGATGATATCCCTTGCCATTCAGCCTTTTTTCATGGCGGGTCAAGCAATGGCGCAATCAAATCGAGTACAAGTGAAAGATGACTGGATTCGCTCATCTAAAGGAAGTCAAACGGAAACGCAAGCATTATCAGAAGATGTAGTAACCTTGTATGGACAAGAAGACCGCACTGAATTTTCCTATCAAATAGAGAGAGGAAAAGTTGAGTCTAGCACCCTTACATTAAATATAGAGGCTTCACCATTACTTATTTCGCCATCTTCGTTCACAGTCATGATTGATGGAGAGATTGAAAAGACCATTCCCGTATCAGGGAAAAATCAAAAGAAATCAATTCAAATCAAATTGAACAAAGCGCAATTGAAAAAAGGTTCTCATCAAATTCAGCTCACATTTTATGGCGTGTTAAAAGAAGGTGTGTGTATCAACCAAGAGACACCTGCCAATTGGCTGAAAGTATATCCTGAAAGTGAGCTGGATTTCAAAGGAACTCAAACGAAAGACGTGACGTTAGACAGCTTCCCTTCATTTTTCATTCAAACAGGTGATCAGAAAGAACAAACAGATATTGTGATTCCAAATTCACCGGAAGCAGCTGAATTAGAAGCGGCTATGAAAGTATACCGGACGTTGAAAAACAAAGACCGCCAAGCAGACCTCAAACTCGTCCAAGAAAAGGACCTCAAACAAATCGCTCATCCAACCATTGCTGTGGGAGCAAAAGGAAACTGGGATGGACGAGTGAAATCGATCGAGCAAGCTGCAAAGATGAAAACAGCAAGCGATCAGCTCACGTTAGCGGTGAGAACCTTGACAGGAAAGAAAAAAGAACAGCCCATTTTATTTGTCACTGCTAAGCAGCCAAAAACAATTGCTGAAAAAATCAATGTCCTGACTCAACCAGAACTGACAGGTCAGCTCACTGGGACAGATTTACTCCTTCAAAAGGTTACTGTTAAAACATCAAAACCATCTCATCAAATTCGTTTAAAAGATTTTGGTGGTGATGATGTCACGGTTGGAACCAAAAAGACGGCATCTGATCATTACTATTATCCAAAGGCATTGATCGCTCATCAAAAATCAGGAGCTAAACTAAATCTATCATTTAAAAAATCTGATACAGCGAACAAAGCGGAACGCTTAACAGTCATGATCAATAACGAACCGCACGACGTACCGTTAACAAAACTAGGAAACAAAGATGAGAATGGATTCTATCATGTGTCAATTCCAGTAGATTCACAAGTACTCCAAAAGAACGAATATATTGATTTGCAATTTGTTACTACAGGCTTTAAAAACATGGAAGCCTGCAGACATACGGATGAAGAAGGCTGGATTTACATTGATAAGAACAGCTCTCTTCAAATACCAGAAGGTACGACTAGTGATACACCGGATTTAGCCGCATGGCCGCTTCCTTTCACCTCAAAAACGCAGCAAGGAAAAACATTGATCATCATGCCAGATCAAATCAAGCAAGAAACGATCAATCAAATGGCGATGCTGACAGAATCATTTAGTCAGCCGGAAGCTGCCCAATATCATTTGATCAAAGCTTCAAATGTGACAAATGATCAATTGAAAGATCACTCTCTCATTTTCATCGGGGGCATTCAAACGTTCTCTTTTTTAAAAGAAAAGGCAGACGATCTCATCGTTCCAGTGAAAAAGGATCAGTATGATGTATCCTCCTTTGGCATGATCAATGAAACGACTGCTCGTATTGTATGGACGCAGCCATCTGTATGGAATAAAGAACAGACAATGACCGTCTTTTCCGGAATGAATGCAGCTGACGCTGATCTTTCACATGAAGTGATTCATTTCCTGCAAACAAATACGGAAACGGCAACAGTTGCAATCGAGAGCAAAAACAAAGACATGTTCTCTAATCATCAAACGGTCAGCAGCACAACAAATGATCTCCCAAAAGATGAAAAGCAAGGCATCAATGATTCTTGGATTTACTTTGCATGTATCGCTGCACTGATTATTTTTGTGGTCGTGATGATTATTTATTTCGTGCGAAAAAACCGCAAAAAGACTGATTGATTAAACGATCAAAAGACCTTGAAAAAATGTCTTTACTTTGGTGTTAAACGGGAGTATGATCTCTTTTATAAAAGACCAATCGCTGAATCATTTCGATGAGCGGGGGAACCATTGGTGGTGCAGGACACCACGTGGGGTGAATCCTTTTTAGGTAGGGCAAAGTCTCATGCGCCCGAATCCGTCAGCTAACCTCGTAAGCGTTAAAGAGAGCAAAGACCAACCTGTGATCTAAACAATAGACGCAGGGGCATTCTATTGCCTCTGTGTCTTTTTGGCGATCCATCTTTTGTAACTTAAATCGTTTGACACTAAAGGAGCGGGCATCACATGTACAGTTTGATGAAGCGTATTTTAATTGGGAAACCATTAAAATCACAGGCAGCAGGAGAACAAAAACTATCAAAAATCAAAGCGTTGGCATTATTGTCATCAGACGCATTGTCATCCGTTGCATACGGTACAGAACAAATCTTGATAGTTCTTTCAGTCGTTAGTGCAGCAGCATTTTGGTACTCACTCCCGATTGCAGGTTGTGTATTAATTCTTTTAATGGCGTTAATTCTATCTTACCGCCAGATTATTTATGCTTATCCAGAAGGCGGAGGGGCTTATGTCGTTTCTAGCAGAAACTTAGGTGAAAAGCCAGGACTAGTCGCTGGCGGATCATTGCTTGTAGATTATATTTTGACTGTAGCAGTGAGCATATCAGCGGGTACCGATGCCGTCACATCGGCTTTTCCGGCACTATATCCATATCATGTGCTGATTTCAATTGTATTGGTCATTTTGATCATGGTGCTTAACCTTCGTGGATTGACAGAATCGGCATCTATTTTGGCTTATCCCGTATACTTGTTTGTCATATCACTCCTTATATTAATTGGAGTCGGCGGTTTTAAATTATTAACAGGAGGCGTTCCTCCAGCACCTGAGCATACAGCGATAGGCACGCATGTACCTGGCATTACATTGTTTCTTTTATTAAAAGCATTTTCGTCTGGCTGTTCTGCACTGACTGGGGTAGAAGCCATTTCAAATACCATTCCATCCTTTAAAAAACCAGCTGCACAAAATGCAGCGAGAACATTATTGATGATGGGTGGATTACTAGCCGTATTATTTGTTGGCGTGACATTGCTTGCGTTTGGTTTTGGCATTTCACCAAAGCCAGAAGAAACGGTTGTATCACAAATTGCATCAGATACATTTGGACGTACATTTTTCTATTATGTCATTCAAGCTGTCACAGCTTTAATCTTGATATTAGCGGCAAACACAGGCTTTTCAGCCTTTCCTTTATTGGCGGTCAACTTAGCAAAGGATAAATATATGCCGCGCATGTTTACAGTAAGAGGGGATCGACTTGGTTATTCTAATGGCATTATCTTTTTAGGTGTAGCTTCCATGCTGCTCATTTGGTTGTTTGATGGGAAAACGGAACACCTCATCCCGCTATATGCTGTAGGTGTATTTATTCCATTTACGTTGTCACAGACCGGTATGTGTGTGAAGTGGATTCGTGAAAAACCGCAGGGCTGGAAAACGAAAATGCCTATCAATATAGTCGGAGCACTGATTTCTTTCACCGTTCTCATGATTCTCATTTTGACCAAGTTCCATCTTGTATGGCCAGTATTTGTTTTCATGCCTATTGTGCTATTGATCTTTCATTCCATTAAAAAGCATTATCTGTCTGTTGGAGAACAACTGCGTTTAATGAATGAAACAGAGCCTGTTGAGATTAAAGGAAATGTGGTCATCGTGCCAATTGCCGGTGTAACACGTGTCGTCGAGCAATCTGTTCAATATGCAAAATCCTTATCAGATCAAGTCATAGCAGTTCATGTATCCTTTGATAAAGAAAAAGATAAGAAAATTGAAGCGGATTGGGAAAAACTGAACAGCGGTGTGCGGCTTGTGATATTGCATTCGTCTTATCGAAGTCTAATTCATCCGCTTGATAAATTTCTTGAAACGGTTGAGGCAAAAGCAAATGCGCATCAATATAAAGTGATGGTGCTCGTGCCTCAATTTATCCCGAAAAAAAGATGGCATACGATCTTGCATAACCAATCTGCCTTTTTATTAAGGTTCCGTCTATTATGGAAACGGGATATTGTGGTCGCCACCCTTCCATATCATTTTAAAAAGTAGCAGCAAGTTGAAACGTTTGATCAAAAGGGTGCGGTGGTATGGAGTAAGAAAAAAGGAGTTTTCTCACATGCCGCAAAGAACCGCAGGAAAAGAAGTAACAGCGCTACTGGAAGAGTGGGGCGTAAAACATATTTATGGAATGCCCGGCGACAGCATAAACGAATTGATTGAAGAGCTTAGGCATGAATCAAGCCAAATACAATTTATACAAACGAGACATGAAGAAGTGGCGGCACTCTCAGCGGCGGCTGATGCCAAACTAACAGGTAAGCTCGGTGTCTGCTTATCCATCGCTGGACCGGGTGCTGTCCACTTATTAAATGGACTATACGATGCAAAAGCAGATGGCGCACCCGTTTTAGCAATTGCAGGGCAGGTTGCGTCGAATGAAGTAGGAAGAGACACATTCCAAGAAATCAAATTAGAGCGGATGTTTGACGACGTCGCTGTCTTTAATCAGCAGGTACAAACAGCAGAAGCTTTGCCTGATTTATTGAATCAAGCCATTAAAGCAGCTTATACCCATAAAGGGGTGGCTGTTCTCACCGTATCAGATGACTTATTTTCTCAAAAAATTAAGCGTAAGCCAGTTTATACATCTCCTCTTTATGTTGAGGGAGAGGTACGGCCAAAGAAAGATCAACTGCTAAAGGCAGCAGAGCTAATTAACAATGCGAAGAAGCCGGTCATCTTAGCAGGTAAAGGATTACGAAATGCAAAAGAAGAGCTTCTTTCATTTGCAGAAAAGGCTGCTGCACCTATCGTCATCACACTTCCTGCAAAAGGGGTTGTGCCAGACAGGCATCCATACTTTTTAGGAAACCTAGGTCAAATTGGAACGAAGCCAGCTTATGAAGCAATGGAAGAGTGTGATCTCTTAATTATGCTTGGAACTTCCTTTCCATATAGAGACTACTTACCAGAGGACACACCTGCCATTCAACTGGATATTAAACCAGATCAAATCGGTAAAAGATATCCAGTAGACGTAGGAATCGTGAGTGACAGCAAGAGTGGTTTGCAGGAACTGACCTCCTACATTGAATATAAAGAGCAGCGTGGTTTCCTTGAAGCTTGTACAGAGCATATGATGAAATGGCGAGAAGAAATGGATAAGGAAAAATCCGTTGCCACATCACCGCTTAAACCGCAGCAAGTCATTGCTAGACTAGAAGAAGCAGTTGAAGACGACGCCATTCTTTCTGTTGATGTAGGGAATGTGACCGTATGGATGGCACGCCATTTTGAAATGAAACAGCAGGATTTCATCATATCCAGCTGGCTTGCCACAATGGGCTGTGGTTTGCCTGGAGCGATCTCTGCTAAGTTAAATGAACCGAATCGTCAAGCGGTTGCTGTCTGTGGCGATGGTGGCTTCACAATGGTCATGCAAGACTTTGTGACAGCGGTAAAATATAAACTGCCGATCGTTGTTGTGATCTTAAACAACAACAACCTTGGAATGATCGAATATGAACAACAGGTAAAAGGAAACATCAATTATGGTATAGAGCTGGAAGATATTGATTTTGCTAAGTTCGCAGAAGCATGCGGCGGCAAAGGAATTTCCGTGTCATCACATGAAGAACTAGCTCCAGCCTTTAGTGCAGCCCTTCAATCAGATAAACCCGTCATTATTGATGTTGCTGTCACCAATGAACCGCCGTTACCTGGGAAAATTACGTACACACAAGCAGCTGGTTTTAGTAAATACTTACTGAAAAAATTCTTCGAAAAAGGCGAGCTGGATATCCCTCCACTCAAGAAAAGTTTAAAACGCTTTTTCTAAACAAAATGTAGTCGGTCCTCTCAAAAGAGGACTGACTTTTTTTAATGAAAGGAAAAAACATTTCAATTATCACTTGTTTTATTTCCTCTAAAAATATATGGAAATTATTTTTGTAACTTAAAGCCTATTTTTCCAATTCGCTGAGAAAGGTAAAATAGACTTTATGATCAATAATGGAGGGAGTGACTTCTTCTGGGCAAGATACTTGATGCAAAAGCACTAACCAGTGCCATGGACACAAGGGCAAAACACTATCAAGAACTCCGCGAACAAATGGTAGATTTAAAAAAGGCATTACAAGGTGTTGCCAACCTCGGTGATGATTTCACTGGGAAAGGTGCCGATAATATTAAAAGTTTCTATAAAGAGCTCGCTGGAAATGTAGACATGTTTATCAGCTTCATTGATAAACAAAAAGCCTTTCATGAAGGTGTTTCTGGGACACTGGATGATACGAGCTTTGGCGGCGATACCTTTATAGAGGAACACTTTTTAGACAACGCAGTACATATGGGCATCAAAAACGCCAAAAGCATTGTAAAGGATCAAAAAAAGGCACTCAAAACCATTTTTCAAGACATTGATGACCTCATTTCCCTAGAAGTATTTGATAGCCAAACCTTTGATGAAAAAATAGAAGATGCAGAAGATGAACGAAAAAAGACGGTCAAAGAACTAAGAGAGCTTGATCAAAATTTAAAAGATGAATATGCTTTGTCAGAGACGGAACAGCAAGCTACAATGGCATTGTATGCTGAAATGATGAATGCGACAAATGACGGAAAAGCGATTTCGCCTATGAATTTTGACAAGAAAGCGTATCAAAATAGCGAAATCTACAAGGCAAAGAGCGATATTGAGAAGCAAACTGCTGAATATCTGAAAATCAAAAAAGAACAAGAAGAAGCCCGCAAGATCGCAAAGGAACAAGAAGCACTCGCCAACCGTCCTTGGTATGAAAAAGCCCTCGATTATGGTGGAAACATCGTGAATGAACTGACTGGCGTGAACGATGCAAAACGTGCCGCAACAGGCGTTGATCCAATCACAGGTGAGGAACTCACGGCAGGACAGCGAGTCGCGGCAGGCGGCATGGCAGCAGCCGGCTACATTCCAATCGTCGGCTGGGCAGGCCGCATTTTCAAAGGCGGAAAAGCTGTCTATAAAACCACCCAAGCCACATCAGCTGCAGTCAGGGCAGTCGATATTTACAAGACATCACAAAAATCCTTTGACGCTCTGAAAACATCTCAAAAAGGTTTATATGGTCTCACCGCCACCAACGGCTTCAGCGAAGCGATCACAGGCCGAGACATGTTTGGAAACAAGATCTCAAAAGAACAGCAGGAAGCGAGTATGAATGCGGCTCTGGGGATGCTTTTGCCGTTCGGGGCAAAAGGGTTTCATGGGAAGATGGGCATTAAGAGTACGAGAGAACTTAAGCATCCAGTTTTAGATAATCCACGAGTAGGTAGTGCATTAAAAGATGATTTTTATCATAGCTTTAATGATATAATTGACAACTACGCAGTTCATTCTAAGAGATTTGATTTACCAAATAGAAAAGGCCATATGGATTCGTTGTATCAAATAGAGGGCTCGGTGGTTAAGTACGAAACCAAATATGTAAAAGTAAAGAACAACGCCCCTGAAATGTTACAGTCGAAAGAAATAAGGAATGGCGTGTTTGAATGGGTGGTAGATCCAACAACGAATACAGTAACCCATAGAACTTTTATACCTGGTGGCAAAGTGACAGGAAAAATAAATCAATGGGGGAAATAGAAAATTGTATAAAACGGATATAATCACGAAAAATGGTTTTGATTGTAACTGGTCTACACTGTTTGTTGGTAGACAGTTTAATTTAATTTCGGCAATAGAAGTAACAAACTATGCTGTTAAATATCTAGAAAACAACCCTAATGTTAACAATGAATTAATCCTTGAATTAGCTTGGGAACAAGAAGAAGTTAAAGTAGATCATATACTTGAGAGCATAGTCTCTGACAAATCATCGGAAGACATGAAGAGAGAGTATCATAAGTGGCTATATAGCACTATGAAAGAGGTTTATACTAATTCAACTGATGAAAACATATTTGAAGAAATTGAAAATATTTTTTCAATCTTTCATACGCCCGAAAATATGTATGATTTTTTTAGAAAAGTTTCAGACGCATTTTATTACCCTCACGATTCACAAAATACAATTAAAGAACTTGTAGAAGAGTTTTTAGAAGATGAAAAGGAATTGATTTTATAACTAGAGAGTTTAATAGAACGATGGACTAATGGTCCATCGTTTTCTTTCATTCATTGCTGGTAAAGAGATTGGTATGATAAAAAATAAAGTAGATTTGTTAGAAAGCAATTGAGGAGAAAACAATGAGTGACCATAAAATAAGCATCCTGTCTGAGAAGTTTGAAAATGAAAATACTGGTGAACTCGTAGAAGGAATTACGATTATGATAGACGGTAAATTAAAAAGATGCTAAAAAATACAACAAACCTGAATGAAACAGTCACCTTGATTTTTACCTGCAAAAGCCATTTCATTCCAGTCAGAAATTAATATGTTAAAATAAACCAATAAAAAGGAGCTAAAACCATGCTATGGATTTTCACACAAAACCAGCAAAGTTTCGTTCATGTCCACGAAGTCACTGTAGCCGGCAAAAAGATTGAAGGGATGATCGCAGGAAGCGATACTTGGGTCAAGACGCTCGGTAAGTATGACTCAAACGATCGTGCAGCAGAGATCCTTCAAGACATTGTGAAAGTAATTGAAGCCAATCAAGATGCCACTGTGACTTACAGAATGCCAAATCAATAAAAAAGAAACCACCTTTCCATTGCGAAAAGGTGGTTTTTGTTTATGATGGTGTTTTTGTAAAGGCTAAAAATAAAGGAATGCCTGTGCCGACAAGGGTTGTGGCAAATAGGAACATACCGCAAATGAATAGAAAATGGCTGGCTGAAAAGACAAGTGCCAGAATGAGAAAAACGATGCTGAGTCCTGCCATGCTATATGATGGGACAAAGCGGCGTTTGTAGGTGGCTTTCTTTGTTAAGAATGAGAAGAAAATGCCAAATAATAAAGGGACAATCCATAAGTAAAATAAAATAATAAGAGACATACTTCATACCTCGATTTTTCCTTCTATTTTATCAGATGCTGATCGCAACCGATACTACAAAGCTTCACTTTGTAAAATAATTCATGCAATCGACACAATTACGTGGGCTGATTCATAGAATGCGTTTTTTCTTTCATATATTCAGGCTGCAAAAGGGCATATACACAATGATCCGTAAAGCGGTCGCCCAGCCATTCACATTGTCTCAAAATGCCTTCAAGCGAAAAGGATAAACGCTCTGCGATGCGTCTGCTCTTCAGGTTATCGACAGCAGCCCTGATTTCAATGCGGTGCAGTCCACAATCTTCAAATAAATAATGAATGACTGCTTTGCACGCTCTTGTCATGATGCCTTTTCCTTGATAGCCTTCTCCGAGCCAATAGCCAATTGAAACAGTCCTGTCGATCCAATGAATTTGGTGGGTGCCGATGATCCCGACAAGCTCTCCATGTGACCAGATGCCCGCTTGAAAACCGTTGTTCTGCAAGGCTTGCTGCATTGCACCTTGAATGAACGCCATGCTGTCTTCCTCTGTTTTCGTTGAATCCACCCAAAGCATCCATTCACGTAAATGCTCTCTTGACCGCTGGATGAGCAAATATAGACTTCTTGCGTCTCTTGGCTCAAGCAGCCGCATAGCTATCTCTTGATCCTGATAAAAAAACATGTGCCCACATCCTCTCAGGGGAATTTTACCATAACCATATGAAAAGAAAAAGACAGCATCACTACTGTCTTTTACATAAACGTATCCACAATTAAAAAGAGATTGAGTGCGACAACAAGAGCTGCTATCACCCAAGATATTCCTGTTACCCAGCGGGCATTCGTTAATTCGCCCATAATTCGTTTTTTACTTGTAAATAAGATGAGCGGAATTAAAGCAAAGGCAATACCAAAGGATAAGACCACCTGGCTCATCACAAGTGCAGATGTCGGATTCACCCCAGATGCAATGATCACAATAGGGGGAATCATAGTAATCAGCCGGCGGACATACAGCGGAATCCGGTATTGAATAAAACCCTGCATAATGATATCGCCTGACAATGTACCGACAGAAGAGCTTGATAGTCCGGCTACAAGCAGTCCTACACCAAATAAGATAGCTGATACAGGACCTGCGAGTGTGCTAAAATGCTGGAACGCAACATCCAGATCTTCAACAAAGAGACCATTTTTATAAAATAAAGCGGCTGCCACAATCAACATACTGGCATTGATGGCTCCAGCGACTAGCATCGCAATAAGGATATCTAAAAACTCAAAGCGGAAAATCTGTTTTTTCTCCTTTTCCGTTCTGCCGACGACTCTCCTTTGGGTTAATGCTGAATGTAAATAGATCGCGTGCGGCATCACAGTGGCACCTAAAATTCCAGCTGCAAGCAGTACACTATCTGCGCCATCAAATTTTGGAATGAAAAGCCCGCCTGCGACACTTGCCATATCAGGCTTGGCGACAAAGGTTTGCACAGCGAAAGCGATCACGACAACGAACAGCATGCCAGTGATGCCGGCTTCTAATGCGCGATATCCCCGTCTTTGCAATTCTAAAATCGCAAATGATCCGATAGCTGCAATAATGGATGCTTCAAGCAGCGGGATCCGAAAAAGCAAGTATAAACCAAGTGCAGCCCCGATAAACTCGGCTAAATCTGTGGCAATAATGACGAGTTCGCCCTGAATCCATAAACCGATGGAGACGGGTTTTGGAAACTCTTCACGTGCGATTTCAGGTAAGTTTTTACCTGTCGCTATTCCAAGCTTTGCGGACAATGATTGAATGAGCAAAGCCATGAGATTTGATATGAGAATGACCCATAAAAGGAGATATCCATATTTAGAGCCAGCCGCAATGTTGGTGGCAAAATTTCCTGGGTCAATATATGCAATGGCAGCGATAAAAGCAGGGCCTAGAAAAGGAAGAAGCCTTCTAAATCCTTTGACCTTACCTTCAAGTGCACGCTCAGCTGCCGCTGACATGTGTGCCTGTGCCTCGATGTATTTGTTTGTCATATGTCATCACCTAGATTCTACAAAGTTTTGCTTGGGCACAAAAAGTTTCCTTGATGCAATTTTTAATCATCATCATATGCCCATATTCATGAAAAGTCAACTATCTGAACTAATAGGTTTGTTTATCATATGTAAGTGAAAAAAATAGATACCTTGTCAACGAGCAACATAAAAAACACCGCCTCTTAGACGGTGTCCCTACTGCTTCCTCTGTTATTTGTTTTTTAAGATACCCTTGATCCCACACTGCGGAAGATCAGGCTTAAAATAATGACAAAGATCGCTGCTCCTAAGATTGCTGGAATGATCGCAAAGCCTGCCAGACTAGGACCCCACGTTCCAAGTAATCCATGACCAATCCAAGCGCCTACAAACCCGGCAATCATTGAACCGATCCATCCTCCTGGTACACTGCCCCCAGCGAGTGCACTCCCAATGAGACCGATGACAATCGCCACAACTAATGAAATTAGAAATCCTAACATGTTGACCACTCCTCTTTTGTTTGTTTATTAAGCAATAACCGTTTTGAAAAAAATTAAAACCTTTCGGAACCGCTTCAATGTTCTATACGTATGATGGACAAGGATTGTGTATAATAACAGACAAATACTTCAGCGACATCTAAGGAGGCATATGCATGGAGGAAAGAGAGTGGCTAAAAGCACAATTAAAGGAGATTGAAAAATGGGAGAAAGACCAGCAAAAGGTATGGTTTTGGGAGAAACTCAGCCGCCTTCCATTTCAAATGCTGGACAAGCTGACGCCTGCTTTTATTCAGGAAAAAATCGGTGTGCTGCTAGATGAAATGGGTCATTACATTCAGTCTGGCGGTGCCTATTTGACGTCGGAAAAAGGCATCATTCGTCAATTTCAAAAGAAGTGTGAGGGCGAATCCATCCAGCGTATAGAGGATATTGGAAAGGCCCCAATCGAATTGATGGATGCCATTAGTGAACATATGGGGAAAAACAGAACGAATCTCGCGACGGTACAAGGTGCGACAACTGGTGTCGGCGGAATGTTTACGCTAGCTGCTGATATTCCTGCGGTACTGGGCCTCTCTCTGAAAACATTGCAGGATATTGCCGTCACCTATGGCTATGATCCTAAAAACAAAGAGGAGCGGGTCTTCATCATTAAATGCTTGCAGCTGAACTCTGCTGATGTCGTTGGAAAGAAATCGATTCTAAAAGAGCTGAAAAGCTATCATGCATCCGAAGGGAAGCATGAAAACATGATTTCTCAAATCCAAGGGTGGCGTGAGGTCGTCTATAATTACCGGGATTCGTTTGGCTGGAAGAAACTGTTTCAGCTTGTGCCCATTGCTGGGATTTTGTTTGGTGCCGTTTCGAACCGCTCACAATTAAAAGGAATTGCCGAAACAGGCATGATGCAATACCGAAAACGAAGAATTTTAACAAGATTAGAAGAGCTCACGCAGCAAGAACAGAGTGAGTCCGGCGCATAAAAAAATCCCTTATCAAAGGGATTTTTTATTTGCTCTCATCCTCTTCCTGAAAAGCATGAATAGGTGAGTGTTCATAACGTGCACGCAGTTCGCGGATCTGTTTGATGAGGGTGGATCCGATCGTTTTTTCGGCTTCATCATACAAAGGATCAAGGGCTTTCATCCATTTTTGTCTTTCTGCTGGCGTCAATTCATGAATGGCAATCGGCGATTCACGTTTAATGTCCTCCAGCTGATCTTTGTTCATCTGTTCTGCATGCTTTTCATTCCAAGCCGTTGTTTCTTCCATGGCTTCAAGTAAAATTCGTTTCGTTTCGGGTGTCTGGCGGTCAAAGAAGGATTGATCTGTTAAGACCACATAGCCTAAATACCCGTGATTGCTGATCGTCATATAGTCTTGTATATGATAGAATTTTTTTGAATAAATATTTGAAATGGTATTTTCTTCACCGTCTACTTTTTTGGTTTCTAATAGCTGAAACGTTGAATTAAATGATTCCTGATAGGGCTTTGCGCCAAGGAGTTTGAATTGTTTTTCAATCATGTCGCTTTGCATAATGCGGAGAGACTGGTTTTTTAAATCAGCCGGCTGTTTGATGGGCCCTTTATTAGAGGTAATTTGCTTAAAGCCATTTGTCCAATAAGCCATTCCCTTTAATCCATCTTTTTGCAGCGTGCCAAACAACCTTTGTCCAATTGCACCGTGCAGGCCTTCTTGAACCGCACTGTAATTTGAAAAAGCAAAGGGAAGATCAAGTGCCAGCCACTCAGGAGACAGCATGCCGAGCTTCGAGGTAGACGGAGCGATAAATTGAACTTGATTCTCTTTGAGTGCATTAATTTCTTCAATATCAGAATAAAGGCTTCCGTTGGAGAAAATTTGAATGCTGATCTTTCCATCGGATTTTTCGTGCACGAGCTCAGCAAATTTCTTTGCGGCAAGTCCTTTGGGTGTATTGTCTGCCACGACATGGCTGAATTTGAACACAAGCTGGTCCTTCAGTCCTGTCTGTTCATCATCAAAGGTTGTCGCTGATTTTGGCATCATATGATAAAAACCAAAGTATAAAGCGGTTACAAAACCGATCATGAGCAAAAGTGTATAAGCGAGTAAATTCTTCATGCGTCAGATCCCCCTTATGTCAAGCATACTTGACAGAGGAAGAATTCGTAAAGATACAGGTGAAAAAATGATGAGAAATCGATTGAAATTACAACAATTATCTATTAGATGGAAGCTTACCATCCTCACATATTTCGTTGTCATTTTCGCCCTTTTAATCGGAGGAATTGTCCTTGTTGGGGGAATTCAGCAAACAGAGGAACGGGAGCTTCGAAAAAGACTCATGAACACGGCGAGAACTGTGGCTGAAATGAATGAGGTGAAGCAGGCGTTAGCTGATCAGACAAAGGAACGTGATCGATTACAGCATGCGATCGAAGAGATTCGGATTATTCAAGACGCTGACTACATTGTCGTGATGGATATGGATCATGTGAGATTAACGCATCCAGTGAAAACGAGGATTGGCCAGCGCTCAGAAGGAACTGATGAAGAGCCGGCTTTTGCAGAGCATATTTATTTCTCAGAAGCAGAGGGAGAGCTTGGAACAGCCATCAGAGCTTTTTATCCAGTCAAGGATGATCAATTTAATCAAACAGGGGTTGTGCTTGTAGGAAGAACTCTGCCAAGTATGGCAGATATATTAGGAGAAATGAAGCGCGATATCCTCATGATCCTCCTCTTGACGCTCAGCTTTGGGCTTGTGGGTTCATTTTTACTCGCCCGTCATATTAAACAGCAAATGTTTAAGCTGGAGCCGCATGAGATTGTCAGAATGCTAGAGGAACGCACTGCAACCTTTCACTCTATTAATGAAGGGGTTATCGCCATTGATAATCAGCACATGATTACCATTTTTAATGAGAAGGCGAAGCAGATTTTTGGCGTGACGGGTGATGTCGTGGGCCGGAATATTTGGGATGTGCTGTCTGATACAAGACTTCCTGAAATTATCGATCGCGCAGAACCCGTCTACAATGAAGAAATTCATATGAGCGGAAAGCGGATCATGAGCAGCCGGATTCCGATTGTGATGAAAAAGAAGATCATCGGAGCAGTTGCCATTTTTCAGGACCGGACGGAAGCGGCAAAATTGGCGGAGGAGCTCACAGGGGTTAAGAACTTTGTGGACGGTTTGCGGGTGCAAAACCATGAGCATATGAATAAGCTTCATACGATTGCCGGTCTGATTCAGCTGGGTAAAGCCGATCAGGCGCTCGATCTGGCCTTTCAAACGACAGAGGAGCAGGAACATGTGACGGACTTTCTTCACCGCGTCATAGAGCATGATGCTGTCTCAGGGTTATTGATGAGCAAAATCAGAAGGGGCAAGGAGCTTGGCATCATGGTCGAAGTAGATGAACATAGCTGTCTGCGTGATTTCCCTGAACGGCTTGATCAGCATGATATGACGAAGCTGCTCGGAAATCTCATTGAGAACGCCTTTGCTTCGTATGATACTGTAGAAAGAGACACAAAAGTCATTTCCATTAGTATCGATCAAACGGAGGATGTCCTCGCGATTTTAATTGAAGACAATGGCTCCGGGATCGAAGAAGAAATGATTCCTTCTATTTTCGATAAAGGCTTCACACATGGCAAAGAGGGCGGAACAGGCTATGGCCTGTATATTGTAAAAACGATTATCGACAAAGGGATGGGAAGTGTAGAGGTCACATCAAGCATCGGCATTGGTACCACCTTCTCAATCGAATTCCCAATGACCATAGAGGAGAGAGACAGATGACTCAGATTAAGGTGCTGTTAATTGAAGATGACCCGATGGTGCAAGAAGTGAATAAAGAGTTCATTATGAGTGTTCCTGGCTTTCAAGTAGCAGCTGTCGCTGGAAATGGGGAGCAGGGCATCCAGCTGATCAAAGAGATTCGTCCAGACCTCGTGGTACTTGATGTATATATGCCAAAAAAGGATGGCGTCAAAACGCTGCAAGACATCAGAAAACAGAAGATGAAAGTGGATGTGATTGTCATTTCAGCAGCGAAGGACAAAGAGACCATCGGCATCATGCTTCAAAATGGTGCGCGGGATTATATTATTAAACCATTCAAATTTGAACGAATGAAAGAATCACTTGAAAGCTATAAGGCGTTTAAATCAAAAATCCAAACCGCAGCAGAATTTTCTCAGGAGATGCTCGATGATATCATACGAAAGCCTGCTGTTAAGCAGGAAGATACTTGGCTTCCTAAAGGGCTGAATGTGCATACGATGAACGAAATTAAAGCTTATATGGGCTTGCAGGAAGGCGCCCAGTCTGCAGAGGAAGTTGCTAATGCACTTGGCATAGCCCGTGTCACGGCACGCCGGTATTTAGACTTCCTCGTCAAAGAAGGCGAGCTGAAATTAGATATGCAATATGGGGGGATTGGACGGCCTGTGAATAAATATATCGTACATTCTGACTAAGAGACCAAAAAGACCAAAATGTACGATATGTCCATAAGCTTCACAGCCTTTGGTGAAATCGCTATCATTTATCTACAGATAACAGTTAAGCGTTTACATCAAAGGGTGAGGGAGTTGATTTTTTATGAAAAGGCTTTTGAAGAACCTGACATTTCAGGTGATTGCAGCTGTCATCATCGGGATCATTGTCGGGATGGTTTGGCCAAACGTCGGAAAAGAAATGAAGCCGCTTGGTGACACCTTTATCAATGCCGTTAAAATGGTCATTGCACCAATTATTTTCTTAACCATTGTTCTTGGTATTGCCAAGATGGGGGATATGAAAAAGGTTGGAAAAGTTGGGGGAAAAGCATTTATTTATTTTGAAGTCGTCACGACACTTGCTCTGGTCATCGGTCTTTTTGTTGTGAATATCATGAAGCCAGGTGCAGGTCTTGACTATAGCAAGCTTGAAAAAGGGGATGTCTCACAATATACCCAAAATGGCGGACAGGGTATCGACTGGATGGAATTTGTTACACACATCGTGCCATCTAACATGGTTGATGCTTTCGCAAAGGGTGATATTTTACAGGTCTTATTCTTCTCTATTTTATTCGGTGTTGCGCTCGCTGCTCTTGGCGAGAAGGGGAAAGGCATCATCGAATGGCTTGATAAGCTGTCACTTGTTTTCTTTAAAATCATTGGATATATCATGCGTGCTGCGCCGCTCGGTGCGTTTGGGGCAATGGCTTATACGATCGGACACTTTGGTTTAGCATCAATTAGACCGCTGGCGAGTCTGATGCTCTCCGTTTATATGACGATGTTCCTGTTCATCTTCGTTGTGCTGAACATCATTTGTAAAATGTATGGCTTCAGTCTTCTAGGTTATTTAAGGTTTATCAAGGATGAAATTTTGATTGTTCTTGGCACAAGTTCTTCAGAATCCGTGCTGCCAAGAATGATGGATAAAATGGAACGCTACGGGTGCTCTAAGTCTGTTGTTGGTCTTGTCATTCCAACAGGTTATTCCTTTAACCTAGACGGAACTTCAATCTATTTATCAATGGCCGTCGTCTTCTTGGCACAAGTGTTTGGTGTAGACTTGTCGATCGGTCAGCAGATCACTATTATCCTTGTTCTGATGCTTACATCAAAGGGAGCAGCTGGGGTGACAGGAAGCGGATTTATCGTGCTTGCATCTACTCTTGCGGCACTACAGGTCATTCCGTTAGAGGGTCTAGCACTGCTGCTTGGGGTTGATCGCTTCATGAGTGAAGGAAGAGCGATTACAAACCTCATTGGAAATGGAATCGCAACAATTGTTGTCGCGAAGAGTGAAGGTGAATTTGACGAAGCGAAGAGCAAAACAGCACTTCAGGAAATGCGGAATATGAAGCAGGCTGTTTAGTATAAAAACAACCAAAAACCGAAACCTTATGTTCTACATGGGTTCGGTTTTTTTGTGTAAAAAAGAAAAAACAATAAAATTAATACAAATCGTAAGACCTCTTTGACCTTTTATTATATAATTTACAGAAAGATCCGATATAATGTATATCAGATACGATGAAAAATAGACTTTAGTCCTGGCAGGTGTGTAACGTAATGACGGCATTTTTAAAATTGTTCGAAAAACCCGGTGTTAAGCGGTTTTCAGTATTTGTAGTATTAGCCACAGCATTATATCTATTAAGAGGAATGATGAATTTAATTCTTTTGACCTTCATTTTCACCTTTTTGATGAATCGGTTGGAAGAGGTCATTAGAGGCTTTTTAAATCGCTTCCTGAAAATAGGACAGAAATCGGTCATTACCATTTTGTATATTCTTCTGGCTGGCGGATTGACATTTGGCGGATTCGTTTTTGTGCCAATCATCGCCAAACAGGTAGAGCAGCTATTTCATTTAGGAAAGAAAATTGCAGATCATCCACAAGATTTACCCTTCTTTGACGTCATCACGAACGTATTCGGAGATTTCAAAATATCAGCTTTCTTTGAGAAAGGGTTTAATTTCCTCTATACATACATAACCGATTTCAGCACATTCAGTATCCAGGTCATTATGTCCTTAATATTAAGCATGTTCTTCCTGTTCGAAAAAGAACGCCTCATTCAATTCATGAACAAGTTCAAAACGAGTAAAATCTCCGTGTTCTATCATGAAATTGCCTTCTTTGGACGTAAATTTTCCCGAACGTTTGGAAAAGTACTTGAAGCTCAGTTTATTATTGCAACCGTTAATTGTGTGCTAACGACCATCGCGTTAGGCATTATGGGTTTCCCGCAGTTATTTGGATTAGCGGTCATGGTCTTTTTGCTAGGCTTAATCCCAGTAGCGGGTGTAGTGATCTCTCTTATTCCACTCAGCATCATTGCGTATACACTCGGAGGCGGAATGTATGTCCTGTATATTGTGCTGGTGATTGTCATTATCCATGCCATTGAAGCATACTTCTTGAATCCGAAGCTCATGTCAGCTAAAACAGAGCTCCCTATTTTCTTCACGTTTATTGTGCTGATCTTCTCTGAACACTATATTGGCATTTGGGGACTTATTATCGGTATCCCAATCTTTGTGTTTATTTTAGATATTCTTGAAGTGACAAATAGGGAAGAAAGTAATTAAAAAGTTCATATGAACCTGTTTACAATTTTCTAAAAATAAGGTATAAATGGTATGAAAATATCATATTACCACACGCTTAATCCTTCTAAAGGAATGGGGGACCCATGTTTTTGGGGTGAATTTTTCTTATCTGAGAAAAAAGGACATCTCTTCGTCCTAACCCGTCAGCTAACCTCATCAGCGTGAAGAGAGTAGACAGTGGTACATGTATGGACACGCAGGCCCACGAGAAGACTCTCTCGTGGGCTTTTTGACGAGGAAGGGGAGATTTTATTGAAGCTGGCGACGAAAATTATTATTGCCTTGTTTGTAGGTGCAATCACAGGATTGCTGCTCAACCTTTTTGCTCCAGATGTATTCAAAGTGTTAGACCCTTATTTATTTACACCACTAGGTCAAATCTTCTTAAACCTGATTAAAATGCTGGTTGTGCCCATTGTATTCTTTTCGATCACGCTCGGTGTAGCAGGCCTTGGTGATCCGAAGAAGCTAGGCAGAATCGGCGCAAAAACCATTACTTATTTCCTGCTCACTACGACTTTTGCCATCATCATTGGCATCTCATTAGCCTTATTGATCAAGCCGGGAGCCTTCGGCAATTTTGATACAAAAGCGGCTGATTATTCCGCAGAGGAAGCCCCATCAATGGCAGACACACTACTCAACATCATTCCAACCAATCCAGTCCAATCGTTAGTTGAAGGAGACATGCTTCAAATTATCGTCTTCTGTGTATTTTTAGGTCTTGGCATAGCCATGCTTGGTAAAAAAACGGAAGGCTTGCTGAAACTGTTTGAACAAGGAAATGAATTAATGATGTATCTTGTCGGTGTTGTGATGAAATTTGCACCGTACGGGACATTCGGTTTGATTGCAACGGCAATCGGCAGTCAGGGGCTGGATGCCATGAAAGCGATGGGACTTTACTTCTCGGTCGTGTTAATTGCGCTTATCCTGCATTTCTTCCTGACATATGGATCAACCATTGCTATCTTAGCTAAACGAAATCCAATGGCATTCTTTAAGGGATTTTCCCCAGCGATGGTTGTTGCATTTAGTACATCAAGCAGTAACGCAGTGCTGCCGGTATCAATGGAAACAGCGCAAAAGCGTTTAAAGGTGCCAGAGCCGATTTCAAGCTTTGTGCAGCCGCTGGGTGCAACCATTAATATGGATGGCACAGCCATTATGCAAGGTGTTGCGACCATTTTTATCGCTCAAGTGTATGGGGTTGAACTGACGCTTGTTCAAATGCTGACGGTTGTCTTAACAGCTGTTTTAGCAAGTATCGGTACAGCGGGTGTCCCAGGGGTAGGGCTCATCATGCTGGCCATGGTGTTAAATTCCGTGAATCTTCCTGTTGAGGGAATAGCGCTGATCCTTGGCATAGACCGCTTATTAGATATGGCAAGAACCGTAGTTAATATTACAGGTGACGCAGCATGTGCGGTGATTGTTTCTGAAACTGAAAAGAAGCACGAGAAAGAAGCACCGACACCTAACTTATCACTGTAATAAGCAAGAAGGGCTGACTGGATCAGTCCTTTTTTTCATGGATTGATTTGTCTCGCGTGATATACTTTTTACAGGATGAGCGGTCATAACTGCCGCCACAGGCTTTACATCAGAAGGAGGAACCACTTTGCAGTCTGCTGTTTTAAAAGTAGAGAAAGTCGATAAACTAATTGGCCGAAAAATGATCTTGCAGGATATTTCTATAGACATTGGGCAAGGAGAAATTGTCGGATTACTTGGTCCCAATGGGTCTGGAAAAACAACTTTGATTCGATTGATCGTTGGCTTGATGAAAAAAAACAATGGCAACATCATGATCAATGGATATTCACAAGATGAGGATTTTCTTAAAGCGATGTCATCTGTTGGTGCGATCATAGAAAACCCAGAATTTTATTCGTATTTAACAGGCTTTGAAAACCTTGAAATGTATGCAGCGATGCACGATGGCGTGACGGAGGAACGCATTCAGGAAGTGGTGGAAAGAGTTCGTCTGGAGGATGCCATTCATCAGAAGGTCAAGACGTATTCACTAGGGATGAAACAAAGGCTTGGGATTGCACAAGCTATTTTGCATCGTCCGAACCTGCTCATTTTAGACGAACCGACAAATGGACTGGACCCTGCAGGAATGAAGGAATTCCGGGAGCACTTACAAATGCTTGTAAAGGAAGAAGGAACCTCGGTGTTATTTGCGACGCATTTATTGCATGAGGTAGAGGAGCTATGTGACCGCATGATTATCATTCAAAAGGGACAGATCAAAGCTAGTACTCATCTCCGGGATATGGAGGGAAAAGAGCAGGTGCTGATGAATATTCAGCCAGTAGAAAAGGCGGTCTCATGGCTTGACGCACACGACTATACATATGAACGAAATGGAGCGCGTGTACTGCTTCAACTGAACAAAGAACGTGTGCCAGAGCTGAACAAACAGCTTGTGCTGGCGGGGTTTGATGTACTTGAAATGATGCCTCAAAAGCAGTCAATTGAAGAGGCATTTATGAAATGGACGGAAGGCGGGACGACAGATGCTTAACCTCATCAAGAATGAGCATAAGAAAATCATGAAGAAAAAGATCACACTCATTGCTCTTTTATTGATCGTTGTATTTCAACTGGCCATGGCTCTAACCTTAAAACGAGTCATATCAAGCTTTGGCGGACAAGACACAGTCGCGAACTATTTTGCTTATTCCACGAACGTCGTGTTTATTTTGCAGGTGCTTGCTGTTGTTATTGGCGCGACCTTGATCTCAACAGAGTTTCAGAAAAGGACGATCAAGTTTCTATTGATCCGGCCAAAAACAAGACTGCACATTTTTCTGTCAAAATACATCACACTTGTGCTGACAGTCATTTATTTGTTTGTTTTTTATTATGTTTTGGCTTTTCTATTTGGTCTTATTTTCTTCGGTACTGATTTTGATGAAAGAACAGGGCAATTATTTCAGCATACGTTTGCCGTCATTGGATCTCAGTGGGGGGAAGTGATCATGATGGCAAGCTTTGCTTTTATGTGTTCCAGTTTGTTTAGAAACAGTCTTGTTGCCCTTGTGACCTCGTTTTTTGTTTTATATGCGGCGAAATCACTTGTGCCGATCATGTCTCTCTTAGAAAATCAGTGGGGGAAAATCCTCCTTTTCGCGAATACGGACTTTACTCAGTACAGCTTTCAAGGACCGCCGCCTTTTCATGGGATGAGCATTTTGTTTTCTCTATTTATAGTAGGGGCGCATTTTGTTTTCTTTATTGGATCGGCTTGGATTCTTTTTTGGAAACGTGATGTAAATGTGTAAAAATTGTGTCAAATAACAAGAAAAATTCGTGACATCTTTGTGAAAACGAGTCTGTATTTCACGATAACCGGCTGATTTTGTCTTATAATAAGAGGGAGTCATGGAGGTGGCACTATCGTGAAAAATTTCATTACGGCTTTACCAATTTTGCTGCTGCTGTCGTTTTCGTTTGTGTCTTTTGCCTTCCAATTTGATCATCTTGTTTATTTCAGACTAGCGCTGGGGATTTTTTCGTTAGCGGGTCTTTTCTTTCTGTATACACTTAAAAGAAATATGAAATGGTTCATGGTCTATTTATATGCGAGCTGGATCGTTCTTGCTGCCGTCACGACATTTGAGGAACCAGTCTTTTCTCAATTTTTCTTCGGTGGTTTAACGATGACAATGGGTTATCTCACATATATGCTCATTTATTTAGGTATGAAGCAGGACCGTGTAGCGAAATCACATTAAAACAAAAGCCGATAAAATCGAATAACAGATTTTATCGGCTTTTTTATTTTGTTGAAGCAGACAAAAGAGCAGTCAGTGATGACTGCTCCTCTCTCATAGTTATGATTCACGCCCAGCAGCTGCAAGCTGCTTCTGGTGTTTTTTGTCGATGGTTTCGTATATACTTTCCATCATTTGAGGATCGCGCATGATGGCCTTTTTGTTCTCTTCAATCAATTGCTGGTAGGTTTTAATTTTCTTCTTAGACATGTGACTCATCGCTCCTTAATAAGAATGGACGTCTATAGGATTTCACATAGATGAAATTGATAATCATTTTCAATTAGCAATTCCATTATACAAAGACAAATGTCAGAAGTAAAGATTCAATTCAGAAAATTCACGTAACCGACATATTCCAAGCTGGTTCGACGCTGCATTCTTTCCCAGGAAATAATGTTGTCGTGACTTGTCGTAAGTGAAACATCAATTTGAAACGTTTTGGCTGTGCAGCTCGTCTTATGAAGAGATTTAAAAAGAAAAAAGACATCAGCAAGAGTTTGCTGATGTCCTTCGTTTCATCAATCAAGAAACGTGCTCTTGAAGAAATTCTGTCACTTCTTCAGGCGATTTTGCATTTGCACTGTGTAAATGACCTGTTTTTTCACCATTTTTGAAAATTAACAGGCTTGGAATGCCCATTACCTGATACGTTTCAGCTAATTCAGGGAAATCATCTTTATTTATTTCAAACCATTCATGGTGAGCATAAGCTTCTAGGATGTCTGGAATGAACATGTCCATTCTTGTACAGTCAGGACACCATGTTGCAAAGAATTTAACGATGACTTCTTTGTCTGATTGAATCATTTCATTGAATTGTTCAGTACTTGTGATTTTTTTCAATTTGTCACAACTCCTTTTCAATGTCATTTTAATATAAAATAAAGGCGAATGACATACAAATGCTCGGGAGGCGCTTACAACCTTTACAAATCATTTCAATTACGTAACAACAAAAATTAATTAGAGCATTTTTGCTTGAAAGTGATAAGATAGTAAAGATGAATTTTAGTGGGGGGAGTATCCATTGAAAATAAGTTTAGGATTGATTTACGGCGGAAAGTCAGCCGAACATAATGTATCACTGCAAACAGCCCTTGCAGTTACAAAAGCACTTAACACTGAGAAGTTCGATATACATCCAATTTATATTACAGAAGAGGGTGAATGGTTAAGAGGAGAAAAACTCACTGAACCAGTATCAAACGTCAAAATGCTTCAATTTGAACAGAACGCAAAGACGTTTTTACCAACTTCTTTAAATGAAAGCATGTTTCCACAGCCTGCATCGGCTGATGAGAAAATTGATGTTGTCTTCCCGTTGCTGCACGGACCAAATGGAGAAGATGGCACAATGCAAGGATTACTTGAACTGTTAAATATCCCGTATGTCGGCAACGGCGTTCTCGCGTCTGCCGCGGGTATGGATAAAGTCATGATGAAAGATGTTTTTGCACAAGCAGGACTTGCACAAGCAAAGCACCTTTCTTTCAATAAAAAAGACTACGAGAAAGCGACACCAGACAGCTTAGAACAGGTTGAAAAGGTACTGGGCTATCCATGCTTTGTGAAACCTGCCAACATGGGATCAAGTGTTGGAATTAGCAAATGCCGCAGCAAAGAAGAACTGCAGACTGCATTTGACCTCGCTTTCCAATATGATCGTCGTGTGGTCGTAGAAGAAGGCGTCGTTGGAAGAGAAATCGAGATTGGTGTATTAGGCAATGATGAGCCGAAATGCTCTGTCGTTGGTGAGATTGCACCTAAAACAGATTTTTATGATTACAAAGCAAAATATGAAGATGGCGATACAGATTTGATCATTCCGGCGAGTGTGTCAGAGGATGAATATAAGACGATTCATGACATGGCAATTAAGGCATTTAAAGCCCTCGATGGATCTGGTCTCGTACGTGCAGACTTCTTCCTTACAGAAAAAGGTGAAGTGTTGATCAATGAAGTGAATACAATGCCTGGATTCACACCATTTAGTATGTTCCCATTACTTTGGAAGCACACTGGTGTAGAGTATCCAGAGTTAATTGAAAAGCTGGTGTCACTTGCAATTGAACGCCATCAAGAAAAACAAACCATTAAAACAACTTTTTAATGTGAGCAGCAAGCAGACACTATCCTTAGGTAGTGTCTCTTTTCCTTCAAACGTGAAATGAGAAAGAGAGGCGAAAAATCATGATCAAACGTACAGTGAAACAAATCGCCCAAATGGCTGGTGGAACCCTATCTAATCAAGCTTTTGGCGAAGAACAGATTCACGGAGTGACAACAGATACACGAAAAGTATCAAACGGCGCCCTGTTTATCCCGCTTATCGGAGAACATTTTAACGGTCACACATTTGCTTCGAAAGCAGTGGAGCTTGGAGCATCAGCTGTACTTTGGAATCAAAAAGAAGCCAATCCGCCAGAAGGCGTTCCGGTAATTCTTGTAGAGGATACACTAGCTGCCCTTCAACAGCTGGCGAAATCATACTTAAAAGAAGAAAACCCTCGTGTTGTCGGTATTACAGGAAGTAATGGGAAAACCACAACGAAAGATATGATTCATTCCGTCTTGCAAACAGCGTATCGAGTTCATAAAACAAACGGTAACTTTAATAATCATATCGGTCTTCCGCTCACTATTCTTGCAATGCCTGAAGGAACAGATATTGCGGTTTTGGAGATGGGCATGAGTGCAAAAGGCGAAATCGAATTTTTATCAGATCTCGCTGAGCCGGATGCGGCAGTCATCACAAATATCGGGGAATCTCATATGCAAGATTTAGGATCAAGAGAAGCCATTGCTGATGCAAAATGTGAGATCGTAAAAGGGTTAAAAGAAGACGGCATCTTTTATTACTTAGGTGATGAGCCTTTGCTTCGCGAAAGAGCAAGTTCACTCTCTCAGCGTGTAAAAACCTTTGGAGAAGCAGAGGACTGTGATATCAAGGTAACGCACATCAACCAGCTTGCAGAAGGAACAGAATTTCAGGTCGAAGGGTATGCCCAGGGTTTTCTCATTCCTGTATTAGGGAAACATAATGTGAAGAATGCACTTGCTGCTATTGCTATAGGCCAGCATTTTGGGCTGAATGAAAGACAAATTGCCCAAGGACTGATGCAAACGAAGTTGACGGGGATGCGTCTTGAGCTGATTAAAACAGACAAAGGAATCACTGTCATCAATGATGCATATAATGCAAGTCCTACTTCTATGAAAGCAGCCATTGATCTTGTGGGAGATATGGACGGCTTCGCCAATCGTATTCTTGTACTTGGAGATATGCTCGAAATGGGCAGCGAAGAAGAAACGTATCATTATGAATTAGGCCGTTACATCAAGCCAGAATTTATTGATCATGTCATGACGTATGGCCGTCTAGGTGCATTCATTGCTGAAGGAGCGAAAAAATCATTCGGGGCTGAGCACGTCTTCTCCTTTATGGACAAAGAGGACCTGAAGAAAAAACTAGCTGAAGTGGCAGGGCCTGACGATGTTGTGCTTGTCAAAGCCTCACGCGGCATGAAATTGGAAGAAGTCATTACTGCACTATAAAAGTGAGAAGGTGACAGAATGATTGGCTGTTTATGTATCCACGGTTTTACGGGTGCCCCTTATGAAGTAGAACCGCTGGCGCAATATTTAAAACAGACGGCAGATTGGGAAGTGCAGTCTGTCACGCTTCCGGGGCATGGGGATGAGCTTCAGTTAAAAGGCATTCTTTATCAAGAATGGATAGCGACAGCTGAACTCGAACTTCTATCCCTTTATCGAACTTGTGACACCGTGTATTTGATCGGCTTTTCTATGGGCGGAATGATTGCTTCTTACTTAGCAGCGAAGTACCCAGTTGCCCGTCTCGTTCTATTAAGTGCTGCGGCTAAATATGTGAACCCAAAACAAATAATGCAAGACACAAGGCAGATGGTAAAGGAGTCCCTGTCAGGGATCATTGATACAAACCCTTTATATGATCGATATCGCCATAAGCTCACAAGCACGCCGCTGTCAGCTGCGATAGAGTTTGTGAAGCTGGTAAAGCAAACGAAGAATTCGCTTGAGAAGCTTCATCTGCCTGTGTTAATTGTTCAAGGTGAAAGCGACGGGATTGTGCCTGCTTCAAGTGCAGAATTTATTTATCATAAAGTCCCGTCTCGCCAGAAAGAAATGTTTTATTTGCCCGATTGTAAACATCATGTTTGTCATGAGCCATGTGCCCAGCAATTGTTTGAGAAAGTAGAACATTTTCTAAAAAAAGCAATTTAATCTATAGAAAAGCTAAAATGTGGCTAAACTAATATAAATTGAATCCCACTTGTTAAAATTTGCATCATTTTTGTCGAATGAGTGACAGGCATATGGTACAATAGGAAAGAAAAGGTGGTTGATTCGGTTGTTTCAATATGACGGAAAAACCTTTGTCCCGCAGTCTAATTCGAGTAACGGAGAAGTATCAGCAGGAACCATATTTCAATATCGTCAGGACGGGAATATATTAACGGGCACATATCAAGGCGGCAGTATTATATCTGGCGTACTTGTAGGAACTGTGAATGAGGATGGAACACTTCATTTTAGATATCACCATGTAAGCAAGGACGGCAGCATGAGAAGCGGGACTTGCAATTCTACTCCAAAGCAGCTGGATAACGGAAAAATTCAACTGTTTGAAAAGTGGAAATGGATGGACGGAGATCAAAGTGAAGGTGAATCTGTCATTGTAGAACAGTAGATATATCCATTTCTGTCTTGTTGAAAAACAAATAGGGTAATGGTAAGATATAAGGTAGGGTAATTCGGGCTTTGTATATAATGGACCTGTCCTTTCGGAAAAGGGCAGTTTTTAATGATCATTCACGAGATTACTGAAACAGCAATTAGAAGGAGTTTGAATAATTTGACTATAACGTTTCAAGATTTTCAATTAAGCGAAAGTCTCATGAAAGCTATTAACCGCATGGGATTTGAAGAAGCAACACCGATTCAAGCGGAAACAATTCCTCTCGGTCTTCAGAATAAAGATGTCATTGGACAAGCACAAACAGGTACAGGAAAAACTGCAGCATTTGGTATTCCTCTTGTAGAAAAAATTGACCCAGCTTCTCCAAACATCCAAGCGATTATCATTGCGCCAACAAGAGAATTAGCGATTCAAGTATCTGAAGAGCTATATAAAATCGGCCAAGACAAGCGTGCGCGCGTACTTCCGATTTACGGTGGACAAGATATCGGCCGCCAAATCCGTTCGCTCAAGAAAAATCCTCATATCATCGTAGGGACTCCAGGACGTTTACTCGATCACATTAACCGTCGTACAATGCGTCTTCAAAATGTTGAAACAGTTGTGCTTGATGAAGCAGACGAAATGTTAAACATGGGTTTCATTGAAGACATTGAATCGATCCTTTCAAATGTACCAAGTGAACACCAAACACTTTTATTCTCTGCGACAATGCCTGCACCAATTAAGCGCATTGCAGAGCGTTTTATGACAAACCCAGAACACGTAAAAGTAAAAGCGAAAGAAATGACAGTCTCTAACATCCAACAGTTCTATTTGGATATTCACGAGCGTAAAAAGTTTGATACATTGACTCGTCTTCTTGACATTCAATCACCTGAGCTTTCAATTGTCTTCGGCCGTACGAAACGCCGTGTTGACGAATTGACTGAAGCACTTAACCTTAGAGGTTATACAGCTGAAGGAATTCATGGTGACCTGACTCAAGCAAAACGTATGGTTGCGCTTCGTAAATTCAAAGAAGGTTCAATCGATGTGCTTGTAGCAACAGACGTTGCAGCACGTGGACTTGATATCTCAGGCGTCACACACGTGTATAACTTTGACGTACCGCAAGATCCAGAAAGCTACGTTCACCGTATTGGACGTACTGGACGTGCTGGACGTACAGGTATGGCGATGACATTCATCACACCACGTGAAAAAGATATGCTTCGTGCGATTGAGCAAACGACTAAACGTAAAATGGATCGTATGAAAGAACCAACACTAGATGAGGCAATCGAAGGACAACAGCAAGTAACCATTGATCGTCTGCGTACAATCATCAGTGAAAACAACTTGAACTTCTACATGACAGCTGCTGCTGAATTGTTGGAAGATCATGATTCTGTGACAGTGGTTGCAGCTGCGATCAAAATGATGACAAAAGAGCCGGATGCAACGCCTGTTCGTTTAACAGATGAAGCACCAATGATTTCAAAACGCAATCGTAACAACCGCAGCTCTTCTAAACGTAGAGACGGTGGCGGCGGAGGCGGCTATCGCGGGAAAGGCCGTTCATCTTACGGTGATAAAAAGCGTTCTTCAAATGACCGCAATCGTTCTTCTAACGATCGTCGTCAAAAGAAATCTTATAACAATTAATTCTAAAGCGAATCCTTTGCAGGGTTCGCTTTTTTTAACAGGCTGAAATTGAAACTTTTTAGGCTTTGTTACGTAATATATTGATAGAAAAGTAAGAGAATGGGGGAAGAATGTGAGAAAACAGCCGCAACGTCAAATTAGTTTAAATGGTTTAAAGGTATGGCGTCTTCAAAATGGAATTATCTCATTGATTTTTTTACTCATCATCATTGGGGTATTTGTTGCCAGCTACTATTTTCAATGGCCATATTGGATTGGAGCGATCCTTTCTGGTTTATGGGTCTTACAGGTCATATTTGGCATTTGGCTCATACCAAAAATCCGCCATCACATCTGGCGCTACGAAGTATTCGAAAATGAAATTGAAATACAGCATGGACTCATTCGCGTCACACGTGTAATTGTGCCGATGGTTCGTGTTCAGCATGTTGATACATCTCAAGGGCCGCTTTTAAGGCGCTACCGTTTGGCATCTGTTCAAATTTCGACTGCTGCCACAGTTCATGATATACCGGCGCTAGAATTAGAAGAGGCAGATGAGCTTCGTGATTACATATCTCGTTTAGCAAGGGTGACAGAAGATGATGTCTGAACCAAAACGTGTACATCCCATCTCGATGTTCATTGATTTTATATCAGATGCTGTATCCATGATCAAAAACTTCATTATCCCTTTTTTCGTGCTGATTTTTGTGAACTCGAATTCGAGCATTCGCTTTTATGCATTTATCATTCTTGGTGTGCTTCTTTTGTGGAAAGCCGTTTTTACCATTTTAGAATGGAGACGATTCACTTACCGGATGGAAGACGATGAATTTCGTGTGGAATCGGGTGTGATTACGAAAAAGAAAAAATATATCTCGTTAGAACGAATTCAAACGGTTAATACAAGTGAAGGCATTTTTCAGCGGATTTTCGGTTTAGTACGGGTCCAAATCGAAACGGCAGGCGGAACGGATGGTCCAGAAGTGAGCCTGACCGCGATTACAAAAGCAGAAGCGGAACAATTAAAGCAGTCGATTTTCAACCGGAAGAAAAGCTTGCAGGAAGAAGAAATGACGGATGAAGCGGGTGATCTGCCTGGCCATTTGACTGTGCAAAAACCTGTGCAGGAAGAAATCAATGTCTCCTATCGTATGGGTGTGCCAGAATTGCTTTTGGCTGCGACCACTTCAAGCGGTATCGGAGTCATTATATCCGGGTGTCTCGCCATCTACACGCAAATAGATGAAATTCTTCCTTTGGACGGGTTCTTCAAGCAGTTCTCTTTTTTAAGTCATGCGAGCGTTGAAATCTATGCGATTTTGATATTTCTTGCCGTATTGATCGCGTGGATCCTGAGTGTCGGGGTAACAGCACTTCAGTATGCGAATTTTGCTGCAAAACGAAAAGGGAATGACATCATCATTACAAGGGGGCTCATCGAGAGACATCAAATGACCATTCCACTTGCGAGAATTCAAGCAGTGAAAATCAAAGAGAATATGATCCGTGAGCCTTTTGGTTTTGCGACGGTGATGCTTGTTAGTGCGGGAGGTTCGATTACAGAGAAAGAAACCTCTTCCGTCTTATTTCCGCTCATTCGGAAGAAAAAAATAAATGAATTGCTGTCACAATTCACCGATCATTATCATGTAGCACCAGAAACAGAGCTGAAAAAAGTGCCAAAACGTTCGCTCAAGCGCTACCTGATCTCTTATGGCTTTGTGCCGTTACTTGTAGGTATCATCCTGTCGGTACGCTTTCCGCCATGGGGATATTTGGGACTCATTCCGTTACCGCTTGCTCTATTCTTTGGCTATTTAGCTTATAAACAATCAGGATATACAATCAAAGATTCATTGATTCAAATGACATCAAGAGGCATTGGCAAGACCACTGGCATTGTCTTGAGAAAACGAATGCAAAACTATACGATGACGCAATCTTTTTTCCAAAAGAAAGGCCGGGTCGCCAGTATTCACACCTTTGTGAAATCCTCTGCGCTGCTTGATTCCTTTGGTGTGCATCACCTTGAGGAAGAAGATGCGGCACGTGTATTTGATTGGTATTCGTATGAAAAAAATCAATCGTCTTAAACGAAAAATGTCGATCAGCTCCTGCTTGAGGAGTGATCGACATTTTTTATGAGATTAATAGCGTCTTTTTTTCGAATGGAAAAGCAGCGTAATCGGTGCTAGAATCATACCGCCGATCAATCCAAATAAGTGAGCCATGATATTGATGTTCGAATTGACGAACGTCATGATGACAGAAACAGCAAGAATCGTTAAAATCACTTGTGAATTCCCGCGGTCCATCATGTGCGGTTTAAACAGGACAAGGTATAGATAAACCCCAAACAAACCGAAGATCGCACCAGAAGCGCCAACATGTACATACTCTAAAGGCTCCACCCAATAGGTTCCGAGATTGCCAATGAATCCTGCACCGAGATAAATGATTAGAAATCGAACCTTCCCAAGCAAATGTTCAAGCGCTGGGGCGAACAAGAAAAGGGACATGGAATTGAATAAAATATGCGTGAGACTCCCGTGCAGAAAAATAGGTGTGACGAGACGCCACCATTCCCCAGCTGCTACACCATAATTGAAACCGACGAGATGATCCTGTCCAAGCTGTATAATAGGGATAGGAACCGCAAATATAAGCCACAGGCCGATTTGTAAAGCAAGGATCGCTGTTACGATTGGATACGATCTAATAAATTGTTGAAAGCTCTCCGTTCGAATAAACATAACAAACCCCTTTTGACTAGATAATGGTAAGTTTATAGTAACACGTTTATGAAGCGAACACTCAAATTAGTACGAGTATCATAGGAGGTACCTCATGATCAAAGGAATAGGCATTGATATTGTAGAGATCGACCGTCTTTCGCGGGTGCTCAGCAGACAGCCCCGTTTACCGGAACGAATTTTGACTTTAAGTGAACAGGACGTCTTTCTTACACTCAGTGAAAAAAGACAGCTGGAATTTTTGGCAGGACGCTTTGCGGCAAAGGAAGCCTTCGCTAAAGCATACGGAACGGGAATCGGTCAGCATTTAAGCTTTCATGACATAGACATTCAAAAAGACGATAAGGGGAAACCCTTCATCAAAAGCGAGAAAGCAGAGGGCGATCAGGTCCATGTGTCGATAACCCATACAAAGGAATATGCTGCTGCACAAGTTTTAATTGAAAGGTTGTCAAGCTAGTCTGCATATTGTTTGTCCCCCCTTCATATATTGGGTAGTGCGATAAGGAAGGGCGAGTTGCTAACAGGCTTTGATGGTTCGCGGTACGCAGTTAACTCTTGAGGCGTACTGTTAAAGTCAAACAAGCGGTTTCTTCCTTTTAACACAATTAACGAAGGGGTTGAAAAGGGTGAGAAAAAGCTTTGTTTTGCTTGTAACGGGAATCCTTTTTGTACTGATTCTCTCCGCATGCGGTCAAAAATCTCAGAAGGATATCGTTGGAGATTTAAACAAAAAGGCAGAGGAAATGACATCATACAAAGCCAAAGCAAAAATGACCATTGAGACAGGAAATGACCCGCAGGAGTACCAGGTAGAAATTTGGTACAAAAAGCCGGAGCTTTACCGTGTCTATTTAGAAAATCCGAAAAAGGATCAGAGTCAAGTCATTTTAAGAAATGGCAATGGTGTGTTTGTGCTGACACCTTCATTGAACAAGAGCTTCCGTTTCCATAGTGATTGGCCGAATAATAGCAGTCAGGTCTATTTATTCGAATCACTTGTGAAGGACATTAAAAATGACAGTGCAGCTCAGTTCAAAGCGAAAGAGTCAAAGTATGTGTTCGAAACGAAGACCAATTATCAGCACAACCAAATGCTGCCTACCCAAGAGATTACCTTTCATAAGAAAACAATGGCGCCTGCCAGTGTGAAAGTGCTGGATAGCGACAAAAAGCCAATGGTGAAAGTGGAATTCTCTCACTTTGAATTCAATAAATCCTTTGACAAAGATGCATTTGATGAGAAGAAAAACATGACACTCTCTCAAATGGATGTTGCCACAAGTGCAGACCCATCTGACAGCTTTGCGGTGAAAACACCAGTTGATATGCCAGAAGGCGTGAAGAAGATGGAAGAGAAAGAAATGACGACAGATGCTGGGAAGCGTTATGTAATTACGTACGGCGGCAAGAAATCCTTCACACTCATTCAGGAAAAAGCGCGAGTAGCTGAAGCATCTACGCCTGTCACGATGAACGGCGAGCCGGTCGATCTTGGTATGACAGTAGGGGTTCTGACAGATCAATCCCTCTCATGGACATCTGACGGGGTTGACTATTTAATTTCCTCAAGTGATTTATCGAAGGAAGAGCTTTTGATGGTCGCAAAGAGTGTAGAAGGCCAGTCAGCTAAATAGGCGAGAGCCTTAAAAAACAACATATCAGCCCTGTGCAAGGGCTGATTTTCTTTGATTTGTTTCACATTATTCTTGATTTTTAGTATCATATGAGGGGATTGAATCATTCAATAGGGAAGTGTGACTGATGGACACAAATGCCTTTTATAGAGACACATGGGCAGAAATTAATTTAACAGCAATCAAGCACAATGTTTCACATATGAAAGATCATATCGGTCAAAATGTTCAATTGATGGCTGTTGTGAAAGCCAATGCATATGGACATGGAGATATAGAAGTGGCAAGAGTTGCCCTCAAAGCAGGTGCAGACTTGTTAGCTGTAGCCTTTTTAGATGAGGCCATTTCTTTAAGAAATCAAGGCATTAAAGCACCGATTCTTGTACTCGGCGCAGTACCGCCGGAGTATGTCAAAACCGCTGTTCGATACAATGTGATCATGACCGCTTACTCCACCAGGTGGCTGAGGGAAATCGTCGATATGATGAAAGGGCAGATGGGACAACCCATTCGTTTTCATTTGAAAATAGACAGCGGAATGAACCGTTTAGGTGTGAAAACGTTAGAGGAAGTGAATGAAGTAAAGAAGCTTGTCAGCGAGCATTCTTATTTAAAGCTGGAAGGTGTATTTACTCACTTTGCGACAGCAGATGAAAAGGATGAGAACTATTTTGAGCGGCAAGTCGACACCTTTCAAACCCTGCTTCAGCCGCTTCATACGGAAAAGCTGCTCGTTCATTGTGCCAATAGTGCAGCAGGTTTGAGGTTTAAAGAAGTGTTGTTTAATATGGTTCGCTTCGGCATCAGTATGTACGGGCTGTCACCATCAGAGGAAATCAAAGATGAACTTCCTTTCAAGCTGGAAGAAGCCATGTCTCTTCATACAAAGCTTGCCCATGTGAAGCTCATTCAAAAGGGTGAGAGTGTCAGCTATGGGGCGACGTATACAGCTAATCAAGATACATGGATCGGTACGGTACCAGTCGGCTATGCAGACGGATGGATCCGGAAGCTGGCAGGCACGGAAGTACTTGTTGGCGGTAAGCGCCGGAAGATTGCCGGAAGGATATGTATGGATCAATTCATGGTTGAACTGAAAGAGAACCTTCCGGCAGGGGAGCCAGTCGTTTTGATTGGTGGACAAGGTGAAGAAATGGTATCAGTCGATGAAATTGCAAAAAGGCTTGAAACCATTAACTATGAAGTCACTTGCTCCATTGGCCAACGCGTCCCAAGAGTTTATATAGAGGACGGCAAAAGGGTGCATGTGCGGAATCCGCTTCTTCAAGGCGGGTCCAGCTTTTTCTAAACAGCTTTCACAGGAACGATCGTCAAACTGACATCGTTCCTTTTATTCTACAAAGAAGGGGTAAACATTCTCCCTTTTTTAGAGATTTTGGAAATACCGTATGATTTTCGGAAAAAAGCGTATAATGTGAAAGAAGAACTCCATTATCATCTTTGATTTACGGGTGAACAGCCGCTTCATGTTCTAATAAGAAATCATGAAAAAACAGCTTTGCTTGCGCATTGAATAATGGTATGATTAGTCTTGGAATGGATCGAAACGGTATCCGTAAGTTTTGTGGAGGTGTATGTTTTTTGTCTGAATCCAGCGCAACAAACGAAATGAAGATTCGACTACCGGAGGCTTTGATGTCTGAAATCGAACGAGTAGCAGAGCAGGATAAGGTAACAAGAAATGAATTGATCTACCGAGCGACAAAAACGTATATTCGTGAACGCAATATTCGACAAAATCGTGAATCGATGAGACGCGGCTACATGGAGATGGCGAAAATTAATCTGAATATCTCTTCAGAGGCACAATACGCAGAATTTGAGGCTGAGAATACAGTTGAGCGATTAGTCAGCGGGGGTTAAACATTTGATTGTTAAACGCGGTGATGTTTACTTTGCTGATTTATCTCCTGTTGTTGGCTCCGAGCAGGGCGGGGTTCGCCCAGTATTGGTGATTCAAAATGACATTGGAAATCGCTTCAGCCCGACTGCTATCGTTGCAGCCATAACAGCCCAAATACAAAAAGCGAAATTACCGACTCACGTCGAAATTGATGCAAAGCGCTACGGCTTTGAACGAGATTCTGTCATTCTCTTGGAGCAGATTCGTACAATCGATAAACAAAGATTGACAGATAAAATCACACATCTTGATGATGAGATGATGGAGAAGGTTGATGAAGCCTTACAAGTTAGTTTGGCTCTTATTGATTTTTAATATGGTGATACTTGGTTGCTCTGTTGGGAGCAACTTTTTTTGTGTTCAATTTTTATTAACGTTATAATGAAGAAAGACTAAAAGAAGTGCTGTTTATGTACGTAGGGGGTAAAACATGTCGAATCATATCGTGTTAGCTTTTGCAAGAGAGCATCGAGAGGAATTACAAAAAGAGTGGACGGACATTTTTAGACGACTCGGAGAAAAAGAAACGGACATGATGCTGAACGACAATATGTATGAAACCATCTGTTCGGAATATGTTCAATTAATCATTACATCTCTTTCAGAAGGGTATGCTGAAGATTTTGAAGAAAAAGTGCAAACTTTTGCTTTAAAAATTGTTCAAATGGGTATATCACTTAAGTTACTGGCAAATGGTCTAACAGAAATCCGTTCACATTTATATCACAAAATGAACGATGACAAAGATACAACAGAAGAAAGTCATGACCTCATCTGGCAAATTGATCGATTCATCACACCTATTCATAACGAGATCTTAAACCAGTATTCCATCTCATGGGAGAAAACAGTCAACCTTCAAAAAATCGCGCTGCAGGAACTTTCTGCCCCGCTGATTCCAGTATTTGAGCACATTACCGTCATGCCGCTTGTTGGAACAATTGACACAGAACGTGCCAAAAAAATTATGGAGAATCTGCTCAACGGTGTCGTCAAACATCGCTCACAAGTCGTCTTAATTGATATTACGGGTGTACCTGTCGTTGACACAATGGTAGCGCATCATATCATTCAAGCATCAGAGGCTGTGAGATTAGTAGGTGCGAAGTGCTTGCTTGTCGGTATTCGTCCAGAAATAGCCCAAACCATTGTGAACCTTGGAATTGATTTATCTCAAGTTACAACAAAGAATACCCTTCAAAAAGGAATTCAAACTGCTTTGGAAATGACAAATCGAAAAATTGTTTCATTGGAGGGATAACCCAGTGAGAAATCACCCGAAGATTCCAATCTTAAAACTATATAACTGTCTTCTGATTTCGATACAGTGGGAGCTTGATGATCAAACAGCTCTCCACTTTCAAGAAGACTTGCTGAATAAAATTCATGAAACAGGAGCAAACGGTGTTGTCATTGACCTCACATCCGTTGACATGATTGATTCCTTTATTGCAAAGGTATTAGGTGATGTGATCACGATGTCCAAGCTCATGGGGGCGAAAGTTGTATTAACAGGAATACAGCCGGCAGTCGCTGTGACGCTGATTGAACTTGGAATATCGCTTGAAGAAATTCAGACAGCACTAGATCTTGAACAAGGGCTTGAGACACTGAAGCGGGAATTGGGGGAATAGATATGAAAGACCAATCCTGTGTAAGAATATTGACGGAATGGGACATAGTCGCAGCAAGACAATTGGGGCGCAATGTTGCAAAAGAACTTGGATTTGGAACAGTTGACCAAGCAAGAATTACGACGGCCATTTCAGAATTAGCTCGAAACATCTATTTATACGCTGGTAAAGGTCAGATTTGTATAGAAGAAGTGATGGAGCGCGGAAAGCGTGGACTCAAAGTCATCGCAGCAGATGAGGGGCCGGGTATCATGGATATACGTAAAGTAATGGAAGACGGATTTTCAACATCAGGCGGACTCGGAGCAGGTCTTCCGGGCGTCAGACGGCTGATGGATGAATTTAAATTAGATTCTGCACCAGAACAAGGAACGGAGATACAAGCTGTTAAGTGGCTTCGCTAGGAGGGAAACCATGGATTTTAAGGAGGTAATGGAGCAGCGGTACCATCAGCTGCTCAGTCGTTATATCAGTGATTTAACTGAAACATCGCTTTATCAAGCTCAAAAATTTAGCCGTAAAACCATTGAGCATCAAATACCTCCTGAAGAAATAGTGAGTGTTCACCGAAAAGTGATTCAGGAGCTTTACCCTGATTTGCCGGAAGATGTTTTTCATTCACTAGACTTCTTAATTGAAGTCATGATTGGGTACGGACTTGCCTACCAAGAACATTTAACACTCAGAGGCATCCAGCAAGAAATAAAATCTGAAATTGAAATTGCTGCAAATGTTCAGCAAACCCTTCTGGAAACGAAAATTCCAGAAGGAGATACCTTTGATATTGGTGCAATTAGTGTACCGGCAAAACAGATGAGTGGAGATTATTACCACTTTGTAACAGATCACGATACAATCAATATCGCGATCGCAGATGTCATTGGAAAGGGAATCCCGGCTGCGCTCTGTATGTCGATGATTAAATATGCGATGGATTCCTTGCCAGAGTCAGGGAGCGGCCCAACAAAGGTGCTGAAAACCCTGAATCGTGTTGTCGAGCAAAACGTAGACCCAAGTATGTTTATCACGATGTTCTATGGCAGCTATAATAAAGAAACGCATGAGTTTAAATACGCATCGGCTGGTCATGAGCCGGGCTTTTTCTATTGCAAAAAAGAGAACACATTTTACGATTTAGACGCAAAAGGGCTTGTCCTTGGGATCGCACCAGAATTTGACTACAGACAGTACGAGAAGCATTTGGATGCAGGAGACATGGTGATCTTATTCTCTGATGGGGTCACAGAATCCAAGTCAGAGGATGGTTTCTTAGAGAGGGAGGACATCAAAACACTCATATCAGAGCACCTATCCTACTCAGCTCAAGAAATGGTGGATGCCATCTACGCCAGCTTACTCAAACTGCAGGATTTTCAGCTGCACGATGACTTTACTTTACTTGTTCTCAAAAGAAAGGTTTAGAAAGTGAACATGCGGGTATATAAAACTTTAGGAAACAAGAATTTCGAGGTGAATGCATAATGAATATGTCTGTAAAAGAGCATCAAATAGATCAAAAAACGAAAATCAGTGTCAGCGGTGAAATTGATGTGTACTCCGCTCCTGAGCTAAGAGAAACGCTCATGCCTAAAGCTGAGGCGGGAGAGCATCTTGAAATCTGTCTAAAGGATGTTACGTATATGGATAGTACAGGTTTAGGTGTATTCGTTGGGCTGTTTAAAGCGGCTCAAAAAGCAGGTGGCACATTAAAGCTTGAGAACTTGTCAGAACGGCTTGTAAGGTTGTTTGAAATCACTGGATTAAAGGACATCATTGACATTTCTGCAAAGTCAGAGGGTGGGGTACAATGAACGAATCAGTAGATCGAATCGAGATGAAAATACCGGCAAAACCAGAATATGTAGGCATCATTCGTTTGACTCTGTCAGGCGTAGCGAGCCGGATGGGATATGTCTATGAAGAAATTGAAGACTTAAAAATAGCCGTCAGTGAAGCCTGTACAAATGCAGTTCAGCATGCCTACAAAGGTGAAGACGGCGAAGATGGAGAGGTGGCTGTTCGCTTTCTTGTCTACGAGGATCGTCTAGAAATCATTGTCGCTGACAAAGGCGGTAGCTTTGACTTTAAGCAAAAACAGGAAGACCTGGGACCGTACACATCTGCTCATACGGTGGATCAATTGGCAGAAGGAGGTCTTGGTTTATACTTAATGCAAACATTGATGGATGAAGTCGAGGTGCAAGCAAACTCCGGAGTTACCGTGGCGATGACAAAGTTTTTAAACAGGGAGCGAGTTGACCATGACACAACCATCCAAAACTATGAAACTAACTAAAGATGAAGTAGACCGCCTCATCCAAAGCTATCAAACCAATCAAGACGAGCAGGCGCAGCTCACGCTGGTCGAATGCTATACAAACTTGGTTGATATGCTGGCGAAAAAATATTCTAAAGGAAAAAGCTTTCATGAGGACCTTAGACAAGTTGGAATGATAGGTTTACTTGGCGCCATTAAACGATACGACCCGCTCGTCGGTAAATCATTTGAAGCCTTTGCCATTCCAACCATCATCGGGGAAATCAAACGCTTTTTACGAGATAAGACATGGAGTGTCCATGTACCAAGGCGGATTAAAGAGCTTGGACCAAGAATCAAAATGGCAGTTGATCATTTGACAACAGAGACACAGAAATCACCTAAAGTCCAAGAAATTGCAGAATACTTAGATGTAACAGAAGAAGAAGTACTTGAAACCATGGAGATGGGCAAAAGCTATCAAGCGCTGTCTGTTGACCAAGGCGTAGAGGCTGATTCTGAAGGAAGTACTGTGACGATTTTAGACGTTGTCGGCTCACAGGAAGAGGGCTACGAACGTGTGAATCAAAAAATGATGCTTGAGAGTGTGCTTCATGTGCTGTCGGATAGAGAAAAAGAGATTATCAATCTGACTTACTTGCAAAATAAGAGTCAGAAAGAGACAGGCGATTTACTTGGCATATCTCAAATGCATGTATCGAGACTTCAGCGGAAGGCAGTGAAAAAACTGCGAGATGCATTATCAGAAGATGCGTCTATGGAGCTAGGGTAATGAAACAGATTGAACAGCATGAGCATGTAAACGCCATTATCTATCAATCGAATAAAGAAGGAAAACCATGCTGCGGGGACAGTTTTTTTATTAAAGCAGATGATGAAGAACTAATTTGTGCTGTAGCAGACGGATTAGGCAGCGGCCAGTACGCCAATGAATCATCTTCTTTAGTCAGCGAAATTGTCGAAGAATATGGACATGAGGATGTGGCGGCCCTCATCGACAGATGCAATCAGGCTATGAAAAATAAACGCGGGGCCACTGTGGCCATATTAAAGGTGAATTTTTCCCAGCAGCAATTTACCTATTGTTCGGTTGGCAATATTCGGTTTATCTTGAATGCACCTTCTGGCGACTATATTTATCCACTTCCGACATCAGGATACTTATCAGGGAAACCTAGAAAATATAAAACATACACCTATTCCTACGAAAAAGGATCGATATTCATTATGTATTCAGACGGACTGAATGTGCCAAACATGCGCATGTGTTTAAAGCATGGACATTCAGTTGAAGACATCGCCAAACAGCTTGAAACATACACACAAGACAAAAAGGACGATCTCACCTATGTACTTGGTCAGCTCACGTAAAATAGCTGACCTTTTTTCTGTTTTGCCGGTTTTTTTGATACACTAAAAGAGAAGACACAGTGAGAGGATGCAAAGTATGAAGACATCTGACTTTTTATTGAAACAAATTGCGGCAGAATTAAAGCTTTCAACAAAACAAATTGAAAGTGTGATCAAGCTCTTAGAGGATGGCAACACCGTCCCCTTTATTGCCCGTTATCGGAAAGAGCAGACAGGCTCACTGGATGAGGTGCAAATTCAAACCATTTCAGAGCGCTATACATATATCCAAAATGTCACGAACCGAAAAGAAGAAGTCATTCGCTTAATTGCTGAACAAGACAAACTAACCGATGAATTAAAACAGAAAATTGAGCAGGCTCATAAACTGCAAGAGGTCGAAGATTTATACAGGCCATTCAAACAAAAGCGCAAAACAAAGGCGAATGTAGCCAAAGCAAAAGGGCTGGAGCCGCTGGCGGAATATTTACTCACGCTGCCAAGCGATCAGGTCGAGAAGAAAGCAGCTGCTTTTATTAACGAAGAAAAAGAAGTGACAAATGTAGAAGAGGCACTTGAGGGTGCGCAGCACATCATTGCTGAACAGCTGGCAGATGATCCAGATATGCGAAAATGGATTCGCAGTGAAACGTACCAAAAGGGCAGTCTGATCACATCAGGAAAAGACGTCGAAAGCGATGAGAAAAACGTCTATGAAATGTATTACGATTATCAAGAGCCAATCAAAAAGATTGTTCCGCACCGTGTACTAGCGGTCAACCGCGGGGAGAAAGAAGGCATTTTAAAGGCAGCCATCGAACCACCTGCTGAAAATATTCGCTTCTATCTCGACAAACAAGTTCTAAAAGGCAGACAGACGACGGCGAGACCGTTTATTGAAGCGGCAATCGATGATGCGTATAAACGCCTCATTCAGCCTTCCATCGAACGAGAAATAAGAAAAGAGCTGACAGAAAAAGCAGAGGAACAAGCGATTCATATTTTTGCTGAAAACTTAAGAAAACTGCTGCTTCAGCCGCCGATGAAAGGGAAGCGTGTACTTGGAGTCGACCCTGCATTTCGGACAGGCTGTAAATTAGCTGTCGTGGATGATACAGGCAAAGTCCACCATATTGGCGTCATTTATCCGCATCCGCCCGTGCAGAAAAAAGCGGAAGCGAAACAAAAAGTGAAAGAGATCATTCAATCATCAAACATCGAAGTCATTGCGATTGGAAACGGAACAGCTTCAAGAGAGACAGAACAATTCATTGCAGACTTGATTCAAGAGCTGGATCAGCCGGTGTCCTATTTGATCGTGAATGAAGCAGGAGCAAGTGTTTACTCCGCATCAGCGCTGGCACGAGAAGAGTTTCCAGATCTGCAAGTCGAAGAACGAAGCGCCATCTCAATCGCTAGAAGATTACAAGATCCTTTAGCAGAGCTCGTGAAAATTGATCCGAAGTCTGTCGGTGTGGGCCAATACCAGCATGACGTGAGTCAAAAGCAATTAAACAGCTCGTTAACCTTCGTTGTTGAGACAGTCGTCAACCAAGTCGGTGTGAACGTCAATACAGCCTCACAGGCGCTGCTGCAATACGTATCAGGCCTTTCAAAAGCCGTTGCAGGGAATATCATCAAGCGCCGCGAAGAGATTGGGAGATTCACAAGCAGAAAAGAATTGAAGGATATTCCAAGGCTCGGTGCTAAGACATATGAGCAGTGTATCGGTTTCCTTCGCATTACAGATGGACAAGACCCGCTTGATCGTACAGGTATTCACCCTGAGAGCTATAAAGAAACAAAACAGTTTTTACGCATGATCAACATGACGCCAGACGATCTTGGCACAGAGCAGTTAAAAGAGAAGATTGCTGAAGTTAAACTGGACGAAGCAGCCCAGCAGCTGGACATTGGGACCATTACACTTCGAGATATCATTGATCAGCTGACAAGACCTGAGCGTGATCCGCGGGATGAAGTGCCAAAACCGCTGCTCAAAACAGATGTGTTGAAATTGGAAGACTTGAAGCAAGGAATGGAGCTGCAAGGAACGGTGAGAAACGTTGTAGACTTCGGCGCATTCGTTGATATAGGAGTAAAGCAGGATGGGCTTGTGCATATTTCTAAGCTAAGCAACCGTTTTGTGAAGCATCCGCTTGATGTTGTATCAGTTGGTGACATTGTGACCGTATGGGTGGACTCCGTTGACCAAGCAAAAGGCCGCGTTGCCCTCACCATGCTGAAACCAGAGTAAACAAAAAAACGAGGCGCACCTTAGGATGGGGTGTGCCTTGATGTGACTGAATGTTTTTTTCTATAGAAGTACCAGCATTGATTCAGCAATTTGATTTGATAATGATTTTTCTCATAAAATGCCTTCTGCATCTGATTTTTCAGCCAGTTGGGCATCGCCCATTCCTCCTTTGGTCGAAACAGTGGATGTACCTTCAATGTATGCATAGGGGAAATTGTCCCGTTCGAGGTTTTTATAGAAAGGAACGATCTGATTGAACGAGAAAGAGCTACAGCAGTTAACAGAGCACATTTCCCAGCAGTTCTTTGGCAAGACATTCCGCCATCAGGCTGTTTTTAATGACCGGTTAAAAACGACAGGCGGGCGATATTTACTTGGTACACACAACATTGAACTAAACCGCCGATACCTAGAGGAGCATGGACGAGAAGAATTAATCGGAATCATCAAGCATGAGCTGTGTCATTATCATCTGCATCTTGAAGGAAAGGGCTATCAGCATCGCGACCGTGATTTTAAAGCGTTATTAAAGCAAGTAGGAGCCCCGCGTTTTTGTACACCGCTAAAGACCGTACAAAATAAGCGCCGTGCGGGGAAACGCCATGAATATATTTGCACAGGATGCGGCCGGTCTTTTATAAGGAAAAGACGGTTTGATACCTCTCGTTATGTATGCGGCGTCTGCAAAGGAAAATTAAAGTGGCTGCGCACAATCGATTCATTGTGATAAGCATTCCTCTAAGGGGATGCTTTTTTTGTTCCAATAGATGTGTGGACATATTGAGACAAAAAGAGACGCATGTCTCATTTTGTCTCTTTTTTCATCAGTGTGATTCGGTCAAAACCTAAGTGTTCATGTGTCTTCATGTTGGCACGATTTTTGCTTGTATAGAAGTGCAAGCAAAAAAGGATAGGAGGTTTTACTAAATGGAAATGGCATTGAGTAAAGAAAAAGCCGTATGGATGTATCAAAAGATGCAGGAAATCCGCCAATTTGAAGACCGGGTGCACACGCTTTTTACAAAAGGAATTTTGCCGGGGTTTGTCCATCTTTATGCTGGCGAAGAAGCTGTTGCCGTAGGAGTCTGTGCTCATCTGAATGAAAAAGACAGTATTACAAGTACACACCGGGGCCACGGCCACTGTATAGCGAAAGGCTGTGATCTAAAAGGAATGATGGCAGAAATCTATGGGAAAGCCACAGGTCTCTGTAAAGGCAAAGGCGGATCCATGCACATTGCAGATTTTGATAAAGGAATGCTCGGTGCCAACGGAATTGTTGGAGGCGGCTTTCCTCTTGCGTGCGGGGCAGCCCTCACCGCTAAATATAAAAAGACAGAAAATGTAAGCGTTTGCTTTTTTGGGGATGGTGCAAACAATCAAGGAACTTTCCACGAAGGAATCAATCTCGCGGCCATCTGGAAACTGCCCGTCATTTTCATTGCAGAAAACAATGGGTACGGGGAAGCGACACCATTTTCTTATGCTTCAAGCTGCAAATCAATCGTGGATCGAGCGGCCGGTTATGACATTCCTGGGATTCAAGTAGATGGAAAAGATGTGATGGCCGTTTATCAAGCCGCAGAACAAGCAATTGAACGAGCAAAAAATGGAGAAGGTCCGACATTAATTGAATGCATGACATATCGAAATTATGGCCATTTCGAAGGAGATGCCCAGCGTTATAAAACCAATCAAGAAAAAACAGAACACCAAGAAGAGAGAGATGCGATCGCTCTTTTTAAAAATGAATTGATCAAGCAGCAGCTGCTGACGAATGGGGAGCTATCAAAGATTGAAGCGGCTGTAGCAGAAGCGATAGATGAAGCCGTTACATTCAGTGAAGAAAGTGAATATCCAGCTCAGACCGAATTATTGACCGACGTATATGTTTCGTATCAATAAATCAGAAGGAGGAGAGGAAAATGACAAGAGAAATCAGCATGTCTAGTGCATTAAATGAAGCGATTAAACTTGCCATGAGAAGAGACGAGGATGTCATTTTAATGGGAGAAGATGTTGCTGGAGGTGCTCATGTCGATCACTTACAGGATGATGAAGCATGGGGCGGTGTGCTTGGTGTAACGAAAGGAATCGTTCAGGAGTTTGGACGTGAGCGAGTTCTTGACACACCGATTAGTGAAGCTGGCTATGTAGGTGCGGCCATGGCAGCAGCTTCCACAGGGCTAAGACCAATTGCAGAACTCATGTTTAATGATTTTATCGGCACCTGTCTGGACCAAGTGCTGAATCAAGGAGCAAAATTCCGATACATGTTTGGCGGAAAAGCAGAGGTACCGATCACGATCAGAACGACACATGGGGCGGGTTTTAGAGCAGCTGCTCAGCATTCGCAAAGCTTGTATGCGCTATTTACAAGCATCCCTGGATTGAAAGTAGTGGTGCCTTCTTCACCATACGATGCCAAAGGATTGCTGCTGGCAGCCATCGAGGATCAGGACCCTGTCATCTTTTTTGAAGATAAAACGCTTTACAATATCACAGGAGATGTTCCAGAGCGATACTACACGCTGCCGCTTGGTAAAGCAGAGGTGAAAAGAGAAGGCTCAGATGTGACCATTTTTGCGGTAGGCAAACAAGTTCATACAGCACTCGAAGCGGCAGAGCGATTAGCTACACGTGGAATTGAAGCAGAGGTCATTGATCCAAGAAGCTTGTCGCCGCTCGATGAAGAAGCCATTCTAACTTCAGTAGAAAAAACAAATCGGCTTGTCATTGTAGATGAAGCAAATCCAAGGTGCGGAATTGCCGCAGATATTTCTTCTCTGGTTGCGGATAAAGGATTCGATTTACTTGACGCTCCAATCAAAAAAGTGACGGCTCCTCATACACCGGTTCCGTTTTCACCACCGCTTGAAGATATCTATTTGCCGACACCTGATAAGGTTGTGAACACCGTATTAGAGATGGTTGGAAAGAGTCATGACAAGATCTTGAACTAAAGAAAGGAGAGAGGGAGATGGCTGTCGAGGTTGTGATGCCGAAATTGGGCATGTCAATGAAAGAAGGAACGGTATCTGTCTGGAATAAAGAGGTCGGAGAAACCGTAAATAAAGGGGAAAGCATTGCAAGCATCAACTCTGAAAAAATTGAAATGGAGATCGAATCACCTGCAGAAGGAACCATATTGGATATAAAAGTGCCTGAGGGAGAAGGTGTACCGCCTGGCACGGTCATCTGCTATATCGGTGAAGGAAATGAACAGGTCGAGGAAAAGAAAGAAAAAGACCTGCTGCCAAAACAAAAGAAAGTGAGAAAGAAAATCTCCCCTGTGGCACGTAAGATTGCTCAAAGCGCTAATCTGGATATTCATACTTTAGTGGGAACAGGGCCAGATGGGAGAATCACGAAAGCGGATGTGCTTCGGGCACTTCCTGATGAAAAAGAAAACCAACAAAATGAACCAAAGCATCAGCCAGTCAGCATGATGCGGAAAACCATTGCCTCGCGAATGATGGAAAGCCTGCAAACAAGTGCACAATTAACAATAACGATGAAAGCGGATGTGACAAAGCTGACAGCATTACAGTCTGAGTTGAACGAAACAGCCGCAGCACGACACGATATGAAATTAACCATGACCGATTTTGTAGCCAAAGCAGTGATTCTTTCCCTGCTAGAGCATCCTGCAATGAACAGTCAATATCAGAATGATAGAGTCGAAACTTTTGAGTATGTACATCTTGGAATCGCTGCTGCTTTAGATTACGGTCTGGCAGTGCCTGTTATTCGGCATGCGGAAAAACTTTCACTTATTGAGCTGGCGAAGAGTATCAAATCGTATGGCAAAAAAGCACGTGAAGGCAGACTTCTTCACGATGAAATTGAAGGCTCTACCTTTACAATCACTAACCTAGGTGCCTATGGTGTGGAACATTTTACACCGATTTTGAATCCGCCGGAAGCAGGTATTCTTGGCGTTGGCAAAGCGGATCACATGCCTGTTTATCATGGGAATGAATTATGTAAAGGGACGATCCTGCCACTCAGTCTGACATTTGATCACCGCGTGCTGGACGGAGCGCCGGCATCACAATTTTTATCAACTGTTAAAACGTATTTAGAAAATCCAGTATCCATTCTTTTATAGGAAGAAGGTGAATTGAATGACGCTTGTCATTATAGGAGGCGGGCCAGCAGGATATGTGGCGGCAATAACTGCCGCCCGTTTTGGTAGAGAGGTTGTACTAATCGACCAAGGCCTGTTAGGAGGGACCTGCCTGAATGAAGGCTGTATTCCAACGAAAGCACTTTTGCAAAGCGCCGATATGTACGAGCATGTGAAATCAGCTGGACATTTTGGAATTGAGCTTCCAGAAAAGGAGCCTGTCATTCATTGGGATGCCGTTCAAAAGCGGAAGCGGTCAGTCGTCAAGCAGCTGACTGATGGCGTTCGTTATTTGATGAATAAAAACAAAATCAGCGTGTTAAATGGGGAGGCATCATTTCTTTCAGCACATGAGCTATTGATAGAAAGTGAAGGGAAATCTGAAATTATTCAGGCAAAACAAGTCATTATTGCTACGGGATCAGAACCTACTGCTTTACCTTTCGCCCCATTTGATAGAGAGTGGATCATTGATAGTAAGGATGCGATGACGCTCCCTTCAATACCAGATTCGCTTTGTATCATTGGTGGAGGGGTGATCGGCTGTGAGTTTGCAAGCATCTTTAGCCGAATGGGATCAAAGGTTGTCATGGTGGAACAGGCAGCACACATTTTACCTGAAGAAGACCACGATACAGCTAACTGTCTTCAAGATCAGCTTCAAAAAGCAGGTGTGGAAATTTTGACATCAGCAGCAGTCAAACAGCTTGATGCAATCTCAAAAAAAGTGGTGGTTGAGAAGGATCATGGGGAGCGCTGTGAAATCAAGTCCGATCATTGTTTAGTCGCCATTGGCAGAAAGCCGAGGCTGGGAGAGCTGAATCTTGAGCAGATCGGCATTGAATTTGATAGAAACGGCATCTGCGTGAATGAGCATATGCAAACCAATCTCCCGCATATCTATGCGTGCGGTGATGTGACAGGCGGCGTTCAGCTTGCTCATGCTGCTTTTCATGAAGGAACAATTGCGGCATCACATGCATCAGGGGAAGATGTAAAGGTCAATGAACAAGTGATTCCAAGGTGCATCTACACGTCTCCAGAAATCGCTAGTGTCGGTTTAAATGAAGAGAATGCTAGAAAACAATATGGGGAGATTCGGATAGGGACATTCGCATTCTCTGCAAATGGAAAAGCACTAATTTTAAATCAGCCAGCTGGTCAAGTAAAGGTCATTGTCGAACCGCAATATCAAGAAATTTTAGGTGTATCCATCATCGGACCGAATGCCACAGAACTGATTGGACAAGCGGCGGTGATGATGCATACAGAGTTGACAGCTGATACATTAGAGCAGTTTATTGCGGCACATCCGACACTCTCTGAGGCGATACACGAAGCCTTGCTGCAAACAAATGGGCGAGCGGTGCACTGCTGATAGAGAAATTTTCTATCCGAATGACTTCCTGGGTCAGCCAATAATTGAAAGCGCTTTTATAATTATCTATAATGGATAAAAAGCCCCCAGAGGAGAGGATGGAATGAATCCGACGCCTTGCTATTTAAATACTTGGAAACGTTTTGTTCGTGAAGGTTTGCTTGATAGGTCTCGTCTGGATAAGAGAGTGATGGAGTCATGGCACAGGTGTAAACAGGCAAATGTGAATCCGTATTTAGATAAAGGACAGTCGTTGTTAGAAAAGGAATTATTCAGTGTTCAAAAAAAGAAGTACTCACTATTTCTAAATGCCGCTCTTCCTTACTTAAATAAAATCAGTCAGCAATTAAAAGAATCTGACATGATGGCCTTACTCATCGATGCAGATGGTTATGTGCTAAGTCTGACAGGAAGCCAAAGGACGCTGGTGGAAGCGAAAAAAATAAATTTTATGGAGGGCGCGCGCTGGACCGAAGCCGATGTGGGGACGAACGCTATTGGAACGGCACTGGTCATTGGGGAAGCTGTAGCGATCAACGGAACTGAGCATTTTTCAGTCGCTTCCCACCACTGGAGTTGTTCAGCGGCCCCTATTCGTGATGCAGATGGCACGATCATAGGAGTCATTGATATCTCCTGTATGGCGGATCAAAGTCATCCTTTTATGCTTGGAATGGCTTCAACAGTTGCATATGCCATAGAGAGAGAAATTCAGGTCCAGCAAAAAAGGAAAGAGATGGAGCTGATCAGTCATTGTCTCCAGCAAGTAGAAGCGGACGAGCCGTATGTTGTCTGTAATGAGAAAAAGCAGATTGTTTCGGCAAGCAGGCCGATTAGAGACCGGTTTTCAGACTGGTACGGAATGGATGTCGAGCGGCTTATGGGGGAACCATTTGCGATTCGGGGCACGCAGATCATTCAGTCGGAGCAGGACGGAAAGATGCTTGGCATGTCTTTTTCGCTTGAAGAAGCAGCGAAGAGCAATATAACCGTTTCTTTTGCTCAATTTCCCGGGGAATCTGGAACAAGTACGGTATTTCAACAGACACTCAGCAAAATAAAACGAGCGGCACAAACAGATACAAATGTATATATTTGGGGAGAAACAGGTACAGGGAAAGAACTGGCCGCTCGAGCGATTCACTTAGCTAGTGAAAGACATGAAGGACCGTTTATTGCCGTTAATTGTGGAGCCATACCTGAAAGCCTGTTAGAAAGCGAACTATTTGGTTATGCTGAAGGGGCTTTTACAGGGGCAAAACGTCATGGAGCAAAGGGGAAATTTGAACAGGCACAAAAAGGAACGCTCTTTTTAGACGAAATTGGCGAAATCCCTTATGCCATGCAAGTGGCGCTTCTTAGGGTCATTGAAGAAAGGAAAGTCGTACCGCTCGGCGGGACACACGAAATCCCTTTGGATATTAGAATCATTACAGCGACACACCGGAATATGAATGAACTGCTGAAGGAAGGAAAAATACGTGAAGATTTGTATTACCGTCTTCATGTCTATCCAATCAACATCCCGCCGCTTAGAGAAAGAAAAGAAGACATTGTTGATTTATATCGTTATTACCAAAAGAAACACCAATGGAATGCGACATTTCCTGAATCTTTTTTTCGTAAGCTAGAAGCGTACCATTGGCCAGGAAACATACGAGAGCTTTTTAATCTGTTTGAACATATAAGGGTACTGTTTCCTAAAGGAGGATGGATTGGTGAATCGCAATATGCGGAGGTATTAGAGACGATGGATCAGGAAAAGCAGAAGCTGCATCTACCAGAGTATACCGAGAATCCAAAAGAACTCACGTTTAGGGAACGCATTCAAAAGCAAACAGTGATAGACGCACTTCACAAAACGAAGGGCCATGTGTCAGAAGCAGCGAGGTCAGCAGGCGTGCCAAGAAGCACCTTTTACAAGTGGATGCGGAAGTATAAGCTGTCATGAACCCATAAAGAGCGCAGCAGCAAGGAGGCCTTGGTCTTTCAATTAGAGGTCGGGGTCTTTCTGTCATGTCTAAACAGAAAACAAAAAGGAAGGAAGAAAGGCTTGACTGTTATATTAGTATATGTTAAATTATAAAAGCCGTCGCTAATGAGACAGGAATGAAACACTTAAAAATTCTTGACACATTTTTCTGGCATAGATATAATGAAACATGTCTTATTATTCCGCAGTAGCTCAGTGGTAGAGCTATCGGCTGTTAACCGATCGGTCGTAGGTTCGAGTCCTACCTGCGGAGCCATAATGGAGAAGTACTCAAGTGGCTGAAGAGGCGCCCCTGCTAAGGGTGTAGGTCGTGTAAGCGGCGCGAGGGTTCAAATCCCTCCTTCTCCGCCATTATTGTATGGCCCGTTGGTCAAGCGGTTAAGACACCGCCCTTTCACGGCGGTAACACGGGTTCGAATCCCGTACGGGTCATGTTTTGTTTTTTGATTCGTTGGGCTATAGCCAAGCGGTAAGGCAACGGACTTTGACTCCGTCATGCGTTGGTTCGAATCCAGCTAGCCCAGCCATTTTTTATATATGTTTTTCTGCATAGCAGATGAGCCATTAGCTCAGTTGGTAGAGCATCTGACTTTTAATCAGAGGGTCGAAGGTTCGAGTCCTTCATGGCTCACCATTGTCACGCGGGTGTGGCGGAATTGGCAGACGCGCTAGACTTAGGATCTAGTGTCTTTATGACGTGGGGGTTCAAGTCCCTTCACCCGCATTGTTTTTTCAAACAGTGCACTTATGAATATATGAGCACATCATACACGCGGTCGTGGCGGAATGGCAGACGCGCTAGGTTGAGGGCCTAGTGGGTGAATAACCCGTGGAGGTTCAAGTCCTCTCGGCCGCATCTAAGAAACCAAAGTTTGTAGACCTTTGGTTTTTTTTGTATCCTCTAAAGTATAGTTACCAGTCATGATGCGGTTGTTGTCCATAAGAACATCATGAATAAATTCTTTTATTCAGCTTCTAGCTTCCTTTCATTTTTTATATTTTTAAATAAAGGTTTCGATGAGATAATTTGATAAAATGGAATTAAGTTGCATAAGGTCAACTTCAAAAAATTTATAAGCTCATGACCAATTCATGATTATCCAGAAAATACAGCAATTTGTGTCAACATAAAAATTGGTTGACTAAATTAGCCTGTCCCTATAAAACTATTCAATATGAAAAAGGAGTTATAGCATGATAAAAAGGTTTTCTCTAGTTTTACTTACTCTAATGATGTCTATAGTTGTTATGCTAGTGGCTGCCCAAAATTCCCCTGGAGATAATGTCATTTCATTTGATCAGCCTCGCATCTTAATAATATCAATTGGAATAGTGGTTTTTTTATTCATTCCTCCGTTGGTGATGTCTTTTTTCAGTAACTTGATTGTGAGAACTATATCTGGTGTATACCAATGTTTTATTGTTCTCTCTTTTCTGGTACTAATTCCAATAGGATTTTTTATTCCAGATGGCTTTTTGACAATTGTTGTTTCTATCGCAGGAACTTTAGTCAGCGTAGCTAGTCTTATAGTAACTTTAATAATAGATAGGAATAAAAATGTTGAATATTAGCTGAAATAGAAATGACATCAATTTTCTAAGAGTACAGTAATGTTTTCGTTATTACCACTTTTAAATAATACTGACAGATGTCTGAAAAATGGAATGACGTTATGAACTTGTTTATTCCTTTCGAGATTGAACGTCCATTTTGTAGAAAAAATTATCTTAAAGTCAGAGAAGAACAAAATTATGTGGGATCGTTGATTTTGTTCTTTTAAATCCTAAATTGCAATTATTTCCGATTCATGCTACAATAAGAATAATTATTTTTGTTCGGCGTAAAGGATAGCATGAAGAAAGACTTTTCGTCTTGAGGATACTTTGGGCAAGGATAGTATAATACATTGTGTGGTATACGCACGAGGAGGCAACAAACATGGAACAAGGTACAGTAAAATGGTTTAACGCAGAAAAAGGTTTTGGATTTATCGAACGTGAAGAAGGCGACGATGTATTCGTACATTTCTCAGCTATCCAAGGTGACGGATTCAAATCTTTAGACGAAGGTCAAAAAGTAACATTTGACGTAGAGCAAGGTTCTCGTGGAGCTCAAGCTGCTAACGTTCAAAAAACTGCTTAATCTTCATCCTTTTAAAACAGGTTCTCTGTAGAGAGCCTGTTTTTTTATGCTTTCACGCATTTTTTCAATAAAAAACCCTACTCAGCGTACAAGTAGGGAGGTGTTACAAGGTAATCGTAAAAAAATTCATGCTTCAAAGGTTTATCAACAGTATAGCATATTGGATTTACAATATGCGGAATTTGCCTAAATAAATTCTTTTTTTCTTTAATAAATTGAAGGATGGAAATGTTCGTAGAGAACATGTATTCAAAAATGGTGAGTGTGGAAGAGGTTCTTAACAGAAACTTTTAATTTGTTTTTCTGTAATCCCTTTGATGACTTCTAATTCACTTAGCAAAAATTCATGGGCATCATCCAGCATTTTCTTTTCACTTGCATTGAGTGCTTTCTCTTTCTTCATACGCATCAGATCACGCACAACTTCAGCACCTTCTTGGATGTTACCCGTTTTTATTTTGTTTGTGTTAATTGTATGCCGTTCTTTCCATGTCAGTAATTGATCTGATTTGCCATGCTGGAAAATGTGCATTACATTCTTTAAAGCCAGTATATCTGTAACAGGTCTAATACGTGAACCTGACATTTTCCGTGTTGGAATCATTACTTTCATATGACTGATTGACATTTTAATCACATAATACTGTTGTTTTTCATCAGAGAATTCTTTTTCTTCTATGGCTTCAATTATACCTGCTCCGTGCATTGGATAAACAATGTTATCACCAATTTGAAACATATCATCCACCTCCATATTATGTATCTACTTTAAGGGTACCACACTTATGGGTAAAATAATCAAATTTTTAATAATAACATGTTTATTTATTTGTTGTCAATAAATTTTGTTCTAAAAAAGGGAGGTTATTTTGTGGGAATTTTGGATGTGATTTTTTTCATTTGAACATATCCTCCTCGCTATAAGAAAAACAGGATATCCACAATTACAGCTCGGGAGCCAGCCTTTATATCCGTATCCAGTCATTCAAACGTAAAAAGCTGTTTATGAGGAAATCATGTTAAAAAAAAAGACTAGCCATTGAGCTAGTCTTTCAAAATGGAATCCGATCATAATGTCGAAATATCAATCACAAACCGGTAACGCACATCACTTTTCAACACCCGTTCATACGCTTCATCAACTTGATTCGCATTGATCACTTCAATTTGTGGTGCAATGTTATGAGCAGCTGCGAAATCGAGCATTTCTTGTGTTTCTTGGATGCCGCCAACGAGTGAACCAGCAATGCTGCGGCGGCCGGAAATTAATGAAAAGACGTGGAATTGATCCGGCTTAGGCGGTGCACCGACGTTCACCAAGGTTCCATCTACACGGAGTAAGGACAAATAGGCATCCACATTAATGTTGGCAGAGACCGTATTGAGAATAAGGTCGTACTGACCGGCTAGTGTCTGAAACGTATCAGGATCACTTGTAGCAAAGTAGTCTTTTGCGCCAAATGACAGCGCCTCTTCTTTTTTATTCAAAGAGCGGCTCAATACCGTCACATCAGCGCCTAGAGCACTCGCGAATTGAATAGCAACATGGCCGAGCCCGCCCATTCCGACGATAGCAACCTTTTTGCCAGGGCCTGCCTTCCAGTGCTTTAATGGTGAATAAGTTGTAATGCCAGCACAGAGAAGAGGACTTGCGGCATCAAGGGGCAGTTGATCAGGAATGCTGACGACAAATCGTTCAGTCACGACAATTTTTTGACTGTAGCCGCCATAAGTCGGCTCCCCGTCATAGTCACGGCTGTTATACGTTTGGACGACCCCTTTTGTGCAATACTGCTCGTCTCCATTTTGACAATATTCACAGGTGCCGCAGGAATCCACAAAGCAGCCAACGCCTACACGGTCTCCGATCTGAAACTTCGTCACATCATCCCCTACAGCTGTAACGACCCCAGTGATCTCATGACCTGGAACCATCGGGAAAATGCCGCCGCCCCATTCATCAAAAGCGCTGTGGATATCTGAATGACAGATCCCGCTAAATTGAATATCAATTAAAATATCATGTGGACGAAGCGCTCTTCGTTCAATGGTCGTCCGTTCAAAATTCGCTTTTGCGTGTGAAACACTTAAAACATTTGATTGGTGCGTCTGACACATTCTTGATCATCCTTTCAAAAATAAGATTCGATTCTTTCCTCTATACTGTACGTCTTAAAGTGAACTATAAGTCAACAGAAAACCTTCTGTCATAGCGAATTCAGGCTTTTATAACATTCCTGAATCAAGAATTGAGCCCAAAGCATCTTGCTTTCTTTTTCAAAATGGAGATGATGAGGAAAGGGAGATCGGAAGGTAAGAGAAAGAAGGAGGGCATAATGAAAATAGCACAAGCAGCAAAACAGCTCGATTTATCCACTGCGACACTTAGATATTACGAAAATATTGGTTTGATTAGGGAAATCAAACGTGATGATCATGGAATTCGTGATTATACAGAGAATGATCTTCAATGGATTGAATTTATCAAGTGTATGAGAAATGCAGGGCTCTCGATTGATGCGCTTAGAGAATATACAGCCTTATTTTTTGAGGATGATGATCATACGTTATCTTCGCGAAAAAACATTTTGGTCAATGAACGAGAAAGACTCGTCCAAAAACAAAAGGAAATCGAAGAGACCATTAAACGATTGGATTTCAAAATAGAAAGTTATGAAGATATTATCCACAATCATGAGAAAAAACTCGCTCATCAGCTGAAAACTCATTCTAATTAAACGAAGAAAAACCTGTGACTTGTCACAGGTTTTTTGATAGAGTTATCTTTTTGTGTAACGCACCCAGTTATAATGTGCGTGGAGCGGGGTAACACCGTTGTAGGAGCCGAGCCATTCATCGACACCTGCACCATTCCACAGGTTCATCATAATTTTCCCTGGTGTTTGAGGAATTTGAGTGGTGGCGGTATGCTTTAATTGTCCATCGACATACCATTTGATAGAGTTTGGCTGCCAGTCAAATGCATACGTGTGATAAGAGTTCGCTGCATCGAAACCAAGGTTGACGATCTTTTCATGATTTCCTACACCATTGGTATAGTAGTTAAACTGTACCTTTGTCGTATCTTTTCCTAGAAATTCAATGTCAATCTCATCCCAAGGCGTGCCATCAGTCGGTCCCGTATAAGTGAAGAAAGAAGAGACGATCCCCACATTTTTGGCTGGCTTCATGTTGACTTCATATAGCCCATAGCCGTAAGTTTGTGTGGAGCGGTTTTCTCCGCAGTCAAACTTGTTATAGGCGGGACTTGTGAGCGATAAACGCATTTCACCTGATGAGGTCATCGACACGTTATTTGCACGCCACGTACAGTTAAACATGTTTCCATTCGAGTATCCATCGGCTTTTTGCCATAACCCCGTATTATAGTTGTTAAAAGGTTCATAAAACGATCCACCCGTTTGTGCCGAGGCACCCGCAGTAAATGTGGACAAACTCAAGACTAATCCAGTGACAAGCAGCATCAACATTCGTTTCATACGGTACATATTCGCATTCTCCTCTCCTTTTGTGGAAGCGCTTTCTTTATTGATCATACATGATTCTTTCAAAAGGGAAAATCGGTCTAAATAATGATAAACAGCGTGTATTATTTAATAGAATTGAAAGAAGGATCATAAGTAAAAAATAATGATTGACATTGCGGACAGTTGTCCGTAAGATAATATCGGGACAATTGTCCTAAGAAAAACCTAAAGTGTTTTGATTTAACACATAGAGATAAGTGTCATGTGGATGAAGGTAAAGAAGGTGAGCATGGTGGAAAAGGATATTGGGGAGGAAATTGAAGAGATCGCTTTCTCCTTGTTTCAAGAATTTGGTGTGGAAAATGTCAGCATGCATAAAATTGCGAAAACAGCTGGTGTTGGGCAGGGTACTCTTTACCGCCGCTACGCCAATAAAAGTGATTTGTGCCTTTCTATCCTTGGGGAGAGATTTGAACAGCTGATACCAGCTTTGCATCTTTACTTGAGCAAAATAAGTGATCAGCCGGTCCGTGAACGTTTGCGCTACGTTCTTGAAGAAATTCATCTCATCGTCGGTCACCATTTAGACTGGATTCGGATGCTCACAATTTCTGGGAATTTAGAGCAGACAAGTAAAGTGTATGAGAGTCATTACAGTCAATCACTTAGACAAATCATTCGTGATTTGCTTGAAGAAGCGAGAGAAAAGGGAGAAGCGAACATACAGGATATAGAACTGACAACGTTATGTATGTCCTCTCCAATGACGCCTGAGCTCATGTTTTATATACATGAATCCGGCTATTCAATCGAAAGAATAGCTCAATTTGCTGCAGAAAAACAGATTTTATCCGTCTTTCAATAGACATGAAAGTGGCTCATTTCTGACCACCCTGACTTCCTAAGGTTCATCTAAATTGAAAAAGAAAAGGAGCCAACTTAATATGAACAAACAGAAAGCAGCAGCTTCTGACATTCGAACGCTGCCCATAATTATTTCTTTTATCACGGCTGGATTTATTGGCCTGTTCAGTGAAACGGCATTAAACATGGCGCTGAGAAGTTTAACGTTAGACTTTGGAATTGAAGCGACGACTGCTCAGTGGCTGACAACAGGATATTTATTAACACTTGGTATTCTCGTACCGATTTCAGGACTCATTCTTCAATGGTTTACGACAAGACAGCTTTTCATTACATCGCTTGTCTTTTCGATCATCGGAACATTTATTGCGGCGGTTGCGCCGGTCTTTAGTATTTTAATGGTAGCACGTGTCGTGCAGGCAGTCGGTACAGCATTGCTTCTGCCATTGATGTTTAATACGATTTTGGTCATCATCCCGCCTCATAAACGAGGCAGATCAATGGGGATTATTGGTCTTGTGATCATGTTTGCACCAGCAGTCGGTCCAACCGTCTCCGGTCTTATTCTGAAATCGCTGACGTGGCATTGGATTTTCTGGATTTCACTTCCTTTATTAATGGCTGCACTCGTATTTGGTTTTATTTTTATGCAAAATATTACAGAACCAACAAGACCGAAAATCGACATCTTATCAATTGTGCTTTCAACCATTGGTTTCGGCGGAATTGTGTATGGCTTTAGCAGTGCCGGTGAAGGCGGCGGCTGGAGCAGTATGCATGTGATCGTGGCAATTGTAGTAGGTGTCATTGGGATTCTTGTGTTCTCTTTAAGACAGTTGAACATGAAAGAACCAATGCTGAACTTAAGCCCGTTTAAATATCCGATGTTTGTCATTGGGTTGCTTCTGATTTTAGTGTGTATGATGGTGATGCTGTCTGCTATGATGATTTTACCATTGTATCTGCAAACATCCTTGGCACTTTCTACATTTACAGCAGGTTTAATGCTGTTGCCAGGTGGAATTATCAACGGACTCCTATCTCCAATCATGGGTGGTCTATTTGATAAGTTTGGTCCAAAATGGCTTGTCATTCCAGGTCTTGTCATTGTCGCAGCGACGATGTTTGGCTTTACGAATCTAAGTGTGAATACGTCGATTGGATTCATTGTCACCCTTCATATTACCTTAATGATCGGAATCGCGATGATCATGATGCCTGCTCAAACAAATGGATTGAATCAGCTGCCGCCAGAGCTATATCCGCATGGTACAGCGATTATGAATACATTGCAGCAAGTGTCAGGAGCCATTGGTACAGCGGTCGGTATCTCGATCCTTTCTTCAGGCGCCCGCAGCTTTATGGAAAATGTGTCTGATCCCGCAAATCCGGTGAATCAGCTGCTCGCCTTTACAAATGGCGTCCAGCATGCATTTATCTTTGCTGTGATCATGACCGTGATTGGTCTAATTATCGCTTTCTTTATTAAACGAGTGAAGGTAGAACAGCAAGTTTCATAAGAGAAATCAAAAGCACTGAGGACATAGCGCCGCAGTGCTTTTTTATTTGCTCAATGCTTGTTTCAAAGAGAGGGGAAAAGGGGAGATAGGTAAAAAGTGAACCAATATAAGTTGCTGTTGATTCGGTAGGAGGAAAAGAGCAAAAGGAAACGAATGAGTAACTAAGAAATGAATAAGATAGGAGTCTGAGATCATGAACTTAGAAGAACAAATCAAAATCGCTGCTTCATTACGCCAGGCATCTGAAGGTTCATTAGCGAGTCAATCGGAACTAAAGCCAGTAAATCCTCCTGAAGTGAACAAAATGGAATATGACATTCCAACAAGTGCTGGCGAAACAAAGGTGTGGGTATTTAAGCCAGTGAACACACAAAAACAGCTGCTTCCTGTTTTTGTGAATTTACATGGCGGCGGATTTATCATGGGCAGTGCTGAAATGGATAATCCCTGGTGTCCAGTCATTGCAGACCGGGCGCAATGTATCGTCGTCAATGTCGAGTATCAGCTTGCACCCGAGCACCCTTTCCCAGCCGCTCTTCATGAATGCTACGATGTACTGAAGTGGCTGTATGAACATCCTGAGGAGCTTCAAATCGATCGGAATGCATTAGCTATTGGCGGACATAGCGCAGGAGGAAATTTGGCAACGGCTGCTTGTCTATTGAATATTCAAAAAGGAAATACACTCCCAATTGCCTATCAAGTGCTTGATTATCCGCCGCTTGATCTAGCCACTGATCCAGCACAAAAGCCAGTGTTTGAAGAAGCGATTCCAGTTGAATTGGCGAGACTCTTTAATTCCTTCTATCTGCAAGGCCAAGATCCGCACAATCCGCTCGTTTCTCCGGTTTTTGCAGATCGTTCATCCTTAGCACAAATGCCTCCTGCTCTCGTCATCACAGCAGAGAAGGATTCGCTGGCTGAAGAAGCCGAGCAATATGCTGCTAATTTAAAAGAAGCTGGGGTAGACGTCACGTACAGACAATTTAAAGGCGTTCCACACGGCTTCACGCACGCCGGAGATTTAGCCATAGCTGAAGAGGCTTGGCATTTGATGGGGGATCAATTAAAGAAAGCGTTTGAACAGAGACTTTGAGGGCTTCTTTTCATAAATAGGTAAAGCACAGGTGCAACCTGTGCTTTTTACTTCTCTTTAATTGTGACAAGCTGTCTAAAGAGATTGATTTACTAATACTTGAATTTGACTATCTTTCTCTATTTAGTTCTAATACTATTGATAAAAGCTTTTCTATCATGCTTAACTTGTAATGTTTTTTGCGCATTTTGATTTAATCTATCCACTAATGCATCAAGCGATTTACCTTCAAATGATGAAAATAGTGTTAAATAAGTCTGTGCAATTGTTTTTGTTGCTGCTGTTAGTTTTGTCGATTTCGCAATATCTGATTTTAAGGAGCCTACGTCAGTTTTTGCTTTTGCTTTTAACTGACTTTTCAACTCATTTTGTTGTTGGACCTTTTTTATCATTTCTAGTTCAGCGTTCATATCAGGCACTAATTATGACCTCCTATAACTTTAGCCATCTTGCTAATTCCTCATCTTTTTCTGTAAGATTTTCTGCCATTTTTACAATGAATTCAGCTATATCTTCTAAATCCTGAATCATATAATGCAATGAAGCTTCAAAGTTGTACTGTTCGTCTTCATCATAAAAAAACGGTGTTCCTTTATTGGTATAAGGAGCTATTTCTAATAGGGCTTGATCGACGTCATTTGGCCCAAGTTGTTCAAATTGATCTAATTTACTTTTGAATTGATTTGAAAGATTGTATATTGTTAAACTGTGTTCTCTTGGAAATGCTTCTACTTCTTTTTTTACGTTTTTTAACTCCTCTAATGCTAAATTAAGTTGATCAGCCAATCTTTTTGCAACAGCCTTATCTACTTTTATTGTTTGGCCATCCATATTAGCATAAGAGGTCATGGTTTCTAAGTCACGATTATACACATCTTTACTTCCGTCGACATTGATAATATTGCCTTTATGGTCAAATTTAAAATTAGACTCGCTTATAGCATGTGTGTCATCAATTCCAAGTGCTTGCATAATAAAGTCAGCTGCAAGTGGAATAAGTGAAGCAGATAGAGCGACAGCTTTCAAACGGTTTTTTCTCTTTAGTCTTGCATCAGATGGATCTTTAGTATAAATCGTTGTTCCGTTATGTTGATCATATTCAAGACCCCATCCAGCACCGACCATGTCATCTGGATTAATGATGGATTTATTCATCGCTCTAAAATCACCATTTTTTATTTTTTGTTGAGTTTCTTTGTCATGAAGCTTTACAATAGATGGGTTATTGAATCCAACTGAATAGATGCCGTTAATCACTCCTGCATAATCAGCCTCTGCTCCACCTAGTGAATGACCAGTTGCTGAAATAACTGTATTGGGACCAGCATACTTTCTTTTTACTTCTCTAACTAGCTGATCAGATTGATCGAATTGAGACGTTTTTGTGATGAGTTTGTAATCACCGCTTGCCAGTTTAACTCTTTGTATATCATCATCTATGAAACGTTCACCTTTACTATAAATGTTAGAGTTTTTTCTAGTAATGTATTTAATTTTTTCTTTTGGGTTTTTTCCTGCAACAACATTTCCACCGTCAGCCTTAATTACATCTTGAACAAGTTGATCATTTGGATTTGTACCAGCAAACCCAATGATTACATTATCAGGCTCTTTTGGCTTGACCCATTTACCTTTTTCTTTTTTAGCTTGAATGAATACATATGCATCGAGTCCTGTGTCAGGGTCTCTCCGAATATTGTCTATAAAAAAATATTTGTCTGCACTTATTGATATTGGTTTAGCTTCACCAAAATTTTTTTCTAATAATCTATCCTGATAACTAACTTGACTTATTTTAAAATATTCGTAATCGGATATAGTGGGGCGATTGTTACTGTTCATGTACAATATCACTCTCTTATTATAAAATATAAGAAATAGAAAGGATGATATGATTGATCAAAAGAGGAACCATAATTATCCTGATTTCTTTTGTTATTATAGCAGTTGGAGGAATTTTCATGAAGCATCAAAATGATGTTAAACTACAAAATGAACAAGAAATAAAGTTGTTTGAAACAGCAAAAAAAAGAATGACATCGTTTTTAAAAGCCAATTATGAAAATATCAGTGATATTACATATAAAGAGAAGTATGATATAGACCCAATGGGTGGAATTAGTGTTGAGGGGTATCTAAACAAAGATCCAAAACAAGAATTCTGGGGAATTTATAATAAGTCGATGGATGAAATTGGAGGGTCTTCAGTCGAAGCAGAAAAAAAGGCTGCTTGTGAGAAAGAATTTTGCAAATATTAAAAGTAATCATAAGGAATTAACCACCAATTTTTTATAAGCTTCTAACAGTCAAATAGCGCGTAGCGAATAGGGGGATATAAAATGAGTTATACAGTCATTACAGGAGCAAGCTCAGGTATTGGATATGAGGCGGCTCTCGCCTTTGCAGCACGAGGGAAAAATCTTATATTAGCTGCACGCCGGCTCGATAAACTCCAAGAATTGAAAAAGAAGATTCATGATCAATATCCCGATATCAAAGTAGTCATACAGTCAGTCGATTTAACAAACATAGAGCAAGTGTATTCATTTTATGAGTCATTGTCTGATTATGAGCTGGATACGTTCATTAATAATGCAGGGTTTGGTCACTTTGGCTCTATAGGAGAACAAGATTTAAGTAAAATAGGGGATATGCTTCATCTGAATATCGAAGCATTAACGATTCTATCCACCTTATTTGTCCGTGATTATGAGCAAGTAGAGGGAGCGCAGCTCATTAACATTTCTTCACGAGCCGGTTATACAGTCGTCGGCAATGCCGTCACCTATTCAGCCACGAAGTTTTACGTGAGTGCTTTTACAGAAGGACTGGCACTAGAGTTGAAAGGAAAAGGAGCCAAATTACAGGCGAAAATATTAGCACCTTCCGCGACAGAATCAGAATTTGCAAAGCGTTCATTGGATGTAGACGAATTTGAATATGAAGGCAATTTCAAGAAATATCATACATCAAAAGAAATGGCAGCTTGTCTGCTTGAGCTTTATGATAGTGAAAAAACAGTCGGTATTGTGGACGGAAAGACATTCGAATTTGAATTAAAAGATCCGATCTATTCACATGCTGGTACAAGTATGAAATAACGATTCCCATCACTGAGGTAGATTTCCTTAGTGATTTTTTTATGGCATGATTGGCTGTGTGGTCAAGCATAGGAGAAATGTAACAAGTGAAGGCGATTAAGCATTACAAAATTGCCCTTTGTCACTTTACAGAAAAGGATTTTGTACGTCCTAGGAAGATCGCTCAAAATGGATACCGATTATTTGATGAGAAAAATGCTTTAAAGAAACTAATGAGAAAAACACCTTCGCGTTAGGTGTTTTTTTCATGCATTCTTTGATAAAACAAAGAATCACAAGTCCAGTAGATAAGACTGCTCATGATGATGATGGGTAAAGACGCTTGACTCCCAATTCCATCAATGAAAAAGAGCATGACAACCATTGCAATCAGTAAATACGCAGCTAAATAAAGAGGATGGAAAGCCTTTGGCTGCAAAGAAAACAATAACTGCAAAGGAACCGCAAAGACGAAATAAAAAACAAAAAAGATAGGAATATAAAATATTAGAAACGCAGGCTCAGCTTGAATAGGTGGAAATAAGCAGACAAACAAGCCGAGTAAAATAGAGCTGATGAATAGAGTGATTAGGATTTTGTAAAAGGGTTGAAGCGAATGCAAAATGTATACTCCTTTTTTGTAAAATTTACTATATTTTATCATAAATTCATTAACAAGCATCAGTTATTTTTAAAATACGCCACCTTCAATACTCAACTTAATTACAGCAAATTTAGGTAATAAGAATTGAATAAATCATTAATATAATGCCCTTTTTACCTTTATTTGGTTCTATACCTTTAGCCTCATGCCGATGAATGAAGGTATGGTATAAAGTAAAGCCTATAGAAAGAGATTTAGCCATGAAATCCATCAAATGAGGAAAAGAGATGATCCAATGAACATGACAAAATGGTTAGGTGCTGTCCTTCTTTCTGTTTTATTACTGGTGACAGCAGCCTGTGCGAACACGGGCACTCAAGAGAATAGCCAAAATGAAAAAGAGAACGTATCGAGTGAAACAAAAGAGAAAAACAAGGTCGTTGAAACAGGGAATAAGTCCTTATCAAATATTAAGGTATTAGCCACAGGCGGGACGATTGCTGGCAGTTCAGACAGTGATACAGATACGACGGGCTATAAATCTGGTTCACTTGGCATTGATAAAGTCATTGCTTCCGTTCCACAGCTGAAGGATATTGCAAATGTTACAGGTGAGCAGGTCGCGAATGTCGGCAGTGAAAATGTTGATAACGCTCTTCTTTTAAAATTAGCCAAGCGAGTGAATGAACTATTAAAAGATGATCAAGTAGATGGCATTGTCATCACGCATGGAACAGATACACTTGAAGAAACAGCTTACTTTTTACATCTGGTTGTCAAAAGTGATAAGCCTGTGGTGGTCGTTGGCTCAATGAGACCAGCATCGGCAATCAGTGCGGATGGTCCGCTCAACTTGTATCATGCGGTGAAAATTGCATCAGCCAAAGAAGCAAAGGGCAAAGGGGTCATGGTCACATTAAATGACCGAATTGCATCAGCTCGATTTGTTACGAAAACAAACACGACCACAACCGATGCCTTCAAGTCACTTGAGCAAGGATACATCGGAGAAGTTACTGGTGAAGTGGTGTCCTTTTATAACGAACCAACAAGAAAACATACGACTGAAAGTGAATTTGATGTATCAAAGATAAAAGAATTGCCGCAAGTCGATATTTTATACGGCTATCAAAATGATCAAAAATATATGTATGATGCCGCAGTCAAAGCAGGTGCGAAAGGGATTGTCGTCGCTGCAGCAGGAAATGGAACGATGTCAACAGAAGCCATCAAAGGGGCAACAGATGCAGTGAAAAAAGATGTGGTTGTTGTGAGATCAAGCCGTACGGGGAATGGAATTGTCACCCGCGAAAAAACGGATGATGAACATCACTTTGTGTCCTCTGATTCATTAAACCCGCAAAAAGCACGTATTCTGCTCATGCTGGCACTGACGAAGACAAAAGATCCAGTTAAAGTGCAAAGGTATTATGAACAGTATTAATGAAGAAAAAGACCCAAGTCATATTGGGTCTTTTTTTATGCATGTTCCTGATGTTCAGCACGCTCCTTTAAAGAGAGTAAAATATCTCGCCAAATTTCGTCTACATCAGTAAGAAAGTGCCCTGCTTGATCTATATAATGGGTTTTGACGTTTGGAATCGCCTGAGCTATTTTTTCTATTTCTACAAATGGAGCCATTGTATCTTCTTTTCCGTGCCAGACATCAACAGGGATTTGAATATCTTTCATATCGAATGCCCATGGTTTTGAGAGTAAAATGGGTTCACGAATACATTCATCCACCGATTGACGAGTCGCTTCGTATAAATGTGTCATCATCATCTCTAACTGCTCATCGGTTTGAAGGAATTGCCGATCCCGCGGATGTAAATGCTTGTTCCCGTTTTTGGCCAGCTTCTTAAATTTCTCTGGTTTGTTCTTAATCATTTTTTTCTGGGAACGATAGCTTGCTTTCAATAGCCAAGGAAACTTCTTACTAAGGAAAAAGGCTATTTTATTTTCTTTCAGCATGCTTTTTGGCGGTTCTCCGCCTTGAAAAGGGGTTGTACTTGAGATCAGAGCAGCTGAAAGGACGCAATCCGGCAATTGATAGGCACAACCAGCTGCGAATGCGCCGCCTCCAGATACACCCATCACTGAAAAATGTTGAATGCCAAGATCATCTGCCACTTCCAGCACGTCTTTTGCCCAGTCTAAAATTGTGCGGTCAGGTAGAGGGGTGGATAAACCGAATCCAGGTCGATCCAAACAGATGAGACGAATGCCGAGCTTTTGAGAGATTGGATCATCATCTAAAAACATCACTCTTGATCCAGGTGTTCCATGAAAAAAGAAAATTGGAAACCCCTCAAGATCACCGTATTGAGTCAAACCAATGTACCGGCCATCTTGTAAATGAATGCTTTGCATATTTTCATCCCCTTAATATTTTAGATAACTTAAATATCAGTGAGAGAAACACCGTATTAAGGTGCTTCTTTCGCAATCTGATAGATTTTTTCGTATAGAGATAGTAATGTTTTTAAATCTTCTTTTGGAAGCTTTGCATAATATTTTTGAATAAGGTGCAATTGAATGTCTTCCGTATTCTTGTGGTAGTCATGGCCCTTTTGAGCAAAATCAACAATGATTTCTCTTCGGTTATGTGGATTAATTTCTCGTTTGACATAGCCGAGCTGCTCAAGCTTTGATACAAGCTGGCTAGCTGCGCTGGCAGAAATTGAAAAGTAATCAGCTAATTCATTGATTGTTCTCGTTTTCGTGCGCAGCAGCTCAAGCGTCAGCTCTTGTTTGGCTGATAAATCTGCATACTCATGTTTTAAAAATCGTTGATACTCTTCTACATAAATTGAGCCTAGAGCATTCGAGTATTCAATGATCTTTTTACCGTAATGAATGATTTCCTCATCCAATGACATCACCTCTCTTCTATTATAGGCAATCTTTATAGTTAAGTGAAGTTAAATATAAAGAAAAGTTAAATGAATGACGGATTACACTTAAAAGGGAAATCACCGGTATATCCATTTTTTCATTAAAAAGGGACATAGTATACTTCCCATGACCCCTGCACATTCATAAAATGTGGTTGGTTTGAATTTGAACACGTAGTACACCAAAGTAGCCATGAAAAGGTCGCAGAAGAAAAATACATATAAGTCCTTTTTGGTGATAGCGCAAATGACTGTTTTGTTTGTTTTCACATGGATCACTCCTTATGAAGTCGATGACTTTTTCATTGTATTATAAGGAAAATCCATTTATAATTAAAAAAATAAACCAACTGGTCGGTTTTATTTAGTCTGCATGAAAAAATGCAGGGTAGAAAGGGATTGTGACACATGACAAGTACACAAAGCGGGGCTGGAAAGAGTGAGAAGACGAAGCAAAAAATCGTCACCGCTTCACGTGATTTATTTGCAAAAAAAGGTTATTCAGAAACATCCGTGCGCGATATTTTAGAGGCTGCTGAGGTGAGTAAAGGCAATCTCTATCATCATTTCAAAGGAAAAGAGTTTTTGTTTCTTCATATTATGGAAGAGGATCATCGTTTGATGATGGAAACGTGGCAAGAGGAGAAGAAAACACTGAACCGAGCTATCGACAAGCTTGCCGGGTTTGCAGAACTGCTCAGTCAAATGGGCATTAACTACCCATTAATGAGAGCGAGTGAGGAATTTTGTGCCAGTGCCTTTACATCAGACGAAGTCATGGAACGGCTGAACAAGATTGATGTCGATTTTGATGATGTGATGAGAGATATCTTACTTGAAGGAAACAAAGATGGCAGCTGGACGATCCAGCATGTGGAGTCAAAAGTGAAAATATTACTTTCCGTTTTTTATGGATTAGACGTGTTATATAAAAATGACACCATCGAGCAGAAAAAAGAGTTACAAAAAGAGGCGATCTCATTGTTTATTCACGGAATCAACCATCATGAGTAACAAGTGAGTCAGTAAAGGGGAAACAAACATCATGCAAAAACCGATTCGTGAGCAAAAAGCAGTACTCGTTATTTTATTAAGTAATATATTTATTGCGTTTTTAGGCATCGGTCTCATTATTCCTGTCATGCCGCTATTCATGAATGTCATGCATCTAACAGGAAGTACAATGGGGTACCTTGTGGCGGCGTTTGCCGTTGCTCAACTCATCGCATCACCTATTGCAGGTAGATGGGTAGACCGCTACGGAAGAAAGATTATGATTGTGTCTGGGCTGTTTCTATTCGCATTATCAGAACTCGTTTTTGGTCTTGGTACACACGTGTATGTTCTGTATGTTGCAAGGCTTCTAGGCGGTATTAGTGCGGCATTTATTATGCCAGCTGTCACTGCGTATGTCGCAGATATTACGACCGTTCAAGAAAGATCAAAGGCGATGGGTTATGTCTCTGCGGCCATTAGTACCGGTTTTATCATTGGCCCGGGAATTGGCGGGTTTATTGCAGAATACGGCGTACGCCTGCCATTCTTCTTTGCGGCAGGGATTGCGTTTATTGCCGTTATTTCGTCTATGTTTATGCTGAAGGAGCCTTTAACAAAAGAAGAGCGAGCGAAGCAAATGAATGAAGTGAAAGAATCGACTTTCTTTAAAGATTTGAAAAAATCAATTCATCCAAGCTACCTCATCGCCTTTATCATTGTGTTTGTCCTCGCATTTGGACTATCTGCATATGAAACAGTCTTTAGCTTGTTCACAAATCATAAGTTTGGATTTGGTCCAAAAGATATTGCCGTGATCATTACCGTCAGCTCGATTGTGGCTGTCATCATACAAGTACTTGTGTTTGGTAAACTGGTAAATGCCCTAGGAGAAAAAAGAGTCATTCAGCTATGTCTGATTATCGGGGCTGTCCTTGCTTTCGTTTCAACTGTTGTTTCAGGCTTTTTGGTTGTTCTGATTGTCACATGTGTCATTTTCCTTGCCTTTGATTTATTACGTCCAGCATTAACGACCTTTTTATCTAAAATCGCTGGCAACCAGCAAGGATTTGTCGCAGGAATGAACTCCACCTACACAAGCCTAGGTACGATTTTCGGGCCGGCACTTGGCGGCATCTTATTTGACCAAAATATTCACTTCCCATTTCTATTCGCAGGTGTTGTCTTATTTCTTGGATTAGGCTTAACCCTGATTTGGAAGGGAAAAGTGTCAGAAGAGGCAGCGGCAGAATAATGTCATGCAGAAGTAAGAGACCTTTTAACTAAGGTCTCTTTTTTAAATTGCGCTATTGATGCAGAAGAATTCATTTTGCTGAAAAGAGACCTGAATGTCAGCAGCTTTTTCTTTATAATGGAAGGGAAGGAGGAGAAATCGTGCATTTCTTAGAACGGCAAAAGACACCATCAATGAAAAAAGGAATTCGGCAGATCGATCCGGCATATCCAGTGTTTGTAGATGCGGTCATGGATGGTGTCATAAAAGGGCATCTTTATGTAGATAATGAAGCGCATCCGCTTGTTTATTTTCTCGAAGCTTCATGCGGCATTTATTATGTAGCAGGAAGGAGTGAAGCGGAGCTGTTACGCTCCTCAGCCTTTATCGTGGATGTGTACGAAAGGCAGAAAAGACAAAACGGCCGATTTACCATATTTTCAGCAAATCCATTAACAGATGCGATGATGAAAAAATGTCTTGGGTCACATCTGAATGAAATGGAAAGACATGCGTACGTTTATTCACAGGCATATTCTCATGCCACTCAGTCTCATCAAGGCTATAGAGTAGAGCGGACAAATGAGCAGGTGATGACTGCAAGCAGGACTTTTCCTCCCAGCTATTACGAAGCCTATTGGGGAGAAACAGCTCGTTTTCTATCAAAGGGAATCGGGATTGCCATTTTAGATGGAGAGAACGTGGTAAGTGAATGTGTCTCTATTTTTTCAAGTAAGGATCGTGCGGAGATAGATATTTGGACAGATGAAACATATCGAGGAAAAGGTTTGGCACTGCTGGCAGCTCAGCATATGATCAGCATCTGTCTTGAAAAAAAGAGGACACTGCATTGGGATTGCGATGTCCATCACCTAGCTTCAATCAAACTAGCAGAGAAGTTAGGCTTTCAGAGGCTCAAAACCTATCGATTGTTTTATGGTTCAAGATGAGAAGGTTTTGAGATACCAAGCATCCATTGCAGAATGCTCAGAGCCTTCAAGCGGTTCTGAAAGAAGAGAAAAGCCATACCGCTGATAAAGGCCTATAGCCGCTGTTAATTCCCGGCGGGTTTCTAAATAACACGTTTCATAGTATGTAGAGGCATATTCCAGCGCCGTATCCATCAGTTTTTTGCCCGCACCTTTTCCTTGTGCTTTTGGACTTAAATAAAGCTTTTGTAATTCACATACTCCATTTGTAAATGGAGCAATCCCTATACCGCCCACAATCTCACCATGCTCTTCAGCAATCCAATAGGCTGCATGAGTCAATGATTGATAGTATTCGAAAAGCTGGTCAAGTTGGGGGTCAGTGTAGGCTGTTCCTTCAATCGCTAGATTCGCTGATTCTAGTGAGCTGCGGATAATCGCTGCGATATACGGGTTGTCTTTTTGCTCAATGGGTCTAATGTTCATTTGAAGTACCTCCATTGTTATGGGTTAGGAGTTGATATCACATGTTCTGGCTGCAAACCGCCTTTTTTACAATCGTTGTTTTGTGTCTCTCATGGTGGGCAGGGAAAAGACGCCGGCAGCGCCATGCGGGGTTCATTGTCCCTATATGCTTGATTTTATTTGGTTTGGTTTTATTGATTGTCAGTTTTTTTATTGGAAGATGGGAAGGCATGGCGCTTAGTCTAGCGAGTGTCTCTATCGTTCTATCTTCCATTATTTGTTTAATCATCGTCACTGGGATTCAATTTTTTAAAAAAGACGACTTTTCTTAAACAGGAGCATCTGTATTCATCATGTGGTTATATTCTTCACGAAGGATGCCCATGATGATGACATCTGAGTATGTACCGTTGAAATAGAGCGCTTGGCGTCTTTTTCCTTCATATTGAAATCCGGCTTTCTCATAGCTTCGAAAGGCCCTTGGATTGTGGGAAAAGACTTCAAGCTCAAGACGGTTGAGTTCTAATGTGTCAAAGGCAAATGCTTGAACCATCCGAACCGCTTCAGTGCCATATCCCTTTTGAAAATGCTCCGGCCCGTGAAGCGCAATGCGGAAGCTTGCCGTATGATTGAATGGATCAATGTCCACAATCGCCGCATCCCCAATCATCTCTTTCGTGTCTAGCAGACAAATAGCGAAATCTCGTCTGCTGTCATCTTGCAAAAAGCGGGTATAGGCGGAGCGGATTTCTTCTAGTGTGAACGTTTTGCGTGTGCCAGTCATATAAAGTGTCTCTGCATGCTGGCATCCTCTTTGAATACCAGGATAATCTTGCTCTTCAATCGGTCTCAAAAATATACGAGTCATGACGGATCACCCTCCTCTATATATCGAGAGATTTCAATTAAATTCAGATCAGGATCACGGATATAAACAGATTCAATTGGACCTAATGTACCGGTGCGTCTGACCGGCCCCTCTTCAATGGGGACCACTTGCTTCCGGAGGTGCAGCAGCAAACTGTCCATGTCTAAATCGGTGATAAAGCACAAATCATGAGATCCAGGAAGAGGATGAGCCGCTTTTGGCTCAAATTCATGACCAGCTTCATGAAGGTTGATTTTCTGTAAACCAAAACGAAGCGCTTTACGGCCTTCACCAAAAGTTTCTTCCTTCATCCCTAATACGTTTGTATAAAAGCGAATGGTGTCCTCCATATGTTGTACAGTCAACACGATATGATCAAGTCGTCGTATCATCAGTTTCTCCTCCAAGTATGATCATTGATTGAACTGACTCTATTATATCATCACCTGACGAGGATACCTTATTTAATCACGGTTTTATAGCTCCAGCTTTCCAAGGACATTTCCTTTCCGCGCAGTACCCTTTCATCAAACTCCATCCAGCCATTTTTCCGGTAGAAATGACGATTGGCCTCGTTGTGTGTCATCAGTGTGAACAGTCCGCCGCCTTGCCGGGCGATAAAGGGAAAAAGGCATTGCCTTAACATGCGGCTTCCGAGTTTTTTTCCTTGCTCGTCTTTTGCCACGACAAGTGCTTCTAAATACCAGTAAGGCTGCTTTAAGGAAGAACATGCTTTTTTCGCCTCCTTTAACACACGGAACACATGCTGAATCGCCGATATACCGCCAGTGAAGAGCAGCTTTAACCCACCTGACAGCACATAATCCATGACGCCTGGTTCAGGAAGACGCGGATGCTTTAAAAGGGCAGCAGTCACAATTTTTTCGTTCTCAACCCCGACCAAACAGATTTGATGCTGAAAATACACCTTTGTATTGACCAAATGCAGCTGACGAGCGAAAGCAGACCGGTTTTTGACCTTTTCACATAATAGGTCAAAAAATGAATAGTCCTGAAACGAATCATTTAACAACTCTGCCACTTGAGGCAGTTCATCCTCTCTAGCAAGTCTGAAATGAAACATATGATGGTCCTCCTTTACTGAACACATATAGATTATTGAACATGTGTTGATTATAATAAGAAGTAGACCAATCGAACATCGGCAATGGATGAAATCCTGTTCATAAATAGACATTCGGCGCCTGATTGTTCAGCAATGGAGGGGATGTCATGAAGGACAGACGAACAATCAAAACAAAAAGAGCCATTCGGGAAAGCTTTCTTGAGCTGTTAAAGGAAAAGGAAGTGCAGCAGATTACGGTATCAGAGCTATCAAGGAAAGCGGATTTAGGCAGGGGAACCTTTTATTTGCACTATCAAGATGTGTTTGATTTATATGAACAGCTTGAGAAAGAACTATTCGATCAGCTCGGGGGATTATATGATGAAACCTTTCCAAGTCAGGACCCTCTTGATATGCTTTCCTTTTTAAACAAAACGACGGAGTACTTGAAAGAGAATCAATATATGTTGACGTTATTTGTAAAACCAAATGGCCCAACGACAAACCAATTCAAAGCATTTTTCAAAGAAAAAATCATGAAAGAGTGGCAGCATGATCAGCGGCCGATTACAGAAAATGAACAAATCGAGGCCTCTTTTGTCGTGTCTGGTGTCGTGGGTGTACTCGAGGAATGGATTCATGAAGAAATGACCATTGATGCCGGCAAGCTCGCGCATAAATTATATGAGCTACTCGTCAAGGTGGAACAGGAATCGTAAACATGTATCCTTTGTCTTTCCTTTCTGATACAATTGAATAGAATGTATGTTCTTATTCAGAGAAAGGGAGTGGTGGGTTTGAGTGAGAAAAGGAAGCTGCTTTTTTATGGGGCGATGAGTATCGATGGATATTTAGCGAGAGAGGATCACCGCCTCGATTGGCTGATAGGGACAGAGGGCGAAGAAGAAACGAGCTATGACACCTTTTATGCGTCAGTCGATACGCTGATCATGGGGCGCAATACATATGAACAAGTGCTTCAGCTGTCACCAGATGGGTTTCCTTATGAAGGAAAGACTTGTTATATCATGTCACGTACGTTACAAGACAGTTTGGAAGGAACGCATATCATTCGCGAAGATATCTTATCATTTGTCAAAAAATTAAAGAATGAAACAGGCCGGCATATTTGGATTGTCGGCGGCGGGGGACTGCTTCAATCTTTCATACAAGCAAGATTGGTTGATGAGCTTTTTCTTCAAATCGTACCTGTCATGATTGGAAGAGGAATTCCTCTATTTTCACCGGCGGATCTGGAATCTAGGTTTTCATTACAGGGAGTACATCAATACAAGCAAATTGCTGAAATGCATTTTATCTTAAAAGAAGAGGATCACTGAACCAAGGTGGTCTTTTTTTTATGAAATAAACTCGTTGACAAGAAAATATCCTAGTGTTAGGATAAATTTATCCTAGTTTTAGGATTTCTTGAAAAAGGAGTAGTTGCCATGGTGCAGCATGATCATGAATTAGATTTAAGGCTATTCCGCGTGTGGATGAAAGCCTATCAAGCCCTTTTTACAAATATCCAAAAAGACATTGAACGTTATGATATCGGATTTGAAAACTTTCAAATCCTAGAATTGCTCTACAGTAAAGGGCCTCAGCCTGTTCAAAAAATTAGCGACATCCTGTCAATCCCAAGTGGAAGCATGACATATGTCGTGAACAAACTAGAAAAACAAGAACTGGTGAAAAGGCAATGTGCGCCTTCAGATAAGCGGGTCTTTCATGTACGGCTGACGGAAAAAGGGAAGCAATTGTTTGACGACATTTTCCCTAAACACACAGAGGTCATTTCACAAAATCTAGCCTTTATTGAAAAAGAAGAAAAAGAGCAGCTCATTGAATTACTGAAAAAAATCGGTTTAGGTGCAAAACAACTTCGCGAAAAGGGGAAACAAGATGACACTCAGCTTTGATACGTTGGTACGTGAAAGACGATCCGCATCAAATTTTTTGCCAAATATCTCGATTTCGAGAGAAGAGCTTAACAGCATATTTGAAGAGGTCAAGCTGGCACCATCCGCTTTTAACTTACAGCACACACAATATGTTGTCGTCCAAACAGAAGAGCTGAAAGAACAAGTAAGAGAAGCGGCATTTGGACAATATAAAGTGCACTCTGCTTCAGCAGCGATCATCGTACTCGGAGATCCAAATGCTTATGAGCACGCAGGGAACATATATGAAGGCCTAAAAATGCTAGGCATTATCAATGCGCAGCAATATGAAGAAATGGTCAGAGAGACCGTGAGCTTTTATGAGCAGAGAGGAGCAGATTTCCAGAAGGAAGAGGCAATCCGCAATGCTTCATTATCTGCCATGCTGTTTATGCTTGCGGCTAAAAATAAAGGCTGGGATACTTGCCCGATGATCGGTTTTGATCCCGAAGCAATGAAAAAGGTATTAAACATTCAATCAGATTTGGTTCCTGTGTTAATGATTACACTCGGAAAAGAAAAACTAGAGAGCAGACAAGCGAGAGGCTACAGAAAGCCAGTTTCTGAATTTGTGACATATTTATAAGACAGGGGGTTCCCATCATGGAACTAGGAATTAGTACATTTGTCGAAACAACACCTGATTTTCAAACAGGAAAAACAGTCAGTCACGCACAGCGTATTCGAGAAGTAGTAGAAGAAATTATTTTAGCAGATCAAGTCGGTCTCGATGTATTTGGCGTAGGTGAGCATCATCGTGAGGATTTCGCCGCATCGAATCCAGCTGTCGTCTTAGCGGCTGCAGCCACACAAACAAAAAATATTCGTCTGACAAGTGCAGTGACGGTCCTTTCATCAGCAGATCCTGTTCGTGTATTTCAGGATTTTGCAACGCTGGATGGACTATCAAACGGACGTGCTGAAATTATGGCAGGCCGTGGTTCATTTATTGAATCATTCCCGCTCTTTGGCTATGACCTTGATGACTATGAAGAATTATTTGAAGAAAAGCTTGATTTGCTGCTCAAATTACAGCAGTCAGAGCGTGTCACTTGGAGCGGAAAGCATCGCCCATCCATTCAGGATGTTGGCGTGTATCCAAGACCTGTTCAAGATCCGCTTCCAATCTGGATAGGCAGTGGAGGTAACCGTGAATCTGTTGTACGTGCTGGATTACTAGGGTTACCGCTTGTACTCGCAATCATTGGCGGAAGTCCTAGACAGTTCGCACCGCTCGTTCAGCTGTACAAGCAAGCGGCAGTGCACGCTGGACATGACCCTGAGAAATTAACTGTAGCATCACATTCTCATGGATTTGTTGCGGCAGAAACAGACCTGGCAGCAGATCAATTCTTCCCATCTACACAGCATGTGATGAACACATTAGCGAGAGAGCGAGGCTGGGGACCTTATACTCGTTCTACGTTTGATGCAGCCAGAACTTTAGAAGGCGCGCTGTATGTAGGAGATCCAGATACCGTGGCAGAGAAAGTTATTCACCTTAGAAAAAATGTAGGCATCACACGTTTTATGCTTCATGTACCGGTTGGTTCAATGCCGCATGATCAAGTGCTAAAAGCCATTGAGCTATTTGGAAAAGAAGTGGCTCCTAAAGTAAGAGAAGAGGTTGCCCGCTGGGAAGCAGAGCAAAAATAAATAAAAAGGCCGATCAAGAGAATAGGCTTGATCGGCTTTTTCTTATGCTTAAGGATCAATGACACATGGTTTCACTGTAGGACATGAGGCGGCAGAAGCAAATGGTGTGGTCGTCAAAGTGAAGAGGAAAACAAGTTGAAAACAGATGAGCCATTTTTTCATGAAATCACCTCCGTTCACAATTGTTTCACTAGATTGAGATGAGGATAAAAGCATAGAAGTATGTAACACGCTCTATCCAGCATAAGACAATGATATCATAATTTTCAAAAGAATGAAAAAATAAACTTACAAAAGTTCTAAATTATGGTATAGTTTATACGTTCAACAAAAAAGGGAGGGATTTTTTTATGAAAAAGGTCATGTCTTCTGTTTTGGTTGGAGCAATTGTCTTAACGGGTGCTGGGGTCACAACTGCTCCAGTGGAAGCAAAGGAGCGAACAAACAGTGAAATAACGGCTCAGGCCAGTCGAACTGTTTCAGTAACAAGAACATATACGACATCAAACATCCCAGAAAGTATTGTATATGCAGAGGATGGCTGGGTGGGGATTTTAAAACAAACCTCTATTAAAGAATTAGGATTAGGAAAATATAGTGTCACATTTACTGGAACAGTGGTACGCGATCCGGGATTTAATTAAATAAAACGCAAAGCTGACAGGTGGACAAGCCTGTCAGCTTTTTTCATGAGGATAATAAAGAATCATTTGCATTCGGACCATTTGTTCCCCGGTTTGTTGATACGTGTGCGTCCGGTCCGCTTTAAAACGAATAGAGTCTCCGGCTTTTAAGGTGTATTGTTCATCACCAATGGATAAATCAAGGACTCCCTCAAAAACAGTGATCAATTCCTCTGTTCCCCCAATGTGTTCACTCGCACGAAGCGACCCGCCTCGATCAATTTCCACTCGGTACATTTCAAATTTCCCCCGGTTATCAAAAGGAAAAGTCGTGTACACACGATATCGTCCGTCGTCCTCAGTTAAAACCTGTGCATCTTCCTTGCGTACTACCTTGATTTCAGGCTGCGGTGAGTGAATGAGCTCACTAAAAGATACTTTTAATCCGTTGGCGATTTTCCACAAAGTCGTGATGGTAGGGGTCGATTCTCCTCTTTCAATTTGTCCAATCATCGTCTTGCTGACACCAGTTAATTCTGCCATCTTTTCGAGGCTCAATTTTTTTTGATCTCTAAGTAGCCTCACATTTTTAGAAATAATCGATTGTACGTCTTCCATGAAAAAACTCCTTTCTCTATTTACTTTATAAAGACCGAACGTTACAATAAAACGCAATATACGTAATAAAGTAATTAAAGTCTATATAACGTATAAGGGAGGTGTCATTTTGATTGTATCTATGTTGATTTATGCTTTTGTTAGCAGCTTTACCCCAGGGCCCAACAACATCATGGCCATGGTCTTTACGAATAAATATGGGGTCAAGCAAACATTTCGATTTTGTTTAGGTGTGGGTATCGGATTTCTTGTTATTTTGTGTTTGAGCTGTTTCTTTAATATTATTCTTTATCAAGTGATGCCGAAAATAGGCTGGGTCATGGCGTTCATCGGAGCTGCATACATGATTTATTTAGCGGTCAAAATCATGAAAAGTAAAGGCGGGGATGACGAAACACTTGATCGCTACAATCATTTTATCCCTGGTATGATGCTGCAATTTATCAACCCAAAAGCGATCTTGTATGGATTGACTGTGATTTCAACATTTGTTTTGCCATATGGACAATCTAATATGCAGTATGTCATATGGACGCTGATTCTCGCACTCATTGGCTTTCTCGGTACATTCAGCTGGAGCTTATTTGGCTCTTTGTATAAGCGTTTTTTGACTGCTTACGAAAAACCGCTCCAGTATGTGATGGGGCTGCTTCTGATATACAGTGCGATTTCAATGATATGGGGCTATGTGATGTAAGTAGTCAGGAGCTTGGCCGCTGTCTGCCCAACACAACAGTATCATAATATAATCCGTCACTCAGCCGTTTATCGTTTTTTAATACGCCTTCAATCAAAAAGCCGTGGTTCTCATATAACCGAATGGCTTTTTTGTTCGTTTCCAGCACTTGAAGTGACATCTTCTGAATACCCTGCTGATCTGCCCAGTCGATCGAAGCGGCTAAAAGCTCTTTCCCGATGTGATAGCCCCAAGCATCTTTCTGGATGGCGACGCCAAATGTCACTTTGTGAGCAGATCGCTTGAGTAAATGGCCCTCGCATCTTGAAAAACCGACAATTTTTCCTTCAATAGCAGCGACCAAAAATAAATGCCGGCTTTGTTTAGTATCCTCTTGAATCAAAGCCTCAAATGCTTTTTCATCAAGAAAGGCTTCGCCTGGTTCACGGTCTAAATATTCTGTTTCACCATCGATTTTCAGTCTGAGAGCTGATAACTGCTTGGCATCAGCCGCTGAAGCGGACCGAATATGATAGGTCAACCCACGAACTGTGAATATCTTTTTAGAGATGATCATTAATGAGAACACCCACCCTTCTTTCCAGTATGTCTATCATACCTGAAACGTGTACATCGCACACTCAGATGTTTTGTATCTTTCAAAAAGGCTAAATGAATAGTATCAAACGTGGAGGTGGAACAAATGAGTAAAGAAAAAGGACATATGGATAAAGCGAAAGGAAAAACAAATCAAGTCAAAGGTCAAGTCAAAGAAAAGCTTGGTGAAGCAGCCGATCATCAAAACTTGAAAGCAGAAGGGAAAAAGGATCAAGCAAAAGGAAAGCTTCAAGATAAAAAAGGGGATGTCAAAAATAAGCTGAACGAGTAGAACCGAAACTAGTAGGTTGCTTCATGTATTCCTCATCACATGTCTTTCATCAAAAAAATGAATAGATATGTGAAAAGAATTGATTATACGCTCTCACGATCATCATGTAGACTTGAGAGAGAAGACATAATCAAGGGAGATGGATGAAATGGAGCACGTGTGGGAGAAAGTCGACGAGTATATCACAGACAAGCTGATCCCTAAAGATGATGTATTGGAGCAAACCCTTACTCATAATAAGCAAGCGGGTCTGCCAGAAATTGATGTGTCACCAGCCCAAGGGAAAATGCTTTATTTATTAGCAAAAATGAAGAATGCAAAGCGCATTTTAGAAATCGGGACACTCGGTGGATACAGTACTATTTGGCTGGCTCGTGCTCTTGAAGATGATGGGGAACTCATCACGTTAGAGGTTGTCAGCCATCATGTACAGATCGCACAGCAAAACATCAGCAGAGCGGGCTTATCAGAACGGGTGAGCATTTTGGAAGGAGAGGCATTAGATACGTTATCTCAGTTAAAAGAGAAGGCTGCGCTTCCATTCGATTTCATTTTCATTGATGCAGATAAACCGAACAATCCGAAATATCTGAAGTGGGCGTTAGATTTCTCGAAAAAGGGAACAGTCATTATTGCAGACAATGTCGTCAGAAATGGTGCAGTCCTTCATAACTCTGATGAGGATGAACGAGTACAAGGAACTCGTGAATTTTTCGATTTACTCAAACAAGAGCCGAGAATAGAGGCAACAGCGATTCAAACTGTTGGGGAAAAAGGTTATGATGGATTTGTATACGGAATCGTCAAATGAAACAAAGCTTAACCACATGTGGTTAAGCTTTTTCTTTTAGAAAAACCATCTAGCAGTGCCCATCAGCATGACGCCGACAAGAACAGTAAGTGACAAGCTTTTTGTCCAAACAGCAATGAGTACAGTAGGAGTCAAGACAGCCAGATACATCCAGTGGATAGTGACGCCTGTGCCTGTTGTTGTATGGATGAAGAGATGCTCTGCAATCAAAGCTGCAAAGATACAAATAGGAATAAACGATAACCATTTCAGCACCACTTCAGGCAGCTGAATACTCCGTACAAATATAAAGGGTACGACTCTCGGAATGACGGTGACGATCATACAACCAACAATGAGCCATAACATAAAGCTGCTGATCATTTATCTGTCACCACCCCAATGGTTGCGACAAGTACAGTAGCTATGAGAACAGCCACATGTGATGGAACAAAATGAAGCAGAACAAACATGGCAACGACCATATACAACACAAGCGACAGGCGATGAGTTAACTTATTTTTGGGTACTGTCTGTAACGAAAGGACTAGCAGTGCGGCAAACATCGCTGATAAAGCAAAATCAAGACCAAGCGCTTCAGGATTTGAAATCCAGTGTCCAAAAATGCCGCCAAGTATGCAGGCTGCAATCCAGCATAAATACGCTGTTATGTTCAGTCCGTGCATCCACCTGTTATTCAGCTTTCCTTGCTGCGCTAATTTATTCATCGCTACACCGAAGGATTCATCAGTCAGCAAAAGACCGAACCCAATATTTTGTTTCACAGAGTAGCGTGTAAAATGAGGAGCAAGCGTCAGGCTGAGCAATAAATGACGCAGATTCACAATAAATGTGGTGAAAATAATAGCAGAAAGGGGACTCCCTGTCACAAGCAGTGCACAGATAATAAACTGTGAAGCACCTGCGTAAATAAAAATCGATAAAAGCGCAATGTCCCATATACTTAACTGTGCGCTAATCCCAACAATTCCGAAGGCAAACCCAATACTCATATAACCGAGCAGGGTTGGCACACAATCTTTTATTCCCTCAAGAAACGGTTCATGTTCCGTGCTGGGAATATGTTTCCTCGCTTCAATATCCAACGTCCTCTACTCCTTTTCTCCGTGGCCACCAATAGTTTTACTTACTATATGAAAACGAATTCAGCATGTCAATACCCGTTTATCTTCTATTATATGAAGAAAAATGGTGACAAAAAAGGATTGAAGTCAACCAGAATTTGTTATAAAGTAGTCTGAAAATAAAAACAAATGAGGTGACGACAATGCTATGGAAGCCTTTATTTGAACATGATGTACCAAACGCCCTCCGTCCATAACGGAGAGTGATCTCCGTTTGTGGATATGGCAATCAATATATCCAGTAACGGAGGGGAAAAGATGAAGGAAAAATATATAGGCGCCCTTTACCTAGCAATCGCTGCAAGTATTTGGGGCGGCATGTACGTTGTTGTCAAAGTAACAGTAGCGGTGGTTCCGCCGCTTGAGCTTGTATGGATGAGATATGCTGTAGCAGGAATCGTGCTGGTGTGCACCATTTGGCGCTTGGGCTATTCCTTTCGATTAGATAAAAAAGATATCCCGCTTATTGTCATGATCGGATTGATCGGAAATTTCCTATCAATTGTGACCCAAGAAATCGGCACCATGTATACGTCGGCACAAATGGGGGCTGTGATTACATCTGCGACCCCTGCTTTTATGGTGCTGTTTGCGTTCTTTCTATTAAAAGAACCCATGACTGTTCGAAAGTGCGCATCCATCCTGCTTGCGACAGCAGGTGTATGGCTCATGATTGGACCAGTTGCAGTACAGACAGATGAATTTGTTGGCGGTCTTTCTTTAGTTTTCGCTGCTTTAACTTGGGCGCTGATGTCTGTTTTGCTGAAACGAGTTCCAAAAAAAACCCTCAAGTCGTGACGACCACATATGCGATCATAATTGCATTCATTGTCTTAACACCACCTGCTTTATTTCGTTTACCTCATCTAGATGTGGAGCAGATGGCCAAGCCAGAGATTTGGGGCGGTATTCTCTATCTAGGCATCATCTCAACAGCTCTAGCATTCTTTTTGTGGAATAGAGGGCTTCAATTGATGGATGCCTCGAGCGGCGGTCTGTTCTTCTTCTTTCAACCGATCGTAGGGACAGCTCTTGGCTGGCTGCTTTTAGGTGAAGAGATGGGGATACGCTCATTCATTGGGATTCTGTGTATCTTTGCAGGAGTCTATACTGTACTGCGTCAAAAGGAATAAAAGAAGATGTCCCTTCTAACAGGGGCATCTTCTTTATAAATGAGAGAGGGTAGGGAAGCACAATGATACAATTTCCGTATTTGCAAAAAGGACAAACAATTGGCGTTACAGCACCTTCCTCAGGTGTACATCCATCTTTGCATGACATGTTTCAGCTTTCATGTGAACGAATGAAAAATAGAGGCTATGATGTTATATGTGGAGAGACGGTCTGGCATCAGGAAAAGGCAAAATCTGCCCCTGCGATAGAACGAGCAAACGAACTTCAGTACATGATGACATGTGAGGAGATTGACCACATCATCCCGCCATGGGGAGGACAGCTGCTTATGGAAGTGTTAGAGCACCTCGATTTCTCATCGATGAAGAAAAAGTGGATTCTTGGTTACTCAGATACGAGTGCACTCCTGCTGGCGTTGACATTAAAAACAGGCATTGCTACAGCGCATGGGCCGAACCTAGTAGATCTTCAGGGAGAAGAGCTTGATCAAACGACTGTCATGTGGGAAGAGGTGCTTTCAACAAAAGGGGAAATGGCCATAAGCCAGTTTTCTTCATCTATGTATCAAAAGGAATGGAAGCGTGACGATCCGATTAAACATGTCTTTCATTTAACAGAATCTACTGCATGGCATACGGTTGATCAACAAGAAAAGATGTTAAAGGGAAGACTGCTGGGTGGCTGCATTGATGTCATACGTCATTTAGCAGGGACACCTTATGGGGACGTCAAAACTTTTCAGAAAATATTCATAAAAGATGAACCAATTCTCTGGTATTTCGAAAACTGTGAATTAAATGCTGCAAGCGTGAAGAGATCACTTGTTCAATTAAAACTAGCAGGGTGGTTTGATCACTGTTCAGGTATGATGTTTGGGAGAAGTGCAGTAGATGTGCCTGTTGAAGGGTATCAGTATCAGGATGTATATGAAGAATTACAAAAGGAATTACAAATCCCCATTTTTTACGACATAGATTGTGGGCATGTCCCGCCGCAAATGACGCTGATTAATGGGGCATATGCAGAAGTACAGCTGCATCCTCAAGGAAAAGCCGTACTAAAGCAAACATTTTTAGCATAAAAAAGGAAAGGGCGAACCCTTTCCTTCATATCACATTACATCCCTTTTGTTTCTTCACCTGCTTTTGGAACTTCCCACGCCGACTCACGGAATACTTTTTCCCATTTAGATACAACAATACATGCAACGGCATGCCCTGGAACATTCACGCCTGTTCGTGCCATATCCATAATTCGGTCAACACCGGCTATGATGGCAACGCCTTCTGCGGGAAGACCGACAGCATGAGCGGTTGCCAAAAGAACAACGAGTGAACCGGATGGCACAGCTGCAATACCTTTACTCGTTAACACAAGAACAAGCATCATTAAAAGCTGCTGTGACAGACTCATGTCGACACCAAACGCTTGTGCAAGAAATACGCAGGCAACCGATAAATATAAACTTGATCCGTCACAATTGAGAGAAAGACCAGATGGAATCACAAAGGAAACGATTCTTTTTGGACACCCGTATTTCTCCATTCGTTCCATCAATTGAGGAAGGACAGTTTCAGTACTCGTAGTAGAGAAGGCAACAAGGAACAAATCCCAAATCATTTTTAATACTTCGAAGTAGTTAAAACGGAAGATCAGTGCGACCAGAGGGAATAAAGCAAAGAGAATAATGAATAATCCTAAAAATACTGTTCCGACAAGCTTCATCATTGGGATTAATAAAACAATGCCATATTGGCCGACAGAAGCAGCCATTAATGCAAGAACCCCAATAGGTGCTGTCACCATCACCATCTGTGTGAGCTTAAACATAATTTGTGCCACTGATTCAAAGAAGGTGAGAACAGGAGCAGAGGCTTTACCGATTCCGCTTGCCGCTACACCAAATAAGATGGCGAAGAAAATGACAGCAAGTAAATCATTCTGAGCCATAACATCGACGATATTGGTTGGAATGATATCTAATACCATTTGTTTAAAGTCAACGACCTTCTCCGTATAACCATCTAATTCCCCAATATCTTTCTTAGCTAATTTAGAGAAATCGAGGCCAACGCCAGGCTTTAGCCCATTTGCCAATAATAGCCCGATCCCAAGAACAATGGTTGTGATGACCTCAAACCAAATGATCGTCTTTAATCCAAGGCTGCCCATTTTCTTCATGCCGCCGCTGCCGGCTGCACCAATAACAATGGTAGAGAACACGATTGGAACAACGATCATTTTAATCAGCCTGATGAATCCATCTCCAATTGGCCTGAGGGCCATTCCGAAGTCAGGGAAGAAATGGCCGATAAGAGCTCCTATCACCAAAGCGATCATGATTTGAAAAGCGATAAACTTTTTCATCATCTCTTACCTCCTTTAAATGCTTGGAAAAATATTAAGAATTTTCCAATAAATAAAAATTCTATGTGGCCATGTTTTGTCCTCCTTTGTATTTAGAAAGATTTTATTTAAGAATCATTGGAATTATGAAGAAAGAGAAGAAAATAGGGCTATTACATGTCTATTGATCTAAGAAAAAATCAATTTTAAAAAACATGAAACTTTTTTAGAAAAATGTATTGACCCTTTTATATGATTCATGGTATATTTTTATTCGTCGCTGATGACGTATTTGAAACACAGACGTTCACACACATGCGGCAAACAAATTTCAAAAAGATGTTGACTTAATAAAAACGATATGTTAAGATAATTAAGTCGCCTGATTAAGCGCCCGTAGCTCAATTGGATAGAGCGTTTGACTACGGATCAAAAGGTTAGGGGTTCGACTCCTCTCGGGCGCGCCAATACAAACCACGCGGGTGTAGTTTAGTGGTAAAACCTCAGCCTTCCAAGCTGATGTCGTGAGTTCGATTCTCATCACCCGCTCCACTTTGAACATGATCTTTGAAAACTAAACAAGACAAAACGTACCTGTTAATTCGAGTTTTTATAAAAAAATCCTATGAAATTTCATAGGTAGTCAGTCAAACTGGCGAAAAGCAAAACTTCGGTTTTGTACTTTTTCGGAGAGTTTGATCCTGGCTCAGGACGAACGCTGGCGGCGTGCCTAATACATGCAAGTCGAGCGGACAGAAGGGAGCTTGCTCCCGGATGTTAGCGGCGGACGGGTGAGTAACACGTGGGTAACCTGCCTGTAAGACTGGGATAACTCCGGGAAACCGGAGCTAATACCGGATAGTTCCTTGAACCGCATGGTTCAAGGATGAAAGACGGTTTCGGCTGTCACTTACAGATGGACCCGCGGCGCATTAGCTAGTTGGTGGGGTAATGGCTCACCAAGGCGACGATGCGTAGCCGACCTGAGAGGGTGATCGGCCACACTGGGACTGAGACACGGCCCAGACTCCTACGGGAGGCAGCAGTAGGGAATCTTCCGCAATGGACGAAAGTCTGACGGAGCAACGCCGCGTGAGTGATGAAGGTTTTCGGATCGTAAAGCTCTGTTGTTAGGGAAGAACAAGTGCGAGAGTAACTGCTCGCACCTTGACGGTACCTAACCAGAAAGCCACGGCTAACTACGTGCCAGCAGCCGCGGTAATACGTAGGTGGCAAGCGTTGTCCGGAATTATTGGGCGTAAAGGGCTCGCAGGCGGTTTCTTAAGTCTGATGTGAAAGCCCCCGGCTCAACCGGGGAGGGTCATTGGAAACTGGGAAACTTGAGTGCAGAAGAGGAGAGTGGAATTCCACGTGTAGCGGTGAAATGCGTAGAGATGTGGAGGAACACCAGTGGCGAAGGCGACTCTCTGGTCTGTAACTGACGCTGAGGAGCGAAAGCGTGGGGAGCGAACAGGATTAGATACCCTGGTAGTCCACGCCGTAAACGATGAGTGCTAAGTGTTAGGGGGTTTCCGCCCCTTAGTGCTGCAGCTAACGCATTAAGCACTCCGCCTGGGGAGTACGGTCGCAAGACTGAAACTCAAAGGAATTGACGGGGGCCCGCACAAGCGGTGGAGCATGTGGTTTAATTCGAAGCAACGCGAAGAACCTTACCAGGTCTTGACATCCTCTGACAACCCTAGAGATAGGGCTTTCCCTTCGGGGACAGAGTGACAGGTGGTGCATGGTTGTCGTCAGCTCGTGTCGTGAGATGTTGGGTTAAGTCCCGCAACGAGCGCAACCCTTGATCTTAGTTGCCAGCATTCAGTTGGGCACTCTAAGGTGACTGCCGGTGACAAACCGGAGGAAGGTGGGGATGACGTCAAATCATCATGCCCCTTATGACCTGGGCTACACACGTGCTACAATGGACAGAACAAAGGGCTGCAAGACCGCAAGGTTTAGCCAATCCCATAAATCTGTTCTCAGTTCGGATCGCAGTCTGCAACTCGACTGCGTGAAGCTGGAATCGCTAGTAATCGCGGATCAGCATGCCGCGGTGAATACGTTCCCGGGCCTTGTACACACCGCCCGTCACACCACGAGAGTTTGCAACACCCGAAGTCGGTGAGGTAACCTTTATGGAGCCAGCCGCCGAAGGTGGGGCAGATGATTGGGGTGAAGTCGTAACAAGGTAGCCGTATCGGAAGGTGCGGCTGGATCACCTCCTTTCTAAGGATATATGGAGCAGCGTACGTTTTCGTCTTGTTTAGTTTTGAAGGATCATTCCTTCAAAACATGTCTCTAGCGAGACAGGATTGTTCTTTGAAAACTAGATAACAATAAGTAATACATTCACATTGAATGCAATGCAAAGTTCATCACACATAGTGATTCTTTCTAAAGTAAGAAATGGTTAAGTTAGAAAGGGCGCACGGTGGATGCCTTGGCACTAGGAGCCGATGAAGGACGGGACGAACACCGATATGCTTCGGGGAGCTGTAAGCAAGCTTTGATCCGGAGATTTCCGAATGGGGAAACCCACTGCTCGTAATGGAGTAGTATCCATACTTGAATACATAGAGTATGAGAAGGCATACCCGGGGAACTGAAACATCTAAGTACCCGGAGGAAGAGAAAGCAAATGCGATTCCCTGAGTAGCGGCGAGCGAAACGGGAACAGCCCAAACCAAGAGGCTTGCCTCTTGGGGTTGTAGGACACTCTATACGGAGTTACAAAGGAATGATATAAGCGAAGAGGTCTGGAAAGGCCCGCCAAAGAAGGTAACAGCCCTGTAACTGAAATATTGTTCTCTCCAGAGTGGATCCTGAGTACGGCGGAACACGTGAAATTCCGTCGGAATCCGGGAGGACCATCTCCCAAGGCTAAATACTCCCTAGTGACCGATAGTGAACCAGTACCGTGAGGGAAAGGTGAAAAGCACCCCGGAAGGGGAGTGAAATAGATCCTGAAACCGTGTGCCTACAAGTAGTCAGAGCCCGTTAACGGGTGATGGCGTGCCTTTTGTAGAATGAACCGGCGAGTTACGATCCCGTGCAAGGTTAAGCAGAAGATGCGGAGCCGCAGCGAAAGCGAGTCTGAATAGGGCGCATGAGTACGTGGTCGTAGACCCGAAACCAGGTGATCTACCCATGTCCAGGGTGAAGTTCAGGTAACACTGAATGGAGGCCCGAACCCACGCACGTTGAAAAGTGCGGGGATGAGGTGTGGGTAGGGGTGAAATGCCAATCGAACCTGGAGATAGCTGGTTCTCTCCGAAATAGCTTTAGGGCTAGCCTCAAGGTAAGAGTCTCGGAGGTAGAGCACTGATTGGACTAGGGGCCCCTACCGGGTTACCGAATTCAGTCAAACTCCGAATGCCGATGACTTATCCTTGGGAGTCAGACTGCGAGTGATAAGATCCGTAGTCGAAAGGGAAACAGCCCAGACCGCCAGCTAAGGTCCCAAAGTATACGTTAAGTGGAAAAGGATGTGGAGTTGCTTAGACAACCAGGATGTTGGCTTAGAAGCAGCCACCATTTAAAGAGTGCGTAATAGCTCACTGGTCGAGTGACTCTGCGCCGAAAATGTACCGGGGCTAAACGTATCACCGAAGCTGCGGACTGTTCTTACGAACAGTGGTAGGAGAGCGTTCTAAGGGCTGTGAAGCCAGACCGGAAGGACTGGTGGAGCGCTTAGAAGTGAGAATGCCGGTATGAGTAGCGAAAGACGGGTGAGAATCCCGTCCACCGAATGCCTAAGGTTTCCTGAGGAAGGCTCGTCCGCTCAGGGTTAGTCGGGACCTAAGCCGAGGCCGAAAGGCGTAGGCGATGGACAACAGGTTGATATTCCTGTACCACCTCCTCACCATTTGAGCAATGGGGGGACGCAGGAGGATAGGGTAAGCGCGGTATTGGATATCCGCGTCCAAGCAGTTAGGCTGGGAAATAGGCAAATCCGTTTCCCGTAAAGGCTGAGCTGTGATGGCGAGCGAAATTTAGTAGCGAAGTTCCTGATTCCACACTGCCAAGAAAAGCCTCTAGCGAGGTGAGAGGTGCCCGTACCGCAAACCGACACAGGTAGGCGAGGAGAGAATCCTAAGGTGATCGAGAGAACTCTCGTTAAGGAACTCGGCAAAATGACCCCGTAACTTCGGGAGAAGGGGTGCTTCTTAGGGTGTTAAAGCCCCGAGAAGCCGCAGTGAATAGGCCCAGGCGACTGTTTAGCAAAAACACAGGTCTCTGCGAAGCCGTAAGGCGAAGTATAGGGGCTGACGCCTGCCCGGTGCTGGAAGGTTAAGAGGAGCGCTTAGCGTAAGCGAAGGTGCGAATTGAAGCCCCAGTAAACGGCGGCCGTAACTATAACGGTCCTAAGGTAGCGAAATTCCTTGTCGGGTAAGTTCCGACCCGCACGAAAGGCGCAACGATCTGGGCACTGTCTCAACGAGAGACTCGGTGAAATTATAGTACCTGTGAAGATGCAGGTTACCCGCGACAGGACGGAAAGACCCCGTGGAGCTTTACTGCAGCCTGATATTGAATGTTGGTACAGCTTGTACAGGATAGGTAGGAGCCTTGGAAACCGGAGCGCTAGCTTCGGTGGAGGCATCGGTGGGATACTACCCTGGCTGTATTGACCTTCTAACCCGCTGCCCTTATCGGGCAGGGAGACAGTGTCAGGTGGGCAGTTTGACTGGGGCGGTCGCCTCCTAAAATGTAACGGAGGCGCCCAAAGGTTCCCTCAGAATGGTTGGAAATCATTCGCAGAGTGTAAAGGCACAAGGGAGCTTGACTGCGAGACCTACAAGTCGAGCAGGGACGAAAGTCGGGCTTAGTGATCCGGTGGTTCCGCATGGAAGGGCCATCGCTCAACGGATAAAAGCTACCCCGGGGATAACAGGCTTATCTCCCCCAAGAGTCCACATCGACGGGGAGGTTTGGCACCTCGATGTCGGCTCATCGCATCCTGGGGCTGTAGTCGGTCCCAAGGGTTGGGCTGTTCGCCCATTAAAGCGGTACGCGAGCTGGGTTCAGAACGTCGTGAGACAGTTCGGTCCCTATCCGTCGCGGGCGCAGGAAATTTGAGAGGAGCTGTCCTTAGTACGAGAGGACCGGGATGGACGCACCGCTGGTGTACCAGTTGTTCTGCCAAGGGCATCGCTGGGTAGCTATGTGCGGACGGGATAAGTGCTGAAAGCATCTAAGCATGAAGCCCCCCTCAAGATGAGATTTCCCATTCCGCAAGGAAGTAAGATCCCTGAAAGATGATCAGGTTGATAGGTCTGAGGTGGAAGCGTGGTGACACGTGGAGCTGACAGATACTAATAGATCGAGGACTTAACCTATATTCTAATGTGAAGCATGAACATTGTTATCTAGTTTTGAGAGAACATTCTCTCCATCAGGTTTGGTGGCGATAGCGAAGAGGTCACACCCGTTCCCATACCGAACACGGAAGTTAAGCTCTTCAGCGCCGATGGTAGTTGGGGGTTTCCCCCTGTGAGAGTAGGACGCCGCCAAGCTTGTTATCTTTATATCATCGCGGGGTGGAGCAGTTCGGTAGCTCGTCGGGCTCATAACCCGAAGGTCGCAGGTTCAAATCCTGCCCCCGCAACCAAAATGGTCCGGTAGTTCAGTTGGTTAGAATGCCTGCCTGTCACGCAGGAGGTCGCGGGTTCGAGTCCCGTCCGGACCGCCATTTTTATGACTTGTAAACGAAAACGTATAGTTTCGTTTTTTTTTATGTCTTTTTCTTTCTACAAGTGCCCAAGTTGCAATGAAATGATTTGTGTTTGGCTACACTATAAGAAAGAATAGATAGATTCCCTCAACTCAGCCTGGTTTTTTCACACCAGGCTTTCTTTATATCATTTTTAGTTGGAACTGAGACTTATATTCGCTACACTAATACTAACTGTGTTTGACCTCATGTCTACTTAACCAATTGATTGCAAGAAGGGGCTGTCTTTTTATGGATGAATTTGATCTTATTCGCCGAATCACACCAAAAGATACATATCAGCGCTCTTTGATCATGGGCATCGGTGATGATGCAAGTGTTTATCAACCTCATTCACATTGTGAAGAGGTCGTTTGTGTTGATACAATGGTGGAGCATGTTCATTTTCGTTTTGACTTTTCCACACCATTTGAAGTTGGCTTTAAGGCAGTGGCAGTCAATGTCAGTGATATCGCTGCAATGGGAGGGACCCCAAAGTATTATCTTGTTTCAATTGCGATCCCGCCTCATGGTGATGAGACAATCGTCACGGAACTTTACGAGGGAATGAAAGCGTTGGCTGACTCTTATCATATGGATTTGATTGGTGGAGATACAGTGGCCACCCGCAGTGACTTTGTCATTACCGTGACGGTGATTGGTGAGGTTTCAAAGGGAAAAGCTTGTTATCGTCACAGTGCGCAGACTGGAGACGTTGTCTTTGTCACAGGTGAACTCGGTTCATCAGCTGCTGGGTTATCAATCTTAAACAAAGCAGCCTCTTCTAAGGCGGTCGATACTGATTTTTTTCTTAAGCGTCATAAAATGCCTCAGCCTCATATTGCTGCTGGACACATTTGTTCAAGTTTCCCGCGTGTGACCTTGAATGATGTGAGTGATGGACTAGCGAGTGAGTTGAATGAAATAGCCGAAGCGAGCTGTGTGATGATCGAGATAGAAGCTGATAAGCTTCCAATTCATCCAGATCTACAGGTGCTCCGCAAAGACTGGCTTGAATGGGTTTTGTTTGGGGGAGAAGATTTTGTTTTGACTGGTACGATACCAGAATCTGATTGGGAAAGCTTTGAATCGCAATGTCAAAAAGAAGGCATTCAGATCACACGTATTGGACAAGTCAAAGATGATCAAGCAGCCAGTGTTATGTTAAAAGACAATGATCAACAAACAATGTTAATGAAAAAAGGATATAATCATTTTAAGAAATGAGGTGACATCACCGGTGAAATTAACATGGACGACAAAAGGTGCGGATGAGACGAAACGAATTGCCGCTGCTTTGGCCAAACTTGTGATGCCAGGCGATGTATTGACATTAGAAGGAGATTTAGGTGCAGGCAAAACCACTTTTTCAAAAGGTTTTGCGGAAGGCTTAGGAATTACCCGTATCGTCAACAGCCCCACCTTTACAATTATTAAAGAATATACCGATGGCAGACTGCCACTTTATCATATGGACGTGTATCGCATGGAAGATGCAGATGAAGAGATCGGACTCGAAGAATATTTTGAGGGTGAAGGTATATGCTTGGTTGAATGGGCACATCTTATTGAGCCTCAATTGCCTTCTTCCTATTTAAAAATAGAAATGCTGAGAACAGAACGTGAAGAAGAACGGCATCTCACGTTTGATGCAAAAGGGGAGCGTTATGAGACCCTTTGTAAGGAGATGAAAGAATTTGACCATACTGGCCATTGATACATCAAACCATACACTAGGAATTGCTCTTGTAAGAGATTTCACTGTGATTGGCGAGAGCATTACGTATTTAAAAAAGAACCATTCCGTCCGAGCGATGCCTACTGTTGAAGCATTGATGAAAGAATGTGGTGTATCACCAAGCGAACTAAGCAAAATCGTTGTAGCAAAAGGACCTGGTTCTTACACTGGCGTCAGAATCGGTGTTACCATCGCAAAAACACTTGCGTGGACGCTGTCTATCCCGATATCAGCTGTTTCGAGTTTAGAAACACTTGCGGCAAATGGCCAATATTTTGATGGATATATCTCACCTCTATTTGATGCGAGAAGAGGCCAAGTTTATACCGGACTATATATGTTTGAAAAGGGTAAGATCAAAGAGGTAGAACCAGATCAAAATATCCTGCTCACGGATTGGCTTCATGAACTGAAGCAGACAGGAAAGCCTGTTCTATTTCTTGGACAAGATGTACACCTTCATGAAGAGAGCATTCGCTCCATTTTAGGAGAAACGGCTGTGCTGGCAGAGGGGACATTTCATAACCCAAGACCTGCAGTGCTTGCATTTTTAGGCGCAGATCGTCCTGCTGAAGATGTCCATCAGCTTGTTCCTAACTATATTCGTTTGGCAGAAGCGGAAGTGAAATGGCTTGAAGGACAAAAATAATCTTAACCTAGCAGAGATTCGACAAATGACAGTAGCAGACATTCCAGAGGTGTATACGATTGAAGTGCATTCGTTTACAGCACCCTGGAAAAAGGAATCGTTTGTGTATGAGATTCTCCATAACCAATACAGTCATTATTTCCTCATTGAAGAAGATAAGAAGCCTGTTGGGTATTGCGGGGTCTGGATTGTCATGGACGATGCACAAATTACGAACATTGCGATTCTCCCTGAGCATAGAGGAAAAGGCTACGGGGAAGCATTGCTTCGATATGTCATGGAATTTTGCAAAGAAAAAAAGACAGATCATCTTTCTTTAGAGGTACGGGTTTCGAATACACCAGCACAATCCCTCTATGAAAAACTCGGTTTCAGACCAGCTTCTATTCGAAAGAATTATTATACGGATAATGGAGAAGATGCATTAGTCATGTGGGTGAATATAAATGAGTGAACAAACAGATCGATTTATATTAGGTATAGAAACAAGCTGCGATGAAACAGCTGCGTCCATTGTCAAAAATGGAAAGGAAATCGTGGCGAATGTGGTGGCCTCGCAAATAGACAGTCATAAACGATTTGGCGGTGTTGTACCCGAAATTGCTTCAAGGCATCATGTGGAGCAGATCACTATCGTATTAGAAGAAGTAATGGCACAGGCGGGTATGAGCTTTAAGGATTTAGATGCGATTGCTGTCACAGAAGGACCTGGCCTCGTCGGTGCTCTGCTGATTGGTGTCAATGCAGCAAAGGCACTGAGCTTTGCCCATCAAATTCCTCTTGTAGGTGTTCATCATATTGCAGGGCATATTTATGCAAACCAGCTTGTTGATGAATTGGAGTTTCCGTGTTTAGCTCTTGTTGTCTCTGGCGGACATACTGAGCTTGTTTTAATGAAGAAGCACGGATCTTTTGAGGTCATCGGAGAAACATTAGATGATGCAGCTGGAGAAGCGTACGATAAAGTGGCCCGGACGATGGGTCTCCCGTATCCAGGAGGACCTCACATTGATCGGTTAGCGCATGAAGGGGAGCCGACAATTAAGCTTCCTCGTGCATGGCTTGAAGAAGGGTCCTATCACTTTAGCTTCAGTGGTTTAAAATCAGCTGTGATCAACACCTTACACAATGCGTCACAAAAGGGTGAAACGATTGCCCCAGAGAATTTGGCCGCAAGTTTTCAAGCAAGCGTCATTGAGGTGCTTGTTGGGAAAACATTGAAAGCAGCAGAAGCCTATGGTGTGAAGCAAGTTGTTCTAGCTGGAGGAGTCGCTGCTAATAAAGGACTAAGAGAAGCTTTAACCTCAGCATTTACGAAGCTGCCAGACGTGAAGGTCATTATTCCGCCATTATCTCTTTGTACAGACAATGCAGCCATGATCGCTGCTGCTGGAACCGTTGCATTTGAAAAAGGAATCAGAGGCGATATGACGATGAATGGCCAGCCAGGGTTATCACTAGTCTCATATGAATGAAAACTCCTGTGGATTACAGGGGTTTTTTATTTTCTATGAAAGCGATTTATTCACATGCAAACGTTATATATCCACAATTGTTAGAAAATTTTGTTTTAAAATGAAGAGAGTGTGTATAAAAATGATCTTTTTTGTGGATATGTGATTAAAACTCTGTGGATAAAGTGGATAAGTCCAAAGTGTTTAAGAATAATCAAGAAGTTATTGTGGGTATCGTTGTGGATAATAAATTTTCATTGAAAGAAAAAAGAGTACCCTTAGGGCACTCTTTAAGCTTCTGACAGCTCTTCCCACTCCACAAAAAGTGATTCCAGCTCTTGATTGAGCGTATCATTTTCTGTTTGAATGTCTTGGACCTTCTCGTGATCTTGAAAAATTTCAGGATCACATAGAAGTTTTTCATTTTCACTGAGCTTTTCTTCAATGACAGCAATGCGTTCTTCAATTTCTTCGATTCTGCGCTGCTTTTGTCTTTCTTTCTTTTTCAGCTCTTTTTCTTCCGCATAAGAAAGCTTTGCCTTTTCTGCTTGCTGTGCAGCTTGTATTTTAAGCGGTTCATTTTCTTGAAGTGCCTCCAGCTCTAGTTGTTCATTTTTCTTTTCAAGATAGTAATCATAATCACCGAGATATTCTCTTGTTTCTGTAGGCGAAAGCTCAAATACTTTCGTGGCGAGACGATTGATAAAATAACGATCATGCGAGACAAATAAGATGGTTCCTGGATAATCAATTAGTGCATTCTCTAAAATTTCCTTACTATCTAAGTCCAGATGGTTTGTAGGCTCATCGAGAATAAGAAAGTTGGCTTTTTGGAGCATCAGCTTTGCTAGTGCAAGGCGTGCTTTTTCTCCACCGCTTAATGCATGGACAGGCTTTAAAACGTCATCACCGGAAAATAGGAAGTTTCCTAAACATGTCCGAATTTCTTTTTCATTCATATGAGGATAATCATCCCAAAGCTCATTGAGCACTTTTTTCGAGGATGTCAGTTTGGCTTGCTCTTGGTCATAGTAGCCGATCGTGACATGAGATCCAAAAGTGATCTCGCCTTTTACTGGTGTTAATGTGTTTGTTAACGTTTTTAAAAGGGTTGATTTCCCGATCCCGTTAGGACCAATGAGTGCCACACTATCCTCTCGTTTAATCTGAAAAGAAAGAGAGGATAGGAGCGGTGTTTTTTCATCATAACGAATATCGAGATCATGCACCTTCAGCACATCATTGCCGCTTTGTCTCGTAATATCAAAATGAAAGTTTGCGGATTTTTCGTCTCCTAAAGGCTTATCTAAACGATCCATCCGTTCGAGCTGCTTGCGTCTGCTTTGAGCGCGCTTTGTGGTCGAGGCTCTTGCCAGGTTGCGATCCACGAAATCCTGAAGCTTTGAGATCTCTTCTTGCTGCTTTTCGTAGAGTTTCATATCACGCTCTAGCTGCTCTGCTTTCAGCTCAAGATACTTACTATAGTTTCCTGCAAACTTTTTCATCGAAGTTCTTGAGACTTCATAGACGTGGTTTACGACTTTGTCTAAGAAATAGCGGTCATGGGACACGATGAGAATGGCACCTGTATAATTTTGCAAATACTGCTCCAGCCATGATAAGGTATCAATATCTAAATGGTTGGTCGGCTCATCCAAAATTAAGAGTTCTGGTTTCATTAATAAGAGCTTTCCAAGCGCTAGACGGGTTTTCTGGCCGCCGCTTAAGGATTGGACGGTTGTCTCATCTTCAAAATGACTAAAGCCGAGTCCATGAAGAATGGAGCGGACATCTGCTTCATATTGATAGCCGCCTTGATCTTTAAATTCCTGCTGAAGCCTGTCATAGGTTTTCATAAGGGCATCCAGCTCAGAACCTGTGGAGGAAGCCATTTTCTCCTCAATGGTTCTCATCTCTTGTTCCATCTCTTTTAAATGATCAAAAACCGATAATAATTCGTCTTTTAACGTACGTGTAGACGTCACATCGGTATGCTGTGCTAAATAGCCGATCGATAGGTCTTTTGGTTTGATGATCTCACCTTGCTCGTAAGACATTTGACCGGCAATGATTTTCAAAAGCGTGGATTTGCCTGCGCCGTTACGACCTACAATGGCAATGCGATCCCTTGCTTTGACTTCCAATTTTATATTCGTTAAAACGGTATCAGCGCCAAACGATTTGGACAGCTGATTCACTTGTAGAATCATCATGTAACTTCACCTCTGCTATAATATGTTAAGTGTAGCTTATCAGCAGTAAACCGGCAAATGTTACATACAATCGCCATATTCAAATGAAAGACAGATAGGAAAAAATAGTGTATCATTTGAGTGAGGGAGCGTTGAAAGATGAGTCAATTTAGCCACTTTAACGAACAGGGAAGAGCAAAGATGGTCGACATTAGTGACAAATCGTCTACAGTGAGAACCGCCGTTGCTGTTTCAAGTGTTCGTATGATAAAAGAAGTGTTTCATAAAATAGAGCAGCGTGAAATTGGAAAAGGGGATGTGCTGTCGGTTGCACAGGTTGCTGGTATCATGGCAGCAAAGCAAACATCTACCATCATTCCAATGTGTCATCCGCTTGCACTAAAAGGCGTGGATATCTCCTTTAATTGGGAGGAAGACGGAAATGCGCACATCCTGAACATACAAGTACAGGTAAAAACAAAAGGAAGTACGGGTGTGGAGATGGAAGCGCTCACTTCTGCTTCAGTATGTGCACTGACCGTTTACGACATGTGTAAAGCGATTGATAAAGGCATGATCATCGGTCCTACCTATCTAATTGAAAAGACAGGCGGGAAAAATGGTGATTTTCACAGAGCATCTGATATTTAAGTTGGAGGACCTTATATGAATATAGATCAGTCAAAAATTCCACAAGCGACAGCCAAACGTTTGCCGCTATATTACCGTTTTTTAAAAAATCTGCATGCATCAGGAAAACAAAGGGTGTCATCGGCAGAGCTTAGTGATGCAGTCAAAGTGGATTCTGCCACCATTCGCCGAGATTTTTCGTACTTTGGTGCACTTGGGAAGAAAGGGTATGGCTATAATGTCGATTATCTCTTGACCTTCTTCAGAAAGACCCTTGACCAAGATGAAATGACCAATGTCATGCTCATCGGTGTCGGGAATTTAGGGACTGCTTTTTTACACTATAATTTCATAAAAAATAATAATACAAAAATTTCAATGGCTTTTGACGTCAATGAGAGTAAAATAGGAAGTGAGATAGGCGGCGTGCCTGTCTATGATTTGGATAAGCTTGAAGAGCATGTTCAAGAGGTAGGAGATATACCTGTGGCGATTTTGACAGTACCTGCCGTAGCAGCTCAATCCATTACAGATCGTTTGATTGCCCTTGGCATCAAAGGAATCCTTAACTTTACGCCGGCTCGATTGAATGTGCCGGAACACATTCGAATTCATCATATAGATTTGGCGGTTGAACTTCAGTCTCTTGTGTATTTCTTAAAGCATTACTCTGTTACGCAGGAGGACTGACGAAAAGGGGTAAAGGGGGTGGAGCAAATGGGTCCGATCGGTCCTGGGAGTTTGATTCTGATTGCGATTGTAGCGCTCATTATTTTTGGGCCGAAAAAGCTTCCTGAATTAGGAAGAGCAGCAGGAGATACATTACGTGAATTCAAAAATGCCACAAAAGGCTTAGCTGATGATCAGGAAGAAAAAAAGAAAAAAGAAGATCAGTAGAATAGGATGAGCTTCATGAATGTCAAAGATATGCCGCTTATGGAGCATATTGTGGAACTGCGAAAACGCTTAGTGATCATTGCGATGTTTTTTGTCGCCTTTATGGTGGCTGGTTTTTTTCTCGCTAAGCCGGTCATTGTGTATTTACAAAATACCGATGAAGCGGCAACACTCACGCTGAACGCATTTAAGCTTACAGATCCACTGTACGTGTTTATGCAGTTCGCATTTGTCATTGCTTTGGTTTTGACGTGTCCCGTTATTTTATATCAGCTGTGGGCGTTTGTGAGTCCTGGCTTATATGAAAAAGAAAGAAAGGTGACACTTGCTTACATTCCGATTGCACTGCTTTTATTTTTGAGCGGTGTGGCTTTCTCTTATTTTATTTTGTTTCCGTTTGTCGTCGACTTTATGATGCGAATGTCGAATGATTTAAATGTAGAGCAAGTCATTGGGATTCATGAGTATTTTACATTTCTGATGCAGTTAACACTTCCATTTGGCTTTTTGTTTCAGATGCCCGTCGTGTTGATGTTTCTCACAAGACTTGGCATCATCACACCGATGTTTTTATCAAAAATACGGAAGTATGCCTATTTTGTCCTCCTTGTCATTGCCGCACTCATTACACCGCCAGAGCTTGTTTCTCACCTCATGGTCACCTTGCCAATGCTCGTTTTATACGAAGTGAGCATTATCATTTCAAGAGTGACCTACCGCAAAATGCAGCAAACAGAGGAGAAAGAAAAACATTATGTTTCATAAAAAAGCATCGTGATCCAATGAGGGATCACGATGCTTTTTCTATTGTGAAAGAAATTGATTGATCGCGTGAAAGAGGTGCTCATAGTAGGCGGGCTCATGCGGGACAAAATTATGAACCCCTACTTCGATGCTTTCCTCATATCGTTTTCCGTTTGCATCAACTTTAAAGCCCTCGATTCGAATTCTTTCGCATGTTCCTGTTAAAAGCTGCTGTGCATCAAGCAGCTTTGCTCTGTACAGACCAGCGACTTCTTCTTTTTGTAGATGAACGTCCATGTGCTCTTCTTGATTCATATAAATGGACACATGGCAGAACTCACGGTCAATGAACGAAGGCATATGGATTTCATCCTGTATGACACCTGCAAAGGTGAGGTCCTCAAAAGGGATAGAAAGACCAAGCTCTTCTTCTACCTCTCTCAAGCCATCAGAAGGCTGTTCATCTGCAAGAAGGTGACCCGCTGCTGTGATATCAAAAAGAGATGGAAAGTCCTTTTTTGCGGGACTTCTTAGCTGAAAATAGAGATACACGGTGCCATGCTCCTTTTTGAGAAGCCAGAAATGAAATGTTTCATGCCAAAGGCCTTGGGCGTGGACATCTGAACGAGCGGCAGCTCCAATCGTTTCATGCTGATCATTGAATATACGAAGTTTTTCATGTTCCATGAAGATACGTCCTCCATAAAAAAACCATTTTCCAAACGCGGAAAATGGTTTTTCATTTATTTTTGCTGCTGTTTTTTGAGTTTGACAGAGAAGGCAAACATTTTAAGCGCGATATTGATATTATAGGCCGCAAACACCATCAGCAAAATGCTGTAAAATGACCACATGTCACCTGGGTTTTGAATGGCCATATAGGTGAAAGCGACACCTACGGCAAAATAAATGATGCCCCATACGACTGGGTTTCTCATGAGAAAAAGCCTCCAATAATCATTTGCATGGTTTGAGATTGTTCTTCAATCATTTTTTTCACTGGCTCAATCTGCACAAGAACGACAAGTGAATTCATCAGCATGTGAGCGCCGATTGGAACAATGATTCGTTTTGTTTTCGCATATAAAAAGGCAAAGGTAAAGCCCATTGCGGTATAGAGCAAGATATGGGGAAAATCATAGTGTACAGCAGCAAAAACCACTGAACTGGCAAGTGCTCCAATGAAAAAATTCGTTTTTTCATAAATCACACCAAAGATGATTTTACGGAAAATGATTTCCTCTAAGATTGGACCAATCAGGGCGATGACGATCACAAGCCAAGGAACGGCATCCATAATGGATAAAATGGTTTGCGTATTTTCTGACTCACGGCCAATGCCGAATGCATATTGTTCAATCGCCCCCGCAATTGATTGTGCAAAGAGGGAAAGAAAGAAACCGCCAATGATCCATGCGATAGCAGAACCGATTGAAACTGGCGCTTCATTTCGCAGTGAAGCTTTTGGGACGGTTCGAAGGATGAGCAGAATAATGATCAATCCGATACAAAAACTGATGATTGTCCACGTTCCTGATAATTTTGAAAGCTCTGTTTGAGTCATCGGTGATTGAATGAATCCCAGCCACTTCATAATGAGCACATAAGGAAACGCAGAAACCTGCACCAATATATACGTTAAGATGATGTACCAATATTGTTTTTTCAAGTAACGAAAACCCCTTTACTAAAAGAACTAGATTTATTGTAACACAAGTCTCCTTTTTCGATGAAAAGGAAAGAATCTGAGATCAAAAAAGATCGTGAAAGCGTAAAAATTTTTAAAGGTTTTTACTTGAAATTGCAGAAGACATTCTTTATTATAATAAATGTGTTAGCACTCGCTGGTGATGAGTGCTAAAAAAGACTACATATAAAAATTGAGGAGGTTGTTTCTTATGTTAAAGCCATTAGGCGATCGCGTAATCATTGAACTCGTTGAATCTGAGGAAAAAACCGCTAGCGGTATTGTTTTACCGGATTCTGCAAAAGAAAAACCGCAAGAAGGTAAAATTGTTGCAGCAGGTTCAGGGCGTGTACTTGAAAGTGGTGAGCGCGTTGCGTTAGAAGTAAGCACAGGCGACCGCATTATCTTCTCAAAATATGCAGGCACTGAAGTGAAATATGAAGGCAAAGAATATTTAATCCTTCGTGAGAGCGACATTTTAGCTGTTATTGGCTAATCACATAAAAAATTGAGATAAATTTTTAAAAAGACTGAGGAGGTTTCGTTATTATGGCAAAAGATATTAAGTTCAGTGAAGAAGCACGTCGCGCGATGTTACGCGGTGTAGATGCACTTGCAGATGCTGTAAAAGTAACTTTAGGACCTAAAGGACGTAACGTGGTTCTTGAGAAAAAATTCGGTTCTCCACTTATCACAAATGATGGTGTAACGATTGCAAAAGAAATCGAATTAGAAGATGCATTTGAAAACATGGGTGCAAAACTTGTGGCTGAAGTTGCAAGCAAAACAAACGACGTAGCTGGTGACGGTACTACGACTGCAACAGTTCTAGCTCAAGCGATGATCCGTGAAGGTCTGAAAAACGTAACAGCTGGTGCAAACCCTGTTGGCGTGCGTAAAGGGATCGAAGAAGCAGTGAAAGTAGCACTTGAAGGCTTGCACGAGATTTCTAAACCAATCGAAGGCAAAGAATCAATTGCTCAAGTTGCGGCTATTTCTGCAGCAGATGAAGAAGTTGGAAGCCTAATCGCAGAAGCAATGGAACGCGTAGGTAACGACGGAGTTATCACAATTGAAGAATCTAAAGGATTCACAACTGAGCTAGAAGTGGTTGAAGGTATGCAATTTGACCGCGGATATGCTTCACCATACATGGTGACTGATTCTGATAAGATGGAAGCAGTTCTTGAAAATCCTTACATCTTAATCACAGATAAAAAGATCACAAACATTCAAGAAATCCTTCCTGTACTTGAGCAAGTTGTACAACAAGGAAAACCATTATTGCTTATTGCTGAAGATGTAGAAGGCGAAGCACTTGCAACTCTTGTTGTGAACAAACTTCGTGGTACATTCAACGCAGTAGCAGTAAAAGCACCTGGATTCGGTGATCGTCGTAAAGCAATGCTTGAAGACATCTCTGTTCTAACTGGCGGAGAATTAATCACAGAAGATCTAGGACTTGACCTGAAATCAACTGAAATCGGTCAGCTTGGCCGCGCGTCTAAAGTTGTTGTGACAAAAGAAAACACAACAATCGTTGAAGGTTCAGGAGATTCTGCTCAAATCGCAGCACGTGTGAACCAAATCCGTGCACAAGTAGAAGAAACAACTTCTGAATTCGATAAAGAAAAATTACAAGAACGTCTTGCAAAACTAGCTGGCGGCGTCGCTGTCATCAAAGTTGGTGCTGCAACTGAAACAGAACTAAAAGAGCGTAAACTACGCATCGAGGATGCACTGAACTCAACTCGCGCAGCAGTTGAAGAAGGTATCGTATCCGGTGGTGGTACAGCACTTGTGAATGTATACAACAAAGTCGCTTCAATCGAAGCCGATGGTGACGTTCAAACAGGTGTAAACATCGTTCTACGTTCTCTTGAAGAGCCAATTCGTCAAATCGCTCACAACGCAGGTCTTGAAGGATCCGTTATCGTTGAGCGCTTGAAAAACGAAGAAATTGGCGTAGGCTTCAACGCAGCAACAAACGAATGGGTAAACATGATCGAAAAAGGAATCGTTGACCCAACAAAAGTAACTCGCTCTGCACTTCAAAACGCAGCTTCTGTAGCAGCAATGCTTCTAACAACTGAAGCAGTCGTTGCTGACAAACCAGAAGAAGGCGGCTCAGGCGGCGGAATGCCAGATATGGGCGGCATGGGTGGAATGGGCGGAATGATGTAACACCCTCGAAAACCCCTTGAAATATAGGGGTTTTTGTTATGTCTTCATGAATTTGATCACATGCAATAAAAAGTATCAGGGCTGCTGAATTGAAACCTTTACTGCTTTTCAACCGTTAAAATAAGAGCAAGTGATTTCATGGGTTTTTACCCGATACGGTATTTTAAAAAGGAAAGCGGTGATCATATGGGCTTCACTACATGGGTAGCGATTATTGTTGCACTGGCCGTTGTGTTTGGAGTGTTTGGATCAAAGAAGCGTGATAAATAAAAAACCCACTTCCAATTGGAGGGTGGGTTTTTTATTGCAAATACAACATTAATTGGTTATACTAATTTTAGTTGTTTGTTGTAAATGCAACAAAAGGAGTCGAGGTACATGAAAGAGATTTTGCGGGAGATCGGCGTGATTGCTCGCGCGCTTGATTCCATAAGTAATATTGAATTTAAAGAGTACGATTTAACGAAGGGGCAGTATTTGTATCTTGTGCGTATTTGTGAGGAGCCTGGTATCATTCAGGAAAAGCTGGCGGAAATGATTAAGGTGGATCGAACTACGGCGGCTCGGGCTATCAAAAAGCTAGAACTGCATGGGTTTATTGAGAAAAAAGAGGATCGTGTGAATAAAAAAATCAAAAAGCTGTTTCCAACTGAAAAAGGGGAAACGGTCTACCCAATGATCAAACGAGAACATGATTATTCGAATCAAGTGGCGCTCAGTGGGTTTTCTGAGGAAGAAGCGGAACAGATTTATGAGTATCTTCTAAGGGTGCGAAAGAATATAGAAAAAGACTGGGAAGATGTGAAAAAAGGGATAAAGAGAAGCTACTAATTAATAAGGAGGGCGACTTTATGACCGTCAATTTCATTCGGTGCAATGTACAACATGTAAAGGAGCTACAGAAAATAGGGATCAATACGTTTAAAGAAACCTTTTTGGATCAAAACAAAGTGGAACATATCGAAGCTTACGTGAAGACAGCTTTTCACCTAAACCAGCTGTTAAAGGAATTACAGCACCCTTCTTCACAGTTTTATTTTGTTCAAGTGAATGGGGAAGTAGCTGGTTATTTGAAGATCAATATGAATGATGCCCAATCAGAAGAGATGGGGAGTGACGCGTTAGAGATTGAAAGAATTTATATCAAGCAGTCCTTTCAAAAGCAAGGATTAGGCAAATATTTAATCGATCAAGCCATTGAAATTGCGAAAAATCATCATAAACGGGATGTTTGGCTTGGGGTGTGGGAGCACAATAGAGCGGCCATCGCTTTCTATCAAAAGCATGGGTTTGTTCAAACAGGGGTGCACGCCTTTCTCATGGGGGACGAAGAGCAAATGGATTTCATTATGACCAAAACTTTGAGCTGATCAAAAAGGAGGAAGGGTACATGCATATCCCATCATTTTTTCGAGTGAAAGATATGGAGAAAATCAAATCATTTATTCAATCTCATTCATTTGCAACAGTTGTGACGACATCGAATAGAAAGCCCATTGCGACACATATTCCGGTGAGTTTTCATCAAGTTGACGATTCGTATGTGATCTCAGGGCATATGGCGATTGGGAATCCTCAGTGGAAAACGTTTGAAGAGAGCGAGAAGACGCTCGTCATCTTTCAAGGGCCGCATGCCTACATATCCTCTTCATGGTATGAAAAAGAAGCAGTACCAACATGGAATTACCAGGCTGTTCATGTTTATGGAAAGGCGGAACTGCTTGAAAAATCGGAACTGGTTAAGGAATTAACCACAATGCTGGAGACATACGAAACTCGCAGAGAACAGCCGGTGTTATGGGATACGTTGTCTGAGGAACTGTTAGAGAAGCAAATGAAAGGCATTGTAGGCTTTAAGATCATCATTGATGAAGTTCAGGCTGCTTTCAAATTAAGCCAAAATCGCCACGAAAGGGATTATATCCGCATCATTGAACAGCTCGAAGCAGAGGGTGAAGTGGAAATGGCTGAGGCGATGAAAGAAAGATTATAGGAAGTATGAGAAAAGCACTCTTATGATCAAGAGTGTTTTTTTGTTTTCAGAGATATGAGATATCTTGGCTTATAATGTCACATTTTCTTTAAAATTACATAAAAAAATCCACTATTTCCATTAAAGATCAGATCAATTCCTTATAATAAAGGTATCTGAGAATGGGGAGTGAGTCGAGATGGACCAAAACTTGCTGCAAATGAATCAAGTAAGATCAGAGGACGAATTAGCGGTTGTGAATATTTCTTCTACAGAGATTGGTGCGCTATCAAAAGAAACAGCGGAGCGGATTTTACAAGCAAAGGATACGGATTATATTCATCAACTGATGTATGTTCCGATTGAAAAGAAAGAAGATTTGAATTGGTTGATTCAAAGTGTCAGAGAGGCGTTAGACGATGAGGATGAAGATGACGCTGCACTTGAATTCGCTGATTTGCTCTATTTCTTTGTCATTCCGTTATATGAGGAGTATATAATGAGAGATCATCATTTGTATGAGTGTTTAGAGGATTTACTGGAACGATTAGCATCAAGGGCTCACTCAGATATTCACGCACTGGTCAATGTTATGAGAGACGATTTAACCGAGATGAACATTAAAAAAAGCTTGTAGAGTGATTCTCTACAAGCTTTTATTTATAAGAAAATCCATCAAGCAGTTATTGGGCTCTTTCCCAGGTGATTCTTGTTTCATTGGTTGTTTTCTTTCCCTTTGCCAGCACCTTGCCGTTTTCTTGTTTCACGGTGATGTTTAGGTCATAAAAGGAATAGAGGGCGCCGAGGCTGTCATTTTCCGGTTTATGCAGATTGTTTTCTTTTTCAGTTGATGCTCCAATGGCCAGCGTTTTTGCAAAGTTTAAACCGATGACTTCAGCGTAATCACTATTGGTATCAGAGGAAGCCGTTACGTTTAAAGAAATGATTTTTTTCTTTTGATCAACGGTGATGTCAGTGTCTTTGATGAGCTTAGACTGCTCCATCACTTCTTTCGTTTCCTTTTGAATGCGTTCATTAATCGTTGGAAGAGCTTTAGATTCTGGTTTTTGTTCTTTTGTCGTATTTGAGCAAGCTGCTAGAATGGAGAGACTTGCAACTAGACTCATGAAAACAAGTAGACTTTTTTTCACGTTCGTTCTCCTTTTTTCGTCGAATGTTGTATGTTTATGTTACCACGAATCCTTGTTTTGATTAAAAGAGAAGTGTTGATAAGCTGTGAACAATAAAAAGCACCCAATGGAGGGTGCTTTTTTCTTATTGTGCTGAAAGGCTTGTACTTAATGGGATAGAAGAAATGACGGTGAATTTAGGAGCTGCGGCACCGGATTCTAAATTTTTACGTAAAAGTGACGATTTGATTGACCCGTCCCAATTTTTATAGACACTTCCTGATGTATTTGCACGAAGCTGTACATTCGAAAAGCTTGCTTGTGAATAGCTGTTTGTTCCATTATCCTGTACGCCATGTACCATTTTGACAACATCAAGGTTTTTCAGACGGCTAGGGTTGTAAACAGGCTGCTTATAGCGCAATTTCCCATTGACATATAGTGACACCGTCCCATCACCATTGTTGATGAGCTTTAAGTTGACCCGTGCGCCATCTTTAATACTTGTATCGTATTCGCTGTTCCAGTATTTACTGCCGCCTTGTGAGCCGCTGCCCAGAAAAACCTTATAGCCAGAAGACGTTTTTGAAATACCGCTCTCTACAACAGCAGAGCCGAGACCGAGATACCAGTCCGCATAGCCATTTTTAATGGTGGCTGTTTTCGGCAGGACAATATCAGCAGAGATACCTGACCATTTGGCTTCATCTGTTTGCGTCACAATGGCGCCGTGACGAGGACTAGCCGCTGAGGCAGGAAGACTTGAAAACATCAAAACGAAGGCCAAACTTACAATCAAAACGGTGAAACACTTTTTCATGAAAATTCCTCCTTAAATTTGATTCTCTTTTATTATATAAAATGAAAGAGGGGGGCTGCTTACAATGTTCTGGCTGTTTATGGTAGTATTTATGAACTTTATCGGTCATAAAGTGGTCAACTTGTATTTGAATTGTAATGTGTCTGTAAAATAACTGGGTTCATCTTCATGTATAATGAGTGCAGAAACCAAAAACGGAGGATTCCTTAATGAATAAAAAGCTTATCACGACAATCGTAACAGTAGCTAGTTTATTTTTAGCATTCAGTTTCTCACATGGAGCAAGTGCAAAAAAAGTAAGCGGCAATATTACTTGGTACAATGGTGTCGGCAAAAAAGGCGCAGATGGAAAAAAACTCGGTCATTGGGATGCAGCAACTAAAATGGGCTTTGACGTACCGAAAAAAGGTACAAAACTAAGAGTGACAACAAAAGCGAAACCACATAAAGTGATTACAGTATATAAATATGATGTAGGCAGAATGCCAAATGCTGTATTAGACGTAAGTCCAAAAGCATTCAAAGCACTTGGGTATAAAACAAGTAAAGGTGTCGTAAAAGGGCATTACACTTATTAATACATAGGCATGCAAAGAAGCGGGAAAAGTTCATTTTCTGGCTTCTTTTCTTGTAGAGAGGGTCTGAAAGGCAATGAAAAAATCAACATGGTGGATCATCACAGTTATTGGCGTCGCAGTGATTGCGGCAGTTCTTTTCTTCATGATGAAGCCTGGGCAAGAGGCGAAACATGCAGGGAAAGTCAAAACAAATCAAGATGCAAAAGACGAATTGCTCGTTTCATTTACAGATCAAAATTTAAACAATACTTATTACTTGCATGATCGGGCGCTTCATACGGAGAAACTGACAGCATATCCTTCGATTGCTTATGATTCTACGAAACAAGTTTTATATTACACGTATACGGATGAAGACACGCAAAAGGTGAGTATTCGGGAATTAAATGTGAAATCTGAAGAAGAAAAAACACTGTTTACGAGTGATGATTCCATCGACAGTATGAGGCTGTCTGGTGACGGAAAGAAGTTATTTCTAAGGTATAACAAGGATTCTGGAGAGCAATTTTTTGTCGCGTCTTTTGATTTGAACACACACAAAATGAAGGGGCTGTATCCAGAAAAAAGCAAGGATGATACGGTGAGTTCTTTTGCATATGATCCGACTTCAAATGATTTGGCGATTCAGCATTATTCTTTAAAAGAAGATTATCAAAAAACCGATGAAGCGAATGAAAAGGGAATAGATCCTGAACCAACGACCATGAAGATCACCCTTCAAACAGGTGAGAAGGGGAAACGCATTGCACGTATCTCACAAACGATCAATGATATTTCATTTTCTCCAGATCATAAGAAATTGATTTATACAGAAGTAAAGGTTCGTAAAGAAAAAGAAATATCCTCGATTAAGATGCTTGATGTAGAAACAGGAAAAACGACGACACTCGTTAAAAACAGCCAGGATGTTCATATTTTAAGTGCTGCACAGCCGCAATTTTCTACGGACGGGTCGTCTGTTTATTTCTTAGGTGTTGCAAAAAACGCAAAAGAATTAAAGGATGACACCGGACGAAAGGCGAAGGTAAGAACGATTTTTGAATACAATATGAAGAAGAAAACAGTGGAAGCCGCTTGGGAGAAGGATGGCGGAATCGTTAACAATTTCACTGTCAATCGATAAAGGAAACGTTCAGTTATTTATATAACTGGACGTTTTTTTATTTTGTCACTTGAAATGCTGGAGAAATGGTGGATTTATAGAAGGAAAATCAGTTATTAAGCAGGGATACGAGGGCTATTTTCATATTTTACTTATGTGACAGAAGAAAAGAAAAAGAGTAGTATGAGTGAACATAAAAAAACGAGAGGACTGATGACATCTCGTTTTCTCTGTTTTATTTGTTTTCATCTAATAAGTTCTGAAAGATAAACAGGGCATTAATGGAGTGAGGGAATCCAGCAACCTTTGTACAGTGTTTAATAATCTCCATAATCTCTATGACAGAAAGTCCAATATGTAATGCTTGTTCAAAATGAGTCTTTAAGTCTTCTTCACAATCGCCTTTTGTGATGAGGGAAGATAATGTGCTGATGGCCTTTTGTTTTTCATCTAATATGAAGTGATTGAATTCTTTTTGTTCACTGAGTTCAATGGTTAGTTGTTCAATGTTTGAGCGAATGCTCTCGTTCTCATGAATTGAAAGCTTCTCTCTGTTACCTGCCGCTGTTTCTTGTTTGACCTGGCAAGTCTCTTTTTCTTCATTCAAATTGAACTCCTCCGTTTTTTATCGCAATTTTCCATTTGTTCGTTCATTATGGCTTATGTGCCTTTTGATAGATGTAATGGGTATATAGTAGTATTATCGGTTTGCTGCGTCAACTTTTTAAGTATGGAACGCTCTTCAAAGGAATGATTCTTGCGATTTATTTTTCCATTTTGAAATGGATCATAAAAGGGCTAATGAATGGATGTCCGTTAGCCCCTTTGTAATCAGCAGTTTCATAAGTTCTACGCATTCAGTGGAAGAGTGGTTTCATTTTTACTGAATGATATCCATCGGCCTCATCATGTCATAATCTTCATGTTCTAAAATATGACAATGCCACACATATCGGCCGCTGTATGGAACAAATCGAGCAACGATCCGAATGACTTCACCTGCATGCGCCTGAATGGTGTCCTTGTAGCCTTGTTCATGTAAAGGAGGCGCTTCGTTTGGTCCTGTATACACGATTTCTCCTGTCGATTGATAGACTTCTGTATCAAATGGCCTTCTGTCTAAAACCCTAAATTGAACAAGATGCAAATGAATAGGGTGTGTCCCTCTGGTTGGATTGACGATAGACCAAACCTCTAGACTGCCAAGACGAGGATTTTCTGTGACAGGGTCATTCCAAAATTGGTTATCGAGCAATAGGATAGGGCGGCCGTATTTATCCTGCGTGCCGGTAAGTGTGAGTGTACGCTCTCTATCAGCTCGACTTGGCCGAAGCGGTGGCAGCGGTTTGAAAATCGGACGTAATGTTTTAGGTACTCTCCCTTTTAGTGGACGTGTGACTTTGAATTGCATAATGTTCGCATCTGTTTCAGGATTCACATCCTGTCCGCAGCCGGCTGTATTTTTGAGAGTGATCGTTTTGTTTTCGTAAGCTGAAAAGTCGATGATGACATCGAAACGTTCAGCAGGCGCGATGCTAAAGGATTGATGGCGAACGGGTCTTGGCAAAAAGCCCCCATCGGAACCGATTTGCAAGATTGTAGCGTCGTTATCTAGATGCAGCTCGTAAGTTCTAGTATTGGACGCATTTAAAATACGAAAACGGTATTTTCGCGGCTCTACTTCTAAATATGGCCATACTTTTCCATTGACTAAGATCGTTTCTCCACAAAAAAAGGGCACGATGGATGGGTCTGGAATGTCACTGTCCTCTGGCGTGTCGTTTGGTCTGCTAGGATAAAACAGTGAGCCATCCTCCTGAAACGTACGGTCCATAATCATCAAAGGAATGTCATAGTCATCTTTCGGCAGCTCTAAAGACTTTTCAAATGCATCTGAGATCAAATAAAACCCAGCTAAACCGGCGTACACATTTAGTCGTGTCAGTGCCATTGCATGATCGTGATACCACAATGTGCAGGCTTGCTGATGATTTGGATAGACGTAAGTCTCTCTTTCAAAAAAAGGACCGGTTGCTTCAAAGTCCCGTGAAAACCAGGCCTCTGGGTAGCCGTCACTGCTTGCTGGTGTGACGCCGCCATGCAGATGAACGACTGTTTTCACCTCTGGTTCATCGTGATGACCGGAGTGGATGGTGTGATCGACAGGCAGAAAATGTTTCAATGGCAATTTGTTCATCCATTTCACTTTGACCTTTTCATTTCGATTGGCTTTAATGGTTGGACCAGGCAAGCTGCCATTATAGGTCCATAGCTTGGTGGGTGGCAGGTCTCTATGAACTTTTAAGAATACCTCCTCCATAGCAATTTCATAATACGTTTGTCTTGGGTTCTTTTTGACGGGCTTCGCGACTTCTGGAATTGGAAGCTCGTCAACAAATTTTTCTAGGTTCATGTTGACTAATCCTCACTTAAATTCAATTTGATACAGTATAAGTGCGGACATCCAAATAGGTGAATAAAATAAAAAAACCCGCTTTTCAGCGGGAGAATTACGGGTGTTTATTTTCAAGCGCCGCATTTGCAGGCACTTTTTTATTCGGTTTAAAGATAAAATAAGCAGCTAGTACACCAAAGGTAATGATACTCGTCAAAATGAGCTGCGGCCGCATGGATTCGATAAACAGCATCGATGCCAAGATGGCGCAAATGACCAAAATGGTAAAGTACGTGAGGTATGGGAACAGCCACATTTTGATTTTGAGCTGTTCTGGATTTTCTTTTTCGATTTTGCGTCGCATTCTTAATTGTGAAACGGCAATGACCAAGTAAACAAGAAGGGCAATGGCACCAGATGCGTTGACTAAGAACAAAAAGATGGTTTCAGGATAAAAGTAGTTCATCATGACGGCAATGTAGGAAAAGAAGGTACCTGCGACTGTAGCCGCTACAGGAACACCACGTTTGCTGATTTTCATAAAACGTTTCGGCGCTTCGCCTCTTTCTGCTAATGAATAAAGCATTCTGGACGTTGTGTACAACCCGGAGTTTAAACAAGATAAAACAGCTGTTAAGACAATGACGTTCATGACTTGAGCGGCTGATGGAACACCAATGTATTCTAATACCGCAACGAACGGGCTTGTTAAAATACTTGCGGAATTCCAAGGAAGCAAGGTGACAACGACAGCAATTGATCCGACATAGAATACGATAATACGCCATACAACAGAGCGGGTGGCTGTCGTCACAGATTTGACTGGGTCTGCTGATTCACCGGCCGCTATGGCCACAATTTCCGTTCCCATGAAGGAAAAGATGACGACGACAATTCCGAGTAACACAGAGCTGAATCCATTTGGAAGAAAACCGCCGTTGCCTGTTAGATTGGCAAGACCTGAAGTATGATGACCGCCAAAACCAAAGATAAATGCAAAACCAATGAGTAGAAAGAGAATGATGCTGACGACTTTAATTAATGAAAACCAATATTCAAATTCGCCAAAAGATTTAACAGAAAAGATATTTGTTAATGTTAAGAGGATTGTGAGGATAAGACTTGTGAGCCAAACAGGTGCATCTCCATACCAATATTGAATAATGGCAGCACCGGCAATGGCTTCGATGGCGATGACGATCACCCAGAAGAACCAGTAAAGCCAGCCGATTGTAAACCCGGCCCATGGACCGATGGCATCGCTCGCATATTGTGAGAAAGAACCGCTTGTCGGATAGGCACATGCCATTTCTCCAAGCATTCTCATAATAAAGATCACCAGAAGTCCGGCAAAAGAATAGGAAAGAATGGATCCAGGCCCTGCAGAATGAATGACAGCGCCGCTACCAACAAATAGCCCTGCCCCAATGACCCCAGCAATGGAGATCATCGAAATATGTCTTGTTTTAAGGTTTTTTTGAAGACCGTTTGTCATGTTGGACATTTCTTTACCTCCAAACATTTCTCATGAATAGAGAATTTGTTTTTAGAATATTTTAAATTTTATCATACTGAATTGTCATTCAGCATTGGACAGGTTATCAAACTGACATTTCAAACCTCTTAACATGATGTTAAAAAGTAGAAAGGATTTGAGAGATTATGTTCCCTCTTTTCCCTCTGTTTATTTTTAAAATAGCATAAAAAAGGAAGGAGGGAAGTTGTGTCCTAAAATAAAATTATTCTGATAATTTATCCAAGAAGAGTGATTTGACGATATGTCTATTTCGAAGAGAAATGGAAAAAGGTTGATAGGAGTAGGTCTTGAGGTCATTTGACCTTGTAAAAATAAGTTTGCTTAGGACAACACATTTCTATTTATCCTATTTTGCTGACATAAGCGAATCATGTTGCTGTAGACCCACACGGGCTTTGCTTTGTAAGATAAATAATAGAAAAGTGATGTGTGAGGAGGCGCGGTTCAGCATGGAGCGCTATAACGAATTAAGACAAGGTGAAACAGGTGCTTGGGTCAGCATCATTGCCTATGTGATCTTATCTGCGGTCAAACTCATTATTGGGTATGTGTTTCATTCAGAGGCTCTTTCAGCAGATGGATTGAATAACACGACGGATATTATTGCATCCCTTGCTGTGTTGATCGGGCTGCGTATTTCTCAAAAGCCGCCTGATGAAGATCATCCGTATGGTCATTTTAGAGCGGAAAATATTGCGTCTCTTGTGGCTTCCTTTATCATGATGCTTGTTGGGCTTCAGGTTTTGCTGAGTGCAGGCAAGTCGCTCTTCTCATCTGAGCATCAAACGCCGGATATGATCGCGGCTTGGACAGCAGCAGGAAGTGCTGTTGTGATGTACGGTGTGTATATCTATAATCGCAATCTGTCCAAACGGATCAATAGCCAGGCTCTTCATGCGGCAGCTGCTGATAATAAATCAGATGCGTATGTAAGTATTGGAACATTTGTAGGAATTATGGCTTCTCAATTTCAGCTGGCATGGATTGATACGCTTGCAGCGTTTGTCATTGGCTTAATTATTTGTAAAACTGCGTGGGAGATTTTCAGAGATGCCTCTCATTCGTTAACAGACGGTTTTCATATAAAAGATATGTCTAAATATAAAGAGACCATTGAAGCAACACCAGGAGTAGGCGATTTAAAGGATATAAAAGCGCGTTATCTTGGAAGTACAGTCCATGTGGATGTAGTGGTTGAGGTCGAGCCTAACTTGAACATAGCAGAAAGCCATGATATTGCAGATGAAATTGAACGTAGAATGAAGCAGGAGCATGATATTTTACACTCTCATGTTCATATGGAGCCAGCAAGTGAGCCGAAAGAAGAGAAGAAGTCTTTTCCATCGTGAGAAGGCTTCTTTTTTATATGTGCTGATGTTATATGCAAATGCGCGTTGTATGGTAAAGTTAGACTATATGAAATTTGACAGAAACGTGATAGGAGGATCAGGATGGCATTTGATGAACCGATGCATTCAGATTTACAAAAAATCGTAGATAACATCAATAAAGTCATGGTTGGGAAAAAAGATATTGCGATATTAAGCCTTGTTGCGATTTTGGCGAAGGGGCATGTGCTGCTAGAGGATGTGCCTGGTGTAGGGAAGACGATGATGGTTCGTGCTTTGGCAAAATCCATTGGCTGTGAGTTTAAGAGAATCCAATTCACTCCTGACCTTTTGCCTTCAGACGTAACAGGCGTGTCGATTTACAATAAAAAGACAAATGAATTTGAATTTAGGCAAGGGCCGATCATGGGGCAGATTATTTTGGCTGATGAGATCAACCGGACCTCTCCTAAAACACAATCAGCATTGCTTGAAGCGATGGAGGAAGGCAGTGTCACAGTGGACGGAGAAACGATGCTACTTGCGGATCCTTTTTTCGTCATGGCGACGCAAAATCCAGTGGAATATGAAGGGACTTATCCGCTGCCAGAAGCGCAAATGGACCGGTTTTTATTCAAGCTGCAGATGGGATATCCGACCATGCTTGAGGAGCTGGAGGTGCTCAACTTGCAGGAGAAAGAATCCCCGATTGATACGCTCCAAGCTGTCATGACAAAGGATCATATCCATGCGTTGCAGCAGGCTGTTCAGACCATTCATGTGGATGCATCCATTAAAGAATATATTGTTGAAATTGCTCAAGCGACGCGTAAACATCCATCTATTTATCTAGGTGTGAGTCCAAGGGGATCGATCGCCTTGATGAAAGCGGCACAGGCGTATGCGCTTTTGAATCAGCGCGATTATGTGATTCCTGATGATGTACAGTATTTGGCGCCTTATACATTACCGCATCGTATGATTTTGACATCAGAAGCGACATATGAAGGGAAGAAGGCGGAGACACTGCTGCGACAAATGCTTGAGCAAATTGGCGTGCCAGTTCAAAAGTCGATGACTCAATGAAGTCACGTCATCGTGTAGCAATTTCATTATGGTTAAGGGTAATGATGCTCATCATTCTCACTGCGGCAGCCTTTTGTTATGCCATGTTTCAGGGAGGGTTTGTGAGTTGGTTCCTTTTTTATGCATTTTTACCATATGCTTTGTATGCATTGCTGTTTGCACTTGTTCCGCTTCGCGCGACAGCCAAGAGGACAATACAGCAAACCCGCTTGAAGGCGGGAGATGTGCTGTCCGTTGACCTTGAAATCAAGCGGACACATCCATTTCCGTACGTTTACGTCATGATAGAGGATGCTCCGCCAGACACCTTTCACTTAAAGGAACAGATTGAAATGAAGCAAATGCTTTTCCCTTGGTTTCGGAAAACTTGGCGATTTTCCTATCAATTGAATGATGTCATACGGGGAGAGCATCATTTGACAGCAGTTCGAATTAAAACGGGTGATATGTTTGGGTTTGTTGAGAAAGAAATCATCATTCCGTTAGAGAAAAAGCTGCTTGTCTACCCCAAAGTGCTGGATATCCCGGTGGAGCCTGCTGAATCAGTGAGTGAAAATGGAGGCAAAGCGGTTCACTCGTGGTTAAATGAACCGGCCCATGTAACAACAGGCGTACGGGAATATCAGCAAGGAGACCGTTTTGCTTGGGTGGACTGGAAGACAACGGCCAGAAGAGGCCAGCTGATGACGAAGGAATTTGAACAGAATCAAGCAAAGGACCTTGTCGTGTTTGCTGATTTTACTGATCAAGCTGTTTTTGAAACAGTCGTCTCTATTACAGCATCTGTTCTTCAAATGGCTGTGAAAAAAGGCGTGCCGTCAGGTCTTGTCCCTCTAGGAGATCAGGCTGCCTTTCGAGTCGATCAAGGAGAACTTCATTTACAGGACATGATTTATTATTTAACAAGGGTGCAGCAGCAGTCTTCCCGCGCACTAGAATATAAACCGTTAGCAGCGAGTGAGTACCAGCACTCAGGAAAATATGTCGTCACGGGTCAGCTGCAGGAGGAGCTTGCGGCAAGTCTTTTTGGAAATCGAAACAGAAAGAACATCACCGTGCTTTTAGTGAAGAAAGCCGTTGACCATTTGACGACAAATGAAAAACAGCTTGTAGACCGGCTCAAGGCCTCTGGAATACGCATCACCCTTTTATTTGAAGACCGGCTGCACGATAGAACTGTGAGGTGACAAACATTTATGCTGCATACGCATCTGCGGCAAAGCCGTTTTGAATTGTTCATCTATTATGCTGTAGCTTTTCTGCTGCTATGGGAGTGGCTTCGTCCACTTCAAGATTTTACAGAGACGAGCCATACGTCTTATTTCATCATTTTTATCGGGCTTACGTGTTTGTTTACGTTCTTTCGTCTGAAGTGGTATGTGACGTTTCCTATTTGTGCTGGACTGATTTTGCTCGCCTTATATTTGATCTTTTATCAATCAGCGCCAGGTTATCCGGCTGCTTTGTTTGCTGATATCAAGGATAATATCACGTTAATGAGCATGGGCATGTGGAGTGACATGTATCCGTCTTTCCGCACATTGTTGTTTTATATTTTGCTGTGGCTGCTTGTCTATTTGCTTCATTATTGGGTGGTCTATCAGCAGCGTATCTTTTTCTTTTTACTAATGACGATTGTATATGTCACGATTCTTGATACGTTTACGCCATATGATGCGACCTTTGCGATCGTTCGTATTATGGTATTTGGCTTTTGTTTGCTTGGATTGCTGTATTTTGATCGACTGCGTTCGGCTGAGGGCGTTCGGGTGTCACAGAAAGCACGTCTAAAGTGGTTTTTGCCCATGCTGGTGCTTGTCCTTCTATCAGCGTCACTCGGCGCTTCTTTGCCAAAGTCTGATCCGAAATGGCCTGATCCTGTCCCGTTTTTTAAGGCGGTTACGAATCAAGATGGGACAGCCGGGCAGAATAAAGTGGGATATAGTGCAGATGATTCGGCGCTTGGCGGACCATTTAGTGAGGACCGCACACCTGTCTTTAAATGGAGCGGAAAGGAGCCGTCTTACTTTCGTGTAGAAACAAAAAGTATTTACACAGGAAAGGGCTGGGAGGATGCTTCAAATGATACGAAGTCTACTCGGTTAAAGGACGACACTGTGCCGAATCGGTGGTTTACTGAGCGAGTGAAAACAGAGGTACATGAAACGAGAGTCGATATGGAATCGAACTATCGATTTAATCATGCCGTCTATCCGATTGGTACGATTACGCTGACGCCAATGGAAAATATTCCGCTGCAAATCATGGGCAAAACGGAGAAAATTGTCCCGTCTATGCAAAACCCACCTAAAAATTTAGGGAACTATCAAGTCAGCTTTTTATCCCCTACATTTATCCTGGAGGATTTACAGAGAATCAAAGTACCGACAAAGAAGCAGGTGAATCAGCAGGTTGGCCGTGAATACTTGCAGCTTCCATCCTCACTTCCAGAACGTGTGAAAACTTTGGCAAACAGCTTAACGGAAACGAAGGACAATATGTATGATAAAGCCAAAGCAATCGAGGATTATTTAGGATCTGCGAAGTTTTCATATGAAACGCAAAATGTCGCAGTGCCTGGTCGTAATGAAGATTATGTAGACCAATTTTTATTTGATACGATGATCGGCTATTGTGATAATTTTTCAACCTCTATGATTGTGATGCTTCGATCGATCGGGATTCCGGCGAGATGGGTGAAAGGGTATACGTCTGGCCAATTATATGAAACACAGATGGATGGAAACAATGTATATGAAGTGACCAATAACAATGCGCATTCATGGGTAGAGGTTTATTTTCCAAACAGAGGCTGGGTCACCTTTGAGCCGACAAAAGGCTTTACAAACCCAGAGACATTTACGAATGAAGCTGTTTCAAGCGATCAAACGGATGATCAAAAGGAAGAAAAAGATCAGTCTAGTTCTGATGCAAGTGAAGATCAGCAGCAAGACCAGCCGAAGCAGCAGGAGACAGAGCAGCCGGCACAACCAAAGGAACAAACAGCGCAGGCAAAGCCAAATATGGTGCATGTTGGTTGGGTTATAGGTTATGCGGCAGGAGCTATTGTCCTGCTTGGATTCATCAGCTGGATGCTTTATCGATTTAGAACAAGATGGCTGCCATTCTTTATTGTAAGAAAGGTGAAACGTCTGCCAGAGGATGAAGCATTCTTCTATGCGTATGCAGCTCTATTAAAGCAGCTAGGGCGCAGAGGAATCGAGAAAAAGCCAGGTATGACGCTAAGAGAATTCGCTTCGTTGATTGATGAGAAGGATGGAGATCATCATATGTCAGAGCTGACACAGCTTTATGAACGTGCGCTCTACCGGCGAGAGGATGCGTCGGCGCTTTGGCAGCAATCGGCAAAGTTATGGGAAAATTTAATAAACAGGAGATAGTCTTGACCGCGTACCTTCCTGTTGTTAGAATAGGTGAATATTAAAACCTTCTAAAATACATGAAATTGAAGCGTTCGGATGTGAGTCTGGGCGCTTCAAAAGCGTGATCTTCACACTGAGAGCAGGTTTTCTCCTCTCATTTTTTCTGTGCGTTTATAAAAAACTATATTGGACATAGAGGTGACACCATGACAAATTTAGTAAATGAAATGATTTTGGTTCTCGATTTCGGCAGTCAGTACAATCAGCTGATCACACGCCGTATTCGTGAATTTGGTGTGTACAGTGAGCTTCATCCGCACACTTTAACTGCTGAAGAAATTAAAGAAATGGCACCTAAAGGAATCATCCTTTCTGGTGGACCAAACAGTGTTTATGATGAAGGATCTTTCCGCTGTGATGAAAAGATCTTTGATCTAGACATTCCGGTTCTAGGCATTTGCTACGGCATGCAGCTCATGACTCACTATTTAGGCGGGAAAGTAGAAGCGGCCAGCCAGCGTGAATATGGAAAAGCAGATATCCATATTAACGGAACACCTGCTTTATTCAAAGACCTTCCAACTGATCAAGTCGTTTGGATGAGCCATGGTGACCTCGTTGTTGAAGTACCAGAAGGCTTTACAGTCGATGCAACAAGTGCACATTGTCCAAACTCAGCCATGAGCTTAGCTGAGAAGAATTTCTATGGCGTTCAATTCCACCCAGAGGTTCGTCACTCTGAGTACGGAAATGACCTATTGAAAAACTTTGTCTTCGGCGTGTGTGATTGTGATGGCAAATGGTCAATGGAGAACTTTATTGAAATCGAAATGCAGAAAATCCGTGAAACAGTAGGCGACAAGCAAGTATTGTGCGCACTAAGCGGCGGGGTGGATTCATCTGTTGTGGCAGTATTGATCCACAAAGCCATCGGCGATCAGCTGACATGTATTTTCGTTGACCATGGTCTTCTTCGCAAAGGCGAAGCAGAAGGGGTTATGAAAACATTTAGCGAAGGTTTCAACATGAACGTGATTAAAGTAGATGCAAAAGATCGTTTCTTAAACAAGCTAAAAGGTGTGTCTGATCCTGAGCAAAAACGTAAAATCATCGGTAACGAATTCATCTATGTATTCGATGACGAAGCGGACAAGCTAAAAGGAATCGACTACTTAGCACAAGGAACTCTTTACACAGACATCATTGAGAGCGGAACAGCAACGGCACAAACAATCAAATCTCACCACAACGTAGGTGGTCTTCCAGAAGACATGCAGTTCGAATTGATTGAGCCACTCAATACGCTATTCAAGGATGAAGTCCGTGCCTTAGGTTCAGAGCTTGGCATTCCTGATGACATCGTCTGGAGACAGCCATTTCCAGGTCCAGGACTAGGTATCCGTGTACTAGGTGAAATTTCTGAAGAAAAACTAGAAATCGTCCGTGAATCGGATGCAATTCTACGCGAAGAAATTGCCAACTTCGGCCTTGAGCGCGACATCTGGCAATACTTCACGGTTCTCCCAGACATCCGCAGCGTAGGTGTTATGGGTGACGCAAGAACATACGACTACACAATCGGTATCCGTGCTGTGACATCTATTGACGGTATGACGAGTGACTGGGCAAGAATCCCTTGGGACGTGCTTGAAAAGATCTCAACTCGTATCGTGAATGAAGTGAAGCATATTAACCGCGTGGTGTATGATATTACGAGTAAGCCGCCTGCTACGATTGAGTGGGAGTAAATGTAAAAGAGCTAAAAACCTTTGTGTATCAAGGGTTTCTAGCTCTTTTTTATTATTAACTGCACTTTTCCCTTCCGTCTTCATGTGTTAATGAATCATTCCATCCCTTACACACATCAATCCATTGTGAATAACCGGAGTGTTTTTCTAATTGTTTTATTGTGAGTTCAATCGCACTGTTACTGCTCCCGCAGGCTGGATAGACTGTCTCAAAACGTTTGAGTGAAATATCTAAATAAACAGAAACGCCATTCTTTATAGCAAAAGGACATACTCCACCAATTTCATGACCGACCAAGTCAACGACCTCATGAGGAGAAAGCATTTTAGCTTTTGTTTTAAAATATTCCTTGAATTTTTTGTTATCAACTTTTGCATCGCCAGAGGTCACAATTAAAATAGCTTGTCCATTTACTAGAAAGGATAGTGTTTTTGCGATTCTTTCAGGTTCGCAGCCCAATGCAGAAGCAGCCAAGTCTACGGTTGCACTAGATACTGAAAATTCTTGAATTCGAGTATCCATATCATATTGTTTAAAATAATCTTTTACTTGTTTGATGGACATGATGATTTCTCCTTTTTATTTGTATTGATTTGAATTTTTCTCGTTTTTAAAATTGTACTTTTAAAGTACAATCTCTCCAAGTATTAATACAATAGAGTCATTATCTATTATTTAAACGATATTGATGTGGTGTTAGGTGATACTTTCTCTTAAATAAACGAATGAAATGCTCTACATTTTGATAACCTACGGCTGCCGCAATATGATCTACTTGTGAATTGCTGCCAGTGAGCATTTCGCAGGCTTTTTCCAATCTTATTTCTTGTCGAATCTCACGAAATGATTTGCCAAGCTTACGAGCTATATATTTTGACAGGTAAGACTGTGAAAGGTTAAATTCCTCTGCCATCTCCTGGATGGTGATATGCTCACAACATTGCTGAATATATTGGAGCATTTGAATAATACGTATATCACGATATTGTTTGACCTGATTTACGTTCATATGACTTGGTTTGAATCTTAATAAGAGACATAATAATATCTCAAACAAATTATTCATAATCAACTGGTAACTAGGAAACCGATTATAATTTTCTGTAAATAGTTGAAGAGAGCAGTCTAGCAAATGTTTATCCAAGTGACTATGGAAAATAAGAATATTTTTATTTTCTTTTATATACAATGCATTCAAAAAGAATTCTGAAATGACATTATTTCCTTTTAACATTTTAAAAAACACTTTTTGAAAAGTACTCTTACGGATCATGATTTGCATGGCGATTGTATTCTCCATTACAATTGGCTTGTGTAGGGTGTCAGGTGGAATAAAGGCAATATCTCCTGATTTTAAAGTCATTTTTTTGTCTTCCACTTCTACATACATCTCATTTTCCAGAACATAGATCATTTCAAAGAAATCATGGATAGCCGGCAATTGAGGCATAAAACGGCTATACTTTCTCACTTCGATATCTTTCTCCTGACCTAACCACATGGTATCTTCCTTTTCAAATTCGTTTTGCCCTTTTTGTAAAAACTCTTCTATATATATTTGCTTATGCATTAAATTGTATTTATCATAATCCTTCAAAAATAATTGCAATGATTGATTGTCATGCTTTTTCTGTTGGTATTGTTGATAAAAGATTTCTTGCTCGTTATATTCTCTTAAATATTGCATCACTTCATGTTTTTCAAGTTTATCTTTTTCCATCTACATCCAAACCTCTAGTTTATTTACTGCAACCACCAGGGCCTTCACTGTTGCTTCTATAATATCTTTATCAATTCCAGCACCCCAATGCATTTTTCCTTGATATGAAATTCCAATCTGTGCACAGGCTTGTGCTTGGGAATCCTTGCCTAAAGAATTCTGTTCATAGACTTCCAAAACATATTCGAGATGAAAATATGCTTTTAACGCATTACTGATTGCATCTAAACTTCCAGTGCCAGTTCCTTGTATTTCAATTTGTTGATGATCTCTCAGCAAGGTTAAGGTAACTTCCTGCTTCTCTCCTTTATGAAATTGATAATCAAGCAGCTGGAAATGAGGGTGAAAATCAACATACTGTTCTTTAAAAACATGATATATTTCTTCGACAGACAATTCCCTACTTATCTGATCAGATACTTTCTTCGCTGCATATCCCATGGCTTCATTCATTTGATAAGGAAGTTGAATGCCATAATTTGTTTCTAGTATATAGCCTATGCCGCCTTTTCCAGACTGGCTGTTGATTCGAATCACATCCGTTTGATAATTCCTCCCCAAGTCAACTGGATCTACTGGGATATACGGAACGTCCCATTTATCAACTTTATTTTCTTTTCTATATTTCATACCTTTAGATATCGCATCTTGATGTGAACCAGAGAATGCGGTGAAAACCATCTCCCCAGAATAGGGCTGCCGCTCATGAACAGTGATTTTTGTTAGTTTTTCATATTTTTTACGAATCGCTTCTAGGTTATTGAAATTCAATTTTGGATCATAACCTTGTGAATACATATTCATCGCCAAGGTAATCAAGTCTACGTTCCCTGTACGTTCACCGATACCAAATAATGTACCTTCGACTCTTTCTGCGCCAGCTAGAACACCAAATTCTGCATCACTCACCCCAGAGCCGCGGTCATTATGAGGATGAACAGATAATGTCACACTGTCTCGGTAAGACAGATTTTTGTGTATATACTCAATCTGACTTGCAAAGATATGAGGCATTGAATATTCAACTGTTGTCGGAATATTGATGATCGCTTTATGAGTTGGTGTCGGTTTCCAAATATCTAAAACACTATTACAAATATCTAACGCATAATCAACTTCTGTTCCTGGAAAGCTTTCTGGACTATATTGAAAATAAATATCACTATTTGTTTTTTCGGCAAGTTCTTTTACTAAAATAGCTCCATCAATGGCAATTTGTTTAATTTCATCTTTTGTTTTCTTAAATACTTGTCTGCGCTGCGCTTCTGAAGTCGAATTATATAAATGAACAATCGCTTTCGGTACTCCCTTAAGGGCTTCGAAGGTTCGGCGGATAATATGCTCTCTCGCTTGTGTGATCACCATAATCGTGACATCGTCTGGAATCATATGATGATCAATCAGTGTCCGTAATAGCCTAAACTCCGTATCAGAAGCAGCTGGAAATGCGATCTCAATTTCTTTAAAACCTATCTCTACTAATAACTGAAACATTTCCAATTTTTCTTCTAAGTTCATAGGAATAGGTAATGCTTGATTACCATCCCGCAAGTCCACACTGCACCATATCGGAGCACTTTCTAATGTTTCTTTCTTCACCCAATCATAAGTAAGGTTCGGTGGCAAAAAGTATTTCTTTTCGTATTTTTTGTGATTAAACATTATCGAATCCTCCTAGAAAATAGAATATAAAAAAAGCCTTTCATCCCCAATATTTACCTTGGAGACGAAAGACTTCTTCTTACGCGGTACCACCCCTGTTTCATGATAAACAAACATTATCATGCCCTTATTCGGATACAGATTGTTTGATCTGTATCCTTCCCATATAACGGTGGGGTGCCGACCTTAACTACATCAATACTTTTCATTTCACTAAGGCTACTCTAAGGTGAGTTCCCTGCCTTTTTGTTATTGCTTCTCATCAGCCAGCAACTTTCTGAAAACATTTCGGCAAGTACTATTCCTTATCATCGCATTCTCATTTTTCTGATTTTTTCTATTATACCAAGTCTATAAAAAAGAGATAGTGATAGGGATATCTTTTTTAATTGATTTTTTTTGTTCTATGGGTGCTTATCTTTAATCCTCTTCACCAAATAAAATTCCAAGGCCACAAATAAAGGTGAGTGAATTCATAGCGAACAATAAAATCGCACCAATTTTTTTCATGGCAATGAACCTCCTCTTAAATTCAGTCTGCTAGCCTTCAAAATTTAAATTCACTGGTTCATCCTCTAAATGATCCACAGTATGTTGTTCTGTCACTGGCACACTTTCATCTACAATTTTAAAACTGAGTTCGTCCATCCAAATGTGACCTGAGCCTTGTAGTAATATGCCAAACGCAATGACTTCACTTTTGACTGGAACATCCAATACTACACTAAAATGATTCCAGCCGTTTGTTCCTGTAATGGGACGGTTCATCATGTTGTCAAACGCAAGAACTTCACCTGAAGAATGGTCAATCCTCATCCATAAACCAGCTGAACCTTTCACATCTTCGCTTTTGACAAAAGCGGAAAATTGAAGACGTTCTCCACGGTAACGATCAGACTTAATTTGCTGCATTAAGGTCGCGAATCCTCGTGCTTTTTCATCCTTTGATTTCAGGTAAGCTGAGGTAGTACCACTGTGTACAATTCTGTCATCCAAACCTGTTTCATAATCAGATGGTGTTTCTCCCGTCATAATCCAGCCAGTAGGTGTGTTCTTATTTGCAGCCATATTCGTTTCCTCCTTATCAATGACATTCCTTAGTAATCTCCGATAACGTGCGGGTGACATATCATATATCTTCTTAAAGGCTCTAGTGAAGGATTCCTGTGAACCAAAACGATACTGCAATGCAATGTCAATCACCCTTTGGTCCGTATGAATTAAATCCTTCGCCGCTTGGGTCATTCGACGTTCCCGTATATAATCAACAACTGACTTCTTAATCACTTTTTTGAATATACGGTGAAAGTGAAACCTAGAATAACCAGCGTGTTTCGCTAGAGTTTGAAGCGGTAAATCATCTTTCAGATGCTGTTCAATATAATTTAATGTTTCTTGAATCGTTTTCTCATGTTCTTGATAGGACAACCGAGCACCTCCTTGCCTTACGAGTTTAGTATAGCGGAAATGATCTTTAGGAAACTTGACTTTTTGTGCTGTGTTGTAATATCAGAGGGAGAATTTCCTAACCTAGGTTTAGAGATTGGTATTCATGACGACATCGTCTAGAGACATCCAAACTCAGATCCAGGACTAGGTATCCGTGTACTAGGTGAAATTTCAGAAGAAAAACTAGAAATCGTCCGTGAATCTGATGCGATTCTACGCGAAGAAATTGACAACTTCGGCCTTGAGCGCGACATCTGGCAATACTTCACGGTTCTCCCAGACATCCGCAGCGTAGGTGTTATGGGTGACGCAAGAACATACGACTACACAATCGGTATCCGTGCTGATACTTCGATTAATGGGATAACGAGTGACTGGGAAAGAATCCCTTGGGATGTTTTTTAAAAGATCTCAACTCGTGTGAATGAAGTGAAGCATGTTAACCGTGTGGTGTATGATATTACGAGTAAGCCGTCTGCTACGATTGAGTGGAAATTCTATTAATATTAAGTTTACTCCAAGCTTTTTTGTTTAGATATCACTAGTGATACCTTTAAGGTAATCTATAAAATTTGAAAGATTATTTATATGGTGGAATATATTTCATATAGGGTATATTATATGATTATCTATAATCTATTAAGTATAATACGTATCAAAAATAATTCGAGGTGTAAAAAATATGGTTAATTTTAAAAAAAGATTTTGACAAAAGCTGTAGAAAGAAAAGTTAATTCAATCGAAATATTGATACGTTAGATCGGTCTTATGAAAAGGGCCCGTTAAGACCTGTACAAATTCAACTTTAGACAAATGGTATAAAGGTTTTAAAAATAAAAAAGACGTTGTAATGAAATTACATACTGGTCAAGGTAAAACCATTATGGGCATTTTAATGCTAAAGTCTATACTTAATGAAGATAAAGGATAGCATTATATTTATGCCACGACCACCAATTAGTAAATCAAGCTTGTGAGCAGACTGCTAGCTTTGAAATATGTAACCATGAATTCTTCAGGATTACCAGATGAATTTATTAATGCTAAAGCTATCCTTATAACTACTGTTCAAAAACTATTTAATGGTGAATCTAAATTTGGTATAGGAGCTAGATCTTATCTGTTTCATCTATTCTTTTAGGCGATGGTCACGCCTGTATTGATATTATTAAAGATGCTTTTAAAATAACATTGCCTTAAGATTCGGTATGAGGAATTCAATAGGCGAGAATCCTTTGGGGCATGTTTGAAAAGATCTCAACTCGTATCGTGGAATGAAGTAAAGCATATTAACCTGGGGCATGATACTACAAGTATGCGGCCTGCGTATTTACTTTATCCTTTAACCAATAATGAAATTCTTTCTTAAAATTAAAAAAGAGTAGCCGACAAAATAAATGTAGAAGTAACTTTAGTTTTATATTTTAATTAATATTAGTAGGAGGAATTTATATGAGAGAGGAAAGGGAAAATAGAGCTGAAAATTCAATCAATGTATTATTTCTTGTTATTTATATGTGTATACTACTTTTTCTATTGTCTAAAAAATTGTATTTGTTTGCAAGTATTTATGTAGTATTAATTAGTTTGTGGCTAATTTGGGTTAATAGAAAAACCATTACTAGTAACATTAATACTCTCTTTGTTGAACTGAAAAAGCTAAAACAATTAAAATATTATTATATTACAGATGATAATAAAGATATTGATTTAGAGAAAAGGCGGAATATCTTTAATTTATTCCGTGATGTAGCGGTGGGGACACTTTTTATTTTATTAGTTAACATCTTTGCAATTAGAAGTCTTTTTGAACATTTTTTAGGTAAATCAGAAATTGTGAATTTAATTATTATTATCAGCATCAGTTTTGTCCTTCTTATTGGTTATGGGGGTATAATAGCTGGTTTAGTTCATAAATATACAACAGCTACTTATGTTTTGATACCAATAATTAGTTCTATCATCTACTTTTTCTTTCTACATCCAATAATTAATTTTTTACCTGATTTCGTTGGATTTTCGATTTACTTACTTAATACAATGATATTGTATTCTACGTTAACATATGCTTTTCCAGTTCATGTTTTAAGAAAATTAAATGGAAAGACAGTACTAATCAGTTCATTTACAACAATTTTAGCTGCACTTTTAAGTCCAATTTTATTGTTCTATTTTTCTAGTTATATCAAATCTGAGAAATATTTATTAACTATTGAAACTGTAAAAAATGAGAATGATGTCTCGGATACATTAAAAAACATTATTTTAGATAATCCTGATTTAGTAGATGTGATTAATCACTTTTTGTTGAAAGAATTTTCGAGTCAGTTAACTTCAATGATAAGTTTAGGGATAACTGCTTTTACAATATCTTATATTATAGGTGGATTATTAATTAATAGAAAAATAGTGAAAAATAAACTAAAAGCAAAAACTATTTATAGAAAATTAATTAAAGAAGAATATCCAATGGAGTATCAGTACTTAGTTGAATGCTCGTATTTTGGCGGAGAAGATTATGAGAACCTTTTATTAAATAACGATATAACTTCAAAAATAATAAAGGATAACGAGGTTAAATTAGATATTCCGGATCTTTCAATAAAAACCCGGTTTATAGCTTGGTTGAAAAGAAATTTAATTGTATACTCTATTTTCTCCTCATATAAAAAAGTATTTAGTGAATTAAGGAAGTAGTTCAAAATACATCATTTAAAGTTACAAGTTCGCGAAATCTCTGAATTAAGCCCTTCCTTCTTCTTGTACTCTAGAGATTTTTCCAAGCTGTTGAATCACACTAATTGAACTGATGACAAAGACTATTTTATAATTTGTTAATTTGAAATGAACGTGTATTTTTTGATATATGTTTTATTTCTCGTATTTACTTATATAGGTTACATGCTGAGACATTTGTTCCTTTTTTTTCGATCTATAGAAAAACTTTTTATATATAAAATTTCGTTGTAATAGCAGTTTAGCACACCTTTCTTCTCCGAATCTTTCAGAGGGAGAAAGGGTGCTGAATGTTCAATTTGCTAGACAAGTTTTCAATATATGGGTTTAGCTCACAAATGTGAAGGAGCATATTCGGGTTATGATTTTGAATGAAAAAAGTATTTGTTTTCCATGGGTTCGTTACGACTTTATATAGTATGATCAAATGAATGTGCAAGACTTAATGAATTCTATTTTAATTCATAATCCCTCTTCAAAATCGAATATATAAACACATCATCAAACCCATTCTGACCAAGATCATACTCCCTCAATAAACCCTCTCGCACAAAATTAATCTTCTCCAATAATTGAACAGAGGACATATTTGCTGGATCAATGATTGCTTCAATCCGGTTCAGGTTCATCACCTGAAATCCATATCGTAACACCGCAGCAATCGCTTCGCTCATGATGCCTTTTCTCCAATGATCGTGGTGTAATTCATAGCCAATTTCGGTGCGGAGGTGCTGTTTTTCTAAATTGAGAAATCCGCAGCTGCCGATGATGGCTGGGTTGTCTTTTAGAGAAATGCCCCAGCGGATGCCTGTTTGTTCTTTGAAGATGTCGTGATACCACTTGATTTCTCCTTTTGTGTCTTCAATCGTTTCATGAGCATCGATTCCCATGTAGCGGCACACAGTTTCATTGGATAAATAGATGTGCATATCCTCAGCGTCTTCGATCGTCGCTTGTTTTAAGATCAGTCTTTCGGTATGTATTGTTGGAAATGTTTGTGGAAAGTTGATTTTGTTCATTTGGTTATCCTCCATGAGATGTCTTTTGTTCTGTACATGCCTTACAATAAAAAACCCCTTCATTCCTCAGCCAAGCCTTCACCTCTGTCATTCCTTTTCTCTTTGGATAGATCAGCTTGACGTACACTTCTTCGTTTCCTTCTATCTTTTTCTGACAGCTAGCACACGCGGGTTCTTCAAATAGAAACAATAGACTTACTCCTTTTTGTACATATTTCTTCCATTATATCAAATGTTCGACAAAATCTTTGCGGCTCGTTCTTCACTTTCTCTATTTTTATCCGACATATGCTAAGTAAAAGAAATTTCCATTTGTTGAAACCGTTTGAGAGAAAGCTTGCTCTAACAGGTGTAGGAGGTGTGGATGAGATGAAGCAAGTGCGTCTAATTAAAAAAGCACAAAAAGGGAATGTCCCGGCATTTGAGAAATTAATGCTGATGTATCAGGAGCGTTTATATAAAACGGCTTTTCTCTACACAAGAAATAAAGAGGATTCGTTAGATGCTGTTCAAGAGACGGTATTTAAAGCGTTTAAGCATCTATCTGGTTTGAAAGAACCGGCTTATTTTTCTAGCTGGCTGACGAGAATTTTGATTCATACAATTTTTGCGATGAAGAAAAAACAGCAAGATGTTGTTCCGTTTGAACAGCAGCACGAAAGCGTGGAGCGTCATGATTTTTTGGAAGACAAGCTCGATTTAAAAAATGCACTTGATGTGTTAGATGAGCAATACCAGGTGGTCATTCAGTTGTTTTATTTTCAAGATTATTCAATTTCGATGATTTCTGAGCAGATGGGTGTGCCTGAAGGAACGGTTAAAACTCATTTGTATCGAGCAAGAAAGTTATTAAAGCAAACATTGGAGAAGGAGGAGAGTGTTGATGGAACGAAAAGAAATGAAAAAGCTTTATGATGAGATTGATGTACCAACGGTGGAAGTGACCTCTGCGATTCGTCAAGCAATAGGAGATGTAAAAGCGGAACAGAAAAAACATTGGTTCAAATGGAACTGGAGAACGCCAATATACTCTGTCCTCGTGCTCATCGTCCTTTACTTTTCATCAGGTTTCCTTTTTCCTTCTCTTAATACAGCGATGGCACGTGTCCCGATTATTGGGCAATTTTATATGATGTTTCACGATAAAGTAGGAATGGCTCTTTTTCAGAGTGATATGGTGAAGCATGTTAATGAGGGGGCTGAATCAAGAGGAATTACTGTAAAAGTAAACAGTGTTTACTATGATGCAGGGCGACTCGTTTATACGTTTACTGTCGATCATTTGAATACAAAAGAAAATTCAGTACCATTTGTAGTCAACCTAGATCCAGTAAATGAAACCACCCAATCGAGTGACTACAATCATGAATTAAAAAAATTGAAAGATGGTCGTTATGCTGGACAGGTGACAGTCTATACAAATGGACAGACAATTAAGCAAGGTCAAAAAGCGCCACTCGTCATTTCGAAAATTGGAGATATAGTAGGGAATTGGCGATTTGAATTACCTGTAGTGAAGCAAAAAACTACTATATTAGCTGGACAAAAAGACGTATCTATTTTAAAAGGACGTTATCAAATAAGGAATGTAAAAGTAGAAAAAGGATTGAAAGGGTCTGTTATTCAATATGCCATTGATTACAATGGTTTTGCCAAAGATGATAGAGTCATTATAGATAGAATGAAAGATGATTTAGGTAATGATTACCAATTCGAACTTGGAACAGATTTAGGAGAAAAACAACTGACTCCTGAAAAAACTAGAAAAGATCATTTGACCATTTTGAATCAACCGATCGATCCAAAGGCGACTGAATTAACATTTTACACAATTGTGGACTTCGAACGAGAAGAAAGCAAAATCATTCCTCTTCAGACAAAGCTGCCTGTTCAGTACAAAACAAAGCATCATGGAATTGGAATCAAAATTAATAAAATAGAGCAAAAGGGTCATTCTGTAACAGTTAATTATCAATTTACTGGAGTAGACCAGAAAGAATTAGATGAAGATATTATGGAGAATGTAGGTGAATGGATAGGATTAGGTGACATTAAAAAGTTAAAATCATGGTCAGATTCTGAAGCAAATGATGAAAACGGATATTACTTAGAGAGGAACGATGCAAAGGTGACCAATGTAAAGACAGCCTCTTTGCAATCCACTTTTGAATTTGATAAGAAGTTAGACACAATATCACTTAAGGATTATGGGCTTAACCTTGATTTGTCAGATCTGAACCGTTTGGTACCACAGAAATATATCATGGTAACCATTCCAGTCAAAAAAGAAACTTCAAAAGCTAGTCAATAAATAAGAAAGCGAACATGGTTATACATGTTCGCTTTTTGTCTGTTGTTCCACCATTCGATGACGGTTGAACGAATACCTGATCAATATCAACGCCACAAAACTAGCTAATCCACCAATCCAGCTTAAATTTGTTACATTTGTATACTGTATAATCACGCCGCCCATTGACGAACCAAGCATCATGCCGATGTTCATAATCGCTGTATTAAAGCTCAGCACGGTTTCTGATGCTTGGGGTTTAAGGGAGATCAGATAGTATTGCTTCGCTGGTGTTGTTGTCCATGTGGCGATGCCCCAAATGGCGAGTGTGATCAAGACGCTAATTGTAGAGAATTGCGTAAAGAATAAGGCAAAGAGAGCGAACATCTGGATCATAATGCTGATCGAGATGGTTCGGTTTGGTCCCCATTGATCAACGGCGAAGCCGCCAAAGCGTGAGCCAATAAAAGCAGAAATTCTTAAGACGAGCAAGGCCATGCTTGTCATTTCAAGTGAAAAGCCGGCGGTCTGTCGCAATAAAGGAGAGATATAAGCAAAGACCATCGTGTAGCCTAAAATCCAAAAGGCCGTCGTGGCTAAGCCGCTGATCACTCTGCGGTCTTGAAGAATGTGTAATTGCTGCTTCAATGGCAGATGTGAATGTCCCTCTATGCGTGGCAGCAATTGATAAAGAAGCAAGAAGAGACAAGCAGTACCTAGTGCAATGATGAGAAAAATATAGTGCCAATCCACATGACCTGATAGAAATGTTCCAATAGGCACACCAAGTACGAGTGAAACGGTGAAGCCAGTGATGACGGTCGCCATTGCACTTCCCTTTTTTTCTGGCGGGGCGATCTGCGCTGCATAATTCGTGGCAACGACAATATATAAGCCGCCGCTCATGGCCATGATGACGCGAGAGAGCAGGAGCAGCACAAAATGATGGCTGAAAAAGGCGAGCATATTGCCTAAAATAAACACAAAAATAGCTGATAACAAAACCTTTTTTCGGTTCAGCTTCGACGTTGCCATGACTAAAAAGAGAGCGCCTACTGCATAAAAAAGAGAATAGACAGTGATGAGCTGTCCGGCAGCAGGAATGGAGATGTGTAAATCAACAGCAATGATATCTAGAATGCCGGACACGACGAATTCTGACGTGCCTGTGACAAATGAACCGACAGCTAAAAGAATAATCAATAGCTGATGAGATGTGTTTTTCATTTTGAACCCTTCCTTCATGTTGATGCGTTGTCTTTAGTTTAAATTCCGTGCTAACATAAGTAAAATTGATGTTTTTCATGAAGGAGATGAGTAAATACTCATGAGCTTTGTTCGTTTTGATATTATTGCAAAAGTTGTGGAGCTTGGCAGTTTTACAGCAGCAGCTGAAGCATTAAATATGACACAGTCAGCTGTCAGTCATGCAGTGGCGAATGTAGAGTCAGAGTGGGGTGTGTCTTTATTCATTCGCGACCGAAAAAAGGGCATTATGCTGACGGACATTGGTCAGACCCTTCTCCCGCATATTAGAGAAGTGTTAAATAGAGTCGAGAAGATCCAGCAAGAAATTGCATTAACGAAAAATATTGAAACAGGCTTGATTCGTATCGGCACATTTGCCAGTGCCTCTGCTTGTTTATTGCCTAAACTGCTTGTGAGCTATCAGAAAAAACATCCAAAAATCGAATTTAAATTCTATGAGGGAACGTATGAAGAAATATTGGAGTGGCTGGATTCTGGCATCATTGATGTTGGATTTGTTGTAAAAGGCCATGCGGATGAAGCTTTTGATTTACTGCCACTTATCAAAGATGAGATGGTGGTCGCCTATCACCCAAATCATCGATATGAACAGCAGCCCATTGTAGATATAACAGATTTGGCAGATGAACCATTTATTATGCCGACTGGCATGTATCAATCACATGTAGAGGATATTTTTTCGGAGGCGCAAATGAAGCCTTCTGTTTTATTTGAAGTACATGATTGTACGACCATTGCCCGTATGGTCGGAGAAGGACTTGGTGTCACGATAGGTCCGGAGTTATTTTTAAAAACGCAGCAGCTTGTACACATACGTCAGTTGAATGTCTCTCATCATCGTGAGGTTGCGCTCGCTTGTCCGTCTCTCTCTCAAGCTTCACCGGCAGTGAAAGAGTTTTTCCATGTAGCCGAAGCGGTTTTTGCAAAAGAGAAGGATTTGGGGAAGGGTGTATAAAGAACTAGATGTGATTTTCCAAATTCGTGTAATAAGACGAATGAAGCGGACATTTCTTTGAAAAATGTTCGCTTTTCGTATTGTGTTTTAAAAATGAAGTTGGTACAATAGACACAGAAATCAAATAGATAGAAGTCGTATAATCGCGGGGATATGGCCCGCAAGTTTCTACCAAGCTACCGTAAATGGCTTGACTACGTCAATTCACACTCGTTTGATATAAATCATGCATTGTTCTTGTTTTATGTCACAGTCTGAATTCACATATGTAGTCAAGCGTCCCAAAACTGTTGGGGCGTTTTTTATTTGACTTGTGAATGGGACAGACTAAAGCAAAAGGACATGAAGGGAGTCAGTTGGCTTGAAACAGTTTTTTCAGTTTGATGAGTTAGGTACGAATTACCGCAGAGAAATCATCGGTGGTTTAACCACATTTTTGTCGATGGCTTATATTCTGTTTGTCAATCCGATCACACTTGCATTAGTGTCGGTACCGGATTTTCCAGATAAATTACGTATTGATCAGGGAGCAGTCTTTACAGCGACGGCGTTAGCTTCTGCTGCAGGGTGTATTCTGATGGGATTGATCGCCAGGTATCCGATTGCGATAGCACCCGGTATGGGTCTGAATGCGTTCTTCGCCTTTTCGGTTGTGCTTGGTATGGGCATCAAATGGGAAGCAGCACTTTCAGGTGTGTTTGTTTCAGGATTGATTTTCGTTGCTCTTTCTTTAACAGGTTTCCGTGAAAAAATCATCAATGCCATTCCGGCTGAGCTGAAGCTGGCAGTTGGTGCAGGTATTGGTTTGTTCATTACGTTTGTCGGTCTGCAAGGCTCTGGCATTATCGCCAATAATGATAATACGCTCGTTTCGATTGGGAACATTCATAGTGGTCCTGTCCTGTTAACGGTGTTTGGTATCGTTGTGACGGTTATTTTAATGGTTCTTCGAGTGAATGCAGGTGTCTTCATTGGAATGCTTGTGACAGCTATTGCTGGGATGATCTTTGGTCTTGTGCCAGTACCATCTCAAATTGTGGGAAGTATTCCAAGCTTGTCCCCAACCTTTGGTCAAGCCTTGATTCACTTGCCAGAAATTTTCTCGATTCAAATGCTTGTCGTGATTTTAACGTTCCTATTCGTTGGGTTCTTTGATACAGCTGGTACACTTGTGGCTGTGGCAACGCAGGCTGGTTTAATGAAAAATAATGAGCTGCCTCGTGCAGGAAGAGCACTGCTGGCGGATTCTTCTTCTATTGTTGTAGGTTCTGTTCTTGGTACATCTACAACAACATCTTATGTTGAATCAAGCTCAGGTGTAGCTGCTGGTGCGCGTTCTGGTTTTGCAGCGGTCGTCACAGGTATTTTCTTCTTGCTTGCAATGTTCTTCTCACCGCTTTTATCCATCGTTACATCGAATGTGACAGCACCTGCTTTGATCATTGTCGGTGCACTGATGGTCGCTCCGCTGGCGAAGATTGCATGGGATCGTTTTGAAATTGCGGTACCAGCGTTCTTAACGATGATTATGATGCCACTGACATACAGTATTGCAACAGGGATTGCGGTTGGCTTTATTTTCTACCCAATCACCATGATCTTTAAAGGGAAAGCGAAAGAAGTGCATCCAATTATGTACGGGTTGTTTGTCATCTTTATTCTATATTTTGCTTTCTTAAATCATTAATTGAACATCCGAAACAGCAGCTCATAGAAGCTGCTGTTTTTTTGTTAAAAAAATCAAAACATAGTTGACTTATAGGAATTATGTGTTTATGATAAAAAGACATAATTCGCTGATTGGATCACCAAAGGCGCTTTGATTTCCTTTTTTAATAGAGGGTTTCAGGGTGCCTTTTTTTCTTGCAGACATTTAAAAGGGGAGGAGATGTCTTTTGTCACGCTGGCTTAGACAGGTGATTGAACGAAAAAAGCAGGTGCTGATTCAAAAGCTCCTTTTATGGGGGCATGAAGAAAAACAGGAAGCGCTCATGCATTATACGATTCATGAGCTGGAAAATGAGGTTCTCTATTTAAAAGAGCGAAAACAAAAATAGGGGGATGAGCGATGGATGAACAAAAGCTGAATTACATTTTATCTGCTTTAAAAGGGATTGACTATGGATCAGTGGTCATCACCATTCATAATGGACATATTACACAGGTCGATACGACCAAAAAGACTCGGTTCCCCGCTCATCAGGAGAATCTCCGGGTCCAGCAAGGAAATCGGAGTCACTATCGTTCTTGACGGATTTCAACATGGTAAAAAGCTGATGGAGGCCGTCAGCTTTTTTGTTTTGTCTTATTTAAAACCTCTGCTGCCTTTTATCCGTCTATTCGTATGAACGTCGAGGAATCTTGACTGAATAGAGAGACTCCGCTATTTTAAGAGGAGTCATCCGAACAGATCATTTACTTGAGCCTGTAAGGATTGGATAGGAGTTGATATGAGATGTTAGAGAAAGATCAAGATCAGGGGACATCTGAAAAGAAAAATGAAGAGTCATCAATAGATCAAGAAACAAGGCAATCCCGCCTCAGCCGAAGCGCTGCAAAACGTGGAAGAACCTCAAAGTCAGCGGATGATGGGCGTTCAGCTATCCAGCGTATACTGCAAGGTGCAGGAGGCGCGTTTAAGCGTTACGGCTCATATGGACTGGCGATGTTAAAATCACCGAGCCGGGCCATCAATCAAGCGGAAACATTGCGTATGAAGTACGCCTGGATCTCGATTGTGTTATTCAGCGTGTTTTTTGCTTTAGGCAACTATGTTCAATTAAAGGCGTCAAAGACCCGTTTATTAGGCTTTGGCATTCATTATTCTTTTGGCGACGCCTTTTTGAAGGTAGCGGTCTTTACACTTATTTTGTTGACATTAATGATGCTTACCGTCTGGCTGCTCGGAAAGTACATGCTAAAAGGAAACATATCACTGAAAGAAGTGATCATGAAGTTTGGTGCTGCGCTTGTGCCGGTTTTGGTTTTATCCATCCTTTGGCTTGTATTTGCCATGCTGAATATTCCATATGTGACCGTCATATTATCCGTGATGATGTTTGTCGGTCTTCAGTTGATTGCGGTCGTGCTCTTTCGCTCGATTCAGTCGGAGCGTGATGCCGAACGAGGAGATTTGATGTATGCGGGCTGGGTCTTTTTATTGGTTGAGCTTGTCATTATTGCGCTGCTCTGGGGCATAGTCGGGGAGTATTTGATTCCATCACTTGTTCCTGTTCGATTTGGATAAAACACACTGAAAACCTCCTTTTTTGAAAAAGGGGGTTTTCATGTTGAGAAGAGAAAAAAACGGGTAAACTCTTGGTAACAAACACCATCCTTGTTGTCGAAAGATATATGTGTTTTGATCGCGTAAATTTGATTGTATCAAGGTATGTTCTCTAGTAGAATATGGGGTGCTTTATTTGATTTTTTAGTGCAGGGGGTTCGAATCGTGCTTCAACAACTTTTATCCAATGCGTTCACCATGGTTTTAATCATTTTAGTGATTAATATTGTTTATGTTTCTTTTTCCACCATGCGTTTAATTTTAACAATGAAAGGCAGACGGTACGCAGCTGCTTTTGCGGGTACGATCGAAATGCTCATTTATGTCATTGGATTAAGTATCGTTCTAGATAACTTAGATCAAATACAAAATGTCATTGCGTATGCCCTAGGTTATGGAATGGGGATCATTGTCGGGATGAAAATTGAAGAGAAGCTGGCACTTGGCTACACAACTGTTAACGTGATCACAAAAGAATTGGATGTCGATCTCCCAAGACAATTGAGAGAAAAAGGATATGGTGTCACCAGCTGGGTAGCAGGCGGTCTTGAAGGAGACCGGACAGCATTGCAAATTTTAACACCGAGGAAATATGAACTGCAATTATATGAAACGATTAAGACGCTGGATTCAAAGGCGTTTATCATTTCATATGAGCCCAAATCGATTCACGGCGGCTTCTGGGTGAAGGCTGTGAAGAAAAGGAGAATTAAAGAATGACCGCAAAACCAAAGAAGAAAAAATTCTATGTGGAAGACAACATGACGATTGATCAAGTGTTGTCCCAGATGGCAGCGGAAGGCTACTCGCCTGTCCGTCGAATGGAGGAACCGATTTTTCAAGAAAAGAAGGAAAATGGGTCGATTCAGATCATTCCGATTGGGAAAAAAATCGTATTTGAAGGAAAAATAGTCTAAATCCGAACATTAAAACGACGACTTCATAGATTGTTCGATAAATCCGTTGACATCATGAACATCCGTTGTTAAGATAAACATGAAATCAAAACACGAGCCTCATATAATCTTGGGAATATGGCCCATAAGTTTCTACCCAGTTACCGTAAATGACTGGACTATGCAGGATAGTGAACAAAACTGACATGGCGTTTCAAAAGCGAACAGCGCTTACCATGGCCCGGTTTGTGTTGCTTCCTAACATTGCAATACAGACCGGGTCTTTTTGTTCGGCGTTTGACAAGCTGCTTAGGTTTGGGAAGCGTGTCAAACGATACAAAATCGAATAACAGCTTAAAGGTGGGGACAAAATGAAGCCGCTTGTAGGTGTCATCATGGGAAGTACATCTGATTGGGAAACAATGAAAAATGCGTGCGACATCTTAGAGGAATTAAACATTCCGTATGAAAAACAGGTGGTATCCGCACACCGGACACCTGACTTGATGTTTGAATATGCGACTGAAGCAAGAGGTAAAGGACTAAAGGTCATCATTGCCGGTGCTGGAGGCGCAGCACATTTACCGGGGATGGTCGCAGCAAAAACGACACTGCCGGTCATTGGTGTGCCTGTACAATCAAAAGCATTAAACGGGCTGGATTCCTTATTATCCATCGTTCAAATGCCAGGCGGTGTACCAGTTGCTACAGTAGCAATTGGCAAAGCCGGTGCAACAAATGCAGGCCTTCTTGCCGCACAAATGATTTCAGCATTTGATGAAACAATTGCAGCTCGCCTTGAAGAAAGAAGAGAGCAGACAAAACAGACTGTACTAGAAAGCAGTGATCAGCTTGGCTAAGCAGACCATTTTTCCAAACGCAACCATCGGGATCATTGGCGGCGGACAGCTTGGCAGATACATGGCTGTCAGCGCAAAGCAAATGGGGTTCCGGGCAGCAGTTCTAGATCCAGTCGCACAATCTCCTTGCGGACAGGTTGCCGATAAAGAAATCACAGCCGCATATAGTGATCTTGAAGCGATTCGAAAGCTGGCAGAAATCAGCGATGTGGTGACTTATGAGTTTGAAAATATTGATTATGATGCACTCAATCAGCTGAAGGAAGAAGCCTATTTACCACAAGGAAGCGACCTTCTTCTTCTAACTCAAAATCGTGAGACCGAGAAAGAAGGAATTGTAGACGCAGGCTGTGAAGTAGCGCCTTACCGCATCATTCATGATGAAAAAGAGCTGGAAGATGCAGTGGACGTGCTCGGTTTGCCAGCCGTGCTGAAAACATGCAGAGGCGGCTACGACGGAAAAGGACAGTACGTCATGAAAGAAAAAGGACAGCTTCAGGAAGCAGCTGCACTGCTTACACATGGAACTTGTATTTTAGAAAGCTGGGTTCCATTCCAAATGGAGCTATCAGTGATCGTTACTCGTTCTGTTCATGGAGAGATTGCAGTATTCCCAGTCGCTGAGAACATTCATAAGCATAATATTTTATTCCAAAGCATTGTGCCTGCAAGGGTAGAGAACCGCATTCAGGAGAAGGCGAAAGAACTGGCAACAACACTGGCTGAAAAGCTGGGGCTGGTTGGTACTCTTGCTGTAGAACTGTTCCTGACAAATGACGGAAAGCTGCTCGTCAATGAACTGGCACCGCGCCCGCATAATTCTGGTCATTATACGCTTGATTTATGTGAGACAAGTCAGTTTGAACAGCATGTCCGCGCTATATGTGGTTTGCCGCTTGGCGGTACAGCCCTTTTGTCAGAGGGAATGATGGTGAATTTATTAGGCGATGAAGTGGACATTCCAAAAGAGCATCCTGAGCTTCTCAAAGAAGCGAAGCTTTATCTATATGGAAAGCATGAAGTAAAAGCCGGCCGCAAGATGGGGCATATGACGTTTATGAAACAGCTCGATGATGAGTGGATGACAAACATCACAAAGATATGGACTGAAAGAGATGGAGGAAACGGGAAATGATCGAACGTTACGCACGACCAGAAATGTCAGCAATCTGGACAGAGGAAAACAAATTTAATGCATGGCTTGAAGTAGAAATTCTCGCTTGTGAAGCTTGGGCAGAGCTTGGCGTCATTCCGAAAGAAGACGTTGTGACCATGCGCAAGAATGCAAGCTTTGATATTGGACGTATTTTAGAGATTGAACAGGACACGCGCCACGACGTGGTTGCCTTTACGCGTGCTGTATCTGAATCTCTAGGAGAAGAAAGAAAGTGGGTTCATTACGGGTTAACATCGACAGACGTAGTGGATACGGCGCTTTCATATCTATTAAAACAGGCGAACGATATCCTGCTCAAGGACATTGAGAGATTTGTTGACATACTAAAAGAAAAAGCAAAAGAGCACAAATATACTGTCATGATGGGCCGTACACACGGTGTACACGCTGAACCGACAACATTTGGCCTGAAGCTTGCTCTTTGGTACGAGGAAATGAAGCGTAACCTAGAACGTTTTAAACAAGCAAAAGCAGGTATTGAATACGGCAAAATCTCTGGAGCTGTTGGCACATATGCGAACATCGACCCGTTTGTTGAGCAATATGTATGTGAGAAACTTGGCATCAAAGCTGCACCAATTTCAACCCAAACCTTGCAGCGTGACCGCCATGCAGATTACATGGCTACTCTAGCTTTAGTCGCAACGAGCATTGAGAAATTTGCTGTTGAAATTCGTGGTCTTCAAAAGAGTGAAACACGTGAAGTAGAAGAGTTCTTTGCAAAAGGACAAAAAGGATCATCAGCGATGCCGCATAAGCGTAACCCAATCGGTTCTGAGAATATGACGGGAATTGCCCGCGTGATCCGTGGATATATGCTGACAGCTTATGAAAATGTACCGCTTTGGCATGAGCGTGATATTTCTCATTCATCTGCTGAGCGCATCATTTTACCAGATGCAACGATTGCACTGAACTACATGCTCAACCGTTTCTCAAACATCGTGAAAAACTTAACGGTTTTCCCTGAAAACATGAAGCGCAACATGGACCGCACACTCGGCTTAATTTACTCACAGCGTGTTCTTCTTGCACTAATCGATACAGGCATGGCACGTGAAGAGGCATATGACACGGTTCAGCCAAAGGCAATGGAAGCGTGGGAGAAACAAGTGCCGTTCCGTTCATTAGTAGAAGCAGAAGAAAAAATCACGTCACGCTTAACACCTGAACAAATCGCTGACTGCTTCGATTACAACTATCATTTGAAAAATGTCGATATGATTTTCGAACGTCTAGGTCTTGCGTAAGAAATGGGCCGCCTGCTTGCCAGGCGCCCAATCCTGAAAATTGCCAACATTCAAATTAGGAGGCCAACCTGAATGACTGTGAAACAAGAACTTCTCTACGAAGGCAAAGCGAAAAAAATCTATCAGACCGATGACGAGCATATTTTATATGTCGAATATAAAGACTCAGCTACAGCATTTAACGGCGAAAAGAAAGCCGAAATCGAAGGCAAAGGCAGACTGAACAACGAAATTTCGAGCTTAATCTTTCAAATGCTTCATGAGAAAGGGATCAACAATCACTTTGTGAAACGTCTTTCTGAAACAGAGCAGCTCATTCAAAAGGTGCAGATTGTTCCGCTTGAAGTGGTTGTACGTAATGTAGTGGCAGGCAGTATGTCAAAACGCCTCGGCATTCCAGAGGGAACAAAACTGGACACACCTTTGATTGAGTTCTACTACAAAGATGATGCACTCGGCGATCCGCTCATTACAGAAGATCATATTCGCATTTTAGATGCAGCGACACCAGAGCAGGTCGAGGAAATGAAAACAATCACAAGACAAGTGAATGAAGAGTTAAAGCAAATCTTCTCAGACTGCCATGTGAATTTAATTGATTTCAAGCTTGAATTCGGAATAGATCACGAGAATCGTATTTTGCTAGCTGATGAGATTTCACCTGATACGTGCAGGCTTTGGGACAAAGATACAAACGAAAAGCTTGATAAAGACGTGTTCAGACGAAACCTGGGCGGCTTAACGAATGCATACGAAGAAATTTTCAAAAGACTTGGAGGCCATAAACATGTATAAAGTGAAAATTTTTGTCAGCTTAAAAGAGAGCGTTCTTGATCCACAAGGAAGTGCCGTGCAGCACGCTTTGCACAGCATGTCTTATCAGGAAGTAAAGGATGTCCGTATCGGGAAATACATGGAGCTTGTCATTGAAAAATCAGATCGTGATTTAGACACAGTCGTCAAAGAAATGTGCGAAAAATTACTTGCCAACACGGTGATTGAAGATTACCGCTATGAGGTGGAGGAGGTTGTCGCACAGTGAAGTTTGCAGTGATCGTCTTGCCTGGCTCTAACTGTGATATCGATATGTACCATGCGATTCAAGATGAGCTAGGTGAACAAGTTGAATATGTATGGCACGACGAAACGAGTCTTGACGGATTTGACGGTGTACTCGTACCAGGCGGTTTCTCTTATGGGGATTACTTAAGATGTGGTGCGATCGCCCGCTTCTCAAACATCATGCCGGCGGTGAAAAAAGCAGCTGAGGAAGGGAAACCTGTTCTTGGTGTTTGTAACGGATTCCAAATTCTTCAGGAGCTTGGCATTCTTCCGGGTGCGATGAGACGAAATAAAGACTTGAAATTTATCTGTCGTCCAGTTGAACTCATTGTAGAAAACAACGAAACGCCATTTACAAGCGGTTATCAAAAAGGCGAATCCATTACGATTCCTGTAGCGCACGGTGAAGGCAACTTCTACTGTGACGAAGACACTCTAGCGAAGCTCATTGAACGCGGCCAAATCGCTTTCACTTATGGAGACGATATTAACGGCAGTGTGAATCGTATTGCAGGTGTAACGAATGAAGAGGGCAATGTACTCGGCATGATGCCGCACCCTGAGCGCGCGGTTGATTCATTACTAGGCAGCGCAGACGGACTTAAATTGTTTCAATCTATCGTGAAAAATTGGAGGGACACTCATGTCACTACTGCTTGAACCAAGTCACAAGCAAATTAAAGAAGAGAAATTGTATCAGCAAATGGGATTGAGTGATGAAGAATTCGCTTTAATCGAATCCATTATTGGCAGGCTGCCAAACTACACAGAAACGGGCATTTTTTCTGTCATGTGGTCAGAGCATTGCAGTTATAAAAACTCAAAGCCTGTTTTAAGCAAATTCCCGACAAAAGGAGAGCACGTCCTTCAAGGTCCTGGGGAAGGCGCTGGAATCGTTGATATTGGAGACAACCAAGCGGTTGTATTTAAAATCGAATCACATAACCATCCATCTGCGATTGAACCGTATCAAGGAGCGGCGACAGGTGTCGGCGGAATTATCCGTGATGTATTCTCCATGGGTGCGCGTCCAATTGCTGTATTAAACTCTCTTCGTTTTGGTGAACTGACTTCACCGCGCGTGAAGTACTTGTTTGAAGAAGTAGTGGCAGGGATCGCAGGCTATGGAAACTGTATCGGAATTCCAACAGTCGGCGGAGAGGTTCATTTCGATCAAAGCTATGAAGGCAACCCGCTCGTAAATGCGATGTGTGTTGGATTAATCAACCATGAGGACATCAAAAAAGGGCAGGCAAAAGGTGTCGGCAACACGGTCATGTACGTTGGTGCCAAAACGGGACGTGACGGAATTCACGGTGCAACATTTGCGTCTGAGGAATTTTCTGATGAATCAGAAGAAAAACGCTCAGCTGTTCAAGTCGGTGATCCGTTCATGGAAAAACTGCTGCTTGAAGCGTGCCTTGAAGTCATCAAAAACGATGCACTCGTTGGAATTCAGGATATGGGAGCGGCTGGCTTAACAAGCTCAAGTGCTGAAATGGCGAGTAAAGCAGGTTCTGGTATCGAGATGAATCTAGATCTCATACCGCAGCGTGAAACAGGCATGTCCGCATACGAAATGATGCTGTCTGAATCTCAAGAAAGAATGCTTTTGGTCATTGAAAAAGGCCGTGAACAAGAAATCATTGATATTTTTGAAAAATACGATCTTGAAGCGGTATCAGTCGGTCATGTGACAGACGATAAAATGCTTCGTTTACTTCATCAAGGTGAAGTGGTATGTGAGCTTCCTGTTGATGCACTTGCAGAAGAAGCGCCGGTTTATCACAAGCCGTCAAGTGAGCCTGCATACTATCGTGAGTTTTTAGAAACAAAAGTTGAAGCACCTGCTATCGGAGATGCAGCTGACACGTTAAAGCGGCTCCTCCAGCAGCCAACAATTGCAAGTAAAGAATGGGTTTATGATCAATATGACTACATGGTTCGGACAAATACAGTCGTTGCACCAGGCTCCGATGCGGGCGTTTTAAGAATTCGCGGAACGAAAAAAGCCCTTGCGATGACAACCGATTGTAACGCACGTTATCTTTACCTTGATCCAGAAGTCGGCGGGAAAATCGCAGTCGCAGAAGCAGCACGCAACATTGTGTGCTCAGGCGCTCGTCCGCTTGCAGTAACAGATAACCTGAACTTCGGTAATCCAGAAAAACCAGAAATTTTCTGGCAAATTGAAAAATCTGCTGACGGTATTAGCGAAGCGTGCCGCAAGCTAAGCACACCAGTTATCGGTGGTAACGTCTCTTTATATAACGAATCAAATGGAACAGCGATTTACCCAACACCAGTCATTGGAATGGTTGGTTTGGTTGAAGACACAGCTCATATTACGACGCAGTCGTTCCAGCAGGCTGGCGATGTGATTTTCATCATAGGTGAGACGAAGGAAGAATTTGCAGGCAGTGAGCTTCAAAAGATGACAGAAGGCCGTATTTACGGAAAAGCACCGGAAATTGATTTGGATGTCGAGCTCACTCGTCAGGAAGCCCTTCTTGCTGCGATTCAAAACGGACTTGTTCAATCAGCACACGATGTGTCTGAAGGCGGTCTTGGTGTCGCACTTGCTGAAAGTACATTTGGAACAGATGGTCTTGGCGCTCATATCCAAATTGATTTAAACAGCGAAGCTTCATTATTCAGTGAAACACAGTCACGTTTTGTCGTCACAGTGAAACCAGAGCACCGCGAAGCGTTTGTTGCGGCTGTCAAAGATGCGAAAGAAGTTGGAACGGTCACAAATGATGGTGTATTCACTGTCAAAAATCAAGAAGGACAACAATGGATTCATGCAGCGGTCAACGAGCTTGAACGCGCATGGAAAGGAGCGATCCCATGCTTGCTGAAATCAGAGGCTTAAACGAAGAGTGTGGCGTCTTTGGGGTTTGGGGACACGAAGAAGCCCCGCAAATCACATATTACGGATTGCATAGCCTTCAGCACCGCGGACAAGAGGGTGCGGGAATCATTGCAACAGATGGTGAAAACCTGACGGCACATAAAGGCCTTGGACTGATTACGGAAGTCTTTCAAAACGGTGAGCTAAAGGATCTGAAAGGCAAAGGAGCGATCGGACACGTTCGGTATGCGACAGCAGGCGGAGGCGGCTTTGAAAATGTGCAGCCCCTCTTCTTCCGCTCGCAAAACAACGGCAGTCTTGCCCTTGCTCATAATGGGAACTTAGTGAATGCAACGCAATTAAAGCAGCAGTTAGAGAACCAGGGGAGTATATTCCAAACATCTTCTGACACTGAAGTGCTCGCTCATTTAATTAAGCGCAGCGGCTATGTTGAATTGAAAGAGCAGATCAAAAATGCCTTGTCCATGCTTAAAGGCGCATATGCTTTCTTAATTATGACGGAAACAGAAATGATTGTGGCACTTGATCCGAACGGCTTACGTCCGCTTTCACTTGGTATGCTTGGGGACGCGTATGTTGTTGCTTCTGAAACATGTGCATTTGATGTTGTCGGTGCCACGTATTTACGAGATGTGGAGCCTGGCGAAATGCTGATCATTAATGATGAAGGCCTGAAATCTGAACGCTTCTCCATGAACATTAACCGCAGCATGTGCAGCATGGAATACATTTATTTCTCAAGACCTGACAGCAATATCAACGGCATCAACGTGCATAGTGCCAGAAAGAACCTTGGCAAAAAGCTTGCCGAGGAAGCGCATGTCGAAGCAGATGTCGTGACAGGTGTACCAGATTCGAGTATTTCTGCAGCAATTGGATATGCCGAAGCAACAGGTATTCCATATGAGCTCGGTTTAATTAAAAACCGTTATGTCGGACGGACCTTTATCCAGCCGTCTCAAGCATTGCGTGAGCAGGGCGTGCGCATGAAGCTGTCAGCTGTGCGCGGGGTCGTCGAAGGAAAACGTGTCGTGATGGTGGATGATTCCATCGTACGCGGAACAACGAGCCGCCGCATTGTGACGATGCTAAGAGAAGCGGGTGCGACGGAAGTCCATGTGCGCATTAGTTCTCCGCCAATCGCACATCCATGTTTTTATGGAATTGATACGTCCACGCATGAAGAGCTGATTGCTTCTTCTCATTCAGTGGAAGAAATTAGACAGGAAATCGGTGCAGACTCCATTGCATTTTTATCTGTAGACGGTTTAATGGACGGGATTGGCAGGAAGTATGATGATCCGCAGCGCGGTCAATGTTTAGCATGCTTTACTGGGAAATACCCGACTGAAATTTATGAAGATACTGTTCTTCCGCATGTGAAGGAAACAGCACTGACGAAATAATCGAATAAAGGAGCAGCAGTCAAGATGATTTGATATGCTGCTCTTTCATTCTGCTGAAAATAAATGGAAGAGAAGCAGCTAAAAGGAGTGAATGGGATGTCAGAAGCATATAAAAACGCCGGTGTCGACATCGAAGCAGGATACGAAGCCGTCAAACGAATGAAAACACACGTAGAACGTACAAAAAGAGCAGGCGTCATGGGTACTCTAGGCGGATTTGGCGGTATGTTTGATTTATCTGAGCTGCCATACAAAAAGCCCGTTCTTGTCTCAGGAACAGATGGTGTCGGAACAAAATTAAAGCTTGCCTTTTTAATGGATCAACACGATACGATCGGTGTTGATGCCGTGGCAATGTGTGTGAACGATGTGCTGGCACAAGGGGCAGAGCCGCTCTTTTTCTTAGATTACTTAGCAGTTGGTAAAGCAGATCCGATAAAAATTGAATCAATCGTCAAAGGTGTGGCTGACGGCTGTGAGCAGTCTGGTTCAGCGCTTGTCGGCGGAGAAACAGCAGAAATGCCGGGTCTTTACACAGAAGATGAATATGATATTGCTGGTTTTTCAGTAGGCGTCGTTGAAAAGGATGAAATCGTGACAGGAGAGAGCATTAAAGAGGGGCACTTGCTTATTGGACTCAGCTCAAGCGGAATTCATAGCAATGGGTACTCCCTCGTTCGTAAAGTATTGCTGGAAGACGCTGGTCTGGATCTGCATCAAACGTATGAACCCTTTACAAGACCGCTTGGAGAAGAGCTGCTTGAACCGACCAAAATTTATGTGAAGCCTGTTCTCAAACAAGTGAAAGCCGGCAAGATTGACGGCATGGCACATGTGACAGGCGGCGGCTTTATTGAAAATTTACCGCGTATGCTGCCTGAAGGACTTGGCGTTGAGATTGATAACGGCTCATGGCCAGTACCGCCAATTTTCTCCTTTATTCAAGAAAAAGGACAGTTAAAGGCAGAAGAAATGTTCAACGTGTTTAATATGGGCATTGGTTTTGTCTTAGCGGTAAAAGAAGATGACCTTGTCGAAGTGATCAGAGGACTTGAAGAAGACGGAGAGAAAGCATTTCTCATCGGCCGTGTTCAAAAAGGAGAAGGTGTCACATTCGGCGGTGGAAGCCTCTCATGAAGAAGTTTGCGATCTTCGCCTCTGGAAGCGGGACGAATTTTCAAGCCATTATGGATTCATTAAAAAAAGAACAGTGGCAGGCAGAGGCCGCCATTGTGATTTGTGATAAACCGGGTGCAAAGGTGCTGGAGCGTGCTGAGAAAGAGGGCATTCCTTCCTTTGCCTTTACCCCGAAGGCTTTTCCGAATAAAGCCGCTTTTGAACAAACGATCATTGAACAGCTTAGGCTGCATGAAGTGGAATGGATTTTCCTTGCTGGGTATATGAGACTGATTGGTCCGACATTACTTGAAGCATTCAGAGGGAAAATTGTCAATATCCACCCGTCCTTGCTGCCAGCCTTCCCAGGGCTGGATGCCATTGGACAAGCCTATCAAGCAGGCGTCAAAGTGGCAGGAATCACTGTCCATTTTGTCGACGAAGGTATGGATACCGGCCCGATTATTGACCAAGCCGCGATTTATATCGAACAAGGGGAAGAGCTTGAATCGATTGAAAAAAGAATGCATGAACTAGAACACACACTATATCCAAAAGTGATCAAATCACTTTTAGAATTATCTTAATGAGGTGACGAAGGCATGACGATCAAACGCGCATTAATCAGTGTTTCCGATAAAACGAATCTTGTACCTTTTGTGAAAGAATTAACAGAACTTGGCGTTGAAGTGATTTCAACTGGAGGTACACATAAGCTTCTTCAAGAGAACGGCATTGATGTCATTGGAATTTCAGAAGTCACTGGATTCCCTGAAATCATGGACGGACGACTCAAAACACTTCACCCGAACATTCATGGCGGGCTTTTAGCAGTGAGAGAAAACGATGAGCATATGGCACAGATTGAGAAGCATGGCATTCAGCCGATTGATCTTGTTGTCGTGAATCTTTATCCATTCAAAGAGACGATTTCAAAAGACGATGTGACATATGAAGAAGCAATTGAAAACATTGATATTGGCGGACCGGGAATGCTTCGTGCGGCATCAAAAAACCACCAAGACGTCACAGTGATTGTCGATCCTCGTGACTATGATACAGTCATCCAGCAAATCAAAGAAGGCGGCGTGTCACTCGAGAAAAAACGTGAGCTCGCTGCCAAGGTATTCCGTCATACGGCTGCATACGATGCTCTGATTGCGGATTACTTAACAAACTTTGTGGGCGAAACAGAGCCAGAACAGTTCACTGTCACGTTTGAGAAAAAACAATCCCTTCGTTATGGAGAAAACCCGCACCAAGCGGCGACTTTCTATGAAAATGCTCTTCCAGCCAAAGGTTCTTTGGCTACTGCAAAGCAATTACATGGAAAAGAACTTTCCTACAACAATATCAAAGATGCAGATGCCGCTCTCCAAATTGTACGTGAATTCACAGAGCCGGCAGCTGTCGCTGTGAAGCATATGAACCCGTGCGGCGTTGGCACAGGAGAAACGATTGCAGAAGCATTTGACCGAGCATTCAAGGCAGATGAAACTTCTATTTTTGGCGGCATTGTGGCACTTAACCGTGAAGTAGACAAACAAACAGCTGACGTGCTGCATACGATTTTCTTAGAAATTGTCATCGCCCCATCGTTCAGCCAAGAAGCCCTTGACGTGTTAACGGCGAAAAAGAACCTTCGTCTATTAACATTAGATGTAGAAGCGGATCTCGGGAAAAAAGAAAAGCAGCTGACAAGTGTCCATGGCGGACTGCTTGTTCAGGATATTGACACGTACGGATTAGAAGAAGCAACCATCTCTATTCCAACGAAAAGAGAACCAACAGAAGACGAATGGAAAGACTTAAAGCTAGCTTGGAAAGTCGTCAAGCATGTGAAATCAAATGCGATTGTCCTTGCGAAAGATCAAATGACAGCAGGGATCGGTGCTGGTCAAATGAACCGTGTGGGCTCAGCTAACATTGCCATTGAGCAAGCAGGTGAAAAGGCAAAAGGAAGCGCACTAGGCTCTGATGCATTCTTCCCAATGGGCGATACAGTGGAAGCTGCTGCAAAGGCAGGCGTCACAGCGATCATTCAGCCAGGCGGATCTATTCGTGATGAAGAATCGATTCAAAAGGCAGATGAATACGGCATCGCCATGGTCTTCACTGGCGTTAGACATTTCAAACATTAAGGGGATGACAGTGTGAACGTACTAATTATCGGCAGAGGCGGAAGAGAGCATACCATCGCATGGAAAGTGAAGCAAAGTGAACTTGTCAGCCAAGTATTTGTCGCACCCGGAAATGATGGAATGACAGATGCTGCGAAGCTTGTACCAATCGACGAAGGCGATCATGAGTCATTAATTCGTTTTGCAAAAGAAAACGAAATCGGCTTAACCATTGTCGGTCCAGAGGTTCCTTTAATCGCAGGTGTCGTTGATGCATTTGAAGAAGCAGGTCTAAAAGTATTTGGACCGAATGCAAAAGCTGCGGTCATTGAAGGCTCAAAGGAATTTGCAAAAGATTTAATGAAGAATTACGATATCCCGACGGCTGCTTACGCTGCCTTTACATCGTTTGAAGAAGCAAAAGCATATGTGGAAGAAAAGGGTGCGCCGATTGTTATTAAAGCAGACGGGCTTGCCGCAGGAAAAGGCGTCACAGTGGCCATGACGCTGGAAGAGGCGGTCGATTGTCTGCATGATTTCTTAGAGGATGAAAAGTTTGGCGATGCAAGTGCATCTGTCGTCATCGAAGAATTTTTAACAGGTGAAGAATTTTCACTCATGGCCTTTGTCAACGGAGAAAAGGTGTACCCGATGGTGATTGCGCAGGATCACAAACGGGCCTTTGAAGATGACAAAGGGCCGAATACCGGCGGGATGGGCGCTTATTCACCAGTTCCGCAAATTTCAGATGAAGTCGTCCAAAAAGCGGTGGAAGATGTCGTCAAACCGGCAGCTCGCGCGATGGTGCAGGAAGAGCGTCCATTTACAGGCATTTTATATGCGGGCTTAATGCTGACACCAGAAGGCTCAAAGGTGATTGAATTCAATGCACGCTTTGGCGACCCTGAAACGCAGGTGGTTCTCCCTCGTCTTGAATCAGATCTAGTCCAAGTATTCCTCGATATTCTTGATGGAAAAGATGTGGACTTACAGTGGAAAGACACTGCGGCTGTTAGTGTGGTTCTTGCATCAGAAGGATACCCAGAAGACTATGCAAAAGGGACGCCGATCGGTGCCTTGCAAACGACTGTCACTGATGTCGTGACCTTTCACGCAGGAACAAAAAAAGAAAACGATCAATTCGTCACAAATGGCGGCCGTGTAGCGAATGTAACCGCATTTGACGACACATTTGAAGCGGCAAGATCAAGAGTGTATGAAGCGGTTGAAGAAATCATACAGCCAGGTCTATTTTATCGCCGTGACATCGGTGCCCGTGCGCTGAAGGCTGCAGGGAAAAACGTTTAATCAAAACACCTTTCTATCTGACGAGATGGAAAGGTGTTTTTTGTTCATGAGAAGGGATGATGATTGAATATGAAGAAGTAGTATGGGATGACGAGTTTATGAGGAGGCAGCATGGTCATTCAAGGAATCATTCTATTTGCAATTGTGTTACTTATTTTATTTATACTGTTCTCCAATCTCATCATGTATGAAGCGAGAAAGCAAAACAAAGCCAAAAAAGGCTCAGCCATTAGGTATATGATCATGTCGATTTTTTCTGGTATCGTCATTGTTTCATTTTCCATTTGGATTTTTTTTATTAGCTGATTTATAAGAGAGGATGAGTATATGGTGCAATTGAAGGAACTTGCAAACGAGCGTTTTTCTGCCTCGATCTGTATTGATTTATTTAATGAGCGCATCCGTTTGGATGACTACAGCGGCAGGGTGAGGGATGTGATTCAGTCGGTTCTTCAGGAAGCGGCAGACTGCAAGGCTTCTAAGGTCATTGTGAAAGTCAGGCGTGAGCATATGCCTCTTTTTTTAGAAAACGGCTTTCGGCTTGAAGGCGTGTTTTCTCATTATTTCCTTGGAAGTGATGCGTACGGCATGTCGCTCTTTCTGACGGAGGATCGGATGAACAGCCCGTATTGGCTGAAGGAAGATGAAATTGTTGCGTCTATTCAGAAAAAGCCTCTCAAAAAAGACCAAGGCACTTGGCAGGATGAGTATGTGATGAGGAAAGCGGATACGCAGGATATTCACAAGCTGGCAAAGCTCTATGATACCGTTTTTGAAACGTATCCTACGCCAATGAATGAGCCAGATTACATCCAAAAGGTGATGGAGGAAGGGACCGTCTTTTATGCCGTTGAACATGACGGTCACATTGTGAGTGCAGCATCCGCTGAAATCAATGCACCGTATGGTCATGCGGAATTAACAGATTGTGCGACCCTTCCATCATACAGAAAACTAGGATTCATGCATCATTTGATTCTAGCACTCGAAAAAGAACTTCAATCCATGCACATCTATGTTTTTTATTCTCTCGCACGTGCACTGTCCTATGGAATGAACCAAGTGTTTTATCAGCTCGGCTATACGTATACCGGGCGTTTCCAAAACAACTGCTATATTTTTGACAAAATTGAAGATATGAATCTATGGGTGAAAACGCCGAATGAATCATGAAATGGTTCTCATCTGATCAAGCAGACCAGATAGGCGGTACGCCATGATACTGAGCTGCAGCTTCATCCGGTCATCCGTGGATTTGAGGCTGCAGCCTGTTCTCGTTTCAATTTGTTTTAAGCGATAGCTTAATGTATGCCTGTGAATAAACAATTCCCCCGCAGATTTTTGAATATTTTCATTGTGTGCCAAATACACTTCGAGTGTATGGATCAGGTCAGCCCCCTGTTTTTTCGTATAAAGCAAGGGACTTAACAGCTCCACGTAAAAGTCATGCAAATTCATACCCGCTTCATTCATTTCAAGCAGCATCCCGTATAAGCCGAGCTTCTGATAATGAATGATGCATTCGTCTGTCTTTAAAAGTGGAAGAAGCCTTGCTGCATACTGTGCTTCCTTCGCGCTTTTTGCAAAGAGACCGATCTGGTCATAGGCTCTCCCGATGCCAATCACAATCGGATGGACGGGAAAAAAATAAGACCAAGTGCTCCGGCACTCCTCTGCTGCGCGATACCACTCCGCTTCTTGAAATGCTTTTTTTCCTGCTGGCGTAAGAACAAAAATGGAATCGAGCCTTGTTTTAAGTAAAAAAGGAATATGTCTGCGTTCAAATATCGACGTGAGCAATTGAGACAGGCGCTGCATCATTTGGTGATCGAGCTGTGTGTGCTGATGCTGAAATTGAAAGTAGATGACCACCTGCTCATCGCTCATATCGTATTGCAGCTTTGTTGCCTGTTCGACCACATAGCTTTCTTCTGTGTATTGCTGCTGCAAAATATCATCTAACAAATGACCTTGCATTTGGTTTTCTGTATCTTGAATGGCTTTTTGCTTCAGCCATTCAATCGCATACACCGCCCCGGCATGCTCGATGGCAATTGCGTCGAGATGATGCCACGCATCTTTTTTCTTTAAAGATACAATAAACCCAAAAATATCGCCCATCGCAATCACCGGACATGCAGCGAGGACAAACGCACCGCATGTGTCATAAACGAGCCGTCCTTTCTCCTCAGCCTGCTTGAGAAGAGGCGTTGTTTCGATTGGTTCACGATCCGTCAGAAAGCCAAAAGCAGGAGCGTACGTCACTTCATCTTTTATGAGATGAGCTGCTGTTTGATGTAAAAAAACATCAAGCACGACGATGTTTGCCGAAGTGAGATGTGCCAGCTCATCTGTAATTTGCGTGACATTTTTATTGCTTACATTTAAATGAGTCAGTCTTTGGTGAATGGCTGAAGAATATTTAAGCTGATGGAGCTGGCTGCTGACGATTTGCTCTAGGACGGCTTTTGTAATGTCTGAGAAGTTGACATGTGAAGGAATCTCGATGAGTGGAATGCCGCTGTTTTTGGCAGCTTCGATCAGTGATGCAGGAATTTCCGTTAAGTATACGCCTTTATAAATCGCAATGGCTGATAGACGTTGAGATTGAATCAGCTCCTCAAGCCGGGTGCGCCTTTCCTGATTGTCTGCAAGCCCAAAGCCGGTTGTGACGAGCAGTTCCCCTTCTGAAAGCCTTGAAGTATCTTCGATAATTTCCACGATGGTCACCCACTGAATGAGACGGTCCAGTCCATTTTCCCCAGCAAGCAGCTTTGTTTCCTTCATGATATCGAGCGAGAGTGCATCTTTGACGAGAATCGCCATAGACTCATGACCTCCTTTTGAACACTCTTATACACGATGTATAAAAAATGCGTGTGAAATTCGGGCATGTGGCGAATGGAGGATGACTGCCCTCTTGATTAAGCTAATCTTATAACAAGTATACAAAATTTTCTTGCGATTCATGAAAAAAGAAAGATGCAGCTGCTGACGAGAGAGGGAGGAATGACAAAGTGGAGACCCGGGATTACTTAATCAAACCGATGTTGAATCAGCATTATCCTGTGGCTGTGAAAGGAGAGGGGATTTATTTATATGATCGGGACGGGAAAAAATATTTAGACGGCTCATCGGGTGCTGTCACGGCGAGTATTGGACATGGCATACGAGACATCATTGATGCCATGACAGAGCAAGCGGAAAAGGTGAGCTTTACGTACAGGTCACAATTCACAAATGAACCAGCAGAAGAACTTGCCTATGAATTGAGTACGCTCTGCCCAGGGAACCTGAACTGGTCTTTTTTTGTCGGAAGCGGATCAGAGGCAACAGAGACCGCCATGAAAATTGCCATTCAGCATTGGCAGGAGCAGGGGAAGGCTGAGAAGAATCACATCATTTCAAGATGGATGAGTTATCATGGCATCACACTCGGTGCGCTGTCGATGTCAGGGCATATTGCAAGGAGAGAGCGCTTTGAACCACTGCTCGAAAAACACCCGGTGCTGTCTCCGCCATACAGCTATCGTTCGTGGCTGCCAAAGGAAGAAAGCAAGCAGGTCGAATGGTATGTACAGGAATTTAAAACTGTCATCCAGCGTATAGGAAAAGAGAGGATTGCGGCTTTTATTGCAGAGCCGATTGTTGGGGCAGCGGGCGCGGCGCTTGTTCCGCCAGATGGATATTTTGCGGCGATGAAGCGAGTTTGTGAGGAAAACGATATTTTAATGATTGCAGATGAAGTCATGACAGGCTTTGGACGAACTGGGAAAATGTTTGCCATGGAACATTGGGGCGTCGTACCAGATATTATGGTACTCGGAAAAGGCATGAGCGCCGGCTATTCACCAATTGCGGCAGCTGTCTCAGCGGATCATGTGATTGCACCGATTCTCAGCGGTTCGGGCTCTGTGATGGCAGGCCACACTTATAGCGGCAATCCGCTTTCAGCAGCCGTCTCACTTGCTGTCATTCGATACATGAAAAAACACCAGCTTTCAGAACGGGCTGATCTGTCTGGCCGATATTTAATGAATGCTTTAAAGGATTTGCAAACAAAACATTCCATCATAGGGGATGTGAGAGGAAAGGGACTGCTCATTGGCATTGAGTTTGTCGCAGACCGATTATCGAAAACACCATTTCCTGCCCATGCTCAAATGACACATTTAGTTGTGGAGACGGCCAAACAAAATGGTTTGCTTGTTTACCCAGCAAGCGCTGGAGAGGATGGCGTAGGGGGTGCAGCGGTCATGATCGCACCGCCGCTTTCTATTACGCAGCAGGAGATGGATGAACTGATTCATTTATTCGGGCAGACAATGACGCAGGTCGAGCAAGAAGTCATCAATCGAGGGTTTTTCCCATCTGCCATGTAGGGAGGAAAGATGATGAACAAAACAGCGAACTTAGATCAAGTCATCACGCATTTTAGAGACGGAATGACCATTATGTTTGGCGGGTTTGGCGGTGTGGGGTCCCCGCCATCATTGATCGATGCCATTCTAGAAGCCAATATTAAAGACCTGACATTGATCGGAAACGATGCAGGCTTCCCGCAAATCGGTGTTGGCAGGCTGATCACAGAAGGAAGAGTGAAGAAAATCATTGCCTCTCATATTGGCTCAAATCCAATTGCCGGGCAGAAAATGCAGGCAGGTACACTAGACGTTCTTTTTTACCCGCAGGGCATCCTAGCAGAAAAGATCAGGGCAGGCGGGATGGGTTTAGCGGGCATTGTGACAGATGTCGGCATGGATAGTCTCAATCTTGATGAGAAACAATTGGTTCAGCTGGATGGAAAGAAGTATATTCTTGAGCCTGCACTGACTGCGGATATCGCGATTGTGAATGCCCTCAAAGCAGATGAAGCAGGCAACCTGATTTTTGATAAAAGTGCACGGAATACAAACCCGATTGTGGCGATGGCAGGAGACTGGACCATTGCGGAGGTAGAAGAGATTGTGCCTGTGGGCGGGCTTCATCCAGAGGAAATCGTCACACCAGGCGTATTTGTGAACCAGATCGTGCAATCAAAAGGAGTGAACTGGACATGGGCATGGGAGACATCGATTTAAGACACCGCATAGCCAAACGCGCGGCACAGGAAATTGAAGATGGCATGATTGTGAATCTTGGGATCGGCATCCCGACCCTTGCAGCTGAGTACATCCCAGCACATTACGAGGTGTGGCTGCATGCAGAAAACGGCATTATGGGAGCAGGCGGTTCACCAGTACAAGGGGAAGAAGATCCGAATTTGTGCAATGCCGGCGGTTTTCCCATTACGTTAACAAAAGGCGGCTCATATATGGACAGCACAACCGCTTTTGGCATCATTCGCAAAGGGATGCTGGATATGACCATTTTAGGTGCACTTGAAGTCAGCAGTCATGGGGATCTTGCCAATTGGATTGTGCCAGGGAAACGAGTGCCGGGTATGGGTGGAGCGATTGAACTTGCGCAAAAAGCGAAAAAGGTGGTGGTCGTGATGAGCCACCTTGATAAACACGGACAATCTAAGATAAAAGCAGCCTGCACGCTGCCCTTAACTGCTAAGTCTTGTGTGGACCTGATTATTACGGATATGGCAGTCATTGAGGTCAAGTCACAGCTGCTCATTTTGCGTGAAGTCATGCCGCCGTTTCAGCCGGAAGATGTCATGAGGGCGACAGAGGCGCCGCTCATTTTAGCGCCTGATGTCAAATCTGTTGTGTAGAAAGGATGACCGACTTGCAGCCAATTACACGTATCAGAAGCTGGATGAAAGAGCATAAGGAAGAAGCCGTCACGCTTCTTCAGCAAATGGTGCAATGTGACAGCACACAAGGAAATGAGCAAGAAGTACAGCAAATCGTAGCAAATAAACTTTCTGCCATTGGCTTTGATGTTGACATGTGGGACATTGGCGGGGATGACTTGCTGAACCATCCGTATTTTTATTCCCCGAGGCGTTCCTTTAAAGGAAGTCCCAATGTCGCCGGACGATTGAAAGGTAAAGGAGGCGGCAAATCTATTTTATTAAATGGGCATGTGGATGTTGTCCCGGCAGGTGATCACAAACAATGGACATATCCGCCCTACAGCGGGCATATCATAAACGGGAGACTTTATGGACGCGGGGCAACAGATATGAAAGGTGGAAACGTTTCTTTACTCTTTGCACTTGAAGCACTGCATGCACTTCAGATTCCGCTGAAGGGAGATGTTGTCTTTCATAGTGTTGTCGAAGAAGAGAGCGGCGGTGCAGGCACCCTTGCAGCCATACTAAGAGGATATACCGCAGATGCAGCCATCATTCCAGAGCCAAGTCATATGAAAATCTTTCCGATTCAGCAGGGATCTAAATGGTTCAGACTGCATATTAAAGGAAGGGCTGCTCATGGCGGAACAAGATATCACGGCGTTTCTGCTATTGAAAAGAGCACGATTGTCCTTTCACATATAGCGGCACTTGAAGAAGAAAGAAATCAGCGAATCACCGAGCCGCTGTTTCAGCATATCCCAATCCCGATCCCAATCAATATCGGGAAAATTCAAGGCGGTGATTGGCCATCCTCTGTAGCAGACCTTGTCACAATGGAAGGCAGGCTCGGGGTGATGCCCGGTGAAACGGTAGAACAGGCAGAGAAGGAATTAGAAAATTGGATGGCAGGACTCGGAGAAAAAGATGAATGGTTCCAAGAGCATCCTGTTGAGGTCGAATGGTTTGGTGCAAGATGGCTTCCGGGTTCAATCGATACAGATCATCCGCTTTTAGGTTTATTGAAGGAACAATATGAAGCGGTCATGAAGCAGCCGCCGAAAATCGAAGCCGCCCCTTGGGGAACGGACGGCGGATTACTGTCACAGGCAGCAGGTATTCCGATCATCGTGTTTGGACCGGGAACAACGGAGCTTGCCCATTTTCCGAATGAATCTATTGACATTGAGCATGTGATTGAAGCAGCTGAAATTATTGCAGGGACAATGGTCGAATGGTGTGAAGCAGCGGAATGAGATGAAAATGATCACAAAAAAAGAAGGCTGCCTTACTCAGCCTTCTCTTTATGTGTGTCCTGCTGCTCACACATATATGTCACTGGACAAAAACGAAGAATGCCAGATCCCAGTTTCATACCGCCAAACATGATGCCCAAAAGCAGCATTTTACTCCATGGTTTTCTAGCATATAAGGATCCAGCCACAGTACATATTGTCATTCCGCAGGCAATTCTAATGAGCGCTTCCATTAAGCCGAGATTAGGTTTCATTGAAGGTGAATCTCCTTTTTTAAATTATTTTAAGTGTGATTTCAAGAAATTGTAACGTTTCATTAATGCGTAACGTAGTTCGTTATGTTACGATAGGGCTAATACAAATGAAGGAGAGTATGTGAATGTCCGAACGTACTTTTAATTGGAGAAACAATGACATCCGCACACAAATCGATGTAGTCGACTCAAAAATAGTTCCAACACTCCTTTTAACGAATGGACTCGTGCTTAACCCGTTTTTGAAGCAATGGGTGAAGGCAAATATTTGGATACATGATGATCGAATTGTTTATGTCGGAGCAGAGCTTCCTCAAAATAAATCAGCTAAACGTGTGATTGATTGTGAAGGGAAATACATTGTGCCTGGGTATATAGAGCCTCACGCGCATCCGTTCCATATTTATAATCCCCAATCACTTGCAGAATATGTGTCTCAATTTGGCACAACAACGATGGTCAGCGATAACTTATTTCTTCTTTTGCAAAGCAATGAAAAGAAAGCGCTTTCCACCCTATGTGAATTAAAAAAGCAGCCATTTCAGTATTTCTGGTGGTCCAGATACGATCTTCAAACGGAAGTCAGATATGAAGATGAGATGCTGCCAGTTAACTACCGGAAGGAATGGATTGATCATCCTGACGTCCTCCAAGGCGGCGAATTAACAAGCTGGCCAAGATTGATGGACGGTGACGATCTCATTTTATATTGCATGCAAGAAACAAAGAAGCAGAGAAAACGAATTGAAGGGCATTTCCCTGGAGCTTCTGAGAAAACGCTAACAAAAATGAAGCTGTTTGGCGCGGACAGTGATCATGAAGCGATGAATGCCGACGATGTGTTAAAACGCTTGTCCCTTGGCTATCATGTTTCATTGCGGCATTCTTCCATCCGCCCAGATTTAGTGAACATTTTAAGAGAACTGCATGAGCGTGACTTTAGACACTATGACCATTTTTTCTATACAACAGATGGTGCTGCCCCTCACTTTTATGAGGAAGGCATGATTAACCGTTTGATTTCGATTGCCCTTGAAGAAGGCGTGCCGATCATTGATGCGTATAATATGGCGACATTTAACATTGCAAAATACTATCAAATTGATGATTTATTAGGCGTTGTTGGCCCAGGCCGGCTGGCTTCTTTGAATATTTTAGATGATCCAATGAACACAAATCCTGAAACGGTCATATCTAAAGGGGTTATTCTCAAATTAGATGGCGAGAACCAGCATCAATTCCAAGAAACAAAATGGGAAAATGGCGGGCTTGCTCCATTAGATTTAAGCTACGACCTCACGATGAGTGATTTGCAATTCTCTATGCCGCTAGGTGTCAAGATGAGAAATGCTGTCATCATGGAGCCTTATACAGTGGAAATTGATAACTCAATCAACCAGCTGTCATGTGACCATGATCAAAGCTTCTTTAGCCTGATTGACCGAAAAGGTGAGTGGCGTGTGAATACGATGCTAAAAGGGTTCGCAAATAAAGTGCAAGGCTTTGTCAGCTCATTTTCGCTCACGGGTGATATTTTAGTGATCGGGAAAAATAAAGAAGATATGATGCTGGCACATAAGCGGATGAAAGAAATTGGCGGGGGAATCGTACTCACAGAGAACGGGAAAATTTTGCACGAAATCCCGCTGCAATTATCAGGCTGTGCATCGGCTGAACCGTTTGAGACTGTTCTTCAGCAGGAACAAACATTACGCGAGCTGCTCATTGAGCGTGGCTATCCATTTGACTGCCCAATTGATACACTTGTCTTTTTCCAAAGTACACATTTGCCGTATATTCGAGTGACACCAAGAGGAATATTTGATGTCATGAAAAAAACTGTACTCTTTCCGTCTATAATGCGTTAAAATATAACAGAGTGGAGCTGTATCATCTTTGCCGCATTTCTGACTGCTGTTATAGGGCAGAAGTGAGCCATGGTTCTCTTCACTGCCATGTAAGTGATCATGATCTTATGTGGAGCTGTTGACAAAGCAGAGGGCTTTGACATGACGAATGAAGTACTCTAATTGTAAAATGAATTTGCCGGTTACGCTGACCGGCCAACATATTTTGAATAACCCGAGCAAGGCGGGGCGCATATTTGTGGTCTCGCCGAGCTTTCCGTAAAGCCTGTATATGAGGGCAGAAGACCTAACCAAGCAGAAGTCATCTTTATAACGGAAGCAAACAAGTTTGTCAGATTGTCATACAAGGAAAATGACAGAACTTGTCGAATTTGTTTACGATAAAGAAGCTTCGGCTTACGAAAGAACCTGACGGCATTTTCAGCGTAGAACCAAACCTGTCATGATCTGTTCAAAGCTCATTGCTGAGGTTTTAAAAAAATTAGTCAGGAAAGATACCGCTTTCTTAGAAGAAGATCGTGCGAAGCGGTGTGGCAATAGTAAAGGAGAAGATGTATTAAGATGCAAATTGATAAATTAAGGGGCAAAAGCTTAGATCAGTTATTCAACTCCATCTTATCCCTTAAAGACCTGGAAGAATGTTATCGATTCTTTGATGATTTATGTACCATCAATGAAATCCAATCTTTATCACAGCGTCTTGAAGTAGCGCGTATGCTTCGTGAGGGAAACACGTATCATAAAATTGAGACGGAAACAGGTGCAAGCACTGCAACCATCTCACGTGTCAAACGCTGCTTGAACTATGGCAACGATGCCTATACGATGGCACTTGACCGCGTAGCAGAACAGCAGGAAAATAACGAAACAAAATAAAGCAGCTTTCACTGTAAACAATCCTTTTCACGAAAAATGGACTTGTTTGCAGTTTTTTTATGAAAAGGCGGGCAGGGGCTGATAAAGTGTCCCTGTTTTTTTACTTTAGCTCGCCCATCAACCATCTTTCTCCTTCATAGGAGATGCCGTCTTCGCTTGAGATGATTTCCTTAAACTCTACTGTTTGCAAACTTAGTACGCGATTGATCAAAAATATTAACAAAAAAGGCGCGTTTCCGCACCTTTTCGAGCTAGACAGATGGCTGTGTGCTTGAGAACATCGGCACTTCGCTTGTCTCGCCATTCTCTTGTCTAAAAATAATATGTTTTTCATTAAAATGAATAGGCGATTCTATACCCGCAGCTGCGGATAAATTAAACAAACCTTCTCTAAGAGACAGGATATAATTGCACACTCGGTATTTTTTTTCTTCAATCGATAAACCCTTTTGCAGCTTTGGATCAGTCGTGGCGACCCCGACTGGGCATTTATTCGTGTGGCAGACTTGGGCGCGAATGCATCCGACTGAAAACATGAGACCTCTGGCAATATTCACAAAGTCAGCTCCCATTGAAAGGGCAATCGCAATTTTATCAGGCGAGAGAAGCTTGCCAGAAGCAAAGAGCTTCACCTGATGTCTGACACCGTATTCTTTCAATATTTGATGAACCATTGGGAGCGCCGTGAAAATCGGCAGCCCTGCGGAATCCGCCAATTCATGAAAGGACGCCCCTGTACCGCCTTCTCCGCCATCCACTGTAATGAAATCAGGGTGTTTCCCGCTTTTTTTCATATAGCTGGCGAGCTCTTCAATATTTTCTTTATGTCCGACAACAAGTTTGATTCCAACTGGCTTTCCGCCTATGCTCCGCAGCTGTTCAATGAAATCAAACATGTCAGGAATGGAGTGGAACATCTCAAAGCGGTTTGGGCTGTCAATGGATTGGTGAGGCGGTAATTTACGGATATTCGCTATTTCTTCCGTCACCTTTTCGCCGTCAATATGACCGCCGCGTGTTTTTGCTCCTTGTGCCAGCTTGAGTTCAAAGGCTTTGACTTCCTCGTGTTCGCTTTTTTTCTTGAATTCTTCAAAGGAAAATGCGCCATCCTCTGTTCTAACGCCAAATAAACCAGGCCCAATCTGGCAAATGATATCTGCGCCGCCTTTGAGGTGATAAGGAGAAAGCCCGCCTTCACCTGTGTTCATCCACGTCCCGCCGGCCATTTTTAATCCTGAAGATAGAGCTGTAATCGCCCTGTCGCCTAAGGAGCCGTAGCTCATGGCAGATTGACCGATCAGTCCTTTCACATGGAAAGGCTTTTGACATGTATGTTCGCCAATGACTTGTACATCCTCTTGATGAAGAAAGTAAGGATTTGCTTCGACTTCTTTGACATGTTCACTTCTTCTCAGTAAATTGTCTTGATCAATCTGATACACTTTCGTTTTGATTTTTTCAGATTGATCGATGCGAAGTTCATTTCGCTGCTTTGGAAACAGGACGTTTCGAATGTAATAGCCTGGCTTGTCAAAATCACGTTTTGATCCAAAGCCCATCGTCCGGCTTTTGTACTTCCCTGACATGACCGCCTGCTCGTATTCTCTTCTTGAGAAGGGCAGTTCCTCTCGGTCATTCAGAAACAGATATTGGCGAAGCTCAGGTCCTATTTTTTCAAAGATAAACCGCAGCTTTCCAATGACCGGATAATTTCGCAGAACTGAATGTTCTTCTTGTTTTTCATCCCTCATCCAAATCCAGATCAATAGAATGATTGGGATGATCAAACAAATGACTAGCAATGCGCTGATGACAATTAAAGTTGTTGTCACGAAGATCCCCTCTTTTCTCTTTCATTGCTGTTGTTATTCCACTTTTTAATGAAAGAGAAACCACATCAGCATATTGTGACGTTTAGAAATGAAAAGGCGGGGTAACTTACAAATAAGATCATAAGGGGAGGGAACATACATGAATAAGCGTCCAAATGCGTATGTACTTGCAGGATTAGGGGTTGGAGGAGCTGTGTTATTAGCGGTAAAAAATAAACAGCATCTGAAAAAATGGGCAAGCATGTTCCGGTCAGATGAAAAGGTTCCTGAAAAAGCCGGCCACCCAGATCCATTAGATATCCAAGACAACAAGATGGTCGACGAAGGGGCCATGACATCCGTCCATTACTTTAATGAAGCGAGACAATAATTTGAAAAAACCGTTTTGAAAGATCAAAACGGTTTTTTTCTTGTGATGTTATAGCGAAGAGGATCGAAAATAGTAAAACCGATCAGCTCATTGTGATCAGGTGTTGAGAATTGGAATTCAACGCCTGACAGTTGATAGGTTGAGAGAATTTCCTGATCCGTCAAACGTAAAGAAAGCTCATCCTCATAAACCGGTACGTTCCGCAGCACTTTGGATTCTTCTGAAAATAACTCCAAGCCAGCCACTCGGCCCTCTTGGTCGATATCTACATTGACACATTCATTGACATCTAATTCAATGGTTTTTTTGATTTTCATATGCTTCGCTTGCGGGGTGATATAGATGTATCCGATGTCTATATTTTGTTCATATGTAATCGTTCTTTTCAACTGAGTCACCTCTGCTTAATAGATGGTTTTTAAATCTATAGTAAAATATTCCTTTATTGTATAATAGCATGTGACAAAGTGCCAAAATAACAACCTCTTTCAGCTCCTCTTCTAGTGGATTTTTTATCTATTCTCCAGCAATTTTATGTAAAGTCACGATCACCCATTTTCAAAAGAATGAAACTTTTAGCTAAAGGAGGTTACCCATTTTTTGCGGCCTTTGATTTTGTTATAATATTTAAATGGAATGAAACGAATGGAGGAACGTTTTTCATGTATGATGTTACCGAGTGGAAGCATGTCTTTAAACTCGATCCAAATAAAGAAATTTCCGATGAACAGCTAGAAGCGATTTGCGAATCTGGGACGGATGCCATATTGATTGGCGGAAGTGATCATGTGACAGAGGACAACGTGCTTCAATTGATGTCAAAGGTCCGCCGGTTTCTAGTGCCATGTGTGCTCGAAATCTCCACACATGAGATGATTGTGCCTGGCTTTGATCTGTATTTCATCCCGACCGTTTTAAACAGCTCTCACCCTGACTGGATTGTTGGGCTGCATAAGGACGCAATGAAGGAATTCGGTGATTTGATGTCAATGGAAGAGATTGTGCCTGAAGGCTATGTGATCTTAAATGAAGATTGTAAAGCGGCCAAGCTTACAGAGGCAAATACAGCGCTGGATATTGATGACGTCAGGGCATATGCAAGAGTGGCAGAGCATTTGATGAAGCTGCCCATTTTTTATCTGGAATACAGCGGAACGCTTGGAGACATAGAGCTTGTCAAAGAAACAAAAGCAGTGCTTGATGAAACAGTTCTTTTTTATGGCGGCGGCATCCAGAACGCTAAGCAGGCAAAAGACTTCTCGCAGCATGCAGACGTTGTGGTTGTAGGAAACGTCATTTATGACAATTTCAAAGAAGCTCTAAAGACAGTCGAAGCAGTCAAAAAGTCATCATAGTCAAATAAGACGAAACGGGTTAAAATAGAACATAAGTTCGAATTGGCGGTGAATGGAATGAATGAAATATCGAATCATCTATTAGAAGGGCTGAATGACGCGCAGAAAGAAGCAGTCAAAGCAACAGACGGTCCTCTATTGTTGATGGCAGGAGCAGGAAGCGGGAAGACACGGGTGCTCACACATCGAATTGCCTACTTAATGGCAGAAAAGCATGTGGCGCCGTGGAACATTTTAGCGATTACATTTACAAATAAAGCAGCACGTGAAATGCGTGAACGAGTCCAGGCAATTTTAGGGCCTGGCGCAGATGACATCTGGATCTCTACGTTTCACAGCATGTGTGTCCGTATTTTAAGACGCGATATTGACCGTATTGGTGTGAATCGCAACTTCTCTATTTTAGACACATCTGATCAGCTTTCAGTTATTAAAAACATTTTAAAAGAACGGAATATCGATCCTAAAAAGTTTGACCCGCGCAGCATTTTAGGTTCCATCAGCAGTGCAAAAAACGAACTCATTGACGCAGAGGAATACGCCAAAACAGCGGGTGATTTCTATGATCAAGTGGTCAGCGATGTCTATACAGATTATCAAAAGCGTTTACTCAAAAACCAATCTCTCGACTTTGATGATTTAATTATGATGACAATTCGTCTGTTTGAGCGCATTCCTGAAGTATTAGAGCACTATCAGCGGAAATTCCAATACATTCATGTGGATGAGTATCAGGATACGAACAGAGCACAGTACATGCTTGTGAAACTGCTCGCGCAGCGCTTTCAAAATATATGTGTTGTCGGTGACTCGGATCAGTCTATTTATCGCTGGCGCGGAGCGGATATTACAAACATTCTCTCCTTTGAAAAAGATTATCCATCCAGTGAAGTGATTCTGCTTGAGCAAAATTACAGATCGACGAAACGCATTTTGCAAGCCGCAAATACGGTCATTCAAAACAATGCAAACCGGAAGCCGAAAAATCTTTGGACAGAAAATGATGAAGGAGCGAAGATTGCCTATTATCGTGCAGATAATGAATTTGGTGAAGGACAATTTGTCGCAGGAAAGATTCGTCAGCTTCATCAGAGCGGAAAGCGCAAATTATCCGATTTTGCGATCCTTTACCGGACAAATGCTCAGTCTCGTGTCATAGAGGAAACGTTAATGAAAGCCAACATTCAGTACAATATTGTCGGCGGCACGAAGTTCTATGACAGAAAAGAGATCAAAGACATTTTGGCATACTTACGCCTAGTGGCAAACCCAGATGACGATATTAGTTTTGCGCGAATTGTCAACGTACCAAAGCGCGGAATCGGGGCGACATCTGTTGATAAAATTGCAGCATATGCTGAGATGAATGACCTGTCTATGTTTGAAGCACTTGGTCAGGTGGATTTCATTGGACTGAGTGCACGGGCAGCCAATGCGCTTGATGAGTTCAAACAGCTCATTGATCAAATGACGAACATGCAGGACTATTTATCTGTCACTGAATTAACAGAAGAAATTCTAGAGAAAACAGGCTATCGTGAAGCGCTGAAGCTCGAAAAAACCATTGAAGCACAAAGCCGCTTAGAAAATATTGACGAGTTTTTATCCGTCACTAAGAATTTTGAAGAACAAAATGAGGACAAGTCACTTGTGACCTTCCTGACAGATCTCGCCCTCGTCGCAGACATTGATAAGCTGGATGAGAATGAAGAAGAAGATCAGGATGCCGTCATCTTAATGACACTTCACGCTGCAAAAGGTCTAGAATTCCCTGTTGTTTTCTTAATGGGAATGGAGGAAGGTGTCTTCCCGCACAGCCGTTCATTAATGGAAGATGCAGAGATGGAAGAAGAGCGCCGCCTCGCTTATGTAGGCATCACACGGGCTGAAGAAGAGCTTTATTTATCAAGTGCAAAAATGAGAACACTTTTCGGCCGGACAAACATGAACCTTGAATCAAAATTCATTCGAGAAATACCAGCCGATTTATTGGACAACCTAAATGAGAAAAAAGAAACAAAAACACCGTTTGGCCAAACAAGAGAAAGACCGCAGAGACGGGGACCTGTCTCGCGTCCGCAAACTCAAACGATTCAAAACACAGGCGGCGGCAGTATTGGCTGGGCTGTGGGCGATAAAGCGGCCCATAAAAAATGGGGCGTTGGTACGGTTGTGAGTGTGAAAGGCAGCGGAGACAGCACAGAGCTTGATATTGCGTTCCCAAGCCCGACAGGCATTAAGCGTCTTCTCGCAGCATTTGCACCAATCGAGAAGCAATAAACTGATAGGACAAAACGGATGAATTGAAAGGAAGAAGCAGATGGATAAAGAAGCAGCGAAACGCCGGATCGAGGAACTGCACCAGATTTTGAATCAATACAACTACGAATATCATACACTTGATCGTCCAAGTGTTCCTGACGCTGAATATGATGCGCGGATGCGTGAGCTGATTTCTCTGGAGGAAGAGCACCCTGATTTAAAAGCAGCGGATTCTCCTTCACAAAGAGTAGGCGGCGCTGTTTTAGACGCCTTCCAAAAAGTACGTCACGGCACACCAATGCTCAGCCTTGGGAATGCGTTTAATGAACAGGACCTTCTTGATTTTGACCGCCGGGTTCGTCAAGCAGTCGGTGACGATATCGCATACAATGTCGAGCTGAAAATTGATGGACTCGCTGTTTCTCTCCGTTATGAAAATGGCGTGTTTGTCCGAGGAGCGACACGCGGAGATGGAACAACGGGGGAGGATATTACTGAAAACCTCAAAACGATTCGTTCCATCCCGCTTAAAATCAAACGCCCTCTGTCGATTGAAGTGAGAGGCGAGGCATTTATGCCAAAACCTTCTTTTGAAGCATTAAATGAAAAAAGAATACAAAACGAAGAAGAGCCGTTTGCAAACCCGCGTAATGCGGCTGCAGGTTCACTTCGTCAGCTAGATACGAAAATTGCAGCGAAACGAAACCTTGATATATTCGTCTACAGTATAGCGGAGCTTGATGAAATTGGTGTTGAAACGCAAAGCGCAGGACTTGATCTTCTCGACGAACTTGGCTTTAAAACAAACAAAGAAAGACGGATGTGCCAAACGATCGAAGAAGTCATCGAGCTCATTGAAACATTAAAAGTAAAGCGTGCCGATTTTTCATATGAAATCGATGGAATTGTCATTAAAGTCGATTCACTGGCTCAGCAGGAAGAACTCGGCTTTACAGCAAAAAGCCCGCGCTGGGCGATTGCGTACAAGTTTCCGGCTGAAGAGGTCGTAACGAAGCTGCTTGATATTGAACTAAGCGTCGGGCGTACAGGCGTGATTACACCAACAGCGATTCTTGAGCCTGTCAAAGTAGCAGGGACGACAGTGCAGCGTGCATCTCTTCATAATGAAGATTTGATCAAAGAAAAGGATATTCGCTATTTTGATCAGGTGATTGTGAAAAAAGCCGGCGATATTATTCCTGAAGTCGCAGGTGTCCTTGTCGATCAGCGTACAGGCGAAGAAAAGCCGTTTCACATGCCAACTGAATGTCCAGAGTGTCATAGTGAGCTGGTGCGAATCGAAGGAGAAGTGGCCTTGCGATGCATCAATCCAGAATGTCCTGCCCAAATACGTGAGGGTCTCATTCACTTCGTTTCCCGTAATGCAATGAATATTGATGGGCTTGGCGAGCGGGTCATTACACAGCTCTTCAAGGAACAGCTCGTTTCTCGTGTGTCAGACCTTTACCGATTAACGAAAGAAGAGCTGATTCAGCTTGAACGAATGGGCGAAAAATCTGTCGACAATTTACTGCGTTCGATTGAGCAGTCGAAAGAAAACTCTCTTGAGCGTTTACTATTTGGACTCGGAATTCGATTTATTGGATCAAAGGCGGCTAAGACCTTGGCGATGCATTTCGAAAACATCGATCAATTAAAGCAAGCAACGAAAGAACAATTACTTGAAGTCGACGAAATTGGTGAAAAAATGGCTGATGCCGTCGTCACGTACTTTGAGAAAGAAGAAATACTAGATCTGCTGAACGAACTAAAAGAGCTTGGAGTCAATATGACCTATACAGGGCCAAAGCCGGTAAAAGCAGAAGAAAGTGATTCCTATTTTGCAGGAAAAACCATTGTGCTGACAGGAAAGTTAGAAGAAATGGCTCGAAACGATGCAAAAGCAGCGATCGAAGCATTAGGCGGCAAGCTGGCAGGCAGTGTGAGTAAAAAAACAGATCTAGTCATTGCCGGAGAAGCAGCGGGGAGTAAGCTGACAAAGGCAGAAGAACTCAATATTGAAATTTGGGACGAAGCTAAAATGCTCGAGGAGCTAAAGAAATAAGAGGAGTGTTTTCTATTGAAAAAGTTGTTATTGCTGCTGACAATACTCACACTGGTATTGTCAGCGTGTGCACCTTTTGGGGGAAAGGAAGAGGAAGAGGTCACACAAAAAACGGATGAAACGAAGGAAACAAAGGAAACAGCCATCATCCCGATGTACAATATCTCAGACTCCTATTACAAAATGGTGCTGCCGTTTAAACAAGGAGCTGCGAGAGGTTTAACAGCGGAGCGTCTCAACACACGCTTGGACATTGATGAATTTGAAACAGGACTCATGCGCCTCGCAACAGAGTCATTTAATACAAACGACTATCTTTTCCAAGAAGGACAGCATTTAGATGAGGACACCGTTCTCAGCTGGCTGGCACGCAAAAAAACAGGCAGTGATCTGAAAAAGGCAGAAAAAGAAGATAAAGACTTTAAGAATCTAGGCTTAAATCCTGCTCTTCCAAACTCAGGTTCAACAAAGTCTAAAAATGAAAATAGTCCTATCTACTTAGCTTCGATGCTAGAGCATAATTACTTAATTCGAAAAGACAAAAACAGCTTACAGCTTGGCGGAGTTGTCATTGGTCTTGCACTGAACTCTGTTTATTATTACCGTGAAAAGATCGGTGACCCGCAGCAAGAGGTGACCATCGATTCATCGAAAAATTCAAAGAAACTTTTGGCAGAGGGTGAAAAAATCGCTGAACAAGTGGTCAAGCGCATTCGTCAAATGGACGGACTGCAAAAAGTGCCTGTCATGATTGCCCTTTATAAGCAAGCACCAAAATCATCTATCGTTCCAGGCAACTTTATCGCCAAAACGGATGTGAAGGCAGGCTCTGCTGATATCGGAAATTGGGATACGCTCAATGAGGAGAATGTATTCTTCCCTTCAGATAATGCGAAAAGCAGCTACAAAGATGATTCAGAGCGATTTGACCGCTTCAAGACAAAGGTCGAAGACTACTTCCCGAATTACACTGGTGTTGTAGGAAAAGGCTTTTACAAAAACGGCAACCTGCAAAAAATGAAAATCGAAATTCCAATGCAGTTCTATGGAAAAACAGAAGTTGTAGCCTTCACACAATATTTAACCGGTGAAGTCATGGATTATTACAAGAGTACCAATATTGAAATCAACATCACATCTTCTGATCAACAAGAAGCCCTGATCACGAAAAATGCTGAAGACAAAGAACCGACTGTTCATATATATGACTAAATAAGAGGGATTTCCAAACTCTTGTCAAAATATTAGTAGAAACCAAGAAGAAAGGCAGGTATGTTGATGCTCGTATAATGCTGATTACCGTCAAGAACATTTAAAAAGACGATAAAGGAGAATCAGCATGCATAAAGAAGTAAAAGCACGATACGATGAACAGAAAGTCTTAAAGAAAGCGGCTCACTTGTATAAATTTCAGCTTGACCAAGTCACATTTCTAGCCGATGCAGAAAATTATGTGTATGAATATAAGGCAATGAATGGGGAGAATTATATATTAAAAATCACCCATACCATTCGTCGTTCACCCACATATATTTTAGGAGAAATGGACTGGATTCGATTCCTGTCTCATCATGGTATTTCCGTAGCAAAGCCGATTTCATCAGCAAGAGGAAAAGACGTTGAAACCATTCCTGATCAAGCCGGAGGCGCATTTTTACTCCGTGTGTATGAAAAAGCACCGGGGAGAAAAGTGAATGAAGGAGATTGGAATGGGGAGCTGTTTGAAGCGTTAGGGTCCTATACAGGACGAATGCATCAAATAACAAAACGATATCAAGTAAAAGACCCTCTTTATAAGCGTCAAGAGTGGTATGAAGAGGAGCAATTAAAGCTTGATCAATATATTCCGTCTGATCAAACGGTTGTTTTGCGAAGAAAAGATGAACTGATGCAAAAGCTTCACCAGCTCCGAATTTCGAAGGATGTGTATGGGCTGGTGCATGCCGATTTGCATCACGGGAACTTTCATTATCATCAAGGAGAGATTATCGCATTTGATTTTGATGATATTGGATATCACTGGTTTATCAATGATATTAGTATTTTGCTATACAATGTTCTTTGGTATCCAGTGATTCCATATGATGATAAAGCTGAATTTACGGCAGAATTTATGAGTCATTTTCTAAAAGGCTATCGACAGGAGAATGAGCTTGATGACGCGTGGCTGGCAACAATCCCTGATTTTCTCATGCTGCGTCATATGCTTATTTATGGGCTTTTACATCAAGCATTTGATCTCCAAACATTGACTTCTGACGAAAAAGCCATGCTGTCATGTTTTCGAAAGGAAATTGAGCAAAAAACACCAATTACTCCTTTTGACTTTCAACAGCTGGCCCGATAAAAGAAAACCCTTGCTGTGTCAAACAGCAAGGGGTTTTTTACTATACCGTATCACACTTCACGCCAACGACGCCTTCTAGATCTTTAATATCAAAGTACACATCGGTTGTATAGCGGTCTTTATGCACACGTACGCGTACTTCCATGATCGGATAGTCCTTTTCTTTTAAATCATCAATTCGTACAGAATGAATGCGGATATTGAGGGCTTTCATTTCTTTTAAAATATCGGTCATGCGGTTTCGGTCAGAAAGAGACATTCTGATGCGGATTTCTTTTTCCTGCAGGCGAATCGGTCCGATCCGCTGGAAGAGCCATGGTAGAAATTCGACACTAATCAGAATAAAGAAAAGACTGAGGAAGGCCTCTTTATAAAATCCTGCACCTGTTGCAACCCCAAGTCCTGCTGCTCCCCAGATCATCGCAGAAGTCGTGAGTCCTGAGATGACATCATTGCTTTTTCGAAGAATCACACCTGCTCCAATAAAACCAACACCAGATATAATTTGCGCCGGTAACCTGAGTGGGTCCATTTGAAGCTTAGAGACTCGAGGGAAATTGTAGGCTGCATCAATGCTGATGATGGTTAAGACGCAGGAGCTGACAGCAATGACAATACACGTTTTTAAGCCGAGGGGCTTTTTCTTCAGCTCTCGTTCAAGCCCGATAATCAGACCGATTAGAGTGGCCACGGCTAATTTTAAGATTGTATCCCATTCAATTGTCCAAAACATGCGTATCGCTCCTTTCACTTCATGTACGTTTCACAACATGTATATGATCTTCTCACAGCCCATATAGCTGCACAACTCTTATTTTATTCAGTTTCTGAAGAAAGAAAAGCTTTTTATTTTATTTAAAAAGAGAGTCATCCGCATAGGGCAGATGACTCTTCAATTCTTTATTTTGTTTCTTCTTCAAGATGATCTTCCATTTTGTGAAATAGCTGTTTTGATGCTTTTGACGGCTTACTTGTCAATAAGCTCACAATAATCGCAGTTAATCCACTTAACGTAAAGCCTGGAATCATTTCATAAATACCTGTTGTATGGTTGAGGCCTGTCATAATCCATGTGAGAACTACAACCGCACCAACGATCATCCCAACTAGGGCACCATGATGATTCATTCGCTTCCAGTATAGGCAAAGTAAGATGACTGGACCGAATGAAGAACCAAATCCTGCCCACGCATAACCGACAAGGTCAAGAATGGTGTCACTTGGGTTAAGTGAAAGGCAGAGAGCAATCACAGCGACAACGAGTACAGACATCCGGCCAATCATGACGAGCTCTTTGTCTGATGCTGTTTTTCTAAAGAACGTTCTGTATAGATCTTCTGTCATGGCACTTGCTGTGACAAGCAGCTGAGACGAAATTGAACTCATAATCGCAGCTAAAATGGCAGAAAGTAAAAATCCAGTGATATATGGATGGAACAATACTTTAGAAAAAACGATAAAGATGGTTTCAGGATCAGCAAGATTCATACCCGTTTCATGAACATAGGCAACACCCACTAAACCGACAGACAGTGATCCAATCACTGAAATAATCATCCAGCTCATTCCAATTCGGCGTGCTGGTTTTAAATCTTTAACAGACGTAATGGCCATAAAGCGCACGATAATATGCGGCTGTCCAAAGTAACCTAGTCCCCAGGCAAGGAAGGAAATAATGCCAATGACGCTCGTTCCTCTAAAAATATCAAGCAATTTAGGGTCAATCTGTTGAATATCTTGGAATGTAGCAACAGGTCCGCCTAATTGTGTAAAGGCAACGATCGGCACGAGCACTAATGCTAAAAACATGATAGCTCCTTGGACAAAGTCCGTTAAGCTCACTGCCAAAAATCCGCCGAACAATGTATACAAAATGACAATACTTGACGTCAAAATCAGTCCAAACATGTAGTGAGCACCGAATGCTGACTCAAATAAACGTCCGCCTGATACCATCCCAGACGATGTATACAGCGTAAAGAAAATTAAAATGATGACGGCTGAAACAGCTTTTAATAAAGCAGATGATCCTTTGAATCGTTTATCAAAGAAATCAGGAATCGTAATCGCATCATCAGCAATTTCTGTATAAGAACGTAAACGAGGTGCAAGAATGAGGTAGTTCAAGTAAGCACCAACGATTAAACCAATCGCAAGCCAGGCTGTCGATAAACCTGTTTTATACATTTCACCTGGCACACCCATCAGCATCCAGCCGCTCATGTCCGCAGCACCTGCTGAAAGGGCTGTAACGAATGGGCCAAGCCCGCGTCCACCAAGCATATAATCATTTAAATCATGTGTTTTCCTGAATGCATACCAACCAATGGCAAGCATCCCGATAAAATAAATAGATAAGGAAATTGTAACTTCAATACTCATTTTGTGTTCTCACCTTTTTCGTATTAATTTGACATCACCTCAATCAAAATATACAGAAGTGCGATGGCAGCTTTTTTGCTTGACTGTCCCGCTCACTGCTATGGTTACTTAACCTAACAGAGTATTCCCAAGTGATCAACCTGCCTAAACCTCTTCATTTTGAAGAAAAAATGTACAGACCGGTGATAAGAATCAATGTGTAAGCGTTTACATAAATAAACAAAAGTAAAAATTTTCTGAAAAATAAAAGTCGCCCGTTTGATGACAAAGACGTTTCAAGAGAAAAGGCCTTTCACCGCGCCTGTGTAAAGTTGCTTTAGAACAGTAAAATTTGATATGATAAAGTGTATATGACTTATGATCATGACCACGAGCACGCATCATTTTTGGAGGTGAACCTGCATGTCAAGAATTTCAATAGAAGAAGTCAAGCACGTTGCGCATTTAGCAAGGCTTGCGATTACAGAAGAAGAAGCTGAGATGTTTACAGAACAGCTTGATAGCATCATTTCATTTGCAGAGCAGTTAAACGAGGTAGATACGGAAAACGTTGAACCTACTACACACGTATTAAAAATGAAAAACGTCATGAGAGAAGATGTTCCGAATAAAGGTCTTTCCATTGAGGCAGTCGTCAAAAACGCGCCTGATCATAAAGACGGCTATATTCGTGTGCCATCAATTTTGGACTAAAGGAGGCCCGAGACATGTCACTGTTTGATCACAAAATATCTGAATTAAAAGAGCTTTTACATAAAAAGGAACTGTCTGTTTCTGATTTAGTGGACGAGTCTTATAAACGAATCAATGAAGTAGACGGGAAAGTACAAGCATTCCTTGCACTGGACGAAGAAAAAGCACGTGCGTATGCAAAGGAACTGGACGAGGCAGTTGGTGAAAAGGACGAGCTTGGCCTATTGTTTGGTATGCCGATCGGCGTGAAAGATAACATTGTTACAAAGGATTTGCGTACAACAGCTTCAAGTAAAATCCTGCAAAACTTTGATCCGATTTATGATGCAACCGTTGTGAACCGTCTAAGAGAGGCTGAAGCAGTCACAATCGGTAAATTAAACATGGACGAATTCGCAATGGGATCTTCTACGGAGAACTCAGGCTACAAAACGACGAAAAACCCATGGAATTTAAACACCGTTCCAGGCGGATCAAGCGGTGGATCAGCAGCTTCTGTTGCAGCAGGTGAAGTACCGTTCTCACTTGGTTCAGATACAGGCGGTTCTATTCGTCAGCCGGCATCTTTCTGCGGGGTTGTCGGTCTTAAGCCGACATATGGCCGTGTATCCAGATACGGATTAATTGCATTTGCTTCATCATTAGATCAAATTGGTCCGATTACACGTAATGTAGAGGACAACGCCTATGTTCTTCAAGCGATTGCTGGTGTCGATCAAATGGACGCAACAAGCGCAAATGTCGATGTCCCAGATTTTCTTTCTTCATTAACTGGCGACATCAAAGGTCTGAAAATCGCTGTGCCGAAAGAATATCTAGGCGAAGGCGTTGGCGAGGAAGCAAAAGAGTCTGTTCTTCAAGCGTTAAAAGTATTAGAAGGACTTGGTGCTTCGTGGGAAGAAGTGTCTCTTCCGCATTCTAAATATGCGCTTGCGACTTACTACTTACTGTCTTCTTCAGAAGCATCTGCAAACCTTGCACGTTTTGACGGCATCCGCTATGGCTACCGTACAGATAATGCAGACAATCTCATTGATTTATACAAAAATACTCGTTCTGAAGGTTTCGGAGACGAAGTGAAGCGCCGCATCATGCTTGGTACATTCGCGCTAAGCTCAGGATATTACGATGCGTACTATAAAAAAGCGCAAAAAGTCCGTACATTGATCAAAAAAGACTTTGAAGATGTTTTCGAAAAGTATGATGTCATTGTAGGACCAACAACACCAACTCCTGCATTTAAGATTGGTGAGAAGACAAGCGATCCGCTAACCATGTATGCAAACGATATTTTAACGATCCCTGTTAACCTTGCAGGCGTTCCAGGAATCAGTGTGCCTTGTGGATTTGCAAATGGCCTTCCGTTAGGACTGCAAATCATCGGCAAGCACTTTGACGAAGGAACAGTGTACCGCGTGGCTCACGCTTTCGAGCAAGCAACAGATCATCATAAAGCAAAACCTGAACTGTAAGGGGTGAATTAGAATGAACTTTGAAACGGTAATTGGACTTGAAGTCCACGTAGAGCTAAAAACACAATCGAAAATTTTCTCAAGCTCACCGACACCTTTTGGTGCAGCTGCCAACACGCAAACAAGTGTCATCGACCTTGGGTATCCTGGCGTACTGCCTGTACTGAACAAAGAAGCGGTGAACTTTGCGATGAAAGCGGCCATGGCGCTGAACTGTGAAATCGCAACAGATACAAAATTTGACCGTAAAAACTACTTCTATCCTGATAACCCAAAGGCGTATCAAATTTCTCAATTTGATAAACCGATCGGTGAAAACGGCTGGATTGAAATTGAAGTAGAAGGCAAAACAAAACGAATCGGTATTACGCGTCTCCATTTGGAAGAGGATGCAGGGAAACTGACGCACACAGGCGACGGCTACTCACTCGTCGATTTCAACCGTCAAGGCACACCGCTTGTTGAAATCGTATCTGAGCCAGACATTTGCACACCAGAAGAAGCGTATGCTTACTTAGAAAAATTAAAATCCATTATTCAATATACAGGCGTTTCTGACTGTAAGATGGAAGAAGGTTCACTTCGCTGTGATGCCAATATTTCTCTTCGCCCAATCGGCCGTGAAGAATTTGGAACGAAAACAGAGCTCAAAAACTTGAACTCATTCGCTTTCGTACAAAAAGGCCTTGAATTCGAAGAAAAGCGTCAAGAGCAAGTATTGCTTTCTGGCGGCTTGATTGAACAGGAAACCCGCCGTTATGACGAAGCGTCTAAAAAGACGATTCTAATGCGTGTCAAAGAGGGCTCTGATGATTACCGCTACTTCCCAGAACCGGATTTGGTGGAGCTTTACATTGATGACGAGTGGAAAGAACGCGTAAGAGCATCTATCCCAGAGCTTCCAGACGAGCGCCGCAAACGCTACATCGACGAGCTTGGACTTCCTGCATACGATGCGATGGTACTCACGCTGACGAAAGAAATGTCTGATTTCTTTGAAGCGACCATTTCAGAAGGTGCAGAAGCGAAGCAAGCATCGAACTGGCTCATGGGTGAAGTATCTGCTTACTTAAACTCTGCTCAAAAAGAGCTGGACGATACAAAGCTAACGCCGCAAGGACTTGCTGGCATGATCAAGCTTATTGAAAAAGGAACAATTTCCTCTAAGATTGCGAAAAAGGTATTCAAAGAGCTCATTGAAAATGGAGGAGATGCAGAAACAATCGTCAAAGAAAAAGGACTTGTCCAAATTTCTGACGAAGGTGCACTGCTCAAACTTGTCACAGAAGCACTTGATAACAACCCGCAATCCATTGAAGACTTTAAAAATGGTAAAGACCGCGCGATTGGTTTCTTAGTCGGACAAATCATGAAAGCATCGAAGGGCCAAGCTAACCCGCCGATGGTGAACAAGATTCTCCTTGAAGAAATCAAAAAACGCTAAATCGCAAAAAAACCGCCTGATGAAATAGGCGGTTTTTTTGCTTGAAATGACAGGGTCTTAACATAGATTCAGACCACCGCCGTATATCAATTTAGAGAATCTTTTCTTATAATGAAGCATAAGCGAAAGTGCACATTCGAAGGGGGAAAGGTGAGCTAAATCGAAAAACAGCACGACATGTTACTGAAGAAACAGCTTCAATTGCTCCACTGCTCTTAGAACAGCAGGCTCCTCACACTTTTCTAAATTCGTCAGCATTCCTTGGATGACTGGCTTTCGAGGTTCAGCTTTTGCCAGCTCTTCTTCAATCACTTCAATGGATACAACGGTATCATCTGAAAGCAGATGCTCAAGCTTTAACAAGCGAAGCTCCTCTTGAAGGGAAGCAGCACTCGGCGCTTCATCATCCCAAATGCTTTGCTTCAAAATCGGCTTCGTCTGAGAACGAAGCAAGCCGTGAACAAGATCATCAAACCGTTCGAGTATAAAGGATGAGAGCTCATCAAATGATAATTTCATTTGATCCTGTAAAAGCAGAACCTGCACATATGATTGGATAATTCCTTGAATCATGACTGACAGGTCAGTTATATATGGTTCGATTTCCTGTCCATAAGTGGTCAAGATGGAAATTTGAATTTCATCGTTCATTTGCTTTTTCACAGTTTTTGAATACTTTTTAATCTGCTGGTTTTCCGGAATAATGTTCTCGCTGAGGATCAGAATGATAAAATCCTTGTTCTCAGCAAAATGCTGAAACTGTTCAGCGATTTGTTTCTGAAAGATCTCTCTCGGCGCGAGATGCTGATTCTCTTTTCGAATCATTTCGATAGTTTGCATCGAAGTGTCGATATAATATTCAAACGCTCGGTTGAAAAGCTGTTCTTTTGATTTGAAATGTAAATAAAATGCGCCTTTTGATATTCCGCATTCATCTGCAATTTCCTGAATGGTCGTAGAAGAAAAACCCTTTTTCGCAAACAATTGGATGCTTGCTTTAATGATTTTTTCTTTTTTTTCGTTCATGAAATAAGGCCCCTTCAGCTTTAGAATGTTACGTCAAACGCAAGTGAAATGGTTGACGGCATTGTATATCACCGTTTATTATGATATAGAATGACCAGTCAGTCAATACATAAAGGAAAATGGAGGATATAATGAATTCGATCATCAATTTTGTATTAAAGAATAAGTTCGCTGTATGGCTCATGACGATTATCGTAACAGTTGCTGGTCTATATGCCGGATTGAATATGAAACAAGAATCAATCCCGAATATCAACACGCCAGTCATTACGGTTTCTACAACGTACCCTGGCGCAACGCCGGACGAAGTATCAGATAAGGTGACAGATCCAATTGAAAAATCGATTCAGAACCTCAATGGGGTCAGCGTGGTCACTTCTAATTCATTTGAAAATGCATCATCCATTCAAATCGAGTACGATTACAACAAAGACATGGATGAAGCAAAAAAGGAAATTGAAGATGCGATTAGCAATATCGATTTCCCTGAAAATGCAGAAAAACCTAAAATCGCACGCTTTAGTATTAATGCGATTCCAATCCTAGCTCTTAGTGTCTCTGGTGATAAAGAATCATTACAGGACCTTACACAAAAAGTAGAAAATGATCTCGTTCCTTCACTTCAAGGATTAGACGGTGTCTCTTCTGTCGAAACTTCAGGACAGCAAATCAAAGAAGTAGAATTTTCATTTAAACAAAAGAAATTGAAAGAATACGGTCTAGATGAAGAAACCGTCCAAAACATGATCAAAGGCTCTGATGTGAATGTACCATTAGGTCTATACACATTTGGCAACAAACAAAAATCAGTTGTCGTGGACGGCAATATTTTAAGCGTCAAAGATTTGAAAAACATGCGTATTCCAGTCACACCAAGTGCAGGCGGCGGTGCGGGAAGCGCTGGAGCTGGAGCACCTTCTAACGGCTCAGAAAACCCAGGTGCGCAAGGTGCGGAGCAGCAGGCTGGAAGTGCAAGTCAGCAGCAAGCAGCAGCTCAGCAGCAAGCAGGTGCAGCAAGCAGTCAATCTGTAGAGCTGCCGACGATCAAGCTATCTGAGATAGCAGATATTAAAGTCGTAAAAGATGCAGAATCGATCTCTAGAACGAACGGAAAAGACAGTATCGGTCTGCAAATTGTTAAAGGTTCTGATGCCAACACAGTGAGTGTAGCAGAAGAAGTGACAAAAGAGCTTGAGAAATTTAAAAAAGACAACAAAGGCATCAAAGTAAGTACCACATATGATCAAGCAGGACCGATTAAAGAGTCTGTCAGCACAATGCTGAACAAGGCGATCATCGGAGCAATCTTTGCGATCATTATCATTATGTTGTTCCTTCGAGATATCAAATCAACATTAATTTCGGTCATTTCCATTCCGTTATCTCTGTTGATTGCTGTTTTATTATTAAATCAGCTGGATATTACATTAAATATCATGACACTTGGTGCCATGACCGTCGCCATTGGGCGTGTTGTCGATGACTCGATAGTGGTCATAGAAAACATCTATCGACGAATGGCATTAAAGGATGAACCATTAAAAGGCAAGGCACTCGTCAGAGAAGCCACAAAAGAAATGTTTATCCCGATTATGTCTTCGACCATTGTGACAATTGCAGTATTCTTACCGTTAGCATTAGTAGGTGGAATGATTGGTGAACTATTCATCCCATTTGCCCTAACGATTGTGTTTGCGTTACTTGCTTCACTGCTTGTCGCCATTACAATTGTTCCAATGATGGCACACAGTCTATTTAAAAAGAATCTCTACGGCACAGCGAAAAAAGTAAAAGAACATAAACCAAGCAAGCTTGCTGGCGGTTATAGACGTGTACTTAATTGGACACTCAACCATAAATGGATCACATCAGGAATTGCCATTCTTATGCTTGTCGGAAGCTTATTCTTAGCACCACTTGTCGGTGTCAGCTTCTTACCACAGGAAGCAGAGAAAACGGCCATGGTGACATACACGCCAGAGCCTGGACAAACGAGAGAGCAAGCAATTGATGAAACGAAAAAAGCTGAAGATTATTTGATGAAACGTGATCATGTCAATACAGTTCAGTATTCACTAGGCTCTTCAAATGCCATGACAGCAAGTGTTGGCGGTAACTCTAACGGTGCATTATTCTTCGTACAATATGATGATGACACGCCAAACTTTGATAAAGAAAAAGATCGCGTGGTCAAAGCTCTGCAAGATAAAGCATCTAAAGGGGAATGGAAATCACAAGACTTCTCATCTGCTGGTGCAAGCAATACGGTGACGTACTATGTGTACGGGGATAAAGCAAGTGATATTGAAGGCACAGTAAAAGATGTTGAGAACATCTTAAAAGATGAGAATAACCTGAAAAATGTCAGCACAAGCTTATCTGAGAAATACGACGAATATACGTTTAATGCAGATCAAGAAAAACTAGCGAAACTAGGTCTAACTGCTTCACAAATCGCTCAAGCGATTGCACCTCAAAATAGTGAAACAACACTGACGAAAGTCACAGAGGACGGCAAAGAACTTGATGTGAAGCTTCAAACGGAAAAAGATGAATATAAGAGCAAAAAAGATTTAGAAAATAAAAAGATCACCACACCAACAGGGCAAGAAGTCCGAATTGGTGATGTCGTAAAAGTAAAAGATGGTACGACAGCAAATACGGTGACAAAACGTGATGGGAAAATCTACGCAGAAGTGTCTGGTGACATGACAACAGACGACGTCTCAAGTGTGACACAAGATGTTCAGAAGAAAGTCGACAAGCTTGATCTGAAATCTGGCGTAACGATTGACACAGGCGGCGTAAGTGCGGATATTGAGGAATCCTTTACACAGCTTGGTCTCGCAATGCTTGCAGCAATTGCCATTGTGTACCTCGTTCTCGTCATCACATTTGGCGGAGGTCTTGCACCATTTGCGATTCTCTTCTCACTACCATTTACGGTAATTGGTGCACTCGTCGGACTGTTTATAGCAAAAGAAACCATCAGCTTAAATGCCATGATTGGATTACTTATGCTGATCGGGATCGTTGTGACCAATGCCATTGTCTTCATTGACCGCGTCATTCATAAAGAAAACGAAGGTCTTTCAACAAGAGAAGCATTACTGGAAGCAGGTACAACAAGATTACGACCAATCTTAATGACGGCACTTGCAACGATTGGTGCACTGCTGCCACTCGCATTAGGATTTGAAGGCGGAAGCCAGATCGTATCAAAAGGACTTGGCGTAACCGTAATTGGCGGTTTAACAAGTTCTACACTTCTCACATTGGTCATCGTCCCAATCGTGTATGAAATGTTAAGCAAGTTTAGACGTAAGAAAAAGTACGCAGAAGAAGAATAAGAGGAAGCCCCGCTCATTGGCGGGGCTTTTTTTATTTTGAAATCTGACAAACAGCTTTTCTCATAAGCTCTTCAAATGCGTGGAAAAAGGCATCACGATCGACATGGTCAATCACTTGAATTGATTTTCCATCTGGATGCTCTTCGGTGCGTCCTTGCTTTGGCGTCTCGGTATAAACGATCGCATTAACTTCTTTCGAACGGGTAAATGATGTAGATGCAAGAGTAATCGTTGTCAGCACATCCCATAAGTAATACGTCGAGTTCGTTTCATGATGAATGAGCGGCGGACAAAAGGCGTAGCACTGTCCGATAAAATCTATTCCAATATGAGAACGAAGAGAAGCCCAGCGCTGACGTACATCAAGTGTAAGCGGGACTTGATTTGTACTTTCAAGTGCGACCATTTCAATAGGGAAAGGTTCCTGAAAGACAGTGCTCACAGCATAAGGGTCCCAAAAGGCATTCCATTCTGCTGTCCCGTCATGCTCGGGTTCTTCAACATTGCCTTTTTCAAGGAACGTGCCGCCCATCCACACTAATTTCTCAATTTTATTAGAGATCGAAGGATCTTCTTCTAAAGCGCGTGCAAGATCTGTGAGCGGACCAGTAAAGAGCAGGGTGACAGGTTCTTTTGCCTTCTTAACCGTTTCAATCAGATGAAGGTGTGCTGGCAGCTTGGACACCTTTGTATCAACAGTGCCTTTTTCGTTTAAAATTGGCAGAGCATCTACATAAAAAGCATGCATGCGCCACTCCTTCGGAAATGGATTGACGCCTCTAGAAGTTGAAGCAGCGACTTCAATTTCATAAGGGCTGAATCGATCAATGATTTTTTGAGATGCACTGAGAGCAGGCTCTAAATAACAATCAGCAGGAATCACAGACATTCCGATGACTTTCAGATGTTCCATTTGAAGGAGAAGAAATAAAGAGACGAGGTCATCAACACCGCCGTCATGATTAAAATAGACAGGCTTTTTCATCGCATATCATCCTTTACAGCGTTTTCTTTTATCTTATCAGAATGCTTTCTTGCTGCGGGAAATGTGGTAGGAGATTTCACATATTAGGTGGTTGTTTTGTTGCCATTTTCAAATCTCATAGTATAATTAAAGGTTGTTAGTGGTGAAAATAGATTGCATAATGAATATAGGATGATGATGAATGAAACGTGCTCGAATTATATACAATCCGACATCTGGGCGTGAACTCTTCAAGAAGAATTTACCGCAGGTTTTGCAAAAATTTGAACAAGCTGGCTATGAAACTTCTTGTCATGCGACGACATGTGCAGGAGATGCCACGCAAGCAGCAGAAAAAGCCGCACAGAGAGATTTTGATTTAATTGTAGCAGCAGGTGGAGACGGCACGATCAATGAAGTCGTCAACGGACTAGCACCGCTTGAAAAAAGACCAAAACTAGGAATTATTCCAGTTGGAACAACAAATGACTTCGCAAGAGCACTTGGAATTCCACGAGAAGGTGTTTTGAAAGCGACAGATGCCATTATTGAGGGTGTAGCGAAGCCGCTTGATATCGGTAAAGTCAATGGCCATTATTTTATTAATATTGCTGGCGGCGGCCGGTTAACAGAGCTCACCTATGAGGTGCCTAGTAAACTGAAGACCATGCTTGGACAGCTTGCTTATTATTTAAAAGGCATGGAGATGCTTCCTTCTATCCGCCCGACAGAAGTCGAAATTGAATATGACGGCAAATTGTTTCATGGAGAAATCATGCTGTTTCTTGTTTCACTCACAAACTCAGTAGGCGGCTTTGAAAAACTAGCGCCAGATTCCATTTTAGATGATGGGATGTTTGACCTGATCATTCTAAAGAAGGTCAATCTAGCAGAAGCCATTCGAGTGGTCAGCCTTGCACTCAGAGGCGAGCATATTCATGATAACAATGTCATCTACGCAAAAGCGAATCGCGTGAAGGTAGATGTAAAAGATAAAATGCAATTGAATTTAGATGGTGAATACGGCGGCATGCTGCCAGGTGAATTTGAAAACCTGTATCGCCATATTGAATTTATTGTGCCAAAAGCAACAGCTGAAAAAATAGGGTGAAGACTGAACTTGGTTCCTTATGGCGGCCAAGTTTTTCTTTGCAAATGAGGTGATAAAATTGGTGAAAATGAAACCGCCTGTTGAAAAGAATGAATACTACAATGTAACCTTCGAAGACTTAACGCATGAAGGTGCAGGTGTAGCGAAAATTGAAGGATTCCCTGTCTTTGTACCGAATGCCCTTCCTGACGAACAAGGGAAAATCAAAGTTACACGAGTCAAAAAAGGATTTGCTTTTGGACGACTCATGGAGCTGACAAAGGAAAGTCAGCACAGGCAAGATGCGCCATGTCCCATTTACAAGCAGTGCGGCGGCTGTCAAATTCAGCATATGAGTTATGAAGGCCAGCTGCTATTTAAACAGAAACAAGTAAAGGACGTTTTAGAGCGGATCGGCAAGCTTGATATGAGCCGTGTAAAAGTTCATCCTGTACTCGGCATGGAAGATCCTTGGAATTACAGAAACAAAGCACAAGTTCCAATTGGTGAACGCGAAGGCGGACTTGTTGCAGGATTTTATCAGCAGCGCACCCATGAAATCATTGATATGGAAAAATGTTTGATTCAGCAGTCAGAAAACGACGAAGTGGTACAGGCAGTAAAAGATATATGCAATGCGTTTGGCATCAAAGCATATAACGAAGAGCGGCACAAAGGCTGGCTGCGTCATGTGATGGTTCGCTACGGTATTGCAACAGGTGAAATGATGGTTGTGTTTGTGACTAGAACGGCTGATTTTCCGCAAAAGCAGCAGGTGATTGAGCAGATTATAGCACGCTTCCCACATGTTCGGTCAATTGTACAAAACGTGAATTCAAAGAAAACAAATGTCATTTTCGGAGACGAAACAACCGTTTTATGGGGGGAAGAATACATTTATGACACGATTGGCGACATCAAATTTGCCATTTCAGCCCGCTCATTTTATCAAGTGAACCCAGCTCAAACAAAGGTGCTTTACGACAAAGCGCTTGAATATGCAGAGCTGCAAGGCGAAGAAACCGTGATTGATGCATACTGCGGAATCGGGACGATCTCTTTATTTCTCGCAAAAAAGGCAGGCAGAGTATATGGGGTTGAAATTGTCCCAGAAGCGATTGAAGATGCAAAACGCAACGCTGCCTTAAACGGAATCAACAACGTCGAATTTGCAGTCGGCGAAGCAGAAACGGTCATCCCAAACTGGTACAAAGAAGGTATCAAAGCAGACACACTAGTTGTCGATCCGCCTAGAAAAGGCTGTGACGAAGCACTGCTTGACACCATTTTAAAGATGAAACCAAACCGTGTTGTTTATGTTTCCTGTAACCCAGGGACGCTTGCCCGTGATTTGCGTATTCTTGAAGATGGCGGGTATGTGACAGAGGAAGTGCAGCCTGTGGATATGTTTCCGCATACCAACCATGTAGAATGTGTAGCGCAACTTATTTTAAAAGAAGGCAACTAACCCGTATGGGTGTTGCCTTCTTTTTTTATAGTAGGGGGATTAACAAAGTTTTAGTTGAAGTTTCCTTAAACTCTTTGTCCGTAACTGCTGTACTTAATCAGGCAATTCACAGAAAATTTATTTTAACTTTTTGATATAATAGAAATATGAATAAAATGTAAAATTGGTAATTAAAAGGATGATGAGAAGGTTTGTTATTGGAATATAAGAAAAATCATGGTCGTCGATTAGGGGGGAATAATAGTGAGCATTTTAGCATATATAGCAGGAACTTTGATAGCCCCAAATTTTGCGGGTTATCTTTTGTCAAAAGGTTTAACAAATCGAGGTGAAAAGAGATTAATTAAAGACATAGAAGATACAGTTAATGAATTTAATCGTAAGTTTGATAATACTGAGGTTGATAGTAACTATTTTATAGAGTTTCTTCAACAGAGCAAGACTGTTGAGACAATAATACAAAGAGTATTTTATGCATATAACACTACAAAGGAAGATTACCAAGATATATGTAAGAAACTAGCACAAGAAGCGGTCGAATTTGTCAATATTAAAAAAGATGAATTTAAGCATACACCTATTAAGAAACCGAGTGATTTTGAAGAGTACTTCTCTGAGTTATTTGAATTACTAGTAAATTTTCGAGAGTCGTTATTAGATATTAAAGACAAGGCAATTGTATCAATGGTTGATGAGTCAATTGGTAAATCAGAAGGGGAAATTATAAGAACAATTGAGGAGCTAAGGGCCGATTATTTGTTAGGAGGGAATAAACACCTTTCGTCTAATGAACAAATCAAGCCTAGGCTAGAGGAGTTGAATTGCGAATATAAATCAACTTTTATTCCGTTGGACAATAGTCTTATAAAGAGAAAAGAATTTTCTTTATGTAGAGAAGCATTAGATTCAGAGAAATCTTTAATAATACATGGAAAGGCTGGAAGAGGGAAAAGTGGATGTACAGAAGATGTTATCAATTATTGTGAAGAAAATGAGATACCATATTTGGCAATTAAATTAGATAAACGAGTTCCCAGTATGACTGCCGAGAAGTGGGGAGAAGATTTAGGATTACCTGCATCAATCACTCATTGTATTCACAGTGTTTCTAAAAATGAAAAGGCAGTAATTATTTTGGATCAGTTGGATGCCCTACGCTGGACTCTTGCTCATTCTAGAGATGCTTTATTAGTATGCTCTCAGATTATTAATCAAGTAGAGACATTGAATAATGATAGAAAAAACAAGATATCTGTTGTTTTTGTGTGTCGAACTCATGATTTGGAAAACGATAATAATATTAGAGCATTATTTAAAAAAGATGATTCAAAAGAGGACGTTATTCAATGGGATAGGGTTCAGGTTAATGAGTTGGACGAGGAATTAGTTGAGGGTATTGTTGGAAAGCGTTATGAGCAACTAACAAGTAAACTGAAAGAGATACTAAGAATTCCAAGCAATTTATATATTTGGAAACAGCTAGACTCTGGCAAAGTATATGCAGAATGTTCTACCGCAAGCCATTTGATCTCAGAATGGTGGGGACAGCTGTCCGAAAAATGTTTTGAGTTTGGATTGAGAGAAGACAATCTAACTCAGATTAAAGATAAGATGGTAACTTTTTTAGAAAAGTCTAGTAGAATATTTATTCCTTTAAGTATATTAAACGAAAATAAATCAACCTTAGAATTCTTATCTTCAAATGCTTTCTTAATAATTCAGGATAGAAAAGTTTCATTCGCTCATCAGTCTATATTAGACTGTTTTTTAGCAGATAAGATGCTTCATAGATATTATGATGGTGAAGATATTGTAGATATTATTGGGGCTAAAGATAAACAAACACCTGGTAAAAGATATCAAGTGCAAATGTTTATGCAAAATTTATATGAAATTGATAGCCATGATTTTATTACTGTTGGACAAAAAATGTTTGAAGCAAAACAAATCAGGTATTTTGTCAAATTTGTTTTCTTCGAGGTGTTAAACCAGATAGATAATATAGATGAAAATATACAAAATTTTATTGTGAATAACTGCGAAAATGAAATATACAGTAATCATATTATTAATAACGTTATATTTTCTAAGACCAATTATATTAAGTTGCTTAGGCAAAATGGTATTTTAGAGAAATGGTTTAACACCCCATCTAAGAAAGATATGGTTATCAATTTGTTCGTAAGTATAAGTCCGAATTTTGAGGCTGATGATATTATGTTCATTGAAAAATATGCATTTAATTCTCAGGAAGACGATAATAAATTTTCTAAATGTTTTTTTCACGATATAAATGATGATACGGATGAGTTATTTGAATTAAGACTGAAATTTTATAAACGTTATCCGTCAATGGCTGATGACTATCTCGATTTTAAGGCGATGCTCAAAAATGATGAAATAAGAACAATACGGCTAGTTTCTTTTTTGTTGGAAAATAAAATTAAAAGCAAGGGGGAACAAATTTATACTTACGAAGATGAAATACTGTATGATGACTCTAAAATTTTAAAAAATAATGGAGAAGAAGTTCTTAATTTATTATTACCATTCGTTCCAATAGAAGAAGACACAAGCTTTATTTATAGTGAGTGGTCTGGATATTATATTCATAAAAGAGGGCTAGAAAGGGCTGCTATCCAAATTATAAAAAAAGCGAATGCAGCAATAATTTCTCAACAACCAAAAAAATTCTTTGATCGCTATAAAGAATTCATGGGAAAAGGTAATGATTTATTTAATGAAATTATATTGGATGGATTATTCAGAGTGTCAGAAAGTTATAGCGATGTTGTAATTAATTATTTATGCAGTGATTTCAACAGTAACATCTTCGATAATACAAGTGGCAATGGTGATAAATTATTTTTTGCCAAACAAATATTAAAAAAGCATGCGAGATACTGCAGTGAAGCTATTTTTAGTGTATTGGAAAACCGAATTCTAAGTTATCTATCTCCACAAGCTAAAGATGTATATCGAAGAAGAATTGATTATAATAAAGAAAAAAATGGTTATACAGTTTATTGGAGTTTTTGGGGTGATTTCCAAAAAGAAATTCTAGAAATTCTTCCCTATAATCGTTTAAGTATTCAAGCAAAGGATTTGCTACGTATTTTAAGACGTAAATTCCCTAAAGGGTCAACTTTATATAAATATTCGGATGGGCACAGCGGATGGATAAGCTCACCCGTGGCGGGGAAAAAATTAAATAACAAAAAGTGGATAGAGATTTTAACTAATAAAAAACTTATTCAAAAAGATTCTTCCAGATGGATAGAGGTTCCAGAAGGTTTTATTAGTTCTTCTATTGAAGAATTTGCAAGTAGTTTTAGTAAAGCTGTTTCCGAGGAACCTGAAAGAATGATAAATCTAGTTCTTTTAAATAAAGAGAAAGTTCTGGAATCATACGTAGATTCCTTATTTAGTGGCGTTGCATCTAGTAAGGCATTGAGTAATGTGCCGGTAGAGTTATTGGAAAAAATGATTTTGACCTATCCATATGATTATACCTCATATCGGGCGAATGACATTTGCTCAATCATTAGAGACAGAAAAAAAGTAAAATGGTCTCAAGGGATTTTAGACATTCTAAAGGATATTGCGATCAACCACAAAAATCCAGAATTAGGAGAATCGAATATAACTAATAATGAGGATAAAGAAATGCGTAGCTTTAGTATGCTACAAAGTAATGCATTAAACTGTGTAAGAGGTAACTCAGCTCAAGCTATAGCTGAGTTATTATGGAATGAAAGAACTTTGTTTAAACAGTTTAAAGATACAATTGAAAAGCTGGCATTGGATGAAAATCCGGCAGTTAAATTTGCTAGTTTACTCGCATTATGGCCTTCATATAACATTGAAAGGGATTGGGCATCAGAATTAATTTTACTTCAATATGAACAAGATTATAGGCTAGCGGGCTTCTTTGGTACGAAAAAAATGCTCTTTTTACTATATCCGAAGTATCGCGAACGAGTATTAGAAGTTATTAAAAAATGCTACAAATCTGAAGATGAAAAATTAGTTGAAATGGGTGGACATTGTCTTTCAGAGATGTTTATTCTAAAAAAAGAATTTACACAAGTAATGAATAATGTGGATAAAATGAGTGAAGTACAAGCAAAAGCAATTCTCCATATGACAACTAATTATTTCAATAAAGATGAATTTAATTCATCCGCAAAAAATATAATGCTTAAATTTAAGGCAAGTAAATTAGATTTGGAGATTCCGATTTCAAGATTATTTTATGATGATCTTATTGATTTAAAGAGAGATAAGGATTTTATGATTGAAATAATGAATTCTGGTTTAAACCGTAGAATAGTACATGCATTTGTTCGTTATCTTGAAGAAAAATCAAAATCAATAGTTGATTACAAAGATATTATATTTTCAATGAGTTACCACTTACTTGGAAATGAAGTTGATAAGTTTAAAGGGATTTGGGGAATAGAAGATGAAATTTCTAAATTAATCATTGGATTATATGACGAAACCTCTAACTCAACTATACCTACGAGAAAAGTTATCGCAAATGAATGTCTTGATATATGGGATTTGATGTTCGAAATGCAATTTGGTCAAATTAGGTCCTTGAGCCAAAAACTAATGGAAAGGTAAGACGTTGTTGCATAACCATTATGTACATCATTTTTACACCTTTAGACCTTTTAAGTAACTATCAGATATCTTGTGTAATCTATATTCGCACCTTTATGTTAACTGGATAAATTTAAAATTCTATATATAAATAACCCCCTTGTCTAGATAGGGGGTTATTCTTCTATATGTTGATTTTTTTGATCCAACGCAGTGGATATGATATCAAGACCAATGTATAAAAAGCTAACAAAGAAAGATAAAATTAATACACCATTCCCCCATATAGAAACTTCAATTATCTTTAAATTTAGTACATATTTAATCGTGAAGTAAATAAGAGCCCACGAAGCAAAAAATTCTAAAATATAAGTTATCCATTTTGGAACCTTCAACAAAAAAATGATTCCTTTCCCTATAAATAAAACTATAAATGACCAAAAAATTACGATGATGCTAACTAACAAAGAAAAGGTCACTAAAGAGAAAAATGAATCATAAGTTATGTATTCGCCGAAAAGAAAATTCACTCCCAATGATACTAGGTAAAGCATGAAAGTTGGAATAGCAATAACAAAACCAAGGGAAAAACATATTAGTAAAATAAGAAGAACGGCAACAATAGCACCTGGGGGTTCATCTACAACATTTTTTTTCCTTAAAAAAGTATAAAATATGATAGAAACTAAAAGGAGTATTAAAAAAGTCAATGAAATCACATAAGAAAAAGACAATATATCCCCTCCATAAAAAAGCGCTATTAGAAAACTAATAGCACTTATTGTTTATTTAAATAAGAGTAATGATGAATTTTGCCAAAGTTTTAGCAACATCTTTAGGTGCACCCATTTTAGTAAAAGCTTTTATGAATTGTTTTTCAGTCCACTTTTCGCCCTTATCCATTACATTTGCGATTTTAGCAGAATTCTTTCTGATCCAAGCAGCAGCCTTTGGATTAAAGGGTTTCAATGCTTTTGATAGTAACCACCCACCAGAACGTAAAGCACCTCGGAATGCTTTATATGTCCACGAAACAGCCCCTTGAGTAGAAACTTCCCCATTTGCGGCTGTTTGAGTTGCTAAAGCATTTGACTGAATAGGGCTAGTGCTATTATTTGTTGCGGCTTGTTGTAAAGAAGTTTTATACACCTTCGTATGTACTGATGTTGTTGATTTAGCTGGCTCCGCTGCAAACGTAGTAGTCGCACCCAGACCAGAAATTAATAGAGTTGAGCTTAGTAGTACAGGAACAAGTTTTTTTCTAAAAGTCATGTTCTTCGCCTCCAAAAAAATTAATAAAGAGACTGTTTATTATGTTAGAAAGTCTTGTTGTCCAAGCCTCAATTATAAAATACATTTTGAGAAAAACCAGTGGAATATGTCTTAAATCCTTATAGGTCTTTTATATAAGATAATCACTCCTTTCTACGCATTTAATAAAAATTGTAACAACAACCAAATTAAGGGTAAATGGTATTTTTATACTGTATTTTTTGGAATGCTATATATTTGTGCATCTATATCATTGTATTTTGTTTTTATGGAAAAATTGCGGTTTCTTTTCGGTGTGGAAATATTCCTTAAATGATAATATATGTAATTATAAGGGATGGCAAGAAAAGGGTATGGTAGGAGTGGAGAAAATTCTTTCTTCTCAAGTTGGTATCTTGATAAATGATTGGTATAGATTTATAAGAACATTCAGCGTGCCGGATGCAGAGATTTTAAAAGAACAGGTTGAAAGAGAAATAGAGAACATGGAAGAGGATCAAGATTTACTACTTTATTATCAATTAATGGAGTTTAGGCATCGACTCATGCTTGAGAGTCTTGAGCCTATTGAAATGAATCAACAACGCCCCACTTTACCCAACTTACTCAAAGAAATAGAGAACAAACAACCTCATGTCAAAGGAACGCTTGACTACTATTCAAACTTCTTTAGAGGTATGCACGAATTCCATCACAAAAATTATGTTACTGCTATAAATTTTTATAAGATTGCTGAAGAACATTTAAAGAATGTACCTGATGATATAGAGAGAGCGGAATTTCATTATAAACTGGCCGATGCTTATTATCGTATTGATCAACATTTCGTATCATTAAATCATTTGGAAAAAGCAAAAGAAATGTATTCAACTAGCGAGTTTTACAAAGCGAAAGTAGTCGGTTGTAATATCAAATTTGGAGCGAATATGTATGACTTATACCGTTTAGATGAGGCAGAATCTTATTATCGGGAAGCCTTGAGTTTGGCTCAAGAGCTTAAAGAGGATACAGCACGAAGAATCATTGGTGTAATACATCATAATATAGGGTTAGTCAAAAAGAGGGCGGGGAAAATTGAAACCGCAGAAAATGAATTTCAAAATTCAATTCAAATTAAAGAACACGCCGAAACGGTTTCGGGAATTAGAACTCTTTATATGTTGTTATGGGTATTCTACGATCAAGGTAAAAAAGATAAAGGAAATCAATATTTTATTTGTGGCATAAATAGAGCCAGCCTCGCAGACGATCAAGAATATATAGCTAAATTAAAAATCATTTATGCACTTTTTGAAGAATATAATCAATTGGAGGTAAAAGAAAGCCTCGATTATTTAGAAAGTAAACATCTATGGCAAGATGTTGCAGAGTTATCAGAAAAACTTGCAGATTATCATTATCAAAAAGGGAATTTTGAAATGAATAGAGAATATCTAAAAAAGACCATTAAAGCTCAACAACAAATACTAAAAATGGCGGAGGCGTTATGATGAAAAAGTTATTTATCAGTTTAACAATTTTTTCTGTGTTATTCGCTGCCGGTTGGTCACTTGATAAAATTATTACTTCTAACACTTATCATGTAACAGAAAAGGCAATTACAATTTAAAAAGCCCTCCATAGGGCTTTTTTTATTTGAATATCTTTTTCATTAGTTTGCTGGATGCTTTACTTACTGCCCATCGCGTGAACACATTTCTTAGTAGGAACGGCGTTTACGTCTCCTCAAATTTTTGATATTTTATAAAGTGTGATAGCATTTTGTGAATGATCATTTTATGCTCTTTTTGCGTTGAATGATTATTAATGTATATAATGATATTTTATAGAAGGACATGCCCTATAAGGCGCTATGTCATGAGAGGAATTGGATGAAAGATGAGTAAAAATTTCTGGCGTGATTTACCGCGGCCATTTTTTATATTAGCACCAATGGAAGAAGTGACAGATGTTGTGTTTCGTCATGTTGTGAGTGAGGCGGCGAGACCGGATGTGTTTTTTACAGAGTTTACGAACAGTGAGAGCTATTGCCACCCTGATGGTATTCAAAGTGTGAAGGGGCGTTTAACGTTTACAGAGGATGAGCAGCCGATTGTTGCTCATATTTGGGGAGACAAGCCTGAGAACTTTAGACAGATGAGCATTGGAATGGCGGAGTTAGGATTTCAGGGGCTTGATATTAATATGGGCTGTCCTGTCCCAAATGTCACGCAAAACGGAAAGGGCAGCGGATTGATTCTTCGTCCAGACGTTGCGGCAGAGCTGATTCAAGCGGCAAAAGCAGGGGGATTACCTGTCAGCGTCAAAACAAGACTTGGTTTTACTGAAGTCGATGAATGGCGCGGGTGGCTTAGACACATTTTGGAGCAAGACATTGTGAATTTATCGATCCACCTTCGCACAAGAAAGGAAATGAGCCAGGTGGATGCGCATTGGGAGCTCATTCCTGAAATCAAAAAACTTCGTGATGAAGTAGCACCTGATACTCTTTTGACAATCAATGGTGATATTCCTGATCGTCAAACAGGCTTAAAGCTCGCTGAGCAGTATGGAGTGGACGGTGTGATGATTGGGCGCGGGATTTTCCATAACCCATTTGCTTTTGAAAAAGAGCCGAAGGAGCATACAAGTGATGAACTGCTCGGTCTTTTAAGATTACATCTTGATCTCCATGATCAATACTCATCACTAGGTCTGCGTCCATTCAAGGCACTGCACCGTTTCTTTAAGATTTATGTAAAAGGGTTCAGAGGAGCGAGTTTCTTAAGAAATCAATTAATGAACACATCATCAACAGATGAAGTGCGTGCAATGCTGGATGAATTTGAAGCGAGAAATCTAGAACAATCATGACCAACAAGAGGAGGGGGAACCCTTCTCTTTTTTTATAAATAGGACTATTAAACTAGTTATTATAAATGGTAAAATGAGATAGAAATAACAATTGGAGGTATTTTATTTGAAACCATTTTGGGATAGAGAAAGCGAAGAAACATTTAAGAAAATCAATGAGAAAGGCATTGCAAAAGCGGAAAAGAAGCTAGGCGTCATCCTGCCGGATACATATAAGCAACTGATTCTCGAACAAAATGGCGGTTATACCCTGCATAACGCTTTTCCAACGGATCAGCCGAATGGATGGGCAGAGGATCATGTGTTATTTGATCATTTAAGAGGAATTGCCAAAAATGAAGGCATTATGGATAGTGATTATTTAATAGAAGAATGGGAATTGCCTGAGGGCCTTGTGCTCATTTGTGGTGATGGTCATACGTGGATTGCATTGGATTATAGAGAAACGAAGGAAGATCCACCGATTCACTACTTTGATCTAGAAGATGAGACGGATTTTAAATTAGCGGATTCGTTTGATGAACTGCTTGCTGGGCATTATACTGCTGAATAGGAAAAGGCAGCCGCAAGTAGATATATTTCATTAAAACCGTTGTTATACAGTATTTTTTGAGAGAGACAAAAGAGTCTCTCTTTTTTTGCGAAGCAACATTGAATCTCTCTCCAAAACTGTATCTGTTATGTTTAAGTCTTATTATTCAATTGGTTCGATTTCCACTCACTAAATTTCCTGACGATAATATCTGCCACAATGTAAAATGGCAGAAAGCTGGAGTTGTCCACTTTGTTATATAAGGGAAACGGGGTGCTGCTTACATAGATGTTAAACATGGCATTTTGTGCAAGGAGATTATTCCTTAAAGTGGTCATGCTGATAAATTTGATATGTCTTGTTTTCACCAATTGAATGATTTCATCTAAATTCTTCGATTCACCTGATAAGGAAATGATAAATAAAAGGTCATCCTCACCAAATTCAATAATTCCATCTGTTAAGTCCCGCTTGCTTCGTAATACTTGAGATTTCTTATGCAGTGACCATAGCTGCCGCTGTACATCATTGGCCAAATCGAGCTGTGCTGTTCCTGTCCCATAAATATAAATATACGGTGCACGATCAATCAGTTGATTTAATTGATGAAAGTCCAGCTGCTCCATATATTTTCTAGTCTGCTGGATATCTTGATCGAGCAGCTTCATTAAATCTTGTGTTGTCTCTTCAGTGAAAGCATTTAATTTCACATAAGACTTTAAGTCGCTGTAGCCGTCGAACCCTATTTTCTTGGCAAGCCGATGGATGGATGAGATGGAAGTATGAGCATAACGAGCAAGGTCCTGAATTTTCATTGTCTTCATTTCTTCAAGATGGTCATGGATCGTTTTAATAATGTGCAGGTCATTCTTATTTAAATCTTCGAAGTATTCATTTACCAGCTTGTCCAGTATCATGCGATGTGCCCTCCAACATGAAAATATTTTCTTCCTGTGAAAATATAATCTAATGTTACAACTTGATTTCTAAATACGTCAAACCTATTGGTTTTTGTAAGCGCTACCTTTACAGTGGTGTTATGGATCAAGCAAAGGGGTTATGCTTATGAATGCAATCAAGCGGTTTGGCAGTGCTATGGTAGTTCCTGTACTTTTATTCGCGTTTTTTGGTATTGTTGTCGGTCTCGCGACTTTATGTAAGAATCCAGCGATTATGGGGGAAATGGCTGGAGAAGGTACGATGTGGTATAAGGTTTGGTCACTGATTGAAAGCGGAGGATGGACGATTTTCAATCATATGGAATTAGCCTTTGTGATTGGATTGCCCATCTCACTTGCAAAAAAAGCGCAAGCACGTGCGACGCTCGCAGCTTTGATGATTTATCTTGTATTTAACAATTATATTCATGCTATTTTGACACTTTGGCCGTCTACTTTTGGCATTGATTTATCGCAAGGTGCCGAGAACGTAGCGGGTGTAAAAGAAATTGCGGGTATACCTACGCTGGATACAAGTATCATTGGTGCGGTGATGATATCTGGAATCGTCATTTGGATCCATAATCGTTTTTATGATCAAAAGCTGCCTGAAATGCTTGGGATTTTCCAGGGGCTTGTATTTGTTGTCATCATCGGATTCTTTGTGATGATTCCTATTGCTTTTATCGTTGCTTTTGTATGGCCCTATGTTCAGCAGGGGATTCAATCTCTTCAAGGGTTTATGGCACAGTCTGGTTATATTGGTGTCTGGCTGTTTCATTTCTTGGAAAGGGTGTTAATTCCAACAGGACTTCACCATTTTATTTATACACCTTTTGAGTTTGGTCCAGCGGCTGTAAATGGGGGGTTAAAACCATATTGGATTGCTCACTTAAATGAATTTGCGTCCTCCACTTCCGATTTGAAGGATCTTTATCCATACGGATTTTTATTGCATGGGAATATTAAGATGTTCGGCTGTTTAGGGATAGCTTTAGCCATGTATTTTTCTACACCGAAAGAAAACAGAAAAAAGGTTTTGGCATTGGTATTACCGGCCACATTAACAGCCATATTTGCCGGAATTACAGAACCGCTTGAATTTACATTCCTATTTCTCGCGCCTTATTTATTTGTGATACATGCACTTCTTGGAGCGACCATGGTGACAATCATGAATATGTTTGGTGTTGTTGGAATGATGGGTTCCGGGCTTATTGAAATAGCTGCATTGAACTGGATTCCGCTCTCTTCAAATCATGGAGGGACTTATCTGATCCAAACGATGATTGGACTTCTCTTTACAGCAGTGTATTTTGTCATATTTAGATGGATGATTGTGAAATTTGATATTCCATTACCAGGACGAAAACATGAGGAGGAGACGAGGCTATATACAAAACAAGATTATGAGAATGCTCATAAAAAAGGTCATGACCAAAAAGAAGGCCCCGTTTATGCGTCTGAGTATGAAGAGAAAGCCGTTTATTTCTTAGAAGGCCTTGGCGGTAAAGAAAACATTAAAGATGTGACAAACTGTGCCACGCGTCTGCGTATTACAGTGATTGACCCTAGCTTGGTGAAAGATAGGGACTACTTTACAAAAAATAAACGGGCACACGGCATGGCGAAAAGTGGTCAAAGCATTCAAATCATTGTTGGCTTAAGTGTACCGCAAGTAAGAGAGTCCTTTGAGACAAAACTTTCATTAGATTGAAAAAGGAGCTGGATATGATGAAAAAATTTAATATTACCATCGCTGGAGGCGGAAGTACATTTACACCGGGAATCATTTTGATGCTGTTAGACTATCTAGAGGAGTTCCCAATTCATACAATTAAACTCTATGATAATGATGAAGCTAGACAAAAGACGATTGCAGATGCATGTGAGATTATGTTAAAAGAACGAGCACCAGAAGTACGATTACTGGCAAGCACGGACCCAGAAGAAGCCTTTACTCAAGTCGATTTTGTGATGGCACATATTCGTGTCGGTAAATATGCAATGCGTGAATTAGATGAGAAAATTCCATTGAAGCATGGAGTCGTCGGACAGGAAACATGCGGTCCAGGCGGAATAGCTTACGGGATGCGGTCCATTCCAGGTGTATTAGAACTTGTCGATTATATGGAAAAATACTCACCTGAAGCTTGGATGTTAAACTATTCGAACCCTGCAGCGATAGTAGCAGAGGCAACACGTAAGCTAAGGCCGAATGCCAAGATTTTAAACATATGTGATATGCCAATTGGTATCGAAGAATTAATTGCAAAAAATTTAGGCTTATCTTCGCGGAAAGAACTAGAAGTCGATTACTATGGTTTAAATCATTTTGGCTGGTGGACAGATATTCGAGATAAAGCTGGAAATAGCTTAATGCCTTATGTAATTAAGCATGTAAGCCAGCATGGTTATGCAACAGATGGAACATCTGAGCTAGAACAGCAGAAGAGCTGGAACAGCACATTAAAAAAGGCCAAAGATATTCAAGCACTTGATCCAAAAACGGTACCGAATACGTATTTGAAATACTATCTATTTCCAGATGAAGAAGTGGCACATTCAAATATTGAGTTCACGCGTGCCAATGAAGTGATGGAGGGGCGGGAAGCTTTTGTTTTTAGTGAATGTCAGGCCATCATTGATAAAGGAACTGCAAAGGAAACAAAGCTGACCATTGATGAGCACGCTTCTTATATTGTTGATTTAGCAAGAGCTATTGCTTTTAATAAAAAAGAACGGATGCTGATGATCGTAGAGAACAATGGCGCTATTAGGAACTTTGATCCAACAGCCATGGTTGAAATTCCTTGTATCGTTGGCAGCAGCGGTCCAGAAAAATTAGTAGTTGGAGAGATTCCTAGATTTCAAAAAAGTCTCATGGAGCAGCAAGTTGGCGTAGAAAAATTAGTAGTAGAAGCATTTGAAGAAGGATCCTATCAAAAACTATGGCAGGCCATCACATTATCGAAAACGGTGCCAAGTGCTAAAGTAGCAAAAGATATTTTAGACGACTTAATTGTGGCAAATCAAGCATTTTGGCCAGAGTTAACATAACACGAGAATAAGCAATATGGGCGTGACAGCGCTCATATTGCTTATTTGTTTTTTCAACCGATGTATTGTAATGGAGACAAAAAGCTCCCTTACCAAAAGGGGGCCGCCATTCCTTACTCTGCGCTCTCCTCAACCTCACGGCTATCCTCTGTTTCACCAATATAAATAGGGCCGTTTGCGTGGTCGATTCGGATTGGCCATTCGTATGGGATTTGAAGTCGTCTAGCAATGGCTCTCCAGAATTTTGTGGAATCCAATTCGAATTCTTGGAAGTCTTTTAATAAGTCTTTGTAAGACGAGCCATCAAATTGAATGAACATATCTTGAAGGCGCATGAACGCGACGTGTCTCACTTCAAGTGCTGCTGCGGCTTCCATTTCTTCTTCTGTTGCTTCTCCGATGATTGTACCTGCCGGCGGAAGCATGTCGTATACGTTAAATTCCTCTTCTTCTTCGTGTGCTGCATTGTGCTGCTGATCTGACATTTTTCTTCACTCCTTCTCGTTCTCAATCAAAACTTTATTTCGTGCTTACTTCTATTATCGGAAGGAAATGTGAAATGTGGAATGAAAAGTGGAGCAGATTCACAACTCTTGCTTTTTTCTCTTGAATCATCTATGATCAATTACAGATATAAAAGGTCTATAATAGATGGAAAGGAGTTTCCTCATGAAATATTCTAAAGCAACCAACTATGCGCTGCATACGATGGTGTTTTTAACTCTTGCGCCAAAGGGTAAAGCGATTGGCGTTGAGCCTCTTGCTAAGATGCAAGACCTTTCACCAACCTATCTATCAAAAATTTTAACAAAGCTTGTGAAGGCGGGACTGATTGAATCAACACCTGGTGCAAAGGGAGGATACACCCTTATTAAACGAAAGGAAGACATTTCTTTTTTAGATGTCATTCAGGCTGTAGAAGGACAAACGAATTTATTTCGCTGCTCTTTAGAGCATGACTCCTTCATGCCTCATGATGGCTGTTTGATTGAAAAAGTTATGCAGGATGTTGAAACGAAAATGCAGGAGACATTAAGTCAAAAACGGTTAATTGATATTGCGAACCAACTTGAGCAAACAGAAAAAAATCCATTTTTCAACGTGTGATTTTTTTGAACTGATTATAGATATTAAGAGTCTTTAAAGTCTTTAATAAAAAGGAGAGATTGATATGTTATTAGATTGTGCCATTATCGGAGGCGGGCCAGCCGGATTAAGTGCAGCACTTGTTGTAGGAAGAGGCAGAAAGCAGGTCATTGTATTTGATAATGAGCTGCCAAGAAATCGAGTGACGCAGGAATCACATGGATTTATTACAAACGATGGAATGACACCATTTGAGATTAGACAAGCCGGAGAGGCAGATCTTCAAAAATATCCTCATATCCAAATCAAACGAAGTCAAATTGTTGATATACAAAAGAAAGAGGAAAGCTTTACGTTACTAACACACGAGGGGGATGCATTCGAAGCGAAAAAAATCATTTTGGCAACTGGATTGCAGGATATACTGCCAGAGATCGAAGGAATTCATGATGTGTACGGAAAAACATTGTTTAGTTGTCCTTTCTGTGATGGATGGGAATTAAAGGAGAAAGCACTTGCCCTCATTGCAGAGAATCAGCGAGCCTTGCACATGGCTAAACTTCTTTCCAATTGGACAAAGGATTTGATCGTGTTTACGAATGGGCACATGTTAGCTGAAGAAGACAAGACGCTTCTGACGGCACATTCTATTCAAGTCATTGATGTGCCAATTGTGTCGATTGATCATGACAATGGGCAGCTGCGCACTCTCCAGCTTGCGAATGGGGAGATAGTGAATAGGGAAGGCGGTTTTGTCGCAAGTGAATTCAAGCAGTCAGCCCCATTTGCCGAAAAGCTTGGCTGTCAAATGACGAAGAATGCGGGTATTGAAACAGATATTCTTGGACGTACAACCGTTAGTGGAGTCTTTGCGTGTGGGGATAATTTAGGCGGCCCTGCTCAGTTAGTTCTTGCAGCAGCAGCTGGAAGCCAGGCAGGAATGGGCGTCATTCATGAACTTGTGCAAGAAGAGTTTCAAGAAAAAACATCTCTATGAAAAGAGATGTTCAGCGGAGAGCGGTTTTTCGTTTTGCTAAGACGTGAGCTGTCCATTCAAAAAGTGCATAGATGACAAAGAAGATCAGGATCCAGCTGCTGACATCGACCCATACATTGGTGATCTGAATGATGTTCGCTTGATCAAGTCCAGCCTGTATCCACATGGTGATCAGTGCTGTAAGGAACACTTGTAAAAACCATTTTGATGTTTTCAATTGGCCACACCTCCATCTCTTTCTATCATATAAGAAATGACAGTTCATTTCCAATTGTTTTCCTATATGTTTCAACGGTAAAATGAAAAATAAAACGAGTGAAAGGAAAGCAAATGAGTGATCAAACAAATATGTTTCTAAAAAGTCATTTTCCTCATCTTATCCTCACGCCGCCGCTTTTTTATGAATGGCCTATTGGGCTTCGGTTTGAATTGGCAGATTGGTCATTAGGAAAAGAATCGATTGTATTAGAAAAAGCGGGGATCGTGCTTTAGAGATTGTGAAATATGCTTTTGATCCAGAAGACGAGATGCTGCTTGTAACGGATGTGTATACAGAACATGAACATGAATTAACGAAGCGTCAGCTCTTGGTTTATCAAAAATATGTCAATCGGAAAATGCGTTACCGATTGCGTCATGAGCTTTTGACCTATGTACGTCCAGAAATAGAAGATTCACTGACAATAGAGAGATTTACACTCAAATGCCAGCTGCAAGACATTCGATTGCGTCCGCTTCTCCATGCGATCTGCCAGGAAGACTTCTATGCACCGAATCAAATCTTGAAGGGGAAGCATGGTTATGAAATTTACCTAATGAATCTCTCGAAAAAAATGATTTTTCACTTATATGATGATCGAGGCTGTGATCTCATTGCGGCAGATCCAGAGCGTTTAAGACCAGTCTATGAAGGCTTACAGCACTGGCTATTAGACTATGATCGCCCTCAGATGGACCGCGTGTTTGCAGCGAAATAAGAAAAACCGCACTTTCGACAAGTGCGGCTTCTTTTTATGCTTCTACTTTATTGAAGAACTGCGGCAAATATTCTTTGTGTGCTTCTAGCATTTCATCTAGGATGCTTTTTGCAATGGCATCTGATGGGACAAGCGGGTTGATGGTCATTGCGACAAGAGCTGTGTTGTAATCGCCTGTCACGGCTGCTTCAGCAGCTACGCGTTCAAAGGATTTAATTTGAGAAATGAGTCCTTTGACAGCGACCGGCATTTCACCAACAGCAATTGGTTTAGGACCGTCTTTTGTGATAACGCAGTTGAGTTCAACGGCAGAATCATTTGGAATGTCACTGATGGCGCCATTGTTAATCGTGTTCACAGGCTGAATGTCATGCTTGTCGTTATAAATGGATGCAATTAAGTTACAAGCCGCATCACTGTAGTAGGCACCGCCTCGTTTTTCAAGCTGTGGCGGCTTGATGTCGAGATCAGGGTCTTTGTAAAGCTCGAACAGATCATTTTCTAATGCGCGAACGACTTCAGCACGAGTGCCTTCATTTGCTGCTGCTTTCTTTTCCTCAGCCAGCATATCACTTGTTTTGTAGTAGTAGCGGTGATACGGACAAGGAATGACGCCAAGCCCTTTTAAGAAATCAGCATCCCACGGAATCGCTTGAATGTTGTTCATCGACATGCTGGAGTTTGGATCAGCCATGTCTTCGATAACTTGATCCATGATGCTTTTGCCGTCTAAGAATACATTGAGTCCAAAGACCATATGGTTTAATCCAGCAAAGCTGACTTCGACTCTGCTTGCGTCGACACCAAGCCCTTTGGCGATTCCCATGCGAATGCCGATCGGCACGTTACATAAACCAACGACTTTGCGATGGTTTGAATAACGAAGAACGGCTTCAGTAACCATACCAGCTGGATTTGTGAAATTCACAAGCCATGCATTCGGGCAAAGCTCTTCAATATCTTTGACAATATCAAGAATGACAGGAATGGTGCGAAGTCCTTTGAATAGACCTCCTGGACCATTTGTTTCTTGACCAATGACATCATATTTTAAAGGAATGCGTTCATCCTTCATACGTGCTTCAAGAAGTCCGACACGGAATTGTGTTGTGACAAAATCAGCATCTACAAGTGCTTTCCTGCGATCTAATGTTAAATGAACCTCGATTGGGAGCCCTGCTTTTTTGACCATGCGTTTTGCAAGATTTCCGACAATCTCAAGCTTTTCTTTTCCCGCTTCAATATCAACGAGCCAAAGCTCACTAATCGGAAATTCATCGTATCGTTTAATAAATCCTTCTACAAGCTCTGGTGTATAGCTTGATCCTCCGCCAATTGTGACAACCTTTAATCCTTTTGCCATGCTCTGCACCTCCGAATAATGTAACGCGCAATGTTATAATAGAGAAAAGTCTTTTTTATTTTGTACATCTATAGCTTATCGTGAGAGCATCGCGTGCGTAAATGACTTCAGCGTCTTTAGGCAAGGGTGCCCTATTTAGAGATTTGTTACATAAAAGAAACACATTGTGACATGTTGTTGGAGAAAGGGGAAGTCAGATGTTTTCAAGTGAGGTCATTTCCAGCTTTAATGAACTAGAAAGCGCTTTATACCGATATATCATGGAAAACAGTGAAAAGGTCGTGTACATGAGAATTCGAGACCTTGCAGATGCTGCACATATATCCACCTCGTCTGTCCTTCGCTTTTGCCGAAAAGTAAATTGTGATGGCTTTTCAGAGTTTAAAGTGAAGCTCAAAATGTATTTAGAATCAGAGCAGACACCTTCTTTAAAAAGCACACAGCACTTTCTATATGAATTTATTGAACGAACATTGAAGGGAGACTTTGAGGGGAAAATTAAGGAGGCAGCGAAGCTCATTGCTGAGGCAAAAAATGTGCTGTTTATTGGGACTGGCAGTTCTGGCATTTTGGCGCAGTATGGGGCGAGGTACTTTTCAAGTCTTGAGAAATTTTCATTTTACATCAACGATCCGTTTTTCCCGATGAATATGCAGTATTTAGACAATAGTGTCACCATTGTGCTGTCTGTATCAGGGGAGAATAGTATTACGATTGATCATATTTCGAAGTTAAAAAGAGAAGGCAGCACAATCATTAGTATTACGAATAACCAGCACTGCACGATTTCGCGCATTTCAGATTTAAATATTGCCTACTACGTCACAGATGAACGGGTCCACAGAGCCAATATCACCACACAGACGCCAGTTGTGTATATTTTAGAAGCCATGGCCCGTGACATGTTTGCGATGTTAAAAGAAAAGTAAAAGAGCCGCTGCATACATCAGCTGCTCTCTTTTTTCTGCTTCATAAAAGCAAGGATGGCAATGCCGGAACAGACGAGCACAAACAGACCGCCTAGCAAATACACAGACCTCGCCCCGTATACATCTGCAATCAATCCAACAAAGAAAATAGACAAACCGACCGATACTGAAGAAAGGACGTAGTGAGCCGAATACACCTTTGATAAATCACGTACTGGCGTTTCCGTTTGAAGAATGGTTTGCTGCGAAACATCTCGGATTTGATAAGCAGGCCCCATCAAAATACAAAGCAGCAAAGCAAGCCACGGGAGGCTGTTCAGTGAATAGACAATGGTCAGCACTGCATAAATGAATGAACCAGCTGCCATAAAGAGGAGAAGCTGTTTTTGGATAAACTGACTCATCCATGCAGCTAAGAGCCCGCCTATGATGGCACCTGTATAATAAGCGGCATTGATAAATCCCCACCATTCCTCACCTTGCTTTAAATCATGGGTGACAAAGGCAAGCGTAATTGCTCCGATCCACACAGCACCCGCAATATTTTCACAAACATCCATAAATGTCAGGGTGCGCACCGTTTTATTTCTCCAAATGATCGTCCAGCCATCTTTGAAGCTGTTCATCTTATTTGCCTTTCGAACCGTCTCTTCTTGCTTGAGAAGAGGAAAGACAGGGATGAATAATAGATAAGACAACACAATCATGACACAAGTGATCCACATTAAATAAAATGGCCCGATCAACAGGACGAGCATTCCAGTGAACGAATAGCCGGCGATTTGAATCGTTTGATGAAATATCGACGCTGTACTGTTCGCTTTCACAAGCTGATTTGCTGGCACAAGCATCGGCATGATGGCCTGCATTAAAGGACTGATGAACCCGCCTGTGAGGGAAATCAAAATAAGCGCACTAAACAACCAGACCATATGCTGCTGAAACAAATGAAATTGGGCTGTAAACACGATGAGCATCCCAAGACGTAAAAGCGGGACCCATTTCAATAGGCGGCCAGCTTGAAAGTAATCGGTTAAAACAGGAGAGAAGAGCCCAGCCAATAGCTGGCATATTGTTCTGATCAGCGGAAATACAGCCGCATAGGCAACAGATTGTGTATCTTGATAAATGACAAACGTGATCGTCATCACAAATAAAATATCACTCAGCATGAGAAGGCTTTTACTGCTTGTATAACACCAAAACTTGTTTCCCATATCAAACCGGCTCCTTTTCAAAAACAAGTTTAGTATAGCATGGTGATGAAGGGTCTATAGGCTTTCCATTGAAAAATACATCTTAAGGATGAGAAGATTGTGATAAGCTAAATGAAGGACATTGTAAGGAAAGGGGTTCAATCGATTGAAAAAATTACCGGCTCATGACTTTTTGGACAAACACGAGATCCCATATGAGATCAAAACATTTTCTGCCGAAACAGAGAAGGGAGCAGCAAATGTAGCGGCAGCTCTTGGTTTTCGTGAAAGACAAATGATTAAAACATTGATTTTTGAAACAGGAGAAGGAGAGCAGCTGCTTGTGATGGTTGGCGCTGATCAGCATATTAAGTCAGGGAAACTAAAGAAAGCCGCCGGCTCCCGTAATATTAAAATGGCTTCACCGGAGAAGGTTCTTGAAGTGACGGGCTATCGAATTGGCTCGATTCCGCCGTTTTGCTGGCAGCCAGAAGGATTCCGCACCATTATTGAGGCTTCGTTATTAGAAGAGGAGATATTAGGTGTTGGAGCAGGCGAATGGGGAAATGAAATCCTCATCACCCCAGAACAATTAGTGAAAGCCTCAAAAGCTGTACCGTTTGACATCGTGCAGCCAGCCGAATAGAAAAAAAGTGCCTGTTTCAGAAGCAGGCACTTTTTTAATTGGCAGCAGGCGTAGTAAATGGACCGATACCTTTCATTTGCAGGAAGGCATCCACGGTTCTATTTTCTTCAAGATCATTCGCCCGTTTGCACACAACAACCGGTCTGACGATCTCAATGCCTTCAATGTACACGCGCCCAATTTCTTGCCGCTTGAGACTGCCATGAACCGCATCACGGGGAACAAGTGTGATGCCATATCCAGCTTTGATCATTTGAATCGCTTCATGAACACCGCTGAATTGTAAATCAACGGTTGGTTTTTTGATCCCTTTCGAGGTAAATAATGAAAAGAGCTTATCTCTTGTGGAACTGCCTTCTTCACGCATCAAAAAAGGCTCCTGACTCAGACGCTCTAGCGGGACAGTTTTTCCGTTCAACGGATGGTCTGCCGGCACAATAAAATCATAGCTTAAATTCGTTAAATGAGAGGTGAGAATCTCCTCATGGTGCAGATCCTCGATCACAGCGATGGCCACATCTGATTCATATTGAAGCAGGCTCTCTAAAACTTGAGCGGAGTTTCCGCTTTTTAATTCAATTTCTGTCTGTGGTGAAGATGTTTTAAAGGCAGCAAGCCAATCTGGCAGTAAAAAGTTAAGTGGTACATAGGTAGAAGCGATGCGGAGCCGCCCCTTTTTTCCGTTTTGTAAAAGTGTGATCTGATATTCTACTTCCTTTTCAGCCTCGAACACTTGCCGGGCATAAGGATATAGAATTTTCCCCATTTCCGTAAGTGTAATGCCTCTGCCATTTCGTTTAAAAAGACGGAAACCGATCTCACTTTCAATGCTTCTAAGCTGAGCCGTCACAGCAGGCTGTGTCAATGACAGTACGTCTGCTGTTTGTGTAACGCTTTTTGTCTCTGCGACCTTTGCAAAAATCCGAAGGGCATGTAAATTCAACTTTGCACCACCTATCAATTATTTTGATGGTTTAATCAAAAACATTCATTAGATTTATTATAAGGCATCCCTTATTGTAAAGATAGCGAAGGGGGAAGGGAAATGGATCATCGTCGAAAGCAAGTGGTGTCAATATCGCTTATCACAGCATTTGCACTGATTGGGGATTCAATGCTTTATATTGTTCTTCCGATTTATTGGAAAGAGATTGGTTTATCGTCTATTTGGGAGGTTGGGCTGCTGCTGTCCATTAACCGATTCATCCGCATCCCGCTAACGCCTGTCGTTTGGTGGCTCTATCGGTTTGTCCCAATGAAGACCGGTGTATTGATCGCTATTTTGATTGCGTCCGTGACCACAGTGCTTTATGGTGTGAGTGGTTTTTGGCTGCTGCTGATCTGCCGCTGCGCTTGGGGGCTGGCCTGGACGTTATTGCGTATGAGTGGGATGAGATTGATTGCTGAAATGGAGGAAGGCTCACAGGGGCATTATACGGGCATTTATAATGGGCTTTACCGGCTTGGCAGTTTATTCGGCATGTTATTTGGCGGAATATTCGCCAGCCTGATCGGCTTTCAATCCATGACGCTTGTCTTTGGTTTACTCTCATTGCTGGCGCTCATTTTTTATGTCTCTTTGGATGAGATTGAAAAGGGCGAAGACAGGCAGGTGTATCAAGTCATTAAACAGAGGTGGCTTGCACGAGATGTTGTGAAAGTATTAATGACAGGTATGCTAATCGCACTTGTGATACAAGGGTTATTCGCATCAACGCTGAGCCATGTCATTGAAGCAAGGATCGGTCATGGTGAATTTGCTCTGTTCGGCTTTGTTATCGGAGCTTCGGCTTTAAGTGGAATCATTCAAGCGCTCAGATGGGGGTGGGAACCATTTGTAGCACCGAAAGCGGGCAGATGGTTTGATGGGCTTGTGATGAAGGAACGAACGCTTTGCTGGATGTTTCTTTCATTTGGAGGTCTCAGTTTTCTGGCGGTCATGCTGAAGGTAAGCGGCTGGTTTCTTGTGATGCTGCTTTTGATCCAGCTGCTCTCAACAATCTTAACGACATTAACGGATACGCTTGCTTTTCAAAAAGCGTCTGCTCAAACAGATAAAAACCGCTTCCTCGCAAGCTATTCCTTTGTTCAAGATATGGGAGCGGCTTTAGGACCCTTGTGCGGGTATACGATGATTCAGTTTTTTGGATCAAGCAGCGTCTTTTGGCTGATGCTCATCATAAGCTTATTGCTTGTCAGCATGTGGGCAAGAGGCAGGGAGCTGCATGTTTCTTCTGATCCAGCGTAATAAATCAAGCGTTATACAAAAAAATGCCTCATGCGCTGAATGCAAGAGGCAGTCATGTTTTTTTATTCTAGATCTGAATCATAGGCTTTTTGCGTCAGCTGGCTGACCACCTCTTTTAACCCATTTGGTTTATGAAACTCAACAGGTGTGCTTCCCTTTTCGAAGACGATTTGATCTGCTTCAACGAGCACGACATATCGATTGTTGAGCTTTGCAATATGGATTGATTGGCCGAAGTCTGCTAGAAGACCTTTGATTTCCGTTTCGCCTAGACGCATTTTCATTGTGATATCAGGGGTTTGTTCAACAATATGGGAGGCCGCTTGTGTGACCTGTTCTGTATCGAGTGTTTCTCTAATTTCTCGCTTTTCACTCGCTTCCCATATTTCAAGATCATCTTCAAACTGCTTTAATTCTTCACTTTCATCCTGTAATGTTTCAAAAACCTGTTCCTGTACCATATTCATGACCTGTGATTTCATGATTTCAGGCATGGATTCACCGTATTCGACGAATTTCAAAAAGTCCTCAAAATAACGAGCGTGTGAAGATTGATGAATTTTCACTTCAGCTTCCTCAGTCATGCCCTCTTCTGGCATAAACGGGTATTGAATTGATTTCATGTTTTTTGTCGTAATGGCCATTTCGACTTTTCTAATCAAGGTAGATGTATCAGCGATAGAAGCCACTTTCTGTTCGAAATCGCATTTCATAATAAAGACAAAGGAATCATCGAAATACTTTTTTGGAACAGCAGAAGCAACTAAAAAAACGCCGCCTCTGACAGCACTTGTATCTAAATATGTGCGAACAAACTGTTCACTGCATTCATTAAACAATTCTTTTGTATCTGCAAATCTCGTTTGATGAAATAGGTTGTAGTTGGGATTTGAATCGAGCTCATGACCGGGTTCTACAATAAATCGGCCAATTTTGGTCGGTACTTGTTCAGATTTAGGGTGTCTGTCCACTTTTCGTTTGACGATTTTTTTCAGCTCACCGTCTAAAAAGTCCTTCAGCTCACTTTGTTCAAATTCTTCTTGATCTAGTGTTTGATAATGTTTAAACCGTTTATTTGCTTGTTCATCTTTGCCTTCGATTTCCACGACAAAGAATGAGAGAAAACGTATCGTAAAATCCATTGATTGGTCACCACTTTTTCTTCTTCGGATATGTTGAGTATAGAAAAAGGAGTGAAAATCGTCAACGAATGGAGAAATATCGTGTCATTATTTCCCGAGAAATGTTTATTGAAAAACACTTGATAATAATTATCATTCTTGATAGAATGATAAAAGAAAAGAAGGAACCTGCCAGTTCCTTCATCTCAGAGAAAAATAGATTATTTTGTTTCAAATGTTTCGCAATCAGTTTCAGTATTACGAGTCACTTCAGTCATCGTGTTTTTACCAATTTTAATGGTAGAAGCGGTACAGCTGTTTTCAGCCCAAAAACGGCAAGAGTTCACTTCACAAAGAACGTTTTGTGCCATGGGAATTCACCTCCGTGATTCATATTGAGAATGAAGCAAGTTGCCACTTGAATTCATTCAATCTAGTAGTCTCTTTGTAGAAAGAGGCTGTTTGTGCTGATTATGCACATGTTTATCATACCATCTACCCTGAAAATATACAATTTAAACTTTGGAAGAGCGAGAATATGAATCTCGCTCTTTTTTTATTTGTAAAAATAGTTAAATGCTAGGTGGCACACTCTCTCATTTCGACATATGAATAGAGTAGATTCAAAACCTGATGTCGGACAAAGTATGAGGGTACATGTACTGATTTTCCGCATAAAGATAGGGTTTTAATCAAAAATCTTCATAGAGAGATGAGGGGAGAAGATGAAAGCAGTCATTCTCTGCGGAGGAAAGGGAACGAGAATGAGTGAGGTCACACAAGCGCTTCCTAAACCACTTGCTATGATCGGAGACCGGCCTATACTATGGCATATTATGAAAATCTATCAGTATTACGGTGTAGACGAATTTATCCTATTGCTTGGATATAAAGGAGAGAAGATCAAAGAGTACTTTCTGAACTACGACTGGCAGCATCACAGCATGCAGCTCGATATGGCGACAGGAGAAATGAAGCTTTTAGGTAAATCGGAAAACTGGAAAATCACCTTTTTAGATACAGGTGAAAATACGATGACAGGCGGACGTTTAAAGCAGGCACAGGATTACATTGGTGATGAGACCTTTATGATGACGTATGGTGATGGACTGGCTAATATCAATATGTTTCATTTGCTGAAACGTCATCAGGATCTTGGAGCAGCTGCGACTGTCACAGGCATTGAAAAGAAGTCCCAGTACGGGACACTGAAGGTGTATAACGGGATGGCACAATCCTTCTCTGAGAAGACAGACAGTATCGGGATGATCAATGGAGGATTTTTTGTGTTGTCTTCAAAGGTATTTGATTATTTGACAGACGATGATCAATGCGTGTTTGAAGCAGAGCCTCTTCAAAACCTGGCGGATGATGGAGAGCTTGCCGTTTATGAGCATCACGGATTTTGGACAGCAATTGATACGTATAAAAACCTGAAGGAAATCAACGACATGTGGACAGATGGAAAACAACCATGGAAGGTTTGGTGACAGCATGAGCGGATTTTGGAATGGAAAGAACGTATTTGTAACTGGATGTACAGGGCTGTTAGGGAGCTATCTCGTTAAGGAATTGATTGATCAAGGGGCAAACGTGACTGGACTTGTGCGTGATCAGGTGCCTAGGTCGAATTTATATCAAGGCAGTCAATTTGAAAAAATGAATGTGGTGCAAGGCGCATTAGAGGATATGCAGACGATTGAACGTGCGTTAGGAGAATATGAAATTGACACCGTCTTCCATTTGGCTGCCCAAGCCATTGTTGGGGTCGCGAATAGACATCCTGTTTCTACATTTGAAGCGAATATCTTAGGGACATGGAATGTGCTGGAGGCTTGCAGAAGACAGCCGCTCATCAAACGAGTGATCGTGGCATCAAGTGACAAAGCCTACGGTGATCAAGAGCAGCTTCCATATGATGAAGACATGCCGTTAAACGGGAAACATCCGTATGATGTCTCAAAGAGCTGTGCAGATCTCATTTCTCATACGTACTACAACACATATGGTCTTCCGGTTTGTATTACACGCTGCGGTAATTTATATGGAGGCGGGGATTTGAATTTCAACAGAATCATTCCGCAAACCATTCAGCTTGTGTTAGAAGGAAAGGCGCCGGAAATTAGAAGTGACGGGACATTTATTCGTGATTACTTCTACATTGAAGATGCAGTGAAGGCTTATTTGCTGCTAGCTGAGAAGATGGAGGAAAAAGGGCTGGCGGGAGAAGCCTTTAACTTTAGTAACGAGATTCAACTGACAGTGCTAGAGCTTGTGGATAAGATTTTAAAGGCAATGGGAAGTGAACTGAAGCCTCGTATTTTGAATCAAGGAACACATGAAATTAAGCATCAATATTTGTCAGCAGAGAAAGCGAGAAAGCTGCTTGATTGGAAGCCTGATTACTCCATTGATGAAGGCTTAGAGAAGACGATTGAATGGTACCGCGAATTCTTTCAAAAATAGAGGTGTAAATAGATGAACAGCATATATTGTACGGTTCTTTCAAGTGGAAGACTTTATCAAGCCATTGCGTTTTTCTTATCGTTGAAGCAAGTAGAAGATGATGCTGTCATCAAGACGTTATGTATGGATGATGCTGCATTTGATTTGCTTCATCAAATGAATTTTCCGCATGTGGATCTTGTTCATGTACGGGAGCTCGAAACACCAGAGCTGCTGGAGAAAAAAGAGGAACGGGATGCATCCGAATATTGCTGGACCTTAAAGCCGATTTGGATTGAGTGGTTATTTGAACAGGAGCAGGCAGAGAGCGTGACCTATCTTGATGCGGATTTGTTCTTTTATGAGAGCCCTCAGGTGATTTTTCAACATCAGCCGAATGCTTCTGTTTTAATTTCGAGAGGGGATATTGTCATTCCAAGCTTTGATGCAGAGGAAGTGAAGATGCTTCAGAAGCTTTTAGGACGCTATAACTCAGGCTTTCTGCATTTTAAAGGAGATGAAGCCGGACGAAAATGCCTCAGCTGGTGGAAAGAAGAATGCTTAAAAGAATGTAGAAATGCACCGGGAGAAGGCAAGTTTGGCGATCAAGGATATCTAGATCATATGCCGAGGCTGTTTGACAAAGTAGAAGATATTGAGACAAAAGGCGTGAATATTGGTCATTGGAACTATGGGCAGCATTCTTATCGGGAGGAGAATGGACGTATTCTTCTGGAGGATGGGCACCCGCTCATTTGCTATCATTTCAGCGGCTTTCGGATTGTGAGTAAGGATGAGATGCAGCAAATTCATGAAAAAGGACGAAATGACCTGCCGTTTTTCCAAGAAGCCTATCGGGAAGTGCTTCGCCATGTGATTGAATCTGTGGAGCAGGTCGATCCGCTGTTTAACGGCTATGCCAAACGGGAGGAGGATGACGCATGAACGAAAAGCCAAAGGTAAGCGTCATTATTCCAAGCTATAATGCCAAAGAGCGTTTAGAAGGAAGCCTTTTTTCCTTAACGCTTCAGGAAACAGATATTCCATTTGAGGTCATTGTTGCCGATAATGGCTCAACGGATGGCACGATGGAAATGCTTGAGAATATTGAGGTGAACTTCCCGTTTAAAAAAGTGCGCATTCCTGTCAATCAAGGGATTGCAAAGGGACGTAATCATGCCATTCGCGAGGCGGAGGGGGATCTGCTCATTTTTCATGACAGTGATATGCTGGCAGAACCGAGATTTATTCAAAAGCATGCAGAGGCTCATGCTGACAGGGAGAATCTTGTCATTTGCGGTGTGTGCTGGAAGCGGATTTATCGCTATTTTTACACAGCTTTTGATAAGGATCATATGAAGCGGTTGAAAAAGCAAGGACTGTATAAACGGAAAATGGAGGACAAAACGCCTCTTTTATCATTGGAAGAAGTCGAAAATGGTGCATTTCTAGAGAAAAGCTTCGATTTGCAGTCTGAGTTTATTGATATCCTGAAAGACATTTTGGAAACGTACCACTATGATTTAGGTTCTTATGAGCTGCCATGGCGCTTTTTTATTACAAATAACTCCTCTGTTAAACGTAAGCATGTCATGGCACTAGGGATGTTTGATGAAGATATCGTTCGGTATGGATTTGAGGATTATGATTTAGGAATTCGACTGAATCAGCTTGGTCTCTCCTTTGAATTGCGAGAGGATATTATGAGTGTGCATCAAGAGCATCCAAGTAATTTAACGTCATTTGATGACATCAAATACAACATTTTGTATATGTGTGAGAAGTATAACAATATTGATTCCATTGATGTCCATTTGGCTTTCTCTGGTCCGTTTTCTCACACTGTGACAAATGATATTGTGAAAGAAGTTCGGCAGCTGCGCGAGAATCCAGCATTTGATGACCTGTTATCCTATTTTTTAGAGCTGCTTCATTTGATCACAGAGCGGAATGTAGGCATCAAGCGGGATAAAAAAGATATGCTGACAGCCAAGCATGTTCCTTTGAAAAAGCTGGCAGAAGCGGCGCAGCTTGCACGTGAGGAGTATGGCTGCATGGTGCTTGTAGAAGCCATTCAAGGGCTGACGAAAGAGCTGTTGCGCGTTGATTTGTTCCAAGTGGATGTGTTGTAAATGGCGTCTTATCACTTTACAACCATTGTGTCGAATACCCATGTTTTTAAGCTTTTGGCGCTGATTCATTCGCTTGAACAAAACGCTCATGCCTTTAAGCTGTCCGTTTTATGTGCAGACCCTTTGGCTTATAAGGTATTAAAGGAGTTCCCTCACCCGCATGTTCAATATGAACAGCTTGAGGACATTGAAGATGATACGCTGCGAAAGGCAAAAGAAGATCGAACGTTTCATGAGTATTGCTGGACGTTAAAGCCTGCTTTTCTGCTCAACATTCTTGAGTCCTCAGATGCGGATTATCTTGCCCATCTGGATACGGATTTGTATTTTTATCATGATCCGGAGGCGATTTTTGCAGAGAATCCAAGCGCTCATTTATTTTTGACGGATCATATGAATTCCAAGCGGTTCTATCATTTTTATGAGTTGTCTGGCCGCTTTAATACAGGGTTTGTAGGCTGTCGTAACACAGATGTTGCCATACAGGCAGTCACGCAATGGAAAGAAAATTGTCTTGCCCATTGTACAGTAGAAATGGATACAGAAAAAAAGACGTACGGAGATCAGCGGTATGTGGAAAGATGGGTTGATGATTTTGAAGGGGTTCATATCGTTGCATCTAAAGGAGCCAATGCGGCGATTTGGAACATTGAAAACTACAAGCTTTCAGTTGTAAAAGGAGATATGTATCTCGACGAATGTCCACTCTTGTTCTATCATTTTTCTGCCTTTACGATCATTGACGAGAATACCTTTAACCTTAATTGGTATTACTATATGAAAGAACAGAAGCTTGTGGATCATTTGTATATTCCGTATGCCGACTTGGTTCATCAAAAGATTAAGCAGGTGCAAAAGGTATTTCCAGAATTTAAGCAAGGATTTATTGCGAAGAAGCATGTGCCTGACACGCATTTTTATGAGAGATGAAAAACCGCTCATTGATTGAGCGGTTTTCTTTTTATGATTCATTCCATTTAGAAATGGTTTGGTCGCTAGGAAGTAGGAAGGCTAGGATGCCTAATATCGGTAAAAAGGCAACACCGATCATGGTAGGCGTTAAGCCGAAGGCATCAATGAATGAGCCGAGGGCAACCGATCCGATTGCACCCATACCAAACGCAAGCCCAACAGTTAAACCAGACATTGTGCCAATTTTCCCGGGAAATAGTTCTTGGGCATAAACCACGGTAACAGAGAAGCTTGATGTCAAAATGAGCCCAATCAGCCCGAGTAAAACATAAGCAAAAACCGGTCCGGCAAATGGCAGCAGCAGGGCAAGCGGGAAGGATGCCAATAAGGAAACTAAAATCACGTTTTTCTTGCCAAAGCGGTCTGCAAGCGGCCCGCCTAAAAATGTCCCAATTGCACCTAGAATAAGAAATAAGAAGATATAAGTCTGTGATTCTTTAATCGTCAAACCGTATTGTTCAATCGCATAAAATGCATAGAAATTCGAAATGGCATTTCCATACCAAGAGCGGGCAAAGATGAGAAAGACGATAATGCCAAGTGCAATGAGTGCTGATTTACGATGAATATCAGATCTGACAGCTTTTGCAGGAGCTTTTTTCGCTTCGGCCCGAATGGTTTGAAGCCTTCCTGCGTACCATCTTGAAATATAAAGAAGGAAACCAACCGCCAACATTCCAACAATCGTAAACCAAGCCACGCCTGTCTGACCGAGCGGGACGAGCATTAATGCAGCGATAAGCGGAGCAAAGGCTTGACCTGTATTCCCGCCTACTTGATAGATGGACTGGGCAAGACCTCGTCTTGGACCAGCTGCCATGTTGGCAACACGGGAGCCCTCTGGATGGAAGATCGCAGAGCCGAGTCCGATAAAGACAACGCAAAGCAGAATGGTGGCAAACGACGGGGCAAACGCGAGTCCGAATATACCAACAGCACTTGAAAATAAAGCAATCGGAAGTGCATAAGGCATCGGCCGTTTATCTGTGTACCAACCAATAGCTGGCTGCATCACGGAGGAGACCATATTTAATGTAAAGGCAATCAGCCCTAATTGTGTAAAGGTCAGCCCCATTGAGCGTTCCAAAATAGGGAACATCGCAGGAATAACAGCTTGTAATGTGTCGTTCAGCATATGACAAATACCAATAATCAATAAGATGGGATAAACCGTTGAGCCGGTAACAGAATGTTGGGGTTTATCCTTTGTACGAGCAGCAATGGCCAATGAGACTTCCTCCCTTCATTTATCTGTTTTCTGTTTTTTGCATTCTTCTCATTTTATTCATAAGGTGAACTATAAAACAATAGCAAATTGTCATGATTTAGAAAAAAAGAGACACAAGCATTTGATTGAGCTTGTGTCTCTAAAGAGTTATTTGTAAAAAGAAGCAATCACAGGCTTCATTTTTTGAACGACGAGTCCACTGCCGCCGCGGTTTTTCACTCCTTCGATCATGCCGACGAGGACATAATCTTCTTTTTTAGGATTAAACGCAAGTAAAAATCCATTTTCGGTGCCGTCTGTTGCACCTTGTTTGCTTTTTAACTCTGCCGTTCCCGTTTTAGCGGCAATATCCGCTCCTTCGATTTGTAAGGAGTGGGCTGTTCCGTTTGGACTGGTCACGACCTTAGTCAATGCATCTTTCACTGTGTTTGCCGAGCCTTCTTTGATGATTTGTTTTGGTGAAGCTGTTTTTTCATCTTGAATCACTCGAGGATAGACAAGCTTGCCTCCTGTAGCAAATGGAGAATAGGCATGTACTTGTTCAATCGGTGACATGAGTAATTCGCCTTGCCCATACGCCGAGTCAGCCAGTAAGATATCCGATTGAATGCCATCGTTCGATACTTGTGCAGGTTTCATTGTAAATGGCATGTGTAAATCTTCGCCAAATCCAAATGTTTTCACTTTTTTCTCGTAGGTGTCTTTGCCTATTTCGAGTGCTTCCTGTCCAAAATAAATATTGTCTGAGTACACAAGGGCATCGACCATATTTACTTTTTCTTTATCGTGAACCCGGGTGATGCGATAATTTCCCCAAGATTGATCCTTTTGCCATTTCAGTCCGTGAATGGTGCGCACTTTGTCAGGCTTTGTGACACCTGTTTCCAGCCCAATGGCGGCTGTAATGGTTTTGAATGTGGACCCTGGTGCATACCGGCTCGCATATCGAGCTTGGAATGGAAGGTCTGGATTTTCACTGTATGCCTGATATTGCTTAGGTGTAATCCCGTTTGTCATGAGATTGACATCGTAGGAAGGGGTGCTGACAAGTGCTAATAGATCACCTGATGATGGATTCATGATCGTGACGGCCCCTTTTTCACCTTTCAGCTGATCATAGGCTTTTTTCTGTAAAGAAGCATCAATCGTCAGCTTCACTGTTTTTCCATCTTTTCGAGCTGATTTTTGCAATGTTTCTTCAATGCCTGTTTCATCATGGACGATGAGAATGCTTCCGCCATCTTGTCCGCGTAAGTTTTTGTCAAATGTGAATTCAAGGCCGGTTTTGCCGATGATTTGATCCGCCTTTAATGCTGGATTTCTTTTGATATCATCCGCATTTGCTTTTCCTACATATCCGGTGAGATGAGCGGCGGCTTTGTTATATGGGTAGTAGCGCATTTCCTTTGATTGATAGGTAACGCCATTGACGTCCTTTGGAATTGGCTTTTGTTTTAACATCGATTTGAGCGGGACAAACGTGTCGTCTGTGACCCATGCTTGTTTCAGCTGATTGTTGATTAGTTCTTCCTCTATATCAAAAGCTTGGCTGATTTTTTTGATATTGCGTTCTTTTTCTTCTCCTGTTCCGAGCTTGCCCGGGATGATGCCAAGTGCGTTTCCACCAGTTGTTTCTGCCAGCGTACGTCCTTTGCGGTCGACAATGTTTCCGCGGACAGCAGGGTCTGATTTGACCTTGATGGTATCTCCTTTTTCCATTTGCGGGAAGATGAGATTTGGTTTCCAGTCCACTTTCCACTTGTCATCTTCTTCGGAGAGAATGCCCTTGTAAGACAGCTTATGCAGCTTGCCAAGAGACGTTTTCATCGTTACATCATAGGAGAATTGATACCCATTTCCTTTGTCCTGTTTTTCAACGTTGAGCTTTGATATGTTCAGATCATAAGCTCCAATGCCGTTGAAAATATTGTCGTATTTTTCGGCTAGTTGTTTTTTTGAAAAGTCATTGGCTTTCAAAGATGCACTTGTCACCTCATCTGCCAGCTTCGTAAAGTCTTTCTTCTCCATATGTTTCGTAAAGCTTTGAGCGGCTTTTAAAGCCTCTTTTTCTTTTGAGAAAAGAGTATCTTTTAAGAAAAAGAAAGCAGCAGCAACTACGATGATGCTAAGAAGAGGGATGATGACTTTTTTCTGTTTCCAAAATGATTTTTTTTGACCCGTATACAATGAAAACACCTCAATTTTTGATTAGATCCTCTATATTTTACAGTGATTGGTCGTGATTTGTATAGTTTCTCATAGAAACCTAGCTAAATAGATAAGAAAAACGACCTGTGATTTATCGTTTAGGATACCCAATTTTATTAATAATATCTAAGTCCTCTATTGAAGAAAAAGGTGAAATCATTTATGGTACAGACCTAGCCCTGTATTACTCACAGTAAAAAGACAAATTTAAAATTCTTAAAAGATACGTAGCTAGATATCAGAAGATAATCCTTACAGCCAATTCTTAATTTACATTTATGGCGGGTGTAAGCCAATTAGAACGTGATATTATCCAATGCTTAAGGTCTGCTTGAAATACCATGATGCAGTAAAGCTTTATAAAGAGGAAAATAAAATTGTAAATCAAATGTGTGAAATGACAAATCTGTGTAAAGCTTCAATTAGAAAGATATCGGAAAGAAATTGATGAGTTATACCAAAAATCACAAGTATATCATCGGAAATAAAACTCATATAAAGGTGGAATTATATGCCTAAAGTAGACAATTTGTTATCCATTTTATGGATGCTTCGTTCGGATAAAAAAATAACTGCAAAACAAATTTCAGAAAAGTTAGAGATGAATATAAGAACTGTGTATCGTTATATTGATACACTTTCAACGAGTGGTGTACCTATTATTTCAGAACCAGGACATAACGGTGGATATAGTTTATTGAACAATTTTATAGAGGCCCCTCTATTTTTTGATTTTGAGGAGATGACTTCACTATTTCACGCTGCTGTTTTTGCAGAAGAAGCCGGATATTATGGAGATGAAGCGCTAAAAAGGGCCATTTCAAAACTTAGTAAACACTCAAATCAAGAGCAAGAAACAAAGGTAAACCAACATATAACTAGTCTTGAAGTAATAAGTCGAACCCCTTCAATCTCTTTGGAACCTTCTTTAAAGAAGTTGGAAAAGGCCATAGCAGACGCATACACGGTGAAAATTCTTTACAATAAAAGTGGAGAAAAGCAATTACATCATAGGTGTGTGGATCCATACAGAATAATCTATTGGAATAATAAGTGGTATGTGATTGGATTTTGTCATCTTAGGAATGATATGCGTAGTTTTAGAGTAGATCGAATTGAAAGTCTAATGCTGACAGTAAATCATTTTGACCAGAAAGAAAATTTTTCAGCACGTGACTTTTTTATAAACAGTCTCCTACCAACTTTAGAAGATAAGGAAGAGATTATTTCTTTGGTGATTCATGGGGATAAAAATGTATTGGCTGATATTTGCCAACATTGGTTTTTAGGACATTATTTACAAGAACGGACTTCAGATCAAGCAGTTTTTCTTCTTCCAAAAGATATGATACATACATATGTACCTTATTTACTTTTACCTTATAATAAATCTATTAAAGTTGTTGAGCCAATTAGTCTTAAGAAAAGAGTTATTGAAGTTTTGTCGGATTTAATAAAATTTTACCAAGTATGATAACTTCCCTGACGTTAACTGTCAGGGAAGTTATTTTATAATAGCTATATCAATTGTGAATGGAAGGTGATTGGATGCAAACAAAAAAAGTTTATCTATATGTATTTGATACGATGTCTGACTGGGAATATGGATATTTAATCGCTGAACTAAACTCAGGTAGATATTTCAAAAAAGATTTAGCACCTTTAAGAGTAATTACAGTAGGAGTTAATAAAGAAATAAAGACTACTATGGGAGGTTTGAGCATAAAACCAGATATTTCCCTTGAAGAATGTAATCTTGAGAGCAAAGATCTTTTGATTTTACCAGGAGGGACGACTTGGGGTGAAAAAATTCACCAACCTATCTTGGGAAGAATTGGTCAAGCTTTAGAGCTTGGCACAATTGTTGCTGCAATTTGTGGTGCAACTGACGGGCTCGCGAATATGGGATACTTAAATACTAGAAGGCATACAAGTAATAACTTAGAATATACTAAAATGGTTTGTCCTAACTATAAAGGAGAGAAGTTCTATGAGTTGGCACCTGCGGTATCTGATGCGAATTTAGTTACTGCATCAGGAATAGCTCCTTTAGAATTTGCAATGGAAGTGCTGAAAAAAATAGAAGTATTTGCACCAGATGCCTTACATTCTTGGTATAACCTGAATAAGACACATCAATCTGAATATTTCTTCCGATTGATGAATTCAATAAATAAATGAGGTAACGGAAAAAGCTCAATTTCACTACTTTGATTTGTAGAGAAGTGGAGCTTTTTATTTTGGACTTGTCTTATCGTTTGTGATACTGCCCCGATTGTACTAAAAAGCCGAGCACATTAAGAAGATGAAGGCTTTGATCGAATCGAGACAACCGGTGTTTTTGTTTCTTTTGGCTTCGGTGTTTGTGTTGATTTTTTGATGCATGTGTCCTTTGGCGTGTAATAGGTTGCCCCAATATTGAGCCTGCCTTGAAGCTGGTCAATAGAAAGCTCCCCAAATTCTAAATGGTAATCAATTTTGTCCACGCGCAGGGATTCGATATGGATGTGTGTATCCTCTGAGACAGGAGCAGCTGGTGCAGACATTTTTTGCTCAAGAGCGGCGAGTCTTTTTTCTAGCTCAATGACAGATGGGGATGGATTGGATTCAATTTTTTTAAAGAGTGATTGAATGAAATGTTTCAAGTAGACCACAACCTTTTCTTCCGCCTTACTCTAGTCTATGGAAAAGCTGCCCCGTATATACTTATAGAGATGACAAGAAAGGGGAGACGCATATGCTGCCTACTCAGATTCACATTGCCCATATGAAAACGAATTCGATTGGCACAGGATCATCTATGACGTTTGGCTCGACGTTTGTTCGCAATCATTGCAGTACGATCAAACGAAACAATGGCTTTGGGGAACAGAATGCTGATGGCGTGATCACGATCCTGCCAATTGAAACAATTGATGATCGTGATCAAATAGACGCAGTGAGTATCAATATTCGTCATCTATGATGATAGCCGTCGCTTTTCCTTCATCCTTTTGCAGGCGGATGTAAAGTACACCGTCTTTAAAGGCAGCATTCATTTGACCAAGAATCATTTCTGGAAGGCGGATTTTCTTTTCAAACGGACCATACTTCCCTTGCTTTTGGCGAAAGTCCTGTTCGTTAAAAAAGGAAAAACGCTGTCCTTTCACAACCAAATATTCACCATATGATAACACCTGAACATCTTCCTTTCGGTAGCCAGGCAAGTAAATTAAGTATTGAATTTCTGCATGGGTTTCCACCATGTCGATTGGAGGAAACGACGCATCTGATCCCCGCTGATCCTGCTGTGTGAATGTAAATGGAGATGGACCGTTTGCCATAAAGGGGGATCTTTGCTCATCATCGAAGATCATTTTCCAAAAATCATCTCCATGCATTTGCTGGGCAATATCCATCCACTGCTTCATTTTTTCGAAGTCCATGTGAAGACCTCCCGTTAACATACTTGATGGGTGCTTGCATATACCTATAAAAAGGAGGTTTATCTGTGGTTCAACCAACTCCGTATATCAATATTAATATTTTCATGTTAAAAATTAATTCCTTTGAAAATGCGTCGGCGGTGAATGTCGGACAAAATTTGTTAGCAGAGTGGCAAAACTCAGATAAAAAAAATCAGGGTTACGGGCAGAATTTTGGAGATGCCAGCGGTTTTGTCGGTACAAAAAGCCATGTAGATGATCGAGATCAAGTGGACTCACCTGCCTCTTTTTCACCAGCAGCTAAACCCATTCAAAGGAAGTGACGTGTGATGTTATTCTCACCCTCAGTCGTCAATGTCGGTGCTTTTAAAATCAATGCAATGGATCGGGGTGCATCACTGACGCTAGGACCTTATCAGCAGATTGATTATTTTCTCTCAATGAAAATGAACCAAGGTTTTGGTGAGGACAATGGAGATTGTTCACCGCTTGTCATTCCGATTTCAAGCGTGCTAGATCCAGATATGGTGGACTCAAATTCAGTCAAAAACAGCGTGATTTAAGCAAAAAAAGAGACCGGGAATCCCCGTGTCTCTTTTCTAATGTGTTTCATTAAGATGGCTTTTTCGTCTTGCATAGGTGAAATAGACAACAACACCGATGACGATCCAGATGAGGAAGGCTCTCCATGTTTCCCATTTCAGTGTGAAAGCCAAGATCATACAAATGACCGCACTAATGATAGGAAGGACAGGGACAAAGGGTACTTTAAACGCTGTATTCATATTCGGATGTTTTTTCCGGAGTACGATCACAGCGATAGAGATCACCGTAAAGGCCGCAAGTGTACCGATGCTGACTAAATTAGCAAGTGTTGATAAGTTGACGAATCCAACGATACAGGCCGCAACAGCGCCTGTCAGCCAAGTGTTGGCAACCGGTGTCTTAGATTTCGGATGAACGTTTGAAAAGATTTTCGGCATGAGCCCATCTCGGCTCATGGCAAAGGTTAAACGAACCTGAGCGTAGACAAGTGCAATTAACACTGTCGTAATCCCGATAATAGCACCTGCGGATATAATGCCAGCGACACTATTCAGGCCAACCACTTGAAGAGCAAATGCGACAGGATCACTGACATTCAGCTTCGTATAGTGAACCATGCCAGTTAAGACGAATGAAACCCCGATATATAAAATCGTACAAACACCGAGCGCACCGATGATTCCAATTGGCATCGCCTTTTGCGGGTTTTTAACTTCTTCAGATGCATTAGCGATTGCATCAAATCCAAGGTAAGCAAAAAAGACAGTTGCCGCTCCAGCAATCACGCCATGGAAGCCCATTGGCATAAACGGTGTCCAGTTTTCAGGTTTGACGTAAGCAAAGCCTGAAATGATAAAGAGAAGGACGATGGCAATTTTGATCAGCACAATAATGTTATTCAGCTTTGTGCTTTCTTTGACGCCTCTTGAGACGATAAAGGTGATGAGCAAAATAATGAGTGCGCCTGGAAGGTTAAAGACGGCCCCGTCAGCGGCTCCAGGTGCAGCTGATAAAGCCTTCGGTATGTGCAGGCCAAATCCGCTGAGCAGTGATTGAAAATATGATGACCATCCACTTGCTACAGCAGAGAGCGCAATGACATATTCAAGCATGAGATCCCAGCCCATTAAAAAGGCGAGAAATTCTCCAAGTGTTGCGTAGGAATACGTATAAACGCTTCCTGACACAGGAATGGAAGAGGAGAATTCAGCGTAGCAAAAAGCAGCAAGGGCGCATGCAATCGCAGCCAAAATAAAAGATATAATAATCGCAGGTCCCGCATCATTTGCCGCAGCAACCCCCGTAATGACAAAGATTCCAGTCCCGACCACACAGCCAATGCCAAGCAAGATTAAATCAAACGTATTTAACGAACGGCTGAGCCGCTTTGTTTGACTTTCAAGCATGAGCTGGTCGAGAGATTTTTTTCTAAATAAAGAAATCATGTTGACCTCCTAATGGATAAATCTTTTCGTAAGACGAATGTTAGTATATGCGCAAATGACAATTTAGTCAATTGGTTGAAAAACGCTTTAAATCACTAAAGTGTTAAACGTCACAACCGAATAAGTGTATAAAAAGAGACATCCGCCGTGAGATCGAAGGCGGATGTGGTGTCAGACGATCTATGTCTGATCAGCAAATATTTTTTCATTGTACAGCACACTTGGATGAGTCGGATGATGGGCGGAGGAGGCATGGTGATGTATTTTGGCTTGCTCCAGTTCACCGAGCTGATAATAACAGTAGCAAAGCTGAAGGTGAGGATACCATGTTTTATATTGTGTAAGTGTGAAGGCTGTTTCGTTTTCAGGAGCCTTCAGCGCCTGCTCATACCAAAAGATGGCTGCCTGATGTTTATTTTGTATTTTTAAATGATCCCCGATCCGGCAGCAAAATTCTGGCCGGGGCTGATCATATAAGAAGGATCGTAATAAGGAGGATAAGGCCGCTTCCTCAAAGCCTGCCGCATAATAGCAGTCCGCTAAATATTGGCATGTGCGAATTTCATCCTCAATCCAGCACTGTTTTGTGTTTAAAAATTCATGATAAAAACGAATCGCTCTGACATGCTGCCCATTGTCTCTTAATTCATTGGCAAAATAAAAGAGATCACGGGGCGTCATGTCCTCTCCTTTTGCCAGCATGTCTTCATAAATTCGCAAGTTGCGCCCAGGCTCACCAGCAGTTGTTTTCTTGCGTTTTTGATGTGTGACGGCGATATCTGCTGGAAGGATGTTTCCATACACTTGAAGAAACTCATGAACGGCCCCGTACCACTGAAAGTTTAAGGAACGCTTCACAAGGCGATTTCTTCTATATTTGAAATTGACTTGACCGCTTTCATCGAAGCCCACATGATAAAACATCGAAACGGCATCCACTGAGGGATCAAGTGTCTGCTTGAGTTGAAGCAGTTTTTGGCGGTCTTCTTCAAGCAGAACATCGTCAGCATCGAGCCATAAAATATACTCTTTCGCTGCATGTGAGAAAGCAAAGTTACGTGCTTTTGCAAAATGCTGCACCCATTCAAAATCCAGCACCTTTGCTGAAAAGGAATGAGCGATCTCTTTTGTTTGATCTGTTGATCCCGTATCAACGATGATTATCTCATCGACAATGTCTTGAACAGAAGAAAGGCATTCCGCCAGCACTTCCTCTTCATTTTTCACAATCATACATAAGCTAATGGTTATCATCTTTAGATCACCTCTTCATAGTGTATCGAGCATCAAAAGGAAACATTCTTTTCAGCAGCGGGTTTTTTAAAACTAGTTTTCTGCTACTGGCTGATTTAAAATAAAGGAAGAATCTATGTAAGGGCTGATAAAATGAGTTTATTGAATGTTGAAGGATTATATAAAACCTATGGCGAGAAAACGCTGTTTGATCATATTTCGTTTCATATAGAACCGAAGGAACGCATCGGATTGATTGGACCAAATGGTACAGGGAAGTCAACACTTCTAAAGGTCATCGCGGGACTTGAATCGTTTGAGGAAGGTGACATCACGAAAGCAGGGACACTTGATATCGAATTTCTTGAGCAAGATCCTGAAATGACTGGAAATGAAACGATTCTTGACTACATTTTTTCTGGAACGGCACCAATGATTCAAACGATGAAGGCGTATGAACAGGCACTCGCCGATTTAGAGCATGACCCGCAAAATGAGGCAAAACAAGAGGCGCTGATGCGCATGCAAAATCGAATGGATCAGGAAGATGCTTGGGATGCGAACCTTTCAGCTAAAACGATTTTGACAAAGCTTGGCGTGAAAGATGTGAGCCGCTCTGTACATGCATTATCTGGCGGACAGAAAAAACGTGTCGCCATTGCTAAAAATTTAATTCAGCCTGCAGGTTTGCTGATTTTAGATGAGCCAACCAACCACCTTGATAATGCCACCATTGAATGGCTTGAAGGATATTTGAGTCAATACAGCGGTGCTGTCATCCTCGTGACGCACGATCGTTATTTCTTAAACCGGGTGGCCAATCGGATTTATGAGTTAAATCAAGGGCAGCTTTATACGTATAAAGGAAATTATGAAGTCTTTTTAGAAAAAAGAGCGGAGCGGGAAGCAGAGGCTCAGGTGAAAGAAACGAAGCGTCAAAACTTGCTTAGACGAGAGCTTGCATGGCTGAGACGAGGAGCAAAAGCAAGAACGACAAAGCAGAAAGCACGTATCGGCAGAGTCGAAGAGCTGAAAGATCAAAAAGGACCTGATGCGAAGGGAGAGCTTGATTTTGCCATCGGCTCGCACCGCTTGGGGAAACAAGTGATAGAGGCAGAAGACTTATCAATTTCATTTGCTGGCCAGACCCTTGTGGAGCGGTTTACAGATTTAGTCGTGCCGGGTGATCGTATCGGATTCATCGGACCGAATGGAGTCGGCAAAACCACTCTGCTGAACTGTCTAGCGGGTAAGATTGAACCGACCTCAGGACAATTGACCATTGGACAAACCGTTCGTATTGGCTATTACACGCAGGATCACAAGGAAATGAATGATGAGCTGACCATCATTGAGTATATCAAGGAAACAGCTGAAATCGTCAAGACGTCTGATGGCGTTATTGTCACAGCAGAGCAGATGCTGGAGAGGTTCCTTTTTCCAAGATCGATGCAGCGGACGTATATTCGTAAGCTGTCAGGGGGAGAACGCCGCAGATTGTATTTATTGAAGGTCTTAATGGAAGAGCCGAATGTTCTCTTTTTAGATGAGCCGACGAACGACCTTGATACAGAGACCCTCAGTATTTTAGAGGATTATTTAGAGCAGTTCCCTGGCGTCGTCATCACCGTGTCCCATGATCGTTATTTCTTAGACCGAGTGGTTCACCGTCTGCTTGTATTTGAAGGAAATGGGCGCGTTTCACACTTCCAAGGTGCTTACAGCGATTATATGGAACAGGAAAAAGAGCAGAAGCGGACAGAGACAAAGCCTGCTGAGAAACAAGTAGAAGCCGCACCTAAAAAGAGAAAAAAACTTTCTTATAAAGATCAGCTTGAATGGGACGGGATTGAAGACCGGATACAGGCATTAGAGGAAAAACATCAGCAGCTCGAAACCAGCATTGTAGAAGCAGGAAGTGATTTTGGAAAAATTCAAGAGCTGATGGACGAACAAAAAGCCGTTGCGGAAGAACTAGAACAAGCAATGGACCGCTGGACAGAATTGTCGCTTATGATTGAGGAATTGAATGAATAAAGATGTGGAAATAAAAAACCTGTAGAATCGCTCTACAGGTTTTTTTGATAGGAGCATTTGGCATACGCATCATGCTGGTGAATGGATTCCTCATTACGGCACTCGATTTGAAAGCTTTTAATCCATGGCTGCTCATATAATTCGATGGCAATTAATCTTGTGATATCTTCTACAAAGCGCGGATTTTCATAAGCCTCTTCCGTCACTTTCTTTTCATCAGGTCTTTTGAGCACGGGATAAAGCGGTGCGCTCGCATTGGACTCGATGATATGTAAAAGAGCGGCCTTGATATCGTCAGGATGCGATGCTTGTTCAAATAACCCTACTTGAATGGAAACAGATCCGCGCTGATTATGTGCACCATATTCACTGATTTCTTTGGAACAAGGACATAATGTCGTGACCTGTGCATCGCAGCCAACGTGACAGGTCCATCCGTCCTTTTCATGAAAATGGACGTCATATTGGACAGTCGCATGCATCAAGCCTGACTGACCGGTGACTGGGCTCTGTTTTTCCATGTACCATGGAAAGGCAACTTGAACGGAAGCAGAGGGCTGATCCATTTTCCGGGCGAGCGCTGCCGTCCATTCTTTTAGGGCATTCACATTAAGCGGCTTGCTGCTCTCATAAAACGAGTGCAGCTGTTCAGTGAGCCGGCTCATATGAATGCCTTTTTGATGAGCTGGCAGGGAAGTACTCAGTGTAAATTCAGCTGTAGTTGTCTGGCGATGTGGTGCTGTTTTAGATACGATATGCACCGGATAGGACATGCGGCAGATCCCGACTTGTTCAAGATGAAAATAAAAGTTTTGCTCTGTTTTTTGAATGTCCGTCATGTCCTCTTTTTGCCAAGGCTTTGTGCCAAGACTTGGCGGTACAGATCCGAATAGCTGATGCCGTTCTTCTTTAGATGGAAATGAGCGCATATAGTACCTCCTTTAAATCGTAATTATTCCTATTTATTTTGCGATAAAACACGAAGGAAATCAAGGGTTAAAACTTTGACGTTTACGTTAAGGTTATAAAGGTGTATAATAAAACATGAATTGATGAGCAGGAGGCACTGGTGATGGAATGGATGAAAATTGATCAAGTGGCGAAAAGAAGCGGACTGACAAAACGGACGATTCGTTTCTATGAAGAGATTGGTTTATTATCAGCACCAAAGCGGACAGAGGGCGGAGTCAGACTTTACTCAGAGGACGACATGGAAGAGCTAGAGAAAGTGATGCAGGCAAAAGAGGTACTCGGCTTTTCTTTACAGGAGCTTCAATCGTTTATGGAAATCGGAAAGCAGCTAGAGCTGAATAAAGAAGGCTACTTGCTGTCGCTTGATCCGAAGGAACGATTAGAGAAGCTGTTAGATATTGAGGCGCAGCTGACTGTGCAGCATCAATTGATTTCAAAAAAGCTTGAAACCATTCAATCCTTTAAAAAGGATCTTGAAGCGATGAAAGAAAGAGCGGCTCATGCAATTGAGCAATTACAAAAATAAACACCTCTGCGTGTTTATTTCAGCGTGTAGACAAACCCTCGCATTCTTTGTCAGTCCTGCGCGCTGGTGCTCACGAATGTCAAATTCGCTCCGCGCCAGTGCTCGTTCTTCCTAGACTGCAAAAGGTTTTCTATCACGCTGAAAAGAAGACAAAGGGCTAAAATAAACATCATTTTAGCCCTTTGTCAACAATCTGATTAAACACCTCTGCGTGTTTATTTTATTTTGTCAACATTTGAAGGAAAGGTTCTGATGGAATGAAGGAAGAAGAAGTGTTGAAACAGCGTACAAGTCTGCTTAGGCAGCCAAAAGCCGTTTGGGCTGTTGCCTTTGCATGTGTGATTTCGTTTATGGGAATAGGACTCGTCGACCCGATCCTGCCAGCCATTGCATCGCAATTACACGCATCTCCAAGCCAGGTGTCTCTTTTATTTACAAGCTACTTACTTGTGACCGGCTTTGTGATGTTTTTTACCGGTTTTATTTCTAGCCGGATTGGTGCGAAATGGACGTTATTAGTAGGACTCATTTTTATTATTGTTTTTTCTGCTTTAGGAGGTACTTCGTCAACGATTAATGAATTAATTGGCTTTAGAGGCGGATGGGGCATCGGGAATGCTTTATTTATTTCAACTGCACTCTCTGTCATTGTCGGTGTGTCTGTTGGAGGAAGTGCGAAGGCCATTATTTTATACGAGGCAGCACTAGGTCTTGGGATATCGGTTGGACCGCTGCTTGGCGGTGAGCTTGGAACAATTTCTTGGCGCGGGCCTTTCTTTGGCGTTGCCGTGTTAATGCTTATCGCTCTTTTAGCGATTACCTTTATGCTTCCACCTATGCAAAAGCCTGAGAAAAAAGTGAAATTATTTGAGGCTGTCGGGGCGTTAAAATATAAAGGACTTTTAACGATGGCATCTGCCGCTTTCTTATATAATTTTGGTTTCTTTGTGCTTTTAGCGTATTCACCATTTGTGCTCCATCTTGATGAGCATGGACTTGGTTATGTCTTTTTTGGTTGGGGGCTATTTTTGGCTGTGACCTCCGTCTTCTCCGCGCCGGTCATTCATCGCAAACTTGGGACATTGACCTCGCTGGTGGTTTTGTTTGCTTCGTTTGCTGTGATTTTATTCGGCATTGGAATATGGACGTCTCATGTTGTGGTCGTGATCTGCGGAATTGTCATTGCTGGGGGAATTCTCGGTATGATCAATACGGTGCTCACGACAGCTGTGATGGGGTCAGCACCGGTTGAACGTTCAATTGCTTCATCCTCTTACAGTGCTGTACGGTTTATTGGGGGCGCGATCGCTCCTTGGATTGCCGGAGTTCTCGCTGAATCCTATACAGCAAGTACACCTTACTATGTCGGGGCTGGTGTTGTTCTTCTAGGCATGATTATTCTGCTCCTTGGACGTAAGCATTTGGTGAATATCCAAGCAGGTCATTAATTAGAAAAAAGCCTTATATCTGCAAAAGATATAAGGCTTTTTTGTCGTTATAATACTTTTGTCGTCCAAGATTCGCAATTCCATGTTTCAGTTGCCACATCTTGATAAAATTCAGGCTCGTGAGAAATCAATAAGACGCTGCCTTTATATTCTTTTAAGGCGCGTTTTAGTTCTTCTTTTGCATCGACATCTAAATGGTTTGTCGGCTCATCGAGAACAAGTAAGTTGGTTTCTTCGTTGATCAGCTTGCAAAGACGGACCTTTGCTTTTTCTCCTCCGCTTAATACAGACACACGGCTTTCAATATGTTTTGTCGTTAATCCGCATTTTGCAAGAGCGGCTCTGACTTCATATTGCGTGTAAGAAGGGAAGGTGCTCCATACTTCTTCAATACAAGTATTGCTGTTTTGCTCTTTTACTTCTTGCTCAAAGTAGCCAATATGCAAGAATTCTCCACGTTCCACCTCACCAGAAATAGGTGTGATTTCCCCAAGAAGACTTCGGAGCAGCGTCGTTTTTCCGATACCATTAGCACCGTACAGCGCAATTTTTTGCCCGCGTTCCATTTTCAAATTCAATGGGCGGGAGAGCGGTTCATCATAACCGATGACCAAATCTTTCGTTTCAAAAATCAGTTTCCCAGACGTACGTGCCGGTTTAAAGTGAAATTCTGGTTTTGGCTTTTCTGCTGCCAGTTCAATCATATCCATCTTATCCAGTTTCTTTTGACGGGACATCGCCATATTTCTTGTGCTGACACGTGCTTTGTTTCTTGCGACAAAATCCTTTAGTTCAGCCACTTCCTGCTGCTGTCTTTTATAGGCTGCTTCAAGCTGCTGCTTTTTGACTTCGTACACTTGTTTAAATTGATCATAATCACCAACATAGCGCGTGAGCTCTTGATTTTCAACATGATAAATCAAGTTAATAACACTGTTTAAAAACGGAATATCATGTGAAATGAGGATAAACGCATTTTCATATTCCTGTAAATAACGCTTCAGCCACTCAATATGCTGCTCATCCAAATAGTTGGTCGGCTCATCGAGAAGGAGAATTTCTGGCTTCTCTAACAGCAATTTTGCTAGCAGGACCTTCGTACGCTGACCGCCGCTGAGCTCCGTCACATCACGGTCCAGTCCAAGATCCGTTAAGCCAAGACCTCTTGCAATCTCCTCGACCTTAGAATCAATGATATAGAAATCATTGTTTGTCAGTGCGTCCTGAATGACGCCAACTTCCTCTAACAGCTTTTCCAGCTCATCAGGATCGGCTTCACCCATTTTGCCATAAATGTCATTCATTGCGGCTTCCATGGAGAATAAATAATGGAATGCATCCTGAAGGACTTCACGGATCGTTCTTCCCTTTTCTAGCACGGTATGCTGATCAAGGTAGCCGACACGGACATTTTTCGCCCATTCGACTTTTCCTGCATCTGGCTCCAGCTTGCCAGTAATAATATTCATAAACGTTGACTTTCCTTCACCGTTGGCGCCGATTAAGCCGACATGCTCGCCTTTTAATAAACGGAAGGACACTTCGTGGAAAATGGCTCTGTCGCCAAAGCCATGACTTAAATCTTTAACAGATAATATCATTTTTTACACCTCAAATAGATTCAAAACGGCTAGTGCCTCTCATGATTATATCGAACTGTCCGGCTCGATAAAAGCATCAAAAGAAAAATTGCGTTTCAAAGCTGATTTTGAGATACTAAAGGATAGATTGAATGAGGATAAAGGAGATCGACATGACGGAAAATTGGGCATTTTTGAAAGAAGCAAAGCCATTTATTCAGGAAAACTTTCAAGCGGCTGGCTTCGAAAAACCAACAGCTATACAAGAAAAAACAGCAGAGTGGATTACGGAGAAGCGTGATGTGATCGCAGAATCGCCAACTGGAACGGGGAAGACACTTGCGTATGTTCTGCCGCTTTTAAATAAAATTGATGTCAATATTAAGCATCCGCAAGTCTTAATCTTGGCACCTTCAAGAGAGCTTGTGATGCAAATCTTTGATGTCGTGCAAGAGTTCAAACAAGGATCAGACATCAAAGCGGTTTCCTTGATTGGTGGAGCGAACATCAAGAAGCAGCAAGAAAAACTAAAGAAACATCCGAACATCGTTGTGGCGACACCTGGCCGAGTACAAGAATTAATCAAAATCAAGAAACTGAAAATGCATGAAGTCAAAACGATTGTATTAGACGAAGCAGATCAGCTTCTTGTGCCAGAGCATATGAAAACGATCCAAGGGATCATTAAGTCTACATTAAAAGAAAGACAAATCCTTTGTTTTTCTGCAACGTTGAAAGAAGAAACCGTTCAGCTGATCAAAGAAATGACATCTGAACCAGAAGTATTGAAAATTGCTAGAAGCGAGGAAGAAGCGCAGAAAGTGGGTCACTATTATCTGTTATGTGATCAGCGTGACAAAGTGAAACTGCTGCAAAAGCTATCACGGCTTGAGGACATGCAGGCGCTCGTTTTTGTGCGTGACATTACGAACTTAAGCATTTATGCAGAGAAATTAGCGTACCATCATGTCGACCTTGGTGTCCTTCATAGTGAAGCAAAAAAAGCTGAACGTGCTGTGATCTTGAAATCATTTGAACAGCGTGAATTCCCGCTCCTCCTTGCAACAGATATTGCAGCAAGAGGAATCGATATTGATGATCTGCCATATGTGATTCATGCAGATATGCCAAATGAAGAGGGCTACATCCACCGTTCAGGCAGAACCGGACGAGCAGGCAAAGAAGGCGCAGTCATCAGTCTTGTCACACCTCAAGAGCAATCAATGCTGAAAAAAATGGCGAAAAAGCTGAATCTTTCGCTTGAAGAAATTGTGTATAAGCAAGGCCAGCTGCACCTTGCGCCCAAGCAGGCATAAGAAAAGGACCCTCCACATGGAGGGTCCTTTTTTGTTATGAAATTTTGACAAGCTGTTTTCCGACATTTTCTCCTTTGAATAGTCCAAGGAATGCGTCAGGAATGTTGTCAAAGCCTTCTATGATTGTTTCTTTATATGTGAGTTTGTCTTCTTTTACCCATTGTGCGAGATCCTTCGCTGCCTCTTCAAAACGGTCTGAATAGTTGGCAACGATGAAGCCTTGCATCAATGCGCTTGTTTTGATGAGTTTTGTTTGCACACGCGGTCCGATGTCCTCGCTTGCGCTAATATTATAAGAAGAAATGGCGCCGCACACTGGAATGCGTGCAAAACGGTTTAAATGATTCATCACCGCATCTGAAATCTCGCCGCCTACATTGTCAAAATACACATCAACGCCGTTAGGGCAGGCTTTTGCAATGGCATCATCTAAATCATTTGTTGTTTTATAATTAATCGTTTCATCAAAGCCCAATTCTTTTAAATAAGCGAGTTTATCGTCAGATCCGGCAATTCCCACGACGTGTGCGCCTTTGATCTTAGCGATTTGTCCCACAACAGAACCAACGGCACCTGCTGCTCCAGAAATGACAACCGTCTCGCCTTCTTTTGGCTGGCCAATCGCAAGCAGGCCGAAGTAAGCGGTTTGCCCTGGCATGCCCAAAATCCCTAAATAATAGGACAATGGCGCAATGGACGGATCAATTTTAGTCAGAGATTCAGCTTTGGCAGTGGAGTATTCTTGCCATCCAAGGAATCCAAGGACAAAATCACCCTTTTCAAATTGAGGCGATTTCGACTCAACGACTTCTCCGACAACACCGCCCTGAATCACTTCATTTAGCTTGAACGGAGGTGTATAGGATTTTGTATCCTGCATTCGCCCTCTCATATAAGGATCTACAGAAACATATTTCGTTTGAATCAAGACCTCCCCATCTTGCGGCACAGGTATATCGACTGTTTCAAAATGAAAAACATCTTTTGTAGGTAATCCTTTAGGACGTTTAGCTAATTGAATTTGCTTTTGTTGACTCATGTCAAATCCTCCCTTTCACTTACAGCCTAGATTTACATTAACATGATGCTTCTTTTCGTTCAAAACATACGGTCTTTTCAAAACACATACAAAAAAGCAGCCGCCATCTTATCGAAGGGGACTACTTTTTCTGAAAAGATACAGAGAGGAGCGGCGGGAGACAGCCAAACAGCTGATACACATCCGCATCACGTTCTTTTAACAAATATTCGTTTGCATTTTGCATGGAGGCTTTCATCATATCGCGCGTCACAAAAGGAAAAAGGATATTCAAGTATGAGGACAACATGTCTTGTGGATCTTGTTCAATTGACTCGATATCTCCAATGTTAATAATGATGGAAAAGAGATAATCAATTGAGATGTGAAAGTGCTGTTCGGCAAACAATGTAAGCGGCTTTGTATTTGCTTCTTCAGGATTCCACTTTTGAAAAAGCTGTTTCACCAAATCACTGACAACCCAAGCATTAAACTGCTGCTCCGCTGAAAAGTAATACATCAGCTCTCCCTCATTTCTAGCCTCCAGTATAAGAATTGTACAACAAATCAACAGGATTGAACATAATAATTCAGAAAATTTAGTCATTTTTACAGGATTTTTGTCAAAAATAAGTCGATAGACATAGTACGTCTTTCAAGAAAATTGGATGTGCTCGTGGAAGGTTTAATGTCAAAAGTGACGGGTAAAAGATTCGTAAGACGTTAAAGGAGGAATATAAAATGAAACCTGTTGTAAGAGAGTATTCAAATGATGAAACACTTCAAAAAGATGTAGAGCAATTAAAGGCACTCGGTGTTGCAAGAGAGGACATTTATGTTCTGTCCCATGACGATGATCGAACAGAGCGTATTGCAAATAATGCAGATGCCAATACGATTGGCTCAAGAGAAGTTGGACTCAAACATGCGGTTGGAAACATCTTTAGTAAAAAGGGTGATGAGCTCCGCAATAAAATTCATGAAATTGGTTTCTCAAAAGAAGAAGCTGAGACATTTGAAGAACATTTAGACGAAGGGAAAGTCCTTCTCTTTGTCACAGATCATGAAAAAGTGAAAAACTGGGCGTAAACGCCAACCGAAAAAGCCAACCGAAAAAGCCTCTTACAAAAGTAAGGGGCTTTTTTTCATGCTTCCATGTCTGAAAGAGAGACATATATCTTTTTTACGATAATAAGTAAATACAGAAGTATGGAATAAATAGTAAACTCTCTAATTGAAAATGCCGTTATACCAATGAAAATCATGGAAAATCAAAAAAAATAGTCGAAATATCACAAAAAACCATTCGGGAAATAATCATTGTATCTTTCTAGTTTGATTTAAAATTAAATAAAAAACTTGTGTAATTTAGTAGATAAATTTCTTAGTTCTATTGGTTTAAGTTGTATTTTTGTGTAGAAATAAGTGTTTTAAGGTCAAAAAACCACGAAAAATACCTGTATTTTCAATTAGAAAATTCATTTTAATGTTTAGGAAATAATTTGTTGACAAAATAAACTAAAAACAATATATTTGGCTTAATCCAGTCATTATGGAATTAGTTGTTAAATTTCTGGCGGGTTTATTCCAAGCATAATCTAGTGAAAGGAGGTGGCAAGAACAAAGGCGTAAGCGCCTCTTAGATACAAAAATGTCTACTAGAACAGAACAAATCGTCGTTTACTTGAAGAAAAAATGATCGCCATTCTAAACAGTAGATTCATCTTTCTACTAAAAGCATAGTGTAAGAGATTGAAAAAGACGTTAAGTCCTTATAAAAAAGAGAAAGCGGTTTCACTAAGAAATGTGAGTTGATCGAACGGTAAAGGAGGTGAACTCATATGAAAAAAAGAGAGAACAAGCTGAGGCGATGCGGCCCTCGAACGGCTGCATATGAGGATGAATGCTGAAAAAGAAGAGTGAACATGTGGGGTGCTTCTCTCCTTTTTCAGAAAAACAGATTTTCCTAAAAAATCCATCTTTCATTTTAACATAAGGTTTTTGGCTTGAAAACCACCTTTGCCCGAAAAGAAGATTGTGAATTGAAGGAGGTTTCATGATGAAAAAGGCTTTGTACCATGAAGACAGCGGATTGTATTTAGAAAAGATGCGCATGGCATTCCAAGAGCATTATGAGCAAAGAACAGATATGTGGTCTACTGATCCATCCTTAACAGACGCAGCAGTGATGTCATTAAAGGCATGGCGTTCAAGGGAAAAGAATGCACTTGCTTCTGTGCTGGATATCGGGTGCGGCAACGGCCGTGCACTAGAACATTTAAGCGGGCTTTCCGGATATGTCGGTATCGACCTGTATGAGCATGAGGAGTGGGAAGGGTTACAGAAAAGAGAAACAGTTCCTGTCCATTTTGTTCATCAAGATTTTATGTCATGGTCCATGGATCAGGGACGCGGGATGCAGTTTGATTTAATTTTAGATCATGGCTGCTTTCATCATCAACATCCTGATGATCATGAACGTTATTTAAAACAGGTCTCTTCTTTACTTCATGAAGGCGGTGTCTTTTCACTTGTTGTCTGGGGAGAACAGTGGAAAACAGGATTAATCGGAGAAGATGGCCGTTTCCATTTTTCATTTTCAGATTCTCAGCTTGGCGAAAAAATTTGTACATCAGGTCTTGAGCTTGTATCCATATCACCGTTACAAGCGAAGGCCGGAATAAGCCAGCATCATGTCATTGCCGTCAAAATCTAGTACAAAGGTGAGTGATTCAAAGCTAGCAGAGGTGTTCATGGGAAGAAAGAGCGTCTATCAATCAAGGGCGTTTGCTGCTCTGACAGAAAATAAAGCATATGAACCAAGATTTCTGCTCCTTTGTACTGGAAAAGGACAAGGTCTAAAGCGATGAGAGACACTGCACATCCATTTCTTTCTGCGGGAGCACACAAGCTGAGGGAGTGCGTACACATATTCATCACTCCATCACTGCGCTATGGGAGTCGATTTGGGTGCAGTGATGAATAGGGGGGAGACAAATGAACAAGTTTGTAGATGAATTACAATCAATGATTCATCATTTTACCTTTCAAGAAAAACACTATTTGCTCGTGGGGCCTGTGAATCTGCCAATTTCCATTCAACATGAAGAAGTGCCATTTAAGTGGTATGCCTTCGCGCCTGTTGAACGGGATACAAAACCAACGATCGAATCTATTGTCCAAATGAGTACCGCGCAGCAAACCTTTTCCTCTTGTCTCTTATTTGGCGACTTTGAAAATGAACGGCCGCCGCTTGTGCGAATCCATAGTGTCTGCCAAACAGGGGATGTGTTTGGGTCACTGAAATGTGATTGTGGTCCACAGCTTGCATTATCGCTGAAGAAAATCACCGATTACGGAAAAGGCATGCTTGTGTATATGGCCAATCAAGAAGGTCGGTCTATTGGGCTGATGGCAAAAGCGTTGACGTATAAATTACAGGAGATGCAGCTGGATACTTTTGAAGCCAACCGCCTGATCGGCTGCGGGGATGATGATCGGCATTACGAGGAAGCAGCAGCTGTTTTGCACTATTTAAACAAAGGGAAACCATTGCATTTACTAACAAACAATCCAGATAAAGTCGATTCTATTGCAGCTTACGGTCTTCCTGTTTTGCGGTTTGATCATACGGTCGAAGCCTCTCTCTACAATGAAGCCTATTTAAAGGCAAAAGCAGCCTCAGGGCATATGGTCGATGAGAAGAAATTAATTAATCAATAGACGAGTTTATTGAAAGAAGGCGGGAGAAAAACGTGAAACCTGATATCAATTGGATTCAAATCCCAAGCGGCTATGCAACGATTGGAAGTAATGAAGAAGATATGAAAAAGGCAGCAGAATTCTGGAAGGACAAGCTGCTCAATCCAACCTACGGCCGTGAGAAAAAATTTCAAAAATGGCTGTACAAAGAATTTCCATCCTATCAGCCGTATATCAACGAATTTTTTATCTCAGATACGGTCGTCAGCAATGAATTGTATCAAAGCTATTGTGATGAAACAGGCCAGACATACCCGGAGAGTTTAACGAACGAAGAGCTTGGCGGGGGAAAAGATCATCCAGCTTGGGGCATGGACATTGAGGAAGCCTTCTCGTTCTGTCAGTGGCTGAGCGGGAAACTTGGGATTGATGTTTCAATTCCTACTGAAGAAGAATGGGAGTATGCTGCCCGGGGAAACACGAGAAATCAATACCCGTGGGGAGATGAGTTTGATCCTTCTTACTGCAATACGCACGAATCAAATATTGAAAAAACGACCCCTGTCCGTCATTACGAAAAGGGCCGATCCTTATTTGGTCTTTATGATATGGGAGGCAACGTCGAGGAATGGGTCAACACCAAATATCATGTATATGAAGGCGGCATCGAGGTCGTCGATGATTTAACGGAAACACTCGGAAATGATTACTACATTTTAAAGGGCGGCTCCTTCGCAAGAGGCGGAGATTTATGCAGAGTCGCAAGAAGACACGGGAAGCACCCAGATCCCGTTTTTCGATTTACTGGTTTTCGTTTAGTGACTCGTCAAAAACAACATATAAAGGTGGGAGTGTAAAACCATGCATAGAGGACCAATTACATCTGTTTTATCAACTCAGCACGACCAAATTGTTTACACTGGCGGCTATGACCGCTGTATTTATCAGTGGAACCGGGCGACGGGAGAAGGAACGTTTATTGGCAGTCACGAGCATATCATTAATTCTATATCTCTTTCTGAAAACGGAAAGTATTTAGCGAGTGCATCGTCAGACTATACGATTCAATTGTATGATACAGGCACAAATACCCGAATCCGCACGTTGTTTGGTCATGCAGATGATGTAGAAGCCGTCGCTTTTGCGAAGCAGGATACTTTGCTTGTATCCGTGTCCAGAGATAGAAGATGCTTAGTCTGGGATATCGAAACGGGCGCTATTTTAAGAGAATTCCATGGCCATAGCAAAGATGTATTAGCTGTATGGATACATGGTGATAAAGCTTATACAACAGGTGATGATGGATATGTCCTTGTATGGCTGTATGAAACCGGAGAAATCGTAGGGGAAATCGGCCCGTTTGATTATGAGCTCGATACGATCAGCGGCAGCAATCAAAAAGAAGTATTCGCACTTGGCAGAGATGATGGCACCGTTATTATTTACGATGCAGCTACTTTACAGGAGAAGAAAATCATCAAAGCCCATTTACAGGGCGTCAAGCGCGTGAATTTTTCTCCAAGCGGCAATTACTTGCTGACAGCAGGCTACGACCATTTAATTAAGCTGTGGAATTATGAAACAGGTGATTTAGTCGATACACTGCTGCCTCATAAATATCAGTGGGAGCGCTCACTTGTCTGGACAGAGGATGAGAAGTCAATACTAGGAGCCAGCTTTGGAAAAACATATTGTGAATGGTCGATCGAAAAGGGCAAAGTCGTATCAGATGAGATCGAAATGGCGACACCATCTATCAATGATATTGCGCTGACTGATGCAGGTGATATTATTACCGCATCCGATGATGGAAAATTCAGAAAAAATGGGATTGAAATTGCCAAATCGACGGGCGTTTTAACAAATGGAGTAGCTGTTGCACGGGATGGAAGCTATTATGCGTGGGGAGACCATGCAAGTCAGGTGCATATTGTTCATGAGTCATTACAGCAAATGGTTTCGTTTGATCTTAACACAGGTCCGGTCAACAGCGTGTATTTCCACGAGGAGGATCGTCAATTTTATATTGGAACTTACGGCGGTTATGTACATGTCATTTCGACAGAACACTTAAAGGAAATCGGCCGTTCCAAAGCACACGATTGTGCAGTTAAAGCATTAAAGGTAGAAGGAGATCTTATCATCACAGCAGCAGTTGAAGGAACCATTTGTCTTTTAGATAAAAAGAGTTTGTCCTTAAAAGCGGAGTACATTGGTGCGACAGAGCTGTTAAATGATGTCTTTATTGATAGTAAACGAGACCGTATCGCCATTGTCAGCCGCGACAAGAATGTGAGATTGTTTGATTTGCATACAGGAAGAATTTTAGGCCAGCATAACGAACACCAGTATTCGATTAAATCGGTCACAGTCACAGACTCAGGCTATATTGTAAGCGGTGATTATTGGGGCTATATCGTTGTGTGGAATCCAGAGCTGGATGTCAACACCGGCCCAATTAGAATTGCCCAAAATGGGATTAGTGCCATCAGACAATTAGGCAATGATGTATATGCAAGCTCATATGACGGCGGGATTTATCACGTTCGAGAAGATGGAACGCATACCGAAGTACTACGCTTATTTGAACAATTTCCGAAAGAAGTAATCTCTCATTAAGAAAAAGAATGTAAGCGGGGGATTCTCATGATAAGTGTTTGCAAGGAACATATGAAAAAAGGTCTGTCTGTACTCAATTGTCCGCATGTGCTCCTCATTAATAAATATGAATGTCGCAAATGCTGTTTTTGTAAACAACGAGCATCTTATAAACTTTTTTATTCCTTGCCTTACTATGATCGATCTGAAAAGAAACGGATGGAAAAAATATAGCACATGAGAATAGAACTCCTTCATTCCCTGAAGGAGTTCTTTCCCTTGAAAGAGAGGAAAGGAGATTTACATGAAAGACGATGTTTTTTATATGAAGCTAGCGATTGCCAACGCAAAGGCCATGAAAGGACAAACCTCGCCAAATCCGCTTGTCGGAGCAGTGGTAGTCAATAAAGGTGAGATCGTTGGAATTGGTGCTCACATGAAGGCGGGCGAACCGCATGCTGAAATTCTTGCGCTGCAAATGGCAGGAGAAAAGGCGAAGGGAGCTCATCTATATGTGACGCTCGAACCTTGTTCGCATCATGGAAAAACAGGTCCTTGCTCAGAAGCCATTATAAAGAGCGGGGTGAAACGTGTGGTCATTGCCACTGGGGACCCAAATCCACTTGTAGCAGGTAAAGGGGTCACGATGTTGAAACAAGCAGGGATAGAAGTAGAAGAAGGGGTATGTAAGCGGGAAGCGGACAGCTTAAATCTTCCTTTTTTTCATTCGATACAATCAGACCTTCCGTATGTCATATTAAAAACAGCCATTTCATTAGATGGGAAAATTGCAACAGCTCATCAAGAAAGCAAATGGATTACAGGGACAGAAGCGAGGAATGAAGTGCAGCAATTACGTCAAGAAGCAGATGCTGTGATAACAGGCGTCGAAACCATTATTCAAGATGATGCAGGTCTTATTGTGAAAGATTCAATCGTGACACAGCCTATTCGTGTCATTTTAGATTCCACCTTAAGGATTCCGCTTCATGCGAAATGTTTAAATGATCATATGGCAGAAACCATCATTTGTACCTCAAACAAGTACGATCAAAAAAAATACCATCAACTGGTGCAAAAAGGACATCAAGTATTTGTCACAAGCGGAGAAAATCGGACAGATCTTCATGCGGTGTTACGTATGCTGAAAAGGCGCTCTGTGATGTCGGTGCTTGTAGAGGCGGGAGGCAGTGTGAGCGCATCCTTTTTAGAAGCGTCCCTTGTGAACGAAGTCATTATTTATATGGCACCATTATTAATTGGAGGGAAAGATGCACCTACTTTCTTTGAAGGAGAAGGTACGAAAACATTAAAAGAAGCCATCCGGCCGGTAGATATGGATTATAGTATGGTAGGAAAAGATTTAAAAATGACGATGAGACTTTAATGAAAGAAAGACCTTGTGCAAGAAAGTGCAAGGTCTTTTGTTTATTTTAAAAAATAAAAGTGTACATACACCATTCCCAGTCATGATGAATACGATGGATGGGGGTGATTCCATGAAAAAATGTAGGCAATGTGGTAAGACATATCCAACTCATTCGACAGACCACTACCAAAAAGGAAGCTGGTATGATGCGTACAAGGACGATGGCTGGGAATGTGATAGTTGTAAGAAAGGGATATCAGAAAAGCCAAGGAAACCAGTGAAAAATCCTTGCTGCGGAAAAGATCCTTGTGTTTGTGTGATTCAAGGTCCGCCAGGCGGGAGAGGAAGAAGAGGCCCAGCCGGTCCGGCGGGTGCAGTGGGTCCAGCGGGTCCAGCAGGTCCAGCAGGTCCAATCGGTCCAACGGGCGTAGGTTTAACAGGCATCTTGGCATTTGATCCAGCAGTAGCACCAACCTTCCCAGTAGGTCAAGTGGTGACATACGATGGCAGTACGTACGTGGTCAATTCAGCACCGCCATTAGGTACGCCGGATACGTCGGCGGATTATACATTATTAGCTGCAGCGGGGGAAACAGGTACAGGGCCAACAGGTGTCACAGGAGATCCAGGTCCAACTGGAGCCACAGGCGCCACCGGCGTGGGTTTAACGGGAGTCGTACCGTATGATGCTGCAGCAGCGCCAGGATACCCATTGGGGCAAGTGGTGACATATGAAGGTGGAACATATCTTGTGAACACAGCATCACCAACAGGTACACCAGATACATCACCAGATTATACGTTATTAGCAGCCGCAGGCGCGACTGGCGTTACAGGCGCTACCGGTACGGGTGCAACTGGAGCAACGGGGGAAATTGGTCCAACCGGAGTTACTGGCATCACAGGAGCAACGGGGGAAATTGGTCCAACCGGAGCCACCGGCGTCACGGGAGCAACAGGAGAAATTGGCCCAACCGGAGCCACCGGCGTCACGGGAGCAACAGGAGAAATTGGTCCAACCGGAGCCACTGGCGTCACGGGAGCAACGGGAGAAATTGGCCCAACTGGAGCCACCGGTGTCACAGGTGCAACTGGGGTAACTGGTGATACGGGCGCAACAGGTGCAACAGGGATCACAGGAGCGACGGGAATCGGCTTAGCCGGCGTCACGGCGTTTGATCCAGCGGCAGCCCCAACGTATCCAGTAGGTCAAGTGGTCACGTATGAAGGTGGAACCTATATCGTGAACACAGCACCGCCAACAGGAACACCAGATACGTCACCAGATTATACGTTATTAGCTGCCGCAGGCGCGACTGGCGTGACAGGTGCAACCGGTACAGGAGCGACGGGAGCAACAGGAGAAATTGGCCCAACCGGAGTCACTGGCGTCACGGGAGCAACGGGGGAAATTGGTCCAACCGGAGTTACTGGCGTTACAGGAGCAACGGGGGAAATTGGTCCAACCGGAGCCTCCGGCGTCACAGGTGCAACTGGGGTAACTGGTGATACGGGCGCAACGGGTGCAACAGGGATCACAGGAGCAACGGGTGCAACAGGGATCACAGGAGCGACGGGAGAAACAGGGGTTACCGGAGCAACGGGTGCAACAGGGATCACAGGAGCGACGGGAGAAACAGGGGTTACCGGAGCAACCGGTGCAACTGGAATAACCGGAGCCACGGGAGAAACAGGGGTTACCGGAGCAACCGGTGCAACTGGAATAACCGGAGCCACGGGAGTTACAGGAGTGACTGGAGCGACCGGTGCAACTGGATTAACCGGAGCCACGGGAGAAACAGGGGTTACCGGGGTTACCGGAGCAACTGGATTAACCGGAGCCACGGGAGAAACAGGGGTTACCGGAGCTACGGGAGCTACGGGAGCAACAGGAGTTACCGGAGCCACCGGAGTCACAGGAGCCACAGGTCTAACCGGCGCAACCGGAGCAACAGGAGTGACCGGTGTAACGGGTATTACAGGTTTAACTGGAGCAACGGGTGTAACCGGTGCAACAGGAGCCACCGGAGTCACAGGTACAGGAGCCACAGGAGCCACCGGTCCAACAGGAGTGACAGGATCGAGTGCGATCATTCCGTTTGCATCAGGTACACCTGCTGTCCTGACAACAATTGCGGGCGGTCTTGTTGGAACATCCAGCTTGATCGGATTTGGTAACTCAGCGACAGGTGTCAGTATTTTAGGCGGAGTAATTGATTTAACCGGCGCTGCAGGCACTTTACTCAACATGGCGTTTTCAGTTCCGAGAGCTGGAACGATCACGTCATTTGCTGGCTATTTCAGCACAACAGCAGCTCTTTCTTTAGTCGGCACGAGTATTACCGTAACGGCTAGTCTATTTGCTTCACCGACACCAAATAACAGTTTCACTCAAGTAGCGAGTGTCACTTTAGCTCCAGCCTTATCCGGGGTTTTAACGCTGGGTGCGATTGCAAACGGTATTGCGACTGGTCTAAATGTACCAGTTACACCGGAAACTCGATTGCTTGTTGTATTCTCCGCATCAGCTACTGGTCTATCCTTAGTGAATACCGTAGCAGGCTATGCGAGTGCTGGTTTATCGATCACGTAATAGGTATACAGGGACGACTCGATGCCTGAGTCGTCTTTTTGTTTGAAATAATTTTCTCTTAACTTAGTCAGAAAAAATGATATCATTTTCTTAGAGTCTATTCGGGTGAATCTACTGAATTAGGGGTTGTAGCGGTGAGGATGGGCAAAAGGAAAGTCACTTTACAAACGAAAATTTTGGGGTTAATTATCGGGCTTTTGCTTGTTGTCATTGCATTATTAACCATTTGTTTTGGTTTTCTGCAGACATCAGAAAGGCAGGGACAAGCTGAACAGCTGGCGGTGCAGACCGCTAGAACAATATCATATATGCCGCCCATTAAAGCATCGGTGGCTCTATCAGCGTCCCAAAATGAAGAACAGGCAGTGCTTGAGCAAATGAAGGAGCAAGTAAGAGCACATGCCATCTTCATTACCAATCGAAAAGGAAAGGTCCTTGTTCATACGAATCATGAGGACGTAGGAAAGACCATCAGTGTATCGGAAGGAAGAAGTACTCTCTTATTTGGAGGAACCTCCATATCAACTGATGATTCTAATGGTGAAACCGTTGTCAGAGGCAGTGCACCCATTATGAAAGAAACAGAAGGGCATGAAGAAATTATCGGCACAGTCACCGTCGAATTTTTAAAAAAGGAAATCGATCAAGCGACAGCTCATCAGCTATTGAAGCTTAGCTATATTGCCCTTCTTGTGCTCTTGCCGGGCATATTCGGTGCGATTTTTTTAACGAAGAGTATTCGCAAAGATACATTAGGGCTTGAGCCGCATGAAATAGCTTCGTTGTATCGAGAAAGAGAAGCGATGCTGCTCGCTATAAAAGAAGGGATCATTGCGTTTGACCAGAAAGGCGCGATTACGATGATGAATACATCAGCTGAGCACATGCTGCGCGTCTCATCAGAGTTGCCCCTTCATATTGATCAAGTCTTGCCAAATGCCAAACTTCTTCTCTATTTAAAATCAGAGAAGATTGAACCTAACATCGAAACCGTCGTCAATGATAAAACCTATGTCTTAAATGTGAAAAAAGTAATGCAGGAGAATCGAGTATTCGGAGGGATTGTGAGCTTCAGGGAGAAAACAGAGCTGACGAAGCTGCTGGATACATTAACAGAGGTCAGTCAATATTCAGAAGACCTGAGGGCACAAACGCACGAATTCTCAAATAAGCTGTACGCCATCTTAGGCCTGCTTGAGCTGAAGCAAGTCGATGAAGCCATCGACTTAATTAAAGAAGAATATCATCTGCAAAACCGTCAGCACGATTTACTCATGAAGCAGATTCGTTCTCCTAAAATACAAGCCATCTTACTTGGCAAGTTAGGGAAAGCATCTGAGAAAAAAGTCCATTTCCACATTGATGAAAATAGCTCACTAGAGCCGCTCCCAGCTCATTTAAGCCTATCTCACTTTATCACCATCATTGGCAATCTCGTAGATAATGCTTTTGAAGCTGTATTAAATAAGGAGAAGCGCAAGGTAGACCTGTTCATCACAGATATTGGGTTTGATATTATCATAGAAGTGTCAGATTCAGGTGATGGAGTGAATGAAGAGGAGCTCTCACAGATTTTCACAAGAGGCCATTCGTCAAAGGGAGAAGGACGAGGCTATGGGCTTGCAAATGTGAAAGAAGTGTTGGACGAGCTTGGGGGCTGGATTGAAGTTGCGAACCAAAAAGAAGGCGGTGCCATCTTCACTGTATACATACCGAAAGGCACAAAGGGGGAATAGATGGTGATTAAGGTACTCATTGCGGAGGATGATTTTCGAATCGCTGCCATTCATGAATCTTATATACAAAAGATAGAAGGATTTAAGGTCGCTGGAAAGGCAAAGAGTGCAAAGGATATGTGGGAGGCGCTCCAGAGGGAACAAGTGGATCTCATCTTGCTTGATGTCTATATGCCTGATGAGCTCGGCACAAACCTGCTGCCGCTTTTAAGAGAACGCTATCCTGAAGTAGATGTGATCATTATCACGGCTGCAACGGAAACGACGCTTTTAAGAGATGCGCTTCATTACGGAGTGGTTCATTATTTAATCAAACCGGTGACCGCACAAAAGTTTGCACAAGTTTTAACCGAATATAAAGAGAAGAAAGACATCATCAATTCAAAAGATGAAGTCAATCAAACGATGATCGATCTGTTTTTTGGGCAGATGCAGGAAGAGCCAAAACAAAGGGATGACAGAGATCTTCCTACAGGCATCAATTCACTGACCTTGGACAAAGTGAAAACATTGATGGCATCCGAGATTAGCGGAATTACAGCAGAAGAACTCGGGGAAAAGATGGGCGCATCACGTACAACGGCGAGACGGTACGTAGAGTATCTCGTGACAACAGGGGAATGCCGGGCAGAGCTTGCATACGGAATCATTGGCAGACCTGAACGTAAATATTACCCTGCCAAACAAGCGGAGTCATAAAAGATGAAAAAAGGAATACTTTTTGTGATCGTGCTCTGCCTTTGTATGACGCTCACCTTTAATGAAAAAAAGGCCGGTGATTCTTTCCTGCAGCAAAGCTCCTTATATATTGTGGTGTCGGGTGTACCAGAGGGGGGATTTGACCAAACGGCTCAGGTGATGAAATCAGTGCTTGAACAAGAGAAGCTGGTGAACCGGCCTGTGAACATTCTTTATCAAAGAGGCGGAACGGTGGATAAAGGATGGACATACATGATGGAGCGAGAAGCCAACTATATCAGTTTAAATTCAAGCTTATTGTTAAGCCGTAATTTGCTTGGCAGCAGTAACGTGACGATGAATGATGTGACACCGCTGGCAATCCTTGCAGAAGAGTGGCAGGTCGTCGCAGTCCCAGTGGATTCTCCTTTTTCAAATGGGAAGGAGCTGTTACACGCACTTAAGAAAAAACCAGATTCCTTAAAAATTGGGTTTGCCCCTGATTTTGGAAATGATGATCAAATCTCATTCGCCCGGGCAGCAGAAATGGCAGGAATTGATCCATATCGCATTCAATTTTTGAAATTTGACAGTGCAGATGATTTATTTCAGGCGCTCATCGACCATGAGGTGGATGCAGCAACGACTACCATTACAGAGGTTCGTCATGATTATGAAAAAAAGAGGCTGAAGCTCGTAGCGACGACAACCAGCCAGCGCTTAGATGGATTTGAAGATGTGCCGACATGGAAAGAGCAGGGCATTCCGCTCATCTTTTCCCATTGGCGCGGTGTGATGGGCCCAAAACAAATGAGTCAGCATGAGGTTCGTGAATGGGATCAGCTTCTTCAAAAAATGACGAAAACGAAGTCCTGGAAAAAGCGATTAAAGCAAAAGGGCTGGACAAGTCGTTATATGAACAGCAAAGAGGCAAAGGTCTTTATGGAAGATCAATTAAGGCAATATGAGCAATTGATACAAGGAGAACAAGCGGTCGAGTGAGACCGCTTCCAGCGTGTAGACAAACCCTTGCATTCGGTGTTCTGTGTGCTGGTGCTCACGAATCTCATATTCGCTCCGCTCCAGTACTCATCCTTCCTAGACTGCAAAGGTTTTCTATCACACTGAAAAGAAGACAAAGGGCTTAAATAAACCCTTTGTTTTTTTCATGGAATTAAAAAGCCCAATGTTTGAACAAAATGAACAAAAAGCATTTATCGACCGAAAAAGAATTAAAATTCATAATATTTACTTCAATTCTCACCTCAGATATGATGACAAAAAGGGTTGGAAATGGGATACCAACACATTAATGAAAGCGTATACAACACAAGGGGTGAACAATATGTTAGCAATCTTAGGATTTCTTATGATGATTGTATTTATGGTTTTGATTATGACGAAACGTATGTCTGTTTTAACGGCATTGGTGTTAACACCAATTGCATTTGCTCTTATTGCAGGTTTTCATTTTACTGAAATTTCAGACATGATTGTCAAAGGTGTGCAGCAAGTCGCACCAACAGCAGTCATGATCATGTTTGCGATTTTGTACTTTGGCATTATGATTGATGCGGGTTTATTTGACCCAATGGTGGCGAAAATTTTAAAAATCGTTAAAGGCGATCCATTAAAAATCGTTGTCGGAACAGCTGTCTTGACGATGCTTGTTGCACTTGATGGTGATGGAACGACAACGTATATGATTACAACAACAGCGATGCTTCCACTATTTACGCTGCTTGGCATCCGTCCAATTATTTTAGCGGGTATTGCCGGGGTCGGCATGGGAATTATGAATACAATTCCATGGGGAGGAGCTACTCCTAGAGCGGCGAGTGCACTTGGCGTTGATCCTTCACTTTTATTTGGACCAATGATTCCAGTCATTGGTGCAGGGGTTCTCAGTATGATTATTGTTGCTTATTTTCTTGGAAAAGCCGAAAGAAAACGCCTTGGTGTGATTGAACTTGACCAGCCGATTCATGCAAATGAAATGGCAGCGGCACTGCAAGATGACATCAAACGGCCGAAGCTTTGGTGGTTTAACCTGGCGCTGACTTTGTTATTGGTGCTGCTGCTTGTATCAGGTAAAGTCAGCTTAACTGTTCTATTTGTTCTTGCTTTCTGTGTGGCGATTATCGTGAACTATCCGAACTTGGACCAGCAGCGTGAGCGAATTGCGGCTCACTCAACAAACGTTTTAGCCATTGCTTCGATGATTTTTGCGGCAGGTGTTTTTACAGGTATTCTAACTGGAACGAAAATGGTCGATGAAATGGCGATTTCGATTGTATCTGCAATTCCAGAGCAGCTGGGCGGCTTTATTCCAGTCATTGTCGCATTAACAAGCGGGATCTTTACTTTCTTTATGCCGAATGATGCATACTTTTACGGCGTACTGCCGATCCTATCAGAAACAGCGGCAGCATATGGTGTCGATAAAATTGAGATTGCCAGAGCTTCTATTATTGGTCAGCCGATTCATATGTTAAGTCCACTTGTTCCATCGACTCATTTACTTGTTGGACTTGTTGGGGTATCACTGGATCAGCATCAGAAATTTGGGATGAAATGGGCTGTGCTGGCAGTCGTCGCTATGACCGTCATGGCGGTTCTCATTGGGGCCATTTCCATCTGGTAAATAAAAAAGTGTCTGCTGCGGGCAGGCACTTTTTTTAGGTCATATTGCCGACCAGGCTCCATTCATTTGCCCTAGACAAAGACAAGCCTGTTCCTCCAAAAGATTTATTTTTGAAAAATACTGACACTTTTGCTGTTTTTTTCTTTATAATGCAAATCAACGAAGGGAGAGGATAGCATGTCCAAACGAAAAGGCACAATTCTTTTTGCTGCTGCATGCCTCTTAGCAGGCAGTTTGTCGATGGTGAGCCCAGCTTCAGCTCATGCAGAAACCCCTTATTATGGAAAGAGTTATGAACAGCCGGCTTCAGTGAAAAAGCTATACCCTGAGCCTGACGAGACGTTTGATACCCCTGCCTTTCAGAAAAAAGGAGAAGCATTTACGACCCAAGAAGAGCTACAAACTTTCTTACGAGACATTGTCCGCAAAAGTCCTTACGCCACGCAGAGACAGATTGGAACATCCATTGAAGGCAGATCCATTCCGGCTCTGTACTTTACAAAGGATCGCTCCATCACGCCACTTTCAAAAAAGCCAACCATCTGGCTCCAAGCACAAATACACGGAAATGAACCAGCCTCCGGTGAATCTGCTCTCGTCATTGCAAAACGATTAGCAGGTGAAGAAGGAGAGCGTATACTCAATCATGTCAATATCATCATTGTCCCAAGAATCAATCCTGATGGTTCTTATGCGTTTGACCGCAGACTGGCAAACGGATTAGACGGAAACCGTGATCATATGACATTAGAATCTCCAGAACTGACAGCCCTGCATCAAGAATTTAATCGGTATGCGCCAGAAGTGGTCATTGATGCCCATGAATACGATGTGGGTCAAAAGCAGTTTGAAAATATCGGTTCATCAGGCGCTCTCAAATATCATGATTTGCTTATTCTTTCAGGGAAGAATCTAAATATTCCAGAAAGCATCCGGCTGACATCAAATGAGTTGTATGTAAACGGAGTTCGTGAAACGCTGACAAATAAAGGGTTTTCTAACGATTTGTATTATACAAACACAAGAGGAAAGGATGGAAAGATCGACATCTATGAAGGTGGAACGGATGCGCGAATTGGCCGAAATGCCCTTGCACTTTCGCCAGCCCTGTCATTTCTTGTAGAAAGCAGAGGGATTGGGATTGGAAGAGAGGATTTTGCCCGCCGCGTCGCTGTCCAAGTAGCCACCCATGAAAAAATCATTGAAACTACAGTGAAACATGCCAAACAGGTGAAGCAGCAAATGGTGACAGAGCGGCTGAAGCTGGTCAAAAAAGGACTGCTGCCAAATGATGATGATCAGGTAGTCATTCAAGACGATTTCAAAGCATCTGTCAATGACTCGCTGGAAATGGTTGATATTGAGATGGGACAAACGACTCAAGTTCCTGTACGCTTTCACAGTGCGAGCGATGCTGTTCCCGTCTTAACAAGAGAACGGCCGACAGCTTATCTCATTCTTCCGGGGCATGAAGGAGTAGAAAAGAAACTCAGAACATTAGGATTAAAAAGTGTCACATTGCCGGCTGGCATGAAAGTGCCGGTACAAGCCTATCAAGTGACAAAGCGAGAGGAAAAGAGCAAAACAGATATTCAGCTTGAAACAAAACTCGTTGACAAGAAACGCCAGCTGCCAAAAGGAACAAAGGTATATGTCACGGCACAGCCGCAAACCAATTTGCTCTCACTTGCCCTTGAACCAGAATCAAAGGACAGCTATATGTCATCAGGGTTTATTGCTTCAAAAGCAGGTGATGAACTGCCAGTCTATCGTTTCATGCTTCCAAAAAAGACGTTAGGCATTCAATAAAAAGGACTAAAATGATAGCCCTTTATCAAATGTAAAAGCGGCACTAGGCGTGCCGCTTTTTTTATTTTCGTCCAGCTCTTATTTCATCTGTCATGCCTTCATATGGTGCTTCTGCGATAATGGTTTCGTCATTCACACCTGCATGATGGATATACGTAATGTCCGCAAATTCTGGGACAACATATTTCGGATAGGTTTCGTATTTTTCACGAGATTCTTTCATGAGATCGATGTAGTCATTTTGATAGCAGACGGTGATGTCTGGACGTTCATGCACCCATTTTGGGAAGAAGATGACGCCATGCATGCGTTTTTCTTCAGGCATAAAGTTCAGAGAGACGTCTGTACCAGTTGGTTCTGTCCAAGAGACTTTGTATACGCCTTTTGTCAGCTTCACAATATTTACTTCTTGATCACGGACCCAGCGTCCTCCAACCATTCCGCTATGAATGCGGTAATCAATGGTGTGATCGTTTTTAATGTAAATCTCATATTCCCAGCCATTTTCATACGTATAAATCATATGAAGTCCAACGAATTGATCCATGTTTATTCCTTCTTTCATTAGAATGATGTTTTTTCAAACATGTTGTGATTTACATATTTATTTTAAAGTCTATGGTATACTATTGTCAAAGAATAAGCGTTGGAGGCACATCATGAGAGTACTAAAATATGCCATTCTTGGCTTGCTGGATCAGCATGAGCTGACGGGATACGATATCACAAAACATTTTAAGGATTCCCTTGGACAGTTTTGGAGTGCGAAGCACAGTCAGATTTACCCTGAGCTGAAGCGTCTTACAGAGGAAGGATTTATTGAATTTGATATTCACATACAAGGAAAAAAGCTGGAGAAGAAGGTCTATCAAATCACAGCGGCAGGAAAAGAAGAATTGCGTCAGTGGTTAAAAACAAAAGATCCGATTCCGGAAACAACAAAGGATGAATTCATGCTCAAAACCTTTTTCATCTCCTCCATGGACAAAAAAGAAGCGGCTGACCTGTTTGCCTATCAACTGTTAGAGCGCACCAAGAAAGTAGATGTGCTGGAACAAAAGCTGCACGCTTTGACAGAGGAAGACCCTTCTGCTGAATCGCTGCATTCAGCTCAATTTGGGCATTACTTAGTGCTGACAAGGGCAATTGAAAGAGAAAAAGGCTATGTCCGCTGGCTCCAAAAGACCCTTAAACGTATTGATTCATCTATGGTCTAAGGACAATGGTCGGATGATATGATAAAAAATGGTTTGAAACGAGTGAATTTATCAATAGAAACCGCTACAATGGATATATTCGTATTAAAGTGAGGCGAGTATGTTTGAGTAATCAAGAAGCGTTGTGGATTGAAGCAGAAGCTTTTATTTCTGTATGCTATGAAGAATTAAACAAGTCAAATGAAGAGAAAGCAGCACGTCTGCATGAAATAAAAAAAGAAATTGAAACTGAAGGAATTTATACGCATACACTAGAGGAATTAGCTCACGGGGCGAAAATGGCATGGCGCAACAGTAACCGCTGCATTGGCCGTTTGTTTTGGTCGACCCTGCAAGTGCATGACTGCCGGCATGTAAAGACAGAGGATGAGGTGAAGGAGGCGCTCTTTCATCATATTGAGTATGCGACAAATGGCGGGAAAATCAAACCGTCCATTACGATCTTTCCCCCAGAGAAGAACAGGCAGAAGGAAGTCGTCATTTATAATCATCAGCTCGTTCGTTATGCAGGCTATAAAACTGAATATGGCATCATCGGCGACGAGGCATCTCTTGAATTAACAAAATTATGTGAAGAACATGGCTGGAAAGGGGAGGGCACACATTTTGATATTCTGCCTCTCATGTTTCAGCTAAAAGATCAGCCGCCTGTTCTGTATGAGCTTCCGAAAGAAATCGTCCAAGAGGTAGAGATCACCCATCCTGAATACGATGAATTCCGTGATTTAGGACTGAAATGGTATGCGGTTCCAATTATTGCTGATATGAAATTAGAAATTGGCGGTATTCATTACAATGCTGCACCTTTTAATGGCTGGTATATGGGCACAGAAATTGGTGCACGCAACCTAGCGGATGAAAACCGCTACAATATGCTGAAAAAAATCGCTTCTCTTTTAGGACTGGACACAACCAAGAATTCGTCCCTTTGGAAGGATAAAGCCATTGTCGAATTGAACGAGGCGGTTCTCCATTCTTATCGCGAAGCAGGGGTGACCATTGTTGATCATCACACAGCAGCACATCAATTCAAGCAGTTTGAAAAGCAGGAAGAAAAGGCTGACCGCAAGCTGACTGGGGACTGGACATGGCTGATTCCCCCAGTATCACCAGCTGCTACCCACATATTCCACAAGAATTACGACAATACCATTGTGAAACCAAACTATTTTTATCAGGACAAGCCCTATCACGGGACAGAAAAAGCCTAGCGAAAGCTAGGTTTTTTTATTATCTTATTCGAAAATCCTGATAATGAGCAAGCTCAGCGAGCGGCTCCATTTGCATGTCGGTGACTTTTGAAAAAGGACTTCCTTTCCGGACAGTCTCTAAGAAATCAATCACTTTCTGCTGCTCACCCTCTACCTTTAACTCGACATGACCTTCATCTGTGTTGCGTACCCAGCCTTTCATTCCACGATTGACAGCTTCTCCCTGAACAAAATAACGAAAGCCGACTCCTTGCACACGTCCTTTTACAATGGCGTGATAATGAATCATGATCATCACTCCTTTTTTCACATCGTACCATAGCCTGCATCTGATCTTCACGCCTCGACTATGATTTGATTGTCAAACGATGTAAAATAAAAGCCAGTAGACAACCAAAGGAGATGGCCATCGTGGGACAAAAGAGATACGACATAGAAGGAATCCAAGTGGGACAACCTGTCATTACCTATGCGAATGGAAAAGAAATCAAAACAGCCATCAACAAAAGGCGCATTCATGAGCCTGTGTATTTAAGTCAGGTCAATTTTGAAGGAGATGGTCAGGGGGATTTGGTTCATCATGGGGGTTATGATAAAGCCGTCTGCGTCTTTCCGTATGATCATTATGCTCACTTTGAACAATTTTTAGGGGTTCCATTACAGGAAGCTGCCTTTGGCGAGAATGTAACAGTACGCCAGCTAGTCGAAACGAATGTGCATATTGGCGATGTGTTTCAGCTTGGAGATGCATTTGTTGAGGTGAGCCAGCCAAGACAGCCTTGTGTGAAATTGTCTCTTAAGCATGGCAACATGAAGCTTGTAAAGGAAGTGCAAAAAACAGGGTATACAGGCTTTTATTTACGTGTATTGAAAGAAGGCATGGTGCCGCCTGATGCATCGCTAGTACTAGTAGAAAAAGCGTCCCATCACATTACGGTCCATGAGGTCAATGAAGTCAAATATCGTCAAACAAGTCCAGAGAGACTGAAAGCCGTTCTTGAAGTAGATGCCTTAGCAGATGTGGTCAGGAAGTCTTTAGAAAAACGAATTCAGCACATTTAAAAAAAGCCGTACATCAGCTTAAGATGTGCGGCTTTTCTAAGCTTATGAGCTGCGTTTCTTTTGCTCAAGAAGATTTGCAAGGAAATATGTTTTTAAGCTTTGAAGCTTTCTTCCTTCATGCTTGGTCACACCAAGCTTCTTTAATTCTTCGACATACCAGCCTTTGCTACCATAATGCATGATAGAAAACTCCTTTCAATTGAAACTGCCTGCATTGTAACATCTCAAAAAAGAGGTGAAAAGCGTGCAGGTGTCAAGAAATGAAAACTGATTCTATCTGCCTATGATCCATGTATATGCTGGAAATATTGATTTATGAATTTGGCGGGTTGAGGGTAACGAGGATCATGCCGACCGTCATAATCATGATGATAACACCAAGATAGGTCATCATGGATTGTTTTTTCTTAATCCCTACAACCGTTAAGATAATACTTTCGATGAAAAAGATAACACCTATGATGATGAACCACATATCAAATAAGACCCCTTTCGCATATCTTTGCCTATTTTACCACAGGCTTTTTTGTTTAGTCGTGACAGATTCGTGAAACGGGCATGAAAAAATCCCCTCCAGTGAAGGAGGGGACCCGCTTGGCTTACAGCTTTGTTAAAATAATCGGTTCGTCTTTAGTAATCACAATCGTATGTTCAATCTGTGCCACTAGACTTTTATCTGGTGTTTTAAATGTCCAGCCATCATCAGCCTGATAAATCGATTCAGCATTTGTTGAAATGAAAGGTTCAAAGGCAATGACTGTGCCATTTTTAAACAAAGCATTATCGAATGGATCATAGTAGTTCAAAATATGGTTGGGTGCTTCATGCAGATTCTTCCCAATGCCGTGTCCTGTCAGGTTTTTAATGACAGTAAATCCTTGTTCTTTCGCTGTATTGTAGACCGCACGGCCAATTTGGTTTTGTCTTTTACCGGCTTTTGCATGCTTTAATCCTTCAAGGAACGCATCCTCCGCACACTTACATAATGCTTCAAGCCGAGCATCACCTGTTCCTAAAACGAATGAAATACCTGTATCGGAATAATATCCGTCAAGCTCTGCTGAGATATCAATGTTCACGAGGTCGCCCTCTTGTAAAATGGTTTTTTCACTAGGGATACCGTGTGCAACTTCATCGTTTACGCTGATACAAGTGGTACCAGGAAAGTCATATTCCTTTTCAGGTGCTGAATTGGCACCGTGCTCTTCTAATATTTTTTTCCCAATCAAATCTAATTCTTTTGTAGACATGCCTGGTTTCGCTTGGCTTTTCATTTCTTCTCTTGCCAAAGCGACAATTCGGCCGACTTTTTTTAAGGCTTCTAACTCATGATCATGTTTGACAATCACTGTTCATTCCCGCTTTCTATATCTTCATTCTATTCAATAGCTTACCACATTTTACGCAAAAAGAGTAAAGAGCGGAATTCAAATGGATGTGGACAAATTGGTATAGATAACTAGACGTGCATATGATATATTTTTTATGAACATCATGAATGATTTTGGTCATGATGATGACAAAGGGGGGAAATCAGATGGTGTTTCAGTTTTTTCAAAAGCTAGGAAAATCATTTATGCTTCCAATCGCTGTACTTCCAGCAGCAGGGATTATTTTGGCCATTGGGCGGGAGGATGTATTCAATATCCCGTTTATTCATGCGGCAGGGAATGCAATTTTTGCGAACTTGGCTTTAATTTTTGCAATGGGTGTAGCGATTGGTATTTCAAAGGATGGAAACGGGGCAGCGGCATTATCAGGAGCGATCTCTTATTTTATTTTGTCAGCCGGTACAACGTCGATTAACTCAACCAACAATATGGGGGTATTGGGCGGTATTTTATGCGGGCTTTTGGCAGGTTATGTTTACAATAAATTTAAGGATACGAAACTGCCGGAATACTTAGGTTTCTTTAGCGGAAGGCGGCTTGTGCCTATTATGACCGCACTTTTCACCATTCTATTAGCAGCCGTTTTCGGATATGTATGGCCGCCGATTCAAAGTGTAATCAATGATTTAGGAGAATGGATTTTAAGTCTTGGGGCAACAGGTGCAGGGCTGTTTGGTTTCTTTAACCGATTGCTCATTCCATTAGGACTTCACCATGTCTTGAATAACTTATTTTGGTTTCAATTCGGGGAATTCAGCGGGGCAACAGGGGATTTAGCGCGATTCTTTAAAGGAGATCCAAGCGCGGGTGTCTTTATGACCGGATTCTTCCCAGTGATGATGTTTGGTCTGCCAGCGGCATGTCTAGCCATGGTTGTAACTGCAAAGCCTGAGAAGCGAAAAGCAACAGCGGGTCTGATGATTGGGATGGCACTTACATCATTTATAACAGGGATCACTGAACCAATTGAATTTTCTTTTATGTTTTTATCTCCACTTTTATATGGTGTCCATGCTATTTTGACGGGGCTTTCGCTTTTTATTGTAAACACCCTCGGGATTCATAGCGGCTTTGCCTTTTCAGCAGGTGCGATTGATTACGTCTTAAGCTTCGGAATTGCGCAAAAACCGATCTTGCTTCTTGTAGTAGGAATCATTTATGGCGTCGTGTACTTTGTCGTTTTCTATTTCCTCATTAAACTATTAAAGCTGAAAACACCAGGCAGGGAAGATGATGACATGGAGGATATCGCAGCGGATGATACGGTGACGGCAGGAGGAGCGAGTATGCTCGTAGAGGGACTTGGCGGCAAAGACAATATCACCACGATTGATCATTGTGCCACACGTCTTCGCTTAACAGTAGAGGATACAAATTTATTAAATGAAGGTACATTGAAAAAAGCAGGTGCCAAAGGGGTCCTGACTTCTGGAAAAACAACCGTACAAATCATCATTGGAACGAATGTAGAATTTGTCGCAGATGAACTCCGTAAGGAAGTCGATCGAGATTAAAAAAAACGTTCAGCCAGGTCAAATGGGCTGAACGTTTTTTTGTTTACGCTGTTCGATCACCAGTACAATGCTGATGACAACAAGTAAAAACCACGAACTGATTTTACCAAGATGGACGAGAGACCAAGCATGCTGCTGATTTGGATATTGCCATGCGCCTAAAAAGGTCGTGACATTTTCGGCCACCCAAATAAAAAAGCCAATCAGGAGAAATGAAACAACAAGCGGCATTCGAAAGGAAGATGGACCAACCTGAAACGAAACCGACGTTTTCCGAAACACAACAACAAGCAGACATGTCAGCCACCACCTGACATCATAGAGCCAGTGATGCGTAAAGAAATTGAGATAAATGCACAAACTGATGCCAATTGAAAGAAATGGATGAGGCCAGTCGGCCACTTTTACATGAAGTCGTGAAAGTGCCTGATAAATATAACTAGCCACACTCGCATACATAAAGCCGCTATAAAGTGGAACCCCAAATATTTTTGTATAAGCGTCTTCAGGGTAGGACCAAGAGCCCATATGTACTTTATACACTTCTAGACAGATTCCTATGAGATGAAATAGACAAATGACCTTTAGCTCCGCCCAAGTCTCCAGCCGCAGCGTCAGCATCAGGATCTGAGCTGCGATGCAAAGCAGTAGAATGAAATCATACCGGTGAAGAAAAGGAATAGACACCGTCTTTGATAGGGCAAGCGCCGCAAAGATCATGACGGGGAATAGACATGAGATGGCTTGTAAATAAGCAAAATGAAATAGTGTTTTCATACAAAATTAAACCCCTTTTTACTGTCTGAAATGACTTAGACGGTTTTAGCAAGGGAAAAGTTTACCTCAACTAGATATTCATGAACAATTTGTGAATATATATGTGAAAAAGATCACAAATAACATTCTGCATAGTATAATAAGATCATAAAGAAAATGTGAAATATTTCACATAATTTAAAAGGAGGCATCATCATGTTTACAAAATTCTTACAAACGAATGTATGGGCAGCCGTTATCCTTTTGGCAGCAAGACTTTATATCGGATGGACTTGGCTGACATCTGGTATTGGAAAACTAACAGGTGGATTTGATGCATCAGGCTATTTACAATTTGCAATATCTGAACCTGTCGTCAAGGATGGTCATCTAGTGTATCCGTTCTATGTATGGTTTTTAGAAAATGTCGCTTTGCCAAATGCCGGACTATTCAGTGCCATGGTCATGTGGGGAGAAATCTTAGTAGGCCTAGGATTAATTGTTGGATTGTTTACAACAACGGCAGCCTTTTTTGGAAGCGTGATGAATGTCTCTTTCTTACTAGCTGGAACTGTCTCTGTGAACCCGCTGCTTCTGCTCATAGCCATCATTATTATGGCAGCGAAAGGGAATGCAGGCAAATTTGGACTTGATTATGTCGCAGGTCCAGTCCTCAAAAGAACAATGAAAAGAAAGCCGCAGTTAGAAGTGGCATCATAATAAAGAAAAGCATCCTGAGCACAAGCTCAGGATGCTTTCAGCGTGTAGACAAACCCTCGCATTCGGTGTCAGGTCTGCGCTCCGGTGCTCACGAATGTCAAATTCGCTCCGCTCCGGTACTCGTCCTTCCTAGGGCTGCAAAGGTTTTCTATCACGCTGAAAGGAAGAAAAAGGGCTAAAATAAAGATCATTTTAGCCCTTTTTTATTTAAGAATCGGCTTTAATGAGGTTGATATGCAGGACGGTGAGCTCATGCTGACTCATATCTGGATCATGGCCTACGATAAATTCGAGTTCATAATCACCGGTTCGATACACATATTTTTTCTCTTTTGTCTGCGGAATGGTACTCACTGAATCCGCTGGTCCAAGCTGTTTCTTTAGTAACGAAGGGGTCATACCGCCGATATTTGTTTCTTTTTCTACATTTGTACCGAAATAACGGATTTCATCAATTTTGCCTTTCGCATCATAGTGAAAAGCAAATCCAGGATTCCCCATTTCAGCATGATACAAATCAAAGCTGCTTTGACCTGTTTCTGGATATGGATGTCCGAGCTGATGATGAACGTCTTTTTTTGTTTGAACGCCTATTTTCAGTCCCTTCGCATAGTAGGGCATTTGTCCTTTATGTGCCAGCTTATAAATGCTGTTAAGCGCGGCTTTTGGACCTTGAGGAACGGATTGCTCTGCTGCTGGTTTAATCATGGCGTGTGCTGAGACCGCAGGGCTGAAACCGAATAGGGCCGATGAAGCAAGTGAGGCAGTTACGACAAAAGTTGCTGTTTTCTTCATGATAAATCCCTCCTTCTTCTCCTATACCCGGGGCCATCATGATCAAACGTGAAAAGAACCAGCTGATCAAGGATCGGCTGGTTCTTAGCATGAGAACGTTATTTTGAAGAAGAGCTGGATTCATCTTTGGCGGAAGAGGAATCCTTTTCATCCTGTACTTTCTTTGTATAATCATAATCGTTGCGGTCAATCGGTGTAAAGCCTTTAGGCTTGTAGAAACGGAGTAAATCTTCGGTGACAATCTTATCAGATGTCTCCAGCATCTTTTTCACCGTTTCATTTTCTTGCGATGCCTTGTCAGTTGGCTCGATTTTCTCGCCTGTTTTGTTGCTGTAATAGTTATTGCCTACTTTCGTGTAGTCCTTAGACACGAAGTCACCGTTTCTAAATGGCACAAGCTCTTTAAAGTTCTTCGATAAGATATCAGAACCAGACATTAAATAGTTCTTCGTATCATCGCCAAGCAGGTGCAGAAGAGTTGGTGCGACATCGACTTCACCAGAGTATTTATGAATCTGTCCGCCTTTTACGCCAGGAACATGGATAAAGAGCGGCACACGCATGAGCTGCGCATTTTCATAATCTCCAATTTTTTGCCCTGTCACTTTTTCCATCGCTTCATTATGGTTTTCAGAAATACCGTAATGATCGCCGTACATAATAACGACTGTATTGTCATAGAGACCTGACTTTTTCAAATCGTTGAAGAACTGTTCAATCGCTTCATCTAAATAATGAGCCGATTGGAAGTAGTTATCGACGACAGAGTCACCGAAATCACCAGGCTCGAAATCAGTATCACCTTCATCCATTCCAAATGGGAAATGGTTCGATAAGGTAATGAATTTCGAATAAAACGGCTGCTTCATGTTTTTAAGAATTGGCATCGATTCTTTGAAGAACGGTTTGTCTTTCAGTCCATAGTTCTTCGTATCCTGCTCGTTCATATCGTAGTACTCAGAATCGTAAAATCTGTCATATCCAAAGGATTTAAACATTTCATTACGGTTCCAGAAGGTTTTCGTATTTCCATGGAATTCTGCTGACGTATATTGATCCTTCTTCAAAATACCAGGAAGTGCTTGATATGTGTTTTGCGCCTTGTTAATAAAAACAGAGCCCTGTGATAATGGGAATAACCCAGTATCCATCATAAATTCAGCATCAGACGTTTTTCCCTGTCCTGTTTGATGGAAGAAGTTATCAAAGTAAAACGTTTTGTTGTCGTGTGCCAATGAATTAAGGAATGGCGTTACTTCTTTTCCATTGACCTTATAATCAATGACAAAGTTTTGCAGAGATTCAAGAGAAATTGTAATGACGTTCATGCCTTTCGCTTTCCCGTAATAAGCAGGGTTAGGATCAGCGCTGTTCGCTTTTAAATAGTTCTCTACATCTGTCACGTCATTTGAATTTGCCAGAGCACGCTGGCTGTTTGATTTCACATTTTGAATGGCATCAAACACAGTAAAGTTATAAGCGCCTAAATATTTAACTAAATAATTGCGGTCGAACGATCTTGATAAAAGCTCTGGACGATCGATCTCTGCAGCCACTAAGTTTAAAACAAAGATCACAACAGAGGACACAAGGACGAGTCTAAACGATTTTGACTTTTGAACAGGTACAGTGGCTGTACTTGTTTGCTGCTGCCTTTTCATGCGGACTGCAAGTACGATCAAAATGATTGTATCAATAAAGTAAAACACATCAGTCCAACGCATGAGTGAAAATGCACTATCACCTAATTGTCCGCCATTCGTTCCTGCCTGCATCACTGTAGGCAGCGTGATAAAGTCATTGAAGAATCGATAGTACACGATGTTTGCGTATAGTAAAAAAGACATGAAAAAGTGAATCACAATGATAGCGGCAGGCTGCCATTTTTTCTTGAACAATAAAGCAAAGCCAAGAAAGAACAAGCTGGAGCTAATAGGATTCACGAAAAGCAAAATATGCTGAAGCACATTTGATATACCAAGTTTAAATTCGATTAAATACGCTGAATACGTTTTGAGCCATAGTAAGACGGCTGCAATCAGAAAGAAGCCGAGACCTCTTTTTTGAATAAATGTTTTCATATAAACACTCCTTTTCTCCGTTAAACGGAAGAGGCGGAACGAAAGAAAACGAACCATTAGAATATACCACGAAATGCACAAATAGAAAAGTCATAACCAGTGAAGAGCCTTTGGAAGCCTGTCCGAGCAATAAAAGGAGAGAAAATGAAAATATTCGCCCATCGAAAAACTTTTTATGAAAATCGACCTATTATTGACAGAAAATTCAGTAATTTTCCAGTTGCTATATCAATAAAACAGGTAAAAAGACACAAGTCTAAAGAATTAATTTGATTTCTACAATGGTCATTTAGAGAGTATTTCCATTGTTTCTTAATGTTTATGCAGGTTAAGCAAAAAAAATGAGCCATGGAATGGAACAAAGCGATGGATAAAAATTCCTCTCATACAATATATCAATATATTTTTGTGTTTCACGAAAATAATGGTTTTCATGTGTTTTTTAAGGGTTTTATTTATTTTAATAAGTGAACAAATTATCTAAATATACTTAAGTGAACATATTGAGACTATAAACTTCTGAATTGGGGTCGATATAGACAGTGACAGGAAATCTTCCATTGAAAGGATTGATAGTATATGACTGTACGAGCAGAGAACCTCGTTCAGAACTGGTTTCCGAGTGAGGACGGAAATGCAGGAGAGCGTAAAGAACTCATCAAATTGATGGAGCAGATCATTTCAGGGGTCGATGACCTGAAAGATCCCAACCGTGCACACCTTAAAGGTGAAAAGAATCGTGGGGAGGACTTTTACAAAAAGCTTACTGAAACAAGTCAAATTCCGATGAACGGCCAGCAAGCGGAACTTGTGAATGAAGAATTACTGAAGCTTTTACATAACCATCCATACCACACCAAGTATTTCTTCACGAACATTTTGCCAATGGCAAGTACACCAGGAATTTTAGGCATGCTGACAGCTATGCTGGTAAACGGAAACAACCTATGGGATGTTTATGGACCAGCAGGTGCGGAAGCTGAGGTCAGAGTGGTCTCAATGATGTCTAAGCTCATCGGATATGATCCAAATGTGAGCGGGGGATACACAACATGGGGAGGTCAAGGAGCGATTTTTTCAGGACTTCGTTTAGCGATCGCAAAGGCTGCGCCGGAGTCACTGCGAAAAGGAGTTCCGCAAAATCTTTATGCGTTTTGTTCTGATGCTGCACATTACAGCCTATTTAAGTCAATGGAAGCAACAGGACTTGGCACAAACAACTTAATCAGAATTAAGACGAATAAAGATCATTCAATGGATATGGAAGATTTGCGTTGTCAAATGGAACGTGTTGCACAGGGTGGCGGGATTCCCGTTTATATTGTTGCAACAACCGGAACAACAGATGCCATTGCAATTGATGATGTAAAAGGGGTACGTGAAACAGCAGAAACGATTGCTGAAAAGTATGATCTGAAGGTGCCGCATATTCATGCAGATTCGGCGCTGGGTGGATTCTTTGCTTTCTTTAATGAGTATGATGTATCGGAAAATCCGCTGCAATTCTCAGACGGTATTCTTCGTATGCTAAAAGAAATCAAAGCGAAATTCCAGCATCTGTCTCTTGCAGACTCGATGTGCTTTGATTTTCAAAAGCTTGGCCAAACACCTTACACATCCAGTTTATTCCTAGTGAAAAACGCTGCTGACTTAAAGCGTTTGGACCTGGAAGAACAGGAGACACCATATGTTGGCCATAGAGGCTACGGAGAATACCATACGGGTTATACACTGGAATGCTCAAGAATGGGAAGCTCGATCAGTATGCTGAGTGTGCTGTTAACGTTTGGGATTGAAGGCTATCAGCGCTTGCTTGGTCAATTCTTAGAAGTGAACCTTGCCTTCAGAGAAGCACTTAGTCGGGAAATTCCGCAAGCAGAAGTCGTGAATGATGACAACGTCGGAATGGCTACATTATTTAGAATTTACCTAGACGGCTCACCGCGTTTTCAAGAAGAGATTTCTGGCGAAGCGACTTCAATCGAAATTGAGCGGAACAATGAATTGAACAAAATGCTGTTTGAAAAGCTTGGAGAGAAAAGAGATGAGATGTTCTTTGGCGATACAACGAAGTTTTTACTTGTCAACTCGAAAGAAGGCCAAGAATTCTATCTAAGTGTTAGTAAGTTTTTTGTCATCTCACCTTATACGTTACCAGAGCATATCCCTCATATCGTATCTTATTTAAAAGATGTGATTGCATCTGTTTGTGGACAATTTGAAAATGTACATGCTTAAATCAAATCTGAGAGTGGAGATGTAGGAAAAAATGGCGAAACAAAGGAAATTTGGAGGATACACGATATCCTCTAAAATCATGTCAGTCGTTACCGTAACATTACTCGCAACCGTTGCATTATTCGTTCTAACCTTTTATCTAGTCAGCCAGGATTTATCATCCCAGTTATTAAAGCAATTTGATTATCGATTAACAACAGATATTGATACTGCCAAAAAAGAAATCGATAACATCGATGGAAACGTGCTCAGCATTAGCGGGAAGGATGATCCCATTTATGCCGAGATTAAAACGAAATTCACAGAGCTTCAAAAAGATCATACGCTTGAGAACTTATACGTGTTATCTAATAAAGGCGGTAAAGAAAGAATTATCGTATTAACTGGAGAAGACAATGATTTTGACCAGGATTATGCATTCTCAGATGAGATGAAACAAGCTCTTTCTGAAGATAAAATGGTCAAAAGTGATATTTACAAAGATTCATTTGGTACACATAAATCAGTCTTTTTGCCAATCAAGGATTCAGGCGGTGAGCTGACAGGGATTTTAGGCATTGATTTAGATGCGTCTGTCGTGCCTCAAACAACGCAGAAGCTGACGATCTATATCACAGTGGCATCTGCCATTGTGCTCATCGGTGGATTACTCTTCTCATACTTTATGGGAAGAAGAATTGCGAAACCAGCACGTTCATTGATGGAATCAGCGAACCGAATTGCTGACGGTGATTTAACTGGTGTGGTAGAGGTTGAAAGTAAAGACGAGATCGGCCAGCTTGCCGCATCCTTCCAAAAGATGCAGGGGCGGATCAAAGAGCTCATTTCGAAAATCTCACACTCATCTAGTGAAGTGTCGAAAATGTCTTCACAGCTTCGTACGGTGACGAACGAATCGAGTCAAAGTGCGCAGCAAGTATCAGAAGCCATGACGAATATGAGTGAAGGAATCAATGATTCTGTCGCAAATATTACGGATTGTACGACATCCGTTGCTGAGATCGATACGCAAATCGAAGGTGTCACAAAAGAAGTTGATGAAATGAAATCTGTTTCATCTAACGTACAAGAGCAGTCAGAATCTGGTCAAAAATTAGTGAACCATGTGCTTGATCATCTGAATATGCTACATGACAAGATGACCAACTCAAAGCAGGCAGCAGAAGAATTACAATCTCATTCAACGGAGATTGAAAGTGTCATCTCGATTATTACAGACATTTCAGCACAAACGAATCTGCTTGCACTGAATGCTTCCATTGAAGCGGCACGTGTTGGAGAAGAAGGAAAAGGCTTTGCTGTTGTGGCAGATGAGGTGCGCAAGTTAGCTGAACAATCAGCGGATGCGGCTAAAACCGTTTCAGACCTTGTCATCGGTACACAGGAAAACAGTCAGCGCGTTCTTGAAAGCGTAGAGGAAAGCAGTAAAGCAGTGGAAGAAGGACGTGAGCAAATGGAAGGCACGTCACAAAACTTCGCTTTGATTTACGACGGTGTGTCCCAGTTTTCAAGAAGAACGAACAATTTGCTTGCTTCTATTAAGCAAGTTGAGAAAGCATATCAAACGATTTCTACATCGATTGAGCAAATTTCTGTTGTATCGGAAGAACATGCAGCCAGCTCTCAAGAAGTGGCGGCAGCAACAGAACAGCAAAGTGCTGGTATGCAGCAAATTTCAAGTGCGATTGAACAGCTCTCTGATATGTCGGATGACTTAGCACAAATGGTCTCAACCTTCAAAGTCGACAATAAATAACGAGAAAGGGCTAAAATATTTTAGCCCTTTTTCTCTTTTCAGCGAAGAAGGGACGAGCACCTGAGCGCAGGATAGACACCGAATGCGAGGGGGTGTCTAGATGCTGAAGCTGGCTCTTGTGAGAGAGCCAGCTTTTTTGCTATGCTTAATCAAATACTTGCGGCGAAAGGAGAAACGCTATGGATTTTGCGCAGAGATTATCAGAAGAACGGATCAAAAAAGCGATGGATAACGGGGCTTTTGAAGGATTATCTGGCTTTGGGAAGCCTCTGCCAAAAGATGATGCTGCTCATGTACCAGAAGAACTTAGAATGGGCTACCGCATCATGAAAAATGCCGGATTTGCTGGGGAAGAAACAGCGCTGAAAAAAGAACTCATGACTGTCAAAGAGCTGCTTCGCTCCAGTATAGACGGAGAGGAGAGAAAAAAGCTGTCTCTCATATGTGAAGAAAAACAAAAACGTCTGGATGAACTTACATCTAAGCGCCAAACTTTTGCCCGTCCAGCTTCCTCCTTTTATAAAAATAAGGTCTACGAGAAATTAACGGAGCATAAAAAAAGATGATGACACGCTGCCTCTCCTGAGCACATTGAGGGGGCTTTTTTTATGTAAGCGCTGCATTTTGTTGTTGACTACATGTATATACAAATATAAAATAATAATCAAACATGTATATACAAGTTTTTTGGTTCTTTTTTCTTATATAAAAAAACGATCTCGGAGGGGATAGTATGGCTGATTATCAGGCAGCAGCAGATCAGATTGTGAAAGCCATCGGCGGCAAAGAAAATATTGATCAAGCGACACATTGTGTGACAAGGCTGCGCTTTGTGCTGAAAGATGAAGGTAAGGTGGATGAGAAAGCACTTGAACAAATTGAAGAAGTGAAGGGATCTTTCTCAGCGAACGGTCAATACCAAGTGGTGATCGGCCAAGGGGTCGTCAATCGAGTATATGCCGAAATGGTCAAAAGGACGGGGATTGGGGAAGCCACAAAAGAGGACGTCAAGCGTGCCTCTGATCAAAAACTAAATCCATTGCAGCGTGCTGTGAAAACGCTTGCGGATATCTTTATACCGATTCTTCCTGCCATCGTCACAGCCGGTTTATTAATGGGAATTAATAATATTTTAACAGCTCCTGATATTTTCTTCGATCAAAAATCGATTGTGGATGTGTATCCGGCATGGGCTGATTTAGCGAATATGATCAACTTAATTGCAGGCACTGCCTTTACCTTCCTGCCAGCATTAATTGGCTGGTCAGCTGTGAAGCGGTTTGGGGGGAATCCGCTTTTAGGAATGGTCCTTGGACTAATGCTTGTACATCCAGACTTGTTAAACGCATGGGGCTATGGAGCGGCTGAGAAGACCGGTGACATTCCTGTTTGGAACTTGTTTGGACTTGAAGTGCAGAAGGTAGGCTATCAAGGACAGGTTCTTCCGATACTCGTTGCCTCTTATTTACTTGCAAAGCTCGAATTATTTATTACAAAACGGACACCTGAAAGTATTCAGCTTTTAGTTGTTGCACCGATTACGTTATTAGTCATTGGATTTTTATCATTTATCGTCATTGGACCTGTTACCTTTGCAATCGGTAATGTTTTAACATCTGGACTTGTAGCTGTATTCCAGCAATTCGCAGCACTTGGCGGTCTATTATACGGCGGACTGTATGCAGCATTAGTCATTACAGGAATGCACCATACGTTCCTCGCTGTGGATATTCAATTGATTAACTCAAAGCTGCACGGCACGTTCCTATGGCCAATGCTTGCACTGTCCAATATCGCACAAGGATCAGCTGCACTGGCAATGATGTTTGTCTTAAAAGATGAAAAACAAAAAGGACTTTCGCTGACATCAAGTATTTCTGCTTATTTAGGAATTACCGAACCGGCGATGTTTGGGGTCAACCTGCGTTATCGATTCCCATTTATTTTTGCACTGATCAGCTCAGGATTAGCCGGTATGTTTATCGCCTCTCAAGGGGTGCTGGCAAGCTCAGTTGGTGTTGGAGGCATTCCAGGAATTTTCTCCATTATCCCGAAATATTGGGGGGCATTTGCAATTGGAATGGTGATTGTACTCATCCTCCCATTCATCGGTACTCTTTTATATGCAAAACTAAAAAAGAAGAAGGATTTTTCAGAAGAACTTAACTAGTGGTGGTGAAGGAAATTGAATCAGCAATCAAATGAACCATGGTGGAAAAAAGCGGTTGTCTATCAAATTTATCCGAAGAGCTTTTTAGATACAACGGGCTCTGGTACAGGGGATATCAATGGCGTGACGAAAAAGCTTGATTACATCAAAGAGCTTGGGGCGGATTGTATTTGGCTCACGCCAATGTATGAGTCCCCGCAGCATGACAACGGCTATGATATTAGTGATTATACAAAAATCCATGACATGTACGGCACAATGACAGATTTTGAACGCATGCTGAAGGAAGCGCATGAGAGAGGAATACGGGTCATCATGGATCTAGCCGTTAACCATACATCCATTTTCCATGAGTGGTTTCAAGCCTCGCGTGAGTCAAAGGATAACCCTTACCGAGATTATTATATTTGGAAGGAGCCAAAAGCGGACGGATCTCCTCCGAATGATTGGCAGTCGAAATTTGGCGGCCCAGCCTGGGAGCTAGACGAAGTAACAGGAGATTATTATCTCCATTTATATGATGTCACTCAGGCGGATCTCAATTGGGAGAAGGATGAGGTGCGCAGGAAAGTATATGACATCATGCACTTTTGGTTTGAAAAAGGAATTGATGGGTTCAGGCTGGATGTCATCAACAACATCTCAAAGGATCAGCGCTTCTTAGATGATGCCGGACAATCTGTGCAAGGCGACGGCCGCATGTACTATACGGACGGGCCGAGAATTCATGAATTTCTGCATGAAATGAACCAGGAGGTTTTTTCGAAATACGATAGCATGACAGTTGGAGAAATGTCTTCAACGAATATCGCAGACTGTATTCGGTATACAAGACCTGATCGGCAGGAGCTGGATATGACGTTTAACTTCCATCATTTAAAGGTGGATTATCCAAACGGCGAAAAGTGGGCGATCGCACCATTTGATTTTCAAGAATTAAAGTCGATTCTGTCTGAATGGCAGGCGAAAATGCATGAGGGCGGCGGCTGGAATGCGCTGTTCTGGTGCAATCATGATCAGCCGCGTATCGTCTCAAGATATGGTGATGATGACACGTATCATCAGCAATCAGCGAAGATGCTGGCGACCACGATTCATCTGATGCAGGGGACTCCTTATATTTATCAAGGTGAGGAAATTGGCATGAAGAATCCTCGCTTTGAGGACATTTCGTCTTACCGTGATATCGAATCACTCAATATGTACGAAGTCATGCTTGAAAAGGGAAAATCAAAGGAAGAAGCACTCGCCATTTTACAGGTCAAGTCAAGAGATAATGCGAGAACTCCAATGCAGTGGACCTCAGAGAAGAATGCAGGCTTCTCAACAGGAACGCCTTGGATTGAGCCAGCCGATAACGACATTTCGGTCGAAGCTGCGTTAAAAGACCGGACGTCCATTTTCTATCATTACCAAGCCCTTTGCAGACTGCGTAAAGAACTTGATGTGATCACATCTGGCAGCTTCTCCTTACTTTTAGCAGAAGATCCAAAGATTTTTGCTTATGTTAGAGAAAGCAAGAATGAGAAGCTCCTCGTGATCAACCACTTTTATGCAGGGGAGGCGGACTTTACGCTTCCTGATGAGCTTGTGCAGGCTGTAGATGAGATGGAGGGGCAAGTCCTGTTATCCAATTATGAGGATGTGCCGGCACATATCAAGGGATTTACGTTGCGCCCATATGAGTCAATCGTTTATCATTTAACCAAACGCTAGAAAATGGGGCGGAGGGAAAATGAAAGAGAATAAGTTTCGAGTGATTTATGATCAGCTCGCAAGACGAATTGAGCAAGGTGAATGGCAGGATAAAGGCATCCTTCCATCAGAGCATGAACTTTCTATCATGTACGACACGTCCCGGGAGACGGTGAGAAAGGCATTAAATATTCTTGTGCAAAATGGCTATATTCAAAAAATCCGCGGGAAAGGCTCTGTACTGCTGAATCGGGAGAAAATGCAGTTTCCTGTATCAGGTCTTGTCAGCTTTAAAGAGCTTTCCCAAACGCTTGGCCGAAAGACGGTCACAACAGTTCATGAATTTGGTTTAATCAAACCGGATCAGTATATTCAGTCTCAGCTGAAAATTGATGAACAGACAGACGTCTGGAAAGTCATTCGATCTCGCAATATTAGCGGGGAAGAGGTGATTTTAGACAAGGACTACTTTTTGCAAAAGCATGTCGAAGTATTGTCTAAAGACATATGCGAAGGATCAATCTACGAGTATATTGAGGGAGAACTCGGTGTATCGATCAGCTATGCTCAAAAAGAATTTGTGGTAGAGCCATGTACAGAAGAGGACGCCAAGTACCTTGATTTGAAGGGATTTGACCATGTCGTTGTGGTAAAAAATTATGTGTTCTTAGAGGATACGAGTCTATTTCAATACACAGAAAGCCGTCACCGATTAGACCGCTTCAGATTCGTCGATTTTGCTAGAAGAGAAAAAACGGACAGAGCCTAGGCTCTGTCCTTTTCAGGTTATGGGAAAAGTAGATGACGAATAGATCACTACTTTCTGGGGGAAAGATGATGAGAGTAAATAGACCATTAAAATTAAGAGATTTAGAAATATTCAGTGTGATGAAAGATCAGCAGATTTTATGTTATGTCATCATTGAAGATACGCGAAAACCGTTTACGGCAGAAGACAGAAAGCTGGAACCTTTATGTTATATGGATGAAGAAGATATACAAGCGTATTTGAATGTTTTTCATATTTCCATTATCAATGATGAAAAATTAAGTGAAGAGGATTTAACTCTTGTAGAAGATTATTTTGCAGACTTTGTGAATAATACAAACTTAACGAATTTTATTATAAGAAATTATGTTCAAGAGGATTTATATGCCGTCGATGATGAAGATGACATCACGTTCTTCAATAGAATGCTGCGTCATATAGGATCAGATGAGGTGAAACAATTTGATAAACGCAATTGGATTTATTTATCCCAAGATTGAGATGAGAAAAGACAGAGCATAGGCTCTGTCCTTTTCTTTTAGGATGATACATTTTTTCTTGTACGCTTGCGCTGGTAGTAATATAGGATACCGCCTGAGGCAAGCATGAGTACGCCAATCAATACAGCTGTATACATCATTGTTGCTGTATTCGGGAGTGTGCCGCCTGGGAGTCCGGTTCCATCTTGGTTTGGATCTGTACCTGTACCTCCGCCTGGCGCTGATGTACCGCCGTCTCCGCCAGTTTGATCTGGCGTTGTTCCAGCTGCCCCGCTTTGGTTGAGTACGGTATATTCGCTGAAGTGTTCAGTTTGACCTGATACGACACCATTTTCGAACGATCCGTTACTTGTTTTTGCATAACGGTTTTTCTTGCGGTCTACATAATATACACCAGGTTTCTTCGCCTTTTGAGGCTCATCTAATGTAAAGGATAGTGTGACAGAATCTTTAAAGGTAGAAACCTTTTTCTGATCTTGTTTGATTTGGAAATCATACGTATCCGTTAATGCATTTTTCACCTTATCCGTCTTTGTCATCCATATATCTGCGCTTTTCTCGGACAAGTTAGAGAGCGGTAATGCGAGTCCCACTTTGTCATGATAGATGGTGACGTTTGGATCTTGCTCTCTTTTCTTCAGCTCGGCTACCTGCGCTTTTGATAGAGACAATTGAACGTTTTTCGCTTCGCTCGCTTTGTCTAAATAGAGCAATGCTTTGTTTGTATGCTGCACATACGTTTGGAATTTCTCATCATCTTGAATGTCATAGGTGCCTTTTCCTTTCGCACGCGGAAGGAACACTTCTTTCACCCTGTGATCGATGACAGGAGAAATATGCCCGCCGTCTGCCTGTTCAATTTGCTCTTTGAAGATTTCATAGTCAACATAGCCTAAGTCTTCGCCGTGAGAGGCTTCTGTAAAGACACTGTAGCCATCTCCGCCTGTGCCAACAAATGCGTTTGTTGCCACGCGGTATGTTTTCTTATCATCAATGTCTGTTAGTTTGCCGTTTTCGTCTTTCAGTTTGACATCAATGAGTCTGCTGCCAGCTGGTTTACTCAGTGTAAACGTATATTCAATGCCGGCTACATGAGGGAATGCGCCGCCGCCTTCCTCAATGCCTGAAAGCCCTTGTTCGAGTGCTTTCTTAATTTGGCTGCCTTTTAGATCTGCGACATAGAGTGTGTTTCCAAATGGCATGACCGTTAAAATATCACCTAAAGTGATATCTCCTTTTTCAATGCTGCCTCGAATTCCGCCGCCGTTTGTGATGGCAAGATCAGCACCAGCAGATTCTTGCGCTTTCTTCAGCATGCCGTCAGCAATAAAGTTCCCAAGGTTCGTTTCCTTTGCACGGACATGCTCGCGTTGTCCATCTAAGAGGACATCAGCAGACCCGACTTTTTCCGTTTTTAAATCTTGAATATCTGCCTTGTACTGATCGAGGATCGCTTTTGCATCAGCATCTTCTTTGACAGAGTCATCGATGGTGATGAGATCAAAAGAAGATTCCTTTGGCTGTACGACTCCTTTTTGATTAAAGGCCACGTCTACTTTTCCTAAAAATTGTCCGTAGTCTTTTACCTGTGCGACAATCGTTGGTTCTTTCTTATTGACGACCTTTAATTTTTCAACAAGGGTGTGCGTGTGACCGCCAATGATTAAATCAATACCATCTACTTTTTGAGCAAGCTCAAGGTCACGGTTATAGCCAATGTGTGTTAAAGCAATGATTTTGTTGATTTTTTCTTCTGTTTGAATCGTGTTGACTGTTTCTTTTGCTTTCTTGTATGCATCCTTGAATTGAATGTTCGGACCGCTGCTGGATGTAATGGCCGTGTCTTCAGTGGTTAAGCCGAATACAGCCACCTTTTCACCGTTTACATCAAGCAGGATGTATGGGTATATCCCAGCTTCTTTTTTCTCACCAGCTTTAAATGTCGCTGGCTTTTTCACTAAGCCGCTCAATTGTTTTTCCTTAGAGACATCAACGTTTGATGACACAATCGGGAATGCAGGCTTTTCAAATTGATGACGGTTTTTCGCATCTACATCTGATGCATCACCTGTCAGGAATTGACGAAGAACAGAAGGACCTTTGTCAAATTCATGATTACCAAATGTCATGGCATCATATTTCATTAAGTTCATTAGTTTTAGGTCGGCAAGTCCTTGCCATTTTGTGAAATATAGGTCACCAGAGAAGACGTCTCCAGCATCTAATAAAATGTTGTTTTTGCTTTCGGCTCGAACTTCTTTAATCTTGGTTGCACGTCTTGCCGCATCATCAAGGTGGGCATGTGTATCGTTTGTATGCATCACCGTTAAATTCCAGTTGTCTGATGAAGGCGGTTCTGTTGTGCCATCCTCTTTAAAGGCGAGCTTGTACACGCCAAGGCCATCTGTGCTGGCGTTACGAACAAACTCTACGCTGCTTGATTTTTCAGCAAACGGCTTAGCTAAAAGAGAAGATTCGAATGTGACTGTTGCGCCTTTGATTGGTGCAATGGACCAGTTTTGATCCGCACTTGGGTTGATGGTTTTTTGTTCGATAATATAATCCATCAGTACTTGGCGGTTCTCATCAGCTGAGGCAAGCACCACTTTATCTTGCGTCAGATGCGGGAAGCCTCCGCCGCCAGAAGCTCGATAGTTGTTCGTCACGACTAAAAATTCTTGATTGTCAGAGACTGATTTCCCGTTGTAGGACAGGTTTTTGATGCGGTTTGCATTCGCATTAACAAGGGTGCCTGTTGTGCTGTACTTAGCAGGCTGCGTCACATCGACTTGATAGGTGATACCATCGATCACATCAAAGTTATACGAGCGGTATTCTTCGTTTAAAATAGGCTGTTCATTTGAATCGTTTGGTTTGATTTGATTAAACTGTCCGGCAGACATCTCGAGCCAGTCTTTGACTTCACTGCCTCTCAGTTTGACAATCTGCACGGTGTTATCGTAAAGGTAGAGATCGCCGATATTTTTAATCGCTAAATCACCTTTTGCGATATTCGTATAATAATTCACACCGTTTCGACCGCCGGCTTTAAACGGGGCGCCTGCAGATAAAATCGGTAAGTTTTTGTACGCGGTATCCTTCATTTTTTCTTGTGCATACCATTTTTGTGCATCTGTCACAATTTGAATAGAAGGGTCATCCATCACTTGAGCAAAAAAGCTGTTAATGTCTGCTTCTGTTTTACCGACAGGTTTTCTCACATAATCAAGTGTGTTTTGATGCGTTGTTTGAATGGCATCTTTCACAGTGCTGTTTTGAGAAGTGACTCCTGCAACAGGTTCAATCTTTCCTGTTCCGTCTGTGACCTTCCATTTGCTGCCGTCAGGCTCTAATGTTAAATCAATGACTCCGAGGTAGCTTCCCCAGTTTTTTGACATGACGACTGGAATGCCGTTGATGGTTCCTTTTGAGACATCGAATTTGTCGACGCCGCTATATTCAGCGCTTGGGAATGTGCCGTGCTGGTGGCCGGACACGATCGCATCGATGCCTTTTGTTTTCGTGGCAAGATCAAAGATCATATTTTCTGACCCTTTAGGCGAAGCGGTTTTTTCAATTCCTGTATGGGCAAGAGCGACGATGATATCTGCCCCTTTTTCCTTCATTTCAGGAATGGTTTCATTGGCAGATTCGACGATATCCTGCACTTGAACTTGTCCATCTAAATGTTTCTTATCCCACGTCATAATTTGCGGTGGAACGAATCCTATGTAACCGACTTTTACAGTTTGTGAAGCTCCGTTTGCATCTTTAAAGGTTTTATCTTGGATCACATAAGGCGTAAAACGGTGTTCTCCATTTAACTTTTTGACGTTCGCATTGACAATCGGGAAGTTAGCGCCGGCAATGGTACCATCAAGAAATGATAATCCGTAGTTAAATTCATGATTGCCAAGTGTTCCTGCATCGTATTTTAGTTTGTTGAGTGTATGAATAATGGGGTGAACCTTTGTTTGATTGATGATACTGTCTTTCTCATTTTTGTAAACGTATTCTCCAAGAGGGGTTCCTTGAATCAGGTCTCCGTTATCAACAAGGAGTGTATTAGGATTTTGTGAACGGTGCTTTTCAATCAGCTCGGCTGTTTTTGCCAAACCAAATTCATTTGTTTCTTTGTCGCTGTAATAATCGTAATTCATCATGTTGGCATGTACATCCGTTGTGGCTAAGATGCTGACTTTTACGGCATCTCCGTTTTCTATTGCTGCATGAGTAGGTACTGCTGGGAGAATGAGACTAATCATCATAATGGAAGTGAGCAGAATAGACAGGTTTTTCCTTCGTTTAGACCTATGTGCTTGCTTCTTCACCTGATCTCCGCCTTTCAAATTTTTTTGACCACAATACCTATTGTAGAAATGTTTCGTTAACTTTTGTAGTTATTTTTTGCAGATTATTGTAAAGATAACATAAATCATACGAATTACCTTGTTGAGGGAATATAAATAAGTCTAAATGCTTATTTTCATCATAAGGGGTTTTCTGATCGGGATAGGATGTTTGATTTCAATGTACCCGGGTATAGTGTGTAGTGTAACGATAATCAAGCAGGAGGGTTTCTACATGGGTAAGAAAATTGCAGTTGTATTAACAGATTACTTTGAGGATGTTGAATTCACCGAGCCTGCAAAAGCCTTTAAAGATGCAGGCCATGAGGTCACAGTGATTGAAAACGAAAAAGGAAAAACAGTGAAAGGGAAGCAAGGAGAAGCAGAAGTGAGAGTGGATGCGTCCATTGATAACGTGAAGCCTGAAGACTTCGATGCACTTCTGATTCCTGGCGGGTTCTCACCAGACATTCTGCGTGCAGATGATCGCTATGTCCAATTTACAAGAGCATTTATGGACGAGAAAAAACCAGTATTTGCGATCTGTCACGGACCGCAATTGCTCATTACAGCGAAGTCGCTGGAAGGCAGAGGCGCGACTGGCTATACATCCATTCAAGTAGATATGGAAAACGCAGGCGCAAAATTCAAAGATGAAGAAGTTGTCGTTTGTCAGGATCAGCTTGTGACAAGCCGTACACCTGATGACATTCCAGCATTTAACCGTGAATCATTAAAACTGCTCGCAAAATAAGCAGTTTTGACAGGATAAACAAAGCCAGCACCTTGCGGGGTGCTGGCTTTTTCTGTGCATGGATGAAGAAAGCGGCGTAAACCGCAATCCAGTTTCCTTTGCACGATTATTTTCTTAAGTTTTTTAGCTCGCTTGCGATGGCTTGCATTTCACTTGGGCTGAATGAAGATTTTTTCATCACCATTTGGTGTAGAAATTCAATATCTTCGTACTTGTCTGGACTGAAGTCCTCGGCTTTGATGACTCCAATGTTCAGCATATTTAACTTTTGCGAAATGTCTTCAATCAGCTGATTGACTTCAGCCGCTTTTTGCTCTGACAAGGGCGGCACGTCCTTTCCTGCATATGTGTTGAATAATATGTCTATTTTAACAGAAATGCAAAAGAATAAAAGGGCTATTAAGACGACACCGAGATGTTTTTCTCCTTTTTCTCCTGCTTGATCTTATCAATGATTCGTTTAGATTCAAACACGACAACCCCAGATAAACCGATGAGGCCGATTAAGTTAGGAACAGCCATCAGTCCGTTTAGCATATCCGCCACGCCCCAGACGAAATCATTCTTAAACACGGCACCGAAAAAGACAGCAATAACAAACACAACACGATAATACATCACATATGAATCTTTCGCCAAATATGTAAAGCATTTTTCGCCATAATAGGACCAGCCAATAATGGTGGAATAGGCGAATAAAAGTAAGCCGATTGCAACAATGATTGAGCCGATTGGACCAAGGAAATGAGCAAAGGATAACGAGGTGAGTGCATCACTTTTTTCTGTGACGTACATATCGGCCATGACAATTGTGATCCCTGTAATGGAACAAACAATCATCGTATCAATAAAGACTTGCGTCATTGACACAAGCGCTTGACGAGCAGGCATATCTGTTTTGGCAGCAGCTGCAGCGATTGGTGCAGAACCGAGACCCGCTTCATTGGAAAATACCCCTCTCGCCACACCCCAGCGGATTACGGTGCCGATTGCACCGCCTGCAACGGCTTGACCTGTAAATGCATCCGTAAAAATGAGCCCGACGGCACTTGGGACAAGATCCGCATTCATGACAAGAATGATCAGTCCGCAAATGACGTAGAATAAAGCCATGACCGGTACAAAAATAGCCGTCACACGGCCAATGCTTTTAATCCCGCCTAAAATCACGAGGGCAGTAAAGGCCGTAATAATAATGCCGGTGATCCATGTTGGAATTTGAAAGGTTGAATTCATGACACCAGAAATCGAATTTGACTGCACGAGATTCCCAATCCCAAAGGCAGCCGTAGCGCCAAAAATAGCAAACAGCACCCCTAGCCATTTTTGCTTCAAGCCATGCTCCAAATAGTACATCGGCCCGCCAGACATTTCCCCTTTTTCATTTTTGACACGGTATTTCACTGCGAGAACAGCTTCAGCATATTTTGTCGCCATTCCAAAGAACGCTGCAAACCACATCCAAAACACAGCGCCTGGTCCGCCGGCAATGACAGCAGAGGCGACCCCTACAATATTTCCCGTTCCAACCGTTGCAGCAAGGGCTGTCATTAATGCTTGGAAGTGAGAAATATCACCTTCTGATGTCTTATCTTGCTTTGAAAATGCCAGCTTAAGCGAATAGGGGAGCAGCCTAATTTGAATGAAGAGCACGCGAAAGGTAAGGTAAATCCCTGTCCCCACGATCAAAAACAAAAGCGGCGGTCCCCATAATACATCATTGATACTGCTGACAATCTGTTCTACCCATCCCATATGTATCCCCCTTTATTTGTTTATTTCTCCTAAAGTGTCACCTTTTTTTGTATAATGTGTCAATGCCGATGGGAGTTTTTCTTGCAAAGTTTTCAAAAGAAAAAGGGCTTGATATGATAGAGAAAAGGTTTCCGAAAGCAGTTCTTAGGGAAAAGATAGGAGGAGAATGAAGGATGATTCATGTATTATTCGTATGTCTTGGCAATATTTGCAGATCACCGATGGCAGAGGCCATGTTTAGAAAACGAGTAGAAGATGAGGGGCTAAGCGAGCACTTTGTCATTGATTCAGCAGGCATTGGCGGCTGGCATCAAGGCAGCCCTCCGCATGAAGGAACACGAAAGCTGCTTGATGAAAAAGGGATCAGCTATGAAGGGATGTCCGCAAGACAAATCATAGATGAGGACATCACAGCATACGACTATATCATTGCGATGGATGCTGAAAATGTAGGAGCACTTCGCAGTATAGCCGGCTATGGGAAACATCACTTTATTGGCCGTCTTCTTGACTTTGTTGAAGACGACGATCGAGATGATGTGCCAGACCCTTATTACACTGGAAACTTTGAGGAAGTACATGATTTAATTGAAAAAGGAATTAATCGTTTTTTGACGTATGTAAAAAAAGAGAAACACCTTTAACTGAAAGGAGATCAGACGAGATGGAAGAAAAAAATCAAATCATGCTTCGTGGAGCTGTGATAGGAGCAGCTTGCGGCGCACTGCTGACATTATTTCATCGGCCAACGAGAATCGCGCTTAAAGACAAATGGGATGACTGTCAGGAAAAGCTGGCGGAATACCGTCAGGAGCCAGCCAGAATTTCTGCTTGCATGAAAGAAAAAATGGAAGAAACGAAGCAGCTGATGCGAACAGTCTCAGATGATTTGTCATTTTTAAATGAACAAGTCAATCAGTTAAAGGAAACAACCCCAAAAGTATTAGAGATTATTGAAGAAACAAAGGATCACTTTCGATCGAAATAGAAAGATTGATCATTGGAGATGAGGCGTATGGGTTTTATTAAAGCGTTAATTGAACGCTTTTTGCTGCATGAAGGACCGGCAAAATCTGCTGAGCTTGCTTACTTCTTTTTGCTTTCATTATTTCCGTTTCTCATCTTCGTGCTGACGCTCGTTGGATATTTGCCGCTGACGTCGAAGGATGTCCTAAGCGTCATCTCTGGTTATGCGCCAGAAGGAGCGCTTTCGATGATTGAATCCATTGCCGAAGAGACACTGAACAGCCGTAACGGCGGATTGCTGTCATTCGGGATTATTGCCGCCCTTTGGTCTGCATCTAACGGGATTAATGCCGTCGTCAGAGCATTTAACCATGCTTACGAAGTTGAGGAAAATCGTTCCTTCATTCTCGTACGTTTAACATCCATCATCTTAACCATAGCAATGGTTCTTACGATTATTTTTGCCTTAATGCTGCCTGTCTTTGGAAAAGAACTTGGCTTATTTCTCGCTGAATTAGTCGGGCAGTCAGATGCCTTTCTCACCATTTGGACGGCCATGAGGTGGATCATTAGCCCGCTGATTTTATTGATTGTGTTTACAGCCTTGTACTATTTCGCCCCAAACATTAGATTGAAATTGAAATTTGTTCTGCCAGGCGCTATTTTTGCCTCGATTGGATGGATTTTGGTGAGCATGCTGTTCTCATTTTACGTAGGCGAGTTTGCTAATTACAGTGCGATGTACGGAAGTATTGGGGGAATCATTATTTTAATGATCTGGTTTTATTTAACCGGCATCATGATCATTCTTGGCGGCGAGCTCAATGCGCTTTTACATAAGCGTAAAATCGTACCAGGCAAGGTGTGAAGAAATCCGGGCATCCTAAAGAAGAACGAACATGTTCAATCTTGATAGATGGGGGAATCACATATGTCCAAACAATCGAAAAAAGGCGGAAGCAACACGAAACAAAACAAAGGCCATCAGCCAAAGCACAAAACAAGCGGCAGTGCGAACGGGCAAAATGGTTATCATTAAATGAAAAAACTCCTCTGCGGTGCAGGGGAGTTTTTTTAATTAGAAATGGATTCATTGGGACTTTCCAGCACTGCCTGCGTTCTCCCAAATCGAACGCAGCAAAACACAAATAATATCACGATGCTGACAAGGTAAAGTAAATTCATTTCTTCAAACGTTTGCACAAAGAATCCTCCGAGTACCGGTCCGAGAATACTGCCTGCACTAAACGCCATCCCGCACATTAAATTCCCGGCGGGAAGAAGATGCTTTGGCAATAAGTCGGTCATAAAACTGATGCCAAGCGAGAAGGTAGAGCCTACAGCCATTCCAGCGATAAAGAAACAGATGGCCACAGCCAAAACGGATTGAATGAAAATCCCTGCCAAAAGGAAAAAGAATGATCCAGCGAGTGTCACACATAAAATGATGCGGCGTCTGCCAAACCGGTCACTAAGCATCCCAAGAGGAAGCTGAAAGACAATGCTCCCTATGGCAAACGCAGGTAAAATAAACGCAACTGCATCTACTGTCACACCGCTCCTGAGTGCATACACAGGGAAGTTACTATTAAGCGTCGTTTCTAAAAAGCCGTAGCAAAATGGCATCATAAAGGCGACCCAGCCAAATTGAAAGGCCTTTTTAAAGCGCTTCAAACTGTTTGTCTGCTCTGACGTTTGCACTTCGCCTGTATCTGGATATGTATTTTTTAAAACAAACACAAGGAGCCAAATACATAAACTAACGGCACCAGAAACAATAAAAGGCAAGGCTGGATTGATCTCAATGAGCGGCGTTAAAAAAGGGCCGGCGGCAAAACCGAGTCCAAATGATAATCCATACAATGAAATATTTCGTCCGCGATTTCTTGATGATGAAGCATAGGTCACCCACGTCTGTGTAGAGAAATGCAGCATATGGTCACCAATCCCGATCATGAGCCGGAGGAAAAACCAGACGACATAAGATTCAAAAAACACAAAGCTAAACAAGCTTAAAAAGACAGCAGCGCCTCCAATGACGATTAACGGCTTAAATCCAAACCGGCGAAGCGGTGCTTCCATAAAAGGAGACGCAAACAGCACACCGAGATATAAGCCTGTGGCATGCAGGCCGTTTAACGTAGGAGAAGTGCCGGCATGTTCAAAAATAATGGAAATGACAGGAAGTAATGCACCCTGTGAAAAACCGGATACGGATACCAGTAAAATTAAAATCATAAAGTGAATTCTCGACATAAGATGCTCCTTACAAGTTCATGTTTTCATCGTACAATGGAACCAGAGGGGTTTCAATAGAAAGGTGGAAAAGGAATGAAGCTGACATACGAAAAGGATCATTGGATCGCACTTATTGAGGACAGGCAGCTGCCTATTTCAGGAACAGAAGAACTGGGGTACCGCCCATCTCAATTGCTCACCTCAGCCATTGCAGGCTGCTTTGGAGAAATGCTCATTCATGTATGCCGTAAAAAGCGAATATCCTATGAAGGGATGAAGATCACATCTGAAACGACAAGGGCAGGAGCTGTAAACAAAATTTCCTGCATTCATTTACATATCTTATTTGAAGACATCAATACATCTGATGAACAAATCGATAAAATGATCACCCTTGCATTGAAGCACTGCTCTATGGTGCAGTCCGTGAAAGAGAGTATTGATATCACCTTCTCACACGCGCGAATCTAAAATGTATACGATGACGGCACTCACGAAAGAATAACAGTCAGACATATGTAAAGGAGAATGGCTGTATGAATCGTTTATTTCTTGTGATTGTCGCAGTCGGTGTTCCGCTATCGGTGATTGGCAGTTTTCTTCATTTCCCGCAGGTCATCATGTTTACCGTTTATTGTATCGCCATTATTGGTCTTGCTAGTTTTATGGGAAGAGCCACAGAAAGTCTTGCCATCATTGCGGGACCTAGAATTGGCGGACTTTTAAACGCCACATTCGGAAATGCAGTGGAATTAATCATATCGTTTTTTGCCTTGAAGCAAGGACTGACGGCCATCGTACTTGCTTCATTAACTGGATCAGTCATCGGAAATTTACTGCTTGTGGCGGGGCTGTCTTTTTTTGTTGGCGGATTAAAATATAAGCGCCAAGTGTTCAATGTCCATGATGCAAGGCACAATTCAGGCTTGCTCATGTTTGCCATCATTGTAGCGTTTGTCATTCCAGAAGTGTTTTCGATGGAGATGGCAGAGAATAAGCAGTTTGTTTTAAGCATTGGGATCAGCATTGTGATGATTTTGCTTTATGTCGCGGCGCTCTATTTCAAACTGGTCAGCCACCGCGGAGTCTATGTTGCTAAGCAGGACAGTATGCAAGGTGAAGCGGAGACGGAAGAAGAAACACCTGAATGGTCTGGAAAGTTTGCCACTGTCATTTTGCTGCTTTCGACGATCGCAGTTGCGTACATTTCAGAGCGTCTTGTTCATACTTTTGATACGGTAGGAGAACAGTTTGGCTGGAGTGAGCTGTTTATCGGTGTCATTATTGTGGCCATCGTCGGCAACGCCGCAGAACATGCCTCAGCTGTCATCATGGCGTATAAAAACAAAATGGATGTAGCAGTGGAAATTGCCTTTGGCTCCACACTTCAGGTTGCCATGATGGTCGCGCCAATCCTAGTCATCAGCTCGCTATTTTTTGATAAGCAGATGCCGCTCATTTTCTCCTTGCCAGAGCTCATTGCGATGGCATCCTCTGTGCTGCTCACGGTCATTTTATCTAATGACGGGGATACAAACTGGTTTGAAGGTGCCACATTACTCGCTGCCTATTTTATTATGGCGATTGGATTTTTCCTTTTATAATCTTTTGTGGATAAGGGACGTCTTTGCGGAAAATACTATGGAAAAATGAATGAGAAAGAGTGATGATATGAAAAAGATGCTCCGCATCATGTTTGTTGTTCTCTTATCCTTAAGTTTTCTATACAGCTTTTCAGCGGAGGCGGCAAAGCCATTTAAAGTGCCATCCTCTGTCGCCAGTATCTCCAAGGAGAATACGTATCCCAACGCGTCACAGGATCAGCCGCTGCTCCAGCCGAGCGAGCTGACGGCTGAATTGTTCAAAACAACAAGTGTACCGATTGAGAATACTCATTTGATTAAAATGCTGAATGAATCCAGCATTTCAGGGACGCCATTAGCTGTTGGATACCGTGCGACCATTTTCCTCGGGAGATGGGCGCTGAGCTACGATTCAAACGAAACGGTCGCCAACTGGGAATACAAAAAAGTGAATACGAACCACATTGATAACAGAGGCGGCAATAAAACAGCCATTGGAAAATACGTTCAAAAGCAGCAAGTGAAAGTAAGCGGCGGGCTCACAGCAAAAGTGCCGAACCCAGAAGATGTGAAAACATTGATGATGCAAAAAGCGATTCAAAAAACAAAGCTGCCCCTCGCTTTTGACACCGTGATTGGTGCAGGAACAAAACGAGATCAGTCATACCATGTCTCTCCGAAAAAAGCAGCATCGCTTCATGCCTATGCACCAGCGATCAACGAAAAAGGTAAGGTCACATACGGAGAAGTGTACCTTGTGCTAAAAGGAAATAAACGAAAACTCGTCGTAAAAAACGTGACCTCACAAGGAATCGGCGCTTGGATTCCTGTTCAGGATCACTTGACGTTTGGGTTTCAAGGGATGAATTAATCTCCTTTTATTAATAGGGGAGACATTAACGCTTTATCCATGATTTTTAAAGAAAATAAAAAAAGCCATAGTAGAAGTTGAATGAACTCAACGACTACTATGGCTTAAATTTTTTATTCCCCTAAATCCACATTATGATAAACCTGCTGCACGTCTTCAAGCTCTTCTAATACATCGATCAGCTTTTCAAATTGTGCTTTCGATTCATCGTCTAATGTCACTTCGTTTTGCGGAAGCATTGTGATTTCAGCGACAGTGAATTCTTCTACGCCGGCTTGTTTGAATGCTTCTTGTACTTGATGGAATTGATCTGGTTCAGCGTACACAATCACCGTTTCATCTTCTTCCATGATGTCACGTACATCAACGTCTGCTTCCATTAATAGCTCAAGCGTTTCTTCTTCGCTTTTCCCTTCGACACCGATGACAGCTGTTTCGTCAAACATGTAGGCAACAGAGCCGCTTACGCCCATGTTTCCACCGTTTTTCCCAAATGCTGCTCGAACATCTGAAGCTGTACGGTTCACGTTATTGGTGAGGGCGTCAACGATCACCATTGATCCATTTGGACCAAATCCTTCGTAGCGCAGCTCATCGAAGTTCTCTTCCGCACCGCCTTTGGCTTTTTCAATGGCACGGTCCACAATATGTTTTGGGACACTATATGTTTTTGCACGTTCTAGGACAAAACGAAGTGCTTGGTTTGATTCTGGGTTTGGCTCACCTTGTTTGGCAGCCACATAGATTTCACGCCCGAATTTTGCGTAAATACGACTTGTACTGGCATCCTTTGATGCTTTCTTTTCTTTAATGTTGTTCCACTTACGACCCATCTTATTCACTCTCTTTCACTTAGAAAATACACAGTATGAGGGTCCCCATGCTGCATGAAATCATTCTGCTATCTATTATACATGAATCAGTCAAGAGGATAGAAGTCAGAGGGCTGAAGTGAAGAGAATTGTTAGCAAATATGCCCAAGCGTTTCAAGCATTTCATGTTTTGCGTGAGCCCGAGTCAGCTCGTCACATCGAATGATCCTGCCATCTAATAAGGTGAAAAGAGCTGTGACATCTATTAAACCCCCGTCTCCGCTTGTGAGTTCAACATGAACCGTGTAACGAAAACACGCTTGCTGCGTTTCTTCATCAAATAACACATCATGAAAGGCGGGGATCACAAGCTGTGTTGTCATTTCTTTTAATGTGGATAGATGCTTTTTAAATTCATCAAGCGTGGAAACCTTCCCATCGGTCACTTGCTGATAGTCAGGTGAAAAATAAGTCTCCACCTTTTTTACATCGAACTTGGTTAACACCTCTTGATACATCTCCTTGATGAAAGAAATTGCTTCTGTTTTTGTCATTCCATACATCCTCTCTTTTGTTAACTGATTAACTAAATAACATTATAATTAACTGGTTAACAAAAAACAAATAAAAAAATAACCCCATCATATATGAGGTTATTTTGCAGGCTGGGGATAAGCGAGATCCTCAAGCAATTTGACATCATGCTGATGAAGTTGTTTGATCATTTCTTTTCGCACAGCGAGGGCAGCATCGAAGTATTTTTCGTCTTCGACCATTCCTTTTACTGTGATTTCAATCCCGCGATTCAGCTTATTCAGACCCATAATTCCATGAACTTGAAAGGGTTCAATGGCGTTTTGAAATTCGTCTTTTTTAAGAAAATCATGATGCATTTGATTTAAATTGTCACATGCTGTTTCAAGTGCTTGAAAGGCGATATCTGGGTTTTGATTCGCGCTAATTAACACAGATTCCGTAATCCGCATGTAGTCCATGTTATAGTTTTGGATTTGACGGATATCTCCGTTAGAAATGGTTAACAGCTTGCCGCTCCATTCTCTAATTTGCAGAGAGCGGAGACCAATCTCTTCAATGGTTCCATTAAAGAGGTTATTCACCGTCACATAATCCCCTTTATGAATCTGACGTTCATAGATAAGAAAAACGCCTGCTAAAATATCACGAATCAGCGTCTGGGCGCCAAAACCGATGACGATCCCAGCAACACCAGCACCCGCAAGGATTTTCCCAAAGTCATGAAAGAACAGAGAAATGACATAGAGCACAAAGCAAATCGAAGCGGTGTATTGCGTGACCGATTTGACCAAGCTCTCGATCGTTTTCTTCTTTTTGTCCTCTATAAACTCAGTTCGTTTAAAGAAAATTTGAAGGGCTTTGTTAATCATAAAGACAGCAAGCCAAAGAATGAGTCCAACAAGGAGAATTTCAATGTATTTGTTTTTGACTACTGTCAGAAATGTATCGTCCATCTATCGGCTACCCCCTGGCTGTACGAGAAGTAAAATCAACATCTTGATAATAGCTGTTTTTCACTAAAACATTCGGACCGAGGCACTGCACGCTTGGGCAATGACAATTTAGTTCTTTTGCTAATTTTGTGTTCATCCAGCGTGTATAGGCTGATTGCAATGTATCAGTTGCAATGTTTCCAAGCGGCGGAGTATCGCCAAAGTCTGTCACAATAATATTCCCATCAAAAATATTCACATTCAACCGTGAACGTCCATCAGGGTCATTTCGTACCGTGACGTTTTTCTCCTGGCGCAATCGGTTGAGGAGTCGCTGGTCTTCTTCATCTGTGCTGCATGAATAAAACGGCAGGGTGCCAAACAGCATCCATGTGTTTTGATCACGAATATCAAGCAGCTGATGAATCGCATCCCGCATTTGCGGAAGCGTCAATGATTCAAGGGCGCTGGCGAAATCACTTGGGTACATCGGGTGAACTTCGTGGCGCTGGCATTTCATTTCCTCGACGATTTGCCGGTGGATGTGTTCGATATATGGAAGCGTGCGCTTATTCAGCATGGTTTCAGCGGATACGGTTACGCCCGCTTTGACAAGTGCCTGACTATTTTCAATCATGCGGTTAAATAATTTCTCGCGCTGCTCAAAGGTTGGTTTTCGATCCATCATGGCAAAACCGACCGTTGCAAACTCTTCGACAGTGCCCCAGTTATGTGAAATGTGAAGGACATCTAAGTATGGGATAATTTCTTCATACCGCGTCAAATCAAGGGTTAAATTTGAATTGATCTGTGTACGGACGCCGCGTTCATGGGCATACTTTAATAAAGGGACGACATATTCCCGTACAGATTTAAGAGAAAGCATGGGCTCTCCGCCTGTAATACTGAGTGAGCGCAGGAGCGGAACTTCATCTAAACGGCGAAGCAGTAAATCTATCGGCAGCGCATTCGGGTCTTTAGGCTGTAAGGTATAGCCGACCGCACAATGCTCACATCTCATGTTACACAGCGTTGTTGTCGTAAATTCAATATTAGTCAGCTTCATTTCTCCGTAATCCTGCACATCGAGATAGGCTTCCCAAGGGTCGTATGCAGGTGTGATCGGACGAAGTGCTGTTTTTTGGTTCATGGTATCTATCTCCTTTTCATTCGGGCAAACGTAGACCCGCCAACAGTTAATTTTAAGCCTCATCACGGTTATACGCAAGGGGGACACAATTGATTTGCAAGGGAAAAAAAGATAAGCTATAAACAAACGCTAAAGGGAGTGTATCGATGGGTAAGGCAGCAGACAGCAAAGAGCAGCAGGTTGATTATTTAAAGAACCGATTAGATATGTTTATGAATGTGATTGATTCATTAGATCCTGAATCAACAGACGTTGAGGATATAGACAGACTGATCCAGATGATTGACGACCTAGAAGCGAAATATGAACGGTTTAAAAATGATTGGAAGGAAGAATAGCTCGCGCGGTGCGGGCTTTTTTCTTTAAATTGGCAGGTGAATCGGTGTATGAGTCTCGGTCTTATTCTGCACAATAGAAGAAAAACCGGGAAGTGACGTAAATGAAAAAATTCATGCTGATCTGTTTATGTGCGCTTTTTGTTTCCATGCCTCTCTCAGAAGCGGAAGCCGTGTCTAATAAGCCCATTAACTGGGGATTTGCGAAAAGTAAAGAGCACAGGCCGCCGGATGCGGGCAAAGAATTGACGGCACTCTTAAAAAAGTATGATGCGTTCTATTTAGGCAACACGAAAAAGAAAGAGATTTATTTTACCTTCGACAATGGCTATGAAAATGGGTACACACCCAAGATCTTAGACGTGCTGAAAAAACATCAAGTACCAGGCACCTTTTTTGTGACAGGTCATTTTGTAAAGGACCAGCCGGGGCTTGTCAAACGTATGGCAGAGGAAGGTCATATCATTGGCAACCATTCTTATCACCATCCTGATTTAACAACAAAGAGTACAAAAGAAATCAAAGAAGAACTGGACCGTGTCAATGAAGATGTGTACAAAATCACAGGAAAACAGGATAACCTCTATCTTCGTCCGCCGCGCGGTGTGTTCAGTGAAAGGGTATTAAAAGAAACAAAACAGCTCGGCTACCAAACCGTTTTTTGGTCAGTGGCGTTTGTGGACTGGCATATCCATCATCAAAAAGGAAAACAGTATGCTTACGATCAAATGATGAAGCAGGCGCACCCAGGTGCCATTTACTTACTTCATACCGTCTCTAGAGACAATGCCGAAGCGCTGGATGATGCCATCACCGCTCTGAAAAAACAAGGATATTCCTTTAAAAGTCTAGACGATCTCATGCTTGAAAAAGTATGGCATCTGCCTCAGCTATAGAAAGAAGCCTGCAGAAGACCTGCAGGCTTTTTGATTATCCCTCTCTGATTTTACGCTGAAACAAAAGAGGATGTTGACGTGAAAAAGAGTCAAACACTATTTAAAAATCCTAAACCACCCTTTATGTTTAAACCACAAAAGCATCCCCGAGACGAGGAGGCCCATAAAAATCAGCACGCCAAAATAGCCATATTTCCAGTGTAATTCAGGCATGTTGTCAAAGTTCATTCCGTACACCCCAACAATAAAGGTCAGCGGAATAAAAATGGTCGACACAATGGTCAATGTCATCATGATCGCATTCATCCGGTTGGAATTCAGTGTCTGATAGCTGTCTCGTAAATCGGCTGTCATATCACGGTTTGACTCAACGATCTCGGTTAACTTCAAAAGATGATCATAAATATCATTAAAATAAGCATGGCGGTTTGGATCGCTTTTCATCATATTCGTGTTCACAATACGATATAAAAGGTCCCTCATCGGGATAATCGTTCTTCGCAGTTTGAGCAAATCTGATCGAATCCCAAATACTTCGTTCATCAGCGTGCCATACGTTTTATGCCCTTCTTCATCCTCAATTTCATTCAGCCTGTCTTCAATTTGATAAATAATAGGGAAATAATCATCAACAAGCTCATCAATCAGCATGTAGGCAATATGCTCAGGTCCGCTGTTTCTCGCTTTATCAGAGCCTTTGAGCTTTCGAATCACACGTTCAACGTACGGCGCTTCTTTCAAATGAAAGGTCACGATATAGTTTTCACCAACAAACAGATCGACTTCCTCAGAACGAAGCGTTTTTTGATTAAGGGCATGCAGCACGAAAAACAAATATCCTTCATAAAAATCAAGCTTGGGCCGCTGTAAATAATGAAAACAATCTTCAATCGCGAGTGGATGGAAATGAAAATATTCCTTTAAAAGCGCTGCTTCCTTTTCCGTTGGCGCATGAAAATCAATCCAATACCAGGCGATATCGGGGCTTGAAAGCTGCTGCAATGTTGCATGTTCAATCAAGTCGCCGTTTTTTGTCACTGCAAGTTTTCTCAGCATGTGCACCCCTCCAGACTTGCATTATATCATGAAGCAGCGCCGGTGAACTTATACGTTTTCTTCATAAAAAAAGCCGATCTCATTTTTGAGATCGGTTCAATGTGCGTGTATGATTGATGGATAAAACCGAGAATTAAGGGCGACGGAAGTTGACGAAACCACCATTACGGTCGAACCAGCCTCTAAATGCCCAGTTGATGTAGCCGCCGTCACCTTTGTTTGTGAAAGATCCATTTTCAAATACCCAGACTCCGTACGTAATACTTCCGTATTTCACAGTAGCAAACGTTTTGACGCCGTTGAAACGAGTCTCATAACCTTGACTTAAGTTAAATACCATGACATTGTATTTTGCGCCGGCAGCATAGAAAGCAGACTCCATTAATCCTTTGACAAAGCCTTCACGGTTTGTGTTAGCATTTGCAGCATTGATTAATGCATTTGCAATACCAAGTACATCAAAGTTAATATTAACGTTTCCTGCAGTTGTAGATGCTTTACCTTCAGCAGCTTTGTTTAAGACAGTTTGCTGAAGTGTAGTAGAAACAGGTGCTGAAGTTTTTGGCTCAGCAGCATCAGCGAATACTGGCAGTGTCGAAGAAACAGCAGTGGCAAGGGCAACAGAAAGAATTGTTTTTTTCATTGGTCGGATCTCCTTTGTTTTTAAATTTTGGGTCTTCTTTTTTGTAAAATGTGAAACTAAGTGAAGCCGGTCATCAATGAGGTAAATATGTTCCTGCAAGATAAAACAAATGATTGCCTAATCCGCTAATTTCTTTGTTCACCTCCTTGATATGTCATAATTATACAAATATTTTTTGAATGGAAGATATCACCCAGAGGTTCTATTTCTAATTTAAGGAAAATGAGCCTAAAATGTTGAAGGATGCTGTCGAATTTTAGCTGAATTCGACTAAAAACTTTCATCTATCCAAAAGGAGAATGACCACAAATAAGGAAGATATAACTGATAAATTCTTGTACTCTTTATGTTTAAAAGTATTCAATCTAGAGAATCATTCATGCAAAATGAAACAATCACATCTGCGTATGTTTGCAGAAAGGAAGAGGACATGTATGTGGGAAAAACAGCTTGCGGTAGAGCCGCCGTATCATTTCGATCAAGTGCTTAGACGCTTATCAAGTGATCCATTAAAAGCAGTCGATTTGAGTCAAAGAGAAATAAAAGTGCCGATCAGATTAGAGCAAAAACCGTACGTGGTCATCGTTCAAGCTACTGGAACAAAGGATGCGCCTATGTTCCGGGTGCGATCAAACGGCCCAGAGGAACCCCTTCTTTCTGAGGTGAAACGGATATTTGGCATGGAGCATCAATTACACATGATTCAAGACCATTTTTCTCAAACCAATCTAGCGCCCATTTTTGAGCAGCATATTGGAACGCCGCTCATGCTGGATTTTCATTTATATCATTGTTTAATGAAATGCATCATTCATCAGCAGCTTAATCTTTCGTTTGCTTACGAGCTCACGAAACGATTTGTCCATACGTACGGCGAGCAAATAGAAGGTGTATGGTTTGATCCTTTACCAGAAACCATTGCCTCTCTTGAAACAGATGATTTGAGAAAGCTTCAATTTAGTCAGCGAAAAGCAGAATATGTCATCGATGTATCGAAACGAATTGTGAGCGGCTCACTTTGTTTAGAGGAATTACACGATTTATCTGATCTGGAGGTGGAAGAGCGATTGCTTCCGATTAGAGGGATCGGACCTTGGACGGTTCAAAATGTGCTCATGAATGGGCTTGGAAGACCAAATCTTTTTCCGATGGCAGATATCGGCATTCAAAACGCAATCAAACGGCACTTCGACCTGTCTGAAAAACCGACAAAAGAAGAGATGTCAGCGCTAAGCAAGGAATGGACCCCATATTTAAGCTACGCTTCTTTATATTTATGGAGAAGCATTGAGACAGATAAATAAATGAAAGGCATTTTCTCTCTTTGTCTAAGACGTGGTATACTAATGAGATGGAATAAAATGAAGACAACCTATCAAGGTTTTAAATAGAACGGAGAGAATAAAGTGAAAGAAAAACAGCAAGGTGCCCTTTTACAAAAGGGACAGCAGTTCCCGCTTACCATTAAACGCCTTGGCATTAATGGGGAAGGGGTCGGTTATTTTAAAAAGCAAGTGGTCTTTGTCCCAGGCGCGCTTCCAGGTGAGGAAGTGGTGGTTGAAGCAACGAATGTCCAAGCAAAATATGCAGAAGGTACAGTGAGGAAAGTAAGAAAGCGCTCCGAGCATCGAGTCAAACCGCCATGCCCAGTATACGAACAGTGCGGCGGCTGTCAGCTGCAGCATCTGGCGTATGAGCAGCAGCTAAATGAAAAGCGTGATATTGTCATTCAATCAATGGAGCGCCATACAAAGCTATCGGTTGAAAAGCTTGATATTAGGCCAACGATCGGCATGGAAGATCCGTGGCATTACCGAAACAAAAGTCAGTTCCAAGTAGGACGTTCTCATAGCGGAGATATCATTGCAGGACTTTATGGACTAAATTCCCATAAGCTTGTACCGATCAAGGAATGTATCGTGCAGCATCCAAAAACGAACAAAACAACAGGCGTTGTCCGCAAAATTTTAGAGAAATTCGGCGTATCGGTCTACAATGAACGGACAAGAAAAGGCGACGTACGCTCGATTGTCGTGCGTGTCGGTTTTGAAACAGGGGAAGTACAAGTCGTTCTTGTCACATCAAAACCTGAATTTCCAAAGAAAAAAGAAATAGCCGAAGCCATTCAAAAACGTCTGCCTGAAGTGACGTCCATTATGCACAATATTAATGGTGAAAAAACGTCGGTCATCTTCGGCCATAAAACATCTCACCTAGCTGGCAATATGGTCATTCAAGAATTTTTAGGAGACGTCTCCTTTGAATTGAGTGCACGTGCTTTCTTCCAATTGAATCCGAAGCAGACGCTAAAGCTTTACGATGAAGCGAAAAAAGCGGCCAAACTGACAGGAAAAGAAAAGGTTGTCGATGCGTATTGCGGTGTTGGGACCATTGGGATGTGGCTCTCAGATGGCGCCAAAGAAGTACGAGGAATGGATGTCATCAAAGAATCGATTGATGATGCCAAGAAAAATGCCAAAAAACACGGCATGAAAAACGCGACCTATGTAACAGGAACAGCTGAACATTGGCTGCCAAAATGGGTCAAAGAAGGCTTCCGCCCTGACGTCATCGTCGTCGACCCGCCAAGAACAGGCTGCGAGCGCACCTTCTTAGACACCGTCAAACAAGTCAAACCAAAACGCTTTGTCTACGTCTCTTGCAACCCATCCACACTAGCAAAAGACCTTGAATACATGTCAAAAGACTACAAAATCGAATACATGCAGCCAGTTGATATGTTTCCGCATACCGCGCATGTGGAGACCGTTGTATCAATGGCTAGAGTGTAAAAAAGTGAAGTAAATAAAACTGTCCGTGATTTGAATACTGGTGTCTAGCTGGTAGGATGATCACGGATTTTTTTTATACTGTTCCATAGGTGTCGATCAGATTAAACCATATGAATGAATAGAGGAGGATAACGATGAGCCAATTCGAGAGTCTAACAAAATACATACCGATGCTCCGCGAGGACCATATCGGAGAATGGGTGATCGATCAAGAAAATGATGGAACAGCTGAACGCCCAATCCAGATGCCATTTGTGAATTATTCCGAAACGGCCCGTCACTTTATCGAAGATGTCTATACCTTTGCAGAACAACATCAAGAAATGGAGCTTACCCGCTACAGAGAGATCCTCAAAGAAAATGGAATTGAAGGTGGATTGAACGGTATCGAGAATGTGGACATCTCAAATTTAAATGCGCAGTGTGTACTTGCTCTCATCATGGGGGTTGTGAGAGCTGAGCGGTTTTGCGAGGGTGCTATATTCAATTCTTTTAAAAGTGGAGCCATCTTAAAATGGCTTGAAAGATTGAAAAACCTAGATGTATGAAATCTAGGTTTTTTATTTTTGAAACGAGATTACTAGAATGTGAATTGCTCCGCTTCTTGACGAAATAGATCAAGCAGCAGCTGCTTGGTCTTTTCCAGAGATAGATGGGGTCCTTATAAGTTAAGATTCCTATCGGGATAAAAGGGTCCTCCATTTCAATTGGAACTTTCACAAATTCGTCTGACAATAGAGTAGAAGAAAGGATAACTCCGACAGAGGGGAATTTCTTTAGAAATGATGGAATCGCTGAAATCTGGCTGACGGTGTAAGTGAACGGCTCCACATTTATTCTTGAGAGGTTCCTTTTGTAATTTTATGTGATATAAACAACTTTCCCCGCCAATAATCAAAGGCTGTTCATAAAGATCCTTGATTAATGAAATCGGTCCAACTTGATCTGCCTGCTGTTTTGCGATAATAAAAGACATTTCCTCCTTGTACAACTCCTCAAACGGAAGTGTATTCATCACTGGTTCACCTGCAATGGCAAAATAAATCTCACCCTTGAGCAGAAGCTTGTGAAGAAAGTCTGTATTACCAATGATAAAGTGGCATGTGATATTCGGTTTTTGCCTTCTGAATGTTTGAAGGACGGAAGGAAGAATAGAGGCAGCAATAGGTTCTATGACGCCTATATTCAAGGTTCCGATTCTTCTTTTTGGAGTTTTTGTGATTGCTCTAATACAAAATGCCAATGGAGTATCAGCTGATCAATCTCTTTGGCAAACAATTGTCCGGAAGTGGTTAATTCAGCCTCCCATCCTCTTACAAACAATTGAAAGCCTAACTCCTTTCCTAATCGTTTGATCTGATTCGTTATGGTCGACTGTGCATAATTCAATTTTTGAGGGCTTTTGAGAATGTCCCTTCCTGAATTACAGCTTGAAATGCTTTTAACTCTTTTAAGCCCATTTCTAATAATCTCCATATTTATTCAATTCGGATTTGCTTTAGGCTCGGGTTTAGGAGGGCTTGTATTGAGCAGGAAATCTATATTGAATCTAAGCTGGATTAGTGCTGGAACGGTTCTTCGCGCTTACTCATGACCATCTTGATGGTGGCGTTTGACGGAATCTCTCAGCATAAGAGTTTGAAGGTGATGGAGCATGGAAGGTAACATGATCGATTCACCAGTGATCATACAAATTCAGTGTTGTATTGTGGGAACTACTTATTTCAAGTAGTTCCTTTTTTGATTTGAAGAATGCACCAGTTGAGGAAGTTTATTTGCTACAATAGGAGTAAATATCCAAAAAATGAAGGGTGAAGAAATGAAGGCATCAGAAACAAATCTATTGAAATTTCTACAAGGCACAAAGCAATTTATCATCGCAATCTATCAACGGAAATACAGTTGGATGATAGAGCAGTGCAGGCAACTTTACTGATAGTCAGAGGTTGAATTTTTTGCATCTATATATATCAGGGTTCAATGATGTAGCTAAATTGTTCAACACATTAAACGAGGCAAAGAAAAAGTTGTTTGAAAATTTTCTTCTTCCAAGCTGTATCTTTGAGGTTTCAGACTTTCCTTATATGAAGCAGACTATTGAGTTAAGTCAAATGAATTGAAAGGAGGAAACTGATGCAACGGAGAATATGATAATGCTGTCCAATTACCACTTCAAGAAGGCTCTAAAAAACCAATGAAACGAATAAAATAAGTAGCAAATAAAAGCCCAGAAAAATCGGGGCTTTTATTTGGAAAAGTACTTGCTAAAAAACCATTAGCTTAAGATTTTTTATTGAGTCTCCTGATAAAATGAGTACCGTGTTTTGGCCCTATTAAAGGATGAAAGTAATTACGACGGTATAAATTCTGATAAAACTTTATTTTTTATGTAATCAAAAGATTCGTACAAGAATTGACTTACAGCATTTTTATTCAAAGACATGAATCCAATTTTAGGGGTTATTTTAAACTCAAATTCAGCATTATTTGATTCTATATTTTTTAGGAGGTTGGTAAAACCAAAAGTTACCTTACAGCTTATTTCATGAGATCTAAAATGTGCATTAAAACTGGCTTCAATTTCTTCAATAATGATGGCTTTGAGACATTCAGGATCAGTAAAAATTTCAGATCGGTCAATAGCCTCGCCATTTAACACAACTTTTTTCACTTTTTCTTCCATCCATTTTATCTGTTGAGGTGGATTGTTGTAATCCGAGTTAGGGCCTAAGCGGATATTTGAAACTTGATTGAAATTAAAGTTATCTACCAGGTCACTGTTTAACAATCTAAAAAGAAACTTATTTCTATTTTCCGTAGGCAAAATGTTGGAAGTAAGCTTTTTTAAAGCAGTTTCTTTTTGAACGCACCCTTTATCCTTAAACTGTTTTATCGCTTCTTTCATTATTAATTCATTTATCCGTTTGGTTTCGGTTGAGGTATGTTCTGCAATAATATCTACTTGATTATCTTCATTCTTTACAAGTGTTATCTTTGCATCATGAGTTGTTTTATGCTCCATGAAATTTTTGGTCACGTCTTCACGTTCAATTGTATAAGACAAGCTTGCTGTATTTGTATTTTCAAAGTTGAATTGCGGAGAATCTTTTATTCTACATATGTTGTTGTCGTAGTTTAATAAACGGTCAAAATCAAAGTCCAGTGAACTAACTTCCTGAGGAAAGTTTATGTCACTTTTTAAATCAATGCTACGAGATCTACGTTTTATGCTGTCTTCTTTTCTTTTTTGATTTTCTTTCAAAAATTGAAACTCTGATGGCGATAAAACATTACAACATAATAAAGGTATTGTTTTATGAGGGTTTGAGTCAGGTACATAAATTCCTTTTTTAGCTAACATTCTTTTTAAATCAGAGTCGGTAATTTCTGATGATGAAAGAAAAGGTTTCAAAATATCTCCATGTGGTAATATAAAGTCAAGATCAGTAATCAACTTTTTCCACCTCCAGTGCTCTAAAGTCACCAAAATCGAATTTAAGTGCTGAGATTTTATCTGCAAAATCTTTATCTTCAAATTGTGACTTTACTATATTAATAGATTGTTCATGTGAGAGCTCATGATAATCAGGAAAACAAATAAGAATTTTTGTAGGCCAGTTATTGGATATAGTGTTGGCAATTCCGATGAATTTTTTAAAGTCATCTTCGTCGAATGGTTCAGCTGAAAATATTACAAGTGTAGGGTTTTTGGCATCTCTGTCAACCATTTTGATTAACAAAATATTAGACGCTAAGTATTCAACTGGAAGAATAGGTCCTTCACTTATTCTTTTATCAATCTCTAAATTAAAACTAGTGCGGGTATAATAGTAATTGTATGTTTTTTCAGGAAAGTTTAGTTTTAAGAAGTTTAAACATCCTAGTATGAAGTTTATTCTAAAGTTGTCAATTAAAATTAAAGTTTCATAATTTGTATCTTCTGGTGTTCTAAAATCATCAATTTCTTTTATTATGTTGGCTTTTGGATCTTCTTCATATGCAAGCCATATAATACACTCTGTAAGCTTCTTTTCACTTCTGTTAAATCCTCGCACATTTGAGACGCTAGATAACTTAATACATTCTGCAGCATCATCGATATCCTTGATGAACTTTTTTAGCTCGTTTGTTGGTTTAGACTTGTATTTGTTTCGATACTTCATCGAAACAGGCACCCTATTTACATACTTGGTAAAAAGTGGACAACTATAAATTGTGAAAAAATCTAATCCGTGTTTTTTTCTTGGCCCTTCACTTATTTGGTGTTTTTCGGGGTTAAAACACTTAATGTCAATCCCGTCGATCAGATTCTTCCAACCAATAAGTCGAAGAAAATTTTTTGCTACGCGTTCTCCAGCTTCCCCAGATTTTTTTTCCTTTTCACCCATGACTGCAACTCCTTATTTATGATTCTTTATTAAAGAATATTTTATAGTAATGCATATTTTTGTCTTGATCAAAACCCTTTTCAATATTCTCGCTATTTAATTTTTTTGGATTTTCAACTTTGATTTTTATCTCAATGTGATCATCCAACTTAATAGTTTCATTTAATCTTTTTATTTCTCTTTTCAATGAGGCCGGTTCTATAGAAAATTCCTTTGTTAGAAGTTGATGATTTTTAGAATAATTATTTTCAACTAAACTTTCAAATGAAGTAATAGACTTCTTATCTTCAAAAACTTGTGAGGTAAATTCTTCTAACTGAAATTTAGTGTTGTCTTCCAAATATTCTACAGCTTTATTAAGAAAGTTTACTTTTTTTAATATTGGTTGATTTTCTTCTATCTCGGTGTATGTTTTTGAATATTCCTTGCAAATATTCAAAAACTTCTGAGTGTAATAAGAATCATTTGTAATGTCTGTAGCCCCTAAAAAATTTTCTTTCCAATATTTCGATTCATCAATTTTTTTATTTGATGTATCAACAAGGAACACTTGATAACCATTATCTTTTTCAAGATTTAAAATTAGTGCACCTTTATCTAACTTTTTTGTATGTATTCCTTTTTCGAAATTCAAGATGATTTTTTTATCAGAAGGTTCAACTTGTAAAAATATATCTTTGTTTTCGGACTTAAAAATACCTATTGCATCAATTAATTCCCCATTGATTAAACAAGAGGATAAGTATGTTATATAAAGTTCACCAGATTTAATATTTGGATGGTCAGACTGATTGTAAAGATGCTTTAGAATGTTAATTGATTCATCTGTGAAATTATTATTCTTATCTGCAAAAATGTTGTTGCAGTATGTGTATACTTCATTAAATTTCAGATCATTTGTATGAGAAAATTGAAACGTTTTATCATAATTGAATGATTTTAAAAAGTAATTCATTAAAGTTTCCTGAGCATTTATTCCTTCTTGTTCGTTTAATATGGGAGGTGAATTAGAAGCTAAATAACCTTCTTGTTTTAATTTGTTTCCAACTTTATGTATAACCAAGAAATCAAGTGACGCGTTTGTAAAGTCAACCATATTAATCCCTCCTGAAAAACAAATTATAACATATGATGGGTTTAATTTGAATAATTCGTCAAAAATGGAATATTATTGTCGTTTTTATTGGATGTATGGTGGGGATACTCAGAAGGATCAAGTGCTTATTTGGGGTATAACAATTAATAAGTGTATTTATAAACTACGATTATTGTTCTCACATGAACGTGAGATTTCCGGAATATTTGCTGGTATCAGCGAGGTTATTCATCTTACACCGTTTTTAAGTGAGTCTGTTTATGATCAACCTGACAAAATCCAAAGAGAAACAATAGACATTGCTTATAAACTGGAACATGAACTAGTGACGGAATGTGCCAAATCTTCACCTATTGAGCAGCATATCAAATCTTTCTATTCTGCATTGATGGCTGCGACAGGAAAAGGAAAATCACGAGAGAAAAGAAGTTGTGGATATTGAGAGTTATACAATTGAACATATCATGCCACAAAACAAAAGATTATCTGATGAATGGAAACAAGACCTTGGAGAAGATTGGGAATACATCCATAACAATTATATTCATACTTTAGGCAATTTGACTTTGACAAGATATAACTCTGAATTGAGTGATAAACCGTTTAAAGTGAAAAGGGATATGGAAGGTGGATTTGCTGACAGTCCATTACGTTTAAACAGAGGATTGGGACAGCTTGAAGTGTGGAATGAACAAGAAATGAAAAATTAGAGGCAAAAGGCTTGCTGAACAAGCATTATTGGTGTGGGAATACCCAGAGTTGCAAGAAAGCATCATGTCACAGTATGAAGAGAAATTAAATGGCCAAATGTATGCAAATATTTTATGAAAAATAAACAAGATATGATCGCAACATTTGCACCTAAGATAGTAAAAGAAGTAGAGAGAGTATTATTAGACGATTTTGATGCCATCAAACTTTCAAAAGAAGACGAACGTATCACGTTGATTTTACAAGACCCCTACTGCCCCGATATAGATATTATCAAAGGTGTTTATATCATCTATAAAAAATCTATGCTTGAGCTTCTTGAAGGAAAAATTCGTTCTATCCATAGTGCTGAATTTTTGAATACGAGAAAACAAGATTGAACGGTTTCTGAAAACGAGATCGAATACGTACTAGACACAGCAGTAACGGTCGTACTTTCAAGTGAAAATGGTGACGTATTAACAGGCTAGTTTTACAGTGGAAATGGGGAAAAGCTAGATTGTCTTCTTAACCTATGTTTAGGGTACCCATCAGAGCTAGAAAGAAAAGAAAATAGAGAAAGTTTACAGCAATTTATGAACGATATGAAAGTTGTTGAGCATATGGGGTTTTTAGATGAGGTCGTAGAAAATAAAAAAAGTAAGGAGACGTGTCCTTACCTTTTTTTATTTGTAAATGTTTTTTGATGAGTATAGCAAAAAATTTTTCCTTGGAATCTTGATTGAGACAGACAGTACGATCGAACTTTATCGGATACAGAGGTTTGGCATTCATGGCAAACTGCGTTCTCAGATTTTTGTCCAGATGAAGTTCGCTTAATTTGTTCAATATGCTGTTTTCGAATTTTGTCATCTTTGATATTAGCTTGACAGAGTGTTGCATACAAACGCGTTCGTTCGCTCTCAGAATAAATCGGTGATGGATGCTGCATGCGGATATTTGCACTCTTCCGTTTGATAAATTCCGTTAATTCTATATCATAAATGACTAACTCATTTGAATGAATTTTCCTTAATTCTTCGTCTACTTTAAATGTACATCGCTTCGTAAATGAGATTAAAGAAACGACTGATGAGATATCAATCAAATTTCCTGAGCAGCGCTTGATGGCTTGGATGTGCCCATAATTTTGAGCGAGTGGACTCATAAACGGAAATTTTCCGTTTACCAGCCATGTCTTTCGCTTTTTACCACCGTAAATTGTCCCCTGATAGTTCTTCGTTTCAATTACGAACAAGGCATGCGGCGAGATGACGATATGGTCAATTTGAGAGTAACCCGTTGAAGAAGAAGGATTTTCTATCATTACATCATTCAAAAAAAGAAAATCTTTTGGCAATTGTGAGAGCTGAATATCTATTTTGTACTCACCAAGTGCCCCTTTTCGTTCGGTTTTTTTGTTGTCCGTAGTTTTTTGTTGGACATCTTTCTGTACAACGGGTTTAGTCGTTTTTTCTTTTTTAAATAAAAAGTCTAAGAACATTTTTCTCCTCGATTCTGCATTCATTTCTTCTGTATATATCTTATCGTCTCTTTGTCATACTTTTGAATGAAATTGACTCAATAGAATTGACGCAAGAACCAGGAATAGGTCAAAATGAAAGAAACTGTAAGGTAAAAGGAGACAAACATGATTCATATTGTTTTCGGCGCTTCAGCTGCTGGTAGTTTAAAACAAGCACTAATTGAAATGAAAAGAAACCGATTTGAAGAAGTGATCACGTTTGATGATACGTATTCCATTGGCCCGCTTTGGCAATTGCACAATCGTGAAGGACAAGCGAACCGTATAGAATGGCTGCGTAACGTGATGTCAAACGAATTTGGCTATTTTGACGACATGGTTAACGATCAGCACAGAATGCTTCAGCAAATAAAAGAAATAAAGACTGGCAGTCGTATTCTCATCTGGGCAGGCAGTAATGCACATGAGCAAATTGGCTTGCGATATGCCGTCTATTTATTAAAAGAAAAAAGGGTTGAATTGTCTGTAATCAATACAACGACAGCATTTGATCAGCTGTTCAATACGAATACAAGAAGAATGATCCTTCGAGATTCCGGAGAAATCGCATCTGAAAAATTTAAAATTTTGTATGAGAGTAAAGAGCATATTCACCCAGTGACAAAAGAAGAGAGAGAAAGATTACAAAACGAATGGCTTTCACTTGCTAAAGAAAATCATACGCTGCGGATATGGCAAAAAGGACAAGTGATCAGCGTACCAGAAGATGAATTTGATGCTTATTTAGTGAAAATGGCTAAGCGGCTTCATCAGTCCGCGCCAGAAGAGGAGTATATCGTCACTCCACGCTTAATAGGAGAAGTCATTGGTCATTTAGATCAGTATATCGGTGATGATTTTATTGAATATCGATTGAAGACATTAATTGATCAAGGGATGTTTGACATGAAAGGAAAACGAACTTCCATGCGTTATTACTCGATTAAACTGACAGAGTTCGGTCAGAACTTCAAAAAATGGGTGTGCTGTCGAGAGTTTGAGGATCATCCTTTTGTGAAAATTGAAGGAGATTACGGTGGTGAACCTTTTCATTGCGGGCATTGTCAATGTCATTTAGAAAGAGATGATGTACCAATGAGTGATACCCTTTTCTCAAAGTTATGGAATTGGAATATACAGTATGGCCGCTGGTTTGACGAAGAAACCGATGATTTGCTGCCAAATGGTGTAAACATGGAAAGGAAGTTCAATCAAGAAGGAGAGCGTATCACTGAAGAAGTGAAACGAGCCTTATCTCCTGCGTTTCAAATTGAATACAGCCCAAGCGAATACACACAATATTACATTTAAAGAATGAATTTCGTTACCACTGCACAAAATAAAACTTTACACAATCCATCATCATCATGTAAGATATGGAGAAATTAAAAGCGAAGAAAAGGACATGAGCAATTTTTTACTGGTTACCAGAGAGGGAAGTCACGCTGAAATCTTCCTAACACAGAAAAATTGTCTTACCACCTTTGAGCTGTATTGGGGAAATTACAGTATCCAATATCGTCTACGCCACGTTACGGCACCAGAGCCATAAAGCGAATACGCGTTATGGGAATTTGGGTGGAACCACGGATCACACATTCGTCCCTCTATGAGGGATGGGTGTGTTTTTTTTGTACACCCATATATGATCATTGCTTCGAAAAGGACATGAGCAGCTTTTACGGTTACCAGAGAGGGAAGTCACGCTGAAATCTTCCTAACGCAGAAAAGCTGTCTTACCACCTTTGAGCTGTATTGGGGAAAATCGCAGTATCCAATACCGTCAATGCCACGTTACGGCACCAGAGCCATAAAGCAAATGCGCATTATGGGAATTTGGGTGGAACCACGGATTACACATTCGTCCCTTTACGCGGGATGGGTGTGTTTTTTTATTTCAAAAAATAGGAAAGGTGTGTCAGATATGAGAGAAAAAATGGTGAAGATTCAATTTCCCGATGGAAAGATAAAGGAGTTTCCCGCAGGTACGACTGTCGCAGATGTTGCCTCCTATATTAGCCCAAGCTTAAGGAAGAAAGCAGTGGCAGGAAAGATCAATGAACAAATGGTCGATGTCAGTCATCAGCTGGATTGTGATGCTCGGCTGTCTATTGTCACACTCGATTCAAAAGAAGGGCTTGAAGTGTTGCGCCATACATCTGCACACGTATTAGCCCAAGCTGTGAAAAGGTTATACGAAAATGTCACACTTGGAATCGGACCTGTTATCGAAAATGGATTTTACTATGATATGAAGCTCAATCAAACATTAAGTGTAGAGGATTTGGCTGCAATTGAAAAAGAGATGGAAAAGATCATAAACGAGAATCTCCTCATCCAAAGAAAGGAGGTCTCTTACAAAGAAGCTGAATCGTTGTTTGCACATGATCCATATAAGCTAGATATCTTAAAACGACTCCCCTCAGAAGAGGCCATCACAGTGTATCAGCAGGGTGAATTTATCGACTTATGCCGCGGGCCGCATGTACCTTCTACAGGGTACTTAAAGTCATTTAAACTAACACGCGTTGCAGGGGCTTATTGGCGGGGAGATAGCAATCAGGATGTCTTGCAGCGAGTGTATGGTGTGGCGTTTCAACATCCAAATCATCTCGCTGATTACCTTCATTTCATGGAAGAAGCAAATAAACGTGATCACCGGAAATTAGGGAAACAGTTATCTCTCTTTATGTTTTCAGAAGAAGCGCCAGGTATGCCGTTTTATTTACCAAAAGGTCAGATTGTCAGAAATGAATTAATGGCCTTTTCAAGAGAAGTGCGAGGCAAAGCGCAATACGAAGAAGTGAGTACGCCGTTTATGATGAACCAAGAGCTTTGGGAAAAGTCAGGGCACTGGGATCATTATCATGAAAATATGTATTTCTCAGAAGTAGACCATACAAGCTTTGCTTTAAAACCGATGAACTGTCCAGGGCATATGCTCATGTTCAAAAACAGCTTATATTCATACAGAGACCTTCCGATCAGAATGGCTGAGTTTGGTCAGGTGCATCGTCATGAATTTAGCGGAGCGTTAAATGGATTGTTCAGGGTCAGGACATTTTGCCAAGATGATGCTCACATTTTTTTAAGAGAAGATCAAATTGAAGCTGAAATCAAACGGATTTTTCAATTAGTTGATCATGTGTATCGGACATTTGGGTTTGAGTATTCCGTCGAGCTATCCACTCGTCCAGAAAAAGCCTTAGGGGATGATGCCATTTGGGATATATCCGAAACAGCGCTAAAAAATGTCCTTGATCGTCTAAAGGTTGACTACCAGCTAAACGAAGGAGATGGGGCATTTTATGGTCCAAAGATCGATTTTCATATCAAAGATGCCTTGCAGCGGAGCCATCAGTGTGCCACAATTCAGCTGGATTTCCAAATGCCTGAGAAATTTGATTTAACATATATTAACGAAAAAAATGAAAAGGTACGGCCAGTTGTGATTCACAGTGCCATTTTTGGTTCTCTAGATCGTTTCCTAGGCATTCTCATCGAGCATTTTGCGGGCGCTTTCCCATTATGGCTAGCACCAGTACAAGTACAAATCATCCCTGTCTCAACTGTTCATCTTGATCACTGCTTAGAGGTGCAGCAGCAATTAAGAAGTATCGGAATAAGAGCCACAATCGATGAGCGGGATGAAAAACTTGGCTACAAAATGAGAGAAGCACAAATGCAAAAAATCCCTTATATCGCAGTCATCGGCGATACAGAAATGCAAGACAACACACTAAATATCAGACAGCACGGAGAAAAGACGTCAAAGCAGCTGTCGATTGAGGACTTTAAACACATGGCAGCTGAGCAAATAAAAGACAGAAAAGTGGTTCAAGACATGCTTTGATGATTTCCTTACGAAGGATGAGACGTCCATTGAATGATGGGCGTCTTTCCATTTCTGCAATGGAAAGGGGAAATATTGAAACATTTTTTCAATAAAATCGTAATAGAGATAGAGCGCTTAACAGAAACATTTGAAACGAGGAGGAGTATTACATGGAACAAGCTGCATTAAAAATGATGAGATCAAAACAAATAGTCGTTTCTAATTTAATAGCCGGCATCATAATCGTCGCTTTTTTTATCTTGATTCAAATGTCTGACATTCGATTTACACATTTCTTTCTTTGTTTAGGAATTATCATGCTCTTTCTAAGTATTTATGGTTTTATTAAAAAAGGATCAACAAAGTCTTTCATTCCCCTTTTCGAGCAGATAGCCATTTATGAAAAAGAAAAATTGGGGGAAGAGTGGGAGAAAGAAAAGAAGGCAGAAAATATTTCAAGAGCAGTATTAAGTGGTCTGATGTTCCTTCAGTCATTCAGCTTCCAAGATGTAACGAATCCATTCTTAAACATACAACCTATGCTTTTAATTTTCTTATTATTTGTAACTCTAGCCCTTATTAATTTAAGCATGCTTTTTCGCTTTAGAAAAATCGATCGGTCGACTGAAGAGCATGAATTAAAAGGCTTTACAAAGAAAACAAACATGGTGTCAATGGTTTTAGGATTATTAACAGCGATCGTCATCTTCGGCTTTATCGTCATCTTTGTTCTTCCATAAGACTGAATCATTTTGGAGGTGAAACAAATGAATGCAAACATTCAACAACTGATCGATCAGACAAAGGCGAAATTTGGTTTAGATCTTTACTATTTAAAAAGACACAGTTTTCATCGCTACGTCAATATGTTCAATGAAACGGTTTATACATTGAATATGGAATGGTTTCCCTCTCATGAAGCTGAACCCGAGGACGATGATCTAAACCCGGACGGCACAGCTGTGATTGACGTGAACTTAAATACAGGCCAGATTGAAACGGTCATTTTTGTCATGGACAAAACCTTCGCGAAGAATGGTGTCACATTTAAGAGGCCTTATCCAGCTTATGTCATTCAATGGATCGAACAAGAAACAGGATTGGTCTATGGTGAGCATTTTCACATGCATCAAAAGGAGAAAGGGGAACTTTTTTTCGAAGAAGCAATAGATGGTGTGAAAGTGACGCCTTCAGGCAGAATCGAAGTGAAATGGGATGAACATGGGCAGCTCATTCACTATATACATCGAGGGCCATTTATGGCAAAAAAACGACTAAAAACTGAAGAATATGTGCTTTCCATTGATAGGATCGAGGATTTAGCCCAGCAGCAAGTGCAGCGGTTTGATTGGCCATCCTTCGAGCAGAATCGAATCCGCCCTATATATGCGTTAGAAGAAATTTATGTGAAGAACGATGGAACAGGTACGCTTCCGTTTGAAATTGGGCGTGAAGAAACGCATTGCATCCACATGCATCAGGTCATGGAGTGGAATGAACCGTTAAACAAAGCCTTTGAAAAAAAGGAAATCGATATAAACGAGGACATTACTGCTGAACAAGCCTTCTCACTGGAGCCTTCGCCGGATATATTCCCAATCTCAAAAGAAGAGCAGGCTGCGTGTATCAAAGCGGTTCGAACCTTTTTGGCGCAAAAATATTCAAAGGATACAGGGAAGTGGGTGCTAAAAACACTCCACCGCGACCATGGCTGCATCGAAGCGATATTAAAAACGAATGAGCAAGAAGGCTGTGGATTTATGGATAAGATCAAGGTCTTCATTGATGCCGGCACTTTTGAAGCCATTAATTACATAGATAAAAAAGAGATGTTTCAAGTATGCGGGATACTCAATCCATCTCAAACAGTTAGTGAAATCACCATATCTCAGAAAGAAGCCTTTGAAACATTGAGAGAACACCTCGAACTTACACCCATCTACGTCTATGACGATGTGAAAAAACAATATGTTTTATGCGGAAAGCTCGACTGTCATGAAGGCGTTGATGCAGTGAGCGGTGAAGTGTTCTCTTTGACAGACCTTTCATAACTTCTAAAAGAACAGTGAGCAGCTGTTCTTTTTTGCTCTATTTTCCTCTTTTTAGAATAAAAATGGAATTTTGTAGAAGGAAGTTGTCGTTTCATCACGAAAGAAACAGATAAGAATATGATCATAGGTCCATCGGTTGGAATTCGTATTTCATATAGTAAACGTCATACATATTGAAAACCCATTGCAGTCAAGTTGATCTACAAATCTTTTAGAAGAAAAAATGAAATCATGTCTCTAGTAGTAAGCGAAAATAGGCGGACTGAGATCATAGGATGAGTTGAACATGTTTGTTTTTAGGTAAGCTTAAAGCCATAAATAGAAGAAAGTGAGGATATCTACCTTGAGTACATTGGAAGTGTTTCGTCAGTTTTTGGTTGACCATTATCCTGCGTTACAAGATGAGCTTTGGCTAAAAGATGTTGATACCCTTCGAATTTCTCCTATTCTTCATCCTTTTCTGAAAAGCAAGCTGCCAGAAGGAATCGAAAAATTCACTTGTGTTCTATTCACGCAGCAGACAGATCAAACCGCTGCACCGCTCAAAGTCTACCTTTTATTAGATGAATATGAGCAATCGCTTTACGCCATTGATTTGATGAATGAACAAATAGCGCTTCATTAATACAGAAGCAAAAAAGCTGCTTGAGAGCTCCTCAGCAGCTTTTCTTGTGAATATTAGTTTGTCATATCAACCAATCTTGAGTGCAGGTTGTCCAATTCTTTCTTTGTTGGAAAAGAGCTGATCAGCAGCGTAGGGCGTCCTAGTTGATTAGGAAGCTCAGTATCGGTCACAATCATATCAATCCCAAGTCGATCCATTGTCAGTTCATTTAATGTATTTTCTGGACTTGTGAAAATATGAATGAGAGGAGGCAATCTTAATTTAATTAAATCCGCAATCAACAAGCTATGATTATAACCTAATGTTGAAATGACAAAAATGTTCAACACGTTTCTCCGATCCATTTCCAAATGAACAAGCCCCCTCCAGTTAGAAGTAATGATACGAATCAATTCTCGTTCATTTTTCACTAAAGAAGCAAGTATATCGTCTGTTTTTAGCTCTTGGATGATATGAGTAATCCTCGAATAGAAGTAAGGAAGCTGTTTTTTTACCTCTGATAAATACCTCGATTTCTTTTTGAAAAGGAATCCATCTCTTACGGTAATTTCCCTAGAATACACATAATATTGGAGAAGAATCAGTGTCATCGCCTTGCGATTAGCCACCTCTTGATGAAAAATCAACTCCAATTGATTGATAAAGGAATGAATGGCTTCGAAGAGGTGTGGTGTATGCGATTGAAAGAACATCAATTTTTCTTCGACAGTTTCAATTGATTTATAATGGCCAATAGCTGGTTCAATCAATAGTAAAAAGACAAATTCGTGACGATCCAACGTAACACCAAAAGTGTCCTTTGTCATTTGGCAAACGTGTTCTTCCAAGTTTTTGATTTGATTATAGATACCTTTAGCTGTAGATGATTGTTTTTCCTTATCCAATGAGTACCTATAATTGCGTCGTATTGAAAAATTTTTCCTCACTCGGTGTATGGAAACGGCGAGCCATAGGCAAAATTTATCTATAGCCACATCAGGTAGATTGACTTCGAGCACCTGAAAAAGCTTATGTAAAAAATCAACTGCATCTTGCTTTTGAATATCATCGAATGGCCAAAGCCTGCTTCCATAGACTTCAAACAAAAATTCCACAAAAAATTGACGAATCTCCTTCTCATTCCCATGGAACTGCATACTATCTGGTCGTAACTCAATGTCATACGAGATAAGAAGCGAATTGATTTTATGAATGGTGTTATACAATGTGGATCTACTGATATTCAGCGTGTCCATCCATTCATAGAAAGACCTGTTTTGTTCAAAGAAAACGCCGTCAATCAATCGAATTTCAATCGTATCTTTTAGAATTTCTTTGATATAGTAGTCGACTCGTATCGTCTGTGTATAACAAATGGATATGCCTTGTCTTGGCTTTATGTGGATTAACGGCTCTCCGTTCTCTGTTTGGAACGACTTCATTTGTTCTAAATCGCTTTGAATGGCACGAACGGAACCGATATTTTCATTCGATATCTCTTGAAGGCTCCACCACTTATCTTTTGATACAAGCAGTTTTAAAATTTTTATCCATCTCTTTGATTTATTATCAATGAGCTCCATTAAACAACTAACTCCTTCCCTTGGCTTGCCTCTATATGATGAAGTTCACTTAAAGAACATTTGATTTTCTAAATAGGCATAAAATGATTTTAATGTTTAGGCTAAATCGTTTTGTCTTCACTTTTCATGATAAAAGAGAAAAAAATTAGACGAAAACAAATGTTATTCCCTGATTCTCCATATATTTCTTTTAAAAGGTGATAAGTAAGCCATGAATCCTATAAAAATGGATCATTTTAGATATTTAAGTTTATTTTTTTGCTGTTGAAACGGTAAATGTAAGAATAAAACGCAGCAGATTTTTGATTACCATATGAAAGGGAGTAGAAAGGAATGCGATTTATATAATGCTGAACTGACTCACCTTACATACGATATGATACATGCTTGTTTCATATGAACGAACCATATGTGAATACATGCTTATATATGCATGTACACATCGTTTATTGTTCATTCCAGTATAAATATAAAAATTCACATTTAATCTTTTCACGATCCTCTCACTATTCCCCATTTCTATAGACCCCAATCCATTTACTCAATCCACTACTCATGATGACCTTTCAAGCTCATGATTGATCAACTCATTTTATTCATAGGGTCTTAAGGTGCAATTTTTAGAAAATATTGATCAGAAGCGGGGTGATTGATCTGACAGTATACGAATGATTTTTTTATCGTTGTTGAAAATTAATTTTAGAAAAGGGTGGATGTATTGAAAAGAATATTGTCGCTGGCACTCATTACAGTGCTAGTCATACAGTCTAGTATATTAGGAGTCTTGCCTTTAGCAGGGGCACAAGCAAAAGAAATTCAAGAAAACATTTATGGGGATATTGAATTTGCTGATAGCGAAGGCAATAAGTTATCAAGCATGGAAGATCAGCAAGTAAGAAAGGCCACTGTGCATTGGTCTATAAAAGGAATTGATCTAAAAAAACAATATCCGTATGTTCTCACTCTTCCTTCAGCCATCCAGGTAGAGAAGGAGCAGAAGGAACCCATTACTGTGGGTGACATACTTGTTGGCGAGTATACCGTTTCAAAACAAAATGAAGTGACGGTGAAATTTAAAGAAGATGTTGAGATCGATCCAAATTTAGAAGGATCAATTGACATCGATGTCACCAGTATAACTCAGCAAGAAGAGAAAACAAAGCAAAATAAGGGTGAAGAAAGCCTTCCAAAAGATGACTCAATCTCATCTGAGAAAGATAAAGCTTCTAACAATCAAGAAGCCGCTCAAACGAAACAAAACGATGAAGATGAATTACTAAAAAACAAAGTGAGCGTATCTAAGCGTGCAGGGCTGCAAAGTGTTTCAAAACAAACGCTGATACAAGAAAATCTCCTTACTGATGCGAAATTAATCTTTGAAGATCAGGAAGGAAATTCAGTTGAGAAACCTGATATCAACTCGCTGATTTCCATTAACTATGAGTGGGCCATCCCGAACGGTCATAGCTATAATGGCGGGGATGAATTCCATTTCAAGGTTCCAGAGGAATTAGTGATTTATGAAAAAATCGATCGTCTTGAGATGAAGTTTAATCAGGCAACCATTGGTTATTTTTCTGTAGATGAGAGCGGAAATGCCTCCATCGAATTCACTGATTTTATTAAACAATATTCAAATATTCATGGAACACTTCAAGTGTGGACGCAATTAGATAAAAAAACTGTCATTACTGAAGAAAAAGAAGTGGTCATTACCCCGATTGAAGGAAAGGATAAAATATCAATCCCGATTCAATACATTCCAAATGGCCCAAACGTCTCTAAAAAGGGAGAACCAAATCGATCTTACAATGCTGAAACCATTCAATGGACAGTAGATTTTAATATGGATTTAGAAGATGTGAAACAAGCGAAACTGTTAGATCCGATTCAAGAAGGTCAGGCGTTGAAAAAAGATTCAATTAAGCTTTATCGTATTGATACAAAGCTAAATGGAGAAACATCGATTGGTCAGCTGCTTGACGAAAACCACTACACAATTGGCCAAACAGCAGATGGTCAAGATTTCACGATTGAATTTAAAGATGACGTTCATCTAGCTTACCGTTTAATGTATGAAACGGATATTACGAATCAGGATCAATCTGCATTTCGTAATAAAGCGTCCCTTGTTTCTGGTGATAAAGTGATCAGTTCAGCAGAAGGAACAGTGAATGTGACAAGAGGCAGTCCTTTAAATAAAAAAGCCGCGCACTACGACCCAGTCACACAAACAATTACATGGGAAATTCGTTATAACTATAACGAAAAAAAGATTGCTGAAAAGGATGCTTTGTTAGAAGACTTCTTTAACGGCACACAGGCGCTGATATCTGATTCCATTCAAGTCAAAGAAGTCACAATTGATCAGAATGGCAACGAAGCTGGAACAAAAGCGTTTGAAAATTATGTGGTTCAACCTCAAAAAAAGGATGAACAAAACGGGTTTACCTTGCAATTCAATCAAGATATTCAATCAGCTTATCTCATCACCTATCAAACAAAAGCAACCGAGCGAATTTTTGAATCTGAAGAGATTATCAATACGGTAACAGCTGGCAAAGAGAGCAAACAAGGGAAGCAAAGAATTGACCAGCAAATCCTAACGAAAAATCATGGAACACCGAATTACAAGACCAAGACCATTCCATGGCGTATCACCTTCAACAAAGATCAACAAACGATGAACAATGTGATATTAAAAGATACGTTTACAAACGAAGGATTGACGCTGCAAAAAGATAGTTTAAAAGTGACGACAGGTAATACAGTGCTTGAAGAAGGCACAGATTATCAAATCGTTGAACATGCAAATGGATTTGATATTCAATTTACGAAAGAAATAAAGACAGAACATACCGTCACATATACAACGTCTTTTGATTATGAAAAAAGAGCAGATAAAGACCAAAAGAACCTGCGTAATCATGTAAAGCTCGAATGGGTAAATGAAGATGGCAAGGATTTGACGAAGGAAAATCAGTCTGTCTTCACGCCTGACACATACACGCAGTCAAATGGCTTCAAAAACGGAACTTATAATGCAAAGAAAAAAGAGATCACATGGAATATCGGTGTGAACTATAACTTGAAACATTTAGAAGAGGCGAAAATCGAGGATTTCATTCAAGGAAATCAGCGTTTGCTTAAAGATTCAATCACCGTTTACTCGCTTGATTTACAAGGCGGGGAAAATGGAGCAGAAGAAAAAGAGGTATTAGCGAAAGAACATTATGACATCAAATTCCTTGAAAATGAAAAGGGAGAAACAGGCTTCGAAGTCATTTTCAAAAAAGCCATTGATTCCCCATACAAAATCACGTATCAAACAAGTGTTGAAGGAATGGATTTAGTACAGAAAACCTACGATAATAAGGCGACCCTTTATGATGGACAGACAAAAGAATCAGACGTGAATGCTGTAGTGTCCATTCCAAATGGAGGGAAATACACGAGCAAATCAGGAAATCAACAAGGGAAAGTCATTGATTGGAAACTGAATATCAACTTTGGTCAATCAACCGTCCAAGATGCGACGATTATAGATCATCCAAGCAGTAACCAAGCCATAATAGAAAACTCATTTCATCTCTATTCGACGACAATAGATGAAAAGGGGCAAGTGGCAAAAGGAGAAGAGCTGGAAAAAGGGAAGGATTATGAGCTAGACCTTGAATTCGATCCAGATTCTTTTCAAATTAAATTTAAAGAAGAAATCACGAGACCATATATTTTAGAATACCAATCTCTCATTTTAGATAAAGTGGGAAGTACACTTCAAAACGAAGTAACGTTTAGAGGTGAAAATGTAAAAGAAATCAAAAAGGAATCCGAAGCCTCAATTGTGGTCAAACGCACAGCTGGCATGGGAGATGGCACAGGAGCGATTGGTGCTTTAACCATTAAAAAGGTAGATGCAAGTACTGGAAAAGCGCTAAAAGGAGCAAGCTTTTCTCTGACAGATGCTGCGAGTGGTATCGTCATTGGAACAAAGGCAACAGATGAAGAAGGAGCTCTTCGATTTGATCGTCTTCTGTATGGTGACTATATCGTGACAGAAGAGAAAGCACCTGATGGTTATATTAAGACGAAGGAACCGATCCATGTAACGATTGATCAGCCTTACGAATCAGGAGATCAAGCGAAAACAGGAAATAGCATGACGGTGCAGAACCAAGAAATACGCCAGCATGTCAAATTAATGAAAAAAGACAAAGAGACAGGTGCTGCATTAGAGAATGCAGAATTTGAACTGAAAAATGAATCTGGAGAGACCGTCCAAACCCATTTGAAAACGGACGAAAAAGGAGAAATTCTTTTCAAACATCTTGAGCCAGGTTCCTATTATTTTGTGGAGACAAACGCACCGAAAGGCTATCAATTAAATCAGCAAAAATGGCCGTTCACCATTAAAGAAAATCAAACAGAAACAACAACTGTAACCGCCGTAAATGACATCATCAAAGGCTCTGCAGAATTGAGCAAAATAGGTGAAGGCGGAGAGAGACTAGAAGGTGCACAGTTCAAGCTATTAGATCAAGACGGGCATGAGTTAAAAGGTTCGCTTGTCACAGGAGAAAATGGCAAGATCACGATAAACGAACTAAGACCGGGTACGTATCAGCTCATTGAAACAAAAGCACCAGATGGTTATGTGTTAGATGAAACACCAATCAAATTTGAAGTACCACTTGATCCAAAGGAACCAGTCGTCATTTCGCAAAAGAACCTATATGAAACAAGTGCATTAGAAGTGATGAAAGAAGGGGAAGATGGCGAGAAACTTCAAGGTGTTCGATTTGAAGTCAGGGATCAAAATGACGAAGTTGTGCGTAAAGATTTGACAACAGATGAAGATGGGAAGCTTTTTGTCGATAACCTCAAACCGGGCAAATATCAGCTCGTAGAGACAGAGAGTATTGATGGTTACGAAAAGAAAAATAAACCTTATCCGTTTACCATCGAAGTCGCACAAAAAACACCAGCAGAGATCAAAGTGATCAATGATCTTAAAACTGGAGCTGTCCAGCTCACAAAGCTCGGTGAAAAGGATGATGTGCTTGAAGGAGCCGAATTTAAGCTTGTAGATGCAAATGGAAAAGAGATAAAAACAGGTCTCGTCACTGATCAGAACGGGAAGATCATCGTCAACGATCTGAAACCTGGAACCTATCAGTTTGTTGAAACGAAGGCTCCATTCGGTCATGAGCTTGACGAAACACCTGTCACTTTTGCTATTCCATTTAACCCTGAGAAGCTGGTCAGTGTGACAAAAGAAAATAGCCGCACTACAGGCGGAGTGCTGTTACACAAAAAAGGAGAAGATGGGAAATCATTAGAAGGAGTTGTCTTTGACCTATCTGATGCCAAAGGAAAGATAGTGGCAGGAGGAGAAGGGATTACAACCAATCAGGATGGAAAGATCACCTTCACAGGTTTAAAACCTGGAACCTATCAATTTGTTGAAAGAAAGAGTCTTGAAGGCTATGAATTGAGTACGAAACCACTTGCCTTTCAAGTTGAATTAGGTCAAAAAGAATTGATTCAAGTGGAGGCCATCAATCAGCTCAAGAAAGGTTCTGTAGAACTCACCAAAATAGGGGAAGAAAAAGAGAGATTGAAAGGCGCAGAATTTACCCTTTTCAATGACGATGGTAAAGAATTGATGTCAGGTTTAACAACCAATGAGAAAGGCATTATCAGTGTCAACGATTTGAAACCAGGCGCTTACCAATTGGTTGAAACGAAGGCTCCTTTTGGACATAAACTTGATGCAGAACCAGTAGACTTTAAGATTGATTTCAATCCTAAACAACTGGTGAAAGTGACAAAAGAAAATATTCGGACGACAAGTGCTGTGCAGCTTCAGAAAAAAGGAGAAGATGGTCAGTTGCTCAATGGAGTGACCTTCGATCTGCTTGATGAGCACGATCAACGTATAAAGAAAGACTTAAAGACAGATAAAAACGGTCAACTAACAGTCGATCAACTGAAGCCAGGCACCTATCGATTTGTCGAAACAGCAAGCATTGCCGGCTATGAATTGGATCAGACACCTGTCACCTTTACAATTCGATTAGGTCAAGACAAACCAGCAAAAGTAGAAATGATTAACAAGCTGACGCCGGGAGCAGTGGAACTGACCAAAGTGGATGATGAGGGACATACGCTGGAAAATGCAGAGTTTGCTCTTCTGAGTAAAGAAGGAAAAACGTTGAAGAAATCACTTGTAACGGACCAAAAAGGCAAGCTTCACATCAACGATTTAAAACCGGGACAATATCAATTCGTTGAAACGAAAGCACCTCATGGCTATCAATTGGATCATCAGCCGATCCTATTCACAATTGAGAAAAATCAGCAGAAGCCGCTTCAATTAACAGCGAAGAATCACTTGATCTTAGGAAGTCTGCGTATCATAAAGGTAGACCAGCAGACAGATAGAACCTTAAAAGGGGCAGCCTTTGACATTCGTACAAAAGCCGGGAAAACCATAAAATCTGTGACAACAGGAAAAGACGGAGAAGCGATTGTCAAAGGGCTTACACCTGGAGAATATATACTCACAGAGACGAAAGCACCAGATGGTTATGTAGCTTTAAAGAAGCCGCTCGCTTTTACAATTCAAATGGGCGAAGTGGAGATCAAGACAATGATTGTGAAAAATGCACCAGTGAAGAATGAAGAGGATCACACGAATCCTCCAGCTTCAGATAAAGGGGATCAGCATCCGCCTCATGACTCAAACGGTGAGCTGCCAAAGACTGGAGAAGAATGGCTGCGTTATATGATGTATGCAGGGATTTTACTAGTAGTGTCTGGAACTGTTCTCCTTGTTCTTAGAAGAAGAACCATTCAGTAAAAGGAAGGAGTGTATTGATGAAAAAAAGAACCTTATTAGGCAGCTTTTTGGTGGTCGCGGGGCTAATGCTCATCTCCGTTCCTTTTCTATATGAGTGGCGAACTTCTCAAGAGACAGCGGCAATGGAACAGGCATTAAAGATGATTGAAGAAAATGACAGTGATGCTCTTTCTACTATTCCACATCTAACTGTGTCAGAAGAAGACCTGCGAGATGTGATGGAGCTAGAGATCCCGTCAATTGATTTAAACGAAAAAGTGCTTCCTGTTACAACAAAAGAAAATTTAGGTATTGCACTGACTCAAATTAAATCTCATCAAATGCCAGGTGAAGGGAATTTCACGATTGCAGGGCATAGAGGGTATAGAGGCGACCGGCTTTTCAGGCAGCTGCCAGAGGTGCCGAAAGGAGAAAAGGTCGTCTTACATCATCAAGCGGAAACATACGAATATAAAATTGTCAGCTCAGCTACGATTGAACCGACGGATGTGGATGTACTAAAGGATCGCGGGAAAAATGAACTGACATTGATCACTTGTACACTTGATGGTCAGAAACGATTTGTCTTAAAAGGAATACGAATCAACGCTTCAAAGGGTGAGCAGCCATCGGATGTATAACACCAACATAATAAATGATGGATACGATGGAAAAGCAGCGCTCACGACCAGCATGTTACACCAATTGTTATCAGAGCATTATCCAACTTTAAAAAACGAACGTTGGGATGTTGATGTAGATACAATTCGGGCTTCGCCTATTCTCCACCCTTTATTAAAAAGAAAGCTGCCAGTTGGTATTGAAAAATTCACCTGTGTTTTGTTCGCGCAGCAGACAGCAGCTTTTGGAGAGCCTTTGATTGTGTACTTTTTATTGGATGAGAAAGGCGAATCGATTTACGCAATGGATTTCTTGCTTGAGCAGCAAGATACCCATTAAACGAGAAATAAAAAAAGAGGCTTTGATGAACGGGTTCGATTTTAAGGTAGAAAAATAAAATCAGTCATATCATGAGGACTCTAATTCGGATAAGAATTAGAGTTCTTTTATTTATATATAGGCATTTTACTAACTTTTATCTACTAAAATTAGCATATCAATTGGTAGAAGTCCGCTGCCTAGCAGATAGTCTCCAACGTTTAGATGATAAAGATTTTATAAAATGGATTGAAAACAGAGGTCATAATCACGATTGACGACCAAAGAAGATCATCTAGTTTTTATCCCTTCCCCTGTTTCTTCAGAAGAAATATCAGAAAGTGCTAAAGATAATAATGTGTTGACTCCAAAATACTGATAAAATTTATTTAGATATGCCCTAATTATAGGTGTGGAGGTAGAAGATTGCTAAAAGAAGACCCCCAATATATTTTTCATCATGATAAACGACCAGAAGTTGCTCATGATTTAGCCGATGTAGATGAAAATTCCACTGAGTTGTTAATCACAGGAAAAACAAAAAATATTGAAAGGTTGAAATCTTTTTCTAATCTGACGAAATTGTGGATTTACAAAGTGAACCAAAAGGAATTCAATACGATCTTGAGCTTAGTTAATCCCAAAATGCTCTATATGCGTGAACTGAGAGTAGAAGATTTATCAATCATCAGTTCTCTTAAAGATGTTGAGGTATTGGCACTTGAATGGAATACAAAGGCACAAAGTTTATGGGATTTATCAAAAAACACTTTTTTAAAATCTTTATCCATAACAGATTTTTCAAAGTTGAATGACATAGCCCCTTTGCAGAAAAAAACTGATTTAGAATGGTTAGAATTGTCAGGCGGTCTTTTTAATTCATTAAACTTAAATACTCTTCAACCTTTAAGATACCTCAAGAATTTAACATATCTGTGTTTATCAAATATAAAAGTGAAGGACGAGTCTTTAGAGCCGATATCGGAATTAGTGGGACTCAAGGAACTTGAAATTTCGAACCAATTCCCGACAGAAGAATATGCCAGGTTATCCGTAACCCTCCCAAATACGAAGTGTGATCGTTTTGCGCCATACATCTTTTTATCAAGTCCTATTGTAGATAAAGATGTGATGGTGATTGGAAAGCGAAAACCGAAATTAAATTCAAAAGTTGATGGGGAAAAGCTGCAAAAATACGAAGAACAATTTAAAGCGTACCAAGAAAAGTATATAAATTAACTTAAAAAGCAATGGAACATCAACTCCATTGCTTTTTCTATTGCTAATGTAATGGCTAATACCATCATAAACTTTTTCTTTCTTGTGACTCAATTACGCAAACAACTTCAGCCCAACCACACCAATCACAATCAGCAGCAAGCTGAGTATACGAATCATGTTTTTCGGCTCTTTAAATAGAATCATATTAAACAAGACAGAGCCCGCCGTTCCAAGTCCAATCCAGACCGTATAGGCGACGGATACTTGAACGGATGAGAACGAGGCGTACAAAAACAAAAAGGATAAGGCAAACCCGCCGACAAATAAAATGCCTGTCGTGATTTGCTTTTTCTTACTAAACATATTGAGGCCAATGGTTCCGCCGATTTCGCAGGCAGAGGCCAACAGTACAAAAAACCAGCCCATTTATACCGCTTCTCCTTTCTGCTCATGGGCATCTCCATCAGACACTTTCAGTCCGATAATTCCGAGAATTAAAATGCCCATAAATAAGAGCTTCTCTAATGAAAACGAACCGCCGAACAGCGCATAATCCATCAAAGATGTACCAATTGTTCCAACTCCGGCAAACACGGCGTACACGGTCCCTGTCGGCAGCTTCTCGCAGGCCTTCATTAAAAAATAAAAATCAACTGGGATCAGGCAGATAATGACCGCCCATTCCCACACAGCATCAGCTCTATTTAAACCAAACACCCAAAGTAATTCGAATAAACAAGTGAGTGCAACATACATCCAGCTTTTTTTCATCGTATTTCCCCCTAAAACTTTAAAAATGACGATTCGTCATTTTGAAACCAAAAAAGAGCGTACAGCAAGTGCTGTACTAAGTTAAGGTGTCTCTAAGCCAAGTGCGTAAAGAAGAAATTGCTTCACCTCTCGCTTTTGAATCAGAACCTCTTCTGTATCTGTTTCCGTAAATAAATACATTTGCTCAGCAGAAGATTCAAGTAAACCGATAATGAATTTGGCTGCATATTGACAGTTCAAATTCGCACGGACCCTTTTGTCCTGCTTTGCTTTTTCTAAAAAAGCAGCGACCCATTTGTAAATTGGCTCATAAATATCTTCCCATTCCTTTAAATGCTCGGTGGCGGCTAAGCCTGAGTAGGTCAGGGCAAGGACATCACGGTATTGCCTTGTAAAAGCGAAAATAAATTCAACAAGCGCATCTGCTTGATCGAGGACATCTGCATGCTGAGTTAATTCCTTTTCGATCGCAGGCACCATCTGTGCGATCAAATGTTCAGCGATAGCAGGCATGACGGAAAGCTTTGAAGGAAAATATAAATAAAACGTTCCTTGCGCTACTCCTGCTGCTTTCACAATATCCGAAATGGTCGTCTTTTCGATTCCTTTTTCTTTAAACGCATCAATCGCAGCAAGCATAATTTTTTCTCGTTTCGACATATCATCACCGGCCTTAACTGACTGAATGTCATTCAGTTTAGCGGGAAAATGACGATTTGTCAATATGGTTTTCTCTTCATTGAATGTGAGAATAAGTGATGAATAGATGCGGGCAAGCCTGAATAAGCTGTAAATATGGTCAAGCATCATCATGTGAGAAAGGGGCAGCTTTCTGTATGACATCCAGTGCTATGTTTTCCATTGCTTATTTTCTCCTGCTCGTCCCGCTCTATTTACATATGAGATACAGACAGGCAAAAAAGCACAATCGTTTTATTTATTTGCGGACAGAATTGGTTCTTGCCAGTCTGTTTATTTATACGAATGTTTTATTATATTTGACGGTCTTTCCAAATCGTTTTTCCGCCCCAAGAGATCAGGTGAGTGTTAATCTCTTGCCTTTGCAGTCCATTTATCAAAATCTTCACGCCTACCATCACGGCTATCCAAATCTTGTCTTTTTAAATTTAGCAGGCAACATATTGTTATTTGTACCACTCGGTTTTTTTCTATATCAAGCCTTTCGAACCATGCGCTGGCAAAAGGCGGTTCTTGGTGGCTTTCTCCTGTCAACCATGATCGAATTGCTCCAATGGATGTTCTCACAATCTGGTATCATTACAAGAAGCAGCGATATTGATGATATTCTTTTAAATACACTTGGCACAGCGCTAGGCTGTATCGTGTATCAGATCTATCGAAAAAGGAAGGAGAAAACCTGAGTGAAGCGAGTTTGTATCATTCCATGTGGCGCGAAGAAAATTTGGGACGTCGATCCAGAAGCAGGGAGCCAGCCGGCGAACCTCGTTTATTTAAGTCCGCTGCATCAGCGTACGAAAAGCTATGCCCAAACGTTTTTTTCAGACTGGATGATCTTATCAGCGAAGCACGGGTTCTTAAAGGCAGATGATATCATACATGAAAATTATGATGTTGCTTTTGGTACACCGCATGCTAAGCAGATCACACGAGAAGAACTGAGCCAGCAATTTCATCAAAAAAATCTTTTCGCATATGATGAACTGGTAGTACTAGGTGGGAAGAAATATCGAAAAGTGATCGACCCTTTATTACAGCCTCATCAAAAAGCAAATTATCCGCTGGCTCCATATAAAGGAATTGGCTACATGCTTCAGGCATTACATCAAGCAGTGGAATCAAAAGTAGAACTTCCGCCGCATATTTAACACATTCACATCTACCGGTAAGCAGGGTTTTGATCTTTAAAAAGAGAATAATTGAAATAGCGATGCTGATTGTTTCATATCTTTTCAGCAGCCACTAGGATGCCCGTATCGCTCGGGTGAAGTGGCTCAATGAAAAAGGGAGGCGTATGAACATGACAACCATCTATTTAGCTGGTGATTCGACCGTTTCATCATATCCAGATCGTCCTGTTCAAGGAGGATGGGGAGAGTTTTTACACCGCTATACAGCGCAAGGGGTGAACGTCGAGAACCGTGCCATTGGGGGAAGAAGCTCAAAAACATTCATTGAAGAAGGACGCCTTGATGACATATTGGCTGACATTCAGCCAGGAGACTGGCTTTTCACACAAATGGGGCACAATGATGCTTCCAAGGAAAAGCCTGAGCGGCATACAGATCCTTTCACGACGTATAAAAGCTACCTGTCTCAATATATTCATGGAGCAAGAGCAAAGGGGGCAACACCACTTTTACTCACGCCAGTCGGCCGTTTTCATGAAAAAGGCGGAGAATTTATCAATGATTTTCCTGATTATTGTGCCGCTATGAAAGAATTAGCTGATGAAGAAGAAGTCCTTCTTGTTGATTTAAATACGGCAAGCCTTCAGTTTTATCAAATTTCTGGTATAGAGAAAACGACCTCTTACTTTATGCTGTCAACAGGAATTGAGGATCGCACACACTTTACAAAAGAAGGCGCAGATGCGATTGCAAGACTTGTTTCTCTTGAATTAAAAGACCTTGGTTTAACCATTGTATGATGGATGACAGGACGAGTGAGCGCTCGTCCTGTTCTTTTTTTGAAGAAAGCTATTGATTCCCTTCACTAGAGTAGACTACAATAGACACATATGATAATGAGAATCAATATCACTGAAAAATAGATCATTCGATGGAAAACTGGAGGGACTCAAATGACAGATCAGCTTGAATTGTTTGACGTCACCATTATTGGCGGCGGTCCAGCAGGCATGTACACCGCCTTTTATAGTGGGATGCGGGACTTAAAGACGAAGGTACTTGAGTACAACGAAAGCCTTGGCGGGAAAATCCTTCTTTATCCTGAAAAGGTCATTTGGGATGTCGGCGGTTTGCCGCCAACAAGAGGAGAACAGCTGATACAGCAGCTGGAAACACAGGCGAAAACATTTGAACCAGAGATTGCACTGAATCAAAAAATCACGTCATTTGAGCGAGATGAACATAATCATATCCTGCTGACGGCTGAAAATGGTGATCGTCATTTGACAAAGACCCTCATATTAGCGATGGGTCACGGCATTCCAGTTCAGCGGAAACTTGAAATCGAGGATGCAGACCGCTATGAAGTGACAAACCTTTATTACACTGTCCAGGAGCTTAAGACATTTGCAGGGAAGCGGGTTGTGATTTCTGGAGGCGGCGACTCAGCGGTTGACTGGGCCAATGCTCTTGCACCGATTGCTGAAAGTGTCACCGTCGTGCATCGCCGAGACATGTTTGGCGGACATGAGAAAAACGTCGCCAACATGAAGGCAACTTGCAAACGAATTTTAACCCCGCATGAACTAACAGAGCTGCATGGTCAAGGCGACAAAATTGCTGCGGTCACCATTCAAAACATAGAGACAGGTGAAAAAGAACGAATCGAAACAGATGCTGTGATCGTCAATCACGGGATGAAAGGCGATTTAAGCGTGCTATCAGAATGGGGCCTCAAGCAAGGTGAATGGGGACTGATCGAGGTTAATGAAAAAATGGAAACCAATTTACCGGGCGTCTATGCGGTAGGCGACTTGTGTACACATAAAAGCAAGGTCCGCTTAATTGCCGGCACGTTTGTTGATGGAGTCAATGCACTGAATAGCGCAAAGCTGTACATCGAACCAGAAGCTGAAAAAGTGGCGTACGTTTCCTCTCATAACGAACGCTTTAAAGAGAAAAACAAAGAATTACAAACGGCTGGAGCTCGTTAAATCATTCAAATAACATAGCAAAAGTGCTGCCCGCATCGCATGTGGCAGCACTTTTTATATGGGTCCATTAACTGCGAGGCGCAAATAACATCACACTGACTCCAGCCAAACAAATCAAAGCACCCATCCAGTCATATAGATCAGGTGTTTTTCGATCGACCCACCAGCCCCAGAATACAGCAAGAATGACAAAAACACCGCCATAGGCAGCATAAACCCGTCCGAAAGTCGGGAACTGCTGGAAGGTCGGAATGATGCCATATGCAACCAAGATGAGGCTGCCGGCGATCCCGAAGCTGACAGGCTTTGCTTCACGCAGCCAAAGCCATACCAAATAGCCGCCGCCAATTTCTGCTAAACCTGCTAATAAAAAAAGAACAATCGTCACCATCATATACGGACACTCCAATTTCTCCTATTTAAAACCTATTATGACATGAGGAAAGAATGCGTTCTACCTCAATTGAATTGAGAGGGAGACGAGAGTTTGCTAAAATCAGCTGATCAGAGAGTGGTCACACATGGATTCTTGACTTTTGTACCACGAGTGATCCAAATGGTCTGTTATGTCGTAAAGTAAGTACATTCTCATGAGGAGCACACTTCCCTTTTCAGCGCTCTTTTTTTCTCCTTGAAAAAAGAGTAAAGTACAAGGTAGGCTTATTTCAGTAAATCGAGTGATAAGCAATACGTGAAGGATTTCATGATGAATACGCATGCTCTTTCTCATGAAAAAGGAAGGAGATGACCATGGACACATTGCAAGATTTTGAGCTGTATCAAAAGATCAAATATGATCGTCACAAGCCCTCGCTTGAAGTGCTGTACGATCGCTATGAACGTGTGTTATATTCGTTTATTTATAAAATGACTGGCAACCGTGAGCTCGCGGAGGAAGTGCTTCAAGAGGTCTTCATCAAGCTCTGGCGCGGCATAGGAGAATATCATACGGATAAAGGGAAATTCTCCTCGTGGTTATTTATGATGTCACGCAACACGGCCATTGATCTCATAAGAAAGAACCGGAATGAAACGGCTTTGGAAGATGAGCAGATTGAATATTTAGCTGATCATCAAGAAGATATATCAAAAGAAGTAGAATGGAACGAGGAAAAACAAATCATACGTGAAGCAGTATCTACATTGTCAAAAGAACAGCAAACCATCATAGAAGATGTCTATTTTAAAGGGATGACACAAAAGAGCATCGCGGACAAGCTGGGCATCCCTATTGGTACGGTAAAAGGAAGGGTTCGATTGTCATTGAAGCATTTGCGATCGAAACTGTCTCGCGGAGGAAAGGAGGAAGAGGCATGACTCAGTGTAAACATCAAGTGATTGATTATTTCAACGGGCATTTACAAGGAGAAGAAAAAACGCAATTTGAAGAGCACATCAAGCACTGCTCAGCTTGCAAAGAAGAGCTTGAAGAATTAACATCGCTCATGTCTGACATTCCATTTCTAGCAGGTGACCAAACACCTCCGGCAGGGATGAAAGACCGTATTTTATCCCAGGTGTTCGAAGAAGAGACAGTCGAAGAAAAGAACAGCCATAAAAAAGAGCTCAAGCCTGAGCCAAACGAAATCAAACCGCTGCAAAAGAAACGAAACCAGTGGCTCTTACCGCTCGTTGCGGCACTGCTTCTCATATCAGCAGCTGGAAATGTGTATTTCTTATCGAATGGAAAAGAACAGGCGGAAGAACCTGTCAGGGTTGTTGCCACAAAATCATTGGCATCGGCCGCATCACCAAAAACGACAGGTGCTTTTTCAGTAATAGAGCATAACGGCAAAAAAGAACTTGTGGTGAGTGCAGACGGCTTAAAGGGTCAGCTTGATTCATCTGCTGTTTATCAAGTGTGGCTTATTAAAGGAGATCAGCCGGTTCCAGCCGGTGCCTTTAAAACAGATAACAAGGGGGAAGGAACCGTCACCTATGCGTTATCTGAAAAAGAAGCAGGCGAATCATGGGATACCGTGGCTGTTACACTTGAACCAAAAAAGGATAACAAGCTCCCGCAAGGCCCTGTCGTACTCAGCGCTGCTTTTTAAGTTTGATTCATGAAAAGGATGCCTTCTTGGGGCATCCTTTTTTGATAGCGAAGGGGAACATTTTGGCAATTGAAACGTAGTACATACGGAGGTGAAACACATGAAAACATCTATAGAAAAAGACCTATTTCTCTTATCAGTCAGACACGCATTGATTGCCATTTATTTTCTTGTGATCCCATTTGCAGTCCCCATTTTTTATCACCCATCTCCTTTATCGATAGCGCTTATTGCACTATTTATAACTCATAACTTAGCAGAAAGTATCATTTGGTTCTACAAATCGAGAAAAATTAGAAAGCACCAATCTGCTGATTTATTAAAACGCGGGCAGCTCCTTAGCCAGCTCGTGCAAAGAGTTGAACAGCTCATCATCCTCGGTTTTGTGATTCTTTTGATCAATGAATGGATACAAGGAAGGGCGGATCTATCTACACTCTCATTCACTCTTTTTCTATTGACCGTTGTTTTTCTCCAGCACGTCCAGTTTTATTACGTTCAGCTATTTTTTAAAACGAGCAGCTGGTTCACTTATGTTCCTTCTTTGCAAAAGGCACGTCCTTCATACATGGCGAGGGAGCGAAACGCCCTGAAAAGGTCATAAATGTGCTGTCATTCGTTTGATCCAGCCATAAACATCAGAAAATTATGATAAAATGTGGAAAGAAAGAATGGAGAAGGGGAGTGCGAACGAGTGAAAGCAGTTGGACTATTGGAGTATTTGCCGATTGAGCATGAGCAAAGCCTGATGGATCAGGAGGTCGAAAAGCCTAAAGCGTCTGGCAGAGATGTACTGGTGAAGGTAGAAGCTGTGTCCGTGAATCCAGTTGATACAAAGGTGAGATCACCGAAGGATCAGAAGGAAGAAAAACTGAAAATACTAGGCTATGATGCAAGCGGCACGGTTGTTGAAGTGGGTAAATCGTGTACATTGTTTCAGCCAGGTGATCACGTATACTATGCGGGAGATATTACGCGTCAAGGCTCGAATAGTGAATACCAGCTTGTGGATGAACGTATTGTGGCGAAAAAGCCTGCCAATCTATCCTTTGCAGAAGCAGCCGCAATGCCCCTTACAACAATTACGGCTTATGAGGCTTTATTTGACCGGATGCATATGAAGCGGAATGCTGAAGGCTCAACCTTGCTGATCATTGGTGGTGCAGGCGGTGTTGGTTCTATCGCCATTCAACTAGCTAAATTAACGAAGGCAACTGTGATCGCTACCGCATCAAGACCAGAAACAAAAGAGTGGTGTCTGTCCTTAGGTGCCGATCATATCATTGATCATCATCAGCCGCTTTTAGCGCAGCTAGAGGAAAAAGGAATCGGCGAAGTGGATTTTATTTTATGCTTAAATGATACAGATGGACATTTCAAAGGCATGGCAGAAGCCATCAAACCGCAAGGAACGATCTGTACCATTGTCGAAAACCAGCACAACCTAGACATTCAATTACTCAAAAATAAAAGTGCGGCATTTGTATGGGAATTCATGTTCACACGCCCTATGTTTGAAACAGCGGACATGATCAAACAGCATGAGCTTTTGACAGAGGCGGGTGAGTTATTTGAGCAGGGAAAAATAACGCATACTTTAACAAAGGTTCTCAGTCCGATCAATGCTGCTAACTTGAAGCAGGCACATCAAACACTTGAGCATGGAAAGATGATTGGCAAATTTGTACTTGAAGGATTTGAGAAAGGGGAGAACGTATGACGTCATTACAATATCCGATTGGCTTATATGAACCGGTTGAAACAAAAACGAAAGCACAGCTTGAAGCATGGATTGATCAGCTGGCTGCAATCCCCGAAGAGTATGAAGCGGTGACTGCACCGCTTACAGATGCGCAGCTTGATACACCTTATCGGCCGGGAGGATGGACTGTTCGTCAGCTCATTCACCACGTAGCAGACAGCCATCTGAATGCATACTTACGATTCAAACTTGCTTTGACAGAAGATACACCGGACATACGTCCATATGATCAGGAGGGATTTGCCTCACTTCCTGACAGCAAGGCGCCCATTAGTTTATCCCTGCCTTTGATCAGCAGTCTGCATCGCAGGTGGGTCACTTTACTGCGGGGAATGTCAGAGGATGACTTCAACGCTTCTTATTATCACCCTGTCGATCAACAAACGGTGTCCTTATATAATGCAGCAGGAATGTATGTCTGGCATTCAAAGCATCACCTTGCCCATATCACGGAATTAATCAAAAGAAATCAGTGGAATTAAAGGAGTAAACGCATGTCTGGTAGAAGAATTGTCGGCGCCATGTTTATCTGTATGGCGGGATTGTTTTATATAGCGAAATATGTTCTTTTTGAGATACGTTATAGTAACAGCTTAGGCTCAGAAAGAACGATTGAGGAACTTGAACAGCTGCTTCCTGGCGGTACGTGGATCAGCATCTTTTTTCTCATCATTGGCTTAGCCTATCTTTTATGGGATGACAGGGAAGTTCTTCAAAAAAATTTCGTCCTCTCAGATAAACAAGTAGAAGAAATAAAAAAGACGGACCTCAAGTGACCGTCTTTTTTCCTTTTCATATTTAGCCGCGTTCAGGACGCAGTGCTTTTTCTAAGATAGCAAGGCCTTCATTGACTTTTTCTTTTTCCTCGTCATTGAGCCGCTGCAGGGAATTTTTGATTTTTTCGTGTCCTTTTTGATAAATACTTCTGAAAATATTTTTCGCTTCCTCTGTCAGCTCTACGACAATGATTCTCCGGTCACGCTCAGAGTGCTTTCGCACGACAAAGTTAGATTGTTCTAACCGGTCAAGCAGGCCTGTCATATTGGACAAAGAAGCGCCCATTTTTTCAGCGATTTCGGATACTTTGAGAGAGCCATGGTTATTGAGCAGCATGAGCACCTTCATTTGAGGCATACTCATATCAAGCTTCATCCATTCAGAAACATCTCCAAGACCTGCAGCTGTGAGCACTTTCATATAAAGAACCCATGTCTTTTTTTCTTCTGGAGATAGAATCTCTTCTTTTAATACGGTGGTGTCATGAATATTATATTCCACGCTTGTTCACTTCCTTTAAGCGGCTCTTTTTCTTTATATTACTGATTTTTACTTCTAATTGAAAGGTTCGTCAAGCTTTTAAATGTTAAACTGCATGAATTAAGTGGTATTTGTTGTATAATAATGTTCAGTTGAAATAATGAAGCAACCTAGAAAGTTGGGAAAAACATGTGGAACAAAAAAACGGGTATGACGATCTTAAAAATGCTTTTTCCGATCGTCATTATCCTTGTCTTAATCTTCGTTGCGAAGCAGGAGCTGAGCGGACTTTCCATTAAAAAGACGTTTTATATTATTGACAGCTTGAACCGAATGGACTTGTTTATTCTTGTCTTTCTTGGACTTGTCGCGGTTTTATCGATGTCCTTATATGATTTTATTTTACGAAAAAGCCTGAATATGCCGATCAGCGGCTGGAAAACGATACGCATTTCATGGATTGCAAACTCCTTTAACAGTGTTCTTGGATTTGGCGGTCTATCAGGAGCAGGGCTTAGAACGCTTCTCTATAAAGAGTACATAACAGATACGAAAAAATTGCTGAAAGGCATTGCCCTTTTGACTTCCTCTGTCCTTTTGGGCTTATCTATTTTCAGTGATTTGATCTTGGTCAGGGTGCTTCCAGTTGAAAGTATTATCAGCCAGGAGCCGTGGCTATGGGCATTTGTCATTATCTTTGCCTGTATTGTACCGATATATATCGTCATGGCATCCATTCGAAAAAGCTCGATTGAGAGCGGTGAAAATGGACTGAAGCATCCAATTTACGCTTATATCGGGGCATCGTTTTTAGAATGGCTGGCAGCTGGACTTGTCATGTACATGGCTGTCGTCTCTATGGGGATGAATGTCGATGTCCGAATTGTCTTAGGTGTATTTGCGATTGCGTCAATCGGCGGTTTAATCAGTATGGTTCCGGGCGGCTTTGGTTCGTTTGACCTTATCTTTTTACTGAGCATGCAATACATTGGTTTTGATAAAGAGATGGTGCTGACGGCGCTCGTCTTGTACCGCTTCGTGTACTCGATTTTCCCGTTTATTTTAGGGCTTTGTCTAGCTGCTTACGATTTAACGGGAACGACGCTTAGACGTCTTGAAGGCAATCCGAAAATGGCACCTGCCATTGAAACAACGAACGTTTTAATTGTTTTGCACCGTGCTTTATTAATCCGTTTATTGTACGGATCTTTATCGATTTTAACCTTTGGAAGCGGCTTGCTTATCATGGCATCTGTTGTGCTTCCAGTCGATCGATTAGGTGTGATTACCAGCATTCCGCGCTTTCTGTTATCAGGATTTAATGGTCTTTCTTTAATGTTCGGAATCATTCTGATGATTTTGTCCATTGAAGTGTATAAAAGAACGAAAAGATCGTACGTGCTGACAATGATCTCCTTAGCAGGAGGTTTTGTGTTTACTTTGTTAAAGGGGTTTAACCTCAGTCTGATCTTTATTTTGCCAGTCATCATGGCTGTGTTTTTCTCTCTTCGAAATCAATTTGTGAAGCAGCAGGCACCTTACTCCTTAAATCAGTTTGTGACGGCTGCCGCTGGTTATTTATTCGTGCTCTTTAACTATAATGTGATTGGCAACTTTATTTGGACAAAAATCGGGCATTTCTTGAGTAAGGATTACTTGGTGCATAATGAACGGCATATCACGATGACAAGTATGATCGCTCTCATCGGTGTACCGCTTTTCTTCTTCATTAGTAAATTGATTTTTAATAAGAAAGCCTTTCCGATTGGAGAAAAAGCAGATGATGAAAAATTAAAAACGTTTTTAGAAGAAAAGGGCGGAAATGCCCTCAGTCATCTTGGCTTTTTAGGCGACAAAAAACTATTTTTCTCAAGTGATGGAGAAGCAATGCTTCAGTTTGGGCGAATTGGCCGCTGCGTCATTGTGCTCGGAGATCCATCTGGACGTGAGGCGTCTTATCCGCTTGTACTTGAAGAGTTTTTACAGGAGACAGAAAAAGCCGGCTACCGCGTCGCTTTTTATCAAGTAGAACGAGAAGGGATGGCTCTTTATCATGACTTAGGCTTTCACTTCTTTAAGCTTGGGGAAGAAGCCATGGTCGATTTAGAAACGTTTACTCTGTCAGGTAAGAAAAAATCAAATTTACGAGCTGTGGCGAATAAATTTGAACGAGAAGGCTACACCTTTGAAATGCTGGAACCTCCCTTTTCAAATGAGTTGATCTCCACCTTAAAACAGATCTCTGACAGCTGGCTCGGAAAGAAAAAAGAAAAAGGATTTTCGCTCGGTTATTTTCAAGAAGACTATCTTCAAAAAGCACCGATTGCGATTCTAAAGGATGAGCAAGGGCAGATCATTTCCTTTGTATCATTGATGCCGATGTATCAAGAAGGGGAGATTTCCATCGATTTAATGCGTCATATGCATGATGCACCGAACGGGATGATGGATGCGCTGTTTATCCACCTGTTTCAATGGGCGAAAGAAAGAGGCTACAAATCGTTTAACATGGGAATGGCACCTTTATCGAATGTGGGGACGTTCCATCAGTCCTTTCTCACGGAGCGTTTGGCGAGTGTTATTTTCAACAATGTCAGATACATGTACAGCTTCAGCGGTTTACGGTCATTTAAACAGAAATATAAGCCTGAATGGCGCGGGAAATATTTAGCATATAAAAAGAATACGTCACTGCCTGTCACAATGGTGCTAGTCACCAAGCTGATCGGGATGGACCCAAATCGAAAGCGGCGTCCATAAACCAAAAGACCTTTACCTTTCACTAGGTGAAGGTTTTTTTAGACAAAAGAATAGCAAAAGTGGTAAAGTTGAAGGGTAAGGGGGATGTTCATATGACATTAAATGAATGGTTTACAAAGGGATTAGCTGAACGTACATATGTACACAACATGGAGAAAAACCGGGAAAATCTGCTCACGGTGTACAACCAGTATGCAATTCATCAAAAAGAAAAAGAGCTGCTTCAAAAGCTGCAAAAGAAAAAGCTCCGAGCGCTTGTCATCACAGCGGATTGGTGCGGAGATGCGATGGTCAATGTTCCGATTTTCATGCGTATTGCAAATGAAGCACTCATTGATGTGCGCTATTTCATTCGGGATGAGAATCAAGACCTGATGGATCAGTATTTAACGAACGGGACCGCAAGATCGATTCCGATTATCGTCATCATTGATCAGGACGGGAATGAAGTGGGCAAATGGGGACCTCGCTCAGCAGAAGCACAGCGCTTTGTCGATGAGAAAAAACCGGACAAAGATGCACCTGATTTTGAAGAAGCTTTTCGAGTATTTGCGAAAGAAGCCGCACATCACTATACGACCGACCGTTACTTATGGAAAGATATTGAGAAAGAAATAGTAGAAGTTTTGGCAAAAATATAAACCAAAAGACTACTTCGCCGCAATGGGAAGTAGTCTTTTTTTATCTTGTTTTTGCGTTTTACCTACAAAACCACCGCATAAAGATGTAGAAAACCGCAGAATTCTATCAAATACCGCAGAAAACCGCAAAGCACCACGATTTTCCCAACCACTTTTAGTTGAAAAACCTCATATATGCCATGAAATCAATGATTTTGCCCTTATCCAAAGGCTCATATAACGCACAACGGTTGGCTTTTTCCCAATACAAGAGGCCCAGCAACTATAGTAATCTAGTTGTAATCTCCTTTGAACGAACTAAAAAAATGACGGAAAAGGACAGGCGATCAATTTATGAAAAAAATCATTTATCTCGATCAAGAAAAAAAGAAGCTCGCTGAATCGAAAAAAAGAGAACAGCGTTCCATTAAATCACTGAGGCTGCTTGTGTTTTATGACGGACAAAGTCCTGCATGTGCAAAAATGATTGATTTATTAAGATCACTCGATTGGAAAAATCGGATTCACTTTGAATCCTTTAGACACTCGCAGCTGCTCAGGCTGAATAAAATCAGTGAAGAGAAGGCGGAAAAACGAATTGTGTCTATTTCCCTAGCCAAAAATCAAAAAAATTCAGGGATTTATACTTGGCTGCGTATGGCCTGCCATATCCCTGCTTTATGGGGAATGGTCCCATTCATCTTGCTCAGTATTTGGCTTGGCTTTGGACAGCATGCGTACGATTTCTTTGCAAAAAGACGGTATATTCATTCTGTCAAACGGGTGAACCATCATGACACAGATCAACAAGAGACCATTTAATAAATAGAAAAAGCATGACCTTCGATCGGCAGAAGGTCATGCTTTTTTGTAATAGGGAAGATATCCCGCTAAATGATCAAGAAGCTTCTTTGTATAGGACTGATACGTCTGCTCATCAAGCTCAGCACCTGCATAGGTAAGTAAGGTTCTAAGAGCAAACAAATATTCACTGTGCAGCTCATTGTGTTCAAAGTAAGGAAGGGCTGCTTCGACCAAATAGGTTTTCAAATCAAGAGGGTTTTCCTCAATCATCAATTTATAGATTTTGATCATATATAAACAGTTTGGCTGAATACGAGGCTGTTTTAACAGCTCGTGTATGTAGGGAAGTGCTTTTTTGCGGTCATATTCAGCATATAGTGTCGCAATTTCATATAGCGTTTCACAGTAACGATCTTCTATCTGTTCTTGATTAAAGTAATTGAGTGAATCTAGTAAATAAGGCACAGCTGAAGAGAAATCACCTTCACGTTTTAAGAGCACCCCGTAATAAAAATAAGCGGACATTTTAATAAAGGCATCAGGGTGAAGGGACGTGTGCAAAATCACTTCCTTTATATATTTCTTCGCAGTTTGATAGGCTTTTAGTTCAAGTGAGATCACGCCGTGAATAAGGGTACAGTGAATAATCCGCTTGAAATTGTTCTTTTGTCTATATAAATCCATCGCTTGATGTGTCGCTTCAAGCGCATCACCCAGCTGTCCCAAGTTTCCAAGTGCTTTTGCATAGTGATAATACAAATCACTTTGTTCAACTGAAGCGTAGGAAAAGCAGCTTTCAAGCTTTTTCAGCCCATCTTCAAGCTGACCAATTTTAATTTGATGAATGCCGTCAAGATATTCAAAAATTTCTTTTTCCGTTTCAATAAAGGTTTTTTCGAATTTTTTGAGCACGCGGTGTGTTTTTAAGGCAAGCGGCTGTTTATCCGTTAGTAAATAAAATTGAAATAAGGACAAATGATACTGAATGCCTAAATCGAGCGAAAAGAACTGCTCCTCGTGCTGAATGATCATTTCTGCATTTTGTTCAGCCTGATCGAGAGCATAGAAATACATATTCATTTGAAACTCATCCAAAAGTGACAGGAGATGACGCGCCTTTTGTGACAGCTTTTCTTGGCTGATGCCAAGCCGTTCAAGCAGCAGATTGATCGTATCTTGATTGGCCTCCTTTGAGCCATTTTCAATTTTACTTAAATGAGAGACAGAACAAATTCCTTCTGCCAATTCAGATTGGGTCATATTTTGTTTATAACGGTAGAGTTTAATGATTTGTCCAATATTAATTTTCATTCCATCCAGAAGCCTCCCTTCCAATCATGGTTGAAAGCCTTTTGACAAAAAAACAAGATCAGACAAAATGGGAATACTTGAAAATCATTTCATCATCTTGGCTTTTTTCTCAAAATTTGTTTAAAACGTAATATGATTGTAACATTACTTGAAAAAGTCAAACAACTATTTAGCAGACGGGGAGAAGAGATACTTGATTTGCAACTGCACGCGATGACGTTTATAATGTGAATGAGAATCAATTTCAATTAAGTTGATTGAAAGGATGACATTTATGCCAGAAATGAAACAACAAACAGAAGCGTTAACGGTTCGAGACGCTGTCAGATATAGACGATCGATTCGAAAATTCAAAGACACACCGGTGACGATTGAGCAGCTTCAGCCGCTATTAGAGGATGCAGTCTATGCACCTAATCATAAAATCACGGAGCCGTGGCGCTTTTTATATGCGGTGACGGATGAAGCCAAAGCGACTTTTGTAGAGCGCTTCATTGCTTTCTTTCAGCGCAACAACCCAGATGCAAAAGAAGAAAAAATCAATCAATACAGAGATTACTTTTCTAAGGTCCCAGCGCTTTTACTTGTCGTGCTAAAAGAAGACGAGAACCCTGTAGTGAGAAATGATGATTTTGCCGCTGTCAGCGCGCTCATTCAAAATCTTCAGCTGCTTGCGTGGGATCAAGGGATCGGTATGGTGTGGAAGAGCGGACGTATTTTATACGACAAAGGCTTTCAACAAGACATGGGATTAAAGGAAAACGAACGGTTTGCTGCGATCCTTCATATAGGTTATCCAGAAGAGGTGCCTGAGGAAAAATCACGCCAGAAAGCATCAAGTCTTCTTACTGAAATCAAATAAAAGAAAAGCAGACCGCTGAATAACGTCTGCTTTTTTACTTATTGTTTTTTGGCGCGCTGATCGGCTGCTTTCATACGTGCCATTGCTTTTACGTCATTCGGATCTGCAAGTTCTTTGGAAAATTCAACATATTCGCCATCCGTCTCTTGTGCCGCGAGCTCGTGGTTGGATTTTTTGTGTTGGTCTTTTTTCAAAGCCTTTCCCTCCTTTACAAGATCACTTTAGTTATGTGCTTGTTGGAGGGGAATATCCGCCTTATTTGTTTCTTTTTTCTGCTGCTCTTTCCGCTTTTTTGAATTCCTGCTGATACAGGACTTCCTGGGTTTTCTTCAGCTTCGAAGTTGGCTGGTGTTCTTTTTTCTTCATCAAAATCGCTCCCTCATCTCATTTCTAATAGGATGGGTGTTTTTGACAACATTTATTCCCCAGATTGCAAAATCGCTTCTTTTAGTTCAGGGTGCAAAAAGTCATAAGAAGAGAGCAGTGCTTTTTTTGGCAGAGCACGCTGGCCTTCTAAAACAAGTAATGACATTTCACCAAGCGCCGTTTTGATCACAAAAGATGGCACCTTCAGCCAATGGGGGCGGTGAAGGGCAGAAGCAATGGTTTGTCCAAGCTGTTTCATTTGAACAGGATTCGGTGATGTCGCATTGAGCGGACCTGACAGGTCGTCATTGTGAATCGCATAAGCAATGAGATGTGCCACATCCTCAACATGAACCCATGAAACCCATTGCGAGCCAGACCCAATTGTCCCGCCAGCAAACAGCTTGTAAGGAAGTGTCATCAGCGGCAGTGTGCCTTTTTCTCCTAACACGACACCAAAGCGGGTGTAGACCGTACGAATGCCGAGGGCTTCAATCTTTTGCCCCTCAGCCTCCCAAAGCCTTGATGTATGACTTAAGAAATCAGAATCCGCAGGAGGTGATTCCTCCGTAAAATCTCCTGTTTGAGATGTGCCATAAATCCCGACAGCACTTGCTTGAATCAGAACAGATGGTTTCGATTCCTGCGCTTCTATAATGCGTCTTACCTCTTGTGTTGATTTGAGACGGCTGGAGAGGATGCCTTCTTTTGCCTTGTCTGTCCAGCGTGTAAAAATGGATTTTCCAGCAAGGTTAATCCATACATCGATGGCAGGCAATTCATGCTCAGGCGCAGCACCTTCAGTCAGCCACTGCACATAATGTAAATGATTTTGTTCGGATTCCTTTGGATTTCTTGTTAAAATATATAGATGATGTCCCTCAGCAGCGAGCACTTTTGTGACATGCTGGCCGATAAAACCGGTTCCTCCGGTAATGGCGATATTCAATTGACATCTCTCCTCTCATATACATACCATATCTTTCACGATTTTGAATCAGAAGAAACATCCTGACTGTTTTGGAAAAGGAGTGATCACAGGATGCCCTATATTACAAAAATTTCTGCTCAGAAAAACAATACAGAGCGGGTCAACATCTTTCTTGATGAAAAGTACGCCTTTAGCGTTGATTTAGATGTGCTCGTCCAGCACGATTTGAAAAAAGGAAAAGAGCTGGACGAAGCAGATATCATTGAGATTCAATTCGGCGATTCGGTGAAAAAAGGATTTCAGCAGGCCGTTGATTATTTATCCTACCGAATGAGATCAGTAAAAGAAGTCACCGATTATTTAACGAAAAAAGAAATCCCTGCACCTGCTATTAGTGAAATTATACACAAATTAAAGCATTATAAGTATGTAAATGATCTTGAATTTGCAGAAGCCTATGTCAGCACTCACCGGAAAACGAACAGCAAAGGACCGTCCGTCCTAAAAAAAGAATTGAAGCTCAAGGGGATAGACGATGACACGATTGAACAGGCGCTATCGCAATACCCTGATGACTTACAGCTGGAGGAAGCCGTAAAGCAGGTTCTCAAGCTTGTCAAAAAAGAAAAAAATCGTTCTGCAAAAGAGATCGAGCAGCGCATCAAGCTGCAGCTGCAGCGAAAGGGATTTTCGTTTGAGATCATTGATAAAGCCCTTCAAGAAGCCTATGATGGACAAGAAGAGGAAAAGGAAGAAGAAGCCCTCCTTTATATGCTGGAGAAGGCAAAACGCAAGGTAGGATATGACGGATCATTTGAAAAGAAGATGAAAGTGAAGCAATTTTTATTCAGAAAAGGCTTTGATCTCGATACAATTGATCACGTTTTAGACAAAGGGGAATGACAGATGGAAAAACGCTATAGTGAGATGACAGAATATGAATTGAAGCAGGAGATTGCCGCCCTTTCTGAAAAAGCACGAAAGGCTGAGCAGCTTGGCATTGTGAATGAATACGCAGTTTTAGAACGGAAAATCGATATGGCGAAAGCCTATTTATTAGATCCAGCCTTGATTCAAACGAAAACGACTTATCAAATCAAAGACACAGACGAAGAGTTTTATGTAGAATATCTAAATGGCGTTTTTGCGTGGGGATACAGAGTATCGGCTCCAAATCAGGAAGATGCCCTGCCGATTTCAATGCTGACGCAAAAGGACTGATCCAAGTGATCAGTCCTTCATCGTGTAGACAAACCCTCGCATTCGTTGTCAGGTCTGCGCGCCGGTACTCACGAATGTCAAATTCGCTCCGTTCCGGTGCTCATCCTTTCTAGGGCTGCAAAGGTTTTCTATCACGCTGAAAAGAAGACAAAGGGCTAAAATAAAAATCATTTTAGCCCTTTGTCAACAATCTGAAGGACTGATCCAAGTGATCAGTCCTTTTCTTTACTTCGAACGCTGTTTACGGACGTTGTTCTGAAGTACGATGTCGTGCTGCGTTTGCTGCGTTTCTCCGTTGACCTGAGAGGCAGAATGCTTTGCATTTGCCCATGGTTGAGGGTAAGCGGTTGTCCTTAATTGAACAAAGTCTGCCATATACGATTTCCCATTTGAACTCATATCTCAAGCACTCCCTTTGGAAAAATTAGCGTTTCCCTGATGCCCTCATACGTTCCTGTGGACGTGTATTTGTTTCACCATTCGGCCGTTTAGACGCATAAGCATCTGTAGCGCCTGGTTCGCCTTCAAACTTGTGATTTACCTGATTTGGAAAGCCTTTTGCTTTATTACGCATATCGATTCCCTCCAAACAATACAAATCATTTGCGTCTTTTGAAGACGTAAGGGTAGTATATGAAAAAAGAAGTTTTTTTAAAAAGGCACTTTCTGCTAGATGAAGGAGGAACAGGCATGGAACAATACTTTGAGCGACTAACAGAACAACTTATGGAAAAAAACAATATGCTGACATATGACGAAGCACGTACATGGGTAGAGCTGCTTTGGAGTGATTTTGAAACGACCTATGCAAAGGCTGGCCGTAAGTATAAAGGACAGGAAACAACAGAACGAATTGTCCAAGAGTGGATCGAGAGCTACGGAGCGCAGCTGCATTTATTTCAAAATAAACAATCAAAGGCAAACGAGCATCTGCAACAAAACAATCGAGGGCTGCTTCACTAAAAAGGCTGCCCTTTCACTTCCATTCATCTTTTTCAATAAATGGGAAAATATATAAATGAACAAACAATTTTATGAAACAATACCCAGTCTGTGATCAAAATTACAGGCTTTTTACAATGATTAAACTTAAAATTACATTAAATTCATCCTGCTGAAAATCAATGGAAATAAAACTCTGATATAATGAAACGATTAAAGAGACATGTAATTTATGGATAATAAAAAAGGGTTTCGTTTTCTGACAAAAAAGGAATAATGAACATATCAGACTATGTGAAAAAAGTGAAGAGAAGGTGCGATATGGAACGGGAACTGCTCTCTGTTATAATTCCTTCTTACAATGAAGGTGAAAACATCAGACGAATCTTTGAGGCACTCGAGGAAGAGTTTCGCGATTTTCATTATGACTTTGAAATCATCTTTGTGAATGATGGAAGCAAAGACAACACGCTTCAATACATGAGAGAGCTCTCTCGAAAAAGTGCAAAGGTTAAATATATTTCCTTTTCGCGTAACTTTGGAAAGGAAGCCGCTATTTTGGCAGGTCTTGAATATGCAAAAGGAGCAGCTGCGATTATTATGGACGCCGATCTGCAGCACCCGACGTATTTAATTCAGGACTTTGTCAGGGGATATGAAGAAGGCTATCATCAAGTCATTGCCAAACGAAATCGTAAAGGTGACAGCAAGCTGCGCTCTTACCTGTCATCCATGTACTATAAGGTGATGAACAAGGCAGTAGAAGTGGACTTGCGTGATGGCGTCGGGGATTTCCGTTTAATTTCACGCCAAGCCATCGATGCATTGCTTCAGCTGAAAGAGGGAAATCGTTTTTCGAAAGGGCTTTTTTGCTGGATTGGGTTTGAAGAAAAGGTCATCTATTATGAAAATGTAGAAAGACAGCATGGTGATACAAAATGGTCACTGAAGAAATTATTTAACTATGGCATAGATGGCGTCATTTCTTTTAACAACCGCCCGCTGCGAATTTGTTTTTATACTGGCATACTGATCTTATTTCTCTCATTGATTTACATCGTGGCCACCTTTATTCAAATCGTCAGAACGGGCATTATGGTGCCGGGTTATTTTACTTTAATATCGGCTGTGCTGTTCCTCGGAGGTGTCCAGCTTTTGAGTCTAGGTGTGATTGGAGAATATATTGGCCGTATCTATTATGAAACGAAAAAGAGGCCGCATTATTTAATCCAGGAATCAAATGTGATGGAACAAGAGACAAGCTCAAAGGAACAAGACCGAGTGTTAACACAGTTATTTAAATAACGTGGAGTCAAATAACCGGCAAGCACGAATCGCTTGCTGGGTTGTTTTGTTTCAAAGAAAAGTGGATCTTTTGTGGAAAGGATTTAGATGATGAAACGTAGATGGATAATGATAGGAATGTGCCTCATTCTCGCTTTATTAGGACACTCCTTTTTCTTATATGAATATACGCAAGGCCGGTATATGACAGGAGATGGAGACGGAATCTCACAAATGCTCCCATTTAAAAAGCTGCTTTACGATGAATACGTCAAAGGGAACTTCTTTTATTCCTATCAATTCGGTCTAGGCGGCGGTACATATACGCAATTAGGTTATTATTTCACAACGTCGACTGTCTTTATGGTCACAGTCGCTGTCGTCTGGCTGATGAATGCGCTTCATTTCATCCAGTCAACGGACATTCATTTCTGGGCAAATGCCGTCATTTGGCTGAGTGTGATCAAGCTGACGCTTATTCTTTTCATCGCTTACCGTGTGCTTCTTTCAATGGTTCAGCATAGGCTGAGCGCATTAACAGGAGCCGCAATTTACGGATTGTCTATTGTGTATTTTCGGCATCAAACATTTTGGGAGTTTTTCACCGACAGTATGATGTGGCTCCCGCTGCTTGTACTTGGGGTTGAACGGATTTTCAAAACAGGTAAGCCGGCTTGGTTTATTGCGGCGTGCAGCCTGATGCTTATCAACAATTTTTACTTTGCTTATATTCATTTTATCTTTTTAGCGATCTATCTTGTCTTCAGATATATCATCAAGCTTCGAAGTGAGGAGAACGGGTGGAAGGTGTTCTGGACGCTGGCGGTCTCTACGCTGTTATCCTTTGGAATCAGTGCCGCCTTTTTTGTCCCGTCTGTCTATGGCTTTCTGAATAATATAAGGCCGCCATATGATCAATCCATACCTTGGTTTGATCTGCATGATCATCTGCTGTTTACAAGCAGGGTGTATTTATTACCTGTGATTTTTCTCATTTGTATGTTCCTCGTTCCGCTTTATCGGAACAGGTGGTTTTTCATGTTTACATCGATCAGCGTTCTGCTTATTGTTTTTCACTACAGTCCAAAGATGGCGAGCGTGTTTAATGGTTTTTCAGCACCGCAATACAGATTTGAGTACATTCTTGCCTTTACAGTTGGAGCGGTCGCAGCTATCACCATCAAGCATTTCTCGCAAATCGAGTGGAAGTGGAAAAAGCGTGCGGTCTTAGGCGCTTGGATCGTGTTTCTTCTCGCAGTCATCTTATCAGAACGAGCAAAGGGAAATATGGATGTTGTTGTATTTACAGGCATAGGACTGCTTGTGATCAGCTTGTTTTTCCTTGTGATTCATACGGAAAAACGCCAGCACCTTCGTCTCTTTTCAGCTGTGCTCATCGTTGTCAGCTTACTGACAGCAGGCGTGTATCAGCAGGGCTACTTATCTGAAAGAAGCAATATTAAGAGCGTATCAGATACGTATCTGAATAGTGAGGCTTATGCTGGACATGAGCAAATGAAGCTCATTCAGCAGATTCAAAGCCGCTCTTCAAAAGATCCGCTTGCCCGGATTGACTGGATGAACGGCGTGCGCAACAACACCCCGTTATTTGAAGGCTTTCAAGGCATGAGTGCGTATTCAAGTATATTGAATCAGCATTTACTCAATTTCTACTGGAATGACCTGCAAATCGATATGGGACGGGAAAGTGTCAGCCGTTATGCAACAATGGGGGACAGAGCGAATTTATACAGCCTGACCTATGGAAAGTATTATATGAGAACGAGCGCGATGCCTTACTCACCGCCAGCTTATTTTAAGTCAATATTGGAAAGCGAACATTATAAAGTGTATGAAAATACACGGCCGCTGCCATTTGCAAGAACAACAAGCACCGTTTATTCAGAAGAATCCTTAAAGGATGCCTCAGCACTTGATAGGGAGCATGCGATGCTGCAAGGTGTGATTTTAGACAAAAAAGGAAACGCTGAAATTGAGCACGCGCCAGATCGAGTCAAGGATACAAATATTCATACGATACAAGCCATATACGAACATGGCGTGCTTGATGTATACGGAGAAACAGGCGGTCTGAATATCACGCTGCCAGATGATATGGCCCGCGCTGGGGATGTGTATGTGAGCTTTTATGTGAAGCGGACAGACCGAAACGAAGGATTTCAGTTATCTGTTGATCACTACGTCACCTCACGAAAAAGCAATACATCCATCTACAAAACAGGCGTCAATGAAGTGACGATTCGAGTCCCTGCGGAAAAGATTCTCTCGATTCGAGTACCAAAAGGGACGTATGAGCTGAGTCAATTAAAGCTATATCAAGAGCCTTACCGCGTCCTAGAGAAGGCATATGAAAAAGAAAAACAGGATCATGGCAGCCAGCAAGTAAAGCTCGAAAACAACCGCTTTACGATTTCATATGATAACAAACGCGGCGATGATTATATGGTTCTGCCAGTACCATATGAAAAAGGCTGGGAGCTCACGGTGAACGGACAGCAGACCGATATTGAACAAGCCAATTACGCCTTTATCGGTTTTCCAATAGAAAAAGGCAAAAACGAGATTGTGTTAACCTACTATCCGCCTTATATCAGAATTCTCGCGTTGATTTCACTCGTCAGTTTGATTGGTGCGATCTTATATGCACGGAGAAAACACAAGAAACACCACTTTTCATCATAAGTGGTGTTTTTTTATCTTTCATCTCATACATATGTTTCTTCTTCCCATTTAATATGGTATTCGTTCATCTTTCGATCAATATCGTGTTGAATATTCATATGCTGAAATAACGCATTTAACTCTTCTGTCCTCGTTCTTCGATCCTGTTCATAATAATAGAACGCATCTCGATAATCATGATCCCTCAGCATCTTTGCTATGACCATCGCATCTTCTAGACTATATGATGCTCCTTGACCAACAAAAGGATTAGCCGTATGTACAGCATCACCTACAAGAACAACACGTCCTTTTGACCACACAGAGAGGTCCTTGATTTCATAAATACTTCTTGGGAAAAACATCTCTGTATGATCGATCATGTCAAAAAGGTGCTTCGGAATATTCCAGCCTTCCATTTGTTGATATAATAACTGTCGAATGGTTTCTTTGCTGGCTTTCTCAAAATGTTTTGCAGGTAATTTTTCAGGACGTTGCGAGAAAGCCTGCCATAAAATATTCAATTGATTTGTCGGATGCGCTTTTCCAAAAATGAATTGAAAGTGTTCATCATTGTAAAAATAACTCGTTGCCTCCTCTAAGACAAAATCCTTCACATAGGATACCCCTTGAAGTCCCCAAAAACCGCTATAGTCTAATTTAGCATTAAATGCAACCGCTTCTCTTGTTTTCGAAAAAGTCCCATCTGCTCCTATTACAATATCACCTGTTATCACAGTTTCATCTTCAAAAAGAACCTGAACGGAATGAGGCTGCTGTTTGATCGAGGTTAACTTTTTGTTGTATTTCACTTCGATTCCTTGTCGTTGAACTTCCTTTAAAAGGACGGTTATGATTTGTGCTCTCATGACGTTGATCAAAGGGGCATGATGATATTTTTCGCTATGATTGTTAAAGATTGCTTCCACTTCATTTTCACTGTTTATTTGCTGGATCCTCTTTATCACTGCTGCATTTGCTATCACTTCATTTTTACACCCGATTTCATCCAAAATCTTTACCCCATTTGGAGACAGTAAAAAACCTGCGCCTGTTTCTAATTCTTCATCTGACCTGCTTTCATAAATCGTACTTTCCATTCCAGCCTTTTTTAAAAATAAAGAAGTAGCCAATCCTGCTACACCACTGCCAATAATGATCACATTTTGAGATTTCATCATTTTTCCTCCTCCCACATAAACAGACCGGTCGGTTTATTTTAGTGCAAAAAAATAGGCTTTTTCATGTAGGACAGCGTATGACAATTCCCCCTTTTCATTTGGTAATTAAAGTATATCATAATATGTTTTAAATAATATCGCAAGGATGAACCCTTCCAATTTCTGATCAGCTTCTTTTAAATAAAGTTAAAATAAACCTCAGGAGGATAACAAAACATGAACAAAGACACCGTGATACAACACTATGAACACTCCATTGAATGGGCAAAATCGCTTATGGAATTAACAGACAAAGAATGGCGCAGAGCGATCGCTGATGGAAAATGGAGTACGGCTGAAATTATCGCCCATTTCGTTCCATGGGATGAATTTATTTTAAAGGCTCGACTAAAGGAATTTTGGAACGATCAGCCGTTACCTCAAGCTCCTGATGTGCGCAAAATGAATCAGCAGTCAGCTGAAAGAGCGAGAAAGGAAAAGAAAAGCGAGACTATCGTTCGATTTATTGCTGTCAGAACAGAATTACTTCAAGAAATGAAGAAAATCGAACCATCTCGCTGGAATGAACTCTTTTTTATTGGTCGAACCAAGCTGACGTTATTCAGTTACTTTCAAGGGCTGATGGAGCATGATATCCATCATATGAAACAAATCAAAGAAGCACTCTCGCCAGAAAGAGAGTAGAGAGTTATTAAGCTTCTTTTTCAAACGAAAACGTCGCATAATCAAACAAAAAGTGAAACAACCAAATGCTTAGGGCAAAGAGAATTTCCTCAGAAGTAGACAGTAAAATGCCGCCAACCAATTCATCTGATAAATAGACAGCACTCCAAATAAACAAAAGATGAATTGAAATGGCATAGAAAACGATAGAGCATTTTTTGGAACGGCACTTTCTCACAACTCTCATGAGCACATGCTCCACATGCTCAAAGGATATCCCAAGTACCACATAGATGCCCATAAATAAAAGCATCGATAAAATCGATTGATAAAAAGCACCCGTCAAATGAAAGAACAGCACACAAAACAACAAAAATATGTAACAGACAGCCGACGCCGCCATGAGCCATTTCAGCCCTTGCCATAAAGCGTGAACAGATTGCTGCATAGGTGAACAAACACTCCTTTACATGAAGATACCTGCAAAAAGGACAGCCTTTTTGCAGGAAGTCATACGTTAATCCTCTTTTTTAGGCGCAGCGATCACAGGATGTTTTTCAGTATCAAGCAGTTTTAAGAAATCTTCGCCTTGATCTAAATGATCAAGAACAAGCTGTTTCGGTGTGACCGCAAGCCACTGATTCAGTGAAATGTCTGCATAATGATCGCTCTTAAAGATTTCTAAGAAATAAAGCGGTTCGTCGCCTGTATTTTCTACATAATGCCCCATCGCAAATGGCACATAGCCAACGTCTCCCGCCTGATAGTTGAAGGTTCTCGCATGTCCATCAGAAGCAAAGACCGTCATTCGTGCTTTTCCGGAAATGAAATATTGCCATTCATCCGTATTTGGATGCCAGTGCAGCTCACGAATGGCGCCTGGATCAACTTTCACAAGAGCAGATGCAATCGTTTTAGATGCTTTGAAATTGGTAGAGTCCGCAATCCACACTTGTCCGCCGCTTGACGTAATCGGCTCCTGTTTTAACAGCTCATATTTAAAGGAATTCGGGACTTCTCCTTGCTCTGTTTTTACCTTGTCACATTCAAGGGAACCAGGAATTCCTTTTTGGAAAATATACTTTTCTTTCTCTGGCAGCTTGTCAAACTGCTCTTTTGTCATACCGAAGTTCTTAAGCACGACTTCCTCTGGCGTGTGGGCAAGCCAATCGGTTACTTGGAACGTACTATTTTCTGAGAAAGACCCATCATCAAACACAAGCAAGAATTCAGCTCCCGGTTCAAGTGCTTGGATAGAGTGCGGCAGGCCAGAAGGGAAGTACCACAAATCACCCTCTGTCACATCCTCTGTAAAATTGCGCCCCTCTGCATCAACCGATGTAATCCGGGCTTCCCCATAAATCATGTACGCCCATTCCGCTTCCTTATGCCAGTGTAGTTCACGAATCGCACCAGGCTTTAGCCGCATATTGACAGATGCAAGACTTTTAGATATCGGCAGTTCGCGGACTGTTACCTCTCGGGCATAGCCGCCTTTTTCTAAACGATTGTGTGTATCAGAAAAAGAATATTTCAGGTTGGAGACCGTTCCATGATCGGTTTCTGGCGGCGTGAGCATATCTGGATTTTGTCTGTCCCGCTCGAGATTACGTGGAATTTTGACCGTTGCTCCTTTTTCTCCTCGAATCGGCTGTGGTATTCCATTTTGCTTTTCACTCATGATAAAATCCCCTTTCAACATCGTATTGTGTGAGGTGACAAAAGGCCTTTCATTTCGCCCTCGTTTACATAAGGTGAAACGAATCAAGCGGATGTCAATCTGATTCATCATTTTTTTGAGCAGCAACTAATCGTTGGATGAGCTTGCTTAACTCATCAAACTTTCGTTCAAAGCGTGTCAGCAAGTACACTGTCAAAATGGCAGGGAAGCCAGCCTGACCGAGCTGCTTCAGCCATTCCTCTGAAAAAAAGGTCTCCATTTGTCTCACCTCCCAGCGGATGCTCGTCTTCTATATAAGTGGTATGAAAGAAGAAAAAGGAAAGCAGAGGAGGAGAAAATGAATCATTAGACCCGTTTCACGAAGTTTACTTTTTTTAACTTTTGTCCACTTAATGCTAGTAGAGGGAACAAAGGGGAGGATGCACATGGATTATCGGCTGTTATTGAAAGCAAAATGGAAGGAAATCATTGATCACCCGCTCATTCAGCAGTTTTTAAGCAACCCGAAAAACGAGCAGCTGCTCCGGCAAGTCATGGAAGAGCCAAACGAGGAAAATGCCAAAAAACTAGATTCCGAGTTCAAACAGTTCTATCAGAAAATCCGCATCATCAAGTATATCTCCACAATGATACGCATCTTTTCAGTCGACTTTGACAAACGAGTAAAAAAGAAACAGCAGCGTTTTCCGCTCATACTCGATCATCCTGATACACAAGAAGTGAAAGACCCTGTTCAAACAGATACGTATGAAGCCGTGCTCTTCAACCAGCAAGACCTAGGGGAGCATCTGCAAGACCAAACATTGTACAAGGCCTACCAGCAGCTCACAGACAAACAAAAAATGGTCTTAACCCAAATTTATGTCGAAGGACAAACAATGAAGGAAATAGCCGATCAGTTAGGCGAAACAAGACAAAACATCTCAAACATTCACAAAAAAGCGCTCAACAAACTAAAAGAAGAAACAGGGGGAGATGTCCGTGCACGAAGACAAAATGACCAATGGAGAAATGGAAGAACTCATTGAAACCTTCACACCCATGATCAAAAAGAAACTACAAAACACGGCATATCAAGAAAGAGAAGACCTCGAACAAGAACTCTATATCAAACTCATCGAAAAAGTAGACTGGCTGATTTACCAAGAAGGACCTGGCTTTTGGGAGTTTATTGTGGAATATATGACGAAGATGTAAGAGTGAAGCACAAAAAAAGACTGGCTCACACAGAGCCGAGTCTTAATTTTTTTTGTAGTTTTTCTTCACTGAAAATCCAGCCGGTATAAGAATTTTTGATTTGGTGGTCCATGTCGATATGGCAGATCGCGACAAAAGGATAATGACCTTTGCTGCGGTAGCGCAAATCAATGAACCGCACCTCATAATGATCCTTGTATTTATCCACTTCCCACCGGTAGACAGGGGAGAAGGAGAGAAAGGCTGAAATGTTTTCATCTTGTTTGGCAATTTTCATAATTTCAGTATCAGGGACCGGCACCCGGTTAAAGGTGTCTAAAATGACAACCTCTCCATTCATACTGCGCCCAACATGGAAAGAGGATTTACATTTCACGGCAATGCGCCATTGTCTGAACTTCATTGTAGGCGAAATGATAATCTCTTCAATTTCATCGAATCGTGCACGCAGCTGACGTTTAATCTGAAGCTGCATGATGACCCTGACGATATAGTAACAGAAAATCACCGCGTACAGTGTTATGAACGTATAGCCGGGATGTCCGCCAATCGCCCAAACGACAATGGCGACAAGGTGTGTAAAAAAGATAAACGGATCAAACGTATTAATGATCCCAAGTGCTACCCATTTCTTTGAAAATGGACGAATGGCCTGTGTGCCGTATGCATTAAATATATCGACAAACACATGGAGTACAACGGCTAATAGTGTCCATAACCAAAGGTGAAGTAAATTCGCCCCCGGCACAAATGGGAAAATCACAGCCGGAATCAGCAATGACCAGAACAGTACAGCCGGAATGGAATGTGTAAATCCTCGGTGATTTCTTATATAAACCGCATTATTTTTTAGTTTTAGCACAGTATCAATGTCTGGTGCTTGGGAGCCGGCGATGGTCGCGATCATCACGGCGTGTGCCATGTGTGGATCTGCGCTGACGGCTGGATCTAAAAGTGCAAGTCCCCCAAGAGAAATGCCCATTACTACATGAGTACCAGTGTCCAATTGATTACCTCCTAGTTGTCATGCTTAGGAACAATCATACAAAGTATACGTCTCCAATCAAGACTATGTGCAAAATCACTTTTGCTTTATCCCGATTTAATGTAACATGTTAACGTATCTACAAACAGTATACAACAAATAAGGTTCTATTCAGAACGTTAGCCCTCGGTCCAATGAGAAGGAGTATAGATATGAAAGACATTCAAGAAAAGCTGGACCGCAAAGATATTGCGGGCTTTCAGCATGATTTAATTGATTGGTATGAAAAAGAACAACGAACATTGCCATGGCGTGAAAATCAAGATCCATACCGCGTCTGGGTATCAGAAGTCATGCTTCAGCAAACGAGAGTAGATACGGTCATTCCGTACTTCAACCGGTTTATGGAGCAGTTTCCGACGTTGAAGGATCTCGCTTTAGCTGATGAAGAAAAGGTCATGAAAGCATGGGAAGGTCTTGGCTACTACTCAAGAGTACGTAATTTACAGGCAGCTGTGAAAGAAGTATATGAATCCTACGGTGGCATTGTCCCTGATACGAAAGAGCAATTTTCAAAGCTCAAAGGTGTAGGCCCATATACGAGCGGCGCAGTGCTGAGTATCGCCTATAACAAGCCGTATCCTGCGGTAGACGGCAACGTGATGAGGGTCATTTCTCGTATTTTGTCCATATGGGATGATATTGCAAAACCAAAAACGAGAAACATTTTCGAATTTGCGGTCGATCAGCTCATTTCCCGGGAAAAGCCGTCAGAATTTAATCAAGGGCTGATGGAGCTTGGTGCGCTCATTTGTACCCCAACATCCCCTGCCTGTCTCATTTGCCCTGTGAACATGCATTGTTCGGCACTCGAGGAAGGCGTTCAGCATGAGCTCCCAGTGAAAAGCAAAAAGAAAAAGCCGACTGCAAAATCAATGGCAGCAGCGGTGTTATTTGATGACGCAGGCAACCTATATATTCATAAGCGGCCAAGTACAGGCCTCCTTGCGAATTTATGGGAATTCCCTAACATGGAAACCATGAAGGGAAGAAAAACGGAAAAAAAGCAGCTCATTGATTTCTTAAAAGAGGAGGCAGGTGTACAAGCTGAGCTTGGTGATTTAGAAGGCACCATTCAGCATGTATTTACCCACCTCATCTGGAATATTTCTGTTTTCTTTGGACGAGTTACCTCTGTATCCGATGACACGAAGCTGAAAAAAGTCACAACAGAAGAATTTGAGGCATATGCTTTGCCAGTCTCACACCAAAAAATTTGGAAGCTGGCACTTGAGCAGCCTAGTCGTATTTAACCGTTGTACCGTGGGTATAATCAGCTTCATTTCGGTGCAGACCCCCGCGGTCTTCGATTTCAGAAATGATTTCTCGATACTTAGATTGCCCTTCTTCATTCAAATAAGGTAAAATTTGTTGGAAAGCATGATGAAAGTAAGCAAGCTCAGTATCTTTCCATTGATCCTTGGACATCATGCCAAGCTGGCTTAAATCGCGTCCGACATACATGAATGTAACCTCCTAATAGGAACTTTCCTATTAGTGTGAAGCGAATGAACGAAAACTATTCAAATCAGGAGATGAACCATAATGAGTCAACGTAAATGTGCATTAATTACAGGAAGCAGCAGAGGAGTAGGGAAAGAAGTAGCTCTCCGCCTCGCTGAAAAAGGATATGACATTGTCATTAACTATGCGAGAAGCAAAAAAGCCGCACTTGAAACAGCGGAAGAAATTGAAGCGATGGGTGTTAAAACATTGGTTGTCAAAGCCAATGTAGGCCAGCCTGAGAAAATCAAAGACATGTTTCAGCAAATCGACGAAACCTTTGGCCGTTTAGATGTATTTGTGAACAATGCGGCATCAGGTGTTCAGCGTCCTATTATGGACCTTGAAGAAAATCATTGGGACTGGACAATGAATATCAATGCGAAAGCCTTGTTATTCTGCGGACAAGAAGCCGCGAAACTAATGGAGAAAAACGGCGGCGGACATATCGTCAGCATTAGCTCTCTTGGCTCTATTCGCTATCTTGAAAATTACACAGTAGTCGGCGTGTCAAAAGCAGCACTAGAAGCTTTGACACGTTACCTTTCTGTTGAGCTGTCACAAAAAAATATCGTCGTCAACGCCGTATCAGGCGGCGCGATCGATACCGATGCACTCAAGCACTTCCCGAACCGTGAAGAGCTTTTAGAAGATGCGAAGAAAAACACACCTGCCGGCCGAATGGTGGAAATTAAAGACATGGTCGACAGCGTGGAATTCCTTGTATCAGGCAAAGCAGACATGATTAGAGGCCAGACGATTATTGTGGATGGCGGACGTTCTTTGCTTGTTTAAAAAAATCATGAATAGGATCTGCACCTTCTGCACAAATTAATGTGCGTGGAGGTGATAATGATGGATCAACAACAAAACAAAACAAACGCGCAACAAGTGAAGAAACAAAACCAAGCTTCTGCACAAGGCGGTCAATTTGGTACTGAATTTGCTAGTGAGACTGACGTACAGCAAGTAAAAAAATACAACCAAAAAGCTGAGCAAAACAAACAACAAAACAGCTAATCACTGAAACAAAGGAAAGCACTTCATATACGAATGAAGTGCTTTTCTTTTTTGCCTCTCATCACCATCCGACAAAACCTGTAAAACCTCTACATAAACAGTCAAAGGATTTCTTCTTTCTTTCAAGAAATGGTATACAGACAAAAAGTGGATTCGATGAAAAGGGAGGAGTTAGATGTCTGATTTCGATCAGCTTGTAAAAGAACAAATGCAGCTCATGGATCAGCTGCTCGATGTGCAGGGAGAACTCGATCTATGCTTAGAAACAGAAAAACAATTGCAGCAGGATGAAAAAAAAGAAGAGTGGCATAGGCTTTGTGATCAGATCAAACAGAAACGTGAGGAACTGCAAAAGTGCAAACCTTATTTACAAAACAGACAGAAGAGGTCATCAACTCATATAAACAGATGGAAAAGAGTTCTAGCGTGATGTAAGTCAGTGTGCCGTTCAATTGGGTTGAATGGCTTTTTCATTTCATTTTTTAATGATGTAACGGTATAATATAATAGAGACATGTTTAGTTGGGAAATTAGGTCTTTGGACTGTTAGGTTTGTTTGTTATAGAAAGTAGGGGAGAAAATATGGGCTATCCCAAGGAAGGAGAAACCATCCAAATTCAAAGCTATAAACATAATGGCTTGATCCACAGGATTTGGAATGAAACCACCATTCTGAAAGCAACGGAATTGTGTATCATTGGTGCAAACGACCGTACAATGGTGACTGAATCCGACGGCCGTACTTGGATGACGAGAGAACCGGCTATTTGCTATTTCCATGCAAAACAATGGTTTAATGTAATTGGGATGCTTAGAGATGATGGGGTATATTATTACTGCAACATCAGCTCTCCTTTTGCGACAGATGATGAGGCAATTAAGTATATTGATTACGATTTAGACGTCAAAGTCTTTCCAGACATGACGTACAATATTTTGGATGAGGACGAATATGCAGATCATAAGAGGCAGATGAATTATCCAAAAGAAATCGATAGTATCTTAAGAGAGCATCTGAATACATTACTGCATTGGATTCACCAGCGGAAAGGTCCGTTTGCGCCTGAATTTGTGGATATGTGGTATGAACGTTTTTTACATTATACAAAATAAGCAAGAGCATCAAAAACCTGTTTGGCTTTTTAGGCTAACAGGTTTTTGACTGCGTACGGATAAGAGGCACTGATAGATTGGGAAGGAGATTTACATGGGGGTCATTAAACGCTACATGGCTTTTGTAACACCGTATAAAAAACAGATTGCATTGACAATGGTCATCGGAATGATTAAGTTTTCGATTCCCTTAACCTTGCCTCTGCTTTTAAAGTATGTCATTGATGATGTCATTCAAGGCTCGGGGTCAGCTGAAGAAAAGACATCAACTCTACTGATCATAATGGGAATCATGCTCGTATTATTTTTAGTGTTGAGGCCGCCTGTTGAATACTATAGACAATACTACGCTCAGTGGACAGGCAGTAAGGTATTATTTGATATTCGGGAAAAATTGTTCTCACATATTCAAAAGCTAAGTCTTCGTTACTATGCCAACACGAGAACAGGAGAAATTATTTCAAGAGTGATCAACGATGTGGAGCAGACAAAGGAATTTGTCATCACAGGTCTCATGAACATTTGGCTGGATATGATGACTGTACTGATCGTGATCGCCATTATGTGTACACTTGATCTGAAGCTCACCATCGTGTCTGTCATTATTTTTCCGCTATACGCGTTTGCAGTAAAGTATTTTTACGGACGGCTTCGTAAGCTGACAAAAGAGCGGTCACAGGCGCTGGCTGAAGTGCAAGGGCACCTGCATGAGCGGGTACAAGGAATGCCGGTCATTCGCAGCTTTGCGATTGAAGAATATGAACAAGAGAATTTTCATGATGAAAACAAAAATTTCTTAAACAAAGCAATCAACCATACGAATTGGAACGCCAAAACATTTGCCGTCGTCAATACCATCACTGACATTGCACCGCTGTTAATCATTGCATTTGCTGGCTACACAGTAATTAACGGATCGCTGTCGATTGGGACCATGATCGCCTTTGTCGGCTATATTGACCGGATGTACAATCCGATTCGCCGTCTCATTAACTCATCCACGACGTTAACCCAGTCCGTTGCATCAATGGATCGGATCTTTGAGTTTATTGATGAGCCATATGAGGTCACAGACCGGCCGAATGCAAAAGAAGCCAATCATTTAAAAGGAGAGGTAGAGTTTAAAAATGTGTCGTTTCGTTATGAACACACGCAGGAAGAGATTCTGCACAATATCTCCTTGAAAGTAGAAAAAGGACAAACGGTTGCGCTTGTAGGAATGAGCGGTGGAGGGAAGTCGACACTCGTCAGCTTAATTCCAAGGTTTTATGATGTCACAAACGGGTCACTTGAAATTGACGGCATAGATATAAAAGAGTACAAAGCAAGAAGTCTCCGAAATCAAGTCGGAATGGTGCTGCAGGATACATTCCTATTCAGTGGCACGATTAAAGAAAATATTGCGGTTGGAGACCCTGAAGCACCTTTTGAAAATATCGTGTCGGCTGCAAAAGCGGCAAATGCGCATGATTTTATTATGTCTCTTCCTGAAGGATATGACACGAAAGTAGGAGAACGGGGCGTGAAGCTGTCAGGCGGACAAAAACAGCGGATTTCCATTGCAAGGGTATTTCTTAAAAATCCACCGCTTTTGATTTTAGACGAAGCGACGTCCGCACTTGATTTAGAAAGTGAGCATTACATTCAAGAAGCGATGCAAAAGCTGGCGAAGGATCGCACAACCTTTATTGTCGCACACAGATTATCAACCATTACACATGCTGACCAAATTGTGGTCATGGAACAAGGCGAAATTGTGGAAAAAGGAACACACGAAGAATTAATGAACCAAGACAGCCACTATCGTCATTTATTTACCATTCAAACTTTAAATTAGTAGAAGCCTATCCGATTCTAGCGGATAGGCTTTTTTATGCTTGTCAAAAACATGACATATTTCCCAGCTTGTCTCAATACAATTTTAAAAAGTATGACGGGGTGGTGAATATGTGAAAGAACAAGACGTGCTGCTAGATGTCAAACAGCTGTCCATTGCGTTTCAGCAGAAAAAGCAAAAAGTGCCCATCGTCCATCACATATCTTTCTCGATTCAAAAAGGGGAAACGTTAGGGATTGTGGGTGAATCAGGCTGCGGGAAAAGTATCACAAGCATGTCATTAATGGGACTGAATCAGCAAACCGATACAACGGGCGAGGTTCACTTCGAAGGGCAAAATCTGCTGTCACTTTCAGAGAAGCAGTGGCGAGAGATAAGAGGAAATGACATTTCAATGATTTTCCAAGAGCCTATGACCTCTCTGAACCCATTAATGACCATCGGCAAACAAATGACGGAAGCCCTTTTTACACATCAAGCAATCGGTCAGAAAGAAGCAAAAGCGAAGGCGATTGATCTTCTTCAAACAGTTGGGTTGAAGCAAGCAGAATCGTTACTTAAAAAATATCCACACGAATTATCAGGCGGCATGCGCCAGCGTGTGATGATTGCAATGGCAATGCTTTGTCACCCAAAGCTTATGATCGCTGATGAACCGACAACTGCACTTGATGTGACCATTCAAGCGCAAATCCTTCGTCTGCTCAAAAAGCTGAACGAAGAGATGGACACTGCTATTTTATTTATTACCCATGATCTAGGCGTCGTGCGGCAAATATGCCAGCGAGTCATGATTATGTATGCCGGTCGAATTGTAGAAGAAGGAACCGTTGACCGTATTTTTCAAAAACCTCTGCATCCCTACACGAAAGGTCTTTTCGCCTCAGTTCCATCGTTTAAAGAGAAAAAAGAAAAGCTCATCTCTATTGCAGGTCATGTGCCTAAGCCAGGGGCCATCCGGTCCGGCTGTCAATTTGCACCACGCTGCCCATATCAAATGGCGCAATGTCTTGAAAAAGATCCAGCCTTACAATCCATTGAACAGAATCACCGCGTGGCATGTTTTCTAATGGAAGGAGGAGAAGACACTGAGTCACCCACTTTTGCAAGTGAATCAGCTGACAAAACGGTATGACACAGCCGCTTTTTTTTCTAAACATAAACAATCGACTTTGGCTTTAAATCAAGTGTCCTTTCACGTGAAGGAAGGAGAAACGCTTGGCATTGTTGGTGAATCAGGCTGCGGGAAATCAACACTTGGCAAAAGCCTAATGAGATTGACTGAACCGACGTCAGGCTCTATTCAATTAAAAGGGCAGGAGATCACCCTTCTAAAAGAACGAGACATGCGTTCCTTAAGAAAAGACATTCAAATGATCTTTCAAGATCCATATGCTTCTTTAAATCCAAGAATGAAAATCAAAGATATTTTAGAGGAACCCCTGATTGTCCATCAGCATGGGACGAAAGCAGAAAGACGGAAACGGGTAAAAGAGATGCTGCATATTGTTGGATTTGATCCTTCCTACGGAGAACGTTATGCGCATCAATTCAGCGGCGGGCAAAGGCAGCGTATCGGTATTGCTAGAGCACTTATTACGCACCCAAGTCTTGTCATTGCCGATGAACCAGTTTCGGCTTTGGATGTATCCGTTCAAGCGCAAATTTTGAATTTGATGCTTGAATTGCAAAAGACGCTTTCTCTGACGTATCTGTTTATTTCTCACGACCTTGGGGTTGTCAGATATATGAGCGACCGGATCGCCGTCATGTATGCTGGGCGCATTGTGGAGATGGGGCCTGCCGAAGATGTGTTTCACAGTCCGCTTCATCCCTATACGTCGCTGCTTCTGAAATCCATTCCACATATGGATCACGTACTAGAGGCGCAAGATGTGGCAGCAGAAGAGACCACAATGACGGAACGCGGCGGCTGTCCTTTCTACAAAAGGTGTCCAAAAAGATGGGAGAAATGCCTGAAAGCAGTTCCTGCTTTGTATGAGGAGGCACCAGGGCACGCAGCCGCGTGTTATTTATATCAAAAGGAGGAACACAATGAAGAAGACATGGTTATTCAGTAGTTTCATTTTTGTGCTGGCACTGGCGCTCTTTTTAGGGGGATGCTCGTCTTCACCGACATCAGAAGAAAAGGCAACAAAAGATACCCTCGTATTTGGCAGAGGGGGAGATTCCACTTCACTAGATCCAATCACAACAACAGAAGGCGAAACCTTTAAGGTCACAGAGAATATATTTGAAAAGCTCTTGAATTACGGTGAGAAAGACACGACCATCCATCCTGGCCTCGCAACAGAATGGGATGTTGCAAAGGACGGAAAATCATACACGTTCTACTTAAGAAAAGGTGTGAAATTCCACGATGGTACAGACTTTAACGCAGAAGCAGTGAAATTCAATTTTGAGCGCTGGATGAATGGAGACGCAGAAAAGTTTCCTTACTATGGGATGTTTGGCGGCTATAAAAAAGATAAAGGGCATGTCATTAAAGACATCATCGTCAAAGGCGAGCATGAAATTGAATTTCAGCTAAAGCGCCCGCAGGCGACATTCCTCAAAAACATTGCTATGTCACCATTTGGCATCGCAAGTCCAGCGGCTGTTGAAAAAAGCGGCGATTCATTTAGAGAAAATCCAGTGGGGACAGGACCATTCAAGTTTAAAGAGTGGAAGCAAAACGACCGTATCGTGTTAGAAAAAAACGAGGATTATTGGCAGAAGGATAAGCCAAAGCTGAATCAAATCATCTTCCGCTCCATTCCAGAAAACTCTGCTCGTTTAAATGCCCTTAAAACAGGCGAGATCGACTTAATGGATGGCGTGAATCCGTCAGATTTAGATGGCATTAAAACCGACAAAGCACTCCAGCTCATTGAAAGACCATCGATGAACGTAGGCTATATCGGACTGACTGTCACAAGAAAGCCGCTTGATAACAAGCTCGTTCGTCAGGCACTCAATTATGCGGTCGATAAAGAATCGATTATTGAGTCATTTTATGGCGGACTTGCTGAGCCAGCAAAAAATCCATTGCCGCCTGCTTTAGAAGGCTACAATGACGACATTGAGCCATATCCGTATGATCCAGAAAAAGCGAAAGAACTATTAAAAGAAGCGGGCTTCCCTGACGGCTTTCGCATCAAGCTTTGGGCAATGCCTGTACCGCGTCCATATATGCCAGATGGAATGAAGGTAGCAGAAGTCATTCAGTCAAATTTTGAAAAGGTCGGCGTCAAAGCAGAAATTGTGACATATGACTGGGCCACCTATTTAGATAAAGCAAGTAAAGGGGAAGCAGATGTGTTCTTATTAGGCTGGACAGGGGACAATGGCGATCCTGATAATTTCATTTACACGCTGCTGGACAAAGACAGCATTGGCGGTAACAACTATACATTCTTCGAAAACGATAAAATGCATGACATCCTCATTGAAGCGCAAACAGACACAGATCAAAAGAAACGAAATGAGCTGTATAAAAAAGCGCAGGAAATCATTCATGACGAAGCGCCTTGGATTCCATTGGTGCATTCAATTCCAATGCTTGCCGCATCTAATGATTTAAAAGGCTACCAGCCGCATCCAACTGGTTCAGAAGCTTTAACTGACGTGTATTTCGAATAAGCAAATAAGGGAGATCTTGTATCTCCCTTATTCAAACAAAGAAAAAGGCGGTGAAAGCTGTTTGTTTGCTTATTGTATGAAGCGGGCAGGAATGCTCATCCCAGTACTCATCGGAATGACATTGGTCGTGTTTTCAATTATTCGTTTTATACCTGGAAATCCAGCGCAGGTCATCTTAGGACAGCGGGCTACGAAAGAGGCAGTAGAACAATTAACGATCCAGCTCGGTTTAGATCAGCCATGGTACGTTCAATACGGTCATTATATGCTTGGCCTTTTAAAAGGGGATTTAGGAACTTCCATTCGAACAGGAGCGGCTATTGCCCAGGAAATGAAGCCCTACTTATTTGCGACGTTAGAATTGACCTTTTTTGCCATGGTGCTGGCGATTGTTGTGGGAGTGAATGCCGGAATCATTAGTGCTTGGTTTAAGCATTCTTTCTTTGATTATGCCGCGATGTTTATTGCACTCATCGGAGTGTCCATGCCGATTTTCTGGTTAGGCTTAATGGGGCAGTGGCTGTTCTCGATCGAATTAGGTATTTTGCCGACAACAGGCCGAGAAGATGTAAGGAATCCAGTCGAGTCGATCACGTATATTCATACACTGGACACGCTTTTGCAGGGCCGGTTTGATCAATTCACTGACAGCATCAAGCATTTGATCTTACCAAGTACAGCACTCGCCACAATCCCTGCAGCAATTATTGCGAGAATTACAAGGGCAAGTATGCTGGAAGTGCTTCATTCAGACTTTATTCGAACAGCAAAAGCAAAAGGAGTACGTTCATTTTTCATCATTTATCAGCATGGCCTGAAAAATGCGCTCATTCCGATCTTGACGATTATTGGTCTTCAGACGGGGCTCTTGCTTGGTGGAGCGATTTTAACAGAAACCATTTTTGCTTGGCCGGGAATTGGCCGGTATATATATGACGCCATCAGTTATCGTGATTACCCAGTCATTCAAACAGGTATTCTTGTCGTTGCGCTTATATTTGTCCTGATCAATTTCATTGTGGACATCTTGTATGCGGTCATTGATCCAAGGATTAAATATTAGGGAGGGAGAGTGACAATATGGAAGCACAAAAAGAGCTTGAACCACCTCAGCCAAAAGATGAACGCTCTCAATCATTGATTCTTGAATCAATGAAGCAGTTCTTTCAGCACAAGCTGGCGGTCATTGGCAGTGTGATTGTCTTTTTATTTCTGATCCTAGCGATCTTTGCACCGCTCATTGCTCCTTATGGAATCAATGAGCAATCACTTGGTGAGCGATTTAGTGCCCCTTCAGCTACGCACTGGTTTGGTACGGATGATTTCGGCAGAGATATATTTTCAAGAGTTGTGCATGGAGCACGGATTTCCTTATGGGTCGGTTTCTTCTCGGTTCTCGGGTCTGTCATTTTAGGCACACTGCTTGGATTGATAGCAGGCTATGGCGGAAGAGTGCTAGATGCTGTGATCTCCAGACTGTTTGATATTTTACTCGCTTTTCCTAGCATTCTATTAGCGATTGCTATTGTCTCCATCCTAGGCCCCTCCTTACAAAATGCCCTTATTGCCATTGCGATTATTAATGTCCCAACCTTTGGACGGCTCGTTCGTTCAAAAGTGCTGAGTATTAAACAAGAAGAATACGTTCTGGCAGCAAAGGCGGTTGGGATGTCACACCGCCGCATCGTACTGCGTCACATTCTGCCAAATAGTATGGTGCCAGTCATCGTCCAGGCGACGCTAGCGATCGGAACGGCAATTATTGAGGCAGCGGCTTTAGGCTTTTTAGGATTAGGTGCACAGGCGCCAAGTCCAGAATGGGGGAAAATGCTCGCCGATGCGAGACCTTATCTCGTTCAAGCCCCCTGGACATTATTCTTCCCAGGAATAGCGATCATGCTGACGGTTCTAGGCTTTAATCTGATGGGGGATGGATTAAGAGACACGCTGGATCCGAAAATGAAGAAAATAAAATAAGACCGATTCTCAGAATCGGTCTCAGCGCGCAGGCAAACCCTCGCATTCGGTGTCAGTCCTGCGTGCCGGTGCTCACGAATACTCAATTCGCTCCGCTCCGGTACTCGTTCTTCCTAGACTGCAAAGGTTTTCAGGTTACGCTGAAAAGAAGACAAAGAGCTAAAATCAAGATCATTTTAGCTCTTTGTCAACAATTTAAGACCGATTCTAGGAATCGGTCTTTTCTGTTTATGCTTCTTTTTCTTCTGTCTCAATTTCACTATCTTTTGGGTGATACGTCTGGAAGCTTGTAATCAATGTATCTAAATGCTCTAATTCATCACGGTATTCGATGATGCTGGACATGACATTCAGCATGTTGTAATCGAGTAAGTCGTTTTCTTGGTTTTGCTGATGCTGAATAAATGATTTCGTTAACGTCTCAAGGCGAAGAGAGCATTCATTTTGAAATTCATCATCCTGCGGCTTCATTTTTCCGACGAATTTCATCAATGTGCGCTCATGCCAATACAGTAAATAATCAATTTCATCCGTTAAGCTTTCCCTGAAATGCTCTGGCATTAAATGAATTTCATTTTCTAATTTATGAAGCTTTTTCAGCAAATACAGAGCGCGATTCGATGTCATAATGGCCTGCCTGAACAAAACAAGCTTTCTTGATTTGACATACGTGGTTTTCTTTAAATAGCTTCGTTCTTCTTTGTATAGCAAGTAAATATGATCTAATTTGATCATGCGTTCTTTTATTTGATCGATGTCATCCTTTAATGTGGAATGATCAGTAGACTGTCTGGAGCTCAGACGGATCCATTTTAAAATCTCCTCCGTATTTTCCATAATGTGATGAACAAGTTTTGTTTCATATTTTGGCGGCAGGAAGATTAAATTCACTAAAAATGAAGAAAGAACTCCTAACACCACAGTAGCTGTTCGGATTAGGGCAAAGGAAAGGAAATGATCCCCTGCACTTTCTAAAATCGCGATGACGGTTACAAGTGCAATCGGAATCGTGTGTTCAATCTTCAGCTTTAAATTAATGGCGATGACCATGACGGCGGTTAAACCGATAATGACTGGTCCTGTGCCAAAAAGCAGACCGAACGTAATGGCAAGCGCTGCTCCAATAATATTGGCTTGCACTTGATCAACAATGGTTAAAAAAGATCGATAAATAGATGGCTGGATAGCAAATACAGCTGCAATTCCCGCGAAGACGGGCGTTGGCAACCCAAGCCATGTTGCCAGGTAAAGCGCGAGTACAATGGCAATACCAGTTTTTAAAATACGGGCTCCAAGTTTCATTGGTTTTGTCCCTGCATTCCTTTCTTTTCGATAATAGATGATCACTCGTCATTTATCATTCATATTTTGATGAAACAACTAAGTAATATACAGCGGTCTTCCGAAATATTCAAGTGATTTTTGAAAGTTCATGAAAACATCAAAAGAAGGTATTGAGAAGAAATGTAACAGATTCGCACGCTTTTGACAAACAAGAGCTGGTAAATAAAAAAACAGACGCATGTTTTTACGCCTGTTTTGGACTTCATTATGATTGTTTCAGCTGTGCAAATGCATGATCTACTGCTTGCAACGTCTCAGAAATATCTTTTTCAGTATGTGCGATCGTTAAGAACCAAGCTTCATATTTAGAAGGAGCGAGGTTAATGCCTTGCGCGAGCATTAATTTGAAGAAACGGGCAAACATTTCGCCATCCGTATTTTCAGCCTGCTCGTAGTTCACAATCGTTTCTGTTGTGAAATAAATTGTGAGCGCTCCTTTTAAGCGATTCACTGTAATATCTACTTGATGCTTTTTGGCATGGGCTAAAATGCCTTCTTCTAACATAGCGCCAAGCTGATCAAGACGCTCGTAAACGCCGTCTTCTTTTAACAATTCCAAGCAGGCAATACCTGAAAGAATGGATGCAGGGTTTCCTGCCATTGTGCCAGCTTGATAGGCTGGTCCAAGCGGGGCAACTTGTTCCATAATTTCTTTTTTACCGCCGTAAGCGCCGATAGGAAGGCCACCGCCAATGATTTTTCCTAATGCAGTGAGGTCAGGTTTAACTTGAAGCAAGTCCTGTGCACCACCATACATAAAGCGGAAAGCGGTAATGACTTCATCATAAATCACCAGTGCGCCTTTTTCATGTGTGAGGTCATTGACCTGCTGCAGGAAACCGTCCTTAGGCTCTACGATGCCAAAGTTCCCGACAATTGGCTCGACAAGGACAGCTGCTATTTCATCTCCCCAGCGATCTAATGCTTCTTTATAGCTGTCAATATCATTAAATGGAACGGTAATGACTTCATTGGCGATACTCTTTGGTACGCCCGCGGAATCGGGTGTTCCTAAAGTGGAAGGACCAGAGCCTGCAGCCACTAGCACAAGATCAGAGTGGCCGTGATAGCATCCGGCAAACTTAATGATTTTTGTTCTGCCTGTATATGCGCGAGCCACTCGAATTGTTGTCATCACCGCTTCTGTACCTGAATTGACAAAACGAACTTTGTCTAAAGCAGGCATGGCTTCCTTCAGCATTTTAGCAAAAGTGACTTCATGCTTCGTTGGTGTTCCGTAAAGGACACCTGTTTCAGCCGCTTTCGTGATGGCTTTTGTAATATGCGGGTGGGCATGTCCTGTAATAATTGGACCGTATGCTGCCAGATAATCGATATAGCGGTTTCCGTCAACATCCCAAAAATAAGCGCCTTCTCCTCTTTCCATCGCAACGGGTGAACCGCCGCCTACTGCCTTATATGAACGAGACGGGCTGTTGACACCCCCAACAATGTGCTCCAGCGCCTCTTGATGTAATTTTTCTGATTCTGTGAATTTCATAAATAGCCTCCTATCTCAACGTATCACGTCGTCTATCATTATTTTAACATGCCGATGCAAGCGTCCTTAGTTGAATATCCTCTCAAAATTGGATAGGCTAATTAAAAAATAGGTTGGAGGGATTGTGTCATGACAATCGAAGTAGGGCAGCAAGTACCTGACATTGAATTAACCGGTGACAATGGGGAGAAAGTAAAGCTTTCTGATTTTAAAGGAAAACATATTGTTCTTTATTTCTATCCAAAAGATATGACACCAGGCTGTACAACAGAAGCATGTGATTTCCGCGACCGCCATCAAAGCTTTGCAGAATTAGATGCTGTCATTATCGGCGTAAGCCCAGACAGTCAGGACAAGCACCAAAAGTTTAAAGAAAAACATGATTTGCCGTTTCTTCTTCTTGTAGACGATGAACAGAAATTGTCTGAAGCCTTTGGGGTATGGAAGCTGAAAAAGAATTTTGGCAAAGAATATATGGGAATCGAGCGTTCAACGTTTCTTATTAATAAAGAAGGCACGCTTGTGAAAGAATGGCGAAAAGTAAAGGTAAAAGACCACGTAGAGGAAGCGCTTGAGGAATTGAAAGCTCACGCTTAATATCCTCACAGGATGAGATCGGCAGTCATGCCGGTCTTTTTTGTAAAGAAGAATAGGTAAAAAAGAGGATTGTAATTGACAAAGTTTCGGCTCTGGGGGTACACTATTTATAAAGATTATAATATAAGAATATTTTTGAAGAGAGGTGCATGATGAAATGGCTGCTCACGAACTAAAAGACGCTTTAGATGCTCTAAAAGAAACCGGTGTTCGAATTACCCCGCAGCGCCATGCCATCTTGGAGTTTCTCGTAAATTCTATGACACACCCAACCGCGGACGATATATATAAAGCACTTGAAGGAAAATTTCCAAATATGAGTGTCGCAACGGTTTACAACAATTTACGAGTCTTCCGGGAATCTGGATTAGTAAAGGAATTAACGTATGGTGATTCCTCAAGCCGATTTGATTTTGCGACATCTGACCACTACCATGCGATTTGTGAAAACTGCGGAAAAATTGTGGACTTTCACTATCCTGGCCTTGATGAAGTTGAACAGCTTGCATCCCATGTGACGGGCTTTAAAGTCAGTCATCATCGCTTGGAGATCTATGGTACTTGTCAAGAATGTGCGAAAAAAGAAAATCATTAATGAAAAAGCTGACCGTTTAAATGGTCAGCTTATTTTTATGACTTTTTTCGATTGTAGGATTCATCAAACTCTTTACCTTCTAATGCTGGATCAAGTGTAAGCGGCTCCCTGCAATGCATGCACATGTCCACCCGCCCAAGCACTTTTGTTTCCTTCTCACAGCCTGGACAAACGACACGTACTGCCTTCGTAGAAAGCATACCAATCCAAAAGTAAACGGCTGTACTTAATCCAATCGATAAGACGCCAAGCAGCATAAAGAAAGTCGACAGCCAAATCGATTCCTTGAAGAATACACCGATATACATGATCAGAAAGCCAACAAAAACCAAACTAAGTGCAAATGTTCTGATTTTATTAATCTTACTGGAGTATTTCGCCATCCCTAGTCCCCCTTATCTCCAATATAGCACATTTTACCTTTCCGTTTGAATTAGTTATAGAGTTTTGTGAATAAATTGCTTATAATGATTCAATGATCTTTTTTCATGTATTGAAGGAATTTTGATTCTATGAGGAGAAATACATAGCATTAGAGAAGAACCTTACACCCGAGTATTGGAGGAATCACTATGGAAAATCTTCTCCGTCCTATTTATCAAGAGAGAGCAAGCCATCCAGACACATTAGCTGTGATTATAGTAGAAAGAAGACATAAAGTATCTTCTGAGACGGATAACTTTGATGCAGCACTTTTGGTCATCGTAAAAGAAGCGGAAGAGCCGTTATTTATCAAGCACTATGAATCCGATCACCAAACAGCTTCTTTAAATGTTGTCACAGATGATCAACTGAAGGAATGGATTACCCTCGGCACTAACCGCCGAATCATCGATTGGATTTTGAATGGAAAAGTCCTGTTTGATCGAAATGAATATATCTTCAACTTAATTGATGAACTAAGTACATTCCCGTTTTCAAACCGCAAGCTCAAAATCGGTTTAGAATATGGCAAGCTCATTCGCAGATATATAGAAGGAAAAGCATTTTTTGAGTCAAATCAATTCCTTGATGCATATAATTCCATTGTGCATGCCCTGCATCACCTAGCACGTATTGAAGTAATTGATAAAGGCTTCCACCCAGAAGTGACCGTTTGGAACCAAGTGCGTCATATGGAACCTGAAGTATACAAACTTTACTCAGAACTGATTGAAAGCCATGAAAGTCTGCATAAACGTTTGGAACTTTTATTTTTAGCAAATGATTTTTTGATCCATTCAAAAGCAGAAATTGGTGCCGCTCATTTGCGTCATGTCATGGAACAGAAGGATATATGGCTTTTTGGTGAGCTTCTTGCACACCCTGATCTAAAGTATTTCACGCCTGACCTTAGCGTCATGATTGATTTCTTTGTGGAAAAAGGAATTGTTCAAGTGGAGCCGATTGAGACAAAGGGACAAAAAATCTATCATCGAGGATATTTTGTGAAAAAAGATATTGACGCATGAATATTATGATGGTATATTATTAAACGTCGCTAACGAGCAACTGAGTTGCTTTGAAAGAAAAGCTGACAAAAAGAAATTCTAAAAAACGCTTGACGCACACGGTGCTCAAATGTTATATTAAGAAAGTCGCCTCTGAGCGATAACGAAGATGATCTTTGAAAACTAAACAAGACAAAACGTACCTGTTAATTCGAGTTTTTATAAAAAAATCCTATGATACTTCATAGGTAGTCAGTCAAACTGGCGAGGCAGGAAATGATCACATGCTAAGTTCGCTACATCGTGTAGCAACGCATGTGTGATATGCATCCTGCATACCTCGGAGAGTTTGATCCTGGCTCAGGACGAACGCTGGCGGCGTGCCTAATACATGCAAGTCGAGCGGACAGAAGGGAGCTTGCTCCCGGATGTTAGCGGCGGACGGGTGAGTAACACGTGGGTAACCTGCCTGTAAGACTGGGATAACTCCGGGAAACCGGAGCTAATACCGGATAGTTCCTTGAACCGCATGGTTCAAGGATGAAAGACGGTTTCGGCTGTCACTTACAGATGGACCCGCGGCGCATTAGCTAGTTGGTGGGGTAATGGCTCACCAAGGCGACGATGCGTAGCCGACCTGAGAGGGTGATCGGCCACACTGGGACTGAGACACGGCCCAGACTCCTACGGGAGGCAGCAGTAGGGAATCTTCCGCAATGGACGAAAGTCTGACGGAGCAACGCCGCGTGAGTGATGAAGGTTTTCGGATCGTAAAGCTCTGTTGTTAGGGAAGAACAAGTGCGAGAGTAACTGCTCGCACCTTGACGGTACCTAACCAGAAAGCCACGGCTAACTACGTGCCAGCAGCCGCGGTAATACGTAGGTGGCAAGCGTTGTCCGGAATTATTGGGCGTAAAGGGCTCGCAGGCGGTTTCTTAAGTCTGATGTGAAAGCCCCCGGCTCAACCGGGGAGGGTCATTGGAAACTGGGAAACTTGAGTGCAGAAGAGGAGAGTGGAATTCCACGTGTAGCGGTGAAATGCGTAGAGATGTGGAGGAACACCAGTGGCGAAGGCGACTCTCTGGTCTGTAACTGACGCTGAGGAGCGAAAGCGTGGGGAGCGAACAGGATTAGATACCCTGGTAGTCCACGCCGTAAACGATGAGTGCTAAGTGTTAGGGGGTTTCCGCCCCTTAGTGCTGCAGCTAACGCATTAAGCACTCCGCCTGGGGAGTACGGTCGCAAGACTGAAACTCAAAGGAATTGACGGGGGCCCGCACAAGCGGTGGAGCATGTGGTTTAATTCGAAGCAACGCGAAGAACCTTACCAGGTCTTGACATCCTCTGACAACCCTAGAGATAGGGCTTTCCCTTCGGGGACAGAGTGACAGGTGGTGCATGGTTGTCGTCAGCTCGTGTCGTGAGATGTTGGGTTAAGTCCCGCAACGAGCGCAACCCTTGATCTTAGTTGCCAGCATTCAGTTGGGCACTCTAAGGTGACTGCCGGTGACAAACCGGAGGAAGGTGGGGATGACGTCAAATCATCATGCCCCTTATGACCTGGGCTACACACGTGCTACAATGGACAGAACAAAGGGCTGCAAGACCGCAAGGTTTAGCCAATCCCATAAATCTGTTCTCAGTTCGGATCGCAGTCTGCAACTCGACTGCGTGAAGCTGGAATCGCTAGTAATCGCGGATCAGCATGCCGCGGTGAATACGTTCCCGGGCCTTGTACACACCGCCCGTCACACCACGAGAGTTTGCAACACCCGAAGTCGGTGAGGTAACCTTTATGGAGCCAGCCGCCGAAGGTGGGGCAGATGATTGGGGTGAAGTCGTAACAAGGTAGCCGTATCGGAAGGTGCGGCTGGATCACCTCCTTTCTAAGGATATATGGAGCAGCGTACGTTTTCGTCTTGTTTAGTTTTGAAGGATCATTCCTTCAAAACATGTCTCTAGCGAGACAGGATTGTTCTTTGAAAACTAGATAACAATAAGTAATACATTCACATTGAATGCAATGCAAAGTTCATCACACATAGTGATTCTTTCTAAAGTAAGAAATGGTTAAGTTAGAAAGGGCGCACGGTGGATGCCTTGGCACTAGGAGCCGATGAAGGACGGGACGAACACCGATATGCTTCGGGGAGCTGTAAGCAAGCTTTGATCCGGAGATTTCCGAATGGGGAAACCCACTGCTCGTAATGGAGTAGTATCCATACTTGAATACATAGAGTATGAGAAGGCATACCCGGGGAACTGAAACATCTAAGTACCCGGAGGAAGAGAAAGCAAATGCGATTCCCTGAGTAGCGGCGAGCGAAACGGGAACAGCCCAAACCAAGAGGCTTGCCTCTTGGGGTTGTAGGACACTCTATACGGAGTTACAAAGGAATGATATAAGCGAAGAGGTCTGGAAAGGCCCGCCAAAGAAGGTAACAGCCCTGTAACTGAAATATTGTTCTCTCCAGAGTGGATCCTGAGTACGGCGGAACACGTGAAATTCCGTCGGAATCCGGGAGGACCATCTCCCAAGGCTAAATACTCCCTAGTGACCGATAGTGAACCAGTACCGTGAGGGAAAGGTGAAAAGCACCCCGGAAGGGGAGTGAAATAGATCCTGAAACCGTGTGCCTACAAGTAGTCAGAGCCCGTTAACGGGTGATGGCGTGCCTTTTGTAGAATGAACCGGCGAGTTACGATCCCGTGCAAGGTTAAGCAGAAGATGCGGAGCCGCAGCGAAAGCGAGTCTGAATAGGGCGCATGAGTACGTGGTCGTAGACCCGAAACCAGGTGATCTACCCATGTCCAGGGTGAAGTTCAGGTAACACTGAATGGAGGCCCGAACCCACGCACGTTGAAAAGTGCGGGGATGAGGTGTGGGTAGGGGTGAAATGCCAATCGAACCTGGAGATAGCTGGTTCTCTCCGAAATAGCTTTAGGGCTAGCCTCAAGGTAAGAGTCTCGGAGGTAGAGCACTGATTGGACTAGGGGCCCCTACCGGGTTACCGAATTCAGTCAAACTCCGAATGCCGATGACTTATCCTTGGGAGTCAGACTGCGAGTGATAAGATCCGTAGTCGAAAGGGAAACAGCCCAGACCGCCAGCTAAGGTCCCAAAGTATACGTTAAGTGGAAAAGGATGTGGAGTTGCTTAGACAACCAGGATGTTGGCTTAGAAGCAGCCACCATTTAAAGAGTGCGTAATAGCTCACTGGTCGAGTGACTCTGCGCCGAAAATGTACCGGGGCTAAACGTATCACCGAAGCTGCGGACTGTTCTTACGAACAGTGGTAGGAGAGCGTTCTAAGGGCTGTGAAGCCAGACCGGAAGGACTGGTGGAGCGCTTAGAAGTGAGAATGCCGGTATGAGTAGCGAAAGACGGGTGAGAATCCCGTCCACCGAATGCCTAAGGTTTCCTGAGGAAGGCTCGTCCGCTCAGGGTTAGTCGGGACCTAAGCCGAGGCCGAAAGGCGTAGGCGATGGACAACAGGTTGATATTCCTGTACCACCTCCTCACCATTTGAGCAATGGGGGGACGCAGGAGGATAGGGTAAGCGCGGTATTGGATATCCGCGTCCAAGCAGTTAGGCTGGGAAATAGGCAAATCCGTTTCCCGTAAAGGCTGAGCTGTGATGGCGAGCGAAATTTAGTAGCGAAGTTCCTGATTCCACACTGCCAAGAAAAGCCTCTAGCGAGGTGAGAGGTGCCCGTACCGCAAACCGACACAGGTAGGCGAGGAGAGAATCCTAAGGTGATCGAGAGAACTCTCGTTAAGGAACTCGGCAAAATGACCCCGTAACTTCGGGAGAAGGGGTGCTTCTTAGGGTGTTAAAGCCCCGAGAAGCCGCAGTGAATAGGCCCAGGCGACTGTTTAGCAAAAACACAGGTCTCTGCGAAGCCGTAAGGCGAAGTATAGGGGCTGACGCCTGCCCGGTGCTGGAAGGTTAAGAGGAGCGCTTAGCGTAAGCGAAGGTGCGAATTGAAGCCCCAGTAAACGGCGGCCGTAACTATAACGGTCCTAAGGTAGCGAAATTCCTTGTCGGGTAAGTTCCGACCCGCACGAAAGGCGCAACGATCTGGGCACTGTCTCAACGAGAGACTCGGTGAAATTATAGTACCTGTGAAGATGCAGGTTACCCGCGACAGGACGGAAAGACCCCGTGGAGCTTTACTGCAGCCTGATATTGAATGTTGGTACAGCTTGTACAGGATAGGTAGGAGCCTTGGAAACCGGAGCGCTAGCTTCGGTGGAGGCATCGGTGGGATACTACCCTGGCTGTATTGACCTTCTAACCCGCTGCCCTTATCGGGCAGGGAGACAGTGTCAGGTGGGCAGTTTGACTGGGGCGGTCGCCTCCTAAAATGTAACGGAGGCGCCCAAAGGTTCCCTCAGAATGGTTGGAAATCATTCGCAGAGTGTAAAGGCACAAGGGAGCTTGACTGCGAGACCTACAAGTCGAGCAGGGACGAAAGTCGGGCTTAGTGATCCGGTGGTTCCGCATGGAAGGGCCATCGCTCAACGGATAAAAGCTACCCCGGGGATAACAGGCTTATCTCCCCCAAGAGTCCACATCGACGGGGAGGTTTGGCACCTCGATGTCGGCTCATCGCATCCTGGGGCTGTAGTCGGTCCCAAGGGTTGGGCTGTTCGCCCATTAAAGCGGTACGCGAGCTGGGTTCAGAACGTCGTGAGACAGTTCGGTCCCTATCCGTCGCGGGCGCAGGAAATTTGAGAGGAGCTGTCCTTAGTACGAGAGGACCGGGATGGACGCACCGCTGGTGTACCAGTTGTTCTGCCAAGGGCATCGCTGGGTAGCTATGTGCGGACGGGATAAGTGCTGAAAGCATCTAAGCATGAAGCCCCCCTCAAGATGAGATTTCCCATTCCGCAAGGAAGTAAGATCCCTGAAAGATGATCAGGTTGATAGGTCTGAGGTGGAAGCGTGGTGACACGTGGAGCTGACAGATACTAATAGATCGAGGACTTAACCTATATTCTAATGTGAAGTTTGAACATTGTTATCTAGTTTTGAGAGAACATTTTTAAAATATCTCTTGATTTATTTTGAATACATAGTATAATATCTTTTGTCACTAAATTGTCTGGTGATGATGGCGAAGAGGTCACACCCGTTCCCATACCGAACACGGAAGTTAAGCTCTTCAGCGCCGATGGTAGTTGGGGGTTTCCCCCTGTGAGAGTAGGACATCGCCAGGCTTTCTTCATTCCGCAGTAGCTCAGTGGTAGAGCTATCGGCTGTTAACCGATCGGTCGTAGGTTCGAATCCTACCTGCGGAGCCAATTTGGAGAGCTGTCCGAGTGGCCGAAGGAGCACGATTGGAAATCGTGTAGGCGGTAACCCCGTCTCAAGGGTTCGAATCCCTTGCTCTCCGCCACAATTTACATAATAAAGGGCCCGTTGGTCAAGCGGTTAAGACACCGCCCTTTCACGGCGGTAACACGGGTTCGAATCCCGTACGGGTCACCATTTTTATAGAATATACACCAGCATTTTTTATTCGGAGGATTAGCTCAGCTGGGAGAGCATCTGCCTTACAAGCAGAGGGTCGGCGGTTCGAGCCCGTCATCCTCCACCATATCTTTTATATCGTCGCGGGGTGGAGCAGTTCGGTAGCTCGTCGGGCTCATAACCCGAAGGTCGCAGGTTCAAATCCTGCCCCCGCAACCAAAATGGTCCGGTAGTTCAGTTGGTTAGAATGCCTGCCTGTCACGCAGGAGGTCGCGGGTTCGAGTCCCGTCCGGACCGCCATTTTTCAAAAGAATACTTGGCTCGGTAGCTCAGTTGGTAGAGCAACGGACTGAAAATCCGTGTGTCGGCGGTTCGATTCCGTCCCGAGCCACCACTATTTGCCGGTGTAGCTCAACTGGTAGAGCAACTGACTTGTAATCAGTAGGTTGGGGGTTCAAGTCCTCTTGCCGGCACTGTTTTTCAAAAGTGGAGGGGTAGCGAAGTGGCTAAACGCGGCGGACTGTAAATCCGCTCCCTCCGGGTTCGGCGGTTCGAATCCGCCCCCCTCCACCATTTTTTATTTTCATAGGGGCATAGTTTAAAGGTAGAACAGAGGTCTCCAAAACCTCCGGTGTGGGTTCGATTCCTACTGCCCCTGCCAATTTCTTAATATGATTCATAACATCTATGGCGGTTGTGGCGAAGTGGTTAACGCACCAGATTGTGGCTCTGGCACTCGTGGGTTCGATTCCCATCAATCGCCCCATTTTATTATTGGGCTATAGCCAAGCGGTAAGGCAACGGACTTTGACTCCGTCATGCGTTGGTTCGAATCCAGCTAGCCCAGTTGATGTGCGGAAGTAGTTCAGTGGTAGAACACCACCTTGCCAAGGTGGGGGTCGCGGGTTCGAATCCCGTCTTCCGCTCCAATAATGGCGGCATAGCCAAGTGGTAAGGCAGAGGTCTGCAAAACCTTTATCCCCGGTTCAAATCCGGGTGTCGCCTTTTTTGAAAAGACTGCCGGGGTGGTGGAATTGGCAGACACACAGGACTTAAAATCCTGCGGTAGGTGACTACCGTGCCGGTTCAAGTCCGGCCCTCGGCACCATTGTTTTTTAATATAAGATGCGCTCTTTAATGATCATGCCGGTGTGGCGGAATTGGCAGACGCGCACGACTCAAAATCGTGTTCCTCACGGAGTGCCGGTTCGACCCCGGCCACCGGTATCTAGTTTTAGATATTCTTTATTGTCGTCAATTACAGAAGAATTAAGGAATATCAACGTTTAAAACGTCTTTCTACAAATTGTAGGAGGACGTTTTTTATTTGTTTTTTAGCTGCTTCTTCATACGACAAAATTACTTCAAATCGCGTTCACTGCTGAAAGGGTGAATTAGCTAAGAGGAACATATTAAGGAGATTAACTTTTACTTTATTGATGGTTGCCTTATTATTAAACTAAAGGGGCAGGATAATTGAAGAAGGATTGGATAAATTGTACACAAGAGGTGTTGTAATGATTACGGTTAAAAATGCTGAAAGTTATCTTAAAGATAGCATTGGTGAAGATAACGATGATATAAAAAAGGTTTGGGAAACATTTAAGGCTTTTTCAAAGGTGACAGTTGAGGGCGAAGAAGATAAAGAAATTTTATTTCAGTGTGGTGTCTATGATTTTACAGGAGAGGAACTATTTCATTTTGACTTTGTACGTCAGTTTACAGTTTATGAAGAAGATGAATATTCTCACATGGAACAACTACACTGTGAATTTTTATTTAAACCAACAAGCGAGTTAAAAAAGTTAAAGGTGGTAGAAGAATGGTCAATGGATTATGACGATATCGATCATTTTTTTAATCATATTGAAAGTATTCATGAGTTTAAAATACCTTTGAGTTTAAAGCCGATAAAATCAGAAATATATCAAGAAGAACTTTAATTCTTATATCATTAACGGGTGCTTTACTTTAAGAAAGTATACCTTGACTTTTTGGAATAATTTATCAAGGAGTGCGGTTCGACCCCGGCCTCCAATATCTATTAAAAGTTTCATGAGTGGTTTTTACCGTCAACCTAACGTTTCACCCTCGTGGTGAAACGTTTTTTTGTGGTTTAAATGAGTTATTTAGATAAAAATAAAAACCTATTAGAATAGAATGAGCATGTACTACTGTTAACAGTATAATCTTTAGTTGTTTTGTAACATTTGGTACGATACATTTAACCATGTAAGGAAACAAAATGGAGTAGCGCATTCACATAAAACAGTGAACCATCTTTGTGTAACTAAATGAATATTTGTGGGTACATACACATCTTTAGCTGACATGACCCAGTATGAGGGGAGAATTTATGAAAAAACAAAATGATCATGAGGAGTTATTGACAGGTGGCAATGTCTCGAACGTATATCGTTCTGGAGATACGGTTCGTCGAGAAGTAAAGTCAGACAATATCAATATACGAAAGCTGCTAAAGCATTTAGAAAAAAAGAATTTCTCCTATGCTCCAAAGTTTTTAGGGGTTGATGAACAAGGTAGAGAGGTATTGTCCTTTATTGATGGCGTGGCCGGTCATGATCCTTTAAAAGAATACATGTGTACTCACGATGTTTTAAAAGAAATAGCGAGCATGTTAAGGCTTTATCATGATGCTGTTCAGGACTTCTCCATTTCAGATGATTGGGAACGAATGGACAATACGCCTAACAACATAGAGGTTGTTTGCCATAATGATTTTGCGATGTACAACATCATTTTCAAGGATAAAAAACCAGTAGGGATTATTGATTTTGATGTAGCTGCTCCTGGTCCAAGGCTTTGGGATATCGCATATACCCTTTATACATGTGTGCCTCTCAGTAGATTTTTTCGCACTGAAACAGGGGAGGTCGTGAATTATCTTTCATTAGACCATGCAGACCAGATAAAGCATAGAGTCAAACTGTTTTTTGAATCTTATGGCGAGGAAATAGCAGAAGATTATTTGGATATGGTGCTGCTTCGTTTAGAAGGGTTATGTCAGTATATGAAACGACAAGCGTGTGAGGGTGATATCGCTTTTCAAAACATGATTCAAGAAGGACATCTTGAACATTATCAAAAAGACATTCAATTTATTCATGAACATAGAAAAGAATGGATGTAAAGAGGCGGCGTTGTGATCATGCAAACGAAGACGATATTACAGGCTATTATTCAAGACGAGGGAGTAAATGATTATCCTCTTTTTAGACAGTACTGTGTGAGAAAAGAACAGGGCCTGCGTAAAGATGCGCTAAAAGTTCTTCAGGCCTTTATTGAAGAGATGAAGGAGAACGATTTTGAAGTACAGCGTATATTTACTGCTTGGCTGTTTGAGTGGATTGAACGGTTTGAGGATGGTCATCATCTGCTTGTGTATCCGCTCGTAAATGGGGTGATCCAGCCTGTTCTTCAAGAGTGGGAGAATGTTGATCCATTGGATGTGAGACCGTATCGCTGGCAAGGTTTGTTTGTGCATCAGGGAGAAGGGCTGCCTCATTTATTGAAGGCACTAGAGCTTGGGGGCAGCAAGGAACAGCGTGTGATTGTTCAAATTTGTGAAATCTATTTATCGGCCTTATGGTATTCGTTTCACCATATACATGAAGATCTTTATTTAAGCACCTATGAGAAGGATCAAGAGAGAATTCAAGGGATTGAAAATGTTATGATACTGATTCAAGATCAAAGAACTCGTACGAATGTTCAAAAACAAGCTGTCTATTATGGCCAGCTTTTAACGGATTGGATGGCATTTCAGCAGACGGAGACAAGAGGCTTTATGACATGGTGTGCGGAGCGTAAAAGGCCGTATGAGTGGGTAGAGGCATTTTATTATCAGCAATAGATGAGAAAACGGCAGAGTTCATTCTGCCGTTTTTTTAATGCCATATTCGCTTTGTTTCTATATGATCTGGACTAAAATATTTCAGAATATAGACATCTGGATTGCTTAGTTTCTTCCACTCCTCGAATCCAATCGTTGGATCAGCGTGTTTAAGAAGCAGGCTCATGATATTGCCATGTGTGACGAATAGGGTATGATCTTTTTCTAATTTTATTTGTTCGTGTAGTGCTTCTACAATACGATTCATGGCTTCTTGGCTCGATTCTCCGCCTTCACAGGTCATATGTAAGTCTGTAAAACTGAGCTTTAGCTTCTCAAACCAATCGTCTATTGGTTTGCTGCTTAATACACGTTCAGAGAGGCGCTGATCGATTTTTATCTCGAGCTGTTTTGCATGAGCAAGGGGCTCAGTAGTTTGGATCGCTCGTTTATAAGGACTTGAGATAATTTGATTGAGATGAATGCTGGAAAAAAACTGTGCCAGTTCATGAGATTGAGTGATGCCTTGTGGTGTTAAAGCTGCAGCTTTAGATTGTCCATCTGCTTGGCAGTGTCTGACGATATAATATGTTTTCATTGGATACACCTTTCATTGAGTATAAAAAAATCATCCAGTATTGGATGAGGATTTACGAAGATCTAGGTAAGCTTGTTCGTATCTGTTTCTTTATAGGGATCTGTGAGCTTGGAGGTCAGGTCTAGGTTGAACAAAAAATCATCGACGGTGTCTGTGCCAAAGGGAAGTGTGGAGAAGTTGACTGGGATGCTGTCTTCTTGCTTTTCTGAAGTGATTTGCTGTGCAGGCTGCTTTTTTCTCCAGTTCTTAAATAAGCGCATGTGAGGCCCCCTTTTCTTTGAAAAAGATGGATTTATACATAATATACGGGGAGAGTTGTCCAGGCGTCAAATGTTTTCTTCAAAAGGAACGATTCTATTAATAAAACAAGAGCCACAGGAAAGTGCGGCTCTTGTTGTCAGTTTAGAATGCGCGTTGTAATGCTTGCAGTAATTTACGTTCGCATCTTAAGTTGTATCGCTTCTTATGGAGTTTCTCCGTTTTAAACCTGCCTATGACACGTCGAACATCGGGATCATAAATGATGAGCTCCCTGCAAGTTTGTTCATGTAATAGTGCTTGAAACCAGCTATATTTTTTGAGATGTGCTGCGTTCCTCGAGATCTCCTCTTCATCCACTTGTAGAAAAGGGATATACACAGCAAGTGAAAAGATGTCTAGAATGAATCCCATTTTGCTGCCTCCTTTCATTGTTACTCATTAGGTTTAGGAGAAGGCGAGGTTTCATTCAATAAACGTTAAAAACAATCCCAGTGCATAAACCATTCTTTTGATTCTTGGTCATAATAGAAATACATCGTGCCGTTATCACCAATCATGAAACGAGGTTTTTCTTCTGAGGCGATTTGGAGCATGAATTCGCCTTGTTGTTGATGGGGCGGGGATTGAATATACGCCCCATATCCACCGATTTTTGTGAACGAATAATTTGTGTATTGATTAAAGAAGTGGTCTGTCGCTTCTTCACTTTCGTTTACTTCTGTTAGGTCCACATATGACCATGCCTCTTCCCAGCAAGGGAAGTCCCTTTGCTCACTTTTGTTCCATTGGATTTGAAAAGCTTTGAGCCCTCTCACTTCTTCAGGAGTTTCAGCTACTTCTAAACCTTCGATTGATGAATATTCAATGAGCTTCCAGCCTTCACCGTTTTTGGTGATATCAATCGGAAGTGTATTCTGATTAAGAAAAATTTGAATCAGCTTACATTCATTGAAGCCGTTCATTCCTCCTGGCACTTCTGGTAAATAAATTTGTAAAATCGGAATCATGGCTCCATCTTGATCTATCGGCCAGCCTTGATTAGGATCGATGAAAAAATGGCCTGCAAACCAGCTGTGTACAGCTGGATCAGGACGGAAGCCGCCAATTTTGGCGATGACTGGCGTTTTCCCAAACAGATTTAATTCTTGAAAAGCTTTGATTTCCATGGGTTATTCCTCCAGCCTTTAGCCTGCAATATGTGCATCATGAAATGTGCCATTTATATTTCCTTTGACAATAATGACATGCCCCCAAAATAAATCACCGTCATGATAGTAGACTTCTAACTCTCCCTCAGGGTAAACATGCAGGCTTTCAAGTGAAATGCGGCTTATAAATTGATTCATTGTGAGTTCTTCTTGCTCTTCAGCTGATTCGTCTTGTTCCTGCCAATCCTTTGCTAGATCTATCAGCTGATTCGCGGCAAATGATTTAATAGAAGAATCCCATTTGGCCTGTTCTTGCATGAGGTGGTTTGCTGTTCGAAGAGAGTCATTTATTTTTTCATCTTCTTCGAGGTTAAAGTAGAGAAGGCATTCTTCATTGCTCCATTGGATCGTTTTTTCAAATAAGTCTAGTCCTTTTACTAACTCAAAGGTTCCAAGTATGTCATCATGATAATACACAGGCTTTTGGGCTTCTTCTAAAATTTCTTGAAGCGCTTGATCCTGTGTATCTGTATCAATCAAAGATACAAGCATGAATTCACCTTCGCCTTTTCGAACCTGAAGTGTAACGATTGATTCTTTATGTAATTGTGCCTGTTTTTCCCTTAATCCCTCGTCATCTGTTAGCCAGCAAAGTCTTACATTTTCGGTTGTGATATGACCGTTTTCTTTCCAAGCAATCAGTGGAATAGAAGCGGTCCAAAGAGGTGCCTGTCCTGCTTTTCCTGCCCCTACGCCAGAAGGTCCTGTAACAGCAATGATAGTGATTACATCTTCTGAAAATCTCTCTTCAAAAGTGTTGATTTGTTTGTTCATCTTCATGTGATGTCCTCCAGCCTGATTTTTTTTTGTCATGAACATATAAGTGTTGTGATCAAGTTCTACCTCTTTATCACACCGCACATCAGTAGGGGAAATCAAGCTTTTTTTGATTTAAACTGTTTTTTTAGGAAGTACATGGATTAATGGAGGTTGAGTCACAATAAAAGAAGCATGGATCGAATTTTGTATAAATTTGGGTAAATGAGTCGAAAAGCCTAGGTGATTCTTCCTTTTCTTTATAATTACTTTGACACGAATAGATGAAAAAAGTAAAGTAATACTGAGTGATTTACAAAACCTTCTTCATCCACTAAAACATGAAGTGTGCGTAAATTTAATGTAAATGGATATTTTTCCTTTTATTTACTCGTATTTTTTTGAAACTTATGATGCTTCTCATTCGTTATATTAAAGGAGCGCATGTATCCGGCGGAGACAGAGCATCGGCATGCTTGGCGAAGAAGATTTACATTTGCAAAATGAATGTAAATTTTTTATGATTTCATTTATATCAGAACGATGATAAGAAAGAAGAGGTTTTATGAAAAAAATATTTGCAAACAAATATAGCTTTTTTGTTTTGGCTGTCCTTTTATTCTGGGCAAAATCGTACACAGCCTACAAAATGGACTTTAATTTAGGAGTAAAAGGTTCTTTTCAAGAGGGGCTTCTCTTATTGAATCCATTTAGTTCAGCCATCGTGTTTTTTGGACTTGCTCTCTTTTTGAAGGGGCGTAAATCTGCCATTGTTTTAATTGTTATTGATTTTATTATGACCGCACTTTTATATGCAAATGTAGCGTATTACCGTTTCTTTGATGACTTTTTGACTTTCTCAACAATGAAGCAGGCAGGAAATCTTGGGGGAGGCATGACTGGCGGTGTGTTAGCAAGCATTAAGCCGCATGACCTTTTATACTTCCTTGATATTATCATCTTGATTGCGATTGTCATTTGGAGACCAGAAGTGAAGAAGTTCCAAATGAAAAAGACGTTTGCACTGCTGATTGTAGCTGCAGGTATTGGACTGTTCTTTGTAAACCTTCATTTGGCTGAAAAGGATCGTCCAGAATTATTAACAAGAACCTTTGATCATAAGTATGTTGTCAAATACTTAGGTGTTTATAATTATACGATTTATGACGGGGTACAAGCAGCACAAAACGCAACACAGGTAGCAAATGCAAGCAGTGAAGATTTAACGGATGTTGTGAACTATACGTCTTCTCACTATGCGAAGCCAAATGCAGAGTATTTTGGGAAAGCAAAAGGTAAAAACATTATTAAAATTCATTTAGAAAGCTTCCAGTCTTTCTTAATTGACTACAAATTAAATGGAGAAGAAGTGACTCCATTCTTAAACAAACTGGCTCATGGGAAAGACGACTTTACGTATTTCGATAACTTCTTCCATCAGACTGGTCAAGGGAAGACATCAGATGCTGAGCTGATGATGGATAATAGTATGTTTGGCTTGCCAGAGGGAGCAGCATTTGTGACAAAGGGTGAAAATACCTTCCAATCACTACCTGCCATCCTAGATCAAAAAGCAGGCTATACGAGTGCAGTGCTTCACGGGGACTATAAATCTTTCTGGAACCGTGACACGATTTATAAACATATGGGAATTGATCAATTCTTTGATGCTTCCTATTACAACATGGATGAAGAAAACCTTGTGAATATGGGTCTGAAGGATAAACCGTTCTTCAAAGAATCAATTCCAATGCTAGAATCAATGAAAAAGCCATTTTATGCACATTTAATGACACTGACAAATCACTATCCATTTAATTTAGATGAAAAAGATGCGACAATCGCTAAGGCAACAACTGGCGATAAAACAGTCGATAACTATTTCCAAACAGCAAGATATTTAGATGAGTCATTAGAGCAATTCTTCAAAGACTTGAAAAAATCAGGTATGTATAAAGACTCAGTCATTTTATTATATGGTGACCATAACGGTATTTCTGAGAACCATAACCGTGCAATGAGTGAAATTCAAGGGAAAGAAATCACTCCTTATCAAAATGCACAAAACCAGCGTGTTCCGCTTATGATACGTATTCCCGGTAAGAAGGGCGGCGTGAACCATACGTATGGTGGTGAAGTCGACGTTATGCCAACACTTCTTCACTTACAAGGTATTGATTCAAATGAATTCGTGAATTTTGGAACAGACCTATTCTCTAAAAAGCATGATGAGACTGTTGCCTTCCGTAATGGAAACTATGTGACACCGAAATACACACTTGTCGATAATACCGTTTATGATACGAAAACAGGTAAAGTGGTGAAACAAAATAAAAAGACAGAGGCGATTAAAGCCCGTGTTGATAATCAGTTAAGTCTTTCAGATAAAGTGCTCTATAGGGATCTACTTCGATTCCATAAGTTATCTGATTTCAAACCAGTGAATCCATCGGATTATTTCTATGGTAAAGCAAACAAAGAAAAAGAAGCGGATTCTTCTGCTAACTAACTGAGTTTTGGGCAAGCACAGAAAGGTGCTTGCCTTTTTCTCTCTCTTCGCTTGATTTGTTGGCAAAATATGTTTATATTTAGGGAGAAACAAGCGTGACGCCGGCTGGCAGCTGGTGACACACATTTCGTCCTTGGGGAATTCAGGAGGAGCTTATGACAACAAATACAAAAACACAAAAAAAGAAATCAGAATTATGGGGCTGGATCAAAGCCATCTTAATCGCATTTATAGCTGTTTTTATCATTCGCAACTTTTTATTCGCGCCATACATTGTCAAAGGATCTTCCATGTATCCGACATTGCATGATACAGAGCGGGTGTTTGTGAATAAAACGGTTGATTATTTCGGTGATTATAAACGGGGACAGATCATTGTTCTTGATGGGGAAGACCGCAGCACTCATTATGTCAAACGATTGATTGGTTTACCTGGTGATAAAATTGAAATGAAAAATGATCAGCTATATGTTAATGGAAAAAAAGTGGCGGAGCCTTACTTAGCGTCAAACAAAAAGAAAGCAGCTGCAGATGGCACCTTGCTGACACCTGATTTTGGCCCTTTGACTGTTCCAAAAGGAAAGTACTTTGTCATGGGGGACAACCGCCAAAATTCAATGGACAGCCGCAACGGCTTAGGTCTTTTTACAAAGCGTGATATTCAAGGAACTACCTCATTTGTATTTTATCCTTTCCAAGACATTCGATTACTCAATCATTAATAAACAATAAAAAAGCACACAGCCGTGTGCTTTTTTCTATGTCATTCAGACTGACTTTTTGTCATCGCCTGTTCAAGATCTTCAAGAATATCTTCAATCGCTTCTGTTCCAACAGATAAACGAATGAGCTCTGGTGTGACACCTGTCGCTTTTTGTTCTGCCTCGCTTAATTGCTGATGCGTTGTGCTGGCAGGGTGAATGATGAGGGATTTAGAATCACCCACGTTTGCGAGATGGGAGAAAAGCTGGACAGAATCAATGAGCTTTTTACCTGCTTCGCGTCCACCTTTAATACCGAATGTGAGGATCGCGCCTTGTCCTTTTGGTAAATAGGTTTGAGCAAGCTCATATGATTCGTGACTTTCAAGACCTGGATAGCTTACCCAATCGACAAGAGGGTGATCCTGTAAGAATTGTGCTGTTTTCAATGCATTTTCACTATGCCGCTCAAGACGAAGGTGTAATGTTTCTAAGCCCTGCAGAAGTAAAAATGAGTTGAATGGCGACAGAGCTGCCCCTAAATCACGTAATAGCTGTACTCGTGCTTTTGTGATATAAGCCGCTTCTCCAATTGCTTCTGTATAGGTCAGCCCGTGATAGCTTGGATCTGGTTCAGTCAGCCCTTTAAACTTATCGCTGTCAGCCCAAGGGAATCGGCCGCTATCAACGATGACGCCGCCAATTGATGTACCATGGCCGCCAATAAATTTCGTCGCTGAGTGGACGACAATGTCTGCACCGAATTCAATAGGTCTTAATAAATAAGGGCTGGCGAGTGTATTGTCAACAATAAGCGGGATATGATGCTTGTGTGCAATGGCTGAGATGGCTTCAATATGTAAAATGTCGCCTTTTGGATTCCCAATGCTCTCTGCATAAACTGCCTTTGTTTTGTCAGTGATCGCTGCTTCGAGTTCTTCAAGGTTGGATGAATCGACAAATTTTACAGTAATTCCGAGTTTTTTGAGTGTATGGGCAAATAAATTGTAGGTGCCGCCATAAAGACTGCTTGAGGAAACGATTTCATCTCCGGCTCCTGCGATGTTTAAAATAGAATAAGTCGTCGCTGCTTGTCCAGAAGAAACAGCAAGTGCACCAATTCCACCTTCAAGCTCAGCGATACGCTTTTCAAATACGTCATTTGTAGGGTTCATAATACGTGAATAAATATTTCCCGGTTCCTGAAGACCAAATAAATTCGCTGCATGCTCACTGTCTCTAAAACCAAATGAGCTTGTTTGGTAAATAGGCACGGCTCTTGAATAGGTCGCTGAATCAAGCTCCTGACCTGCGTGAATGGCTTTTGTTTCTAAACGAAATGGACGTTCTTCTGACATGTGTGTATCCTCCTTTTGTTAGATAAAACCAACTGTTTTGATAAGAAATATTTAATAAGACTATAAATCTTGTTCCCTGCTCGGTCAATCATTTTTTAGATAAATCTGAAAAAACAATAAATATAGTTGACAGGTAGGAATAGTGTGTATTAACATGAGCATACTGAAAACACGAACAAGAATGGCTGATCGGTCAACCGAAGGCTCTATCACTCAAATATGAGTGAAGAGCCTTTTTTTATTTGAATGAGAAAGGATGAAGAAGATGGAAAAAAAGAAAAAACGAAAAAAATACAGAAAACATATGGATCTGACACTCAATATCTTGATTGAGCGGAACAAATATGAGATTTACAGTAACAAGGAACGAATAGAAGCGATTTACGATCGGATTGATGAAAAGCATACAAGGACAAAATAACCATCTTATAAATTTGAGTTGATTTATGGGATTAATATGATTTACGATGGTGCTAACAAATCAATATGATTAGCTGATCGGACAACGCGAAGGCTCTTATCTCTTTTTTGGGATAAGGGCCTTTCTGTGTATTTATCTGATCGTAAGAGGAGTGGAGGTTTCAATGACGATTTCAATTGATATTGTGGATAAATCCTTTTGGAAAGACAAACAGACCATTCGGGTACTTGAAGACTTAAGATTGAGCATTATTCCCGGTGAATTTGTGACAGTGATAGGTCCGAGCGGATGTGGGAAAAGTACATTGCTAAAGATCATAAGCGGCCTCGACACAGCGTATGATGGGCAAATTTTGATAGGAGGCAGACGGATCACAGAACCAGGAATGAAACAGGGCTTTATCTTTCAGGAACACCGCCTGTTTCCATGGCTGACGGTTGAAGAAAACATAGCGGCCAATTTCAATTTAAAACAACAGGATGTACGCCGCAAAGTGGATGAATTGATTGAAATTGTTCGATTAAAAGGATTTGAACATGCTTATCCACATGAGCTTTCAGGAGGAATGTCACAACGGGTTGCCATTGCGAGAGCACTCCTTCGTGATCCGGAGATCTTATTGCTGGATGAACCATTTGGTGCACTGGATGCATTCACACGAAAACACTTGCAGGATGTGCTGCTGGACATTTGGCAGGAGAAAAAAACAACGATGATGCTCGTAACTCATGATATTGATGAATCGATTTATTTAGGAAATGAAATTGTGCTAATGCAAGCGAGACCTGGCCGAATCCATAAGATTCTCCCTGTGAACCTGCCTTTTCCGCGTGATAGAACGTCAACCGCTTTTCAAAGCTTAAGACAAAAGGTGCTTTCAGAATTTGAGAAAACAGATGAATTGTTACTAACCGATGGCTTAGGGATTTAGGGAGGGGAAATCGCATGAAAAAGAAACAAATGATCGTTATCTTTTTGAGTCTTCTGCTTGTTTTAGCAGGGTGTGATCAAGCAGCAGACGGCACGGAAAACAAGGTGAAAGAAATTAGGATTGGGATTCAGCAAAGTTTGAGCCCGCTGCTTTTAGCAAAGAAAAAGGGGTGGTTTGAACAATCATTTGAAAAAGAAGGAGTGAAGGTAAAGTGGGTGGAGTTTCAAAGTGGACCTCCCCAATTTGAAGGACTTGCTGCAAATCAATTAGATTTCACGCAAGTTGGAAACTCACCTGTTATAGCAGGTCAGGCAGCTGGTATTGATTTTAAGGAAATTGGTTTATCTCAGGATGGGCTGAAAGCGAACGGTATTTTAGTGAATAAGAACAGTGAGATTCAAAAAGTAGAAGACTTACAAGGGAAAAAAATTGCTGTCGCTAAAGGTAGCAGCGGCTTTGACTTTTTATACAAAGTATTAGATCAGGCAGGTTTATCTGCGAAGGATGTTCAGATCATTCAGCTTCAGCCAGATGAAGCGATATCAGCATTTGAAAATGGGTCCGTTGATGCTTGGTCGATCTGGGAGCCGTTCTTATCACTTGAAACGATAAAGAAAGGAGCAAAGCTGCTGGTGAATGGGGAAGCGACCGATTTATATTCTCCAGGTTTCACCCTTGTTCGAACTCAGTTTGCTGATCAGCATCCTGAACTAGTAGTGAAATTCTTAAAGGTATATGACCATGCAGTGAAGTGGCAAAAAGCACATCCAGAAGAGGCTGCTACTCTATATGCGCGTTTAAAAAATTTAGATAAGAAGGTCGTCACACAAGTATTAAACAATACGGAACCACTCAATAAGCCCATTTCGAAGAAGATCATCAATGCTCAGCAGCATACCGCTGATTTTCAATACAAAACAAAGGCGATCCAGCGGAAAATTGATGTTAATCAGGTTGTAGATAATTCGTTTATTGAAAAAATGCTGAAAGAGGAGATGGATGAATGAAAGCTGTATCGAATCCGGCTTTAGCATCTAAAATCGAGCGGGCAAAGAAAAAAAGGAGAAAAGCTTCTTCTTTATATAAGTTAAAGGGACTGGTATTACCTGTTCTACTTATTGCGGTTTGGCAGATCATAGCTGGTTCTCAAATCGTTTCTTCCACTGTCTTGCCTTCGCCTGTCTTGATTGCAGAATCCTTTCGAGAGTTGATTCGTTCTGGTGAACTGTTTGGCCATCTATACATCAGCCTTTATCGAGCGATATGTGGATTTTTGCTAGGGGGAGGCTTAGGTCTTTTGCTGGGCGTATGCGTAGGGTTTTCTAAAAAAACAGAGCATTATGTAGATCCGACCTTGCAAATGCTGAGAACCGTTCCACATTTAGCGGTCACTCCTTTATTCATCCTCTGGTTTGGTTTTGATGAAACAGCGAAAATTTTATTGATTGCACTTGGGGCTTTTTTTCCGATTTATATTAATACGTTTCTAGGTATTCGCAGTGTAGATAATAAGCTGTTTGATGTGGCTCGCGCCTTAGAGTTTAATGTGTATCAAAGCATCACAAAGCTGATTTTACCGGCTGCTCTTCCTCATATTCTTCTGGGCGTGAGACTGTCATTAGGAATTGCTTGGCTTGGTTTAGTGGTAGCTGAGTTGATGGGTTCAAGCAGCGGGGTCGGCTATATGATTATGGATGCAAGGCAATTCTCTCAAACGGATAAAGTGTTTGTAGGAATTATCATCTTTGCAGTAGTAGGTAAGCTGACAGATTCATTTGTACGTCTGTTAGAAAAGCGTCTGCTCAAGTGGCGCACTAGTTATCAAGGTGAATAATAACAGGGGGCGATGTCATGAATATTTTATGGTTTATTCCAACGCATGGAGACGGCCGTTATTTAGGATCAGCAAAAGGGGCAAGACAGGCAGACTATCCATATTTTAAACAGATTGCTCAAGCAGCTGATCAGCTTGGTTATACAGGGGTCTTGCTGCCTACTGGGAGATCCTGTGAAGATCCATGGCTGACGGCAGCTGCTTTAGCTGCGGAAACCACTCATTTAAAGTTTCTCGTGGCTCTTAGACCAGGGCTGATGCAGCCGTCTGTTGCTGCTAGAATGACGTCTACATTAGATCGTCTTTCAGGCGGGAGACTGCTGATTAATGTGGTAGCAGGGGGAAGTAAAGAGGAGCTTGAAGGAGATGGGCTGTTCATTTCTCATGATGAACGCTATGAGGCAACAGAAGAGTTTTTGACGATTTGGAAGCGGTTATTGAAAGGAGAAAATGTACAATTTCATGGCAAACATCTACAAGCAGAAAATGGCCGGCTGTTATTCCCACCAGCTCAAACCCCCCATCCACCAGTCTTTTTTGGCGGATCATCAGCAGCAGGAATTCAAGCAGCCGCCAAGCATACAGATGTTTATTTAACTTGGGGCGAACCGCCTGCACAAGTGAAAGAGAAAATTACACAAGTGAAGAAGCAGGCTGAAAAGGAAGGAAGAACGGTGAAGTTTGGCATTCGTCTTCATGTGATTGTGAGAGATACCGAAGAGGAGGCATGGCAGGCAGCGGAACATCTGATTCGTCATTTAGATCAAAAAACCATTGATGAGGCGCAAAAAGTGTTACAGGGGATGGACTCAGTGGGTCAAAGACGAATGGTGGAATTGCACCAAGGGAGGAAAGACAAACTTGAAATCAGCCCAAATCTTTGGGCAGGCATTGGTTTAGTGCGCGGCGGTGCAGGAACAGCACTCGTCGGAGATCCGCAAACAGTAGCAGATCGTATCATAGAATACCAGTCTCTAGGCATTGATACATTTATATTTTCTGGATACCCGCACCTAGAAGAAGCTTATTATTTAGCAGAGCTTGTTTTCCCGCTCCTTCCATTTAAGAGATCTGGGGCTACAGGACTCTCTGTGCCAGCCGGTGAAATCATTGGGAACAATCATTTTCCAGATGCAGCCTCTGCTGCTAGTTCCTCATAAATTTGAAAAAGCAAAGCAGTCTGCCATGGCTGCTTTGCTTTTTTTCATAGAATAGGCGAGTCATTTGTTGTATAGTGCTGAACAAGGTAAGGGCTTTTTTCCCAATCGATTTCCTTGTATATACATATTTTTAGAGTCAAGAGAAGAAGGAAAATGTGCTCACTCTTTTATCGGAATGATCAGTAAATATTTCATAATTGGCATTATTGCGACATATAATCAGGACTTTTTTATCTGATATATCGGGGGAATTCTTTCTATCTCACAAAAAAGAAAGAATAAATATGATAGATGATAAATATGGACTATTTGAAAAAAAGAAGAAAAAAGATGGCGTAAATGACATTAAATGGGTTTTGTGGTTCTTATGGGGTGTCAAAATCTAGTAAATAAGAGAGGGTTTAAACAGATGAAAGTGAATAATTGAATAAAAAGTCACATTTTAATCAAATGTATGTTCGGTCAAAAATGGGATGTTCTGTAGATGTTTGGAGTGTGACGCCTATGATACGATCATCATAAGCTGGGAGGTGAAAAGTATGACTTATGCAGCGCCGCAAGTTGACTATTCCACTATGGAACCTGCTATTATGGACCAAGCTTGGTTCTTAGTATTTGTTGCTGTCCTTCTTGGATTGGGAGCAACAGTTGTTCTAGGAGCAGCAGTTTGGTGTATCGCAAACGGCAAGGGTAGCTTTACAGGAGCCGTTCAGTGGGAAAGTGGCTTAAAAGTCAAAATTGAATGTAAGTAGCTATACTTAGGATTCATCTTTTTGCTTCTTAGATAAGACACCAGGGCTAAACCGTCTGTGGCGGGCGGTTTAGCCTGATCTGTTTTAAAGAATATGCAGACACTTGGAGGTTATATGTTTACGATCGAGAATTTAACCAAGACGTATAAAAATAACGTGACTGCTGTCAATGATTTTCATTTAAAGATCGACCCTCATCAAATCGTTGCTGTTGCTGGACCGAATGGTTCGGGTAAAACAACGATGATTAACTGTATACTCGGCATTATTAAGCATACAGAAGGAAGGATTCACTTGCAGGACGTCCCAAATGATGAACCATCCTTTAAAAAACAAGTAGCCTATGTTCCAGATGACCTGCTGCTCCCTGAAGCATTGACTGGTGCTGAATATTTAGATTTTGTTTCTTCTATGTATGAATGTAAAACAATTCACAGAAGAAATCAACTAATTGAACTGTTTGATATGGACTCGGCTTTATCAAGACCGATCGAAACCTATTCACATGGGATGAAAAAAAAGACACAGCTAATTGCTGCATTTATGCTTGATAGTCAATTGGTGATCATGGATGAGCCCTTTAGAGGACTTGATATTGAAGCGGTTATAAACACAAAGAAACTGATGAAGCGGTATGCCGAGCACCATGGTGCGATCTTGCTTTCAACGCATGATATGCTTTCAGCGGAAGAGCTGTGCCACAAAATCGCCATTATTTCTAAAGGAAATAAAATGGATGAAGGGACGGTCTCAGCCTTAAAGGAGAAGTATCAATCAAGCACACTGGAACAGGTGTTTCTGAAAGCTTCAATGTTAAGTGATAGGGGTGCACATTTTGATGAAATCATTAATCATTTCTAAAATGATGCTTAAAATGTGGCAGCAGGAGATGTATAAGCTCTTTGATACTCAAACGAAGCGAATCATTGTGGTCTTATTCTTTTTGTTTGCCGTTACAATGGGAGCCATTATCGGATACAGCTTTACAGGTGTCTTTATGAAGGCTTTCTTAAATGGAGATGAACGTTCACTTGGATTACTTGTCGTGTCAATGGCGATCAATGCCTCTATTTTTACAAGCTTGTTATTCGTTTTGATCAAGGTCAGAACACCTGAACAAGACCGGTTTTCTATGCAGCTCAGCTGGTTCCCGCTCTCTACCTTTCAGAAAAGTTTTGGATACTTCATTCCGATGGTGACAGTGGTGGCAGGGCTTGTTTTATTTTTTATCGGCATTCTGCTTTTACCTAATTTTATTGCCCAGGGAATTGGTATTTTTTTTATCTTCACTTTCTTTTTGATGGTGCTTTTGCAGTCGCTTTTTGTCTTAATGCTGCTCCAGTTTATTTACAATATCACTTATTTACTCGTTTTGAAATTAAAATTACCGTTGCAAAAATTTGCAGCGATATTTGTTTTATTGGCACTGGTCGTGGCGTATGGATTGACGCATTTTGATATTAGTCAAATTCAGCAATCATATATTCAGTTTGATTATCATTTGATGTATTTGACAGCTCCGTTTTTCCTAGCGGCACAAGGAATGCCTCCTGAAGGGGTAAATTATGCCATTTTGATTCTGTTCATCCTCTTATCGGCAGGCGGGGCATTTCTTTCTCTTGCGATGATGCCGATTATGGCAGAGAAAAAAGCGCTAACCTTTTTACACAAGCTGCCGTTCTCTTCTTCAAAGAAGTGGTCGCTTATTGTGAAGGAAATGAAGTCACAGGTGCGAAATGAAGAAAACATTTTAAACTTTCTTATTCTCCTCATTGTGATATTATTCGTCCGTTATCAGTTTGGATTCCGCTTTGAAGAAGAAGCATTTTTTGTTCTATGCGCTCTTGCTGGTTTAACAGCCTTCAATTCGTTTGGCAATGATAAACGAATGCTGGGCATGTATAAAACATTTGGTCTGAGATCTTGGGAAGTGGCTTTATATAAATTTATCGGCCTTCTGCTCGTAGGTGTACTGCAAATTGTTTTATTCATGCTGACAACGCTGACGCTTCCTGATCAGATTTGGCACGCATTGATTGGTGCTGCTGTCTTATGCAATGCGACTGCGCTCTTTTATGTGGTAGGTATCTTACTTCCTCTAGATCGAAACAATCCCTACACAGGCATTTTTTCATTTGGAGCGCTTATTTTACTCATGATTCCGATTGTTTTTATTGGGAACTATGTCATAGGGGCGTCTAGTCAAGCGCTTCAGTGGCTGCTTATGGCTGCATTTGAGGGTCTGCTCATCTTTGCCATATACAAAGGTTTTTCATGGAGGTATTCACATGATTCAACTTCTTAACAATAAGCTAAAGATTGAGCGGGTACCGGCACTAGCGCCGTATGTGACCTTACAAAAGAGGCATCTCACGGATACGCAGTATGGAAGCACACTCCCGATCAATGAAAGTGCCTATCATATGTTAACGAAAGTGGACGGTAAAAGAACTGAAGCGAGTATTACCGCAGAGCTCGCCGATTTGTTTCAGGTCGATGAGTCGGTGATTGCTCGTGACTTTTATCAGCTGATGATGGGATTGAATCAGCATCACTTGCTGTCTATTCATTATCATTCACCATATCGGATTGTGACAGCCTGCTGTCAATTTTTCAAGCAGTATCAAGTCAAAATGAAGGAACGATTTGATTGTACTGGTCACTCGTTCCTTCACATTTTTGGGACGGCTTTGCTCATGGTGACACGTAAAATCATCTTTTTCTGGATGCTTTTCATGGTCATGGCAGGGATCGCTTTTTTATTCATTCCTGATCCGTCGATTGCAGCCATTGCGATTTATTTTACGATTATTTATTTCGGGTTAATTACCGGAACCGCCTTACATGAGGCGGCACATGGCTATGCGCATCGAAAATTTGCAGGGCGGGATGGGCCTCAAGGCTTTTTTGCGAGTGACATGATGTCAGTGAAGTTTGTAAGGCCCGTATTAGATCCATTTCAGAAAAAGCAGGTATGGATTACGCTGCTTGGCCCGCTTGTTCCCGGTGTGATTGGCGCAGCAGGCATCATCGTGACCATTTTATTTCTAAAAGAAAACCCGGTTTCGACAGGATTTTTCATTTTTTCAATCACGTATTTTATTCAATTACTCTATCTTCTTCCGTTTATGGGGGATGGTAAGTCCATTATGAAGCAGCTATTGCTTGGGGGAATGGGAGGACAACGATCATGAACGTACAGGCGATGAAACAAGGCGCGATAGTCGGTAGTTTTCTCGGATTCTTAGGCTTTCCGATGCTGACAATCGGTGTACTGTTCTATCATTTATTTCAATCAAAAACGAATGATGCTTTATTATTTAACAGTCTCGCTTTTGAAATGGAAGGCTCGTCCGCATTTACTTTTCAGATCAAGCCAAACTTTTTTATTTATATGATGGTGATTTTTGCTGTGAGTTTTCTCATTGTGGCATTCCTATCAGCCATGAAACAGAAAAAAGCAAAAGGTTAGGAGAATTCTCCTAACCTTTTTTTAGTATAATAGGAAATAAAAAACACCAAACGAGATCACAATGTTTAAAAAATGGAGCATTCTTTTCTTCACAGTTTTTCTATTAGCAGGATGCGGCGAGAAGGCCGAAGAAACCACAACAACCGAGAAGACGGTTTCGACCATAAAAACAGAGCCTGCCACTAAAAGCCAAGTAACCATCGAACAAATGAAACTCTCAAAAAAAGAAAAAAACTTACTAGAAGCAGCAACGGCTAATGAAAAGGTGGCTCTGACACTGAAAGGATTAACGAAGAAGAATAAGAGTATTACGTTTATCGTGAGTCATTACAAAAATGGACGATTAGTGAATAAGGAAGCATCATCTGCTACCTTTTCTTTACACCAGGATGGAACCGACCAAACGGTGAATGTACTTCTTCAATTACATCATGAGAAAGATACATATGAATCACAATTTAGTATTTGGTCAGATAAAAAGAATGATGGGATGACGAAAGCGACATCAAGCTTCCCGTTCAAAGTAAGTGACTATGTATTTTCTGCACAATCTGAAACTGTCAAAGTTGCTTCTGGAGGAAAGGCACTGATTGCGTATACAGCGGCGATGGGGAAAGACGGGGGTTCAACAATATTTGAAGAGATTGAGGAGAATCCAAAGCAAGCACTGAAGAATAAGTCACATGCATACTTATTTTATATCCAGCTAGATAAATAACTATCGTAATATATACGGAGAATATGAAGTTTTTTGACGAAAAATTTTCATATTCTCTTGACGAATTGTTAAGAAAGTTGTAACATAATAAAAGTCAACGCGATGACGTTGCTTTTAAAAGATTGATGCGGGTGTAGTTTAGTGGTAAAACCTCAGCCTTCCAAGCTGATGTCGTGAGTTCGATTCTCATCACCCGCTCCAATACATAATTTTGTTTATAACGCAGTATTTCGTTTCTTAGATAAACGAAGTGTTGCGTTTTTTATTATGTCAGTATAATGTGAAAAAGCACTGTCAGGCTACAGTGCTTTTTCAATGAGTTCATATTTGCTTTCTCCGCCATGTATTTGTACAAACATCTTCGTCAAGGATTGAATAAGAGCTTCACTCTTTTCCCGGGAAATAGATGGCGGGAAAAGGATGATTTGAAGAATGTTCTTTGTGTCTTGAGAAATTTGTGCTTTACTTGCTTGAGAAAATAATCCATTCAGTCCTGCGTTGTCCTGCCATTCGATGTCACCAGCCTCATGTTTTGCCAGTGAAAGCGGTCCTTTGATGCGATCGGCATCTAATGTCAGGATAGGTAAGAAATATTTTAGTGAGAAAAATATCGACAAATCCTGTACGGAATTGGTCGAGTCAATAAATTGTTCCTTTTGGATGTTAGAAAGAAGTGGAAGGAAAGGAACGTCTTTTAAAAGATCCGTCCATTCTTTGATGGCTGGTACTTCTTCTAAGACTTTATCTTCGTATTCAAAAAATAAAGATTCTTGAAACAAGCGTAAGCGGCCTTTTAACATTTGAGGTGATGTACCCACTTCAATATGTGAATATTCAATCTGCCCAACATGGATAGACGGGTTTTGAGGATGAGAAATTTCCATATGTATCTTCACAGTGACTCACTCCAATCGGTCATGATACACTCGTATTATACTGAAAACAACAGAAGAAACAAAGAAAGGAGGTTTGCAAGGTGATTCATGTTGGAGAATTAAAAGAAGAATTGATTCAATATGCGAAAGAAATTGGTGTCGATAAAATTCGATTTGCAAGTGCCGATACATTTGATTCATTAAAGGACCGCCTCATCTTACATGAATCGTTAGGGTATTTGTCAGGTTTTGAAGAGCCTGATATTGAAAAAAGGACAAACCCTTCTTTGCTGCTTCCGAAGGCCAAATCAATTGTTGCGATAGCGCTCGCGTATCCTTCCAAAATGAAAGATGCTCCTCGAAGTACAAAGGATGCGAGACGGGGGATTTTTTGCCGGGCTTCATGGGGAACAGATTATCATGTTGTGCTGAAAAAAAAGCTTGATATGCTCGAAGAATTTCTGCGAAGCAAACATGTCGATATACGGACAAAATCAATGGTGGATACAGGAGAATTATCTGATCGTGCTGTAGCAGAACGTGCTGGCATTGGTTTTAGTGCAAAGAACTGTATGATTATCACGCCAGAGTTTGGATCTTATGTGTATTTGGCTGAAATGATCACAAATGTTCCGTTTGAACCGGATGAGAAAATTGAAGACCAGTGCGGAACTTGTAATAAATGTGTGGATTCGTGTCCAACGGGTGCGCTTGTGAATCCAGGGCAGCTGAATTCTCAGCGGTGCATTTCATTTTTAACGCAGACAAAAGGGTTTTTACCTGATGAGTTTCGTTCGAAAATAGGGAATCGATTGTACGGGTGTGATACGTGTCAAACTGTCTGCCCAATCAATAAAGGAAAAGACTTTCATCTGCATCCTGAAATGGAGCCAGACCCTGAAATTGCGAAGCCGCTGTTAAAGCCGCTTCTGACGATCAGCAATCGTGAATTTAAGAAAAAGTACGGTCATGTTTCAGGTTCATGGCGGGGGAAAAAGCCCATTCAGCGGAATGCAATTTTGGCACTCGCTCATTTTAAAGATGCATCTGCTTTACCAGTGTTAATTGAGTTGATGCACAAGGACCCAAGACCGGTCATTCGGGGAACGGCTGCCTGGGCAATTGGCAAAATTGGCGACGATCAGCAGCTTCCAGAGCTGGAAAAAGCCCTTGAACGGGAAAGTGATGAAGAAGCGAAAGAGGAGATTGTGAAAGGGATTGAGCTTTTACAGACACCTTTAAATACTAAATAACATCCCTGTGAACATAGAATGAACCAAACAAAGATTTTAAAAAATGTTTGGTGGTGTCTGTGTGAAACAATTATTAGAGAAAACTTTAGAAGACAGGCTGGCGTATTTAATCAATGACCGTGCAATCAAACAGCCGCAGCTTATGTCTGATGTGGAAGCAGTAGAGCGGAAAAAAGAGCTTTTTGCTAGAAGACAGGTTGAGATTGTGAAGGCGAAAGCAAAAACAAAACTTCTCGATTCAGCCATTCAAGATGATGGGGCTCAGCATGTGCAGTACCTTGCTCATCTCACATATGTATGCAAGGATGTAGACGATTCTTTTTATTTAGAGGAACAGGTGGAAAAAAGAGAAGCGTTTCTTTATAACAACATGCTTGTTAAAGATCGGATGATGTTAGAAGAGCGGCAAAGCGAAGAGCATATGGATGAGCGCTTTCAGACCGAAGAACAATTTGGGAGAGCCTTTCATTATGACCGGCGGGCTGCCGTGAAGTATGCGGAGACATATTGGAATAAACGGAATCCAGCCTATAAAAACTTTGAAGATAACTGTACAAATTTTATTTCACAATGTTTGAAAGCAGGGAATGCGCCAACGAGAGGGTATCCGAACCGCGGGTCTGGCTGGTGGGTGCGTCCGCATACGTGGAGCTATAGCTGGACGGTGGCTCATTCGATGAAAAATTATTTAGCGAATTCAAAAGCGGGTTTGAGAGCAAAGAAACTCAAAGAAGCCCACGAGCTTCAAATTGGTGATGTCATTTGCTACGATTTTGAAGGTGATGGAAGGTATAATCATACAACCATTGTCGTTGATCATGACAAAGGCGGAATGCCTCTTGTGAATGCACAGACGTATGACTCCCGCATGCGTTATTGGTCATACGAGGATTCGACAGCCTATACACCTGCTATTCGATATATGTTTTTTCACATTTTGGACGATGCCGCGAAGGATAGTTAGTGGTATAATGTTGAGCGGAAATGAAAATTAGAGGTGAACTTTTTTGGGACTTCATGTCGTTTTATATCAACCAGAGATTCCAGCTAATACTGGAAATATTGCGCGTACATGTGCAGCAACAAATACAACCCTTCATCTGATTCGTCCGCTTGGTTTTTCGACAGATGACAAAATGCTGAAGCGTGCAGGACTCGATTATTGGAAATATGCCAATGTGGTCTATCATGATTCACTTGATGAATTATTTGAGGCACATCCGAAGGGGCAATTTTTCTATATCACAAAATTTGGCCAAAAGCCGCATACAACATTTGATTACTCTCAGCTGGATGAAGACTATTTCTTTGTGTTTGGAAGAGAGACAAGTGGATTGCCAAAAGATTTGATTGAACAAAATATGGACCGTTGTCTTCGTTTACCGATGACAGAGCATGTTCGTTCTTTGAATCTGTCGAATACGGCAGCCATTCTTGTATATGAGGCACTTCGCCAGCAGCAATATCGCGATCTCATATAAGATCATGATTAAAAGCCGAGATACTGATCTCGGCTTTTTTATGTGAGTTAAGAAACAGAAAGATGAAAAATATGACTTAATTATACTTTTTTTGACATGTTAAAAAATAGGTAGTATGATAGATTGTGATCACGTTTTCAAAAAATGATGAATCCATTAGGAGGAATAATGAGATGAAAAAGCTACTGATCACTAGTGCCATTAGCTCAGCAATTTTAATGGGGACGCTTCCAGTCAGTATTCCAGGACTCTCTCAGACGCAGGAGATAGAAGCAGCGCAGTTATCAAAAGGGATTGGCGGGCGTACTTATATCAATAGTAACGGATCCATATTGGTCACAAAAATTCAACTCCCTTCCACAATGAGTGTGTCAAATGGTACAGCTTATATTTATTCTGGATTCACAGGTTCAAAGGAAGCGGATATTGGTCTTCAATACAGTTCAACCTATAATGTGTGGAAACCTACGATGAAAGTAGGAGCAAATAATCAAGAGACATATATCGAAGGAAAAGATGACTTCACGTATACAAAGGGATTTAAACCTGGAAGTACTGTTCAAATGACGATTTATAAAAATTTGAATGGGCATACAAGAGCGACGTTCTGGGGCACAAATAATGTTGGTTATACCGGCCGCATTATTACAGAAATTCAAAACTCAAACATTGGCTCTGTGACCAAGTGGAAACTACTGTCGACGGTAGCAGTAACTGACGATATTTATCGAAAAGACATTCGGGCGAATTTCTCTACTCGTTTTACTGACATCACATTGGATAATCGTGCCGTTACACCTGTGGTCGATACGCAAGACTTTACGAAGGTGCAGGTGTCAGGGAATACAGTGAATATGCAAGTGCTGAAAACAACGAACTAAATGAAAAAGGATGTTCCGCAAATGGAACATCCTTTTTTTCATTTACCAGGCTTGCCTTCGTAGCCAGCAGTGAAAATGGATACTAAAAACGTAATGATGACGCCCATCATAATGACCGTTCTCATATAAGCTCCCCCTTATCCCTTTGTTCCGTTCGCTGCCTGTTTCATATGATGTGAAGTTCACCTTGAAAAGCAGGAGAAGAAAATCATTTTTCTCCTATTTTTCCTTTATTATGAAGGGTCTTGCGGATGGTTGTCAATTCAGTTTGCCAATTCGTCATTTTGAAGAACGAAAGCATGTAATAGGACGCCTCCGCATAGATTGTAAAACAGTATCTGATTTCTAGCTTCAATCTTGAAAGAGGAGGTTCATATGGATATTTTAAAGAAAATCGAACAGCACAGAGAAGAAGAGCAGCGTCTCAAATGGGAAGGCACATTCAGCGATTATTTAGACATTATTAAGGAAAATCCACTTGTCGCTCAATCTGCTCATTCTCGCGTTTATCATATGATTAAAGACAGCGGGATTGAAGAGGAGAATGGGGTCAGAACCTACAAATTTTTTGATCAGGAGCTGTTTGGGTTAGAGGAATCACTCGAAAGGTTAGTGGAGGAATATTTTCACCCTGCTGCAAAGCGGCTGGATGTCAGGAAGCGTATTTTATTACTGATGGGACCAGTAAGCGGGGGGAAATCGACGCTTGTCACTAGATTGAAAAGAGGACTTGAGGAATATTCACTCACAGATCATGGCGCAGTTTATGCGATCAAAGGCTGCCCTATGCATGAAGATCCGCTTCATCTCATTCCGCAAAATCTGCGGGAGGATTTCTATAGAGAATATGGGATTCGTGTGCAGGGGAATTTGTCGCCTCTGAACATGATGAGACTAGAAGAGGAATATGGCGGCAGAATTGAGGATGTAAGGGTCGAGCGGATCTTTTTCTCTGAAGATAAACGGACCGGCATTGGTACCTTTAGTCCGTCTGATCCGAAATCTCAGGACATTGCCGATTTAACAGGAAGCATCGATTTTTCAACCATTGCTGAATTTGGATCAGAGTCAGATCCCCGCGCCTACCGCTTTGATGGAGAACTCAATAAAGCAAACCGAGGGATGATGGAGTTTCAGGAGATGTTAAAGTGTGATGAGAAATTTCTCTGGCACCTTCTGTCATTAACGCAGGAAGGAAATTTTAAGGCAGGAAGATTCGCCTTAATTAGTGCAGATGAATTGATCGTCGCCCATACGAATGAAACCGAGTACCGGTCGTTTATTTCAAATAAAAAGAACGAGGCGCTCCATTCAAGAATTATTGTGATGCCAATTCCTTATAACTTAAAGGTCACAGAAGAAGAACGCATTTATCATAAAATGATTTCAGAAAGTGATGTCTCAGATGTGCATATTGCCCCGCATACGCTGAAGGTAGCAGCAATGTTCTCCATTTTGACGAGACTGAAAGAGCCGAAGCGTTCTGATATTGATTTGGTGAAAAAAATGCGTCTGTATGACGGAGAAAGTGTCGAAGGCTTCCAATCAGTCGACATTGATGAGATGAAAAAGGAATTTCATGACGAAGGGATGAGCGGAATTGATCCGCGGTATGTGATTAACCGAATTTCATCTACCATCATTCGAAAGAATATGGAATCGATCAATGCACTGGATGTCCTTCGCTCCTTAAAAGAAGGGCTCGATCAGCATCCGTCTATCTCCAGCGAGGATCGGGAGCGTTATTTGAATTTCATTTCAGTCGCGCGAAAAGAGTATGATGATATTGCGAAGAAGGAAGTGCAAAAGGCTTTTGTGTATTCCTATGAGGAGTCTGCGAAAACGCTGATGGATAATTACTTAGATAATGTCGAGGCATACTGCAATAAAAACAAGCTGCGTGATCCGTTAACGGGTGAAGAAATGAATCCTGATGAAAAGCTCATGCGTTCAATTGAGGAGCAGATCGGCATTTCTGAAAACGCCAAAAAGGCATTTAGAGAAGAAATTCTGATTCGTATCTCGGCTTATGCGAGAAAGGGAAAACGCTTTGATTATAATTCACATGAGAGATTGCGGGAGGCCATTCAGAAGAAGCTGTTTGCTGATCTAAAAGATGTGGTGAAAATCACGACATCGACGAAGACACCGGATGAACAGCAGCTGAAGAAGGTCAATGAAGTAGTGGCTAGATTAATTGATGAGCATGGCTATAATTCAACAAGTGCAAATGAACTTTTAAAATATGTAGGCAGTCTTCTGAATCGATAATAAATGAAGGAGGCATTATTGGCGCATCAGCACCGGTAATGTCTTTTTTAGAAATGATCGTCAACTTGGATGACGAGCAGCATAGGATAAAGGAATCGATGGCTAGAAGAATTGTGCAAATAGGTGAGGAGGGGGATGGATGTCCCGGCAAGAAAAAAGTCAGTTTATTGTGTCTCAGGAAGACTGGTCCCTCCATCGAAAAGGCTATGACGACCAGCAGCGTCATCAGAAAAAAGTCAAAGAGGCGATTAAAAATAATTTGCCGGATCTTGTTACAGAAGAAAGCATCATCATGTCGAACGGAAAAGATGTTGTGAAAATTCCGATCCGTTCATTAGATGAATATAAAATTCGGTATAACTACGACAAAAATAAACATGTGGGTCAAGGCGATGGAGACAGCGAGGTTGGCGATGTTGTTGCGCGTGACGGCTCAGACAGCAAGCAGGGTCAAGGAAAGGGGCAGGGTGCTGGAGATCAAGCTGGTGAGGATTATTACGAAGCAGAAGTCTCATTAATGGATCTCGAGGAAGCACTGTTTCGTGAACTGGAGCTGCCAAACCTCAAGCAAAAGGAGCTTGACGACATCATTGTTGAACAAATTGAGTTTAACGATATTCGCAAAACCGGGTTAACAGGAAATATCCACAAAAAACGAACGATGCTGTCGGCATTTAAACGAAATGCGATGACAGGCAGTCCTTCCTTTTATCCGATTTACCCAGAGGATATCAAGTATAAAACGTGGAATGAAGTGACCAAACCAGAGTCGAAAGCTGTCGTTTTGGCGATGATGGATACGAGCGGAAGTATGGGGCTTTGGGAAAAATATATGGCGAGAAGTTTTTTCTTTTGGATGACACGTTTCTTACGGACAAAGTATGAGACGGTCGATATTGAATTTATTGCCCACCATACAGAGGCGAAGGTGGTAGACGAAGAACATTTCTTCTCACGGGGTGAGAGCGGGGGGACCATTTGCTCGTCTGTCTATCGAAAGGCACTAGAGCTCATAGACGAACGATACCCGCCGTCGCGATATAATATTTATCCTTTTCATTTTTCTGATGGTGACAATTTGACCTCAGACAACGCCCGGTGTGTGAAACTTGTTTCTGAGATCATGAAAAAAGCCAATTTATTCTGCTATGGTGAAGTCAATCAATACAACCGGCATTCTACGTTAATGTCAGCATATAAACACATTCAGGATGAGAAATTTAAGCATTATATTTTGAAGCAAAAATCAGACGTTTTTCTCGCACTAAAAAAATTTTTTCAGCAGGAAGAAGTTCATTCATAACGAGCACATTTGAAAAAACCTTTCAGCATAAGGGCTGAAAGGTTTTTTGGTGTGGAGAAGGAAAGGATCGCCAAAAAAAAAGTAAAACTTTCTCTTTGACATTTCAATTTTCATTTATTAATATTTAATCTTGTTAAATATAAGTTTTTCAAAAAAGATGCCGATCGTCTTTTCTTCTTTTTCTGCTCTTTGCTCATAAGTGAACAATAAGTATAAATGGGCTGCACACCATGATAGGGGCGGGAGTAGAAGAAGGGAAAAGGACAGAGTGTTGAGCTTGTTTCATATTCTGTCAGATGATGGGCATTCTAAGTTTGCTAAAGCAGATGACACTATATTTTTATACATGAAAGGAGAAACAAAACATGAACAGAGGGCGTTTATTGCTAACGAACATTATTGGCCTTATTGTGATTCTTGCCATTATTGCCGGAGGTGCTTATTACTACTATGAAAGCACAAACTTTGTCAAAACAGATGAGGCAAAAGTGACAGGTGACATGTATCAAATTACAGCACCAGCAGCTGGACAAATCAAAGGCTGGAATATCAACGAAGGTGACGAAGTGGAAAAAGACAGCACAGTTGCAAAAGTTGAAGGACAAACAAAAACAAACATTAAAGCAGTGGCTGATGGCACATTAGTTAAAAAAGAAGTACAAAACAATCAACAAGTGCAGCCTGGTACAGCTCTTGGTGAAACAATTGATTTAAGCAAGCTTTACATCACAGCAAATATTAAGGAAACAGATATTAAAAACATTGAAAAAGGCGACAAAGTCGACATCGTTGTAGATGGAGATCCTGATACAACATTTGAAGGAACTGTTGAACAAATTGGTTATGCGACAAACTCAACATTCAATATGCTGCCAGCAACTAATTCAAGTGGCAACTATACAAAAGTAACGCAAAAAGTAGCAGTGAAAATTTCAATTAAAAATCCATCAGACAAAGTGCTTCCAGGTATGAATGCTTCTGTCAAAATTTCATCTTAATGATGATTGATATCAAAATATGAAAGGAGGTTGTCTGAGATGGCAAATCAACCTGCAGCGACAAAACAGGGAACAGGCTCCTTGTCTTTACTGATCATTTTAATGGCCGGTTTGTTCGTAGCGATTTTAAACCAAACGCTTTTGAACGTAGCTATGCCCCATTTAATGACAGAATTTAATGTGAGTGCAACGACGATTCAGTGGCTGACAACAGGCTACATGCTTGTCAACGGTGTGCTGATTCCGTTGTCTGCGTTTTTAATCACACGTTTTGGACAGCGCAGCTTATTCCTAGTGGCTATGATCTCGTTTACACTAGGTACATTTATTTGCGGCATTGCGCCAAACTTTTCAACGATGCTTATCGGCCGTTTGATTCAGGCTGTCGGCGGCGGTATCTTACAGCCGCTCGTTATGACAACAATCCTTTTTATTTTCCCTCCGGAAAACAGAGGGAAAGGAATGGGGATTTTTGGTCTTGCGATGATGTTTGCTCCTGCAGTAGGACCAACATTATCTGGTTACATTATTGAACATTATTCTTGGCGTATTATGTTTTATGGACTTGTGCCAATCGGTGCGATTGTCATTATCGCGGCTTTCTTTATGTTTAAAAATATTGTAGAGCCTAAAAAAATCAAGCTGGACAGTCTTGGTGCGATTCTTTCAATCGTCGGTTTTGCTTCCCTTTTATACGGAGTGAGTGAAGCAGGAAGTGATGGTTGGACAGATCCAATCGTCTTATCTACGATTATTATTGGTGCGATTGCGATCATTCTCTTTATTTTCCAACAGTTGAAAGTTGATAATCCGATGCTTGATTTCCGCGTATTTAAATACAGCATTTTCTCATTATCAAGTGTCATTAACATCATTATTACGGTTGCTTTATATACGGGGATGTTCTTACTTCCGATTTATCTGCAAAACCTCGTTGGGTTTACGGCATTGCAATCTGGGCTATTAATGCTTCCAGGGGCACTTGCGATGCTCATTATGTCCCCGATTTCAGGGATCTTGTTTGATAAATTTGGACCTCGTCCGCTTGCCATTGTGGGGATGCTCATTACCGTTGTCACGACGTATGAGTTTACGAGGCTGACCATTGATACTTCCTATAGTCACATTGTGCTCATGTATGCAGTACGCGCATTTGGTATGTCGCTCTTGATGATGCCGGTTATGACAGCAGGGATGAACCAATTACCGCAGCACTTAAACAGCCATGGTACAGCGATGTCTAATACATTAAGACAAATTAGTGGTTCCATCGGTACGAGTTTGATCACAACGATTTATACGAATCGGACGACATTCCATTATTCCAATATGGCGGATCAAACAAATACTGCGGACCCGTTCTTTATGAATTCATTCCAGGCGGCTGTATCGAATGTGATGCATCATATGGGCATGACAGCAGAAGCTGCTCAAAAATATGTATCTACCCAGCTCTTTACAAAAGCACAGGTTGATTCAAACGTGATGGGCATCAATGATGCTTACATGTGGGTGACATTATTCTGTGCGGCTGGTGTCATTCTCAGCTTGTTCCTGCGAGATGTTCGTAAGGATAAAAAGCGAAAAGAACAGCAGCATAAGAAACAAGAAATATCACTGCTTCCGGCACCTAAGGAAGCTAACCAAGATGCAAGATAAGTGTGGAGGGACCGTACATGAAAATTTATGTTGTATACGATAGTGAAGGTGACCATACAAAAGCACTTGCAGAAGCGATTGCAGCAGGCGCAGGTGAAACAGAGCAAGCTGAAGTATTCATTGATCACGTGAAAGATGCAGACATTCGCAAACTCGATCAAATGGATGCGATCATTTGGGGCTGCCCTGGTCACTTTGGTACCATTAGTTCTGGGTTAAAGACATGGATTGACCGTCTCGGCTACTTATGGGCAGAAGGAAAACTAATCGATAAAGTCGGTGCTGTTTTCTGTACAACTGCTACAACACACGGCGGTTTAGAAATGACAATGCATAATTTGATTACACCAATGTTCCACCAAGGAATGCTTGTTGTCGGCCTTCCTGGAAATGTTCCAGAGAATGCTTTATACGGCTCTTACTATGGAGCTGGTGTGACATGTCCGATCGATTCAGATGAATTGATTTCGACTGAAGGCATTGAACTTGGAAAAGCACTAGGAAGACGTGTAGCATCAGTCACTGCATCATTTAAGCGATAAGGAGAGGGTTCTTTTGGCGACGATTATTGTAGCGTTAGTAGCTGCTGTTCTAGTCATTATTGGATTAGTAGCGTTCAATGTCAGACACGCATCAGCCGATAAGGAAGAGATCAAAGAAGATGTCTCCAATCAGCCTGACGTGCCGCATAGCGAGCCAGAAGCTGTGGCGAGACCTGTAGAGCCTGAAGTTGAAAAAAAAGCGTCAGAGCCTTCTCGAACGGATGATGCTGCGTCTGGCGACGATTTCTATAGACAGGCGCTTCAAAAGTTTAAACAGCCAGAACCACCTGTCAAAGAAGAAGAACCAGAGACAAAAATGAATGATGATATGTATCGTTCTGCTTTGCAGAAGCTAAAGCAGAAGGACAAATAAAAAAGAGAACCTCTCATCAGGTTCTCTTTTTTTATGGCACAAAAAAACCGCCGGCAGAAGCCGGGCGGTTTTCCTTCACTCTATAAAGTGCTAAAAGAGCAGATGCTCTTAAATTACGCTTTGTTAACGTTAGCAGCTTGTGGTCCACGGTTACCTTCAACGATTTCGAAAGAAACTGATTGACCTTCTTCTAAAGTTTTGAAGCCTTCGCCTTGGATAGCAGAGAAGTGAACGAATACATCGTCTTGACCTTCTACTTCGATGAATCCGAAACCTTTTTCAGAGTTGAACCATTTTACTTTACCTTCTAACATGAAATTTCCTCCTAAAGCGATCTTAACGCTTAAATTCACTATTCTTGCTCTTACACAAACTTCAAAGACGAAAACTCTTTCAAAACTTTCTTCTTAAAGATGATACGAACAAAAATAATTACCTTTACTTTACCAGTGTTTGCGGGAAAAAACAACTGTTATACGAAAACTTTTTTAAAAATAATTAGTGCTAACAAATTGAGGAAAATGCCTATGTTAAATGGTCTTTTTTTCTCTCTGAAAAGCTCACTTGATTTCGGCCAGACTCCTTCGCTTTATAGAGCTCCTGGTCAGCTATAATTGGTAATTGCTTGATGTCTGCACTCGTTCCATGAGAATAAGCACATCCAATTGATACCGTAGTGTGAATGGACATACCATTTTTTAAATAAATCGGCTGATCGGCTATTTTTTTTCGTAAGCGTTCTGCAATCTGCCATGTTTTTTCAATTGTACAATTTGGTAGAAAGACAGCGAATTCTTCACCGCCAATCCGACCAATATAATCAGAGCTTCTTGTGTTTTTAATCAGCCTTGTACCGATTTCTTTTAAAACAATATCTCCCTCATGATGCCCATATTGATCATTGATGGTTTTGAAGTAATCGATGTCTAGGTAAATAAGGGACATTTGATGGATAGGCTGCTTCAACTTCTTAGTAAAAGCTTCTCTTAATACCTCATCGAACTTCCGTTTATTTAAAACACCTGTTAAAAAGTCATAATGAGCTTGGAATTTATATAAATTTAACAGCTGATATGCTTTTGTTTGATGTTCAATGACATAAAAGTTAAACAATCCAGCAATATATGAGAAAATCCAATATGTAGAATGCAGCTGAAATGATGTCTCATGCACGATCAAGATGAACAGGCTTGTGGCAACCACATTACCAATCGTAATGGATAACAGCATTTTCACAACATGATTCATATGACGCTCTGCAATCAAAAAAGAAGAGGCTGCGATAAACATCATGGAAAAAATATTGATGGAAGAAGCGATGTTGGCTTCAATTAATAATCGGCCAATGATCACAATAAAAGCTGCAATCATTGTTTGGGCGATGCCTCCATAAAAGGCCGTTAAAATAAGGGGAATATGTCTTAAATCGATGATCGCTGGTCCTGTTTTAATAGAGAAGAACATTAAAAGGACACCGAGTAACCCAGAAAGCATGCCTTTGCATATTTGCCTGAGCAAGGTATCTTCTTTCTTCAGAAAATTCTCTTTAAACACAAGCATAAATAAATAATGGAAAGTGACAAGAATTGTTAAATTAATAAAGAGGTCTCTTAGCAAAATAGAATCACCTTTTTAAAATTACTAAAATTTGTTGCAAAAGAAAAGGGGAAAAAGGATAATTAATAAAAATTTTAATGATGAGGAATTGAAGAAAATGCGGGGAAAACGCTTTCCAGATCAAACGGACTGGCTTTCTTTTTTTGAAAAAATGCCAGATGCCGGATTTGAAAAAGAAATGCCGGTTGAATATCAAGATTTGACGTTTCGGTTCGAGAATCAGGAGGAGCGATTTGTTGTGAACATGTCGCTTGCTATGCAGGAGTTTACCTTAAAGGTCGTTCGAAAAAAGACCGAATCCGTTTTAGGAATATATGATTTTAAAACAGTCCAGCATGTAGAGATTAAAAAAGATCGGAAGGAAGAAAAGGAGCTGTTGCTGATATTAGAGCATCGTGACGACTTCATCACAACAATCGAAATCACATTTCTACCTTCCTTTTGTCTTATGGTCAAAGAACATTTTTCAGGAGAATAAACAGGAGCCTCTTTTTATGAAGGCTCCTGTTTTATTATTTGTGCTCGATGTCATTGATGACTTGCTGGATCGATTCATCATCCATCACATTCATCACACTTTCATCAATGTGAAGAGATTGCGCATAAGATTCTCTTGGCTGATGAGTTCTTGATGGTGATTGGTGCTGGTTCGTTTGATTTGGCTGGACAGCTGTGAATGCCTGCTTGATCATTTGGCCAACTTCACCTGTTCCTTTTGATTCCTTATGTGAGCGGGACTCATGACGAGATGAATCTTGGTGCTGATGGTTTGCGCCTTTCATCATTGAAGACATATTCATTTGTGTCATGCTTTTCAGTCTTCTTCGTAAAACCGGGGAGAATAATGCAATGATAGCTGTTGATACTGCGATCATTGCGCCAGTGCTCATACCTTTTCTTTTTTTAAACAAACGAATCCCTCCATTTGATCGTGATGATCTTTCATCAAGTTTAGGATGACCAATCACAGCTGAATTATGAATTCATTTTGCGGAAAGAGAGGATATGTGCATAAAAAGCCGGCTGGATGAAAAACCTATGAGCAAAAGGAGGGAATAATTGATGAATAAGAAATGGATGCTATCTTTACTGCTCGTGCCAACATTAATCACCGCTGGGTGTGGAATGAACAACCAAGGCGATGAGCGTAGAGGAACAATGAAAAGGCAGTATGAAAATGTCACATATAAAAATGACAACATGAGACAGGATCAGCCAGATGTTCAAACACCTCAGAAGGTCAAAGTGGCAGATAAGGCGTCAGAGCTTGTAGCCAATATGTCTGAAGTGAAGACAGCAAACGTGCTTGTCACAGGAAAAAATGCATTTGTTGCCGTTGTACTTGAAGGCAATAAAAGCGGTGATGTGACGGACGATCTGAAAAAGAAAATTTCAGACAAAGTCAAATCAACGGATCAACAAATCGACAACGTGTATGTATCTGCTAATCCAGACTTTGTCGATCGTATGCAAGGTTATGGAAAACGTATTAAAAGCGGAGAGCCGATTTCAGGATTTTTCGATGAATTTACTGAAACGGTTAGACGTGTCTTCCCTGAATCAAAATAGCTACGACAAAAGCCGTATGTCATATGCGGCTTTTTTGTTTGGAACCGCACCTCGCGCACCTGACTGCATAAAGTAAAAAATATATCACCTCTTGTTGATCTTTGTTTCTTCATAGAGAGAGAAAGAGGGTGCAGGATGAATTCAGGTGGGGAGCAAATGAAAGCAGGGCCGTCATTGATTCATAAAAAACTTGTAAGCGGGATGATTGCAGCAGGTCTGATTTTTTATGCTTTCACCGCGTACTTGATTTATGTTGCGTTTCAGCTGACAGGACAATATTTGGAGCAGTCTTCTCCTAAAACGGTTATCACGGAGGGACTCAATAAGCAAGTCTATGAACATATTCGAATCTACTATGCAGAGGAAGAGGATGCTTTTGTTGATCTGACCATAGAGGCCATGAAGCAGGCAGAGAAGAGGACAGCGTCAGTGTTTCAATTTGAAGCTGACAGACCTTTAGACGTTATTTATTTTGATGATAAAGAGACGATCGAACAAATCGCTGGTATCAAGCATATTACGGGATTTTACTCCGATCATGATCAAATGATTGGGTTATATCCAGATAAACGGGAAGCATTATTAAAGAAAGAGACACTGCCTTTATACTTTTTCAATACGCTTTTTATTCATGAGTATGCTCATTTTGTTTTCTATGAAAAGGTCCATTCATATGAAGTATCTCCAGGCATTTTTCCGCTTTGGTTCCACGAAGGAACAGCAGAGTGGACGGCCTATGACGTGTTAAATGCTACGTCTGAACGCTTCGATGTAATTCCATTTCAATCTCTTCATTCTGATCAAGACTGGCAGAACTCCCGGGTAACGTATGAGACAGATGTCTATTTACAAAGCTATTATATGATCTATGAGCTGGTGCAGCTTTACGGACGAGACATCATACATGAGATTATGGAGGAAACTGCGAAAACGGGCCAATTTGCTAGCGGCTTTGAACAGGCGACGGGGGAGAGGCTCACAGATTTTGAAGAACAGTTTAAAGTGATGTATCAAAGAAAAAACGGCTGACCAGAGAAGGAGGTCAGCCGTTTTTTTAATGAAGAGGCTTTTGTTGATCTGCCTTGCTAGGAGGCATTTGAACCTGCCCCTGAAGCGGTGCAAAAGCTGACGTCATGGCTGTCATATCTTGTTTGGAAAGCTGAGGAACTTGATAGTAGCCATGCTTGTTTTGATACAAGAAAATTTCATATGCCATTTCGATAAAGTTCGGAATCTGCGCAGCAAGCACACGTCTGACAACAGGATTTGTTACTTCTAATGCGGACATGGAAAGTAGCCCAGCGTGTGATTTGACTAGGCTGAGCATATGTCCTGTGATGCCTAAGTCTTTTACATCCTGTAATGACTGATTCGGCTTCTTCGGCTGAGAAGGTTTGATTCCGTATGTCACTTGTGTGTGTTCTTTCATCATATAAGTAGCGGTTTCTTCACTAGGCTTTTGGCCTGTAGAAAAACAATCTACAGTGACATTGTACTGTGATAAAACGAACTGATATTGTCGATCCAGGATGTCGCATAATGCAGGATCTTGAATAAATTGCCGCAGGATCATATATTGATCCAAAATATTAATCGTGCCGGCTAAAATTTCATGTAAATCGAATAATTCATGCCCGCCATGGTTGAGCTCAGGCTGCTGAGCGCTTCCTTGAAACATTGGCTGCTGATCGTTTTGCATTGATATTCCTCCTTCTGTTTATGCAATCTGTTTTAATGTGAGGATATTTTCTCGTTTTCATGCAAAAAACATTATTTACAATTAGAGGGTTTTCTTTCTTTTTGTCGAAAAAAAGTATCAGACGAATGAACATGGGGGTACCAGATGCAGGACAAAATCATTAATCGTTTGATAGAAGACGAACATGTGCAGGCACCAGTGATCGGCATCGGTGTTTCGCCGTTTGAACAGCATCATCTTGAGGCTTTTTTTCAATCGTTGCCACATGAATTAAATGCCTCTTTTATTGTTGTGCAAAATCACGTGACAGGCGATTGTATAACAGATTTGGAAGCACTTGTTTTACCGATTGGCTACCGGGCAAAAACGATTAAACATGGTGAGAAAGTCATGAAGAAGACCATCTATTTTTGTCCGCAGCATGCGGCTGTGACGTTAACAGAAGATCATCGGCTTCATGTATCTGAGCAGCTGCCAACAAACAAGGGATGCTCTGTCGACTCGCTTTTTAAGTCACTTGCCAGTGTTCAAAAGGAAGAGGCGTTTGCGATTTTTTTTCAAAAAGGTCATTGTGTGGGGAGTGGATTGCTTCGGTTGGTTGAGCAAGGCGGTACAGCGTTATCGTGCAGTGAGGTAGAGAGTGGTTTTGACAGCATGTATCATCAATCATTCAAAAATCCATCCACCCTTGCAGCTTATATGGCCAATATCATCAATGTCCCGCATGCGGATGAGACGGATCCAGCTTTACTAAGAATCATTGAACGTCTCGAAATGTATAAAGGGATTGCCTTTTCAACCTATGAAAAGAAAAGGCTGCTTTCTGTTATTCAAAAACGCATGCGCACTGCAAACGAACCAATGTCATTATTAACAGAGTACGATCGTTTATTAGAAAGAGAACCAGATGAGCTTGACCGCCTGCATGCTCAGCTCCTAAGCGGCACGACTGCTTTCTTTAGAGATATGGAGGCTTTTCGAGTATGTGAACAGAAGGTGATCCCGTCAATCATTGACCATTCGATGAACAACGGGAAATCTCGGTGCCGAATTTGGATTGCGGGATGTTCGACAGGGGAAGAAGCTTATTCTTTTACGATTTTATTTTTAGAAGAAATGAAGCGAAGAGATGTGTCCATTGAACTTCAAGTCTTTGCGACAGATATCAACCGAAAAGCCATTCAAATAGCTAGTAAAGGTCTTTACTCGATAGAGTCTATGGCAAGCATACCGGAAAAATGGCGGGCGCGATATTTCGAAAAAAAAGGTGACGCTTTTATTGTGAAGCAGTCGCTTAGAAAACATATTGTTTTTGCTCCTCACAATTTATTGATTGATTCACCTTTTATCCACCTCGATTTTATCAGTTGCCGAAATGTTCTGATGTACTTTGAGCCAGAAGTACAAAAACGAGTATTATCCCGATTCCAATATGCTTTAAAAGATCAAGGGGTGTTAATCTTAGGGCCAAATGAAACTGTTCCCAATATTCCTCGATTGTTTCAATTGTTCAATGAGAAGTGGAACATTTACACCTATTCAAATGTTCCTGCATCTAGTGTCCCTTGGGTATATGACGCTCGTGATGCCGAGTTAAAAAAGCGAGCTGCACAATATATGGAAGAAGTGAGCGGAGAATATGACGCATGCATGGTGATCAATGATTGTGACAAAATTCTGGCGATGTCAAATGGGGCCTATTCCTTTTTAGACCGTACAGAAGTGTCAGATCAATCATGTGAATATGTCACACCTGATTATTTGAAAGAGATGTTGAGTCAAACCTTTCAAAAGGTATGGACGGACGAGACAGAGGTTGTGTTTCAGCATGTCCTCATTTCGGAAAAAGGAAAAAAGCAGTATGCGGATTTTATTGTAAAGAGTTTTGATCACCGTTTTAAAGGGGTATACGTCATTCTCATTCGAATGAATGAGAGAGGGAAAATCCAAAAGAACAGCAGGGAAAAAGGGATGCCAGATCAGAATTCAGTTTATCAGCAGCGTATTGTCGATTTAGAAATTGAACTCAATGAAATTAAACAAAAAGAGCAGGAGGCAAGGGCTCAATTAAAAGTGAAAAACACGCAAATAGCGGAGCTTGAGAAAAAACATGAACATTTTATTAATATCATAAACAACTTAAGGGTAACAAGGGAAGAACTGTATAGACCTTCTGTTAAGCCTCAGCTTGCGACGTTGTTTGTGGACCGGGACATGAATATTCGCTATTACACTCCTACAGCCGCCTCTTTATTTACTTCAGCACAAATAAGGCAACAGCAATCCTTTCAGGCGATGGCTAAAAAGCTTACACAGGAAACACTCTATCATGACATACAATCGGTTATCTCGGACAGGCGCGTCATCGAACGAGAAATTGAAACGAATGAAGGAGAACAATTTACTGTTCACATCACACCTATCTTTGATCAAGATCATGAGGGAGCGGTGATGACGTGGATTAAAATGACGGAAATGACAAAAATCAAACAGTCACTCCATCTAGCGGTAACAGCACTGGATAACAGCCATATCCATATTGTTGTTGCAACTGAGGAAGGGGTCATTCAATGCGTGAATCAGCGCTTTTGCCAGTTTGTACAGCAGCATGAATATGACCTGATCGGCAAAGATATTTTTTCTGTCTATCATTCGCTGTGTCAATGTGATGATTTAGAAAAGCAATGGGACGTTTGTTTAAAAGAAGGCAGCTGGACTGGTGAGCTGTACTTTCAGGATTTATCAGGCCGTGAACGATGGGAGAGAGTCTCTTTACACCGAATTGATGATCCTGACAAAATGCAGTCAACCGTGATGCGGATTTCTGAGGACATTACCAATCAAAAGCAGTCAGAGAAGATGCTGATGAAGTCCGAGATGCTGTCCGCAGTTGGTCAGCTTGCAGCCGGCATCGCCCATGAGATACGGAACCCGCTGACGTCGTTAAAGGGATTTTTACAGCTGATGATTCAAAGTAAGAAATATCAGAAGGATTATGCAGATGTGATGATGTCTGAATTTAATCGGCTTGAAGCCATTATTAATGAATTCCTTGTGCTCTCTAGAAGCAAATCGGTGAAATTTGAGCCGGTACATGTCAATCTTCTGCTCGAAGAAGTGATCATGGTCGTTGAATCACAGGCGGTTTTAAAAGGCGTGTCTATTCAGAAGAATTTGTCTCCGTCGCTGCCAAACATTCAAGGTATACCAAATGAGCTGAAACAAGTTTTCTTAAACATTCTTAAAAACGGAATTGAAGCGATGGATGGTGTGACAGGTGTCATTCAAGTCACATCCGTATTGGAACATAATCAGATGATGCTGATTTTTGAAGACCAAGGAAAGGGCATACCAGAAGAAGAACTAGGGAAACTGGGTGAACCTTTTTATACAACGAAAGAAAAAGGGACTGGCCTTGGTTTAATGATGACGATTAAAATCATTGAAAGCCATGGCGGCAGCATTCGTTTTGAAAGCAAAAGCTTTGAGGGGACACGAGTGATTATTACGTTTCCAATGAGCTGACAGACATAAGATTTACAAGAAATCCATCTACCATCAATATTTACTTAGTACACTATGAGAGATAAAGCTCGGAAGGGGAGGGTCTAATGAAACGTGTTCGTTCCATTCGAATGATCTGCTGTCTGGTTTTAGTGATCTTTAGTCTGCAATCCTTACTGCCTGGCATGATTACAGCAGAACAAGCCATTGCGTCTGAAAAGAAGGAAACGGTTTGGAACCAAAAGAAGCCAATGAAAATCAAGAAAGCCCGTCTGCTGATCGGAGAAACGGTGACGGTGAGTGGAATTGTGACAGCAGACCAATCGGCTATAGGCAATGGGAAACTGTCAACGTACATTCAAGACAAATCAGCTGGAATCAATATTTATTCAGCACAGCCCAACAACTTCCCAGAACTGAAAAGAGGCATGAAGGTGACAGTAACGGGGAAGATCACGTCTTATAAAGGACTGATTGAAATTGTGCCGGATCGAGATGCCCTGAAGGTAGATGCTGTCAATCAAACCTTGCCAAAGCCGAAGCGAGTCTCACTGAAACAACTAGAAACGGATCAGGCACATAAACATGAAGGAAAACTTGTGAAGGTCAAAGGCTATGTTGAATCAAAGCCAGAGCAGCCGGCTGGCGGTGGATATAATGTCGTGATTATTGATAAAAAATATCACAGCACCATCCTTAGAGTGATGGTGGATACAAGTGCCATTGATGAAGTAAAGACAGGGAAATGGTATGAGTTTACAGGAGTTTTAAGCAGATATGATACGCTGCAGGTGCTTCCAAGACACAAGGGTGATATCAGTCTGCTGAAACGCCAGCCAAAGCCGCCAAAAATCAAGAAAGAATACGAGGCAACGGTTGACCGGGTAGTGGATGGTGATACGATTCATTTAAAGAAGCCTGTGCTTGGTACAACAAAGGTGCGCTTTGTGAATATGGACACGCCGGAAACGTACCATAAGCCAAAAAATGAATTAGATCAAAACCAGCTGCGTTTTGGACAGAAGGCGGCGGACTATTTAAATACGATGCTTTCAAGCGGAGATAAAGTCACATTAAAGATTGGTCCTGAAGCGAAGGACGACTATGGACGTCTTTTAGCTCAAGTGAAAACCAAAAAAGGGGTCAATACGAATTTAGAGCTTGTGAAAAAAGGATATGCTCCCACGTATTTCATCTGGCCGGTTGGAGATGAAAAGGACTATCAGATGTTCCAAAAAGCGGTCAAAGAGGCGAAAGAAAAAGGGCTGGGCATATGGAACGAAGCGGACCCGCTGCTGGAACAGCCGTTTGAATTTAGAGCACGTGAACAGAAAAAAGGACTGACACGCTACGTCGGTGATTCATCAGCGAAAACGTACGTATCGCCTGACTGCTGGAAAGAAATCGCTGTAGATAAACGCATCTTTTTTGCTTCAAAAGAAGAAGCAGAACAGGCTGGCTATCAGACGGCAGAGGAAGCTGAGGAAGTCCCGTTAACCATTTTAAGCATGAATGATTTACACGGGAAAATTGATCAACAATACGAGCTGGATCTAAAAGGTGATGGCAATAAAGGAACGTATGGACGGATGGATTATGTGGCGGCTTATATGAAACAAAAACAAGCAGCAAACAAAAATACGATCACAGTTCACGCCGGAGATATGATTGGCGGCAGCTCTCCAATATCGTCTCTTCTGCAGGATGAACCAACTGTTGAACTCATGGAGAACATTGGTTTTGATGTTGGCACGGTTGGTAACCATGAATTTGATGAAGGGGTGGACGAGCTATTACGGATCATAAATGGCGGAGATCATCCTAAAGGCACAAAGGGATATGACGGACAGAATTTTCCGCTCGTTTGTGCAAACTGTGAATACAAGGATACAGGTAAACCACTTTTACCTGCTTATGAAATCATGGATGTCGAGGGAATTCCTGTAGCATTTATCGGTGTTGTGACAAAGTCAGCCGCAGGAATGGTGATGCCGGAAGGGATTAAAGACATTCAGTTTACAGATGAAGTCAAGGCCGTTAATGAAGCCGCGAAGGAATTAAAACAAAAAGGGATCAAAGCCATTGCGGTCTTAGCTCATATGACAGCCTCTCAAAATGGAGATACCATCACTGGAGAAAGTGCGAAGCTTGCCAAAGAAGGCGATGATGAAATTGATGTCATCTTTGCGGGGCATAATCACGAAGTGGTAAACGGAGAGGTCAATGGGAAATTAATTGTTCAAGCCTTTGAATATGGGAAGGCCGTTGGCGAAGTCAATGTAACACTTGACCGCAAAACGAAGGATATTGTCAAAAAGAGTGCAAATATCCAGTATGTAGACCAGTCTGGTATTGAAAAGGACAAGGAAGCAGCCGGCATCTTGGCTCATTACGGAAAAGAAGTTGAGCCGATTATTAGTGAGGTAGTTGGAGAAGCTGGTGTCAAAATGGAAGGCGGCTATTCAAATGATGGAGATACGCCGCTCGGTAATTTGATTGCTGATGGTATGAGGTATTCTATGAATAGTGATTTTGCCATGATGAATGGCGGCGGCATCAGGCAAAACCTTGAAAAAGGGCCGATTACGTGGGGAGATCTGTTTAATATTCAGCCTTTTGGCAACGTCTTAGTTAAACTTGAGATTAAGGGGAAAGACTTGGCTGAGATCATTGAAGCGCAAATTTCTCCTCAATTTGGACCAGATTATAGCATTTCGGGTTTTTCATATTCCTATGATCCGTTAACATATAAAGTAGTCGACTTAAAGCTGCCAGATGGATCAGACGTTGCGCTCGATCAAACGTATACACTCACGGTGAATAACTTTATGGCAACTGCAACTGGCAGTAAGTATGCACCGATAGGAAGGCTGGGGAAAAATCCTGAAACAGGTCCAGAGGATTTAGAAGCCACTGTCGCTTTTGTGAAGAGCTTTGAAGGAGCTTCCATTGTGTATCAAAAAGAGGGACGCATTCAAAAAGCAAAACAAGAAGAAAAAGCAGCAAGCTAAAGAGCGTTTCATCTAAGGAAATGTAACAGGTAAAGGAGTTTAAGCATGAAAAAGTGGCTTGCACTTACTGTGATGACAGCAGGAATTGTCTTGCTCGGCTGGGGAATTTGGCAAATCGCCTCTACACACCTTCAAACAGCACAATCATTAGAAGCCGCGAAGAAAGCGGTAGCGGACAATCAAAGGATGTCAAAGAAGCAGTTTTCTCCTGAAGTGGGGAAAGCCTCTGGCATCCTGACGATTCCGAAATTAAAAGCAGACCTTCCCATTGTCGAAGGGACAGATGCGGATGATCTTGCCAAAGGAGTCGGGCATTACAAAGGCAGTTATTACCCTGATCAAAAGGGACAAATCGTCCTATCTGGCCATCGCGACACGGTATTTCGCCGAACAGGTGAGCTGGATATTGGGGATCAGCTGAAAATCACTGTGCCGTATGGTGAGTTTCTTTATGAAATCACACATACGAAAATCGTGGATCAGCATGATACATCCATTATTACTTTGCAGAATGAAAAGGAAGAGCTCGTGTTAACGACATGCTATCCATTTCATTTCGTCGGCAATGCACCAGAGCGATATATTATTTATGCAAAAAGAGCATCTGTCTAATGAAAAAAGAGCCTGCATTTAATCAGCAGGCTCTTTTTTTAATGAATGATCTCGTCCATGAGCTGAGCCATATCTGGTGGAAGCGGCGCTTCTATGCTCAGGTGCTCACCTGTAAAAGGATGTGTCATGTCTACTTGTTTGGCGTGAAGAGCGCATCTGTTGATATAAACGCGAGCGCCGCCATAAAGTGAATCCCCGGCTAAAGGATGCCCGAGACTGCTAAGATGGACACGAATTTGATGTGTTCTTCCGGTCTCTAATTGCAGCTTAACGGCTGTCATTTGCAGGCGTTTATTGGTGTCCATAACCTGAAAATGAGTCACAGCACTTTGACCAGTAGGAGAGATTCTTCGTCTGACGGCATGATGCTTGTCACGGCCGATCGCTGCATTGATCGTGCCTTTCTTTTTCTTGAAAAGTCCTTCTGCGATGGCGATGTATGTTCTACGGATCGTTTTCTTAGAAAGCATTTGATCAAGCACAGCATGAGCTAACCTGTGTTTAGCAAAAATGACAGTGCCGCTTGTATCTTGGTCAAGCCTGTGGATATGTCTCACTCGCTTTTCCTCGCCATTTGCTTGAAAATGAAAGGCCACAAGGTTTGCCAGTGTGCCCGTTTGTCCCTTTTCATTCGGGTGCGTTGGCCGTCCAGCGGGCTTTTGCACAATCAATAAGTGCTCGTCCTCAAAGAGCACCTCTAATTCACCATATTCTGGCGTCACATCACTTTCTTCCATTTCAAATAAATCGATCAGGATGTGATCGCCTGTACTGACTTTTGCCGCGTGATGGGCAGGCTTTTGATTTAAACGTATTTTTTGATGCTCCATCCAAAAATGGATAATCGGTTTTGAGGCCGATACGGCTGTTTTTAAAAACTGACTAAGTGAAGTGTCATGATGCTGCTCACCTGCTTTTAGTGAGAGCGTGTGCCCGTTAATATTCATAATATCCGTTCCTCTCTTTGGGTATATATAGGAAACACTTACCTTGGCGAACGCCTTTTTTTCTGTGCTATTCTGAATGGAGAACTAACGACAGAGAGGTAGATGCCACGTGAGAATAATGAAAGCTGCTACAGACCTGCAAGAGCAGGCAATTGAAGAAATATCAAAGGATGTTGAAGATCTTCTATCCCATGCTGTCGGTGAAAACCCAGCTGCGCGTCAACAAGAACGCCCGCTGACCTTTGTTGAAGGGGTTTATAACGGAACGATGGACGATGCTTTTCGTATTTTATCGGGACTTCAGCTATTACATACCATTATTGTAAAACCTAAACGCCATATGACAAAGCGTGATCGTGAGCTATTCGAGCGAAACCGTGAGCAGGTCAATGCATGCGGCTTTTCTTTTCCGTTTGATTTAGACGATTTTGCCAGCCGCCGCCTTCAAAATGCGTAAAAGTTGGTGTGAACTTCCTTGTTAACTTACAAGGCTGCCGCACATACTATTTTTAAGGGAACGGAGAAACCTTTAGATCTGTAATACCAAACCCGCTCTTTTTCAACATTGCCTATTTCTCCACGAATCGGAGCGCTTGGACCTCTTGCAGAATAAACCGAACACGGGTAGGAGCCTGACAAAATGGTACAGGCTCCTTTTATACATAATTATTTTAGCAGACATTCATCTTTGAAAGTCAATTTTATTCACGATATGATAGCATTGAGTATCATATTAAAGACTTTCGTAAAAAAAAGGAGTGGCCTCGTTGGTAAAGGCGATTATATTTGATTTTGACGGATTAATTTTAGATACAGAAACACATGAATATGAAGTTTTACAAGAAATGTTTGCAGAGCATGAGTCGGAGCTGCCTCTTTCTGTATGGGGCAACGTCATCGGGACGCAGGCGGGCTTTAAGCCTTTTGAATACTTAGAAAAGCAGCTAGGAAAGACGCTCGATCATGAGGCACTCACAGCGGACCGGCGTTCTCGTTTTCAAAAGAGAATGAAGGATGAATCAGCACGACCTGGCGTAGAAGCTTATTTACAGGCAGCGAAGGAGCTTGGAATCAAGATTGGACTTGCTTCCAGCTCAGACTATAAATGGGTGTCTGATCACCTGAAGCAAATTGGTCTTTTCGATTACTTTGAATGTATCCGTACGTCAGATGATGTGGAAGAAGTCAAACCTCATCCAGAGCTTTATTTGCAAACCGCAAGCTGCTTAGGTGTAGAGCCAAAGGATTGTGTGGCATTTGAGGATTCAGTGAATGGATCAATTGCTGCCAAACGTGCAGGCATGAAATGCGTCATCGTCCCAAACAAAGTGACGAGCACGCTGCAGTTTGAAGAATATGATGTCAGATTAGAATCCATGGCTGAAATCGAATTGCTCCAGCTATTCCATCAGCTTGAAAAAGAGGATCAGTAAGGGGGCAAAAACATCATGGCAGAAAAACTCGATTTAACGCGGTTTGAAAAAAGAATGGTGATCCGTAATATCCGGGAAGAAGATATTGACCGAATCATCGCCTTGCAGGAGGTATGCTTTCCGGGCATGGACCCTTGGAAACGAGAGCACCTTGAAAGCCATCTTGAGCATTTCCCAGAAGGTCAGTTTTGTGCTGAATTTGAGGGAGAAATCATTGGCTCTTGTTCAAGTTTATTAATTAACTTTGATGAATACGATGACCGTCATACTTGGCAGGACATCACAGATGATGGGTACATCACTAACCATAATCCAGATGGGATGAATATGTATGGAATTGAAGTGATGGTTAGTCCTGAATACCGCCGCATGAAAATTGGCCATCGTTTATATGAAGCAAGAAAAGACTTAGCGAGAAGATTAAATTTAAAAAGCATCATCATTGGCGGACGCATCCCGAATTATCATAAATACCAAGAGGAAATGACGCCTCGTCAATATGTGGAGCAGGTCATGCTTCACCAAATTTATGATCCTGTTTTATCTTTTCAGCTGTTAAATGAATTCAGCCTCATGCGGATCAATCCGAATTACTTGCCGGATGATAAGGCATCGAGCACATATGCGACGTTAATGGAATGGAATAATGTTGATTATCGTCCGCAATCGAAAAGATTTTATAAATCGGCGTTCCCAGTTCGCATTTGCGTCATTCAATATGCGATGAAACAAATTCATTCCTTCGAGGAATTTATGAATCAGGTGGAGTATTATGTTGATGTCGCATCAGATGCGTCAGCTGACTTTGCCGTATTCCCAGAAATTTTTACAACGCAGCTCATGTCTTACTTAGAGGAGCGCTCCCCAAGTCTTGCAGTTCAGCGGATCACGGAATATACCGAGGATTACATTAATTTGTTTACAGACCTTTCTGTGAAGTACAACATTAACATCATCGGCGGATCACATTTCGTTGAAGAGGAAGGGAAAATCTACAATATCGCTTATTTATTTAGACGTGATGGAACAATTGAAAAGCAATATAAGCTCCATATCACACCGAATGAAAGAAAATGGTGGGGGATTTCAGCAGGTGATCAAGTTCGGGTATTTGATACAGACTGCGGTAAAATTGCGATCCAAATTTGCTATGATATTGAATTTCCAGAGCTTGCTCGGATTGCAGCTGATAAAGGAGCGAAAATTATTTTTACGCCGTTCTGTACAGAAGACCGTCAAGGCTATTTAAGAGTGCGTTACTGTGCACAGGCTAGAGCGGTTGAAAACCAGATTTATACCGTGATCTCAGGAACTGTCGGAAACCTTCCGCAAACCGAAAATATGGATGTCCAATATGCACAGTCAGCGATTTTTGCCCCATCTGACTTTGAATTTGCAAGAGATGGGATTGTAGGTGAGTGTAATCCGAATATAGAAATGGTTGTCGTTGGCGATGTCGATTTAGAAATTTTAAGAAGACAGCGGCAAGATGGAACGGTACGTCAGCTCAAAGACCGAAGAAGAGACGTGTACCATATTGAATATAAGAAATAATGAAGGAAGCGCCTATTGTTGAGGCGCTTCTTTTGATGACATCAGATTTTTTCAATTGACAAAGGGATGCTGGAGAAAAAGCCGAATATACTGAAAGGAGATTATGTGTTCAAAAAGGAGAGGAACATGGGGCGACAATCTAAACATTTGTATATCAATTTGCCGGTAAATCATGTGAAGGAATCTATCGCTTTTTTTGAGCGGCTGGGTTTTGACTTTGAGCAGCAGTTCACGAATGATCAGGCGGCCTGTTTGGTCATTGATGACACGATCACCGTCATGCTGTTATCTCTTAGGCATTTTCAATCCATTTCAGAGAAACAATTAGTGGATGCAAAAAAAGCATCAGAGGTGATAATCTCTATGCGCGTTCATTCACGGGAAGAGGTCGATGAGCTGGTGGAGCAGGCGATGGCAGCAGGCGGTTCACCGTTTAAGGAAAAGCAGGATCATGGGTTCATGTATGGCTGGAGCTTTCAAGATCTTGATGGTCATTTGTGGGAAGTATTCTATATGGATGAAGAGAGAAGCGGCCTTTCATAAGGGTGCTTCTTTTTTATTGTTTAACAGTGGTATGATAATGAGGAAGAATAGGAATTCATCTAGAGAAAAGTAGGTGCAGCATGGAGTTTTTACTTGTCTTACTGCCAGTGTTCGGTATCTTTCTTATCGGATATATTGGGCAGAAGGCCATTGGTTTTGACATACATACGCTCTCATCAATGTCTTTATATTTAATGTCACCATTTCTTGCGTTTGAAACCTTTTATCAAAACAAAGTATCGATGGACTATGTGTACCTATCTATTTTTGTCGTCGGACTTTGTCTTTCACTTGTTTTATGCGTTTTTATTTTATCTCGTATTTATGGTTATTCGAATGAAATGTATTGTGCCATGATTCTGTCGTCAGCATTTATGAACAATGGGAATTACGGCACACCCGTTGTCCTGCTTGTCTTCGGAGCTGCTGGTTTAGATATTGCCATCGTTTTAATGGTACTGCAGCAGCTTGTCATGAGTACAATCGGTATGTATTATGCAGCAAAGGGCGGAGAGGATGCAGGAGATGGAAAGGTTGTGCTGAAAAAAGTGCTGCGTATGCCGGTTGCATATGGGGCACTCCTCGGTCTATTATTTCAGCTGCTTGATCTTTCATTGCCTAAAGAGGTGATGACGGGTGTCCAGCTTGTGGGGGATGCCGCCATACCGACGATTATGCTTATTTTAGGCATGCAGCTCGCCGTCATTTCTTTTAAGCAAGTGGATTATCGAAATATTTCTTATGCTGTATTGCTGAAGCTGTTTATCTCACCTCTCATCGCATTTGGTTTTACGCTCATTTTACCGGTAGATGATTTGGTGAAACAAATTATGATCTTAGTTGCAGCTATGCCGACAGCAGCAAATACCACGCTGATGGCTGTACAATTTCGAACGAAGCCTGAGTTTGTCTCAAGCACGACATTTCTCAGTACCGTTTTAAGCATCGTGACATTACCAGTTTTATTATGGATTTTATCTATGCACCCTCTGGGATAGGGGTTAGGCGGCAAAACAAAGGGGGACATATCAATGAATGCAGATGTTCATTTTCAAGTGAGTGATGTGTTGAAAACAAAGTATTTTGCCCATGCAAAAGTGTTAGCAGGAGAAAAGGGATTGTTTCGGCAGGTCAAATGGGTCCATGTGCTAGAAGTGCCTGCTGTAGAAGATTTGTTAAATGGGGGAGAGCTCATACTAACAACAGCCGCAGGCTTTCATGATCAATTGGATGTGTTTCAAGCATTTTTAAAACAGCTGATCGATTCTGGTGCGGCAGGCTTGTGTATTGAATTTGTTCCGCTCAGATTCGATGTGCCGGAAGAACTGATTGCGTATGCAGAAGAAAGAGATTTTCCGCTGATTCTGTTTACAAAAGAAGTGAAATTCGTCAACATTACACAGCATCTCCATACGATGATGATTGAACGCCAGTATCAAATGATGGCTGATTTAGAAGCACTGTCATCAAAGCTGAATGAGCTTTTATTGACTCCCCATCCGCAGATGGATATTTTGGATCAAGTGTATCAGCACGTAAGGGGCATTCTTTTACTCATTCCTGTTCAGGGGGAGCCGATTATTTTATGTGATTCCTCTAAACAAACCGAAGAGCTGGTCATGAATTATTTACAGTTTGCTTCCTTGCCAAAAGGATATGAAGTGACCAAAAAAGAAGTGCTTGCACTCAAGCAGACATTTGCAGACCTTGTGCTCATTCATCAAACGAACGCGCTCTCAGAATTCGAACTGCTCGTCATGGATAAAGGGGCAAATGCTCTTGCCCAGCAAACGCTAAGAGAGCTTTATACAGAAGAGCTGAAGAAGACAAAAGAGAACGAATGGCTGCAAAAATGGTTCCAAGAAGAGCATTCAGAAAGAGATATTTTAGAGCATCTTGAAGAAACAGAAGGATTGAAAAAACCAACCGGCTGTGTGGTCATGCTCTTTCAAAAGCATCATCAAATCGAAGAAATTGCAGGAAATCTTTATTTTCTCGTATCGTGCCGCTCCATCTTTCAGCGAGCAGGTTTCCACTTGATTCCGTATGAGCATCAAGGACAAACCTTGTTTATTTTATTGAACACGAGAAAGAAGGAGGACTGGAAAGAGCGTGCAGAGAAGGCGGCAGCTGACATCAAACAATTGTATGATCGGGAGCAGCCCCGCGGAACTGTGATCAAATTTGGCATCGGTCCATATTGTGAACAGTTTCAGCATATGAGAAAAAGCTTTCAGGCAGCCAAAGAAGTGCTGCATATAAAGAAAGTGATGCCCCAGCGGGTGGAAAGCCCATTTTATCAAGATTTGCATATGCTCCGTCTCATGCCTGTCATGCAGGAAAGCGGACTGCTTGAATGTATGGTGAAAGAGTATTTGGAGCCTGTGATTTTATATGATAAGCAAAATAGCGGAAGACTCTATCAAACGCTGAATATCTTTTTACAGACAAACGGTTCTAAAAAGGAAACTGCAAGCCGGCTCTATATTGTGAGGCAGACCCTTTATCATAGACTCGATAAACTGCATGCATTGCTTGGTGAGGATATGATGCAGGCACCGAAACGACAGGCGCTTGAATTTGCGATTCTTGCATATGAATTCCTGCAAGGAAATCGTCGTTAACAAGGTATGTTAGATTTGCTAAGGCAACCGAGTAGAGTGTCTTATGGTTCTTTTCAATCAGTTGACGATCTGTCTAATGTAATCAGCCCGTCCCCTTTTTTATAATGAAAGTAACGATTGGTTCTCTCTTACGGGCGGCCTAGTTTCAGTTTCATATGCCTCCCTTTTCATCCATATAATGAATGGAGAGGCAGTGTGCTGCTGAACCGGTCTAAGCTTCTTTAATGATGAAAACGGATACATGGGGGCGGGAAGATGAAAATACATGAGCAGGCTCAAAATCTTCAGGCGAAAGATGATCAGTTGATCTGGCACCATATGAAAGGGACAAACAAGGAAAATGAAAGCATGGTCATTCACGAGGCAGAAGGCGCATGGGTGACTGATATTCATGGGAATCGATATTTAGACGGGATGTCAGGTCTTTGGTGTGTAAATGCCGGTTATGGCAGAAAAGAGCTGGCAGAAGCTTCATATAAGCAGCTAAATACAATGCCTTACTATCCGCTGACGCAAAGCCATGTGCCAGCGATTCAGCTGGCTGAAAAGCTAAATGAATGGCTTGGCGGGGACTATGTCATCTTCTTTTCTAACAGCGGTTCTGAAGCCAATGAAGCCGCATTTAAGATCGCCAAACAATATCATGCGCAAAAAGAAGAGAGCACAAGAACAAAGTTCATCTCCAGGTATCGGTCGTATCACGGCAATACAGCAGCAGCCCTTGCCGCAACGGGGCAGGCGCAGCGTAAATATAAATATGAACCATTAGGTCAAGGCTTTATCCATGTCGCACCGCCTGATATGTATCGTCATCCTGAGGATCAAGATACATTGGCAAGTGCAGCGGCAATCGATCAAGCCATGACGTGGGAACTAAGTGAGACCATTGCTGGGGTCATTATGGAGCCGATTATTACAGGCGGCGGTATCTTAATGCCTCCGAAAGGGTATTTGAAGAAGGTCAAAGACATCTGTGAGGCTCATGGAGCGCTTCTCATTGTGGATGAAGTCATCTGCGGATTTGGCCGGACAGGGAAGCGGTTTGGTTTTATGCATGAGGAAGTAAAGCCGGACATTATCACAATGGCAAAAGGGATCACAAGCGGCTACTTACCTCTTTCTGCAACGTGCGTGAAACGAGAAATTTATGAAGCGTACGCAGGGGAAGATACGTATGACAGGCTGCGCCATGTAAATACATTTGGCGGTCATCCTGCTTCCTGTGCGGTTGCCCTTGCCAACCTAGAGATCATGGAAAACGAGAAATTAGTAGAACGGTCTGACACGCTGGGGCAAGACATGCTCGAACGTTTGCAAGAGTTAAAAGAGCATCCATTTGTCGGTGATGTCAGAGGGAAAGGCCTGCTGTTTGGAATTGAGCTTGTCCAGGATCAACAGTCCAAAAAACCAGCTGACCCACAGGTTGTCGGTCAATTGATTGCTGAATGTAAAAAACGCGGACTGATCATCGGGAAAAATGGTGATACGGTTGCCGGCTATAATAACGTTGCCCAGCTTGCACCTCCGCTAAATATAACAGCCGAAGACGCTTCATTTATTATCAACACGCTAAAAGAAAGCATGGCACAGTTATAGCAGAGAGATTTCTCTGCTTTTTTCTATGGGAAGAGCACATACATTAAGATCTGCTAGGTGAAATCGGCATTGGATACACTAGGTGTATTGAAAAATAGAAGAGATTCTATTACTGTTAGGAGAAGACTGAACCAATACACTTAGAAGGAGACGGCATATGAGTTTTCATGATCAACCCATTCTACCTGCTGTTCGCAATATGAAGCAATTTGAGGAATTTTTAAAAAGTCCATTTACATACGGGGTGTTACTTGATGTCCATTTAGGCCGGCTAAAGGGCATCATGAATGAGGCAAATGCCCATCATAAAAAAATGTTTGTTCATGTCGATCTCATTCACGGGATCAAACATGATGAGTATGGAACGGAATTTATTTGTCAGGAAATGAAGCCGGCAGGAATTATTTCTACTAGGTCTTCTGTCATAGTGAAAGCTAAGCAAAAGAAGGTATATGCCATTCAGCGAATGTTTTTACTTGATACAAGTGCCATGGAAAAAAGTATGGAGTTCGTAGGGAAACATCGCCCAGATTTTATTGAAGTATTGCCAGGGGTTGTGCCGGATTTAATTACAGAAGTGCGCGAGCGAGCTGGTATTCCAATATTTGCAGGCGGGTTTATCCGCACAAAAGAAGATGTAGAAAGAGCACTTGAAGCAGGAGCTACAGCTGTGACAACATCGAATACAGCCCTTTGGAAAGCGTTCCAAAAGTGAAAAAGATAAAATGTGAAAATTGATTGACAACGTTTTCATCCTCTGATACTATAGCACTAAGTTAATATCATGTGATGGAGAAACGGAGATCCACAACAGCGCTTTACTAGGTGACAAATGACCCTGATGTAAAGTATGTTTGTTGTGGATCTTTTTTCTTTATCTTTTTTTACACATTCATAGGGGATGGCAACTGAACCAGAGGAGGAATTTTCATGACACCATTTTGGGGTGAAGTCGTAGGTACAATGCTTCTCATTATTTTTGGAGGCGGTGTATGTGCGGCAGTCAATTTAAAGAAATCGCTCGCATATCAGTCCGGCTGGATTGTAATCGCTTTCGGATGGGGATTTGCAGTAGCCATAGCAGCTTATGCAACAGGTGGAATCAGCGGAGCGCATTTGAATCCAGCACTAACAATTGGGCTTGCGCTTGAAGGAAGTTTTCCTTGGGCTGACGTACCAATGTATATTGCCGGTCAAATGCTTGGCGCATTAATAGGAGCTATTATTGTCTTTTTACATTACTTACCGCACTGGAAAGCAACAGACGATCCAGGTGCAAAGCTGGGTGTATTCTCAACTGGTCCTGCGATTCCGCATACTTTTGCAAACGTACTTAGTGAAGTCATCGGTACATTTGTATTGGTTCTAGGAATCTTAGCGATTGGTGCAAATAAATTCGCAGACGGAATCAATCCGCTGATTGTTGGATTCTTAATTGTGGCAATTGGTCTTTCATTAGGTGGAACAACTGGTTATGCAATCAATCCTGCACGTGATTTAGGTCCGAGAATTGCACATGCGATTCTGCCGATTCCAGGTAAAGGTCCATCGAATTGGAAGTATGCTTGGGTGCCAGTCGTTGGTCCAATTTTAGGCGGCGCATTTGGCGGTGTTTTCTACAATGCAGCCTTTAAAGCGAACATCACTCCAGCCTTTTGGATTGTAAGCGTTATTTTAGTTGTGGTATTGTTAGGACTCTATGTCTCTACGAAAAATCAAACAAATGCTGTAAATGAAAGTATGTAAGGGGAGGAAAACATCATGGCAAAAGAAAAATATATTCTCGCTTTAGATCAAGGGACAACAAGCTCAAGAGCGATCTTATTTGATCAAGAAGGCAAAATTGCCCATACAGCTCAGAAGGAATTTAATCAATATTTTCCGAACCCAGGCTGGGTAGAACATAATGCAAATGAAATTTGGAGCTCTGTTCTATCCGTCATTTCAACTGCTTTAATTGAATCAGGCATTGAAGCAGATCAAATCGCCGGTATCGGAATTACGAACCAGCGTGAGACAGCAGTTGTTTGGGATAAACATACAGGCGCACCCGTTTATAATGCAATTGTTTGGCAGTCTAGACAAACGTCTGGCATTTGTGAAGAGTTAAAAGCGCAAGGACACAATGAAACGTTTAGAAATAAAACGGGTCTTCTCATTGATGCTTATTTCTCAGGGACAAAAGTAAAATGGATTTTAGATAATGTAGAAGGTGCTCGTGAGAAAGCAGAAAATGGTGACTTGCTGTTTGGCACAATTGATACATGGCTCATTTGGAAGATGACAGGCGGTCAATCACACGTTACAGATTACTCCAACGCGTCAAGAACATTAATGTTCAACATTTACGATCTGAAATGGGATGAAGAATTACTTGATATTCTTGGCGTACCTGCTTCTATGCTTCCAGAGGTGAAACCATCTTCACACATCTATGGTGAAACAACAGACTATCACTTCTTCGGCAGAAATATCCCGATTGCAGGAGCTGCGGGAGACCAGCAATCTGCACTATTCGGTCAGGCTTGCTTTGAAGAAGGAATGGCGAAGAACACGTATGGTACAGGATGTTTCATGTTGATGAATACAGGGGAAAAAGCAATTAAGTCGGATCATGGTTTATTAACGACAATTGCATGGGGCATTGACGGTAAAGTTGAATATGCTTTAGAGGGAAGTATTTTCGTAGCTGGTTCAGCGATTCAGTGGCTGCGCGACGGACTGAGAATGTTTAAAGACTCAAAAGACAGCGAAGCCTATGCAAAGCGCGTTGAGTCAACAGAGGGCGTATATGTCGTTCCAGCATTCGTTGGTCTAGGCACACCATACTGGGACAGTGATGTCAGAGGCGCTGTATTCGGATTAACACGCGGTACTTCTAAAGAGCACTTTGTCCGTGCAACGTTAGAATCACTTGCTTATCAAACGAAGGATGTTTTAGATGCGATGGAAAAGGATTCAAACATCTCATTAAAAACGTTGCGTGTGGATGGCGGAGCTGTAAAGAATGATTTCTTAATGGGCTTCCAAAGTGATTTGCTGGATGTACCAGTAGAGCGTCCAGAAATTAATGAAACGACGGCACTCGGTGCGGCCTATCTTGCGGGAATAGCAGTTGGCTTCTGGAACGACCGTTCAGACATTGCAAAACAATGGAACCTTGACAAGCGCTTTGACCCTAAAATGGAAGAGGACAGCCGCGACTCGTTATACAGCGGGTGGAAAAAGGCTGTAAAAGCAGCTCAAGCTTTCAAATAAACCAAAAGTATGGTATACTTCAAGTAAGTTAATAGAACGGTTGGAGAACTGGAGAGACCGCAGGCACCGAAGTGTAGAAATACGCTTTGGGTGTTTGCGGTCTCTTTTTCTTTACCGTACAACATGGGAGGAACAAGAGATGACTTTTTCTAGCTTAGAAAGAGAACAAATGCTGCAGGAAATGACAAAAAAACCATATGATGTGTTTATCATTGGTGGGGGTATAACAGGCGCTGGTACAGCACTTGACGCGGCTTCACGCGGAATGCGTGTCGGTCTTGCAGAAATGCAGGATTTCGCAGCAGGTACGTCTAGCCGCTCAACGAAACTAGTGCACGGCGGACTTCGTTATTTAAAACAATTTGAAGTGAAAATGGTCGCAGAGGTCGGTAAAGAGCGTGCCATTGTATACGAAAATGGTCCTCATGTCACAACGCCAGAATGGATGCTTCTTCCGATGCATAAAGGCGGGACATTTGGTAAGTTTTCAACCTCTATTGGGCTTAGAGTGTATGACTTTTTAGCTGGCGTAAAGCATAGTGAACGCAGAAGCATGCTAAGTGCAAAAGAAACACTTGAAAAAGAACCGCTTGTCAAAAAGGACGGCTTAAAAGGCGGCGGTTACTATGTTGAATACCGTACAGATGATGCACGCCTCACAATCGAAGTCATGAAAGAGGCTGTGAAATTTGGAGCGGAAGCGGTCAACTATGCGAAAGTAAAAGAATTTATTTATGATAAAGGCAAAGTGGTTGGTGTTGTCATTGAAGATGTCATGACACAGAAAACCTACGATGTGTATGCGAAGAAGATCGTCAATGCGACAGGTCCATGGGTAGATCAGCTGAGAGACAAGGACCACTCAAAAGAAGGAAAACACTTACAGCATACAAAAGGAATTCACTTAGTATTTGACCAATCGGTCTTTCCATTAAAACAAGCGATTTACTTTGACACACCTGATAAACGTATGGTCTTTGCCATTCCAAGAGAAGGCAAAACGTACGTTGGAACAACAGATACAGTGTACAAAAAACAGCTGGAGCACCCGCGTATGACAAAGGCCGATCGTGACTATGTCATCCAAGCGATTCAGTACATGTTCCCTGATCTCAATATTACAGAAAAAGATGTAGAATCCAATTGGGCCGGTCTTCGTCCGCTCATTCATGAAGAGGGCAAGGATCCTTCAGAAATTTCTCGTAAAGATGAAGTGTGGACATCATCTTCAGGCTTAATCACCATTGCTGGCGGTAAATTAACAGGCTACCGTAAAATGGCTGAGCATATTGTCGATCTAGTACGTGATGGACTGAAACAGGAAACGGGCAAAGATTATGGACCATGTAAAACAAAACATATGCCAATCTCAGGCGGCCATGTAGGCGGATCTAAAAACATGGCAGCCTTTGTTCAAGCGAAAACAGCAGAAGGTGCATCTGTTGGTTTAACAGAACCGATTGCACAAAAACTAGCTGAGAAATATGGCTCAAATGTCAGCAGTCTCTTCAAACGTGTCGAGCAGCTTCAAGGGGAAGCAGACAAACGAAATATTTCAGCGTATGTACTGGCAGAGCTTGTCTATGCGATTGAAGAAGAATTAGCCGTTACTCCTGTTGACTTCTTCTTAAGAAGAACAGGAAGCCTATTATTTAATATCAATTGGGCAAAAAAATATGCACAGCCAGTCATCGATTATATGGCAGAACGTTTTGGCTGGGATGAAGTAGCAAAACAGAAATATCAAACAGAATTAGATCAACTATTCCATGAAGCAGTCGTACCGCTTGATGCTGAATAAAAAGAAGACAAAGGGCTAAAGCAAGATCATTTTAGCCCTTTGTCAACAATCTGAAAGCCGATCATGTATCGGCTTTTTTTATTTGTGCAGCATTTTTTCCAGCTGCTAATGATATAGCATGACATAAAGGATGTTTCCATATAAAATAACAGTAGATGTTATTTTATTGATGATAAGAGCTGGGGAGGACGACCATGAGTTGGAAGACGAATTATGAGCGATGGATCAATGAGAAGCACCTGGATACTGAACTAAAGGAATGGCTGGAGACGCATCAAGATGACCACCAGGCCCTTGAAGACTGTTTCTACAAAAACCTTGAGTTCGGCACTGGAGGAATGCGCGGTGAGATTGGTGCAGGCACGAACCGAATGAATGTGTACACTGTTCGTAAAGCATCAGCAGGTCTTGCTGCGTATATTGCGAAACATGGAGAGGGTGCAAAAAGAAGAGGCGTTGCCATTGCATATGATTCACGCCATAAATCGCCTGAATTTGCAATGGAAGCAGCCAGAACACTTGCTTCACAGGGTATTCAAACGTACGTATTTAATGAATTGCGTCCGACACCAGAGCTCTCCTTTGCGGTTCGTGAGCTGCATGCATTTGCTGGAATCGTGGTGACAGCAAGTCATAATCCACCAGAATATAATGGCTATAAAGTGTATGGTGAAGATGGCGGGCAGCTACCTCCATTTGAAGCAGATCAAGTCATTCAAGAAGTAGATGCAATTGAAAATGAACTGTCGATTTCAGTTGATTCTGAAGAAACGTTGAAACAGCAAGGGCTGATCAAAATAATCGGAGAAGAAATCGACCATGCTTATATTGAAAAATTAAAAACCATTAGTGTGCACCCTGAGCTGGCACATGAGGTCGATGTCAAAGTCGTGTTTACTCCGCTTCATGGGACAGCCAATCACCCTGTCAGAAACGGGCTGCAGGCTCTTGGATATCAGCATGTCACTGTTGTGCCTGAGCAGGAAAAACCGGATCCACAATTCTCAACAGTGACCTCGCCGAATCCAGAGGAGCATGCAGCATTTGAGTACGCCATCAAGCTTGGTGAAAAACAAAATGCAGATATTCTCATTGCCACAGACCCAGACGCTGACAGGTTAGGTATTGCGGTCAGAGATCACGAAGGAGAATTTACTGTCTTAACAGGCAACCAGACAGGCGCCCTGCTGCTTCATTATTTATTGTCTGAAAAACAAAAGCTGGGTCAATTGCCGCCTCGTCCCGTTGTGATGAAAACCATTGTCACAAGTGAGCTTGGGCGCGCTGTAGCATCAGCTTTTGGTGCCGACACGATAGACACACTCACAGGCTTTAAATTTATTGGAGAAAAAATTAAGCAGTTTGAAAAGAGCGGAGAATACACGTTTCAATTCGGTTATGAAGAGAGCTATGGCTATTTAATTGGTGATTTTGCCCGAGATAAAGATGCGGTGCAAGCGGCACTTTTAGCCGTTGAAGTTGCTGCCTTCTATAAAAAGCAGGGCAAGTCCTTGTATGATGCGCTTGTCGATATTTTCAAGCAGTTTGGATTTTACCGGGAAGGATTAAAGTCGTTAACCTTAAAAGGAAAAGAAGGAGCAGAGCAGATTTCAGCGATCCTTCATACCTTTAGAACAAATCCGCCAGCTGCCATCGCAGGGCAGCGGATCACAGTGATTGAGGATTATCAATCAAGTCAAAGACAACTTGTGGCTGAAAAGAAAGAGGAAACCATTCACCTGCCAGCATCAAATGTGCTGAAATATTTCCTTGAGGATGGTTCTTGGTTCTGCTTAAGACCTTCCGGCACTGAGCCTAAAGTGAAATTTTATATTGCAGTCAAAGGCACGTCTTTAACAGATAGTGAAGAAAAGCTAAAGCATTTGTCAGAAGAAGTGATGAAAGTCGTTTATGATATTGTGGAAGAAACAGCGAAATAACGAAAGACAAGGCCATCGTGTATGAATGCATGATGGCCTTTTCTCAGCCAAAAGGATGAGAAGAAATCATTCTTTTGGAGAAAGAGCGACGAGGGGGCTCATGGTATAATGAGCGTAATGATAAGTGAAGGCTGCAAATGCCGGGGGTAAACAGTATGGGAGAATACCAAGAGAAGGTTGAAACATTAAAAACGTTAAAAGAAATTGCTGAAAAGCTAAATGAAGGCATGGAAATGAAAGAAACGCTCCATGAAGTGCTCCATATGCTGATGGATGTCACAGGTTTTCATTCAGCATGGATTTATTTTATAGAAAAAGACGGGTCATATGAACTGATGGCAGAGGTTTCCTTACCTGAAGCACTTGCAAAGCATCAAAAGCAGCTCATGTGTCAAAATGATTGTTATTGCATCAACCGATACACAAAAGGCTCGCTGCAATCAGCCACCAATATTATTAACTGCAAACGGATTGAAACGGCAATTGAAGAAAAGCTCGGGGATACAGAAGGAATTACTCATCATGCAACCGTACCGCTAAAAGCATGTAAGCGTACGTTCGGCTTATTAAATGTGGCGGCAAAAGGAAAAGTCACATTTACGCAAGAAGAGCTGAATTTGCTTGAAAGCATTGCACTTCAAATTGGCACCGCCATTCAGCGGATGAAGCTTGTGCAAAATGAACAGCAGCACGCACTTCTGGAAGAAAGAAACCGGCTGGCACAGGACTTGCATGATTCTGTCAACCAAATGCTGTTCTCTGTGAGTCTGACTGCTAAGGCTGCACGGCAAATGACAAGCGATCAACATTTAGGAGAAATGATTGATTTTATTCAGCATTTGTCACAAGATGCTCTGATTGAAATGCGGTCACTCATTTGGCAGCTGAGACCCAGAGGCCTTGAAAAAGGGTTTACGACAGCAATTGAAGAGTATGCACAGCTTTTAGGATTACGCTGCACTTTATCTTTATCAGGCTGTATAGAAATGGACCATTCTCACAATGAAACTTTGTTTCGGGTATGTCAAGAAGCGCTCAATAACTGTCAAAAACATGCGGAAGTAGAAGAAGTCGAGGTCAAGCTTGAGCAATCAAAAGACACGTTGGAGATGAAAATCATTGACCACGGAAAAGGTTTTCAATATGACGAGCAGATGAGCCTTCCTTCACTTGGGCTGAAAGGGATGTCTGACCGCATCCGAAGAGCAGGTGGTACATTTTGTATCCATTCAGAGTTAGGTAAAGGGACTACGATTCATGTAAAAGTGCCATTTTCACAAGAAAGGAAGGGATCGTCATGAGAGTTGTCATTGCAGATGATCATCATATTGTGAGAAAAGGGCTTGTGTTTTTCTTGCAGACACAGTCTGATGTGGACATCGTTGGTGAGGCGTCCAATGGGCAAGAGGCATTAGAGGTTGTCAGAGAAACCCGGCCTGACATTGTCTTAATGGATTTGTCTATGCCTGTAATGAATGGCATTGAGGCAACGAAACAAATGACGCTGGAAATGCCGGACTCCCGCATTGTGATCCTGACAAGCTATGCGGATAAAGATTATGTCATTCCCGCCATTCAAGCAGGGGCGAAAGCCTATCAATTAAAGGATGTAGCACCAGAAAAGCTGCTTTCGACCATGATTGAAGTTCAAAATGGCACCTACCAGTTAGATGGTCATATCACGACCTTTCTCGTGCAGCATCTGACAGAGCCAAAAGAGCAGAAATGGGCATTGATGAAAGAGCTCACCAATAGAGAGCGAGATGTCTTATTTGAGATTGCAAAAGGCAAAAGCAACAAAGAAATTGCCTCATCGCTGTTTATTTCTGAAAAAACTGTCAAAACGCACGTATCTCATGTATTATCAAAATTAGAGCTGGCAGATCGAACCCAAGCGGCTCTGTATGCAGTGGATTATCAAAAAAATCAGCCGAAAGAGCTGCTATGACAGAAGGAGATCTAGACGTCATGCTAAAACTTTTAAGCGCACATTCAATTCAATGAATTGAATAAAAAAGAGAAGCATGAACAGTTTAATTTCTAATAGAAAAACCAAAAAAGACTTGATGAGTGTATGCTCATCAAGTCTTTTTTTATTTTAAAGGAGGGGATGAACCGGTCAATCACAGGTGAATGTAAAATAGGAGGGGATCTAGTGAGGCATATGAATTAGTAAGTGATTTTCGTCATGATGATGACAAATTAAAAGAGAACTTGAATAAGCTTGCGATCCATACATTAACTCTAACGCTTCCCATTACAGCGCACTGCTAATTGTATATAAAAGGGAAGGGCTAAAAAAATTCATTTTAGCCCTTTTTCTTTATGTGTACATCGGTTGTGAATAAACTTCAGAAGCAGCAGCCTCTGAAGCATGATCAATGTACTGCAGGAGCCCATATAAACATTTTTCAACATCTGCATCGTTCCGGTTAAATTGATACGCATGTAAGAAATGCTCAATACGTTTCGAGAGCAAATCATCTTGCGTACGTACCATAAGAATAAGTAAATTATCCCATTGCGAGCGATGCGTATAATAAAGTGCTTTATCATAATCCGCCACATTCATTAAACCTTCTCCTTTCCCTTGAGAAGTCTTCATTAGTTTGCTCGGATCATATCGACTTTTTCAGGGGAAAAGTTGGTGTCCGCATCAATCGTGTACCGGGAATTATAGGCTGAATAATTGCTTCATGTATGAAAAAGGACAGGCTTGCTAAATCTAAACAAAACATATATGAAAGTGAGTTCAATGATATCATGCAGCCGAAATGGTGGATGCTTATTGCAGCAGGAATCGTTTTGCTTGGCAGTTTGATGATTCATCCTGCATCAAAAGCAGCAGTGCAGCCGTTTGAAAATTGGGAAAGACTTGCGTACACAGCGTTTAAAGATGAATATAAAGGTGCCGCATTAAATGATTATCATTACATTGGCCGGACAGAAGTGAATGATGAGCAGACAAAAGATGTGTTTCGCGTCACTGTAAAGGAAGGGTCAACTCGCTTTGCCGCACATGCAGAAATTTATTTTCATCCGGTGACTGGTCATTTGATTAGTATTAACGTGTTTCGACTATAAAGAAGCACCTTTTTTTGTAAAGGGTGCTCGAGGCGTTCAGTCAAAAAAGACAAAGGGCTAAAATAAAGATCATTTCAGCCCTTTGTCCAACAATTTTTTTCGAAATGGAATTACTTCATGCTACCTTGAAGATAAGCGCGAATATCCACACCAAGTGAATCTGCTAATCGCTGGCCGTAATCTTCATCGGCACGATAGAAGTTGCAGATTGCAAGTAATTTTGTTTGGTCATTCACATCTTTCAAATCAGCTGTTAGGTTTTTAATCAATGCTTGTTTCTCTTCTTCAGAGTAGCTTCGATATTTTTCTCCAGCTTGTTTAAAATCGTTCGGTTTTTCAATTTTTTGTCTCACCATACGGTCACCGTGAAGAACTGGCTCACTTTCTTTGTAGTGAGGGTTTTCTTTTGGCTGATCGGCATAACGGTTTGGTTCATAGTTAATATGACCGCTTGGACGAGTCGTTGTCATAAAGCCATCCTGCTGGTTATTGTGTACAGGTGCATAAGGGCAGTTAACCGGAATGCGCATGTAGTTCGCACCAAGTCGGTGGCGCTGCGTATCAGGATATGAGAACAGACGGCCTTGAAGCAGTTTATCTTCAGATGCCTCAATTCCTGGAACAAATGCACTTGGCGTGAAAGCAGACTGTTCCGTTTCAGCAAAGAAGTTTTCAGGGTTGCGGTTGAGTGTCATGCGGCCTACTTTTTGAAGCGGGTAATCTTCCTCGCTCCACGTTTTTGTTGGGTCACATGGATCATAATCAAGTTCATCATAATCGCTAAGCGGCATAAGCTGAACATATAAGTCCCATGCTGGGAAGTTGCCTTTTTCAATGCGGTCATATAAATCTCTTGTCGCATGCTGGAAATCGTTTGCTTGAATTTCCGCTGCTTCTTCCATAGATAAGTTGCGAATACCTTCAGAAGGTCTCCAGTGATATTTTACATATTTTGCTTCGCCGTATTTATTCACCCATCTAAATGTATGCACACCAGAACCGCGCATTTCAGCATAGCTTGCAGGGATTCCTTCGTCAGAGAAAAGCCATGTGAGCATATGAGTGGATTCAGGCGTTAAGGTCATAAAATCCCAATAACGGTCAGGATCTTGAATATTGGTTACAGGATCTGGCTTGAGAGAGTGAACCATATCAGGGAATTTCAATGCATCACGAATAAAGAAGATCGGCAAGTTGTTACCAACGAGATCATAGTTGCCCTCTTCTGTATAAAATTTGACAGCAAAGCCGCGCGGGTCACGCAATGTTTCAGGTGAACCTTTCGGATGAATAACGGTGGAGAAGCGAACAAAAACGTCTGTTTGTTTTCCTTCTTCACTTAAGAAGGCTGCTTTTGTATGTTTCTCCATGCTGTTTTCTACTTCAAACACACCGTAAGCGCCGGCGCCTCTTGCATGAACGACGCGCTCTGGAATACGTTCACGATCAAAGTGTGCGAGTTTTTCAATCAAATGGTAATCATCAAGAAAGGTAGGTCCGCGGTGACCAGCTGTTCTTGAGTTTTGGTTATCGCCCACAGGCACGCCTTGGTTCGTTGTCAAATTTTTATGATTTGAATTTGTCATTCTTTTCTCCTCCTGTAAACAAAAAAGTGTTTTCTAGCAATCTATATACCCTAATTATATTGAATCAAACATGATAGTCAATATTTATTTATAATAATTTTAAATAAATTATTATTACAAGAAGGTAAAGAAAAAGACGAAAGAATAAATTCTTTCGCCTTAAAGCAGGAGCTCTCTAAGAGCATCTTTGTTTTGTGTTAAATCGTTTAGTGTGTATCGGTCTAGAACGCTTAAATAAGCAGTGAGTGCTTCATGAAGTACATGCTTTAATGAACAAATTGGGGAGATAATGCAGCTGTTTTTCTTTGGATCAAAGCATTCAACCATGACTAAATCATCCTCTGTATAACGGACAACCTCTCCAATATTAATGCTTTCTGGGCTTTTTCCAAGCCTGATCCCGCCATTTCTTCCGCGAATCGTTTCCACATACCCGCGTTTTCCAAGATGATAAATCACCTTCGTCAGATGATTTTTAGAAATGCCATAAACATCGGCGATCTGCTGAATATTTGACAGTTCATTATTTTCTCTCGAAGCTAAATAAATGAGTACCCTTAATGAGAAATCTGTGTAATTCGTAAGTTTCATTTTGACGACCTCTAAACCTAATAGAGTTTTGTATCATCGTAACACATTTTAGACAAAAACTGTTCGAGAAAGTGTAAAATGTGACAACATTTAAAACATGTATTATAAATATTGCTTTTAGAGGCTGTCATCCATTACGATAAAGATGTATTTAAAATACTTCTTTTGAAAGAAGGAATGACGATGTTATCTAAAGATCAAATGAATGCAATAAAGCAATCAGCTCCTCTACTAAAAGCCGAGGGAACCAAACTTGTCACTGTTTTTTATCAAAATATGATTCGCCAGCACCCGGAGCTGCTCAATCAATTTAATAAAACAAATCTGATGAACGGAAGTCAGCCAGAGGCACTTGCTGCGACACTATATCAAGCTGCACTGCACATTGATCGATTAGAAGAATTACTTCCTGCGGTCAAACAAATTGCCCATAAGCATCTCAGTGTCATGGTCAAAAAAGAACAATACCCAATTGTCGGATATCACCTGATTGAAGCGATGAAAGATGTGTTTGGCTTAAGAGAAGAGGATGCCACTTTATTAGCTTGGAAAGCTGCATATGACATCATTGCGAATATTTTCATGACCATAGAAGCAGAAATGATGGATGAAAATGTGAAACAGACAGGCGGATGGGCAGATGTGAAGCCGTTTGTGATTAAGAAAAAGAAGCAAGAATCTCCATCGCTTATCTCTTTTTATTTAGTACCAGAAGATGAATCAGAGCTGCCATTGTATCAAGCAGGCCAATACATTACGGTTCAGGCAGATATGCCAGGAGAAGCCTATATGTGCAGCAGACAATATAGCTTATCAGACGAGCATCATCCATCTTATTACCGTATTACAGTGAAGCGTGACGGTCATGTGTCTACATTTTTGCATGATGAAATGGAAGAAGGGGACGTTCTTCAAGTGAGTATGCCGCAGGGAATGTTCTGCTTGCAAGGAGACACAAAAGAGCCTGTTTATTTCATCAGTGCTGGGTCTGGTGTCACTCCAATGATTGGTTTAGTAAAAACTGCCGCACAAAACAGCCAGACATTCACGATGATTCATGCAGATCGATTAGAGGATGTAAATGCTTTTGAAAATGAGTTTGAACGCGTTCTAGCTTCAGCTTCTCATGGGCGCATCATCCTATGTAACGAACAATTTGCGCAGTCTGGAAAGGGTGAGCTTGTTGAGAAAGCGTCTTCCCGCATTGACCGTCCATTTCTTCAATCGGTGATCGGAGAAGGGAAAGGCCAATTTTATCTATGCGGTTCCCCGGTGTTTACACAGGAGATCATTCATATTTTAAAAGAGCTTGGAATTCCATCGCGCAATATTCATTTCGAAGCATTTGGCGGGCAATCCACAAAAGAAATGGAAGTCGTCTAAACGGTTGGCGGAACATCATGTTTTTTTACATACGCTCATATAGTAGGGATAAGTCCGATGAGGAGGGATGGTTTCCTTGAGCGTATCTGAAAAACGTCTTTTACAAAGAGCGATTGATGAAATTACAGAAATTGCAGAAGGATTTGGTCTAGATTTTTATCCGATGAGGTATGAAATCTGTCCCGCGGAAATTATTTATACGTTCGGTGCATATGGAATGCCAACACGATTCAGCCACTGGAGCTTTGGGAAGCAATTTCATAAAATGAAGCTTCATTATGATTTAGGATTAAGCAAAATTTATGAACTGGTCATCAATTCAAATCCTTGCTACGCCTTTCTACTAGATAACAATACGCTCGTTCAAAATAAATTAATTGTGGCTCATGTATTGGCACACTGTGATTTCTTCAAAAATAATTGCCGTTTCCAAAACACAAAACGAGATATGGTCGAAAGCATGTCAGCAGCGGCAGAGCGGATCAAAGAATATGAGCATATCCACGGAACAAAAGAAGTCGAAGCCTTTTTAGATGCCGTATTGGCTATCCAGGAGCATATTGATCCGTCTCTTGTTCGATCAAAATTAAGCTGGAATATGGACGATGAAGAAAGTGAAGATGATAAACCAAAACGTCAAACGCCTTATGATGATTTGTGGGGAATGGATGAGCCGAAAATGCGTGAGAAAAAGAAAACCGTTAAGCAATTTCCGCCAAAGCCTGAAAAGGATCTTTTACTCTTTATTGAAGCGCATTCCCGGGAGCTGGAGCCATGGCAGCGGGATGTTCTTACCATGCTGAGAGAAGAAATGCTCTATTTTTGGCCGCAGCTGGAAACAAAGATTATGAATGAAGGCTGGGCATCGTATTGGCACCAGCGGATTATGCGGGAGCTTGATTTGGATTCAAGTGAATCGATAGAGTTTGCGAAATTAAATGCAGGTGTGGTGCAGCCATCTAAAACAGGCATCAATCCTTACTATTTAGGGCTGAAAATTTTTGAAGATATTGAAGAACGCTATAACAACCCATGTGAAGAATTAAAAAAAGCAGGGGTCAAAGAAGGATCTGGCCGCAGTAAAATGTTTGAAGTCAGGGAAATTGAATCGGATATTTCTTTTATTCGAAACTACTTAACGAAAGACCTTGTGATGAGAGAAGACTTGTACTTGTTTCAAAAGCAGGGGAGAGATTATAAAGTCATTGATAAAGAATGGAAGGCGGTTCGTGATCAGTTAGTCAGTATGAGAGTAAATGGCGGCTTTCCGTATTTGACCGTGATCGATGGCGACTATTTAAAAAATAACGAACTTTATATCAAGCATTGGTATGAAGGCATTGAACTTGATCTGAAATACTTAGAAAAAGTCCTTCCGTATTTATATCAGCTGTGGGGAAGAAGTGTGCATATCGAGTCAGTTCTTGAAGGAAAAGAAGTGATGTTTTCTTATGATGGAAAAGGGGTTCATAGGAAATATCTTGCTTAATGATCTTAAAAAAAGATGTCCTCAAACGGACATCTCTTTTATGTGACTGGGGCTGGATTAAATAGACACAAATCGTTATGAATCCCCCAATGATCGGCCCATGTTTCTTTCCGGCCGCTGGCGATATCTAGTATATAATGAAACAGGTCTGTACCGACTTCCTCGATTGTTGCTTCTCCGGTTGCAATACGGCCGGCATCAAAATCAATAAGATCCGGCCATTGTGTCTGTAAGCTGGTTTTCGTAGAAACTTTTATTACAGGTGCTGCTGCTAGGCTGTATGGAGTTCCTCGGCCTGTTGTGAAAATTTGTACATTCATACCAGAGGCGAGCTGCAGTGTTCCGCAAACAAAATCGCTTGCCGGCGTCGCAGCAAATATCAGCCCTTTGGTGGCCGCTTTCTCACCAGGCCCAATCACACTAGATATTGGACTTGTGCCAGATTTGGCGATAGATCCAAGCGCCTTTTCTACGACATTGGATAAACCGCCTTTTTTATTTCCTGGGGAAGGATTTGCACTTCTATCTGCTTGACCTCTGCTTAAATAGTCGTCGTACCATTTCATTTCCCGTATAAGTGCCTGCCTCGTTTCTTCATTCAAAGTTCTTGGAGTTAATAGGTGAATGGCATCACGCACTTCTGTCACTTCTGAAAAAAGAACCGTTGCTCCTGCTTTGACAAGGAGGTCTGCTGCATATCCAACGGCGGGGTTTGCTGTTACACCTGAGAATGCATCGCTTCCACCGCATTGTAAGCCTACCACTAAATCCGATACAGGACATGGGACGCGTGTCCGCCTATTGAGTTTCTTTAGTTTGTGCTCTGCAGCCTTCAGAATGGAGGTAATCATTGAAGAAAAGCCTGATTCCTCCTGTAATGTTAAAATATCGTCTTGCCGCTCTTCTGACACAATGCGTGATGGTATGAGTTTTTCACAGCCTAATCCAATGACGAGCACTTCTCCGCCAAAGTTCGGATGTGTGGCTAAGTTTTGGATGGTTCTGATGGGAATGACCGCATCTGGTGCATGAATGGCCACACCGCAGCCGTATTGGTGGTGGAGGGGAATTACGTCATCCACATTTGGATATTTCGGCAGCAGATCTTCCTTGATTTTTTTGACCGCATAGTCAAGAACCCCAACGACACATTGCACGCTTGTTGTAATCCCGAGAATATTTTTAGTACCAACAGAATGATCTGGATTTCGGTATCCCTGAAATTCATAACCATCAAGCTTTTTAAGCGGAGGACCGCTGTATGTTAGGCATGATAATTTGTCTAAAGGAGGAGGAGCTGGCATTTGAACGAGCTCTTCTTTCACCCAGCTTCCCTGTATGATGGTTTCGTTAGCGTATCCAATGATTTCACCATATCGCACAATTGGTGCATGCTGTTCAATTGTCTTAAGTGCAACTTTATGCCCTTGAGGGATGCGTTCAGTTAACGTCAATCCACTTGAAAAGCTGGTGCCAGCTGGTAGTCCGCCATCATTTACGATGATTGCTACATTATCCTTTGAACTTACCTGAATATATAGGGGTGCTTCCTTTGCTTTTTGATTCAAGAGATCACTCCTTTGAAAGCGCTGTCTTTTTAAGAGGAGAGGAAGCATATCCGCTTCCGTATCATGGCGTTTGATTTAATCCTTTTAAAATCTTATCACGTACAAACTTCAAATGTTCATGCATATGGAAGTGTGCTTGATATGGGTCTCTAAGCTGAAGCGCTTCATAAATTTTCTGATGATAATTAACGGTCACGTTTTTTTCTCGATAAGGAATTTGGCTGTCAATCTTGGCGTGTGATACTAAAAGCGCCTGAATCATGCCTTCAACAACTGGATTGTTTGCACTTAAGGCAATAATCCGGTGGAATTCTTTATCGGCTTCACCATAGTTGTTATCTGTACTTTCCTCAATCATTTCAATGGTTCTTTCTAATTTTTTTAATTCTGCATCACTAATTTTCTCAGCAGCAACGGTGACAAGGCCTAGTTCTAGTACCATACGAGCTTCTAGAATGGCTGGTAAATTATCTTGAGCCAGTGCGAGCATAACTGAAAATGGCTGATTGCTAATTTTATCATTAAAATATGTACCGCCTCGTGTTTTTCTAGTGATAACGCCTAATGTTTCAAGAGAACTTAAAGCTTCGCGCAACACAGGGCGGCTTACCGATAAAATATCCATGAGTTCCATTTCTGTTGGCAGTTTGTCACCAGCTTTTAATTGTCCGCTAGACAATAAATGAACGATACGTTCTATGACTTGTTTTGCTAATGTTTTTCGATTCACTGTTTCAAATTTAAGTTCATCCATACTTTCATTCACGAGTCATTCTCTCCCTTCAGTTGTTCAATTGTAAGACAAAATGAAGGGGAATACAATCATTTACAGTCAAACTACCGAATCAAACACGGTTTTTTCGGGTCGAATGTCCAGCCATTCATGAGATATTGCATCTGAATGGCATCATTTCTTGCACCAAGCTTCATTTGTTTATATAAACGGTTGGCTTCCTCTATCTTTTCTAGATCAATTTGAATACCCAGCCCGGGTTCTTGTGGCACTTTGACACGACCTTCTTTGATTGAAAGTGGGTTCCTTGTTAAATGCTGGCCATCTTGCCATATCCAGTGGGTATCAATCGCTGTTATATGACCTGGTGCAGCAGCGGCAACGTGTGTAAACATGGCCAGAGAAATATCAAAATGGTTGTTTGAGTGCGATCCCCAAGTCAAGCCGTTATCATGACACGTTTGAGCGACTCTAACTGAACCTTCCATTGTCCAAAAGTGCGGGTCCGCCAGTGGAATATCAACTGCATGTAATTGGATGGCGTGTGACAATTGACGGAAATCAGTTGCGATCATATTTGTAGCCACTTGAATGCCGGTAGCTCGTTTGAATTCGGCCATAATTTCTCTTGATGAGAATCCGTCTTCTGCTCCACATGGATCCTCTGCATATGCAAGCACATGTTGTTTTCCTTTGCAAAGCTGAATGGCTTCATCAAGAGACCACGCTCCATTAGGATCAAGTGTGATGCGCGCATTTGGAAAACGTTTTGAAAGAGATTCTACAGCTTCCATCTCTGCTTCCCCGGAAAAGACACCGCCTTTTAACTTGAAATCCTGAAATCCATAGCGTTCATAAGCCGCTTCAGCCAAACGGACAATGTCCATCGGTGTTAGTGCTTTTTGACGCCTTAGCCGGAACCAGCTGCAAGATGAATGATCTTCTTTCAAATAGGGGAGAGGGGTTTTCATTTGATCCCCTATGTAAAATAAATACCCAAGCATGTCAACGACCTGTCTTTGTTGACCTGTTCCTAATAAGGAGGCAACCGGTTCTTCTAAAAATTGACCTAATAAATCCAAGAGAGCCGCTTCTATCGCTGTAACAGCATGTATTGTTGTCCGTAAGTCAAAGGTTTGATTGCCTCTCCCGCTTCTATCGAGGTCTTGATATGTTTGCTGCACCGATTGCAGGATGGCATGATATTGCCCAATTGGTTTTTGGAGGACAAGTCTGGCGGCTTTTTCAAGTGTTTGTCGAATGTTTTCACCGCCGGGAACTTCTCCGACTCCTTGACGGCCACTGCTGTCTGTTAGTATGACAACATTTCTTGTGAAAAAAGGTCCATGCGCTCCGCTTAGATTCAAAAGCATACTGTCATAGCCGGCAACAGGAATCACCTTCATGTCAGTAATGTAAGGGAGATTGTTTGCTCGTTCCTTTTTGACTTCTTTTAAGTATTGATTCATATATATCCTCCTTTATATAAAGCGCTTTCAAATAGAGCTGGATGGGACTTGGGCCGGAGGTGTTGAAGGGGGTTCTTTTAACTTCACACGTTTAATGGGACCCACAAGGAATAAATAACTTAAGATTGCAATAACGGCATTACTGCCGACAAAGACGAGCGCACCACTGAAAGAGCCTGTCGCATTGACAATATATCCAATGATAATGGGTGTTGTAATGGATGCAATGTTGCCAAAGGTATTAAATAAACCGCCGCTTAACCCGGCACATTCCTTTGGGGAGGTATCTGATACAACGGCCCAGCCAAGTGCACCGAATCCTTTTCCAAAGAAAGCAAGCGACATAATCGCAACAACAATCCATGAAGATTCTGTATAGTTGCAGATGATCATACTGCATGAAAGAAGCATGCCGATAATAATGGGTGTCTTTCGTGCGAAAGTAAGCGATTTCCCGCTTTTTAATAAAAAATCGGATAACAAGCCGCCAAGGATTCCGCCTAAAAAACCGCAGAGAGCTGGCAGGGAAGCAACAAAACCTGCTTCGAGAATGGACATTCCTTTTGCTTGAACAAGATACACAGGAAACCACGTCAAGAAAAAATAAGTGAGGGTGGTAATGCAATATTGAGCAATATAAACCCCAATTAACATCCGATTTGAAAGTAATTGTTTCACGTATGGCCATTTGGATTCTTTGTTTTGCTGGCTCTTTTCATCGTCCATTGAGGTCAAAGCCCCACCTTTTGATATGTAATCGAGCTCTGCTGCGTTAATTTTCGGGTGTTGTTTTGGATTATAGACGGTTTTTATCCAAAGAAAAGACAGCAAAATACCGAGGATTCCCATAACAACAAAAACAGAATGCCATCCTAAAGAATGTGTAAGCCAGCCCATAATTGGAGAGAAAATGACAAGCGCAAAATACTGAGCTGAATTAAAGAAAGCAGAAGCTGTTCCACGTTCAGAACTAGGAAACCATGCAGCCACTACACGGCTATTGCCTGGAAAGGAAGGAGCTTCCGCCAGCCCTACTAAAAATCGCAGGGTAAAAAGGAGAATAATCGCAGTACCCGCTGTAAAAAAACCTATGGCACCTTGAAACAATGTAAACAAAGACCAAAAGAAAATACTGCAGGCAATCACCATTTTAGAACCGAATTTATCCAATAAATAACCGCCAGGCAATTGGCCAATGACATATGCCCAGCCAAAAGCAGAAAAGACATAACCCATTGATACAGAGCTAAGACCAAGGTCATGTTGAACAGAATCTCCAGCAATAGAAAGGGTAGCACGATCTGCATAATTGACAGAAGTGACAAGAAACAGCATGAAGACGATAAACCAGCGGACAGACGTTTTTTTATCAGTTTGTGAAGCATGGAAGAGGTTATTTATCATCATTTCTTCTCCTTTTCTAAAATAGAGAATTGAGGAGGGCAGATGCCCTCTCAAATGCTTCAATTTTACGATTTAATGAAAACGGTTTGAATGGCTGTAAAGAATTCCTTTGCCGCTTCTCCTTGTTCACGAGAATGAGAGCTTGATTGTTTCATTCCACCAAATGGTGCCTGTAACTCTACACCAGCACTTTCTGCATTAATTCTAATGAGCCCAGCTTGGATATTCTGAATAAAGGACAGCATACGACCGATATTTTGTGTGAAAATAGAAGCGCTTAAGCCAAAAACCACATCATTGGCAATGTGAAATGCTTCATTGATATCTTGCACTTTGATTAAAGCAATGACAGGACCAAATATTTCTTCTTGAGCGATGGTCATGTCTGAGGTGACATGTTCGAAAATAGCAGGCTCAATAAAATAACCATTCTGATAATCACCATCTGTTAATGGTTCCCCGCCAAAAAGGAGGGTGGCACCTTCTTTTTTTCCAGTTTCAATATAGGAAAGGCATTGATCAAGCTGCTGTTTGCTTGCGATCGGACCCATCCATACGTCTTTTTTTAAACTGTCCCCAATAGTGATCTCTTGCGTTTTTTGAACGAGTTTTTCTTTAAAGGCATCATAGATGTCTTCTTGGACAATGACTCGGCTCGTTGCTGTACATTTTTGTCCAGTTGACCGGAAGGCTCCTGTAATGGCTGCTTCTACCGCAAGATCAAGATCCGCATCATTGGCTACGATAACGGGGTTTTTTCCTCCCATTTCAAGCTGATACTTAATCCCGCGATCAAAGGCTTTTTGACCGATGGCTTTACCCGTTGCATTTGATCCAGTAAATGTAATTCCTTGGATATTTGGATGTTCAATCATTCCTTGACCTACGACAGCTCCCGATCCTGTGACCATATTGACTACTCCTTTTGGAAGGTGGGCATCTGCAAAGCAGGCCATGATTTTTGCGCAAGTAACGGCAGTTTCTGTCGCAGGTTTAATGACGACCGTGTTCCCATAAATGAGTGCAGGAGCCATTTTCCAAATAGGGATCGCAATAGGGAAATTCCAAGGAGAGATGATGCCTACAACACCTAATGGAACCCTTTTAGTGAACATGAGTGCCTCTCGGTCAGTAGAAGGAATGACATCGCCTTCTTTGCGCATTCCTTCGCCGGCATAGTAGCGGAGAATGGCTACACCGCGTGCCGCTTCTCCTTTTGCTTCAGGCAGAGTTTTACCCATTTCTTTTACAGCAGTAATGGCAATGTCATCGAGACGTTCTTCCAGCAAATCAGCTGCTTTATAAAGATATTGTCCTCGTTCTGCACCTGATAAATCTCGCCACATCGTCTTTGCTTCATGAGCTGCAGTGATGGCTGCGTTTACATCTTCGAGACTTGAGCGCTGCACATATCCAGCAGCCTCCTCTTTGTCGGCAGGATTTTGAATGGGGATCACTTCTCCTGTGGAAGCCTTTACCCATTCACCATTGATATAATTGAAGTACGTTTTTTGTTTCACTGAAGTGGACATAATATGAGCTCCTTTCTTTCGTTAATTCACAGCCGCTTTTTTCGGGAAGCGTTCCATTGCGTGCTGTAAAATGTTCTCTAGTTCTTGATAGTGTTCTTTTTCTACAGGAACAACAGGCGGTCTTGCTGAATTGCGGACAGAATGTCCCATGATGTTCATGCCGGCTTTAATGAGTGAGACGGCATAGCCCTTTCTCTGTTGGCGAATCCGGTTAATCGGTAGAATAACAGTTGTGTAAATGTCCTTGACCGTTTCTTGATCACCCGTTTTTAGTGCGTGATAAAACATTCTTGAGATGTGCGGGATATAATTAGAAATTGCGGAGGAATAGGAATGAAAACCAATCGGTAAGTAAGCCGGCATTGTGACCTCTGCCATAGGCAATCCATTTATATAGCTGAGCCTGCTGCCTATTGTATAGGAAAGATTCACGTTTAAATCCATATCACCGACCCCATCTTTTACACCAACAAGCTGTTCAAAAGAAGTGAGCCGTTTGATTTGCTGCACAGAAAGAACAGCATTATCTCGTTGATATAAGATGGCATTTAGGTTTGTACTTTCTATAATGGTTTTGGCGTATTCATATAATCCTTCTTGTTCACCATGAATTAAATAAGGAGGGAGTAATAAGTAACCGTCAACGCCTTTTTCCTCGGAAATTTTCGCCCACTCCAGTGCGGTATTTAAATTTCCTCCAACTCCTGAATAAACAGGAACTTGACCACCGGCAGCTGCAAGTGCCACATCAATCATTTGCTCGTATTCTTTTTGACTAATAGACTGAAATTCTCCCGACCCACATGCAATAAAAATGGCATCGAGCCCTTCGTCTAGTAAGAATTGAATGTTTTGAAATAGTGCTTCCTCAGAAAGCTGACCATTTACTTGAAAAGGAGCGATAGGAAAACCTAATATGCCTTCTGGTGCTCTTCTACCTTGAATCATTGCTAAAAACCTCCTGTAATTTGTTAAAAAGAAAGGTAAGCGCTACCAAAAACTCTTTTGTTTAATTGTAAGACAAATAAACAATTTGTCAATATCTTTATTTTCAGAAATTTCAACTGGGAGATTGAACAATAAAAAGAGCAGGCATTTTCTACACCTGCTCTTACAATGTTCTTCGTTTTATTGATGAAGTAATTTAAAGATATGTTTCGCTTGATCTGTATTTTCCATCAGACCTTTTAGCTGCTGGCTTGTTGGGCCATACGCAAAGAATGGAACTTCATCACCGGTATGACCAGAAGTTGTCCAGCCTGTATGTGATCTTGTATTGATCACTTCTTCAATCGCATCATCAATTTTAACAGTATCCTTTGTTTCAGCGGCCTTTTGAATAGAGGCTGTTTCTTCTTTTGTGAAATCAAGATTGATATATTGTTTCAGCGCTGACTCGACAGGCATGCCGCTGACAATTTTGTTTGCAATAAAGTCAGGCGTTTTTTTCGCTGCTTTGACCGGTTTGTAATCCCAGCTGCCTGAACCGTCTGCTCCGAAGGAAAGTCCGCCAGTTGAATGATCTGCGGTCGTGATGACTAACGTGTTTTTATCCTTTTTCGCAAAACGAATCGCTTCTTCAAATGCTTTTTCAAAATCCTTCATTTCGCTCATTGCACTGACAATATCATGATCATGTCCAGCCCAGTCAATTTGACTGCCTTCGACCATAAGGAAAAATCCTTTTTTGTTTTTAGACAGCTGTTTGATAGCTGAGGATGTCATATCTTGCAGGGAAGGGGTCGTTTGATCACGATCAATGGCTTTATCGAGACCTCCATCAGCAAAAATGCCTAACACTTTTTCATTTTTGTTTTTTTGTAAGGCGGCTTTATTGGTGACATAATCATAACCGGCTTGTCTGAATTCCTTCGTCAGATCACGATCCTTTCGGACAAAATCGACAAGTCCTCCGCCAAGCATGACATCGACTGTATGCTGTTTTCCGATTTTCTCATCGAAGAAGTCATCAGCGATGGCTGCAGTGTTTTTCCTAGACACATCGTGAGCGGCATACGCAGCAGGCGTAGCATTTGTTAATTCAGATGTCACGACAAGACCCGTCGATTTTCCCTTTCGTTTGGCTTCTTCTAAAACGGTTTTTAGTTTTTTGCCGTTTTTGTTTACACCAATGGCATTGTTGTATGTCTTTTTACCAGTGGCCATGGCTGTACCAGCTGCTGCTGAATCGGTAATGTTACTTTTAGAGTCGTCAGGGTATGTTTTATGCATGCCAGTGAGGTAAGGGTCAAACGCTGTTTGCTTTGAAAGGTCACCGTTGTGTTTAAATGAGCGGTAAGTTGAAAGATAAGGTGTTCCCATGCCATCTCCAATCAGCACGATCACATTTTGCACGTCATTTTTCGGCTTCTTTTTAGCCTCAGCTTTGTCAGCTTGTCCAAATTCAATCCCTGAAAAAATGCCAATCGATAGCACAGATGCTGCTGCCACTGCAGCAATTTTCGTTTTCGAGCTTTTCAACACACTCATTCATTTTGCCTCCTCATTGTTTATGTATCGCTCTTACGTTTACAATGGTAGAGCAGAAGTGTGGATTCCTCTTTACAGCACCGTAAAGTTCACTTTAAAATTGTAAAGGTCCACTTTACATAGAATGAACCAAAAAGAGAAATGAATGTATCATTTATCCATGACAAGATGCGATTATTTTGTCATGATTGTGTAATAAAAATGAAATAAAAAGAACCCTAAAAAAAAATAAATTTTGCCGAATTAATAAGCATAATGTCGTAGGAAGTCAAGACTATTTCTTCTGGTATTTGATCCTTATAATAGGGAGTAGATAAAAATTCGGATCAGATAGATACATACAGGAGGAACAAATGAAAAAACAATTGATCACAGCTGCAAGTGCAGTTCTACTTGGGACGACATTATTTGCCGGCGCTGCCTCAGCACAATCAGTAAAAGTTCAAAAAGGTGACTCTCTTTCTGTTCTAGCGAAAAGATACAAAACAAGCGTGAGCAAAATTAAATCAGACAATAAGCTGAAATCTAACGTGATTTATGTTGGACAAACCTTAAAAGTGAATGGCACTTCTTCGAAAAAAGCAGTGAAGACATCAAAAACAACAACAAAAGTAAAAACGGCTTCAGCAACTGCCACTCATAAAGTTGTCAAAGGTGATACATTATCTAAGATCGGCAAAAAATACGGGATGACTGTGAAAGAGTTGAAATCGTTAAATAAACTTAAAACAGACCTCATTAAAATCGGGCAAAAGCTAAAGGTGAAAAAGACGTCTAAAGTAAAGGCGAAACCTGTGAAAGAAAAAACAGTCTCTACTTCTTCCTTAAACACGTCTAAGCTCATAGCAGATGCTAAAGCGCAAAACGGTACTCCATATAGATGGGGTGGAACGACACCGAAGGGCTTTGATTGCAGCGGATTTATGTGGTATATCATTAACAAACAAAAAAAGATTTCAAGACAAACAACTGAAGGTTTCTGGGGATCGATGAAAAGTGTATCCAAACCAAAGGCTGGAGATTTTGTCTTCTTTACAACGTATAAATCGGGTCCATCTCACATGGGTGTCTACCTTGGGAACAATAAGTTTATCCATGCTGCTTCTGACGGTGTAACGATCAGTGATATGACATCAAGCTATTGGAAGCCTATTTATCTTGGAGCGAAAACATTTGTAAACTAATTCATTTTAAGAGACTGCTATGAAGCAGTCTCTTTTTTCATATATCATTTGTGCCGCAGAACTGGTCTTTTTCTCATAGATCACTATCGGTCTAAAGGCTTTAAAATAACATAATTGTGACCTCGCTTTTAAAAAAAGGGTCTTATTTTTGTTGAATAATAAGTATATGAAAAAAATATAATCTTCCATGTTGTATCATAAATAGAGGGAGACAAACTATCAATTGAATAAGGATTGAAGAAAATCTAACCGTTTTATTGACAATATTTTCGTTGATATATAAGAATTTTCACTCTATTTTTTAAAAAAGTGTTTTCATTTTTTAATTTTCATATATAATAATTTTACGCCACCAATTTATTGCGCTAAATTTAATCTAAATATTCAGAAAATATTGTGAATTATATGAATGTGGCGTCTTTAGACTGATACTAAGTTTTGGGAGTGATGGTATGAGCAATTCGTTGTTTAGAAAAAAGAGCATTTCAGAGCTCATTGCGGCAACACAAGGGGAAAAAGCATTAAAAAAGGAATTGGGTTCATTTGATTTAACCATGCTGGGCATTGGAGCCATTATCGGGACAGGGATATTTGTTCTAACAGGTACAGGAGCCGTCACTGCGGGGCCAGGACTTGTGCTATCATTTGTCATCGCAGGTCTTGCTTGTTTGTTTGCAGCACTGTCATATGCGGAATTTGCTTCAACAGTGCCTGTATCAGGGTCTGTGTATACATTTACGTACGCATCAATGGGGGAATTTCTAGCATTCATCATTGGCTGGGATTTAATATTAGAATATATGCTGGCCGCTAGTGCCGTTTCAGCGGGCTGGTCAGGCTATTTTGTGTCTTTTTTAAATGGGATAGGGATTCATATACCAGTTGAGTTAACAGCAGCTCCAGGTGGTTTAAAGGGGCAAGTGACATATTTTAATCTTCCAGCATTTATTATTTTAATGGTCATCACCTTCCTGCTGTACTTTGGTATTAAAGAATCAAAACGAGTAAATAACATCATGGTTATTATGAAAATTGCTGTGATTCTGCTCTTTATTTTAGTCGCTGTGAAATATGTAAAACCTGAAAACTGGACACCATTCGTTCCATTTGGGACATCAGGGGTCTTAAGTGCAGCAGCCCTAGTATTCTTTGCATTTATCGGGTTTGATGCAGTTGCTTCTGCGGCAGAGGAGACAAAAAATCCATCACGCAACCTGCCTAGAGGAATTATTACTTCTTTATTGATTTGTACGCTGCTTTATGTCGTTGTCAGTGCGATTATGACGGGCATCGTTCCTTTTATGAATTTTGAAGGAGTATCACATCCAGTGTCTCTCGTTTTACAAGTAGCCGGACAAAACTGGGTGGCTGGTATTGTGGATGTCGGAGCGATTCTAGGGATGACAACCGTGATGCTTGTCATGCTGTACGGCCAGACACGCGTGATGTTTGCTATGTCTCGTGATGGCTTGGTGCCAAAGATATTATCAAAAGTTCACCCAAAGCATAAAACTCCTTACATCAATACATTGTTCTTCGGTACATTGTCAGCATTAATGGGTGGATTTATTCCACTTGATGAGCTGGCAAGTTTAGTGAACATCGGGACACTTTCAGCATTCATTTTGATATCAGTGGCGGTCATTGTGATGAGAAAGACGCAGCCGGACTTACCGAGAGCCTTCAGATGCCCGGCAGTTCCGCTTATTCCGATCTTAGCTATTCTATCTTGCGGATTGCTCATTTATAAGCTTGGTTCAATCACCTTTGTACGTTTCTTAATCTGGCTTGCCATTGGGCTGGTTGTGTATTTCTTATATTCAAGAAAGCATTCAGAATTGAATAAAAAATAAATGAAAAAAGCCCGTGATGCTTGGCATTAGTCAAGTAACACGGGCTTTTGCTTTTGAGTGCTGATTAAAAACCTAATTGAAGATCGACATCGATTGATACGATGGCATAGACACAAACAATGACAAAGATATTCAGTACGACACCGAGGAAACCTGGACCCGTACGGCCTTTTTTAATGAACAGTTCAATAATGCCAAATGGAACTGCGGCCATTGCAAAAGGAAGCATTTGAAAAGAATAAAATGTCACGTTGCTGATAATGGCGAGGTTTAGCATGAGCAGGGATAATATCGCTGTGCCGACAGAAATCCAGCCAAATACATTATGCTCTTTAAAAATTCTTACCAATTCCATAATTCCACCTCGCTCACTTTTGCCGTTTTAATGCGTTTTGTCTTTACAAATTTCTCAATCTCTTTTGAAGGCCCAGTGACCACAGAGCCATAAATCGTGACGCCATTTTGATCGATATAGCGTATACGATTAGACAGGTCAAGATCAGGTCTGCCAGAAATCGTTGTTGCCCATGTCGGGTGCTGATTAACATAAGCAAGGGCATCTTTGAATTGATCTACCTCAGTTTTTGATGTGTGCTGAAGCTCTTTTAAAAATTCAGAGTCCTTCCCAGGAAAGCCGATTGGCCGCTGATTTCCACTTAATGAATCCTCTGTTTTAATCGCATTCCACAGCACTTTCATATCGTATTTTTTAGCAAAGGAATAAACATCCTTTGGTGTATAAGCTCTGTCATAGGACACATACACTTCACTTACTGTTCCTTCAGGAAGCTTGTCTAACGTAGTGAGTGTTTGTTTTTTTGAGGCATCTGCCTGCGCCGAAGGATGGGTAAAGAAACCCTCCGTTTCGCGTGCGCTGTCACCATAATAAGAGATGGTAGGCTGCTTTAATTTATCGAAAAACATCTCGATTTGTTCACTGCCAATAGCTTCTGTTTTATTGCCAATTTGCTTTTGCAGCTTCAATTCGGTGTTCATCCCAAAAAGTTTGACCTGACCTTTTAAATCCTTCATATCAATGGCCACGTTTGGTTTGGTTAAAGCGACGGTGACAGCTGCTGTTTCCATGAAATGATTGCCTTTGCTCTCGGCGCCGCCAACGCCGTAGTATAAATAACTTCCTAATGTACAAAGCGGTAAAATAATGAGTGTCGATATGACAGCAAGTACGGAAATACGTAAATATGACTTTCTTTTTCCGTATTGTAAAATGGCTTTTTGCTTCTCAGGACTGATGGAAAAATCTGTCCAATCCGAGTCGTTCAGTTCCTGGCTTAAGCGTTTTTCGTTTTCTTCAAGTTCTTCTTCAAACGCTATCATTTCTTCCTCATTCATCTCACCATTATTATATTGTTCCCATCGCTTGTTAAACTCTTCATTCATCATTAACACCTCTGTTGTAAAGTGCTTTTAGGCGCTGCCTTGCACGAAATAAAACACTTTTAAAATTTGCTTCAGTAATATTCATGACCTTGGATGCTTCCTTGTAATTTAGCTCTTTTAAATAATACAATGTCAACGCTTCCTTGTAGTTATCTGGAAGCTGCTCCAAATACATGGTGAGAACTTCCTTTATTTCAACCTGTTCAGCAGGGCTTTGTACAGACGTTTGTAAAAGACCGCCAATGAGGTCATCCGATATGGTCACTTCTTTTTTATGTTTCCTGACATAATCAATAAAAGCATTTCGTGCCACCTGAAATAACCAAGGTTTCACTTTGCTATGGTCGTAGGAATGAATATGTATATACGCACGCATAAAGGTTTCCTGCAATAAGTCTTCTGCCAAATGTTTGTCTTTTGTCATGGAGAGCAGAAACCTGTAAACATCGTTCATATACATTTGATAAATTTCATCGATCGTCACTGATTTTTCTCCCCTCTATGTTATACACGCATAAGAAAGGCATAAAGTTGCACGAAACTTCTCATTACCGTACATTACTCATTTCTTTCGCCGAATCAAAATCATTTCTCCTTATCATAGCGAAATTTGCATCATTTATAAAGTATTTTCAATAGAACAAATCAGGAAAAAACATCGAAAAACGACAAAATTGGACACAATTCCTATTCTATTCTCCCCTAAAACCTTGTGCTTGAATACAGTCAGAACGTTCATTTTAAACGAAAAAAATAGGGAGGATTGGACTGCGTACAAATTTTTAGTACCAGGTAATAAAAAATTTGTTATAATAGAGACAAATCCTTCATTCTTCAAACAAAGGAAGTGCACTATGTATAAATTTTCAGGCTATACCGTCAAATTATTATTTGGTCTCCGAGGTGGAATCAAAGTATATCAAAAAGAGAATCTGCCAACTGATCGGGGTTTTGTCATTGCTTGTACACATGAGGGTTTTGTGGATGTTCTTGCATTAGGCGCAGGAATTCTTCCGTTTGAGATCCACTACATGGCGAAAAAAGAATTATTTGCAAATAAATGGATCGGTGGATTTTTAAAAAAGATTCATGCGTTTCCAGTTGATCGAGAGAATCCTGGGCCAAGCAGTATTAAAACGCCCATTAAATTATTAAAAGAGGGAAAGATCGTTGGGATTTTTCCAAGCGGCACACGTACTACAGAGGATGTTCCTTTAAAAAGAGGAGCGGTTACCATTGCACAGCTCGGTAAAGCGCCAATTGTTCCAGCCGCATACAAAGGACCTTCAAATGCGAAAAGCCTTTTCAAAAAAGGGAAAATGCGCTTAATCATCGGTGAACCGATTGAGCTGTCTGAATTTGACCATCTGCCGCCAAAAGAAAGATTAGGTGCCATGACAGAAGTATTAAACACAAGAATCAAAGAGCTAGAAGCTCAATTAATGGAAAAGGCATAAGAAAAACGACCGCTTGCTTAGGCAAGGGTCGTTTTTGTCTTAAGAAGCGCCTTCTTCAGCTGCTTCTAATAATTGTTCATTTAACTTTTTTACTTCGATGTATGCCACATGGTGTCCATCGACTTCATTAATAATAAATTCATAGCCTTGTTCACGAATGGCGTCATTTTTCTCTACTTCATATTTCTGAGTAAGGAACCAGCCGCCGATTGTGTCGACCTCTTCATTATCAAGCTGTATACCTAATAGCAGGTTGACTTGATCAACAAGAACCTTGCCATCAAAGATGTAATGGTCTTCTCCAAGTTTACGCACTTCGTTGATTTCATCAATGTCGAACTCATCACGAATTTCACCAACGATTTCTTCAAGGATGTCTTCAACAGTGACAAGACCTGCTGTACCGCCATATTCATCTGATAAAATGGCCATGTGTACACGTTCACGCTGCATTTTGAGCAGTAAATCATGAACAGGAACCGTTTCAATCACATGAATAATCGGATTTACAAACTTTTCGATCGTATCGCTTGTAGAGCACTCACCGCTAATGCAGGCAGTGAGAACCTCTTTAATGTTAAGAACACCGATAATGTTGTCTTTGTCGCCATCTTCAATTGGATAACGTGTATATTTCTCTACCTTTGTTACCTTCAGCATTTCCTCAATGGTAATATCATATGGGAAGCTGACAACTTCGGTACGAGGAATCATAATTTCTTTCGCCAGACGGTCATCAAATTCGAAAATTTTATTTACATATTTGAATTCAGACTGGTTAATCTCGCCGCTCTTATAGCTCTCTGATAAAATAATCCGCAATTCTTCCTCAGAGTGCGCCATGTCATGCTCAGATACTTGCTGAAGACCGAACGCTTTCGTTAACAAACGAGCAGATCCATTTAATACCCAAATGAACGGGAACATCACTTTATAAAAGATCATCAGTGGTCTAGCAAAAAGAAGGGATACTTGCTCAGCCTTTTGAATGGCGAGTGTTTTCGGTGCAAGTTCTCCAACGACAACGTGTAAAAACGTCATGATACTAAACGCAATAATAAAAGTGACAATAGAACTAGCTGATTGAGGAATGGACAGCTCTGCAAAGAGCGGCGCAAGCATATGCGCGATTGTTTCTTCCCCTAACCAACCAATACCAAGGGCGGTAATGGTAATACCAAGCTGACAGGCTGATAGGTACTCATCAAGATGAGTCGTTACATGCTTGACAGCAACTGCTGTTTTATTACCTTCTGCGATTAACTGATCAATTCTTGAGCTTCTTAAGCGAATGATCGCAAACTCTGATGCAACGAAAAACGCGGTTAAAGCTATAAGTAAAGCGACTATGAGTAAATTAACTATGTCCAATTAAGGCCTTCGTTCTGACTTTGAGAACGAAGGTAACACCTCCTGTTTAGTAAAAATTTTAACTTAACAGCAGTAAAAATGATTGGACAGCCGTCATTTTTTCAGGAGTAAGCTGCTCTTTTAGTTTTTCACGTTGTTCTGGCTGAAGCTGCTTACAACGTGCCAAAATGCGGTCCATATGCTCATTCATCCGATCGATATCAGAGGTTAAATGGACAAGTTCATCATGATCTTCCTTTTGAGAAGGGAATTGTTCATCTAATCTGGATTTGATGTCAGAAAGAGCCAATCTCTGCTGTTTGCAAAGAACGATTAATTGTAATCGTTTTAAAGCATATTCATCGTAATAACGATAATTTGAGCAAGATCTAACAGGCGCAAGCAAACCTAGATTTGTATAATAATCTACAGTTCGTTTCGTCACCTGTGCAATCTGTGCTAGTTCACCAATACGATACTTTTTCTCAGCCCCATCTGAACATCTCCTCCTAACCGTCACGTTATAGTTTATGAAAATAGTTTAATATAATTCTAGTCTGAAACACAAGTTAATTGTTCATATTTCCTTCCAATAAGAAGAAACAGAGGAGGATTTCCCTCAATTTAGTCAGTCATGTCAAAAACAGCATGATGATACAGGAATTTTCAGATTATTTATGGTAAGATAAAATGAATACCGTTTCATATATATGTAGAGAGGCGGAATTTTACGTGAACCGGAGGTGGTTAAGTGGGGCCCTCAATGTAGTCTTATTTAATCAGTTAACCGTTTTGCAAAACATAACATCATCAATCAGGAGGTGACTCCTTGTTCTTCTAAGAAAGAGCAAGGTTAAATGGACGATATTGTTAATCTGAGTATAGTCGGTGTTTTGATTGCTTTAACAGCTTTCTTTGTTGCATCTGAATTTGCCATAGTAAAGGTGAGAAGTTCAAGAATTAATCAGCTTGTTGCCGAAGGGTCCAAAAAGGCCATCATGGCGAAAAAGGTGACATCAAGGCTAGATGAATATTTGTCAGCCTGTCAGCTCGGTATTACGGTGACATCTCTTGGTTTAGGGTGGATTGGTAAGCCGGCTGTGAAAGAACTTTTGGTTCGAGGTTTTGGTTTGACAAACATTCCTGATTCAGCAATCAGCCTGATCTCAGCAACACTTGCGTTCTCTATTATTACCTTTTTGCATGTAGTTGTAGGTGAGCTTGCACCAAAAACGCTTGCCATTCAAAAGGCGGAAAAAATGACGCTATGGCTGTCAGGCCCGCTGCATGCATTTTATATCCTTATGTTCCCTTTCATTTATGTGTTAAACGGATCAGCCCGTTTGCTAACTAAAATGATGGGCATCGATATGGGGTCTGAAAAAGAACATTCCCATTCTGAAGAGGAATTGAAGATTTTATTATCTGAGAGCTTAAAAAATGGGGAAATCAACCCATCAGAATATAATTATATGAACAAGATTTTCGATTTCGATAATCGAATTGCCAGAGAGATCATGATACCGCGGAGAGAAATTTGTGCGATTCCAGAAGATATGCCGTTAGATGATATCCTCGCCATCATGACGCAGGAAAAGTATACACGTTTCCCTGTTTTTTCAGGAGATAAAGACCATGTCATCGGCATGCTGAACAAAAAGCAGCTCTTTGCAGATCTTGTGTATCAAGGAGAAAAAGATCAACTGAAAATTCAAGATTATATATATCCAGTGATTGAGGTCATCGACACGATTCCTATTCAAGAGCTTCTCGTTAAGATGCAGCGTGATAGAATGCATATGGCGATCTTAACTGACGAATATGGCGGAACGTCTGGACTTGTCACAACGGAAGATATTTTAGAAGAGATTGTCGGAGATATTCGAGATGAATTCGATGAAGATGAGCAGCCAGTTATTCAAAAAAGAGCCGATCATCATTATGTTTTAGATGGCAAAGTGAGATTAGATGAAGTTCAAGATTTGATCGAGATCTCTTATCATGATGAGGAAATTGATACAATCGGCGGACTCATCTTAAAAGAGAATATTGATATCAGAGAAGGACAATCCGTCTATCTTGATGATATTCGAATGAAAGTGCTGGAAATGGATGGACGCTACGTTAAAAAGATCGATTTGAAAAAAGGCGTCACATCGTCAGAAAAAGGCAGCGCACGCACTGGGCTTGATATAAAGGAGCCGCTTTTAGTAAACGAAATGACCTTGAGCGAAAAATAAGCTCAAGGTTTTTTTAGGTATTTAGTCTCTTTTGAACGAATATATGTTCGGATACAATAAGAACAAACGTTCGATAGAGGGGGATGGACATGCTTTGGTATGAAACAGCAAGTATCACGGAGAAAAAAACCTCAATGAAACGAATTGAGTTTCATTTAAAGAATTTCAAAAATTATCAAGCAGCGATCTTAAATATCGAAAGGCAGCTTGAAAAAAGAAGCCTGCATCATCTCGACCACATGACTCGGAAAAAGTTAGAAGAACAAAAAAGTCAGTATGAACTCATCGTTGCTTGTATTGAAACGGCATTAAAAGAGTTGGACGAAATAGAGCAGCAGCTCATCGATTACAAATATTTTCGAGATTGGCGGATGGCAAAGTGTGCAATGGAAATTGGCTATAGTGAAAAAACACTCTTTTTGATGAAGCGCCAGCTCATGGATCAGCTGCTCATCAGCTTAGCCGCCATTACCAATATTTAAATAAGATGCTGTCCTATTTGATAAAACGCAGCAAAGAGACATAAAGACCCGATGATTGTGACCAGCAAGTAGACAGCAAGAAGTCCAATTTGCCGCTCATGCAGCATGGACGCAGCTTCTACACTAAATGTAGAGAATGTTGTAAAACCACCGAAAAACCCAGTACCAATGATCATAAGCAGCGGATCATTGTCAGACACTGCACCTGTCAGTAAACCTAAACCGGCAGCGCCGAGTAAGTTGATGAGAATAATACTATACGGAAAACGAGTATGAAACTTGGTTTTCTGAATCGATTGACTGAGGAAAAAACGAAGGGCACTGCCCATCCCGCCGGCAACAGCTGTATAAAATACAATCATTTATCTGCTTCCTTTCGGCTGCTCATTTTGTTGAAAGAGGCGCTGAGCGGTGATCAGTCCACATAAGGCAGCGCCCACTCCAGCAATCACTGAGAGTAGAATGTACATGATACTTGATGTGAACAGTCCATCCTGTAATAAGAGAACCGTTTCTTTAGAAAAAGTGGACATTGTCGTAAAACCACCGCAAAATCCTGTTCCGATCAAAGCAGCAAGATATTTTTTTCCTTTCCGAAACATAAAATATCCTGTTGAAAAGCCAAGAAACAGACTGCCTGTCATGTTTTCAATCAGTGTTGCATAGGGGAATGTCTGGCTGACAACGGATTGGCTAAGTTCATATCTGCACAGGGTACCAACCAATCCACCGATAAATACGGCGAGATATGCTTTCATTTAATCATTTCTCCTTTAGAAAAAATGGCGGGTGATCCGTCACCACTCCATCAATGAGGTATGTTTTCATCCTGTCGGCTGTTTTTTGATCTTTCACTGTCCATATAAAGACATCCATTCCAAATGAGTGGATGCGGTCAATCCACCATCTGTTGATCATCGTTTTCTTCATATTAAGGCAATTCGCAAAGGAGCTGTACTCCGCTAATTTCCTTTTCGTCAGTTTAAAGGCAGAGGGTTTTATAATAAAAGCTGTTCGAAGAGAAGGGGCGTAAGCTTTGACTCTTTGAAGTGCATTGGCATCAAAAGATTGAACCATGATGTGACGGGAATAGGCAAACCGGTTGATGATGTCGACAACTGCCTTTTCAATCCCAATCTGCCGTTTTGGATGCTTGATCTCAATCAGTATCCCGACACGATGAGTGTACCTTTCAAGAATTTCCTGTAAGGTGGGAATTCGTTCGTTGGCGTACTGTGAATCAAACCAGCTTCCTGCATCCAGTTTCTTCAGCCGATCAAGTGTATAACTTTTCACTAAGCCGCTTCCGTTAGTTGTTCGATTAACGGTATCATCATGGATGACGGCTACGTGCTGATCCATTGTCAGCTGGACGTCTAACTCAATATAATCCGCACCTTGCTGAACAGCTAAATCAAATGCGGCGATTGTATTTTCTGGGGCAGCGCTTGAAGACCCTCTATGCGCGATAATATACACATGCTCCAGCTCCTGACATAAGTTCTGGTCTTATCATATCAAATTTTTGTTGTTTTTCCTTCTTTACTATATGGAACGAGGGAGAGCTGTATGTAATGGAACATGGCGTGTGGTGAGAAAGCATCGTGTATAAAAGGTGAAAAGTTGCAGGAATATCCCAAGCTCTTATTGAGTAAATCTGAACTACATCATTTTTTCTTCGATCAATTTTGTCCAAATCGTCAGCGTTCGTCAAAATATTAGTGCTTTCGTCATGTTGACTGAAAATTCTGATGTTTTATAATGATGAAAAGGAGGCGAGATGATTGGGTAAAGGGAGAATTAGAGTGGAAGAACGTATTAAGGCTGAAACGGATGCTGAAATGTTTAAAGCGACTCTCCTTGATCAGGCTCAGAAGAAAAAGTAGTTTGCTGCCCGACGATATGTCTCTAGCCAAAATTTCATATTTGAACTTCATGCCTCGGGATCAGTCCCGAGGCTTTTTATGTAGAGGTCAGACATTTAAGAGAGGACATGAACGAAGGTTATATTATAAACTAGAGAGGATTGTTTTAAAGGAGAGAGACAGACATGTTTACACAAAAATGGATGGATACATATTTTACAGTAGATATTGCGATCCAAATTGGTATTAGCCTTTGTATTTTATTGCTTTTTTTATTGCTTCGGAAAGTATTTACGAAGTATTTATTTCAGCTTCTGTTTAGGCTGACGAATCGGTCTAAAACGGAGGTCATTAACCAAATTGTTGTGGCATTTGAAAAACCAGCCAGGCTGTTTTTCGTGGCACTTGGTTTATATTTTGCGTTAAGACAGGCACCATACTTTGAGCATCATATGGATATCATCGTTAAATTGTATAGATCTTCTATTATATTAATGCTGACGTGGGGGCTTTGTAATTTAACCGCTGCATCTTCTTTCTTGTTTCAAAAGGTCAATTCGAAATTTGAATTAGATATGGATGATATTTTAGCACCATTTTTATCAAAGGTACTTCGTTTCATTATTATTGCACTGAGTATTAGCGTCATTGCACAAGAATTTAATTATGACGTAAATGGACTTGTGGCAGGGCTTGGTCTAGGTGGTTTAGCATTTGCGCTCGCTGCTCAGGATACAGTGGCTAACTTTTTTGGAGGGATAGTCATCATTACGGAGAAGCCTTTTACGATGGGCGACTTTGTGGAGACACCAAGTGTACTTGGGACTGTGGAGGACATTACATTTCGAAGCACAAGGTTTCGAACACCTGCTGAAGCCGTCGTGACCGTTCCGAATTCTACGCTTTCTAAGGAGCCAATCACAAACTGGACAAGAATGAATAAACGTCAGATTACGTTTTCTGTTCGCGTTTCCTACAATACACCAAAGGAAAATATTGATCAGTGTATTAAGCGTCTCAAACAGATGCTTCACGAGCATGATGGGGTGCATAAGGAGACAATCATGGTAAATCTCGATGTACTGGCAGACAGCTATTTGAACTTGTTTTTCAACTTTTACACAAACACGACAGCTTGGTCTGAAAACCTTGATATTAAGCAGGATATTAACTATCGCATCATAGATATTTTCCACGAGGAAGGCGTAGAATTTGCTTTCCCTGGTCAGGCCATTTATATGAAACAAAAAGGTGAGAAGCAGCTGGGTGAATAAAGGAGGAATGGTGCGTGGATCAAACAAAAGTGGAAGCACTAAGAGAGAAATTATCACAGGCTTCACATATCACAGTACTCTCAGGTGCAGGTATGAGTACAGAATCGGGTATTCCTGATTTTAGATCAACGGGTGGTCTGTGGACAGAAGATACTTCCCGCATGGAGGCGATGAGCCGGTCCTACTTTTTATCAAACCCTCATCAATTCTGGCCGAAATTTAAGGATTTGTTTCAAATGAAAATGAGTGGAGAATACGAACCAAATAGCGGGCATACCTTTTTAGCCAGCCTTGAGCAACAAGGGAAGCATGTGGATATTTTTACCCAAAATATTGACGGTCTTCATAAAAAGGCGGGAAGCCAGCATGTATATGAACTCCATGGCTCCATTCAAACGGCCACTTGTCCATCGTGCCAGGCGGTATATGATCTGCCTTATTTATTAAAAGAAGAGGTGCCGGTCTGTCAAAGGGTTTCCTCAGACGGCAGTACGTGTGGACGTGTGCTAAAAACAGATGTTGTCCTATTTGGCGATATGGTCAAACATTTAGACCAAGTAGAGACATCACTTCAGAAAACGGACATGCTCCTCGTCATGGGGACTTCCCTGGAGGTAGCGCCAGCAAGATATATTCCAGAAGATGCAGCTCATGATCCTTCCATCTTCATGGTGATGATGAATTTGAGTGAAACAGAATTCGATCCGCTTTTTGATCTTGTCTTTCATGAGCGAATTGGCGATCTCGTGAAAGCTTTATAAATCATTAAAAAACCCGCATCCTAAAGGTGCGGGTTTTACTTTATTGCTGCAGCGGCTTCATTGTTTCATCAAGGACTTCAAATGTATAGCCCTTTGCCTTTAGCTGCGTAATTAAGCTGCTTAAGTATTTTGCCGTCGCCGGCTGATCATGCATTAAGATGATTTTTGGTTCTTTTGGATATTTTGTCTCCAGCACTTGCAGCTGATTTAATACCTCTGGTACATATTTTGAGCTTTTATATTTCCAGTCAAGACTGTCAATGGTCCAGTCCCAGTAGACAAAGCCTTTTTGTTTTAAACGTGTTTTTTGCTGATCGGTTAAATTTGGGGTGCTGCCATAAGGTGTTCTTACAAGATGGGTATACTCACCTGTGACAGAAGCCAAAATGCGCTGATCTTCCTTCATCTCGTTAACAGGAGAATCACTTTTTTGATAAAAGCGTTTCACATCATGGGTAATACCATGAAGCCCTAATTGATGACCTTCTTGATGGAGTCTTTTCACAGCTGCCGGGTGTTCTTTAATCTGCGGTCCGAGCATAAAGAATGTGGCTTTCACTTGATGCGCTTTTAGCACATCTAACAGCTGATTTGAAGTCGCTGATGGACCATCATCGAAGGTTAAAAAGATCGTTTGATCCGTTACATGTTTATTTGAATGGATCTTAAAATGTGCATCTAATGTTTTCCGAGAAGCATCTTTTGCTTTCATACTAGTACTTGTGTCCCTAAATTGACTGCTCGCAGACAATTTCGCCGGCTGATCTGCTGCCTGCATATTGGTTTTGGACATATCCCAAATAAAAAAGAGGATTAGTGTCAGGATGACAAAACCAATCGCCTTTGAGAGCAGCATTGTGTTTGAAGGTGTCTGTTTTTTTTTAACCCGTTGCATTACAATCGCTCCAATAAATCAAAAATTTGTGTCGAAATCATGTAGTGGATTCTGTCTTTTTTCGCTGTTTTTTGTCGTGTTTATATGGAGTAAGTATACAGGAAAAAAGAGCCTATGAATATAGAAGATGCTAAAAAATTGGAATCTTTTTGGTTATCAAACTATATTTGTTATAATAGAAGGTTATCCATTTCATACGATGTGAAATAATTCTGAATAATCATTGAAACGTACCCATTTATCCGCTAAGATAGCATCAGATTCAACCATTAATGCAAAGCGAAGGGGAGATTCCATATGAAAGTATTGTACAATGGAGATTTCATTGAAAAAAAGGATGCACATGTTGATATTGAGGACAGAGGCTATCAATTTGGTGACGGAGTCTATGAGGTCATCCGTGTATACAATGGTACTTTGTTTACGTTAAAGGAGCATACAGAGCGTCTGTTCAAGAGTGCAAAGGAAATTGGCATTCATCTGCAAGGTACAGTATCTGATATGGAAGAAAAGTTACAACAGCTCGTCGCTCACAATCAATTAACAGATGGCGGTGTGTATATTCAAGTTACGCGGGGTGTCGCCCCTCGTAAACATCAATATAGTGATTCTCTTACTCCTCAAATCACAGCATATACGTTCCAGGTGAAAAAGCCTGTTCAAGAACAGAAAGCTGGGGCAAAGGCCATTTTATCTGAGGATCTTCGCTGGTTAAGGTGTGATATCAAAAGCTTAAATCTTTTATATAACATCATGGAAAAGCAGAAAGCATCTGAAGCTGGTGCGTTTGAAGCAATCCTTGTGAGAGACGGTTTTGTGACCGAGGGAACCTCCTCGAATGTATATGCCGTGATTGATGGCGTGATTCGTACTCATCCTGCAAACAATCTCATTTTAAACGGCATTACTCGTAGAAAGTTGCTGGAGGTATGTGAGGAAGAAGGATGTACGGTTGAAGAAACTCGTATAAGCAAAGAAGAACTGCTGCGCGCTCAGGAAATCTTCATCAGCTCGACGACAGCTGAAGTCATTCCGATTGTTGAAATAGATGGCGAGCCCGTAGGGGAAGGCGTTCCAGGAGAGCTGACAAAACGCGTACAGGAAGGCTTCCAGCAAAAAATTAAACATGAAAGTGAAGCATCCATCTCTTCATAAATAAAAAAGGCTGTAAACCAATGTTTACAGCCTTTTGTGATGCATTTATTTCACAATAAGCACAGGTATATCTGATTTTGCTGATAACTTTTCACTCACACTGCCAAACAGCATTTTTTTCAATCTGCTTTGGTCACGTGCTCCCATGACGATGAGGTCTGCTGATATTTCCTCCGCATATTCGATAATCGCTTCTGCTGGTTCTCCTTCTACAATTTCAATGGCAGCCTCAAACTGCTCCTCATTTAAAAGCATTCGTGCTTCCGCAACGACCTCTTCTGTATGGTCTTCAAAAATCAAGGGACTTTGCTGTTCATCGTGAGGTACATATACAGGGGGTGTTTGAAGATCTGCCGTACCGCCGCCGATATAAGCTCCGCCAGTCATTGGGCGCGGTGCATCAAACACCTGTCTGTCTGTTTTGCCATCATGTGCATAGGTAACGGTCAGCTTGGCATGCAAGGTTTTAGCTAAAGCGATTGCCTTTTTTAATGCTTTCTTACTGTCTTCATGTCCATCAAATGCAACGACCATCCGATCAGCTTGAAACAATGTCCTCATTCCTTTCAAAAGGAGTCTTTACACTCATGGTATACCCGTTAATGGAAAAAGATACACATAAGGGAGATTGATTTTTGTTAGAAAATTTCATTTATTGAAAAATATTTATTGACAAAATGGTGACAGCCGCTATAAGATAAAAAAAGATTCAAGAGCCAAAAGGAGGAAATGTCATGTGCAACATTGGAAGAATGAAACCAAACTGCATGAATGGGTTGATTCACGTGACAATTACACCTTCATTGGTCATTGAAAAGGAACTCGTCTGTTCCAATTGATCGGATGAATCAAGGCGTATGTTGCGTATTTGTCAACATGCGCCTTTTTACATGACGAAAAGAGGCGTACCAGCCAGCTGGTGGCCTCTTTTTTTGTTGAATTCATTTCGCATTTCGAAATAAAGGGATGAAAAACAACAAGTAAATGAAGAGGAGTGAAAGCATGTGAACATGCCAAAATCAAGACAAATGACAAAAGCTCAAAAAACGAAACAAGGTGACTTGCAGGAAAATTTAGAAAGCGGCTAGCTTGAAAAGGAGAGACAAACATGTTTTCAGTATTTGCGAAATTAGGCTGGTTCTTTAAACAAGAGTGGAGGCGTTATACGATTGCTATTACGCTCCTGCTCATTGTGAATGTGCTTGAAATGCTGCCGCCAAGATACCTTGGCCAGGCAGTTGATGACATTCGTTCTGGTCAATTTACAACATCCAGTATTGTGTTTTATGTGACCATTTTTTGCTTACTAGGTGTCGTCGTCTATACACTTACATATTTTTGGATGTATCAGTTATTTGGCGGCGCAAATGTCATGGAGCGTGTGATGCGTGGGAAACTGATGCGCCACTTGCTTAAGATGACGCCTACCTTTTATGAAAAGAAAAAAACAGGCAACTTAATGGCATTAGGTACAAACGACTTGAATGCTGTGGCCTTAACAACAGGCTTTGGCGTTCTGACCTTGGTTGATTCCACTGCTTATATGCTGATGATCTTCTTTACGATGGGGCTGACGATTAGCTGGAAATTAACCTTAATGGCGATTATTCCTATGCCGCTGATGGCGCTCTTGATTGCGTTTTATGGAAGCAAAATCCATGAACGCTTTACAGTCGCTCAAGATGCATTTGGTGATATGAACGATCGCGTTCTTGAATCAGTGGCAGGTGTCCGGGTCATTCGCTCTTTTGTGCAGGAGAAACAAGATGTCGAACGCTTTCGCGAAATGACAGATGATGTATTTCAAAAAAACATGCGAGTGGCGATCATTGATTCTTTGTTTGAGCCGACAGTGAAATTACTTGTGGGGATCAGCTACTTAATCGGAATCGGCTACGGAGCATACCTCGTGTTCCAAAGTGATTTAACCATTGGGGAGCTTGTTGCATTTAACGTCTATCTTGGCATGATGATCTGGCCAATGTTTGCGATCGGCGAATTGATTAATATTATGCAAAGAGGAAATGCGTCGTTAGACCGGTTAAATCATACACTCGGCTACAAGCCGGACGTAACAGATGCTGCTCAGCCGAAAACGTTACAAGAGCCTGGAGATATTGAGTTTGATCATGTGACATTCAGGTATCCAACTTCATCTAAAGATAATCTCATTGATGTGTCCTTTACCGTTCGAAAAGGACAGACGATTGGGATTACAGGCAAAACAGGAAGCGGTAAAACGACCATTGTCAAACAGCTTCTGCGCCAGTACCCGGCAGGTGATGGGCAAATCTTGCTATCAGGTGTTCCAATCCAAAACATTGAATTAGATCAGTTATTTCAATGGATCGGATATGTACCGCAGGATCATATACTTTTCTCAAAAAGCGTGGAACAGAATATGCGCTTTGGTCATCGTGACGCGAAACAAGATGAGTTAGCACAAGCAATCAAAGATGCTTATTTTGAAAAGGATTTACGCCTTTTGCCAGAGGGTCTAGAAACCATGGTTGGGGAAAAAGGTGTGGCGCTGTCAGGCGGACAAAAACAGCGAATATCCATTGCACGTGCTTTATTAATTGATCCAGACATTTTAATTCTGGATGACTCATTATCTGCGGTAGATGCAAAAACAGAAACCGCTATTTTAGAAAATCTAAGACAAAACCGTCATGGCAAAACGACGTTTATTACAACTCATCGCCTATCAGCTGTTGAACATGCGGATCTCATTCTTGTCATGGAAGAAGGACGCATTGTCCAAAAGGGCACCCACAACGAGCTCATCCAGCAGGATGGGTGGTACAAGGAACAATTTTTGCGTCAGCAGCTAACAAATCAGCTGGAAGGAGGGGATGAGGCATGACAACAGGAAGAAGACTCCTTGCCTACGCACTCCTATATAAGAAAGTATTGTCTGTTGCCTTAATCTTTCTAATGATTGCAGTTGGTGCTGAGCTGACAGGACCGTTTATTGGGAAGAAAATGATTGATGATCATATTTTAGGTGTAGAAAAACCGTATGTCGAGGTCAATGAAAAGACAGACAAAACCGTTTATTACCAGGGAAATAACTATATACGAAGAGATCGATTAAATAATGGAATGGATTCTGGAAAGCAAATCAATGTAGTGCAAGTCGGGTTCGGTTACTATTTTGTGAATGAGCCGATTCGTTTTGATGGAAACAGAAAAATATCGGGAGATCAGCTCACCATTGATAATGGGAACGAGCGTGAAACCTATGAGGTAAAGCGTTTATCAAAAGAGGAGATTTTCGCTTTTTATCAGCCAGAAATCAATGGTTTGGTGCAGCTTGTTCTATTTTATCTAGGACTGCTCATCGTTGCGATTTTCTTTCAGTATGGGCAGCATTATTTGCTCCAGAGGATTGCAAATCGAATTATTCAAAAAATGAGGGTAGACGTATTTGAGCACATCCAAACACTGCCGATCCGATATTTTGATAATTTACCGGCTGGAAAGGTTGTCGCGAGAATCACAAATGACACGGAAACCATTCGTGATTTATATGTAACAGTCCTTGCTAATTTCGTGACGAGTGCCATTTACATGATTGGGATTTACATTGCCATGTTTTTGTTAAATGTAAAGCTGGCACTCATTTGTTTGGTCGCAGTACCGATTATTTTCCTATGGTCGATGACTTACAGAAAGTTTGCATCAGTGTACAATCACCGCATTCGTTCGATCATCAGTGAAATCAATGCCAAGCTAAATGAAGCCATTCAAGGGATGACAATCATTCAAGCGTTTCGTCATGAAAAAGCGACGCAAGACGAATTTGATGAGCTGAACAACAATCACTTTCGATATCAGCGAAAGATGCTGCATTTAAATTCACTTCTTTCACATAACTTGGTTAACCTGCTGCGAAATTTAGCATATGTGGCACTCATTTGGTATTTTGGAGGTGCTTCGTTAAGTGCGACAGGCATTGTGTCCATTGGTGTGCTCTATGCGTTTGTCGATTATTTAAATCGATTGTTCCAGCCGATTACAGGCATTGTGAATCAATTCTCTAGGTTGGAACTAGCAAGGGTTTCATCGGAAAGGGTTTTCAGGTTATTAGATGAACCAGGAACAGAAGTGGAAGAACCTGTTCAGAAGAAGCTGGAGGGACACGTTCAATTCAAAGATGTCACCTTTGCTTATAATGAAGGGAAAAATGTCTTAAAGAACATTACGTTTGAAGCAAAGAAAGGTCAAACGGTTGCACTTGTGGGGCATACTGGTTCTGGGAAAAGCTCGATCATGAACTTGCTGCTGCGTTTTTATGACATTCAGCAAGGAGACATTCTCATAGATGGTGAAAGCATTTATGATCAGTCGCGCCAAACGCTGCGTAAACAAATGGGCATTGTGCTGCAAGACCCGTATTTATTTTCTGGAACAATTGCCTCCAATGTCAGCTTAGGAAATGAAGATATCAAAAGAGAAACCATTGAATCTTCATTAAAGCAAGTAGGCGCAGCAGAGTTATTGAAGCACCTGCCAGAAGGTTTTGATGAACCAGTCGTTGAAAAGGGAAGCACCCTTTCCTCAGGGGAACGTCAGTTGATTTCATTTGCGCGCGCATTGGCGTACGATCCAGCGATATTAATTTTAGATGAAGCCACAGCCAACATTGATACAGAAACAGAAGCGATCATTCAACGGGCACTTGATGTAGTCAAAGAAGGACGGACGACTTTTGTGATTGCTCACCGATTATCCACTATTAAGAAAGCCGATATGATCTTGGTGTTAGAAAAAGGTGAAATCGTCGAGCGTGGCAGTCATGAACAACTCATGCAGCAAGAAGGGCTGTATGCACAAATGTATGAACTGCAAAAAGGTGCTGTTGCCAACAGCTGATGAATAGTAGAAAAAAGAGCCTCTTCCAATTGAATGAGGCTCTTTTCCTTTGCATAAAAAAGTCGGAGATTCTGTTCTCGACTTTTATTGATTATATTGTTTGGACAGGCTGCATCATCAATAAGCGATGCCGACGCGTTGATGTACAAACTCCTTCGAATTTAACTGCTGATATAAAAAGTGTGCGGTATCTTCAACTGAAATTTTCTTTCCATCTATAGGGAGAAAATCTTTCTCATAGCGATATGACCGTGTCACTTCTCCATCTGGTAAATAGGTTGGACAAATAATGGTCCAATCTAGATCAGTCGATTGAAGGATTTCAAACGCTTTCGCATGCTCTTTAGCTGCTCGGGAAGTGGTCCGTCTTGATTCATTTGTTTCAAAACGGTAGAGCTCCGGCTGCTTTCTTGCTTTTAAAATACCTGCTGTACCAATTGTAATAATTCTAGATGTATTTGTTTGCTTCATGGCTTGTACGATATGCTCCATTGAAACAGATAATGTATCGTCACCATCTGTTGATAGACAGCTCACAACAATATCTGCTCCTTTGATTGTCTCAAGCACATCTTCCCGATTTCTTGAATTGCCGGTGACTTGAAACATACCCGCAAGCATTTCTTCTCGGTTTGTTCGAATCAATGAACGAACCATGTAACGATCATCTACTTGAACGAAACGAAGAAATGCTTGTCCTACACGTCCATGAGCACCGAAAAGAGCTATTTTCATCTGTTCGATCCCTCCACTACATACTATAAGTGAAAAGGGCACAAAATGGTACAACTTTTATGTGATGCTTTTTTTATATAAATGAAAGGACCGAATACTATGAGCATATTCACATAATAGAGAGATACCTACAAATTGTAAAAGTTCAAAGTTCATACCAGAAATAATGTCCATGAAGATCCGCTCCTTTCTACTACATGATATGAGCTGAAAGGAGTTTGGTGAGGGATAAAAACAAAAAAAGAAGACACCATAAGAGGTGCCTTCTATGATCCAAATATGAAATTAAGCTTTTGTTCCGCCAAGATTTTGTTGAGCGAAAGACACAAGACGTTTTGTAATTTCTCCACCAACTGAACCGTTAGCACGAGATGTTGTTTCTGCTCCAAGGTTTACACCAAATTCAGAAGCGATTTCGTATTTCATTTGATCGATCGCTTGCTCTGCTCCAGGAACTAGTAATTGGTTTGAACTATTAGAATTTGCCATGATGTGATTCTCCTTTTTGTATATGTTTTGTTTTTTTGGTTGGGTTTGCTGGAATCGCACCAGCGAAATGATCCAAGTCATTTGCCACTTGGCGAAACCCAATGCAGTAACTGCTTTGTACTAAGTATTATGGTTATTTCCGAAAAAAACATACGAGAAAAGAACATGGTAAATGTTGTGTTAACATACAAAAAACCATCACCCAATGATGAGTGATGGCGCTGCTTATATATCTTCTTATTCTGCTGAGCGGATGCGCAGCTCCGTATCCGCATCAAAGAAATGGGCTTTGTTCATATTAATTGCAAGAGGGATAGACTGTCCGGCCTGTACATCGGTACGAGAATCAACACGTGCAATAAACGATTGACCATCGATAGAAGAATAAAGCATCGTTTCTGCTCCCATTAATTCAGCTACTTCTACATCAGCATTAATTTTTGTGCCTTCAGACGCCTCTATAAATACTGGTTCATCGTGAAAATCTTCTGGTCTGATGCCTAAAATGACATCCTTTCCAATATAGCCTTGGCTGCGTAATACTTTCATTTTTCCTTCTGGTACACGAATATGTGTTTTTCCAACCGCAATGGCACCGTCAGAGAGCTTTCCTGTGAAAAAGTTCATCGCAGGTGAGCCGATAAATCCACCTACAAACACATTCTCTGGGTTTTCATATACATCTTTCGGGGCTCCAACCTGTTGAATAAATCCATCTTTCATGACAACAAGGCGGGTTGCCATTGTCATGGCTTCAGTCTGATCATGTGTCACATAGATAAATGTCGTTTGCAGACGCTGATGAAGCTTAGAAATTTCAGCACGCATCTGAACACGGAGTTTTGCATCTAAATTAGAAAGCGGCTCATCCAAAAGAAAAACCTTTGCATCACGTACAATTGCTCTGCCAAGTGCAACACGCTGCCTTTGACCGCCAGACAGTGCTTTTGGTTTCCTGTCTAAATATTGCTCAAGCCCTAATATTTTAGCGGCATTTCGAACCCGCTCATCAATTTCTGCTTTCGGAAACTTCCGAAGCTTTAATCCAAAAGCCATATTATCGTACACGTTCATATGAGGATATAATGCATAGTTTTGGAAAACCATTGCGATATCCCGGTCTTTCGGCGCTACATCATTCATCCGTTTTCCATCTAACAAAAAGTCTCCTTGTGATATTTCTTCTAGACCTGCAATCATGCGAAGGGTTGTTGATTTTCCGCAGCCTGATGGACCAACAAACACAATAAATTCTTTATCTTCTATATGTAGATTAAAGTTGTCTACTGCTGTTACCTTGTTATCGTACACTTTATAAATTTGATTCAGCATCATTTCAGCCATTAGCTGTCAGCCTCCCCAGTCCCTCTTTTTTTGAAAGCACTTTACTAGTAAATAAAGTGTATAAAATGAGGAAGAGTCTGTAAATGGACAACGTGCACAACATCCTATTTTCATTTTTGGGCAGGGTGCTCATGTCTTCGTTCTTTATGAAAGATCGAGTAGTATCATCATCAAATAAGCAGCTGATGCTTCTGGAAAATGACGTATATCTAGACCAGTGCGCTCAATAAATTTATCAATTCGATATTGAAGACTGTTTCTGTGAACATATAACGCTTTTGCTGCCTTGGATGCGTTTAAATTACATTGCATATAGGTCATGAGAGTGCGATAAACATCCCGGTCAAAGACCGCTTCTTTAAAAGCATCTGAAATAGCGTGAGAGAGTGCAGATGCATCATAACAAATGAACGATGGCAGGCATTGATAAAATGTGGCAGCCCCTGATCTAAGCTTTTCTCGCTGCAGATGGCATAAAAAGAGCTGTTGTTCATTTAATAACCTCATCTGTAAATGGTCATTAGGCAAATGCAGCTGTCCTTGCATAAAGACTGAGTCTGTTAAAAAATCACTTGTAATAGCCAGAGACAAATCATTTAACTGATCTAATTGACTGTTTTCTGATGTGGCGTTTGGTTGAATCAGCATAGCTGTTTCAGGGCCTGTCCATATGAAATGAGTATGTTCGAGGCTGTTATTCACAGCCTCTTTTATTTGCTGTCTTTGTTCTTCTTGATGGATCATTTGAAAATAATAAACACGGACGGGATGTTGGACAGTTAGTGGTTTGTTTTCAAAAAGATAGCTGAACCATTTTTGTTCATCCTCGGTCTGCGCTTTTTGAAATAGATCAATTGGTGTAAGAAAAGAGTTGAGAAGAAGTGTTTCTCTTTCTGAAAGCTCCGATTTGTTTACTCCAAATATTTCACCTTCGTCTGTTTGATACCAAAGAATTTGTTTGTCATGAGTAGGTGTGCTGATGATATGGTTTCCGTAAACAAGTTTTAATTTTTCTAACATGGCGGGGCTCCTTAAACAGTTTAATCATAGACATGGAACAGCATTAATTCGTGGATTTCTTCTTTTAAAGTTGGTTCTACTTCATGGGGCGGAAGCTGAGAGCCCCATTCAATGTCACCTGTTTTGTGGTAGATGCCTTCATAGTGCGCACCGTTGTGGAAAAAGGATATTTTCCAGCCTGGCAATTGTGCTTTCTTAAAAAGGGGTTTCCATTGAAAATGAGAAATCATATCATCATTGCCTCCTTGCTTTTATTGATGAAACAATAAACAAACACGACAACACGGAAACAACCTTGAACTTGATTTTATTGTATCTCATCTCATGAAAAGAGCATAGAAAAAGCATAGATTTAAGAGCACTGACATGTGACAAAAAAGCGTCAGTAGACGTTTGCGTGATCTGAAGTTGTGAGTGCCGTTTTTGAAAGGTAAGATGCGTAATCCATGATACTTTTCCCAATCATCCATTCTGATTTTTTCAAAGAGACATGCTGGAAAATCTCTCGGCCAGGGCGAGAATTAGCTTCGAACAACCAAATTGCACCTGTTTGATCAATGCCTAAGTCAAAACCGATTTCACCAATATGCCCGGACATTTTTTTATCTATCACCTGGCTGAGCATGATGGCAGTATGAGAAAGCTGCTGTAAAATCTGCAAACGTTTCTTTTCTTCTGGAAAGACAGCATAAAGTGTTTTCACCGTTCCCCCGTGTAACTGGTGAGTTGTGATGTTATGATCTCCAGAAACCTTTGCTGCTGCTGCTGTGACTGTCCAATCACCTTCTTTATTTTTATTCGTATGAACTCTGAAATCCATCGGTTGATTGTCTATTTGAAGGAGCTCAATTCTTTGTTGTGCAATAAATTCATGAATTGCATGATCTTTTCGCAGCTTTTGAACAAACTGATCTATTGAATCATATGGAATAGACCTTCCCGAATTTGAGTATACAGTGATTCCGTGATTTTCCTTCTTTAACTGATAAATACCGTCTCCATGACTTCCGTTTGTCGGTTTTAAGTATATAATTTTATGCAGGTGGAGAAGTGTTTCAATTTTAATTAGAGCGTCCACGGGATCTAATTGTACAGAATGTGGGAGTAAGGACCATGTTTTTTCATCTGTTAATAGCTGTTCATGAATCTCCCATTTATTAAAAAAGTAAGGATTGAACCAAGGGATATCATAGTCTTGAGTGAGTTTTCGCTTCGTTTCTTGTATGAGTGCCGACTGAGCAGCTTTTCTATTTGGAAGCCGGTCATAAATGACTGACGGAAGGGGAAGCTGTTTTTTAACCCATGAATCTTGCTGGTACAACAGTCCTTCTACAATTCCTTTTTCCCAATCAATCGAATGTGACCCAAAAAGATAGGCAAAACCAGGATGCTGCCTGAAAGAGTGCAGCAGTTTGATAAAAAATTCTGATCTCGTTCCCAATGGCTGTGTACTTTGCTCAAAACCCGCAGTGAAAATGCCCATCAACGGCCCTATAAAAAGTGTATGGTCAATGATGATCACATCAGCTTTTGATTGGTAAGGAATCAGTAATCCTCTGTATAGATCTTCAGATAATAAAATTTTATTTGGATGCAGATGATAGGAAATGTTGAAGCCATCTACTAAACGGGACCCTAGAGCAAGAGAATAGATGGCATCTTTCTGTTTATAATGGACGGGAAGATGAATTGTTTTTTCACTTGTGAGGTGTGGGGCGATGATGCAGCGCTTTCTGTTCATAAGAAACCTCCTTCGGTTGAGACTTTATCGTTTGCGCATGTTCAAGAATGGTACGAATCAATTGGTGTTCCTTCTCAGGGTAAGCTTTTAAAAAAGCGGACCGCCCTGGCTTTGATCTGATATTTGATATGAAAAGTCTGCCTTCACTTGAATGAAGTAAGTCTACTGCGAATTCAAAGCAAGGAGAGTAAGTTTTATCTATATAAGCTGGGATTGATGCCTGAATGGATGCAATATCATCTAAAAGGAGCTCCTTGATGTGTGGCTGCAATGTATTTAGATAGTGTTCAAAGCCTATCACAGGAGCTGATTTTTGTGTATGACTCAAAAGACTATTTTCTGCAGGTGATTTTGTGTGAATTCCCATGCGTTTCCATTGATTTTGTGAATTTTTCATAAGGAAAATCTTGATTTCATTGAATAAAATTTCTTTTTGATCATTCGTGTTGAAAAATTGAAGGAAATACCGGCCTGCATATTTTTTGCACCAGCGCTCCAGCTCTGACGTACGAGAAAATGTAATGGTTTGATTGGAACTTAGCTGAACGGTAAATGTTGATTTGCCATCAAAGGAAATGAAGTAAGTAGATGCTGCATGCTGATGGGAGAGAGGCTGCATTCTACAATAACCGCCAGCCCCGCACTCCCTTACCATATTGATCAGGTCTGAGGGCTCTTTTAATATAAAGCAGCCAGGTAAATATGGCTGTAAAGCAGAGCGGAGACGGAGCTGCTCAAATAGCACCATTTTATTTGAAATGCCGGTATTCAAAAAATTTGTTTTTGGATATTTTTTTAGCCATTCCATGATGGGTTTTGCTTTTTTAGATTGTGCGTCATGCCGGTAAAGACATCGGTCATAAATCAAGTCGGGAATCGGAAATTGTGCGTCGGCAAACCCTTGGCCATTCGTATATGTTTGGCCTTGTATCAAATTTGAAGCCGGCTTTAAATCAAATGGTGTAAAACGAACAACCACTAAACGATAAGAAGAGGCAGCTTTGGCGAGCTGCCGTGTGAATGCCTCTTCATACTGCGGAGAAAGGCTCACAATACCTAATGTTGTCATTAAAAAACACCTTCTTTTCAACTTCTTTTTTTTACCATCACAAAAACATTTTTTTATGATTTTACATAAAGCTTGCGCTCCTTTATCATTACGACAGATCGCTTGATCATATGTCTCGCTGCATGCTTCATTTGCTTGGGAACTTGACAACAACTATAATACGTATAGATCAAAACAATAAACCTCGGGTGTTGTTTGAAAGGTAGATGACGACTTTGAATATATTCACAACGTTTATCTTTATGATTGTTATCGGCGCAGTCATAGGAGCAGCGACAAACCATCTTGCAATTAAAATGCTTTTTCGGCCTTATAAGCCATATTACTTATTCGGAAAACAGCTTCCATTTACACCAGGGCTTATCCCTAAAAGAAGAGACGAAGTAGCCAAGCAGGTTGGTGTCATGGTTATGGAGCATTTGCTCACGCCAGAAGGTATTCAAAAGCGATTTGAATCATCGGATGCAAAGCAGGAGATCCTGCGTACAGTCCATCAATATATTGACAAAGGCGCAAATATGGAGATCACCGTATTCTCCCTGCTAGAAAAATTCGGCGTTTCACAGGCTGATGTCAAAGCAGATAGATGGCTCCATCAGTGGTCTGACCAGAAGCTCGCTTCATTGCTTGAAACATATAACGAGCAAACTTTATCTGAATTGCTCCCGGTAGAAGTGGAAACCAAAATATCATCAAAAATTCCAGATGCAGCAGATTATATTTTAAAGAGAGGCATTCATTATTTTGAAAGTGATGAAGGCAAAGCCAGGCTTGGCAATATGATTGATGATTTCTTAAAAGAACGGGGAATGCTTGGCAGTATGGTCCAAATGTTTCTAGGGAATTCAAGCTTAATTGACCGTGTGCATCCAGAAATTATCAAGTTCTTAAGAAATGCAGAAACAAAAAGATTTTTATCAGATTTACTTGTTCAAGAATGGGACAAGGTGAAGCTATTTTCTCTTCATGAGCTTGATGAAAAATGGAATGTGAAGGAACTTATTTTTAGTGTGAAAAATCAATTGCTTTCTCATTTCTCTACAAAGCTGATATTAGACAAACCAGTTGGAACATATGTCAGTGCTGTAGCGGATGACCTTAAAACACATTTTGCGCCAGTGTTGATTGATAAGGGGATCGAAGCGGCTTCAAATGCTTTAGAGAGTCTGCTTGCAAAGCTGCAATTTGAAGATATCATTCGTGAACAAATTGAACTTTTCCCGCTTGAAAAAATGGAAGAGCTTGTAGTCAGCATCTCTAATAAGGAGCTGAAGATGATAACATTTCTAGGCGGTCTTTTAGGCGGGATGATTGGTGCTATCCAGGCTGTTTTTGTGGCGCTATTCTAAGACAAGCTATAGAAATTTTAATGAATTCATTGTATATATGTGAAACGAAAGCCATAGTTTGTTATAGTGGAGTGGTGTCCGCCGATCATATCGGTGATAACGGATAGAAAGGAGACATAACATGTCTGTAAATCTTTATGATGTTGCATATGACCTTGAAAAAGCATTGCGTCATAGCGAAGAATATTCAACTTTAAGAAATCTTTATGATGAGGTAAACGCGGATGAGTCCTCTAAAAGAATGTTTGAGAACTTCCGTGACATTCAAGTAAACCTTCAACAAAAACAAATGACTGGTCAAGAGATCACACAAGAAGAAGTGGAGCAAGCTCAAAAAACAGTTGCTCTTGTTCAGCAGCACGATAAAATCTCTCAGTTGATGGAAGCAGAACAACGTGTGAGTGTTCTTATCGGTGAATTAAATAAAATTATCATGAAGCCACTTGAAGAGCTTTATGGGAATCCAGAAGAAAACTAATGGAAAGGGCGATGTCATTCGCCCTTTTTTTGTTTTATCTTTTCTCCTCAATATCTTTTAAAAAAAGGTTGTCGAAGCACATAAATTCTGCGATAATACTTATATTGAAAGTGCTTTCAAAAGGCGCTCTCAAGGGACAATTGGGTGCGTTTCACTTGGGATTTATGGCGGTGAGCCAAACGAGAGAGAAGCGCTTCTGGGAGAAACGCAAAGCATCATAAGGGGATCTGATATAAGCAATGCTTTGGTGTGTAAATGATAAGGGGATCATGGGGAGCTTCATCACTCCATTGTAACGCATCCAAACCATACATAAAAAAAAGCCTAGGGGTAGGCTTTTTTTATTTATCCATCTATTCATAACCTGGGGCTCTTTCAACTGCATGTTCTAAAGCACCAAGCTAGGGCATATCCTCATCGTAAGTACAGTCATCAAGAAGGGGGATGCCTCAGTGTCAAAAAAACTACTTGCACTCAATATAGATGGGACGTTACTTCGTTCCAATGGTAAAATCCATTCTGCTACAAAAGAAGCTGTGGAATATGTAAAGAAAAAAGGGGTTTACGTGACGATTGTCACCAACCGGCATTTTCGTTCCGCTCAAAAAATTGCCAAGGCGTTGAAGATTCCAACATCAACCCTTGTGACGCATAGTGGTGCATTTATCGCCGATAAACTCGATGAGCCGCTTCATGTGAAAAAATTAACGGAAGAAAAGACATTTAATCTTGTGCAAATCCTTGAAAGCTTCGATTGTAATGTCCGCTTGCTGCATGAAAAATTCTCGATCGGCAACCGGAAAAAAACGCAGTCTCAGCTGATGGGAAAGACGCTCATTCATCCGTCTGATCCAATTTTCTATCCTGTTCAATTTGTTGAATCGTTAAGTGATATGCTGATGGATGAACCAGTCAGTACTCCAGTGATTGAAGTATATTCGACTGCGGAGCTTCAGCCTGAGATTCACAGGACCATTCAACAAGCATTCCCATCTGTTGATCTTATTAGGATCAGTGATGAGAAAATGAATATTGTATGCAAAGGGGTTTCGAAGGAAGCGGGACTTTCTCTTTTAACCTCTGCACTCGGTTTTACTTTAGAAGATACGGTTGTCATTGGTCATGGAACAGATGACATTCCAATGCTTGAATTGGCTGGTTTAGGTGTTGCTATGGGAAATGCCCCCAATGATGTCAAGCGTAAAGCCGATTGGGTGACGCGCTCGCATGATGAACAGGGTGTGGCTTATATGATCAAGGAATACTTTAGAATGCAGCAAAGAGAAGGATTTTTGCATCAATTCGATATTAAGAGATAATACAGTGAAGGCCCTGTCAATCAAGAAATGACAGGGCCTTTGTCTGTTCCCTTCATTGCTTTTCCTACATGAATTTTGTAAAATGAAACAAGTTTGAAGATAAAGGTGATATGATGCGAATTTTAATTAAAGGGCTGTCAGATGAACGATTTCATCGCCCGCTTGTCAATATAGCCAATTTATTTGAAGAAGATAGTGAAGTGATGTTTGATCCAAGTGAATTGGATGATGGTTTGGTCATGGTATTTAGCTGGAAGGAAGAAAATGGCATGGTGGAAGCATCTGGTCATATCGATGGATCAGACATCACCAGTCGTTTTTCGCGGGATGTCCCAGAGAGCTTGAACGATAAGGAGCGCTGGAAACAAATCAAAAACACAGTGCTGTCTGTTTATTTACACTTGCTTCAGGAGCACACAGGAATGACACAAAAGTGGGGCATTCTCACAGGAATACGTCCTACGAAATTGCTTCATAAGATGCTGAGAGAAGGCATGTCAAAGGAAGATGCACATGCGGCATTAAAGCGTGATTACTTGATTCATGATGAAAAAATCAATTTGATGCAGGAGATTGTCGATCGTCAGCTTCAAGCCATTCCAGATCTGTATGACCTTCAGCAGGAAGTGAGTATTTATATTGGTATTCCTTTCTGCCCCACAAAATGTGCTTACTGCACGTTCCCTGCTTACGCCATTAAAGGACAAGCTGGCAGAGTGGGAACGTTTTTGTTTGGTCTGCATTATGAAATGCAAAAAATGGGCGCATGGCTAAAAGAACACGGGATCAAAGTGACGACCGTTTACTTTGGCGGAGGCACGCCAACGAGCATTACAGCGGAAGAAATGGATTTGCTGTATGAAGAAATGTACCGCTCGTTCCCAGATGTGAAGCATATACGGGAAGTGACTGTCGAAGCAGGGCGTCCTGATACGATTTCGCCTGATAAGCTAGAGGTGCTAAACCGCTACAATATTGACCGGATTAGCATTAACCCGCAATCGTATGAGAATGAAACACTAAAGGCTATTGGCCGGCATCATAGTGTCGAAGAAACGATTGAAAAGTATCACTTATCAAGACAGTACGGCATGAATAATATCAATATGGACTTAATCATTGGATTGCCGGGAGAAGGGCTCAAAGAATTTCAGCACTCCTTGCAGCAGACTGAAGAGCTCAAGCCTGAATCTTTAACCGTGCATACACTCTCCTTTAAAAGAGCATCTGAAATGACGCGCAATAAGGAGAAATACCAAGTAGCCGACCGAGAAGAAATCACACGTATGATGGATGAAGCGGTCACTTGGACGAAAGCACATCATTATCACCCATATTATTTATATAGACAAAAAAATATTTTGGGGAATCTTGAAAATGTCGGGTATTCATTAGATGGACAGGAAAGTTTGTATAATATCATTATCATGGAAGAAGTACAGACAATCATTGGCATTGGATGCGGTGCAGCAAGTAAATTCATTGATCCACGATCAGGAAAAATTACGCAGTATGCCAATCCAAAAGATCCAAAATCGTATAATGACCGCTATGAACACTATACAGAAGAGAAAATTCAATTCCTTGAATCATTATTTGTTTCTCACGTTTAAACACTGCGATGACGCAGTGTTTTTTTCATTTGTAAAAGGGTATATAAGTGATAAAAAGTTAAAGCAGGTGTACATATGATAGATGTGATCGGAATTGGGATTGGACCCGCCAATTTAGGGTTGGCCGCTTTGTTAGAGGAGTATGAGGATGTCTCATGCTGTTTTTTTGAACAAGAGTCTGAGTTTGCCTGGCATCCTGGTATGCTGATCAAAGGAACGGATTTGCAAGTTTCCTTTTTAGCAGACCTTGTCACAATGGCGAATCCAAGGGGCAGGTATACATTTTTAAATTATTTACATGAATCAAATAGACTTCACCGGTTCTATACATTTGAACAGTTTGATATACCGCGGAGAGAATTCAATGAGTATTTATCATGGGTGGCAGGAGAATTAGACAGCTGTCAGTTCGGGATGAAGGTAGAAGAAGTGACGGACTGCCAAGAAGGCTACCTTGTGAGAGTCAGACGATTAAAAGATGGTTCGCTTTCTGAATATCGTGCAAAGCATGTCGTGTTAGGCACAGGAAGCAAACCAATGATTCCAGTCGATGTGCCTGAAGCAGCATACCCATATGTGACCCATAGCAGCCGTTATTTAGATCAGCAGAAAGCACTTCATGAAGCTGAGTCGGTGGCGGTAATCGGCTCAGGGCAGAGTGCAGCTGAAATTTTCTTAGACCTGCTTCAGCATCAAAAGAAAGGGCAGCAGCTTTCGTGGTTTACGCGTTCTAGTGAATTTAGAGAGCTGGAGACGGCAGAGCTTGGCCAAGAACTTTTTACACCAAAGTATGTCGAGTATTTTCATTCGCTTCCTTATGAAGAACGTATGAACACATTGCCCAGGCTGACAGGATTAAGAAATGGCATCGATGCATCAACGCTTTCGCGCATTTATCAGGAGTTGTATCATCGCTCCGTTTCAGGTGAAGAGCCATCTGTGCTCATTCAGCCAATGACCGAGCTTGAAGCGATTCAAAGAGGAGAGCATCAGCCTTTGGAGCTGCATCTCAAGCAGTGGCAGCTGAAGAAAGAAAAAAGCATAACTGTAGATCACGCTGTATTGGCTACAGGATACACACCGAATATTCCTGAATGGTTTAGCGCATATGAACCTTTGATTGAATGGGAAAGTGATGAGCATTTTAAAGTGACAGACGACTTCAGGCTTGTGTTCAAAGACAAGCGTTCAAATCATTTCTTTACATTCACGAATCTTGATCATTCTCATGGAACAGCGGCGACCAATTTGAAACTATCGATTTACCGTAACCAGAAAGTCATTCGAACCATTCGCGGTGTCGAGGAAGCGCCAGTCAAGCAAGAAACTGCATTTCAGCAATTTGAATAAAACATAGAAAAGGGCCCAAGCATAGGGCCCTTTTTCATTAGATCGTCGTTTCTTTTTTTACTTTTGGTTTTTCAGGTTTCCATTTGAAGATTTTGTTTAGGATTTGATAGATTTTCTTAGATTCTTTCGTTACGAGCGGTCCTAAGATCGCAAGAATTAAGACATACAATGCAGCAAAGGGCTTCAAAGTAGCGGCAAGTCCGCCGGCAATGCCAAGCTCGGCAACAATGATTGAAAACTCTCCTCTCGATACGATGGTTAATCCAATATTAGAAGAGGCTTTATGAGAAAATCCAGCTCTCCGTCCAGCGAACATTCCGGCAGTGAAGTTCCCAATTAAGGTAAGAATCACAGCGCCGATCGCAAGCCAGAAGGCATCACCCAATGTAAACGGATCGATACTGAGACCAAAGCTGAAAAAGAACATCGCTCCAAAGAAATCTCTAAACGGAACCACGAGATGCTCGATGCGGTCTGAGTGCTCTGTTTCTGAGAAAACAAGACCAAGTAAGAGAGCTCCAATAGCCTCTGCTACATGAATTGTTTCTGAAAAGCCAGCGACAAAGAACAAAGCGGCAAAAATCACAATGATGAACACTTCGTTCGAACGGATATCAAACAACTTATTTAATAGTTTTGGCAGCTTCCGCGCAATGATAAAGAAAAGCATCATATAACCAAAAGCAATTAAAATTGATAATAAGGCACCGCCAACAGTAGTGGCATCTCCAAGGACAAGACCTGATACGACGGATAAATAAACGGCAAGGAAAATATCCTCAAACATAATTATCCCTAGAATTAACTCTGTTTCAGGATTTGCCGTCCGTTTCAAATCGACAAGGACCTTGGCCACAATGGCGCTGGATGAAATGGTGATCACCCCTGCCATAATGAGAACCTCAAGGAATCCAAACCCTGTGATAAAACCGTAGAGCAGTCCTAAGCTGAAGTTGATCAAAATATAAATAGATCCGCCGACTGCAATAGATTTACCCGATTTAATGAGTTTTCCGACAGAGAACTCAAGTCCAAGATAGAAAAGAAGGAACAGGACGCCCATTCTGCCAAAAAACGAAATAATCTCCGTGCTTTCGATAAATTTCAAATCAATGATCCCGATAGTTGGAGCATGCGGCCCAACAATCATTCCGAGGACAATGAGGAAAGGAATGATAGAAAATTTAATTTTATTGGCGATTAAGCTGGCGAAGGCGATAAGAATTAGCGCCGTCCCAACTTCAAAGACTAAATGATCCATTCATCACTCTCCCCCTCTAGAAAGAAAATCACGTACCAATCGCTTCAAGTGTTTTCTTTCGCCCGAAATGACCATCGTATCATTTGCTTGAATAATCGAATCGGCACCAGGGTTGAGTAATTTTTCATTTGTATGTTTAATGATCGCAATCACGGTGACTTCATAATTTTGTCTCACATCTAAATCACCGAGTGTATGTCCAACCGCTTTTGCACCTTTTTCCACTTTAAACCATTCAATGATCAAGTCGTTGAAGGCCATTTCAATGGTTTCTAGTGCCTGCGGTTTATACACCATACCGCCGATAATAGCAGCGATTTGCCGGGATTCAGCATCATCGAGTGAAATGGTAGACAGCACTTCATCTGGATCATCATCGTCAAAACGATAAATTTCCCGTCTGCCATCATCATGAATCACAATCGTCATCTTTTCTCTATTTCTCGTTTCAATTTCAAATTTCTTTCCGATCCCAGGAAGATCATTTTCTTTAATGTTCATTTTATCCCTCCGAATTTGATAGTCTGTGTTTTTCATATAGTAAATGCGGATGAAATAAAATGAATCAGTGGAGGTAATTAGATTGATACATAACGGGGATCGCACACTTCATTTCCAAAAAACATAGATCAATGGACAATGCAGCTGATGGGGCAGGCTTTGGCAGAAAAGTCTTGGCATCCGCCCTTGATAATCTGTCCTTCAACAGAATGGATGAAGCATGTTTTTTTGAAAACGAAGGTGTCTTCACAGCATTGATTTCTTCATCATAAATGCATGGAGAAATCAGGCTAGGTATACTCGCTTCTGCCTGTGAAGCAAAAACGACATTTGAAAAAGGAGAAAACATGACGATGAAGCTAACCAATATCATGATGGAACATCTGATCAATCATCCTCCTCCTTTCAAATTTATTTTCTTTCTTTTTTTACTATATAAAAATATATTTCTTGTTTCAATCATTATGCTTATTTTAGTATCAATTGATCTTGAAATTTTTTATTTAGAGAAAAAGGTTTTACATGATGGAAATGGAAGTAAGTGATGAGCTTTTAAAAGAAGAGGGGGATGGATGATGACATATATCAATTGTCAGTTAGACGGGGGTGTTTTTGAAATCGTTTTCAATAGGCCTGAAGCTTATAATTCTTTTCATGTGGACATGTTTGCTGAATTCAAAGAAGCATGTGATGCAGCGGAGGAAAGCAGTGCAAAAGTCGTTGTCATCAAGGGAGCAGGAAAAGGATTCTCAGCAGGCGGAGATATTGGGATGATGCTCAAGCAGGAAAGTGAAGAAGATTTCCATCGTGTGATGGATTTGATCGAGGGAATTACACTTTCTCTAGCTAGTATGAATAAAGTGACGATTGCGCTTGTTCACGGGTCAGCAGCAGGCCTCGCTTTTAGCTTTGCTCTAAGCTGTGACTACTTGTTTATGCATCAGGATGCAAAACTCGCCATGAATTTTAATGGAGTAGGATTAATTCCAGATGGCGGGGGGCATTTTTTCCTCACAAAAAGAGTGAGTGAGCAAACCGCTAAACAATTGATTTGGAGCGGACAAAAGCTGCCGGCTGAAGAAGCGCTAAAGCTGCGCCTTGCAGACGGGGTGTTTCAGGATGAGGTCGATACGTACCAAAAAGTGTGTGTGAAGCCATTTATGAACATGCCGCTTCAAGCCTTTATCGAAACAAAGATGATCTATTTCCAGCAGTCAGAATCAAAGCTCTTAGCAGTTCTTCAAAAAGAGAGAGCAGCACAGGCAAGACTGAGAAAAAGTCATGATCACAAGGAAGGTATACAGGCCTTTTTAGAAAAAAGACGGCCTGTCTTTCAAAAAGCATAAATGAACATGAGGCCGGCGGAAGCCGGCTTTTTTAACGTTCAAATAAAAGCAGCTTTCCTGCTTGATCAACGAGTCGATGAGAATGCTTTGTGTATTGCTGTTCCATTAAGCGATGACGTCCTAATTCCTTTGCCTTCTCGTCACTATCCGCTGTGATTTTTTCATTTAATAAAGTCTCACCCGACCGGTCAAATACGGTTAAAAAGTATGTCTTCTCCATTCCTCATCTTCCTTTCCTCTGTTTTTAATGTAATTAAACATGGAATAAGACAAAACCTCTTTTTTAGCCCTTAAAAATGTGTTTTTTAGATTGAGAGTGATAGAACGTGCATTCGTAAAAATGGCATGATAAAATATGGACAATGACAGTATCGGACAAGGAGATAGACGTTTGACTAAGCTCACCTTTATTCATGCCGCAGATTTACATTTAGACAGTCCATTTGCAGGAATGTCGACTATACCTAGTTCCGTATTTAAGCGGCTCAAAGAAAGTACATTTCAAAGCGCTAAGAACATCTTTGATCTCGCCATTGTGCGGGCAGTAGACTTTGTGCTGCTAAGCGGAGATTTATTTGATGAATCCAATCGCAGCCTGAAAGCACAGCTGTTTTTAAGAAACCAGTTTGTAAGACTGCAAACACACGGGATTGAAGTCTTTATTATTTATGGGAATCATGATCATTTAGGCGGTGAATGGACACCGATTGAGTGGCCCGAGAATGTACATGTCTTTTCGAGCAGTACACCAAGTGAGCACTCCTATTATCGAGGGGATCAGCTTGTCGCGAGTATTTATGGGTTTAGCTACAAAGAGCGGGCTGTCTATGAAAATATGACATCTCATTATGTCAAAACAACAGATGCTGCCTATCACATTGCGATGCTTCACGGCACATTAGCCGGACAAGAAGGACATGATGCATATGCCCCATTTCAGCTGCAGCAGCTCATAGCGCGGGATTTCGATTATTGGGCGCTTGGACATATACATAAAAGAGCCCTTTTGCATGAAGACCCATATATAATTTACCCTGGTAACGTGCAGGGCAGACATATAAAAGAAACGGGAGAAAAAGGCTGTTACTTGATTCACCTCTCCGAAAATTTACGGGCAGCGGATTTTATCAGCTGTGCAGATATCATCTTTGAGAAACTGGCAATAGACATCACAGAAACAACTCATATGACGGACCTTGTCACACTTGTGGAAAGCAAAATCAATGAGCTGAAAGAGGAAGGCATTCCTCATTTTGTGAGAATTGAATTGACAGGTGATGCGCCTTCTTACTTTGAGCATACACAGCTTGAGGTCCTCGAAGAGCTGATGACTGTTTTTCATGAGCAGGAGGAAGATGAAGATGTGTTTGTTTGGGTGATGTCAATTGATTGCCGAACAAACGAGGATGTCATTTATCCAGAAGATTCCTTTTTGAAGGAACTAACGGCAGAAATTGCACAGTTTGAGTCATATGAAGAACTGCTTTCACCGATCAAGCGTCACCCAACCTACAGGAAGTCAGGAAAAGCGCTCACAAAAGAGGATGAAGTGGATATAAAAGAAGAGGCACAAAGGCTGTTGACGGAACAGCTGAAGCAATTATGAGAAAAGGAGAGGTATGATGAAAATACGTTCACTCCATATAGCGAATTTCGGGAAATTTTCAAATCGAACCTTTCACTTTTCTGATGACGGTTTTCAGCTAGTTTACGGCCTGAATGAATCGGGGAAAACGACATTGAAGGCATTTATTGAGTCGATGTTATTTGGTTTTTCAAAAAACAAGATATACAAGCCGAAACAAGGATCTTTCTATGGCGGCTCCCTCACTTGCTTAGATGAGGAGTTAGGTGTCATTCACATTGAGAGATCGTCCGATCGAGGCGGTCAAACGCAGGTGTTTTTACCGAATGGTGAAGTGAAAGATGAAGCATTTCTACGAACTCTTTTAAAGGGAACAGATCGCAGATTATTCCAATCAATCTATTCATTTGATGTGTTTGGACTGCAAAATGTCCAAGCCTTAAACGAAGATCAAATCGGTGAATTTCTCCTTTTCTCAAGTTTATTTGGCTCAGATGCTGCCTCCAAGATGGATAGCAGGCTGCTTAAGCAGCAGGAGCAGCTGTTTAAACCAAATGGACGCAAGCCGGAATTAAACCAGCAGCTTGATCGTTTAAAAGAGCTGACTGGCCAGCTGAAACAAGCTAGATTGGCAGAAGGCCGTTATACAGAAAAAAAACGGGAGCATTCTGAATTAATAGAGAGTATCGCAGCGCTTCAAAAGGAAATGAAGCAGACAGAAGAACAGATTCAGCAATTAAATGAACACATTCGACTTTATCCCATGTTAGAGAAGAAGATGGAGTTAAAAAAAGAATTAGCCCGTTATCCAGAACGAGTCAAACGCTTTAGAGCAGAAACAGAGCATGAATTGGATAAATTAGAATCACACCTTCACCCGAAAAAGGCTCAAATAACTGCACTAAAGCAAAAATTAGATCATTTGCAAACCTCGCTGGCACAAGTTCAGCCGCTTTATGACAAGGATACATTACTGGAGATGACACGTGTCATTGATGAATCATCTCATGCTGAACGTGTCAAAAACCGCTTAACAGAATGTAAAGCAGAACGTGATTCATTGAAACAAAAAATGGACGAAGCCGCAGCGAAGCTGAAGTGGCAGCGTTCAGTCAAGCTTGATCAGATTGACGACTCCCTTGAATTTGAGTGGGAATTAAAGGAGGCTGTCAGCCACTACGTTCGTTTAATGGACAGAAAGGCACAGCTGGATGACCGGTTTGATCATGCAAGACATGAGCTGGAAGAAGCGGAAACCGCTTTAAAAGGATTAAAAGAACAGAAGGCCAAATCGCACAGTTCAGTGGAAGCTGGGGAAACAAGAACAAAAGAGAAACAGGTTCATTCCCGGGCGTGGTTATTCCCTGTGATGGTGATATTTGATGCTGCATTTCTGCTTGTCCTTTTCTTTTTAACAGAGTGGTGGGTTACTTTCTTATTTGTAGGGTTTTCTGTTTTTGTCTTCTTTGCTATTTACCCATTTTTGAAATCGACACAGGTGAAACAGGGAAGCGGCGGGGGAACATTCGATTCCTTCCAAGTACAGGCAGCTTCAGCTGAAACGCTTGTGAGGCAGAAGGAGCTTTTGTACGAAAGGATCATCCGGCAATATGAAGACTGGGAGCAGGAGCTGGAACCTGTCCAGCAGCAAGTAGAGGAAAAGAAAAAACAGCTGGGCTTGTCCTCAGAGCTTTCTTTCCTAGTAGAAGCCTTCCTTATCCTGAAGCAGTTAAAAACGAATACAGCGGGATATGAGGAGCTTAGCCGGGAAATAGACGAGCTTGCCGGCCAGCAGTCCAATTATGAGCAAAGGGTGGAAGCGTTAAGCAGTCTTCTGCAACGAAAGGAAGGCACCATTCAAGAGAACATCTCGGCCTTTCAAGAGATATTGAAAGATGAGGCGAAAAGAGAAAAAGAACGTCAGACATTGGATGTATCGATTCAACATGTGAAACAGCAGATCACGACACTGGAAGGGGAAATTGACTATTACGAAAAACAAATGGACGTGCTTTTTCGTCAAGTAGAGGCAGAGTCCAAAAAAGATTACCAAATTCTTTCCCATCTATCGAAAGAATATCGGGAAAGGATTTCCCATTTGCAGCAGCTGAATCAAGAGCTGCATAGATGCGGCTGCTTTGATGAGGAAGAATCGATTGTTCGTAAAGGATTGCGCCTTCTTGAAGAAGAGTGTGCGGAAGCAAAGCAGCACCTGAATAACATACAATCGAATGCGGCGAATATGGAAAAACGTCTGGCAGAACGAGCAGTGGAAATCCGGCAAATAGAAGCTTCAGGTACGGTGTCTGATTTGACTCATCAGCTTTCAGCTGAGCAGGAGCATGCAAAGCACCTTGCGAAAAAATGGGCGGCGATTCAGCTTGTCCGCTCCGTCATTCGAGAAAAATTGAATGAACATAAAGAAAAAAGGCTGCCAGCACTGCTGCAAACAGCTTCCCGCTTTATTCAGCCGTTAACGAATGATCGATATGAAGCCATTTTATTTTCACCAGAGGATGACCGGCTGATCGTGAAAAGGATGGACGGACGAATATTCCGCCCAGAAGAGCTCTCGCAAGCAACATGTGAACAAGTCTATCTGGCCATTCGTTTTGCACTCGCCTTGTCTCATCAGCAGGAATGTCAGCTTCCGTTTATGATGGATGACAGCTTCGTTCATTTTGATCATGTTCGTCTAGGAAGAGTGCTGGAGTTGATGAATGAATTCACGCGTTTTGAAACACAGCTGTTTTATTTTACCTGTCATCAGTATATGGCGCAGGCTGCAAAAGATGGACAGATTACGAGTTTAGCAGTTGAATGATTGACAAATAATGACTTATGTTATACTTATATGAGCAGAAACATGGAAGGAGCTTTTATTGAATGGCTAAAGGGATCATGACCTATGATGTCGGCGAACAAGTTGACCTGCATTTATTAATTAAATCATCTACTAAAGGAATTGCAAGTAATGGCAAACCATTTTTAACGCTCATTCTTCAAGATCAAAGTGGAGATATTGAGGCGAAACTATGGGATGCAAAGCAGAATGATGAAATCACCTATGGACCGCAAACCATCGTGAAGGTAGTAGGCGACATTCATCATTATCGCGGGAGGAATCAGCTGAAGCTTAGGAATATACGCCCTGTTGCTGAAAACGAGCAAATTCGAATTGATGACTTTCTCGAAACAGCTCCTATTCCAAAACACGATATGATGGATACGATTATGCAATATATCTTTGATATGAAAAACCCTAATATTCAGCGTGTTACAAGGCATTTGCTGAAGAAATATGGACAGGAATTTGCTGATTATCCAGCAGCGACAAAAAATCATCACGAATTTGTCTCTGGACTCGCCTACCACGTCGTGTCTATGCTGCATTTAGCAAAATCCATTGTTGACCTATATCCATCACTAGATCGAGATCTTTTATATTCAGGCATCATTCTTCATGATTTAGGGAAAGTCAAAGAGCTTTCGGGTCCAGTCTCCACGACATATACTGTGGAAGGGAATTTAATTGGCCACATTTCCATTATGGTGACAGAAATTGCGAAAGCTGCGGAAGAGCTTAGCATTGATTCAGAGGAAATTCTTATTTTACAGCACTTAGTCCTGAGTCATCATGGAAAAGGAGAATGGGGCAGCCCGAAACCACCAATGGTAAAAGAAGCTGAAATTCTCCACTATATTGATAATTTAGATGCGAAAATGAACATGATGGATCGTGCGCTTGAGCATGTGAAACCAGGAGAATATACAGAACGTATTTTTGCACTTGAGAATCGTTCGTTTTATAAACCAACCTTCCATCACGAATAATCATGTCAAAACGTCCGTTTATGCGGGCGTTTTTTTTCATAACTTGTCTTCTTTTCGCATAAGCATGTAACACAAAGGAAGAGAGGAATGTCCTTAAGAAAAGGAGGCGATGAAAAAATGTTGTTTTTTCCGTGGTGGGTGTATGCATGTATCATCGGCATTATTTTCTGTGCGTATAAATTAATGACAACAGCCAAAGAGGAGCAAGAGATTGATCAATCCTTTATTGAAAAGGAAGGAGAAATTTTTATCGAGCGAATGGAACAGGAAAGAGAGCGCAGACGTCAGGATCAGCAGGTGAAAAGATCGCAGGATACTGCGGCACATGAAGATCATTCGATTGCTTAATCTCGTCATACAAAAACCCCTCTGCACGATGACGGCAGAGGGGTTTTTTGTGATTACTGGCCTTGTTGAGGCTGCTGATTTTGTGCAGGCTGTTCAGATTTTTCTTTGAACGTTTTTTGAAGCTCTTTATCTTTTACTTTCACATCAGCATCTTTTACTAATTTGTTTAAGATGTTTTGGATTTCATTTGTGTCTGCTTGTTTTTGGTCAAGCAGTTCTTTTTTCAAGTCCGCTTTCATGTCATCATATTTACCGCGTTCTTCAGTCTTTTTAATGATATGGTAGCCGAATTGGGATTTTACTGGCTTGCTGATTTCATTTACTTTTAGTTTGAAAGCAGCTTTGCTGAAGTTCTCGTCCATTTGGCCTTCTTTTGCGAACCAGCCTACATCGCCGCCTTGTGCTGCTGAAGCAGTATCAGTTGAATATTCAGAGACAAGGGCATCCCATTTTTCACCTTTATCTAATTTCTTTTCCACTTCGTCAGCTGTTTTCTTATCAGCTACTAAAATGTGGCTTGCACGGATTTTTCCTTTAAGGTCATCGTAATACGATTTTACTTCTTTATCAGTGATTTTGATGTTAGCTTTGGCAGCCTTTTGAGTCAGCAGCTCATATTTCACTTGATCTTTGATGTAATCTTTACCGAATTCATCTTGAAGCTGTTTTAAACGATCTTCACCAAGTGTCTTTTTATATTCTTCCAATTTCTTATCAATTTCTTTATCAGATACTTTGTATTTGTCAGCAAGAACCTTTTGTTGAACAAGTAGGTTTAAAGCATCTCCACCTGCTTGTTTCTTAAGAGTAGTATAAAGTTCTCCTTTTGTGACATCTCCTGATTTTGTTGTGGCGATCACATCTTTATCACCGCTACTGCATGCGCCAAGAGTTAAAACACTTACTGCTGTTACAGCTGCTAAAGCCATTTTTTTCATTCAAAAAACACTCCTAATCTTTCCAATTTATTTATCATTGCTTGTATCATAACATATTGTGACACGCTGTAAAAAGAAATGCAAATGGAAGGGCATTCGTCTAGTCAAAAAATTGCGCGCGACATACACATATAGTGATCACAAAAAGGAGGCTGAATTATATGGGAGCAGGATATTCTAATGGGTTTGCTTTATTGGTCGTGCTATTCATTTTGCTGATCATCGTTGGTGCAGCATATCTTTACTAATTAAATCGCTGTGACAGAAGGGAGCCGTCCTGCCGTGCGTGAGGGCGGTTCTTTTTTCAAACGATGACAGGTGCCTAAACGTTTTTTATTTTTCTGCATACACTGAGCTTAGAACAGAGGAAGAACTGGCAGGAGGTGTTTTCACATGGGAGGAGAAGTCTTTGCTGGCGGTTTTGCACTAGTCGTCGTATTATTTATTTTATTGATCATCATCGGTGCATCTTGGATTTGCTAATGAAAATATACACAAAAAGCTGCCCTCAAACTGGCAGCTTTTGCTTTGATCTTAAATGGAGATGGTAATTTCAACAAATGATGAGATAAGTAAGATCAGTATCGATACATTGATAAAGCGAAACACCTTATCTTGCCGTTCTTCAGGAATCTCTCTGACAAGGCATAATGTATTAGTAAGCCTGTTTATTGAATACACAATAAACGCGGCAAAGACGATGAAGTAAAATAAAACTATCGGAGATCCCCCCTCTCTATGCTATTCCCATACTACATTACCAAATTTTTTATGAAAAAGATAGAAGTTGGCTTTAAAAACCTCATGATGAGGAAGTTTGGTCAACTAAAATATCAAACTCGTCTTGAGCTTGATCGATGATGCAGGATTTAGGTGCTTTGAGCAGCTTCCATGCAAATAAAAAGTCAGGCAAACAATAGCCTGCATGTATACTTGCGATGATGATAAAATAGTGTGCGTACATAGGAAACGCCACGCCTAACAAAAAGTAAACCGGTGAGATGACACAAAACGGGCTGAGAAGTGAAAAAAGCATCACTTTCTTAGGCACGCGCTGCCAGCAATTTCGTTTCATCAATAGCGTCATTTTTTTCTTATTTTTCATCACTGGGATCAAGTGAACCACACGGTGGACAAGCAATGTCACAAGTAAGAGCACGGCAAAAAGCGGTGCGTTATGGCTGCTTAGCCGCGTTTCAGGATGAGTCAGTTGAAAACATAAAAATGCCATAATGAAAAAAAGGATAGCAAGACTTATGGCTGAAATCATCATTCTCGTATAACCATAATCCTTTTCAAGATTAATGGTCTTCCAACAATTCATTTTTCATCCTTCCAATCTAAAAATCGAATTGAATATCTCAAGATAATTTACTCTTCCTGAGGATAAAAATCAATGGTTTTGATGAAAAAAAATAAAATGGTGCCTTCATATGGAATAAAGAGAGGAAACTTTGGATTTTTCAAGAAAAAAGAACAGAAGGGGGAGGTTCGTCTCTTTCGTCAATGAGTAATTTCGGCTAAAATAGAAGGACTAAGAGAAAGAGGGAACGTACATGAGTATTGAGGAACGAATGAGCCAGCTTGAATATTACATGGAACTTTTATTGACGGCAGCCGATATGAGCCGTTATCCATATTATGCGTTATTGATCAGGCAGCGTGTATCGAAAGAAGAGGCAGAGGAAATTGAGCGTATTTGTGCTGAGCTTTCAGAGGAAATGGATAAGCAAAAAGCACAAGGCTACGTCATGTTTGACGATCTCCTTGCGCTCTTTGCGGGACAGTTAATTGAAAAGCTGGATGTTCATGAGACGATATTTGCTTTGCATGATCAGGGGCTGTTTCAGCCGCTAATGAATGAATTTAAAAAGATCATTAAACAATTTGATTTGTTTTAGCCGCTTTTTCTGCTGCCTCAGCTGAGTTTTCAAGTTCCTCAGTCTTTTTTGTGACTTTTCCTCGCTCATTCAAAAAGTCCTTCTCAATGTTTGAAAACGATTTCTCAAAAATCTCCATGAAATCCTCACCATAAATGTTTCGGATAATACACATCATTTCTAAAATCTCAGGGAACTTTCCGTAAATGTCATGAAGCGGCTGTGCGCCTTTGACAATACCAGTTCGTGCCGGGTCATAATCTTCGAGTAGTTTATGGAATGTCTCTTCGCCTTTTGGCGTTAGCTCAATATACGTATTGCGTTTATCGTTTAACTTTTTAGAAAATTTTAAAAATCCTCGTTCCTCCAGTTTCTTGGAGAAGTTAAACGCCGTTGATACATGCATGACGCCAAACTTTGCAATTTCTGATATTGAAGCTCCTTTTAATTGATACGCAATCCACAAAATATGATGTTCATTGATATTTAGGTTATACGGTTTGATCCACTGCTGCCAGTCCTTTTCAATGGATTTCCAAAGAGCTTTGCTCAATTGGGCCATTCTTTGACTGAATAAAAGTGCTTCTTTTACATCGAAAGGCTGTTCCGAATGATTCATCCATTTCACCTACTTCTCTTTTTCTTGTAATTCTATTATGCCAATAAAATAAAGATTAATAAAGCTGAAAATTCAAGAATTTTTAAAAGTCATGAAAAACATTGTCAAAATAACCTTTTTTCAACAAAAAAAGTGCGGGATACGCACCCCGCACACTTTTGTAAACGAATATTTTTTTGTGAGTATATTAGTTTTGTAAGGTTTTCTCCAGTTGTTTGAGCTTTTCTTCAATTTCCTGAATTTCCTTTTGTAAGTCCTGCTGATGAGGTTTGATTTCTTCGCGCCATTGCTGAATCGATGTTTGCAATTCAGACCCGACTTCTTTAATCACCTCTGCGCTTTCTTTTGCTGTTTCCACAATTTGCTCTTTTAAAGCTTGTCCGTCTCTTTTTAATTTTGTCAGCGTATCTTCGAATTTGTCATAGCCGTCTTTCACTTTTCCACGCACATCTCTGCCAGAAGAGGGAGTCGTCAGGAGCACTGCCGCACCTCCGAGGAGACCGCCTACAAATAATCCTGTTAATAAAGAACGTCCACTAGCCATTCAAATCACCTCTAGTCAAATTTTACACATTCGCATGTTCTCTCTGAGCTGACGATCAGCTTCATTGAACTTCCATACATAGCTTGCTTTATTTTAGCATACTTTTGAAGAAAAGGGAGGGGAGAAGGTTGTCTGTCTTTCTGTTCGTTTTTATGTGTATCGTCATCGTTTTTACAGGTGGTTCTATTCATTATGCAAGACAGCTTGGGTATGCAGGGTCTTATCCGCCAAAACATGTATTAAAGCAAAAAGCACTTGTGTGTGCGGCTGGTGCAGGGATTTCACTCCTCATTTTGCTGCTGACCCTTTTTCTTTTATAAAAGCATGAAAAAAACCTCTTCATCTATCATGAAGAGGTTCGGTTATTCGTTAAGCAACTTCTATCATTCTTGCACGTCTTAAAATGGACTGAGCAATTGGGAAGACAAATACCATAGCAATGGTATTAATCACGGCTGCTGGCAGGACCACGCCCACAAGAAGTGCCGGTAATGCAGCTGGCAGTCCAGTGATCAGTAAAGCGGCAGATAGGAAAATCACACCGGATACGATGGTTCCAATCGCAGTTAACACAGCGGTCAGCACCACTTTGTTCTTTATCTTCAAGCAAGATAAGAAAAGGGCTAGGAAGATAAAGGCTGTCACTGGTTTATCAATCATATTCGGAATTTGTCCGCCTGGGAATCCCGTTGTTAATGCAGAAATCACGCCAGTCACTAGCGCAATCACGACAACATGCTGAACCTTTGGGAAAAGGATGATGCTTAAAAACATCATGACCAGCATCATATCAGGTTTCATTCCGAAAAAGATGGGCGGGAAAATCGTATGCAAAACAGCTCCCATTGCTGCAAGCAATGACATAATCACTAATTCTTTTGTTTTCATTTCTATGCTCTCCTCTGCTAAGCTCTTATAGGACTCTCCAATAATATGGCTCATCATTTATTGCAAGAGTCATGACTTTATATTTCTCGTTATTATAACAAATTTATTTCCCTATAGAAAAGCCTTTTTACTCATTTTCTTGCTGGAACTTTTTCATAAAGTCCGCAAGCTTTTGGCAGTCTTCTATTGAGACCGCATTGTAAATAGATGCTCTGCATCCGCCGACAGAACGGTGGCCGGCAAGTCCAACCATTTGCTCTTGCTTTGCTTTTTCCACAAAGGAAGAAGTAAGTGCATCATCACGAAGAGTAAAGGTGACGTTCATATGAGAACGGCTGTCAGCACGCGCATGTCCTTGATAAAAACCGCCGCTTTGATCAATGGTATCATAGAGAATGCCTGCTTTTTGTTCATTGCGTTTTTCCGCTGCTTCTACACCGCCAGCATGTTTGACATGCTCAAGGACAAGTGACAGCATATAAATCGCAAAAGTCGGTGGTGTATGATAAAGAGAATTGGCTTTTGCGTGTGTTGAATATTTTAATATTTTTGGCGTGCTGCTTTTCTCTTTCTCTAATAAACGTTTGCGCGCAATCACAATCGTGATACCTGAAGGCCCTAGGTTTTTTTGTGCCCCGGCATAGATGAGATCAAATGAAGAAACGTCTATTTTTTTGCTGAGAATATCACTGGACATATCCGCAATGAGCGGGAGTGACGTGTTTGGGAACGTTTTCCACTGAGTGCCGAAGATCGTATTGTTCGATGTGATATGCAAGTAAGCGCCATCTGTTAAACCGGATGCATCTACTTCTGGAATATACGAGTAGTTGTCATCTTCACTTGAAGCAAGCACAGATGTCTGCCCAAACCCTTTTGCTTCTGACAATGCTTTTTCTGACCAAGCGCCTGTTTGAATGAAATGAGCTGTTTCGCCTTCATGTAAGAAGTTCATTGGAATCATCGCAAATTGAAGACTAGCTCCGCCTTGTAAAAAGAGGACTTCATAATCTTCTGGAATGTCCATCAGTTCCACTAAAAGCGCTTTTGCTTTATTGTGGACTGCTTCATATTCACCGCTGCGATGAGAAAGCTCCATCACAGACATCCCAGTTTGTTTAAAATCAACAAGTTCTTCCTGTGCTTTTTGAAGCACTTCTAGCGGCAATGCCGCCGGACCAGCATTAAAATTCGTCGTTCGCTTCATCACAATCTCTCCCTATTTCTCGCGTTAATGGATCAAAAGATAAAACCATCCTATCACAAATTTGAAGCATTTGGACAAAAAAATTGAATCGTTCAAAATATCTTACTATTAAAAGGCGGAAGCGATGAAAAGGGGTGAAAATAAGAAAAACCTCATCTGTTAAGATGAGGTAAGCCGCGTGTGGATGGCAGAAGAAATGTCTTTTAAATCCTCTGACGTGTATTGATCTTGATGTGATTTCCATACGGCACCAAAGCCATCACCTTTTCCGTAGCGCGGAATGATGTGCATATGGTAATGGAATACCGATTGTCCGGCTTTTTCACCGTTGTTGTTCAGGAGGTTTAACCCGATAGGTTCAAATTCCTGTTTGATCGCCCTTGCAATTTTCGGAATCGCTTGGAAGTAGTGGTTAGACACTTCTGGTGTCATCTCATAGATGTTTTCTTTATGTATTTTCGGGATTACAAGGGTATGTCCTTTTGTTACTTGGCTGATATCAAGAAAAGCCAATACATGCTCGTCTTCATATACTTTTGCACATGGAATGTCTCCATCAATGATCTTGCAAAAAATGCAGTCGCTCACGCCATGTCACTCCTCATTATTTTTCCTTTATCGTATCACAAAAAGAAGCAAAAAAGAAAACAGGACAAGCGAACTCCTTTGGTCGCTCATCCTGCTCCTGCAGAAGAAATGCTGATGCTTTCATTCGAATGCCTTTTGAATTCTCTATTTACTGAAATAAAGAATTCATATGCCTGCTATTTCTGCCGTAAACACCTCATTTGACGTTTTGGTTTGTCGTATACATATTGTATAGGACACAAAAATCAAGAATCAGTGAAGCAAAACAGAAGCTAAGGTTTTTAGATGAAAAACCAACTTGTCATGCGGTTCTTTGCCTTTAACAAACACCTCATTTACTTATTGGTCATCAAGTTCATTTCTTCTACATACATTATGATGACCAAAGCGCCTATTTTTTATTCATGACTCGTCTATAGGTAAACATTTCAAATTATCATTCGTTTTTGTTACTATAAAGGAAAAAAGAAAGAAAGGAACGAATTCATGTCCCTTCTCACTGTAAAAGATGTAACGGGTGGATATACGAAGAATCCCGTTCTAAAAAATATTTCATTTGAATTAGAAAGAAATCAAATCGTCGGTCTCATTGGCTTAAACGGGGCGGGGAAAAGTACAACCATCCGCCATATTATCGGGCTCATGAAACCGCATAAAGGTGTCATTGAATTGAATGGACGAACTCTTCAAGACGACCAAGAGGCGTATCGTTCACAATTTACATTTATTCCTGAAACACCTGTTTTATATGAAGAATTAACGTTAAAAGAACATTTAGAGCTGACAGCGATGGCTTACGGTCTATCAAAGGAACAATTAGACGAACGCCTGCCATCATTGCTGAAAGAATTTCGAATGGAGAAACGGCTGAAATGGTTCCCTGCTCATTTTTCAAAAGGAATGAAGCAGAAGGTCATGATTATGTGTGCATTCCTTGTGGAACCAGAGCTGTATATCATCGATGAACCGTTTTTAGGGCTTGATCCTCTTGCGATCAATGCACTGCTTGAACGGATGAATGCTGCGAAGAAAAATGGCGCTAGTGTCCTGATGTCAACGCATATTTTGGCGACAGCTGAACGCTATTGTGATTCCTTTATTATTTTGCACGAAGGGGAAATCAGAGCGAAAGGAACGCTGGCAGAGCTGAGAGAACAGTTCAATATGAGAGATGCGACACTCGATGATCTTTATTTGGAATTAACAAAGGAAGAAAGCTATGAGTAAAACAACACAAACCATTTGGAAATCAAGACTAGAGGAACACGTACAAGAAACAAGAAAATACTTAAAATACATGTTCAACGATCATCTGGTCATTGTGCTCATTTTTTTCCTTGCAGGCGGCGCAAGCTGGTACAGCAGCTGGCTTAAACATATTCCGGCTCACTTCCCATCCTACTGGGTGATGGCAGTTGTTTTCTCATTGGTATTCACAAGCTCATACGTACGTACGTTGATTAAAGAAGCCGATCTCGTGTTTTTGCTTCCTTTGGAAGGGAAGATGGAGCCTTACCTAAAACAAGCGTTTAACTTTAGCTTCATTTCTCAGCTGTTTCCTCTCATTGCTGTATCCATTGTCGCACTTCCGCTTTATTCGGCAGTGTCTTCAGGAGGCATCACGGGATATGTGCTGATATTGGCACAAATGATCTTGATAAAGGGCCTGAATACAGCCATTCAATGGAGAATCACATATTTTCAAGGAAAACACGTGAGATGGCTCGATGCAGCTCTTCGTTTTCTATTAAATGTGATGTTGATCTACACCGTCTTACAGGCAGCCTATGCGATTGCAATCGTTTTTTATCTTATCTATGGTGTATATCTCGTCTACTTAACAAATACAGTCAAAAAACAGCCCTTTCAATGGGAAATGCATATTTCTGATGAATTAAAACGGAAGCAGCGCTTTTATCGTTTGGCAAACTTATTTACAGATGTGCCTCACTTAAAGAAACAGGTGAAAAGAAGAGCATATATGGACTGGATTTTGAAGTTTGTTCCTTACGATCAGCGTAAAACTTTTTCTTATATGTATGTGAGGGCGTTTGTACGCTCAAATGATTATTTTGGTCTGGTGTTTAGATTAACGGCCGTGTTTGTCCTGATTATTTTGTATACAGGTGCAGCAGGCTGGGTGGGTGCGTTACTTGTCTTGTTCACAGTATTTATCACAGGTGTACAGCTTGTGCCGTTAACGAAGCACTTTGCTCATCTTTCATTACAGGCACTTTATCCAGTTTCTCAAAAAGAAAAGGATCGAAGCTTTTTTGTTCTCGTCCGTAATGTGCTCATCATCCAATCAATCTTGCTGAGCTGTGCGGTACTTCCAGCGGGAGGCTGGCAGGGAAGCGGACTTGCCTTTCTCATTTCTTTAGCATTTGTGCTTGTCCTCTTTAAGCCTTACGTACAAAGCAGGTTAAAAAAGATGAGATAAGTGGAGATTACAGCGAGCGTATGATGACACCAAGGAGGGAACGGATGAATGCAGCTGAACGAGAGTTGTATGAAGAAGCCATTCTTTTTCAAACACGTTTTTTAAGAAAACCTTCAAAGATCGAACGGTTTTCAAAAGGAGTTCAGCAGCATGTGAACCGCCGAATTCCTGCCAGGTTTCATCAAGTCATCACAAGTGCAGTCAAAACAATGGTTGAATCCACCGTATCAGGATCACACTTTACTTCATTTTCAGTGATTGATGAACAATTATCTATTGTAGAACGAAATGAACTGGCAAAGGATAAAGTGAAGTATTACCAAAAGGCGGCTGCTATCGAAGGGGTTGGAACAGGTGCAGGCGGTTTATTCCTCGGAATGGCAGACTTTCCGCTGCTGTTAAGCATAAAGATGAAATGCCTTTATGAGCTGGCGTGTATTTATGGCTTTGATTTATCTCAAAAGGAGGAAAGACTCTTTTTGCTCTGTATATTTCAGCTCGCCTTTTCCAGCAGTACCCATCGTCAAAAAATGATGAAGATCATAGATGATTGGGAAACGAGCCGCGAGGAAATGGATTGGTACAGCTTTCAGCAGGAGTATCGAGATTACATTGATCTTGTAAAGCTGTTTCAATTAATGCCGGTCGTCGGAGCCGCTGTTGGCGGGGTGGCAAATCATCAGCTGACAGGACAGCTCGGAGAGGTCGCACGCCATGTGTTTCACTTGCGAATATTGAAAGAAATGAAATAGAAAAGCCGCTGAGGACAGCGGCTTTTTTTATTCATTGTAGGAAAGAACGGCGTTCGCGAGTACCTTTGCTGCGATAGGCATTGCTTTTTCGTTGATATCAAACTTTGGATGATGATGTGGATACACGTCCTGGCTGTTTTCGGGCATGGCGCCTGTGTAGAAGAAGGTACCAGGGACATGCTGAAGGTAGTAAGCAAAGTCTTCTCCGCCCATTTGGGTTTCCGCTTCTTTTACTTCTGTGACACCTTCTGTCTGGTTTGCGATGCCAGCAATATATTCAGTCGGCTTTGGATGGTTTTTGACAGCAGGGTATCCTCTGACGTACTCATATGTGTAGGCAGCATCATGCATCTGGCATACCCCTTTTACCACCTGTTCAATTTCTCGTTCGATAATATGCCGTGCACTTTCTTCAAAGGATCGTGCAGTACCAGTTAAAACAGCTGAATCTGCAATAACGTTAAAGGCATTCTCTGCTACAAAACCTCCAACAGATACAACAGCAGAATCAATCGGATTGACTTTACGTGCAACGACTTGCTGCAGGTTTGCGACGATTTGTGAACCGATGAGTACGGCATCTTTTGTTAAATGAGGCTGAGCGCCGTGTCCGCCTTTCCCTTGGATTTGAATGGAGAAACGATCGGCCGCTGCCATAAAGTTCCCGCTTTTATAAAGAATCGTGCCACAAGGCTCTGAAGACCAAAGGTGCGTACCGAATATCACATCGACACCGTCTAAACAGCCGTCTTCAATCATTTGCACCGCCGGGAGCATATTCCTCCGCATGCTGATGAATGAGGACGATCTTCCCTTTTAATTGATCACGATGCGTATGCAAAATTTTAGCTAATACAAGAAGTGTCGCAGTATGCCCATCGTGACCGCACGCATGCATCACACCAGGCTTTGTTGATTTGTAAGGTACATCTTTTTCATCGTGGATGGGAAGTGCATCAAAATCAGCTCTGAGGGCAATGGTTGGTCCCGGAGAAGCTCCTTCAATAAAAGCGAGTACGCCATGACCGCCCACCTTGGTGCGCGTAGGTATTTGTAATGTATCATAGTAGCTGGCGATGAAAGCGGCTGTTTCTTCTTCCTGAAAAGAAAGTTCAGGATTCATATGGAGATGGCGTCTAATTTCAACCATTTCCTCATAATGTTCATCAAGACGTTCATTGATGCTTTTTTGTAAAGTGGATATTGTCATTGAATCGAAAACCTCCTTCATGCTCTTTTACTGATTGTATGGTAATTATTAGAATCTTTCAACAGAAGAGGATTTCGTGGTCAGTATCAAAAGGTCATTTTACATAAAAGTCGAAGTTGATATGAAGCAGGGAAAGGGAGGAGTAGCGTTGGGAAGCTGTCCAAATTGTTCAAAAACATTTTCTTTCGTCGAAAAATTTCATTTATCACATACGAAAATGATGATGTGTCCAAGCTGCCGGCATCAAATCAAAGAAACATTTGTCTCAAAAATGAGTTTTTTCATGATCTGCTTGATTCCACTATTGGTGCTGCTGATTCAATTGAAAGGTGCTTCACCTATGTTGAAGTGGCCGGTCTTATTAGGTTGGATATTGCTGAATTTCTATGTGCTTCAGCCGATCATTCATCGGTACGAGCTGAAATCAAGCTCATAAAATGAAGAGCCCATCGACTGGGCTTTTTTTGATGAAAAAAAGAAGTGCTGAGAGCAGCACTTCCTTAATTGTCTGTGACGGCATGATAGGATGTGAGGTAAGCTGGACGAGAGAAAATGGAGCCTGTATCCTCGTGTGGCTGAAAGAATGCTTCTGATTCTTGAAAGTCTTGAAATAAGTCCTCTGATTCCCAAAGTGTCAAAATCAAATAAACTTCTTCATCTTTTTGCGGTCTTAAAACGCGAATAGCCTGGAAGCCGCGCTGATGTTCTGAGATGTTCGTCTTTTTCTGAAAGGTGGATTCAAACAGTGCTCTGCTTTCAAGCTTAACAGGGATATGATTCAAGGTGACGAAACCAGATTGGACAAGCACGCCTTTCGCATAAATCACATCATAGGCATGAGGGGCTTTAAATACAGTCTCACCCTCCGTTTCATGAAAAAGAGCTGCTTGTTCTTTTCCGACCATATAAAGCAGATTTTCCAGATGGTGTTTCTTTGCGATTTTATGCAAAAAATCTGCTGTTCCATATGTAATATAGAAATTCATCTAAACCGCCTCCTGCTTGATAGTATAACAAAAGAATGATATATAATTCTTTGGCAGTCAATCCATAAAACATATTATGAAGCAATACATCCCATACTATCCGTATAAAGGAATGAGGTGACCTAATTTGAAGAAAAAGAAGATAATCATTCCATTAGTCATTGCAGGAAGTACAATCGTACTCTCATTTATTGGCTATCTGACGATTTTATTTTTAGGACATTATGTCATAGATGAAAAGAAGCTTGTTTTTCACGCTTCCTCCAAAATCATTGATCAGAATGGAAAAGAACTCACAAGCATGTATTCAGAAAATCGGGATCCTGTGTCATTAAAAGAGGTGCCTGATAAAGTAGCAAAAGCTTTTGTGGCTGTTGAGGACAAGCGTTTTTATGAGCATCACGGCATTGATGCACAGTCTATTTCAAGGGCTGTTTATCGAGATATATTAGCAGGAGGGAAGGTAGAGGGCGGCAGTACAATCACCCAGCAGCTCGCAAAAAATATTTTTCTCACAAATGACAAAACCTTTCTTCGAAAAACAAAAGAAGTCATTATTGCCATTAACTTAGAAAGAGATTATTCAAAGGATAAGCTGCTTGAGATGTATTTGAATCAGCTATACTTTGGCCATGGTGTTTATGGTATTCAGGCAGCAGCCAATTATTACTTTAGTAAGGATGTCAAAGATTTAACGGTCAGCGAAGGTGCCACACTCGCTGCGATGCCAAAGGCACCATCTTCTTACTCGCCTGTTTTACACCCTGATAAAAATAAACAAAGGCGGGACACCATCCTGAATTTAATGAACGAACAAGGATATTTGTCTTCAACAGAAACAGTAGAAGCAAAAGGGAGAACACTAGGCATTCATTTGAAAAAGAAATCAGAAACGCCTTGGGTGGACAGCTATGTTGATCTCATCATTAAAGAAGCAGAGTCAGAGTATGCCATTTCACATGAACAATTGCTTCAAGGCGGCTATACCATTACAGTTCCGATTGATATGAATCTGCAAAAAACCGCATATGATGCGATGAAGAACAACCGTTATTTCCCGGGAAAAAGCGGTTCTCCGGAAAGCAGCGCCGTATTTATTGATAACGAGTCTGGTGGAGTGAAAGCAGCCATTGGAGGACGAGAATATCAGGCGAGAGGCTATAACAGGGTGACGGCTGTTAGGCAGCCGGGATCTGTTTTTAAGGCGATCGCAGTCTACGGCCCGGCAATGCAGGAGAAAAAATTCAGACCTTATTCACTGCTTGAAGACAAAGAAAAAAGCTATGACGGCTATTCACCAAAAAATTACGATGGGCAGTATGAAGGAAGGGTCACAATGGTGGATGCCCTCATGAAAAGTAAAAATACCGCTGCTGTGTGGACGTTAAGCAAGCTGGGCATTGACACGTCGAAATCATATCTTGAGAAAATGGGGATAGATATCTCGGATAAAGGACTAGCCATGGCGCTTGGCGGTTTAGAAAAAGGAGTTTCTCCATTACAGATCGCTGGAGCCTTCCATACATTTGCAAATGAAGGCGTATATAAAAAGCCTTTCTTCATTCAGAAAATCACCAATGATGAAGGAGAAACTGTAGAAAAGAATCGTGGTAAGCAAGAACGAGTGTTTAGCGTGCAGAATGCTTGGAATATGACAAGAATGCTTCAGCAAGTCGTCAAAGGCGGGACAGCCCAGAGCGGTTCATACGCTGGAGATTTAGCAGGTAAGACAGGTACGACCACATATTCAGGTGTGAAAGGTGCAACAAAGGATGCTTGGTTTGCCGGCTATACGCCTAGTACAACGGGTGCGATTTGGATGGGGTATGACAAAACCGATAACAGTCACTATTTAACCGGCGGCAGTCAATTCCCGGTGCAGCTGTTTAAAGATATTTTAACAGCAGCTCAAATCACCAATGAAACGTTTGAAAAACCAGAGGGGATAAAAGAGCTCGAGTCGCCTATCCATTTAGAGGGACTATCAGGATTTGAAGCCCGCTATGCGTTTAAAATCAAAGGATTGTTTACATTAGAGCTGTCTTGGGACAATCAAGAGGATAAACGCGTTGAATACCGCATTTATGAAAAGAGAAATGGAAGCGAGACGCTGATCGACACAGTGACAGGCGTGGGCAGCTATACAATGCCGTATGCCAATGTATTTTCAAATGCAGAGTATAAGGTTGTTCCATATAATACCCAAACGCAAGAAGAAGGCGAAGGCAGTCCATATGTCAAGCCAGAGGCTTTTGGACGTTAATATTCGGCGATTTTTTGAACATTGAGCCGCTTTAGTATACCGTGCCTTGAAAAAACGGTATAGTAAAAGCAGGTTTGAGCCTTGTACAAAAAGAGAGTATAAGGCGAAAGGTGGAATGAAAGGTAATGGGAAAAACGAAGGTTTTTAATGACACGTTCTTAAAGGCGTGTAAAGGGGAAAAAACAGACCATGTACCAGTTTGGTATATGAGACAGGCAGGACGCTCACAGCCTGAATATCGTGCCCTTAAAGAAAAATACGGGCTATTTGAAATTACGCATCAGCCAGAGCTATGTGCTTATGTAACAAGACTTCCTGTAGAACAATATGGTGTAGATGCCGCTATTTTATATAAAGATATTATGACCCCGCTTCCGGCTATTGGAGTGCACGTAGAAATTAAAAATGGAATTGGACCTGTGATTGATGCACCGATTCGATCTAAAGCAGATATCGAACGTCTTGGGGAACTTCATCCTGAAGAAGACCTGCCATATGTGCTTGATACCATTCAGCTTTTAACGAAGGAGCAGCTGAATGTTCCGCTTATCGGTTTTGCTGGCGCACCATTTACGATGGCAAGCTATATGATTGAAGGCGGCCCATCTAAAAATTATCATAAAACAAAGGCACTGATGTACAGTGATCCTGAGGCGTGGATGCTGCTTATGAACAAGTTAGCTGATATGACGATTACGTACATACGCGCGCAGGTAAAAGCCGGGGTCAGTGCATTTCAAATTTTCGATTCATGGGTTGGTGCTTTAAATGCAGCAGATTACCGGACATTCATTAAGCCTGTCATGCAGCGAATTTTCACAGAGCTGAAGTCTGAAAACGTCCCAATGATCATGTATGGAGTTGGTGCAAGCCATTTAGCGAAAGACTGGCATGACCTGCCGCTTGATGTGGTTGGACTGGATTGGCGTATGAGTGTAGACGAAGCAAGAAAAGAAGGGCTCACAAAAACGTTACAGGGGAACCTTGATCCAACCATTTTACTTGCTCCTTGGGAAGTCATTGAAGAGAGAGCAAAAGATATTTTAGATCAAGGAATGAAATCAGATCACTTTATCTTTAACTTAGGTCATGGGGTATTTCCAGATGTTTCACCAGATACGTTAAAGAAGCTGACAGATTTTATTCACGATTATTCAGCGAAACATAAAAAATCATCCATCTAAACTATTTCAAATGATCTGAAGGAGTGTTGGTTGTGGAGAAAAAGAAAATGGGACTTCTTGTCATGGCATATGGCACCCCATATAAAGAAGAAGATATTGAGCGTTATTATACACATATCCGCAGAGGCAGAAAGCCGGAGCCAGAGATGCTGCAAGATTTGAAGGATCGCTACAAGGCAATCGGCGGTATTTCTCCTTTATCAAAAATTACCGAACAGCAGGCAAATGGTTTGTGTGATCATTTGAACGACATCCAAGACGACATTGAATTTCATGTCTACATTGGCTTAAAGCATATTGAGCCGTTCATTGAGGATGCAGTTGCAGAGATGCACAAGGACGGCATCACAGAAGCAGTGAGTATTGTTCTTGCGCCGCATTTTTCAACCTTTAGCGTGAAATCGTATAACAAGCGTGCACAAGATGAGGCAGACAAGCTTGGCAATCTGAAGATTACGTCTGTGGAAAGCTGGTACGATGAGCCGAAGTTTGTGGACTATTGGGTGAAACAAGTGAAGGATACGTATGCATCGATGAGTGAAGAGGAAAGAGAATCAGCCGTACTCATTGTGTCTGCACACAGCCTTCCTGAAAAGATTATTGCAGCAGGAGATCCATATCCTGATCAGCTCGCACAATCTGCCAAAATGATTGCAGAAGGTGCAGGAATTGAACATTATGAAATTGGCTGGCAAAGTGAAGGCAACACGCCTGATCCATGGCTTGGACCAGACGTTCAAGACTTAACACGTGACCTATTCGAACAAAAAGGCTATAAAACGTTCGTATATGTGCCTGTTGGATTTGTCGCTGACCATCTTGAAGTGTTATACGACAACGATTATGAATGTAAAGTCGTGACAGATGAAATCGGTGCAGCCTACTATCGTCCAGAAATGCCAAATGCGAAACCAGCATTTATTGATGCTCTCGCAACTGTCGTATTAAAGAAGCTTGACGAAAGCAAGTAATTATATAAAAGAAGGCGATCCTATGCATGACAATCAAAAACACCTTGTCATCATTGGCGGTGGCATCACTGGTTTAGCCGCCGCCTTCTATTTGGAAAAGGAAGTCGAAGAAAAAGGTCTTCCCATTCAAATATCTCTTATTGAAGCGAGCCCTAGGCTAGGTGGAAAAATACAAACATTATATAAAGACGGCTACATCATTGAACGTGGACCTGATTCATTTTTAGAAAGAAAGGTCAGTGGACCGCAGCTGGCGAAGGATGTGGGTCTCGCAGATCAGCTCGTCAATAATGAAACAGGGCAGGCATATGTACTAGTCAATGAAACTCTTCACCCGATGCCAAAAGGCGCTGTCATGGGTATTCCAACTCAAATCAGCCCATTCATCACAACCGGTCTTTTTTCAGTTGCAGGAAAAGCGAGAGCCGCAATGGATTTCGTCTTGCCAAAAAGCAAGCAAACAGAAGATCAGTCGCTCGGTGAATTTTTTAGAAGACGTGTCGGTGATGAAGTAGTTGAGAATTTAATCGAACCTCTTCTATCAGGCATTTATGCAGGTGACATTGACCGTCTCAGCTTAATGTCTACCTTCCCGCAGTTTTATCAAACAGAACAAAAGCATCGCAGTTTGATTCTTGGGATGAAAAAATCACAGCAGCATGCGAAAGCGCAGCAAGTGACAGCGAAAAGACAAGGGCAGTTCCAAACGATCAATCAAGGACTGCAAGCGCTTGTTGAAGCAGTAGAAAGCAAGCTCAAGCTGACAACGATTTATAAAGGGACAAAAGTGCAGCAGATTGAAAAAACAGATGGGGGCTACGGTGTGCAGTTAGACAGCGGTCAAACGCTTTTTGCTGATTCAGCCATTGTGACAACTCCGCATCAATCGATCTATTCCATGTTTCCAAAAGAAGCAGGGCTTGAGTACTTGCATGATATGACATCAACTTCTGTTGCAACGGTGGCACTCGGTTTTAAAGAAGAGGATGTTCATAATGAATATGACGGTACTGGTTTTGTCATCTCAAGAAACAGTGATTTCTCTATTACAGCCTGTACGTGGACGAACAAAAAATGGCCGCATACAGCTCCTAAAGGAAAAACGCTATTGCGTGCCTATGTAGGGAAAGCTGGCGACGAATCAATTGTCGAGCAGTCAGACCATCAAATCGTCAGCATCGTGCTGGAGGATTTGAAAAAAATCATGGATATTAAAGCAGATCCAGAACTGACGACAGTGACTCGCTGGAAGACGAGCATGCCGCAATATCACGTCGGTCATCAAAAAGCTATTTCGAACATGCGAGAAACGTTTAAGCAATCATATCCTGGTGTTTATATCACAGGTGCTGCTTTTGAAGGTGTCGGAATCCCTGATTGTATTGATCAAGGAAAAGCTGCTATTTCAGAAGCTTTATCTTACCTATTTTCATAAAAAAACAACTCCCTTTTCTGTCATGGAAAGGGAGTTTTTCATGTTCGAATCAATCGAAAAGAGTTGGGAATCATAAATGTGAACAAAGTTGTTGCATCCGGGGAAAAGGGTGTGGTATATTACTTTCTGTACTTAATGACCAAAACGTTCAAATAGTCATTTTGGGAGTGAGATCATGAGTGTTGATAGGAGACAAATGATTTTAGACGGGGCTACGAAGGCATTTACTCAATTCGGGTATAAAGCCACCACAATGGACCTCGTGGCGAAGCTTGCCAACGTCGGAAAAGGAACCATTTATACCTTTTTCAAAAACAAAGAAGAGCTGTTCGACGAAATTTTCACATCCCTTTTAATGGAGATGAGGAAAATTGCGGATGAAGCAATGGATGAGGAAAAAAGTTTCTCTGAAAACCTTCACTTAGCACTCTTTGCAATATTGGAATTTCGAAAAAACCACCAGCTCACAATCAAAATCTTTCAGGAAAGTGCGGAGCTTGGCACGTCAGCGGTCAAGGAAATGATTGAGAAGATGGAGCAAATGATCATTCGCTATATCAAAACGAAAGTAAAAGAAGCGATTGATAAAGGCGACATTAAGCCATGTGATCCTGAATTGACTGCATTTGTGATGGTGAAACTATATATTGCACTTATTTTTGATTGGGAAAAGCGATACGAGCCTTTAACAAAAGAAGAGGTGGCCGAGTCGCTGGAACTTTATGTTCTCAAAGGACTTTTAGTAGCACCATAATTTTTTTTAAGTTCAAATGACCAAATTCTAAATTTAGTCATTCATCTATGGGAGGAAAACAGCAATGAATTTAATTCGGAATCAATGGAAAGACATTGTGACGAGCAAAAAACTACTGATCCCGATTTTAGCTGTCTTATTTATTCCGCTGATTTACAGCGGTGTATTTTTAAAAGCGTACTGGGATCCATATGGTACAGTCGATCAGTTGCCTGTAGCGGTTGTCAACTTGGATGAAGGCAGTCATTATGACGGGAAGACACTGCATGTCGGCGATGATTTAGTGAAGGAATTAAAGAAAAACGATAATTTCAAATGGAACTTTGTCGATAGTGAAGAAAAGGCAGTGAAGGGATTAAATAATGAGGATTATTATCTCGTCGTGGAAATACCAAAGGATTTCTCGAAAAATGCAAGTACAGTCCTTGATAAACATCCAAAAAAATCGAATCTGAAATATTATACGAATCCAGGCGCCAACTATGCGGCGTCACAAATTGCGAATAATGCCATTATCAAATTAAAAGATTCGGTTTCAAAGGAAGTCACAAAAAATTACGCAGAGGTCATTTTTGATAACTTCAAAACGATTGCAAAAGGCTTAGATCAAGCAAGCGATGGTGCGAAGAAAATTGATGACGGAACAAAAAGTGCAAAAGATGGCAGTAACAAGTTAAAGGACAATTTAGCAAAATTGGCTGAAGGAACATTAACCTATAGCGAAGGTGTTCATCAGTTTGCTGGTAAAATGGGTGAACTGAACACAGGGATACAATCTCTTGACAGCGGACTTGGCCAGCTCTTAACAGGCTATCAAACCATCGATCAGAAATTTGGAGAGCTTGGTACAGGAATTGATACATTGACTGAAGGGTTAAACACAAGCCGTGAAGGTCATCAGCAGCTCGCTTCTAAAATGCCGCAATTCACAGCGGGTATTGAGCAGCTAAACAACAAAGCACAATCTTTTTCAGAAAAAATTGAAGCAGTAGAAAAAGTCTTGTCGTCACCAGAATTAGCGAATCTTGAAAAGATGGCGCCTAAACTCGATCAGGTGAAAAAAGACGCAAAAACGTTTAGTACAAAACTTGCTTCATTAAAAGAAGCGCTATCGAATCGAGATGCTAAAGTAAAAAGCATCATCCAAAACAGCTCAATGACAGATGAAGAGAAAAAGGCGGCAATGGATCAGCTTGACAGTCTGCCTAAAATCGAACTGCCAGATCTGTCTGGACTTGAACAAAGCTTAGCGGCCTTGCAGGAACTGCCTGATGCAAGTGAGGTTCAATCTGCGGTTGCTTCTGCAAAAGCTCAGCTGCAGCAAGTCAAACAGCTGCCAAAGAAAACGGAACAGCTGTACACATCTACAGTCGCGATACAAAGTGCGATTGATCAAATGACATCTGGAACGAATAAATTGTATCAAGGTGCACTTAAGCTTCAAACAGGTCAAGGCCAATTACAAGATGGTCTGCAAACAGCAAATGGAAAGCTGAATACAGCGAAAAGCGGTGCAGATAAGCTTGCGAATGGTTCAAGCCAGCTGAGTGCAGCGTTAAATAAGCTGGAAAGTGGTTCAACGAATATCCAAAGCAACACATCTAAGCTTGCTGAAGGCTCAAAATCACTCGATAAAGGATTGGGAGATTTAAAGAGCGGTACAGGTAAGCTGTCCGATAAATTAAAAAGTGCCGCTGATGAAACAGGAGAAATTGATGCGGGTCAAGACAATTACAATATGATTGCGAGTCCCGTGAAAACAGAAAATGATACAGCGAAAAAGATCGATAATTATGGTACAGGGCTCACACCTTATATTTTATCGATGGGACTCTTTGTAGGGGCTCTCATGCTCACCGTTGTATTCCCAATGAAAGACCCTGCTGGACGCCCTAGAAACGCGTTTGAATGGTTTTTCAGCAAATATAGCGTACTCCTCTTTGTCGGTATCCTGCAAGCAGTCATTGCAAGCTCCATGCTCATCTTTGGGCTTGGTCTTGAGGTGGAAAGCCTCTGGCGCTTCTATCTCTTTGCGATTATCGTCAGTCTGACATTCTTAGCGATCATTCAGCTGCTGGCGACAACTATGGGGAACCCAGGACGCTTCATTGCCGTTATTATCTTGGTTCTTCAGCTCGCAGCAAGTGCTGGTACATTCCCGCTTGAACTTGTGCCGAAATTCTTCCAAGTCATTCATAGTCTGCTTCCAATGACGTATACAATCAACGGATTTAGAACGATCATTGCAAGCGGTGATGACAGCTATTTATGGCACCAAGCAGCGATCCTTGGAACAGTTGCGATCATCATGATGGCGGCAACAACAGCATACTTTGCTTGGAACGTAAGAAAAATGAAACAGGACGAAGCTTAATTCATGAATCCTTTCTCTTTATAGAGGAAGGATTTTTCATTTGAAATTAGACATCTCGAACCTGAAGCGATATATTTTAAGAAGAGATGCTGAAAAAGGCATACATGGAAGGAATTGCTTTCAGACAAAGGAGGAAATGCCGAATGACAACTGAAGTAAACGAAACCGTTCAGCTGATTCAAAAGCTCGTATCAATCCCAAGTCCATCAGGAAATACGGAAAAAGTGATCGGCTTTGTTGAACGTTTTTTACAAGATTTAAATATTGAGACAAAACGAAATCGAAAAGGCGGATTAATTGCCACAATCAAAGGAACAGATGACAAAGAACACCGCATGCTGACAGCGCATGTCGATACGCTCGGTGCGATGGTTAAGGAAATTAAATCAAATGGACGGCTTCGTCTTGCACTCATTGGAGGCTTTCAATATAACTCAATTGAAGGCGAATATTGTGAAATTGAAACAGCATCAGGCTATACATACACAGGGACCATTCTTATGCATCAAACATCCGTTCACGTTTATGCGGATGCTGGAAAAGCGAAACGAAACCAAGAAAATATGGAGATTCGTCTCGATGAAAAGGTGAAAAATGCAGACGATGTCAAAGCACTTGGCATTCAAGTAGGGGACTTTATTTCATTTGATCCGAGAGTGGAAGTGACATCTTCAGGGTTTATTAAATCAAGACATCTTGATGATAAGGCAAGTGTTGCGCTGCTTTTGCGGCTCATCCACCGGATTCAAAAGGAAAACATCACATTGCCGCATACAACGCATTTTTTAATTTCCAATAATGAAGAGATTGGCTACGGCGGAAACTCGAATATTCCAGAAGAAACAGTGGAATATCTCGCTGTAGATATGGGTGCCATCGGTGACGGTCAATCGACAGATGAATACAGTGTATCGATTTGTGTAAAGGATTCGAGCGGCCCTTATCACTATGGATTACGCAAGCATTTAGCTGCATTAGCAGAAGAGAACAACATTGATTACCGCCTTGATATCTACCCTTATTATGGCTCTGATGCATCAGCAGCCATTAGAGCAGGGCATGATATCATTCATGGACTGATTGGTCCTGGTATAGATTCCTCGCATGCTTTTGAAAGAACACATGAAGATTCACTTGTCCATACAGCGGATATCCTTTACTACTATGTTCAATCACCATTAATCACAGCATAAAAAAAGAACCCCTGATAGATGGGGTTCTTTTTGGTTAGCTTGAAAGCTGTGTTGGCTCAGGTGCCTCTTGTCCAGTCATCACACGATGTCCTTTTTCAGGGTCATACTGCCCTTCCCATTTAGACATGACAACAGCTGCAAGTGCATTTCCTGTTAAGTTGACAACAGTCCGTGCCATATCCATAATACGGTCCACACCTGCAATAAATGCAAGACCTTCAGCAGGTACACCGATCGTTCCTAATGTCGCGAGTAATACAACAAATGAAGTACCAGGAACGGCAGCCATTCCTTTAGATGTTACCATCAGCACAAGAACTAGTGTAAGCTGCTGGACGATCGTGAGGTCAATGCCATATACCTGTGCAAGGAAAAGCGCAGCAATGGCTTGATACAAGACGGAGCCGTCCAGATTAAACGTATAACCGATTGGGATAACGAACGAAACAATTCCTTTTGGACATCCGATGCGCTCCATTTTATCCATGACTCTTGGTAAAACTGTTTCAGAGCTGGATGTACTAAAGGCAAGAAGCATTTCGTCTTTCATGTAAGCAAGAAATCTGAAAATATTGACGCCAATCATCTTTCCGATAATTCCGAATACAACGATAAGGAAGAGAGCGAGCGCAAAATAAACAAGACCTACAAGCTTACCTAATGAAATGAGAGATTCAAGACCAAATTTTGATACGGTCACACCAATGAGTGCAAATACACCAAATGGTGCAGCTTTCATCACAACATTGACGACATGGAACATGGCATGTGATACACCCTCGAAGAAGGCGAGCACTGGTTTACCGCGTTCGCCAATCGCTGAAACGCCAAGTGCAAATAGCACAGTGAAGAAAATAATCGCAAGCAAATCACCTTCCGCCAATGATTGGAAGAAGTTCGTTGGAACGATATGAAGGAACGTATCAGCAACTGATTTGCCGCTTTGCTCTTTTTCCGTTTCAACATACTGGCTAATATCTTGCTTTTCCGTATTTCCAAAGTCAACGCCTGCACCAGGCTGTACAAAGTTTGCAAGCACAAGACCAAGGACAATCGCAAATGTTGTGATAATTTCAAAATAAAGAATGGTTCTAAAACCTAGTTTCCCTACTTTTTTACCATCACCCGCACCTGCAACACCTAAAATTAAGCTGGATACGACAATTGGTATGACAATCATCTTGATGAGCCTTAAGAAGAAGTCTCCAATTGGTTTTAAGTATGTCTCGACACCTGGGTTACCGAAAAAGATTGCCCCAACAACAACACCGAGAATAAGACCGATTAGGATTTGAGTAGCCAATCCAAATTTTAATTTTTTCATAGATTTCCTCCCTAACATATTCATTAAAGGAATATTCCCACCATATTAAGTTTTAATATATGAATTAAAGTATAACTAAATTTAAAGAGGTTCGTCCACGATTAAATTATATTAAGAAAATACAAAATTATTAGAAAAAATAGACATTTAGAACCCCCTCCATTGTTTCGAGTCAATAAAAAGTGCCTTCAGAACTAAAAGTCATCATATGAAAATACTAAAAAACCCTTTTGTGACGAGGGTTTTACCTTTTTACCTATTTTTCAGAAAAAATAAAAAGCACCTTTGACTCCAACTGATGACGGAGGAAAAAAGTGCTTTTTTATTCAATTTATTTCCTTATTTAAGATAACTTACTTGTGAGCATTCCTCACATTCATTACCGTAACACTCGTGCTGTTCCATTAAATCATTTCCACATTTTGTGCATTTCTTTGAGGGCAAATTTCTAAAAAACTCTGTGATTTTTCCTAGCATTTGTCATCCTCCAATACGATTTGTTGCTATTATTGTATTATAACAGATTAATAATTGTCAATCTGTTTTGTAACAATAGGCAGGAAGAATGCTTTTTCCTTGAAAAATGGGTATATTGTAAGAAGGGGATTTTTAGAAAAGGAGGGAAAAATGATGATGAACTTAACCGTGATTGGATGCTATGGAGGGTTTCCGGCAGCTGGTGAAGCGACATCAGGCTACCTTTTTGAATCAAATGGCTTTCGTCTTCTTGTAGACTGCGGAAGCGGTGTTCTTTCAAAGCTGCAGCAATACATTGATATAGAAGAACTAGATGCTGTTCTCCTTTCTCATTATCACCACGATCATATTGCTGATATCGGACCACTCCAATATGCGAAGCTAGTGGGATATCATTTAGGAAAAAGCAGCGGCCCGCTTCCGATCTATGGACATACTGGTGATCAAGAAGCATTTGGGCGGCTTTCTGATGATGTACATACAAAGGCAAAGCCTTATCAGCCGGAAGAAGGGATTCAACTCGGACCCTTTCAAATTGATTTTTTGAAAACGGTTCATCCGGCAGAATGCTATGCGATGAGAATTCAGGCAGAGGATGCTGTGGTGGTGTATACAGCAGACTCAAGCTATCAGGAGGCATTTATTCCATTTAGCAAGGGGGCAGATCTGCTCATTGCCGAAAGCAATTTTTACGCTGGACAAGATGGATCAGGTGCCGGACATATGAACAGTACGGAAGTAGGGAAGATTGCAAAAGAAGCAAATGTTGGGGAACTCATCATCACCCATCTGCCCCATTTTGGCCGTCATAAAGACCTAGTCAATGAAGCACAGGCGTTATATACTGGCAGTATACAGCTTGCCCATTCAGGGCTTAGATGGAACAAGGAAGGAAGATAGAGATGCTGTTTATCGATAACGAACAACATTATGATCCAATGATTAATTTGGCAATTGAAGAATATTGCTTAAAATATTTAGATCCAGAAGAAACATATTTGCTGTTTTACATCAATCAGCCGTCGATCATTATTGGAAAGAACCAAAATACAATAGAAGAAATCAACACAAAGTATGTGGAAGACAATGGAATCAAAGTCGTGCGCCGCTTATCCGGCGGTGGTGCAGTTTACCATGACAAAGGAAACTTAAACTTCAGCTTTATCACAAAAGATGATGGAGACAGCTTTCATAACTTTAAAAAGTTCACAGAGCCAGTTATCAAAGCGCTTGAAAAGCTAGGCGTTAAAGCTGAATTGAGCGGCAGAAATGACATCATGGCAGATGGACGTAAAATTTCTGGAAATGCCCAGTTCGCAACAAGAGGACGTATTTTCAGCCACGGCACACTGCTATTTGATTCAGAAATTGAACATGTCGTTTCGGCTTTAAATGTGAAAAAAGAAAAGATTGAATCAAAAGGCATCAAATCAATTAGAAGCAGGGTTGCCAATATTAGTGAACTGATGGATCAAAAAATGACAACAGAAGAGTTTAGAAAAATTCTTTTAAGCTACATTTTTGATACAAATGGGGACGTGCCTCAATATCGTCTGACTGAAAAGGATTGGGAAAAGATTCACGAGATTTCCCGAGATCGCTATCAAAAATGGGAATGGAACTATGGCCGTTCACCGAGATTTAATTTGCAGCATTCTAAGAGATTCCCTGCAGGCTCCATTGATTTGCGATTAGAAGTGAAAAAAGGGATGATCCAGGATTGCAAAATCTTTGGTGATTTCTTTGGCGTAGGAGATATTGCCGATATTGAGAAGCGGCTCATTGGCCAGCAATATGATCGTAAAACGATCAGTGACGTCTTAGAAGATATGGACATGCGTCACTATTTCGGCAACGTATCAAAAGAGGATTTTCTTGATTTGATTTATTAATCGCGGGAAAGCACTGCTAGGCATAGCAGTGCTTTTTTGATTGAAGGAAATGAAAGCGATTTACATTTGATCTTGTGGATTTTTTCGATTGTCGATTATAATAGAAAGGAGGAATGTTCGGCCATAAAATGAATGGTCATTCATTCATTGATGACATGTAAGGGGTGGGAGAATGGATTTGATTAAAAATCTTCAGCAGACAGCGATGACGAAGGGAGAAAATATCGCATTGATCTTTGAAGGAAAGAAGTGGACCTATCGAGAGCTGATGACAAGTATCGAGCGTTTTGCAGATGGATTAGTGAGCGAAGGGTTTCAAGCCGGGGATCATATCGCGCTTATTTTAGGAAATTCACCGCATTTTGTCATTTCTTTTTTTGGCGCATTAAAGGCAGGGCTTGTCGTTGTGCCTATTAACCCAACATACACACCTAGTGAAATTGGATATATGCTCATCACAGGTGATGTTAAAGGGATTGTTGCGCCTGAACAGCTTCTGCCAGTGTACGAGCAGGTGTATGAGCAGCTTCCTTCCATTGAAAGAGTCATTATTTGTGCAGAAAATGAAGCGGCGTGCAGATCAAGCTTCAAGGAAGTATCTGATCGGCTTGTTTTCTTTGGAAAGCTTGTGACAGGTGCTGCGAATGAAAACGTACACCCTTCCATTCAGCCAGATGATACCGCTGTTATTTTATTTACATCTGGCACGACAGGAAAACCAAAAGGTGCCATGCTGACTCATTTCAACCTTTATTCAAATGCCAGAGATGTCGCTGAGTATTTATCGATTGATAAAAAGGACAAGGTCATTGCCGCTTTGCCAATGTTCCATGTATTTTGTTTAACAGTCTGTATGAATGCGCCGTTGAATCATGGCGCGACGATTTATGTCTTGCCGCATTTCAGCCCGTCAGAGCTTTTGCGCATGATGGAAAAAGAGAAGCCAACGCTATTTGTTGGTGTGCCCACCATGTATAACTATTTGTACCGACAGGAGGGGCATAATGAAGCGATGTCATCTGTGAGGATCTGTATATCAGGCGGTGCCTCAATGCCTGTTGCCTTACTGCATGGCTTTGAGAAAAAGTTCGGAGTTACGGTCCTTGAGGGCTATGGGTTATCAGAGGCATCTCCAGTGACTGCATTCAATCCTCTTGACGGAAAAAGAAAACCGGGTTCTGTCGGAACTGACATTATGAATGTGAAGAATAAAATTGTGAATGAACTTGGAGAAGAAGTCGGTCCTAATGAAGTCGGAGAGCTGATAGCAAAAGGGCCAAACATCATGAAAGGCTATTATCAAATGCCAGAAGATACGGAAGCTGCACTAAGAGACGGCTGGCTGTATACTGGCGATTTGGCGAGAAGAGATGAAGACGGATATATTTACATTGTCGATCGGAAAAAGGATATGATTCTTGTTGGCGGTTATAATGTATATCCAAGAGAAGTAGAAGAAGTACTATATCAACATGAAGGTGTAGCAGAAGCCGTTGTCATCGGTGTGCCAGACCCAAACACAGGAGAGGCAGTCGTCTGTTACATTTCCCCTAAGAAACATGCTCACATCAATCAAGAAGACATCATCACACATTGTTCACGCTATTTAGTAAAATATAAGCAGCCCCAAACGATCCATTTCATAGATGATATTCCTAAAAACACAACTGGTAAAATTTTAAGAAGAGCGCTAAGAGAAAAGTATCAAGCAGAAGAAAGTAAATAAAAAAAGGGAGTCTCTGATGAGGAGGCTCCCTTACAAATCCCCGCAATTCAAGGTTTTCTCTCAAAGACATTTTATTTTAGCTCTTTTGAATGGCTTCTTTTAACTGTCTCTGAAAAGAATTCGACTGTTTTTGATTCAGTTCATAAAACGTTCCATCAACTAAAAAAACGACCTGTGATCGGTTGGTCCAAAGCTGGAAGGTGGTGCCGTTTGTTCGTCCGAACATCACCTTGGCGATATAATCAGGCTTTTTTAAATTTTTCTTGAGATGATTGCTTGTTTGTTTGCCTTTATTTAATTCTTCAATTAAATCTTCTGCTGTGTCCTTATCATCTATTTCATAAGAGATTGATTCATTCGCAGGTGAGAGCAGCAATTTTTCTGCTCGATTCTCATCAAAGATGTCGCTCGTCCGGCTGAACACATAAAAGAAAGTGATTAATAAAAGTCCAAAAATCACAACTCCTGCAAGGATTTTCTTCATTTTGATCCTCCAACTTACTGTTTTACATGTAGCTTCTCCGATTTTTGAGCCGCATAATCATTTTTTTCGCGAAAGCTTTTTCAGATGGGGCATGCTATGATGGAGCCACATGAGACAGGTTCTAAACGAAAAAATGCGCGACTAGAATAGAGAGAGGGATGGAAAGGAGGCTGACCTGTGCGAGTACGTAAATGGATAGCTCTTGTAACGGTAGCATACATATTGTACGGTCTTTTTATTTATTCGTATTTGTTTCTAATGGGGGATTCATCGGTACCTGAAAGTATAAAAGAGACAAGTGCAGATCCGCATACTTTTATGACAAGCCATGAGCTTGTGATCAGTGAGAATTTCTCGAACATACGGAACCTGCTGTATTTCATAACCATCCCATTAGATTGGTATGTCTTTTTTCTTTTGCTCATTTCAGGGTTTTCACGGAAAATAGCAGACTGGAGCTTGGCAGCAGCCCGTTTCAAGTTTTTAAGCAAACTTGTGTATGTGTTTGTGCTGTCACTTTTAACAATGATCATTTCATTCCCAATTAAATGGATTGGCTATCAGCTGTCTTTACACTACGGAGTATCTTCACAAAGTACGGCAAGCTGGTTGAAAGATCAAACACTGGATTTTTGGATTCAATATCCGCTCCTTGCCCTTTGTGCTATTGTGTTCTTTTGGCTGATTCAAAAGAGAAGAAAGCGCTGGTGGCTGTATGCGTGGTGTTTGACAGTCCCAGTTACGCTGTTTCTCTTCTTTATACAGCCGGTCGTCATTGATCCGTTATATAACAATTTTTATCCACTAAAGGATCAAGCCCTAGAGAAGAAGATATTAACGCTGGCAGACAAAGCGCATATTCCGGCAGATCATGTATATGAGGTCAATATGTCTGAGAAAACGAACACGATGAACGCATATGTCACCGGAATAGGTGAAAATAAGCGTATTGTTTTATGGGATACAACACTGCAAAAGCTGAAAGACCGCGAAATTTTATTTATCATGGCGCATGAGATGGGACATTACGTGATGAAGCATGTGTATATCGGGTTAGCAGGATATTTAGTGCTGTCACTGGCCGGATTTTTTGTAATCGACCGTCTTTATTTTTATCTTTATCAAAAAGGAGCAGCCTCATTTCGACTCAAGGTGTCTAACGACATCGCCGCTCTTCCGCTTCTTTTAATCATCGTATCCATGCTGTCATTTGCAGCTTCACCTTTTACAAATGCAGTGTCAAGGCATCAAGAACGGGCAGCCGACGAATATGCGGTGAACATGACAAAAGACGGGAATGCAGGCGTAACGTCTTTTCAAAAGCTTGCAAAATCAGGGCTCTCCCAGGTGAATCCACCATTTCTAGTGAAGATTTTCCGCTATGGACACCCGACCATGATGGAAAGAATTATGGATATGGAAAAAGCAGCGGAAAAAGAGAAAACGCCGAAAAAGCAGGAATAAATAAAATCCGGCTGGATCAGCCGGATTTTTATTATCACATTTGGATTAGTTAGAAGCCGCTTGAACGTTGATTAACCCTTTTCCGTAATAGAATGAGTCACCAAGCGGTGTTGCAGTGTTTTCTAAGCGCTGGCGAACCTGAGAAGTTGATAGATTCGGATACTTAGAAAGGATAAGCGCTGCTGCTCCTGCTACATGAGGAGACGCCATAGATGTTCCAGTATAAGAAGTGTATCCACTGCTTGGCACTGTACTTAAAATAGAAGTACCAGGTGCAGAAACATCTAATTCAGGACCTGCGCTAGAAGATGAGTTTCTGACATTGTTACTGTTTACATTGGCAACAGCAATTGTAGAATCGTATTTTGCTGGATAGCCAACGGTGCTAGTAGAGCCAAATGAACCTGAATTTCCTGCTGCGGCAACGACAACTACTCCGCGGTTATTCGCTGTGTCAACAGCATTTTTAAGCGCTGTGGAGCCGTTTGGTCCGCCTAAGCTCATATTGATGACATCCATGTTATTCGCTACAGCCCATTCAATACCGCTAATAATCCAGCTGTATTGTCCGTCGCCATTACGGTCTAATACTTTCACAGCATATAGGGAAGCGCTTGGAGCGACCCCAAGAACACCAATTGTGTTATCAAGGGCAGCAATGGTTCCTGCTACGTGAGTTCCATGTGATTGAAAGTCTTGGGTGGCATTTGGCTCTGAAGGGACGAAGCTCGCACCGCCTGCAACATTTAAGTCAGGGTGTGCAGCGTGGATTCCAGTATCAAGGACAGCTACTTTGACATTAGCACCTTTATAACCTTGAGCGTGTACAGCTGGAGCTTTGATTTGAGGGATTCCATAAGGGACGGTTTGTGCATATGCTTCTGCTTTATGGTCTTCTTCTACGTAAGCAATGCTAGGGTCATGTTCAAGTTTCTTGGCGGCTTGTTCGGACATTTTCACTTGTGCAGCATTAATGAGGCGGTATTGTTTTTCTAGTTTTCCACCATTTTGAATGACAGCTTGTTTCTTAGAGCTGTTTGTGGTGGCAGAGGCTTTAAAACCAACAATATAGCTTTTTTCACTATCTGTTTTGGAGACCGTTTCGGCATTTGCCATGGATCCTCCAAACCCTGCTGAAAACAGAAGAGGGACAGCCAATAAAACACTTGTCATCACATTTTTCTTTTTCACGCACATTCCACATCCCTTTTTTCTTATTTCAGAATAATCATCCGTAGTCTATAAGAATGAACCGTTTGATTATTCTGTATATTCAGTTTAAGGGAAGTAGGCAAATAAGAGTAGACCCGAATTTTTGTGAAAGTCCTAGCGAAAATTGGGGAATTAAGTCACTTGGAACTGGTGGTAAAATATGTTTATTCTATCATTTCAGCGATGTTCTATTAAAAAGGGAGTGTGCTTTTTTTCTCATGATCCATTTCCGGTTAAATATTCGATACCCGAAAAGCCATAAAATAGGTAGAATCGTCTAGCATCTATTTCGAATTTCGATATAAAAAAATATTATTTTATCATTGTTTTTGCCATAAAAAAGAACCTGCTCAGATAACAGGCTCTTTAAGAAGGGGCGGATTGAGTTAAATGGCTGACCACGTTGTAATCACGGACCTTCCATTTACCATCTGACCATTCCACATAATTTAAGCAAGCATTAACAAGTCTCGTGTTCTGTAGACCCATATGTTCATCTGCCAAAGTGGTGAGTAAAGCATGGATAGCAGCTCCGTGAGCCACGATCAGGACATGTTGATCTGGATAGGCGGCTCTGATTTTCTCAATACCTTCTAGCATTCGGTTTTGAATCGTCTCAATTGGTTCCATATTTGGATACTGTTTATCTGGAAACAGCTTTTGCCGCTCCTCAAACGACATGCCTTCAGCGTCACCGTAATCTCGTTCAATGAAATCATCCATGATGACAAGTGGGGCATGGACATGTTTTAAAATCAAGTGTGCCGTTTCTTTTGCCCTTGTTAGTGGACTGGAAATGACAACATCCCAATGGACATCCTTTAAGTAAAGTCCAGTTTGTTCAGCCTGCCATTTACCTGTGTCGTTTAAAGGGATATCTGTTCGTCCTTGAATTCGTTTCGCTGCATTCCAATCTGTTTCCCCGTGTCTGACTAGGCAAATTGTTGTCAATCAAATCCCGCCTTTTCTATCTTTTCTTCTATTATACTAAAGCAGAAGAAAAAAGACTGTATTAGCGATTTGTCAGGCTTGTTAAGGATTCGACGGAGCTTGCAACTTGAGACACCGTTTGTTTGACTTCCTTCAATTCGTTAAGGAAAGTCTGAAGGTCAATTTCAATTTTTCCGTTTTGGTTTTTGCTTAAGTTCATGCTGCTGACGATATCATCGAAGAGTGAATTGATTTGTGTCATTTTTTCTTTACTGTCTGTCACAAGTAAATTCACGTCCGCAATGTGCTGAGAGACAATGGCGATTTGTGAATTGGTATTGTTGACAAGTTCAGATACAGTTGAAACCGTTTTCTTTGTGTCCTCTGATAATTTGCGCACCTCGTTTGCAACGACAGCAAAGCCTTTTCCATGTTCTCCTGCTCGTGCAGATTCGATTGAAGCATTTAAAGATAACAAGTTCGTCTGCTCTGCAATGCCTGTGACAATCCCAAAGATTTGTTCAATTTGTTTGGCGATTTCCTCAAGACGCTTAATTTCTGTTTCAATCTTCGTCATGCTGCCATCAATCTGATTCATTTGTGTTTGCTGAATTTCTAATTCTTTTTTACCGCCGATTGATTTTTCTTCGACCTGTGCTGAAATTTGTGTTCCAGCTTGTGACATGTCCGCCATCTCATCCGATTTTGAGACAAGCTTGTCGACCGCACTTGTTGTGTTTGAGAAGAGCGAAGCAAGCGAATTTGAAGTCTCTGTGATTTTTGTATGAAGCTCTTGCTGCTGCTCTTCTGCTTCATCACGAATTTTAGAATATTCATTTTGGAATGTATCTAGGACAAGCTGCTGCTCTAAATTTAAAATTTTCGTCGTCGCTTTGACCGCTGTCTGATATTCTTTGAAATCTTGGATATGGTTAGCGAATAAATCCATAATGGATAGCAGAAGGTCTTGGAATGCTGCCATGTACCATTTAGGCTGGAGTCCAATCCGTAAATGAACTTGCGCAATTTTAATGCGTTTTGCCACATAGGCTTCGTCAATCACGCCTGCAAACATTTCGCTAATATGAATGCGGAGTGTTTTTTTCAAACGATCGACAGAACTATTGTCTTGAATGATATGCATCAAGGAAGACTCGACTTCTAAATTTTTATAAAACTTATCAACAATATGTGCAATATCATCCTGAACAATTGGATTGAGCTGCTTTAATATCAATAGGTCATGCTGCGTCAGGTCAATCATTTTGATTTGTTTCGCGATGTCCGTATTGTTCGAGAAGTTGATTCGTTTTATCCCATCATCCTGCTGTGTGAAAAAAGCAGTGTTTTTTCTTTTCGGTTCTTTTTTAAATAACAATGTGTTTGTCCCCCCATAATCATCAAAAATATCAGACTTTATGTTTTTTATCGGATAATATTGGATTTTTTAAAGGGGGGGACGAGTGAAATTTTACTGTTCTTTATATGACCTTTTTAGTGGTTTTTTAGCAGGGCCTTCTACTACTTCTCCAGTAATGGAAAAACGTGAACCGTGACACGGACAGTCCCAAGTGCGGTCACTATTATTCCAAGCCACTTCACAGCCTAGGTGAGTGCACGTTGTATCGACTAGAAAGACATTCCCATCCTCTGATTTATAGGCGCCGCACTTTTTATGTTCATACGAGATAATGCCGCCCTCACCTGGTTTTAAATCATCGATTGTTTGATCAGTTCGTTTGAATTTACCACTGATCAGCTTGGCAGCGACATTGGCATTTTCTTTAACGAAATCTTTGACGAAAGAGTCAGTAACAGGTCTTGATGGCGTAAAGATTGATTCGTATGGATTCGATTTACCTTCAATTAAATCACCGGTAAGAGTGGCTGCGACGTGGCTTGTGGTCATGCCCCATTTTCTAAAGCCGGTTGCTACAAAGATATTCTGGTGGTGTTTGGTCAGGCGGCCAATGTAAGGGATTTGATCCATTGTGACCATATCGTGTGTCGACCATCGATACAGCACTTCTTCTATTCCAAGGGTGGCATCTCCAAACGTTTCTAGTCCTTCATAGTGAGCGGATTCATCTCCGCCTTGTCCTGTTTTATGGCCTTCTCCTCCGATGAGGACTACTTCTTCTCCGTCCCATTCTGCCGTTCTTAAAGAGTGAGCAGGCTGGTCAATTCCTAAGTACATTCCGTCTGGGAGTGGTTTGGTTGTTTTAGCTGCTACGACATAGGATTGCTCTGGATGAATACGGGTGAAATAAAGTCCTTTTCCATCATAAAAAGGAAAGTGTGAGCATGAAATGACATAGCGCCCTGTCAAATGATGTCCGCTTTTTGTGACGACAGCAGGGCGGTTCCCTTCTTTTACATCAACAGCGGTTGTTTGTTCAAAGATACGTACACCTCGCTCTAGGAGCTTGTCGATTAGCGCATTGAGATAATGAAGGGGATGAAACTGTGCCTGATTGGTCATCGCAAGTGCTGCTTTGATGTCACCGTCAAAAGGAAGCTTTGTTTTCCATTCCCGGTCAATACCAAGCTGTTTGTAGGCATCTAATTCCTTCTTTAACTTTTTTACACCGCTTTCTTCCTTTGTATAAAGGTAAGCATCTTTTATCTCTAGCTGACAATCAATGTCGTGCTCTTTGATACGAGCTTGGATGAGGTCTTTTGCTTTCTCATTTGCTTCTACATACAAACGTGCTTTTGGCATCCCAATTTGTTGAATCAGCTCATAATAGTACACATCATGCTGTGAGGTGATTTTAGCCGTTGTGTGTCCGGTCGTGCCTTGCAGCAATTGTTCGGCATCAATGATGATCACATCTAGTCCTCGCTCTGTCATTTCAAACGCCGCAGCGATACCGGTAATACCGCCGCCGACAATGATCACATCTGCTGTGAGATCTTCACTGACAGCAGGAAAAGAATGCTTCTGACTATCCGCCAGCCATAACGATTTTGCCTGTTCCATTCCTTTATGTTCTTGTTCCATGTTGTCGCCTCCATTGATTTGTTGTGTATAATTTTTCCACAATGCTGAAAATCATACATCTGAAAGGAAACAGGGGCGTCATACATAAAAAAGCAGCCAGCACATAAAAATAAACAAGATAAAAGGAAGGAGTGGACTAACGTGTCAACAAAGCAGCCGAAGAAAACATTACCGCCTCAGCACCAAAATGAACGTCCGGGTCTTGAATATAAAATGAACCCTAGACCTGTCTTTGATCGTGAGGTGCAGAATAAAAAGTTAGCAGGAAAAACAGCCATTGTGACAGGTGGAGACAGCGGGATTGGAAGAGCAGTCTCTGTTTTATTTGCGAAGGAAGGTGCCAATGTCGCCATTGTTTACTTAAGTGAACATCGTGATGCCGAGGAGACGAAGGACTATATTGAGAAAGCGGGAGGCCATGTCATCTTAATTGCAGGTGATTTAGGGGATGAGGCTTTTTCTAATGAGGTCGTCAAAAAAACAAAAGATGCCTTCGGTTCCATTGATATTTTGGTGAATAACGCCGGGGAACAGCATCCGCAAAAAAGCATTGAGCAAATTACCTCGCATCAGCTTCTTCGGACGTTTCAAACGAATATTTTTGCCATGTTTTATTTAACAAAGGCTGTTCTTCCTCATTTAAAAAAAGGAAGCAGTATCATTAATACAGCCTCTGTCACCGCCTATAAAGGGCATGAAACATTGATCGATTATTCATCCACAAAAGGGGCGGTCGTCACCTTTACGAGATCATTATCTTTATCGCTCATTAAACAAGGGATTAGAGTGAATGGAGTAGCTCCCGGTCCTATTTGGACACCACTGATTCCCTCAACCTTTACGGAAAAAGAAGTCTCTGAATTTGGCGGAGATGTCCCAATGGAACGTCCTGGTGAGCCAGTAGAGCTTGCGCCAAGTTATTTATTTTTAGCGAGCGAAGACTCATCTTATATGAATGGACAAATGCTGCATGTGAATGGCGGGACCATTTTAAATGGATAAACAAAAAACTTGCGGTAAAGAGACGAGTTACTGTCTCTCTGCCGCAAGTAAAATCATCATGATTGATGTAAGCAGTGTTCTGCATATTGAGCTGACAAGTTATTGAATCGCTTTTCATCACGCTGATCCAGTGCCTTATCAATCTCTTCTCTTAGGAAGGTTAAGCGCTGTTTATAAAGCGCCTCATCTAAAACCATTTGAATATAGATGTCTAAAATGGTGACGCCGTTTTCTTCGGTTTTTTGGGTGTTGCGGGACTTCATGAGCTCAGCATACGTTTTTTTCTCTTTCATAAAGAATCCCCCCGATGCCTTTTTTATAGTATATGGATTGGCGGAGAAAAAATCAACAAGAATTTATAATTTTTAGACAATTTATTTTTGAGCAGAATCGACACCTATTGTCCAATCGACAGGATGTGATATATCTTTAAAAATGGCTTTTCGATAGATCGAATGGACTAAAAAATATGATAAAAAGATGATTTTTAATAAATTTTGAAAAAATCCTGTCGTTTCTTATATGTTGGTGATAGATTAATAGTATCTCAAATAACCAAATATTAACACAGGAGGAAATGAAGTGTCAGGAATTAGTGAAACACCTTTAGATTCATACGTCATTAATCAAACAACAATGGCGGTCCTTCCAGTTGAAGAAGGAAAAAGAGTATATTCAAAAGTTATAGAAAGAGAGACAAGCTTTTACGTTGAATTAAAGCCCCTGCAAATTATTGAACGCAGCTGCAGATTCTTCGGCTCAAGCTATGCAGGCAGAAAGGCGGGAACATACGAAGTAACAGGAATTTCTCACAAGCCCCCAATTGTGATTGACTCATCCAATCATCTGTATTTTTTCCCAACCTATTCATCCAACCGTCCTCAGTGCGGCTGGATCTCCCACAAATACATTCATACCTTCCAAGAATCATCCCTCGGAGACACGGTGGTCACCTTTACAAACGAGCAAACCGTCAAACTTGATGTCTCATATAAATCATTTGAGAGTCAGGTGCACCGAACAGCATATCTCCGAACGAAATTTCAAGATCGTCTCGATGGAGGTCTTCCGAAGAAACAAGAATTTATGCTGTATCCAAAAGAACAGCAGCTCAATCTCGTATACGATTTTATATTAAGGGAGCTTCGAAACAAATATTAGTCAAAAGCCAGCGGCAGAGCAGCCGCTGGACCTCTTATCCAGCATGAATGAAATGCAAAAAGGCGCTGCTACATCATAAAGAAGAATTCATTGAAACCAAATATGTATGTCTCGTCGTCTATTGGTTGTTTGGGAAATGACAGGGAAATGTGAATCCTTAGACATATTTTCATTCATTTATCCATAAATCACAGAAGAGACACGAGCTTGTCTGTTACAATAAAAGAAATCTTATGTGGTAAAGGATGCTTATATTTGACCGATATGAACGAATGGGATAAAGAAATGGAGGCTCTGTATGAAAAAACAATCACATTTGGTGCTGCTATTTATCCTAACTTTGACATTACTAGCAGCCTGTCAGCAAGCAGGTCAGCCGCCTTCAAAGCAAGACACAAAAGAAGCTGCTTATGAACAATGGGTGCAGTCTTATATGGATGAGTTAAATAAAGCATATGAAAATATGACCGGTCAGTTTATCTCAGATGGACATGGAAAAATCCAAACAAATAAAAAATTGACAGAAGCGACGAAAGCATTTGATCGTGTGATTCAAAAAGGGCTTGATCATCAAGAAGTTCCAGCTGCTTACCAAAAGGCCGATCAACAATTAAAGACAGGCCTTGCTTCATTTGAAAAAGGGATCAGTAAGGTGGAAAAGCTCTTGAAGCATCCCGATCAAGAAAAGCTGTTTATTTCCGCTACCCATCATTTTCAGGATGGCTTGCAGCAGACATCCGCATTTATTGAAGAAGTAGGTCAGATTCAGCAATCATCCTAAAAAAGCCTGGAAGTAAACCTTCCAGACTTTTTTAGATGTGAAGGATTTTCTTTAAACGGCGAACGCCCTCTTGAATCATGCTTTCGTCCGTACAGGCGAATCCTAGCAGTAATCCCTTTCGATTGCTTTCAAAACAATAAGGACTTAATGGATAAATGCCAACGCCAGCTGCTTTTGCTGCCTCAATGCTTCCTTTTTCATCAAAGTCTTGCGCTCCTTCTAAAAAGACATGAAGGCCCGTATCGGTTCCGTAGATACGGAAGTGTTTGTCAAAGTGATGTGTCAAAAGGGCTTCCATCATGGCTGCCTGTCTTTTTTTATACAACTGTCTCATTCGCCTGACATACCGCGTGAATTCTCCTTCTTTGAAAAAAGAAGCGAGTGTGATTTGTTCCATAATGGGCAGCTGCCTTTGAATGAGTGATTGCAGTGCGGCAATTTCTTTCATGACTGCTTTGGAGCCGACAATGGCAGCCAGGCGGATGCCAGGTGCCAGCACTTTTGAGAAGCTTAAGATGTAAATCACATGCTCGGGTGCTTCTGAAAATAGGGAAGGGAGCGGCCCGCCATGGTAACGATAATCCCCATCAAAATCATCCTCTAATATATAAGACTGATGGCTGACAGCAAACTTCAGCAGCAGCTGCCTTCTGTTTACACTCATACATACTCCAGTTGGACGCTGATGGGAGGGCGTCACAGCAATCAGTTTTGTTCGCCGGGGCAATGTGTTCACCACCATTCCTTCTTCATCAACTGGTGCGGGGTGAATGTTCATTTCGCGATGCATAAACGACAGCCTTGCCCCAGGGAAACCTGGATCTTCAACAGCTACTGTATCACCTTTTTTAAGCAATACCTGTGAAATCAAATCAATGGCTTGCTGCGTACCACCTGTTAACACCATTTGATCTTCTTCTACATCAATCCCGCGTTCAACAGATAAATATTGGCGTATTTCTGAACGCACCTCCCATAATCCATGCGGTGAGGAATAGCCCCAATCCTTCATATCTAATCGCTGTAATGCTTTCATGAGCGAGCGCTTCCATATGTTTTGAAAGTGTGCATCGATGGCTGGCTCCTGATGACGAAAATCAATATCAAGCTTCTCATGAAATTGATTGGCTGACAGCCAATGATCCATTTGTTTTTCGGCTTCTTCAAAGTGAGGTCTTGTCGGAGGTGAAAAAGGCGGTTCACTTTGATAGGGAGGGGAAGCTGTATATTGATCGCTTGAAATGACCTTGGTACCACCTCTTCTAGATGTGCTCACGTAACCTCTTGCCAGCAGCTCATCATAGGCAAGCTGTACGGTTGATCTTGATACATTAAGCTCCTGTGCTAACACTCTTGTCGGTGTTAACTGATCGTCAGGATGCAGTTTTTGTGTATGAATTTTTTGAATGATCTCAGTCACGATTTGCTGCCAGAGCGGAGTAGCGCTTGAACGGTCTAAATGAATATACATCGTGCACCTTCTCTCGTTTTCACATCATAAGTTGATGATGACACTGAATTATGGACTGGTCAATAGTGTCATTTTTGGATGTAGGAAGTAAGCCAAATGGTGTGTACACTGTTCTCATATGCAATGACATAGAGGAGAGAGTCAAATGATCCCAGCATCCAAAGAGGAAACGGCACACTTATCCATCATCCCGTTTATTTTCGTTTTACTTGGTCTTTTTATGATTACGATTGCTGTGAATCTGCAAGTGCCCCTTTATACGGCGTATGCAGAACACGCAGGGTACGGAAAGGCGGCAACAGCACTTGTATTTGCCGCGTATGTCTTCGGACTTATTCCAGTTTTGCTTTTTCTTGGCGGCATTTCTGACCGGGTTGGACGCAAACCGATTTTATTGGTTGCGCTTAGCTTTTCGTTATGTGCCACCTTGTTGATGATTATCCACCCTTCCATACAGATGCTCTTTGCTGCCCGGCTCTTGCAAGGTGTCGGACTTGGTCTTAGTGTTGGAACATGCACCGCATATTTGATTGCTTTATATCCAGAGAAGTCAGGCTGGATTCCAACTTTTATTGCACTATGCAGTTCGGTTGGATTTGGGGGCGGTGCTCTTTTTACGGCACTTCTTTCTTTTCAGCGTGTGTCCCTCACGCCGCTTAGCTATTGGATTGTGCTGGCTTTTTTGATCTTAACCATTGTGGGTGTCTTCTTTTTCGTGCCGCCTGTCCAAGGAGATTCAGGTAAACCGATGATGAACATGCCAAGATTTCCAAAAGGAACAATGCCGGCGAATGCAGCCATTGCTATCGCATGGTCGGTGTGCGGCCTTGTCATTTCGATTTTGCCAGCACAGCTTAAACTAAATGGTTATGAATTGTGGGTAGGGCCAGCGCTCTTTTTAATTAATATGGCAGGTGTCCTGATGCAGCCCTTTGTGCGCAAGATGAATAGCAGCACAGCGCTCCTTTTGGGGTTTATCTGTCTTCCGTGCGGATATGGCCTCTTACTATACGGTGCAAGCAGCGGGTCTATTTTCCTTGTACTTGCCGGAACGATGCTGGCGGGTACTGCCTGCTATGGATTTACTTATTTAGGTGGCCTTCAGCTCATTGTTGAGCGAGGGAAAAAGGAGGCGGCTAGAGCCGTTGCAGGGTATTACTTGTTTGCCTATTTAGGACTTGGTATTCCGAGTGTTTTTGTTGGGCTCTTTGCTGATATATACGGTACTCAGATCGTGTTAACCCTCTTTCTCTTGATCGTTTTGGCTGCCTGCCTCATTCTCTTGATCTCAGGGGTCAGGCAGAAACAAAAGTAAGATGTCCATCTTTCTCTTTCTCTTCCAATTCGTTTAAAATATAGAGAAGAGAGGGGAAGATGAACATGAAAAAAGTGCAGCTTGATGGCGCAGCGTGCAGGTCGCAAGAAGAGCTTCATGACCAGCTAAAAACAGTTTTACACCTTCCTGACTATTACGGAAAAAATCTTGATGCCCTTTGGGACTGTTTGACAGGCGAGGTGACTCTTCCAGTTGAACTGACATGGGTGAATTTTCAAACGAGCAAAGATGCTCTTGGTGATTATGCTGAGAACTTGCGTCAGTTATTTCAAGAAGCAGAAGAAGAACTGAATGGACAATTTCAATTGAATATTCAATAAGAGAAAAAGCAGCCGCTGCCGCAGGCTGTTTTTTGAGTTTTCGTCTTTTTTATACCGCTATTGAATATTTCACTAGATGTGATAATATATGAACTGTCGCTTAATTGATAATGATAATCATTTATGGCGGATAGAGCTTGATAGAAAGTGAGAAACCTGTATGAAGTTGTATCAATTAAGTTTGTTATTTGTATGTTTGGCATGTATATCTCTGTTTGTCGGTGTACAGGATCTGTCCATTTTAGAACTGTTTCATTTAACAGATGAACAAGTGCACACGTTAGTTTCAAGCCGCCTCCCGCGTCTCGTGAGTATTGTGCTTGCTGGTATGAGCCTTAGTTTATGCGGCTTTATTATGCAAAGCATGACGAGGAATAAATTTGTTTCACCAACCACTGCAGGAACGATGGATTGGGCGAAGCTTGGTATTTTAGCAGCAATGCTTGTTTTTACACATGCGAATCCGCTTATGAAAATGGGGATTGCGTTTCTATTTACTTTATCTGGAAATCTCCTTTTCTTAAAAATCCTGCGGCATATCAAGGTGAACGATACGATTTATGTACCATTAGTCGGCTTAATGTTTGGGGGGATTGTCAGTTCAATATCTACGTTTATAGCCTATAAATATGATTTGATCCAAAACGTATCCGCATGGCTTCAAGGGGATTTTTCTCTTATTGTCCAAGGGCGTTATGAACTGCTCTATGTGAGCGTTCCACTATTGATCATTGCGTATTTATATGCTGACCGCTTTACAGTGGCAGGCATGGGCGAGAGCTTTGCTGTCAACTTAGGTTTAACGTATAAACGTGTGATGGCAGTTGGTTTGGTGATCGTTTCAATGATTACGTCTGTCACCATTTTAACTGTCGGGATGCTGCCATTCCTTGGATTAATCATTCCGAATATTGTTTCGATCTACCGCGGCGATCACTTGAAAAAAAGCCTCCCGCATACAGCTTTACTAGGAGCTATTTTTGTTCTGATTTGTGATGTGCTCGGAAGGGTGATCATTTATCCATATGAAATATCAGTTGGGCTCATGGTAGGCATCATCGGGAGTGCGATCTTCCTGTACATGTTATTAAGGAGGAAACGCTATGCATAAGAAACGTATATTATGTCTGATTGCAGCCATTGCAGCCGTGTTGATCGTAATTTTTATTACCTTTCAAATGGGCTACTGGCCGTACACAGTCCCAAGCCGTTTAAAGAAAGTGCTTGCGATGACATTAACGGGAGGCGCGATTGCCTTTTCATCTGTTGTCTTTCAAACTTTGACCAACAATCGAATCTTAACGCCGAGCATATTGGGCTTAGACGCACTGTACTTGTTTTTGCAAACAGCGATTATTTATGTGTTTGGGTCGACTCATTTAATGATCGTCAATAAGAATCTTAATTTTTTCCTTTGCGTTGGGCTGATGATTCTATTTTCTGTATTGCTGTATACAGTCATGTTCAAACGCAAAAATAAACACATTTTCTTACTTCTGCTTGTTGGAATTGTGTTTGGGACATTATTCAAAAGTCTTTCTTCGTTTATGGAAATGCTGATCGATCCGAATGAATATCAGGTCGTACAGGATAAATCCTTTGCAAGCTTTAATCACATGAACACGGACATCTTACTGATTGCTTCTGTTTTATTTGCGGCGCTGTGTGTTTACATTTGGACTTTCCGCTCCAAATTAGATGTCATGTCTCTTGGCAAGGAACATGCGGTGAATCTAGGCATTGACTACGACAGCATCACAAAAAAAATGCTGATCGTGATAGCTGTCCTTGTGTCTATCGCAACGGCACTTGTCGGACCAATTACGTTCCTCGGCTTACTCGCCGTAAACGTCGCACGAGAGCTTTTTCGGACATACCGGCATACATACTTGCTATTAGGCTCTTTTTTTATCAGCGTGATTGCCCTTGTAGGCGGGGAATTTCTTGTAGAAAAGGTATTTACTTTTCAAACGCCGCTTAGTGTGTTGATTGATTTAGTCGGCGGACTGTATTTTATTTATTTACTGTTAAAGGAGAGTCGTTCATGGTCTTGATGAAGGGCGTCAGTAAGGCGTATAACGGAAAAACAGTGCTTCACGACACAACGATCAGTGTGAAAAAGGGACAGCTGACGTCTCTCATTGGTCCGAATGGTGCGGGGAAAAGCACGCTTTTATCCATCATGAGCCGGCTGATTCAGCCAGACTCAGGTGCAGCTTATTTAGAAGACAAGCCATATAGTGCATACCCTCCGCAGGAACTTGCAAAGAAGATGAGTATTTTAAAGCAGGCCAATCATATGAATGTGCGGCTGACCGTTCGGGAGCTTGTCAGCTTTGGCCGTTTCCCTTACTCGCAGGGTCATCTGACAAAAGAGGATGAGAAGATGATTGATGTGTCCCTCCAATACATGAAGCTTGCCGATATCCAGCATCAATATGTAGATGAACTGAGCGGTGGACAAAGACAAAGAGCTTTTATTGCAATGGTGCTGGCGCAGGATACAGATTATATTTTCTTAGATGAGCCTTTAAACAATTTGGATATGAATCATTCTGTCGAGATGATGAAGCTCTTTCAGCAGCTCGTCAAAGATCTTGGGAAAACAATTGTTGTGGTTCTTCATGATATTAACTTTGCCTCTGTGTATTCCGATCATATCGTCGCCTTAAAAGATGGACAGGTCATTAAAGAAGGTGGAGTGGACGAAGTGATTCAAACAGATGCACTTGAACAAATTTATGACATGCGCATACCGATTGAAGTTATTCGTGGTGAGCGCATTTGCTTATATTTTTCTTAAAAAAATGAAGAGGTGATTACGTATGAAAAAATGGACTTGGATGATGACTATATTAATAGCAATCGTGGTACTCGCTGCCTGCGGGAACCAAGGGAAAACTGAAGGCACAAAAGGGGAAACCGTCACGGTAAAAGACATGCTGAATAAAGATGGTGTAAAGATCAAGAAAAACCCGAAAAAAGTGGTCGTGTTTGATATGGGAAGTCTTGATACTTTAGACAAAATAGGTGTGAATGTAACAGCTTTACCGAAACAAGCGGTGCCTAAATATTTATCAAAATATGAAGGAGACAAATATGAAAATGTCGGCGGATTAAAAGAGCCGAACTTTGAAAAAATTGCAGAAATTAAGCCGGATTTAATCATTATCCAGCACCGTCAAGCAGATGCATTCGATGAATTTTCTAATATTGCCCCTACGATTTATATGGATGTAGACAATGCCAATTATATGGAATCATTTAAAAAGAATGCCAAAACTTTAGGCAAGGTTTTTGATAAAGAAGACAAAGTTAAAGAAGAACTTGCAGCCATTGATCAAAAAGTGGATGCTTTAAAGAAAGAAGCAAAAGAGTTAAAGAAAAATGGGCTGGTGATCATGGCGAACGACAGCAAAATGACAGCGTTCGGACCTAAGTCAAGATACGGTCTCATCCACGATGTGTTTGGTATCACACCGGCAGATCAAAAGCTTGAGCCATCTGATAAACACGGTCAAAGCATTTCGTATGAATACATGGTCAAAACGAACCCAGACTATCTATTTGTCGTTGATCGAGGCGCAGCGATCGGAGAAGAAACGTCTGCGAAACAGCTTGTTGAGAATGATTACGTGAAATCAGTCAAAGCGATCAAAAACAACCATGTGGTGTATTTGAACTCTGACATGTGGTATCTATCCGGCGGCGGGCTTGAATCATTATCTGCCATGATTGGTGAAGTAAAACAAGGTATTAGTCAAAAATAATGAACGAAAGCTGCTCATCTTGAGCGGCTTTTTTATTGTGGATTCATAAAAATATGTTGCGTGCAGGAAACTTTCATCAAAATATGTTATAGTGGAACCTACATTGATAGACTAAGATAGAGTGAGGGTTCGGAAAGGATGAAGGAAAAAAGATCAAAAAGAAGACTAAGGCCTTGGGTAAAAGCCGTGCTGTTTATCATGGCATTTGTCATGGTGATGGCAGTGTCCGTGACTGGATACGCATACTATAAAATTTCAAAAGCGTCGAATAAGGCGCAAGTATCATTAGAAAGAGGAGACACCTCGCAAAAGCGTGTGAAAGCTTTTGATCCAGGAAAGGACAGCTTTTCGGTGCTGCTGCTTGGAATTGACAGCCGTCCAGGTGAAACGGTAGATGAAGCAAGAAGTGATGCGGTCTTACTGGCGGCGGTGAACCGAACAGACAAAACCATTAAGCTTCTCAGTATTCCTCGTGATTCTTATGTAGATATACCGGGAAGAGGATATGATAAAATTGCTCACGCCCATGCGTTTGGGAGTGCAGATTTGTCAGTCAAAACGGTCGAAAACTTGTTGAACATTCCTGTAGACTATGTGATTTCAGGGAACTTTAAGGCGTTTCAAGACATTGTGGATGAGCTAAATGGAATTGACGTAACGATTGAAGATGAAAGCATCGCAAAACAGATGGAAAAGGATTCAAAGGGAAAAGTTCAAGTGCAAACAGGCACTCATAGACTGAATGGCGAAGAAGCTTTGGCCTTTGTGAGAACGAGAAAGGCTGATAGTGATCTCATGCGCGGAAAGCGCCAAATGGAAGCACTTCAAGCCATCTTTGAAAAATCTAAATCGATTTCTTCGATCCCGTCATACGACAACATCATTGATACGCTTGGTGATAATGTCTCAACCAACCTTTCCATGAAACAGTTCATCGGTCTTTTTCCATTACTGAGCTCATTGAAATCAGTGGATACGATTCAGCTAAAGGGCCATGATTATCAGCCTGGGAATGTGTATTACTTTGAGTTAGATGGACCAGGATTAGAAGAAGTTAGAACAGAGCTGAGAAAACAGCTTGAATTATCATAAATAAGAAGGAGCCTGCCGCCGCGGCAGGCTTTTTTTGCATGGGTACCGCGCCGCATTTCAGCAAGAAGTTAATTTGCTTGATGCAGAAAATATGCAGTCAGCAGTTCCTCTACCCGGTGACGTATACGCGGATTAAAGTATTTATGCTTTTCTTCATAGCCATTTATGATAAATAGATACGTTGTAAATCCTTCATCGTGTTCAATTTGCTGTACTTTCATATTTTCTTTACGTAAATGCTGCTTCAGTTCGTAAAGTGCTTTCTGTGCTTCCTTTAACACAGAGGTCACAAGCTGAATGTATGGTTCATTTAGTTTAAATGTTTGATGTTGTTTTAAGTGTGTCAGGTCACGATTGAGGATGGAGATGACCATTGGAAGAAAGATGGCCTGTTCCATCATCTGAAGCTGTATTCTTGATAGTCTTGTCATGTCCAAGCCTGCTTTCTTTATGAATAGAACAAATGTTCTTATTTATTATATCGAATGAGTCAAACAATCTCAAGGGGGCGAGTGGGATTCATTTGTATATTTTTATGTTTTCCATGTAAAATGAAATGTAGACAAACCTTGAAGGAGTCAAACAAGTTGACATCATTTCTTTCTCTATTTACTCATGAAAATATCACATCATTTTTTGAAAGCTACAAGGCTTTTGGACCAATTGTCGCTATATTGCTTCCTCTGATTGAAGCATTTCTTCCGTTTTTACCACTTGTGGCGTTTGCGGTGGCCAATGCAAATGCATTCGGCCTTTGGGAAGGCTTTTTATTAACCTGGATCGGTGCAAGTGCAGGGTCTATTCTTGTCTTTTTACTGATCAGAAAATTTGGACAGATGAGAATGCTGAACTTTATCAGCAGACACGCTTCCATTAAGAAATTGATGCTTTGGGTAGAGAAGCGGGGATTTGGTCCGTTATTTATTTTACTCTGCTTTCCTTTTACACCTTCTGCGGCTGTCAATGTTGTCGCAGGCTTATCAAGAATTAGCATGTGGCAATTTTCATTAGCTGCTTTAGCTGGTAAGTGTGTCATGCTCTTTATCATTAGTTTTATCGGTTATGATCTTTCTGCTTTAGTAAAGAATCCGTTAAGAAGTGTTTTTGCGGTTCTAGTTATCGTTTTATTATGGTATGTTGGAAAGAGAGTAGAAAATAGGCTGAATATTCGAATGAGCAAGCGTGAGGACAAAGGAGGCTCTTAATGAAAAAGAAACCATTGCTATGGTTGATGATTATTACATGCATCGTCTTATTGTTCCAGGTAAAGAATTTCATGTTTGTGAAGTATAAAGTAGAAGGGGTTAGTATGGACCCTACATTTACAGATGGAACAGAATTATTAATCAACAAGTTCTCGCCAAAACTCACGAAAATTAGCCGGTTTGATTATGTGTTATTTCACGGACCCAAAAATCAAATTTTGATCAAACGGGTCATTGGGCTCCCAGGAGAATCGATCAAGTATGTAGATGATCAGTTATTTGTCGATGGGGAAAAATGGAAAGAACCCTATTTAAAAGAGCAGAAAAAACATAAAATGGGGAATGTCCTGACAGGAGATTTTCAGCTGAAAGCTATCACAGGACAAGATAAAATCAAAAAAAACCATTACTTCGTGATCGGAGATAACCGAATACATAGCTTCGACAGCCGGCATTTTGGAACGATTTCAAAGGATCAAGTAGTTGGTGTCAAAAGAAATCAGAATGAATAAAAGAAGAGGCGCTCTGCACATGCAAAGCGTCTCTTTTTTTATTTTGCGGCTTTATATTCAGGATGTCTTTTTGCCCAGACATGATGTAAGAATCGAAAAAACGGTGGCAGCATCGCAATGACAAGAATGATTCTAACGACTTGTACAGCTACTACAAAGGTTGAGTCCTCATGGAGTGTGACTGCTGTTGTTGCCATTTCTGCAATACCGCCAGGCGAAAAGGCAAGAATGGCTGTAATGACAGAAATGCCTGTGACCTCTGCAATGGCAATTGAACTGAGAACCGTTGCAGCAATCAGTCCAGCTGAGCTGACGACGGCCACAATTAACGTGTTTTTTAGCCCGACAAACATCTGTTTATTCATTTTTGAACCGATGGTTGCACCTAGAAATACCTGTGACGCGATATTCGCTTGTGCTGGCCAGTAAGGAATCAAATCATGACCTATGAGCGCACCTGCACCTACTTGAAGAGCTGCAACTCCTAACATACTGCCAATCAGCCAAGGGGCAGGGAAATGAAGACGAACCGCGAGGCGTGACATAAGCCAGGCACCTAAAATAAGTGCGATACTCCACGAGATATTTGACAGGGTGAAAACGCCGGATGAAAAGGCGCTCCCTTGCACGGTTGCAGCTGCATCCGCTGGATTTTTTGTATTTAAATAGAACACCGTAAATGGGATGGTGAGTACCACCATTAATACACGTGTTGTTTGTACGAGACTGACAACGGCTGTATTTGCTCCAACCTCTTGGGCAATCCCAGGCATAGCAGATAAACCGCCTGGTGCTGTTCCGACAAAGCTGGTCAGCATATCTGTTTTACTCAGCTTCCATAAGGCAAAGCCAGAGAGCATCGCCAGTAGAATAGAAAAAACGAGCATGAAACTCACAGGGAGCCAATGTTCAGTGAAAATATGAAGAACTTTCATGTTCATTTTCTGTCCGAGTTCGATTCCGAGAATAAATTGACCAAGGAGTAGCCATCTGCTGTGGATACGCAAGGTGTTGTTTCCTTTACGCTGAAACAGGGCGGGACGTCGCATGGCAATAAATGCAGCCGTGATTAATGTTCCGATCATCCAGCCAATAGACATTCCTGTTAAAGACAAAAGAAATCCACCTAAACCGCTTATCGCGATCAAAATGAGATCGGTTCGAAGGCTGTTTCCTTGTTTCATCACATGTAAACCTTCTTCCTATAAATTTGTTCAGTAAGTGAAATGTTGTTATCTTCACTATAATACAAAAGTCTCTATAAATAAAATACGAATTTTTTTACCAATTTCATAAGATTATCTTATCGAGAATCAGATTGCCTATTGATATAAATAGGTTCGTAATTTTTACCAAGAAGCAAGGTAATATGCAACGATTTTCCCCTATTTTGGTTATCTGTTGACTATCATTTTCAATTACACTACAATCCTTAGTGTGAGGTGATGACATGAAAATTCCTTCTTTTAAATATAATGAAAAGGGTTTGAATCGCTTTTTCGGTCCTTTAGAGGGAAGGATTATGGAGATCCTTTATCAAGGTGAGGGTATGCCGATTAAAGAAGTGCAGCAGAAGCTGTCAGATGAGAAGCCGATTAATTTCAACACGGTGATGACTGTGCTGAACCGCTTAACCGAAAAGGGAATTGTCGAGAAGAAAACAAAAGGGCGTTCATCTATTTATAATCCCATTTTAACAAAAGAAGAATTTCTAAATGAGCAGACAAAATGGATTACCCAAGGGCTGATGGACGATTTTGGTCCACTGGCAGTGAATCATATGGTGGATGCAATTGAAAGTGCTGACCCTGAATTACTCAAAGTGCTTGAAGCAAGGCTGGCATCCAAAAAAGAGGAGCAGCAAAATGAATAAAATGAAATCGAGCCTGCTGTTTTTAGGCGGTATATTGATTGGTTTAACGATTTTTTATCAGATGGGTTATTACGTGCTTTCAAGCTTTTTTGGCTGGAATCAAGCATATAATCTTATTCATGTATGCCAGTCTGTTCTCGAATTCTATGGATTCACTCCTTTGAAATATTTTCTAGATGCTTTAGTCCTCTACACACTGGGATTTGCGATTTTCTATATGACGAAGCAAATCAAAACGTACATTCAATTCAAGCAAAATCTGATGCTTGCAGTCGATTACCACTCGACCGAATCTTTATCTGAGAAATATGCAAATGACATCATTGTGTTTCATTGTCATGAACCGCTTGCTTTTGCCATGGGGATGCTTCACCCAAAGGTTTACTTATCAACGTCTCTCATGGACATGCTGGATGAAGAGGAGATTGACGCTGTTGTTTATCATGAATTACACCACAAATACAGCTATGATCCTTTAAAGGCTTTCACATTCTCAATGCTCACAAAAGTCATTTGGTACATTCCAGTGTTAAAGCATATGAGACAAAGCTATTCCGTTTTTCGTGAAGTGATCGCAGATGACTATGCGATTCGGCAGACAGGCACTGAGCTTGGAGTAGGGCAAGCCCTTTTGAAGCTGATTAAAAAGAGAACGCAGTTTCAAAAACAAACGAAGTTTGCGGTATCCTTTGGAGATCGGGCATTGAATTTAAGAATACAGAAGATCTTAAATCCAACATACAATATTCCTTTCAATGTACCCATCATTCCCATTGTCACATCAACCATTCTCATGGTGGCCTTAATGATTATGCTTAACCTAAATTACTAATTTTTTTTACTTATTAACATTACATTATGTAGTGTAAAAACAGGAGGAAATCACTATATGAAAACGAATCAAGAAATAGGAACACTTTTTGTACGTGTTATTTTAGGTATTATCTTCTTTCTACACGGACTTCAGGCATATCAAGGAGGTCTGGGGGGAACAGCGGCATTCTTTGGACAAATCGGTGTACCGGAATTTATGGCCTATATTGTAAAGACAATTGAGCTGGTCGGTGGTATCGCCTTGATTTTAGGTCTAGGAACACGTATTTTCGCAGCATTATTTGTACCAATTATGGCTGTGGCGATTATTACGGTTGGTTTTTCTAAAGGATTTGTTGGCGGTTATGAATTTGAACTATCGCTGCTTGTCATGGCCCTTTATTTAACACTCAGCGGCAGTAAGATGCTGTCCATTGATGGGTTGCTAAAACATCAGCAGCAAAGCAATGAAGCAAAATTTCATTAAACGATCATGAAAAAACTCCTTCTGCTATTTGTGGCAGAGGAGTTTTTTTATTTATCAAATTGTCGTTTTCACGTTTGAAAAAGTGAAAGAGATGAGGGATTTATTGAGAATAGTATTTTATTTGATAGATTGAATGAACAAAAAGCCGATTTCATTTTTTGACGGAACATACGATCTCCTATTAAAATAGGACTATCTAAGACACATGGTGCGTTAAAAGATATAAAAACCATACAGCATGCTGCTGTTCATCTTGAGCGATACGTTTCATCAGCTCTTTTGTTCCTTGATCCCGGACATAATCTGATATCGTTAAGTAAAAATCAACCGTTCTTTGTTCATCTTTAAATGCGAAAATAAGCCCTTCTCTAAATTGATCTGGACAAGGTTCTGTTACGCTTGGTTTGTGATTTTTACCTGTTAAAGAATAATACAGCTTTGAAAATAGTTGATAGTGTCTGACTTCATCCTGGCGTATTTCTTGAATGATTTTTTTTGCCTCAGGAGTTTTTGCTCTTTGAGCAAGTTTTTCGTAGCATTGGATCGCAGAATATTCACCATTGATTGCTTTTTCAAGGTCTGAAATGATTCTTGTATTTTGGCGCATGTCATATGGCGGGTAGTCGTAATAACCGTAATACATGATATTGCCAGCCTCCTTTGAGTTCATGATGGTTTATGATATGAGAAGAGTAAGGAAAGGTGCCTATATCTTTTTAGGAAGGAGAAGGGGAAAATAGCTATTTACTTTTATTTTCGCTAGAATATGAGTACATAAGAAAGGTGTTGTGGAGCGTGGAGATTCAGTTTTTAGCAGGCAGATCGGGGAGTGGAAAAACGACTGCAATCTTAGAGGAAATCAAAGAACAGCTTCGGCTTGATCCGTTGGGTCCGCCAATCATTTTTTTAGTCCCGGATCAAATGACATTCTTAATGGAATACGAGCTTGCAAAAACGTCTGAAGCTGGCGGGATGATCAGGGCCAAAGTATTTAGTTTCACGCGTCTTGCTTGGTCTATTTTACAGCAGACTGGCGGAGCGAACCGGCAATTTGTGACAAGCACAGGAATTCAAATGCTTTTAAGAAAAGTGATTGAAGAGGAGAAAGAAAAGTTTAAGGTATTCAAAAAAGCGAGTGATAAGCCGGGGTTTGTCGAGCAAATCGAAAAGACGATGGCTGAGTTCAAGAGATATTGCATGCTGCCTGAGGATATTGAAAAAATTTCATTATCGAGCATGCATTCAGAGTATACAGAAGAAAGACGGGCAGCCGAGAAATTGCATGATCTGCATGTTCTTTATCAGCAGATGGAGCAGCATTTACAAGATGAATATGTGCACTCAGAAGACTATTTGACGCTTCTCACGGAGCAAATTCCTTTATCTGAAGAAATAAAAGGAGCACACATTTATATAGATGGTTTTTATCAATTTACACCGCAGCAGCTTCTCGTCATTGAACAGCTTCTGCTGCATGCTGAGAAAATAACGGCTGCTTTCACAGTGGATCGTTCCTATCATGATAAACAGCCAAATGAACTTGATTTATTTCGTATGACAGGTAAAACGTATTTCCAGCTCTATCAGCTTGCTAAAGAGTGCGGCGCGTCCATTTCTGAGCACATTTTGGAGAAAAATAACCGTCATCTTCATACGCCGGATCTTGCTTATTTAGAACGGCAATATGAGCAGAGACCGGTGAAGCCATATCAGGAAATAACCCCTCATCTCACAGTGTCTAAAAGTGCGAGTAAACGAGCTGAAATTGAGGGAGTAGCGAGAGAAATTCTTCATTTAGTGAGAGAAGAAGGACTTAGACTGCGAGATATTTCGATTGTAGCGCGGCATGTAGACGACTATAAAGATACGTTAAAAGAGGTTTTTCGAGATTACGATATTCCTTTTTTTATTGATGGAAATGAATCGATGCAGTATCATCCACTCATTGAATTAATTCGTTCGAGCTTGGATGTCATAAAAGGAAACTGGCGTTATGAGGCCGTGTTTCGCTGCGTGAAGACAGAGTTCTTATTTCCGCTCGAACTTGCCAAAAGCAAAGCGAGAGAACAGGCAGATCAGCTTGAGAACTACTGTATTGCTTATGGTGTAAAAGGAGAACGCTGGACAAACGGTTCCCGTTTCCATTACAGAAGATTCCAATCCTTAGATGAGGATTTTGGACAAACAGATCAAGAAATTGAAATGGAACAGATGCTGAATGATGTAAAGGAATGGATTGCACCGCCGCTTTTCCAATTGCAAAAAAGGCTGAAAAAAGCGCAAAAGGTAAAAGACATGGTAGAGGCAGTTTATGTCTTTTTAGAGGAAATACAAGTGCCGGATAAACTTGAAAAGGCTAGGCTGGAAGCTGAAGAAGCAGGTAGATTAGCTGAAGCCATGCAGCACGGACAAGTATGGGATGCTGTTATTCAATTAATGGATGAATTTGTTGAAATGCTCGGTGAGGAGGAGCTCTCATTTCCTTTATTCCAACAGATGATGGATACAGGATTGGCCTCTTTAAAATTCGCTTTAATTCCGCCTTCACTCGACCAAGTATTTATCGGAAGTATGGATTTATCGAGAATGTATCAAGTGAAGTGTATGTTTATCATTGGGGTAAATGATGGCGTTATTCCCGCACGTCCTTCTGACGAAAGTGTTTTGTCTGAGGATGACCGGGAGTGGTTAAAACGAGCAGGAGCAGAACTCGCAGAGACAGGAAAGGAACGGCTGCTAGATGAGCAATTTTTAATTTACCAGGCACTGTCGAGTCCATCTCATCATTTGTATCTGTCTTATTCAGTGTCAGATGAAGAGGGGCGCTCTCTATTGCCTTCGCCTCTTATCAAGTATTGTCAGGAGCTTATGCCAAATCATGAGCATGCTTTGTATGTGTTAGACCCGGAACAGCTGGATGACAAGGAGCAATTAAAATTTGTAGCGAATGAGCATGTCTCGTTATCGTATACTGTCTCGCAGTTGCAGCAATGGCTCAACCAATACCCCATCAGTGGTGTATGGTGGAGTGTCTATAATTATTTGATGGCGTCATCTCATCGGGAAGTATCAAAAAACATCTTGTCGAGTTTGTTTTTTACAAATCGAGCGAAGCGCTTAAAACCAAACGTCACAAAAGAACTTTATGGTGATCACATTCAAGGCAGTGTTTCAAGAATGGAGAAATTCAATGCGTGTGCATTTTCTCACTTTGCTTCTCACGGGTTAAAACTAAAGGACCGGCAATTTTATAAATTGGAAGCACCCGATATCGGCCAGCTGTTTCACTCGGCCTTAAAGCATATTTCAGATACGCTTGTTGAACAAAAAAAGGATTGGAAAAACCTAACGAAGGATGACTGTGTCAACTATTCAAGACATGCAATCGAACAGCTTGCACCGCGTCTTCAAAAGGAAATCCTATTAAGCTCTAACCGGCATGCTTATATTAAAGAAAAGCTCCAGAAAATCTTGATTCGAGTCTCTTCTATATTAAGTGAGCATGCAAGAGTGAGTGGGTTTTCTCCCGTTGGGCTTGAGTTAGGCTTTGGCGGTCAAGGGCCACTTCCGCCGTTTACTTTTCAATTGAAAAATGGCTGCACGATGGAGCTTGTCGGAAGAATTGACCGGGTGGATAAAGCAGAAGGTTCAAAAGGGCTGCTGTTGAGAATCGTCGACTACAAATCGAGTGAGAAAGGTCTTGATCTAGCAGAAGTATACTATGGGCTGGCCTTGCAAATGCTCACATACTTAGACCTGACGATTACGTATTCAAAGGAGTGGCTCGGTGTAGAAGCAACGCCAGCTGGCATTTTATATTTCCATATTCATGATCCGCTCATTCAAGCACCGATTCCGCTTGCAGAGGATGAAATTGAGCAGGAAATATTCAAGAAATTTAAAATGAAAGGTCTTTTGCTTGAAGATGTAGAAGCGGTAAAGCTAATGGATCAAACGCTTGAATCAGGAAGATCACAAGTCATTCAAGCTGGCTTGAAAAAGGATGGGTCTTTCCGTTCTGACTCTGCTGTTTTAAGTGAAGATCATTTCCATATACTCACACAGCATGTTCGGCGCACGTTTGAAGAGGCAGGCGAAAGAATTACAAATGGCGAGGTAGCCATTAATCCATATAAATTGAAGGATCAAACACCATGCCGCTTTTGTTCATTTAAGTCTATTTGCCAATTTGATGAATCGATAGAGGATAATGAATTTAGAGTGCTTTCATCTGAAAAGGATGATGTTGTGATAGACCGGATCAAAAAAGAAGGGGATCAGTATGCAAATACCAAAACCGAATAACAGTACTTGGACGGATGACCAGTGGGAAGCCATCGTTTCAGAAGGACAAGATATCCTTGTTGCGGCGGCGGCAGGGTCAGGTAAAACAGCTGTTTTGGTTGAACGGCTGATTCGAAAAATGACCCGTCCTGAAGATCCAGTTGATGTGGATCGTCTGCTCGTTGTGACTTTCACAAATGCATCTGCGGCAGAGATGAAGCATCGGATCACAGAAGCACTTGAAAAGGAATTAGCTAAGAACCCCGGGTCCCTTCATATGAGAAGACAGCTATCGCTCATGAATCGTGCCAATATTTCCACCCTGCACTCCTTTTGTTTGCAGGTTTTGCGCACCTTTTACTATGAGATTGACCTTGATCCAGGCTTTCGTTTGGCTGATCAAACAGAAGGAGAATTATTAGGAGATGAAGTGTTAGATGAACTGTTTGAGGATGAATATAAGGCTGGAAAGCCAGCGTTCTTTGAACTGGTTGATCGTTACACTTCTGACCGTCATGATTTAGATTTGCAATGGCTTGTGAAGAGAATTTATGAGTTTTCCAGATCTCATCCTTCACCTGAACAATGGATGAGGGCATTCCTTTCTCTTTATGATGTAGATGCTCAAACAAAAGTAGAACAATTACCGTTTTACCCATATATCAAAGAGGATCTTTCTCTCGTTTTTCGAAGCTGTCTGGAACTGCTCGAACGAGCTCTAGCCCTATCAAAAGAACCGGGTGGCCCCGCGCCGAGAGCAGAAAATTTTATAGATGATTTAGAGCAGATCAATGAATTAATCAGGCACCAAGATGATTTTGAGAAGCTTTACGAGCTTTTGCCAAACATCAATTTTAAAAGGCTCAAAACATGTAAAGGGGACGAATATGACCCTGTGCTGTTAGAAAAAGCCACAGATGCACGCAATCAAGCAAAAAAACAATTAGAAAAGCTCAAAGATGAATACTTTATGCGCAGTCCCGCCCAGCATTTGAAAAGTTTAGCTGAAATGAAGCCGGTGATCGAAACACTTGTGGAGCTTGTCATCCAATTTGGACAGCGTTTCGAAAGAGCGAAGCAAGAAAAATCAATCGTGGATTTTTCGGATTTAGAGCATTATTGCTTACGCATTTTAGCAGAGCAGGACGCGGAAGGAAATTTGATTGAAACAGAAGCGGCCAAGTACTATCAACAGCAGTTTGAAGAAGTGCTCGTTGATGAATACCAGGATACAAACCTTGTACAGGAAACGATTTTAAGGCTTGTATCTAAAGGGGAACATGCTGCAGAGGGCAACCTGTTTATGGTTGGTGATGTAAAGCAGTCCATTTATCGTTTTAGACTAGCTGAGCCTATGCTCTTTTTAAACAAATATAAACAATTTACACCAGACGGCAAAGAAACAGGGAAGAGAATTGATTTAAATAAAAACTTCCGCAGCCGTTCAGATGTGTTAGACAGTACGAACTTTTTGTTCAAACAGCTGATGGGGGAAACAGTTGGAGAAATTGATTACGATGAACAAGCTGAATTAAAGCTTGGAGCTAGTTATCCAGAAAGCGAAGATACAACGACAGAAATGCTTCTTGTACATTTAGATCAACAGGAAGCAGAAACTGACGAAGAGCGAGAAGAACTAGAGACCGTACAACTAGAAGCGAGAGTCATTGCTAAAAAAATAAGAGAATTGGTGGAGCAGCCATTTCAAGTGTACGATGCAAAACAGCAAATGACCCGTAACTTGCAGTATCGGGACATTGTGATTTTACTTCGCTCCATGCCTTGGGCTCCGCAAATGATGGAGGAATTGAAGAAGCAGGGAATCCCTGTGTATGCGAATCTTTCCTCCGGTTATTTTGAAGCAACAGAGGTGTCTGTGATTCTTTCTCTGTTAAAAGTCATCGATAATCCATATCAGGATATCCCGCTTGCAGCTGTATTAAGATCACCAATTGTTCATTTAGACGAAAATGAAATGGCACTGATTCGCACGAGTGATAAAAAAGGCACTTATTATGATGCTGTGAAGGCATTTATGAGTGTGACTCATTCAGATCACCCTACATGCAAAAAACTAGAACGGTTTTTCAGGTTGCTGCGTAAGTGGCGTGATTTCTCCATGAATCATTCAGTAGCGGAATTGATTTGGGAAGTATACCGCGATACGCAGTATCTAGATTACGTTGGCGGGATGCCTGGAGGCAAGCAGAGACAGGCGAACCTCCGTGCTCTTTATGATCGAGCGAAGCAGTATGAAAAAGCTGCCTTTAGAGGGCTGTTCCGTTTTCTTCGTTTTATCGAAAGAATGCAGGAGCGTGGAGATGATCTTGGTGCGGCAAAAACGTTCAGTGAAACAGAGGACGTTGTTCGCATGATGACGATCCACAGCAGTAAAGGATTAGAATTTCCAGTCGTCTTTACCGCAGGACTCGGCAGAAACTTTAATATGATGGACTTAAACCAGTCCTACTTGCTTGATAAAGAATTAGGATTTGGAAGCAAATATATTCATCCAGAGCTGAGAATTAGCTATGCAACATTACCGCTTGTTGCGATGAAAAAAAAGATGAGGAAAGAGTTATTATCTGAAGAGCTGAGAGTTCTATATGTAGCGCTCACAAGGGCTAAGGAGAAATTATTTCTGGTCGGCTCTGTCAAAAATCAGGTGAAGGCATTAAGCAAATGGCAAAATGCTGCAACCGGAGAGGACTGGCTCCTCCCTGATTTTGAACGTTATCAATCGAAAACATACTTAGATTTTATTGGTCCTGCTCTCATCCGTCACCAAGCAATGTCATCTATTTTAGAAGAAACAGGTGATGTTGTTCTTTCACACCCATCAGCATTCACGATCTCATTTACTCAAGCTTCCGATCTTCTAAAAGAAGATATGTCACTTGAAAAGAAGCAGCAGGACGAGGTGGTACAAGCTTTGATGGAAGGTCTGCCTGTTGAAGAATATGGTGATGCTGATGAGAAAGTAGCAGAGAGACTTTCATGGAGATACCCATACCTAGCGGCCTCACAAGTCGGCACAAAGCAGTCAGTTTCCGAGATAAAAAGAATGAAAGAAATACAGGATGAGTACAGTGTTCCTTCTTCTCTTCGAAAAGACCGTGCCACGATGTATGACCGGCCGGCTTTCATGAAGAAAAAAACACTCACTGCCGCAGAGCAAGGCACCGCAATGCATACAGTCATGCAGCATATTGCGCTTCCTTCTGACGAGCCCTGCGATGAAATCCGTATACATCAGCTGCTCGATTCCTTACAGCAGCGAGACTTGCTAACAAATGAACAAGTCCAGTCAATTGATCAAGAAGGAATTGCAGCTTTCTTCTCTACTTCTATTGGTCAAAAGCTGCGGAAAGCGGACTGGGTGAAACGAGAAGTGTCATTTAGTATGGTGTTACCTGTTAAAGAGGTATACAGCCATATTGATGCAGAGGGGGAGCCTGTCCTTATTCAAGGGATGATTGACTGTTTATTTGAATCGGATGGAAAACTATATTTACTAGATTATAAAACAGATAGAGTGCAAGGCAGATATACAGGCGGTCTTGAAGCAGCTGTACCTATATTGAAAAAGCGCTATGAAACTCAAATAGCGTTATATGCAAAAGCAGTAGAACGTTTAACAAACAGAACATTAGAGGAGAAAATTCTTTATTTCTTTGATGGTAATTTAGAAATTTCATTATAAATGTATCGGAATGAGAGGTGAATCACATGAGGATTCTGCATACGGCAGATTGGCATTTAGGAAAAACCCTTGAAGGCCGGAGCCGGCTTGATGAGCAAGCACAGTTTTTAGATGAGCTGTATCAAATCGTAAAAGACGAACACATTGATGTCATTGTCATGGCTGGAGACGCCTTTGATACAGTGAATCCGCCTGCTAGAGCAGAACAGCTTTTTTATGAAAGTCTATCCGCCTTATCTGATAAAGGAAAACGTCAGGTCGTGGTCATCTCAGGCAACCATGATAATCCGGATCGACTATCTGCCGCATCTCCTTTAACAAATGATCAGGGGATTCATTTAATTGGATATCCGACAAATGACATCATCCGCGTCGATGTTCCTTCTTCAAGTGAACGTTTATCCATTGCAGCACTCGCTTATCCGTCTGAAGCGAGACTAAACGAGGTGCTGGCTGAAACATTTGAAGAGAAATTGCTTCGCGATCATTACAATTTAAAAATACAGCAAGCGTTCCAACATTTAAGCACTCAATTTCAAGCCGATACGGTCAATATCGCAACGAGCCATATTTATGTGGCAGGAGGAAGTCAAACAGATTCAGAAAGACCGATTGAAGTAGGCGGTGCATATACTGTTGCGGCAGAAAGCCTGCCAGAAGCAGCCTGCTATGTGGCCCTTGGTCATTTGCACCGCCCGCAAACCATCAAGCGTGCCAAAACGATTGCCCGCTATTCCGGGTCACCTCTTGCTTACAGCTTTTCTGAATCAGGATATGCCAAATCAGTCACGATTGTAGAGGCAAAACCTAATGAAAAAGCAAGCTGGAAAGAAGTGCTGTTATCAAGCGGAAAACCACTTGTGAAATGGAAGGCAACTGAGGGACTGAGTCAAGTGCACGAGTGGCTGGATGAAAAACGGGATCTTCAGGCATGGATTGATTTAGAGATTCATTTAACAGATCAGCTCTCCATAGAAGAGATCCATCAGCTCCGAAAGCAGCATAGCGGGTTTGTCCATATTAGACCGAAATTTAAAGAACTTCAGCAAATGGAAGAACAAAAGCAAGCCGAAAAGCTCTCAATCGAGGAGCGGTTCGTGAAATTTTATGAGCGCCAGACAGGCGGCGGTCTTCCTGATGAAAAAACAGTCAAGCTGTTTTTGGAGCTCGCCAATGAAATGCAAGAGGAGGAAGCGACTTGAAGCCGATTACGCTAACCATTAAAGGACTTCATAGCTTCAGAGAAGAACAAACAATTGACTTCAGCTCATTATGTGATGCAGGTGTGTTTGGCATTTTTGGACCGACAGGAAGCGGAAAGTCGTCCATATTAGACGCCATGACCCTGGCACTTTATGGCAAAGTGGAACGTGCGTTAAATAATACACATGGTATTTTGAACCAAGCGGAAGAGAAGCTGTCAGTTTCCTTTACGTTCGCTTTACAAAAGGAACACCACATTTCTTATAAAGTCGAACGTGCTTTCAAGCGGGCAGATGAAATGAAAGTCAGAACGACACTATGCCGTCTGATTGAAATTGGGGATACACAGACAGTTCTTGCAGATAAAGCGAGTGAGGTCAATCGTAAAATAGAAGAATTACTCGGGTTAACCATTGATGATTTTACGCGAGCGGTTGTCCTGCCTCAAGGGAAGTTTGCAGAATTCCTTTCCCTAAAAGGAGCCGATAGACGACAAATGCTACAGCGTTTGTTTAACCTGGAAAAGTATGGGGATCAGCTCGTCAAACGTTTGCGCGCAAAGGCGCAGAGTCAGTATGGACAAAAAAATGAACTGCTTGCTGAGCTGAATGGCTTAGGAGAAGCTGGCCCAGAGGCGCTCGCAAAGGCAAAGGAAGCGGCTGAGCAGGCAAAGGCTATTTTTCATGAGAAAAAACAAGCGCGGGATGAAGCGTTCACTGCTTTTACAAAGGCGCAAACAATTTGGCAGTATCAAAAGGAACGAGAAGCTTATGAGACGGAACTAAACCATCTGAATCAACTGGCACCATCAATGGAAGAGAAAAAGGCCAAGCTTCATATTGCTGAGCAGGCAGAGGCATTAAAGCCTTATGCGGATGCATTAACAAAGGCTGAAAATCAGCTTTCTCAAGCATTAAAAGAGAAGCAGGAAGCAGAAAATCAGCTACTGCATCAACGAACGATCTATGATCAAATGACACAGAACTATGAGCAAGCAAGGCAAAAGAAAATAGAAACTGAGCCAGAACTTCTTCAAAAGAAAGAGCAGCTGCTTCAGCTAAAGGAAATTGAACGGAAAAAAGAGGCGGCTCTTCAGGAAAAGACGGCAATCGAACAGCGAAAAAACGATACAGCGCAGCAATTATTACAAAAAAAAGAAGAAGCAGACAATCTCCAATCTTTGTTAGAACGTGCACTGGCAAAACAAACACAGCTGAAGCGTGAGCTGGAGCAATTACAAGTCTCTGTAAAAGAACGAAAAAGTGTACAGGATGCTTTGCGTTTAAGCGAAAATGTTCAAAGAATACACCAAAGCATACACAAGGAAGAACAAAAGATGGAGGAGCTCAAAAAGCGATCAACACAGACCGCAGCAGCATATGAAAAGCTTCAAAAACAGCAAAAAGACCATCATGAAAAAATAGACCAATCGTTTCAAGCGATTGAACAGCTCTATTTCTATGTATGTGAATTCGAACGGGCTTTTACAGAATGGAGTAAAAGAGAACAAAGTCAGAAGCTCGCAAAATTAAAACAGCGTGATGCTGTTAGGGCGGCAGAATTAAGAAAAGAATTAGCGGCAGAGCTCGTAGATGGTGAGCCATGTCCTGTTTGTGGATCGATTCATCATGACCCAAAGGCATTGGAAAACAATGACCATGAAGAAACAGTGGCACAAATCGATGAAGTGATTCAACGGATGGACACAGAGCTCAAGCAGGCAGAGGAATATACAAGAGACATGTATGCCGCCAAGCAGTTATTGGAAACGCACGCCAATCAATTAGTAAAGCAGTTTGCCTTTTTATCTCAGAAAGCTCCAGGTGCGGAAGTTGCAGCAGCAGTAGAAGCAGTGCAAAAGCCGGAGTCCTTGCAGTATCTCATGCAAGAATGGAAAGGCTTGAAACAAGATATTCAAGAAGTTGAACGTAAACGAGCTCGTTTAATGGATGAAACATACGATCAAGCAGCAGAGATAAGCAAGACGAAAGATCAAATGACATTTGATCAGCAGCGTATCGAAGAATTAGACGGGCTGATCAAGGAGCTTCAATCTGAGCTTTCAGAGCAAACGTCTCAATTTGAACAGACCTTCCCGCACTTTACATTGCACCAAGTACAAGAGATGCAAAAGCAGATCGACGAAAAGGACCAGCAAGCGGAAGGCTATAAAGAGCGTATTGAGAAAAGTATTTCATTTTTGGAAGAAAAACAGCAGGCAAAAGAACAGCTGCAAACAGCCATATATGATGTAGAGAAGGAACTTGATAAACTAGCGCATCAGCTAGAAAGCCACCAGCAGCTCATTTATCAATATGAAACAGATTTAGGGAGATATCCATTGAAAGCTGTCTCTATTTCTGAAGAGCTGATCGAAGTTGAACACACGCTTGCTCGTCTCAATGAAATGGAACAGCAATCGTACAAGCAATTACAGCACGCACAGGAGCTCTTTAGTGAAGCACAAAGTCATTTTTCAAGCTGTGAGCGTCAGCTTCAAGAGGCTGACCGGAGAAAACAAGAAGCAAGTGCAGCATGGGCTAAAGAATCGGAGTCTTCTCCTTTTGATAAGCCTCAAGAGATTGAATCTGCTTTTATGAATCAGGCAGTACGTCACTCGGTTAAACAAGAAATTGACGAATTTGAGGATAAAAGAAAGCAATGTGCCGCAAACTTAAAGCGAATTTCTGAACTGCTGAAAGATGAGTCACTAGATGAAAAGCAGTGGACTGATATTCAACTGAGGAAAGAAGCGGCAGAGAAGGCATTGGAAGAAGCAACAGTGATGAGCGGCTCTGCATATGAACATCTGCGTGTAATGGAAGAGAATCACCAGCGATTTGCAAGTATTCATGAACGCTTGGCGGAGCTGCAGCAAGAAATTGATCGGCTCGATAAGCTGCAAACCGTGTTTAAAGGAAATACATTTGTTGAGTTCTTAGCAGAAGAACAGCTGGAAAGTGTCAGTCGTGATGCATCTGCCCGTCTTGGTATTTTGACAAGACAAAGGTATGCGATTGAAGTTGATTCAGAAGGCGGCTTTGTCATGCGTGATGATGCGAATGGCGGTGTCAGACGTCCAGTGTCCAGCTTGTCCGGCGGGGAAACCTTCCTGACGTCGCTTGCGCTTGCACTAGCTCTTTCAGCGCAGATTCAGCTGAGAGGTGAGTTCCCGCTGCAATTCTTTTTCCTTGATGAAGGCTTTGGTACCCTTGATCAAGACTTGCTCGATACAGTGATTACCGCATTAGAGAAATTACAGTCTCAAAACTTAGCTGTTGGTGTCATCAGCCATGTGGAAGAATTGAAAATGCGGCTACCGAAAAAACTGATTGTCCATCCAGCAGATCCAAGCGGGAAAGGGACAACAGTCTCAATGGAATTAATGTAAATATTGAGGTGATGACACGGTGGCAAAGCAATCAATTGGATTATGTGAGATGTGCGGAAGACAAGATGTCCTGCTCACAGAACATCACTTAACGCCAAGAGAAGAGGGCGGGGCTTTTTTACCGACTGCCTTCCTATGCATCCCTTGTCATAAACAAGTACATGCCCTCTTTACAAACCAGGAGCTTGCCGCACGTTTGAACACAATTGATGCGCTGAGACAGGATGAAAAGCTTGCTTCGTACATCAAATGGATTCGGAAACAGCCGGCAAGCAAGCTGGTCAAAACGAAAAAATCGAGACAGCGCAGAAAAAAATAAGCATAAAAAAGCGCTCCTCTATTTGAAATGGGTGTAGAGGAGCTGCTTTATGCATTGCCTACCATATTCTGATCATTTAAGTCAGGATCCACATAGTTGGTGGCGCTAATGCCATTATTTAATATCAAGAAATCTCCGGTATTCCCCGCTCCAGAGCCTAAAGCAGATTTTGACGAACTTTTAGGCGACAGGTAGAATGAGTCACCGACGTTTACGACGCCTCCAGAAATAGAGTTAATGTAAATGGGTCCGACAATTGCTGGCATAATCGACATCCTTTATTCGAAGTCATATCACCATCATATGCGCAGGTAGGTCCATTTGTGAGTTTTGCGGACTTTCATCATTGCTAAACAGCTCTCTAATATGCTTCACTCGCGCAACGCCATTCATTCTACAAGTAGAGCCGATTTGATAGACAGAGGACGATGATACCCCTTCTACATGGATTGAAGACACTTTAATCACAGGCTTTTCATGGTAAAATGCCGTTCTCACTGATCGTTCTGGCAGCATCAATGGAATGGGCTCATAATACACTTCAAATTCTTTCGCATCTAAATTTTCCGCTTCATAGCCATAAAACAAACTAATGGTTCGTTGAACAGCTAAAACCTTGACTTTCGGGCACAGCTCTTGTGTATCACCAATTTGAACCACACTCGAAATCCCGACAGAATTCACCTTTGAGAACTTCACTTTAGATGTGCGCTTGATCATTATCGAGGTGCCAGAGGAACAAACGGGCCAATAATCAGTGATTCTGGCGGTGTATCGAAAATCGAGGATAATTGTACATGGTCTGTGTCCCCGATGATAAACAGGGAAGAGGACGAAACCCCGACTACTTTAATGCTTCCGGTCTCGATGTTGCGGTTGACAACTGTGAAATTCATCCGTTTTCCTCTCCTTTCGTTTCACTTGGAATATGGGCTAAAAAGTGCTCAATCGCCCGCTTTACATCATGCTTCACATATTCAGCAATTTGCTCTGAACGCTGCAGCGGTGTCATTTCTTCCCGGTGTGGCAGCTGTCCCGCATAGTATTTGATCCTGCTGTCAATTTGCTTGCGAATATCCTCAATGATATGGTGTTTGTTGCTTTCATCGAGGGACCCTTCATATCGCTGTTCTAGTTCTTCAAGAAGTTCTGGAGCTTCTTCATTTAAAAATGCATCGACAAGCTGCCGTGTTTGATTGAAAAATTGATCAGCCATTTCTTGCTGCATCATTCCAATTCCCGGGGTTGTTGTTTGGCCCACTTCAAAGTTTTGAACACTGTTTGGATCAGATGGATTGAGGCCGATATTCAGCGTTCCTTCCAGCCGTTCGATTTTCAGTTGATCAAATTGATAATCAATCCGTTCAATATTCGTTGTCGGTTTATCTTTGATCATTTGTATTTCCTGCTGAAGCTCGTTAAGCCTTTTTTCAAGCATCATGATTTGTTGCGAGTGTTTTTGAATGATGCCATATACCTGTGAAGCGTTGCTCTGATAATCATACATTTACATACACCTCCGGGGATTGCAGATGACTTAAGTTGTTGGTGACTGAAGCGGTACAAAAGGTGCTGTGCTTGCGCCTTGAGATTCTTCAATTCCTTGTGTACCTGCTGCGGCAGGCGCTGCTTCTACGTAGCTTCCCGTGTTATACAGGTTGGAAAGGGCCTTGATGGATCCAGCACTCCCAATTTGCAGAACAGAGGAGTTACTTACAGACTCTACACGTAAATAATTAATTTGTATCGCTTGATTAATATAGAAGTTCAACGGATCCTCACTCCTTACAAGTTACCAACAAGCGGTTGATCAATGACATCACTGTCGTACGTATTTGTCACACTTTTGTAGTTGCTAATTCGCAATTGATCACCAGTATTAAAACTGCCTGCGCCAGCAAACGTTTTAACCTGACTATTTGGAGAAATAGTGATGCAGTCTCCAACATGAACGACTCCGCTCGTTCCGACGGCATTTACTTTAAAGGCTCCCACAATAGCCGGCATAGCGGTGCACATCCTTTATAAAATTAGGGCACTTGTTTTGGGCGTTTCACCATAGCTTATGATGGGTCTTTTAATGTGTGATTGTCTTTTTGAAAGCTTTTGATGAGAGGAATTAGATGTATGGTTTACCCTTTTTTTGAGCAATCTTTAGAGGTGGATTTGATGCCTTTATTTAAGAGTGTGTCAAGCTCTTGACTGCACCTGATCGTTTCTTCGGCATTCATCCCGAATTTTTTTGCAGTCTCAATTAAATGTAATCTTTTTTGTTCAATTTCATAATTGATCATAACGGACGCCAACTCTCACATTTTTTATCAAATAGAAGGATATGGTTAGTATACCCTATTTTTCTATAAAAAAAGCTGTTTCGTCAATATGAGTAATAAAGTGACAAAATTCGAAAGTGTTCTTACGTACCAAAAATCTCTTTTTTGATCTCAGTCTGTAAATAACGTCGTCTTTTGTTGATATATTGCCGGATTAAGTCTCTTTCAGACTGCAAGACATCTTTTCGATCTTTCGTATATGGATCATCTCCAATTCGATTCTCAATCGATTCATGCCATTTCTCGATGACTGGGCAGAGCCGGTCTTCTACAAAATGTGTATCGAGTACATGCTGGAAAAGTGTGTAATAGGCTCTTTTAAACGAAGGGATATCTAGTAATCTAGCAGTTAATGTATTAAACCCGTTTACTGGGATATAATCAAACGGCATTTCTTCTCCATGAATGTCACGACCCCATGTTGCATCATAATCCCAAGGAAGTACTTGAAACCTTCCTTGTTCATTTACATAAAGAGCGTAGTTATGAACAAAACCATCAAAGTTTTGTGTGCATACCACACCGATGAGCCAGCGGAAATACTGTGTCACATCTAGGTATTGTTCAATTTTTTCTGCAAAAGTGTCATCTTTCGCTGTGTTGAGAAAGTAAATAAATTCGCTCAGCCGCTGATCATGTTGAGAAGTCCCCGTTTTTTTCTCATATCCGAGAAGAAGGTGCTTTTTTGGTTTTTTATCAAAAGAACTCAAAAGGGAGAAGTTCGCGTCATCATCAACCGCATAATAAATGCCGCCTCCTGAAAGCTGCCGTTTTTGAAGAAAGAACTCATCGACAGATTCTATTTTCAAATAAATCCCTTCTTTTCTTCCATTTATGGTGAGAAACACATGAGAAGCGGCTGGGCTATGCACCCCCATCTGCTCAAAGAAATAAAAGGACAGCCTGTTTCGGATAAACGACGGATCATTGTACTCTGCATTTAAATGAAAGATGGATTCGCCTTGTCTTTGTTTTGGCTTTCGGTATTCAATTTGATAGGACTTTTTCTTAAGCTTTCTAATGTGCGATCCGCGGTATGAAGCATAAATATGTGATTTGGTTTGGCCGGTTTTTAGAATAGCTTCAACAGGTTCATCGTTCCAAATGTCTTTTTTTAATTCAATCAGGTCCTTTGGATGAATCCACATATCAAGTTGTTTTAAAGGTTCTGTGTTCATATGTTCATCAGCCTCCTATATGCTCTTCTTTACGATATGAAAGTGAAGGAATGTCCTGTACCGGCTGGTAGGTATTCATGGAGTTTTCAAGGAAAGAGGCATTCGTCACGAACACTTGTCTACCGAATCTCGTAACATAAAGCAGAGAAGATAAACAGCTTTGTCTGTTTGTTTTGTCGAAGATAGACTGGGAGGGGAATTGTTCGTGAGTACATTTGATCATTCACACATTGAACATGCAGTAGCTTCACTTCGAAGTGAGGGACGTGATCATCACTTAGATCGTGAACCAGAATCGAGACGTTCGCATAAGTCAGCTCGTTCTCGTCATTCAAGTCGCGGTCATTGGTTCTTTGGCGGTGGTGGACGCCGTAAATCACACCGCAGTAAAAAAAGCTACAGAAGCTATCGTTCAAAGAAAAGTTATCGCTCTAAGAAAAGCTATCGTTCGAAGAAAAGCATGAAGAGTAAAAAGTCATATAAAAGCAAAAAATCTTACAGAAGCAAAAAGAGCGAACCGAAAAAGTCACACCGCAGCAAATGCAGATCTCATCATAAGAAGAGCTGCCGCAAGTCACACCGCAGCAAATGCAGATCGCACCATAAGAAGAGCTGCCGCAAGTCACACCGCAGCAAATGCAGATCTCATCATAAGAAGAGCTGCCGCAAGTCACATCGCAGCAAGCACAGATCCCACAATAAGAAGAGCCGAAAGTCGCGCCGCAGCCATCGATCTAAACGTTCTCATCACCATAAACGCAGCCGCTCTTGCCGAAGATGTGGAAAGAAGTCGCATCGTTCCAGAAATAGAGGAAATGTTGAGCGTAAATGGGATCAAGGGAACATGTGGGAGTACCGCCGTTTCCGCTAAGCATTCAATCATCATTTTTGAAACCCTTTTTAAAAGAGAGTATGATAAAAAAGGGTTTTTTTTATTTCGTAGAGAAATAAAATGAGACATCATAACTTAGCGAAATGAAGATTGTGAGGGGAAGACATGAAGTTTTTTACAGGTGAGATACATAGCAGCATGTTTATTGGGGTAGTCATTGATGATGAATGGGTGATGGACGTCAAAAAGGCAGAAGCCAAATTATTTGAGCTTGAGACACTGCCAAACTCTTTATCTGAGTGTATCAAAATGGGGGACAAGTTTGTTGAACATGTAGGACAGCTTCTTGATTGGGCTGAGAAAAAAGAAGAAGACCGCGGTTCTTATGTATATCCGCTTTCGGACGTGAAACTCCATGCGCCGATTCCAAAGCCGTCTAAAAACATCATGTGTGTCGGAAAGAATTATCAAGACCATGTCATGGAGATGGGAAGTGCGGCGGATATTCCTAAAGACGTGATGATTTTTACAAAGGCACCTACTTCTGTCATTGGACACGGAGCGGACATTCTTCTTCATGAAGGTGTGACCAGTGAACTGGATTATGAAGGAGAGCTTGCCATTGTGATGGGCAAATCAGGGAAAAACATTGCTCCTGAAGAGGTCCAAGATTATATATTCGGTTACACCATTTTAAATGATGTGACGGCAAGAGATTTGCAGAAAAAACATAAACAATTTTTCATTGGCAAGAGCTTAGATGCTACCTGTCCGATAGGACCTTATATCGTTCATAAGTCAATGATCGAGGACCATGGTGCGCTCCATGTGGAAACAAAGGTAAACGGAGAGGTTCGTCAGTCTGCCAGTACGGAATTAATGATCTTCACAATTGAAGACATTGTCTCCACTCTTTCAAAAGGGATGACATTAGAAGCGGGTGACATCATTGCAACAGGTACACCTTCTGGGGTAGGGAAGGGCTTTGAACCGCCTAAGTTTTTAGCTTCTGGAGATCGAATTGACATCACAATTGAACCGATTGGAACGCTGACAAATCACGTCAAATAAAGCGAGTAATGACACAGGATTGTCGCTTTGTGTTCGACTTATTTCGTGGTACGATGAGAAGGTACTTGTTCTGATAAAGGGGGAAATCACAAATGGGAACACATTTACATATCACAGCATGGGTGCTGGGGATTATTTTATTCTTCGTAGCCTTTGCTCTTGCAGGTAAAAACGACAAAGGCGCTAAAATTGTGCACATGATCGTTCGCTTATTCTACTTGATCATTATCGCAACAGGCGTAGAATTGTATGTTCGCACAGGAATGAAAATTCCAGGTTTCGGGGGCGAGTATATTGGAAAAATGATTCTCGGTATCCTCGTGATCGGTTTCATGGAAATGGTCCTAGTGCGCAAGAAAAAAGGAAAATCGGTGACTGGTGTGTTGATTGGGTTTATCGTATTTGCGATTGTGACCATTCTTCTCGGTTTACGTCTGCCGATCGGTTTCCATATCTTTTAATATAAAAAGGGCATTGCTTATACGAAGCAGTGTCCTTTTTATGTGGCATCAAATTGTGAAACGATCCGTTGTCCGTCTGAAGTGGTCCATTCAAAACGAATGTGGCTGGCTGCAGGCTCATAGTGACATTGAAGTGCAAGTGATTGCGTATCTGTCGAAAACTGAAAGAAAGAGACGCGCTGCATTGAATGAAAGGAAGAGAAAACACAATCATAGACGGAAAAACCAAGCTGCTCTATCTGGTCAAGGATGTGATCAAAAACGTTTTCCGGTACGAACATGAGAAGATCAAGCCATCCTTTGGCAAGGGACGCCGTATATTGAATGTTTTCTCCTCCCTGTACTTCTATTAGCTGCCCGTTTTCATGAAGAATCATAGAACCGAGCAATTCCCCTTTTGTCCATTGGTCATTTTCCTTCAAACAGATCATTGTGCTTTGAAGACTTTCTGGCAGCATGATCTCTCCTTCTTCATCTTCAATCAGACAATGCCCGTTTTCAATGAGCAAATACCCGTTACACCATCTTCGGCTGCAACGTTCAAGCTGCTTCATTCGATTTTCCATTTGCAAAAGCTCCTTTCTTCTTTCTTTTCTTACCAAATTAAGCTTGTCCTATACGCTGGGAAAAAAGGACAAATCAACTATCAAGGAGACGATGCATAAACTAAGAAAGGCTGAATGAGAACACTTGAGGAAAAACGGATGGGAGCTGATGATGATGTGTGGAATTACAGGCTGGGCAGACTTTAAAAAGCAGCTCATCCAACAGGATCATGTAATCAATCAAATGACAGATACATTATCTAAAAGAGGGCCAGATGATACAAATACGTGGAAAAGTGAGCACGTTCTTTTCGGGCATAAAAGGTTAGCGGTGGTAGATGTAGAAGGCGGAAAGCAGCCGATGACATATACACATCAAAACCATGCTTATACGATTGTATACAATGGAGAGCTCTATAACACGGAGGATATAAGAAAAGAATTATTAAAAAGGGGGCACCGCTTTCTTGGGCATTCTGATACAGAAGTTCTTCTTCATGCCTATACAGAATGGAAGGAAGAGTGTGTCTCCCATTTTAATGGCATTTTTGCATTTGTGATCTGGGATAGTGAGCGTGAATTGTTATTTGCAGGGAGAGACCGGCTAGGCGTCAAGCCATTTTTCTATACAGAACGTCATCATTCCTTCTTATTTGGTTCAGAGATCAAAGCACTTCTTGCTCACCCTGATATCAAAGCAAAAGTTGATTATGAAGGGCTGTCGGAGATCTTTGGCTTAGGACCGTCAAGAACACCAGGTCAAGGAGTGTTTAAAGGGATAAAAGAGCTGAGACCTGCACATGCCTTGACCTTTTCAAAAGACGGACTGCGCGTGTGGAGATATTGGAATGTCAAAAGCAAGGAGCATACCGACTCACTTGATGACACCGCACAGCACATTAAGCATCTCTTTACAGATGCCGTGACAAGACAGCTCGTCTCTGATGTGCCTGTATGTACATTTTTATCTGGTGGCGTCGATTCTAGTGCCATTACTGCCATTGCCGCTAAGCACTTTGAGAAAATAGGGGAAGCACCGCTTCATACGTATTCCATTGACTACGAAGGAAACGATCAATTCTTTGAGGCAAATCAATTCCAGCCGAATGCTGACGGCCCATGGATTGATCAAATGACAAAAGCGTTTCAAACGAATCATCACAGCTGTATCATTGGACAAAAAGAGCTCGCTTCCTATCTGAAGGAAGCCGTTGAGGTTCGAGACTTACCGGGTATGGCAGATATTGATTCTTCCTTGCTTTGGTTTTGCCGAGAAATTAAAAAGGACTTCGTTGTTGGCTTGTCAGGTGAATGTGCTGATGAAATCTTTGGCGGCTACCCTTGGTTCCATATGGAAAATGAAACGAATGGTTTTCCGTGGATGAGATCGACTGAAGCGAGAACTCAGCTCCTGCAAGACTCGTGGCAAAAAAAGCTGTCACTTAAGGAATACGCGCAAAGCAAATATGAAGAAACGGTGGCAGAAACGCCTCTTTTAGATGGAGAAACTGGCGTTGATAAAGCCCGTAGAGAACTTTTTTACTTAAATATGATCTGGTTTATGACAACACTGCTTGATCGAAAAGATCGAATGAGTATGGGGGCTAGTCTTGAGGTACGTGTGCCATTTGCAGATCATCGTCTTGTCGAATATGTGTGGAATATTCCTTGGGAAATGAAAATGCATGGAAATCGTGAAAAAGGGGTTTTACGAAAAGCATTAGAGGGAATTTTACCGAATGAAGTGCTTTATCGAAAGAAGAGTCCTTATCCGAAAACACATCATCCAGCCTATACTCAGGCTGTGAAAGAGATGTTAACAGACTGCCTCGCGCAAAAAGACTCTGTACTTCACGAATTTTTAGACCCACAGCAATTAAAGCAGCTGATTGAAACGGAAGGAGCTTCTTTTCATGTGCCATGGTATGGCCAGCTTATGAAGGGCCCGCAATTGATTGCCCATCTTGCACAGATTCATCATTGGTTTGAAACGTATCGAATTGATATAGAAGCGTAATAAAGGGTCGGCTTTCTTGCACTTGTTGAAAGGAAGCCGGCTTTTTTGATACATAACATGAGACTTTTTGAGCACATCAAAAGTTGATCTAATCTTTCTAATTTGTATAATTAACTTAAAGTGAATTAATTTGGAGGAAAAAGGATAATGAAAATCATTGTGATCGGAGCGGGACCAGGGGGCCTTGCAGCAGCTATGATGCTTCAAAGCAAAGGACATGATGTTCATGTATACGAAAAACAGCCCTTTGTTGGCGGGCGTAACGCTAAGTTTCAACTTGGTGATTTCACGTTTGATACAGGTCCTACCTTTCTCAGCATGATTCATATTGCAGAGGAGCTGTTCACCTTTGCTGGTAAAAATCTTTATGACTATATTGATGTGATTGAATTAAAAGAGATGTATAGATTAATATTTCAAGACAATCAGCTCGATATGATTCGGGATCGCGATGAAATGTACAAACGATTAGAAGCCTTTGCACCTGGTGAGGGCGAAGGGTATCTAAGATTTATGAAGGATACAAAGCGCAAAATGGATCGTTTGACACCAATTCTACAAAGTAAAATGGACCGCTTTCATCATTACCTTCGCCTGAAGGTGATCAAAGCACTTCCACAGCTTTCACTAAATAAAAGTTTGTATGATGTGCTGTCAGACTATTTTTCGAATGAATCAGTGAAATATGCTTTTACATTTCAATCAAAGTACTTAGGAATGTCCCCGTGGGAATGCCCTGGTGCGTTCTCGATCCTTTCGTTTATGGAACATGACACAGGTGTATTTCATCCGAAGGGCGGTGTCAATCAGCTGTCAGAAGCGATGGCAAAGGCCGCGCTTGAAGCTGGAGCAGAGATTCATCTGTCAGCTGGCGTCGAAAAGCTGCTCACGGAGGGAAGGAAAGTAAAAGGCATTCGTTTAGAATCTGGGGAAGAAATACAAGCAGATGAGGTTGTCGTCAATGGAGACTTTGCACATGTGATGACAAAGCTTGTCGAGCCAGGACTCTTAAAGAAATACAGCGAGAAGAAATTAAAAAAGAAAAAATTCTCTTGCTCTACCTTTATGCTTTATTTAGGACTGGATACCATATATGATGAGCCGCATCATACCATCGTTTTTTCCGATGATTATGCTAGATTTGTCAAAGGCATTACGAAGACATATGAGCTGCCAGATGACCCGTCTATTTATATTCAAAATGCAAGTGTAACCGATGACTCACTTGCTCCAAAAGGAAAATCAGCTCTTTATGTGCTGGCTCCAGTTGCCAATAACCAAAGCGGTATTGATTGGGAGGCGCATCAAGATGAATTTAGAGAGCTTGTGCTGGATACATTGGAGCGGAAAACAGGCTTTCAGAATGTGAGACAGCATATAGAAGTCGAGCGGATGATCACACCGAAGCAATGGGAGGAAGACCTTTACGTATATGAAGGAGCTACATTTAACCTCGGCCACCAGCTGACGCAGATGATGGTCCTAAGGCCGCACAATGAATTTGATGAATTAAAGCACTGCTGGCTCGTTGGAGGAGGAACACATCCAGGAAGCGGACTGCCAACCATTTTAGAATCAGCACGTATCACGACAAATGCCATTCTTAAAAAAGAGAAACATTCACACAAAACAATGCCGCATCAAGAAAAGGGGAGCGCCTCATGAAAAAACATATATTAATTGCAGGCGGCGGTATTGGCGGAATGATCTCAGCGCTTTATTTAAAAAAAGCGGGACATGATGTCACCCTTGTCGAAAAAAATGAACGGCTTGGCGGGAGACTTGCTTTTGTACGTGAGAAAGGATATAAAGTAGATGAAGGTCCGACCATTGTCCTACTTCCTGACATGTTAAAAGGCATTTTACATGAGGTAGGAATTGACGATTCATCTCTTGATCTGCTGCAGCTTGATCCGCTGTACACAATTCAATATCAAGATGGAACCTCTTATACGAAATACTCTGATGCACTTCGTCAGCTAGATGAAATCAGACGTGTATTTCCAAAGGAAGATCAAGGGTTCCTGAGGTTTATGGAAGAAATGACAGACCGGTTTCAAGAAGGGCAGCAAGCCTTTCTAGAAAAATCATTTCACGAAAAACGTACATTTTTTACAAAAGCGAATATGAAGATTTTAATGAAATTAAAGGCGTATCGAACGGTACAAAGTGCTCTGAAAAAATATTTCTCAGACGAACGCCTGCGAGATGCATACGCACTTCAAACCCTCTATGTTGGGGGAAACCCGTATGAAGCATCGGCTATTTATTCGCTTGTGTCCTATAGTGAGCACGCGCATGGAATCTACTATTTAAAAGGCGGCTATGCGAGTTTAGTAGATATATTGGAAGGGCAGCTCATCAAAATGGGTGTGCATGTAAGAAAAAATGAAGAAGTCACGCAATTGGTGTTTGAGGGGAAACGGGCAGTCAAAGCAAAAGTAAATGATGAATATGAAACCGCTGATGCATTTGTGATCAATGGAGATTATCCAGCTGCGTTAAAACAGCTTGGTTTAGACGAACAAGATCGCCGGAAATACGTGCCGTCCTCTGGCTGCGTGATGGTGTATCTCGGGTTAAACAAGATGTATCATGAAGCACCTGTTCATCAATTTTTTATGGGAGAACACTTTGATCAGCATATGAAAGAAGTTTTTCAAACGAAAACGATTCCTCAAGACCCGTCGTTTTATACATTTAATCCATCGATCATTGATCCATCTCTTGCCCCAGAAGGTTGCAGTGTTCTATACATGCTCGTTCCCGTTCCTTCAGGAGATCATATCAACTGGGAAGAGGAGACAGAGTTTGTCGAGAAGATGGTGGATGTCCTTGAGAAAAGAGGCTTTCCGAGATTGCGAGAGTCGATTGTCTGGAAAAAGGTCAGAACACCAAATGATTCCTTGCGAGAAGGATTGTTTGAAGGCGGCAGCTTTGGACTTGCGCCTAATTTGTTTCAATCAGGTGTCTTCCGCCCGCAAGTGAAGGTCAGTGAGACAGATAATCTTTATGCGGCAGGTGCTTCCATCCATCCGGGCGGCGGGGTGCCGATCGTGATGCAAAGTGCGAAGCTGATGGCTTCTGTACTACTAAAAGATTTGAATGATAGAAAGGAAGTGAAGCTAAGTGGTTGATGTACAAACAGCATTAAAAGTGTGTGAGGAAACCATTCAAACCCATTCAAAAACGTTTTACCGGGCCTTTTCCATGCTGCCTAAAAAGAAAAGACAGGCCGTCTGGGCCGTATATTCCTTTTGCCGTAGAGCAGATGACATTGTAGATGAATCCCCTTCGCCAAAAGAGGACCTTGCATCCTTTCGGGTTTCGTTTGATCGATTTTTACAAGGTGAGGTAGACCGGAATGATCCAATATGGGTGGCGCTAGAGCATACATTTCAAGAGTTTCGGATGGATGAAGCCCCGTTCCGTGACCTGCTCCAAGGACAGGAGATGGATTTAGAGCAGCAGCGATACGAAACGTTGGATGAACTGCTCATCTATTCCTATCATGTTGCTAGTACAGTTGGGCTTATGCTCCTTCCCATTATTGCACCGCGTAAAAAAGAGCAGCTAAAAGAAGCAGCCATTTCGTTAGGGATTGCTATGCAGTTAACCAACATCCTTCGAGATATCGGCGAAGATCAGGCTGAAAGAGACCGCATTTATTTGCCAAAGCAAGTGATGGATCAATTCGGGTACACAGAGCAAGAATTGCAGGAAGGGATTGTGAATCAAGCCTTCCAGCACGTCTGGGAGTACATTGCCTTTGAGGCAGAGGCATACTACGAGGAGTTTTTTGACCATCTTCATGAATTCCCGCTCTATTCACGAATACCGGTGAAAGCAGCAGCCTACTTTTATAAAGCCATTTTAGATAAAACAAGAGAAAACGAATACCGCGTCTTTACAGAGCGAGCATTTATTTCAAAACAGGAAAAAGCACTTATTTTAGAAGATATTACGTAAAAAAGGACTGCACCCGCAGTCCTTTTTATGTGGAAGAAAAACGATACTCCGTCCATACTCTGGAACGCCAGCGCCTATACATGAAGATACCTCTTACCCATTCATCCACAATAAAAGAAATCCAAACCCCGATGAGTCCCATTTCAAACTGAATGCCTAACAAATAAGCGATCGGAAGCCCAATTCCCCACATTGAAATCATCGCCATATACACTGGAAACTTCGCGTCACCAGCAGCTCGCAATGAATTAATAATGACCATATTAAAAGAGCGTCCCGGCTCTAAAATGATCGTCAATAGGAGAAGTGCGGCGGCGATTTCAATGATTTCACGATTGCTAGTGAAAAAGGTAAGCAAATGCGTCGATGATAAAGATAAAGCAGTGGAAGAAAGAAGAGAGATCCCAATGGCCCAGTATAAGCTTTTCATACATCTGCGGTAGGCAGCATCAAATTCTTTCGCTCCAATATGGCGCCCGATTAAAATCTGTGTCCCTTGGCTAATCGCTGCACCAAACAACATAATAAACATCATCAAATTTTGAGTGTAGACCTTTGCGGCTAAAGCCTGCGTTCCCATAAATGTAATAAACAGTGTAATAATCATTTGAGAGCCGTTATAAGAAAGCTGCTCTCCAGCAGAAGGAATGCCAATTTTCAGCAGCTTTCTTAAATGCGTCCGCTGGATGTGAAACATACTCTTCAGTGAAAAGCGCAATCCAATTCGGCGGCGGACAATGAGGATCATCGCCATCAATCCGATCAAACGAGCCAGCGAGGTTGAAAAGGCAACACCCATGACACCTAATACAGGAAAGCCAAACGGACCAAAAATGACCAAATAATTGCCGGCAACGTTTAGCAAATTCATTCCGATGGTGACATACATCGTGTCTCTTGTATATCCGTAGCTTTTTAAAATAGCACTATACGTCATAATGAGTGCTTGAATAAAAGAAAGCAGGCCGACAATTTGTAAAAAGACCGCCGCATCCGGCATGAGTTCACTTGATAAGCCCATTATGTGCAGGATTGGAACAGCTAACACAAACATGAGGAGACTAATGACAAAGCTGATCAAGAAGTTGGTTCCTAGTGAGACATAGGCGACTTGAGTCGCTTCCTGCTTGCGGTCAGCTCCTAAAAGCTGCGCAATCACAATGGTCGTTCCTGTTGTAATGAAGCTGAACATGACAATTAATAAATTCAGGAGCTGGTTGCTTACACCTACTGCGGCCACACTGTTATCGGAGTATTGGCTGAGCATAAGTGTATCAGCGCTCCCCATGAGCATATATAAAGAGATTTCGATAAAAATAGGCCAAGTTAATGCAAATAATGAAGGGTGTGTTTTCTCATCTTTGGCTTGAACCTTTTCATATGACAGGGTTTGAGATTTCATCACATAGCCCCCTTTCGTATAAATCCGATTTATAGTGTACCGTGCATCGACTATAATAAGAAGAGATGAAACCGAAACTTATTGGAGAAATCCGACTTCATAAGGGGATGAATATGGATCGATTTATTACATTTACTGTACCGCCGTTTCCGATTTATATTGCTTCAGGTAAAGGTGTATTTCATCAAGGAGAAAGACATATCTCAAGAACCTTCACTGTATTTGATCTTCTCTATATCACAAAAGGTGAACTATGGATGACAGAGGGCGAGGAGGCTTTTCATGTAAAAGAAGGTGAATATATGATTCTCTCACCGGGCCTGTCTCATGGTGGACATCTGCCGTGTGAAGAGGAAACCCACTATGAGTGGCTGCATTTCTCAATTGACCGATTTGAGCTGACGAACCGGCCGAGAGAACACTGGATTGATATGAAACAAAATCAAGCGACCTTCGAAAAGCCGGCAACCTATGAATTTAGTCTGCCCCGTTTAGCAAAAGTGAAAGGGCGAAGTGTGTTAAAAAAACACCTTTCAGCGATGAGAGCACTAAATCATGATGCATCTGAACTTCCGCTGAAAAAACAGCTATTATTTGAGGAAATGCTCATTCACCTGCAAAAGGAAGCATTCCATATTCCAACTGCAAAGGAGACTGTCGCATCAGAAGTGGTTCACTATCTTGAGCATCACTTTATGGAGAAATTACACATGGAGCAGCTTGCAGAGAAACTGCACTATCATCCTGATTACATGACAAGATGTATGCAGACGGTGTATGGATTGACGCCAAACCAGTACAGCCATCGTCTCAAAATCGAAGAAGCCAAAAGCATGCTGGCCTCAACGAATGAAAAAATTGCTGCCATTGCAGATCATGTAGGTATTGACGACCCTACTTATTTTTCTAAGCTGTTTCGGCAAAATGAAGGCATGACGCCGATTGAATACCGTCATTTAGCAAAAAGAACGACAAAGTAAAGGAACGTGAACAGATGAAAAAAGAAAAGGAAGAGCTTGTGAACATACGTCCATTAACCGAAACGGACTTAGAGACGGTGTGGCATTTAAAATTTAAAGCATCAGACCAGTCCTATCGAAAATGGAATGCCCCTTATTTTTATGAACACGAAATCCCGCTTGCTGCATTTAAGAAACGGTACTTACAGGAAGAATCCATTCCCCAAAAGCTATATGGCATTGAAATAGATGGTGATATCAAAGGCACCGTATCATATTATTGGGAGAATGAACGTACGAGGTGGCTTGAATGCGGCATTATCATTTATGATTCACGCTTTTGGAGCGGGGGTATTGGGACAAAGGCATTAAATCTTTGGATTGATGTGTTATTTACGCATATTGATATCCCTCGAATTGGTTTAACAACTTGGTCAGGGAATGAACGGATGATGCGGTGCGCAGAGAATTGCGGATTTATCCTTGAGGGGAGACTGAGAAAGGTCCGTTATTATCAAGGGGTTTATTATGATTCAATGCGCTACGGAATGTTGAGAGAAGAATGGAGAAGCCTTCCGCGGAACAATGATAAAATATTTTAGGACAAAAGTATCGTATGTTTGAATAAACTGAAAAAAATCGGTTTTTCAAGCGAATAATAGAAAATGTGTTTTTTTACATAAGGGGGAATTTAAATATGAGATTAACGGGTCTATTCGTTTCACTTGCTGTTGCCATCTATTTATGGTTTGATGCGCCAAAACATAACAAAGACAAATGGCTGTGGGCTGTTTTAGGCGTGCTATTTAGCACCATCGTACTCGGTATTTATTTGATCAAGACAGAGAGGAAGGGGCTGGGCTGGACGATCTTGATTTTAACCATCTTGTTTTATCTCATGCTGCTCATCTCTGTTTTGATCGGTGTTATTCTTTTTTATCAGGCGCCTTCATGAAGAAGGGTCTTTTTCTTTTACCTTTTGAGCCGGTACACCAGCAATGACGATCTGCTCTTCATGAAAGGAACGATTCACCACGGCATTTGCTCCGATTGAAATATGATTTGCAATGTAAATGTCTCCAAACAGCTTAGCACCGGGGCCAATCCATACGTGATCTCCAATGGTTGGTACATCCTTTTCGGAATGGTTTTGGCCAATATTCACCCCTTGATGAATATCACAAAATGCCCCAATTTTTGCGTGCTTATTCACAATTAAGAGACCACTATGATTGATTCTAAGGCCGGGGCCAAAGACGCCAATCGGAATATCAAAGCCAAGCTGCATGCCTTTCTTTTTATGTAAATAGCGATAAAACCATTTGCGCAGTAGAGCGCCGCTATTAGAATAGTATTCATATTTTCGCAAATACCTTTGATATTTCCATATATCGTCCCCAAACCACTTTGGCCTTCTGCGCGTGATCGCTAATGCTATCTTATCCTGCGTTAAGTAATGGTGAAGATCGTGCTTTGTAAAAATCATCAAATTCTCCTCCATTCCTTTGTGTTTCAGAGAAATTATACCATCCAAACCATTTATATCAAGAAAAATGATGTTACTTCTTCAATTTTCTACCTTCATTTCATCCAAATTTCTTCATAAAATAAGCGCTTTGAGTTGAGTAGAACAAAAGAACCAGGAAGAATGATTTGTAATTTTTTTCAATATCAAACCGTCTCATGCGTTCCATCTCCTTATGGCAGTAAGGTTTGTAAAAATTACTCGAAAATACTCATTAAAAAGAGAATATTGCATTCATATGCTTTTTGAATCATCTTTTTGAATACAATTGACTTTCCTATCTCACATCCTCTAGGCTAATAAATGAAAATGATAATCTTTATCAATTGGAGGAGTGTTTTATTATGTCCATCAAAACCGTTTCTAAAAATCAGCAATTTTTAGAGCAGCAAAGTCAAAGAGAATCTAATGCAAGGTCTTACCCGAGACGGTTCCCGTTAGCCATGCAAAAAGCCGAGGGTATGATCGTGACAGATGCAGATGGCAGAGAGTTTTATGACTGTCTGGCAGGCGCAGGAACACTTGCACTTGGTCACAATCATCCGGTTGTTATAGAAGCTATTGAACGTATGCTTCATGAAAAAAGACCATTGCATACGTTGGACATAACCTCAGAAATTAAAGAAGAATTTGTGAATGAAATTTTTTCTCACCTGCCAGAAGAGTTTGCAAAGAGAGCAAAAATTCAATTTTGTGGACCAACTGGCGGTGATGCCATAGAAGCTGCGATTAAATTAGTCAAGACAGCGACAGGAAATCGCTCCATTCTTTCTTTCCACGGTGCTTATCACGGTGCGACACATGGCACGATGTCATTAAGCGGAAATTTGTCTCCAAAGGAAAGAGTGCAAGGGTTAATTCCAGATGTGCATTTCATGCCTTATCCATATGAATATCGCTGCCCATTTGGCATTGGCGGGAAAGATTCACACCGCATTTCCAGCTCTTATATTGAGCGTGTATTAAATGATCCTGAAAGTGGTATTCTTCCGCCAGCAGGTATGATCTTTGAAGCAGTGCAAGGTGAGGGAGGTTCAATTCCAGCATCTATTGAATGGATAAAAGAAATGAGAAGAATCACAAAAGAAAAAGGCATTCCGCTCATTATCGATGAGGTTCAATCAGGCATTGGCCGAACAGGCAAGATGTTTGCCTTTGAACATGCGGGAATTGTGCCAGACGTTATTGTATTATCTAAAGCCATTGGTGGAAGCCTGCCGCTTTCAGTTGTGATTTATGATCAAGATTTGGATCAATGGAATCCAGGTGCACACATTGGCACATTTAGAGGGAATCAAATGGCGATGGCTGCAGGAACCGCTACGCTTAAATTTATAAAAGAAACCAATCTGCTTGATCATGTAGACCAGCTAGGGGATCGCATGCAGGCTTATCTAAAAGACATTCAAAAAAATGTACCAGCTATTGGTGATGTTCGAGGAAGAGGATTAATGATTGGTGCTGAAATAGTCAATCCAAATGAAAAGCAGGATGTGGATGGAAGTTATCCAGCAAATCCTGAGCTAGCCAGTCTCATTCAAAAGAATTGCTTCGACAAAGGCTTAATTGTAGAGACAGGAGGCCGTTTCGGTAGCGTTATTCGATTCTTACCGCCATTGATCATGACAGAAGAACAGCTTGAACAAGTCATCGCTATTTTCAAAGAGGCCGTTTACGATGCAATCAACTAAAGCTTCTGTGGATTCATTATTTATCAATCAAAGCCAGCTTGGAAGAGAGTCCTTCCGAGCGGCTCTTCATACATCTATCGACAGCTTACTGGATCAGTGGCAAAAAGACCAAGGTCCATATAGCGGAATATTGCCTGGGAAATTAGCGGCTAGTGTCGAATCCTTATTTCAGCTTCACCCGTCTGGCGAATCAATGGAATCTGTCTTTCAAGATATACAGCAGCACCTTTTGCCGCATCTCGTTGATGTATCGCATCCTAAATGCTTGGCACATTTGCATTGTCCGCCGCTTATCCCTGCACTTGCCGCAGAGGTGATAGTGAGCTCCTTTAACCAATCAATGGATTCCTTCGATCAAAGCGGTATTGCATCTTTGGTTGAGGAGGAAATTTTAAAGTGGCTATGTGCGAAGTTTTCTTATGGAAATCTAGCAGATGGGACATTTACGAGCGGTGGCACCCAATCTAACTACATGGGACTGCTTCTTGCAAGAGATGCATTTTGTGAAAACACATGGCAATGGAATGTTCAGCAGAAAGGCTTGCCGAGTGAGGCTCACCGCATGAGAATTCTTTGTTCTAAGAATGCTCATTTCACTGTGAAGAAATCTGCATCCCAGCTAGGCTTAGGGGAGCAGGCAGTTGTTCTGGTAGAGACAGATGAGCATCACCGCATGGACCTCAACGATTTGAAGAAGAAACTTGTTGAATTAAAGGAACAAGATCTCCTGCCTTTTGCGGTAGTGGCGACTTGCGGGACAACTGATTTTGGCAGTATTGACCCGGTTCGAGATGTGTATGACATCGTCAAGCCATACGGTCTATGGATTCACGCAGATGCTGCCTACGGCGGAGCGCTTGTATTAAGCGAAACCTACGGGAATAAATTAGACGGTATTGAACTTGCTGATTCCATCACGATTGACTTTCATAAACAATTTTATCAGCCGATCTCCTGCGGAGCATTTTTGCTAAAGGATAAAAGACATTTTGGTTTGATTCATTATCATGCAGATTATCTCAACCCAAAGGAAGATGAACTGGATGGAATACTACATCTTGTCCATAAATCTGTGCAAACGACGCGCCGGTTTGACGCTCTGAAATTGCTTCTTTCTCTTCGTCTGATTGGGGAGGAAGGATTTGGTGACATCATTGACCATACCATTGATTTTGCAAAGGATGTGGCCGCGCTTATTGAGAGCAATGATCACCTTGACCTGATCAATCCTGAGCCAGAAATCAATGCAGTTGTGTTTCGATTTAAGGGGGCGGATGACATCAATAAAATCATCCATCGAACGTTATTCAAATCAGGAGCTGCTGTCATTGCGAAAACAGTGGTGGATGGTCAAACATGCTTAAAATTCACTTTGTTAAATCCGAGAACGACAATCACACATATTGAGGAAATCCTTTCTGACATCGTTGATATCGGGATCGCTCATATTCAATCCGGGAGGGTACTACGTTGAGTCAATATAAACAAATGGCTGAAAATGCAACTATGCAAAGCTTTTTAAACTGTTTTTTACGTGAAACAGGAATCGATCGATCTGCAAAAAAAGAGACGAAAGCAGATGGTTCGCTTGTATTCGTGGCAAAACTAGCAAAGCAAGACCTTGAGCTTGTGATTCCGATCCGATATTTTTCATCTGTAGGCCGCCATCTCTTTGATTTTCCGATTCGCTTTCGTCCAAGTGGCAGCGAAAAAGAGGGAACGATCGTCGATTACACGACACTTGTTGCTTTATGTTCAAAGGAGCTTCTCATTGCATATGGCCGCACTGATGCAGAGGATGAATTCATGCTTCGCATCATTTTAAGCTGCCGAAATATTGAACGATTCTTACGGGAGAGAGAAAGTGATCAAGCTGCTTTATCTCAAGCTGATTTTGAGTACATCGAGGCCGAGCAGTCACTTCTCCTTGGACATTTAACACATCCTACACCAAAAAGCAGACAAGGGATGACAGAAGAGGAGGAAGCCGTCTATTCTCCTGAGCTGAAAGGAGCTTTCCAGCTTCATTACTTTAAAGCGCACCATTCGATTGTGCTTCAGGATTCGTCTATTTCACAATCTGCGGCAAGCCTCATGTTAGAAGAGCTTTCGCGTCAGGTGCCAGAAGAAACAGAGAGACTGAATAGGTTAACAGAAAACGGAGAATTTGTGCTCATTCCGATTCATCCGCTGCAAGTCAAAGTGGTCATGGAGAAGGCATTCGTGAAGCGTTATATAGAGGAGGGGAAACTGACTTATTTAGGACCGTTCGGGTCTGAATACACAGCGACCTCATCCTTTAGAACGGTCTATCAAAAGGATTCTGCTTACATGCTCAAATTCTCTGTTCCTGTGAAAATTACGAACTCTTTACGTATCAATAAACAAAAGGAACTGGATCGAGGAGTAGAGATGTCCCGCATCTTAAAAACAGAATTAGGCGTTTCTTTATATGAAAAATTCTCTGGATTCCGTGTCATTGAAGATCCTGCATATCTCTCTATTCGAGGAGATGAAGCGGAATCAGGCTTTGAAGTGGTCATTCGTCAAAATCCATTCTTGCATCGTGAAAAAGGCGCAAGCTTAATTGCTGGGCTATGTCAGGATCATGCGTACGGAGGAAAATCGAGATTAGCAGGAATTATTCATAAACTTGCAGATTCAGAAGGCCGGTCAACTGAAGCGGTCAGCCAAGATTGGTTTAAACAATATTTGACCATTTCGTTAAAACCGATGCTCTGGCTGTTTGAAACGTATGGTCTTGCACTCGAGGCCCATCAGCAAAATGCTGTTGTGCAAATGAAGGATGGTTATCCAGAGACTTTCTATTATCGTGACAACCAAGGCTACTATTATAGTGAATCAAAAAAAGATAAGCTCGCAAATCTAGTTCAAAACTTGAGCGTAAGAAGTGAAACCATTTGTGCGGATGATGTAGCCGTTGAGAGACTCCGTTATTATTTCTTCTTTAATCATTTATTTGGTCTCATTAATGGCTTTGGCACAGAAGGTCTAGCAAAGGAAGAAGATTTGCTGGCACTCGTGAGAGATACATTGCTCGCTCATGAGGAGACGTACGGAGCATCTGATCTGACTAACAGCCTTCTCCGCTCAAAAGAACTTCCTTCAAAAGCGAATTTGCTGACACGATTTGAAGATATGGATGAGCTGACAGGATCTCTGGAAACACAGTCTCGTTACACGGCTGTCTTGAATCCGCTCTTTTTACATAAGGAGGCGCTGATTGGATGAGGCATCGCATCAGGTTTATTCGTGCTGAATATGAAAGAGATGTCCAGCTTGTCCATAAGTGGATGCAAGAAGAGTACGTTCACCCATTTTGGCATTTGAATATTCCATTTCCTGCTTTTGAAAAGCATTTTTATCAGGCCATACATGATCCGCATCAAACCCTTTATTTAGGCACGATTGATGGGACGCCAATGAGTTATTTTGAGGCTTACAACGTGAAAGGGGATATCATTGAATCCTACTATGAGCCTTCTCCGCATGATCAAGGCATCCACCTGTTAATAGGGGAGCCGGATTATGTGGGAAAAGGATTTGCTGCGCCGCTCCTTCAGGCAATGACAGCATTTCAATTTGAGCAGAACAAACGAACAGAAAAAATCGTTGCTGAGCCGGATATTCGCAATGAAAAAATGATTCATGTATTTGAAAAATGCGGCTTCGAACGTGTGAAACCAGTCACTTTACCCGATAAAACAGGTCTTTTGATGTTTTGTGATCGAGAACGATTCGAAAGGAAGTATAACCATGACGCGGTTCAACAAGCAAAATAATATAGTGGATGTAATTGGGATCGGCATTGGCCCGTTTAACCTCGGGCTTGCCGCATTATCTGAAGAGGTAAATGAAATCGACGCTTTGTTTTTTGAAAGAAGTGAAGCCTTTCACTGGCACCCAGGGATGCTCATTGAAGGGACAACACTGCAAGTCCCATTTTTAGCGGACCTTGTCAGCATGGCAGATGTGAAAAGCAAATATAGCTTCCTCAACTATTTGCAGGAACAAAACCGTTTGTATTCATTTTACTTTCTAGAAGACTTCCATATCCCGCGCAAGGAATACAGTCATTATTGCCGCTGGGTCGCTGACCAGTTAGACTCTTGCCGATTCGGCATGAATGTCGAATCTGTCTCACTGATTGAAAAGGCAGGGGAAAAGCGGTATGAAGTGCATGTCCGTCATGTAAAGGACCAAACTATAGAGGTGTTTGAAAGCAAACATCTCGTCTTAGGAATTGGCACGCAGCCGGCGATACCCGCATCGCTCCAGCCAGCTTTAGGAGAGAAGGTTTTTCACTCAGCTGACTATTTAAAACGAAAGAAAGAAGGCTGTTTCAAAGGGAAATCTGTGACAGTTATCGGCTCTGGTCAAAGTGCGGCAGAAGTGTTTTATGACATTTTATCAGATGATGAGGCGAAGGATATTCACTGGTTCACACGGTCAAAAGGATTTTTCCCAATGGAATATTCAAACCTTGGACTTGAGTATTTCTCCCCTGACTATATTGATTTCTTTTATGAGCTTCCGCAAGCCAAAAAGGATGCGTTATTAAAACAGCAAGACTTGCTGTATAAAGGTATCAGTTCGGCGATGATTCGTGATATTTATCATTTGCTTTATGAACGTTCTGCCTGCGGAAACCAGCTGAACACAGTGCTTCAAGCCATGACAGAGGTCAACCTGATTGAGGAAACAGCGGGCGGGTTATCACTTTCATGCACGCAATGGGTCAAGGAAGAATCCTTTACACATGAAACGGATATTGTCGTATTGGCGACTGGCTACCAATCCGTTCTGCCGCCGTTTATCAATCCTATTTCTCATCACATTCAATGGGATGATCAAGGGAGATTCCAAGTTGAACGTGAATATCGTTTGAAAACAAATACGATGGGTGAAAATGATATTTTTGTACAAAATGCAGAGCTTCATACACATGGGGTCGGCGCTCCAGATTTGGGGCTGGGGGCTTATCGAAACAGTGTGATCATCAATGAACTTGCTCGTCAAACCGTGTATCCACTTTATCAAAAGCATGTCTTCCAGACATTTGGTACACACAAGAACGCACACACATTTGAAGAAATCAAAGGATAAGGAGGATGAAGCGATGAGTGTACAAGATGAATTGAAAAAAGCGGTGAATCCTGCTGCTTGGAAAAAGGCAAACCAGCGAATGGTGGCAAAAATGCTGTCTGAATATATGTATGAGGACATGCTTCATCCTGTTGAGCTGGATTGTAAGGATGGCATCGCGCAGTATGAATTAATCATTCACGAACATAAGAAATATCGTTATCTGGCAAAACCTCGGTTGTTTGATAGTTTTGATACAATCGCTGAATCAATTGAGTGCTGTCAAGATGGAAAATGGTCAAAGGATGTCAGTGCCATTGTGTTTTTACTAGACATTCAGCCGATCATTCCAATGTCTTCTGATACAACAGGCCATCTTATCAAAGAGCTTCACCATACTTTGTTAGCCGATGTCCATTTGCTGTCGAAAAAAGCACTTCGTGCGGATGAACTGACAGATACGGATTATGCATGGATTGAAGGAGAAATGACAGGCCATCCTTGGATTGTGTATAACAAAGGACGTATAGGATTCAGCTACGATGATTACTTAGCTTATGCACCAGAACGGCAGGAATGTGTGCAGCTGTCTTGGATTGCTGTACATAGAGAGCTTGCGACATTCCATGCAGTCGATCATGAAAACTATGAGCAGGTGATCGCCAAAGAATTAGATGAAGTCACGATTCGTCAATTTCAGCGTGTGTTAAAGGATGAAGGACTGAATGCAGCTGACTATTATATGATGCCTGTCCATCAGTGGCAGTGGACGCATATGATTATTCAGCATTTCCCGGAAGATTTGGCCTTGCGCCGGATTGTGTATTTGGGAGAGGGACTGGATCAATATATCCCGCAGCAGTCGATCAGAACCTTTACAAATATCTCAAACAAAGGCAAGCATCATATTAAACTGCCAATGAGTATTTTAAATACACTCGTGTACCGTGGACTCCCATCAGAACGTACGGTCATTGCCCCGCGCATTACAGCGCATATTAAAGGGATTGCCGATCAAGACTCATTTTTATCTGATGTCTGCCGCGTCATTTTACCAGGTGAGAATGCAAGTATCAATGTCGATCATCCATACTACAGCAAACTGCCTGGTGCGCCGTATCAATATCTTGAGATGCTCGGTGTCATTTTTAGAGAAAGCATTTATACGTACTTAGAAGAAGGGGAGAGCCCTGTTACACTTGCGGCACTCACTTATGAGGATCATGAAGGTGAGCCATATATCAAGCAGCTGATTGAAAAATCAGGTCTCTCAGCAAAAGAATGGATGGCGAAGTTTTTCCATGTCGTGATGCCGCCGCTTTTACACTTTATGTATCAATACGGCACAGTCTTTTCACCGCATGGGCAAAATACAATTCTTGTGTTAAAAAATCATCAGCCGCATCGTTTGGCGATCAAAGATTTCGTTGATGATGTGAATATAAGTGACCAGCCGCTGCCTGAATTAGCTTCATTAGAAGAAGATTTAAAAGAAGTGCTGCGCAGTGAGCCGCCAGAAGGTCTGGTGCAATTTATCTTTACAGGATTATTTATTTGCAATCTGCGTTATGTATCCAACGTATTAGACAATCACAATCTGTTAGATGAAACGACTCTTTGGCGTTTGCTTGCTGAAGAAATTCAGCAGTATCAAAATCAATTCCCGCAGCTAAAAGATCGTTTTGAATTATTTGATCTATTCCAGCCGAAGCTGACAAAGCTTTGCTTAAATCGTAATCGAATGATTGATTATGGCTATGGAGATGGTGATGACCGCCCGCATGCATCAGAGCATGGGAAGGTCACAAATGCACTCGCTCATGTTCTTTCGTCAGTTGGGGAGAAGTAATAGAAAAGCTGTAGACATCAAGTGTCTACAGCTTGTTTGTTTTTTAAGAAAATGCTTGAGAGGCAAGGAAATAGAAAAGGGCGGGATCATTCAGTTTTTCTTTCCCGCGAATCATCATAAAATGCGCTACGTTTGTTTTTGTAAATCCTGCTTCAACAAGTGTTTCATGCAGGCGTTCAGCAGTTTCTTCCTGCATATCTAAACGAATTGCGTCTGAATAAGACGAGATGAGTGATTGGATGAGCGAGAGAGCGGTTTGTTCATCGTTTGCTGTAAGCGGTCCAATCATTAGATTAGCAGGGGTTTCGATGCCAAAGGCAAATCCAGTTGTTTCATGGTGCTCATTCTTTGCAATCAGCCGGAACGATGCTCGTTCCATTCGCTTTCTTATAAAGCTTGATCGATTGGTGCCTGCACCTTTTTCGTCAAGTGCTTCAATAGACGGAAGGTCCGCTTCATCAGCAGGAGAAAGGTGAATCCCGCCTGACACACGAAAAGCCGCTGGATTCGTGGTCTGTGCTTTGTATGTATGAATGTAGCCGGCCGTTTGAAATCCGATTTTTTCGTAAACGGGCTGTCCTTGTACAGTAGCAGTTAAAACGACAGGAACGCTTTGATCGCTTCTGCGAAGCAGGGTGTCAATCATTTTCCGTGCAAGGCCTAAGCCGCGATGTGTCTCAGATACAATAACGGCACCAATTGATGCTGCTTTATCATATTGGAAAAGTCCTGCACATGAGATCACTTGTCCATCTGTTGTTGAAAAACCTGTAAAATATCCGTTTGTTAAAAGAGATGTAAGCTCATCCGCATTGTAATCAGGCCAGTCGACCTCTTTTGACAATGCGATAAGATCGGGTATGTCATCAAGTGTTAAAGTTCGTTGTACAACGTTTTCCAATACACGCAACTCCTTCTTAGCTGATTTCATCTATATGTATCGTACCATATGAAGGCATAAGAAAAAGGAAAATCCTTTTCCTCTCAGCGTGTATCAAAAAAGAACCCCCAATGACGGAGGGTCCAGTCTTAATGAACATTAAAATATCGAGCTTCAGGGTGGGAAACGACGATCGCTGAAACAGATGCTTCAGGTTCCATCATGAATCCTTCTGTGAGATGGATGCCGATTTTTTCAGGCTGAAGCAGCTTGAACAGCTTTTCTTGATCCTCAAGATTTGGACACGCTGGATAACCAAAGGAATAGCGCTGCCCTTGATATTTCGCTTGGAATCGTTTTTCCATTGTAAAATCGACTGGGTCAGGGAATCCCCATTTGTCACGAATCACTTGGTGGGTTCTTTCAGCTAATCCCTCTGCAAGCTCAAGTGCGAGAGCTTGGACAGCATGCATTTTTAAATAATCTCCTTCCTGCTTAAATTGCTGCGCGACCTCGCGTATACGCGCGCCGGCTGTGACGGCGAATAAGGCAATATAATCTTTCTCGTTTTCATCACTTTTCCGTACATAATCAGAAATGGAGCGGTACGGGAGCTTCTCCTGTCTTGGAAATTGGAACGTTTCAATGATGCGGTCAGGCTCTACGGGATCATAAATATGCAAATCATTTCCGTCTGAACTGGCAGGGAAGAATTGATACACAAATGCTGGCGCAAACCAGTTTTTCTCTCTGCCTTCGTTTAGAAGATCTGTGACAAGCTGTTTTAATTCCAATGCTTTTGGGTGCTTTTCAGCTAATAAGGTTTTGATCTTTCCCTTTAAGCCGAGATGATGACCAATAAGCATTTGTTCATTCACATAAGGCATAATATGATGCAAATCGATGTCTCTCACATAATGGCGTGCGGTATTTTCTGGCGTAAATACCGGTGCCTTCGGGAGTGCTGCGCGTTTTTCTAGTAATTCTATGACAGCTTTCGGCTGCTTTCCTTCTTTTTCCTTGAAAGGTGCCGCTGGCTCTTCTTGCGGTTTTGTTTGAAATTGAAGAGGATTCGCTTTTAACTCATTGGCTAATGATAGTCCGTCCATCGCATCTTTTGCATAAAGAACAGGTCCATCATAATGAGGCGAAATTTTCATTTTCGTAAATTTACGAGAAAGGGCAGCACCGCCGACCAAAATAGGAACAGAAATATTGGCTTTTTGTAAATCTTGAGCGGTTAGTACCATTTGCTGTGCGGATTTTACAAGTAAGCCTGATAATCCAATCATATCTGGTTTTTCCTTTTGCACAGCTTCAATCAATGTTTGAGGTGTCACCTTGATGCCGAGGTCGACCACCTGAAAGCCGTTATTGCTCAAAATGATGTCGACGAGGTTTTTCCCGATATCATGGACATCTCCTTTTACAGTCGCAAGTAGAATCTTTCCTTTCCCGCTCGCATGCTGCTTTTCCATATATTGCTCAAGAAACGAAACAGATGCTTTCATGACCTCAGCCGATTGAAGCACTTCGGCTACAATCAATTCGTTTTGATTAAAAAGACGACCAACTTCAGCCATTCCCTGCATTAACGGGCCATTGATGATATGAAGCGGCGATTCATATTGCTCCAAAGCAAGGGATAGGTCATCGACGAGACCTTCTTTCGTTCCCTCGACGACATAGAGCGCCAGCCTTTCTTCAAGTGATAAGGAGATCTTTGGTTTTTTCTCCGTTTTCTTTTTGCCGCGGTAAAATTGGGTGAATTCAGCCAGTGTTTGATCATTTGTTTCATAAAGCAAGGTTTCAGCTAGTTTGATTTCTTCCTTTGGAATGGAAGCGAAGCGTTCAAGCTTTTCTGTATTGACAATGGCATAGTCAAGCCCTGCTTGCACGCAGTGATACAAATAAACGGCATTTAAAATTTCTCTGCCAACAGGCGGAAGTCCGAAAGATACGTTGCTGATGCCTAAAATGGTGAGGCACTCAGGCAGGGTTTCCTTAATCATTTTAATGCCTTTGATCGTTTCTTCAGCGGCGCCAATATATTGCTCGTCTCCAGTGCCTACGGGAAAGACAAGCGGATCAAAAATGATGTCACTTGCGGGAATACCATACTTCTTCGTTAGCAGATCGTGAGAACGTACAGCAATTTCAAGTTTTCGTTCTGCTGTCACCGCCATTCCTATTTCATCAATCGTGCCAACAACAAGTGCACCGCCATATAGCTTCACAAGAGGAAGAATCTCTTCAAAGCGTTCCTCGCCATCCTCAAGGTTGATGGAATTGATGATGGCTTTCCCTTGAGAGTAGGTGAGTGCCTTTTCAATCACGTGTTTATCCGTTGAATCAATGACAAAAGGGGCTTTCACCTTTTTCATGGCTTCTTGTAAAAAGCCTTCCATGTCTGCTGCCTCATCACGGTCTGGATCGGCGAGACACACATCAACGACGTGAGCGCCATTTTTCACTTGAGCACGAGCAATTTCTGCTGCTTCTTCAAACTTTTGTTCCGCAATGAGCCGTTTGAATTTGCGAGAACCAATGACATTGGTCCGTTCGCCTACAAAAAGAGGACGCATCGAATCCTCATAAATAAGAGGCTCAATTCCTGATACGGTATGCTGCGGTGATTCGCGGTTGATATGACGCGGCTGAAGCGTGCGTACTTCATCTGACAATGCTTGAATATGCGCAGGTGTAGTCCCGCAGCAGCCGCCGACAATATTTAACCAGCCTTCCTTAGCAAAGGCGGCGATTTTTTTAGCAAGAGAGGCAGGGGATTCGTGATATTGGCCTTCTTCATCTGGGAGACCAGCATTCGGATAGCAGCTCACCGCTGACTTTGCAATGGAGGAGAGCGTGCGGATGTGGTCTGTCATAAATTCTGGACCAGTCGCACAGTTAAGGCCCACACTGATTGGTTTCATATGCTCAAGAGAAATATAAAAGGCTTCAATATCCTGACCAGCAAGGGTGGTGCCCATCGGTTCAATCGTTCCTGATACCATGAGTGGTAATTGGATGCCCGTTTGCTGAAAGGCTTCCTGAATCCCTTTGAATCCAGCTTTTACATTCAGCATATCTTGGCTTGTTTCTAAAAGAAGGGCATCACACTTTCCGTCAATCAGAGCGCGGGCCTGCTCTTCATAATTTCTGACGAGCTCACTGAAGGTTGTGCCGCCTGTTACAGATAATGTTTTCGTTGTCGGGCCCATTGCGCCTACAACAAAACGAGGCTTTTCTGGTGTGGAGAAACGGTCAGCTTCTGCCTTTGCCAGCTGCGCAGCTCGAACATTGAGTTCATAGGCAAGGTGCCCAAGCCCATATTCGTCAAGGACGAGCTTTGTCGCGCCGAACGTATTTGTTTCAATGAGGTCAGCACTTGCTTCAAGGTACTCCCTATGGATCTTAGAGATGATGTGAGGGGCTGTCACATTCAAATACTCGTTACAGCCCTCATACTCTTCTCCGCCAAAGTCCTCTGCTGTCAGGTTGGCGTTTTGAATCATTGTGCCCATTGCCCCATCAAGGACGAGGATGCGTTTTTTGAGCTGTTCAGTGATAGGTGACATGGACGTTAGACTCCTTTTCTTTCTGATGGATGTAGGTGGTCAGTTCTGCTGTTAAATCTGATCGAAGGAAAGGAGTAATTAAATAAATGCCATTAAACAATTCGCAGGCTGTATCTAATAAAGAGCGGGCAATCGCTAAGCCTTCTGCTCGCTGCTTTTCTTTATCCTCGCCAGCTTTGGCCATAATGTCACGAATAGAATCAGATAATTTGATGCCTGGAATTTCGTGATGAATAAACTCTGCATTTCGGCTGCTTGTTAACGGCATAATGCCGATATAAATCGGTTTATCCAAGTGGCGGCTTTCCTCATGAATTTTCACAAGCTGTTCCTCAGAATAAACAGGCTGTGAAATAAAATAATCAGCACCGTATTCGATTTTTTTCTCAAGACGTTTCACCGCTTTATCAATATGGCGCACATTTGGGTTAAACGCGCCAGCCACTGAAAAATTGGTCTTTTTGCCAAGGGGCTTTCCTGAGAAAGAAAGGCCTTCGTTAAACTGTTTGATGAGACGAATCAAATCAAAGGAGGTTAAATCATACACAGATGTTGCACCTGGGAAGTCTCCAATTTTAGATGGATCGCCTGTGATCGCTAAAATATCGGTTAATCCAAGGGTGTCGAGCCCCATTAAATGAGATTGAAGCCCAATCAAATTACGGTCGCGGCATGTGATATGAACAAGAGAACGCATATCGAGCTGCTGCTTTAATAATGCGCCGCAAGCGACATTGCTAATGCGCGGAGTCGCAAGAGAATTATCGGCTAACGTCAATGCATCAATGCCAGCATTCTTTAATTCATTTGCAGCAACGAGAAATTTTTCGAAGTTCAGCTTCTTCGGCGGATCAAGCTCTACGATAATCGATCGTTTTTTCACAGCCAGCTCATCAAGACCTGGCTCAGTGCGCTGATCTTGGATGGAAATGATTTCTTCTTTTAACACCTTCACTTCTTTTTCAGTGATCGGTGCTAAATCTTTGACCGCTTCAGCCATTGCGCTAATATGCTGAGGTGTTGTTCCGCAGCAGCCTCCGATAATACGTGCGCCCTGATTTCTAAATTCAAGTGCACTTTTTCGGAAATAATCGTTATCGGTATCATAGACGAGTCTGCCTGCTTCAAGTGAGGGGAGACTGCTGTTAGGATAGACAGATAAATGCGAATTTTCCAAAAGTGGAACGCCTTCAAGTGCCTGAATCATGTGATAAGGGCCCAGCCGGCAGTTGATGCCGACAACATCTGCACCAAGAGATGATAACTCAGATAAACCATCCTTCAGCGGGGTACCATCCTGCAAAACGCCTTGTTCATGCATTGAGACGTTCATGACAATCGGAAGAGTCGTTTCTTTGCGGGCAATTTGGAGAACAGCCTTCGCTTCTTCTATATCATAATATGTTTCAAGCAATAATCCGTCAGGCTCTTCATTTAATAGGATGTACAGCTGCTCTCTAAAGCTTCGTTTGATTTCTTCTATAGAGTAAGCATTTTTGTTAAACGTTCGAATGCCGCCAATTGTTCCGAGTACATAAGCAGAGCCTGCGGCTGCTTTTGCAATTTGTACCGCTTTTGTATTGATGCGTTTCGTTTCTTCCTCTAAGCCGTAGCGGGATAGTTTAATATAATTCGCACCGTATGTGTTCGTTTGGATGATGTCAGCGCCTGCCTGCACATATGCTTCGTGCACGCGTTTCACTTCATCCTCTTTCGATAAATTTAATTCTTCAAAGCAGCGGTCAATGCCGTAAGAGTATAAAAGTGTTCCCATCGCTCCGTCAGCTATCAGTACGCGGTTTTGTAAGTCTTGTAATAGGCCCATTGTATTCCTCCTTATTTCTATGTAACAAAAAAAGCCTTCTGATAAGAAGAAGACTTTTTGGCTGTATCGTAATTCTTCTCCTTATCTTCCAAGCAGTTGCTTGCTGGATTTAGCACCTTGGTCATAGAAAATAGATTTCTACTACACCGGTTGCTGAGGCTTCACAGGGCCAGTCCCTCTGCCTCTCTTGATAAGAAAGCAATATGAACATGTCAATGAATTGAACTTCCATCAACTGTAACGAAAAATGCAGAAATAATCAATGGAAAATTTGAAATTTATCGAAAATTTATAAATTGGACATCAATCGGCAAATCGGCCTTGCGCATAAGAGAAATCACCTCTTGTAAATCATCTTTATTTTTCCCTGTCACACGCACTTGGTCATCCTGAAATTGTGATTTCACTTTGATGCCTGACTGCTTGATAAGCGCGTTGATCTTTTTGGCGTTGTCTTGATCAATCCCGCTGATCAGCTTCGCACGCTGGCGTACTGTACCGCCTAGGGCATGCTCAGTTTTTCCGTAATCGATGTTTTTAGTTGGAACATTTCGTTTGATCAGCTTTGTCACAAGCACATCTTTTAACTGCTCAAGTTTGAAGTCATCATCAGAAATGAGGACAAGCTCTTCTTTTTCGAGAGAAATATCACTTTTACTTCCTTTAAAATCATAACGGTTTTTAATTTCTTTCAGTGCTGCTTGAACAGCGTTTTGCACTTCAGGCAGTTCAACTTTCGATACAATGTCAAATGAGCTTTCTTTTGCCATCACACATGACCTCCAAGTTTAGATATTGCGTCTATTTTATCATGCAAATAGCAGAAGAAGAAAACTTTATCAAAGAGTAAAGCCGCCAGCCGTATAAATCGTGTCCAGTTTGTCCACTTTAGCTAACAGAACTAGAGATGTTCATGCAGGAAGAAGTATAGTAGAATAGAGTGAATCAAAAGATGAACGAACGCTCTTTTATGGGCAGATAGGAAGGAAGAGAACATGAGACCAGGTGAGCAACTGACCTTGCAAATAGAGAATGAAATGGAATACGGCTACTTTTTGACAGACGGTGAAGATTCGGTCCTCTTACACCGCAGTGAAATGACAGAAGATATTGGTGACCGAGATGAAGTAGAGGTCTACTTATATGTAGATCATGAAGAAAGACTCGCTGCCACGATGAAAATACCTACAATTAACGCACATACATACGACTGGGTAGAAGTCGTGGACGTGGTAGAAGACATGGGCGCATTTGTTGATGTTGGGCTGTCAAAGGATGCACTTGTTGCAACAGAACACCTCCCGCCTTTTGAGGAAGCATGGCCGAAAAAAGGAGACAAACTCTACTGTATGCTGAAAGTCACAAGCTACGGCAGAATGTTCGCAAAACCAGCCACAGAAGACGTGATCAGTGAATTGTTCACAGAGGCACCAGAAACCTTAATGAACAAAGAAATCACTGGAACAATCTATCGTTTAATTGCGACAGGTTCTTTTATGCTGACAGATACAGGCGTGCGTGGGTTTATTCACCGCACGGAACGAAAGGAAGAGCCACGATTAGGATCGACCGTGACAGGACGCGTCATTGCAGTGAAAGAGGACGGAACGGTGAACGTTTCTCTGCTTCCTAGAAAACAGGATGCACTATCTGTCGATGCAGAAGAAATTTTAACCTATATGAGAACAAGAAACGGCGCCATGCCTTATGGGGACAAAAGTGATCCAGAGGATATCCGCGAAAGATTTCAAATGAGCAAGGCAGCCTTTAAACGAGCACTAGGTCATCTCATGAAAAATGATTTAGTTTACCAAAAAGAAGGCTGGACATACGAGAAAAAGTGAGCATTTGCTCACTTTTTTATTTTTGTCTTAAATAATGGATTTTTTCTGTGAAAAAAGTCATGAAAAACCTTCACTAATCATTGAAACAACGCCTCTCAAATCCGATAAAAAAGGAGTAAGGATGATAAAAGGAGTGTGTTTTTGGATGAAAGTGAAGATTTCATTACTTCTGATGGCAGCCATGCTTATGGTGCTCGCCGCATGCGGTAATCAACAGGAGGGGGCGCCAAAATCAACTGCGAAGCATATTGGCGTTATGCTCACAGATGATGGTCTTGGTGATCAATCATTTAACGATTCATCATTTAAAGGATTAGAAAAAGCACGTGATGAGCTTGGCATTGAATTTGATTATAGAGAAATTGCAGAAACTGATACATATGAAAAAGGGCTGACAGAACTCGTAAAAGATGGAAATGATCTTGTCATTGGTGTAGGTTTCAGTATGCAAGAAGACCTGGAAAAAGTCGCAAAGAAATATCCGAAGAAGCAGTTCCTTTTGATCGATGCTGTATCTGAGCTGAAAAATGTGACCTCTGTGACGTTTAAAGAAGAGCAAGGCAGCTATTTAGCGGGAGCACTTGCTGCAATGACAACGAAAAGCGATGTCATTGGATTTGTTGGCGGTGTTGACGCAGATGTCATTCATCGTTTTGAAAAAGGATTTCAAAAAGGCGCCAAATCAGTCAATCCGAAAATCAAGATCTTATCCAACTATGCCGGTACGTTTAGTGATGCAGGCAAGGGTAGTAAAATAGCCAAAGACATGATCAAAAAGAAAGCAGACGTTTTATATGCCGCAGCCGGTTATACAGGTGTCGGTGTATTAAAAGAAGCGCAGGCGCAGGGTAAATATGCCATTGGTGTAGACAGCGATCAGTACTATACTGCTGAAAAAGCGGTCATTTCGTCTATGGTGAAAAAAGTCGATGAAGTGGTCTATCAATTCAGTGAACAGCTCGTCAAGAACAATCAAATGAAAAGCGGTCATGTTGTCTATGACTTAAGCAATGATGGAATCGATATGGCAAAAATCCGGATCCTGAAAAATGCTGAGACACTGACCAAAAAATTAAATGGTCTGAAGCAGACGCTTCTAAAAGAAGAGGGGGACGCATCATGAGCTTACGCGTCAAAATTTTACTTAACTCACTTATTTCACTTCTTTTAGCAGTTGGCGTCATCGCCTTTATCATTGTCAGCATGACAAAGATCCAATCATCAAATGAGACAGATGTGCAAACCTTATTAAACGTACAAAAAACGAAGGCAAGCTTTGAAAGTGTCGAGCAAGCCATGACCAATTATTCGATGACACTCTCAGATGAACAGCTAGAGATCGTTCAAAACGATATTTCTACAGCAAAAAAGCAGCTGCAAACGCTAAACAAACATGCAGGAAATATGAACAAAGAGGCATTAACAAGGTTAAATTCAAAATTTGACACGTGGACCAAGGAAGCAAACAACGCCATTGGTGAAAAAAACGCATCGGATGCAAGACGTGTGGCAGCAAGAATTGATGGCGTTTTAAACGATGTGCATACGATGAATAAAAGGGCAGAAGAAGCGTATAAACAAAATCTAGAGGCTGCAGCAGACAATGTCCAATGGATTATCACAAGTGCACTCGTCTCAGCACTCACACTGATTGTCATTGCTGTCTTTTTGAATATTGGATTAACGCGATCCATCGTGACACCCATCAAATCACTATCCTACAGAGCAAAGCAGATCGCAGAAGGCAATCTTGCTGTGGAGCGGATGGATATTCAGCGCAAGGATGAAATCGGCGGCTTGAATGAATCCTTTAATCAAATGACAGATCAGTTGATTAGTCTGATTAAAGAAATCAGCAATGTCTCAAGCCGAGTAGAGACATTCTCGATCCACCTGAATGATGAAAACAAAAAGATGATGGAGTCTGCGAATCAAGTATCTGTTTCGACAGACGAAATGGCCAATGGGTCACAAGCGATTTCAGAAGATCTCCAGCACGGCGTCAGCTTGATTGAGAAAATGGACCAGCATGGACGTAAAAATTCAGAACGCTCGCAAACGGTCATCCGCAGTACAGAGGATGCCATCGAAGCCGTAGAAAGCGGAAAGCACACGTTAACAGAAACAAAAACAGCGATTGAAAAAAATACACATGCCACGAGACAAATCGAAGAATCAGCAGGAGAATTTACGCAATACGCCAGCGGAATCTCGGCCATGGCCAAAACGGTTTCTGACATTGCGGACCAAACAAACCTGCTTTCCTTAAACGCAGCCATTGAAGCGGCAAGAGCAGGCGAAGCTGGAAAAGGCTTTGCCGTTGTAGCAGATGAAATTCGCAAGCTTGCTGATGAATCGTCTAATGCAACAAGACAAATCTTTGACATGGTCAGTCATATTGAAAGAGGCATTCAATCCATTAGTCAAACTGTTCAAGAAGGGGTCAAACTTTCACTTCAGCAGCAGGATGCGATGGACAAAACCTCACACTCCTTTGAAGATATAGAAACAAAAGCGCAGCATATTAAACAAGAAATGGCGGTCTTAAATGACCAAATTATGCAATCAACAGAACTTGGCGGACAAGTGCTGCACTCGATTGAAAATATTAGTGCAGTTGTAGAAGAAACAGCAGCTGGCAGCGAAGAAATTTCTGCCTCAGCCAATGAACAGCTGCAATCGTTCCATCAAATGAACAAACAGGTCGAAGAATTGATGAGTATGACAGCGAGGTTAAATGAAACCGTCCAGCGATTTAAACTTTCATAAGAAAAGCACCCTTCCCGTGTTGTGTCAGGGAAGGGTGCTTTTTATGATCATTTGCCTGTAAAAAAGATCGCAAGCGTGCTAGGCCCTGAATGGGACCCAACAGCGGCGCCGATGATCTGAATATCAATTTCCTTTGGATGAAATTCGGCTTCGATCAGCTGTTTCATGTCTTCCGCCAGTGCAGGATCATCACCATGACTAATACCGACCGTTTGGTTCGACCAATCCGTTCCGCGTTCTTTCATTAGTTCAATAATGCGTTTCAGCAGTTTTTTACGTCCGCGGATTTTTTCAAGCGGGATGAGTTTTCCATCTTCGACATGTAAAATGGGCTTAATGCTTAACAAACCGCCAACAAATGCGGACGCTTTACTGATTCTTCCGCCTCTTGCTAAATACGATAAATCGTCTACAGTAAAAATATGTTGTAAAGATTCACAAAAATGCTTTACAGACGTTTCAATTTCTTGTATTGTATTTCCGTCAATGGCAAGTGATTGAGCGTGTTTGACAGCAAGCCCATAGCCGAGTGAAGCGCATTTAGAATCAATGATTCGTAAATCAAAATCCGGGTATTCTTCCTTCACTTCGTTTGCCATCATCACAGCTGTCTGGTATGTACCTGAAAGCTCTGATGAAAAAGCGACATAGATAGCAGATGTATGGGTTTGAGCGGCAGAAACAAAGGTTTCCTTGATCCGGTTTGGTGAAGCCTGTGACGTTTTTGGACTGGCTCCTTGTCTCATCGCATCAAATACTTGTTTTGGTTCAATGGTGATCAAATCCTCAAATTCCTGCTCGCCAAGCAATACGCGGAGCGGAATGAGCGTTATGTTATGTTCATCATAATAAGAAAGAGGCAGATCAGCAGCACTGTCTGCTATGATATGAACAGTCATATAAATCCCTTCTTTCTAAAAAATAAGCCATATTTTACATCTTTTTAGCCTAACTATATCATAGAAATCATCTTTTCGTGTTCAAATTCTAAATTTTAGGGAAAACCATAGAGAGAATGGTAAGTGGAGGAATGACAACATGTTCATTGGAGAAGCAAAAAAACTCATTGTCGTCGTTATTGGTGCATTACTCAATGCGATTGGACTGAATTTATTTTTAATCCCAGCTGACGTATATGCAAGCGGTTTTACAGGGGTAGCCCAGCTGTTATCCAGCTTAATCGATCAATATGCGCCATTTTATGTATCTACAGGGATTCTATTATTTATTTTAAACATTCCAGTCGGTATTTTAGGCTGGATGAAAGTTGGCCGTTCCTTTACTTTGTACAGCATCATCAGTGTTGCACTGACGACCATTTTCCTTGGCATTTTACCAGAAACGAGTGTTTCCCACGATATTTTATTAAATGCTGTGTTTGGCGGTGTCATATCCGCAGTAGGGATTGGGATTACGCTCAAATACGGGGCATCGACAGGCGGACTAGACATTGTTGCTATGGTTTTAGCTAAGTGGAAGGATAAACCAGTTGGCACGTATTTCTTCATTTTAAATGGAATCATCATTTTTACAGCAGGATTATTACAAGGTTGGGAGAAAGCATTATATACCCTTGTCACATTATATGTGACCACAAGGGTCATTGATGCCATCCATACAAGACATGAGAAGCTGACCGCTATGATTGTCACGAAGAAAGCAGATGAAATCAAAGAAGCCATTTACGGAAAAATGGTCAGAGGCATTACGACTGTACCTGCAAAAGGCGCATTCACCAACGAGCAAAAGGAAATGATGGTGATCGTTATTACAAGGTATGAGCTTTATGAACTTGAACAAATTATTAAAGAAGTCGATCCAAAAGCCTTTACAAATATTGTGCAGACAACCAATATTCTTGGATTTTTCAGACGAGATTAAAAGGTGGGTAGCAGATGAAAAAAGGGTTTGTGCTTCTTCTCATTCTATTGGTTTTAGCCGCTTGTGGACAACAAAAAAAGGATGAACCAGACAAGGAGGTATCCGGTCAAATGGGAGAAAAAACGGTTGAGCTCACAGTAGACCCCGTCCAGAAAGGTTCTTCAGTTCAATTTAACATGTCACTGAAAAATGAATCAGATCGAGATTTTGAATTTACTTTTAACACAAGCCAAAAATTCGAGCTTAGTGTGTATGACGAAAACGGGAATGAACAATACCGCTATTCGAAAGACCGTATGTTCACACAGGCCATCCAAACTTTTGTGCTGAAAAAAGGCGAGGCCTATGATTTTCAAGATACATGGTCAAACGGTGTAAAGCCCGGAACATACGAAGCAGTCGTAACGTTTAAAGGAAAAGCAGAAGGGCTGAAACAAATCACGGAGAAGAAAACATTCCAAGTCAAATAAGCGAGGGAATCAGAAAAAGCTGTCCACATTAGGTGAACAGCTTTTTTATGTTAGAGATCATCGAGCAAGTCTTGGAAGGTATGCAGCTGGTTTCTTTCTGCATCTGTCGAATTGGCAAATGCAGAGGATACGGCATTTTTCGCTCGCTTGACTGCCTGCTGACGCTCTAACCCAGATGAAAATGAAGAAGTAAGAGCTTCTTCAGTAAACGATTTGGCTTGATCAAAAAGTTCGTTTCTCACAATGAACCTCCAGAAGCATCAGTCTTCATATTCCCTCTGTCTGACGCTTCTTCAAGTGTCGAACGATAAGGAAAACGTGCGTCATGAAGACTGACTGAATCTTTACCTTGTTGTATAAAGCGTTTCGATTTGCTTCTTTTACCCATTCGGAATCCGCCCCTTTACACAAGCTGACAGGACAACCTGTCTAACGGTAGTATGCCCGCTTTCATCTGCTATGTATGAATGGAAAAATTAAAGCGAGAAGTAATTCGTTAGAAACTTTGCAATCCCATCTTGTTCATTTGTATCAGTGACTTCATTTGAGACACGTTTCACGGCATCAATTCCGTTGCCCATTGCTACACCGCATCCAGCAAATTCAAGCATTTCTAAATCATTGTCTTCATCTCCGAATGCCACAATCCGCTCCTTAGGAACACCGTAATAATCACTGATCTTTTGCAGTCCAACGGCTTTGTTCATGCCTGTTTTAATGATTTCAATCACGTGCCACGGAGCAGCCCAGCGCCTGTGATCAATCACTTCTGCATGAACATCTGATAAATAGCTTCGAATGGCTCCGACGTCCTCTTCTTTTGCATGAATTAACACGCTCGTCACATTCTCTCCAAGGTTGTCCCTAAGGTCTCCAACAGTGACTTTGTTTGCATTCATATTAAAGATATCAATGAGTTTTTCATCATGATAATGGAAATACAAATCGTCTAACACTTCAGCTAAGACATTATGCACTTTATATTCTTCACTAATGTCTACAAGCTGTTTGACTACTTGAAGATCAAGTGACGTATGAAATCTGCCCCACTTTTCATCAAGAGGATGATGGACAAACGCTCCGTTAAAATTCACAATGGGTGAATCAAGCTGTAATTGCTGATAATAAGGAGAGCTGGAACGAAATGGCCGGCCTGTTGATATACAGACGTGATGCCCGCTGTCTCTCACTTTTTGAATGACGTCAAGTGTATGCGCAGAAATGGTTTTATCATCTTTTAATAATGTGCCATCCAGGTCAAGTGCGATTAGATAAGGTTTAGTCTCCATAAAATCTCCTTTGATCTGTAAGTGATAGGAGGCAATTCATGTTAGCGCCTCTTTCTATAGTGTATCTTTATCACATCTTTGTTGTCTACATGTTAAAATAAACAAAGACGGGAATGATAAAGGAGGATTCATAGGCTGTGATCACCATTGATGAGCAAATTACGCGCGATATTCCATTTTTACATATCGTAAAAGCTGAAAATAAAGACAAACCGCTGCCGCTTGTATTTTTTATTCACGGATTTACAAGTGCACGTGAGCATAATTTACACTTTGCCTTCCATTTGGCAGAAAAAGGCATGAGAGTCATTTTACCTGACTGTGCTTATCATGGTGTAAGATCAGAAAACCTCAGCTTAGAGGAACTGGCATCAAAGTTCTGGGAAATTGTCCTGAACGAAATTCGTGAAATCGATATACTCAAAACATACTTTCAAGAAAAACAATTGATTGAAGCCGATCTGATAGGCGTTGCGGGTACATCCATGGGCGGCATCACCACCTTTGGTGCACTTGCCAAGCATGATTGGATCAAAGCCGCTGTCAGCTTGATGGGAAGTCCAAACTATACGACATTTCTAAAAGCACAAATCATGGACATGCGTCACAAAGGGTTGATGAAAGACATTACAGACGAAGAGGTTCATCTGCAATTAGACGCCCTGCGCCCATATGATTTAACGCTGCAAACAGATCGATTAAACAAAAGACCGCTGTTATTCTGGCATGCAGAAAACGATCCTGTCGTCCCTTACCGGCACGCAAAAACTCTATATGATGAGTTAGTAGCCACACAATATAAGCAGGATCCGCATCTGATTCGTTTTATCACTGATGGACAAGCTGGACATAAGGTCTCAAGACAAGCGATGTTCGAAACGATAGACTGGTTTGAGACACATCTGAAAAGCACAAACGTTTAGTCATAAGAAAAAGTACGTTATACTAATGGAAAAAGGAGTGGATATCATGGATGAAGCATTGAAAGAAAATATTTTAGGCGCCCTAGAACAGGTGATTGACCCTGAGCTGAATGTCGACATCGTCAACCTTGGACTTGTCTATGATGTCGATCTTGATGAGAATGGAAAAGCGGATATCACCATGACCTTAACATCAATGGGTTGTCCTCTTGCACCAATTATCGTAGATGAAGTCAAAAAAGCATTAAGTGATCTTCCAGAAGTAAAAGAAACAGAAGTTCACATCGTATGGAATCCCCCTTGGACACGAGACAAAATGTCAAGATACGCAAAAATCGCGCTCGGTATTCAATAAGCACAAAATGAAAAATGCCTGGTATGAGTTAAACTCATGCCAGGTTTTTTTATGAAAAATTAAGGCGGAGGAAGAGAGTAGCTTGATATAATGGATGTAATTTTATAGAACGGAGTACCTATCATGAAACAAAAATGGCTATGGATCGTTCTTTTGATCGTATATGCTGCTGCATTTCTTGTATCAATCACTATACGAGAAGGCCAAGTACACAAAAAAAAGGATCTTGAGGCTTTTACTGATGTCAGTCATCTCATGCCTGTCAAAATCAAAAAAGTTGTTCAAGGGAAAGAGATAGACACGTTAAAAGAAGTATTGAAAGAAGCAAAAGCTAAACACCTGCCGATTTCTATTGCCGGCAAACAGCATAGTATGGGCGGCCACACATATTATGAAAACGGCATCGTGCTCGATATGACGGAATTCCGCCAGATTTTAGCGTTTGATCCAAAAAAGAAAACGATTCGCGTTCAAAGCGGTGCTACATGGGATGATATACAAAAATATGTGAATCCATATGGCCTAGCTGTGAAGGTGATGCAATCGCAGAATATCTTTACAATTGGCGGATCTTTAAGTGCAAATGCACATGGACGTGACATTCGCTACGGGTCACTCATTGATACGGTACGTTCCTTTAGGCTGTTAAAAGCAAATGGTGAGATTGTCACAGTAAAGCCAGGTGATGATTTGTTTTCTGCGGTCATTGGGGGATACGGATTGTTCGGTGTCATTTTAGATGCTGATCTTTCTTTAACAAAAGATGAATTATATAAAATGGAGACAACCTCTCTAGATTACGATGAGTATACGGATTATTTTCAAAAGCATGTCAAACACAATAAAGAAGTACGCATGCATCTTGCCAGAATCTCAACAGCAAAAACAAACTTTTTGAAAGAAATGTATGTGACGAATTATTCCCTCTCTTCAGATCAAAAAAACGAATCATATCAAGAGCTGAAAGAAGATCAACTCGTTATGCCATTGAAATTTATGTTCGGCCTTTCAAGGAGATTTGATATGGGGAAAGATCTGCTCTGGAATTTGCAAAAGAAGTATTTCCTAAGTCAAAATGATCTGTTGATCACAAGAAACAATGTGATGCGTTCTGATTCTGCCTTTTTGGAATATGAAAATGAGTCAGACACAGATGTGCTGCAGGAATATTTCGTCCCAGTTGACCGTTTTCGTGCGTACATCGATGACATGAGAGCCTTTTTACAACAGGAAGATTTGAATCTAATGAATATCACAATCCGCTACGTTCAAAAAAATGAAAAAGCGGATCTCTCATATGCGAAACAAGATATGTTTGCCCTTGTGCTTTTAGTGAATTACGGGTTCGAAAAAGAAGAGAAGGCGGAAGCAGAGCGGATCATTCGAAAAATGACAGATATCACGCTGCGGCACGATGGAAGCTATTACTTACCGTACATGCCTTATCAAACGAAGGCGCAAATGAAGCGGGCTTATCCTAAAACCGATGTATTTTTCCAAAAGAAAAAACAAGCAGATCCAGATGGCACGTTTACCAACTACTTTTATGAGAGGTACAATACACAATGAATGCAAAAGCAATGAAATGGTTCGTCTACTCTCAAAGTCTGCTGTTTTTCGCCAGCAGTTTGATATTCCCCTTTTACATTCTTTTTATTAAAAATGTTGGATCAAGCTATTCACAGTTTGGACTCGCCTATGGTCTGTTTGGTTTAAGCGGTGCGTTTATTCATTTACTTTTAGGAAAACTGCCGGAAACCACCGACAGGCGGCTCTTTTTAATCATTCATTCGTTCGGTATGGCGTTTCTTTTGCTGCTTTTTCCGCATATAACAGAAGTGGAGCAAGTGTATATCATTCAGCTTGCACTTGGTGCGCTGGGCGGCTTTCAAAAACATGGGGAGAAACTGCTTGTCACTGATCTGACAACAAAGAACAAAAGAATGAAAGAAGTCGGTCACTATCATTTTTGGACAGCCCTATTTTCATCCATTGCCATTATGCTTGGCGGCCTGTTTGCTGATTTCTTTACCGTTTACTTCATTTTTTATGCAAGCTCCATATTATATTTATGCAGTGCACTCATGGTCCTCTATATCAAAAACGAAAGATAAATCCGCATGTCTCATGAAGATATGCGGTTTTTTTGTTGAAAAAAAATGAAAACAAATATTAAATATACAATTGAATTAATTTTTATACATGTTATAATGTTAAATAATTTCACAAAGATCAAGAGGGTGTATTGACGTTGAAAATAGGTATTATAGGTGCTACAGGGTACGGTGGTGCGGAATTGGTTCGTATCTTCAAGCATCACCCGCATGTGGAGGAATGTATATTGTATTCATCAAGTGGTGATGGGCAATCATACAGTCAATCTTATCCGCATCTGACAAACATGACCGACCAAACATTAAAAGCCATTGACCCGGCTGCCATTGTGCAAGAGACAGATGCTGTGTTTTTAGCGACACCAGCAGGCGTATCTAGTGAACTGACACCAAAGCTGATGAATCAAGGAGTGCCGATCATTGATTTATCAGGTGATTTGCGCATTCAAGATGGAGCAACCTATGAAGCTTGGTATAAACGAAGGGCAGCAGATGCAGCATCTGTCCAGCAAGCGGTGTACGGTTTATCCGAACTGAATCGTGACAAAATTCAACAGGCTGAAGTGATTGCCAATCCGGGCTGCTTTCCTACCGCAGTTCTTCTCGGTTTAGCACCGCTCATCAAACAGAATGTCATCGATGAATCCATGATTATAATAGATGCAAAAACAGGGGTGTCCGGTGCCGGACGATCTGCCTCGCTTGGCACGCATTTTTCAGAACTAAACGATAACTTTAAAATTTATAAGGTGAATGAGCATCAGCATACGCCAGAAATAGAGCAAATATTAAGAGAATGGAATCCGCAGACGGCGAACGTCACATTTTCTACGCATCTTGTCCCGATGACAAGAGGGATTATGGCGACGATGTATACACAATTAAAAACAGATGCCACAAAAGAAGAATTGATGAAGCGAATGAAAGACTTTTATGAAGATTCCTATTTTGTCAGAGTGAGAGATCACGGCGTTTATCCACAAACGAAAGAAGTATACGGCAGTAACTTCTGTGATATTGGCTTTCATTTAGATGAGCGAACAGGGAGACTGACAATCGTGTCGGTCATAGACAATCTCATGAAAGGCGCGGCCGGCCAAGCGGTTCAAAACTTCAACATCATCAAAGGCTTACATGAAGAGGCGGGCCTCACAATGACACCTCTTTATCCATAAGAGAACAGGGGAGACAACAAACATGATCGAATTGAATGAAAAAAGCATTGTCAAAATAGACGGTGACGTATCATCACCAAAAGGCTTTGAAGCGAAGGGGATTCACATTGGCTTGCGCTATTCAAAAAAAGACCTTGGCCTCATCGTCAGCGAAGTACCAGCAGCAAGTGCAGCGGTCTACACACAAAGTCACTTTCAAGCTGCGCCTCTCAAAGTCACACAACAAAGCTTAAAAAAGACAGGACAATTAAAAGGTGTCATTGTCAATAGTGCTATCGCCAATGCATGTACTGGTGAGCAGGGATTAAAAGATGCATACGACATGCAGGCAGCCTGTGCAGATATGTTAGGTGTAGCACCTGATTACATTGCTGTTTCTTCTACTGGTGTCATTGGAGAATGTCTGGAGATGGATAAAATTAAAAAGGGCATCGCCGAGTTAAAAGAAGCAAAAGCCGAAAAAGGCCATTTTGAAGAAGCGATCTTAACGACAGATACTGTCATTAAAAATACAGCATACACTCTTACGATAGACGAAAAAGAGATTATCATTTCAGGAGCAGCAAAAGGATCTGGCATGATTCACCCGAACATGGCGACAATGCTTGGCTTTGTCACAACAGATGCAAATGTTGAACAGGAAGCCTTACAGCAAGCGCTTCGTGACATTACGGATGTGACCTTTAATCAAATTACCGTCGACGGAGAAACTTCGACAAACGATATGGTGCTCGTGATGGCAAATGGCATGGCAGAAAACGATGCACTAAATGAAGAGCATCCAGAATGGCCATTGTTTAAAGAAGGATTAAAACTAGCTTGTGAGGATTTAGCCAAAGAGATTGCGAGAGATGGAGAAGGCGCAACCAAATTAATTGAAGCGAAAGTCGCTGGTGCTAAAAATAACTTGGAAGCCGGCATCATTGCGAAAAAAATCGTTGGTTCAAGTCTTGTTAAAACTGCCGTATATGGTACGGATGCCAACTGGGGCCGAATCGTTGGTGCCATTGGTCATAGCGCAGCTTCCGTCACACCGGAAGAGGTAGAAGTCTATTTAGGCGGTCAATGTTTGTTCAAACACAATGAACCACAGCCATTCTCAGAAGAGGAAGCAAAAGCATACCTAGAGCAGGATGAGATTACGATTTTCATTCAAATGAGTGAGGGGAATGGTGATGCAGCAGCATGGGGCTGTGACCTTACCTATGATTATGTGAAAATTAACGCGAGCTATCGCACATAAAGAAGGAGATAGACATGAATAAAACGATCGTGTTCAAGTGTGGAGGCAGTGTCATTCGAGAACTTTCAGATACCTTTTATGAAAATGTCCGCTCACTTCAAGCCGCTGGATTTAAACTGGCTATCGTGCATGGCGGAGGACCTGAAATCACCGACATGCTGCAAAAATTAGAAGTGAAAACAGAATTTGTTGACGGGCAGCGTAAAACAACGAAGCCTGTGTTAGAGGTAGCCGAAATGGTTCTCTCGGGAACGGTCAATAAATACTTTGTGTCAGAGCTCGCAAAGCATGATATTTCATCTGTCGGCGTATCCGGTAAAGATGGGCAGATGCTTGTCGCCGATTTCCTTGATCAAGACGTTTACGGGTACGTTGGTGAAATCAAAGAAGTTCATCCAGAAATGGCAGAAGCACTCATGGAAAAACAATTCATTCCTGTGATTGCGCCGCTGTCTATGACGGAAGAATGCCAAACCTTAAATGTGAATGCCGATTTAGCAGCATCAGCTGTCGCCGGAGCCATGAAGGCTGATAAGCTTATGTTTGTTACAGATGTTGAAGGCATTTTAAAAAATGGTGAACTATTAGATGTCGTCACCGAACAAGAAGCCCTTTCACTCATTGATGAAGGCATTATTTCCGGGGGAATGATTCCAAAAGTACAATCCGCATTGAGTGCTTTATCAGGTGATGTGGATGAAGTGATGATCGTAAATGGCAAAGGCAGTATCTTTACAGGAGAAACCTTTAAAGGAACAAGAATTGTGAAACAAAAGGAGGCGGTCCTGTGAGTCATCTCTTTCAAACTTATGGACGGTGGAATGTTGAAATTAAAGAGGCAGCAGGTTCTTGGGCAGTCGATACAAATGGAAAAAAATATTTAGACTTTATACAAGGCATTGCGGTTACAAATTTAGGCCACAATCACCCAAAGGTCAATGAAGCCATTAAGGAACAGCTTGACCACGTCTGGCATGTATCAAATCTATTTGAAAATGGACTGCAAGAAAAAGCAGCAGAAAAGCTGGCAGAAAACAGTTCAGGGGATCTCGTGTTTTTCTGCAATAGCGGGGCAGAGGCAAATGAAGGTGCCATTAAATTAGCACGTAAGGCGACAGGAAAAACAAATATCATTACATTTTTGCACTCTTTCCATGGGCGCACGTATGCTGGTATGGCTGCCACCGGTCAAGATAAAATCAAAACTGGCTTTGGTCCTATGCTAGAAGGCTTTCACTACGTACCGTTTAATGATCCAGACGCTATGTCAGCGTGTGAAGTCGATGATGTGGCAGCGGTGATGCTGGAGGTTGTGCAAGGTGAAGGTGGAGTGAATCCAGCGACACCAGAATTTCTAGAAGCCGTTCAAGCATTTTGCAAAAAGCATGAAGCACTGCTGATTGTAGATGAAATCCAAACCGGCATCGGTCGAACAGGAACAGCATTTGCGTACGAAGAGACGTGTCTTGACCCTGATATTATCACTTCGGCAAAAGGGTTAGGAAGCGGCTTTCCAGTTGGTGCAGTCATAGGGAAAAAAGCTCTAGGAGATGCATTCTCGCCAGGTTCACATGGTACAACATTTGGTGGAAATATGCTTGCCATGGCGGCTGTGAATGCGACACTCGATGTCATTTTCAAAGAAGAGTTTCTTTCAGAAGTGAAAGAAAAGGGTGATTACCTGTTAGAAAAGCTGCAAAATGTCAAACAGCTGAATATCGTAAAAGAAGTGCGGGGAAAAGGATTGATGGCAGGTATTGAATGTGATCAGCCAGTCGCCGGCTATATCACAGCTCTTAGAGAACAAGGGCTGCTGGTGCTTCCAGCTGGTCCGAATGTCATTCGTTTATTACCTCCGCTGAATGTGAAGAAAGCAGAGCTGGATCAAGCGATCGAAACAATTGTTCAAGTATTAGCCAATAAAACAGTTTCGGTGTAAATTTTTTTTACAAACAAACGTATAAAAATGCATTTATATCATTAATTATTCAATTTTGGGGTGACATAAGCATGAAGGGTTATTTAAATTTAGAAGATGGAGCCTCTTTTGAAGGAGATCTGACAGGAGAAGCTGGCATCACAGGTGAAGTGGTCTTTTTTACAGGTATGACAGGTTATCAAGAGGTGCTCACAGATCCTTCCTATAAAGGTCAAATCATTGTTTTCACTTATCCGCTGATCGGAAATTACGGCATTAACCATGAAGACTTTGAGAGCAAGAAGCCTCAAGTAAAAGCGGTAGTTGTTTACGAGGCAGCAGAGCATTTTTCACATCATCTTGCAGCGGTCAGCTTAAAAGATTATTTACAAAAGTGGAATATCCCGCTTCTGACACATACAGATACGCGCGCAGTTGTGCAAAACATCCGGGCAAATGGAACGATGAACGCTGTGCTCAGTGTAGACGAAAACGAAACACCGCCTGCAATGAAACAAGACAATGTCGTCGCACAGGTGACAGATAGTGAGATTTACACACAAGGCAGCGGTGAGGAACATGTGGCGCTCATTGATTTTGGCTTTAAAAAATCAATTGCAGATTCGCTTGCAGCGCGCGGCTGTAAAGTAACCGTCATTCCATATAAACAAATGGAAAAGGTATTTGAGATCAAGCCGGATGCGATCCTCTTGTCAAACGGACCTGGAGACCCGAAAACCATGACACCGTATTTAAAAACAATTCATGACATCATGATGTCATTTCCGACACTTGGGATCTGCCTAGGTCACCAATTAATCGCTCTTGCACTTGGCGGAGATACGTATAAGCTGCCATTTGGCCACAGGGGAGCGAATCATCCTGTCCAGGATACAGAATCCAAACGTGTCTTTATGACAAGTCAGAACCATAGCTATGTTGTGAATGAAAAAAGCATGAATGACAAAGAAGTGGATGTGAAATTCCTTCATGTCAATGATGGATCTGTAGAAGGATTCATTCATAAAGAAAAGCTGATTATGTCAGTTCAATTTCATCCAGAAGCACACCCAGGGCCTGCTGAAAGTGAATGGGTATTCGATGATTTTATTGAGAAAGTGAAACAAGCAAGGAGAGAAGTCGCACATGCCTAAAGATCAAAGCATACAAACCATTCTAGTCATCGGGTCTGGTCCAATCATCATTGGTCAGGCAGCAGAATTTGATTACTCAGGAACACAAGGATGTATGGCCTTAAAAGAAGAAGGCTACAAAGTCATCTTAGTGAATAATAACCCAGCAACCATTATGACAGACGAGTCATTTGCTGATGAAATCTATTTTGAACCGCTTTCAGTTGATTCAGTGACAAGAATTATTGAAAAGGAAAAACCAGATGGTCTTTTAGCCAACCTTGGCGGACAGACGGCTTTAAACCTTGCTGTCGAGTTAGAAAAAGCCGGTGTGCTGAAAAAGCATGGGGTGACCCTGCTCGGAACGTCAGTTGAAACCATTGAAAACGGTGAAGATCGAGAGAAATTCCGTGCTCTCATGAAGCATTTGAACGAACCTGTGCCAGATAGTGAAATTGTGGATAATGCGGTTGATGCTCTTCAATTTGCAAAAGAAGTCGGCTTCCCAGTCATCCTAAGACCAGCATACACACTTGGCGGTAAAGGCGGCGGAATCGCTCTAACAGAGGAGGCGTTTAAGCCGCTCATTGAAGGAGCTCTTTTAGCGAGTCCGATTCACCAGTGTTTAGTTGAAAAAAGCATAGCTGGCTTTAAAGAAGTCGAATATGAGGTCATGAGAGACCGTCAAAATACGTGTATCACGGTATGCAACATGGAAAATATCGATCCAGTTGGTGTGCATACAGGAGACTCGATTGTCGTTGCACCTTCCCAAACATTAACGGATCAGGATTATCAAATGCTCCGTTCTGCAAGCCTGAAAATCATTTCAGCGCTGGATGTAGTCGGCGGCTGCAACATTCAATTTGCCCTTGATCCACTCAGTAAAGAATACTTTGTCATTGAGGTGAATCCTCGGGTCAGCCGTTCTTCTGCTCTTGCATCAAAAGCAACAGGCTATCCGATTGCGAAAATGGCAGCTAAGCTTGCGGTGGGTTATACGCTAGACGAATTGAAAAACCCGCTTACAGGTACAACCTATGCTAGTTTTGAGCCGGCACTCGATTATGTTGTCGTGAAATTCCCGCGCTGGCCGTTTGACAAATTTAAACAGGCAGACCGTCAATTAGGCACAAAAATGAAGGCGACTGGTGAAGTCATGGCGATTGATCGGAATTTAGAGTCAGCCATTCAAAAAGCAGTTGCATCACTTGAAATTAAAACGAAGGGCTTCCATCTGCCAGAACTGAAAGAGCAATCGACAGAACTTTTATTTGAACTTATCAAAACACCAGACGATCGCCGGTTTTTCGCTGTTATGGAGCTTCTTTCAAGACAAGAAACGGTTGAAACGATTCATCAAACGACGAAAATCGATCGATTCTTCTTACATGTGTTCCAGAATATGATTACGCTCGAACAAGAATTGAAAGATCATAAGGGGACGCTATCAAAAGATACCTTGAAAAAGGTAAAGGAAAAGGGTTTCCTTGATGAAACGATTGCTCTTCTTACGGGTCACACGGAAGAGTCAATCAGGCAGCTTCGTCAAGAATACGGCATTGCTGCTTCATTTAAAATTGTCGACACATGTGCGGCGGAATTTGATGCTAAAACGAATTACTTCTATTCCACCTACTTCGGCAAAAGCGATGGTGAACATCAAGAAAAAACAAAGCAGCGTGCACTCATCATTGGCTCTGGTCCGATTCGAATCGGGCAGGGGGTCGAGTTTGATTATAGCGCTGTTCATGGCGTTCTGACCTTGCAAAAGCTTGGATTTGAAACCATCATGATGAACAACAATCCAGAAACAGTCAGTACTGATTATGAGATTGCAGATCGTTTATATTTTGAGCCGATTACATTAGAGCACATCCTAAACGTTGTGGAAGCAGAACAAATTGATTTTGTCATTGTCCAATTTGGCGGACAGACTGCGATTAACGTCGCAGAAGGCTTAGAAAAAGCCGGTGTCACATTGTTAGGTACGTCCTTTGATACGCTGGATGCACTTGAAGACCGCGATTTATTCTATCAGCTTCTTGATGAACTGAATCTTCCTCACGCAAAAGGAGATACGGCTCATTCAAAAGAAGAAGCACTCGTACATGCGAAAAGCATCGGTTACCCTGTATTAATTCGCCCATCATATGTCATTGGCGGAATGGGAATGATCGTTGTTCAGTCAGAAGCACATTTGGCATCACTGCTTGATCAGCCAGATCATTTGCCATACCCAATCTTAATTGATGAGTATGTCACGGGAAAAGAAATTGAAGTCGATCTTATTTCTGACGGAAAAAAGGCGTTCATTCCAACCATCGTAGAACATATTGAGAAAGCGGGCGTGCACTCAGGTGACAGTTTTGCCATTTTACCAAGTATCTCAATCAGTGAAGACATCAAACAGCAGGTGCATACCGCGTCTGAACAAATAGCGAAGAAATTATCATTCAAGGGCATTATGAATATCCAATTTGTCATCAAAGGGGATCAGGCGCTTGTATTAGAAGTGAATCCGCGGGCAAGCCGGACTGTACCAGTCGTCAGTAAGGTAATGGGCATTGATATGATCCCAATGGCCACTCAATTATTAGCTGGTGCATCGCTTGAAGAACTAAACCCTGCAACGAAAAACAAAGGGGGGACAGCGGTCAAATTCCCAGTGTTCTCATCACATGCCATTCAAGATATCGACCTCAAGCTGACACCTGAAATGAAAGCGACAGGAGAAGGAATGTGTGTAGGCAAGAACGCCGAAAGCGCCTTGAAAAAAGTATTTGCGCCGATCTGGAAGCAAAAAGGAAGCCTTTTTATACAAGGCAGCGAGCAATTGATAGATGAAGCGAAGCATGCAGGCTTTGACGTCTGGACTGGCAGCTTTGAATCTTGGCTGCAGAATGAAGATAAATCCCTTCATATTCATTTAGGAGAAGATGAAGAGGCAAAAGAGCAGCGTGTAAAAGCACTCACACACGGCGTTCAAGTCCTAACCGAATATGAAACAGTTCAAGCATTCCTGCAAGGAAAAAATGGAGATGTATCACCAGTATCGCTCCATGAATTATATAAAAAGGAAGTGACGGCATGAGTCAAGTCGACGTGCAACCGGCATTATACGGAAAAGACTTTTTATCATTAAAAGATTTCTCAATCCATGAGATTGCATATTTAATTGAAAAAGCGGAAGAAATGAAACAAAACCCATATCAAGATTTATTCAAAGGAAAAACGTTAGCGATGATCTTTGAAAAATCTTCAACTAGAACCCGTGTCTCGTTTGAAGCGGGGATGACGCAGCTAGGAGGACATGCGCTCTTCCTCAGCTCAAATGATTTGCAAATTGGCAGAGGAGAAACCATCAGTGATACAGCGCAGGTGCTGTCTGGTTATGTCGACGGTATTATGATTCGAACCTTTGAACATGAGAAGGTTGAAGAGCTTGCACAATACGCGTCTATTCCAGTCATTAATGGATTAACCGACTACTCACATCCATGTCAGGCGCTTGCTGATTTATTAACCATTAAAGAAACAAAAGGTACTTTAAAAGGAATCAAAGTGGCCTATATCGGTGACGGAAATAACGTGGCGCACTCCTTGATGGTCGGCTGTGCGCAGCTAGGCTGTGACATTGCGGTTGCATCACCAAAAGGCTATGAACCACTTCAAGAAGTCACAGACACTGCCCGTGAGTTTGCAAAACAATCAGGGGCAGAAGTGACCGTGACAACAGATCCTGTTGCAGCTGTAAAAGATGCAGATGTTATTTATTCAGATGTGTTTACAAGCATGGGGCAGGAAGCAGAAACAGAGAAACGTCTTGCTGAATTTAAAGAATATCAAGTCAATAACGAACTGATGAGTCATGCAGCAAAGGATTATATTTTCCTTCATTGTCTCCCGGCACATCGCGGGGAAGAAGTGACGGCAGATATTATTGACGGGCCGCACTCAAAAGTATTTCAACAGGCAGAAAACCGCCTGCATGTGCAAAAAGCGTTAATGAAAGAACTTATGTATCAAACATCCAAATAAATCCAAGTGTCCCTGACTCGTATGAGCAGGGACTTTTTGCATAAAGGATTGGAGAGGCAAGGGACGGGACATAATAACATCAATCGAGAAAGGAGGATGAAAATGGGTCAGCAGCATCAGTTTAAATCAGGGAATAAAGCACCGAATAATGGTGTGTATATCGAGATCGGTGAAACTGGCAGTATGGTGAAAGATCCTTTAAAGATTAAGCTTAAAGCAGGCGACGTCTTTCCTGATAACTCGAACCATAATCGTGTTTGGACCTACCAAAGAAAGCCGTAAGCAATTGACTAAGAGTCAGCAGGAATAAGACTTTAGAGGCATGTGTCATGCCTCTTTTTTCTTTATAATAAAAAACAATTAAGTTCAAATTTTCAAATAAATAGTATGAAAAAAAGAGAACTTAAGGTAAAATATGTAATATATTGTTGAAAGGATTTGTGTGATGGAAAAGATGAATCTCAGTGAAAGTGTTTGGAATAAACGCTTCACCTCATTATTCATATCAAGACTCATTAAAAACACAGGGGAAAGTTTTGCTTTTACATCCGTCCTTTGGCTATTGATTTTAAGAGGGGATGGAGCGCTCGGTACAGGACTTCTTCTAGCAGTAACGGTTCTCCCTTCATCTTTGTTAGCCCCAATTTTAGGACCTCTTATGAAAAAGCACCATTTGTCTAAATGGATGTTCGCTTCAGATGTTGTTCGAGCAACAATTGTACTCATTATTCCACTTCTGCACTTTTCGCATCTATTGCCTCTATGGTTATTGATTTCATTAATGGTTATTCAATCGGCAACAGGTGCAGCATATAATCCAGCTTCGGTGGCGATCTTACCGCAGATTGTTCCAAAGCATCTCATTCAAAAAGCAAATGCAATCCTGCAATCTTCTTTTGAGATTGTTGCACTTGCAGCAGTCATGGTAGCTGGTCTTTTGGTTAAATTAATTGGACCTGCAGATACTCTGCTGATCACCACTGCTTTATTTGTGATTTCTGGTCTGTTTATTATCGGGGTCAAACTAAAGAAAACCGATGAAGAAAAAGCAGCGGGCATTAAACAAGCGAAGAATACATATTTGTATAACTTAAAAAGAGGGTTTCTCGTTGTCAAAAACCATCACATTTTATTTGCGCTCACGCTGTATTGTATCTTAATGAATGTCGCAGCAGCTCCGTGGCAGGCACTGTCAGCGGTATACGTAGCAGAAGCGCTGCAAAGCGACTCCATGGTGTATTCCATTTTAAGAGGTGTTGCCGCAGTTGGCGCGTTTATGATGGGCTTTGCTCTGGCAAAGGTGAAAATTAAGAGATTTGGTTTGTTCTTTATTGTCGCTGGCATGATTGAAGGGGCTGCATTCTTTATGACAGGGATGAGTACATGGCTGCCGGTTGTTCTGCTTGCTTCCTTTATTTTCGGAGCTGCTGTCAGTGCGATCAATGTGCCGGAAATGGTCATTATTCAAACATCTGTTGACCAAGAGGATCAGCCGCAAGTATATGCTGTGATCAATGCCTCATCAAATGTCTTTCTCCCGCTTGCAGCTGTCGTATCAGGCGTCCTGGCAGAAAGATTTGGAGCGGGACCTGTCATTGCTGGCGGAGGAATCCTTGAAATTTTATCAGGTATCGCGATCTTCCTGTTTACAGGGCTTGCGAAAAGCCATTTGACTCAAGACAAACAGAAGTCCGAAACCGTCGAGGTATAAACAATAAAAACCCCCTGTATGTTTAAGGCAGGGGGTTTTAGCGTGCCGCAATCACTCTGAAAAGAAAGAAAAAAGAGCTAAACATCAATTTAGCTCTTTTTCACAAGTCATATTAAGAATGTTTTGTTGAACTTTCCGTTTCTTTCATTGGACTTACTTCAGCAAAGATGAATAAAATAACCGTAAACACAACTGCAAGAATGGAAGTGAGCGTAAAATCATAAGCAGCTCCATTCATAGAGGCAACGATGTAACCAGCCATATGTGTCAGCAGAAAAGTCCAAATGAGGGTGATAATATAATGCATAATCCCACCGTCCTTTATGTAACAATCTATTGATTATCATACCATAGATGCAAGTGAAGGGAAAAGACTGTTTTCCGCCTTTATGTGACCATTTTAAGACCTTCTGCTATAAAAATAAAAAGAATTCTTCTGTCTTTAGGGGATTTCCTTATTCCTACAAGAGTTGTTGTTCATATCATAGAAAGCAGAATCACTGAAAGGAGGCTGGCCATATGGGTGTAAGCGAACGTTTTTTCCAGCTTGGTTCCCAGTGGAACATCATTCACCTTCCTCAAAAACCAAATGGCTTTGGCATTCTAATCCTCGGTGACCGAAATCACTTTGTGCAGGAAAATACATCATTCTGGCTTCAGCATTATGGAAGAAACCAGCTTTTAACTGCCTTAAAGGATGAAGGATATACATTGTTTAATAGTCATCTTCATGGGAATCACTGGGGATGCGAAGATGCTGTTTTTAGTGCCAAGCAGCTCGTGCATCACACACTAAAACAAGAAATATTAAACCGGGAAATTCATGTGCTCGCAGAGGGAATGGGTGCACTTGTTGCTATGAGCCTTGCTGAGGAGATGCCTGAAGTACTAAGGTCCATTGCGATGGTGAATCCATGTCTGAATCTGGATGCACAACGAGAAAGAGAAAAGGAACACAAATTCTTTTATAAGCAGCTGCTCAAAGAGTTAGCAGAGAGCTATGGCTGTTCTGAAAAGGAAGCTGAAACGTATCCACTGCCTTCTTGTCCTGTTCATTCTGCTCATGTACCGATTCATATATGGCAAAGGCTAAACGGCGCACCTTATGCATATGAACTTCACGCAAAGCCTTTTATTGATCAGCATATGAAAAATCCAGAACATTGTCAGGTCGATCTCACGCTGCATATGTTTGATCATCCGAGAAGAATCTTTCAATCCATTCACAAGTTTTATAAATCGCATGAAAGAGAATTGTGATGAATAGGATGATAACAGCCCTTCATAGAAAGGGCTCTTCTTTTTATTCGATATTAAAAAAGGGGACGTGAACATGGAAACAGGACTGATCATAGGGGCAGATGAGTTTTTTGGCCTGACACTTTGTGAATATATGATGAAAGAGGGCATTCAAGTGGATATCACGCGTCCTCATGATCTTAAAGAAGAACAAAAGGCACTGTTAGAAGAGCGGATGATGTGGCTGGGCAGAAATGATCTCGTTCGTGTCATTGACCTTCAGGATAGCAAAGACACGTATGACCTCATTTTTATTCAATCAGAGGAACCGCATAACAGGCAGAAAGACATCAAAGCAGAGCATGGCATGTACCAGATTCTTTATGAAAAACCTGAAAACGAATCAGCGAAACAGAATGTGCCGGCAGTTATTCTTCCTCGCATGTTCGGACCATGGACACTCAATGAAGATCAAACAAAGCGTGCAGATTCACTTTTTGTAGAAGATGTGGCAAAGGAATTGTTACAATGGGCTTCGGACACAGGTCAAAGACAGGACATGACGTATGAATTGAAGGTAGAAAGCCAAACAGATGACAAACAAGCAGAAGACATGATTGTAGAATGGAAAAGACAAAACTCAACATTTTTCGACAAAAAGCAAGAATGATCTTCCATCTTATCTTTTTTCAGTATAAAATAAACCTATATTTAACATACAGGTTCATCACTGCATGTTGCAAAAGGGAGTTGAACATGGCATGAAGTACCAGCGGCTTGTCATGATCTTTTCGTTCCTTCTTCTATTAACTGCCTGCTCGCAGGCGCCTTTAAAAGGAAAAATTGAGAAGGTGGGTTTACTCGTCCCCGATACGATCAATGATCAAGTTTGGGGAACGAAAGGTTATAAAGGCTTATTAAGTATCCAATCAACATTTGGTGTAGATGTTTATTATAAGGAAGGAATGGTCGACAAGGAGAAAATCGTTGATGCCATTGAAGAATTCCATAAAAAAGGAGTCAATTTAATTATTGGCCATGGCAATGAATACAGTGAAATTTTTAACTTGATCAGTGAAGATTATCCAAACATACAATTTATTACGGTCAATGGAAACAAGCCTCAGGCGGGCAATGTCACAAACGTGACGTTTAAAGGTGAAGCGATGGGCTTTTTCGGAGGCATGACAGCTGCACATATGTCAAAAACAAAAAAGATTGGTATTCTTGCTACATATGATTGGCAAAGTGAAGTAGACGGCTTTATCAAAGGAGCAAAATATCAAGATGAACATGTACAAGTATTAGCAGAGTTTGTCGAAAACTGGGATGATGCTGACAAAGCGGTGGAGCTCTATCAAAAATTAAAAAAACAGGGCGTTGATGTTTTGTATCCAGCAGGTGATGGTTATAATATCCCTGTCATTGAACAAATCAAAGCCGATAATTTATCAGCGATCGGATACGTCACCGATCAATCCAACCTCGGCAGCCATACAGTTTTAACGAGCACTGTACAGCATGTTGATAAGGCGTACAGTATCATTGCAAAGAAGTTTAATGAAGGCAAGCTAAATGAACAAGATGAGTACTCCTTTGATTTTAAAGAAGGAGTGGTCGAGATGGGGAAATTTAGCTCCACCATTGACGACGCTTTTGTGAAAGACATTGAAAGTGATATTGCGTCTTACAAAAAAACCGGAAAACTGCCAAATGAAAAGTGAGGAGACGACATGCAGCACGAAAAATCGATGGAATTTTTACAAATTGCCATGAAGTATTTTCCGCAGGCGAAGGAAGAGTTAGATAAAGCAGGGATTCAGCTTGACCCTGAAGCACTTCAGCCGCTTCTAACATTATTTACATCTGTCATGCAGGAAGCATACGAGCTTGGAAAAGCAGATGCAGAATCAGAAAAAGCCACAGAATAGTGGCTTTTTTTATGATAATTTTTTCTTGAAGGCACTAATCATAGGGCCAACATCTTTAAACACAGGCTTCAGCTCATCAATGGAGTTCATAATGTTCCCAATTTGATTCATGACATGCATGTAGTCAATTGAATCCTCACTTGAAGATGTCTCCGCACGTTCCTCCTTTGCCTCTGTCTTGCTTTTCTCCTTCTCAATCGGCTGTCCAAACATCATTGCTGAGAAAATATCTTTTTGTGCCATATCACATGTTCCTTTCTACTATTGGTATATATCATTAATCTATGAAAAAAGTGAGAGGAAAGGTTAGACGTTTGTATTGCCAAGAAGAAAAAAATAAGGTAAAATTAGTACCAGATACTAATATAAGATCACAATATCACATGCTCGTATGAGTAAAAGGAGTCTTATTCAATGAATGCTGGAATTATTGGCCTTGGCCGCTATATACCTGAAAAAGTATTAACAAATCATGATTTAGAAAAAATGGTTGAAACTTCTGACGAGTGGATTCGTACTAGAACAGGTATAGAAGAAAGAAGAATTGCATCTGATGATGTCAATACATCTCATATGGCGCTTGCTGCTGCAAAAAAAGCATTAGCTGCCGCAGATGTGGCTGCAGAAGATATCGATATGATTCTTGTGGCGACAGTCACGCCAGATCAAGCATTTCCGACAGTTGCTTGCATGATTCAAGAGCAGCTCGGTGCACATAAAGCATGTGCAATGGATATTAGCGCTGCGTGTGCTGGCTTTATGTATGGGCTTGTTACTGGAAAACAATTTATCGAATCAGGAACTTACAAACACGTGCTTGTTGTCGGTGTAGAAAAGCTTTCTCGCATTACAGACTGGGATGACCGTAATACTGCTGTTTTGTTTGGAGATGGAGCTGGAGCTGCTGTGCTGGGAGAAGTCAGCGAAGGCAAAGGAATTCTATCATTTGAACTTGGAGCAGATGGAAGCGGCGGGAAGCACTTGTACTTAGATGAAAAAGATCATACAATCATGAATGGACGAGAAGTATTTAAATTTGCTGTAAGACAAATGGGAGAGTCAAGTGTAAATGTCATTGAAAAAGCTGGACTATCAAAAGAAGACGTTGATTTCTTGATCCCGCATCAAGCAAATATTCGCATTATGGAAGCAGCACGCGAACGCTTAGAGCTTCCAGTTGAAAAAATGTCGAAGACGGTTCATAAATACGGAAACACATCAGCAGCATCCATTCCAATTTCACTATGTGAAGAAATCGAAGCCGGAAAAATTCATGACGGCGATGTGATTGTAATGGTTGGTTTTGGTGGCGGATTAACTTGGGGCGCAATCGCTATGCGATGGGGCCGATAAAAGAGTGGGGTGCACAAATTAATGGATAAGAAACGAGTAGTTGTTACAGGATTAGGTGCTTTGACACCTCTTGGCAACGATGTAGAGTCAACATGGAAAAATGCTTTAGCGGGTGTATCAGGGGTTGGACCGATTACACGTGTCGATTCAAGTGAATATACCGCAAAAGTAGCGGCAGAACTAAAAGATTTTAACATTGAAGATTACATGGAGAAAAAAGAAGCGCGGAAAATGGCACGCTTCACACAATATGCAGTCGTTGCAGCTCAAAAAGCGCTGGAAGATTCACGTCTTGAAATCACAGATGAAATCGCACCGCGTGTTGGTGTATGGGTTGGGTCTGGTATTGGCGGGCTTGAAACATTTGAAGAGCAGTTCGAAGTGTATTCAAATAAAGGGGCAAGACGCGTCAGTCCATTCTTCGTCCCAATGATGATTCCTGATATGGCGACAGGCCAAATCTCTATTGCACTTGGCGCAAAAGGGGTTAACTCTTGTACGGTGACAGCATGTGCAACAGGAACAAACTCGATTGGTGATGCATTTAAAGTTATTCAGCGCGGAGATGCAGATGCAATGATCACAGGCGGAACAGAAGCGCCATTAACAAAAATGTCGTTTGCAGGTTTCTGTGCGAACAAAGCCCTTTCGACAAATCCTGATCCAAAGACAGCAAGCCGTCCGTTCGACAAAAACCGTGACGGATTTGTCATGGGTGAGGGTGCAGGGATTATTGTTCTTGAAGAACTTGAGCATGCCTTAAAACGTGGTGCGACCATTTATGCAGAAATCGTTGGTTATGGTTCAACTGGAGATGCCTACCATATTACAGCACCAGCTCCAAATGGAGAAGGCGGCGTCCGTGCAATGAAAGAAGCGATTCGAGATGCAGGGTTGTCTGTGGAAGATATTGATTATATCAATGCCCACGGTACAAGCACACCTTACAATGATAAATTTGAAACAATGGCGATTAAAGAAGTGTTCGGAGAGCATGCGAACCAGCTTGCGATCAGTTCGACAAAATCAATGACAGGTCACTTACTTGGCGCAGCAGGCGGAGTAGAAGCCATTTTCTCTGTTCTTGCGATTAAAGACAGCGTCCTTCCTCCAACCATTAATCTTGAAACACCGGATGAAGAATGTGATCTTGATTATGTAGCAAATGAAGCACGTTCAAAAGAAGTACAAGTGGCTTTAAGTAACTCACTTGGTTTTGGCGGGCATAATGCGACAATTATTTTCAAAAAATACGAAGCGTAATACTTTCTGAGAAAGCGGCGGTCGATAAACAGATCGCCGCTTTTTTGCATATGATGAAAATGGAGGTGTTCAGCGGTATGGGTCTGATCAATACACAATATCTCATTCATCAATCATCATCATTTCAGGAGCTTGCAGCGCGCTTTGTTCCTTATTTTAAAGGGGCCGAGGAAAAAGAATGGTCGTCTATCCTCGCTCACCTGCAGCATCACGGGATGGTTCGGTCTTGGAGCTCGTGCAAAAACATGATCGACAAGCTCAAGGAAAAAGGGTACTTCAAGCTTGTCATGAAAGAATATCAAACGCTTCAAAAGCAGTGGGAAGGTCCAGACATTCCTGTGTTTATTTTACCTGTCAACGAGAGCAGCAGAGAAATCAGAGAGCAATTTTATTATCAATCCGGCATGGCATTTGATGACAAGGTCTTTCTTTTTTTGTCTCCAAATACCCCGAAGGAGCGAATCGGTACATTGCTGACTCACGAATATCACCATGTATGCAGGCTGCATTTTCTCTCAAAAGAAGAAAAAGACTTTACATTCCTCGATACAATCATGATGGAGGGGCTCGCTGAATATGCTGTGTATCATAGATATGGAGAAAACTATACAGCGAAATGGACCACCTTCTATAGCGAAGAACAGCTTCAGCGTATGTACAAGAAATGGGTATCCAGTCATCTTGATCAAAGAGTCCAGGACGACGAAAGGCTGATACAGAATCTTCTTTATGGAAAAGGGAACTACCCTAAAATGCTTGGTTACGCTACCGGGTTTTATATTGTGAAAAAATATTTCAATGAGCACCGAATCAGCGAGGAGTCTATGATTGCAGAGCCAGCAGAAACCTTTTTAAAGGCGATAGAACCACAAAGTGAATAATTCACATAAGAAGGGACATATTACAAATTTACTAAATACTTCTTGATTTCGTCATAGCGATGTAATAATATACAAATAATTCTTTTTATTTTTAAAATACAGAATATTCAGGTTCGATTCTATTGATCTAAGGAGAAAGGGGCGAATGAATGAGCACGCTGCTTGAAGTGCAAAACTTAAAGACATATTTTTTTCGAAAAAAGGAACCGATACCTGCTGTGGATGGCGTTGATTTCAGCATCAACAGAGGAGAAACTGTCGCATTAGTCGGTGAGTCTGGTTCTGGCAAAAGTATTACGTCCTTATCCATTATGGGTCTGATTCATGGAACGGGTGGGAAAATTATGGACGGTTCCATCAAACTTGATGGAAAGGACCTTGTTACATATAGTGAAAAGGAATTATGCAGCATCCGCGGTAATGATGTATCTATGATCTTTCAGGAACCCATGACCTCACTTAATCCCGTCTTAACCATCGGAGAACAAATAACAGAAATCCTCATCTATCACAAAAAACTTTTAAAAAAAGAAGCGGTCAAAAAAGCGGTTGATTTGCTGAAGCTTGTTGGTTTTTCCCGCCCGGAGCAAATCATGAAAGATTATCCACATCGTTTATCAGGCGGCATGCGGCAAAGAGTGATGATTGCCATAGCGTTAAGTTGTGACCCGAAGCTTCTCATTGCAGATGAACCGACAACTGCCCTGGATGTGACCATTCAAGCACAGGTACTCACATTAATGAAAGATTTATGCTCTACCTTTGGTACATCTATTCTTCTTATCACACATGATTTAGGTGTCGTGTCTGAAGTTGCAGATCGAGTGATTGTCATGTACTGCGGACAGGTTGTTGAAAATGGGACTGTTGAAGAGTTGTTTGAACAGCCGCTTCATCCTTACACAGAAGGGCTGCTTGAATCGATTCCTGTCATTGACGGAGACATACAGCCGTTAACGGCCATCAAAGGGAATGTTCCTGCGCCAGATCAGCTTCCAGCCGGCTGCCGCTTTGCTCCTAGATGTCCACAAGTGAAGGAACGCTGTCTGGGAGAACTGCCTAAGCTGAGAACATTTGAAAATGGCAGAAGCGTCAGATGTTTCTTATATGAGGAGGCAGACCACACATGACCCTTGCTCAAAATCAAAAACAAATAACGGAATTACCAGAGAAAGAAACGATCCTTGAACTGAAACAGATTCGAAAACATTTTCCGATTAAAGCGGGCGTCTTTCAAAAGAAAGTCGGTGCAGTGAAAGCTGTTGACGGCATAGACTTGAAGATTTATAAAGGTGAAACGTTAGGTATTGTCGGGGAGTCAGGATGCGGGAAATCCACACTAGGCCGGACAATGATCCGCCTATACGAACCAACAGACGGTCAAATCTTTTTTAAAGGGCAAGACATCACGCGCGTATCAGAATCAAAGCTAAGACAATCTACACGAAAAAACATCCAAATGGTTTTTCAAGATCCCTTTGCATCACTCAACCCTAGAAAAACACTTCGAAGCATCATCAAAGAACCCTACAAAACACATCACTTATATTCCTTAAAAGAAAGAAATGAAAAAGTAGAACAGCTTTTATCAAAGGTAGGTCTTCATCCAAGCTTTGCGAACCGCTATCCCCATGAATTTTCAGGCGGGCAGAGGCAGCGAATCGGCATCGCTCGTGCGCTTGCCATGAATCCCGACATGATCATCGCAGATGAGCCTGTATCAGCACTTGATGTATCCATCCAGGCGCAGGTCATTAATCTGATGGAGGAACTTCAGGAGGAATTTGACCTTACCTATCTATTTATCTCTCACGATTTAAGTGTGGTCAGGCATATTAGCGATAGAGTCGGCGTCATGTATCTCGGCAAAATGATGGAGCTTGCCGATAAGCATAGTCTGTACGATGACCCGCTCCATCCGTATACACAGGCTCTGCTTTCTTCCGTTCCTGTCACCCGTAAAAAAGGGCAGACGAAAAGAGAACGCATTATGCTCCAAGGCGATCTGCCGAGTCCTGCAAATCCACCAAAAGGCTGCGTATTTCACACAAGATGCCCGCACGCGAAAGAAATCTGTAAAGAAAAAGTACCAGCATTTCAGGAATTAAAAACGAACCACTTTGTTGCCTGCCACCTCTACAACGCTTGATCAAGCTTGTATGATCTCATCTTTGAGAGGGGGGATGAAACAGGATTCGATCATTATTTTTAAAAAAGAATAGGGGGAATTGTCTATGAAAGGTAGAAATAGAAAGTCCATTTTGGTCAGTTTACTGCTGATTTTTACATTAATCCTTGCTGCTTGTTCTGGTGGAAATAAAACGTCTGGAGACAGTGGAAAGAAATCCACAGGTAAACCGGTACAAGGCGGCGATCTTGTCATCGGTTCAATTGCAGAGCCAACATTATTTAACTCGCTGTATTCTACAGATGTGGCAAGCTCTGATATTGAGGAAAGAATCTACAGCTTCTTACTTCAAACAGACGGAAAGCTCAACCCTCAGCTATCGCTGGCAGAGGATATTAAAGAATCTGATGACGGCAAGCAGTTTGATGTCACCATTAAAAAAGGTGTGAAGTTTCATGATGGTGAAGAACTGACTGCTGATGATGTTGTGTTTACATACAGCATTCCAATCAATAAGGACTACAACGGGGAGCGCGGATCAGGCTTTGAAGTTTTAGAGTCTGTTAAAAAGACAGGGGACTACTCGATCGAATTCAAGCTCAATAAAAAAGATCCGTATTTTTATAATGTCACACTAGGAAGCTACGGTATTTTACCTAAGCATATTTTAGGTGATGTGCCTATAAAAGATCTCGGTGAAAACGAATTTAACCGAAAAAAACCAATCGGTTCAGGTCCATTTAAATTTGCAGAATGGAAAGAAGGAGACTACGTCAAACTAGAAGCCTTTGACGATTATTGGGATGGACGTCCTTACCTTGATACTGTCACAATTAAAACCATTCCTGATCAGAATGCAGCGATTGCCCAGCTGTCAGCAGGAGATATTGATTTCTTTGCTGTACCAGGCTCCGAGCTGCAAACAGCTGAAAAAGTGAGCAACATTAAAATCGAATCTGATCTAGGACTCAATTATTCATACATTGGCTGGAACCAGAAAAATGAACTCTTTAAAAGTAAAAAGGTCCGCCAAGCGCTGACACATGCTATTGATCGTCAAACGATTGTTGACCAAGTGCTAGATGGAGACGGCAAAGTAGCCAACATTCCAGAAAGTCCGCTGTCCTGGAACTATCCAAAGGATGAAAGTGTGCCAGTATTTGAATTTGATCAAGAAAAAGCGAAAAAGATGCTGAAAGAAGAGGGCTGGGAGGATACAGATGGAGACGGCTATCTTGATAAGGATGGCAAGAAATTCTCCTTTGTCATAAAGACCAACCAAGGAAATAAAGTTCGTGAAGATATCGCTGTCGTTGTCCAGCAGCAGCTCAAAGAAATCGGTGTGGAAGCAAAGCCGCAAATTGTGGAATTCAGTGCACTCATTGAGCAGACGACACCGCCTAAGTGGGATTATGATGCGCTGCTGCTCGGCTGGAGCCTTGCGACATTCCCTGATCAATTCAGCATATTCCACTCAAGCCAGTCTGAAAAAGGCTTAAATAACATCTGGTATAAAAATAAAGAGGTCGATAAGCTGTTAGTCGATGCTAAAAACTTAAGCGATCGAAAAGATTATTCAAAGGCATATGAAAAAATTTATAAACTGATCGCAGAGGATCAGCCGTATACGTTCCTTTACTATGCCAATTCACATCGCGCTATGCCATCTAATCTCCAAGGCTACTCTTACCACCCGAAAGATGAGTATTACAAAATCGAAAAATGGTGGCTTGAACAGTAGGCTGATAGTGAAGAAGGGGGGGATTCTCCCCTTTCACCGTGAGAACAATCCCTTGCATTCGGTGCCAGTTCTTTGGGGTGCTAATAAGATCATTTCGTTCGCTCCGCATCAGCATGAGAATTCAAGGGTTTTCAGATCACGCTGAAAAGAAGACAAAAGGCTAAAATAACATCATTTTGGCCTTTTTTTCACAGAATGGCGATCCGATGAAAAAGGAGTTGTGCATATGGTTACATATATCATTAGAAGGACATTGCTCTCCATTCCCATTTTATTAGGGATTACCATCTTGTCCTTTGCCATTATGAAAGCAGCACCAGGCGATCCGATGTCACTCATGATGGATCCTACTATTAGTGCGGCAGACCGGGAAGCCTTTATTGATAAGTACGGCTTGAACGACCCTGAATATGTGCAATATATGAAATGGCTTGGCAATATGCTTCAAGGTGACTTTGGCACATCCATTGTCAAAAAGGGAACACCCGTGGCTGATTTGATTTTTGCCCGGCTGCCAAATACCCTCATCCTCATGATCTTTTCTACATTGGTTGCCCTGCTGATCGCCATCCCATTTGGTGTTCTTTCAGCAAAACGTCCGTATACAAAGCTTGACTATGGCATTACGGTTACATCTTTTATCGGACTGGCTATTCCAAACTTTTGGTTTGGTCTCATCCTCATTATGGTTTTATCCGTGAACTTAGGATGGTTTCCAACTGGCGGAGTCTCTACCTTGAATGCCGATTTTAATGTGTTTGACCGGCTCCATCATATCATTTTACCTGCCTTTGTTTTAGCAACTGCTGATATGGCAGGGCTGACCCGGTACACAAGGTCAAGCATGCTTGATGTCATGAGGCAGGATTATATTCGCACAGCAAGAGCGAAAGGCTTTAAAGAAAACAAAGTCATTTTTAAACATGGTTTAAGAAACGGTCTTATGCCTGTCATAACGATTTTCGGATTGATGATACCATCCTTTATTGGCGGCGCAGTCGTGGTGGAACAAATTTTCACATGGCCTGGACTTGGAAAGCTGTTCATTGATTCTGCCTTTTCGAGAGATTATCCGGTCATTATGGCAATGACCGTTATTTCCGCAGTGCTTGTGGTGGTTGGAAATTTAATAGCGGATATTTTATATGCAATCGTTGATCCGCGTATTGAATATTAGAAGGGAGCTGAAGCACAATTGGCACAGCCTAATATGGGAACACCTCCTGTTGATATCAAATTAAAGGAGGGCCTTCAACCAAAGCCTGAGACGATGCTGCGTTTATTTTGCGAGAAATTTTTCAAAAATAAATTGGCGGTTGCCGGCTCCGTGATCTTATTGGTCATTATCTTTTCAGCCATTTTCGCTCCAGTGATCGCTCCATATACACCAGAACAGCAAGATTTATTGAAGCGGCTCCAGCCGCCAAGTGCTGAGCATTTTATGGGTACTGACAAGTTTGGCCGCGATATTTTCTCAAGGGTGCTATATGGCGCGCGGGTCTCTTTATTGGTCGGTTTTGTCTCAGTGCTCGGTGCAATCACCATTGGTACTGTCGTTGGTGCGGTTGCGGGGTATTTCAAAGGGTTTGTTGATTCTTTGTTAATGAGGTTTGTAGATGTCGTGTTGTCGATTCCAGACATTTTTCTATTGATTACGCTCGTCACCATTTTCAAACCGGGCATTGATAAATTGATTTTAATCTTTGCTTTGACAGGCTGGACAACAACGGCCAGACTCATCCGCAGTGAATTCTTATCACTTCGAACAAGAGAATTCGTCCTCGCGGCGAGAACCATTGGAACGAAAAATCATGTCATCATCTTTTCGCATATTTTACCGAACTGTATCGGTCCTATTATTGTGTCAGCTACATTAAAAGTAGGCTCTGTCATTTTAGCGGAATCAACGCTCAGCTACCTTGGATTTGGTATTCAGCCGCCAACGGCAAGCTGGGGCAACATGCTGCAAGACGCACAAAATTTCTCCATTATGGTGCAAGCTTGGTGGTACCCGCTTTTCCCAGGTTTATTCATTTTGCTGACTGTTTTATGCTTTAATTTTTTAGGAGATGGGCTGAGAGATGCGCTTGATCCTAAAAAGCTGAAGTAAAGTTTAAAGGGGCTCTGCGTTTCCTGAACGAAAGAAAGACATGAAGCTCATCATTCTCAGCTTATAGTTTTGATAAAGTTGGAATAATTTCTCTATCCCTTGCCCATACTGTGGACAACAGTTTTTATAAAGTGAGGGATTGGTTATGTTATTTCTTCATGACGTATGGGTGAATTGGTTTGAAGGGGAAGAGAATGGCTACAATGTGTGTCATTTTCATGAGTGGCGTAAGGAGGACAGTGTTGAACTGTTAGATCAAGTGCCTTTACTTAAGGTGCAGAGCCCTTTGTTTGATTACATAGAGAATGATCTTTCAGAGCTGCCGAAGACGCTGCTAGAGTCTGTATTTGAGAAATCATATATTCGAAAAAATCATGAACGCCGTAAATTAGAGTATTGCTTTGTAGTCACCGACGGAATTCGAATCATTGCTGTAGATACGATAGGGTATTCCATACCTGTGAGAAAAAGCCGCTTGATTCCAAGGCAGGAGCAATTGGTGTATGAAATGGTGAAAGATGTGAAGGCAGAGGAATATGAATTTTCTAAGGACAGCCTTGAATCGACGAAAGAGTATCACATTCTATCACTGCCGCCGCAGCATATCAGCGGATTAACGAGAAAAGAAAGACAGCTGAAACAGCTGATGTTTATGGCGCTCGATCAATTAAAAGGGCTCAAAAACAGGGCGGAGATTGCGTATTGGTATACGGAATGGAACCCGCGCATGTACAACCAAATCAAACGAATGTCTTTCGAAGAGATTTGGAACATGCTTTACAATGAAACGATTGATGGGTGGTCAGAGAATCATTTAGCCTTCTGTGAAAAAATGATTAAAGGACAGCCTTTTTTCGAAAAGCTTTGGGAAATGGAAAACGAATCAAAAGTAAATTAGAAAAAGCTTGCAGCGGCAGTGCTGCAAGCTTTTTTTATTTGCGTTTTCTGCCAAGACCCATCGCATTCTCCATTTTTTTCAGCATTTTGTTTGCTGCGCGGTTTGCTTTTTCAGCACCTTCGTCTAGAATGCGGTCAAGCTCGTCTGATTCAATGAGTTCGTAGTATCGATCTTGAATTGGTTTTAAAGCCTCAATGACAACGTTCGCAAGATCTCCTTTAAACTCACCATATCCTTTGCCTTCGTACTTTTGCTCCAGCTCAGCAATCGATATGTTGCCTAAAACAGAATAAATCGTCAGCAAGTTGGCAATTCCAGGCTTGTTCTCTTTGTCATACCTCACGATGCCTTCTGAATCCGTCACAGCACTTTTAATTTTCTTTTCAAGCTGCTTTGGTTCATCTAATAAGGTAATGAAAGATTTTTGGTTCGGATCGGATTTGCTCATTTTTTTCGTTGGATCTGTTAAAGACATAATCCGTGCGCCTTCTTTTGGAATTTTCACTTCAGGCACAGTGAAGATGTCATTGTACTTTCGGTTAAAGCGTTCAGCGAGCGTTCTAGTCAATTCAAGATGCTGCTTTTGGTCTTCTCCAACAGGGACTAAATCAGTACCATATAATAAGATATCGCCAGCCATTAATGGGGGATACGTTAATAGGCCTGAAACAACTGCTTCTTTACCAGCGGATTTGTCCTTAAATTGGGTCATTCTTTCTAATTCTCCAATATAAGCAACACATTGAAGCATCCATCCTGCCTGGGCGTGAGCAGGTACCTCTGATTGGATAAACAATGTCGCTTTCTCTGGATCAAGACCAACAGCTAAATAAAGAGCTGCTAAGCTTCTAATATTTTGGCGGAGAGCTAATCGGTCCTGACTCACTGTAATCGCATGTTGATCCACGACACAAAAATAGCCATGATAGTCATGCTGCAAATCAACAAATTGCTTCATTGCTCCAATATAGTTCCCTAACGTGACAGAACCGCTCGGCTGAATGCCTGAAAAAATTGTCTTCTTTGTCATACTAAAACCTCTTTTCTTCAATATAAAAAGGCCCACCCATCACTTTTCAACAGAAAAGGGACGAATGAACCGTGGTACCACCCTTGTTATTTCACATAGAAATCACTCAAGACGTTGATAACGGAGACTGCTCCGTCTAAGCCTACTCACTTTTTTAGAAGTGTTCGGTTAGCTGCTCCAAAGCCCATTCCATACATGCCATTATCTGCTCACACCGGCCGCAGATTCTCTGTAAATGGTGAATATATGTACTCTTCTTTTTCATCGCAACAATATGTCTATCTATTATAAAGGATGACCATGAAAAAGTCACGAAGCCCTTATGTGACCTTCTCATCATGCCTATTGACACTTAAAATTTTAGATAAAATAACAAATATCTGTCAGAATTTTTTAAAAAAGGATGATTAATTATATGTATAAAACATTATTCCTGCTGAATTTGTTAAATTATTTTAATCAATTTACGCTTTAATTTGTTGAAGTGATTGAGACTTTAGTTTATAAAAATCCCTCTTTATCCCCATTTACGTTTTTAAAAAATATATGAAATTGATATTGCAATAAATTATTCTATTCATTATAATGAATTTGTTCACACGTTTGTGCTAGGCTCTTTACATAGTGAAAATTCAGAAAAAACAAAAGAAATAGAAAGTAAGTTATTCAGGGACTTTTTTACGCTATTTCTTAAATCTGAATCTCATCTTCTATCGAGACCTTTGAACTAAAAACATATTATAAGGGGGAATACAGTTGAAAAAGCGTTGGTCTGTTGTTACTTTAATGCTTATTTTCACACTTGTATTAAGCGCTTGTGGTTTCAGCGGAAACAAATCAGGCGACAGCACGAGCAGTTCTGGAGAGGCTAAAACAACATTAAATGTGAATATCTCCACTGAGCCTTTTTCTCTACATCCGGGATTGGCAAATGATTCAACTTCAGGTAGTGTCATCCGTCAGACTTTTGAAGGGTTAACAAGAATTAACGCTGAAGGAAAGCCAGAAAATGCAATGGCTTCTGATATCAAAACAAGTGCTGATGGTAAAACTTATACATTCACACTTCGTGATGCAAAATGGTCTAATGGCGACCCTGTAAAAGCAGAAGATTTCGAATATGCTTGGAAATGGGCATTAGATCCTAAAAATGAATCTCAATATGCTTACCAGCTTTACTATATTAAAGGTGCTGAAGCAGCGAACAAAGGGAAAGCGAAAGTTGCTGATGTTGGCATTAAAGCTAAAGACGACAAAACGCTTGTAGTTGAGCTAGAAAACCCAACACCGTTTTTTACTGAACTAACTGCATTCTATACTTATATGCCAGTCAACAAAAAAGTGGCTGAAAAGAATAAAAACTGGTACACAAATGCTGGTGAAAACTACGTATCTAACGGACCATTCGTTCTTTCTAAATGGAAACATGGCGGTTCTATCACGCTTGAAAAGAACAATGAATACTGGGATAAAGATACTGTGAAATTGAAAAAAATCAACATGTCTATGATCAAAGATACAAACACTGAGCTTAGCATGTTCAAAAAAGGCGAGCTTGACTGGGCTGGTTCTCCAACTGGAAGCCTTCCAACTGAGTCTTTAAAAACATTGAAAAAAGAAGGCGGTCTGAAAATCCAGACGATCGCTGGTATCTATAACTACAAATTCAACACAGAAGTAAAACCTTTAAACAATGCAAACATCCGTAAGGCCCTTGCATACTCAATCAACCGTCAAGCGATCGTTGACAAAATTACGCAAGGTGAACAAGTTCCAGCAATGGCAATCGTTCCACCAACAATGGAAGGATTCACAGATAACAAAACTGGCTACTTCAAAGATCACGATGTAGATACAGCTAAAAAGCTTCTTGAAAAAGGTGCGAAAGAATTAGGTTATAAGTCTGTTTCTGATCTTCCAACATTGAAACTTTCTTACAACACAGATGAAGGCCACCAAAAGATTGCACAAGCAATTCAAGAAATGTGGAAAAAAGATTTAGGTGTGAAAGTTGAACTTGATAACTCTGAGTGGAACGTATACATCGACAAAATCCACAGCGGAGACTACCAAATCGGACGTATGGGCTGGTTAGGTGACTTCAACGATCCAGTGAACTTCCTTGAGCTTTACAAAGATAAAGACGGCGGAAACAACGACACTGGATGGGAAAGCAAAGAGTACAAACAATTGTTGAATGATTCTGCAAAAGAAACAGATAAAACGAAGCGTGAAGAAATGCTGAAAAAAGCAGAAGAAATCATCATCAACGATATGCCTATAGCACCAATTTACTTCTACACTCAGCTTTGGGTACAAGATCCAAAACTTAAAGGTGTAGTTGTATCTGGACTAGGTGATGTTCAATACAAATGGGCACATTTCGAAAAGTAAGAGTAATAGTGTAAGAGATCTACGGCAAGGATCTTAAGGTATATGGAGGATGTCTCTCCATATACCTTTCTTGCTGATTAGAGAAATTGTTGTAAAATCATGGAGGTGCAATTCCGTTGCTTAAATATATCGGTAAGCGATTAATATATATTTTAATCACACTGTTTGTTATTGTAACTGCAACTTTCTTTCTCATGCAGGCAGCACCTGGTGGTCCATTCTCTGGTGAGAAGAAACTTCCTGCTGAAATTGAAGCAAACCTAAACGAGCACTACGGATTGGACAAGCCCTTATTTGTTCAATATGTAAACTACCTAGGTTCAGTTGCAACATTAGATTTTGGTCCCTCATTTAAATATAAAGGACAAACCGTAAATGACTTAATCAGTTCTGGATTCCCCGTTTCCTTTACCCTCGGAATTGAGGCAATTCTCCTCGCATTAGCATTTGGTGTATTGTTTGGGGTCCTTGCAGCGCTCTATCATAACAAGTGGCAAGACTATACGATTGCCATTTTAACGATCTTTGGAATTTCAGTTCCAAGTTTCATTTTAGCGGCGCTACTACAATATGTATTTGCATCTGAGGCAAGTATTATAGCGATCTTCCCAGTTGCAGGATGGGAGTCTTGGGCAAGCACCGTACTACCTTCTATTGCACTTTCCTTCATGCCAATGGCATTTATCGCTAGACTTGCACGGTCAAGTATGCTTGAAGTACTAAATAGTGACTACATTAGAACGGCTAGAGCGAAAGGGTTAACAAAATCTGCTGTGACGATCAAACACGCCATCCGAAACGCATTGTTACCTGTTATCACATACATGGGACCAATGGCTGCTTCAGTTTTAACAGGTAGTTTTGTCGTTGAGAAGATTTTTGGTATTCCTGGCTTAGGCTCACACTTTGTCACAAGCATTACAAACCGTGATTACACCGTCATCATGGGTGTCACAGTCTTCTACAGTATTATTCTATTAATCAGTATTCTAGTCGTTGACGTCCTCTACGGTATAATCGATCCTAGAATTAAACTGACGAAGGCGAAGAAAGGGGTCTAACACATGGAAGAGATGAGAAAAGATTTATTTGTGCCTGCGACAGCTGACGCAGCAGAATCTGAAAAAATTTCTAAACCTAGTCTATCTTTATGGAAGGATGCCATGCTTCGCTTCCGTGCCAATAAACTTGCAATGGTTGGACTTACAATCATTTTTATTATCGTGATGCTGGCCATCTTTGTTCCGATGTTTTCTAAATACGATTACTCTACGACTGATTTGCTGAATGCTGACCAGCCGCCTTCAAAAGAGCACTGGTTTGGTACAGATGATTTAGGACGTGACATGTTTGTCCGTACATGGGTCGGGGCAAGAATTTCGATCTTTATCGGGCTTGCTGCAGCGGTGCTTGACGTGATTATCGGTATTATCTGGGGAAGTATTGCTGCATTCAAAGGCGGCCGTACAGATGAAGTGATGATGCGTATCGCAGACGTTTTATGGGCAATTCCAACACTATTAATGGTTATCTTAATGATGGTTGTTCTGCCAAAAGGATTATTAACGATTATCCTCGCCATGACAGTCGTAGGCTGGATTAACATGGCACGTATTGTTCGGGGACAGGTTTTACAATTAAAGAGTCAAGAATACGTTCTTGCAGCACAAACATTAGGTGCGAAAACATCTAGACTTTTATTTAAACACTTAATTCCAAACTCAATGGGACCAATCCTTGTGACGATGACATTAACGATTCCTTCTGCTATCTTCACAGAGGCATTCCTAAGCTACCTAGGGCTTGGTGTACCGGCTCCGTTAGCGAGCTGGGGAACAATGGCGTCTGACGGAATTCCAGCCATGACGTATTACCCTTGGAGATTATGGTTCCCAGCCGCATTTATCTGTATTACAATGTTTGGTTTTAACGTGGTTGGAGACGGACTAAGAGACGCTTTAGATCCGAAGTTGCGTAAATAAGGAGTGATTAGGATGGAACGTGAACGTATTCTAGAGGTGAAAGACCTTGCAATCTCATTTAAAACATATGGTGGAGAGGTTCAAGCCATTCGTGGTGTGAACTTCCACTTAAATAAAGGCGAGACACTTGCTATTGTAGGTGAATCTGGCTCTGGTAAAAGTGTGACATCACAAGCGATCATGAGATTAATTCCGATGCCGCCAGGTTATTTCAAGCGCGGACAGATCCTGTTTGATGGCCAAGATATTGTCAAGAAAACTGAAAAACAAATGCAAACCATTCGAGGAAAAGACATCTCAATGATCTTCCAAGATCCGATGACGTCTTTGAATCCAACGATGAAAGTCGGGAAACAAATTACAGAAGTGCTGTTCAAGCATGAACAAATTTCAAAAGAAGCGGCTGAAAAAAGAGCCATTGAACTATTGGAGCTCGTTGGAATTCCAATGCCCGAAAAAAGAATTAAACAATATCCGCACGAATTTAGTGGCGGGATGAGACAAAGGGTTGTCATCGCCATGGCGCTTGCTGCAGATCCAAAGCTGCTGATTGCCGATGAGCCTACGACTGCACTTGATGTAACAATTCAGGCACAAATTTTAGAATTAATGAAAGAAATTCAGCAAAAGGTTGACACTTCGATTATCTTTATTACGCATGATCTAGGTGTTGTTGCCAACGTCGCTGATCGTGTAGCTGTTATGTATGCAGGACAGATTGTGGAGACAGGGACTGTCGATGAAATTTTCTACAATCCAAAGCATCCGTATACATGGGGACTTTTAGCATCCATGCCGAGTCTTGACACAGATGGCGGAGATGAAGGAAAGCTGACTGCCATTCCAGGAACACCGCCAGATCTGACAAACCCGCCGAAAGGAGATGCATTTGCACTCCGCAGCGATTATGCAATGAAAATTGACTTTGAACAAGAACCGCCAATGTTCAAAGTATCAGATACGCATTATGTGAAATCATGGCTACTTCATCCGAATGCACCTAAAGTTGAACCGCCTGCTTCTGTAAAGGCGAGAATGCGTGAACTAGAAGGTAGCTACGAAAAACCTGTATTAGTAAAAGAGGGTGAATAGCATGGCAGAAAAACTGTTAGAAATCAAAAATTTGAAGCAGCATTTCCATACAGCAAGAGGAACTGTGAAAGCAGTTGATGGGGTTTCATTTGATATTTACAAAGGTGAAACGCTTGGTCTTGTAGGTGAGTCTGGTTGTGGTAAATCCACTACGGGCCGTTCGATCATTAGACTTTATGATGCGACAGATGGTGAAGTTCTTTATAAGGGAGAAAATGTACACGGGAAGAAATCAAGACAAAAAATGCTTGAGTTCAACCGTCAAATGCAGATGATCTTCCAAGATCCATATGCTTCACTCAACCCTAGAATGACAGTGCTTGATATCATTGCAGAGGGCATCGACATTCATGGCCTTGCAAAAACAAAACAGGCGCGTAAAGAGCGTGTGTACCAATTACTTGAAACTGTTGGCTTGAACAAAGAGCACGCGAACAGATACCCGCATGAATTCTCAGGCGGTCAAAGACAGCGTATCGGAATTGCACGTGCATTAGCAGTAGAGCCGGATTTCATCATCGCCGATGAACCAATCTCTGCATTAGACGTGTCGATCCAAGCGCAGGTCGTCAATTTATTGAAAGAGCTTCAAGAGGAAAAAGGTTTAACGTACTTATTCATTGCTCATGACTTGTCCATGGTAAAATACATCAGCGATCGTATCGGTGTGATGTATTTTGGAAAATTGGTTGAGCTGGCACCAGCGAATGAATTATACGAAAACCCGCTTCATCCATATACAAAATCATTGCTGTCTGCGATTCCGCTTCCAGATCCTGATTATGAGCGTAACCGCAAACGAATCAAGTATGATCCAGCTGTTCACAAAGGAACAAACACCGAGTTCCGTGAAGTGAAGCCAGGTCATTTTGTGAGCTGCACAGAGGAAGAATTCAAAGAGCTTCAGGCGAAACAATCATAAGAAGAAAGAAGCACTGCTAAGTCAGTGCTTCTTTTTTTATTTTACAAAAAAACAAGATGATGGTAATTTTTAGTTAAGTACAAGCAGATACCGGAGGAAATCAAATGTTAAATTGGAAAACCTTTCGTTATTCATTGCTTCATGTTCTCATTGTATTCATGCTTTTTTCAACGTCTTTTTTCAGGAAACCAAACGGAGGAAAGTGGATGCTCGCGTTTAGGGTACTCATTGGGATTGTGTCTTTTTCAATGGAATATATGCTTAACCGAAAGACAAGCGGTCAGAAGCAAGAAGCATGGCGCGTAAAATATCTTTATTTCATTATGCTTCAAATTGCGATGACAATTATCCTGTTTGTCTGTATTCAACTCGTCATGAATCGTTCGTTATAAAACTTTTTTTGCGTTAATTGAAAAAAAGTGAAACTACTTAAGACTTTGCTGCGTCTTACTAGTACAGGCGTTTAAATAGCAGGAAATCGGGAATATCTAAGGAAGTGGTTCTTAACTATAGCATAAGGAGCAGATCCATGAATTGGTATGAAAAGCTCAGTGAATACTTCCCGATAGAAGAAATGAAGTCAAAAGAGCATATGGAAGCTTTATTAAAGGAAAGAAGTGATATTTATCATAAGGAGGAAGGACCTCATCATGTGATGATGTACGCCGAATTTGATTCTTTCATCTTTATTGATTATTTATTTGTTTCCAAAGATGCAAGAGGTGAAGGCCTCGGGTCAAAGCTTATTCATAAGCTGAAGGAAAAAAAGAAACCGATCTTGCTTGAGGTCGAGCCTGTAGATGAAGATGATGCAGATACTGCAAAACGCCTAAAGTTTTACCAAAGAGAGCACTTCAAGCATGCAGAATCAATCGGTTATAAACGCAGGTCACTTGCAACAAATGAAGTGAACCGCATGGAAATTCTTTATTGGTCGCCTCTTACAAATCATGAGGAAGAGATCATGGAAGCCATGAGGAAGACCTATGAACGAATCCATACGTATAAAGATGAAGAATGGTATGGACAATCATATGAGGATGTTGATGATGTATTGAAGATCATTGAAAATAGAAAGCAAAAAAATATTTTCGATCATCTCGACTAAATGAGAATGTTCTGACATCCAGCAGCACCACAAAATGAATGAAATTGTCTAGTTTTTGTCACAAAAATTGCAAGAAAATCTGTTCACACTTACTTTTTTATAGTATAATCACTATAAAGATTACTTATTTAGAACAATTTTAATTTAAGAATACAGATCAATATTCATTCTACAAATTGAGGAGTGAAGATTTATGGTAACATTATACACATCACCAAGCTGTACATCATGTAGAAAAGCAAGAGCGTGGTTAGAAGAGCACAATATCCCATATCAAGAGAGAAACATTTTTTCTGAGCCTCTTTCAATCGATGAAATCAAAGAAATTCTTCGAATGACAGAAGACGGTACAGACGAAATTATCTCAACACGTTCAAAAGTATTCCAAAAACTAAATGTCAATGTTGAGACAATGCCGCTTCAACAATTGTATAAACTAATCAATGAGCATCCAGGTCTTTTGCGTCGTCCAATTATCTTGGATGAAAAAAGATTACAAGTTGGGTACAATGAAGATGAAATTAGACGTTTCTTACCAAGAACGGTTCGTACATTCCAACTAAGAGAAGCTCAGCGACTTGCTAACTAATAAAAACATAAAAAGCTGCCGATCATTTGGCAGCTTTTTTTATTTATTTTCAGCCGTTTGTTCGTAAAAGAGGCTCGCTAATATGACCACTATGACGGTTAAAAACGGAAGCATCAATTCAAGCGTGGCATGCCGTGCCATAAATTCAGCCAATTTCACATCACGCACAATCATTTCACCCCCTGTAAAGGCCAAGAGAGCACTTCCTCCGTATAAAAGAAACGGAAATTTTGTTAAAGCTGCATGAATCATCTTGCTTCCCCAAATAATAATCGGTACAGAAATCATGAGGCCAAAAGCGGTCAGAAGCATGTTGCCTTTTGCTGCACCTGCAACTGCGATGACATTATCAAGTGACATAAAGAGGTCAGCAATCACAATGGTTTGAACCGCACGCCAAAGGGAGCCGCTGCTCTTAATCCGAATGGATTCCTTCTTTTGTTCAATTAACAGATTGTATCCTATATAAAGGAGAAAAAGACCGCCAATAAACTGCAAATAAGGGATAGTCAATAAATAAACTGCGGCACCAGTCATTGTAATTCTCATCAGCACGGCCAAAAGTGTGCCGATCCAAATGGCTTTATTGCGTTTGTCATGTGATAAACTGCGACTCGCCATCGCAATGATGAGCGCATTATCTCCGCCTAAAATCAGGTCTATGCCAATAATCATCAGTAAGGATACGATCCACTCTGTTTCCATCTATTTCACCTCATGTCCCAAATAGAGCTCGTACAACCAATATATGAGGACAATTCAAATATATGTTTCTGCAAGTTTTCTCTGCAAAAAATGCGTTTTTATTTCTTTTATTCATGTTTTATCATAAAATAGACAGTACGAAGCAATACCTCAATTCTTTAAACGGTTAACATGTAGACGGAACGGGTAAAGTGTAGTAAAGTACTATTAATTGGGAGCTTGTATGTCCCTTCAACATCTTATATAGAAGGGAAGGTTGGCAAAATGGAAATCGAAAGAATAAATGAACATACAGTCAAATTTTATATTTCCTACGGTGATATTGAAGATCGCGGATTTGACCGTGAAGAGATCTGGTACAATCGTGAGCGCAGTGAAGAGCTGTTTTGGGAAGTAATGGACGAAGTGCACGAAGAAGAAGAATTTGCAGTAGAGGGACCGCTTTGGATTCAAGTACAGGCACTTGACAAAGGTCTTGAAATTGTCGTGACAAAAGCCCAACTTTCTAAAGATGGACAAAAGCTCGAATTGCCGATTCCAGAAGATAAAAAAGGTCAAACAGATGAAGAAAGCTTAGACGCACTGCTTGATGATTTTAATAAAGAAGAGCAAGATCAAGAAGAACATAATGAGAAGGACAAAAAACTTCAACTTCAATTTGTGTTAAAAATGGATGACTTTGAAGATTTGATTGCACTTTCTCAATTAAATATGCAGGATTTTACCACAAGTTTATATTCGTTTGAAAACCGTTATTATCTATATGTTGACTTCCACGAGGATTTGTCAGATGAGCAAGTGGAGAATAAGCTCAGCATTTTGCTTGAATATGCTCATGAATCAGTAGTCAGCATCTACAGACTGAAAGAATACGGTCAGCTGATTATCGAAGGGAATGCCCTTGAAACGATTCAACAGCACTTCTCGTAACTAATAAAAAGTCGATTTCTATAGAGGAATCGGCTTTTTTATCTGAATGAATATGTAAATAAAGAGATCGGCAAGGAGAAAATGAAATGAGAAATGTAGTCAAAGTTCTATTTTTTCTTATCATTACGATAGGTGCTTATTTAATCATCCAGTTGATTGCCGGTGATTTAGCGGTAAGTGTATTAAGTTCTGTCAGTGTTCTATTTACTTTATCGATTATCTTCATCGGATTTGTTATTTTCTTAGAGAACCGGAATCCGTCTCAAACGATTACATGGCTTGTCCTTCTTGGCAGCTTTCCGTTATTCGGCTTTTTGTTCTACATTTTCTTTGGACGCAATATCAAAAAGCGCCGGCTGTTTGAAAAGAAGGCGGTATTGGACGAGCAGTTAATCCAGGAGGATGAACGTATTCATAGAGAAGCGATTGAAAAAATGACGCATATGGGTGATCATCAGCAGCTCTTATTTAAGCTGGCCCACAGACTTGGACATACTCCTATTACATATCGCACGTCCTCTAAAGTCTTAACCAATGGTGAAGAAACATTCTCTCATATTTTTGAAGAGATCAAAAAAGCAACACATCACATTCATTTAGAATATTACATTCTCCGCCACGATGACCTTGGCCAAGAATTAAAGGACATTCTTATTGAAAAAGCGAAAAATGGTGTGATTGTCCGCTTTTTATATGACGATGTAGGAAGCTTAAAGCTCTCGCGTCAATATATTGCTGACCTAGAAAAGGCTGGCGTTCAGATCGTTCCGTTCTTACCAGTAAGGCTCCCCCTTTTAAATAATAAAATCAACTTCCGAAATCATAGAAAAATTGTCGTAATTGATGGGGAAGTGGGATTTGTCGGCGGGCTTAACATTGGAGACGAATACATGGGCAGAAGCAGACAATATGGATTCTGGCGTGATACTCATTTGATGATTAAGGGCGAAGCTGTTCGTGACCTCCAGCAGATTTTCATGCAGGATTGGTACTATATGACGAATGAAAGATGCTCTGGTGTGGACTATTTCAAAGATTTCAGCCACCTTGAGAGTACAACAGAAGGCGTACAAATGATTGCTGGCGGGCCTGACAAGCAGTGGGAGGTCATTAAAAATCTTTTTTTCTCCATGATCATCTCCGCCAAAAAGTCCATCTGGATCGCTTCACCGTATTTTGTGCCGGATGATGATATTTTGTCCGCATTGAAAATTGCCGCATTGAGCGGAGTAGATGTACGGATTATTGCTCCAAAGAATCCAGATAAACGGATTGTTTTCCATGCATCTCGTTCATACTTCCCGGAGCTTCTTGACGCAGGAGCAAAGGTATACGAGTATGATCAAGGCTTTATGCATAGTAAATTTATTATTGTGGATAGCGAGCTGGCTTCGATAGGAACGGCAAACATGGATATGAGAAGCTTTCATTTGAACTTTGAAGTGAATGCCTTCCTCTATAAAACAAAAAGCACCGAGAAGCTCGTCAATGATTTCTTAGGTGATTTAGAGCAGTCACATGAAATTGTTCCAGAAGAGTTTGCAAAGAGACCCTTGGGGGTCAGACTGTTTGAATCAACAGCAAGATTATTATCACCACTTTTATAAAGATTGTATTTTCCCCCTTTTCTATAAGGGGGATTTTTGATTTTACTAAGGAAATGATCAGTAAAATCATCTTTTGACACGATAAAAATTCATTTTGTCTATTCGCTTCCTTAAAGACGAACAAGCTATAATACGCTCATCAAAGAGCGAGGGGCGAACTGAATGAATGCAGCAATTATGGATAACGGTAAGCTTATCCGAATGACACATCATCTATCGAAAAGCCGTTTGGAGCATGTAAGAACGACGTGCAAATTTTATTGTCCTGAGTGCAGGGAGGAAGTGCAATTAAAGCTAGGGGAGCATCGTGTCTATCATTTTGCGCATAAACAGCTGACAGCATGTCCGTTAGCTTCAGGCGAAACGGCTTATCATCAGGCGGGAAAGGAAGCCATTATGAATTGGCTGAAGGGGCTTGGACATAGACCGGCGCTGGAAAAGTTTATGTCAAATATTCATCAGCGTCCTGATGTGACCGTCTCTATAGGAAATGAAAACTATGCAATTGAATTTCAATGTGCAAATATTTCCCGGCAAGAGCTTCGCAGAAGAACAGCAGGTCTCCGCGAGGCAGGGCTCTTTCCCATATGGATGATAGGGGCAAATCGTTTAAACCGAAAATCTGCCCAGCTTTTTTCTTTCTCCTCCATTCATTGGGGAATTTTAAGGGAATCAGAGGAAAGGCGCTTGATTTTTTTCTGCCCGATCCAGAAAAGGTTCATCCATCTTGATCAATTCCTCGTGTTTCAACCAACGAAAATATGTGCGGCCATGACTGTCAGACCACTTTCAGCATACCGTGATATTCCGGCACTTCTATCTCTGCCTTCCAGCAAGCGTCAAGTAAACCAACAATGGATTAAATGTATACAGCAATTTAGGCAGCGTCCTCCTCGCAGTTTATCAAATGAAAGCAAACGTTTGAGAAATATTTTTTATGAGCATCATCAAACAGCATTCCCTTTTTTGCCAACTGAATTATTTATTCCGGTGCAAGAAGCGTATATCTTTACAAGTCCCGTGTATGTTTGGCAAGGGTGTCTCTATGATTGGATGATGCGGAAAAAAGGAAGCGGAAGAGTGACGATTCAACAGCTGATGATGGAAATCAATCGATGTGTGCAAATGAAAGAAGTGAAACTCCGATATGGCGATGTTTCAAGAGAAGAAATAAAAGAGGTGGTCACTGCATATGTAAATGCGCTTGTAAGACAAGGGTTTTTACATATGACGAAAGAGGGTAATTATGAAGTATCGTCGAATCAAATGCCTATACGAACACTAGATGAAGTGTTAAAACGAGATGCTTTCTTATTTCATTAGCATGTTTCATGACCACTTTGATCATGATAAGAAAAAGGTGGTGCTGCTATTGAATCGAAAGAAACGCTTTTTTCTCATTTTTTTAGTCTGTTTGGTATTTATTTCTGCATATGATTTGACAAATATAGTTCAAAACAAAGAAGATAAATACAACACCAATTTCTTTCACTTTCCGAAAGGTTGGTTCAACACAACTCATGCAAGGGGGATTCATATGACTTCACAAAACAAAAACAATCATTTACCAGACAGAAGCGAAGTAAAAGAAGAAAACAAATGGCGTCTTGAAGATATTTTTGAAAGCGTCGATGCATGGAACAAGGAATTCGAAGCGGTCAAAAAAGAAATTCCGAAGCTGGCCCAGTTTAAAGGAAAGCTGGCCCATTCTGCTGATGTTCTGTATGAAGCCCTCACCTTTCAGGATCAACTTTCTGAAAAGCTTGGCAAGCTTTATACATATGCGCACATGAAATATGATGAAGATACAACGAACTCATCATTTCAGGCGTTAAATGATAAGGCATCGAATCTATTTACACAGCTGTCTAGTACATCTGCTTATATTGTTCCAGAGATTTTATCGATTCAAGAAGATAAATTGCAGCAATTCATACTAGAAAAAGAAGAATTAAAACTGTATTCACATGCTCTCGAAGAAATTAATAAAGAGCGTCCACATATTTTAAGTGAGGAGCAAGAAGCTTTATTAGCTGAGGCATCTGAACCACTTTCATCTTCATCTACTACCTTTAGTATGTTTAACAACGCCGATATTTCGTTCCCTTCTGTAAAAGATGAGAATGGAGAGGAAAAGAAAATTACCCACGGCAACTTCATCACATTTTTAAATAGTGATGATCGTGAAGTGAGAAAGAATGCCTTTAAAGCTGTGTATAAAACGTATGATCAGTATAAGAATACACTTGCTTCTACACTGAGCGGTTCGATTAAAAAGGATAATTTTTATGCAAAAGTGAGAAATTACAAATCCGCAAGAGAAGCAGCATTATCACGAAACAGCATCCCGGAAGAAGTGTATGACAATCTAATTGATACAGTTCATCAATATTTACCGTTATTACACCGCTATATTGAATTACGTAAAAAGGTATTAAAGCTTGATGAAGTGCACAATTACGACTTGTATACACCACTTGTGAAAGATGCTGGCATGAAGCTCACCTATGATGAAGCAAAGGATTATATGCTGAAAGGGTTAGCGCCATTAGGAGAAGAATATGTGTCCGTGTTAAAAGAAGGACTCGACAATCGCTGGGTAGACGTTTATGAGAATAAAGGGAAACGAAGCGGTGCTTATTCATCTGGGAGCTATGGTACAAATCCATATATCCTCATGAACTGGCAAAATAATATTGATAATTTGTTTACACTCGCTCACGAATTTGGGCATTCTGTACACAGCTACTATACAAGAAAGCACCAGCCATATCCGTATGGAAACTATAGTATCTTTGTAGCTGAAGTGGCTTCCACTACAAATGAAGCGTTACTAGGCGAATACCTGCTTAATCATTTAGACGATAAAAAGCAGCGTTTGTATGTATTAAACCACTTGTTAGAAGGATTTAGAGGAACGGTATTTAGACAAACGATGTTTGCTGAGTTTGAGCATCTTATTCATGTGAAAGCACAAGAAGGAGAGGCTTTAACGCCAGAATTTATGACGAACCTTTATTATGACCTGAACAAGAAGTACTTTGGTGACGGCATGGTGGTTGATAAGGAAATCGGATTAGAGTGGACGAGAATCCCTCATTTCTATTACAACTATTATGTGTATCAATACGCGACAGGCTATAGTGCGGCGCAGGCATTAAGCAAGCAAATCTTACAAGAAGGAAAACCAGCGGTAGAGCGCTACACCGATTTCCTTAAAGCAGGAAGCTCTGATTATCCAATCAATGTGCTGAAAAAAGCGGGGGTTGATATGGCTTCTAAAGAACCAATCGAAGCAGCATGTCAATTGTTCGAAGAAAAACTAAAAGAAATGGAAGAGCTCATCTCCAAAACAGGTGAGTAATGAAAAGACTTCTGTCAGACGTGTGAGTGCTATCTCATCTTTTGACAGGAGTTTTTTTCTCATAAAAAAAGACCTCCTTAGGTGTCGAGGCCGTTCCTTGTCAATCATCAACCTTTAAAACCTCTAAAGGTCTTACGGTGATTCATTCGATAAAGCGTAAAAAGAATCGAAGCAAATAAGAGTGGAGACGTCAAATAAAGAGGAAGCATCTTCATTAAGCCTAATATATTTAAAAAGAAACATAAGCCAATGGCAACAAGTCCAATAGTTGTGCTGCGCATGCAGATCCCCCCATTTTTTTGTTACTTTTACTATATGAAAGTGACAACCCTCTTATGTTTTGTGACAAAAATATGAACATATAGTATATCTGTTGTCATAAGTCGACAAAATTTGATATACTACAGATGTGAAATTAATCACATACAAACATTACCCCTTTGTTTGACCGTGAAAAATTTCTCCCATCCCCTTTGTTGTCGTTAAGACATAGTGAAACCGCGCTTATCCCGGCGCGGTTTCTTCGTGTTTATAAATGGAACGAATGTTCCCTTTTGGAGTAAAGAAAAACATGGGTCAGCACCCATGTTCATTTTCACAGCGATAGACATCAAGATCTGTATGGTGGTCATTCTCTTTATAGCGCCAAAACATTTCTTGCTGCACTTGTACACGTTCTACCTTTTGAGCGAAAGCCAGCTTCTTCATTTCTCGTTCAACTTCTTCAAGCGTCAGGTCATAGACAACGGCTATCTCTTTTGCGGAAGCAAATTGAAAGTAAGCAATAAACCATTCAATTGGAGGACGTTCTGATGGTGTTGGTTTTTCACCAATCATTTCAAAAAGGATTTCCTCGTATATATCATAAGAGTAGGCACCTGAAATTTTTAATCCTTCATCTCCATTTACGGTATTAAAAAAGGCGAAGGTCGGAAGCTCAGATACGTCCATTTCAGCTGCAATTTTCATATCACATTGCAGTGCTTTCACAGCACTTTGAGAATGAATGTCGCGCTGGAATTCCTCGATGTCCAGACCAGCACTTTTTGCATTTTCTATCAGTACCTGCTCACTTGTGACATCTTGCTGATGGCAAAAAAGTGATTCTTGAATAAGACGCAAAAATTTCATTCCGCATTTTCTGCCTTGAAGCTCCGCTGCTTTTAGTGCGAGTGAGGCGAGGTAGGGTGATGTCACAATTTGTTCAGACAGCATTTGTTCTTTTTTAGTCTGCGTTTTAGTGGCAAATTTCCCCCATGCTTCAGTCAGTAAATGTTTCTTTCTTTTCCGATTCAAAGCATTAATACTAGAACTTGTTACCGTTCGTAAAGTGAAAAAACGGCCATATTTCATTTTCAACTTTTTAATGGATGGCTCTAATAACCAGCAGTCTGGGCTTAGAGGATCAATGAATACATAGATTTCAATCGGCTTTTGAGGATGTCCGTGACAGTGTGAGAAATATTGATCGTGCGTATTGCAGCTCAAGATCGTCCATCCTTTTCAGGTGTTTGGTTGACCATATGACGAGCCGTCAGAGAAAGCCGTTCAAATAAAAAGTCACGAATATCGCCGGTTAATCCTACTTGATCCATTGCATCCTCCATGCATTCAAGCCATGCGTCAGCCCGCTCCTCAGTAATCGGAAAAGGGAGATGTCTCGCTCGCAGCATTGGGTGGCCATGCTCTTCTGTATAAAGCGGTGGTCCGCCTAAATATTGCGTTAAAAACTGTTTTTGTTTTCTTGCTGTTTCTTTTAAGTCATCCGGGAAAATAGGATGAAGCAAAGGATGACACTTTACATTTTCATAAAAAGTATCAACAAGTTGCGATAGAAGTTCCTCTCCAACCGCTTCGTAAGGTGCGTTAAACGATTGTACCATGTTGACTACTCCTTTTACTCGTAGTTAATAGGATGACTCACCCTATTGCGCATTTCATTTATTTCAAAAGTGATATTCAGTTTGTTCTATTTTATTGTTTCTATTCTTGTACTTATTTTAACAACCTCATCTCAATTCCACAAACAAACCGCTTTGGTCTGCTCGAAATAAAGAGAGAATCGGATTCTGTGATCAATTGACCATATCATAACACATTCAGTCAAAAAAGGGGGAAAAGCGACATACAAAAAACCGAAGAGGTTATTCTCTTCGGTTTAAGCGAAATATTGAGCTGTGATTTTCTTGACATAATTTTGTGTTTCTTTAAATGGAGGAATGCCCCCGTATTTATCTACATTTCCTGAGCCTGCATTATAGGCAGCTAAGGCGAGTGAGATATTTCCGTTATATTTATTGAGCATTTGTTTTAAATACTTCGTTCCGCCTTCAATGTTTTGGGACGCATCAAAGGCATTGTTGACGCCAAGTGATTTAGCAGTAGATGGCATGAGCTGCATGAGTCCAAGCGCACCTGCATGGCTGACAGCATTTGTGCGGTAGCCGGATTCCTGCTTGATGACCGCGTGAATCAGCTTTTCGGGAACGCCATGCTTTTGAGCCATTTGTGACACGATTTGATTAATCTCTTTTGATGATGAGCTACTTGAGACAGCCTTTTGAAGCGGCGGCGTGTAGCTGTTGTTTAAGACATTTCCAATGCCATTCGCTGTATTTAATTGATTGTCATTTGCATATAAAGATTGGGCCTCAAGCTGATCACTGCCGGAAGTGGCAGATAAATATGGGTTTGTACGCGCATATTGCGTGTTTGGAGCCGTTGATGGATCCGTGCCCAAAAAAGCTGAGATGGAAAGCGGGAGACGTGATAATTCTGATCCGCCTAAAAAATCTTGCAGCAGCGACTGAAATGAAGCTTGGGCATTCGATTCTTGACCCCCAGACATTTGCGTTTGTGCTGGATCTGTCTGTAACGTTTTAAGCGCTTGAAGCTGCATAAAGGATTGAAGTTGATTAACGTTCATCATGTTCCTCCTTCAAGGAATTCATCTATTCTGTGTTTTCATTTTTTCTTCATAAAAACGAACGACTTTGTTTTTTGTGTTTCGTACTGGAATATGAAATTTGCGGAGCAATGCGGAGAAAGCGGCTTGTCCGATTTCCAGGTCGCTCACTTCAAATTCAAGTTCATAGTCCTCTACTGTTAAATATCGGCTGTGATCCAAAACAATTAAGCCTTCTTGGATCATTTTTTCTGCTCTTGACGTTTCAAGTGAACCAAAGTACACAATTTGATCCTTTAGAATGTTCAGGTGGTCTAATCTGTCTGCAACTTCACCTTCTGGCAGCTTAAAATCGTCAAGTTGAGAAGGGGGAGCAATCGTTTGGTGGGTTTCGAGCAAGCCTATTTCATGTGGTTCCTTTAATGTGAGCACCCATTGACCGTTTTTTTCTCTCATTCTTAATGCAGCCAATTGAGATTTTATATCAAATTGAGGTGTATCAAAATAATAGTTGGTTTGCGTATGGAAATCCGCATCCTTCAATTGAAAATGCTGTTTCAGCTGTTCAAATTCTTCTTTCATTAATAATTGCTTTAGTTCGATTTCAATTTCCTGTGCCATTTGACATCAACCTTTCATTAGAGGAAATATGATTATTGTACATGAAGTGTGTTCAACATGTAAAAGACTGTTTTTTTCTCTCTATTTTCAATTTAGGTATGGACAAAATGAATGAAGAATCTTGGGAAAGGATCATTTAAAAGAGAAAAACAGGATTTTCTCAAAAAGTTCGGTTTATCAATATTGAACTTGATATGATAAAATAAAGCTGTACTTTGTTGTAAAGGAGATCATGATGCAAAACAGAATTGAAATCACAGAAGCAACTTTAAAAGAAGACAGGCTGATTTTGACAATCCAGTCAGAAGAGCAAATCCAAAAAGCAAAAGCATCAGGACAAATGCTTGTTGATTCTGATCACTTTGCGTTCGTTTACATACTTGAAACCGAGGAGTCCTTTTCGTATCTTATTTTAGGGGAACATACATGGGCTCCATTAAAAGAAGCAATGAATCGTGACATCCCTGTCTATTTGGCATCAGATGAACATTCACTGGAACTCATTCAGCTTCAACAGGAATTACATTATTTAATCGACAATATTAAAGACAATGCCAATTACGGAGATATGGAAGAGAAAGTGAAAAGCACATTCCTCTGAAATAATTAGGTATATGGAATTGGGGGAAGTTTCATGGACAAAAAACAATGGGATCAATTCCTCGCACCGTATAAACAAGCAGTCGAAGAACTAAAAGTGAAACTAAAAGGCATTCGAAAGCTGTATGAATTCGAGGATGACCATTCACCAGTAGAATTTGTCACAGGCCGAGTGAAACCCGTTGCCAGCATATTAGAAAAGGCAAAGCGTAAAAACATCCCGATGCATGAGATTGAAACGATGCAGGATATTGCTGGGCTTCGCATTATGTGCCAGTTTGTAGAAGATATACAAGTCGTGAAAAAAATGCTCCAGTCACGTAAAGATTTTGTGGTTGTAGATAAACGCGACTATATTGCAGAACATAAAGAAAGCGGATACCGCTCTTACCACCTTGTTGTGTTATATCCGCTGCAAACCGTAAGCGGAGAGAAACAGCTCCTCGTCGAAATCCAAATTCGTACGCTTGCGATGAACTTTTGGGCGACCATTGAGCATTCTCTGAATTATAAATATAGCGGGAACATCCCGGAGAAGGTCAAGCTGCGCCTTCAAAGAGCATCTGAGGCAGCATCTCGTCTCGATGAAGAAATGTCCGAAATTAGAGGGGAAATTCAAGAAGCACAAGTGGCATTTTCCCGGAAAAAGAAAAACGACAGCTGAGCCAGTTTGATCAAATATGATGCTGCCCTCTCATAGCAGCAAGGTGAAAAAGGAGAAGAATTCATGAAATTTGCAGTTTCTTCAAAAGGGAATTCTGTATCTGACACGCTCAAAAGTAAAATTCAGACTTACTTATTGGATTTTGGTATGGAACTAAATGAAGAGGAACCGGATCTTGTCATTACGGTTGGTGGAGACGGCACCCTTCTTTATGCGTTTCACCGTTATAGCGACCGTCTAAATGAAACAGCTTTTGTCGGTGTTCATACAGGTCATCTTGGCTTTTATGCTGACTGGGTGCCGAGTGAAATTGAAAAACTCGTCTTAGCCATTGCGAAAACGCCTTATCATATTGTGGAATATCCGATCTTAGAAGTCATTGTCAGATACAACGACGGCGGCAGAGAAGAGAAATATTTAGCAATGAATGAATGTACAATTAAAAGCATGGAAGGGACACTTGTGGCAGATGTTGAAATCAGAGGCCAGCTGTTTGAAACATTTAGAGGTGACGGTCTTTGTCTGTCTACACCATCTGGCAGTACGGCCTATAATAAGGCACTGGGTGGCGCCATTATTCACCCTTCCATTAGAGCCATTCAGCTGGCAGAAATGGCTTCAATCAACAACCGAGTGTTTCGGACGGTCGGTTCACCGCTTATTTTGCCTGACCACCATACTTGTGTGATTAAGCCGAGGAATGATGTCGATTTTCAGGTGACCATTGATCATTTAACACTGCTTCATAAAGACGTCAAATCCATTCAATGCCGGGTGGCAGACGAGAATGTCCGTTTTGCCAGATTTAGACCGTTTCCGTTTTGGAAAAGGGTGCAAGATTCCTTTATCGGAAAAGGAGAATAAGAAAGAGGTTGTTCCCGCTGGAATACTTTACGTTAAACAAAACCATAACAGCCAAAGAAGAAGGGCTGCTTTTAAAGGAATATTTAATTGATCTTGGCATTTCGAAAAGAATGCTGACAGATATTAAGTTTGCTGGCGGTGACCTCCTCATTAATGGAGAGCATGTTACCGTGAAGTGCGAACTGCATGAAGGGGACAGGCTCACCATTTTATTTCCCGAGGAAAAAGTGAGTGAAGGACTAAAGCCTGCACCGATTCCACTTGATATTATATTTGAGGACGAGCATGTCCTTGTGCTGAATAAAAGGCCGTATATTCCTTCAATCCCTTCTCGGGAGCACCCTGAGCACAGTATTGCGAATGGATTGCTGCATCATTATGCCAAGCAGTCTGTTCGGCATACGGTCCATTTGGTGAACCGTCTTGATCGTGACACATCTGGCGTCATGCTTGTGGCGAAGCATCGCTTTGCCCATAGCCTTTTATCAAAGGCGCAAAAAAGTGGAGCGGTTAAGCGAACATACAGAGCGTTTACACATGGCATGATCACAGAAAAACATGGAACGATCGCTGCAAAAATTGCCCGAAAAGGGGATAGTATCATCGAGCGGATGGTTGATGATACTGGGCAGAACGCAGTGACGCATTATTCCGTGCGAGCGGTAATCGCTGAGTTGAACATGTCGGATGTGTCTCTCTCGCTTGAAACCGGAAGAACACATCAAATTCGTGTTCATATGCAATTTCTTGGGCATCCGCTCATCGGAGATACGCTGTATGGCGGAACGACCGAGCGGATAGACCGGCAGGCACTGCATAGTGAAACCCTTGTATTTCCTCATCCGATGACAGGTGAGCAAATGACATTTTCAGCCCCGCTTCCTGATGATATGAAATCATTGCTTTTTTAAATAGAGAAACCCGGTCACCTGCAGCGCAGGGCCGGGTTTTTTATGATGTGAAATGCTGAAATCTTGACTCATCATAAGGCATGGATGAAGGAACGGAGACCGTTTTAAGCTCAGGGTATGTGAGGGCAGACAGCTGGTTGCCAAATACGCAGCCTGTATCAATATTGACGGTTCTGCCAACGAATCGAGGTTCTTTCACTGGTGTATGGCCGTACACAATCCACGGTTTTCCGTGATACTCCTTTGCCCAGTCTTTCCGAACAGGCCGTCCATCTGGCCATGTTTCTCCTGTGACGGCACCAAATAATAGATAGGACCGCATCTGTTTATTCGGCTTTTTTCCAATATCCTTTTCCTTCATCGCTGCGTGCGCAATAATCAGCTCATCAGGAATAAGTACATCATAAAGCGGAGCCTTCTCGAATAACTGCTTAAATTCATGTGACAATTTGTTTTGTTCATGAATTGGCAGTTTTTTTATTTCGTTCACTGTGGTTTCGATGCCATGAAGCAATTTGACGGGATTTCCTTTTAAATAGCGGTAAAGCTTAAAGCAATGGTTGCCAGGTACATAGCGGATTGCGCCGTGTGAATAGGCATGAATGACAAATCGCATGACGTCTACTGACTGAGGTCCACGATCTGTTAGATCACCAACAAGGGCCAGCGTTCTCTTATCAGGATGGACGGGTAATCCATGTTTGAGTTCATATCCTAGTTTGTGTATGAGGGTAAGCAGCTCTTCGTAGCAGCCGTGGATATCGCCAATAATATCGAATTTCATAAGGTTTCCTCCTGATTTTTTTCATCCATTCGTCGGATATAAAGAAGTTTGAATTTTAGAAAATATAACGAATGGCTTTCATTTCATTTGGGCAATTGTTAGAATCAATGCTTTAACGTAAGACTTAAAAAATTAAACATGAATGTTAGGAGGCTTTAGCCAATGGAGCATACATCTGTTTCATCACTCGTTGTCGTTATCATTGTCGCCTTTTTCACCCCTATTTTATTGCACCGATTTAAGCTGACCATTCCGGTCGTTGTAGCTGAAATCATCATGGGGCTCATCATTGGGAAAAGCGGTCTTCAACTGGTTGTCGAACATGATGCGTGGTTAGATACATTATCCATGCTCGGTTTTATTTTTCTGATGTTTTTAAGTGGGCTTGAAATAGATTTTTCTTCTTTTGAGTCAAAGAAGAAAGCAAGAGAACTTCCAAATGGTTTAAAAGAACCAAATACATTTAAAGCAGCCACCATTGTTTTTCTTGGGGTATTTTGTATTTCCTTTATCCTGTCCTATGCGTTTGTACTCGCAGGGTTTATCCAAAATGCTTTTTTAATGACGCTCATTATCTCTACCATCTCATTAGGCGTAGTGGTTCCAACTTTAAAAGAGGAAAAGTTGATGCAGACGAATATCGGTCAAATCATTCTGCTTGTAGCTGTCATTGCCGATTTGGTCACGATGATTTTGCTTGCTGTGTTTTCCTCCATTTATGGAGATGGAACAGGGAACATGTGGCTCCTGCTCTTATTATTTGCTGCAGGCATTCTTCTTTATTTATTTGGCCGCGTATTTAAGACAAAGTCAATTTTTCAGTCGATGTCTAAAGGGACCGTGCAAATTGGGACAAGGGCAATCTTTACTCTCATTATAGTCTTAGTTGCCTTATCTGAATCACTCGGGGCTGAAAATATTCTAGGGGCGTTTTTAGCTGGCGTGCTTGTGTCCCTTCTTTCACCAAATAAAGAGCTCGTTCAGCAGCTGGACTCATTTGGCTATGGATTTTTAATCCCGATCTTTTTTGTGATGGTCGGAGTAGATCTGAATATATGGGCACTGTTTAAGGACCCGACGATTATGATCATGATTCCGCTGCTGTTTATTGCGCTGCTTATAAGTAAGCTCATCCCGATTCTTTATTTGAAAAAATGGTATGACATGAAAAAGGTCATTGGCTCCGGCTTTTTATTAACTTCAACGCTATCTCTCGTCATTGCAGCTGCGACGATTGGTGAGCGGCTCGGTGTCATTGATCATAAAATGTCAGGGGCGCTGATTTTAGTTGCTGTGCTAACGAGTATTTTAACACCTGTTTGGTTTAAAGCGCTGTTTAAAAAAGAACAAGCGGCAAGCCATAAGAAGCGTGTGACCTTTATTGGAGCAAATCAGCTGACCTTACCTGTCACACTTGATTTACATCAGGATGAATATGACATTCGGATTTTGCATGTTTTTCAAGAAAATAAGGAAGCACTGCTGGCAGACTCTATCTTTGAAGTCGAATCAATTGAACAATACGATGATGAGACGCTGAGAAAGGCAGGCGTCGGCCAAGAAGATGTCCTAGTCGTCGCAACAGGCAGTGAGACGAAAAATAAGGAAATTGCTTTATTTGCAAAAGAAGAAGGTTCAAAACAAGTCATTGCAAGTGTCAACAAAGCAGAGGCAGAGCTGACATTGAAGGAAGCGGGAATTGATACGTTTTCTACTTTCCTGTCATCTAAAACGGTGCTAAGAGCTTTGATTGAAGCACCTGATGCGATTCGATTGCTAACAAATGAGGATTCTTCTTTGTATCAAATTCAAATGAACAATCATCGTTATCATAATGTCATGCTGAGAGAATTTCCTTTCACCGGTGATTTGGTATTTGTCCGTATTTTCAGAGGGATAGACAGCTTAGTACCGCATGGAGATACTACACTCAGAAGCGGCGACCGTGTGCTTGTATCGGGCTCCCGGGAGTATGTGGCAGGACTAAGAGCCCAATTAGAATGACAATGAACCCTTGACCAATGAACAATTCCTGATTAAGATAGAGGTACAACATCATATATTTGATCCACTAGGGGAGTCCTTTAAAAGGGCTGAGATAAAAGTGTCGACTTTTAGACCCTCATTACCTGAACAGGTTCATACCTGCGTAGGGAAGTGGTGCGGTTTTTGACTATGCTTTTTACAAATTCCAAGCCACTTTCCACGCGGAAAGTGGCTTTTTTATATGGAAAAACAGGAGGAGAGAAACATGACGTTTTCAACAGAATGTAAAGAGGCTGCAGCAGCATGGTGGAATGGAAGCTTTACACATCCTTTTGTCAAAGGGATTGGAGATGGCACACTTTCACTCGATCGTTTCACCTATTACGTGATGCAGGATTCGTATTATTTAACTCATTTTGCAAAGGTGCAGGCATATGGAGCGGCGATGAGTGAGGACTTACATACGACGGGCAGAATGGCGTATCATGCCCAGGGCACGTATGAAGCAGAGCTGTCGCTGCATAGGAAATTTACAGAGCTTCTGCAGATTTCTGATGAAGCCATTGAGAACTTTAAGCCTTCTCCCACTGCTTATGCGTATACCTCTCATATGTACCGATCTGTAAAAAGCGGTCGGTTTGAAGAGATTTTAGCCGCGTTATTACCATGTTACTGGCTCTATTATGAGGTAGGTGAAAAGCTGAAACAAACAACACCTGACCATCCAATTTACCAAGAATGGATTTTGACATACGGAGGCGATTGGTTTAAGGAACTCGTCTTCGAACAAGTGAACCGCTTTGATGAACTAGCAGAAAAAGCACCAGACCATGTACGGGCCAATATGAAAGAAAATTTTGTGATTTCAAGCTATTACGAATATCACTTCTGGGAGATGGCGTATCAAAAAGAAATGTGGCAAACAGCATGCTTAGATGGGGTTGGTGCAAATGGAACTCCACGCAGTGACAAATGATTCGTTTCCTGCGGATGAACTGATCAAACAAATAAAAGCCATAGCGTCTGAAGTGGATTTTATTCATATTCGGGAAAGGTCTAAAACAGCAAGTGAGCTTGTTGATCTCGTGAAGAATCTCCTTTTAGAAGGTGTGCCGAAAGAAAAGCTCGTCATCAATGACCGAGTAGACGTTGCGCTGCTTACCAATATTCACAGGGTGCATCTACCGGGCCACAGCTTTTCGCCAAAAGAACTGCGAAAAAAATTTCCTCACCTTCATGCGGGAGTATCTGTCCATTCGATAGAAGAAGCGAAAGCAGCAGAGAAAAATGGAGCAGAGTATGTCATGTTTGGGCACGTATATGCCACCTCTTGTAAACCAGGACTTCAGGCAAGAGGTGTACAGCTTGTGAAGAAACTGACTTCTGCACTAACGATTCCAGTGGTGGCCATCGGCGGGGTGACCCCAGAACGAGTTCCAGAATTGAAACAAGCAAATGTGAAAGGAATTGCTGTCATGTCTGGGATTTTTGCTCATCATCAGCCGCGTATGATGGCACAAGCATTTTCTGAAAAGGTAAAGGAGAATCCTTATGAAAAAGCATTATGACGTTGCAATCATTGGTGGTGGAATCATAGGGGTCTCCATCGCCTATCACCTTGCAAAAGCAGGAAAACAGGTGGTCTTATTTGAAGCGAATGAGATAGGGAAGCAAACGACAAGTGCGGCTGCCGGGATGCTCGGTGCACATGCTGAAGGAGAGGGTCATGAGGATGTTTTCTTTCAGGCAGGCAGAGCAAGCCAGGCATTGTACGAAAAATTAAAAGTCGATCTTCTTCATGAATCAGGCATTGATATTCGAACTTCAGCGGGCGGTATCATGAAGGTCGCCTTTACAGAAGAAGAGAAACAAGCCCTTTGCCGGATGCAGCATTTGTCTACATTTAAATGGCTTGACGCAAGCAGCGTAAAAAAATGCATGCCTCAAGTTACAGATCACATGCTGGGAGCAGGTTTGATTGAAGAGGATGTGCATGTGGAACCTTACGCTGTATGCAGGGCTTTATGGCAGGCGGCTGTCCGGTACGGGGCAGATGTGAAAGAGTGTACACCTGTGATCGAAGTGAAGCGGGACAAAGAAGCGTTAACTGTCAGAACAACGAAGGGCACATTCACATGTGATGACCTGACAGTCGCAAGTGGTGTATGGTCTGGCCGTTTTTTTGAAGAACTCGGATTATCTCATTCTCTTTATCCAGTAAAAGGGGAATGTGTGTCTGTATGGAATAATGGTCCGGCGCTCGCACACACCATTTATCATGATCATTGTTATATCGTTCAGCGAGATAGCGGAAAGCTTGTTATCGGCGCAACAATGAAGCCAAACGAGTGGCAGGCTGTTCCAACGCTTGGCGGCATGGAAGCTGTGATTCAAAAGGCGTCTCAGCTTATGCCTTCTATTAAGGAGATGCCGATTGAAGAGTGCTGGGCAGGCCTTCGTCCGGCGACAAACGATCGGCATCCTTATATCGGAAGACATCCAGAAGACAAGCGTATTCTTTTTGCTGCAGGGCATTACAGGAACGGTATTTTACTAGCGCCGATTACTGGAGAAATCATTCGTGACCTGATATTAGACGAACCGGTCAAAGAGGAATGGCTTCATGCGTTTCGTATTGGACGAAAGGAGGCACTATTCGTATGAAGATTCAATTGAATGGCAGAATCGTTGATTTCGATCAAGAGAATGGAACGATCTATGATCTGCTATCAGCCTATCAGCTTGAAAACCGTGTGGTGATCGTTGAAAAGAACCATGAAATCATTGATAAAGAAGCGTTTCAACAAGTAGAAATTCAACCAAATGACACGATTGAAATCGTTCATTTCGTAGGAGGAGGATGATCCAATGCTGCACATTGGCGGAAAAACATTCACATCAAGACTATTACTAGGAACAGGAAAGTACCCATCATTTGAGGTTCAAAAAGAAGCGGTGAACGTATCGGAAGCCGAAATTTTAACCTTTGCTGTCAGAAGAATGAACATATTCGAAGCATCTCAGCCTAATTTTTTGGAGCAGCTTGATTTATCAAAATATACGCTGCTTCCCAATACAGCTGGAGCAAGTACAGCAGAAGAGGCAGTGCGTATTGCCCGTTTAGCAAAGGCTTCTGGGCTTTGTGACATGATCAAGGTAGAAGTCATTGGCTGTTCAAGGTCTCTTCTGCCAGATCCAGTTGAAACATTAAAAGCATCTGAAATGCTGCTCGAAGAAGGATTTATCGTGCTGCCATATACATCTGATGATGTGGTGCTGGCAAGAAAATTAGAAGAACTGGGTGTCCATGCCATCATGCCTGGTGCTTCACCGATTGGTTCAGGCCAAGGCTTACTAAATCCTCTGAATCTCTCATTTATTATCGAGCAGGCGAAGGTGCCGGTCATTGTTGATGCTGGCGTAGGTTCTCCGAAGGATGCAGCTTATGCGATGGAGCTTGGAGCTGACGCTGTATTACTAAATACCGCTGTCTCTGGTGCAAAGGATCCTGTGAAAATGGCAAAAGCAATGAAACTCGCGATTGAATCAGGAAGACTAGGCTTTGAGGCAGGACGTATTCCGCTAAAAAACTATGGGACAGCGAGCAGTCCACAGGAAGGAATGCCGTCATTTTGAGCACTCGTTATTCACGCCAGGAGCTTTTTCAGCCAATCGGAACAGAGGGGCAAAAGCGGCTAAATGACTCAAAGGCTGTCATTATTGGAGCGGGGGCACTTGGAACCGCAAGTGCTGAAATGCTCGTTCGTGCCGGCGTTGGTTCTGTCACCATTTTGGACCGAGATTATATTGAATGGAGCAACCTTCAGCGCCAGCAGCTCTACACAGAGCAAGACGTGAAGGATCGACTGCCAAAAGCTGTGGCGGCTGAAAAAAGACTCAAGCAAGTAAACAGTGATGTGCACATCAAAGGAATCGTAATCGATGTGACTGCTCACAATATTGACGAACTTGTCAGTGGGGCTTCAATTATTGTCGATGCAGCGGATAATTTTGAGGTAAGAATGATCGCAAATGATGCCGCTGTCAAACATCAAATTCCGTTCCTTTATGGGGCCTGTGTAGCAAGTTATGGCATTCAATTCACTGTGATTCCTGGTGAGACGCCGTGTTTACACTGTTTGCTTGAACATTTACCCGCACAAGGCATGACATGTGATACAGCAGGTATCATCAGTCCAGTTGTGCAGCAGGTGGCCGCATATCAAGTGGCAGATGCACTTAAATATTTAACAGGACATCAAGTGACGCCAATTTTAAAATCCTTCGATTTATGGAAAAATGAACGATCTGACATTCGGTCGGCCGTGTCTTTAAAGAAGAAGCAATGTCCAAGCTGTGGACTGAAGACGTATCCATTTCTTTCATATGACAAGAGAGCGAAGGCGGATGTACTATGCGGCCGCAATACGGTACAAATCCGCAGTGCAGCAGAAACACCGCCGCCTTTACATGAAGTAGCTCTTCGGTTAAAGAGGGCAGGAATGGATGTGCTTGAGAATCCATATTTGCTTTCGTGTCAAAAGGATGAGTTTAAGCTTGTCTTATTTAAAGATGGCAGAGCGCTTGTTCATGGTACGAATGATATTGCCAAAGCAAGAACCATTTATCATCAATGGATTGGCTAATGAGAGGTGTGAAGAAATGACGATCAAAAAAGCATTCACAATCGCGGGTTCTGATTCTGGCGGCGGAGCAGGTATTCAGGCAGATTTGAAAACTTTTCAGGAGCTCGGTGTGTACGGAATGTCTGCGATCACAGCAATTACTGCGCAAAACACACTAGGTGTTCACGGGATATACCCGCTTTCAATTGAGGCGTTAGAGCGTCAAATAGATGCAGTGGCAGAAGACTTACCGCCAGATGCCGTCAAAACAGGGATGCTGTGGAGTGCAGACATGATTAAAATCGTAGCTGAAAAAACGGTTCAATATGAAATGAAGCTGATTGTAGATCCAGTCATGATCGCAAAAGGAGGGGCCTCTTTATTAAATGAAGATGCGGTCTCTGCGATGAAAACACACTTGCTGCCTGTCAGCTATGCTGTAACACCGAATCTTCCTGAGGCAGAAGTACTAACAGGCATACGTATTCAGACGAAAGAGGACCGCTATGTGGCAGCGGAGCGTCTTTATGAGCTTGGCACGAAACATGTCGTGATCAAAGGCGGCCATGGTCCATCTGATGGGATGATTTCAGACCTGCTGTATGATGGAAAAGGCTTTATTGAAGTCACAAATGAACATATTGATACACCGCATACACATGGTACAGGCTGCACGTTTGCAGCAGCATTAACAGCTGAAATTGCGAAAGGATATTCGATGAAGGAAGCCTTTGAAACAGCAGAAACCTTTGTCCATGAAGCCATTAAATTCCCTTTACGTATTGGATCTGGACATGGGCCTACGAACCACTTTGCTTATCAGCAAAACAGAATCAAACGATAACCGAATCGAACCGTCTTCACTTGTGAGGGCGGTTTTTTTTCGAAAATGAAACTTTCTTTCAGCGGAAATTGTCATTCTCTTATGATCTGTGATAATATTATGATCAGGTACTAATACTATGTCTTGAAAAAATAGGAGGCTTTATTACATATGAACTTTTCTTTAGAAGGCCGTAATATCGTGGTGATGGGTGTTGCCAATAAACGAAGCATCGCTTGGGGAATTGCCCGCTCACTTCATGAAGCTGGAGCTCGTTTGATTTTTACTTATGTTGGAGATCGTCTTGCTGAATCGGTAAAAGAGCTGGCAAGCACACTTGAGCGTGATGATTCAATTATTCTTCCATGTGACGTGACAAGTGACGAAGAAATCGAAAAATGTTTCGCTGCAATTAAAGAAAAAGTACAAGTCATTCATGGCGTTGCACATGCCATTGCATTTGCAAACAAGGAAGAGCTTGTTGGCGAATACTTGAACACGAACCGTGAAGGTTTCCTTTTGGCGCACAACATTAGTGCATACTCATTAACTGCTGTAGCAAAAGCAGCACGTCCATTAATGACAGAGGGTGGAAGCATTGTGACGCTTACATACCTAGGCGGAGAACGTGTTGTATCAAACTACAACGTAATGGGTGTAGCGAAAGCATCACTTGAAGCAAGTGTGAAATATTTAGCAGCTGATTTAGGCGCAGAAGGCATCCGCGTGAACAGTATTTCTGCTGGTCCAATTCGTACGTTATCTGCAAAAGGCATCAGCGGCTTTAATACCATTCTGAAGGATATTGAAGAGCGTGCACCGCTTCGCCGTACAACGACTCCTGAAGAAGTTGGCGATACAGCTCTATTCTTATTCAGTGATCTATCTCGCGGCATGACAGGTGAGAATCTGCATGTTGATTCTGGCTTCCATATCATTGCCCGCTAATCGAATACATGACTTGCAGCATACCGATGAAGGGTATGCTGTTTTTTTATTTTTCTTCTGATTTGAGGCCTCCGTTCATATATATAAGGAATGAATCATTCGGGAGGGATTAGTATGTCAAATAAAGGTGATGAGAATCAAAAGCCGCTGATGTATATTGTTCAGCCGAGCTATCAAGAATCAAAGCCGGCCATGCAAAATATTGTGAGAAAGCGAAAGAAATCAGAAAAACAGCCAGAAAGTGAGACCACTGCAAAAGACGTGATCGAAGAAAGCAAGCAGGAGGAACCTGCAGCTCAAGAAATAGAGCATAAAAAAGAAGCCGAGCCGCCTAAACTTCAACATGAACGAGATATAACTCAAGAAGCTGAGTTTACAGAAGAACAAGAGATCCCACAAGAAGCAGGGCCTGCACAGGAACAAGAGGATACACAAGAAGCAGGGCCTGCACAGGAACAAGAGGATACACAAGAAGCCGAGCCTGCGCAGGAACAAGAGATCACACAAGAACCAGAGATCATACAAAAGCGAGAGCCTCAAGAAGAAGAGGGAAATCAGCCAGAAGGTGTCTTTCATGAAACAAAAGAAGAACCAAGAAGAAAACGAGTGAAAAAGCCTTTAAGTCAGATGAGTATTGATGAAAAAGTCGATTTTCTCACAAGACTGCCTCATAATATGCCAAGGGCTCTTTGTCTGATTGAAGCTGATGGTAAAACATATCGAGGGATCATCATGGATCGAAAAGATGATACTGTGATCATTCGTACAGCAGGCGGGGGAAATCCAGTCGAATTAGCGATTGCTGAGATTTCTTCCATCCACCCGCTAGGTTTTTAACTAATAAAAAAAGTCCCATTTAGGGACTTTTTTTGTTAGCAGTTACGATTGATGAGTCTTGGGTTTAGGCACTCGATTGCGCAGAAGCAGTCAAGGTCTACTTCAACACAATACTTCGATTTTTCTAATCGGAACACATCACATAGGGAATCTTTATCTGTAAAATCTAAAATATGACGGTCTTTGTCAAATGCGATAAGCAAGCTGAGTGTTGCACAGTGATCACAGATATGTTCGACTCTGAAAAATGCAGTACTGAAGCAAGGGCCTGCATCTACTTCTCCGACGTTTCCGAATGCGACGAATGGTTTTGATTTGGATGTAAAGAGAACAAACGGGACAGTGTCACCTAATGAATGTGATGGAGAAAGGAGATTGCTGTAACAGCTGGTCGGGCAATCTTCTTTGACAGCATTTTGCAAGTCGCTAATGTTTTCAACAGCCTCTGTTACACAGCTCCATGAATGATTGCGGCTCATATTCAACCCTCCTATACTAGGAATTTTGTTTGAGTGTTTGAGCACTGTCATCATCTTCAAGCTATCTTTGCCGGCTCGTGCATCTACTTTTAACCAATGCGGAAGCAGCCGCTTCTTATGCTGACTGCTCCGCATGATTGGCTGTCATTCGTGAGGAAGGGGATGCTTTGACTCATGACAAGTTAGATGAGCGGCCTGTTGATTTAGCCGTGGTGATGATGCTTTTTATCTTTTGATGGCATGACTCTGTCGACAAGCTCTGGGTTTAAGCATTGGATTGCGCAGAAGCAGTTTAGATCAACCTCAATACAAAAGTCCGTTTTTTCTAGACCAAAGAAGTCAGGGTCACAAGGGTGACATACGCTTAGCGTATGTCCGTGTACATCAACAGGTCTTAATACAGATAACGTAGCACAGCAGTCGTGTAATTTTTCAACCCGGAAGAAAATAGATTCGAAGCATTGGCAATCGTCAACGAATCCTCCGATGTTTCCGAAAGTAGAGAACAACCCGCCCTTTTTATCAAAAAGTAAAAACGGAATCGTATCTTTTCCAGAAACTGTTGGGCTTAATAAATTACTGTAGCAGCTCGTAGGACATTTATCTTCTACAGCTTCCTGCTCTGCTAAAATCTTATCAACCGCATCGCATACACAGTTTTCATCATGTCGGCCATGGTGTTTTCCGCAGCTCATGGATTTCAGCTCCTTTAACAAGGTATTTGACTTTAGTCCTTAACAACATATGTATGCGCCCTCTAGTTGGTGTGGGTAAATGACCATTTATATTTGATGTATTTTGATAAAAGGAAAAGCAGAGCTTTTCGCTCTGCTTTTGTACATTAGAGGATACCGATTGCAACGATTGTCGCAACAAGTGTTTGAGTAAGTGTTTGGATTGCGATAGAGATGTCCGCATCGATTGTAGATACTGTAACGTTTCTTGAATTTTCGATGACAAGTTTTTGGCGGTTTGTTTGTTTGTGAGTAGCGGCTTGTAAAAGATCCTGCGTAACGCGGTCTGCCAAATCACCGTCAGCGATTGAGATATTTGTAATAGTGATGATCGCTGTTTGAATCGCTACTTGGATAGATGCTGCAACCTGTGCATCAACAGAAGAGACGTTAATGTCACAAGAGTCTCTGACGATAATGACTTCTTCAGATGTCTGCTTTGTGAAACTTACTTGATCCAAGTCTTGTAAGACATCTTCATCATCATAATAGTCGTCACAAAGTGCTTTTCTTTCATAGTTGCAATCGTCGTGGTGTCTGTGGTGTCCGTGGTGTGTACAGTTACGATCTAGAGCGACCCAAGAATATGGTTTAGAATCCATTTCTATTCCTCCTTCCGTTTACTTTATTAAATGCTGGAATGCGTGGTTTTGTCTCGGGCATTTACCCTAGCAGGCAACCCATTTTTATTTAATCGTTATTACGCTGCGCATCACGGCGTTGCTGAATACGATTTCGAAGTGAATTTCGTTTTGGACGTACTTTTGGTTCAGGCTCTACTTGTTCCGGCTGTTTTGCTGCCTCAGCCTGCCTTTTTTTCTCCTGCTGCTGTTCTACGAAATCATTTGCTTTCTTTTGCAAGTCCTCCACTAATTTCAAAATCATTCTTCTTTGATCATCTGAGATATTTGCTTTCTGATCATCAGTAATATTGTTTTTGTTTAACACATCACTTACAAGAAGACTTGTTAATGGATCAATATCAGTATTGATTTGAAACTCCTTTTTTTCGTTCTCTTCAGCCACGATGATTTCACCTCTTTCATACGTCATGTTAGAAAAAGAAAGGGTCAAAGAATGCCGGCTTCAACTAAGAGTACATTCAATGTTTGAGTGAGAATTTGGACGGAGTTCATAATGGATGCATCTGATAATGTAATCGTAATGTTATGGCAGTTGATGATTTGAATCACAGTTTTCTTTTGGACTGTCACTTGTTGTGTGGATAAAAGCTGATCTGTGATGTCGGCAGCCACTTCATCGTCTGGTACAAGAATTTGGATTAAAAGAGTAATGATTGTCGTAACGGTCGCTTGAAGGGAGAGTGCAGCTGTTACATCTGTTTTATGAATTGTGACATTTTCGGAATCTTTGATCTCAATGAAATCATCATAATTGCTGATTAATTCGTTTAACAGTTGTGTATATAATGTTTCAGCACTTTCTTCAATAGACAATACTTTCACTCCTTTCTTATCTATACATTATTTAATGCAGTAAGGACGCAAGGTGGAATCGGAAAGTGTGAAAAAGTACAACCCAATTTTATTTCCGCTCGATTCATCATGACGATCTTTTTTCTTGCATATATAAAGAAAGGACGGAAAAAGAAGAAAGAAGGAGGTGGAGGCTTCTGAGCGGTGCTTTGTCATTTGTCGTGTTTGCCCTCGCATCCTTTAGACTGACGAGACTGATTGTGTTTGATACCATTACGGCCCCTTTCCGCCGTCTATTTCATGAAGAACAGGAAGAGGTAAACGAACAAGGTGAGGTCGAAACATATATCATCATTAAAGGGGAAGGACTGCGGTCTTGGGTTGGAGAACTGTTAAGCTGTTATTGGTGTACTGGCATATGGTGCACTGCTGCCTTACTTCTGATATACATACTTTTTCCTGTCATCAGCATGTGGCTTAATTTACTATTAGCGATTGCCGCAGCAGCAGGCATCATTGAAGCGGTCGTCTCAAAGCTTGTGAAATAAACAGGCATTCTGATCAGACACGCTTTCAACAAATGCATATACTATCATGGAATAGGAAAGGAAGGGTTGCGATGAAACCAAACGAAACGCCGTCACATACGCTTCAAGGTTATCCAGCGCAGTCAAATCAACAATCTGTATATACGAAGAAAATCAAGAAAACAGGATGCGGCTGTGGAAACAAAAAGAAACCTCAATAGAAGAGAAAAACAAAAGCCGGATTTATCCGGTTTTTTTGTTGCCCTTTTTTTGAGTGATGCATATGTAAGAGGGAAGGGGTGACCAGAATGGATGCATTCGAACAATTAATTGGTTCCTTGTTCACTAAACCCCATGATGGGAAAGAACAAGCGCACGAGAAGGCTGAAATGGATCTAACGGATAAAGCGAATGATCTTGAGGAGCACTTAAAAGAATTTGGCGTGAAGATGGAGGCTTTTGCGAAAGAAACAGAAGCATTCATGATGCGTCATAGAGAGGCAGATTACGTATTTAAACAGCAGAAATAAAAATTCCGCACTTTTTTATGTGATCGTCCAAACCATTTCTTTCATTTTTCATACTTTGTAAGGGAGAAGAGGAGGTGCTTATATATGAGTTGTTACGGTGGCGGTTCTTGCGGCGGCTACGGAGGTGGCTACGGCGGCGGATATGGATCAACATTTGTTCTTGTCGTTGTGCTTTTCATCCTTCTAATTATCGTTGGTGCTTCTTTCTTTAACTACTAAAAAGTAAGAAGGTGAGGGAAGCAAGGGGGAAGCCTTTTGCTTTCCTTTCTCTTTGATCAAACAAGGTTTTAGGATAGGCACATATCCCGCCTATTTTCATATAGTAAGGTGATTACTCCACAAAGAGGAGGCAAATGAATGGATAATAAATTCTTTAAAAGCGTAGAAAACAAAACCGGTGTGAATATGAATGATGTGTTTAAACTTGCAGGTTCTTTGCAAAATGCCAACTTTAAAGATGAGAATACCGTTCGAGGTGTCATTAAAAAAGTAGCGCAGCTTGCGAACAAACGTGTACCTAAAGAAATGGAAGACAAAATCGTTCAATCGATTACAAGTGGAAAAGAAAAGCTTGATTTCAATACAATCTCTAAAATGATGAACAACAAAAAATAAACAACAGGCTCTCCGTTTAAAGGGGGGCCTGTTGTTTTTGCGTAAATAATTCACGGTTTTTCTTTAGAAGAGGATATAAAAAGCGAGAACGATGGGCCGTTTTTCCTCGTCTAAATGATGGAACAGACAGATAAAGAGATTGTTCAGCTCTTGTCATGGCAACGTATAATAAACGGCGCTCTTCTTCCAGCGCTTCTTCATCACCGTTTCTGAGTTCATCCAGTGAGAAATCATGGGGCAGTGCCCCGTCGACCACACAAGTGATGTATACTGTCTGGAACTCAAGTCCCTTTGCGCGGTGGATCGTCATGAGCTGAACACCGGGTTCATCTGTTTTTTCCTTTTCGGCAGACTTCATATGTTCGGCATGTGCGAGAAAGGCTTCAATCGTTTCAAAGCGTTTGGCGGCTGTTTTCACATCACGTACATCATCCGCTCCTTTTTCAAGTACATTCGTATCGTTCACCCGTTTTTTTAAGTAATCCCCGAGTCCCATCTTTTGTTCAATAAATGTCACTGCGTCCGATGGCTTTAACGTCCGTAACGTTCGGAACAAAGGAACAATTGATTGCAGCTTTTTCCGCTGAAACGGCTGTATATCTGTCAGTTTTCCGAGCGCTTCTACCATTGAGCAATCTTCTGTGATGGTCAGTGCCTTTAGTGTATTCAGGGTTTGCTGCTTTAAAAAGAAAACCGGCAGTAGCTGTTTTATGGCGGCCACATCATCTGCATCCTGACTTAAAGAAAGAAAGGCGAGGAGAACCCGAACCATTCGTCTGCTGTAGAAGGCTTTGACGCCGGCATCCGTTTCATACGGAATGGCCGATTGATGCAGCCGTTCATAAATCGCACGGCCGCCTGTGTTCGTTCGAAACAGCACGCAGAAGTCATTCGGCTTTGCACCGTTTTTAATTTTCTCCTGAATATCTGCGACAATCATCGTCGCTTCCTCTTCTTCATCATATGGATAAAAAAGCGTCGGGGGAATTTTCTCCGCGCGCACGGCTTTTAACGTCTTCTCATAACGATGCTGATTTTTCTTAATAATCGCATCAGCACTTGCGACAATCGTATGGTGAGACCGGTAATTCGCATGTAAATGGACGATCTGAGCCGAAGGATAGTCTTGTTTGAATTCAAGAATGAAAGCAGGATTGCTCCCTCTAAAGGCGTAAATGGCTTGATCATCATCCCCTACACAAAATAACTGCTCTGATTCTCCGGCTAAAAGCTGAATCAATTGATATTGTACTGGATTAATATCCTGAAATTCATCCACTAAAATATACTGGAATCGTTCTTGATACCGTTTTAGCAGTTCGGGCTGTTCTGTCAGCATATGTAAGCAGGCAATCGCCATATCATCAAAGTCAAATTGCTGATTGTCTCGTTTTTGCTGTTCATATGATTGATAGATCGTCCACATATGTTTTTCCTTTTCATCCTTCAAATCAGGAAGTTCACCTGGTAAAAAGGCATTTTTCCAATAGCCGATCGATTGCAGTACTTGATCAGTAGGGTAGTCTTTTTCATCAAGCCCTTCATTCATTATGGCTTTTCGAATGTATTGCTCCTTTTGCCAGTCAAACTTGATCAGATGCTGGCCGTTCCATTTGCTTGCGTCATCGTGAAGCAGCATTTTATAAAAAAGACTGTGGAAGGTGCCTGTCACTACTTGGCTGGCTTGTGAAGGATGAAGCTGGTATTGCTTGCGCAGTCTTTCTTTCATCTCATTGCTCGCTTTGGTCGTGAAGGTTACGAGTAAAATATGGTGAGCAGGAATATGATGATGGGACATGAGATAAGCCGCTCTAGCCGTCAGGACTCTTGTTTTCCCGCTGCCGGCACCAGCCAGCACAAGCATCGGACCATCTAAATGTGTGACAGCTTGAAGCTGCGGTGTGCTGAAGGTGATATGCGGAAAGAGGTCGATCGTATGAACTTGTTCATTCTCTTCTAAATGTAAGGCGTCGCTAAATTGAATCGACCTTGGTTCCTGCCAGTCATATGATTCGCTCGTTTGCGAGATGATCTGTTTGCCGGTTGGAAAACGGAAGCCGCCAAGCTCTTTGTAGGAAGCTCTTTCCTCTTGTTCTGCCGTTTTATTGTGATCTGCTTGTTCTTCAGCTTTTTCACAAATCTCTTGCTGAGACATGTGCTTATGAATAAAGGCAGGTTCATCATGTATATTTAATCTAAAAAAGACCGGTTGTCCGCAATATGGGCAGAATAATTGTCCTTTTTTTCCCTCGTCATGGAGGAATTGATAGTGTTCTCTCGAATACGTATGTAATGAGATCGTTCGATCATGTCGTCGTGCGCATTTCAAAGCTAGTCCTCCAATAGTCAATCAATCTTAAAATGAAACACATCTAATCATATCAAATGAGGCGTGTTTCAAACAGTCATAATTAGGGAATAGTAGATTAAGAGAGAAGCAAAGGAGGCGTTCTTGATGGGATATATAGCCCCGATTCAGCCGGATCTGTATTTTCAGTATATCAATCGTCCAGCTCCTCAGGATAAAGAAGACTATGCGAAAGTAACAAAGGTTACCCGCACCTTTCATGACAAGATTTACAGAGAGCTGGAGAAAAAAGAGGACTTAGTGACAGAAGCGGAAACGAAAGTACAGCAAAAAAAGCGGGAACGCTTTGTACGAGATATGTTTATGGAGGAAGGCAAGGGCATTCATATCAATACGTATATATAAATGATTGCGCTTTCTTCCATTGGCGAACGATAATGAAAAAGAAAAAGCCAGGGCATCTTGAATGCTCTGGCTTTTCTTTTGGTCAAACAGACAGTGTTTTTGTCATTTTGACATGTTTGATTCCTGCTTCTTCAAACGGTTCAGAAACCGCTTTGTAGCCTTTCTTTTCGTAGAAAGGAAGAGCTTGGATTTGGGCATGCATAACCGCTTCTTTTGCTCCATTTGCAATCGCTTCTGTTTCTAGCGCCTCTAATAGTTTGTGGCCAAGGCCGAAGGAGCGCGCCTCTTTTAACACACAAATGCGTTCAAGCTTTGCCTTTGATCCCTCAATGATCCGCAGTCTAGCGGCCGCCTGAGGCTTTTTGTCATCATTGTAAATGACAAAATGGGTGGCTTTGTCTTCTAGTTCATCTATTTCGATCTCTATTGGAACTTCTTGTTCTTTTACGAATACTTCTTTTCGAACGTAATATGCATCTTCTCGTTGTGTTTGTTCTGTTGCGATGACTGTTTTCAAATGTCTTTAACCCTCTTCTCCTAAAATAAATGTTTCATAGACGGTCCAAGATCCGTTCTCTAATTGATATAAAAGGTGGAAGCGATCCACTGTTTCTTCATGGTCAATCTTTCTCAGCTTTAATGTGCCAAGTACGTCTGAATGCTCATCATCTGATAGTTTTTGAGCGACTGTCACATGCGGAACAAAGGCATATTCAGGTGTGCCGGCAAGTGGATCTGCGTACAATCTTTCATTGAGCGCCATGATGTCCTCGTTCGGTTCTACTTTCATATAAATGACGTTGTTTACAGGAGCGAATGAACTGAATTTTTTAATACGTAACGTAATAGGAGAAGCATTTTTTGCATAATCTCTTAACGTTGAGACGACCTCAGCCGCTTCTAGATCCGTTAATTCAAAAGGTGTTCTTAATGTTAAATGAGGCGGTATGAGTGCATAGTTCGGATCATAACGCTTCCGGTAAGAGTTCGCAATATCTTGCAATTTTTTTGATGGAAATATAACAACTCCGTATTTCATCATGTTCCCTCCTGAATAAGAAAGTATTTATTATTGTTTATTATAACAAAATTCAGTTGATTAACGAATATGGGAGCATTCTTTTTAACGAAGGCGCAATGAGCGGCTGCCAAAACGTCCATTTATGATCCCCTTCGAATGTCTCAAATAAATAATCCGCACCAGATTGTTCAAGAAGGGCCTTTAAATCTTCGTTCGGCTGAACAAAATCAAGCACCTGGCCATCTGTTGTTTTCACAGCCGTTTCCTCAAGCCCAATTTGATGGATAATGGCATAATGAGAAAGGGCTGTCGACTGTTTGACGGCTTCTAGAACCGACTCGTCAACGTAAGGGGACTGCAAGATCAGCCCGCCAAATAAAGAAGGATAATCAATGGCTGTCATGAGGGAAATCGTCGCACCCAGTGAATCACCAATAAACGTCCGTCCTGATCCAATTTGATAGGTTGGATAGTGTTGATCAATATAAGGGACCAGTTCATTTGCTAAAAAGCGTTTATACGCTTCAAATTTTGTACCGTCTGGATGATACGTGTTTCGTCTTTCCGTGACATTTTCATAAGGAACACCAATGATAATCGAGCGTTCCATTTCTTTGTTTTGCATCAATTCTTCTGCCTGTCTGCCTATTTTACCTAGGCGGAAATAATCATGACCATCCTGGGCAATGATGACATGATATGTATAAAGGGGGGAGTAATTGACTGGCAAATAGATCAAAATGGTCATGTCCGCCCCAAGTTCTTTTGACTGTATGGTTTCTTCTTGAATGATTCCTGTTTTCTTCACCATAATCCATTCCTCCAGCTAACCAAATTCATCATAAAGTGAAACGTTTCCATTCATTGTAACACGAAAAACAGCGTTGTTCCTATATGCTAACATGCAATCAAACCGTATAACATCGATTCTGTTATAAAATACAGAAAATTTTAATTAATTATGACATTTCCCCTTGAAAAATGAGATTTAATGGGTTACAGTATTAAGAATTAGAACAGACAGACAACACATTCTTATCGTGAGAGGTGGAGGGACTGGCCCTTTGAAACCTCAGCAACCGGTATGCATCACTTCATGTGATGTACCAAGGTGCTAAATCCAGCAAGCAGCTTTTTTGCTTGGAAGATAAGAGGAAGCGATTAAACCCCTTCTTCTTATGAAGAAGGGGTTTTCTGTTTTGAAATCAGATTTTTACTAGGATGGTGTCAAATGACAGAACATGTGGAAACGAAATTAGCGCAGATTGGAAACCGTAGCGAAGAGGTGACTGGCACTGTCAGTCCTCCCGTTTATCTTTCGACAGCATACAGACATAGAGGCATAGGGGAATCTACAGGATTTGATTACATTCGAACGAAAAATCCAACAAGACAGCTCGTAGAGGATGCAATTGCTTCACTCGAAGAAGGGACGGCCGGTTTTGCCTTCAGTTCGGGAATGGCGGCAATCCAAACGATCATGGCTCTATTTGAAAGCGGAGATGAACTCATCGTCTCTTCAGACCTATATGGCGGTACATACCGTTTGTTTGAAAACGAATGGAAAAAGTACGGCTTACGTTTTCTTTATGATGATTTTTCAGATGAAGACTGTTTACGCTCTAAAATCACGCCAAACACAAAAGCGATCTTTATTGAAACACCGACAAACCCACTGATGCAGGAAGCAGATATTCAAAAAATAGCGAAGATTGCAAAAGAGCATGGCGCTTTGGTGATTGTCGATAACACCTTTTACACACCAGTCTTGCAAAAGCCCATTACGCTTGGAGCGGACATTGTCATTCATAGCGCAACCAAATATTTAGGCGGACATAATGACGTTCTTGCCGGGCTTGTGGTCACAAAAGGAGAGCAGCTGTCTGAAGACATGTTCCAGCATCAAAACGCAATTGGAGCGGTTCTATCACCATTTGACTCATGGCTTTTAATGAGAGGAATGAAAACACTGGCTCTTAGAATGCGCCAGCACGAGGAAAATGCGAAGGAGCTGGCTGGGTTTTTAAAGAAACAGCCAGAAATTCAAGATGTGCTTTATCCAGGAAAGGGAGGCATGCTGTCATTCCGAGTAGCCAAAGAGGACTGGGTCAATCCATTTTTGAAGCAGCTGAAAACGATTTGTTTTGCTGAAAGCCTTGGCGGAGTCGAAAGCTTCATTACGTATCCTGCAACACAAACGCATATGGATATTCCAGAAGAGATTCGCATTGCAAACGGTGTATGTAACAAGCTGCTCCGTTTCTCTGTTGGCATCGAGCATGTAGATGATCTGAAATCAGACCTAAAACAGGCACTATCACAAGTAAAAGAGGAGGTACACGCCAAATGACCACACACGATTGGACACTCGAAACACAACTCGTTCATAATGCGTTTAAAACAGACCGTTCAACAGGTGCAGTCAGTGTACCGATTCAGCATGCATCCACATTTCATCAAAGCAGCTTCGATGAATTTGGCCAATATGACTACTCCAGATCGGGAACTCCGACACGTCAAGCATTAGAGGATACGATTGCAGCGCTGGAAGGAGGAACGAGAGGGCTTGCCTTTGCATCAGGCATGGCTGCTATTTCAACCGCTTTTCTTCTATTATCAAAGGGAGATCATGTCCTTGTCACAAGAGATGTGTACGGCGGGACTTTCCGAATGATCACCCAAGTTCTTTCAAGATTTGGAATTGAGCATACCTTCGTGGACATGACCGATTTGAATGAAGTCAAAAGAGGCATTCAATCAAATACAAAGGTCATTTACATGGAAACACCGTCAAATCCAACACTAGGGATTACAGATATTGAAGGTGTTGTCCAGCTTGCGAAAGAGCATGACTGTCTGACTTTCTTAGATAATACGTTTTTAACCCCTGCGCTTCAGCGTCCGCTTGACCTTGGTGTTGACGTTGTTCTGCACAGCGCAACGAAATTTTTAAGCGGCCACAGTGATGTGCTGTCAGGCTTAGCCGTGGTGAAAGATAAGAAGCTGGGAGAGGAACTCTATTCACTGCAAAACTCCTTCGGTGCAGTCCTTGGCGTGCAGGATTGCTGGCTCGTGCTAAGAGGATTAAAAACCCTTCAGGTCAGATTAGAAAAAGCTAGTCAAACGGCCTTCGAGCTAGCTTCATTTCTTAAAGAACATCCTGCGGTCAAAAAAGTATACTACCCAGGCTTAGATGATCACCTGGGTGCAGATATTCAGCGAAAGCAGGCAAGCGGAGCAGGAGCGGTTCTCTCATTTGAACTAGAAAACCAAGCGGCAGTCAAAGAATTGGTGGACGCTGTCACATTACCTGTATTCGCCGTCAGCCTTGGCGCCGTCGAATCCATTCTGTCATACCCAGCCAAAATGTCCCATGCGGCTATGCCAAAAGAAGAAAGAGAAAAAAGAGGGATTACAGATGGGCTGCTTCGTTTAAGTGTAGGTGTCGAAAACGGAGAAGACCTCAAACGTGACTTCAAACAAGCACTAGATCAACTAAAGCCTGTTCTTGTGAATCAGTCATAAAAGTCAGTGAAAAGCCGGTGCGGATACCGGCTTTTTGGCTTTTTTGAACAAAACCATTGACGCCTCATGATGATGGTTATATAATAGAGACTGTCAGTAACAGAAAGCCCAGAACTGATACATAATCCGATTCCGTAGCTCAGCTGGGAGAGCGCTACCTTGACAGGGTAGAGGTCGCTGGTTCGAGCCCAGTCGGAATCATCGTTGAAACCCTTGCTTAGCAAGGGTTTTTTGTTTTTCTGACAACGAATGTTTGTTCTGTTTCTTTTGTTTGGGGACGAACTTTATCCGCCAGATTGTTTTTCAGTTGGCAGGAGGTTTTGACTGATTGCCTAACGATCTTCTCGCCTTTACCTGTTTTTCTTTTCAGATCATCAATTGTTGGATTCTTACGAAAGCGACTCATACGATAAATCTTTCTCTCAAGATAAAACATACAATCACCACCAAAAACAATTTAATAGAATATAAGTTCGTGAAAGGTGTTTTGATAAATGACACTAGGAGGAAATAAACTTTGAAATCTTTTTGGGAAATAGGCGATGAAGGTTACTATACGTTAAAAAAGATCACCGCAGAAGAAGTAGCTAAGGCTGAAAAGAAACTAGGAGTCACTTTGCCAGATACATATAAAAAGCTCATATTAGAACAGAATGGCGGTTATATAGTTCATAATGCTTTTCCATCCACTCACTCTAATTCATGGGCTGAGGATCACATTCAATTTAATCACCTGCTAGGAATTGCTGAAGATGAAGGGATTATGGATAGTGCCTATTTGATAAAAGAGTGGGAGCTGCCAGAAGGGCTTGTTTTGATTAACGGGGATGGCCATACTTGGGTAGCTATGGATTATCGAAAAACGAAAGAGAATCCTTCAATTCATTATTTTGATGTTGAGATGGAAGAAGACTTTAAGTTAGCAGATTCTTTTGACGAGTTTATTGAAGGTCTTTATACAGCTGAGTACACTGTTGATGAGGAAGCAGCAGAGGGTGAATATGAACTTCATGAAGATCATTTAAGTAAAGAAGAACTTGAAGCCATATTTGAATTGGACTTCCTTTATGAAGATAATTTGTATAAAATTCAATATTACCCAATGGTTGAATTGGATGAAATAGAATGGTTTTTTAAAAAGATGCAATATCATATTGAAAAAACAAAAGATGAAGATGATCTTTATGAAGTAGCTTCTACGATTAACAACGTTCTTTTATTGAATCCAAATATGCCAATCAACGATAAAATTAATAAAAATCTAAATCAAATTGCTAAATTTTTAGAAAAAAATAAAGATCCACTTATAGTAAATCAAGGAGAACAAATTGCTATGCAAACAAGTTTCCTTTAATTAGCTTTGAGCATGCAAAGACAGTCCATACTGGTGAAGATCTATCTGGGGAAGCATGAAATAAAATGAATATCATTTTGCCGTCCAAAGGGACGGCTTTTTTCAATAGAAACAGTTAACTGGATATACAACACCTCAAAACGTATAGACAAGATAGATAGGGGCTATTCATTCCTATAGTATTCATTAGATTAGAAGTTATCTATACGCTCCATTGCTTTATCAAAACCTTCATAGTCAATAGTTGAATTATCTATACAAAAAGAATTTAATTACTGCGATTTTTCTCTCCCCAATCACATAACTGTTCTAAAATTGGTAAAAGTGTTTCTGCCTTATATGTAAGACTATATTCCACTTTAGGGGGGACTTGTGGATATTCCTTTCGTATAATCATCCCATCTGCCTCTAAATCTTTAAGTTGTGCACTCAATGTTTTAAAGGTAATCGTTCCAAGTCTCCTTTTCATATCATTAAAGCGAACGGGTTGATTTTCCGAAAGGAGATACAGAATTAGCATTTTCCATTTGCCTCCTATAACTGATAAAGTATATCCAAAAGGTGTCTCTTGGATATTACCCGTTTTTCTATAATCGGCCATACTCATATTGACACTATCCTTTCTGATAGTAGCTATCTAAATAGTGCGTACTATTTTTTTATTTATATTCATTTTATACTTACTTTACTTTGAAATAAAGGAGAGAAAACAATGACTAATATTAAAACCTACAATCACAATTTATGGGATCACGGTATTACCCAAGGATATAGCGTTAAAGGAACAATCTACATTTCAGGTCAATTTTCATACGATAAAAATGGTATGTTCGTTGGTAAGGAGAATATTGAAGCTCAGACTCTGCAAACATTTGAGAACCTTGATCGGGTATTGGTGGAATTGGGAGCTACGAAATCCAACATTGCATATGTTGAAATTTTTCTAACAAATCCACAAGAACACTCCGAAACGGTCATAGATCTATTCAAGGAATACTTAGGTCAACACAGACCAGCTGGCAGTCTCATTGGTGTGACATATCTGGCTTTCCCAGAGCAATTGATTGAAGTCAAGGCTATCGCACACACTGATTAAATATGTTATCGTATGCACATCATCATGAAAATTGTTATTATGTTACTGCGAAAGGTCTTATACCTAATCCGGACGGAATTCACATCAATGCGATGTCCTAGAGAATATTTGGTATAAGATACTATGAAGCATTTCGAAAAAAAGAACATATACATGAGCCAATAACAAATGAACATGAGTTAGTGAATGAATGTCATAATAGAATGAATACCTCAGCGGAGAAAACATATATAGCACTAGAAAAGTTCACGTTAGGAAAGATGACTTACGAAGAGTTGCTGAAGGCTTTATCGTAGGTAAAACTCATAGTAGACTTTGAATGGACAAAAACATGACATATCTCTTGAAAGGATGATTGTGGTGGTGAAAACAGATAAAGTCTCCTCCTGAATACAGTAAATCACATTCAGGAGGAGATAAAAAATGTTTAAACAAATAGATGAAAATTATCCGAGAAAAGAGCACTTTCATCATTATATGAAGGTAACCCGATGCTCATATAGTCTGGTGGTTGATCTAGACATCACGACATTGCATTCAATATTAAAAGAAAAAAAGCTAAAAGTATATCCTGTGCAAATTTATTTGTTAGCAAGGGCTGTGCAAAAAATACCGGAGTTTCGGATGGATCTAGTGAACGATGAACTTGGTCACTGGGATCTTCTCCATCCTAGTTATACGATTCTAAATAAAGAAACAAAGACATTTTCAAGTATTTGGACACCTTATGACGAAAACTTTGCTCGGTTTTATAAAAGCTGTGTAGCGGACATTGAAACTTATAGTGAAAGTAACAAACTATTTCCGAAACCTAATATGCCAGAGAACATGTTCAATATTTCAAGTCTACCTTGGATTGATTTTACTTCTTTTAACCTTAATGTATCCACAGATGAAACTTATTTGCTGCCAATATTTACGTTAGGTCAATTTAAGATGAAAGGAGAAAAAATCATCCTACCCGTTGCGATTCAAGTACATCATGCTGTTTGTGATGGCTATCACGTCGGTCAATATGTGGAATATTTGAGGTGGCTTATAGAACATTGTGAAGAGTGGTTAAGCGATTCATTGTATACTTAATTTTCAAAAGGTGTAGTCATTTGATTTTTAGGAAAGGCAGACTTGATGGAGTCTGCTTTTTTGTTATGTGAAGAAAATGCGTAAAATCTGTTACTCAACTGTTCTTTTTGCGGTTTCTTTTCGGTGCCTTGTAAACTTAAACATGTGATAATAAATGTAATATAAGGGAAATTAGTGGAAGGGGAATAAGGGATGGAGAAAGTTCTTTCTTCACATGTTGGTGTGAAAATAAATGAATGGTATAAAATGATTCGGCAATTCAGTGTACCCGATGCAGAGATTTTGAAAGCTGAGGTAGAACGAGAAATTGAGCGAATGGAAGAGGATCAAGACCTGCTCATTTACTATCAATTGATGTGTTTTCGACATCAGCTTATGCTCGATTATATAAAACCTTCATTCGATCAATCAATTTCCGCGCTAGTCGATAAAATAGAGAATTCTAACCATCAACTGTCTGGAATGTTGCAATACTATAATGCCTTTTTTAGGGGTATGCATGAATTCAGTAAGAAAGAGTATGTACAAGCCATTCAATATTATAAGATTGCTGAGAGGCAGCTGGCGCTTGTTGTAGATGAAATTGAACAAGCAGAATTCCATTTTAAAGTTGCTGAAGCATATTACATTATGAAACAAACCCATGTTTCTATGCACCATATTATAAAAGCCCTAGAGATTTATGATCGTTATGATCTTTATAAGGTGAGAAAAATTCAAAGTCTATTTGTGATCGCAGGAAATTATGATGATTTTAAACGATATGAGAAGTCGCTCCCCCACTTACATAAAGCACTAGATCTTGCTGAAGAAATAAATGATCAAAGATTAATCGCTAAAACTTATTTGAATCTTGGAAATACGTATGACAGGCAACAGGATTATATTAAAGCTGCTTCCTTCTATAAAAAAGGGTTGGATAAGATGACTGAAAACAATGAAGATATTAAACCAAGATTATTTTTTAGTTTAAGTTGGACTTTGTTTAAAAGTGATAAAACAAAAGAAGCACTTGAATATATCGCTAAAGGAATAAAAAGTGCAACAGCAGAAAACAATCTGTTTTATAAAACATTGCTCAATTCATTAAAGACAATTTATGTAGATGAAGGTATTGAAAATATACGAAAAATGTTTAAAGGGTTAGAGGAAAAGAAGTTGTATCCTTATATTGAAGAGTTTGCTTTAAGCCTTGCAAATCTTTATGAAAAAAGGAATGATTCGGAGAGGGTAGCAGATTATTATAGAACTGCCATAGAAGCTCAAACCGAAATCCAAAAAGGGGAGTGTTTATATGAATATTAAAATGAAGATATTGATTAGCGCCACTTTATTGGTAGGTGCTGCTTACCTAGGTTCTTTTAATTACTCACAAGAATCAACTGATCGAAATATCACTGTATTTCCTCAAAAAACCGATCGAAACACGACGATGATCGATCCAAATTCAACATTTGAAAACTAATAGGCAAAACTAAACAGATCTTGAGGGTCTGTTTTTTTAAAATGGGGACAGATTGGGGACGAACCCTTTCAGTTTTTTATCAGAAATGCACTTGCACATTATAGAACCTTATTAAATCAGTCTTTTTCAGAAATTCTACAAGACATCACAAAAATCCTTTGACGCCCTAAAGACATCCCAAAAAGGTTTATACGGCCTCACCGCCACCAACGGCTTCAGCGAAGCGATCACAGGCCGAGACATGTTTGGAAACAAGATCTCAAAAGAACAGCAAGAAGCAAGTATGAACGCGGCGCTTGGAAAGCTTTTGCCGTTTGGGGCGAAAGGGTTTCATGGAAAAATGGGGATTAAGAAAGGTGAGAAAAATTCTTTATCTCCAGGTAATGGATTAGCTATACATGAATCTAGAGGTGGGCACTTAATAGAGAGACATGTTGGGAAAACAGATGAAGAACTATTAGAAAGGCTGAAAAGTAATCCTAAAATCACGGGTTCTTCTACTTTTAACGATAGAATGACTGCAGAAAGAGTTGCTGATTCAGTTTTGGGTGATCCGAAGAGTGTTGATAAAATACAAAAGTGGTTATCCGACCCCAACAGTAGACCTACATTACCATTAAAATATAAGGGTGATGGAGAGGTAATTGGAAGAAGTGTTTCGAGAAATTCAGAAGTAGTTGAGAATGTTACAAATGCAAAAATTATACTGAAAAAAGATGAGAATGGCGGTTTTATTTTAACAGGATACCCTGTTAAATAGAAAGAAGGATGATAAAATGAATGAGAGTTACAGTTATTTAGAGGAGTTAGAAGATTTTTTAGGTGGGACATTTCATCAGGATATCGATTCACCAGAAGAAGCGTTAGAGGAGTTTATTCATGAAGCTAGTAAAGAATGTCTGCTGTCTACTATAAAGGATTGTCAGGATTTTTTGAATAGTACTTTAACAATACAGGAAAAAGAAAACTTTATCGAAAATAATGCAGAAATCTATTTTCCGGCGATCTCATTAAACCCTTTACAGTGGTTTAATAAAATAATAGAGGAAATGAAAGAAGCAGTGAAAATGAAGTAACAAAATGAACCTTGATTGGCTAATGCCTTTCAAGGTTTTTTGTGTCAATTGGTCATCAAATCAAGAAAAAGGGGATCTTTTTTCTATGCGGATCATCGTATGATATAGATAAACAAAACGAACGTGAATATTTTGTCCAGAAGGAATAACATGCGGATGCTGGCATTGAGCATTTTAAGTGCCTGGTACCTGGCTGGCACTCCAGCCAGATCTTTTTTATATCTACTGATAAATTCTTTATTGGATGAAGGAATTGAACGAGTTTGTAATTTGAGGTTTTAAAATGGTAAATGAGTAGTTGGTCAATGATATACTGATCTCATTAGAAACTAGGAGGTCCCCACTTTGAAACCTTTTTGGGAGAAAGAAGAAGAGAGTCCTTTCACGTTAGAAAAGATAGATGAGGAAAAAATTCGTGAAGCAGAGGTGAGACTTGGTGTCACTTTACCTGATACATATAAAAAGCTTATTTTAGAATGGAACGGTGGTTTTACAGTTCGTAATGCTTTTCCAACGGAACAGCCGAATTCATGGGCTGAGGATCATGTTCAATTTGACCATCTAAGAGGAATCGCCAAAGGTGATGGAATTATGACTAGCCCTCAGTTAAGTGATGACTTGGAGCTGCCTGAGGGACTTATTTTCATCAGCGGAGAAGAAGATACATGGATCGCAATGGATTATCGACAAACGAAGGAACATCCTCCTATTCACTATTTTGATTTAGAGATGGGAGTCGATTTTAAGCTGGCAGATACTTTCGATGCTTTTATTGAGCAGTTATATACAGCTGAAGATGCGATGATCGAGGTAGTAGAAATTGAGGAGGAATGCTCGGATTTGTATATCAGTAAAGAAGAGCTTGAACAAATTTTTGAGAGACAAGACCTTCGTCAGCAGAATCTCTTTAAAATGGCACATTATCCGATGGAAGAGATTGAAGAGATTGAATGGTTTTTCGATCGTATGAAACAATGCATCAAACAGATAAAAGATCAACATGTTTTGTATGAAGCAGCGACAACGATTCACTCCATCCTTCTGTTAAACCCGGATATGCAAAGAAATGACCTTATCAATCAAGAGCTGAAAGAAATAGCAGAGTTTCTAGAAAATAGTGGTGAGCCTGATACCGCTTTTTTGGGAGAGGACATTCATCCTGTGAAAAAACGATAGTGAAAGAATAAAAGCCCCTGAAAAGGGCTTCTTTTTGTAATCTTATTGAAAGTCATATTTAAATGAAGTATAGTAGTTTTATATTATGAAGAGAGGATGGTTAAAAATGATGCATGCAGGAAGATTACGCCAGCAAACTTTGAACAATCAATAATTTCATATGTTCAAAGGCTCTGTTTTCATCAAACAGAGTAAACGGAGGAGTCTGCACATTTTTAATCATTTTCAGCGGTCAAGTATGTAACTTTACTTGAAGACAGACAGATATCGTTTCTGTCTTTTTTTTGTAATTTTTTATTAATATAAAGAGAGAGATGAGTCTAGCCGTGTTTACTCTAGCCACAGATAGCAGCCTATTTGTGGTTTTTTTGATGATTTTCTTAACGCCTGTTGATCATGAATAAATGAGCAATTGGAGGAAAAGAATATGAATAGACTAGAATTAAAGCAATTAGCCAAACATCACGGATTAGAAATTTTAGAGAATACCATCAAAATAAATGAATCAGGTGTGGATTTCCGTGTCGCACATGTCGAAGATTTACATGGTGATCAATGGATATTAAGAGTGCCTCGCAGACCTGAATTAATGAAACATACTTTACAAGAAAAAAAGACATTAGATCATATGAGTAAGCAGGTTCACTTTCAGGTCCCTCAGTGGTCTATCTTTACAGAAAGTCTGATTGCTTATAAACAATTAGAGGGGGTACCGGCGGCTAGTATTGATGTGGAGAAGCAATCATATGTGTGGAGTTTTGATCAAACGAATGTACCGCAAGCTTATTATGAATCATTAGGAAGAGTTCTAGCGAATGTACATTCCTTAGATCAACAGCCATTTAAAACGATCGGTGTGGAGATGCTCAGTGCTCATGAATTAAGAGGATCAATGAAACAGCGAATGGAACGTGTCAAATCGCAATACACCATTAACAGCGGTTTATGGGAGCGCTGGCAAGAATGGCTAGCTAAAGATTCTTTATGGCCGCCTTTCGTGGGAGTGAAGCATGGAGATTTGCATCCCGGCCACATTCTGATTGATGAAAATCAATGTGTGACGGGTGTGATTGATTGGTCTGAAGTGGGGGTTGGTGATGTATCTGCAGACTTTTTGTCGCATCAACTTCTCTTTGGGAAAGAAGGGTTAACAAAACTTATCCATGCGTATGAAAAAGCAGGCGGGAGAACTTGGCCAGGAATGGATGAACATATAATAGAACTTCTGACGACAAGTGCGATCACTGTGGCCGAGTACGCACAGAGATCAGGATTGAAAGATATGCATGAAACTGCAGCATACATGTTGGCAAACGAAAGCTAATCAATCAGAACGAATCCAAAAAAAGCCCTGAAAAGGGCTTTTTTTAATCTAATTCATGAAAAAACTGTTTGAGTTGATCAATGAAAACGGATTTGGATTTTCCTTTTTTATAAATGAACTCGATATTGATGTTGAACAAATGATTCAGCATCTTCGTATGTGTAGTTTTCCCAGGATTGAAATTTTGCAATTGTGGGATTTGCTTGGTATTGATAAAACGCTTCAATATCCTGTCTATCGAATTGGCGAATAACAACTCGGTTTGTTCTTGTAAATACGCTGTTTGCATTCTTCATGTGTTAACCTCACTTTTTAGTTTGTTCTTGATTTGAAAAAGTCTATCAGCCATTCAGATAGCTGCTGTTGTGCTTTGCTGACAAATCGATCTGCATAATAAATTAATTCCAAGTGCCGGACAGGTGCTGGATCAGCAATAGGAATCGAAACAATATTAGGCCACATCGAATGTTGCTTTAGTAATCCTCTTGGCTGAATGGTTGCACCGATGCCGGCTTCAACCAGCTGCAATAGCGAAAACGCGGACCCAACCTCCATGGCAGTGTCCAGTTCAACACCCTGTTCTTTACATACGTTATCTACTAAATCCCTTCCTAGATATCCCTTCGGATACATGACCAACGCACGGTGAGTCAGCTCTTTTAATGACACTTCGCTCTTTTGGGCCAAATCACTTTCTGAATGAACAAATAATTCGTAAGGCTCACTTCCAAGTGGAATTTGAACGAGACGCTTATCCGAAGGCCCTCGCAGTCCGATGCCGAGATCCACTTTATGCGAAAGGACTTCTTCACGAACGAAGATATTTGAATATGCCTTTAGATTGGTTTCTGGATAAAGAGTTTTAAATTCTACAAATAGTGGCACCAGCTGAAAATCAAGATCTGAGGGGAGTACTGCGAGACGGACGGTTCCTCGTTTTTCCGATAATAGTTCTTTCATCGCATTTTTTGCATCTCTTTCAGCTTGAAGCATTTTCACGCCATATTGATAAAGCAGCGAACCAGCTTCGGTAGCAACGACCTTTTTGCCGATTCGATCAAAGAGCGGCATCCCAACTTCTGCTTCAAGCAGTCGAATTTGCTGGCTAAGTGTAGGCTGTGATATGCCTAGCTGCTCAGCAGCCTTTGTAAAATGCAAATGATTGAATACAGCCATAAAATAGGTAATATGCCGGGTATCCATATGTCCACCTTTCATAAATGATAGTCTTTTCCTATCATCATAATAAGATTTATTGTATTGATCAATGAATGCGGCAGATTTATACTCAAAGTAACCTTAACAAGATGAGAGAGAAAGAAGGGTATTGATGAAAAAAATATATTATTTAGCCGCTTTATTTTTAGCCGCTTTAAACTTACGTCCGATCATTACTTCCGTGGCTTCCATGATGAGCATGATCCAATCAGAGCTTGGAGTAAACGCACTGACAGCAAGTCTTTTGACCACTTTGCCTGTCCTTTGTATGGGAATATTTGCTCCCGTTGCAACGATACTCAGCCGGCGTTTTGGTTTAGAGAGAACGCTGTTTTTCTCGATTCTTCTTATCACGATTGCCACTGCACTGCGTGGTACTAGCCAATCGGTTGCTATCCTGCTCATGACTGCGTTTGCTGGAGGGGTAGGGATTAGCTTCGCAGGTCCTTTATTGTCTAGTTTTATTAAAAAATATTTCCCGAGAAATCCTGGGATTGTCAGTGTGTATTCAATTTCGATGACAATAGGTGCAGCGCTCGCTTCCGGCTTCACGATTCCGATTTATCTACGCAGTCAGCATCATCTTCCATTTGCATTGTCCTGCTGGGCTTTTCTAGGGGTGATCGCCCTTATTCTATGGATAGGTTTAGCTCGCAAAAATGAGCAGAGTGATCTTGTAACGTTGCCGTTAAAATTGCCGCTGCGAAACAAAAAGGCCATTCAATTCACCTTGTTCTTTGGCTTTATGTCCAGTATGTTTTATTCTTTGACGGCATGGATTTCACCGATTGCTCTTAGTTTTGGAAACAGTCCGCAATATGCTGCCTTGCTCTTGACCATATTTACACTCATTCAGATTCCGGTGGCACTACTCGTTCCAGCGGTCGTTACTCGGTTAGGAAAACCGAAATTATTTCTCATCTTATGCAGTCTGTCTGAACTCATTGGTCTTATCTTTCTTCTTCTGCCAATGCCGATCTTGCCAGCCGTCATTTTCCTAGGTATGGGTGCCGGGGGGTTATTTCCTTTAGCGCTTATGCTCCCGATTATGGAGACGAGTACTCCGGAGGAAGCCGGAACCTGGTCCGCGATGTCGCAGATGGGCGGGTACATCGTGGGTGGATTCGGTCCGTTTTTCATTGGCTTGGTTTTCGATTTAAGCGGACATTTTTATGCTTCCATTGTGGCAATGCTTGTCATCGTCTCGTTAATGATTGGCGTTCAGTTATCAATGAAACTTGGTAGAAAAGAAGAAGTGTCGAGTTAAATGATGCAGCTTCACATTTCAATATAAACGGGGGAATTCTATTGCTCATTCGAGAAGCAAAAACGATCGATTATCCACAATTAAGACAAATCTGTTTAGAATCCCGGCGCCAGAGCTTTCACTGGCTCAATCCAGAAGAACTCCATCTGCAAGATTTTGATCAAGATACGCAGGAAGAGCAAATTTTCTTAGCTGAGGACAACAATAAAATCCTTGGATTCATTTCTCTATATGTACCAGATCGTTTTATTCACCTTTTGTTTGTACATCCAGAAGCTGCTGGTCAAGGGGCTGGCGATCTGCTGCTCAAACAAGCGATAAAAGTTTTAGGAACACCGGTCACCCTCAAATGTGTCTCCGACAATCACAATGCTTTATCTTTTTATCAAAAAAGAGGGTGGAAGGCTGTTGTGGAAGAAGGAGAACCTGGGGCGGAATACTGGGTGCTTATTTATGAATAGAAGTCATTTTATCTTATCATTCACAGGGCCCTTATAGGGCCTTTTTGCGGTTTCTTTTCGGTGTCGAATGGCGCATAAAATAGTAATATATGTAATTATAGGGAAAATAGAGGAAGGGGTAAGAGCTGATGGAGAAAGTGCTTTCTTCTCACGTCGGTTTAAAAATCAATGAATGGTATTATCATATTCAAAAATTTAACGTACCGGACGCCGAAGCATATAAAGAGGAAATCAAATCAATGCTTGATTATATGGAAGAAAATCAAGATTTATTTTTGTATTTCTCACTCATGGAGTTCAGACATAAATTAATGCTTGATTACTTGAATCCTTTAGAAAATGGGAAAGAGCGGGCCAACTTCAAGGAGCTCGCAATGAAGATCAAAAGGGACCAAGAGAAATTAACAGGACTGCTCGAGTATTACTTCAATTTTTTCTACGGCATGTATGAATTTGAAAACTATGAATACCTAAATGCAATTACCTTCTATAAACGGGCAGAAAAAAAGCTGTCTCTTGTCAGTGACGATATTGAACGGGCCGAGTTCAATTACAAGATGGCTGAAATCTATTACCACATGAAACAAACCCCCATGTCCATGCACCATATCGCACAGGCGATAGAATGCTATCGAGAAAAAGAGACATACACTGTAAGAGAAATACAATGTTCTTTTGTGATCGGATTAAACTATATAGATATGGGCTGCCCCGAAAAAGCAATACCCCATTTTCAACACGCACTAGAAAAAGCCGCCGACAACTCAACAAAACGATTAAAAGGATCAGCACTCTATAATTTAGGGTTGAGTTATTTTCATCATAATGAAATAGCCCAAGCAATTATACATTTTAATGACTCAATTCGAGCATTTAGAGAGCAGGGATACGAACATTTAAATAGAATCTTAGACCCGCTCATTATGTTGTCAAAAGCCTATTTCAAAAAGAAAGAAAAGGATTTAGGTAAGTATGCTTTATATAACGGCATAGAACTATCTGAAAAGCTGAAAGACCATGTGCTGTTATTGATATTCAAATTTTTAAGATCACTATATGTTGACAACAATTTTGAGCAGTTGGAAAAAATTATGGAATCGCTAGAAATAAAGTCAATGTATCCTGATCTTGAAGATTTAGCAAAAGATGCTGCAAAATATTATAATGAAATGGGAGATAAAGACAATGCGATGCATTTTTATGAAAAGATTCTTTATTTCCAAACTCAAGTGAAGCGGGGGGACTGTCAGTATGAAATTTAAAACGTTATCAATAGTATTTGTGATGATCAGTGTCATCAGTATTGTTGGTTATTTTACATCTGAAGTGACAGCAAGTCATGATGAAGCTAGGAGAGGTCATACTGCAAGTATCGGTTATACTGCTTAAATAAAAAGCCCTTAAAGGGCTTTTTATTTTAAGACTGAATATATGCTATGAATAAAGAATATTTTTTCCATAGAAAAGATATTGAGGAGGAAGTAAAGTGACAATGTTAAAATCAACATTATTTCGAAGGATTTTCATTATATCTTTTGCTTTAGCCTTTATGATTAGCCTGTTCAATATGGCTGTGTTTCCAGGGACGCCAGCGTCTTATTATGTTGGCCTAGTTTGTAAGATGTTGTTTATCAGTTTGTTAAATGGTTTGTTTTTTGGAACAATCATCTATTTGATTGGCGTCTTTCTCGGTGCTAAATCTTCAAAGGAAAATCAATAAAAAGTGAGCGGCTATAGTCTGCTCTTTTTTATTTGAAAAAATTTGATATCTAATGAAGAGAAAATGAGTTACTTCATGTACGATCTAGATCGTAAATCCAACATATGTATTTTTCATCATACATTACATTATTTTTAATATCCTACTGCATTCTATTTTAAAGGATGTTACCGTTGTTTGTAAGGAATGATTGGCCAGTCTTCCAATAAAAATTGGAGGGAAATCATGAATTACAAAATTGAAATGTTAACGAATATGAAAATGGTGTATATGAGAAATATCGGATCATATGGCAGCAAAGAGAATTTTGAGATGATGAAGAGATTTAAAAAATGGATTAAGCAACATCATTTAAATGATGAATTAAAGGAATATGGTATATATGGTGTTCCTCAAGATGATCCTGGAAAAATTCCATCAGAAAAATGCAGATACGACCTCATGCTTATGACAAATAGAGATTTCACAAAAGATCAAATGGTTCAGACTGGTCATTTTGAAGGAGGAAAGTATGCTGTGTTCACGGTGACACATACAATCGAAAAAGTGAATTTGTTTTGGAGACAATTGCCTCAAATGATCCAAAACAATCGATTAAACATGCGTCAGGCCCCTATAATGGAAAGGTATAGAGAAGAAGAAGGCGAAGATAAGGTGTGTGAATTCTTACTGCCTATCTTTTAAACACTTGATCAAACTGCAATGAAAACAGACCTCATATGGTCTGTTTTCATGAGTATTAAATGTTTAAATATTTTAGGACTCGTTCCTTTAAATATCGGTATTGATCCTCATTCGTATCTTGAAATGCTTCTTCTCGATTTGAAGAAACATCCATATAAACGATTTCCTCCGAGAATTGTGAAGAAGTAAAGTCGATTCTTTTTCCATTCACTACGTTGTAAAAGTGCCATCCGCTAGGTAATGCGGTCTTGTTTATTTTTCCGCCTAAAAGATCATGGACGACTAAAGAAGTGACACCGCATTGTCCATTGGCCGGGTTTTCTTTACTCCATTTTGAACTAGATTGAGAGGACCAGGCTTTATAAAGAGCATCAATGATTTCGTCTGTCGTGTAGAGGTTCATCATAAAAATCCTTTCTATTTAAAAGCGAAATGAATATAGTGTCTGTTTAGTCTATAATAGATTTTTTTTCGATCAAAATCCAGATGCTATACTTGATTAAACCAATATAACAATGAGGGTCATGACAGGAGGAGCATGGAGTGATATTCATCATAGGCATTGTAATCGCTTTTATTGTTGCTATTTTAGGCTTTACTATTTTCGTAGATGTAGGTAATGGGCTGGGAACGGTTTTTAGCATCATCGGTGCAATGGTCATTTTATGGATAGCGGGTAGGCTGCAAAGGCAAAAAGAAAAGAATGATCCAAATATATTATTAGATAAAATGATGATGCTTTTTCAAGAAGACGGGTTTCAGGCTTCCACATACATCTTTTCACAAAATGTTGATAAAGGCTTTGCGATTGATGATGAGCGAAAGGTAATACGCTTTATTACACATCAATCTGGCCGCTCATCTCGAAAATTCAGGTTTGAAGTCACTGAGCTTTCCTTGAAAGAGTTGAAGCAAGTTGACATGTTAGAAGATGGTGTACCGATTGAACAATCTGTTGAGAGTGATAATAATGAAGAGATCTCGACACTTGAATTGAGATTAACTATGAATGATCAGGAATCATCAACGATTACGCTCACCTTTCTGACATTTGATGTGCCTGTTCGTAAGAGCACTGCCGAATATTTGACTGAACGAGAAAATCTAGAGGAGATTTATCATGAAATTGATTCAATGATGAAATCTGCGGATTAATAAATGGCTGTTGATAAAGAAGAAATCACAATTTGAAGTGGTTTCTTTTTTTATGTCCATCAAGACAAAAGCGGGTTCAATCATTGCGGTTGAATGTTTTTCTCAAAAATGAATAAAGATAGACTAGACACGAAAACGATCATTGATATCGAAATGACTGGAGGAAACATACATGCAAAAGCTTTGCAGGGAAGTCTGGATCGAGGTCAATCTTGACGCGATTAAAAGAAATATCGAAGCCATTCAAGCGCATATTCCAAGGAAAAGCAAGATCATGGCTGTCGTAAAGGCAAATGCTTATGGACACGGCTCAGTTGAAGTAGCGCGGCAGGCACTAGAAAGCGGTGCGACAGAGCTTGCGGTTGCCAGCTTGGAAGAAGGTATTGTATTGCGGAGAGCAAAAATTGAAGCACCGATTCTGGTCCTTGGATTTACCCCGCTCGACTGTGTGAAAAGGGCTGCAGCCTGGAGAATTGATCTCTCCGGCCTTCGAGAAGACTGGATTGTTCAAGCAAATGAGATCTTAGCGGAAGAAGAAAGTCAGCATCGCCTTGGGATTCATGTCAATGTTGACACAGGGATGGGACGATTAGGTGTACGGACAAAGGAAGAGCTGTTAGAGGTGGTGGAGGCGCTTGAAAAGAGTGAAAACCTGAGGTGGGATGGAATATTTACGCATTTCTCCACTGCGGATGAGCCTGACCCTGATTTCACACTAATGCAGCACAGCATTTTTATTGATTTTCTTCGTTTCTTAAAAAAAGAAGGCATTACTTTGCCCACTGTACATATGAACAATACAGCGGCTGCCATCGCATTTCCTGAATTTAGCGCAGATATGATACGGCTAGGCATCGGACTTTATGGACTGTATCCTTCGCAATACATTGAGAGTTTAGATGCTGTTAAGCTAGAGCCCGCTCTCAGTTTAAAAGCAAGGATTGCATTCGTGAAGGAAATGGTGACAAAGCCAAGGACCGTCAGCTATGGGGCAACCTATGTAGCAAAGCCTGATGAAGTTATAGCAACTATACCAATCGGTTATGCAGATGGGTACTCACGAGCATTATCCAATCGAGGATTTATGCTTTTCCGCGGAAAACGAATGCCGATTGCTGGCCGCGTCACCATGGATATGACGATGATCAGTTTAGGAGAAATGAAAGCAAAGCAAGGCGAAGAAGTCGTCATATATGGTCGTCAAAAGGGCGGAGAAATTTCTGTCGATGAAATCGCCGAAATGCTCAATACGATCAACTATGAGGTTGTTGCCACCTTAAGCCGCCGCGTTCCTAGATTTTATCGTCGAGGCGGGAAGATTATTAAAATATCAACGCCGGTGATGTATGTGTGAGGATTTCATCAAGAAAATTGATCAATAATAACCTTTAATGATAAAAAAAGTAAAAATAAGGACGATAAAAGGAGGGAATGTCATGAACTGGAGGAAGAAAAAATGAAAAAAAGATTTTTACTATTTATCTTGGTACTTCTTTTAATAAGTACCATTAGTCCATTCAAAGCGAATGCAGCTGAAAATTCAACTGGATGGACGAAACGAGCTGATTTACCAGAAGAACGTATTAATGCTGGTGTGGGAGTTGTTGATGGAAAGATTTATGTGTTTGGTGGAGCAAGTGAAAAAAATAAGTTAAATAATCAAACATTTATGTATGATCCTAAGAAAGATGTTTGGGAAGAAAAAGCTAGTATGCCAAGAAACAGAACAGGCGGTACATATGCTACAGTTGGTAAAAAAATCTATCTTATAGGTGGAATAAACGAAGAGACAAATGTAGCTTATAATACGATTGATATTTATGATGCAGAACTTGATCAGTGGGCTGAAGAACCGATTCAAATTCCAAGAGACCCTGTATTTTCAGCTTATAGCAAGGGAACTTTGTACGCAGTTGCAGTGAAAGAGAATATATATATTGTCTCTTCAAAAAACTCTTATAAAAATAATGTCTATCAATTCAATACTGCCACTGATGAATGGAAGAGCTTGGACTCATCGGCTTTACCATCTCGAAATGGGAGAGCCATTTCTGCAATTGACGGCAAAATATATGTTGCAGGTGGAGAAAATTCGATTGGGCATAGTAGAGAAAGATCTTTGTTCCAGTATGATATTTCAACAGATAAATGGAGTAAATTAAAAGATAGTGATTTAACTTCATATGTATTTGAACCAGCCTACGAAACATATAATGGGAAATTCTTCGTTATTGGTGGACAACGGACTGGTGATCGTTCAAGTGAAATGCTGAATAAAGTTCAAATTTTCAATCCGAAAGATGGTCAATTTAAAAATTCAGCGTATGATTTACCAGAAGGTAGAGTATCAGCTGTCGCCGCAATTGTTGATGATCAATTGTATGTCATTGGCGGACGTAACTATTCATATTATATGGGAAATTTTTCTGCAAAAAGTGATTACAAATCAGTGATTTCTATTCCATTAAGTGACTTGCAAATAACTGAAGATGAAGCAAAGCCAGATGACGGTACAACAGAAGAACCGAAAGATCAGGATGGGACAAAGCCAGATGATGGGTCAACGGAAGAACCAAAGGATCAGGACGGAACAAAGCCAGGTGATGGCACAACCGAAGAACCGAAAGATCAAGACGGAACAAAACCAGGTGATGGTTCAACAGAAGAACCGAAAGATCAGGACGGAACAAAACCAGGTGAAGAAGCAGCAAAAGGCATACTTTCAATTACGATGATAAACGGGCTGCAAAAGGATTATCTACTTTCAATGAAAGAAATCAACGATTTTCTTAACTGGTACAAAGAAAGAAGCTTTGGAATTGGTATGAACTTCTATGAAATCAATGATGAACACAATAAAGGTCCTTTCACAAGTAAGAAGGATTATGTCGTGTACCAAAATATCTTAATGTTTGATATCAAGCAATACTGAAATTCATAAATGATCAAGCTGCTGATAAGAGATCAGCAGCTTTAATTTTTATAAAATTGTTAAAATTAGGATTAACGTCATGAAAAAATGTGATATCTTTTAAAAAATCTGCTAAACATCCTATAACCACATCCGATAATAGAATTGTCAGGGTTGATAAGCCCTAGAATAAAGGACTTTTTTCAGACAAGGACGTCTGTCAGGTCCCACATACATGGAGGTAATAGAAAATGAGAATTAACCACAATATCGCAGCACTTAACACATTAAACCGTTTGTCTGCAAACAACGGTGCGAGCCAAAAGAACATGGAGAAACTTTCTTCTGGTCTTAAAATCAACCGTGCAGGAGATGACGCAGCAGGTCTTGCGATCTCTGAAAAAATGCGTGGACAAATCCGCGGATTAGAAATGGCATCTAAAAACGCACAAGACGGTATCTCTCTTATCCAAACAGCTGAAGGTGCATTGACTGAAACTCACTCAATCCTTCAACGTGTACGTGAGCTTGTAGTTCAAGCTGGAAATACTGGTACACAAGATGGAACTGATCTTGGTGCAATTCAAGAAGAAATTAATAACCTAGTTCAAGAAATTGGTAACGGCACTGATAAAAATGGTATCTCTGATCGTACTGAGTTCAACGGTAAAAAATTGTTGAATGGTGATTTTGCTGATGGTACAGCTACATTAACTTTCCAAATTGGTGCAAACAAAGCTCAAAAATTAGATGTAAATATCGAAGCAATGTCTTCTGACAAACTTGGTGCTACTCAAGCAGATGGAACTCTTGTAGCTGGACAAGCGATCTCTAACCTTGATGTTACACAATTCGCTGCTGCTACACCAACACTTACATTTAATCAACAACTAGACATCGTAGATGGTGCAATCAAACAAGTTTCAAATCAACGTTCTAAACTAGGTGCGGTTCAAAACCGTCTAGAGCACACAATCAACAACCTTGGTGCTTCTGGTGAAAACTTAACAGCTGCTGAGTCTCGTATCCGTGACGTTGACATGGCGAAAGAAATGAGTGAGTTCACGAAGAACAACATTCTTTCTCAAGCGTCTCAAGCAATGCTAGCACAAGCGAACCAACAGCCACAAAACGTACTTCAACTACTTCGTTAATGACAGGCCCCTTTATGGGGCTTTTTTGTTTTGTTCCTATTCATTTTAATACAGTCTATGTGCTTATCATTTGAACGAATAGCATAATAGAAATCTTTATAAAACTAAATGGTGAATAAAGATATGTAAAATTGATCAATATATATTAAAAAATGTTAAACTTCCTATGAAATAATCCGATAAAAGAATTGTCAGGGTTGATAAGCCCTAGAATAAAGGACTTTTTTCAGACAAGGACGTCTGTCAGGTCCCACATACATGGAGGTAATAGGAAATGAGAATTAACCACAATATCGCAGCACTTAACACATTAAACCGTTTGTCTGCAAACAACGGTGCGAGCCAAAAGAACATGGAGAAACTTTCTTCTGGTCTTAAAATCAACCGTGCAGGAGATGACGCTGCAGGTCTTGCAATCTCTGAAAAAATGCGTGGACAAATCCGTGGGTTAGAAATGGCGACGAAAAATGCACAAGACGGTATCTCACTTATCCAAACAGCTGAGGGTGCATTGACTGAGACTCACTCAATCCTTCAACGTGTACGTGAGCTTGTAGTTCAAGCTGGAAACACTGGTACTCAAGATGGAACTGACCTTGGTGCAATTCAAGAAGAAATCGCTAACCTAGTTGAAGAAATTGGTGACGGTTCTGGCAAAAACGGTATCTCTGACCGTACAGAATTCAACGGAAAGAAACTACTTGACGGTACTTTCAGTGCAGCTGGTACTACACCAAAATCATTAACTTTCCAAATCGGTGCAAATAAGGCGCAAAAATTAGATGTGAACATCGAAGCAATGTCTTCTAAAGCACTAGGTGCACTTGATAATAATGGTGCCCTTATTGCAGACCACGCAGTAGCTAATATCGATGTAACACAATTTGCTGATCCGACTGCTACTGGCGCACTTTCTTTTGATGCGCAATTAGATATCGTTGATGGAGCTATCAAACAAGTATCTAACCAACGTTCTAAACTTGGTGCAGTTCAAAACCGTTTAGAGCACACGATCAACAACCTTGGTGCTTCTGGTGAAAACTTAACTGCCGCTGAATCTCGTATCCGTGACGTTGACATGGCGAAAGAAATGAGTGAGTTCACAAAGAACAACATTCTTTCTCAAGCGTCTCAAGCAATGCTAGCACAAGCGAACCAACAGCCACAAAACGTACTTCAATTACTACGTTAATGAAAGGCCCCTTTAAGGGGCTTTTTTATGTCACTGACATTTGAAAAAAGCAAATCTTGAAAAATATCATGTGAGAGCCACTTGGTGCGCAGTTATATTTTAAATTAAAAGTAAGAAAAGAAGAACTAGTATTTTAAACGGAGCACACAATATGTCTTTTACATAGAACTAAATAATGAATTAAGGCGGATAAATTAATAAATAAATATTAAAAAAGTGTTAAACTTCCTACAAAACAATCCGATAAAATAATTGTTAGGATAGATAAATCCTAGAATCAAGGGCTTTTTTCAGATAAGGACGTCTGTCAGGTCCCACATACATGGAGGTAATAGAAAATGAGAATTAACCACAATATCGCAGCACTTAACACATTGAACCGTTTGTCTGCAAACAACGGTGCGAGCCAAAAGAACATGGAGAAACTTTCTTCTGGTCTTAAAATCAACCGTGCAGGAGATGACGCTGCAGGTCTAGCAATCTCTGAAAAAATGCGTGGACAAATCCGCGGATTAGAAATGGCATCTAAAAACGCACAAGACGGTATCTCTCTTATCCAAACAGCTGAGGGTGCATTGACTGAAACTCATGCAATTCTTCAACGTGTTCGTGAACTAGTGGTTCAAGCTGGAAATACTGGTACACAAGATGGAACAGACCTTGGTGCAATTCAAGAAGAAATCAGTAACCTTGTCAAAGAGATTGGCGGCGGTACGGATGGAAATGGTATTTCTGATCGTACTGAATTCAACGGTAAAAAATTGTTGAATGGTGACTTTGAAACAGCTACATTAACTTTCCAAATCGGTGCAAACAAAGCGCAAAAATTAGATGTAAACATCAAAGCAATGTCTGCTGATAAACTTGGAACAGACCCAGCTGATGCTACTAAAACAGTATCTGCTATTAAAGTGACTGATTTTGCAACTACTAGTTTCGATGATCAACTAGATATCGTTGATAATGCAATTAAACAAGTTTCAGATCAACGTTCTAAACTTGGTGCAGTTCAAAACCGTCTAGAGCACACAATCAACAACCTTGGTGCTTCTGGTGAAAACTTAACGGCTGCTGAGTCTCGTATCCGTGACGTTGACATGGCGAAAGAAATGAGTGAGTTCACAAAGAACAACATTCTTTCTCAAGCATCTCAAGCAATGCTTGCACAAGCGAACCAACAGCCACAAAACGTACTTCAATTACTACGTTAACGAAAGGCCCCTTTATGGGGCTTTTTTTTATGTGCATTTTTCTTCGAATTTTCTCCAGTTTTATGATTCTTAATTCTCTCTGTGAAAATATGAATAACGACCTTCAAAATTGGTGAACTCTAGCGAAACGATCATAATGAATAAGACTTTTTCCTTATTTGTTCCTTTTTTGTTAAACATATTCCATTAAGGTTCGATAAATGGATTGTAAGGCTTACAAAAAAATTCTAATTTAGAACTTTTGGACATGGATGTCTAATTGGTTCAAACACATGGAGGTCATTAAACATGAGAATTAACCACAATATCGCAGCACTTAACACACTGAACCGTTTGTCTGCAAACAATGGAGCAGGGCAAAAGAACATGGAGAAGCTTTCTTCTGGTCTTAAAATCAATCGTGCAGGGGATGACGCAGCAGGTCTTGCCATCTCTGAAAAAATGCGTGGACAAATCCGCGGATTAGAAATGGCGACGAAAAATGCACAAGACGGTATTTCTCTTATTCAAACTGCTGAGGGTGCATTGACTGAAACTCACTCAATTCTTCAACGTATACGTGAATTAGTGGTTCAAGCTGGAAACACTGGTACTCAGGATGATACAGATCTAGGTGCGATTCAAGAAGAAATCGATGCGCTAGTTCAAGAAATTGGTAACGGTACAGATAAGAACGGTATTTCTGACCGTACTGAATTCAATGGAAAGAAACTTCTTGATGGTACTTTTGCTGCTGAGCCTGAAGGTGGAGAAGCGAAGAAATTAACTTTCCAAATTGGAGCTAACGGTGCGCAGCAATTATCAGTTCATATTGAAGCAATGTCTGCTGATAAACTTGGCGTTGACGATAAAACAGTTTCTACTATTAAAGTAACTGATTTTGCCGAAATTGCAGCAGGTGAAGAAGGTGGATTTAACGACCAATTAGCAATTATTGATGGAGCCATCAAACAAGTTTCAGATCAGCGTTCTAAACTTGGTGCAGTCCAAAACCGTCTAGAGCACACAATCAACAACCTTGGTGCTTCTGCTGAAAACTTAACAGCAGCTGAGTCTCGTATTCGTGACGTTGACATGGCAAAAGAAATGAGTGAGTTCACAAAGAACAACATTCTTTCTCAAGCATCTCAAGCAATGTTAGCGCAAGCAAACCAGCAGCCGCAAAACGTACTTCAATTATTACGTTAATGAAAAAGCCCCTTTGAGAGGGGCTTTTTTTATTTCATTCAAATGACAGCAAGTGCTCTAGACGAAAGTCAGGAACCGCTTCATGGAAAAAAGCTCGGTTGCCTTCATCGTTCTTTTGATCCCATTGCTTCCACCATTCAGCGGTTTCTCCAGAGGTGTCAGCTTGAATCATGTTGTGCAGCTGTTCTAAGTTGATGATTTCTCTTGGTTCTAATAAAAAAGAATGCATCCGGTGATACGCCTCAAGACATTCAGGCTGTTTTGTCACAATGGCGAATTGTACGTAGCGATTTAAAAATTCCTGTACGAACGTCAAGTGGGGGATGGTTGCTTCTCCTTTTAACTCGACGCCGTCCCACGCCATATCAGCAATCGCACAAAGCCACCAGCCAAGTTCACTCGCTTGCTGCATTTGTTGTAATGTGTCCTTTTCAAAAGACAGCCGCTCATTTTTTTGTGCTAGTTTGAGCATACGGTCAAGTGTTTGTGCTTCGAGGGCTGCCTTTGTCATGCCCTGTCCATGAATGGGATCTAACGTACACAAGGCATCGCCCATCACCAATAATCCACTTGGCCAATCCTGCATGTGTTCATAGTGATGTCTCACGCAGGAAGGAACTCTAAATCCTTTTGGTTTTGTAAAGGGCGTTAAATGGGTGATGGCTTCTGCTATCGCGGGGTGGGTCAGTGCAGCGGTTTCTGAATCAAATTGATCAGCATCCGTTGTTGGATAATGTGAACCGCCAGCTGCAGAAAGAAGAACAGTCACTAAATCATGATCTACCCGTTCAAACAGTCCTGTTGGAATTTGCTTGTCTGGCTGGCCAACTACGACCATTGATTGCAGGGGTGGGGCCCCTGATGGTATGTGATAATATCTTGTGCTGTAGCCTAGAAACACATGTAACTCATCAGTCTTTGGTAAGGTCCATCCAGCGTCTTTCAGCCATTTTGGCAACTTAGACATTCTTCCAGACGTATCGATCACTAAGTCTGCTTTCATTTCATGAATGCTTCCAGGTTTTACTTGCCGGTCCTTCACAATAAGCCCCATGACTTGATTAGTCCCCTCTTTAAACTGAAGGGAGATGGCTTCATGTTTTTCTAAAAACTGCACACGTTCCTCTTTTACTATTCTTTGCATCAGCACCCACTCTAGCATTGCACGTCTTGTGACGGCGGTTTCTTCTCTATCAGTGAGCGTTAATTCGCCATCTTTTGTGATAAATCGAGAGGTTTGATGCATGGTATTAAATCCGCCCATTGCCAGTAACTCTTTTGTATAACCAGGGAATAGACGTTCAACGATTTGCTTGCCAAGTGGCAGCATTCTATGTGGATGAAAGGCTTGAGGAGTGCCAAGACGATTCTCAGGAGCGTCTGGCAGTTCATCCTTTTCAATCATCAATACTTGATGATAAAACGTTGATAAAACTTTTGCAGCGAGCATCCCGGTGATACCTCCGCCAATGACGATTGCCCGCTCATATTTCATGGGTTGTGTCACAACATGCGCCTCCAATGAATATACAAAATGGTTACATGACCATTTCATCATATGTCGATTCATTAATTATAGCAAATTTATGTTTGAATATAGAAAGGAAAAGTACTTCTTTTTACTCGTAAATATGAAGAATTTCTTCTAATCATTATCATTATTTTAAAAAGTAACTATTAATTTAAGAAGAACGACCGATAAACTATATAAGGGGGTAGAGAAATTGGATATACTACAGAGTATTGTGACAGCAGCACCTTATATGATGCAGATTTTAAAAAACGAAGTGACGATGGGTGTCATTGATCGAGAGAAATTCTTGCTGTATTTGCCATCGAAAGATGTTGATTTTCAAATTCGAGCTGGAGAACTCATTAAGCCAGATGATTTAAATATGAAAAAAGCGCTCAGAGGTGAGACATCAAGTATGTTTGTGCCTGAATCGGTTTACGGAATACCGTTAAATGCAATGGGTCTGCCAATTTTTGATGAAAATCAACAAGTTATCGGCGCACTCGCTTTAGGTTTTCCACTTAAAAATCAATTAGAGCTTGAAGCATATATGGAGTCATTAAATGACATCATTCAAAATATTCAAGAAAAGGTGCATGTGGTGGCGGCACATTCAGAAGAGCTTTCTGCGACAAGTGAGGAAATGACCTTACAAACGCAGCAAACACTTGAAAGCTCGAAAAAAACATCTGATATTACAAAAATGATTAAGGGCATTTCGAAACAAACAAGTTTGCTGGGATTGAATGCGTCAATCGAAGCAGCCAGGGCAGGAAAAGAGGGGGCTGGATTTAGTGTTGTAGCCAGTGAGGTTCAAAAGCTTTCAAGTGAAACTTCACGTGCAACAGAAAATATTGAAAGTTCACTGCAAGGGATTTCCTCTAATATACATACATTACTTGAGAGTATGGACCATATGAAAGGTTCATCATCAGAGCAGGCTTTACTTGTGACAGAGTTTAGTGAAATTGTGGAACGGCTGACGAGCGTAAGTAAAGAAATGAAAGAATTCATGCAGCATGTGATGTCAACGTAAAAAACGAATCCAAGAGGGATTCGTTTTTTTGATACGCTATTTTCTTTTGTTCCGGTCAAAGCGATAATCGTATGTTTCTCCCTTTACCACATTTAAAAATTCATGCCCAATTTGAACAAGCTGTCCATTTTTCCATTTGATGAGAGGGTCTTTATCAGGGTATTTCCAGTAAATCGTTTTCTTTCGGTGGGTGAGTTTGTTTTCAATTTCTGCTCTAACTGCGTTCTCCTTTAGTTTCCCTCCGCTATGTCGATAGGTGTTGATGATATATGTTCCGTCAGGTGATGTCATCGAGCGGATAAAGGTTCCGTGAGATACGCCTTGAAGAGAAAAGCATTTCCAGTAAATGATGCCAGCGAAGCTAAGGATTAAGATGACAAAGGTGATGGTGGTTTTCTTTTTTAACATGAATTCCTCCAGATGTAGATCACAATATTTCTAATTTATGAGAGAGAATGCAAAAAGATTCATATAGTCCAAAAGTTCTATTCATTTCAATTATCGGTCATTTTTTCTCAAAATTCAACAGATAGCCGAAAAGATAAGGAAAATTTAAGGATGTATTAAGTCGATAGGTCATGTGAAATCCCTTTACAAAAGAATTTAAGATCAGTAGACTTATGCTCATATAGAGAAATGGGGAAGATGGAATGACGCAAATCATTGATACATATCAAAGTTATGAAGAGCTTTCCGCTCATGAAAGAGAGGGAATCGACTATCAAATTCTTCACGAGCGGAAAGGAGACCAGCTTTTGGTTTTGTCCCCTCATGCTGGGGGAATTGAATCTGGCGTGAGTGAGCTCATTCATGAGATCGCAAGTGATGATTCTATGTATTTATTTGAAGGCCTTAAAGTGAAAGGCAATCATGTGCTTCACATTACAAGCACACGTTTCAATGAGCCGGTCTGCCTTTCTCTAGTGCATGCCCATCATTACACGTTTGCGCTCCATGGCTACGGGGAAACAGAGGTGCTTCAAACATTAGTGGGCGGGACAGACAGAGAAAAAGCGGCAGAAACAGTGAAACGTTTAACGCTTAATGGATTCCCTGCAGTGCTGCTATCTGAATCTGATCGTTATTCTGGAACTCATCCTCACAATATTAATAATCAATGTCTGACCGGAAAAAGTGTACAACTTGAAATCAGTCAGGCGCAAAGAAGAGCATTCTTTCAAGACTTCAGACGGCGCTATCGCCGTGAAACGCAAAATGAGCAATTTTATCGGTACACAAATGTACTCAAGCAAGTATTAAATCTTTATGGATAAACCCTGTCGCCCTATGCAGAAGAGGCTTACGTTTGATAAACAGCTTCTTTTTCCGCGACCTTCTCGGCTTTCATTAGATAAGATGTAAACTCCTGTTGGAAGCGAATACCTGCTTTCCGCTGTTCGAACAAGGCGAGCCGCTTTTCAGCGAAAGCCCAGGTGACGTGAAATGTTTGCGCAATGTGCAAAATGGCTTGCTGCCGAAGGTTTGGAAGCTTCATTTGCATCAGCATAAAGGTCGGCACACAAAAGTGATACATGAATTGTTTAGCCTGAAACTCTTGCAGTTCTCGAAAGAGTTTGTGCATCTTGAAATGATTTCCTGCATGCTTCAGCACATGACAAAGCTCGTGGGCAAAATCCTGCCATTGTTCCTCTGACGATAGAGATCTGTTTAATATAATACTGTAAAGACCTTGATGTTTGATCATCATGCTGCCAGTATCCTCATAGTGGACCCATACATGAAATTCAGAAGCGATCCTTTGCATGTCTCTATAAGCAGGACCGCTTATTTGTAATTTGGCATATAACCGCTTAATCTCTTCTTCTAAATGGGTTAAAAAACCAGTCATTTAAAAACCTCCATGAAAACGTATGTTCTGTTTTTGGCGTAAAAGAAAAGTCCATATAGGACTAAATAGCTAATGAAGCTATTACTTACTTTTAATATCGGCTTATTTTTAACAATTTTAACATAAAATCAAGGAAAAATGGAATTAATTCCTGTTTTTTTCTTCTTTTTTGCGTTTTCCATTACTAAAAAGAGTGATTTGAATTCAAATTTTACCATAGTCTTATCACTAAAACAAACCCAAGTTGTCTTACGAACGCCACCAATTGATGAGAAAGATCAATTCAATTTAGCAAAAGGGAGTGCAGCACATGGTAGAAATTTATCAAGATTTTATTCCAATTGGAAACGGGAACCGCCCAGGATACGCCATGATACCGATGTATGTGACGGTTCATAACACAGCAAACACGTCAAAAGGAGCGGATGCGAAAAGTCATGCGGCATATGTGAAACGCCCAACGACAGAAGTGAGCTGGCACTTTACAGTGGATGATCATGAAATCTTTCAGCATCTGCCGTTAAATGAAAATGGCTGGCATGCAGGGGACGGACATGGAAATGGGAACAGAAAGTCGATCGGCATTGAAATTTGTGAAAATGAAGATGGGAATTTCCAGCAAGCGGTTAAACATGCGCAATGGCTCATCCAAAAGCTGCTGAAAGAGCATAATATTCCACTAGCGAATGTGGTCACACATCAGCACTGGTCTGGAAAAGCATGTCCGCGTCTGCTTCTCGCTACATGGGATGAATTTAAAAAAGGAATTGAAACGGCAGGAGAACCTGAGACGGTCATCACGTATGTCGTCAAAAGCGGGGATACGTTAACGAGTATTGCCAAAGCTCATGACGTCACAGTTCAAGATCTTCAAAAGTGGAATAACATTAGCGACCCGAACAAGATTCAAATTGGACAGGTTCTCAAAATTTATCGAAACGATGGAAAAATGATGTATGAGCTGCCAGATGGGATTTTAAAGGTGACTTCGCCTCTAACGAAGGGAGAACACGTACGCCTCGTCCAAAAAGCGCTTGCTGCTGTTTATTTTTACCCTGATAAATCGGCTGCAGATAAAGGCATCGATGGTGTTTACGGAGAAAAAACGGCGAATGCCGTAGCGCGCTTTCAGCTGGTGAACGGTCTGACAAGTGATGGGGTATACGGTCCTAAAACGAAGGAGAAGCTGCTTAAACTGTTAAATCAGTGAGTGTTTCTGTTTGTATGATTGGATGGCTGTTTCACTCTTTTCAATTAAACGCTTAGTATATGGGGACGGCTGATATTCAGCAAACTGAACATATCTCAGTTGTTTGATTTTCTTTTTCATTTTGGCACCTCAATCGTTGCAGCGTATAGTGTATTGTATGCAAGTCTATGTGAAAATGGAAGCAGGACGCGGATTTCGTTCCGCGTCCTTTAGTGTAATCAAGCCTTTTTATTTTTATACTCATCCAGAAGCTGTTCATTCTTTTTAAAAATTCTCTCAGTATGGGGGCTTACCTTATAATCGGCCATACTGATATGGCGTTTTTTCTTTAAAATCTTAAAAGGGTTTTTCTTAGGATTGTTGTTATCCCCTTGAAGTGCGTGGTCCATCTTCATCACCTTCCTCTTCGTCAGGCAAGATTAGGTCATAAATTGTTGTAAGTGATGTCATTAATAAATAGTCGAACTCCGTGACAATCTCATCGGAGGTGAGCTTAATGACAAAATGAGCATCTGCTACAGAAAATGGGATGAGCACCAAATGACCGAAATCATCGTAATATACTTCCTGCCTGTCAAGCTTCGCCTGAATAAGAGCCCGCTGGTCAAGTGTCCGAAGCAGGTCGTCTTTTTGTTCCTGCATATCGTATGGACAAAGCACCGCTTGAATATTCATCTTGTCGGCAAAAGAATAAATCAGCCGCTCAATTCCCTCTATATATGCCTCTACACTTCCATAATATACATGGATCGGTTCATTTTTCAATAGGTATTGGTACGTTTTTAGTTTATTGAGGTAAGAATGAAGCAGATCGTTATTTTGTTCAAGGAGTTGATGGGTGTCGGTTTCCAGCTCATGATTTCCGAGTTTTTTAATATAGGAGCTAAGAAAGATGAAAGCATCAGTTAATGCGAAAAATACGGCAATGATCAAGTAGTGCATCCAATCAGTGAAGATAGAAGAGGGGTCATTTGTCCAGTACACAACAGCACCCGCTACATAAATCCAATACCACGTTTTACGAATGGCAAACATCTTTTCTTTTACTTTTTGTTCAAAGCGCCAAACCGCAAATACATACACAGCAAGAGCACCTAGCAATAACCATACAGTCAATTGAAAAAATAATAGCATGTTCTTCTCTCCCATAGACAGATGAATACTTGTTTATTTCTATGGATATGATTGGAAACCCTGCTTCATGAAAAAATGTCCTGCAGAAGGACGGTTTTAAGTGTGCGGGCAAATAAAAAAAGACCTGTCAGACAGGTCTTTGATATTAGAGAATCGCATTTAACACAAAGTATATAAGAGCTCCTAGAGTTCCTGAAATCGGTAATGTAATCACCCAAGTGACAAGCATACGTTTTGCTGTACCCCAGTTAACCCCTTTGACTCTGTGTGCAGAACCTACACCTAGAATAGAAGATGAGATAACGTGAGTCGTACTAACAGGTAAGTGAATAAACGTCGCACCGAAGATAATAGCTGCACCCGTTAAGTCTGCAGATACTCCGTTTACTGGACGAATTTTCATAATTTTACCGCCGACTGTTTTGATAATCTTCCAGCCGCCGATAGAAGTACCGAGTCCCATTGCAAGCGCACAAGAGAATTGTACCCAGAAAGGAATGTCGTCTGTTGTATGCAAATTACCTGCAATTAAAGCCATCGTAATAATTCCCATCGCTTTTTGCGCATCGTTTGTCCCATGGGTATACGATTGCAGTGCAGCCGTTAAAATTTGAACACGTCGGAATTGTTTATTTGTTTTTGCGAGATTGTTGTTTCTAAATATAATTTTGATAATGGTATACACGATATATCCCAATACGAAAGCTAGGATAGGTGAAAGCAAAAGAGCTTGAATGATTTTAATGAATCCCGAATAGTTTAAAGCGCCAAAACCGGCTGAAGCAATAACCGCACCTGCAATTGATCCGATTAATGCATGTGAAGAACTACTCGGAATCCCGTAATACCAAGTAAGCAAGTTCCATGTGATGGCGGCAATTAAAGCAGCCAAGATCACAACAGAGCCGTTTTGAAGTGTAAATGGATCTGCGATATCTTTTGTAATGGATTTTGCCACACCTGTAAATGTCATTGCTCCTAAGAAGTTCATGAACGCTGCCATGATGATCGCATGTCTAGGCTTTAATGCCTTCGTTGAAACTGAAGTCGCAATGGCATTTGCTGTATCGTGGAACCCGTTAATGAAATCAAAAGCAAGTGCACAAATGACAATAAGTATGGTAAGGATGAGTAATGTGTCCATGTTTAACTAACCCCGTTACGCATTCTTCATAATGATTGTTTCTAGATTGTTGGCAACACTTTGACAGGAATCAGCGATTTCTTCAAGTGTTTCGTAAATTTCTTTGTATTGAATCACTTTAATTGGATCTGTTTCTTTTCCAAACAAGTTCTTTAATGATTTACGATGAAGATTGTCACAATTATGTTCAATCTCTTTGATCTTGATTGCGTGCGGATGAATATCTTTCAAGCGATTTTCAGCTAGTAGATCAATTGTGATTAAAATTTCTTTGGCACACTCTCTGATGTAGTGGCTGAATTTGTCGATATGTTCGTCAGAGCTTGTAATTGAGTAAATTTCTAATGTTGCGGAAAAATGCTCAATTCCATCTAAAACATCATCGAGGCTATTCGTCAATTGAAGGATGTCTTCACGTTCAATCGGTGTAATAAAGGCTTTGTTCAGCTCTTTAATCATGGTATGAACATGATTATCACCTTTTGTCTCATATTCCTTCAATGTGTCAGAAAATTCTTTCAGAGTGGTTTGATTTGTTACTTTATAGCTAACAAAATACTCAGCAGTTTCATCTAAATTTTTAGCAATTTCCGTTAACAAGACGGAAAACTTGTCTTTTTTCCTTTTTAACATGTAAAAACCCTCCATTGTATAAATGAGACAATGCACACATCAAATAATTATATATTCTTTTGTCGAAAAAAAACAGGTGTAGTCGAAAATTTCTTCACTTTTTCTATTTGATCTTATTCTGACCTAAAGATGTGATCTCAACACACCTTTTTCTAAAAGGGGAAAAGCCACGAAAAAAGCGGGCCATATTTGACGCCGCTTAAAGGCTAAGAAGCTGAATGAATCAGCTTAAACCGTTCACAAACAAGAAGCATATCCTCTTTGAATTCTAAACCGTATGATTGGAGTGCTTCTGTGAAAAATTCTTTATGTTCTCTGTACCAATAGTCATAAGATAAGTCGCCTTCACCCTCTGCTTGTGCAAATGATACGGGAACTTCATTCATTGGCATGACATCTACATGTGTAATTTCAATGATGGCTTTTGGCTCTTCTTGGCTATCCAAAATGACCGCATATTGTCCGGGTTGTGGAAGCGGCTCCTGTTCCTTTTCATAAAAAAGGTGTCCAGAACAAGTGGCTGTTTTTTTTCCTTGCTTTACAAGATCAAGCAAATGATCAGGATCTGAGCCGAATGCCCACACTGAAACAAACGCGTCAGCAGGTGCTTTTTCTGATTTCTCTTTCCAATAGTCTTCCCAAAATAATCTGCATTTGTTGTTCAATGCTTTTCCCCCTCTTTGTTGTGTTTATTATACCTTGAAGCTGAATCGTTGGAAATGATGTGTCTTTATTCCTAATGAGTGAGTGCGTCATATGTTTTGAAAAACAATGTTTGATTTGGGAAATGTAGGATGATAGGATGAAAATTTTTGAAATTTTAGAATAATCTATTGTATTCTGGTCAAGAAGTCGGTAAGGTCAAAGTAAGAATATGGAAGGGGTGTTGTTCATGAAACGCATTTCTCTAACTGTTTTGTCCATATGTCTGTTTGTTTTCTCGTTTTTTCTGCCTGTCAGCCAAGTCAATGCGAACGAATCTCATGGGAGTAAAGTAGCTGTTGGTAAAGATGGCATGGTGGCTACTGCTCACCCGCTGGCATCAGAAGTAGGTGCTGATGTATTGAAGAAAGGTGGAAACGCAGTGGATGCTGCTGTTGCCATCCAGTACGCACTGAATGTGACAGAGCCAATGATGTCTGGAATTGGCGGCGGTGGTTTTATGATGGTTTATGATGGAAAGACAAAAGAAACATCCATCATCAATAGTAGAGAACGAGCACCACAGGGCGCAACACCTGACATGTTTTTAACGGATGAGGGAAAAGTCATCCCATTTGCTGAGCGGTCCACACACGGTAATGCGGTTGGCGTCCCAGGGACAGTAAAAGGTCTCGAGGCAGCATTAGATAAGTGGGGAACCCGTTCGATGAAGGAATTGATTGAGCCTTCCATTCAGCTTGCAGAGGATGGATTTGAAATCGATTCTGTTCTGGCAAAAGCCATTGAAGATCATCAAGAAAAGCTGAAAAAAACGGCCGCAGCGCCAATCTTTCTTCCAGATGATCAGCCGCTCAAAGAAGGCGATCTGCTTGTACAGCCAGGTCTTGCGAAAACATTTAAGCTCATTGCAAAAAAAGGAAGCAAAGCATTTTATGAAGGAAAAGTAGCAAAAGCACTTGCAAAGACAGTCCAAGATTTTGGCGGAACGATGACAACTGATGACCTTGGTCGTTATGAGGTCAAGACTGACAAGCCTATCTGGGGGGACTATAAAGGATACCAGCTTGCAAGTATGCCTCCACCAAGCTCAGGCGGTGTGTTTATGCTGCAAATACTCAAAATACTAGATCACTTCAATCTATCACAATATGACCCCAAATCATTCGAAAAATATCAGCTGCTAGCTGAAACAATGCATCTCTCCTATGCTGACCGTGCTGCATATGCAGGCGACCCCGAATTCGTAGATGTTCCACTAAAAGGACTACTAGACGATGATTACATTTCAAAAAGAGCTTCTCTCATTCAATTAGATCAAATGAACAAAAACCCGAAAGAAGGAGATCCGTGGGCGTATGAGGATGAAAAAAATCCATCCCCAATTGTCCCGCAGCCAGAAGATAAAACCATTGGCGAGACCACTCATTTTACTGTTGCCGATCAGTGGGGAAATGTCGTGTCATTCACAACAACCATTGAACAGTTATTTGGTACAGGAATTCTTGTTCCGGAATATGGCTTTTTCTTAAATAACGAACTAACAGATTTTGACGCAAGACCAGGCGGAGCAAATGAAGTCCAGCCAAACAAACGTCCATTATCCAGTATGACCCCGACCATCATATTCAAAGATAACGAGCCGGTCATGACTGTGGGCTCACCTGGAGGAACGACCATTATTGCTTCTGTTTCACAAACGATCCTAAACTTGCTTGAATACGACATGGAGCTGCAAGATGCGGTGGAAGAGCCGCGGATTTATACAAACAGTCCAACTTCTTACCGTTACGAAGTAGGTGTTCCCCTTGATGTGAGAACGAAGCTAAATGACATGGGTCACCGTTTTGGCAGTTCACCTATTGATATAGGAAATGTGCAAGCCTTACTCATTGATCGGAAAGCAGGGACATTTACAGGAGTAGCTGACTCCTCAAGAAATGGAACCGCTGTTGGTGTCAATTTAAAGCTATCTGCCGATTAAGACCATTTCCCGGGAAAAGAAGCGCCTCTTCAAGATGGCGTTTCTTTTTTTGTTTAAATGAAAAAACAGAGTTGACACCTGTGAATAGTTTGAATAATATATAGACTAACATCAATCATACATAGCTGATCGGACAACCGAAGGCTCTTGGCAATTTGAAGTACAGAACTGTGATGTATTTCAGGTGGCTAAGGGTCTTTTTTGCGTGTGAAACGGCAAGGTTGGTGTCACTATTATTTGATAACGGGGAGCGGGATAACATGAAAAAGTGGAAATGGGTCTCTATCGTGACCATCATATTAGTCTTGGCTGTGACGAGTACTGCATGCTCAAACGTAAACGAAGCTTCAAAGCAAAAGGGAAAGGTTGAGCTGTTAAATGTTTCGTATGATCCTACACGTGAATTGTATCAGGAATACAATCAAGCCTTTCAGACGTATTGGAAAGACAAAACTGGTGAGGATGTCACGATCAAGCAGTCTCACGGTGGATCAGGAAAGCAGGGAAGATCGATTATTGATGGACTCGAGGCAGATGTGGCAACACTGGCTTTAGGGTATGACATTGATGCGATTGCAGATCGCGGACTGCTTTCAAAAGATTGGCAAAAAGAATTTCCAAATCAGTCCACACCGTATACATCGACCATTGTGTTTCTTGTGAAGAAAGGGAATCCCAAAAACATTAAAGATTGGGACGATTTGATTCGGCCAGGTGTGTCCATCATTACGCCAAATCCGAAAACGTCCGGCGGTGCGAGATGGAATTACTTAGCTGCATGGGCCTACGCCGATAAAACATTTCATGGGAATGAAGAAAAAACAAAGGATTTTGTCAAAAAGCTATATGAACATGTCGAAGTCCTTGATTCAGGTGCACGCGGAGCCACAACGACCTTTGTTGAACGCGGACTTGGGGATGTGTTAATTGCATGGGAGAATGAAGCCTATTTAACGCAGCACGAACTAGGCAAAGACAAATTTGAGATTGTCACCCCATCAATTAGTATTCTAGCGGAGCCGCCTGTTGCGGTCGTTGATCAAAATGTGAAACGTAAAGGAACAGAGAAAGTGGCGAAGGCTTATTTAGATTATTTATATTCTAAAAAAGGGCAGGAAATTGCGGCGAAAAACTATTATCGCCCTAGAAATGAAGAAGTCTTAAATAAATATAAAGACCAGTTTAAAGAGATTGATATGGTGACGATTGATCAAGCGTTTGGCGGGTGGAGAAAGGCGCAGAAAAGATTTTTTGATGATGGCGGCTTATTTGATCAAATATACAGCGGACAAAAATAGGGGGCGATGTGATGAAGAAAACACATGCAGCCGCCAATAAAAGAAAACGTATATTGCCTGGATTTGGTCTGAGCCTTGGGGTGACGCTCGTTTATGTGAGTGCGATTGTCGTCATTCCTTTATCCATGGTATTTATTTGGACGGCTTCATTAGGAGCAGAGGGGATTTGGAAGGTATTTACCGATGCAAGAGTATTGAAGTCGCTTCAGCTGACCGTGACGACTTCCTTTGCAGCTGCTCTCATCAATGCAGGGTTTGGTGTACTGATTGCCTGGGTTCTCGCCAGGTACACATTTCCTGGAAAGAAAATCTTAGATGCTCTCATTGATTTGCCTTTTGCTCTCCCAACCGCTGTTGCGGGTATTGCCCTCACCACCCTTTATTCTCCTAATGGATGGATTGGTCAATTTCTGCATATAAAGCTGGCGTACACACCGATTGGGATTATTTTGGCACTGATTTTTATTGGCATTCCATTCGTTATCCGAACCGTTCAGCCTGTGATAGAGGGGCTGCAGCAGGAAGTGGAAGAGGCTGCGGCGATTCTTGGTGCGACAAGGAGACAGACCTTTTTTCACATACTGCTGCCGGCCTTGTTTCCTGCGGTGATGACTGGATTTTCACTTGCGTTTGCAAGAGCGCTAGGTGAATATGGCTCTGTTGTGTTTATTGCTGGAAATATTCCGTTTAAAACAGAAATTACACCGCTGATGATCATGTCCAAGCTTGAACAATATGATTATCATGGTGCAGCAGCGATTGCATGCTTGATGCTGCTTCTTTCATTTTTCATTCTGTTATTGATTCACGGCATTCAGTGGTATGTTGAGCGGAAAAAACAAGTATACGTGAGGTGAAACCATTGGAGAGAGAGCTTAGTCATCAGCACCATATTCGGTATAAAAGTCCTGTAACCGAATCTAAAGCAGTGAAAATCCTATTGATTACGGTCGTGTATGCTTTTTTGATTTTATTTTTACTTATACCGCTGATCGCCGTTTTTTCAAAGGCATTTGAGAAAGGGTGGAGTTCATACCTTCTGGCCATCTCACATCCAGATACACTAGCGGCGATCAAATTGACCGTTTTCATTGTCGTCGTCACCTTGCCGCTTCAAATGATCTTTGGGGTGAGTGCTGCATGGCTTATCACAAAATTTAACTTCCGCGGAAAACGTTTGTTAACGACTGTGATTGACCTCCCGTTTGCCGTTTCGCCTGTGATTGCTGGACTTGTATTTGTGCTTTTATTTGGTTCAAACGGGCTTTTAGGACCTTGGCTTATGGCGAATGGATGGAAAGTCATTTATTCTGTACCAGGCATGAGCCTAGCAACCATATTCGTTACATTTCCATTTATCGCTAGAGAATTAATCCCGTTTATGCAGCATGAAGGCATTCAGGAGGAGGAAGCATCGCTCACACTTGGTGCAAACGGATGGAAGACTTTTTTCTTTGTGACACTGCCGAATATCAAATGGGCTCTTTTTTACGGCGTCATCTTGGCCGGGGCAAGAGCGATTGGTGAATTTGGTGCCGTGTCGGTTGTATCAGGTCATATTCGAGGCATGACCAATACGATGCCGCTTCATATCGAAATTTTATACAATGAGTACCAATTTCAAGCCGCTTTTGCTGTGGCGTCTCTCATGGCGTTTGTGGCAGTCATTACTTTAATCATTAAGCAAATCATTCAGCAGAGGGATCACCGGCTTGGCAAGCGGTCAACATAAATGGAGGGATGTGCCTTGGGGATTACAGCAAAACAAATATCAAAACAATTTGGCCAGACAAAGGTTTTGCAAAACGTGGATTTATCGATAAGAAATGGTGAATTGATCTCTTTATTAGGACCGTCTGGCTCTGGGAAGACGACGTTATTAAGAATCATTGCAGGTCTTGATTACGCCAATAACGGGCAGATTTTATTCGGAGATCAGGATTACACACACATTCCAGTACGAAAACGGCAGATTGGTTTTGTGTTTCAGCAATATGCGCTTTTTCGAAATATGACGGTTTTTGATAATGTGGCATATGGACTGAAAATTAAACCTAGAGGAGAAAGACTGCCTAAAAAAGACATCAAAGAGCGGGTACATGAGCTTTTAGAGGTTGTTCAGCTTACGCAGTTTGAGCAGCGGTATCCAGAACAGCTGTCAGGGGGGCAAAAGCAGCGTGTAGCACTGGCGCGCGCACTTGCCGTTCAGCCCAAGGCACTCCTGCTGGATGAACCTTTTGGTGCACTTGATACAAAGGTGAGGAAAGAATTAAGGCATTGGCTGAAAAAAGTTCATCGTGACTTTCAAATGACCACCATTTTTGTGACACATGATCAAGAAGAAGCATTTGATATTGCTGATCGTGTTGTGGTGATGAATGAAGGAAGAATCGAAAAAGTTGGCACAAAGGAAGAAATGGCAGTGCAGACAGACAATCTATTTGTATCTGAATTTTTAGATATAGGAAGCCACATTTAACAAGCAGTATAGAAGATTAGAAGGAAGAGATGCGGTGATGACTGCGTCTTTTTTTATTTAAATTTCCCTAGGGACATTGACTTATAATTTTGAATATTATAATATCTTTACAAAGGTAACGGTATTGAACATTTTTTAGAACGCATAATTGTAAGCGTTTTATAAAAGGTTCTATTCTAAAAATGTTCTTTCTTTTGTTACATGTGTTCATATTTATACCAAATGAATGGGGTGGTTGTTTGAACAGCTTGTTTGAGTTAGATGAACAACTGATTAAGCTACAGTTCGAAGCATCTTCGAGAGAGGAGGTGACCACATATTTAGCAGGGCGGTTAGAAGCTGGAGGGTACATTAAATCGAGCTTTTTACCAGCAGTGCTTGAAAGAGAAAAAACATATCCTACAGGCCTTCCACTTGCAGCCTTTGGGGTAGCGATTCCGCATACAGATCCTGAGCATGTGAACAAACCAGCGATTAGTGTAGCTACTTTAAAGGAACCTGTCATTTTTCATAAGATGGGAAGCCCAGATGAAACTGTGCAAGCTAAAATTGTGTTTGTCCTAGCAATCTCTGAGCCTAGCAAACAGCTTGTGATGCTGGAGAAGCTGATGACACTTTTTAGAAAAGAAGAAGTGATGACGAAGCTCTCTTATATGACATCTTATGAAGAAGCAGTTGACGTGCTTCAGCAAGAACTAAACCAATAGTCATTCACGAAATTATGTAAGCGCTTTATCTGAAAAATTCAGGAGGTGGATGTATGATCAAGCAAGCCGTCGATTTTATATTAGACCTTGGACCAACTATTATGCTCCCGATTATTATGACGCTTTTCGGTATGATTTTAAGGCAGGGCTTTAAGAAATCCTTCAGGGCCGGTATTACGATCGGAATTGGATTTGTTGGTGTCAATCTTGTCATTAATTTGCTCGTGAGCGGACTTGGGCCAGCAGCAAAAGCCATGGTTAATTCCCTTGGGCTAAAGCTCGATATTTTGGATGTTGGATGGCCGATTGGAGCTGCCATATCCTTTGGTACACCCGTTGCCCCGCTCATGATTCCTCTTGTGCTTTTATTAAATGTCATCTTATTGTCTGTAAACTTTACGAAAACGCTGAATGTGGATATTTGGAACTTCTGGCATTTGATTTTCGCAGCCTCTGTTACTTACTACGCTTATCATAATATGTTCTTGGCTCTTGCTGTTGGCTTGATCGTCTCTGCGATCACGCTAAAGTTAGCCGATTGGACGGCGCCGACAATCGAACATCATTTCGGATTAAAAGGCGTATCGATGGCTCATGCGGAAACGGTCAACTTCGCCCCGCTCATGTATGCGTCCAACCGCGTCATTGATAAGATTCCTGGTTTAAACAAAATTCATGCTGATCCAGAAACATTGAAGAAACGCTTTGGCATTTTTGGCGAACCGCTTGTGATGGGTCTCATACTTGGTATCATTATTGGTCTTCTCGGCGGCTATGATGCAAAAGGCGTGATGACGCTCGGTATTCAAATGGCGGCAGTTCTTGTCTTAATGCCAAGAATGGTTGCTTTATTAATGGAAGGGCTCATTCCAATCTCTGAGGGCGCTCGTTCTTATATTCAAAAGCGTTTCCCAGGGAAAAATGTCTATATTGGTTTAGATACAGCGATTGTGATTGGTCATCCAGCGAATATGGCGGTAGCCCTTTTAATGGTGCCGATTACGATTTTGCTCGCAGTTGTTCTGCCTTACAATGGCATGCTCCCGTTTGCTGACTTATCGGTTCTGCCATTTACAGTTGTCTGGGCAGTAGCAGCCGCTCGTGGAAATATTATTCGCGGCCTTATTAACAGTATTTTTACATTAATGATTGTCTTCTTTATCGCAACGAACCTTGCTCCGCTTGCGACAACCATGGGGAAAGCAGTCGGCTTTGATTTCCCAGAAGGGGCAAACATGATTTCAGGTATTGATCTTGGTTCTCACGTCATTCCTTGGATCATGGTGAGACTTCTTGATCCGAGCAACCCTTACTTTATTGCAGCCATCATCTGTGCTCTGGCTTATGGGCTTCTATGGTACTGGGTGCGAAATGATATTAAAAAGCAGTATGCAAAAGAAATGGGCTTAGATCAGAAAGAACAATAAATGAGCTGGAGGGATTCTAATGGCGAAGAAAATATTAGTATCATGCGGAACGGCAGTTGCAACATCAACGGTTGTCGCTAAAAAGGTAGAAGAGACGTTAAAGGAAAAAGGATATGATGTCGTGGTGGAACAGTGTAAGGCATCTGAAGTCCCGCAAAAAGCGGAAGGCGCCGATTTAATTGTGACGACAACGCCTGTAAGTGATACAAAAGGGACACCTGTGATTCAAACATTATCCTTTTTAACTGGATTTGGTATTGAAGATGATATCGAGAAAATCATTGATCATATCAAGTAGAGGGCTATTTTCTGAAGGAGCTTTTCCGGCTCCTTCTAGTGATTTGAAAGGAGGAAGTCTTATGCAGCATCATGCTTATAGCCGAACGTCTGCAGTGTTGTCTATTTTTCTTCCGGCTGTGCTCATCTGTCTGTTTTTTCTCTGGTCTCTTTATACGTTATGGTCAGCAGGACCTGACCCGTTAGCTGTGTTAGGCGTTTATACGCTGCCTATTCTCATGCTCTCTAGTATTACAGGACTGAACCAGCCGACAAGCGTCATCATTAGTGAAGATCAACTGAAGATAGGCGCTTTTGGCAGATGGCACACATATGCAGTTTCTGATATTAAAGGAAAGCTTTTTTTAAAGCCTTATCCTCATATCGGGAAAGTCTATGTCAGGGTGGGTCCATCTCGTATATTCGGAGGGCGTTACTGGATATCCAGTGAGATGAGTGAGTACAAGCAGCTTGTTCAAACGTTGCAGGATTTTGCGAAGGGTGATGAAAAGGAGGATGCCGCTACATGAAATCAGCTGTCTTTTATTCTTCAGAGGACATTCGGTATGAGGAGCGGAACCGGCCAGTCATCGGTGATGATGAAGTTTTGTTAAAGCTGCGAGCCTGCGGCTTATGTGGAACGGATATTTACAAAGCAACACATGAGACAGTACCTCCTGGGACAGTGCTGGGGCATGAAATCGCTGGTGATATTGTCGAGACCGGCAAGCACGTGACAGATGTCCAAACGGGAGACAGGGTTTATGTGGCACATCATGTGCCTTGTTTCACCTGTGACTTTTGTCAAAAGGGTTTTTATACGATGTGTCCGCAGTTTACAGCCACAAATGTAGAGCCGGGCGGGTTTTCAGAATATATCCGTGTACCTGCTTTGCATGTCAAGCACACGATGGGCAAGCTTCCAAAAGACGTATCGTATGAGCAAGGGGCGATGGTAGAACCGGTTGCCTGCTGCCTGCACGGGTTTGAACGAGCTCCTGTTCACCCAGGAGATTCCGTTTTGATCCTTGGAGCGGGGCAAATTGGCTGTATTCAATTGCAGCTCGCCAAATATTATTTGGCTGGGAAAGTGATGATAACAGACGTGAATGAGAACAGACTGCTGCAAGCGAGGAGTTTAGGTGCAGACGTCTCCTTTCATCCAGCAGCCGAGCCGGTGGAAAACCGGGTGATGAAAGAAACAGATGGAAAGGGAGCAGACCTCGTCATTATTTCTGTTGGGAGCAGTGCGCTTTTAAAAGAGGCGTTTCAGGCTGTAGCGCGAGGCGGGACGATTTTGGTGTTTGCTCATTTTCCAAAGGGAGATGTGGCCATTCCTGCTGAACGATTTTTCAATGATGAAGTGAAGGTAGTAGGAGCCTATTCCTCGCATCCATATCATTATCGTGAAGCCCTTGAGCTTTTGAAAGCAAAAGTGGTCAACACTGAAAAGATGGTGACGCATCGTTATCCGTTAAGCCAGCTGCTTCAGGCGATAGAATGTGCGAGGCATCCTGAGGGTGAGAGCGTCAAAATCATGATGTATCCAGATGAATGAGTGTATGAGATTAAAAGAGAAAGAGAAGTTCTTTGGAAAAGGGCTTTCCCTTTCTCTTTTTTTCTGATAAAAGATGAAAACGCTTAAAAATGAGAGAGAAATGCTTGACTTCGATGACACTTAAACGTATGATGATTACAAATGTAACATATAAGAACAAATGTAAAGGGGAGAGAAGAAATGCAAAAACAAATCACTTTGCCTGAACAGATTAGCCATGAGAAATTAGCAGATTTATATAAACAAATGTGGTTAGTGAGATATTTTGATGAAAAGGTCGACCAATTTTTTGCAAAAGGACTTATCCATGGCACCACTCATTTATGTGTTGGACAGGAAGCGTCAGCTGTTGGATCGATTGCCGTATTAGAAGATAAAGATAAGATCGTCAGCACACACAGGGGACACGGTCACTGTATTGCAAAAGGGGCCGAGGTTAATAAAATGATGGCTGAATTGTTTGGACGTGAAACCGGCTATTGTAAAGGAAAAGGCGGCTCGATGCATATTGCGGATTTAGAAAAAGGAAATCTTGGGGCAAATGGAATCGTTGGCGGCGGTATCCCGCTGGCAACAGGTGCAGCGCTCACATCTAAAATGAAGCAGGAAGGCTTTGTTGTTCTTTGTTTCTTCGGAGATGGTGCCACAAATGAAGGCAGCTTCCATGAAGCATTAAACCTTGCGTCTATTTGGGATTTACCGGTTGTGTTTATTTGTGAAAACAACCAGTACGGCATGTCTGGCCCTGTGAAAGAAATGATCAACATTGAAGACATTTCAACAAGAGCAGAAAGCTACGGAATGCCAGGAAAAACAGTTGATGGAAATGACATGGTCGAAATTATGAACACAGTAGATGAAGCAGTCAGCCGTGCGAGAGCGGGAGAAGGCCCATCACTCATTGAAATGAAAACGTACCGCTGGAAGGGTCACTCTAAGAGTGATGCGAAAAAATACCGTACACGTGAAGAAGAGACAGAGTGGAGACAAAAAGACGGAATCAAACGCTTTAAGTCTCTCTTGATTGAACTGAATGTTTTAACAGAAGAGCAGGCAGCAAGCTTACAGGAAGAAGCGAAGCAGGAAATTGAAGCGTCTGTAGAATTCGCCAAAAACAGTAAAGAACCGTCAATTGACACACTATTAGAGGATGTATACGCCTAATTAGGAGGGAAATCACGTGACAAAAACAACAGTGAGAGAGATTTCATATTTAGAAGCCGTTCGAGAGGCTATGAGTCAGGAAATGAGAGAAAACCAAGATGTCTTCATTTTAGGTGAAGATATCGGCGTATATGGAGGTGCTTTTGGAGTCACGCGCGGCATGATTGAAGAATTCGGTCCAGAGCGCGTTCGCAATACACCTATCTCAGAGGCTGCCATCGCAGGTGGGGCAGTCGGAGCGGCTTTAACTGGTATGCGGCCGATTTTAGAACTTCAATTCTCTGACTTTATAACAATCGCAATGGATCAGCTTGTGAACCAAGCAGCCAAAACACGATACATGTTTGGCGGAAAAGGAAAGGTGCCGCTTGTCGTAAGAACACCAGCAGGATCAGGAACGGGTGCAGCGGCGCAGCACTCACAAAGCTTAGAAGCGTGGATGGCGCATATTCCAGGACTTAAAGTGGTTCAGCCTTCAACAGCCTATGATGCAAAAGGACTTTTAAAAGCGGCGATGGATGATGACAACCCTGTCATTTTCTACGAGCACAAGCTTTTATATAAAACAATCGGTGAAGTGCCTGAAGAGCAATATTCCATTCCTCTAGGGAAAGCAGATGTGAAAAGAAGCGGGAAAGACGTCACGATTGTAGCAACAGCGATTATGGTACACAAAGCGTTAGAAGCGGCAAAGGAACTAGAAGCAGAGGGAATTGATGTTGAAATCATTGACCCAAGAACACTTGTCCCATTAGATGAAGAAACGATTATCGAATCTGTGAAGAAAACAGGTAAATGTATCGTGGTTCATGAAGCAGTAAAACGAGGCGGCTATGGCGGAGAGATTGCAAGTATGATAGCGGAAAGTGAAGCCTTTGACTACTTAGATGCTCCAATTAAACGACTTGGCGGTCTTGCGGTCCCAATACCATACAACCCGACGCTGGAAAAAGCGGTCATTCCACAAGTGCCAGATATTATTGAAGCAGCAAAAGAGCTTGTGCGCTCTTAAGTAAAGGGGAGAAGATCATGCCAAAAGAGATATTTATGCCGAAGCTGAGCAGTACGATGGAAGTCGGCACCTTGCTTCAATGGTTTAAAGAAGAAGGAGATTCGGTTGAAATCGGAGAGCCTCTTTTTGAAATTATGACAGACAAGATCAATATTGAGGTGGAAGCCTATGATGATGGTATTTTTCTAAAGAAATATTATGAAGCCGATGATCAAATTCCAGTCAATGCTGTCATTGGATACATCGGAGAGGCAAATGAACAGGTGCCAAGCGAACCGCCAGCACAATCAGATGAAGATTCACCAGACAGCAGCGAATCGTCTTCATCCGAAGCGGCTTCATCCAGTTCTGCTGAAGCCCCAAAAACACTTAATGAAAAAGTACGTGCCACACCTGCGGCGAGAAAAACGGCAAAGGATCATCATGTAGCGATTCATGAGGTATCTGGCACAGGACCTAAAGGCAGAGTTCAAAAGCGTGACGTCGAGGCGGCCGTCCACCCTAGTGAGAAAGATCAGCGCGTGTCACCGCTTGCAGAAAAAGTGGCTGCTCGTGAAGGAATCAATTTAGCGAATGTTGCTGGATCTGGTGCACACGGTAAAATTATGAAGAGTGATGTAACGGCAGCAGCTGCAAAAACAGTAGAGTCTTCTCCAGCGAAAACACAAAAACTAGCTGGTATGAGAAAAGTGATCGCTGACCGCATGTCACAAAGTGCCTTTACAGCACCGCACGTGACATTAACAAGTGAAATCGATATGACAAAAGCGAAAGAAATACGCAAACAGCTATTGCCAGCGATTGAAAAAGAGACAGGCTACAGACTGTCGTTCACAGAAATTATGATTCATGCGGTCAGCAACGTACTCACGCGCCACCCGCAGATCAATATGACATTTGAACAAAATGAGCTCCATTTCCATGATGATGTGCACATTGGTCTCGCTGTCGCTGTAAAAGATGGCTTAATGGTTCCAGTCATTTCTCATGCAAACCAAAAAGGATTAAAACAGCTGACAAAAGAGGCGAAAGAAATCGGCCGAAACGCACGTGACCAAAAACTGCTGCCAGACCAGCTGAAAGGGTCCACTTTTACCATTAGTAACTTAGGGATGTATGCCATTGATACCTTTACCCCGATTATTAATCAGCCGGAAGTGGCGATCTTAGGGGTTGGGCGCATTCAAGAAAAACCTGTTGTAGTAGATGGAGAAATTCAGGTGCGGCCGATGATGGGTGTTAGTTTATCGTTTGATCACCGAGTGGTAGATGGCGCACCAGCGGCTGCCTTTTTAACAGACCTTAAAAAAGTGCTTGAACAACCATTTGAATTGCTAATGTAGGAGATGAATCGGATGACGAAAACGTATGATCTGACAGTCATTGGCGGAGGGCCTGGCGGGTATACTGCCGCCCTTCAAGCAGCTGAGCGTGGACGGAAGGTCGCATTGATTGAAGAGGATTTTCTAGGCGGTACTTGTTTAAATCGGGGCTGTATTCCTTCCAAGACACTGCTCAAACATGCAGAAGTCATTGAATCAATTGAGAAGGCGAAAAGCTGGGGAATTGAAACAGGTGATTTGGTCCTTTCCTTCGATAAAATGAGAAAGCGCAAAGATGACGTCATTGAAAAGCTCAGAGGCGGAATTGCCTTTTTATTAAAGCAAGGAAAGATTGATGTATATAACGGCAGAGGTACAGCTGTTACAAAGCACCGGATTGAGATTGAAAAGCAAGATGGTTCAGAATCGATTGAAACGAAAGAGCTCATCATTGCCACTGGATCTTCACCTGCCATTCCGCCAATACCGGGCCTTAAAGACATTCAATTTGACACAAGTGATACGATCTTTGACATCCCAGATATTCCGGCTTCTGTCGTCATCATTGGCGGCGGTGTCATTGGACTTGAGCTGGCTTGTATCTTCCAGAGTCTTCAATCAAAAGTCACGATTATTGAAGCGGCTCCGTCTATTATTCCACAAGAGGATGAGGAAGCATCTAAGCTGCTAGAAAGAGAATTAAAGAAAAAAGGCATCCATATCGCGAAAAAAACCACTGTGACAGAGGTGACGGAAAGCGAAGGAGTCAAAGCGGTTCATGCATCAGACGATAAAGGAGAGACGCATATCTTTACGGCTGAAAGACTGCTTGTTTGTGTAGGAAGAAGACCTAGCGTTTCTGCTGTCAGCCAGCTTGACCTTCAGCTGGATGGTCCTTTTATCAAGGTGAACGACAAGATGCAGACAAGCGTGGAAGGTGTCTATGCAGTTGGGGATGTCGCTGGCGGCTATCAGCTTGCTCACGCAGCGATGGCGGAGGCCGCTGTTGCGGTCAGTAATATTTGCGGTGTGTCTGAAAAAATGAATGCTGATATCATGCCTAGATGTATTTATACATTACCAGAGGTAGCGAGTGTTGGTCTGACTGAGAAAGAGGCAAAAGCCAAAGGACTTAACGTGCGGGCAGAACGATTTGATTTAGCGGCAAGCGGTAAAGCACTAGCGGCAGGTGATCAAACAGGCTTTATTAAATTGGTATACGATACAGCCTATGGTGAAGTGATTGGCGCGACGATGGTTGGCCCGCACGTCACAGAGATGATTTCAGAAGCTTCCTCCTTTATGTATTTAGAAGGAACAGCAGAAGAGATGGCGAAAATGATTCATCCGCATCCGACCATCTCAGAAGGTTTTTATGAAGCAGCACTTGATATCGTGAGTAAGCTGAGAAAATAATGGCCAAACAAGGGATAGGGAGGAGATGCATGTGCACGTCCAGCTTCATCAGAAAGCGGCACTTGTGACAGGTAGCACAGATGGATTTGGAGAAGCCATCTGCCTGGCTTTAGCCCGGGCAGGTGCACATGTTTTTTTACACACGTTTCATGATGAATCGAAGGCTAAAACCATTCGTGAAGACATTCAAAAAATGGGCGGTCAAGCGAGTATCATTCAGAACCCGCTGGAAACACCGCGTGATGCCGCGCGAATGCTGAGGCAAGTGATTGATACATGCGGTAAACTGGATATTTTGGTCAATCAAGCAGAGCAAGGAGCGGACGCGAAGCTTGATGACGTGGGCCCTGATGAGTGGGTGGATGAAGTGGAATCGGCTGTGAATACCGTCTTTCTTTCCAGTCAGGCTGCTGTATGGCATATGGTTGATCAGAGACAAGGCTGCATCATTAATATATCGTCATCAGGCAGTATTACAGGTGATGGCGGGATCTCGCATGCTACTTCGAATTCTATGCTGAATGCCATGACAAAAGGGTTAGCGAGAGAATTTAAAGACAAAGGCATCCGGGTGCTTGCGCTGCTGCCGCCTCCTCTCCATTTGGTTCCTGATACAGAGCAAATCAAGGAGACTGTGGCCCATATGACGGTGTTTCTCAGTACATCCTATGGTGCATTTACAGATGGCGTGGCGATTATGCTTGATGGGGGTGAGAGTGCTGGCTAATGTTCAAAAACCAGTTCTCATCGTTGGCGGAGCCCAAGGGATCGGAAAAGAAATTGCTGAACGATTTTTAAAAGAAGGGCACCAAGTCGCCGTGTCAGATATAGATGAAAAGGGACTTTCGCTCTTAAAGACACAGTATCCTCAGCTGCTGACATTTCAAGCTGACGTTTCATCGTGGGAAAGTGTTCAGCAAATGATATCAGCAGCTGAAAGGGAGCTGGGCGGTATTGCTCACCTTGTGTATTCAGCAGGAATGACAAAATCACTGCCTTTTTTAGAAGTCGATTTTTCACTTTGGAAAAAGACACTGGCTGTGAACTTATATGGTCTTTACTATTGCATCAAAGCGTTGGCACCCTATATGTGTGAGCGGCAGGAAGGCAGTGTTGTCATTATTGGATCGGGATCTGCAATCACCGGCTCAGGCGGCGGTATTCAATATTATGCATCAAAAGCAGGTGCTTTTGGATTGATGCGTTCGCTCGTAAAGGAACTAGGCTCGCATCAAATACGCATCAATGTGATTGCCCCCCGCGTCATTGAATCTCAAATGCTTGATACGCTCTATCCTACTGTAGAGGAGAAACGGCAGCTGCAATCACTCATTCCCATCGGAAGATTAGGAAAGCCTGAGGATATCGCAGGGCTCACTTTATTTCTCACACGTCGCGAGGGGAGCTATTTGCACGGACAAATGATCCTGTTAGACGGAGGGAGAACGTATCAGCCCAAATATACTGAGGGAAAAAGAGCGGAGAGTTAATCGCTCTTTTTGTCATTTTCATAACAATTGTTCCAATTGGAAACGAATGTTTGGTATACTGGTAATCATAGTATATTAAAAGGATGATGTCACATGCTGAATTGGGAAGAAAGACGACAGCTCGTCAAAGTTGCTCATCTTTATTATACAGACGGGTGGACGCAGCAGGAAATTGCAAAAAAGCTCAATGTCTCAAGACCAGTCATCTCAAAGCTCTTACAAAAAGCAAAAGATGTGGGAATTGTTGAAGTGTACATTAAAGACGAAAGCATTCATACGGTGGAACTTGAAAAGCAGCTAGAAACAACCTTTCAATTAACAGATGCGGTCGTTGTCCCAAGTGTCGGGACAATGTCTGAGATGGTGAAGCGGGCAGTCGGTCAAGCAGGCGCCTATTATTTGTCTAAAAACATGAAAAATGCGGAGAAAATCGGCATTTCATGGGGGACGACGCTTGCGGAGCTTGTAAAAGAATATCCGTTTGAACGAAGAAACGATGTGAAGGTCATTCCTTTAGAGGGCGGAATGGGCAGGCAGGCGGTCGACATTCATGCCAATCAGCTGGCATATGAGCTGGCAAAGAAAATGAACGGCACGTGTTCCTATTTATATGCCCCTGCGATTTTAGAAACAGAAGAATTAAAAGAACGGCTTATGGCGATGCAGGACATAGAAGCAGTGCTTGAAGAAGGCAGAAATGTGGATATTGCTCTCATCGGTATTGGCAACCCGCATAAAGGGTCAACTTTAAAAACAGTCGGTTATTTAAAAGAAGAGGACTTATCTGGTTTAAGGCAATCAGGGGCTGTCGGTGATATTGGCTTTCGTTTCTTTGATGGAGAAGGAAAACCTGTCCAAGATGAACTGAATCAAAAGGTCATTGGCTTATCGCTGGAACAATTAAAGAGCGTCAAAACGGTCATCGCTGTTGTAGAAGGAACCCATAAAGCTGAGAGCATTTTAGGGGCTTTAAATGGCGGCTTCATTCAAGTACTGGTGACAGACGAACTAACGGCGGCAGCCATTTTAAAGGAAGCATCCGTCCAATAAAAGGCTGGCAGCGTTCGAATGGTATAACAAGAGCAACATCAAACGAGAAAGGAGCTGTGTATCTTGAAGCAAACCGAAATGGAAGCAAACCTACACTGTACTCGGTGCCAAGAAGAGACCCTCCACAGCATCGTTTATGTGAATGATCAGATGAAAAGCGTTGAGTGTACAGAGTGTCATCAAAAGATCAGTGTGCAAGTCGACATCATGAAGGAATTTTACAAGGAAGTATACGAGAAAATAGCGACAAAGCCAAAGCGGATCACGCAGGAATATAAGTCGAACCTGAATGGATTTATCTCAAGACTCCCAATCCGTGTGCTTAGTAAGCCATACCGGCTCATGAGATATTTAAACGAATCATACAAAGTGATCAAACAATATAAAAAATGAAGCAGAGACCGTTTAGCACTCTGCTTCAGCCTGTAGACATGTCAGTCCTCCGCTCCGATACTCGTCTTTCCTAGACTGCAAAGGTTTCTATTACGCTGAGAAGAAGGAAAAAAAGCAGAGCACCGTTTAGTGCTCTGCTTTATTTTGTGTTTTTTTCATATAATAATAAATAGGCAGTCCAGCCATCCCGATCAGCATGGAGATCAGGCAGCTTTTCCAATCGGTGATCATGGTGCTGATTAAAACGAATAATGAACCGATAATCGCAATGATCGGTGTCAGCGGGTAAAGTGGTACACTGTACGCACGCTTCATTCCGCTGTTTTGTTTTCTCAGCTTAAAGACGGCGAAAAAGGCCATCACATAAAAGATGTAGATCATGAAAATCGAGACCTCAGACAGCTTCTCCGGATTACTGACGATCATAAACACAATGGCGATCAAAATTTGCACAAATACAGCGATCCAAGGTGTTTTAAATGTTGGGTGAATCCGCGAAATCGAGTTGGCGAAAGGAATCTGCTTTCGTTCTGCCATCGCAAAAATCACACGTGGGAATGAAAGAACCTTTCCGTTCAAACAGCCAAAGATGCTGATGATGATCCCAATACTAATGATTTTCCCGCCAATTGGCCCAAAGAGCATGGTAGCAGCTGTGCTTGTCGCATTTTCACCTAACTGGACGATTTGATCAGCTGGCAGCACGTGCAAAAGTGCGACATTAATAAAGAGATAACAAGCCGTCACGATTAAAATTCCGCCTGCCATTGCACGAGGAAGCAGTTTCTCAGGGTTTTTCATTTCACCCCCAAGCGCCGCAAGTAAAATCCAGCCATCATAAGCAAACAGCGTAGCCAAAATCGCTGCTCCGAAGTTCATTTGAGCGATACTATCGTTGACGGCCATCAAGATGTTTTCGTTACCTTTCCATATGCCAAACACAATAATCGCAGCAATTGGGACAAGCTTTCCGATAGTGGTCAGCCCCTGAACAAATCCGCCGTATTTTGTTCCCATGATGTTGATGATACATAAAAATAAAACGGTGATAATGCCGATCGTTGTAGACCATAAAGTCGAAAGAGAAAATAGATTGGCTAATAATGAACCAAAATAAAGACCAAGTGCACCAATGATGGCGGGTCCGTAAATAATAATCTGCACCCAGCCGCATAAGTAGCCCCAAAATTCACCATACACTTCTTCAAGATAGGCGTACAACCCGCCGGTTCTCGGGATTTGTGTACCAATTTCAGCGACAGTCAGTCCGCCTGCAAGGGTTAAGATGCCACCTAGCAGCCAAGCGAATAAGGCGATGTCTGAGCTTCCTGAATAGGAAAGGACGTTGCCTGGCTTCATAAAGACGCCTGACCCGATAATGGTCCCGATGACAAGAGATAGGGCGAAAAATAAGCCGATGTCTTGTTTTAACGCTGGTTGTTCTTTGTTCATTACACACGACCTCCTGCATCACTTTCGTACGTTACTGTGACATGTATTTTGTTCATTGTAATACGATTTTAGGAAAACAAGAATTAAAAAAATTTTCTGATTTTCGTATTTGTATTTGAAAGTGTTCGTTTATTGGAGATATTAGGGTGAATGTTGCGTTAAAAACGAACAATGAAAGTTTATTTTTGATTTAATGTTAATTTAATGGCCGGAAACCGAACATCCAGTAAACGTGCAGCCAAATGGTTGACTTTTCTTGAAAAATGAACTATTTTATTCATAAGGATATTATCTCGAATTCGAGATAATTTAAAATAGGAGTGAAAATAATGAAAATCAATGGGATTCACCACGTATCTGCGTTAACAGCCAATGCTCAGAAAAATGTTGATTTCTACCGCCAAATCCTTGGCTTGAAACTTGTAAAGAAAACAGTCAATCAGGATGACCCGTCTATGTATCACTTGTTTTATGGAGATGAGGTCGCTTCACCAGGAACGGAGCTAACATTCTTTGAAATTCCAATGCTTGCCCGCCGTTTGGAAGGGACAAATGCGATCACAAGCACTGGCCTTCTCGTTTCTTCTGAAGAGGCACTCACGTTTTGGGAAAAGCGGTTTGAAGATAAAGGCGTGCAGCAAGAAACAGCTTCCTTGAGAGGCGGAAGACCTGCTTTGCGTTTTAAAGACCCAGAAGGGCAGCAGCTGTTTTTAACAGTAGAACCGAATACGCAAGAGGCAGGCTCACCGCCAGTGCATGACGATATTCCGGCAGAGTTTGCGATTAGAGGTTTAGGTCCAGTTGAATTAACCGTTGCAGAAGCTGACAAGACGATCCGTGTTTTAACAGACATCCTTGGCTTCACCGAAAGAGCACGTGAACAATCAAATGATGGTGAGATCGTGACCATTTTTGAGTCAGGAAATGGGGGTGCTGGAACAGAAATTCATGTGATCGAAAAAACAGAAGGGCCTTCTGAACGTTCCGGCAGAGGAAGTGTGCATCACGTCGCATTTCGTGTGAAAGACGCAGAGGAGCTTGAAAAATGGTATGAAAAAATCTCAAAAGCAGGCTTCACGAACTCTGGTGTTGTAGAACGTTTTTACTTTAAAGCTCTTTACTTTAGAGAGCCAAATGGTATTTTATTTGAAATTTCAACAGATGGCCCTGGATTTACAGTCGATGAAGGGGTGGATGAGCTTGGCGATCAATTAGCCCTTCCGCCGTTCCTAGAGCATAAACGAGCAGAAATTGAACAAAGGTTAACGCCAATTCAGTCGTCATAAAAAAACAGCTCATCAACTGAGCTGTTTTTTTATTAGGAACTGACCTGCTTAGATTCAGATTGTGTTAATGTGACCTGCTTTGTTTCTTGTTTTCCGTTTCGAATGAGGGTGATGCTCACGGTGTCTCCTACTTTTGCATTCGTGTATAGCTCGTGACGTAATTCACTGCCAGTTTTGATTTGTTTCCCATTGATGCCGGTAATGACATCCTCTGACTTTAAGCCAGCTTTGGCGGCAGGTGCGCCTGCGGCGATATCTTTGACATACACGCCTTTATTGAGCTGACTGGTTTTGAGTCCGAGAGTTTCTTTTTGATACACATCTGGAACTTGTTCGAGATCCAGCATGCTGATGCCGATATATGGACGTTCAATTTTTCCTTTTGCGAGAAGCTGATCAGCGATTGGTTTGACATCATTGATTGGCAGTGCGAACCCAATGCCTTCAACACCTGTTTCAGAGATTTTCATACTCGTGATCCCCACAACCTTTCCGTCTGTCGTCAGAAGCGGGCCGCCGCTGTTACCTGGGTTAATGGCTGCATCTGTTTGAATAACATTAATGCTGCTTTCGCCTGCTGATGTGTTCATAGAGACTGTTCGGTCGACACCGCTGACAATTCCTTGTGTCACCGTTCTTGAAAGATCTTCACCAAGCGGGTTTCCGATCGCAATGACGGTTTCTCCAGCACGCAGTGAGGAGGAATTGCCTAATGCCGCAACCTTCGTCACATGACTGCTGCTAATTTCCACAACGGCTAAGTCAGTGAGCGGATCAGCTCCAACCAGTTTTCCTTCAATGGTTTTGCCATCGTGTAAGGATACGGTTAGTTTATTTGCCCCTTCAATGACGTGGTTGTTTGTTAAGACATAGGCTTTATTGCCTGATTTTTTGAAAATCACTCCTGAGCCTGTACCGGTTTCTTCCTCTTGACTGCTTTTGTTTTGCTGTGATTCATCGAAAGGCGTATTGAAATCGCCAAAGCTCGTGTCTGTTTGAGTTTGTGCTTGGTAGTTTGTAATGCCGACAATAGCTGGTGATACATTTTCGACCATACTGGAGATGCTGCTTGATGAATTTGATGTTTGGACGGCTGTTGTTTTTGACGAATTCGTGTGATTTGTCGATACTGCTTCAGTTTTCGCTGCCGAATCATTTGCAGTGCTGTCTGATGAATGCTGAGCATATGGCGAAAGAACGTAGACACCTAACGCTAATGTACCGCCTACAACACCGCTGACAAATGACTTAAACCAGCCGTTTGGCTTTTTCTGTTTTTGAGGTTGTTCAATTGTTTGTTTGTCATCTTTGTGCTGTGTCATTTCAATCACTCTCTTTCAATGATTTTTTCATGTATGTGTTTGGGTGTTTTACCGTATGTGGTGGGGACTGACTTTATCGTATGAAAAAAGTGTGGGATAAAAATGAAAACATTGTGGGAAATTGTTAAAATAAGTAGTGAATCTAAGCAAGATAGAGGAGATTAAACTGTGGAGACAATTGGAATCATTGGATATGGAAGTATGGCTGATATGATGGTGCAAAAGTGGCTGGAAAATGGGGTGCTGGATGCTCATCAAATCATGATCCATACAAGAAGTGAAACGGAGCGCCTTCATCAGCTCAAAGAAAAGCACCAAGAAGTCAACATTTGTTCATTAGACGAACTTTCTGCGTCATGTGATATATTGTTTGTCTGCGTGCCGCCGCTTGGAGTACTTGATGTTCTGGATCAGCTGCCTTCTCAAGCGAGAGCGGTACATATTGTGTCAGTAGCAGCAGCTGTGTCATTAGAAAAGTTACAGGCGCATACAACACAGCCAGTGTCTAGATACATCCCAACACTCACGTCAGCTGTTGGGACGGGCGTATCACTTGTTGCGCATGGTGCAGCAGCAGGACGTGAGGACAAGGAGCGTTTGCACCGGCTGCTTTCAGCTTTTAGCATCGTCAGGGAAGTAGGGGAAGACCGGTTTGATGCGGCGAGCAATTTGACAAGCTCATCTCCTGGTTTTATCGCTGCTCTTTTTGAAGAAATGGCGAAAGCGGCTGTGAGAAATAGTGATCTTTCCTTAGAGGAAGCGAATGAATTTTTAACGTATGCCCTTTTAGGAACTGGCCAGGTCCTCGTAGAACGAGGCCTAACCTTTGCTGAAACTGTCGCTAGAGTGGCGACAAAAGGGGGAATTACAGGAGAAGGTGCTGAGGTCATTCAACAGCAGGCACCTCAGATGTTTGATGATTTATTTACACAAACCATGAAGAAATATGAACAGCTGAAATCTCAGATCAACGAAGCGGATAAACACCACTAAAGACATAGTTAGTGGTGTTTTATTTGTTAAAAAAATCCTTTCTAAAAAAGCCTTTTGACCTGTATTATCTGAGTCTAAACTCCTTATTTTCGGACATTGTATTGAAAAATCAATCAAGTTCTCATATAATTTTTTAGAAAATTTAGAAAAATATACACAAATTTTATGTTTAATTAAAGGGGGATGGGAATGAAGCTCTATGTATCTGTCGATATGGAGGGGATTACTGGTCTAGCTGATCATACATTTGTTGATTCGCGCCAGCATAACTATGAGCGGGGCAGACGCATTATGACAGGTGAAGTGAATGCTTGTGTAGAAGCGCTTCTTCAGCATGGTGCCACCGACATTTTGGTGAATGACAGTCATTCTAAAATGAATAATCTTTTGATCGAAGAACTGCATGAAGAGGCAGTTCTCATATCAGGTGACGTAAAGCCTTATTCAATGGTGCAAGGATTGGATCAAACCTATGATGCAGCTGTTTTCTTAGGTTATCATGCAAGGGCATCAATGAAAGGTGTGATGTCGCACAGTATGATTTTTGGTGTCAGACATTTTTACATAAATGATCATCCAATTGGGGAAATGGGCTTTAATGCGTATGTTGCAGGCTACTATGGTGTGCCGGTGATTCTTGTTTGCGGGGATGATCAAGCAGCACGTGAGGCAGAAAAGCTGATGCCTGGTGTGAAAACAGTGGCAGTGAAAGAAACCATCTCAAGATCTGCTGTGAAATGCTTACCTCCTGCCAAAGTCAATAAACAAATCTCGCAGCAAGTGGAAGCCGCGATGAAACAGATTGATCAAATGAAGCCGCTGACGCCTCCTGATCAGCCGCTGCTTAAGATTGAGTTTGCCAATTATGGACAAGCTGAATGGGCGAATTTAATGCCGGGTACTGCCATCATAGAAGGAACAACGACGGTGACGTACCAAGCAGACAATATATTAGAAGCCTATCAAGCGATGCTTGTCATGACAGAGCTTGCCGCACGTACAACATTTTGTTAAGTGAGGGGGAGACAGCAGATGGCCAGCTTTTTGTTCAAGCGTTTTATTGCGATGATTGCTACGATCTTAACGATTACGACTTTAACGTTTATTTTAATGAAGGTCATCCCAGGATCGCCTTTCAATGAAGAACGAAATACAAACGAAACCGTCCAGCGAAACCTCGAAAGCTACTATCACTTAGACGAACCACTCTATGTTCAATATGTCATCTATTTAAAATCCATTGTTACCTTTGATTTTGGTCCTTCCATTAAAAAGCCTTCTGAAAGTGTCAATGATCTATTGGCGAGAGGCTTCCCAGTCTCATTAGAACTTGGTCTTATCTCGATATTGATTGCTGTCATCTCTGGCATCCTGCTAGGGGTCATGGCTGCCCTCCGGCATAATGGTTTGATTGATTACATCGCCATGACCATTGCAGTTTTCGGTATATCCATTCCAAACTTTATCTTTGCTACCCTATTAATTCAGCAGCTTGCTGTCAATTTGAAGCTCTTTCCTACAGCGATGTGGACAAGTCCAATGCATATGGTGCTGCCTACAATCGCCCTTGCTGTCGGCCCAATGGCCATTATCGCCAGGTTAACGAGATCGAGCATGATTGAAGTGCTGTCACAAGACTATATCCGTACGGCCAAAGCAAAAGGGCTTTCTCCCTTTAAGATTGTATTTAAGCATGCGCTTCGGAATGCACTTTTACCCGTTGTAACCATTCTTGGAACACTTGTCGCAAGTATTTTAACAGGAAGTTTTGTCATTGAAAAAATCTTTGCTATTCCTGGGATGGGAAAATACTTTGTCGAGAGTATTAACAACCGTGATTATCCTGTCATCATGGGAACCACTGTTTTTTACAGCATTATTTTAATCACACTTCTCTTCATTGTCGATGTGGCGTATCGTCTCCTTGATCCGAGGATTCAGCTGCATCAGAAAGGAGGAAAGGCATGAGTATACACCTTCAGCATGATCCACCGAACAGGCATCCTGAAGTGCCAGACGAATGGTTTTCTCCACGAGAGCAAAAGAAAACAGAAGCCCATGCCATTAAAAGACCCTCTCTTTCCTATTGGGCTGATACATGGAGGCGGCTGAAGCAAAATAAGCTTGCGATGTTTAGCCTATCGGTTCTGATTTTTCTTTTTGTCATGGCAGTCTTAGGCCCATTGCTTGCACCAAATAGTGTGACAGAGCAGCGTCTTTCGATGCAAAATCTGCCGCCCTCGGCTGCTCACTGGTTTGGAACAGATGAGCTTGGACGAGATGTGTTCACACGTACTTGGTACGGAGCCCGTATTTCATTATTTGTGGGTGTCATGGCAGCCCTGATTGATTTTGCCATCGGCGTGATTTATGGGGGCATAGCGGGCTATAAGGGAGGCAAATACGACCATGTCATGATGCGGATTGTCGAGGTGCTCTACGGACTTCCTTATTTACTCGTCGTCATTTTATTGATGGTGCTCATGGGGCCAGGGCTTGTTACCATTATTGTAGCGCTCACTGTCACCGGATGGATTGGAATGGCAAGAATTGTGAGAGGTCAGGTTCTTCAGCTGAAAAGCCAGGAATATGTCCTTGCCTCAAAAACCTTTGGTGCCAAAAGCCTGCGGATCATTCGCCGCAACCTGCTGCCGAATACGATGGGGCCGATTATCGTCCAGATGACCCTGACTGTGCCGACCGCGATATTTGCTGAAGCGTTCCTAAGCTTTCTCGGTTTAGGTATTCAAGCACCGTTTGCAAGCTGGGGCGTGATGGCCAATGATGCTTTGCCGACTGTGCTGTCAGACAATGGACATTGGTGGCGTTTATTTTTCCCGGCATTTTTTATTTCACTCACGATGTTTTGCTTTAACAATTTAGGTGATGGCTTGCAAGATGCGCTTGATCCAAAGATGAAGAGGTGAAGCGCTTTGAAAAAAGTTCTACAAATTATCGATCTGCACGTCAGTTTTCGGACATACGGCGGTTCAGTTCAAGCAGTACGCGGAGTGAATGTCGATGTATATGAAAAAGAAACCCTCGCCATTGTGGGAGAATCAGGCTGCGGAAAAAGTGTGACATCACAAAGCATTATGAGGCTTCTGCCTGCATACAGCGCGCAAGTCGATCAGGGAGAAATCTGGTTTCAAGACCGCAACTTGCTGTCATTATCTGAAAAAGAAATGCGCGCCATACGAGGCGTGGATATTTCGATGATCTTCCAAGATCCGATGACAGCACTCAACCCAACCTTGACAATAGGAGATCAGCTGATGGAGGCGGCGAAGGAGCATCAAAAGCTGACGAAAAAAGAAGTGAAAGAAGCCGCCATACAAATGCTTGATTTGGTTGGTATTCCGCAGCCAAAGGAGAGACTAAAGCAATATCCGCACCAATTCAGCGGGGGAATGAGGCAGCGGCTCATGATTGCCATGGCACTTATTTGTGAGCCAAAGGTGCTGATCGCAGATGAACCGACGACCGCGCTGGATGTGACCATACAGGCACAAATTTTAGAGCTGTTTAAAGAGATTCAGAGGAAAACAGGGGTTACCATTATCTTAATCACACACGACTTAGGGGTCGTAGCCCAAGTTGCCGACCGAGTAGCGGTCATGTACGGAGGGAAAATGGTTGAAACCGGAACAAGGCAGGATATTTTTTACAGTCCGCAGCATCCTTATACAAAAGGGCTCCTGCAATCCGTTCCAAGACTTGATATGAAAGATGAACTGATTCCGATTGAAGGAAGCCCGCCTGATTTATTTGCACCGCCAAAGGGCTGTCCGTATACCGATCGCTGCCCGGCTGCCATGAAAGTGTGTGATCATATCATGCCGCACGAAACGCAGCGGTCACCTACTCATACAGTGCATTGCTGGCTTCAGGATGAGCGAGCGAACCAAGCGATGTTATCTTCAACACAAAGGGGGAGTTTTTGATGAGGAAAAAAGGGTGGATCATCAGTATTTGTTTGTTTATCATCATACTGCTCGCTGGATGTACAGCCAATGAGCAAGCAGGTAAAGGATCATCAAGCAATAAGGATGAAAAGAAAGTATTAACCTTAAATAACGAAAACGAACCGACGTCATTTGACCCGCCGATTGGTTTTAATAATGTATCGTGGCAAGGTCTGAATAACTTAATGGAGGGATTAACGAGACTGAATGAAAAGCACGAACCATCTCCTGCAATGGCGGAAAAATGGGAGATTTCAGAGGATGGAAAAACATACACATTTCATTTAAGAGACGGCATCAAGTGGTCGAATGGTGACCCAGTGAAAGCGAGTGACTTTGAATATGCGTGGAAGCGTCTGCTTGATCCGAAAACAGGCTCATCTGCATCCTTCTTAGCATACATGATTGAAGGCGGAGAGGCATTTAACAGCGGAAAAGGAAAGAAAGAGGATGTAAAAGTCAGTGCTGAAAATGACAAAACGCTAAAGGTCACACTGGCATACCCGCAGAAATCGTTCTTAAATATGACCGCAAACCCTGCCTTTTTCCCTGTCAATGAGAAGGTAGCAGAGAAGGATCCAAACTGGGCAAAGGATGCCAAAACCTTTGTTGGGAATGGACCGTTTCAGCTGACACAATGGAAGCATGATGAGAGCTTCACTATGGAAAAAAGTGAGACGTATTGGGACAAAAAAACAGTCAAGCTGGATCAGGTAAAGTGGCTGATGATCAGTGATCGAAACACTGATTATCAAATGTATCAATCGGGAGATTTGGACACTGCCTTTGTCCCAGCAGAACAAAGTGAAAATTTGCTGAAAAATAAAGATGTGCAAATTGAAGATCAGGCCGGACTGTTCTTTTATCGTCTGAATGTGAACATGGAACCTTTTCAAAATAAGAACATTCGCAAAGCCTTTCAAATGGCGATCAACCCGCAAGATATCGTGGATTATGTCACGAAGAATAAAGAGAAGCCTGCCCGCGCCTTCGTTTCACCGGGGATTTTAGATTCAAAGGGTGATGATTTCAGAGAAGCTGGCGGCGATCTTGTCAAACAAGATACGAGTGAAGCTGCGAAGCTATTAGAAAAAGGGCTGAAAGAAGAGAACTATTCGAAGCTGCCGCCCGTCACATTAACATATAGCACAAAGCCTGAGAATAAGAAAAAAGCTGAAGCCATCCAGCAGCAATTAAAAGAAGCGCTGGGTGTGGACGTGAAGCTTGCAAACATGGAAGCCAATGTATTTGCAGAAGATCAAAAGGCGCTGAAATTCCAATTCTCGCAAAGTTCATTTTTAGCAGACTATGCAGATCCGATCAATTTCCTAGAGAGCTTCCAAACAGGGAATGCGATGAACCGGACTGGATGGTCAAACGACACCTATGATCAGCTGATTAAAAAGGCAAGCCAGGAAGCAGATGAACAAAAAAGAAACAGCATCCTTCATGATGCAGAGGCACTTCTCATTGAAGAAGCACCGATCATTCCAATTCATTTTTATAACCAAGTGCATTTGCAAAAAGAGGGCGTGAAGGGAATTGTCCGCCACCCTGTTGGGTATATCGATTTGAAATGGGCACAAGTAGATGGAGAGTAATTGAAGGAAAAGAGGAACACGGACGCTTTGAACAAAAGCGTCTCAGCGCGCGGACAAACCCTCGCATTCTTTGTCAGTCCTGCGCTCGGTACTCACGAATGTCAAATTCGCTCCGCTCCGATGCTCGTCCTTCCTAGGGCTGCAAAGGTTTTCAGGTCACGCTGAATAGAAGACAAAGGGCTAAAATAAAGATCATTTTAGCTCTTTGTCAACAATATGGGACGCTTTGAACAAAAGCGTCTGTTCCTTTATTTGTTCATGTTATGGAGAAGATGCCCATAGATTGTAAGAAATAAAGAGAAAGAGGGGATTGGCATGAACCAGCTGCCAGCGGCGCTTCAAACAGGGGATACGGTGGGGGTTATCGCACCAGCAAGCCCGCCTGATGAATTGAAATTAGCAAAAGGGATTGCCTTTTTAGAAAGCCTTGGGCTGAAGGTGAAAAAAGGGAAGTATCTTGATTCCCGGTACGGATATTTAGCAGGTCGTGATCATGAAAGAGTGGAAGATCTTCATGGCATGTTTCAAGATCCAGAAGTCAAAGCGGTTATTTGTGCCTGCGGAGGGTACGGAACTGGAAGACTTGCGGAAGTCATTGACTATGATCTCATTCGCCGGAATCCAAAAATCTTTTGGGGTTATAGTGACATTACGTTTTTACATACGGCCATCCAGCAGCAGACGGGTCTTGTGACTTTTCATGGTCCAATGCTTTCCTCTGATGTGGGACTTGAAGAGGTCCATCCGTATACGAAGGATACCTTTTTGCAGCTGTTCACGCCGAAGGCCTTTACGTATTCGCATCACTTGTCACCTCTTCATACCTTCTACCCCGGCACCGCTTCAGGGGACATCATAGGAGGGAATCTTGCCCTCATCGTGACAACACTTGGCACACCTTTTGAAATTGATACGAAGGGAAAGCTGTTGTTCATTGAAGATATTGACGAAGAGCCTTATAAAATCGATCGCATGATGCAGCACCTCACCTCTGCTGGAAAATTGGATGATGCGGCTGGATTCATCATTGGCGATTTTCATCAATGTGAACCAAAAAAGAAAGACCAGTCCTTAACCTTGGAACAGCTGTGGGAAACCTATATTGTGCCGCAAAAGAAACCCGCACTCGGCGGCTTTCGGATCGGTCATTCATCACCGAACTTTGCCATTCCGATGGGCGTGCAGGCTGCACTAGATGCGGCAGGGAAGAAACTGCACATTTCTCCAGGCGTTGCAGCGAAAGAGGCGATTAAATGAAAATTGTGGATGTTCGTACATGCAGAACGAGTGTGCCGCTAAAAAAGCCTTTCAAAACCGCTTTAAGAACGGTGTATGACGCAGCATCTCTGATCGTCATCATCACATATGATCAAGGTGACGTCAGCTACGGAGAGGCAGTTCCCACATCGGTGATTACAGGAGAAACGCTGGAAAGCATCGACTATGCCATCTGTGAAGTGATCAGACCCATTTTGCTAGGGGCTTCCTTGGCAGAGTATGAACAAATCTTTTCTGCTATGAACCGCGTGCTCGCAAGCAACACAAGCGCAAAGGCTGCAATCGATATGGCCATTTATGATGGCTTAGCAAAGCAGTCAGGACTTCCGCTTTATCAATACCTTGGCGGATATCGTCATCATCTCGAAACCGACTATACGGTCAGTGTAAACCGGCCGCTTGAGATGGCGGAAGATGCGAAGCAATACGCAGCCGAAGGCTTTCAGACGTTAAAGGTTAAAGTAGGAAAAGATGATATACACACGGATATTCAGCGGATCAAGCGGATTCGAGAAAAAGTCGGTCCGGATATTCAGATCAGGCTCGACGCCAATCAGGGCTGGACGTGGAAGGAAGCGATCACAGCCATTCGAAAAATGGAAGCGCTGAATATTGAACTAGTAGAACAGCCAGTGCCGAAAGAAGATATTGAAGGTCTGCGCCGTGTGACAGAAGCAACTGAAACACTGATTATGGCAGACGAAAGCATTTTCAGTTTTCATGATGCCATTAGGGTGCTTGAAACGAGAAGCTGCGATCTGATCAATTTAAAATTAATGAAATCAGGCGGCATAAAAGAAGCATTAAAAATCAATGCCCTAGCCGAAGCATACGGTGTTCAGTGCATGGTTGGCAGTATGATTGAGTCAAAGCTTGGCATTACAGCAGCGGCACATTTCGCCGCAAGCCAGCCGAATATCACCCGCTGCGATTTTGATGCCCCGCTTATGCTGAAAGAGGACTTGATAGACGGAGGAATCGTGTACAAAGGAAAAGATATATTTTTACCGCTGCATCATGGGTTAGGCATTCAAGGGGTGAAAGGAGTCTCATGATGATATACGAATCAAAGGTTCCAGTCGCTAACGTATGGACAGCGCCGCATTCGCCGAGAGAAATCGATCAGAAGGTACTTCAGGACTCCATCAACATCAAAGAGTGGATTGACCAGCAAACATATGAAGAAAAGCTGGCTTTATGTGAAGAGAATTTGATTCAATCTCAAGTACTGCTCGGCGGACGAGTGATTGGATTAGAAGAGACAGATGGCTGGATAAAAGTCGTCATACCGCAGCAGGCCAGCCGGAAACATCCAGAAGGCTATCCAGGCTATATACCTGCTGAGCAATTAACGCAAGTAACAGAGGGAAGTGCGTCAGCTGCATCTCTTATCGTTTGTCAGAAAAAAGCCATGTTATATCAAAACGGGAAACCAGATATGGAGATTAGTTTTTTAACAGAGCTGGCAGCAGCCGAAGAAACAGATGATCAATTTCATGTTGTCACCCCAGTAGGAATAAGAGAAATCAACAAAGCGGATGTACGCCCAGGCTCACATGCTTTCTCTATGACAGGCAAAGATGTCGTAGACGCAGGAAAACAATTTATAGGCCTTTCGTATTTATGGGGAGGCATGAGCAGCTTTGGCTATGATTGTTCAGGCTTTGCTTACAGCATGTACAAAGCGTGCGGATATCTTTTGCCGAGAGATGCAAGTGACCAAGCAGTTCAAGGAACGCCGGTTACATCAAGCCATTTAGAACAAGGCGACTTGCTGTTTTTTGCAAATGAAAACGGAAAGGGAGCGGTCCGCCATGTAGGGATCTACGCTGGGGACGGGATGATGCTTCATTCGCCTAAAACCGGCAGACAAATAGAGCTTCTCTCCCTTTCTGGCACTTCATATGAAAAGGAATGGGCAGGTGCAAGGCGGTATTTACCAAGCGAGAGGAGGAGCGATCATGACAGTTGAACCACTCTTACAAGTAAACAACCTTAAAAAACATTTTCATCTATCGAAAGGGAGAACCTTAAAAGCGCTGGATGGTGTCTCTTTTCAGCTGAAACAAGGAGAAACCTTTGGTCTCGTTGGTGAGTCTGGCTGCGGCAAATCCACACTTGGAAAAGTGCTCATGCGTCTTTATGAACCTACAGATGGTGAAGCCTTATATGAAGGGAAAAGTCTTCACCACCTTTCTAAAAAAGAATCATTTGATTTCAACCGGCAAATGCAAATGGTCTTTCAAGATCCGTATTCCTCGTTAAATCCAAGACTGTCAGTAAAAGATATTATGCTGGAGCCAATGGAGATTCATCAGCTTTATGGCAGTCAAAAGAAAAGGATTGCCCGCGTGAAAGAACTGCTTGAAGCGGTAGGATTAAGCTATGATTTTGCTACCCGCTATCCGCACGAATTTAGCGGGGGACAGAGGCAGAGAATCGGCATTGCAAGAGCACTTGCCTTAGCGCCAAAATTTATTGTGGCAGATGAGCCGATTTCTGCACTAGACGTCTCCGTTCAAGCGCAGGTCGTGAATCTACTGAAAAAACTGCAAAAAGAGGAAGGATTAACTTTTCTCTTTATTGCACATGACTTGTCAATGGTGAAATATATTAGCGACCGGATCGGTGTCATGTATTTAGGTCATCTCGTCGAATTGACGACGAGTGATGCATTATATCAAACACCGCTTCACCCATATACACAAGCCTTGCTGTCTGCCATCCCCATTCCAGATCCTGACGTAGAGGACAAGCGCAAAAGGTTTATTTTAAAAGGAGAAATTCCAAGTCCAGTGAACCCGCCAAGCGGCTGTGTATTTCGAACACGATGTCCTGCCGCGATGGATGTGTGTGCTGAAAAAAAGCCGACATTACAAGCGGTGGAAGAAGGACATGAAGTCGCCTGTCATTTATACAATAGAAAATAGGACAAGCCCGATAAAAAGCCAGCAAGTAGACAAACTGTTCTACATGCTGGCTTTTTTAGTGGATGAACGCCGAATAGGCAATGTACAGCATCTGAAAGAACCGCCAGATTTAATAATTTCCGAAAAGTCCACTTTAATAACGGTGTACCCGTGAGCGGTTAATAAAGCATTTGTTTCTTGGTTGCTGGGCAAGCTGATCACTTTTTTCTGCCCAATGGATAAAACATTTGGTCCAAGTGTGAATTGCTCTTGTTCGCTGATTTCAATCAAATCATAATACGTTTTGAGCAGCTGGAGATCCTTTTGCTTGAACGCTTCAGGATAAATGATTATCTCGTCATGAGACAGAATATTCATCACACAATCAAGATGCAAAATGTGAGGAGGAAGGTGAATCGGAATGATGTCATGATCCGGCAGTTCCTTTTTTAGCTGGTAGATAGCGGCTGAACTAGTTCTTTTGCTCGTGCCAACAAACACACGCTTCTGATCCACAAGCACATCGCCGCCTTCAATCGTTCCGTCTGTCAAAGTGACAGCTGACCACCCTTTTGCGTGTGCCCATTCTTTTAGGTATTGTTCTTCCCCTTGCCGAACCGGAGCGGCCATACTTGAAACAAACAGTGTCTGTCCAATCGTAAACCCAATATCCCGAGTGAAGACTTGCTCAGGGAAGCGTTCATTCGCCGGGAGCAGGATAGGCCGTACTTGATGATCTTTAAGGGTTTGGATCAATTGCTTATGCTGAGCGACTGCTTTCATTTGAGAAATATTTTCTTTCGCAAAATGTTTCTGGGTTTCGTTAATAATTTGTTTGATTTCCATATAAATAGGACTGCATAAAAGAACTTCTTCTAAATCGTCGTATTCATTCATGCATTGCGGCATTTTGTATAATTGCTCTGCTCTCATAGAATCCATCAAATGGCCTCCTTGTTCATTCATAGTTCTATTATTCCTTCTTCTAGCCATGGTTGAAACATTTCCGAAAGAAAATCTCTCACATAAGACTAAAGCAAAAAGTTTAGACAAACCTAAAAGAATAGTGTTTAATAAAAGTCGTTCCGCATCCACGAAAACAGCAAGAAGGAGCTATGATGATGAGTGAAGAAAATTTCAAATACTGCAAGGAATCGAAAGTTGTTAAAACCAGCAGGGTATTCCCTCTCGATACGAATAACCACCAAACGTTATTTGGCGGGAAATTAATGAGTTATATAGATGACATTGCCTCCATCTCGGCTGCAAGACACAGCCGCAGTGAAACGGTCACAGCTTCAATGGATTCTGTTGACTTTTTAGAGCCGATTGGACAAAAGGAGTCAGTATGCTTGGAATCCTATGTCACATGGGTGGGCACGTCTTCTATGGAAGTGTTCGTCAAAGTCATTAAAGAAAACTTGATGTCTGGAGAACGCAGACTCGCAGCGACTTCATTTCTGACATTTGTCTCATTAGATGAAAACGGAAAGCCTAAACGAGTCCCGCAGGTGATGCCGGAAACAGAGGAAGAAATCATGCTTCATCAAACAGCGAAGCAGCGGGCAGAGGAAAGAAAAAGCCGCCGAAAGCATAGTAAGGCGCTTGCTGACGCACTTGGGACAGATAAACCTTGGGCGTAAAAATCACCCTTTAAGCGGTGATTTTTTTCTGTGCCAGTATCTTGCATGGCAAGATAGTGTATGGTAAGATGAAGCTATCTTGTGATGCAAGATACTGGAATCGGAGGAACAATCATGACAACATCCACACAAATGCTAAAAGGAATTTTAGAAGGCTGCCTGCTGTCGATTATTTCTGAGGGCGAAATTTATGGGTATGAAATGACGAAGAAGCTCGCGCATTATGGGTTTGATCAAATAAGTGAAGGCAGTATCTATCCGATTTTGCTGCGTATGCAAAAGGAACAGCTGGTGACCACCGTTACAAAAGCGTCAGCGAGCGGTCCGAAAAGGAAATACTATACGCTCACACAAGCGGGAGAACAAGCGCTCACAGAGTTTATTGACCGCTGGAATGAGCTTTCAAAAAATGTAAACCGCTTATTACAAAAAGGGAAGTGAGATTATGGTATCAAAAGAAACAAGACACATTCTACTAGAGCTGCAACTTTATCTCATATCAAAGGGAAAAAATCAGGATGAAATCGATGAGCTGATGGATGAACTGACAGCACATGCGGTTGAGGCTGAAAAAGACGGCAAAACAGGTGAGGATGTGTTCGGAGGAGATCCGCGGAGCTATGCTGATGAACTGGCAAAAGAGCTGTCAGGAAACCATAAAGACTGGGTGCCATTCGTCAGTGCTTTCTTAATTGGATCGCTTTTTTATATGATCTTATCAGATGCAATCAGCCAAAACTTATCCTATTCTTGGTTTGCTTTAATTGGATATCCGCTCGTTTTAGTGGCCAATGTCATCATGATCATTGTGATGTTTAGAGCGTCTGCCTTTCAAACAAGCAGCCGGGTATTTCTTTACTTTTGGATGTTAGGAATCTTTCAGCTGACAGCGATGGTGACAATCAAACTATTGGATCAAAAGGTCGGCACACCACTACTTGTCCTTACTTCTGGCCAGAGGTGGGGCGTCATTCTGCTCATGCTGCTATGCATCGTTGTATTCAATGCAATCTTAAAGGCGAATGTCGTTTCATTGATTCCGATTATCTTTTTCGGACCGCAGCTCATCTTCGAATGGATTGGCTGGACGTCACCAAGTGTGATTTTGCTGCAAAGTCTGCTATCTATTGTGATTTTAATAGGGCTTATGCTCATTGTCCTGCGCCGGGCAAATAAGAAAAATGAAAATACGAATGTAAACTGAGCACATCTCATACGATGTGCTTTTCTTTTTCTAAAAAAATGTAGAAATGGAATTGTGTTTTTCATTACAATGGGGAGAGGACAAAAATGAAAAGGGGTTCTGTTTTTGGATATCGTATGGGGATATGTACTCGTTTTTGTATTGGCTGCTTTGCCTTTTTTTGAGGTGATTGGTGTCGTTCCATTCGCAATCTTAAGTGGGCTGCATCCTGTGACAACGGCTGTAATTGGATTCATCGGCAACTTTCTCACAGTTTTGCTTCTCATTGTGTTTGTGGACCGGTTTAAAGCATGGTGGTTAAAGAGAAAAGAAGAGAAAGGTGATGAAAAAGGCGAGAAAAAGCAGCTGCGGGCGAGAAAAATTTGGGAACGATACGGTCTGCCTGGATTAGCGCTCATTGGTCCTTTTATCATCGGCAGTCATTTAGCGGCCTTGATGTGCATGAGCTTTGGAACGAAAAGAAAGCAAGTCGCGGTGTGGATGACCGTCAGTTTAATGATGTGGACAGCGCTGGCTGCAAGTTTAACCGGTGCGGGCTTCCATTACTTTGCCCCAGATTCAAATGGGTTGTTCGGAGATATTTTTAGCAAGTAAAGAAGGGGGGATCATCAATGACAGTTCAAACAAGAACAGTACTAGAAACAGAGCGCCTTAAACTGAGAACGATGAATGAACATGATGCGTCATTTTTATATGAGGAGTTGTTCCAGGATGAAGAAGTGATGAAGTATTATCCTTCTTTGAAGGATGAACAGCAGACAAAAGAGTGGATTGCATGGAATCAAAAAAATGACCGCATATACCACACCTCTCTATGGATCATTGAAGATAAAGAAACAAATGAACGACTTGGACAAAGCGGAATTGTCCTGCAAAATATCGAAGGACAAACGGAGCTTGAGATCGGCTATATGCTAAAGAAAGCGGCGTGGGGGAATGGCTATGCTGCTGAGGCCGCAAAAGGCTGTCTTACCTATGGATTTGAAAAAATGAAGGTCAGACGGATGGTCAGTTTAATACGTCCAGAGAATGAAGCGTCGGTGAAGGTCGCTTTAAAAATGGGCATGAAAAAAGAAAAAACCATTTCAAAATGGGACCAAATCATTGATGTATACAGCATTACTCGTAACGGAGAAAACGGCTCGCTTACCGATTAAGCAGAGCCGTTTTTTTATGCACGCTGTTCTAACTGAAGCAAATATTTCTTCCGTTCAATCCCCCCGCCATAGCCTCCAAGCTCACCACTTGTTTGAATCACGCGGTGGCAGGGAATGATAATCGCCAATTGATTCGCACCATTTGCATTACCAACGGCACGAACCAAATGCGGATCGCCCAGTTTCGCGGCTAGATCACGATAGGATCTCGTTTCGCCTGCTGGAATGAGTGAAAGCTGCTCCCACACCTTCATTTGAAAAGGGGTGCCATGTAAGGAAAGCGGTACAGTAAACTTGGTCAGCTTTTTCTCAAAATATAAAGCCAATTCCTTTGCTAATTGCTGATGGACGTTTGTTTCTCCAACTAAAATGCGGGCATGATGCTTCTTTCTTAATGTTTCAATTTCTTTTTCGAGTCCCCGCCTGTCCATAAACTCCAGTAAATACACATGTGTGGCATCTGTCACGCTCATCATCCTCCCGATCGGTGTAGAAATAAAATTAGCATAAAGAATGTGAATCTGCGTTTTTTTAGGGGGATTTCCCATGATTTTCGTAAATGCATCATTGAAGGCGCTTGAAGATTCATAGCCGAAAGTGACCTGCTGATCGATTACTTTTTTTCCGTTCAAAATTTCTTTAAAGGCAAGTCCCATTCGGCGTGATCTTGCATATTGAACAAAGGTCATGCCGTAAATGTCTTTAAATTTTCTTCGAGCTGTGGCAGAGTGAATCCCTAATTGGCGGAAGTCCTCTTCCTTCCAGCGTTTCTCAGGATTTTTTTCTACTGCTGAAACGAGTGTTTTGACTTCTTCAGGAATGCTGTTCGGGTATGTTAATGGTGTGCAGCGCTTGCAAGGGCGATACCCTGCCAGCAGTGCTTCCTCCGCTGTAAAGAAAAACTCACAGTTTTCAAATTTTGGTTTTCTGGCCGTACATGTGGCATGACAGAAGATGCCGGTTGTCTTAATACAGGCAAAGAATGTGCCGTCATATTGCGGATTCTTGTCAACAAGTGCTTGATAAAATTCATGTTTTTGTTCATCGGTCATCATCATATGAATCCACCTCTTGATTTTTTATAAAATGTTTTTCAGCATTATTTGGAGTACAACGGATGATCTGTAAATGCATCATCCTAAAGTTGAACGTTCATCACATCAATCTGATTTTATTATATCAGCGGTGTGATCGTTGCTGTACCCGGAATAGATCCTTCTCCCTCGTATAACAATCAAGCATCATAAACGTGTCAATCTCCTTCTTTTCTCATTTTTCACTTAATGTTTTAGTTCATATATTTTAGCTGCTTCTGTTTCATTTCTTCATAAAATGCTTCAACTTCTTGTTCGTAAAGTACGGTCTCCATGTCCTTGTATTTACGCTTGATCGTCAATGTCATAAAAAATAAATCAATTGTCATATACGCTCGTTTCCCTTCAGTTCGCAGCACGCGAAACAGCCCGCAGATCTTCTTTATCAGTTGACCTGTTTCTAACCCTTAGTATACGGCGGTCCCATAAAATTTCTTTCGAAAAATGAACAAGTATATTTGCGTGTGGCAAGCAAAGCGGTAGACCGGTATTTCGGGGTGTGATACAATTTTGACACACAGAATCTGCTTTAAGTCAGATCTGCTTATTAAGAATTGGTTTTCTAGGGTTCCGTGCGGGTGGCGCAGTCTGGACCGAGAGAAAACACATAAGGTCTACACAATAGACCGTATGTACACGGAGGGATAAAAGCCCGGGAGATTTGATCAAACGATCGATTTCCGGGCTTTTTTTGTTGGTTGGAATCGTTCAGAAAGGAAGGGATTAGATGAAATGGGGAAATGTCTTTATTGCGGCGATCTTTGAAGTCGGCTGGGTGATGGGGTTGAAATATGCTGACTCTTTATTGGAGTGGGCCGCAACCATCGTTTGTATTGTCGTCAGCTTTTATTTACTCCTGAAAGCCACGACTGTACTGCCAGTTGGCACACTTTACGCCGTTTTCACCGGACTTGGGACAGCAGGTACTGTCATAGTAGGTATGGTAATGGGTGAGCCGGTACAGCTAGTGAAATTACTTTTAATCATGGTGCTTTTAAGCGGTGTATTAGGGCTCAAACTGACCACGGGTGAAAAGAAAGGGGAGACTGAATCATGAGCTGGCTTTTACTTATTGGTGCAGGCATTTTAGAAATGCTTTGTGTCACCATGATGAATCAATTCCAGAAAGACCGGCATGTCAAATGGATTTTATTCATTGCAGTTGGATTTTCGCTGTCCTTTCTCATGCTCTCTCTTGCGATGAATACAATTCCGATGGGAACGGCATACGCCATTTGGACTGGCATTGGAGCTGCTGGAGGAGCCATTGTCGGCATGCTGTTTTACGGTGAGTCGAAGGACGCAAAACGTATTTTCTTTATCGCACTGATTTTATCTGCGGCGGTCGGGTTAAAAATCATTGAATAAGAAAAGGGTGGCGTCTGTCTGCCAGCCTCTCCATGTAGACAAACCCTCGCATTCTTTGTCAGGGCTGCAAAGGTTTTCTATCACGCGTTAAAAGTAGAAAAAGGGCTCAAATAAAAATCATTTGAGCCCTTTTTTGTTACATCGAATGATGATTGGAATCGTTTTCATTTTTGCGGTAAAGCTGACTCACTAGAAGAAAACAGACACCAAATGTGAGTAAAGGAATGAGTCTCTCACCGGCCATAAAAAGATAAATACCTGTGATCAGACATACGATGCCGAGCCAAAAGCTCACTTTACCAAACAAAGTCATGCTTTTCATCTCCATCACTCCTTTTGTGATAAAAGGTCTACTCATATTATATCACGCTAGGTGCGAAATTGAATGAATATTCAATAAAAAATAGACTCTTCATTGCTTTTTCTCTTTCCAGTCCAGTATAATATTTCATTAGAATGAAAACGTAAATGAGGTCATGATACATGAGAACATTGATTACAGAGAAACTTGAATTACACAGACAAAAGCACGAGCAAAAAGGCAGATTACTTGTCAGCTGCCCGGATCAGCCTGGTATTGTATCAGCTGTTTCTTCCTTTTTATTTGAGCACGGAGCGAACATCATTGAATCCAGCCAATACACAACCGATCATGAAAGCGGCCGGTTCTTTTTAAGAATTGAATTTGATTGGAAAGACATCTCGGCGAATATGGATCAATTGAAAAATAGCTTTGAGCCAATCGCAGCATCATTTCAAATGACGTGGAGCATGTCGCGTGCAAGTGAGCTGAAAAAGCTGGCAATCTTTGTCTCAAAAGAGCTACATTGTCTGCATGAGCTTCTATGGGAATGGCAAAGCGGAAATTTAATGGCTGAAATCGCAGTTGTGATCAGCAATCATGAAACGGCAAAAGATACAGTAGAAGCACTCGGAATTCCATTCCATTTTGTAAAGGCGAATAAAGATATCCGCAAAGAAGCTGAAAAAGAGCAGCTCGCCTTATTAGAAAAGTACGACATTGATGCGGTTGTGCTTGCCAGATACATGCAAATTTTAACGCCTGGATTCATTGAAGAGCATCCGAACAAAATCATTAATATTCATCATTCCTTCCTGCCAGCATTTATTGGTGCAAACCCATACAAGCGGGCATATGAGCGGGGAGTCAAATTAATTGGTGCGACTTCTCATTATGTCACCAATGATTTAGATGAAGGACCGATCATTGAACAGGATATTGAGCGTGTAGATCACCGGGATGATGCGGAGGCCCTGAAAAATATTGGCCGGACAATTGAGCGCAGTGTGCTTGCACGTGCTGTCAAATGGCACCTTGAAGATCGCATTATTGTTCATGAGAATAAAACGATTGTCTTTAATTGACCGCTTGACTTTTCTTTAGCAATTGGTGATAATATAAAAAAATTAACGAGCGTTGAAAAGGAATAGTAAGCAGGAACTGATGCGTAAAGAGAGCAAATGATGTGCTGAAACATTTGCCGCAGACAGCTGCTGAACCTGCCCTTTGAGCCTTAGAGGAAAAATCTAAGCGCGTGCCTGGCGTTACAGGAGTTGAGTGGAATAAGCAGATCGCATGCTTATTCAACGAAGGTGGTACCACGGAAAATCCCTTTTCGTCCTTTACATAAGGAGAAAAAGGGATTTTTTTGTGCCTAAAGGTATAGCGGAGGGAATCAAGGATGAAAAAGCAAAGGATCGTCATAAAAATTGGCAGCAGTTCATTAACAGAGCAAAAAGGAGCCATTGATGAACAAAAGATGCGGGATCATGTAAGAGCCATCGCAAAGCTCAAAGAAGCAGGTCATGAAATCATTTTAATTTCGTCAGGAGCCGTTGCAGCAGGATTTGGCAGCTTAGGCTATCCATCAAGACCTGTGACCTTAAAGGGGAAACAGGCAGCTGCCGCCGTTGGTCAGGGCTTGTTAATGCAGAAATATACAGAGCTTTTTTCACAGTTTCACATGACACCTGCTCAAATGCTTTTAACACGTAATGACTTTTCAGATCGAACAAGATATCGAAATGCTTACGCAACGATGATGGAGCTGCTGGAAAGAAAGATTTTGCCGATCATAAATGAAAATGATTCAGTCTCCATCGAGGAGCTTACCTTTGGGGATAATGACATGCTGTCAGCTCTTGTCAGTGGATTAATCCATGCAGACCAATTGATTATATTAACAGACATCAATGGCATTTATGATGCAAATCCAAATGAGCATCCTGAGGCGAAGCGGTTTGATGTCCTGACCCACATTTCAGAAGAATTGTTTTCATATGCAAAGAGCACCGGTTCAAAGGTTGGAACAGGCGGAATGAAATCGAAGCTGTCTGCTGCACAAACGGCACTTTCACTTGGCGTGAAAGTCTTCATTGGCACAGGCACTGGGGAAGACAAACTGCTTCGCATTCTTGCGGGGCAAGGCGATGGAACGTATATCGGTGAACAGGATTTATCAGCCGTGAACAACCGTCGTCAATGGATTCAATTCCACTCACCGGTCTCTGGAAAGATCATGATTGATGCAGGAGCAGAAGCGGCGATTTTGCATAATGGCAGAAGCCTTCTTCCGGCAGGAGTCATTGATGTCGCTGGTGACTTTTCTAAAGGAGAAGTCGTAGAAGTCGTCGGTCCAAACGGATTAGTTGGTAAGGGACAAACCTTGTACGCCTCCGATGAGCTTCTCGGCATTAAAGGAATGCGAAGTGACGAGCTTTCAAAAGAGAAGCCTGAGGTCATACACCGAGATCATTGGGTACAGCATGTACAAAACTGAGGAGGGAATACGATGAATGAAGTTTTTGAAAAAGCAAAAAAAGCAAGTGCAGCCAAAGATCAGCTGCTTCTAAAAACGACGGAACAAAAAAATGCTGCCCTGCACGCCATCGCGAGTGCACTAAAAGCATCTTCAGCTTATTTAATAGAGGAGAACCTAAAGGATGTTCAGGCTGCTGAGGAAAAGCAGTTCACGCCATCTGTCATTGACAGGATCACACTCACGGAAGAGAGAATTGAAGCCATTGCAGACGCGACCCTTCAACTCATTCAGCTAATAGACCCAATTGGTGAAACGTTAGAAACCATTCAAAAAGAAAACGGTCTGCTCATCGAAAAGGTCCGTGTACCGCTTGGAACGGTTGGAATGATTTATGAAGCAAGACCAAACGTGACAGTCGATGCTGCGACCCTTTGCTTGAAAACTGGAAATGCTGTGATTCTGCGCGGAAGCTCATCTGCTATTCATAGTAATAAGGCAATTGTAAAGGTGATTCATGAAGCGCTTCATACGACGGATATTCCAGTAGACAGTGTGCAATTGATTGAAGATACTGGCCGTGAAACGGCGAAAACGCTGTTCACCTTAAATGAATACCTGGATGTCCTCATTCCGCGCGGCGGGAAGAATTTAATTGATCTTGTCGTGAGAGAGTCAACTGTGCCGGTGCTTGAGACAGGTGCAGGAAATTGTCATATCTATATTGATGAAACAGCAAAAAACGAAATGGCTGAGCGGATTGTGCTGAATGCCAAAACCCAGAGACCATCTGTTTGTAATGCGATCGAGAGCATTGTCATTCATGAAACATGGGCAAAAACATACGGTGCTTCGTTATTTGAAGCCCTTCAATCAAATGGGGTAGAAATACGCGGTGATGAAGCCGTTTGCGCGCTTGCTCCTAGTGCTGCATTAGCGACAGCAGAGGACTATGCAACGGAGTTTTTAGCACCGATCGTCAGTATTAAAATTGTAGAAAACATAGAACAAGCGATTCAGCATATTCAAACATATAGCTCTAAGCACTCTGAAGCGATCATTACGGAAAACGATGAGCATGCAGCCCTTTTCTTAACAGCTGTCGATGCTGCCGCTGTTTATCATAATGCCTCTACTCGTTTCACAGATGGCTTTGAGTTTGGCTATGGAGCGGAAATAGGAATTAGTACGCAAAAACTTCATGCAAGAGGGCCAATGGGTCTGTCAGCCTTAACGTCTGAAAAATTTGTCATTCGTGGTCAAGGACAAATAAGAGAATAACGAATTTAAAAGAGAGTCTTGTGACAACAGGCTCTCTTTTTCCTTTCATTTTTGTATTTCTCCGGTCAAGTATGATAAAATATGGTAATGTTTTATATTTTGAGAAGATTGGAGAAGGCAACGTATGGCGAAAATCATTCCCTCTTCGGATATTGGAGTGAAAATCAACAAGTGGTATGAATTAATCCGCAGATTTGATTCAGAACAAGCAGAACAGTTAAAACAGGAAATTCGCACCTCTCTTGATTCAATGGAAGAAGATCAGAATTTGCTTCTCTATTTTTCTTTAATGGAATTTAGGCATGAGGTCATGCTCGATTATTTAAAGCCATTAAAGGAAGGAAAGCTTCGCGCCAACTTTTCCGAGCTTTCGAAAGAAATAGATGAGCATCAAACGCATGTTACAGGCATGCTTGAATACTACTATCATTTTTTTAGAGGCATGTATGAATTCGGGCGGAGGGAGTATATTGCTGCCATATCGTCTTATCAAAAGGCAGAGCACAAGCTTTCTTTTGTATCAGATGATATTGAACGTGCGGAATTTCATTTTAAAATGTCAGAAATATATTATCACATGAAACAAACACATATCTCGATGCACCATGCTAAACTAGCGCTGGATGTTTATGTTCAGCATGAACTGTATGCGCTTCGCACAATTCAGTGTGAATTTATTGTGGCAGGTAACTACGATGATATGAGAAGGCATGAAAAAGCATTACCACATCTCGAAAGAGCACTTGCGAGATCAAGAGAGTTTCAGAATGTGCGTTTTATTGCCTCCTCTTTGTTTAATATGGGCAACAGTTATTACCGAATGGGAGACTTGACCCGCGCACTCGAATTAATGAAAGAATCCATCTCGTTATTTGATCAAAATCAATCCGATCATCTTCGTCGATCTATAGACCCTCTTTATACAGCCGCTCAGATATTATACAAACAAGGAAAACACGAAGAAGCATTACACTACAGAGAAGAATGTATGAAGCGAGCAGAAGCTCTTCAAGATGACATTCATCTTCAGAAAACCATATTTCTAGAAGCATTGTATTTAAGACAAGATGCTGAGCATATCAAACGAATTTTCCATTTTTTAGAGTCTGTCTATGCATATCCAGATATAGAGGAGCTGGCATTAGATACCGCAAAGTATTATAATGAAATGGGGGATTATGAAAAATCTTCCATGTTCTATGGGGAAGCGGAACATGCTCGAATCTATATTCAGAGAGGGGATTGTTTATATGAATTTTAAAAAATGGGCAGTCGTCTGTACAAGCATCACCATTATGGCATTGTGGCTGGCAGCAGCAAATGCCGACCCAGATAACAGAAACCATACGCTGGAACAACCGAATCCGCAGCATGATACGATTTAAAGCCCTTGTTAAAGGGCTTTTTTTACTGCCTAAACACCATTCTGCGGGACATGCTCATAAAAAGGAAACGAGGAGGAAAACTTAAAAAAGAGTATTTATTGATTGACTCTACAATTTAAATTGTGTACAATTCAATTGTAGAAAATATTATTGGAGAGAAAGAGGGTTATATTCATGTCAGACGTTTTATTTACAGCAACGGTATCAGCTGTCGGAGGAAGAGAAGGTAAGGTTGTTTCAACAGATGGTGTACTTGAGCATGATGTAGCAATGCCTGGAACACCAAGAGCAAAAAAAATTGAAAAAGCAACAAATCCAGAGCAATTATTCGCAGCAGGCTACTCTGCATGTTTTGATTCAGCCCTTCAAATGGTAGCAAGACAAGAGCGTATCCGTTTTGAAAGTGAAGTAACAGCACATGTCAGCTTATTAAAAGACAGTTCAGATGGCGGCTTCAAACTAGGTGTTCAATTAGAAGTAAAGGGAACTGGAATTGAGCAGTCTGCATTAGAAGAACTTGTTCATAAAGCGCACGGCGTATGCCCATATTCAAAAGCAACTCAAGGAAACATCGAAGTAGAACTAGTAGCTGTCGCACAATAATAGATATGAATAAAAGGCTGAGGGAACATTCCCTCAGCCTTTTGATTGTGTTAAATTTTGCAAAAGCTCATGTAAAGAGGCACGCAGTGTTTTTAGCTCTTCTTCCGATCTTCCTGTCCCAGTCAGCATGTGAGACGGAATCGCAGTGGCCTTTTCTTTTAGCTGCTCTCCATATTCCGTTAAACGAATTTGCACAGACCGCTCATCCTCTTTCGAACGTTCTCGGATAATGAGTCCGTTTTGCTCCATTCGTTTCAGCATGGGCGTGAGTGTACCGGAGTCTAAATAGAGAAGCTCTCCCATCGTTTTCACATTTAATGTTCCATGCTCCCACAATAAAAGCAGTGCTAAATATTGCGGATACGTAATGTTTAATTCTTCTAACAACGGTTTATACTGCTTCGTCATCTCTCGTGAACTTGCATATAACAAGAAACAAAGCTGGTTTTCCAGCTTCATATGTTCAAATTCATTTGTCATGTCAGTCACCAACTATTTTTTGTCATACTTATCATTGTATAAGATTTTCTTCCTTTTTAAAATAAATACAGACGAAAAATGAAAAATTCTTCAATGTGCCATAAATGTTTGAGAAATGAAGAGAACGTGAAAAGGATGAATAGATGAAGGAGGAGATGAAGATGAAACCATTATTCACAGCAAAAGTAAAGGCGCAGCATGGAAGAGCTGGACATGTTCGTTCAGAGGATGGTGTGCTCGATCATAACATTGTCATGCCTAACGCTAAGAAAGATGGAGAGACTGGTACAAACCCAGAGCAATTATTTGCAGCAGGCTATGCAGCTTGTTTCGGAGGAGCACTTGAGCAGGTAGCCAAGAAGCAAGGGATAGAAATAGAATCGGAAGTAGAAGGACATGTCAGTCTTTTAAAAGATGAAAGTGACGGCGGCTTTAAGCTTGGCGTAAAGCTAATTGTATCTGCGAAAGGTCATGATCATGACAAAGTGAAAGAGCTTGTCCATGCTGCACATGAATTCTGTCCATATTCAAAAGCAACAAGAGGGAACATTGAAGTAGAACTTGAAGTGACTGAATAAAAAAGTTTTCTATCACGCTGAAAAGAGAAACACCTGCTGATGAGCAGGTGTTTCTTTTTTAATATTCTTTCTTTTGTTCGTATGCTTCCCATGCTTCAAATGGCGCAAGGGTTTTTTGAGGTGTCAGCTTGTAAAATGGTATATTTCTTGATTCGTATTCTTTGTTGATTTCTTCATAAATAAATGAGTCATCAAAACCAGAATCCGCTGCATCCTGATGCCCAGCGGCAAAATACACAGCTTTTGGTCTAGCCCAGTAAATAGCGCCAAGGCACATCGGACAAGGCTCGCAGCTTGTGTATAGAGTGCAGTCTTCTAATTGGTATGTATTCAGCGTCTGGCACGCCTTTCGAATGGCTGTGACTTCAGCATGTGCGGTTGGATCATTTGCTGTTGTCACGTTGTTGCTGCCCTCTGCAATAATCTGACCATCCTTGACAATGACTGCTCCAAAAGGGCCGCCAGTACCACTATTGACTCCTTCTACTGCAAGATCAATTGCTCGTTGTAAAAAATCTTCGTGATTCATTGTCTTCCTCCCTTTGTTCGACTGACTTCTCTAGTATAAACGAATCATGCTAGAAAAGAAATCATCATAGCAGGAGATCGAACAGGCCAAATTACGCATAAAAAACCCCTGCCGCGTTCAGCAGGGGAGGGACATTCAATTATGCATGCTGCGCCAGCTTTTTACGAGCGACTTCAGCAGCTGTGACCATGTTTTTCAAAGCAGCAATGGTTTCAGGCTCTTGTCTAGTTTTTAGACCACAATCCGGATTCACCCAGAAGCGATCTGTCGGACAAACGTTCAGCGCATCATCAATGATTTCGCTCATTTCTTCAACAGATGGAACGCGCGGGCTATGGATGTCATAAACGCCTAGTCCAAGTCCTTTCAAATACGGGTGTTTTTCTAAGTAATCGAGGAATCCGCCATGACTGCGTGAATGTTCAATTGTAATCACGTCAGCATCCAAGTCTTCGATTGTATCGACAATATCCTCGAAGTTACTGTAGCACATATGTGTATGAATTTGTGTTTCATTTTGAACGGATGATGTGGATAAACGGAATGACTCTGCTGCCCAGTTTAAATATTCTGCCCAATCACTTTCTTTGAGCGGAAGTCCTTCTCTTAGCGCAGGCTCATCCACTTGGATCACTTGAATACCAGCTGCTTCTAAAGCTTCTACCTCTTTACGCAAAGCGAAAGCGATTTGGAAAGCAATGTCTTTGCGAGAGATATCTGTTCTTGGGAAAGACCAGTTTAAGATGGTAACAGGTCCTGTCAGCATGCCCTTGACTTTTTTCTCTGTTAAGCTTTGTGCGTATACCGTCTCTTTCACTGTCATTGGCTCTGTAAACTCTACATCTCCATAAATGATTGGCGGCTTCACGCAGCGTGATCCATAGGATTGTACCCAAGCAAATTTTGTGAAGGCAAATCCGGCTAGCTTCTCACCGAAGTATTCAACCATGTCTGTACGTTCAAATTCCCCATGTACGAGCACATCCAGACCAATTTCTTCTTGAATATCAATCCATCGTTTTGTTTCTTTCTTAATAAACTCATCATACTCTGCATCTGTCCACTCATTTTTGCGCCACTTTTGACGAGCACTGCGCACTTCGGCAGACTGCGGGAAACTGCCAATTGTTGTTGTTGGAAGAAGCGGGAGCTCAAGAGATTCGTTTTGGATACGTAGGCGTTCTTCAAAGGCAGCTGGACGTTTAAAATCTTTCGATGAAAGATTGTTGCGTTCCGCTGTTAGATCCGCATTTGTTCCTTTTGCGAACTCTTTTAAGGAAAGAAGTGCTTGTGCTGCTTCGTTAATATCAGCATCAATGGCAGCTGCTCCTTTTGTTAAACCTTCTTTTAGTAATGTCAATTCAGCCAGCTTTTCAGTGGCATAAGACAGTCCGTTTAATAGTTTTTCTTCAAGCTGTTCGCTTGGGTGTTTGGCAACTGGCACATGCAGCAAGCTGCTTGATGGCTGCAGCCACACTTCTTTCGGCTGAACGTCAGCAATGACTTCAGAAATAAAGGATAATCTTTCGCCAAGGTCTGATCTCCAAATATTTCTTCCATCAATGACGCCTGCTGCTAAAATTTTATCTTTCGGGAAGCCGTGCTTTTTCACTTGATCAAGGTTGCGCCCTTGATCATGGACAAAATCAAGACCAATTGCTTCAACAGGATATGTGACAAGCTCTTCATACGCATCTACTGAATCAAAGTATGTTTGAAGAAGAATGTTCAAGCCAGGTACGGCTTCTTTGATCGTTTGATAAATTTCTTTTACGGATTTTACGTCTTCACTGGAAGCTGTGACAAGTGCAGGTTCATCAATTTGAACCCATTTGACGCCTGCTTCTTTAAGTTCTTTTAAAAGCTGAGTATAAAGCGGCACTAGACGCTGCTGGATTTCTTTCACTTCATTTGCTTCATAACCTTTAGAAAGTGAGACAAATGTATATAGACCAAGTACAACCGGTTTTGTTTCAACACCAAACGCCTTTTTCACCTTTTCGTAAGCTTCAAGCGGCTTGTTGTGTGTGAGTTTAAATTCTGTGCTTTTTTCGTATTCTGGAACGATGTAGTGATAGTTTGTATTAAACCATTTTGTCATTTCACTTGAGACGGCATCTTTTGTTCCTCTTGCCATCGCGAAGTATGTATCTAGCGGGTCTTTTAAGCTGCGGAAGCGCTCTGGAATCCAATTGAACATAACAGCGGTATCCAGCACGTGATCATAGAAGGTAAAGTCTCCAGAAGGAACAACATCAATTTGTTGATCGATTTGTGTTTTAATGGCAGTTAAAAATTGTTCATCCAGTGTGCTTAAGAGGGTTTCGCGGTCTGTTTGACCTTTCCAGTAAGACTCAAGTGCTTTTTTCCATTCTCTGTTTAAACCAATGCGCGGAAAGCCTAGATTACTTGTTTTAACAATTGTCAATTCCAATTCCTCCTCTAAATATAAAAAGACATTTACGCTCATGATCATGATTGATGAGGTAAATGTCTGGTTTAAAAGACAAAATGTGTGTGCGAAATAAGGCGTGAGTATCACTGACGCTTTTCCGACATCTCCTATCAACCGTAGGGGGTTTGATGTGATAGAGCGGCTGGTATCCTGGCTGGTGAATCTGCAAGCTTTTCATCCTTCCCATCCTAATGACAGTGGATTCCTGAGAAAAGCTCTCCTCACTCACAGTGGCGGGACCGCGCCGGATTTTCACCGGTCTTCCCAATTAAAATTCGACGTGTAATCGAATTACCGACTCTCAAACTATGAATTTATTGTGTTCGATTATATAACGTTCACTTCATTTCGTCAAAGTAAATTTTGAATAATTTTAATTAAAAAAATCCTGAGAAAATTCTATCTTTTCTCAGGACCTCTATTTAAGCTATAGAGATAAAAGATCTGCTTCTAATGTTTTTTCTAAAAGGACATCAGGCGCAGTTAAATATAAAAATCCATTCCCTACAAGGGCTTTCGACTGTTTTAATGGAAGGGTTCTTCTGACAAGCTGAGCATAAACCTCAGGCTCTGTCAGCTTGCGCTGGAACGCTTCTTCTTCGGCGTTTTTAATAATGGCTAGTGCACCGCTTACGTGAGGGGCGGCCATTGAAGTCCCTGTGAGCCTGCCATATTTATGGTTAGGGAGAGTGGATAAAATGTCTTCTCCTGGAGCGACGAGGTCGATTTCTTTATTGGCGTTAGAAAATTCAGAGGATTCTCTAGCAAGGGAAACAGAACCGACGGCAATGACTTCATTGTATGCTGCTGGGTAGGAGAACTCTTCCGTACGCTCGTCCCCGTCCCCTTCATTTCCTGCTGCGCACACAACAAGCACACCGCTTTTTACCGCATTTTGAATGGCTTCCTGCAGGGCAGGCTCATTGCTTGGACCACCGAGAGACATAGAGATAATATCCACCTTCTGCTCTGCGGCATAGTTGATGCCATCAATGATCCACTCATATTTTCCGCTGCCATTTTCACCGCCAAGAACTTTTACGATGAGCAGCTTGGCTTCAGGGGCAACCCCTAAAATTCCGCCATTTTGATCGGTTGCGGCAATCGTTCCAGCTACATGGGTACCATGTCCATTGTAGTCTTTTACATTTTCAGCATCTCCATCGTCATCATCGGTAAAGTTCTTCCTTCCGATAATCTGATCTTTTAAGTCGGGATGCTCTGTGTCACAGCCTGTATCAAGGACAGCAATGGTTATGCCTTTTCCTTTGAAGCCACTTGACCAAAGTTCGGGTGCTTTAATCTCCTGAATACTTTCCGGCGTCTCTTTCGCTTCCATCACATTGGCTTTTACTTCATACGGAATTAAGCGAATTTCACCTTTCATAAGAAAGCCCTCCTTATTTTGTTTTCAAAGTAGATTCAGGCTGCATAATGTTATTGTATAAAAGAAACTTTTGATCGGAAAGGGTCAATTGTAATAATTTTTCAAATAATCAATCTATTATCAAAAGTGCAGTTCTCCTCACATATTGACGAAAGAGCTCACCTTTTGAAGAAAACTCTTGATATCATATGAAAAAGAAGGAAATGCTGCATAGTGAGGTTGCACCTGTACAGATGAAAATGGGTGAATAGAACTAAAATAGGCAGATTGAAAAAGAATCAATAGATGAAAGAAGAGAAGAAAATAGATAAACCATGAGAGCAGATTATTGCTTTTCAATGATAATTTTATAAAGAATAAGAAATGTAAAAAGTATTTGACATTTAGGAGACTAATGCTATGATTATAAATGTAAAGAGTATTTGACATTTTATTTGGAAGGGGACTAAAGATTGGATTACGTAAAGGTTGTCTATTCAGTTATAATATTATTGATCGGATTGTTCATTTTGATTACTTCGATGATTCAAAAGGGTGATGAACGAAAGAGATTTATTTACTCGAAAGCTCAATCTTATGCGTTTATTGTGGTTTTCGGTATGCTTTTATTAGAAGTCGCACAGAATATCTTTCTAACGATTCAAGGGAACTCAAATCAGGGCATTGGGATTTCACCTATCGCGTTCCTGTCTGTGGTTTCAATAATATATGTATTCACATTCCTCATTTACAGAAAAAAATATGGTGATTAAATGCAGAATCATATTAAAGAGCTAAGAAAATCTAATAAATTGTCTCAAGAAGAATTAGCTAAACTTTGTAAGGTGTCGAGACAAACCATTAACGCGATCGAAAATGATAAATATGACCCCACTTTGCAGTTAGCTTTTGACATAGCTTTTGTTTTAGGAACTTCAGTAGATCAGCTCTTTGTCAGCAGACCTATAAAAAAGTAATCAACAGGCCTCAAGATGAGGTCTTTTTTGAGTGGTTAGCCGTTTTATGTTCCTTTCAATTGATGTGCGGTTACTGTGTTAAAAAACATCTTCATTCAATATATTTCTTCTTTTATGAAAAAATAGATGTGAAGATTGTGACTGTTCCAAATGAGAAAGGCAACATATAATAATGGAAAGACAAGCTTGCCTTTTAGATAGGAGAGATAGAGATGAACAAAGGGAAGATACTCGTAGTCGAAGATGAAAAGAAAATCGCAAGGGTACTGTCACTTGAACTTGAATATGAAGGATATGAAGTGACAGTCAAAGAGACAGGAATGGAAGGGCTTCAGGCTCTTGAAGAAGACAGCTTCGATTTGGTGCTGCTTGACGTCATGCTTCCAGAGTTAAGCGGTCTTGAAGTGCTGAGAAGGGTTCGGAAAACAAATACAGCGACACCTATTATTTTGATTACAGCAAGGGGAAGTGTTCCTGATAAGGTAAGCGGGCTCGATCTTGGGGCGAATGATTATATAACAAAACCTTTTGACATAGAAGAATTATTAGCGCGAATTCGCGCGCAGCTAAGACTGAATATACATGCACAAGAAGAAAAGGAGACAGAGCTGAGCATAGCAGATTTAACGGTCAACGAGAAAACAAGAGAAATCCAAAGGGCTGGGCAAATGCTTGAACTCACACCGAGAGAATATGACCTGCTTGTCCACTTACTGAACCATCAGCAGCAAGTGCTCACAAGAGATCAGCTTTTAACAGCGGTTTGGGGTTTTGATTATTTCGGTGATACAAATGTGGTAGATGTCTATATCCGTTATTTAAGGAAAAAAATCGATTACCCATTCGAAAAACAGCTGATTCACACAGTGAGAGGTGTGGGTTATGTGATGAAAGGATAAAGAATGAGATTAAAAAATAAGATTCAGCTTTATACGTCGTTGTCTTTGTTTTTAATGGTGCTCTTGTTTCATACAGCCATTTATTTTATTTTTTCGATGACCTTGACGCAAAAAGATATGTCCCGCTTGTCTGAGGTGGCTGAAAATATTGCCATTGCTTTAAAAAAATCAGAGGAAGAGGGTCTTCCGTCCTCGGAGCTGCTGAAGGCGTACCTGCCTCAAAATGGTATGATCCGTGTCGTGACAGAAACGGGAGAGTCAAAACTGACTGTCACAAAGGAATCAACGTTTAGCTCACTGCCTTTTACATACGAATCTGGCCAGACAGCAGAAATCAAAGAATACAATAAGCATATGATTGCGTTCGCTGCTATTCCGGTCATTTGGACAAATGGTGAGATTATGTCGCTTCAAGTATATGAAGAAATCGAAAATACGGAAGAGAACTTAGCGTTATTAAAAATGATTTTAATCGCTACCGGCGTTTTGTTTATTGTGCTTTCCTATTTTGCAGGCCACGTTTTAACAAAGCAAATTGTCCGGCCGATTAGCAGAATGACGAATACCATGAAGGCAAGTATGAAAGAGAAGGCGTTTAAACGAATTGAATTAACAGGCGATTCAAAGGATGAACTATATCAAATGGGACAAACCTTTAATGAAATGTCCGAGATTCTCGAGAAGCATTATGAAAAAGAACAGCAATTTTTGCATGATGCCTCCCATGAATTGAAGACACCGATTACCGTCATTATGAGCTACAGCAATTTACTCAAACGCTGGGGGCAAACACGTCCAGAGGTTGTAGAAGAATCCTCCCAAGCGATTCATGATGAAGCGAAAAAAATGAAAAGACTGACAGATCAATTATTGACATTGGCGAAAAACGGCCAGCCGTTATACTTGGATATGAAGCCGGTTGATCTTGGTCATTTGTGCAAGCAGCTTTGTCATACACTTGAAGTGGCTACCAATCGAACGATTCAATCTCATGTGCAGACAGATCAGCCGCTGATCGCAGAAGGAGACGAAGAGAAAATCAAACAGCTTTTGACCATCTTAATTGATAATGCGGTCAAATATAGCAGAGAGCCAATTGATGTGACCTGCGGATGGGCAGAAGACAAGCCATTTATTTCAGTGATTGATCAAGGAATTGGCATAAAAGAAGAGGATCTGCCGAAAATCTTTGACCGCTTTTTCCGCGTGGATGAAGCGAGAAACAGTGAGACGGGCGGAACCGGACTCGGTCTTTCAATTGCGAAGCAAATTGCAGAAGAACATGAGGCCGAGCTGAAGGTAGACAGCCGTATCGGCGAAGGGACAGCCATGACCATTCTTTTTCAGAAATAAATGGGTCTTTTCTCATCAATTTCTCATTTCCTCCTTATAAAATAGGAAATAGGAAGGAGGCGCTGCATGTCTAGAAAAACGAAAATGGTGCTTGCGCTCGCAGGATGTCTTGTGATTCTTGCGGCCTTTGCAATGCTCATGATCCAAACCATTGATCAAAAAATATTAAGTGAAGCAGAAATGAAAAAAATGATCGCAAAAGACTACAATGGAAACATTACACATATTGATTTAATCAATCATAAACAGGAATATACAATGACGCTGGAAAATGCAAATGGCATCTATCAAATCATTGCATCTTCTGCAAGTGGTCAAATGAAAGAAATTAGACAGTTAAAAAGCTATCAAAAGCCAAATGAAAAAAATGCTGAGCTCCAGGCAGAAGAGGCGGCTGTTAAAAAGGTGAGCGGAACTGTCATTCAAAAAAAAGAGACGTCAGATCGTTTCATTTTTACCATCCAATCAAAAAAAGAATTGTATCAAGTCGAGGTCGACAAACAGTCATTTAAGGTGCTTGAAGCAGAAAAGAAAAAACCAACCTCTAAAGAAAAGAAGCTTACGAAAATTACTGTCGAGGAAGCCATCCAAATTGCCGTCAAAGAAGTTGGCGGAACAGTGGATGATGCTGATCTTGAAACATTCAGCGGTATGCTCGTATTTGAGGTGGAGCTGGATTTGCCTGACGGCAGAGAGGCGGAGGTGCTTGTGAACGCCTATACAGGGGATATTGAGGGCATTACGTACGAAAACTAATCCTTTTCTCATGATATTCTCATGTTTCTTTCCTTCCTTTATCATCTTGTTTTCTTAAGATAGAGAAGAAATCAAACAGAGGAGGAAATGAACATGATGAAAAAAGTACTAGTAGCTACAGCATTAACGGGAACTCTTGTCGCAGGTGGTTTCACACTTCAAGCGCAAAATACAAATCAAACAGCAAACGCCGAGCAAGCCGTGCAAAAGAAATCGTCATTTGTTTCAAAGAAACAAGCTGAAAAAGCAGCCTTAAAAGTGGTGAAAGGCTATGTGGATGATGTGGATCTTGAGCGTAAAAAAGGAAAATGGGTGTATGAGGTCGAGATTAAAAAAGGCGGCTTTGAATATAAAGTATATGTCGATGCAAAAACTGGAAAAGCGATGAATGATCCAGTCAAAGAAAAGAAACAGAACGTGAAGATCACGAAAAAACAGGCTGAAAAAGTGGCTCTTGCAAAAGTAAAAGGCACAGTCACTGATTCTGATCTAGATAAAGAAAATGGTGTGTACATTTACGAAATTGAAATCACAACACCAAGCGGCGAGGAAGTTGATTTTGAGATTTCCGCTAAAACAGGCAAAATCCTGAAGCAAGAATGGGATGATTAAGCTATGACCAAACCTTACACTTTCATGTGTAAGGTTTTCATCGTGTAGACAAACCCTCGCATTCGGTGTCAGGTCTGCGCTCCGGTGCTCACGAATGTCGAATTCGCTCCGCTCCGGTGCTCGCCCTTCCTAGACTGCAAACCTTACACTTTCATGTGTAAGGTTTTTTCATTGGGACAAACTACGGGAAAGGAGGCGAGAGAATATGAAGAAAAAAGAAGAAGAGCAAACAATGGATCACGCGGAATACGTTCCGCATCCTGATGGAGAAGGATATGCTTTGTTTTTGCATGATTCCTTTCATCTCCTCTCCCAAGAGGATATGAATCAGCCGGAAGAGGAATAAAAAAACGTGAAAGGGCGATGGCTGAGCTGTCTATCGCTCTTTTTTTAAAAAGTAAGCGAATACATAAGGATACTTGGCATCTTGCTTATTGACATCATTCCGCTTTTTCTGTAATCTCAGTGTGTTAACAATATGAGACTTCGTTAGGTGAGGCTCCTGTATGGAGATACGCTGCTGCCCAAAAATGTCCAAAGACGCCAATGGGTCAACAGAAATCATCGACATAAGGTGATTTTTAATGCAGCTGGATTTTTTCCTATGCCATACAGTGCTAAAGCTCTACGATTGAAGGAGCAAGTGTTTATTTTGTCATGCTTACAAAGCGCCTTCATTCGGTTGAAGGTGCTTTTTTATGAGAAAAGGAGGTGTGGGGATGGATCATCCCGATTCGAGACACATAGAGAGTATGTCAAAAGATCAGATTGACGCATCAGACAGAGGAGATCCTGACCCCGCACATTCTAAGGGATTCGGGTATCTCCTGACTTTGGGGAGGTAACAGCGATGATACAGAACATTACGTACGATGAACTCATTTTAAGAATCATTATTTTATTAAGAGATGGCAAACGCAAAGAATTTAAAAACATTATGGAAGAACTTCAGCCATATGATATGGCCTATTTATTTAAAGAACTTCCGGAAAAACACCGCGGCCGTTTCCTCAGCTTTTTAACAATCGATGATGTGACGGAAATGATGGGTGAGCTTGAGCGCGAATACCAAGAAATTGTGCTTGAAAAAGTAGGAAAAGACAAAGCCACCTTCGTCACAAACAAAATGGATAACGATGACCTAGCCAACTTGTTTGATGAAATGGATGATGAGCTGAAAGATCAGCTTTTATCAAACATGGAGGCAGAGGAATCAAAGGCCGTCCAGCTTCTCATGAATTATCCTGCTGAGACAGCAGGCCGGATCATGACCAACCGGTACGTATGGATTCCTCAGCACTATACGGTTCAGGACGCAGTTGTAAAGCTGAAAAGCTTTGCTGAAATTGCAGAATCGATCAACTATTTATATGTCATTAATGATCAAAAACAGCTTGTAGGGGTTCTGTCGTACCGGGATCTCATTTTAGGTGAACCAGATGAAAAAGTGCAGGATCTTATGTTTACAAGAGTCATTGCCGTTGGAGCTTTTCAAGATCAGGAAGAAATCGCAAAGCTGATTGAACGGTATGATTTTCTTGCCATTCCTGTTGTAGAAGAGAACAATGTCCTGGTCGGAATCGTCACAGTCGATGATATCATTGATGTCGTCATTCAAGAGGCAGGAGAAGACTATGAGAAGTTCGCTGCCTCTGGTAAAGATATTACGTTCGACACGCCCGCTTTTGTTGCAGCATACCGGCGTCTCCCGTGGCTCATTTTGCTCTTATTCATTGGGCTGATTTCAGGCAGTATTTTAAATTACTTTGAAGATACCCTTCAGCAAGTCGTCGCCTTAGCCTTCTTCATGCCGATGATTGCCGGAATGACAGGGAATACAGGCACACAGTCGCTTGCGGTCGTCATTAGAGGACTTTCAAAAGAAGAATTAACGAAAAAAACCATTATGCGCCTGATTTTTAGAGAGCTCCGAACAAGTATTTACATTGGGATTGTCTGTTCCATTATTATTACAGTCGTCGCAATGGTGTGGCAGGGTAATATGATTTTAGGATTTGTTGTTGGTTCGTCACTGCTTGCCACACTGATTATTGGAACGATGGCAGGTACGATCGTGCCTATTATTTTACACAGATTAAACGTGGACCCTGCGATTGCATCTGGGCCGCTGATTACAACATTGAACGATATTTTATCACTGCTCATCTATTTTGGTATTGCGACAGCTTTCCTTCATACACTTATGTAGCAAGAAGACTGTAAAACATGACGTTTTACAGTCTCAGCGCGCCGACAAACCCTTGCATTCGTTGTCAGTTCTTGCGTGCCGGTGCTCACGAATGTTCAATTCGCTCCGCTCCGGTACTCGTCCTTCCTAGACTTCAAAGGTTTTCAGATCGCGCTGAAAGGTAGACAAAGGACTAAAATAAACATCATTTTAGCCCCTTGTCCACAATCTAAGACTGTAAAACATGACGTTTTACAGTCTTTTTTTGTATAAAGATTGCATATAGCGCTTCCATCCTTTACATTTTAAGGAGAAGGTGGGAGAGAAACATGAAGAAATTCTTATTCGTTTTGATATGTATGTTTTTGCTGAGTGCATGTCAAAGGGAGGACGAGGGGAAAGACCGAAGGCTAGTGGCTGCAGAGCATATGCTTGAAGCCATCACCGAAGGAAATAAAAGAAAAATGGAAGACATCTACGTCGAAGGCGCAGTCCCGAGCCCAGATGACATTCTGAAACTGAAAAAAGAATGGGGCATAGACACGCTTTCTTATGAGGATTTTCAATTGGAAGAAGCCAGCATTCATGTGTTCCACGCGAATTATGAAGATGCAAAAACCGGGAAGAAAAAGGCACTTGCCCTGCGGGTGAAAGAAGATCCTGAAAGAGGCGGCGTGCTGATTGACTTTGTAGGGGTTGTAGAAGGTACTGAAGCTTCCTCTAAATAAAAAGAATCGTTCAAAAGAGCGATTCTTTTTTTGTTTAACGATTTTTATACCGAAAGTGTGCGTTAATCTGGCCTTCCAGCATTTTTTTCTTAAATTGTCCGCTTTTTAGCGCTTGTTCTTTTTTCTTCATGTCTTTTAAAATTTCAGCTGTCTGCACACCGTCTTCTCGTTTATTGGCGATGTCCATCAAACGTTCAACATCTGCAAAAGAATATTTCCGTGTGCCTCTTGTTGAGCGCTGGGGGTAAATGAGTTTACGTTCCTCATAATATCGGATTTGCCTGACGGAAAGCCCTGTTAGCTCACTGACAATCCCGATTGAAATGACTTTTTTATCTTTATAAGATACATCTTCCTGCGTCATATACTCACCCCTGCAAGTCTTTTCTTCATATTATATAGAACGAGAAGTGAAAAAACCTATCGTTTGTTAGAAAATATAACACAAAAACGAAAAAAATGAAAAAACCATGGAAGGAAAGATAACAGGGAGTGTGCAATACATCTTACGGCGGCATATAATCATGGTGAGTTGACATAGGAGGAGGAGCATATGATGGAGCAAGCACAGATCATTCGTATGGCAAAAGAAATCATCGCATTAGATGTGAAGAGGGATGAATTGCTTGAGCAATTCATGCAGGCTGCAGGTCAGAATGCACATGCGCTTCTAAGAGCCATGCAAAATGATTTGTATAAGAAGTCTTCATAAGCAACCGATCCAAATCACTTGATAGGAGGGATAATCGGTGCGGCGTATATTAAAAGAAGCTTTAGCAAAGGAAAGACATTATTATACGAAGCAGCTATGTTCATTAGGGGTTTACAGCCCTGATGCGGCCAAGGACATGACAATTAGTGACTTAAAAAAAGAGTATCATTTCTTTTTCAACAAAACAGAGCGCTATTTGTAAAAATCCCTTGAAATGTGCGTATGTCACATAAAGGGTTCTTTTTTTGTGTTTAATATTATAGCAATATTGAATTTTGTAGAAATTTGGCGAATGAAGTGTAAGAAACCATAGATTCTTTACAGATTTTGTTAAAGTGTGTCGCATCTTGATGGTTTGCTGAAAAAGCTTTTTTTCGAGATGATTGTGAAAAATAAGAAGGATTTTAAAAGTTTATATCGAAACCTTATACATAACACGAATGGAGTCACTTATGTGGTTGAAAGGGTTTTCAAAAACGTACTTCTATTTTTTACGAAAGGCTCCAACTGCACCGCAAGACAGCCTTGAAGTTAAAAAAATATTATAAGAGGTAGATATGTGATGAGACTATCGTTTAATGAAGAAGAAGTAGAACGCTCAATGACGCTTTACAAGGTTTTTGCAAGAGCATTTAAAAGCGTTTCAGAACACAGTATTAGAGACAGCAAAGAGCATGGATTCAATCCAACTGAATTTGCCGTTCTTGAATTACTGTACACAAGAGGTGCTCAAAAGCTTCAGCAAATCGGCTCAAGACTCCTGCTTGTCAGCGGGAATGTGACGTACGTAATTGACAAATTAGAACGAAATGGTTTCATTGAAAGAGAACAGGACCCCAAGGATAAACGGTCTGTTTATGCCCATTTAACGGAAAAAGGACGAAGCTATCTTGACAAGATTTATCCGATCCACTCTCTTCGGATTGCGCGTGCATTCTCTGGTCTGACGCGTGAAGAGCAAGAGCAATTGATTAGTCTATTGAAAAAAGCAGGTATTCACAGTCAGCATTTATTATTTAGATAAAACGAAAAGGTGCCAATGATGGCACCTTTTTTATGTGTCAAGCAGCGCCGGATAGGCGAGGAATTTTTCAATATCGCTTGCTGGCAGCGGCTTGGCATAATAAAACCCTTGCAGGTCGTCACAGCCCTGGGCAGATAATAGCTGAGCCTGTGCAAATGTTTCAACACCTTCTGCTATCACTTCGAGAGATAATTGATGTCCCATCGCTATAATAGCCCCTGTAATCTGTTCAGACTTTGAATCACTTAAAATATCCTCTATAAAGGATTTATCAATTTTCAGTCGATGAATCGGTAAATCCTTTAAATAGCTTAATGAGCTGTGGCCTGTACCGAAATCATCAATACTAATGCGGACGCCAAGCTGTTTCAACGACGTTAACACCTGTTTTGATTGCTTGATATTGTCCATTGTCATACTTTCTGTGACTTCAAGCTCCAAGAGTGACGGTTTCAGATCGTATTTTTTCAGTGTCAGCTTGATCAAATCAATTAAGTCTTCAGAATTGAATTGTTTCGCAGATAAATTGACAGCCACAGGGATATTTAGCCCATCGTCATACCACATTTTTGCCTGCTTGCCAGCCGTATCAATGACCCATCTGCCAATATCGATGATCAGTCCTGATTCCTCTGCCAGCTCAATAAAAGCTTCAGGTGACTTTAAGGAACCATCTGGTGCCTTCATTCTCAAAAGGGCTTCAACCCCAGTCATTTTTCTTGTTTTGGCACTGACTTGCGGCTGGTAGTGAAGGACAAATTGTTCTCTTTGAATGGCATCCCTCAGCTCCAGCTCCCGGTTTAACCTGTCCTCACTCAATCTTTCCATGGATTCGGTAAAGAATTCATAACGGCTTTGCTTATGTTTTTTGGATAAATACATGGCCATATCGGCTTTTCTCATCAGTTCCATCCCGTTTTTTCCATTTTGCGGAGAGGTAGCGATTCCAATGCTGATCGATGTAATGAGCTGATGGTTCTGAATGAAAAAAGGACGTTCAAATTGATGGATGATATTTTTAGAAAATTGTTCGATTTTATGTGTATCATGATCCATGTGGGGAAAGATCATTAAAAATTCATCACCGCCAAGTCTTGCGATAAAGCCATTGTCCGGTAAACATTGCGTTAGTCTGTTTGCGGCAGCTTTCAGCAGTAAGTCTCCTATGTTATGACCAAGTGCATCATTAATAATTTTAAAACGATTTAGGTCCAGAAACAGAACCGCTGTTGATGTTTTTGACTTTTCTTGAGCGGAGAGAACATCATTTAAATGATTGATGCCGTGGCGGCGGTTAGGAAGCTCTGTTAGTGCATCATAATGTGCCATCACATGAATTTCTTTTTCTGCAATCCGCTGCTGCGTTAAATCTTTTAAAACAAGATAAATGCTGTCGAGTGAATTGTTCACATGAACAGGTATGTAAGTGACATGATAATAATAAAAACGATCTGCTGCTTTCAGTTCTGCTTCGCGTGTGATGGCCTTTTTTGACTGAGAAATAAATTCTTCCCACAACTCAGTCGGCATCACATATTGGCTGACATCATCACCAATCTTAGAATTGCACAACTCTAAGATTTGTTTACCAGAGTCATTTGCAGAAAGAACCTTTCGATCGACAGATAACACGATAATGCCGTCTATATTATGTTTGATGAGCGATTGAAACCGCTGTTCATTTTCTTTCAGCTGATCTGACTGCGTCATGATCCGGTGATCAATATAGGCACCAAAGATCATCAGCGTTTGAACAATAAGTGTCATCAATCCGATGAAAATCGACAGACTGAATGGTGACATTTCAAGATAGCCGCCTGCAGCAGCCTGTCCATTTGAATGATAAAACATGGTAGAGGCAGCCATACCAGTATAATGCATGCCTGCTATAGCACCGCCCATCAACATTGAACCAAGGCTCTTTAAAAGATAATTCTTCCGTTTACTTTTCATGTGGTCAACACGAAAGAAGAGCTTCAATGAAAAGTAGGAGGCAATGGCAGCGATGAAAAATGAAAGAAAAAAGAGGACTGGATCATAGCTGATTGAGACATTGGCCATTGATTCCATTCCAAGATAATGCATGCTGCAAATAGCTGTACCCATGGTGATTGAACTAATGAACAGCCGTCTTCTAGAGACCTGCTTTTGAATGCATATTGAAAAAGCAATCAAGGATCCGATAAATGAGGCCAAAATCGATAAAATCAGTAAGGACGTATCATATGTAATGCCAACACGCATTTGAAATGCCATCATGCCAATAAAATGCATCGACCATATCCCCATTCCCATGATCATTGCACCAATGAGCAGCCATACCTTTTTCTTTGCACCGCTTGACTGTGCTACCCTGCTGGCTATATGAAGAGCTGAGTAGGAGGCGACAGCGGCGACAGCGATTGACAGAAAGACAAGCCATCCATTGTAGCTTCCTGTTAAATGGGTCATGTAAGAAAACCTCCTGTATCTTAAAACAGACATATACTTAATATATCGGATCGAATGGCTTCTGTGTTCACCTTTCCTTCACTTAAATAAAACAATCAACGTTTTTTTCATCCTTCTTTTATAGTAAAATCAAATTTAATGTAAAAAAACGATGAAAAGTGAATCGTTTCTTCGGTTTTATTCGTTTAATATATGGTGTGATTCTAAAAGAGATAGAATCAGTCAAATGATTATGTGTGAAAGGGATTGATAAACATCGAAGATTTTATTATTTCATTAGCTGATGCCTTTAAGAACTTGTCATACTTTGGCATCTTCCTCGCATTATGCATTGAATTTGTACCTGCTGAAGTGGTTTTGCCTCTTGCGGGTTACTGGGTCTCAGAAGGGGACATGGCCTTTATCGGTGTTGTGGCGGCCGGCTCCATTGGCGGCGTGGCTGGCCCTTTGACCTTGTACTGGTTAGGACGTTACGGCGGCAGACCCTTTTTAAATAAATATGGAAAGTACTTTTTTATAAAACCTGAGTCACTTGATAAATCGGATGCTTTCTTTGAAAAGCATGGCGGATTGGTCGCATTCAGCGGCCGGTTTATACCAGGAGTCAGAACACTGATCTCCATCCCGTGCGGTATTGCTAAGATGAATGTGTGGGTCTTTTGCCTGTATACGTTTTTGGCGATTACACCAATTACGTTTGTATATGTGTATCTTGGGTTTATGCTTGGGGAGAACTGGAAAGAGGTTGGCGCTATGTTAGATCCTTATCTTCTACCAATTGGGATCGGTGTTGTGTTATTGTTTGTTCTGTACCTATTTATAAAACGAAGAAAAAGAAAAACAGAAACGCCAACTGCCTAATCAATGGATCAGAGCAAAAGTCACCTGTTGACAATTCAGAGTCTATTGATTAAGATATAAGTAATCTAAATATTCTAAATCCCGCCAAAGGGGAGTAGCGTCCGGTTTTTACCGGAAACAAAGTCGTCATTACATGGACTGATGTTCATCGGCTTTGTTGGCATGATTCTACATATCACATGTCTAGCAAGACCTTTGCCATTACAGGCAAAGGTCTTTTTTGCATTCATAAGCCTTTGTCTGTTGTGGGACAATAGATAAAAACAAGGAGGAATGATGATGGATGCAGCTATTATTTTAGAGTACGGGTGGGTTCTGCTCGTACTGATTGGATTAGAAGGGATTTTAGCAGCTGATAACGCGCTGGTCATGGCCGTGATGGTCAAACACCTTCCAGAAAAACAAAGAAAAAAGGCACTGTTTTACGGACTTGCAGGAGCATTTATTATGCGATTTGGTTCTCTGTTTCTTATTTCGTTTTTAGTGGATGTGTGGCAAGTTCAAGCCATTGGTGCCATTTATCTTCTTTATATTTCCATTCACCATATTTTAAAATCGCACGTATTTAAGAAAAAGGAAACAGATACAAACATGAAACAAAGCGGCTTCTGGGCAACAGTCGTGAAAGTAGAGCTTGCCGACATTGCTTTTGCTGTAGATTCCATTTTAGCGGCAGTCGCTTTAGCTGTGACACTGCCAAAAACAAGTCTTCCGCAAATCGGCGGACTCGATGGCGGTCAATTTATTGTTATTCTTTTAGGCGGTATCATTGGTCTTGTTATTATGCGATTTGCAGCAACGGTCTTTGTGAAACTGCTCAAAACAAGACCGAGCCTAGAAACAGCAGCATTTGTCATTGTCGGATGGGTGGGTGTGAAGCTCACGCTTTATACACTGTCACATCCAGCCATCGGTGTCGTATCGTCTCACTTTATCCATTCAGCATTATGGAAAGTCATTTTCTGGACAGTGCTTCTCGCAATTGCAGCATTTGGCTGGTTTTTATCAAGTCCATCAAGAAAAGGCGGGCAGGAAAACGAGGAGAAACAAGAGGCACGCCTGGGAGAGTAGGTTTTTTGAAAGAAATATCATTTCATTTTCATAACACGTATATTACAAATAAGGGGGAGATACCCCCTTATTTCTTTGCTTTTAGACGAAACATTGTAAAGTAGATGGTGACATACATGTCATAATTGAGTAACAGGAAATGAATTCCTCATTTCTTCCTTTGCGCTTCCCTCATAAATTAGCTATCATAAATGAGTAATATAGGGAGAACTGAGGTGAAACCATTGCTTAGCCTTTTGTTTAAAAAAGGAAAGAAAAAGCAAACATTAGAGCAGTCGGCTATCAGTATTCAACAAGGTGATATCGAACTGCAAAATGCATTAATAGAGCAATACAAACCATTTGTCGCTAAGACGGTTTCATCCGTTTGTAAACGATATATAGATGAAAAAGATGATGAATTCAGCATAGGCTTAATAGCCTTTAATGAAGCGATAGAAAAATACTCTGCCGAAAAAGGAAACTCACTGCTTGCTTTCGCAGAATTAATTATTAAAAGAAAAGTGATTGACTATATTCGAAAAGAAGCAAGAAATGCGCCAACGGTTCAAATGGACCTGCAAGAAAGTGAGAATGGCGAATACTCTCAAAGCATGATTGAAGCAGAGCTCTCTGCAAATGAATATAGGCGTTTAATTGAACAAGAACATAGAAGAGAAGAGATTGAACATTTTAAAGAACGATTGAAAGTTTACGGTCTCACGTTTCAAGAGCTGCTTGAGCATTCACCAAAGCATGCAGATGCCAGGCAAAATGCCATTAAAGTAGCCCATACACTCGTTGAACACGATGAGCTTAGAACCATTTTATTTCAGAAAAAACAATTGCCTGTCAAACAGCTGGAAAAGCTAGTGGAAGTCAGCCGCAAAACGATTGAGAGAAATAGAAAATATATCATTGCGATGGCGATCATTATGACAGGTGACTATGTGTATTTGAAAGATTACCTTAAAGGGGTGCTTAATTCATGAGAAGAGGCATTATAGTAGAGAAAAACAAAAAATATGTCACGCTGCTGACCCCTGATGGACAATTTCTGCGGACAAAATATGAAGAGCAAAACTATGAAATCGGCCAAGAAGTGACATTTCCGAATGAATCACGTCTCGAAAGAAAAAGAGCCGGTTTTTTTGACCTGCTTCGTTTACGTCCGTTAAATGCAGGAATCCTATCAATAGCAGCGATTATTGTCGTAATTTTTACTATGATGCCATCTTTCTCAAGTCAAAAAGCATATGCGTATATGACAATTGACATTAATCCAAGCTTTGAGCTGAAGCTTGATCACAATTATCAAGTGATCGGTGTCACACCGCTGAATAAAGATGCAAAGCAAGTACTGGCGAGTATGAAGGATTTAGAAAAAAACGACATGACCAAAGTCGTGCAGGAAATTATAGATGACTGTGACAAAAAAGGATATGTGAACAATTCTAAAAGTATTTATATTTCAACCGTTTATGAAAACAAGCAGGACAATACATATAAAACAAACGTAAAAAGCAAAATTAACACCATTTCTGGTGAATATCAAAAACGCAATTATAAGCTGGAAACTGTGGAAAGTGACCTGGAAACAAGAGAAAAAGCTCAAAAGGCAGGCATTTCAACAGGAACATATATTAGAAATCAAGAAATGCAAAATAAAGAACATGAAGACATCAAAAAGGATGAAGACGCAGCAGAGAACGATGCTGTGAAGGAAGAAGATCCTAAGAAACATGAAGAAGAACAAGCAGATAAAGACAAACAAGAAGACGTAAAGACAGACGATAGCGAAGAGATGCAGCCAGATCAAGAGGCTCCTGAAGCTGAGCACAAAGAGCAGAAGGAGGCAGAGAGGGAAGAGCAAGGATCTGTTCAAAAGCCTCAAAAACCTGATAATGAAAGCAAAGACAGCAACATAAAGGAAGAAAAGGATCATTCTTTCGATAAAGAGCAAAAAAAAAATCACTCAACTGATCCTGATGAAAGAAGACACTGGAACGGTACATCACGTGGTGATGCAGAAAAACACGCAAAAAAAAACAGCAGGGATCAGAACAATCCATCCGCTGAACAAAAAAGAGAACATGCAAAGCAAAAAGGGAAAGGTGCACCGTTTCCTTATCGCGAGAACCGGCATGAGCACACATATCAACAATAAAAAAACGCCAGAATAGCTCCGGCGTATTTCACCATGTCATGATTTAGATTGATTACCCATTTGTGATTGAGCCTGTTGAACGAGTCTTTTTGTGATTTCACCGCCAACAGAACCGTTTGCACGTGAAACTGTATCTGAACCGAGAGTGACGCCAAATTCTTGAGCGATCTCGTATTTAAATTGATCTAAAGCTTGTTCTACTCCAGGAACAAGAAGTTGATTTCGATTTGCCATGTTCGTATTCCTCCTTTCACCTCATGTTTGTTGCGCCTTCTTATTTTGAAAAAAAAGCCGTACAATTATGCTGGCAATTGCTGTACAAAAAACCGAGATGATGAAGGTCACCTCGGTTCTTATTTATCCCTTATTCAGCTGCAGCGTATTATACATCATTTCTTGAGCTGTACTTTGCAAATGAGAAGTAAAGACAGAGAAGACGGTAGAACTGATAATCCCTTTAATCAAATTCCATTGGCTCTTCGTCAATTCTGTAAACTCGTCATGAAGCTTGTCTGTCTGCTCCTCGGTTATTTCTCGTAAATTTGTTTCCTTTAATGGAAATTGTGTATGGTGATAAATAAAATCAAGGACGTGCGCATATGCTTCATAAAAACGGATTGGACTAATAATATCATCTGTTCGATCTGTGATGGTGTTAAATAAGGCAGATAAGATCATACGTATGGTATCGAAGTCAAAAACTGATTTTAAATCCCTGACAATTAATAAAATAACGACCTGATCAATAGAGTACTTCTTGCCAAGCTCTGGATGGCCAATCATATCTTTAATATCACGTTTGATCCAATTTTGGATCGCCGTCGATTTAAGAGAAGTCAGCTCACACAAGTTGCCAAGCTCAACAATTTCATTTGTAGAAAGACCATGCTCTGATTTTTGCTTCCGCCGTTCAAGCTTCTCAAAAAAAGACGGGATCTTTAATTCATCATAGTCATGATCCTTGCCATTTTTTACAGATAGTTTCAAAAGCTGAAGCGGAGTCAGATCTCCCTCTCCTTTTAGAGAATACAGAAGTCTTGTCATGTCAATTCTCGTTAATTTAAAAGTAACCATGTTCCACCTCATTTGTACGTCAAAACGTGATTATTGATCTAATTCAACATCATAGTCTCTTTTTGATGAAAATGCAAAATAAACTCAAAATCAGACCTGTGCGTCACAATTTGTTCACTTTTCTGCTGGGGCAAATGTCGTAAATATTGATGTGACGGAGCTTTAGCCGTTATGATAAACAAAGAAAGTGATTCCTTTTTCCTTGCAATTTGAGACGTTTATTTTTATAATTTTATTAATAAGTTCATTTGAACTTAATATGACAGCGGAGGTTATGTATGGGTAAGAGAATATTTCTGTTTATATTAACGAACATTCTTGTTATCACTACGATTGGTATTGTACTGTCGGTTATTAGTGCAGCAACTGGTGTTGGTTCTTATATAGGAGCAGACGGAAGACTTAATATCCTTTATCTTCTTGTATTCAGTGCAGTTGTTGGTTTTGTTGGCTCGTTTATGTCACTTGCAATGTCTCGCTGGATGGCAAAAATGATGATGGGTGTACGCGTGTTAAACCCAGAAAAGGATTCATTAACATATGATGAGCAGCAGCTTGTTGACCGCGTGCACAGACTTTCAAGAGCAGCAGGCCTTTCTAAAATGCCTGAGGTTGGTATTTATCAATCATCTGAAGTAAATGCTTTTGCAACAGGTCCTTCTAAGAGAAGATCACTTGTTGCGGTATCAACTGGATTGCTTCAGGAAATGGATGATGCAGCAGTTGAAGGTGTAATCGCCCACGAAGTCGCTCACGTTGCAAATGGTGACATGGTGACCATGACGCTGCTTCAAGGAATTGTCAACACGTTTGTTGTGTTCCTTTCAAGAATTGCGGCATGGATCGCTAGCCGTTTTGTTTCACGCGAAGAGCTTGTGCCGATTGTTCATTTTATCGCTGTGATTGTTTTCCAAATCATTTTCTCTATCCTAGGAAGCCTTGTCGTGTTTGCATATTCTAGACACCGTGAATTCCATGCAGACCGCGGCGGAGCCGACCTTGCAGGTAAAGATAAAATGATTCATGCGCTTCGTTCACTTGAGGCGTACACGTCAAGAATCAAAGATGATGATCAAACAGCAGTCGCTACACTTAAAATCAGCGGTAAACGAAAAGCTTCTCTTTTCTCAACACACCCTGATTTAAACGAAAGAATCAGAAGACTAGAAGCAAAATAAGAAAGAGGAAAAAGACATTCTTTAACAGGATGTCTTTTCTTTTTGATGAAAAAGAAAATAAAGCATAAAATAGCTTTAAAATCATGTCTCTTTTCATTAAAATGATAAAGGTATTCGAAAAGATAGATAAAAGAAGGAATGACAATGAATCCTATAAAAAAGCTAATTGACCGGCTGTCAGCTTTTCAGTTGATTGCCCTTTATTATTTTCTTGCTGTGACCGTGTCGTTTATTCTTCTCAGCCTGCCAGTGGCTCATCAAGAGGGAGTCAAATGGACATTCATTGATGCCTTGTTTACAGCGGTGAGTGCTGTAAGTGTTACAGGACTGACTGTTGTCGACACCTCACAAACATTTAGTGTGGCAGGGATGTGGATCCTTGCATTTGTTCTGCAAATCGGAGGCATCGGCATTATGACGCTCGGTACTTTCGTATGGCTAGTTATGCGAAAAAGAATTGGAATTAAAGAAAGAAAGCTTATCATGGCAGATCAAAACCAAAGCAATTTATCTGGAATTGTGAAACTAATGAAGCAGGTCTTATATTTAATTTTGCTTATTGAGTTTGTCGGCGGGCTGATTTTAAGCATGTATTTTCTCAAGTATTACGATGTGCAAGGCGCTTTCTTACATGGCTTCTTCTCAAGTATTAGTGCGACAACCAATGGGGGCTTCGATATTACAGGGAGTTCTCTTATTCCTTACAAAGATGATTATTTCGTCCAGTTTATTACGATGCTGCTGATCATCTTTGGAGCGATTGGCTTTCCTGTGCTCGTGGAAGTGAAGGATTATTTGTTCAATCAGGACCGAAAGCACGCATCATTCTCATTGTTTACAAAAATCACAACGCTCACGTTCGGCGGCCTTGTCGTTGTTGGAGCGATTGGAATCTATGCACTTGAAGCCGGGTTTAGCTTTGTAGGGAAAAGCTGGCACGAAATCTTGTTCTATTCTTTGTTTCAATCGACTGCAACAAGAAGCGGGGGGCTGACAACGTTAGATATTACGCAGCTGACGGAACCGACGCTTTTATTTTTATGTATGCTCATGTTTATCGGGGCTTCCCCAAGCTCTGTGGGGGGCGGCATTCGGACAACTACGTTTGCTCTTAATTTACTTGCCTTGTTTCATTTTGCTAGGGGAAATAAGTCCATTAAAATCTTCAAGAGAGAGCTTCATCAAGCGGATATTAATAAATCCCTTATGGTAACCATGATGGCCTTTATTTTGGTCTTTGGCGCTACGTTCCTGTTATCCTTAACAGAGCATAATACACTTCTTGAAAATTTATTTGAAGTCTGCTCTGCTTTCGGAACAACGGGGCTGTCGCTTGGGATCACCTCAGATCTCACTGTGTTTGGTAAATGTATCATCATGGTGGTCATGTTTATTGGCCGGATCGGCATTCCAAGCTTTTTATATTTAATAGGCCGGAGAGAAAGCGAAGCGAATTATCATTATCCGAAAGAGCGCGTCATTATTGGCTAAACAGCATTCAATTTGAATGCTGTCAGCGTGTAAACAAACCCTCGCATTCGCCCGCAGTTCTGCGCTCCGGTACTCACGAATGTCAAATTCGCTCCGTTCCGGTGCTCGTCCTTCCTAGACTTAAAAGGTTTTCTATCACGCTGAAATGAAAACAAAGGGCCAAAATGATCTTCATTTTGGCCCTTTGTCAACATCTTACGGCATTCAATTCGAATGCTGTTTTTTTATTTCCATTATCTAACTGTCTAAATCACATGGGATGTTCGCAATCTATAGGTAAGAGGTGAACGAGACGTGCTGGATGTGTTATGGAAAGCAATTGTCATGCTGCTAGTTGGTACCTTGCTGCTGAGAATAGCAGGGCCTAAATCGATTAGTCAATTAACTGTACAACAAACAGTCATCATGATTTCAATCGGATCGATTATTATCCAACCCTTTATTGAGCATAATTTACTTGAAACCATTTATGCAGCTACCATCTTTATTGTGGCACTTGTCATTATGGAGAAGCTGTCGATTCAATCGGATTTTTTTGAAAAATTGCTTTCAGGCAAATCGGTCGTGATTTTACAGGATGGCCAAATGCTTGATCATAAGCTGAAGAAAACAAGGCTCACAAGGGACGAATTTAAAATGCGTTTAAAGCAGCAAGGCATCACTGACATCAGCTGTCTCAAAAAAGCCACGCTAGAAGCCAATGGGCAAATTGGCTATGAGTTAAAACCTGAGGAAAAGCCAGTGACGGTCAAGCAAATGAAAGAACTCCTTGACCAATTAAGAGAAGAACTAAACCTGTCAAAAAAGGACTGAATGCAGATGAAAAGAAAAGCAGCGAAAAATGAAGCATTAACAAATAATATGACGCCGACAGAAAGTATGGCACATGATCAAGGACAAACTCAATTTGACGAACAATCAAGAGATCGTCAGGCAAACCGAAATTCTCATAAAGGGAAACAAGGGGGAGCATCTCGTGACTAAGAAGCATATGAAGAGCAAAGAGATGAAGGACCATAAAAAGCCAATGGACCCAGATATTTTAGAAGAGGAATTTGGCAGTGAGCTTGGAGATATTAACAGCAGCAAATGGATTGATACATTGGTGAAGCCAAAGAAAGACGATGCATGTCAGCAGAATAAGAAATAGAAAAAAACGATCCATGAAGGATCGTTTTCAGCGTGTAGACAAACCCTCGCATTCGCCCGCAGTTCTGCGCTCCGGTGCTCACGAATGTCAAATTCGCTCCGCTCCGGTGCTCGCCCTTCCTAGACTGCAAAGGTTTTCTATCACGCTGAAAGGAAGACAAAGGGCTAAAATAAAGATCATTTTAGCCCTTTGTCAACAATCTGAAACGATCCATGAAGGATCGTTTTTTATTTGATATAACTCCCTTGCCTGCCGGTGATCGTTCGCATGAGATTGGTCATTTTGAGCTCGATCACTGGCTGTGCAACGGTTTTGACAAAAGTGCTAGACAGGGTAAAGGTTAACAGAATGGTCAGCAGCAATAAAATGAGTACACTTGCTGCATTTAGCGCCCAGTCATCAAACCAAGTGGTTCTTAGTAGCTTGATCACAAAGCCGTGTAATAAATAAACATATAACGTTCTTGTTCCCCATTTTGTAAAGAAGAAACGGCGTGTTGGAACTAATGCAAAGAAGCTGAAAGTAGCGCCAAATGCAAGCAAATACCATGCCATTCGTTTCATTGCCGCAATCATTCCTTCATCCCCAAGAGAAGCATACGACTTTGAGCCAAATAAGAAGGAATAATCAAATTCATAGAAGTAGCAAAACAGGAACACAGCCATTAATACAAAAAGTGCTGCCAGCTTTCCTTTGCTTGTACGGATGAATTCAAAATGCTGCTTTTTTAAATAGAATCCAGCTAAAAACATAGGCAAAAAGACAAACGTACGTGATAAGCTGAGTGTATCGCTGATGCTGTCCACATAACCGACGAGTAAAGCAATCGATAAACTGACGATCATCGCCCAGTGAAACGGCAGTTTTGAAAAAGGAATGAGCAGCAAATTCCAAAAGAATAAACTAATTAAAAACCATAAGGACCATTGTGGGTCAATTGGATTTAAATTGGCCATGCTTTGATCCTGCAAGAGATAATAGTAAACCGAATAGATCACCTGAAAGATTAAATATGGGATGATCAGCTTAACGGCGACTTTTTTCATAAAGCCCGGTTTTCTAAACCCTTTTGCAAAAAAGCCAGAAACTAAAATAAAGGCGGGCATGTGAAAGGTATAAATAAACTTGTATAAATAGAGCATCCAGTCATTATCATGAATGAATGATCGTAACAAATGACCAAAAACAACTAGAAAAATCAGAAGGAATTTCGCATTATCAAAATAACTATCTCGTGAAGATGCCATAACATCACCTTTCCTGCTCGATTTCAAACATAAATGTTCTAAGTGCACTGTTCCCTTATTTGCCTCATTCTAAAATACATTTTCGCTCAATTCGCTATTTGAAGTGAAATTGTAGAATGGTTGTAAAAGAAGCGTAAGAAAAGTGAACCGTTATACAATCCTGTCATCCAAATGAAATAAATGAGACAGTCTTCGTGTAAAAAGTTATCTTTTTTTATGAGTCGAATGAAGGAACAATGAAAATATTGTAGAAATATTGTAGAGGAATGAGGCTGGAAAAGGAGTGTAAGAGAATGACTGAAACGCTCGATGGCAATAGGTTAACCCCTGCGGGAGATATCAGAAAATTAGAAAAAGAGAACGAATATTTGCGAACTGAGTTAATGCAGCAAAAAATGCTATTAAATAAGACGCTAGATGCCATTTTTATATTTGATCAGCACCTCAACATCATCCAAGCCAACGAAGCAACATGCAGGCTTGTCCAGACACCGAAAGAAGACCTCCTCAATAAATCCGTTCTAGATTTCCTATACGGCATCCCGAAAGATAAAATTGAATGCTCACTCGATCTATTTTTTCGAAAAGGTACGTTAAAAAGAGAGATCTCCATTCAGCTGGAAAATGGTGAGACAAAATACATTGAATTTGTCGCAGAGCACGATACCATGAGTCAGCAATATATTGTGGTCATGCGAGATATTTCTTCAAAGAAAATATTAGAACGAGAACGCTCCATGAATGAGCAGCTGTTCAAAGATTTGTTTGACCGAGCCATTGACGGGATGGTCATTTTTGATCAGGATGGCTGCATGATTGATGCGAATCATTCTTTTTGTCAGAGCTTTGAGCTGCAAAAGACTGATTTAACCGATCGCTATTTACATGAATTTGTCGAAGAAGAAAATCTTCCCGCCTTGCAGCATCTTTTAACGTCACTTAAAGAAACAGGGAAAGCAAAAGGGGAGCTTCCTGTTACCCTTCAATCTGGCCAGCAAAAATTATTTGAACTCACCATTACATCAAATGTGATGAGTGGTTTTTATATGTCCATCATGCGGGATATTACAGAAAAAAGACTGATGGAAGAGAAGCTGTTAAAAAGTGAAGAACGCTTTAGAGAAATTTTTGAAAATGCAATGGATGCCATCATCATATGGGCGGACGATGGAGAGATTGTGAAAGCCAATGAATCAGCCTGCCGAATTTTTGAATTACCGATGCACTCGCTGATTGGCAAAAAACTCACCGACTTTCTCGTCAAATCTGATAAGAGATATAGACCAACAAGAAGACGCTATATCAGGAATGATGAAATAAGGGAAGAGCTGTTGTTCAAAATGGCTAATGGACAGTATAAAGAGCTTGAGTTTACTTCAAAGCATGCGGTATTAGAAGGACAGCACTTAACCATTTTACGTAATGTAAGTGATCGAAAAAGAATGGAGCAGGAGCTGCGCGAAAGTGAGCTCAAATTCCGTAAAGTCTTTAATGGCTCAATGGACGGCATTGTTCTTTTTGATAATCAATACCGAATCATTGAAGTCAATCCATCTGCCAGCGAGCTGCTTCAATTGAAGGACGATCATTTAACAGAAATGAATCTTTTCCACATCCTTGCCCCTTATCAAATAGAAAATTTGGCTCAGCCCGCCGAGGCGATGTCATTAGATGAAATGGATAATGAGGTTCCGTTTGTACTGAACCATCCAGATCAGCGTATCCTGGAATTCTCTTTTAAACGCAACATTATCCATAATATGAATTTGGCGATCTTTAGAGATGTGACAGAGCGGAAGGAATTAGAAGAGCGGGTGAGAAAATCAGATACCCTTCATGTGGTCGGAGAGCTTGCCGCTGGAATTGCTCATGAAATTAGAAACCCGATGACAGCATTAAAAGGCTTCATTCAGCTGTTAAAAGGAAATATAGAAGGGGAGTATTCGCTCTATTTTAATGTCATCACATCAGAGCTGAAAAGAATTGAATCCATCATCACCGAATTTTTGATTTTAGCGAAACCGCAAGCCATTGTATATGAAGAAAAAAACGTGGTGCAGATTGTGAAAGACACGATGGATCTTCTGCACGCACAGGCGAATCTTGGCAATGTTCAAATGCATCTCAATGTGCTGGATGAGATTCCGCTCATTTATTGTGAACAAAACCAATTAAAGCAGGTCTTTATTAACATTTTAAAAAATGCAATTGAAGTCATGCCGTGCAAAGGAAATGTCTATGTGAGCATTCAGCGGAAGGGCGAGGAGCATATTGTCATTTCACTGCGTGATGAAGGCTGCGGAATGGCAGAGGATAAGCTAAAGCGTCTAGGTGAGCCTTTTTATACAACGAAAGAAAGAGGAACTGGACTTGGCTTAATGGTTAGTTATAAAATTATTGAAGAGCATCAAGGAACCATTGAGGTAGAAAGTGAGGAAGGCGTAGGAACCGTCTTCCATCTCACGCTGCCACTTAGGCAGCAGAAACAAGAAGGAGAGCAGTAACGTGTATTATACCGTCTATCACGCACCCATCGGGGAATTATACATACTAGAAAAGGACGGTGCCATCATCGAGGTGATGTTTGATGATGAACCGTTTTTAGCAAAAAAGCAGGCAGCGAATCTAAAGCAAGCAGATACGCCTGTCTTACAAGAAGCGAAAAAGCAGCTAGATGAATATTTCAAAGGTGAGCGGCAAGTATTCGATCTCCCGCTCAAGCAAACTGGTTCTCCGTTCCAAGAGCAGGTGTGGGGAGCATTGTCGGCCATACCATATGGTGAATCAAAAAGCTATGCAGACATTGCAGAAGCGATTGGCAATCCAAAGGCTGTAAGAGCCATCGGACAAGCTAACAGACGAAATGCATTACCTATTTTTATCCCGTGTCACAGGGTGATTGGAAAAGACCGGACTCTGACGGGCTATGCAGGATCGAAAACAGACATGAAAGCGGTCCTGCTTGAATTAGAAGGCATCCCATTTGTTCAAAAATAAATCGATTGACCTGTTCCAAATGTTTGTCAAGCGACATATCCTTTTATTAAGCTAAAAAAGTTGGTTGAGGGAAAAAGGAGGGCGCTGGCATGTTTTGGGGCAAAAAAGGCAAAATGTATGCCGTGACGTCACTATGTGTCAAAATGAACGTTTTGACAGAAGAACAAAAAAAAGAAATCTTAACAAAAACGAATCAAGAACCAAAAAAGCGCGGTGCTCTTAAATGACAAGAACACGGCGCTTTTTTGCGATCATTGAGAGATGCTTTCGGCGAAAAGAGCATCAATCTCTTCTGCATAGTTCGATGTGATAATTCCCTTTTCTGTAATGATGCCTGAAATAAGATGATGAGGAGTGACATCAAAGGCGGGATTGAATACCTGAACATCAGGCGGTGCAATGGGGACGCCGTTTAATTCCTTTACTTCCAGCGGGTCGCGCTCTTCAATTGGAATATCTGACCCGTCGCGGGTGGATACATCAAAGGTTGAAAGCGGTGCTGCTACAAAAAACGGAATGTTAAAATGCTTGGCTAGAACGGCAAGACCTAACGTTCCAATCTTATTCGCTGTATCTCCATTACGGGCGATACGGTCAGCTCCAACAATGACAGCAGAAATTTGCTTTTCCTTCATCGTATGGGCTGCCATGTTATCTGTAATGAGCGTCACATCCACGCCGCCTTGCATGAGCTCCCATGTTGTCAGACGAGCGCCTTGAAGAACAGGGCGTGTTTCACATGCATAAATGTGAAGATCAAGATTTTTCTTTTTGGCTAAATAAAAGGGAGCAAGGGCTGTTCCATACCGGCTCGTTGCGATGGAGCCTGCATTACAAATGGTCATGATACGGTCACCTGATTTAAAGAGCTGAAGTGCATTTTGACCGATTTGTCTGCATGTTTCTTCATCTTCTATTTGAATTTGAATGGCTTCATGCACAAGGTCTGTTTTGGCTGCATTCACTGATGCTGCACGCTGAATGCGCTGCAGCAGCCGGTCTAATGCCCAGGCGAGGTTCACAGCGGTTGGACGAGCACTGTTTAAATATTCTTTGATTCGAATGACTTCTTGTTTAAAAACATCCAATTCTTCTGTTTCAATTGCTTGTGCACTAAGCGCCAGCCCAAAAGCTGCTGTAATGCCAATCGCAGGCGCTCCGCGTACTTTTAATGACACAATCGCATCATACACATCTTCTTTCGTATATAAATGCTCAAATACGGTTTCGGTTGGTAATTTTTGCTGATTTAAAATGTTAATACGGTTTTCTTCCCATTCGACAGAACGGGGGACTTCAAATTCTTTTGACAAAACCCGTCACTCCTTTACAGATGGCTGGAATAATGCGACGAGGTCAGACGCTGTTTCCACTGCATGATATTGTTTGATAAATGTTTTTCCAAGTGTCAGTGCTGCTTTTTTCTGCTGAATCCGTCTAGTTGGTGATGGAATTGCATCAAGGTCAGCGGCATGAGCAAGACCAATTGTTCGGCGGACAAGCTCACAGCCGGCAAAGCCTGTTGCTTCTTTTAAAATCCGGTCAAACGTTGTTTCTAAAAAGCTGTCCGATACACTAAACGCTTCAATGCTGTCCTCTTTCCAAGCTTTTGTGAACACTTCTTTGAAGGTTGCCCATACATTGACGACATGGTTAAAAAGGTGCTGCTGCTCGTGTTCATTCTCGCGAGATAAAGCATTCAGGAACAGATTGGCGATAAAGTGGCCGATATCGAATCCGAAGGGACCGTAAAACGCGAATTCTGGATCAATGATTTTCGTTTCAGTTTCATTTGCAAAAATACTGCCTGTATGAAGATCTCCATGAACCAATGTTTCAGCTGATGTCAGGAAGATACGCTTTAATTCTGCTGCCCTAGCTTGCACTTCAAGATCTGCCCAAAGCGCTTCTGCAAATTCTCTTAATTCTTCTTCGAAGTCATTTGTTTCACTATCGAAGAAAGGGTCTGTGAAGACGAGTTTTTCTGTGATATCACACAGGTCAGGGTTCGTAAATTGCTTCACAAATTGTTTTTTGATTTTAGGATTTGTAGCAAAGTCAGATGTGTAAAAAAGTGTTTTTCCTAAAAATTCTCCAACATGATCAGATAAATGCGGATATTGTTTTCCGGCAATTAGCCCTTTTCTGACGATTTCTAAGTGGGAGAGATCCTCCATGGCTGTCACTGCAAGAGCTGTATCTGAATAATAGACTGCTGGTACAAGGTGAGGCGCATATTCTGACTGCTTGATCAGGGCGGCACTTTCAATTCTTGCCCGGTCTAATGTAAGCGGCCAGCTCTCCCCTACCACCTTTGCATAAGGCAGCGCCTGCTTGATGATCAATCCTTTTTCTTGTTTGTGATCATAAATATGAAAGACGTAATTTAAATTCCCGTCACCGATTTCAGTACATGTCAAATGACTGCTTTCTTGGATCAAGCCAAGTCTAATTGCGAGTGCAACTGCCGAGCTTTCTGTTAGTTCTTCATATGATGCCGTAAGTGTAACCAATTGCTTCCCCTCCAAATCATATAAAAAAGCCTCTTTCTCCTGAGAGAAAGAGGCTTGATGGTGTGTATGCTCAAAGCCTCTCTTATCTCTCAGCACATACGTCTGATGGAATTAGCACCGTGCCCTATAAGACAATTGTCTTGGCGCGTTACTTGCTGCGCCCCACTTCACAGTGGTATTAACGGTCGGTTGCTGTTGGGGTCAAAAGGCCAAATCCCTCGCCCAACTCTCGATAAGAGAAATCAATATGTAATTGTTTCGTGTCTGATTGCATTTCTTAATTCAAGATATTATCAGAGCTGCGCTTTACATGTCAATCTTTTTTCAAAATTGCTTTACAATTCATAAAACAATCCATTACAGTGATTGTATTGTCACGTAACTTGAATAGAAGGTGAAGAAATGGAATTCCAGCAATCAGATGTGTTGAAACAATTACCGAAACAATTTTTTGCGTCCCTTGTCCAAAAGGTGCAGAAAAAAGTGCAGGAAGGGGCAGATATCATTAATTTGGGGCAGGGAAATCCTGATCAGCCAACTCCTCCGCACATTGTAAAAGCCATGCAGGAAGCGGTAGCAAAACCTGAAAATCATCAATACTCCTCATTCCGTGGAACAGCGAAATTAAAAAAGGCTGCTGCCGCTTTTTATGAAAGAGAATATGGGGTCGCACTTGATCCAAAAACGGAAATTGCGATTTTATTTGGCGGGAAAGCAGGGCTTGTTGAGCTGCCGCAATGTCTGCTGAATTCGGGTGATACGCTTCTTGTCCCTGATCCTGGTTATCCTGATTATTGGTCAGGCGCTGTGCTTGCTGGAGCGCATATGGTAACCATGCCACTTCTTGAAAAAAATGATTTTTTACCTGACTACGATTTGCTGCCTGAAGATGATAAGAAAAAGGCAAAATTAATGTATTTAAATTACCCCAACAATCCGACGGGGGCTACGGCAAGCCGTGCATTTTTTGAAGAAACCGTTACGTTTGCGAAAGATCACGAGCTATGTGTAGTCCATGATTTTGCATATGGCGGCATTGGATTTGATGGAGAAAAGCCGCTCAGCTTTCTGCAAGTAGAGGGAGCGAAAGAGACGGGAATAGAAATTTACACATTATCTAAAACGTACAATATGGCAGGGTGGAGAGTAGGATTTGCAGCAGGAAATTCGTCTGTTATTGAAGCGATTGAGCTTTATCAGGATCATCTGTTTGTCTCGCTGTTTAAAGCCACTCAAGATGCAGCAGCGGAAGCGCTATTAAGCGATCAAACGTGCGTGCAGGTGCAAAATGATCGATATGAGAAAAGGCGGAATGTGTGGATGGCTGCCTGCAAAGAAATTGGCTGGGAAGTCAGTGCACCAAAGGGTTCATTTTTTGCTTGGTTAAAGGTGCCGGAAGGATATACATCTGAAGCCTTTTCTGACTTATTATTAGAGAAGGCACATGTTGTTGTTGCGCCAGGCAATGGCTTTGGTGCTCACGGTGAAGGGTACGTGAGAGTAGGGCTTCTAACAAGTGAGGAGCGGTTACAAGAAGCCGCTCAGCGCATCGCTGCTTTGAAGCTGTTTGAAAAAAAGCCATTGACAACATAAAAAAATGGTGCGATAATTCAGGCAATATTTAAGAAAATTGAATATTCTTATCAAGAGTAGGCAGAGGGACTAGCCCAATGAAGCCCGGCAACCGACTTCCATGAAGCACGGTGCTAATTCTTGCAGCAAGCGCTGAGAGATAAGATTCGGATGAATGACACGAAACAACCTCTTTAAGGCGCTCATGAAGCACTTGAAGAGGTTTTTTTATTGAACATATGCATGACGCAATCGAAAGGGGATTCCTAGTGAGTGAATTACTGGCAACATACGTATTAACACATCGAGAGGATGAACAAATAAATCGAAAAGCGGAGCAGATCGCGCTTGGTTTAACAGTTGGATCATGGACGGATTTGCCGCAGCTCAAAAAGGAGCAGCTTCAAAAGCATAAAGGCCGAGTTGAAAAAGTATTAGAAAAGGCTGTTCCAGCCGAAAATGGCCTTTATCAATCAGAGGTGACCATTGCTTATCCTGAGGCAAACTTTTCAGCTGATTTACCAGCTGTTTTTACGACGATTTTTGGAAAGCTTTCACTAGACGGAAAAGTGAAGCTAGTCGATATCCAATTTTCTGAAGAATTTAAAAAAAGCCTGCCAGGACCTGTATTTGGAATTGATGGCATACGAAAAAAGGTAAATGTGTTTGATCGTCCATTATTGATGAGTATTTTTAAAGGCGTTATCGGCCGTGATATGCAGGATTTAAAAGAGCAGCTCCGCTTACAGGCATTAGGCGGGGTTGACTTCATCAAAGACGATGAAATTTTATTCGAAAGTCCATTAGCCCCTTTTGAAGAGCGAATCAAAGAAGGAAAAGCGATTTTAAAAGAAACCTATGAAGAAACAGGACACCGCACACTGTATGCTGTCAATTTAACGGGCAGAACCTTTGACCTGAAGGATCGAGCGAGAAAGGCCGCTGAACTTGGGGCAGATGCGCTCTTATTCAATGTCTTTGCATACGGCCTTGATGTCATGCAAAGCCTAGCTGAGGACCCAGACATTCCACTGCCGATTATGGCGCATCCCGCTGTGAGTGGTGCTTTGACATCCTCTCCTGAATATGGATTCTCGCATTCTCTTCTTTTAGGCAAATTAAATCGATATGCTGGCGCTGATTTGAGCCTCTTTCCCTCACCTTATGGGTCGGTTGCTCTTTCGAAAAAAGATGCCTTTGGAATCTATGAAGCTTGCGTAAAAGAGGATACGGTTCAAAAAACATTCCCTGTCCCGTCAGCAGGCATTCATCCAGGAATGGTTCCAGTATTGATCAAAGATTTTGGAATTGATCATGTGATAAATGCAGGTGGAGGCATTCACGGACATCCGCGGGGAGCCATTGGCGGAGGGAAGGCATTTCGTTCGATCATTGATGCCGTGATTCACGAAGAGTCCATCCGAGATAAGGCGGCTTCCTGCCAAGACTTAAAAGCGGCACTTGATCTTTGGGGAAGGGTAGCAGAATAATGAAAAAACCAATTGTATGCTGTGATTTTGATGGAACAATTACAAAAAATGATAATATCATCCGCATCATGAAACAGTTTGCACCAAGTGAATGGACGAAGCTGAAGGATGGTGTCCTGTCAAAGGAAATCACCATTCAAGAAGGCGTCGGGCAGATGTTTCAATTACTGAAAAGTGATCAGAAGGATGCTATTCAATCATTTATTTTAGAGGATACAGAGATTCGAGAAGGATTTAAGCAATTTGTCGATGAGGTAAAAAAAGCAGATATTCCTTTCTATGTACTTAGCGGGGGGATGGACTTTTTTGTCTACCCCATCCTCGAAGGCATTGTCGATCGAGACGATATTTATTGCAACCATGCATCATTTGTGGAAGGCCATATTCAGATTGAATGGCCGCATGCCTGCGATACGCCATGTCAAAATGGCTGCGGATGCTGCAAGCCCTCAATCATTCGAAAGCTGACTCATGAGGATGACTTCATCATCATGATCGGAGATTCAGTGACTGATGTGGAGGCGGCGAAGCATGCGGATCTTACGTTTGCGCGCGACTACTTGCTCAATGAATGTCAAGAGCTCGGCCTCGTACACAAGGAATATGACACATTTATTGATCTACAAGCGCAATTTGTTCAAATAAAGGAAGTGAAGGAATGGCAGACGCAAAGAGCAAACGCTGGCAGGAGCTAGCAGACGTTAAACGTGAACTGGCTCAAAGAGATTGGTTTTTCGGAACAAGCGGTAATTTATCGATCAAGGTGTCGGATGATCCAATCACGTTTTTGGTGACGGCAAGCGGCAAAGATAAACGAAAAGAAACAAACGAAGATTTTGTGCTAGTAAATGCGGCAGGCCAGCCCCATGATCCGAACGAGCCGCTTAGACCATCAGCTGAAACACTGCTTCACACGTACGTATATGAACGGACGAAAGCAGGCTGCTGCCTCCATGTCCATACAATCGATAATAATGTGATGTCAGAGCTGTATGGGGATAAGGGAGAGATTCGTTTTAAAGGCAACGAAATCATCAAAGCGCTTGGTTATTGGGAAGAGGATGCAGAAGTGTCGATTCCGATTATTGAAAATCCAGCTCATATTCCGAAGCTTGCAGAGCAATTTGCCAAACATCTGACACTAGAGGCGTCATCTGGTGCTGTACTCATTCGCAATCATGGTATTACAGTCTGGGGAAAAACAGCCTTTGAAGCAAAACGAGTATTAGAAGCATATGAATTTTTATTTAGCTATCACTTAAAATTAGCGCTTTATCAACAGCAGCTTGTAAGATAAAAAGGAGGAAAAACACATGGCGACGATTTTGATTCATAATGAAGAGAACACATTACTTGAAAGCGAGCAAGAGGTAGCAACATATTTGGAAAACCAAGGGGTCATTTATGAGCATTGGGATATTGAAAAGCTGCCAAACCGTTTATCAGAAAAGTATGATTTAACCGATGAGGAAAAGGAAGAGATTTTGACTGTTTTCCAAAAGGAAATCCAAAGTATTTCTGAAAAAAGAGGGTACAAAGCGCAGGATGTCATTTCATTATCTGATGCCACGCCAAATCTTGATGAGCTGCTCCAAAACTTTAAACGTGAGCATCACCATACAGATGACGAAGTACGCTTTATTGTGAGCGGGCACGGAATCTTTGCTATTCAAGGCAAGGATGGCGTCTTTTTTGATGTGAGATTGAATCCAGGTGATTTAATTTCTGTTCCGCCAAACATTCGTCATTACTTTACACTTCAAGAGGATCGCAAAGTGGTCGCAGTTCGCATATTTGTCACAACTGAGGGCTGGGTGCCGATTTACGAGGAAGAAACGGTTTAATGATAGAGCTGATCATTCCGCATGAGGCGGAAGATCAGCTTTTTTTTAGGAAATTAGACATAAAATGAGAAAGAAAATAGTTGATTTTGATCTTCTGCATAGGATAAAATTCTGTTTAATCAATGTGTCAGTCCTGTCCAAATTTGAAGTTTACCCCCAAATTTGATTGGGTAAAAGGTCTTTAGGCTGTAAAAAATTAAATAAAATAAGCATATTTAATTTAATTTACAAATAAAGTATAATTTTGGTGTCGGATCATTTTGAGCATAGACAGTCGAAATCATTGCGGGAGCTGAGATCATGAATATTTACGTAAGGAAAGAACAATTGCTGATGTCCATTGATGAGAAGAGAAAACAAATGGTAGAAGCTGCTCAAGTGGAAGGTTACACTGGTGAGAAGACAATTAAATATAGTCAAGAACTGGACAACCTGATGAATGAGTATCAGCATCTTCTTTTTCATGAGAAACAATCTGCCCCCTCCTTTCATGATCTTGTGTCTCAAATGAGTCTTTTATCTGTGAACCGCCCCTCTTATTGACATGAAAAACCGGTCTTGCATAAGCAAAACCGGCTGACATCTTCAGTTATGCTGAGTGAGCAGAAGGAAGCATGATCATGACAGTCGTTCCTTTATTCACTTCGCTATGAATATCAATTGTTCCGCCATACATCGAAATGATTCGTTTACACACGACAAGCCCAAGACCTGTGCCTTTTTCCTTCGATGTAATAAAGGGGAGGAAGATGTGCTTTAACATCTCTTCTGGTATGCCTTCACCTGTATCCTCTACTTTAATGATGACATGTTCTTTTTCAGCTTCGATCACAATCTTCAAATGACCGCCGTTTGGCATCGCTTCTAAAGAGTTCTTTGCTACATTTAAAACAACTTGTTTAATATGATCCTTTGTGCAATACACGCCCACATCTTGAATCGTATTGATTTGCAAATCCACTTCAACATTATAAAGATTTGCCTCAGAGAAAACGATCGGCATGATCTCACTTACAATTTCTTTTACAGAGTTATTCTGCCATTTTTCTGCCGTTGGTTTTCCTAATACAAGAAATTCACTGACGATTTGGTTGATCCGTTTAATTTCTTCCTCGATGACAGAAAAATAGAGCTGATCTTCTTCTGAATGATACTTCTTTTGCAATAGCTGGATAAATCCGCTAATCCCTGTTAATGGGTTGCGAATTTCGTGTGCTGTACTTGCTGCGAGTGTTCCGATCAATTCAAGCTTTTGCGCTTCATTTTGATGACGCTCCTGCTGAGTTTGCCGCCTTAACACGATATATTGGACGAGTGTGAATAAAATATTTAATAAAATAAACGCACTGGATAAAGGGATGAGCATCACAGACAGCACTTCACTTGTTGAAGCACGCTGCGGAAAGACCTCCAGCTTCCAGCTGTTTTCATCTAAATATGTAGACACGGTGCTGCCGCCCTCGGGTACTGGCTGTGGACCGCTTGTAAAGACGACATGTCCATTTTGATTCAGCATCTTAAAATGAAGATCAGGGTTCAATACATTCATAATATTTCTTAAATAATCAATTTGAATGGCGGCAATTAGTACATTGGTGACCTCTTCGTTTTCATCGAGAACAGGCACACAAATGGAGAGAATCCGCTGTTTTGTAATTCGGCTTACATAGTTGTCTGTGATCACGGTCTGCTTGGTCACTTGAATGCGTTTAAAGTAATCTCTGAATGATAGGTTAATTTTTTCCTTTAACGGGGTGGTGCTTGCTGTTACATTTCCTTTTTTGTCTAGGAGATACAGACCTGAAAAACGAGGTTCTTGTTTATAGATTTTCTCTAGGATGTTTTGTACTTTTTTCGTCTCAAGCGGCTGGTCAAATCCCATGGCGAGGGAAGTTAATCTCGCTTCTGTTTCACTTATTAAATAATTCATTTGATTTTTGTGAATATTTAACATAAGTGTAGCGGTTTGTTTGTTCTTTAAATCGATTTTTTCAGTTTCTTTTTCATAGATAAAATAACTAATGATTAGGGTTGGAAGCATGACCAAAATAAGGTAAAGCCTGATCTTCTTCCAAAACCCTTTCAGTATACTCATCATTCATCGCTCCAACGTATTACCTAATAGACTTATTATAGCATTGAACCTATCTTTATTACGATGACTTGTGTGATTTTTAAAAAATTAGGTGATTCGTTCTGGTCTCATTTTCGTGCTAAAGATGGATCAAAATGTTGACATTTTACTTATTGTTTATTAATGTCACATTAGTGGGTTGCATTTCATAAAGGATGATAAAAAATGGAAAATCATAATGTTGAAAAATCATTGAAACTATTTATTGTATTATCACGTGCCTATCGCTCAATTAATCATCACATGAACAAACATATTGTGAAGCACGGGCTGAATCCAACTGAATTTGCTGTGCTAGAATTGCTGTATCATAAAGGTGATCAGCCGCTTCAGCAAATCGGTGATAAGATTTTACTTGCAAGCGGCAGCATCACGTATGTGGTTGATAAATTGGAGAAGAAAGAACTCCTCAGCCGCAAGGCTTGTGCAGAAGACCGCAGGGTGACATTTGCGCATATTACCAAGCAGGGACGAGCTTTGCTTGATGACATCTTCCCAGATCATGCGAAAGAAATTCATGAGATGATCAGTGTCCTCAGCGAAGAAGAGAAAGATGCCTGCATCGATATGCTCAAACATGTAGGGCTGCGTGCAAAGCATTTATATGATCATCAAGAATAAATAAAAAGGAAGCCGCTGGCTTCCTTTTCAGCGCGCAAGCAATCCCTCGCATTCAGTTGTCAGTCCTGCGTGCCGGTGCTCGTTCCTAGACTGCAAAGGTATTCTATCACGCTGAAAAGAAGACAAAGGGCTAAAATAGAGATCATTTTAGCCCTTTGTCAACAATCTGTAAAGAAGCCGCTGGCTTCTTTTTTTATTTCGCTTTTTTCTCAATCGGTAAAATGAGTACTTCTACACGCCGGTTTTTACTTCTGCCTTCTGCTGTATCGTTCGAGGCAATCGGTTTGAATTCGCCGTATCCTTTTGTACTAAAGTTCTCTTGGTTTAGATTGCTGTTTTCAAGAAGAATATTTAAAAAGTTCACAGCGCGAATGGCGCTTAAATACCAGTTTGATTCAAATTCTGAATTTCTGATCGGTACATTATCTGTATGTCCGCTAATGACAATGTCACGAGCAGGATTAATGACGAGCAGTTTTGAGATTTCTTTTGCTAACGGGACATCCTGAGGGCGAATAACTGCCCGTCCAGAGTCAAAGAAGATACTGTCCTCAATCGTAATGAGAAGACCTTCATCCGTAAGCTTTGTTTCGAGCTTTGAACCAAGTTTTTTATTTGCAATGAATGAATCGACCTGTTGTTTGACCTTTGTGAGAATCGCTTGGTCCCTAGCCTTTGCTTTGGCTTCTTCATCTTTCTCTTCCTCGGCTGCTTTCTTGACTTGGTTGCTGTTTTCAGTTTCTTCCGTGCTTTGCATACTGGATTGATCCATAACACCAGTACCGCCAGTAAAAACTACATTAAAAGACTTAGCCATCTGTTCATATTTTGCCGCATCAATTGAACTAGATGCAAAGAGCACAATGAAGAGGGCGAGAAGAAGCGTTAGTAGATCGGCATAAGGGATAAGCCAAGATTCATCTACATGGTCTTCATGATCATGGTTTTTACGTTTCCTAGCCATTTTGATTTTCTCCTTCTTCAATGACAAGATTTGCACGTTCTTTTGCTGGTAAGTACATAAGAAGTTTTTGTTCAATGACTTTTGGAGATTGACCTTCAAGAACAGAAAGAATACCTTCGATCATAATCAGACGAAGCTTTACTTCTTCCTTTGATTTACGCTTCAGCTTGTTGGCAAATGGATGCCATAACACATATCCGGTAAAAATCCCAAGCAGTGTGGCGACAAAGGCAGCACTGATCGCATGTCCAAGTGCTTCAATATCTCCCATGTTGGCAAGTGCGGCAATAAGTCCGACAACGGCGCCAAGTACCCCTAGCGTCGGAGCGTATGTACCAGCTTGTGTAAAGATTAATGCACCTGACTGATGTCGTTCAGACATGGCGTCAACTTCTTCTGTTAAGACGTCTCGAATAAATTCAGCACTTTGGCCGTCAACTGCCATGCTTAACCCGTTCTTTAGAAAATCATCATCGACTTCCTCAAGACTTGCTTCTAATGCCAAAAGACCTTCACGACGCGCAATTTGTGCCCAGTTTGAAAATAGAGGGATCATTTCTTGAATCGTTGGAAGCTGGCTGTCTTTGAAAATTTTGCCGAACAATTTTGGTGTTTTCTTAATTTCACTAGAAGGGAATGCGATGACAACAGCTGCAACCGTCCCAACAATGATGATTAATATAGCCGCCGGGTTGAGAAGAGCAGTTAGACTCACACCTTTCAAAACCATACCGACACCTAGTGCAATAAATGCTAAAATAATACCAATTAACGATGTTTTGTCCATTATCTCACCAAATCCTTTAACTATCTTTTTCTATAGTTAATATCGGTGTGTTCCAGAAGGGTTTTAGTCAGAATATAAAATTAAGACACTTTCTGTGAAGAATTTTTGACGAAAGCGCTTTCTATCTGCGTAAAAAGAAAACTCCCTCTCATATAAAGGGAGTCTCCATTTAATCGTTTTGAGCTGGTTCATCTAAATGAAGCAGCTCTTTTAATTTTTCTTCATACATGATTTTAACAAGATCGTAGCTCCAATTCATCATGTGATCCACCTCTTTTTCTTTTATCGTAAAGGAAAAGAGGCGGGGGAGCGTCGTCGTTCAGATGGAACTTAGACGCCGCAACATGATGGAGATGCATATCATCCTGAAGATGTAGTTATCCTTTTTTTACGACGATTTCGTCATGTTCAACATCCACAGTAAATCCAGAAAGCTGCTCCTCTTCAAGCAGGATCTCCGTCATTTGGTCTTCAACGTGCTCTTGGATGGTTCTTCGAAGTGGACGAGCACCAAATGCAGGGTGATATCCAAGCTCTGCGATTTTTTCTTTCGCTTCATTTGTGACATGGACTGTTAAATTCTGCTCTTTTAATTGCTCTGACAGCTCATTGAGCAGAAGATCAACAATCTTCACTAAATCATCTCTGTCTAATGATTCAAACTGAATGATGCTGTCAAAACGGTTCAAAAATTCTGGTTTGAAGTAGCTGCTTAGTGAATCAATGAGTGATTGTTCCTCAATCGCTTCTCCCTGATCAGACTGGAAGCCGACCTTGACCGTTTTATCTGCGCTGCCTGCGTTACTTGTCATGATGATGACTGTATCTTTAAAGCTGACCGTTCTGCCTTGGCTGTCTGTTAAGCGGCCATCTTCCATGATTTGCAGGAACATGTGCTGTACATCTGGGTGTGCTTTTTCGATTTCATCCAGCAAAATGATGCTGTATGGTTTTCTGCGCACTTTTTCAGTCAGCTGGCCAGCTTCATCATGTCCAACGTAACCAGGAGGAGAACCGATGAGTTTGGACACAGAGTGTTTTTCCATGTACTCACTCATATCTAAACGAATGATCGCATCTCTTGAACCGAATAATTCTTCAGCTAACGTTTTAGACAATTCGGTTTTCCCGACACCTGTTGGTCCAACGAAAAGGAAGGAGCCTGTTGGTCTATGTTTCGATTTTAAACCAGCTCTGCTTCTTTTCACGGCTTTCGCCACTTTATCAACCGCATGTTCCTGTCCAATCACTCGTGCTTTTAGACGGACGTCAATTTCTTTCATTTTGGTTTGTTCGTCTGCTTGGAGTTTCCCGACAGGAATGCCTGTTTTTTGTTCCACAATGGCCTGAATGTCCTCTGCTGTAACGATATGCTCTTTTTCAGTTGTTTTGTTTTGAAGTCTTGCTTCAATGGCTTCTTCTTCATCGCGTAGCTTCGCTGCTTTTTCATATTGTTCTTCTTTTAGCGCAGCTTGTTTTTCTGCGGCAATTTGCGCTAGTCGGTTTGTCAGCTCATCTTCACTTGCTGCATCAATGGAGAGGTTCGCTTTTGAACCAGCTTCATCCATTAAATCAATGGCTTTATCCGGCAAATGACGGTCTTGAATATACCGCGAAGATAATTGAACGCACGCTTTGATTGCTTCATCTGAATAGGTGACACCATGATAGGCCTCGTATTTATCTTGAATGCCTTTTAAGATGTCGATTGCTTCATCTTGTGTTGGCTCATCTACGATAACGGGCTGGAAGCGCCGTTCGAGTGCAGCATCTTTTTCAATTTGGCGATATTCTTTTAATGTCGTCGCACCTACTAGCTGCAGCTCGCCTCTTGCAAGGGCTGGTTTTAAAATGTTTCCAGCATCCATTGATCCTTCTGCAGATCCTGCGCCCACAAGAAGGTGGATTTCATCTACAAATAAGATGATATTTTTACGGCTTTGCAGTTCTTTGATTAACTGCTTCATTCTTTCCTCAAATTGACCGCGTACACCTGTGTTTGCGACAAGTGAGGAGACATCTAATAAATAGATTTGTTTGTTCTTTAATTTATTTGGCACATCGCCGCTCGCAATTTTGAGCGCGAGTCCTTCTGCGATCGCTGTTTTCCCAACACCTGGTTCACCAATAAGAACAGGGTTATTTTTATTTCTTCTATTTAAAATCTCAATGACTCTTGCGACTTCTTCATCTCGGCCAATGACTGGATCAATTAAACCAGCATTTGCTCCATCTGTTAAGTTACGGCCAAGCTCATCGAGTAAGCCTTTTTGCTTTGGCTGCTCCATGTTTGGGGCATGACTTGCTGCCTGAGAGAAGAATGAACTTCCTCCAAAAAGCTGAGGTCCCATTTTCATTTTTGACTGCTCCATCAAAGAGGTATAGCAGTCTTCACATAAAACCATTTGGCTCCGGGACGAATTTACTTGCATATTCAGGCGAATAGTTGCTTCATTTACTTGACAATGTTGACAACGCATTTGCCATGACCTCCTTAAAATAAAGTTTGACTTTATTTGACCAATGAATGTTAAAGAAAATGGTCTATTGTTTGACCATCTTTGACTATAGTATACTCTGACCTATTTTGACTTTCAACTGTTTTGCTCAAAGGGGAATAAAAATCCTTTTTTGCATTTAATCATGGTTTGTCCTTCTTTTCAAGGAACTTGTCTCATAGGATAAAAAAGAGACAATCGAAAGTGATGGGTGCGGAGGGGTCACATGAAACGTTCAAATGAATCCGCTTTTCAGCTTGCCTTTGTTTATGTAGGAACAGTGGTTGGAGCTGGGTTTGCGACAGGGAAAGAAATCGTAGAATTTTTTGTTCGTTTTGGCTGGATTGGACTATTAGGAATCCTGATTAGCGGTGTTATTTTTACTGGCCTTGGGGCAAAAATGATGCTGATTTCGAAACGAATCGAAGCAGAATCTTATCAAGATATGAACCGTTTTTTATTTGGCGCAGCTGCGAGTCGATATATTAATATTGTCATGTTTTTTATTTTACTTGGTGTCACCTCAGTCATGATTTCAGGCGCAGGGGCTATTTTTGAAGAACAGCTTGGCATATCGAAGGAATATGGGATCTTTTTGACGATCATTTTGAGCGTCATTGTACTCTTTAAAGGTTCAAAAGGGCTATTTGGAGTCAACGTCCTTGTCGTTCCAATGCTGATTTTCTTTTCAATGATCGTGTTTCTTGATTCATTTGTGTTTAGCAGCAGTGAAAGTTATGTTCTTGCGCTGCAAATGGGTGAGGGCGAGTGGATATTATCAGCCGTGTCATATGGTGCCTTTAATTTAGCACTGTCACAGGCAGTGTTAGTACCCGTCGCAAATGAAATGACCTCTGAAGCAGTCATTAAAAAGGGAGCGGTGCTTGGGGGCATCATGCTGACACTCATTTTGCTTGCTTGCTTCTTATCTCTTTCTTCATTAGATATGCTGGAGGCGTTTGATATTCCAATGGCCCAGGTAGTGTATCAAGTCGCAAACTCGATTCATCTCATTTATTTATTTGTCATCTTCGGTGAAGTTTTTACATCCGTCATAGGCAATTTATACGGGCTGGAGAGACAGGTGAGGGCATATATCCGAATGAACAGCATCTTTACGATATCACTTATTCTCATATGCTGCTATGTGATTAGTAAAATTGGTTACGGTACACTGATTTCAACGGTTTATCCGGTTTTTGGCTATGTCAGCATCTTTTTTATCCTCTTTCTTTGTCTAAAAAAAGTGCCTGCCCCGATAGTTAAGTAAAGAAGGGATAGCCTGCATGAAAAATATGTGGTACACTATCCTCTGTGAAAATTGAACAAAAATCCGTGAAGACGGGAGAGGTTCTAGCAAAACCCTCTATAAAAAACTAAGGACTTGCCGTATCCTTGGATGTGGCATTTTTTATTTTTTATGGCTGGGACACCTCATACACATGTAAAGGTGTCTTTTCTTTTGAGAAAAATAGGGGTTTTCAGGAGCCTTTCAGATGCAGTGTTGTACGGTTGTACTCATCTGCAAAAGGAGGAGAACAGAAAATGAAAAATGAAAAAGCAGTCGTTGTCTTTAGCGGGGGACAGGACAGTACGACATGTTTATTATGGGCACTTCAACAATTTGAAGAGGTAGAAACCGTGACCTTTCATTATAATCAGCGTCATCAAGAAGAAATTGATGTCGCCAAAAGAATCGCTGACAAATTAGGTGTGAAGAATCATCTGTTAGATATGTCTCTTTTAAATCAACTGGCACCTAATGCTTTAACAAGAGATGACATTGACATTGAGGAAAAAGAAGGAGAGCTTCCTTCCACATTTGTACCAGGAAGAAACTTAGTGTTCTTATCTTTCGCCTCTATTCTTGCGTATCAAATTGGAGCAAGACATATTATCACAGGTGTTTGTGAGACAGACTTTAGCGGCTATCCAGATTGCCGTGACGAGTTTGTGAAATCATGCAACGTCACAGTGAATTTAGCAATGGAAAAACCATTTGTGATTCATACACCACTGATGTGGCTGAATAAAGCAGAAACATGGAAGCTGGCAGACGAGCTTAATGCGCTGGATTTTGTGAAAAATGAAACGCTCACTTGCTATAACGGCATCATCTCTGATGGCTGCGGGGAATGTCCTGCGTGTAAGCTGCGGAAAAATGGCTATGACACTTATATGGAAATGAAGGAGGCGAAATAAATGCTTTCTCAAATCTATCCACAAACCGATCATCCATTTTCATTTGAATTAAATAAAGACATGCATGTTTCTGCTGCCCATTTCATCCCGCGAGAAGATGCGGGCGCATGCAGCCGTGTTCATGGTCATACGTACACCATCAATATCACGATTGCGGGAGACGAGCTAGATGAATCGGGTTTCCTTGTCAATTTCAGTACATTGAAAAAGCTCATTCATGGGCAGTACGATCACACGCTGCTCAATGATCATGAGGAATTCTCATCAAACGATCGATACGCGATGCCAACCACTGAGGTGGTAGCAAAGACCGTACATGACAAAGTCGCAGCGTATTTATCGACTTTAGCGAACAAGCCGGCATGTGTTCAGGTCTTTGTCAGAGAGACACCAACAAGCTATTGCATTTACCGTCCGAAACGAGTTGAGATCAATGGCTAAAGCGATTCCCGTATTAGAAATCTTTGGTCCAACCATTCAAGGAGAAGGAATGGTCATTGGACAAAAAACCATGTTTGTCAGAACGGCTGGCTGTGACTACTCGTGCAGCTGGTGTGATTCCTCCTTTACATGGGATGGCTCAGCGAAGCATGACATTCAGTGGCTTGAGGCAGAAGACATTGTCAAAGAATTAAAAAGAATAGGCGGACAGGCTTTTTCTCATGTCACCATTTCAGGGGGAAACCCAGCCCTTTTAAAACAAATGGAATCCCTCATTGATTTACTGCATGAAGAGGGAATTGATACAGCGCTTGAAACACAAGGGACGATGTATCAGGAATGGTTTTTGAAAATTGATGATTTAACCATTTCTCCTAAGCCGCCAAGCTCGAATATGAAAACAGATTTTACGAAACTAACACGTATTATAGATGAGCTGAAAAACGGAAATAGGTTGCAGCATGCTAGCCTGAAGGTCGTGATCTTTGACGATCGTGACCTAGCGTATGCGAAGGATGTTCATGCAAAATACCCTGAGCTTCCTTTTTATTTGCAGGTAGGAAATGATGACACGACGACAGCTGATGATGCGTACTTATTGACGCATTTATTAAAGAAATATGAAGCGCTTGTCGATCAAGTAGCGCAAGATCCAGACTTAAACCGCGTAAGAGTGCTGCCGCAGCTGCACACGTTATTGTGGGGAAATAAACGAGGCGTATAGAAAGGAAGAGATGACATGACGACAAGAAAACCAGAAGAATTAGAAGGTGTCACGCTACTGGGAAACCAAGGAACCAATTATTTGTTTGATTATGCACCACAAGTGCTTGAAACGTTTCCAAATAAACATACAAATAGAGATTACTTTGTGAAATTCAACTGTCCAGAATTTACCTCACTATGTCCGCAAACAGGTCAGCCTGATTTTGCGACAGTTTATATCAGCTATATCCCAAATGAAATCATGGTCGAAAGTAAATCGCTAAAATTATATTTGTTCAGCTTCCGTAACCATGGTGACTTCCATGAGGACTGTATGAACATTATTATGAACGACCTGATTGAATTGATGGATCCAAGGTATATTGAAGTTTGGGGCAAATTTACGCCAAGAGGCGGTATTTCCATTGACCCGTATACGAACTACGGGAAACCTGGCACGAAATATGAGGAAATGGCAGAATACCGTATGATGAACCATGATATGTATCCGGAGACGATTGATAATCGGTAATTATTCCGCTGTGTGAGACGGAGTGTGAAACGAATTGGTGTCACATTAAAGTGGAAAAAGTCACACCTGAAAATACTCATGGGAATTGTATGAAAAAGTGTGACCTGAGGTGCAACCTGAACTGTGACTTTTATGCAGTGAAAAATTGATAGTTCAGAAGCAGATTAAGGCGTACAATTTGTACGTCTTTTTTTTATCCGAAAGAAAAAATGCCTATCTAGAGATCAGAGGCATTAAATATTATGATCATATCTTCATTCATTGTTTAAAGTTAAGTTTCTGAACCTTCTCTTTAACATTTGAAACAGCTCATTTTTGAATTTCATCAAAGTTCTCCTGAATATAGTCCATGACACTTCTGATTAGAACTTCACTTTCAAAATTGACTATCTCATTTATTTCTGACTGTTCTTCATCTGTTAGGTGATGGTATTGATGTTGTATAGCATTTACTTCAGCAGCTACTTCAATCCTAACTTTAGTTGTTCTGGTTGTACAATTTCATATTCACCTTTTGCATACTCTTGCTCCGCATATTGGCTCCCCCATTGACAGAGCTCCTGCAAGATAGGTTTAAGAGATTCTCCAAGTTCAGTGGATGAATATTCAACCTTCGGCGGTACTTGATTATACATCTTTCTGGTCACAAGTCCACTGGCCTCAAGCTCTCTAAGTGTTTGAATCAGCATTTTCTGAGTGATATTTGGGATAATGCGCTTTAATTCACTCGTTCTCTTTGGTCCATTCATTAAAAAGTATAATACAAGGCCTTTCCATTTTCCGCCAATCACTTCCTTTGTCACTTCAAACCCGCAGCTGAATTTTTTCATGTCTAAAGCTCTCCATTCCACATTTATTACTTTTTAGTTACTATATCACAAAAAAGTGGGTACTTCCGATAATGTGCTTACTGAAGGATACTATATCTTGTAAGTTGTTCTTCAAGTACTTAAAGGTACTAGACATAAAATAATATGAATTCTAAAGGAGTGTTAAGTATGGGTAAATTTGAAGGTAAAATAGCACTTGTAACGGGTGGAACAAGTGGGATTGGTCTTGCTGCAGCACAAAAATTTGTAAACGAAGGTGCATATGTGTATATCACGGGACGTAGACAAAACGAACTTGATAAAGCTGTTAACCAAATTGGCAAGAACGTAACCGGTGTTCAAGGTGATATTTCTAAGCTTGAAGACTTAGACAAACTATATGACATGATAAAGCAGGAAAAAGGTAAGTTGGACATCCTTTTTGCTAATGCAGGCATCGGCAACTTCCTGCCATTAGGTGAAATTACTGAAGAGCAGGTTGATAGAACGTTCGACATTAACGTGAAAGGAACCATTTTTACTGTTCAAAAAGCGCTATCACTATTCCCGGACAAAGTAGGTTCTATTATTGTAACGGGCTCTACTGCTGGATCAATTGGCAACCCAGCATTTAGTGTATATGGAGCATCTAAAGCAGCATTAAGAGCACTAGTTCGCAACTGGATTCTTGACCTAAAAGGTACTGAAATTCGTGTAAATGTGGTAAGTCCAGGAGTGATTCTTACACCTGCATACGATGAGCTTTTTGGTGATGCACTTGAAGGAGCGATGGAAGATGCCAGAAATACTGTTCCAGCTGGAAAAGTTGGGACACCTGAAGAAGTAGCAAACGCTGTAACTTTCCTTGCTTCAGACGAAAGCAGTTACTTGACTGGTGTTGAATTGTTCGTAGATGGCGGGCTAGCACAGGTATAATGTCACTGCGAAGAGATTACAAATCGTCCCCAAAAAAAGTTAATGGGGATTTACTTGAGTCATATAAAAAAGTCGTTTTCCTGATGTCCTGAGTAACCACAAATGCTGCAAACTAAGTTTGGTGATGGATATGTAAAATGAGAAAAAAGGAAAAGACATGCCGGATGCATGTCTTTTTTTGCGAATCAACCATAAAAAAAGAGAAGAGTCATGTCACTCTTCTCATACGAATGGGAATAGAACTTGCTAGGACGGCTGGGGGCTACCAGCTCGTAAACATATTATACATAACAGAACGTACGTTTGTAAAGGGGGATCATGTTTTTTTGCTTATCTCATTTGATGTAAGATAAAATAAGGGCAATGAATGATAAATGGAGGCGTTTGAGTTGGCAAACAAAGAAGAACGGGCAGAGCAGCTGCTAATGGAGCTAAAGGAAGAGCTTCAAATGCTCGAACATCAAAACAAAGAACGGTATAAATGGAGTGCCTCCACATTGCTTGGAGTGATTGCCCTCTTGATTGATAAAGGAGTGATCACACCCGAGGAAGTCGAGATGTACAAGACGAAGGCGGAAATGCAAACCTTTCATACGCAAAAAGACTGACCCCTCTTTAAGTGGTATCAGTCTTTTTCATATGTGATTGTTCAAATAGAGCAAAGTTGTCAAACGAGCCAAATTTGCTTTATATATACGTATGTACCGATTGTCTGAATTGAGGATTGCAAATTAATGTACGGAGTCTTTGATGATTTTATAGTTTTTATGATTAACGACTGTTAGTGAATCCAGTTCTAGATCTCTATAGTTGTCCATAATGGTGACATCCACAATGACAGAGTTTTCATTCACTTTTTCAACTACACCTGTTAAACCATTTCTAAATTCGATCACATTTCCAATTTTTGCAATCTTCAACCGATCCCTCTCCTTTAAAAACAGATTTCATTCCCTATTAAAAAGTATTTTGCAATATTTTCATACCAATGTAAAGGATAAAGACGTTTTTGTTTTGTTTTCGTTGTATGCTCTTCTAACGAATGGTATATTTAATAATTGATCATGGCTGAAAAGGAGCGGTTTTTTTGACTGAAGAACAAATCCTCACAATCCTCGAATCTTTACGGAATGGGACGGAAAAACAGGTGGCCATCCAAAAAGATGACTTTTTAACGTTTCGTTCTGTTTTGGTGAATCAAGATGATTTTAAACATTTTCGCGGGATCGCCAAACATGGTGGAGATGTTATTTTTGAATATCTTACAGAAGCAAGAAGCTAAAGCTTTTTCTCATTGATGAGAGAAAGCTTTTTTATTTTCGTTCTTTTGTCACACTTCAAACGACTCTGATACATATGAAAAGAAAATGTAATAACCCATAATCAGGAGCATAAGGATGATGATAGGTGAAAAAGGGACCTTTTTAAGCGCTAACAATTCCATTTTATGTGCGCTCAACTAGGACATGCCATTTAATGACGGAATTTGGACAGGCATGTAAATCTTTGTGCGTGAAAATAGAATGAGCTCTTGTTAGAGTGGACAAGTATCTTACAGCCTACTTTGATTAAAGGAGGAAAAAGGCGAATGTTTAAAATTCATACAGCTCTTTTTGTCATCCTTATGCTCGTTGCAGCAATGAAGATGGACAATATACAAGAGCAGCAAGGCACATTAAGTCACGAACTTTCACAAGCACCTGTTAAACATCAGCTTTCATATATAGATCAAGACCACGAGCAAGTCATCCCAGCATTTTCTGAAGAAAAGCGTCAGCCAAAAGTGAAATTGCTAAGTACGTCAACAGAAGAAAAGTCTTCAAAACCGAAGCAAAAGAAAAAAGTAAAATCTGAAACAACGAATAAGGCAAGCGGAAAACAGTATTCTAATGAAGAAATGGACTTGCTTTCTCGGTTGGTACACGCTGAAGCGAAAGGTGAATCTTACGAAGGGAAAAAAGCGGTGGCAAGTGTTGTCTTAAACAGGGTGGAGCATCGTTCTTTTCCTGACAGCGTGAAAGGTGTGATTTATCAGCGAAATGCCTTCCAGCCAGTATCAAATGGAAGCATTCATGATAAGGCAGATCAAGATTCCATTAAAGCGGTGAAGCAGGTAGTAAAAGAGCATGACAGAACAACAAAGGCTATCTATTTTTATAATCCAAAAACGGCAACAGATCATTGGATTCGTTCCCGCAAAATTGTAGAACGTATCGGACGTCACGTGTTTGCCGTATAGAGAAAAAGAGCGATCAATGAGATTGCTCTTTTTTTGTCTTCAATTATTAAAATATTTTTTGGACTTGTCTCATAGAATGTGAAAAGAATTTGCTTTAGACAAGGGGAGGCTACATGAATCGATTTGTAAAAGGGGTCATTCTGCTATCTGTCGCAGCTTTTATTGCGGAGTGTATAGAGTTTTTAGTCAATATGATTTTAGCGAGAGAGCTTGGAGAACATGGAATGGGTTTATATATGAGTATCCTTCCAATCATCATGCTTGTCCTTGTGATCGCCAGTTTAGAGCTGCCAGTCTCCATTTCTAAATTCATTGCAGAATCACATGAGCGTCTCCACAAAAGCATGCTCCGTCATGCCTTTAAAATGACACTTGTGGTGACAAGTACAACAACAGCTATAGCAGCTATTGTACTGCCTTTCATTCCAGTGTTTCAGTCGTATCATCCGCTTATGAAGGGCCTAGTGCTGTCACTTATCCCGATTATTGCGTTTACCTCCATTGCCCGCGGCTATTTTATGGGAAAGCAGCAAATGGGCAGAATTGCTTTAGCCAATATGCTGAAGAAAACGATCCAGCTTATCTGCTTGTTTTTGTTTTTTCATTGGTATTCGTTTGATATTGAAACAGCAGTACTCATCGCCATTGGTGTCATTGTTGCGAGTGATCTTGTTGTCTTTATTTATTTATACTCCCAATACGTCATGGCAAAAAATGCTGTGAATGTCAGGTCTGTTGAATTAAGAGGAAGTGATGTGCGAAAGCGCCTATTAGCCGTTTCCATTCCGACAACGGGCATGCGCATCTTTCATGCGATCGCCAATGCGGTTGAACCATTTTTAATCAAAGGAGCGCTCGTAGCAGCAGGCATTTCTGGAACACTTGCTGTTGATCATTACGGCATGCTGGCTGGTGTCGCAATGTCGATCGGTTTTTTCCCAGCGTTTATCGCTCATTCCATCATGATTGTGATGATTCCGAGTGTCTCTGAAGCCTATGCTTTAGGTCAGTATGATCTTGTGAAAAAACGTGTCAGACAGGCGATTCTTATAACGTTTGGATATGGGGTGCCGGCAGTGATGGTCATGTATTATTTTGCTTACCCGCTCACACAGCTCTTTTTTGATTCACCGCAAGCTGCTGTCTATTTACAGCTGCTTTGGCCATACTTTTTATGCCACCTGTTTGTGATGCCGTTTCAAGCGTGTTTAATCGGGATGGGGCTCATCAAAGATGTGTTCCTACATAATATATGGGTGCATGTCGTCTCTTTTTCTATGGTGTATTTCCTCGGTTCAATTGAAAGCTTGAATATGATGGGGGTCATTTTAGGGATGAACACAGGCATGCTGCTGTTGACTGCCCTGCATTATGCGACGATTTGTAAGGAGCTCGGCGTTTCAATGTTTCTTACATTGAAAAAAGCTTGAATGTCATCGCCATCGAGAGGGCAAGCTAGAAGAAAACTGGGAAGGAAGATCATGATGAATCGTAAACATCTACCCGCCAGTCTTCTGATGATGACCCTGCTTCTATTTCTAACGAGCACAGCAGCAGAAGCAAAAGAGCCTGTGATGGCGCCAAGGATAGAGGCGCCGACATTAAATGGTGACATGCAGATGGTTCCCGAAAAAGGGAAAAAGACCATTTTGCATTTTTGGACAACATGGTGCCCGTCCTGCAAAATGGAGCTGCCCGAATTTGAACAGATTGTGAAAGAAAATCAGAGTGATGTTGACATATTGACCGTGAATTTACTAGGTGCTGAACAAAGTAAACATGCTGTTGCCCAATTTGTGAAAGACAGAAGGTTTACATTCCCGATCATACTAGATGAACATGGAGAAATGATGAAGAAATATCAAATCATCACCATTCCAACGACCTTTTTGATTAACGAAAAAGGAGAAGTGGTGAAAAATCATGTAGGTCCACTGACGAAAAAACAAATCAAAGAGTGGACAAATTCGTAGAACAAATCCTTTCTGTGAAAGAACCAATTCTGTTGGTTCTTTTTTGTGTTCGTTTGCTTTTCATCTGAATACACTGTGCTCAGAAGAAGACGGAACGGTCTATATCAGTAATGATAATTATTATCAAAAAGAAATTATAATAATTATTAATTGAAAATTAATCAGAACCTGTTATAATGAGTGACAGACCAATAAAAAGCTTGAAATAGCAGAAAATATAGATGAAAAAGAAACGGGCAACGATTGATAATATGAAAACGATTATCAATTAGAGAGGAGAAAACAATCATGAATGAGAATACAGCACTTTACCAAACGACAAATCAAAAGGAATCGAAATGGTCCTTACATAAATGGGCACAGCACGGAGAATTAATTGCAGCAGGTATATCGGGGATTCTTATTCTAACTGGATGGATTCTAAAGGATCAGAGTATGTGGAGCATTCCTCTTTTCATCCTAGCATTTGTTATTGGAGGTTTTGCAAAGGCGAAGGAAGGAATTGAAGAAACGATTTCGTCGAAGACCTTGAATGTGGAACTTTTAATGATTTTCGCAGCAATAGGCTCAGCTCTAATCGGCTATTGGGCAGAAGGCGCTATCTTAATTTTTATTTTCTCACTGAGTGGTGCGCTTGAAACGTATACGTCAAATAAAAGCAAAAAAGATTTAACAGCATTAATGAGCATTGCACCAGATGAAGCAACTTTAATTGAAGAAGATGGTACGACCATTCAAATCGCCGCTTCATCATTAACACCAGGTGACCGGATTATGGTCAAAGCTGGGGAACGCATTGCAGCAGATGGTGTCATTTTAAGCGGGAGAACAAGTGTGGATGAATCTGCCCTCACAGGCGAATCTGTTCCACAGGAAAAAGGGCAGGGGGAAGACGTATTTGCAGGAACAGTGAATTTAAATGGTTCCTTAACAGTGGAAGTCACGAAACATAATGAAGAAACGCTATTCCATAAAATTATTAAACTTGTTGAATCCGCTCAAGAAAGTGTTTCGCCAAGCCAGGCATTTATCGAAAAATTTGAGGGTGCCTATGTAAAAGGCGTGCTGATTACCGTTGCGGTATTAATGGTTCTGCCTCATTTTGTCCTCGGCTGGAGTATGAGTGAAACTTTCTACCGGGCAATGGTGTTTATGGTCGTTGCTTCACCTTGTGCTCTAGTTGCATCCATCATGCCAGCAGCACTGTCACTGATCTCAAATGGCGCGAGAAATGGAATGCTTGTTAAAGGTAGTGTCTTTTTAGAAAAACTAGGCACAAGCAGCATGATTGCTTTTGATAAAACGGGGACAATTACAAGCGGGAAGCCAGCCGTAGAACAAGTCGTCATGGCTAAAGGGCAGGATGAATCTGCTTTTTATCAGGCACTCTATCAAATTGAGAGTCAATCAAACCACCCATTAGCGAAAGCAATTTCTGATATGGCAAAAGAACACCAAACAGAAAGATCAGTCCATGTCACCATTGAAGAAACCTCTGGATTTGGTGTAAAAGCACAATTAAATGGAGAAACGTGGCGGATTGGGAAGAAAGACTTTGCGGGTAAGGCGTCAATCGACCGCGAGATTGAAGAGACAGGTGATGACCTTTCAGCTCAAGGATACACAGTGGTCTACGTTCAAAAGGGTGAAGAAGTTGTTGGCTGTCTTGGCCTTAAGGATCAAATCAGACCTGAAGCCAAAAAAATGATTCAAGAACTAAATGATTTAGGCATCCAAACCGTCATGCTGACAGGAGATCAGCAAAAAACGGCTGAAGCGATTGCGCAGGAAGCCGGTATCCAAACCGTAGTGGCTGAATGTCTTCCAGATGAAAAGGTACATGAGGTCAATCAATTAAAAAAACAAGGTAATTCAATCATCATGGTAGGAGACGGAATCAATGATGCACCAGCGCTCGCCACAGCAGATGTTGGGGTTGCGATGGGCGGAGGCACAGATGTTGCCTTAGAAACAGCGGATCTCATTTTAATGAAGAACAATTTAAGTAACCTAACAAAGATGATCCGTCTTTCAAGAAAAATGAATCGAATCATTAAGCAAAACATTATTTTCTCATTAACGGTGATCTGTCTTTTAATTTGTGCGAATTTCTTACAAGTGCTTGATTTGCCCTTTGGTGTCATCGGGCATGAAGGAAGTACGATTTTGGTCATTTTAAATGGTCTGCGTCTGCTTCGTGCATCTTAAATCAATCATCAGGGCGCACTGGATTCATGCCAGTGCGCTTTTGTGCGAAATACAGCAAAAACTGATACAATAGACCAGTAGTAAAACGTGTGAGGAGGATCATGATGAACCGAATGAAGAGCTTGTCTTCTTGGCTTAAGAAAGAAGACATTCAAGGTGCATTTATACATACAAAGGAAAATGTGTTTTATCTATCTGGATACTTCACAGAGCCGCATGAAAGAGTGATGGGGCTGTTTGTGTTCCAAGAGGCAGAACCATTTTTTATTTTGCCTAAAATGGAAGTCGAGCAGGCAAAAAATGCAGGATGGTCCGGCGATATCATTGGATATGAAGATCATGAGAATCCATTTGATTTCATTCAATCAGCGATAGAAAAACGAGGTATTCAAGCGGCGCGTCTTGCGATTGAAAAAGAATCGATTCCGCTTCAAAGAGCAGAACAGCTCCAAGCTGTCACCGGGGCAGAAACGTTCGTCCGGGCTGAAGATGCGCTCGATCAGCTCAGACTGATCAAAGATGAATCTGAAATTGCTACACTGAAAAAAGCGGCTCAATTGGCAGATGAAGGTGTAAAAATTGGGGTTAACGCCTTAAAAGAAGGAATCACAGAAACAGAAGTGCTCGCTGTCATAGAATATGAACTAAAGAAAAAAGGCATTCAAGGCATGTCCTTTTCAACCATGGTTCTCTTTGGTGAAAAATCAGGCGAGCCTCATGGAAATCCGGGACAGGCAGCCTTAAAAAAAGGCGATTTTGTGTTATTTGACCTGGGCGTCATTGTCGATGGATATTGCTCAGATATCACAAGAACATTTATCTATCAGGAAGCTTCTGAAAAGCAAAAGGACATCTATCAAACCGTCTTAAATGCAGAAATGGCAGCACTTGAAATGAGTAAGCCAGGCGTGAGAATCGGCGATCTTGACTTAAAAGCCCGCGGGCTGATTTCAGAAGCGGGGTATGGTGAATATTTCCCGCATCGCCTCGGACATGGGTTAGGGATTTCTGTTCATGAGTTTCCTTCTATGAGTCAGGCAAATGACGACCTTCTGCAAGAAGGTATGGTGTATACGATTGAACCAGGAATTTATGTCCCAGGAGTCGGCGGCGTAAGAATTGAAGATGATGTTCTCATTACGGCAGATGGTCCAGTCACCTTAACCAATTATCCGAAAGAGCTGACGATCATCAAGTAATAAAAAAATCACGATGAACGTCCAGGTCTTGGAAGTGTCATCGTGATTTTTTATCACTCTTCTCGATCCTTATCAACAAAAAAATCATCAATTGATTGAAACGGTTTGATTTTATGTTCTTTTCCTAAAGGATGTAATGCAAAACGAGCAGAAAACAAAACAGTCATACATAATATAATCCATATGATGAAACCCATCTTGAATTCCCCTTTCCATCCAGTGATTTGTTCAGCTCACATACATCTTAAAGTATGAAACGCTTACCATATCAAGAGAAAGTAGGAGAAAAAATGGCAAACATAAGGGAGATTGCGATAAGAGCGGGCGTATCTGTGACAACCGTATCACGTGTGTTGAATCATCATCCTTATGTCAAAGAGGACAAAAGAGAGCGTGTTCTACAAGCGATGGAAGAGCTCAAGTATACGAGAAACATTCAGGCGGTTCATTTAGCGAAGGGCTATTCGAATATGCTTGGCATTGTCCTTCCAAACATTGAACACTCTTATTTCAGCACACTCGTCACAGGTATTGCAGAAAAAGCACAGGCGCGCGGTATGCATTTTGCTTTATTTCAAACAGGATATGACCCATTAAAAGAAAAAGAAGCGTTAATGAGTTTAAAAGAGCGCCGTGTGGATGGTTTAATATTTTGTTCAAATGCGTTAAGTGATGGTCACATTTTAAAGTGGCAGGAATCAGGGCCGATTATATTTTGCCATCCTGCGCCGCACGATCAATGCTCAACCGTGTCGATTGCGCATGATCAAGCATTTAAGGAAGGCCTGTATCATTTGGCTGCATGCGGGCATCAACGAATTGCGATCGTTCTCGCCAGAACAGAAGGAGCGAATAGCAAGTCGCGCCTTCAGGCTTATCAAGACATGATGCAATCGCTCGGACAGACCATTGATGAGGAATGGATCATCGAAGGGAAGTTATCCCTGCTTGATGGGAAGCAATTATTTGCAGAATGGCAGAAAATGAAAAATCGTCCTACAGCTTTATTCATCACAAATGACGAAGTCTCTGCAGGCTTTTTATTAGAGGCGCAGCGTCATGACATAAAAGTAGGAGAATCACCAGCCATACTCAGCTTTCAAAATAACCAATTGAGTGAGGTTTTGGGGATTTCCAGCATTCATATTCCCCTCAAACAAATGGGACAGGAAGCTTTTGACTTGTTCGACCGGGCATTAAAGGGAGAGAAATCAGAAAAAAGAATGCTGCCATTTCACCTGATTGAGCGGACAACAACCGTTTTGAAAAACAATCGTTGACGCACGTTTCATCTGTTTTGTACGATAAGAGGGATTGAATAAGAAGGAGGTGGGGATGTTCATGGAATCCTTCACCGTTGATAAAGCGTTAAATAATAATGTCATCATCGCAAGACACCCTTCTTTGGGCGAAGTGGTTCTGATTGGGAAAGGGATCGGCTTCGGTAAAAAATCGGGTGATCTTCTCGATCAAGACGTGTTTGAAAAAATGTTTGTGTTAAAAAACACGAAGGAACAAACAGAATATAAACAGCTGCTTCATCATATTGATGAGAACATGATTGAGCTTGCCAATGACGTCATTTATCATATACGAGAAAAAATGGGACAGCGATTGAATGAGCATATACATGTTGCACTGACCGACCATATTGCGTTTAGTTTTAAGCGGGTGCAGCAAGGCTATGATATCACGAACCCTTTTATGCTTGAGACGCAATCGCTTTACCCGAAAGAATACGAGGTTGCAAAGGAAGTCGTTGAACTGATTAACGAGCGGCCAGATGTCGAAACGAAGCTGCCAGAAGGAGAAATTGGCTTTATAGCGCTCCATATCCATTCAGCTTTGACGAATCGGCCTTTATCTGAGGTGAACCGTCATTCGCAGCTCATTACACAAATGGTCCAAGTCATTGAAGATTCGTTTCATATGAAAGTAGACAGAGAAAGTATTCATTATTTACGCTTATTACGCCATATTACGTTTTCAATTGAGCGTATTAAACGGGGAGAATCATTAGAGGAGCCAGAAAAATTGCTTCATCTATTGAAAAATGAATATCCTTTATGCTACAATACTGCTTGGAAAATGATCAAAATTTTGCAGCATGCATTGAAAAAGCCTGTACAGGATGCTGAGGCCGTCTACCTGACACTTCATCTGTACAGATTGACAAATAAAATTTCATAGTTTCCTTGAAACGTGTAACTGATTCGATCAGGCATGAGTGACTTAAGGTAAATACAGGATAAGATCCTGTTATTTGCGCAACCTTATATCACCATGCCTTTTTTTGCGTTTGAAAGTGAAATGTAAACGGTTAATTATGAAATGTACGTCAGGGAGCATCCCAAATGTATGTTGTAAGCGAAAACAAAAGGAGGTTCAACCAGTGTTTAAATCACTTTTTGGTGTGTTGCAAAAAATTGGACGAGCACTCATGCTTCCAGTTGCGATCCTTCCTGCTGCCGGTATTTTACTAGCACTTGGGAATGCGATGCAAAATCCGCAGCTGATTGATGTAGCTCAATTTTTAAGCAACGATACAATTCAGCTTGTTGCAAGTGTCATGGAGAATGCGGGGAACATCGTCTTCTCGAATCTTCCACTATTATTTGCTGTAGGGGTTGCCATCGGTCTTGCCAATGGAGACGGAGTGGCAGGAATTGCCGCTATCATCGGTTATCTTGTCATGAACGTAACGATGAGTGCCGTATTAATGGCCAACGGATCCATTCCATCCGATTCACTCAAACTGGCCCAGTTCTTCAAGGAAAGCCATCCAGCATATATTAATATGCTCGGTATACCGACCTTGTCTACCGGCGTTTTTGGCGGGATTATCGTCGGGGTATTAGCAGCTTATATGTATAATAAATTTTACAAAATTGAGCTCCCGCAATATCTTGGCTTCTTTGCTGGTAAGCGTTTTGTTCCAATCGTTACTTCTATTTCAGCACTTATTTTAGGGCTATTGATGCTAGTCATTTGGCCGCCAATCCAAGGTGCACTGAACTCATTTTCAACAGGACTGCTCGCAGCGAATGAGCCGCTGGCTGCCTTTGTATTCGGTGTCATTGAACGATCATTAATTCCGTTTGGTCTGCACCACATTTTCTACTCACCATTCTGGTATGAGTTCTTTAGCTACAAGAGCTTATCAGGAGAGCTTGTCCGTGGTGACCAGCGTATTTTCATGGCGCAAATCAAAGATGGTGTACAGCTGACAGCTGGTACATTCATGACAGGGAAATATCCGTTCATGATGTTCGGTCTTCCAGCAGCAGCACTTGCGATTTACCATGAAGCAAAACCAAAGAATAAAAAGCTAGTAGCAGGAATAATGGGATCAGCGGCCCTTACTTCTTTCCTAACAGGGATCACTGAACCGCTTGAATTCTCATTCTTGTTTGTTGCACCAGTATTATTTGCGATTCACTGTGTATTCGCTGGATTATCCTTTATGATAATGGATATTCTAAACGTGAAAATCGGGATGACCTTCTCAGGAGGGTTAATCGACTTCTTCCTATTTGGTATCCTGCCAAATAGAACCGCTTGGTGGCTCGTCATTCCAGTAGGTCTTGTCCTTGCTGTCATTTACTACTTCGGATTTAGATTCGCCATTCGCAAATTTAATCTGAAAACGCCAGGCCGCGAGGATGAAGCAGCAGACGGAGCAAGTGAGGCGAAGTCTGAAAAAGGTAATGACTTGCCTTATGAAATCCTTGAAGCAATGGGTGATCAAGAAAACATTAAGCACCTTGATGCTTGTATCACGCGTTTACGTGTTACTGTCAATGATCAGAAGAAAGTGGACAAGGACCGCTTGAAAAAGCTTGGCGCTTCAGGTGTTCTCGAAGTAGGGAACAACATCCAGGCAATCTTTGGACCGCGCTCTGATAATTTAAAAACACAAATGCAGGACATCATTGCAGGCCGCACGCCTCGTCCAGCGAAAGACCCTTCCGCAAAAGAAGAAGTCAGCCAGCAGGTCGAAGAAGTCATTGCAAAGCCGCTTCAAAATGAGCAAGGGGAAGAAATTTTTGCTTCACCAATTACAGGGGAGCTTCATCCAATTACAGATGTACCAGATCAAGTATTCTCAGGGAAAATGATGGGTGACGGTTTCGCCATCTTGCCAACAGATGGAACGGTTGTTTCACCGGTAAGAGGGAAGATCTTAAATGTGTTCCCGACGAAACACGCCATTGGCCTGCAATCTGATGGTGGACTTGAAATTTTGATCCACTTCGGAATTGATACGGTCGGCCTCAAAGGAGAAGGGTTTGAAGCATTTGTACAAGAGGGAGATCAAGTAGAAATCGGTCAAAAACTTTTAGAGGTTGATATTGATAAAATTAAGTCTGAAGTACCATCTTTGATGACTCCAATTGTATTTACCAACTTAAGTGAAGGACAATTTATTGACCTTCAAGCATCCGGTGAAATCAAAGCTGGACAAGAAAACATCATGAAAATTTCAAAATAATTTTCATAACTGCCGTTCTTGTTAGATGACAAGCTCGGCAGTATGATATAATATTGTGGATGTATTAATTGTATAAAAAGGAGATTGATAAAAATGGCTCAACAAACATTCAAAGTAACTGCAGATTCTGGAATTCACGCACGTCCTGCAACAGTTCTTGTACAAACTGCTAGTAAATATGATGCTGATATCAACTTAGAATATAATGGTAAAACAGTGAACCTGAAATCTATTATGGGTGTAATGTCTCTAGGAATTGCGAAAGGTGCTACAATCACAATCTCTGCTTCTGGTTCTGATGAAAATGATGCACTTGCTGCGCTTAAAGACACAATGAAAAGTGAAGGCCTAGGCGAGTAATGCAACAACTGAAAGGAATCGGTGCTTCAGCAGGCGTTGCGATTGCAAAAGCGTATCGTCTGGAAGAACCAGATTTAACAGTTCACCAAAAAGACATCAATGATCCAGAGACAGAAGTGAAGCGTTTTGAAGAAGCAATTCATGTTTCTAAACAAGAACTTGAAGCAATTAAAGAGCATGCGCTAAAAGAGCTTGGCCAAGACAAAGCAGATATCTTTTCTGCCCACCTTCTTGTGTTAAGTGATCCTGAACTGCTAAGCCCAGTAAAGGATAAAATCAAATCTGATAAAGTAAATGCTGAATTTGCTTTAAAAGAAACAGCGACGATGTTTGTCACAATGTTCGAAGCAATGGACAATGAATACATGAAGGAACGTGCGGCGGATATTCGCGACGTAACGAAACGTGTGACTGGACATTTGTTAGGCGTTGACATTCCAAACCCAAGCATGATTTCTGAAGAAGTCATCATCATTGCTGAAGATTTAACACCTTCTGATACTGCTCAGCTGAACAGACAATTTGTCAAAGGCTTTGCAACAGATATCGGCGGTCGTACTTCTCACTCAGCGATCATGGCAAGATCTATGGAGATTCCAGCAGTTGTTGGGACAAAAGAAGCAACAAAAACGGTGAAAAACGATGATCTGATCATTGTGGATGGTATTACTGGAGACGTCATCATTCAGCCTTCTGAAGATGAAGTGAAAGCGTATCAAAAAAAGCATGAAGACTACTTAGCTCAAAAAGCGGAATGGGCGAAACTTGTTGACCAGCCAACGGTTACAAAAGACGGCGTTCACGTAGAGCTAGCTGCAAATATCGGAACACCTGAAGATGTAAAAGGTGTACTTGAAAATGGCGGCGAAGCAGTCGGATTGTACCGTACTGAATTTTTATACATGGGCAGAGACCAGCTTCCTACAGAAGAAGAGCAGTTCGATGCGTATAAAACAGTTTTAGAGAAGATGGAAGGGAAAGCAGTGGTTGTCCGCACACTTGATATTGGTGGCGATAAAGAACTTCCTTACTTGCAGCTTCCAAAAGAAATGAACCCGTTCCTTGGCTATAGAGCCATTCGCCTTTGCCTGGAAGAGCAGGAGATTTTCAGAACACAACTACGCGCCTTACTTCGTGCAAGTACATATGGAAACTTGAAAATCATGTTCCCTATGATCGCGACGTTATCAGAATTTAGAGAAGCAAAAGCCATTTTACTTGAAGAAAAAGAAGCATTAGTTGCTGCTGGTACAGACGTTTCTGATTCGATTGAAATCGGAATGATGGTAGAAATTCCATCAACAGCTGTCATCGCAGACCAATTTGCAAAAGAGGTAGATTTCTTCAGTATTGGAACGAATGATTTGATTCAATACACAATGGCTGCTGATCGAATGAACGAACGAGTGTCTTACCTTTACCAGCCTTACAACCCAGCGATTTTACGTCTTATTACGCTTGTGATCGAAGCAGCGCATAAAGAGGGTAAATGGGTCGGCATGTGCGGTGAGATGGCAGGAGATGAAATCGCAATCCCGCTACTACTTGGATTAGGATTAGATGAATTCTCAATGAGTGCAACATCCATTCTTCCAGCTAGAACGCAGCTAAGCAAGCTTTCTAAAGAAGAAGCTGCGTCATTTAAAGAGCATATTTTATCACTTAGCACAACAGAAGAAGTGGTTGATTTCGTCAAGAAGACGTTTCAACAGAACTAAGTGAATGAAAACCAGACAGGTGAAACTGTCTGGTTTTTTTGTCGAATTTTATCATATTGAGTCATATTGGGCAGTGAGAAGGGCACCCTATAATTAAAAAATGGAGGTGACCAGATTGCCTTTCTCAGACTACAAACCGGGTGATCAAGTATATGTGATTTATCGAAATCCACATGCTGCAAACGTAGCACAAATTAAAGAAGCAGAAATTGTTTCACATCCATACAACGAAGAAGAGCTTGCCCTCTTTTTGCTTGAAACGTATCATCCACTAGCACCAGATGATGCTGTTTTTCCAACATATGAAGAAGCAGAAGCTCTTTATCAAGACTTGTTTGAATAAGGGAGATTTTAGAAAGGATAAAAGCCATCCTGTGCGGTTAAAGTAACGGTATGAAAACCTTAAAGGTAAGGATGTGCTTAATATGATCAAACCTTTCGTTCCCCAGCTTGTTTACATTGAACCTCGGGCGTTAGAGTACCCGTTAGGACGAGAGCTGAAGGAAAAGTTTGAGGGTATGGGAATCGAAATAAGAGAAACGACTTCACACAACCAGGTCAGAAATATTCCGGGAAAAAATGACTTGCAAAAGTATCGTAATGCGAAGTCAACACTTGTCATTGGTGTGAGGAAGACATTAAAGTTTGACTCGTCTAAACCATCTGCAGAGTATGCAATCCCATTTGCAACAGGATGTATGGGGCATTGTCATTATTGCTATTTGCAAACAACAATGGGAAGTAAGCCGTACATCCGAACGTACGTCAATGTAGAAGAAATATTAGATCAGGCAGATCAATACATGAACGAGCGGGCGCCGGATATCACGAGATTTGAAGCATCATGTACTTCAGACATCGTAGGAATTGACCATTTGACACATACACTCAAACGAGCGATTGAATACTTCGGGCAGACGGACCTAGGAAAACTTCGCTTTGTCACGAAATTCCATCATGTCGATCATCTGTTAGATGCAAAGCATAATGGCCGGACAAGATTCCGTTTTAGTATCAATGCCGATTATGTCATTAAATATTTCGAGCCTGGCACATCACCGCTAGATCAGCGGATTGAAGCGGCTGTTAAGGTCGCAAAGGCAGGCTATCCTCTAGGCTTTATTGTTGCTCCAATCTACATCCATGAAGGCTGGCAGGAAGGATATAAAGTTCTTTTTGAAAAGCTTGATGCAGCTCTTCCTGAAGATGTGAGAGACGATATCACCTTTGAGATGATTCAGCATCGCTTTACAAAACCAGCAAAGCGTGTGATTCAAAAAAATTACCCAAAATCAAAATTAGAGTTGGACGAAGAAAAAAGAAGATACAAGTGGGGAAGATACGGTATAGGAAAATATATCTATCAAAAAGATGAGGAACAAGAACTGAGAGAGACTTTAGAGTCATATATAGATCAGTACTTTCCTTCTGCAAAAATTGAATATTTTACTTAAAACAAGCCTATATGGCTTGTTTTTTCTATTTAAATTTTCTTACAACTATTGAATGCGGTATCATTTTGCCGATATATAAATTAAGGTGTGAAAGTAGATGTAGGGGTGATGAGATGTTTAAGAAACTTCAAGTGAGAATAGCTGTTTTCATCTCAGTTATTTTAATTTTAACCGTCGTGGCTGTTCAAGTGGGTTCCAACTTAGTGTTAAGACCACTGATTGAACGAGATGCAAAAACCACCGCAGCAGCAACGGCAAAAAGCATGAAAGACATTATTACAGAAAAGCTTGATAATTACGGCAATACAATTAATAAACTCGCAACAAGTACAATGACTGAAGAATTTGCGCGAAAACAAACCAAGCAAACATTGGCTTTTGAAAACGATGAACTAAAAAACATGCAGGAACAGGATAAACTCATTTCGTTTGCCTATATAGGTACAAGTGACGGAAAAATGTTCGGCTTTCCGGAGTTCGATCTTGGCGAAGGGTATGATCCATCGAAACAAGGCTGGTTTAAACAAGCAGCCGAAAAGCCTGATCAGGTCGTTTGGACAGATCCATATATTGATGAAGCAACGAAAAAAATGATTGTCTCAGCCACGAAGGCGATTGTCAAAGATGGAAAGGTCATTGGAGTCGCTGGACTTGATTTGAAGCTGTCCTCCATTCAAACGTATATAAATGAACAAGAGATTCCTTATAAGGGGACCGCTTTCTTAGTTGATGGCACAGGCACCCTTTTGGCGCATCCAACAGAGCAAGGAAAAAACATATCAAAGGTCGCTTCTGTGAAAAAAGCGCTTGACAACTCAGGTGTTGATGACAGCAAAGAACTGACGGTCCTATCTAAAATCAAAGAAGCCGATTGGACGGTTGGTGTCAGCTTTGAGAAAAGTAAACTGCTTTGGATCACAGAAAAAATGAATCAGACAAGTATCATTATATCCGTCATTGCCATTATTCTTGCGATGATCCTCAGCTTCTTATTGGCAAGAAGCATTACAACGCCAATCAAGCGTCTAATAGAGCACGCTCGTAAGGTGTCGGAAGGCGATTTAACAAGCACGCTTGAAACGAAGTCCCAAGATGAAATTGGTTTCCTCACGAAAAGCTTCAATCAAATGACCGAGGATATCAGGGAGTTAATTGAAAAAGTGAAAGGGGCTTCAGATCAAGTTGTGAAATCAGCGGATGAAGTGACGCACATTTCAAATGAGACCTTGCTTTCTAGCGAACAGATTGCAACGGCCATTCAAGAGGTGGCAACAGGAGCGTCTAAGCAGGCATCAGATGCAGAAACAATTAATGAGAAATCAGAGCATTTGTATGAGAAAGTGCGTCATATGGGTGAGCTTGCCACGCAAATGCAAACCAACTCAAAATCATCTGAAGATGCAAGCTATAAAGGACTTGACGCACTTGGTGTGCTCGTCCAAAAATCAACACAAGCGAACGAAGAATCGAAAAAGGTAGAGCAAATGCTGCTAGACCTTGAGCATAAAACGAAAAATATTGAAAACGTCGTGACTGCTATTTCTGAAATCTCGGATCAAACGAATTTACTTGCACTGAATGCAAGCATTGAAGCAGCGAGAGCAGGAGAAAGTGGACGAGGATTTGCTGTAGTTGCAGAAGAAGTGAGAAAGCTTGCTGAACAATCTGCGCAGTCAACAAAACACATTAGTGAAACCGTCAAACTCATTCAAGATGAATCGAAGAAGGCGGCTGAAGCGATGACAACAGCAAGTAAAATGAATGAGGAACAAGGTGCCGCCATCAATGCAACAGGTGAGGCACTCAGCAGCATCACAATGGAAATGCAGGCACTTGTCGGTTCAATCGACAGCATTCATACACAGATCAATGAAATGACAGAAGAACAGCAGAAGATGAGTGACTCGATTCAAAGCATTGCTGCCATTTCAGAAGAATCTGCTGCCTCAGCTGAGGAAGTGCATGCGTCTACAGATGAACAAGTTCAAGCGTTAGAAAGAACGAAAACTTCAACTGAAATGCTGAACGAATCAAGCCAGGCACTGCGTCAGGCGGTTGACCGATTTAAGGTGTAATGAGCGGAAAGGAACCTTGCGATGTGAGCAAGGTTCTTTTTGTATGATAAAATAAACGAGAGGAGGTGTTGACATGGATGTCAATCTAACTGGAAAAAAAGCATTGGTGGCTGCAAGCAGTCAAGGTATCGGAAAAGCGATTGCCTTTGCTCTAGCAAAAGAAGGAGCAGATGTGATGCTCTCGGGAAGACATGAACAGAAGCTGAAAGAAACAGTCAACGAGCTGTCTCCGCTTGTTAAAGGACAGCTGACTTATCAAGTATGTGATGTATCTGACGCCGGGCAAATCAAGGCGCTTGTACAAGCGGCGGCCGGTGATGAGAAGTGTCTAGACATTCTTGTGAACAATACAGGCGGGCCAAAAACAGGGACGCTCGACACCTTAACAGATGAAGATTGGATCGAATCATTTCAGCTTCATTTACTCAGCTATATTCGATTATTAAAAGAGGCATTGCCTTATTTGAAAAAACGCGGCGCACGTGTGTTAAATATTGCGTCAATGTCAGTGAAAGAACCGATACCGGGCTTAATGCTGTCGAATACATTTAGACCTGCCATTGCCGGCTGGACAAAAACAGCCGCTCAGGAGCTTGCAAAGGATGGCATTTTGATCAATACGTTAGCACCGGGAAAAATTGAAACAGACCGTGTGAAACAGCTGGAAAAGCACCGAGCACAAAGAGAGAATCAAACGGTTGAAGAAATCAAAGCACAGGCTGAACGAGCGATCCCTCTTGGCCGTTACGGACAGCCAGAGGAATTTGCAGCATATGCAGTGTTTCTTTTATCTGAAGCCAATACATATATGACAGGTCAAACACTGATCATTGATGGTGGATTGACAAAGTCTCTTTAAGGAGGAACAAGTGATGGCACAAATCAAAACAGTTGGTTTTATAGGAATCGGTGTAATGGGACGCAGTATGGCAGGGCATTTAATGGATGCAGGCTATGAAGTTATCGTTTATACAAGAACGAAAGCAAAAGCAGACGCATTGATTCAAAAAGGGGCTTTATGGAAGCCGGCAGTAAAAGAGATTGCAGAAAGTGCAGATGCCGTCATCACAATGGTGGGATATCCATCGGATGTAGAAGAGATCTATTTAGGTGAAGATGGGCTTGTGGCACATGCCGCTCCAGGTACATATCTCATTGATATGACGACATCGAAGCCTCAGCTTGCAAAAGAAATTGAGCTGAAAGCGAAGGAAAGAGGTGTATATGCATTAGATGCACCTGTATCAGGCGGAGACATAGGAGCCCAAAATGGCACGCTGGCCATTATGATCGGCGGAGAAAGGTCAGCCTATGAAGCCTGTCTGCCACTATTTGAGCAAATGGGTGAAAACATTCAATATCAAGGACCGGCAGGAAGCGGTCAGCATACAAAAATGTGTAACCAAATTGCCATTGCAGCGGGGATGGTCGGTGTCGCAGAGGCAATGGCCTATGCCGAAAAATCAGGGCTTGATCCAGAGCAGGTGCTCAAAAGCATCACAACAGGTGCAGCCGGCAGCTGGTCCTTGTCAAATCTTGCACCAAGAATGCTGAAAGGCGATTTCGAGCCAGGGTTTTATGTGAAACATTTTATCAAGGATATGGGCATTGCACTTGAAGAAGCAGAGCTGATGGGGGAAGAAATGCCAGGGCTCTCACTTGCGAAGTCACTTTATGAAAAGCTGAGCGAACAGGGTGAAGAAAACAGCGGGACCCAGAGCATCTATAAATTATGGGTCAAATAAATAAACTGCCCCGCCTAGGTGGAATAGTTTGCAGCTTTAAACAAACTCTCAAAACAAACTAAAAACCTGTCCCACATAGGGACAGGTTTTTTTGATATTATTTTCCGATGAATTGCTGAGTCCAGTAGTTGCCAGATTTCACATAACCAACACCGATATGTGTATAGCTTTTGTTTAAAATGTTCGCTCTGTGGCCCTCACTGTTCATCCATGCTGTCACAACTTCTTGAGGGGATCTTTGACCTTGGGCAATGTTTTCACCTGCTGATTTGTAAGTGATACCGAATTGCTTCATTTGATCAAATGGAGATCCATAAGTTGGGCTTGTATGAGAGAAATAGTTTTTATCTTTCATATCTTGAGATTTTGCACGAGCAGATTTGCTTAATTTAGAATCAACAGAAAGTGCCTTTAAGCCTTGTTTTGCACGCTCTTTATTTGTCAGCTCAACCACTTCTTTTTCAAATGCATTTAAGCTGCTGTCTGCTTTTGATGCCGCTGTGTCTTTTTGGTCAGCTTTAGTGTTGCTGTTTGTGTTTTCTTTTGCTGGAGTGCTTGGCTTAGAAGCAGTTGGTTTTTTCACTGATTCTTGTTTTTGTTCTTGTTTTGCTTTGTTTACTTCTTTCACTACTTTTGTTCCAGTAACAGGTTGACCGCTTTTGATCAGTTTGTTTAATAGAGCTTCGATCTCTTTTTGATTCGACTTGCTTAGCTTATTTACATCTGAAGAGATATGTAATTTTGCTGCTAGTGTATGAAGATCAATGGCTTGATGCTGTACATTTATTACTTGTTTCAGGTTAAGCTCCTTCGCATCAGCTGAATGTCCTCCAGTGAATGTGATGAGTGCAGCAGCTGTCAGCGCTGAAAAAAAGAATGATTTCTTCTTCATATTGTAACTCCTCCTAAAATCTTTGTTTTGTTTTCTCACAAAAAATCATAACATGGACTTTTTGTTATAAACGTACCAGCATCCTCCATTGACAATGCCAGTTTGTCATTTTTGTTAAAGTCATCGTAAGAGCCGCTTCATATCAAAGGATAGGGAATTCTTCCATTTAAAGAAAACGACATAAACATACCAATATTTTAAAGTGTTAGTATATTTTTTTGCAGATTAGGGATTGACAGCTTTTTTTCACTCGTTTCGCTGTAACAACTATTACAAAAGTGTTACAATAATGAGTGGTAATTGTAAAAGATTGAAAAGGATGAGAGGAGCTACATAAGTGGGAGAGAAACAGCATCAAGGTGCTACCGAGCAAAAAAGAATGAAGCGCCGGAACGCCTGGAGAATTAATCTCTTTTTCTTCGCTGTATTTAGTTTATTTGCTGGACTTGTGATCAAGCTTGGTGTGCTGCAAATCGTCAATGGTGAAGATTATAAAAAGCAAGCCAACCGAACAGAGGTCAAAACAGCATCATACCCGTCTCCAAGAGGAAAAATGTATGACGCGAGAGGAAGAGTCGTCGTTGATAACGAAAGTGTGCCTGCCATCGTTTATACATCAGAAAGCGGTGTGAAAGCGGAGGATAAGATTAAGGTAGCAAGAAAACTTGCGACTTATATAAAAATGGATACTGATTTTTTGAGAGAGCGTGACATTCGGGATTTTTGGCTGGCGAGCCATCCGAAAGAAGCGGATAAACTCATTTCAAAAGCGGAGAAAAAAGATATCGATGCAAAGGATGTCTATCCGCTTCAAGTAGAGCGTGTCCCAAAGAAAGAAGTCAAGGCTATCGAAAAGGATGCAGAGGAAAAAGCTGTTGCAGCGATCTACCGTAGATTTACAGGCGGATATGCCTTTGAGCCCCAAATCGTGAAGGCAATGGACCCAAACGAAGAGAAAAAAGGGGACGAAAAAGTGGCTTTACTCGATGAAACGAAAGAATCAAAACAGACTTCATCCGTGAGTTTGACATATGAAGAGATTTCACTTGTCTCAGAGCATCTTGATGAACTGCCTGGTGTGAACGTCATCAACGACTGGACAAGAAAATATCCGTATGAAAAGACCCTTTATAATGTACTTGGCGGTGTGACGACACCAGAGCAAGGAATTATTAAAGAACGTGAAGATTACTATATGGCAAGAGGCTACTCGCGAAATGACCGGGTAGGGAAGAGCTATTTAGAATATCAGTACGAGGATTTTCTAAATCCAGAGAAAGCGACCGTTCAATATACACAGGTTGGCGGGAAGCTGCTCGATGAAATCAAGCGGACAGAAGGACGAAGAGGACTTGATCTTGCGCTGACATTTGATATGGAGCTGCAAAAGGAAGTCGACAAAATTGTTGAATCAGAGCTTAGATCTGCCAGCGCGAGAAACTATATGATGGATCGTGCCTTTGTCGTCATGATGGACCCTCACACAGGGGATGTTCTCGCCATGTCGGGCAAGAAAATGGACGGCAGAGACGTTACAGATTATGCGATCGGAACATTTACGACCCAGTACGAAATGGGCTCTGTTGTCAAAGGAGCCACAGTACTTGGCGGTTATCAGGACGGGATGTCACACAACCAAGCCTATATGGATACACCGCTCTATTTTGCAGGAAGTAATGGAAAGGCGAAACAGTCTTACAAAGTTCTTGGATGGGTTAACGACATTCAGGCACTCCAAAAAAGTTCCAACGTCTACATGTTCCAAGTAGCGATGAGAATGGCGGGCATCACCTATCAAAAGGATGGTCCGTTACCTGCAAGGCCTGAGCACTTACAAAAAATGAGAAACTACTATGCGCAATTCGGTCTTGGCGTGAAAACGGGGATCGATCTGCCGCAGGAATCAAGCGGGATGCAGACGCATCCTAAGACGGTCGGCGGACTCTTGCTTGATGAAGCAATTGGTCAGTATGACACGTATACACCGCTTCAAGTGGCGCAATACATGTCGACGATCGCCAATGGAGGCAGCCGTATTCAGCCAAGAGTAGTGAAAAGTGTTCATCTTCCAACGAAGAATGATGAAGTAGGCCCAGTCGTAAAAAAATATGAGCCGAAGGTGCTGAATACGATTAACAACTCGAAAGCAGATATTGACCGCGTAAAAACGGGACTGAAAATGGTCACATCAACAGGCGGAACTGCCGCTGGCCGGTTTGGTCAGCATGATGTCGCAGGAAAAACGGGTACAGCACAAACCTTCTACTATGGCGCCAACCGCAGCTGGTGGGGAAATTCAACATACAACTTAACCTTTGGAGGATATTATCCTTCTTCTAATCCAGAGGTAGCCTTTAGTGTCGTGACACCTTATGTTTCAGATAAAGATCCTGTCATCAAAAACATCCCAAGTAAAATTGTGGATAAGTACGTTGAATTGCAAAAGAAATATGAAAAACAATAAACCGCAGGGAGCACAGCAGCAGAAAGTGCTCCCTTTTTGCTGAATTTATGGACGTTTCCCTCGATGACAGAAGGAAAATACGGGTTTTCTAGCGAATCTTTTTTATACATCAATCTAAGGACAACCCTAAAAAATGAAAAGGAGGGTCGGACGACGATGGAACAACAAATGAAAGATTCGAATCAATTGTATTCGAACATCGATTTACATGCCGTTCTTTCTTCTAATGGCCGCTTTCTCTACATTTCTTCCAACTGTAAGCAGCTTTTGCTCTATGAACAAAAGGATTTACTAGGGTGTTTTTTGAAAGACTTTGTTCATGCCGAAGATCAATTTCTCGTCGAAAGTTATTTTTACAATCAGCACATGCTAGAGGTTTGCCACTTTAGACTGCTAAGAAGTGATCTGACAGCTGTATGGATTGAAGCAAGCATTGATTTTGTTGCTTGTGATGGGTTAGATAGCGAAGTAAGTAGAGAAATGATCCTGAAAATGAGGGTGCTGGATACTGAGCCCCAAAAAGCAGCATTTCAAACAACATCAAAAGTAGCAGAACAGTCGTTAGGCAGTCTGCCGGCTTTCCAAAATGTCAGTGAAGCTGAACAATTGATTGCCATGCTGCCAAATCCGTTATGTATTACGACATTAGGGAAAATCGTGTATGCGAATGATGCGATGCTGCAATTAATGGGGGTAAGTGCAAGAGATGACATGATCGGCAAGTCCGCGTTTGATTTTATTGCTGAAGAGTACCATGACATTGTCAGAAGCCGAATAACAAGGCTGCAGCAAGGCCTTCCAGTCGGAATGATTGAACAAATATGGAAGCGTCAAGATGGGAGCAGTATTCATATTGAGGTAAAGTCATCACCGACGATTTATCAAAATCAGCGGGCAGAGCTTTTGCTGCTCGTGGACATCTCATCCCGTAAAAAATTCCAAACCGTTCTTCAAAAAAGCCGGGAGAGGTATCAGCTGCTCATTCAAAACTCCATTGATACGATTGCAGTCATCCATGATCACAAGTGGGTATTTATGAATGAATCAGGCATTAAATTATTTGAAGCCGAGCATTACGATAAATTAATAGGTAAGGATATCTTTCATCAAATCCATTCCTGTGATCAGCAAAAGGTCAAAAAGAGCTTATCACGTATTATTGAAAGAGCATCAGATTCCGAGATTGTCACGATGAGCTGTCATACGTTTAAACATAAGCTGATTTATACAGAAATGGTCTGTATCCCAACTACATTTTTTGGAGAAACAGCGGTTCAAATTATTTTAAGAGATATCTCCGAACGTAAACAGACAGAAGAGCTCATGCTCCGCTCAGAAAAATTATCGATCGCAGGTCAATTGGCGGCTGGCATTGCACATGAAATCAGAAATCCATTGACCGCCATCAAAGGCTTTTTACAGCTCATTAAACCGAAAACAAAAGACCGCGATCAATACTTCGAGATTGTTTTCTCTGAGCTGAGCCGAATAGAAATTATCTTGAGTGAGCTGCTAATGCTGGCGAAACCGCAGCAAACGTCCTCAATGCAGACGCTTGATTTGAAAAAAATCATCAGCGAAGTCACAGCCTTGTTAGAAACACAAGCGAACTTAAATGGCATTTTAATGAACACAAGTGAGATAGAGGAAGGTCTCCTGATGAACGGGGATCAAAATCAGCTCAAGCAAGTGTTTATCAATTTAATCAAAAATGCCGTAGAATCCATGCCGGACGGAGGAAAGGTAGACATCACAGCCAAAGCAGAAGGTGATGGAATACTTGTCACCATTCGTGATGAAGGGGTTGGCATTCCTGAATCGGTAATGAAGCGGATTGGAGAGCCCTTTTTAACCACAAAGGAAAAAGGAACCGGACTTGGCCTCATGGTCACATTTAATATTTTAGAAAATCATAACGGGACGATCCGTGTGGATAGTCAGCCTGAAAAGGGCACCGTATTTCACATCATGTTTCCTGCAAAATAAAAACAACGGCAAGAGAGCCGTTGTTTCAATCTAGCGAATGAATGGAACGTTTTTCAAGTACAAATTGTTCTAGCCGGTCAAGTCCTTCTTTCAGCGTTTCAAGTGAATAAGCATAAGACAGGCGCACGTACCCTTCGCCGAGTGGAGAGAAGGCTGAGCCTGGTACGACCGCAAGTCTTGTACTTTCTAACAGCTCCATGCAAAAATCAAAGGAACTCATCCCAAACGATTCAATGGATGGAAAAATATAAAAAGCGCCAGAAGGTTTAATTACCGGAAGCCCCATAGAAATGAGCCGATCATATACATAATCGAGTCTTTTCTTATATTGCTCTCTCATGATCAGTGCATCATCCACACCATTTGTCACAGCTTCAAGTGCCGCCTTTTGTGAGACAGCCGAGGCACAAGACACGTTATATTGATGTACTTTTAATACATGTTTAGCAATTGGAGCTGAAGTAAATAAAAATCCAATTCTCCATCCAGTCATGCTATGAGATTTAGACAGTCCATTGATGACAATGGTCTGTTCTTTTAAGAAAGAGGCAATTGAATGATGCGGCCGGTCAAATGTCAGCTCGCTGTAGATTTCATCGGATAAAATAAAGATGTCTTTTCCTTCAAGGAGCTGGGCAATTTCTTTCGATTCTTCTTCTGAAAGCGTGACACCAGTCGGGTTTGAAGGGTAAGGAAGAACCACACACTTTGTCTTTTCCGTTAACGCATCCTCAATCAGCTTGGCATTCAATTTAAAGCCGGCATTCGTTGTGTCAATATGTACGGGCATGGCACCGCACATTCGAATGATCGGTTCATATCCGGGGTATACAGGTCCAGGTAAAATGACCTCATCGCCTTCTGTTAAAATGGTTCGAAACGCAGCATCAATTGCTTGACTTGCACCTGTCGTCACAATGATTTCTGACTCTGCATTATAATCAAGATTCACTTTCTTCTTGATATAATGCTGGATCGCTTGTCTTAGCTCTAGGAAACCAGCATTGTGAGTGTATGAGGTGAAATTCTCGTCAATGGCTGCTTTGGCAGCTGTTTTGACATGATGCGGCGTATAAAAATCGGGCTGGCCTATCGTCAATGAAACGACATCCTCATATGACGATACGAGATTTGAAAATGTTCGAATGCCTGAAATTTCAATATCCTTTACTCTTGGATTCAGCAAATGCTCCATTTCTCATCACCTTAAAAATTTATGTTTTTATCCTATTTTACCATTCACTGCATAAATGTCACCTGCGAAAGGCACTGGATATCGTTATATGTAGTCTATTCTCCTATCCATCACCGCATGAGTGATATATTGAAGAAAGAGCAACATTTATTATAGCGTAACCTCAAGAGAAAATACAGGCTGTGATGAAGATGATTAGAAAACGGCAAAACTGCGTAAACTGAAAGAACATGAGAATCAGGGTCATGGGAATGGCTTTCATAGACATACGATCTCCTAAAGGAGGACGATAGATGGAACAATCAGCGAAGACATCGAAAATCGCGTTCCTATCCGTGCTGAGCAACACATTTGTGGTCATCTTAAAAATCATTGTGGGTCTTTTAACCGGATCTGTTGCGGTTTTATCAGAAGCCATTCATTCGTTTCTCGATTTAATGGCGTCGTTTATTGCATTTATTTCTGTTCGTATTTCAAGAAAGCCAGCAGATTCTAAACATCCTTATGGACATGGAAAAGTCGAAAATATTTCTGGAACGATTGAGACCCTGCTGATTTTCGTTGCTGGCATTTGGATTATATACGAATGTGTTCACAAATTAATGCATCCAGAGCCAGTCAAGCTGCCTGTGCTTGGTATTGTGGTCATGCTGCTAGGCGCGCTCATCAATTTTGTTGTATCGAGGGTTGTGAACAAAGAGGCTGAGCGAGTACATTCAGTTGCCATGAAATCAAATGCACTGCATCTTTTAACGGATGTGTTTACGTCATTAGGGGTGGCATTTAGTTTATTGCTTGTGGCATTAACCGACTGGTATTTCCTAGATCCGATCATTGGAATGGTTCTGGCCCTCTTTATTATGCGTGAAGCGTTTAAACTCATGAAGGAAGCCTTCCCGCCGCTTGTTGATGCTCGGTTAACACCAGAGGAAGAACAATCGATCGAAGCGATCATTCAAAGATTTAGTCAAGAATTTATTGAATATCATGACTTTCGAACAAGGCGGTCTGGTGCCGAGGAATATATTGATTTTCATTTGATTGTAGATGGAAAGACAACGATTGAAGATGTTCACCAATTATGTGATCGAATTGAAGAGAAGATTCAGCTGGAATTTCCGCATGCACAAATCTTTATTCATGTGGAACCTGAAAGTGAAAGAAGCGCACAAACGTAAAAAAGGCGATCAACCTATTCTCAGATTGTATCGCCTTTTTTTACGCTTCATCTATGAAATGAAATCAATATCCATAAGCAGTATCGTAGTCTTCATACCAAGAGATATAAGCTGTGTCATCATTTGACAAACCATGCTTCATATCTAAAAAATCAGCCTCGCAAATATCTTCAATTACAGTCATTTCGTTGTTCTTTAATAATACGACAGTTCCCATCATGAACACCTTTCTTTAAAAAAATCCTTGACTATTGTACCATTTGAAGAATCATTGTCAACAGAAGAATGGAAACAAGACGAAAATATCACAAAATGTTAAAAAATCAGGAGGTAAAAGAACTAGAAGTGCCATGTTTTTCACAAATTTTCAGTATTTATTCACATAAATCGCTTAGATCAAACTGATCTAAAATGTATGTAAAAGTGTAAAGCTCCATTGATCTTGCTATATTCATAGGATATAATAACGAATGATTATAAGAAATTTATAGAAAACATACATAATAAAGGAGAAATAGGATGGAAACCAACATAACAGAACCACACATTCAAGAAAAGAAGCATCCTGAGCTAGCAGGTGTAGGCTATCGTTTTCTTGCACACCTTTTGGACGGTATCATTATCGGTGTACCAATTGCATTTATCATGTTTATTTTGGCGTCAGTCTTTTTTATCTCAAGCCCAGAGGCAGCAATGATGATGGATGACGACAGTTATTACTATTCTTCAACCGTCATAACGGATGAGGAATGGGAAGCTATTATGGGACTGATCTTTTTCTATATAGGGGCAATCTTGATGGGTACCGTGGTGACATGGCTTTATTACACCATCATGGAATCATCAAAATTGCAAGGAACACTTGGAAAGATGGCTCTCGGTATCAAAGTAACAAAAGTCACAGGCGAAAAGGTCACATTCGGACGTGCAACTGGCCGCTTCTTTGCAAAAGGCTTTTTGTCTCCGATCTTATATATTGGCTATATCATTGCTTTTTTCACAGAAAAAAAACAAGCACTTCACGATTTGATTGCAAGTACCATTGTTGTGAAGAAATAATGAAAAAAGCACCTCTGCTATATGGTAAGAGGTGCTTTTTTTCATAGATCGCTTGTATGGATGAGGGAAACAGCACATAAAATAGAATGATAGTGAAAATGAGGCAGGGAAGGGAGACAATCGATTGAGAACAGGAAAAAAAACCGCACAGAAAAAAGGGGCAGGCTTTGGGCTGTTTTTGACAGCACCTGTGTTAGCCTGGGCGTTGTATGATTTTGCAAATACGATCTTTTCATCAAACATGATCACCATTTTCTTCCCGTTTTACTTACAGGAAACGATCGGGGACAGTGCGAGAATGGACCAGATCGCCAGCACCTTTATTTCTTATGCAAACGCACTAGCCAGCTTTTTTCTCGTCATTTTTACACCTTTATACGGAGTGCTGATTGATCGTACAGGAAAAAAGAAACGCTACATTACGGTGTTTACGTTCATATGTATTGCTTGTACGCTTTTGATGGGGATTTTTGCTGGGATTGATTTCTCAAGTGAATGGTTTGGGCTGCCTGTTTCTTTATTGGTCGTGGTCACCTTGTTTGTGATCGCAAAGTTTTTTTATCATTCTAGTCTTGTTTTCTATGACACCATTTTGCCCGATCTTGGGACAAAGGAAGAAATCCCGCTTATTTCAGGATTTGGTATCGCCGTTGGCTATTTAGGAACACTTGTCGGCCTCTCTGTTTATTTACTTGTCGGCAATGACCAGTTTCATGAAGCATTTATTCCGACAGCTCTTTTATTCCTTCTCTTTTTTCTACCCTTTCTCTTTTTTGTAAAAGATCCTCATCCGCTGCCTCAGCGAGAGAAAAAGGCGTCTTTTTTCAGCGGGTATAAAGAGATTATTCACACGTTTAAAGAGATGAAAAAGTACAAGCCAGCTTTTATCTTTATGATTGCTTTCTTTTTTATGAATGATGCTTTACAAACAGCGATTGCGATGATGGCTGTTTATGCCAAAATCATCATTGGCTTTACCGCTGGGCAATTTATTTTGCTCTATCTTGTGTCGACCATTTCAAGTATCATTGGCTCCTTTCTGTTTGGATATATCACAAAAGCGATAGGGGCAAAGCGATCGATTACAGTTGTGTATGTCATTTTGATTGTGGCGCTGATTCTGGCTGTGACAGCGGCAACCGAATGGGTCTTCTGGATAGCGGGCAGTTTATTCGGGATTTCACTTGGCGCAAGCTGGGGGGCATCACGAATCTTGATTATTGAACTGACACCGAAGGAAAAAAGGGGACAGTTTTTTGGCCTCTTTGCATTCTCAGGGAAGGTATCTTCCATTATCGGGCCGATCATTTATGGCTCAGTTACCCTGCTGTTTGCAGAGCACGGAAATCTCGCAAGCCGCCTTGCACTAGGGTCTTTGCTCATCCTTGCAGCGATAGGACTTGTGATTCATCAATTCGTTCGAGAGAAAGCGTAAAGAAACGTCAACTTTTTACCTATGCTGCCGATATAAAAAGTACAATCTTATATTGAAGAATAGAGGGATTTCCGTGGCTTTAAACAAACAAGAAATTTTACTTGACTCTGGTACCAATGAATTGGAAATTGTGAAGTTTGAAATTGGTGCAAATCAATTCGGCATTAACGTCATGAAAGTAAGAGAAATCATTCAGCCGGTTGAGGTGACGGTTGTACCGCACTCTCACCAAGATGTAGAAGGGATGATTAGTTTACGAGGCGAGATTTTACCAGTCATCAATCTATTTTCCTTTTTTAATGTCGAGTCAGATCAGTCAGAACAAGAGAAATATATTGTGACTGAATTCAACCAACGGAAATTTGTGTTCCATACAGGAACGGTATCACAAATTCACCGCGTCAGCTGGGAAGAGATTGAGAAGCCGACTGCACTCAATCAAGGGATGGACCGTCATTTAACGGGCATCATTAAGCTTGATGAAAAAATGATTTTCCTTCCAGATTACGAAAAAATCATTTATGATATTGAATCCGCTTCTGGTGTTGATACGTATCATATGTTTGACGGTGAGAAAGACGAGAGAAGAACAGGGAAGAAGCTGTATGTCGTTGAAGATTCTCCGCTTCTCATGCGTTTATTAACAAATGAATTAACCGAAGCAGGCTATAAAAACATTGTGACCTTTGAAGATGGCAAACAGGCATATGATCATGTCATGGACCTTGTCAGCAAAGGAATCAGTGTCACAGAAGAAATTGATATGATTATTACGGATATTGAAATGCCTAAAATGGATGGCCACCGGCTAACAAAACTGCTGAAGGACAATCCTTTAACAAATTCCATTCCGATTCTTATTTTCTCTTCGTTAATCACTGAAGATTTGCGTCATAAAGGGGAAACGATCGGGGCAGATGATCAAATCAGTAAACCAGAAATTCATCAGCTGATTGAAAAAGTCGATCATTTTATTATCTAAACAAAAAACCACTCGGTATGAGTGGTTTTTTGTTGTTTAAAAATAACTTTCCCCGAGACGTTTGAAGACGGGCTTTGTGTAATGTGATTTTTGTTTTGTGGCGGCAGGTTTTTCTTTTAAACCGACATACGTTTGAAGTATTTGCTTTGCTCGGTTTAATGACATATTCGCTTTCGGATTGCGATATGATTGATTTAAATTTCCTAAGTGTGGCAAAAATTCGAAGTCTTCTTTCGTTGGTGGCAGGTGAAAATAATAATCTCCAATTTCAATCAGCACGTCGGACTGTTGTTGACTATACTTGGGATTGTTAGAGAAATGTAGGCCCACTTTTCTTCCTTTACCTTCTTGCAATAGTTTTTGCAGCGCGCGTTTTTTCAAAAGATAAAGAAACTTGGGGTTTGGTGCGGTTTTAGCATGGCGGTTAACAGTATAAATGGCTTTTGCGATGTTTTCTGCTGTAGGTTCTATGTCTTTAGTATGAGCATAATCGTCCATTTTTTCTCTCCTTTGTCTTTCGTCTTCCTGTGCTTAGTATAAATTATACGTTTTTATTAGTAAATTGCAAATAGAGTTATTGTAAAAAGAAAACCTTTGGTATAAAGGGATTAGGGAGGGTTGAAAATTTTGTGTTTTAGAATCCCCCCAAACATCCCCCAAATTATAAATTCATAGCCTCTGCAAAAACTTCAACTGATTCTATTTCTAATTCTTCAAAGGTATGGCTATATATATCATTAATCATTTGAGGGTTGTTCCCAAGACGATCAGCTATGAATTTGACTGGTATTCTTTTGCTTATCAGTATAGTCGCATGAGTATGTCGTAAACTGTGAACGGTAAATTTTTAGATTAGATTGACAGCATAAAGGAGATGTTAGAGGAACAGTCTCGAAAAGCGTTAAAACAAGTAAAGCTTTTGTCCATAAATGGATAGGGGCTTTAACTGGATAAACTTGGTTATTCGGTTAGTTAAAACGTGATATGATTGTAAAAAGGAGGTAATATCATGACATTCAAAAAAGCGTTCAATATAGGTTATTTTGTTTTGCTTTTATCTTTTATTGTCGTATATTTCTTGCTTCCAGTCGATCAATTATTTACAGCAATTATGATCCTAACCGTATTATTTGGAGTTTATCAATTTGTGATTTTCAAGAAACTAAAAGAACAAAAACAGCAATAAAAAATGCCCTAGTCTGCATTCGTCGAGGGCATTGAAATTTAAGCCATTCTCATTGCTTGTATTTTCAATAGTTATTTATGATGGGTTTAAACACCCTCTTCATTTTAGCAAACACACTATCTGTCATCAGTTTTCTTCTACCCGTTTAATCTGAAGAGAATCAGTCTGTTTTAATTTTCTATATGCTAAAGGTGTCGTATTTTTTATTCTTTTAAACAAATTGATAAAATAGCTTGTGCTGTTGAAACCTACTTGGTAGGCGATTTCTGTGATATTGAGATCCGTTTCTTGGAGCAGGATGAGGCTTTGCTGAATTCTATATTCATTTACATAATGCATAGGTGATTTCTTTAAAATGTCTTTGAAGGATCTGCAGCATTCTGAGCGGCTAAGCTGACCTGCACGAGCGATATCTTGGAGAAGGATCTTTTCATGATAATGCTGATGAATCCAATTCAGCATGTGTTTCATCCGTTCATTTTTATCGTGTTTACGCGCATCATGTTTCATTTGGAAGCCATTTTGTAATAAGCTTTTCCAAATGGTGATGAGCTGAATATTGAGTTCAAGTTCATAATAGACTGGAGTTTCATCAATTAATTGTTGAATGGTTTGAATACATTGATAAATCTGCTTTGGCCAGTGATCTTTTCGGTTGAGTAAAATATAAGGTGTCTGGCTCGCATGCATATAAGGATGGACAAAAGTGGTGAATAATTCATTCGCTGTGATGAAAGAGGGAGAGACATTTAAACAAACATAAGTACATGCCGTCCCATTCGCATCTTTTACCATGTGCAGGCAGCCACTATTGATGAAAATGCCATCTCCTTGCTTTACATATAATGTCTCTTCATTAATATGAAATTCAGCCTCACCCTCTAAAATAAAGACAAATTGAAACTCGTCATGCCAGTGAAGAGGAATATAGCCGCTTCTATGATGACGAATTTTCGTATGATAAAGAGCAATAGGCCATGTTGTCGTGGAATGCTCCGTTAATTCTTTCAGGTTGTAGTCAATCAGAAAATGATGGTTGTGCATGATTCTCCTCAATATTCTTTTATTTTTATGTTCAATTCATATATCAATATGTAACAAATTGAACTACTATCAACTATATTATCATGATTTGTTGAGAATTGAGGAGAATGAAAATGAATAGGAGAAAGGGCATTTTACTTGTACTCATAGGCGCCATCTGCTGGGGTGTAGGAGGAACGATTTCACAAAAATTGTTTCAGCAATATGGGATTGATGTCGATTGGCTTGTGACGGTCCGGCTGCTCATCTCAGGGGGATTGCTTTTATTTGTTCATGTGATGACAAAAGAAAAAACACATCTGATGGGTGTGTGGCAAAAGAAGAGGACAGCGATACAAATCCTTCTATTTGGGCTAATGGGGATGCTGTCTGTTCAATATACGTATATGGCATCCATTCAACATGGAAATGCTGCTGTGGCAACGCTGCTGCAGTATACTGCCCCTGTTATGATTATCGTGTATTTGGTCATTCGCAGGCAATCAACCTTCACTAGAAGAGATCTGGTCACAGTGGTATTGGCTTTAGCGGGTATGTTTTTCTTATTGACGAATGGTTCTATTTCAACATTAACCGTTCCATTTGCGGCAGTGATTTGGGGAATATTATCGGCTGTGGCGCTCTCGTTTTATACGTTATATCCAATTAACCTGTTAAAACAATTCGACTCTCTAGTGATTGTCGGCTGGGCAATGCTGATAGGAGGAGGCGCCCTTAGCTTGATCCATCCCCCATGGAAGGTTAATCTCACTCATTTACCTTTTGAAGCGTATGTCTATTTATTATTTGTGGTCATATTTGGAACGATGATCGCTTTTTGGTTTTACATAGAAAGTTTGCAATACTTATCACCAAAAGAGTCGAGCTTAATTGGAAGTGTTGAGCCCCTTGCAGCAGTCGTTACGACTGTTTTCTGGTTAAAAGAGCCATTCGGACTTTTCCAATGGATAGGGACAGCTTGTATTGTCTATATGATTTTATTCTTGGCATTGTATCAGCCGAAAAATGAGGGGGAGGGGTGTTGAACAATAGAAGGAATGATAAGAAGAATTGACTGAATGAAATATAAATAAAGTGAACTATTAGTTCATGATAACTACCTATTTATTAAAATGGGTAGTTTCTCAAATGATATTTTTTTATATGATGTAAGCAGATGAATTATTTTGTATGAATAGAATAAGCGCAATAAAAACAACCATTAAAGTCAGTTTCATTCGTCATTTGTTTGGCTTCACCCATGGCGCTTTCCCCATTCATATGCATGCCAATCAATGTACGGCTTGCAGCATCACCTAAAAATGCACAATCTTCTGTATGTACAACAAACTGTCCCTGTTCATTCTTTGTATGAATAAAATAGTAACTTTTTAGCATTTCCTTCACCTCCAACCTGACTATCCTACTATAAAACGTTTAATGATGTAAAGGAATTTTATTGTGAAAAACAAGAAAAAATGGATCAACAAAACAAAACGAGAGGTGCTAAAAGGATGGAGGCGTTAGTAAAGCGAGGTATATGTGATTTATTTATGCATGCTTCAAACAGATTCTATGGGCAGAGGAAATGACATGAAGGATGTTTCAGCCATGCAAAAAGGACTTTCCTGAAAAGAAAGTCCTTTTTGCTATTTACTTATTGAACTCCCTGACCCTTTAGTTCACGCTGCACGTCTAAGTCGGCAGCTTCTCTGCTGAACTTTGGCAGTGTAATGAAGTAAAAAAGGAAGACGAGTAAAATAATAAAGCCCATTCCGTAATAAATATAAGAAACATTTGTAATGAGTTTTGGAAATAATACAGCAATCAGACCTAATGTCATCGATTGAGCAAACATAGTGAGCGGATCAACCCATCCTGACACACGGCCCATCAGGCGAGGGTGGACGATTCTAGGCAGCCAGCCGCCAATGACAATGTTGACTGGGCCAATGCATGTACCAATGACAAATGATGTGACATAAAACAACCATAATGTATGGGTAGAGCCAAGGACAAAAATCAAAATACCTGCGACCAGAATTGGAATCGACATGAGATATTGCATCTTTACCTTTTTAGCGAGGACAGAGCCCATTAAGCTTCCAACGAGCAGACCTGCACCAATCGCAATGGTAAAGAAGGATGTATGCAGTTCAAAATGGTCCGGTGAAAGTCCATATTTCATTGTAAACATCGGAAGAACGGCAAATGCGCCATTGACAAGACCGAAAACAAAAAAGCCAAAAATTAAAGAAGCCAATAATTTGTTTTTTAAAATATACAGAATGCCTTCTTTAAAATCTTTCAGAGACGTTTTGATGGTCATGCCTCTCCAGCCAGCTTGTCCATTTGGCTGGCGCGCTTCAATTGGAATGTTACATGAACGAATCAGGATGCCTGAAATAATAAAGCTGACTAAATCAATTGTAATGGCACCGTGAAGTCCAATCGTTTTATACATAATGGCACCAATACCAACGCCAAATACCATAAATAAACTAAACAGCATTTGATTTAAGCCAGCGGCTTTTGCATATTGATCTTTATTTAAAATGGCCTGAACGAGAGAAGCTTCAGCTGGATAGAAGAATTTCGTAATGGCACTTCGAATAAACAAGATCAAGAAAATAAGTGGCAGTGAATTAAAATAAATAACGATGAATAATACAATCGTCAGCCCAGCTCGTATCCAATCACAATTCTCTGCGACTTTTTTACGATCAAAACGGTCTGCGACTACACCGACCATAAAAAAGACAAAGACGGTAGGAAGAGAATACATGAGCTCAGCCAATGTGGCGTATGCGGGCTGATGACTAAAATGGTCGAGCAAATAAAAGGCAAACGCCATATTGCCTACTGTTGTCCCCATTTGCGAAGCAAGTGCTGCAAAAAAGAGACGAACAAAATTTCTGTTTTTAAAAATATCCATAAATACGCTCCTTAACCTGAAGATCCCACTTTATATCATATAAAATTTTAACCATTCGTACAATTGATTTCATCTACTGGCTAATGGTCACAGGTGTTCCATTTGGAACGAGTGAAGCAAGCTCGATGACATTCTGATTATACATGCGAATGCATCCTCTAGAAACAGCTTTACCAATTGAAGACGGGTTATTCGTACCGTGAATGCCGTAATGAATTTTTGAGAGGCTCAGCCAATAAGCGCCAAAGGGACCTCCTGGGTTTGGCTGTCTGTTGACAATATAATAAGAACCTGTCGGTGTCATATTTAAAATTTTCCCTGTTGCAATCGGATACGAACGAATAAGCTGTGATCCAGAAAACAAAACGAGACGTTTCGTTGAAATCGAAACAAAAATGCGGTAAGGGATCGTATTAGGATCCGGCAAACCAGGAATGATAATGACCTCATTTTGTTCGGGCTCGCGAGCTTGAAGTGACGGATTTGCAGCCTTTAAGGCATTTGTTGTAGTTCGAAAATCAAGTGCTATAGAAGCAAGGGATTCTCCACTTTTCACCGTGTATCGAAGCACCAAAGCACACTCCTTTTACTCAAATAAAAGAAGCCATGATGCCGTCACTTGACATACTATATGGACGGAATCAGGCCCAGTAAGGTTTCTCCTAACATTTGTCATGAAAAAGAACTTTGATTATACATATGCAGGAGAGGGCGGTTTGGCTTCTATTTATACGCGAGATGTCAAGGTAAAAAAGGTTAACTCGGGTTTGGCTAAAAACCGAAGCGGCAGCCGCGTTGTTCCAAGTCCACGGTTGACATAGATGCGGTGCTGATCGATGCCGTATAAACCTTCTACATATGTACGGCCGTAAGGTGCTGTGAGAACCGGTCCATAGAAAGGCAGCTGCACTTGACCGCCATGCGTATGCCCGGAAAGCTGCAAGTTAATAGGTGTGGTTTTCAGCTCTAAAGCGGCATCAGGCTCATGGACGAGCAGTAACGTAAATAAATCAGATGATACTTCCTGTTTGATCAAATCGTAATCAGGCACGCTCATCATGAGATCATCCAGTGAAGCAATCTGAATATGCGCATGATCTTTTTCTAATAGAAACACATCATTTTTACATAAAGTAAATCCACAAGCCTCCATTGTTTTCTCATAGAGCTCCACGCCAAATGGTCCGTAGTCATGATTTCCGTAGATGGCAAGCTTACCGAACGGAGCATGAAGCTTATTCAAATAAGCCTTCGCTTTTTCATGCTCTTCAGAGGATGCTTGAAAATCAACGAGATCACCTGTGAACACAATGAGATCTGGAGATGCAGCATTGATTTTCTGGACGATGGTTTGTAGATCCTTCGCAGGGAATGTATCACTCAAATGAACGTCACTAAATTGGGCTATTTTAAACTGGTCAAATGAAGCTGGAAGCTGAGCATCTTGAATGGTCAGTGACACGGTATCGATCATGCGCGGCTCAATGTACCTGGCATATCCATATCCACAACTTGCAGCCAAAAAACCGAGAATACTCGCACCAGCTGCTCCTTTTAAAAATTGTCTGCGGGAAAGCTGCTTCATATAAGACTCCTTTATAAATAAAATTAAGTATAGCATCATATTTGGAAAATCTCCCATATGGTGCACCGAGGGTCAATCATGATATGATAGACAATAATGAATGAATAGTCATTCAAATGACACAGAGGGGGAGAACAAATGACGAAACAAACAGTGATTGTCACAGGGGGATCAAGCGGTATGGGGAAGGCGATGGCTGCTCATTTGGCAGCTGAAGGCTGGAATGTCGTGATTACTGGTAGAACGGAAGAGACGCTGGAAAAGACGGCAAAAGAAATGAAGCAGAAGGGCGGATCGGTCGCTTATTTCCAAATGGATGTACGAAACCCGGAGGATGCTGACCATATGGTCAAGTTTGCAGTGGATACATTTGGTGATGTCGATGCCCTCATTAACAACGCAGCAGGAAATTTTTTAGTGCCAGCAGAAAAACTGTCTCCTAACGGCTGGAAGGCTGTCATTGATATTGTGTTAAATGGTACATTTTTTTGCAGCCATGCAGTGGGGAATTACTGGATTCGTCAAAAGAAAAGGGGAAGTATGATTAACATGGTGGCCACCTATGCATGGGGTGCTGGTGTAGGCGTGGCGCATTCGGCGGCAGCAAAGGCAGGTGTGTTGTCTCTCACTCGAACGCTTGCTGTGGAATGGGGGAAGCAATATCGCATTCGCGTCAATGCGATCGCACCAGGTCCAATTGAGAGAACAGGCGGTGCAGATAAACTATGGGAATCTGAAGAGGCAGCGCAAAGAACATTAGATAGTGTTCCTCTTGGCAGACTGGGAACACCTGAGGAAATTGCAGCGCTTGCGAGCTTTTTATTGTCTGAGCATGCGTCTTATATAAATGGAGATTGTATCACGATGGATGGGGGACAATGGCTCAACCAATCACCATTTTGATTGACGATGTAAGACCTGCTTTTGATGTGGTATAATCACACAAAGAGAGAAGCAGGTGATGAAAATGGTCGATCCATTGGATATTTTAACGAATATTGAAGATGTTTTCCCGCACTATCAAGCAATATTCAGTGCGGAAGAGCAAAAAGTGATAGGCTATGAGATTCTAGGAAGAATGAAGCTTGAGTCAGAAACGGTCAGCCTAGGCTCCTTCTTTACGGATTCATCTATTCCTGACGAATATAAATTGGAAGTAGATCACAAAGTATTGACTCAAGCACTTGATCTCTTCACAACTGCAGATGACGATTTGCTCATTTTTATTAATCATGATGCCAATATCCTCATGCTGGATCATGGTGAAAGCTTTTTAGAACTTTTAAAGGAATATGAAGCAAGGGGCATTCAGCTTAACCGGTTTGTTATTGAGTTTGCAGAGCATACGTTTAGCGGCGACATTGAACAGCTATACCATACGTTAACGTATTATCGTACATATGGGATTAAAATCGCCGTCTCAAATATAGGAAAAGAAAGCAGTAATCTGGACCGGATTGCCTTGCTTTCACCTGATTTATTAAAAATAGATTTACAGGCATTAAAGGCATCGGCTCCATCTCCTTCCTATGAATATGTCTTGTACAGCATTTCATTGCTTGCAAGAAAAATAGGAGCTGCCTTAATTTATGAGGATATTGAAGCAAATTTCCAGCTGCAGTATGCTTGGAGAAATGGCGGGAGATATTTTCAAGGGTTCTATCTTCATGAGCCTGCAGGAGAATTAATCGACCGAAGCCACCGAAAAGATCAGCTTAGAGAAGAATTCCAGCAATTTATTGCCCATGAGAAAAAGAAGCTGCAAGCTGTCTACGAACATTCTGAAACATTCTATAAACGAATTCATCTAGCTGTTACGACTTTAAAGAAATCGTGCAGCACAAATGATGAGCTCATTCAAAAACTGGCACTTGAACTAACAGATTGCAGCTTCCGGATTTATATGTGTAATGAAGAAGGCTTTCAAATCACTGGAAATGTGTTTAAAAAAGAAGAAGAATGGCTGTTTCAGCCGGAGTATATAGAAAAAAACTGGAGCTGGCGTCCTTATTTCCTAGAAAATATTCTTCAAATGAGAATTAGCGGAAAAGGATTTTTCAGCGATATTTACAGTGATTTAGAAACCGGTGAGAGGATACGTACGTTTTCTTATCCTTTAGAGGGTGATATGTATTTGTTTATAGACCTTCCGTATGCTTATTTATATGAGCAAGATGGATTAATTTGAAGACGCGGAGTGAAGACAAACCCTCGCATTCGTTGTCAGTCCTATGTGCCAGTGCTCACGAATGTACAATTCGCTCCGCTCCGGTACTCGTCCTTCCTAGACTTCAAAGGTTTTCTATCACGCTGAAATATAAACAAAAGGCATTTTAGCCTTTTGTCTCAATCTGAGCAGCCTCGCAGGCTGCTTTTTTTGATAGAAAAAAGAAATAAAAAATGGTTGACAATGAAACTGATAATCATTATCATTTAGTTATAGAGAGAAGCTACTCTCTGTTCCCCAACCCCTCTATCAGATCAAGATCCAAAAAACTTGGCGCTACCCCCGCCAAGTTTTTTTTGTGCTTCAATCTTTCCCTTCATGCATAGGACAGCCCAAACTCTCCATACATCTTAAGTGATGATAGTTAGACGGTAGGAGGGAAACATCATGATCAAACGTGACATGCGGCTGCTCATTGATTTGCCAAGACCAGATCACCCAGATGCAAATGGTGCCGCTGCTGTGCAAGAATTACTCGGCGGGAAATTCGGTGAAATGTCCACATTAAATAATTACATGTTTCAATCCTTTAACTTTAGAGGAAAACGAAAACTCAAACCGTTTTATGACCTCGTATCCAGTATTACGGCTGAAGAATTCGGTCATGTCGAGCTAGTAACCACAGCCATCAATCTCATGATTACAGGAACCACCCATGGCGGGGATCCAGATACGACGCCGATGAAGGCAGCTGTCGATAAACGAAATACACAGCATTTTATTCAAACAGCCCAAACAGGCTATCCGTTTGATTCAATGGCAAAACCTTGGACCGGAGAGAATGTGTTCTCAAGTGGCAACCTCATTCTTGATCTCCTCCATAATTTCTTTCTTGAATGCGGAGCTCGTACGCACAAAATGCGTGTATATGAAATGACAGACCATCCTACAGCAAGAGAGATGATCGGTTATTTACTTGTCAGGGGCGGCGTGCATATTGTGGCATATGCAAAGGCACTTGAAGTCGCTACAGGAGTAGATTTAGGGAAAATGCTGCCAATCCCAAATCTCGACAACAAATACTTTGATTCAGCGAGGAAATTTGAAGACCAGAATGTTCATACAAAGCTGTACACATTTAGTGATACGGATTACAAGGATATCAATAAAATTTGGAAAGGCAGCCACCCGATTGATGGAAAGCCGCTGACAGTCATTGAGGGCACCCCGCAAGGAGCACCTGTGCCAGATTATAGAGAATTGCCAGAAGAGTTTGCTCCGGGGATTTCTAAAGAAGATTTTGATGAAATTGCGAAACGGCTGATGAGATCTGCCGGTTTATAAAAATCATGGTGCATGAGATGAGAAAAAAGACTCAAACTAAAAAAACAGATTCTTTTTCTTTTTTTGAATTCAAGAGGAAAAATATCATCTGAGAACACTTTATGGTATGATGCTTTGTAGGACTTGTGTATAATCAATACGGGTTCATCTTGAGTTGTTTTTTTGAAAGGAGTCTTTTTTTAGAATGTCACAATTAATGGGTATCATTACAAGGCTGCAAAGTCTTCAAGAGACAGCAGAAGCTGCAAACGAGCCGGCACAGCGTTATTTCGAAGTGAACGGTGAGAAAATCTGTAGTGTTAAGTATTTCGAAAAGAATCAAACGTTTGAATTGACTGTTTTTCAACAAGGGGATAAGCCAAATACTTTCCCATTTGACAACATTGATATGATTTCGATTGAGATTTTTGAGCTTCTACAATCCTAAGCTGAATCGTATGAAATGTTTTTTCTGAGGATTCCTTCGTTTATTGCGGCAGCATACATGGATCATCATAGATGAGATGTACAAATGGAAGATGATCAATCAGCGCATTTTTCGGATAAGAGACCATTAAAAAGGAGTTCCTTTCTGTGAGTGATTCTTTTTTCTACAATCTTTCTGAAGATCATTTAGCGTTTTCTGATGTCGTCATGAGAATGAAAGACTTTATTCGAAAAGACCCTAGATCCGCCTATGTGTTATCAATTGGTACGGACTCTCAGGTCAATCAAAATGTCACAACATTTATGACTGCAATTCATCTCCACCGGATTGGCAAAGGAGCTTGGGGTTGTCTCACACAACAAGTGATCGAGAGACCCGTGCAAAGTCTTAGAGAAAAAATTTCATTAGAGACAGCGTTTAGCCAAAAGGTATGTGCAGACATCCTTGAGGGGCCTTTAACAGAACTGATGGATTTGCTTCTTCCGTTTGCTGAGGAAGGGGCAGACCTTCGTTTTGAAGCCCATCTGGATATTGGCAAAAAAGGAAGTACGAAAGAGCTGATTCAGGAAATGACCGGAATGATCACAGCTATGGGAATTGAAGCAAAAATAAAACCCGACTCATATGCAGCATTTTGCTATGCCAATCGATACACAAAATAAATTCCGTCATTTTTCTCCAAACCTTGTCGAAACGTGCGGTTGACGATTCGATTCTAGTTCCTTATTCTAGCTGTATAGAGAGGAAGCAGACATTCAAAAGCCTGCTAATCAATATAAAAGCATATATGAAACAGGGGGCCTGATGTTGAATGAGCGTCATCGAAAATCGTTTTAATGAAGAAGAGAAAAAGCTATTATTAAACGTATTGCTGAATCAGGAATATGCTGTCGAATTACTAAGCAGTGAGATCAATGATATAGAATGTGGAACAAAAAATGTCGACGACAATACGTATAAGCAATTGATCACATTGTATGACAGAGTAAGGTTTGAGAATTAATATTGATTTAACATTCTATTAGATACTCGGGGGCTGAGTATCTTTTTTATGCAGAAAAAATCTTTCGACAAATTTCGTTTTAGTTTATGCTTAATGGTAAAGGGGAATGTATGATTGATGATTGAGAGAAAAGGGGTCGAAGAAACATGATAGAGATAGAACCGACTCAATTGCTTGAGTCAACAGTAGCCGAGCATATGATTGATGCAGATAAGGTGGCACATGTTCAAATTGGAAATAATCTTGAGCATGCCCTATTGGTTCTAACAAAAACAGGATATACAGCCATACCGGTATTAGACGCTTCTTATCATTTACACGGGTTAATTGGAACGAATATGATTATGGATAAAATCTTCGGTTTAGAACGTATCGAATTCGAGAAGCTGGACCAGTTGAAGGTTGAAGAGGTCATGCTGACGGATATTCCGAGACTTAAAACAACAGATCCTGTACTAAAAGGCGTTCACGCTGTGACGAATAATGGATTTGTTTGTGTAGAAAATGAGGAGCAGGTCTTTGAGGGCATTTTTACACGACGTGTTGTATTAAAGCGCTTAAATGAGGTCATTCATTCCGCGAAAAAATGAGCTGCAGCCCAGCTTATTTTTTTGCCTTCATAAGTTAAAATTTATATAATGAGCATATAGAATAAGAAAAACTTATAGAGAGAAAGGGGACGCCCATGCAGCTTCAGGAGTTACATATGCTTGTTGTGCTAAGTGAAGAATTGAATATGAGAAAGGCTTCAGAGCGGCTCTTTGTCTCTCAGCCTGCTTTATCTCAAAGATTGCAGACGATTGAAAAGGAATGGGGAACCAAAATCTTTTTTCGTTCTCAGAAAGGGCTCACCGTGACTTCGGCAGGAGAACAGATTATTCAATTTGCAAAAGAAGTAACGGTTGAGCAGGATCGAGTGAGAGAACGAATCGATGAACTTGAAGGGGAAATTCACGGTACACTAAAGCTTGCGGTTGCATCCATTATTGGACAGCACTGGCTGCCGAAAGTGTTAAAGCGGTATGTCGAAAAATACCCAAATGCCAAGGTGTCACTCGTGACCGGCTGGAGCAGTGAAATGCTCAAAAGCTTGTATGAGGACCATGTGCACATTGGGATCATTCGCGGCAACCCTGATTGGAAGGGGACAAAGGAATACTTGATGACAGATCATTTATATTTAGTCGATTCCGTGATCAAGGACGTAGATGAATTAATCAAGACGGAGCGGCCATTTATCCAATTTAAAAGCGACAGCACATATTATCAGGAAATCCAGCACTGGTGGCACCAAAAATTTAAAGTGTCTCCAAAGCAGACGATTCTCGTGGACCAAATTGAAACATGTAAACAAATGGCCTACCACGGCATCGGCTACGCCATTTTGCCTTCTGTTACATTATATGATCACGAAAAAAGTGTTTATAAAACACCGCTTGTTGATGTGAATGGAGAGCAAATCGGCCGTGACACATGGCTGCTAGGCTATGAAGCGTCTTTTCAGCTAAAACAGGTGCAAGCTTTTGTCGGTGTGGTTAAAGAAATGCTTGAAAATGATGCGGTGTAAGTACCTTCTTGGAAGAAAGAAGGTGCCTTTTTTAGGATAAGTGTAGTCCTTCGACTTCATACACAATTTGAGGAGCGATTTCACCAAATGAGAAACAAACAGTTGATCAAAATCAACAAACCGAAATGGGGAAATGATTTACGCGCGAGATGGCGTGAACGTTTTGCTCGTCATCTGTCAATCAAGGAACAAAAAGAGGTGGCAATAGATGACTTTCTATGGCATTTATGCAGCTCAGGAATGGTTACATGCCTTGAAAAAGATGAAGCGATTGACGCATTTCTTAAACAACCAAAGTACAAATGTACTGTTTTTTATCAATTTGTGAACGAGGCGTATCTGTTCGAAAATGCCAGCTCACTTTCAATTAATGATTTACCATATCAATCTGATGATATGGATTATAACGATATGTATGTGATGGATTGGAATGAAAAATGGACATTTGTGATGACGCATGAAACGGACTATGGTCCATATTTTATTCAAATAGATGAAACGAGCGAATGATCAAGCCTTGATCATTTCGAAATAAAAAACCTGTCTTCCAATTGGAATGAGCGGGTTTTTTTATTGGTTATGCTGATCTTGATCAATGTCTTTTCATAAAAACATTTGACAATGAAAATCATTATCATTTAAAGTGTACATATAATAATTGAAAATGATTATCATTTAGATGAGGTGACCGATAGATGAAAGCACTAATTGCATTTGCGAGTATGTCTGGAAATACGGAAGATATGGCAGCAATCTTAAAGCAAACACTTGAAGGAAAAGGGATCGATACAGAAATGATGGAATTTGATGATACGAATGCAGAAGACCTTTCCTCATACGATTACGTATTCATTGGTTCTTATACATGGGGTGATGGAGATTTGCCTTATGAAGCAGAGGATTTTTATGAAGAGGTCTCTACTCTTGAACTTAGCCACATCAAAGCAGCTGTCTTTGGATCGGGTGATTACAGCTATCCGAAGTTTTGTGAGGCTGTCCATACATTCCATGACATGCTGAAATCAACGGGTGCATCCGTTTTTCCTGAAACATTAAAAATGGAGCTTGCACCGGATACAGATGAAGATGTGGCGTGCTGTCAGGAATTTGCAGCGAGCTTTTTAACGTGGGCTGCTTTGTCTGAGAAACGAGTTGAAAATCATGTTTCATAAAGGAGCAACAGCCGTTGCAGCATCTAAAAACGGTGGATACTTTGTTGCTGTAAAACGTGAAGGTATTTTTCACTATAATGTGGAAAGCGGATGGCAGCAGCTGTTTAAGCTCAAGCATAAAATCCATGCGATCAGCTATATTGGCCCTTATTTATTCGGTGTTGGTGAAAATGGCACAGTAATTAGATCAGGAGATGAAGGCAGTACATGGGCGTTGTCTTCATTCCCAACAAATGCAGTCGTTTGGTCTATTACAGGACGCAAAGATGGGTTTGTATGTGCGCATGGAAAACATAGTATCTATGTGTCAAATGATTTCGGAATTTCCTGGGAAATTATGAAGCCATTTGCTCATGTGAATCATCCGCCGGTCATTCGTTCTTTATGTGCTGCAGGTGACCATCTTTATATTGGAACACAGATTCATGAGGTTCACGGAGGAATATGGGTGTATGACTTGCAAAGTGAACAGATTTTTCTTCTAAACAGAGAGGAGCACCGCATGACAGCTTCTATGCTGCTCTGTCATGAACATCTTCTTGTTTGTGCGTTAGGTTCAAAAAAAGGCAAAAAAGGATCTGTTCAAATTTTAGATTTACATACAAATATTCTGCATGATATTCAATCACAGGCCTTTGCTAGAGAAGAATCATTTTTGGATGTGTCAGAGGATAATGGCATTGTGTATGTGACCACCTCACAAGACGAACACGGATTTTCTAAAGTGTATCAGCTTGATATTGAGCAAAAAGAGCTCAAATGGTTTGATACGATCAAAGGACATGGTTTTCGTGTAGCCAATCAAAACGAAAACTTTTTCTGTGCGGGTTTATATGAAAGTAAGTTTGTCAGGCCATATGAGGAGCCTGCATTGATTCATTGATAAGGAGGAAGAAAAAGTGACAGAAAAGGTTTTATTGGTATATGCCACGATGTCTGGAAATACAGAAGCGATGGCAGATTTAATTGAAAAAGGTATAACGGAAGCAGGAGCCAGCGTAGACCGGCATGAAGCGATGGATATTGATGCTGAGCTGCTCAATGATTACTCGCACATTATGTTAGGTGCGTATACATGGGGAGATGGCGATCTTCCGGATGATTTTATTGATTTATATGAAGAAATGGAAGAGCTTGATTTAACGGGAAAAGCATTTGCAGTATTTGGTTCTGGCGATACATCTTACGAACATTTTTGCGGAGCTGTCGACCTAATTGAAGAAAAAGTGAAGGAGCTTGGCGGTGACATTGTCCTGCCTTCAGTTAAGATTGAGCTCAATCCAGAAGGGGAGGAAGAAGACGAATTAATTTCTTTTGGCAGACAATTTGTTCAGCTTCACCAGCAAGAAGCGGGATAATCGGTCCCGCTTGTTTTATTTTCCATTGCGGAGATGACTCTAACACTTGTCATTAAAACACTCCTTTGGTACAGTAATGAAGTATAAATTAAGAGGAGGACATACATACATGAAACAAATGGACGCTAATGAAATTATTTCATTTATTCAAAATAGTACAAAATCAACACCTGTCAAAGTCTATATCAAAGGAGACTTAGAAGGTATTGAGTTTGGTGAACATGCAAAAACATTCATCACAGGAAACACTGGAGTTGTTTTCGGTGAGTGGAGCGAAATTCAAGAAGCGCTAGCATCTAACAAAGATAAAATTGAAGATGTTGTCGTGGAAAATGACCGCCGCAACTCTGCAATTCCGATGTTAGATTTGAAAAACATTAAAGCCCGTATTGAGCCAGGGGCAATCATTCGTGACCAAGTTGAAATCGGTGATAATGCAGTCATTATGATGGGTGCTTCTATTAATATCGGTTCTGTGATTGGCGAAGGTACGATGATTGACATGAACGTGGTGCTTGGCGGCCGTGCGACAGTAGGTAAGAACTGTCATATCGGTGCTGGATCTGTTCTTGCAGGTGTCATTGAGCCGCCGTCTGCTAAACCAGTTGTTGTAGAAGATGACGTTGTCATCGGTGCGAACGCTGTTGTTCTAGAAGGCGTGACAATTGGTAAAGGTGCAGTAGTAGCTGCTGGTGCGATCGTTGTAAACGATGTAGAGCCTTACACAGTTGTAGCAGGTACACCTGCTAAGAAAATCAAAGACATTGATGAGAAAACAAAAGGTAAGACTGAAATCAAACAAGAACTGCGTCAGCTTTAATTATATAATTCGCAGCTGAAGACAAAGACGTGGATGAGATATCCACGTCTTATTCGTATAGAAGAAAGGAAGTGAGTTCACTTGTTAAATCGTGAGCAATTAATATCCATTCGAAGAGATTTACACCAAATCCCTGAGCTTGGTTTCCAAGAATTTAAAACTCAAGCGTATCTCATTCAGCACCTTAGCACCTATTCAAAAGATCGAGTTGAGATTGAAACGTGGCGAACTGGGCTTTTTGTGAAAGTGAAGGGAACAAATCCAACGCGCGTATTTGCTTATCGTGCAGATATGGACGGTCTGTCTATTCCTGAGGAAACAGGGTATCCATTTGAATCTGTGCATGAAGGAAAGATGCATGCATGTGGACATGACCTTCATATGACCATTGCACTTGGTATCATTGATCATTTCGTTCATGAACCGATCAAAGAAGACGTATTATTTATCTTCCAGCCGGCAGAAGAAGGGCCAGGCGGAGCTGAACCGATGCTTGCAAGTGATGTATTGAAAAAATGGACACCAGACTTTATTACAGCGCTGCATATCGCACCTGAATATCCTGTTGGAACAATTGCTACGAAGCCTGGTTTGTTATTTGCCAATACGAGTGAGCTTGTGATTGAGCTTGAAGGAAAAGGCGGACACGCTGCATATCCTCATTTAGCAAATGATATGGTTGTTGCTGCAAGTGCACTTGTAGGTCAGCTGCAATCGGTCATTTCGCGTAATGTCGATCCCCTTGATAGTGCGGTCATTACAGTCGGTACAATTACCGGTGGAACGGCTCAAAATATTATTGCGCAGCATGCAAAGCTTGACGGTACCATTCGCACACTATCCCCAGAGTCTATGGACAAGGTGAGAAAGCGAATTGAAGCATTGGCAAAAGGCGTTGAAATTGGCTACGAATGCAAGGCAACCGTTCAATACCCTTCCTCTTATTACGAAGTGGACAATTCAAAGGATTTGACAGAGGAATTTATGTCATATGTAGCCGAAGAAGGGCTAGCAAATGTGATTGAATGCAGAGAAGCCATGACAGGAGAAGATTTTGGCTACATGCTGAAAAAATATCCCGGCTTCATGTTTTGGTTAGGGGTCGATTCAGAATACGGCCTGCACCATGCAAAGCTCCAGCCTGATGAAAACGCGATTGAAACAGCTGTGAATGTCATGACGGCTTATTTTAAAAAGCAAGCTGGGGAATGAATAATCGAGCTGCCTCCTGTACACCTTATGAACAGGAGGTGTTCTTGATTATGACAAGAATTGGTGTAGAACAATCTTTATCCGATGTAGAAGAACTATTGAAGCAAAAAGGATATGATGTCGTACGTATTCAAAATGAACAGCAAATGGATCAGTGTGACTGTTATGTCGTCACAGGACTAGATTCAAATGTTCTTGGCATTTCAGACACAACAACAAAGGCATCTGTTATTACAGCATCAGGTATGACGGCTGATGAAATTTGCCAAGAAGTAGAACAGCGTGTTCAATAAAACAAGAAAAAGAACCGGTAGATTATGATCCCGGTTCTTTTTGCTCTTTTTCTATATCGAGTACTTCTTTCATTTTTTTGCGCAAGATTCGTTCCACTCGCCATTGCTCCATTGTTTCAGTTTTCGCTATGATGCGCAGCACAAGGGAAGAGGAACCGAACGCCTCTACGCCGACAACTTGAGGACCTTCGATAATTTGAGGAGTTTCCTCCCGTACCTCATCACAGGCAGCTTGGAGGGCTGTGATCATCTGATCCACATTTTCATCCGGTGACAGCTCAATATCAACGAGTGCCTGCATTGTCCCTCTTGAATGATTGCTTACATTCAGTATGCTGCGATTTGGAATGAAATGAAGGGTGCCGTCAAAGCTTCGAAGCTGCGTGGTTCTTAGGCCAATTTGTTCGACAATCCCATCGAAGCCAGCGACCGTTATATATTCTCCTACATCAAATTGTTTTTCCAATAATATAAAGAATCCAGTCACAATATCACTCACTAACCCTTGAGCGCCAAAGCCGATCGCAAGTCCCACAACGCCCGCACCTGCCAGTAAAGCGGTCGGGTTATAATGAAATAAGTCGAGGATCATCACAACTAGAATAAAAATCAATAAGTAGGCGAAAATATTTAACGTCAAACTTTGCAGTGTCTGAGCTCTTGATAAAGAGACCTCATGCTTTTCAGCGAATGTTGAATAGGCGCGCTTAATCATCTTGTTTCCTATGGCTCTGATGATAAAGTAAATGGCAAAGATGGCGACTAGTTTTAGCAAAATCATACTGCTATTGAGGATAATGGAAACCCAATCTACTTGTTGAAATGCTCTCATAATCTTCAAAACCTTTCTATGTATGCTCTAAAAGAGAAGCTAATCATTTGTTCCCTTATGCAAGTCATGTTAAACTTTTGATAAGTAGAGCAGGAATTGTGACAAATCGTTAATTAAATTTATTATTAATTAATATTGACTAAAAATCGCATAAGTATTATAATTGTAATTGTGAAGTTATTAACTAAATGAGAATTTTAAGTTTTGATTCTCATTTTATATACAGCTAAGAAGACTGTATAAAGATATTATTTTTTGGAGGGATTTACATATGGCAGAGCGTTTTGTAGGAAAACAAGCTCCACGTTTTGAAATGGAAGCAGTACTTGCTAACAAGGAATTTGGTAAAGTAAGTTTAGAGGAAAACATGAAGAATGACAAATGGACAGTTCTTTTCTTCTATCCAATGGATTTCACATTTGTTTGCCCAACTGAAATTACAGCAATGAGCGATCGTTATGACGAGTTCGAAGATTTAGATGCAGAAATCATTGGTGTATCTACTGATACAATCCACACGCATCTTGCTTGGATCAATACAGACCGTAAAGATAATGGTCTAGGTGAATTAAAATACCCGTTAGCTGCTGATACTAACCACACAGTATCTAGAGAATACGGCGTTTTAATTGAAGAAGAAGGAATTGCTCTTCGCGGTTTATTCATCATTAACCCAGAAGGCGAACTACAATACCAAACAGTATTCCACAACAATATCGGTCGTGATGTAGATGAGACATTACGTGTTCTTCAAGCATTACAAACTGGTGGACTTTGCCCAGCGAACTGGAAACCTGGTCAAAAAACACTTTAATTGATAACTGAAGAAACAGGAGGGTCTAACTGATGTTAGACCTTTTTGTTTCGACACATACAATGGATGGAGGCGCTTCATAATGAAATTACGTCAACCAATGCCAGAACTAACTGGTGCAAAAGAATGGTTAAATGGAGAAGTAACAAAAGAAGATTTGATTGGTGACAAACCAACATTGATTCATTTCTGGTCAGTCAGCTGTCATCTTTGTAAAGAGGCAATGCCTCAAGTCAATCAATTCCGTGATGAATACAAGGATCAACTAAACGTTGTGGCAGTTCATATGCCTCGTTCAGAGGATGACCTAGATCTAGAAAAAATCAAAGAAGTTGCGAAAGAGCATGAAATTACGCAGCCAATCTTTGTGGACAGTGATCATCACTTAACAGAAGCCTTTGAAAACGAATATGTACCGGCATATTATGTATTTGATAAAACAGGTGCTTTGCGCCACTTCCAAGCCGGCGGAAGCGGAATGAAAATGCTTGAAAAACGTGTCAATCGAGTGCTTTCTGAGTCTGAAAAGGCTGCAGAATAAGCTTTTCCCCCATAAATGGGGGTTTTTTCATGGACAAAATTAGGAAGCATATGGCTTCGGATGAGTTTTTATGTAGGTGTTATTCCTAAGAAAAGAGAAAATGAGGGAGTTTATTAAAAAATATCCCTGAAACAAAAAGGTATAACGACCTATTTACATTTTTGTTTTGAAATGAAAATGTAAAGATTTTAACTTTTTACTATTCAGAACGTTTTTGCACAAAAGAAATTTCAGTTAGGTAAATAACTATATAAATCAAGTAGTATAAGCGTTTATTCAATTTTTTTACAATATTTTAAGGTTTGTCAAAAGCCTATAGTGGCAATGAAATGGGTGCCGATTTTTCCTCTTTGGCAAAATTTTAGTTGAAAATACCTATCTGTTAGCAAACTGTAAAATGATAAAAAAATAGTTGATAAAATTAGTTTTCTAATCTAATATTTACTATAGAATATTTTTTATATGATGAGGGGGAAATCCATTGTTTAATGAGAGGGAAGCGTTACGTTTACGATTGGAACAATTAAACGAGGCAGAAGTAAAGGTCATCCGTGAATATCAAATTGAGCGAGATGCGATTTATGCAAAATTAAGAGAATTAGACCGTCAAGGAACAGGTCTAGTGTCAGATACAAAAAAAGAAGTACGTACAGAGAGAAAGACGGATTCACTGCCTGTATTAGCTGAGCTTGCTGCGCAAGAAATGAGAAGCTACCAGCAGCCGGCACAACCACAATCATCATCTTTAGGAACAGGACAGCTAAACGGTGCGCCTGTAGGTATTCCTGAAGGATCGACAAGACGCAGAAGAGGCACAGCTCGTCCTGGCTCTAAGGCAGCGAAGCTTCGTGAAGCTGCGATTAAAACGTTAAAGCGTCATAATGCAGCGATTAAAAGCTCAGAGCTTCAAAAAGAGATCGAAAAAGAGAGCGGTCTTGAAATCCCAAATATGACAACGTTTATGCAAAGCTTAATTAAAATGTACCCTGAAGTGAAGAAGCCTTATCGCGGACAGTATATTTTAGAAGGCGACATTCAAACAGAAGACGAATAAATAAAAAACTGCTGGGCGTAAAAGCCAGCAGTTTTTTATTTCGAGAATTACTTCTTTTGATCAACAGTATAGACAATTTTGCGTTCCTTGGGCAGGTGATCACGCTGTTTTTTGAAGCTGTCGATTTTGACTGTCATGACCTCTCCATTATGCTGCACTGCATCGACTTGTTCCTGAAGTGTTTGAACTTGTTCGTTGAGTTTCTTCAAGATCGGTTCGATTTCTTCTGTCGTTTGCAGGATGCGGTCTCGTGAGAATGGCTGTGCATTTGTTTGTGCTGACTGGTCAATATCAGCAAAATGAGAGGCAATCCATTCTTCGCTTTCTGCTAACTGTTTTTGATAGCTTGTGAGCGTTTCGTAAAAAATCGCTTCTTTTGCTTTTTCAATTTGCAGTAATTTCTCCTGTGTTTCATAAAAACGCTCTTGAAGATGTCTGACGCCTTCCTGTAATACATGGAGCTCTGCGTTTTTATTGCCCAATGTTTGCTGCAGCTTCTCAATCACTGCGGATAAAGTATTTCCTTTTTTCTCCTCTTTTGCAAGTCGTTTATCTTGATCCTCTATCCGTTCATTTAATTGTTGAGAGATTTCTTTATATTTGACAACTTTCAAATGCAGCCTGTGTTTTTCTTCTGTTTCTTTTCTTCTATGATAGGTTTCCTTTTGCAGCATCTCATGGAGAAGGACCATTTTATGTAATAATTCTGATTTGCTGTAGGAGAGTTCCTGTATTTTTGAGGCAGCATCGTGTTGATCATTGGTCATTTCATCCAATTGTTGTTTTAATTGCGTGAAATCCTTTTTCATCTCATGATATTCTTGAGTTAACTTCTTATTTTTAGAATACGTATATGAGGACTGTAAATCAGAGATCATTTGTTGATATTTGGCAGTTTCAGCTTTTAAGTATAAATTCTCTTGAGATAAATCATGGAATAGGGGAGAAGCATGGCGCCTGTTCATCGATAGACCCTCCTTATTCATGTTACCAATAAAGTATGCGAAAGGAGTGCGATTAGAACAACCATATCAAAGGAGGACTTAGTGGATGCACGTAGTGAATGTAATTTTAGCTGGAGGAGCTTCCAGACGCTTTGGAGAGCCAAAGGCAAGTCATATGTATCAAGGGAAACCATTATATGAGCATGTGAAAGAGCAGCTTTTAGAAGGGCAGACGGTTATCATCAGTCATCCGTCGCTTCTTCCTTTTTTCAAAGCAAGAGGTGAACAAAGTGTGTGGTTAGATGATGAAGAGGTGCGCGGATGCGGACCGCTTGCCGGCATATATACGGCGATGCAAAAGCAAAAGGCAGAATGGTATTTAGTAACGGCATGTGACATGCCTTTCATCCGGAAGGAAACGGCGAAAGTATTATCGTCCTATTGCAGCGAGCACACAGATGCCATTATCCCGCTTGTTGAGGGCAGATTACAGCCTTTGCTTGCGCTTTATCACCGCCGCTCTCTGCCGTTTATTCGTGCGTGTTTAAAAGAGAATCAATTTGCCGTCAAGGACTTGCTTCAAAAGCTTCAAGTGCGCATCGTTTCAGAGGAAGAACTGAACGTGACATCAAACGAATTTCGTAATATCAATAAAAGAAGCGATTTACCTGAAAACGGTATGATATGATACATAAAAACGGTGAGGAGAGAGCAGCATTGAATGACCGATATTCAAGACAAATCTTGTTCCCTCCGGTGGGGGAAAAAGGACAGCATGCGCTGGCTGAAAGTCATGTTCTGATCGTTGGAGCCGGTGCTCTTGGTACCGCCTCTGCGGAAGGACTTGTTCGGTCTGGCATCGGTACGCTTACGATTGTCGATCGTGATTATGTGGAATTTTCAAATTTACAGCGGCAGCAGCTGTACACGGAACATGATGCAAAGGCGCATATGCCAAAAGCAGCAGCGGCAAAAAAACGTCTCGAGCAGATCAATCATGAAGTGAAGATACACGCCCTGATTGAAGATGCAGGGGCGGAGCTGTTAAGGCCGTTATTCCAGAGAGCAGATATCGTCATTGATGCAACAGATAATTTTGAGACAAGAATGGTGATGAATGATTTATCGCTAGTAACGAAGACACCGTGGATTTATGGCGCTTGTGTGAGCAGTCAGGGGATGTATATGACCATATTGCCGGATAAAACGCCATGTTTATCATGTGTGTTCACGGCAATGCCTGTTGGCGGCTTGACGTGCGATACAGCGGGGATTATTTCACCTGCCGTTCAAATGGTTTCTGCTTATCAGCAAACAGAGGCACTCAAATATTTAACAGGTCATGAAGAGCAAATCGAGCGGAAATTTGTCACGTTTGATCTTTGGCAGTCTACATCCTTTAAAATGGATTTATCTCGCACGAAGCAGAAAGACTGTCCAACTTGCGGCACGGCAAGAACCTATCCTTATTTACATGACCAGCGTAAAAAATCCACGGTGCTTTGTGGACGTGACACCGTTCAAATTGTATCAAAGGATTTAGCAAAACTATCATTTCAGCATATAAAAGAGCGGCTCTCATCTATATGTGAGGTGGAAGTAAACGACTTCTTAATCCATGTACGCTACGAAAACTACCGAATGGTCTGTTTCAAAGGGGGACGTGCATTAATCCATGGAACAAACGATGAAAAAGAAGCCAATTCATTACTAGCAAGACTGCTAGGGATATAGGAGTGAAGTGTGATGGAAAGACGGCAGCCAATACAAGTAGAAGAGGCCATAAAGAAAGTCCACCAATACGAAAAACATGGAGAAATAGAATGGGTCCCTTTAAAGGACAGCCTTGGACGGTTTATTGCAGAAGATATTTTGGCAGACCATGATGTTCCGGCATTTGATCGTTCTCCGTATGATGGCTTTGCACTTCGGGCAGAAGATACAAAAGAAGCATCAAGCGAGCATCCAGTTGAATTCGAAGTCATTGATCATATTGGTGCAGGAATGGTCTCAGCAAAAACCATCGGTCCCTTTCAGGCCATTCGTATTATGACAGGAGCAAAAATTCCAAATGGCGCAAATGTCGTTATCATGATTGAACTGACGAAGACTTTTGAAAAAGGCGGCAAATCATTCATGTCACTGAAAAGACCGCTGAAAAAGGGAGACAATATTTCTCGTCAAGGAGAAGAGGTACTCAAAGGAAACGTGATGGTCAAAAAAGGAACAGATGTCACTCCTGGCGTCACGGCTCTATTGGCGACATTCGGATATGCGGTAGTGCCAGTTGTCAAAAAACCGGTGATTGGCATTATCTCAACAGGCACAGAGCTTCTTCAAGTAAGTGATGCCATGGTGGACGGCAAGATTAGAAATAGTAATCTTAGTATGGTCTATGCGCAGGTACTTGAGGCCGGAGCTGAGCCGCTTGATTTAGGCGGAGTCTCCGATGACTTTGACAAAAGTTATCATGCAGTAAAAGCAGCCATGAGCAAGGTAGACATTCTGATCACAACAGGCGGTGTGTCAGTGGGCGATTTTGACTTTCTGCCTGCCATTTATGAAAAACTGGGAGCCAAGGTGCTGTTTAATAAAGTAGCCATGAGACCTGGAAGTGTGACGACTGTGGCTGCAATGCCAAATGGTCAATTGCTGTTTGGGCTGTCCGGAAATCCTGCTGCCTGTTTTGTGGGCTTTGAATTATTTGTGAAGCCGATCATCTATAAATGGTATATGAAAGAAAATCCATTTCCCGCTTTTGCAGAGGCGAAACTCACACATGATTTTCCAAAAGCCAATCCGTTTACTCGTTTTGTCAGGGCTGCCCTTCAATTCACTGGCAGTCACATCAGTGTGACTCCGACAGGTCTTGATAAATCAAGTGCAGTGACCTCTATTGCAGAGGCTGACTGTTTCATCGTGCTGCCTGGGGGAACAAGAGGTTTTCAAGCAGGTGATCAAGTTGCTGTTCTGCTGTTTCAGCACAAAGGCGGTGGTTCCTCGTGCTGGATGACAAATTAAGCATATTACAGGTGGTCGGTTATCAAAATAGCGGCAAGACTACCTTGATCGAAAAGCTCTGTCAGCTGGCTGAACGTGAAGGGCTGAAGCTAGGCTGCTTTAAACACCATGGACATGGCGGGACACCAGATCGTCTTTTCAAAGAAAAAGATACCGATCGATATGTACAAGCAGGGGCATATGCCGCAGGTGTGGAAGGAGAGGGTGAATTTCACTTTTCGATGCAGCACATCACGTTAGAGCAGCTGCTCAGCATGTGTCAGCATCTTCCGTTAGACGCTGTTCTCATAGAGGGGTACAAACAGGCGCCTTATCGCAAAATCGTTTGTGTCAAGAATGAAGAGGAGCTTATTGACCTTTCAACTCTTTCTAATATACAGGCAGCTATTTATTTTTCTCAAGAGGATCCATTAACCGAAAATTACCCGTTTCCTGTGTTTTCAGCTTTTGATAAGCGCGGGATGACATTTGCTTTTCACTTATTGAAGGGAGGCGGCACGTTTTGAGCGAACTTTTTAAAATAACAAAAACGCCGATTGAGGTTAACGAATTGATTCAGCATGTGACAAGACGAAAGGCAGGAGCGATTACAACGTTTATCGGGACGGTCAGAGAATGGACAAAAGGCAAGAAAACATTGCGTTTAACGTACGAAGCATACATACCAATGGCGGAAAGTATGCTAAGGCAGATTGGACAAGAAATGAAGAATCGGTGGCCTGACACTGAAGCAGCGATTGTGCACCGGATTGGAACACTTGAGATAACCGATATTGCTGTTGCGATCGCCGTTTCTTCTCCTCATAGGAAGGCTGCCTACGAAGCCAATGAATATGCTATTGAACGAATCAAGGAAATCGTTCCTATTTGGAAAAAAGAATATTGGGAAGATGGAGAGGCCTGGATAGGTAATCAGCTTGAAACGGTTTCATATCCAGAAGGTAAACCTAGCCATCTTCAACTTGCAGAGAAAGAAGGTGATCAGCATGATTAATGTGTTATTGTTCGCCGGCCTTGCTGAGAAGGCCGGGAAACAACAAATCATCATTCAAAAAGAACAAACAACGGTTGATGAGATTAAAATAGAATTACAGGAGGTATATGGTGTTGATGCTGCACAAAATGTAATGGTTGCAGTCAACGAAATATATACGAGGGAAAATGCTGAAGTGCGTAGCGGGGACACTGTTGCACTCATTCCTCCTGTAAGTGGTGGATAATAGATATTAGAGGATTTGGTTATGGCCGCCCGGCTGTAACCAATTTTTTATGTGTGAAAAGTTTGTAGAGGTACTTGGGTGTAATCTTCGTAAATAAAACATCCCCTTCTTGCTTTAGAAATGTGAGGATCGAGCTGCTGAATGAGATCATACAATTCGCTGATTCGTCTCACATTGAAATCTGTTTGGGCTTGAAGCTGTTCCTTTAATTCTTTTGTGCTCACAATGCTTCCCTTTTTCTCTTTAATAATATCTACACATCTTGCAGCGTAGTATATTTTGTCGTTAGAAGGTCTGCTTTCTTTCATATCAAGTAATTTGAGCTCATGATAAATCGATTCTCTTTCCTTTCGAAAGTATTGCCATGCTTCTTGTTCCTTTTCATACAGTAAAATCAATTGCATTTTCAATTTTTCTCTTAACATTCACTTGACTCCATTTCCACTATCATTTAACCTACCTCTATTTTACATTATATGAAAAAATAACTTTTGATCAAGTAAAATCCCTTTATTTTTAATTTTTTAATATGAAAGTATTGATACTAAAGACTTATTTGTTCTGTAAAAGAAACCAATCATAGTCCTATAAAGCCGGGATTTGTCCAAATTACTAGGATTATTTTAACAAAAAATTGTTGTGTCTATCTAAGACCATGCGAATCCAAAAGAAAAGGATATTTATTCCGAAAGACATATTGTTTACTTAATAAAATGTTTTTAAGTCAGTAAAAGCACGATTCTTGATATGAATATGGTCGGATCATGGGGTCATTTGAAGGGTTTCATTCGTGAAAATAGAATAATAGATAAAATTTTTTCTCAACGAAAATAAGAAAATCAAATGATCGATCACTTATTGGCAATCTTTTGATAAAATAGAAAGAAAAAGAGCGTCATTGTGCGTTTGCATATTTGCTTGACATAGAGAGGATGACATTTGGTGAAAGAAAACATGCAAAAACCTACGATCATTGGAGTGAGCACAAGACCATCAGAGCACCTGAAAAGAGTATGGGAACATCCAGTTGTTTGGTGGCCTTTATCTTGTGTGCTTATTTTAACAGTTGTTGTGACTTATTTGTCTGAGCTCGTAAATAAGGGAATGTGGGCAGATTTAAGTTTGCCGGTACCTGTTGTTTATGTGGTGACGCTCATTGGTCTGGTATTTGGGATTGTCATCAATGCTGCTATATATAAGTTCATCGTATTTTTAGCGAAAGGTGATGCATCATTTCGGCAGCTGTTTTCAGCGGTTCTGTTCATTACACCCGTTACGATCATTGGGACGATTATTTCTCATTTGGCAGTAATCCTTTTTCATGTTCCAAAAGATGTCACGGTTACTTCGTTAAACGCACTCATTCGAATTTCTGGTCCATGGCAGGCGGTGTTAGCCAATATCGATTTATTTGTGATCTGGAATCTTGTTTTAACAGGCTTTTTATTCATCCAAGTTGGGCGTATATCACCGAAAATTTCTTGGGTGATTATAGGCGTCTTTTATATTTTATCGTTAATTTTTCAATATGTAGGAACAGCAATTAACATATCAGTAAGCTGGGGGTAGAATGTTTTTATGAGAAAGAAAATCATCATCGGATCTATTTTAATTATTGTGATTGGACTATTTATTGGATTTAATATTGCGAAAAACCAAGCAAAGCCTGTTTCTACAGCAGCGATTAAAACAGTCAAACTCACGCCGAAAGAAATCACATCTACGGTGATGACACCCGGGACACTTTCATTTTCTGAAGAGCAGTTCATCTATGAAGAAGAGGAAAAGGGGAAATTGAAGGGAATTGCTGTGAAAGAAGGGGAAAAGGTAAAGGCTGGAACGCCGCTTCTTACATATGAAAACAAGGAACTGGAGCTTGAGGAGCAGCAGCAAGCATTAGCCGCTGAGTCAAGTACATTAAAATTGGAACAATTGCAAAATAGGCTGAGTGAATTAGATGAGAAAAAAGCAGGCGGTTCTGACGCTAATGCCAAAAGCGAGCGAGATCAGCTTCAATTAGAACTGAAAGCGGCTGAATTAGAACAAAAGCAAGCAGAGATCAGCCAAGAAAAAGTAAAGGCGCAAATAGAAGATTTAACCGTACATAGTAAAATTGATGGAACAGTGATTTCCATTGAGCAAGAGGCCGGAGCAGGGGGGCCGGAAGATAGGCAGCCGATCATCCATATTGGTAATGAGAAAAAAATGATCGTGCGGGGTTTGATCTCAGAGTATGATGCCATCAAAATCAAAAAGAAACAAAAAGTGAAGGTAACGTCTGATGTCATTCGCGGGAAGAGCTGGCAAGGAGTCGTGAAAAAAGTAGGTGCTGTTCCTGTCCAGACTGCGGCCGAAACAACTTCGAGCGATCAAACGGTTCAATATCCTGTTGAAGTTGAAATAAAGGGGAAGAAACCTGAGGCGAAGCCTGGTTTTAAAATGATCATGGAAATTGAAACAGATAAGCGCCAAGCGCAAACAATTCCTGAAACAGCAGTAAAAAAAGAGACTGATGGACAATACGTTTATGTTGTTCGAGAAAATGTACTGAAAAAAGTAAAAGTGGTCATAGGGGAAACGTCAGGTCATGATCTTGAAGTGACAAAAGGTGTCAAGGCAGAGGACCAAATCATTGCTCATCCAACAGATGACATGTATGACGGAATGGAAGTGAATGCTGAATGATTCAGCTTTCCAACGTAACAAAAAGCTATGAGGTCGCACACGAAACATTTGATGTATTAAGTGACATGAATCTTGTCATTGAAAAAGGTGAGTATATGTCCATTATGGGCCCGTCAGGCTCTGGAAAGTCAACGTTAATGAATATTATTGGCTGTTTAGACCGCCCGACGACGGGACAATATCATTTTCAAGGTACAGAGCTGTCAGCAGCAAAGGATCAAGAGCTCGCGGTCATTCGAAATCAATCCATTGGATTTGTTTTTCAGCAATTTCACCTCCTGCCAAGGTTAAATGCGAGACGCAATGTTGAACTTCCGATGATTTACGCTGGGATCAGCCAAAAGGAAAGAAAAGAACGTGCGGAATTGGCACTTGAAAAGGTTGGTTTGGCAGATCGAATGAAACATATGCCAAGTGAGTTGTCAGGAGGACAAAAGCAAAGGGTGGCAATTGCACGAGCGATTGTCAATAAGCCTCAGCTTATTTTGGCAGACGAACCGACTGGTGCTCTCGACTCAAAAACAAGCATGTCAATTATGGAACAGTTTACACAGCTGAATGAGGAAGGGACAACGATTGTGCTTGTCACCCATGAAGAAGAAATAGCTGCGTATACAAACCGTACGGTCGTTGTGAGAGATGGACGGCTTGTTGAAGATAGATGGATGCAAGGGGACGCTATGAATGAAACTCTTTGAAAATATCAAAATAGCGCTGAATTCGGTTTTAGCTCATAAATTACGTTCTATTTTAACGATGCTTGGGATTATTATTGGTGTTGGATCAGTCATTGCAGTCGTGGCGATCGGTCAAGGCGGTGAGCAAATGTTAAAAGGATCGATTTCAGGTCCAAACAATACCATTGATATGACATATACGCCTTCTGACGAAGAGTTAAATGCAAATCCAAATGCTTTATTCGAAGCCTCATTTACTGAGGAAGACATAAAAAGCATTAGGACAATCAATGGGGTGAAGCAGGTCGCCTCCTCGACTGCACAAGGAATGCAGCTGAGATTTCAAGATACGACAGTTGATGCGACAGTTAACGGCATAAATGAGGGGTATACGGATGTACATTCATTACAAATCGCAGAAGGACAGAATTTAAGAGATATTGACTTTAGAAGCGGCAGAAGAGCTGCCCTCATCTCGGATGGCTTACAAAAAGAACTATTCAATGGACAAAAGGCATTAGGTGAACTGATTTGGATGAACGGACAGCCAGTTGAAGTCATCGGTGTGTTAGCAAAACAGAAAGGGATGTTTTCATTTGATATGAATGAAATATATGTCCCATTTGCGATGCTCACCTCCACATTTGGTATGAATGAATATGATAAGTTGTCTATTCAAGTCGCACATGCGGATCAAATGAAGGAAGTAGGAAAGAGCGCGGCTGCCATATTAAATGAAAATCATCATACAGAAGATGCTTACGAAATGATCAATATGGAAGAAATCGCAGAAGGGATCGGTCAAATAACGTCCGTTATGACAACGATCATTGGCTCAATAGCCGGAATCTCTTTACTTGTCGGCGGCATCGGTGTGATGAATATTATGCTCGTTTCTGTGACAGAGAGGACAAGAGAAATCGGTATTCGAAAGGCGATGGGCGCAACAAGGGCGCAAATTCTCGTTCAGTTTTTAATTGAGTCTGTCGTTTTAACACTCATCGGCGGGCTGATGGGAATTGCACTTGGTTTAGGCGGTGCTTCGCTAGTATCACTATTTGCCGGCTGGCCGTCTCTCGTATCTTGGCAAGTGGTTTGTGGAGGCGTACTGTTTAGTATGCTCATTGGTATTGTTTTTGGGTTAATTCCTGCGAATAAAGCAGCGAGACTAGACCCTATTGAATCGCTCAGGTATGAATAATTCGGAGAAGAAAAAAGCATACAAACGGTTTACATTCGCCTTCATTACCCATCAAAAGCTTTTATGCAAATCGCATAAAAGCTTTTTTTAGTTCCATTGAATGAAATAAAAAATGATAGAAATGCTAATATCATGACTTTCATCTTAATGTCACATATTTTTCAGTTTACAAATGGTACATATAAAGGTAAGATGACCATGGTGAAAGATTTTGATAGTTATTGAATGTATTTGATTGTTTTGTATTGATAATGTTGAAAAAAGCGATTACAATAAAGGTGCGCGCAAAATGAATACGTTTTCAAAAGGGGTGTTCTCATGTTAACACCGGAAAGACATCAACTCATTATCGACAGCTTAGAAGAAAATGATGTCATTAAAATACAGGACTTAACGATGATGACGGATGCGTCTGAATCTACAATTAGAAGAGATTTATCAGCCCTTGAAGAAAAAGGATTTCTGAAAAGGGTTCATGGAGGAGCGGCCAAGGTTTCGAGTATTCGCCTTGAACCAGATGTATTTGAGAAATCTGCCAAAAACCTTCAAGAAAAGTCATTGGTAGCAGAGGCAGCGGCATCTCTTTTAAAACAGGGCGACTGTATTTATTTAGATGCTGGTACAACCACACAGCAAATGATTGAATATATCGATCCAGATCAAGATATTGTCGTGGTGACAAACGGTGTGATGCACATTGAAGCACTTATGAGAAAAGGTATTTCCTTTTACTTGATAGGCGGATCAGTGAAACATCGAACAGGAGCCATGGTGGGAGCCGCAGCTTTGACAGCGATGGAAAATTATCGTTTTGACAAAAGCTTTGTTGGGACAAACGGCATTCATCCCGAGGCGGGTTTTACAACGCCTGATCCAGAGGAAGCACTCATGAAAAAAAGAGCCATGAAACAGGCGAAAAAAACCTATATCTTATCAGATGCCTCGAAGTTTGGCGAAATATCGTTTTCAACCTTTGCTAGTTTACAGGAAGCCACCATTATCACAAACGACGCAAAAGAGGATTCATTCGATAATTACCATGAAAAAACGGTTATAAAGGTAGTGAAAACATGATTTATACAGTTACTTTAAACCCATCAGTTGATTACATTGTACACGTGGAGGATTTTGCAGTCGGCGGTTTAAATCGTTCAACCTATGATCAAAAATATCCAGGTGGTAAAGGAATTAATGTCTCAAGGCTATTAAAACGTCACGGTGTTGAATCAAAAGCACTTGGATTCATTGGTGGATTTACAGGCAAATATATTCAGGATTTTTTACAGAACGAACAATTACAAACAGCCTTTCACGAGGTGTCAGAAGATACAAGAATTAATGTGAAACTAAAAACAGGTGAAGAGACAGAAATCAACGGACTCGGCCCATCAATTACTGAAGCGCAATTTGAGTCATTTCTATCTCAATTTTCTTCATTAACTGAAGGAGATGTCGTGGTTTTAGCTGGCAGCATTCCTTCTTCATTACCTCATAACACATATGAGCGTATTGCTGAAGTTTGCAAAGAGCAAGGTGTAAGAGTTGTTCTTGATATTTCTGGCGAAGCGTTAAAAAAAGCAGCTGACATGAAACCATTCTTAATGAAGCCAAATCATCATGAACTGGGTGAAATGTTTGAGACGAGTATTTCATCAGCAGAAGAAGCAATTCCTTATGGGAAAAAGCTGTTAGAACAAGGTGCTGAACATGTCATCGTCTCCATGGCTGGAGATGGCGCCCTTTTATTCAGTAAAGAAGGAATCTATCAGTCCAATGTTCCAAAGGGAACGCTCGTTAATTCAGTTGGAGCAGGAGATTCAGTCGTTGCAGGGTTTTTAGCCGGCGTTTCAAAAGGCCTTTCAATTGAAGATTCATTTAAGCTTGGTGTTACTTCAGGAAGCGCTACAGCCTTTTCTGAGGAGCTTGGCACAAAAGAGCTTGTTGACACACTATTACCACAAGTAAAAGTCACACGCATTTAAAGGAGGAGTCATCATGAAAATTACAGAACTACTCACGAAGCATACCATTAAGCTTCAATTAGACAGCCAGCAGAAAGAAGCAGTCATTGAAGAGCTGGTCACTGTTTTAGATACAGCAGGCAAGTTAAATGATAAAGAGGGCTACAAAGAAGCTGTGATTAATCGTGAAAAACAGAGCTCTACTGGTATTGGTGAAGGAATTGCCATCCCGCACGCTAAAACAGCAAGTGTAAAAGAGCCTGCCATTGCATTTGGCCGCTCAACTGCTGGTGTTGATTATGAATCACTAGACGCGCAGCCGAGTCATCTTGTCTTTATGATTGCCGCAACTGAAGGCGCAAACAACACGCACTTAGAGGCACTTTCTCGTTTATCCACACTTCTAATGCGTGAAGAAATCCGAAAGCAGCTCCTTGAAGCGGCGACTGAAGATGAAATCATTGAGATCATCAATACACATGATCAAGATGATGAAGAAGAAGAGGAAGTTCAAGAGGAGCCGGCAGCAGAAGGAAAACCCGCTAAAATTTTAGCAGTAACAGCTTGCCCAACAGGCATTGCCCATACATTTATGGCAGCAGATGCTTTGAAAGAAAAAGCAAAAGAAATGGGCGTTGACATTAAAGTTGAAACAAACGGCTCTGGCGGTATTAAACATGCCCTTACAGCAAAAGAAATTGAAGAAGCACCAGCCATCATTGTAGCAGCGGACAAGCAAGTAGAAATGGAACGCTTTAAAGGCAAGCATGTCATTGAAGTCCCTGTAACAGCTGGTATTCGCCGTCCACAGGAATTAATTGAAAAAGCAATCAATCAAGATGCGCCGATTTATAAAGGTTCAGGCGGCAATTCTTCTAAAGACGAAAATGAATCATCTGGCAAAGGAAGAAGCGGATTTTACAAGCACTTAATGAGTGGTGTAAGTAACATGCTTCCATTTGTTGTCGGAGGAGGTATCCTTGTTGCGATTTCATTCTTCTGGGGCATTAACTCAGCAGATCCTAAGGACCCTTCATTTAATTCATTTGCAGCTGTCTTAAAAGGAATTGGCGGCGATAATGCGCTTGCCTTAATCGTTGCTGTATTAGCTGGATTTATTGCCATGAGTATTGCAGATCGTCCAGGTTTTGCGCCAGGTATGGTCGGTGGTTTTATGGCGTCAGCAGCAGGTGCAGGGTTCTTAGGCGGACTGATTGCTGGTTTCCTAGCAGGTTACATTGTTGTGCTGCTCAAAAAAGTATTCACATTCGTACCGCAGACACTCGACGGGATTAAACCGGTTCTGCTGTATCCGTTGTTCGGTATTTTCTTCACAGGCATTATCATGCATTATATTGTCAACACACCAGTGAAAATGGTGATGGACGGATTAACACATTGGCTTGAATCATTAGGTACGGGAAACCTTGTCTTAATGGGTATTATTTTAGCTGGTATGATGGCAATTGATATGGGAGGCCCAATTAACAAAGCGGCTTACACATTTGGTCTTGCAATGATTGCTGCTGGCAACTATGCACCGCATGCTGCAATTATGGCAGGCGGAATGGTACCACCACTAGGTATTGCACTTGCAACAACGATCTTTAGAAATAAGTTCTCAAAACGTGACCGTGAAGCAGGGATTACATGTTACTTCATGGGAGCTGCCTTCATCACTGAAGGGGCGATCCCGTTTGCGGCAGCAGATCCTCTTCGTGTGATTCCTTCAGCTGTTATTGGTGCAGCAGTTGCTGGCGGATTAACGGAATTCTTTAGAGTGACGCTTCCTGCACCGCATGGCGGACTATTTGTTTTCTGGGTAACAAATCATCCAGTTCTTTATATCATCAGCATCTTAATCGGTGCTGTTGTGACAGCGATTTTACTGGGTATTTTGAAAAAACCAGTCAGGCAAGAAGCGTAATGCAGAAGAGAAGCATCGTGAAAAACGGTGCTTCTTTTTGTTTAATCATCAGTGAATTAGGAAAAAATATCTAATTAGATGGTTGTCTTGTGAATTTTTAAATGACATATGATAAAGTAAAGTTATTCAATTCACGTTTCAAGTCTTTTAGCAGAAAGTCTTAGGAGGAAGCAGTATTTTGAACGAAGAAAACAAACAAAACGAAAATGAAATTCAATCTGATGCGAAGCAAGCCAAAACAGAGAAGAAAAGTTCACTGTTTGAATGGATCAAAGCCATTTTAATCGCACTTGCACTCGTCTTGCTCATCCGTACGTTTATATTTGAACCGTATGTGGTGGAAGGAGAGTCAATGGAACCAACACTTCATGACGGGGAAAAGCTGTTTGTCAACAAAACCATTAACTATCTCGGTGGTGTAAAACGCGGTGACATCGTGATTATTAATGGAAAAGATGGTCAGAAGATTCATTATGTCAAACGATTGATCGGCCTTCCAGGTGATACGATTGAAATGAAGGATGATACGCTTTACATTAATGGAAAAAAAGTAGATGAGCCTTATTTAAAAGAGAACAAGGCGCATGCGAAAGAGTATGAAGTGCATTTAACTGGAGATTTTGGCCCAGTGAAAGTACCGAAAAACGATTACTTTGTGATGGGGGACAACAGACTGAATTCCATGGACAGCAGAAATGGACTTGGCCTCATTGAGAAGGATCGGGTTGTCGGGACATCAGAATTTGTTTTCTTCCCATTTGGCGATATTCGACAGACAAAATAAAAGCACCTTCTCGTGGGCAAGAGAAGGTACTTGAACAAGCGACCCTTACAGAAGGGTCGTTTTTAATTTGGCGTGAGCACTGTGACAATGATCACAATCGCTAGAACAGAAGCGAATACAGATCCGGTAATGGCTAAAACGGATCGAAACAATCCGATCTTTTGGTTTTCTTTTCCCCGCTTTTGTAAAAAACGTTTGGAAAAGATGTGAACCAGTGTGTAAATGAGGATAAGCCCAATATAAAGGCCAAAGTCCCTCGCATTAAAGCCTGTTGCAGATAAATAAATGCCCATAAAGAAAATCAATAAACAGTATTCCATCAGTGTGAGTAATCTCAAATCGCCCGAACTCCTTCAATCAATCATTCCCGTTTATTATATCATAATAGACAAAAAGCCTTCGTTCTTAGCGAGAGACGTTTCTATCAAACGTTATTCATGTTATACTTCATATTGATGAATGAGTGATGGAGGATTAATAAATGATTGCAGTAAATAATGTTAGTTTGCGCTTTGCTGATCGTAAACTATTTGAAGAAGTAAATATTAAATTCACTCCTGGCAACTGCTACGGATTAATTGGTGCCAATGGAGCTGGTAAATCAACGTTCCTAAAGATTCTTTCTGGAGAAATTGAGCCTCAAACGGGCGATGTTCATATGAGTCCTGGTGAGCGTTTAGCGATTTTAAAACAGAACCACTTTGAATACGAAGAGTTTGAAGTGCTGAAAGTCGTCATCATGGGTCACAAACGTCTATATGACGTGATGCAGGAGAAAGATGCGATCTATATGAAACCTGATTTCTCAGATGAAGACGGGATTCGTGCAGCGGAGCTTGAAGGTGAGTTTGCTGAATTAAACGGCTGGGAAGCTGAAAGTGAAGCGGCGATCCTATTAAAGGGCCTTGGCATTCCAGAAAGCCTTCAATCGAAGAAAATGTCTGAGCTTGGCGGTTCTGAAAAGGTAAAAGTACTTTTAGCTCAAGCTTTATTTGGCAAGCCTGACGTTCTTCTTCTCGATGAGCCGACGAACCACTTGGACTTACAAGCAATCCAGTGGCTCGAAGAGTTCCTCATTAACTTTGAAAATACCGTCATCGTCGTTTCGCATGATCGTCATTTCTTAAACAAAGTATGTACACATATTGCGGACCTTGATTTCGGAAAAATCCAAGTATACGTCGGTAACTATGATTTTTGGTATGAGTCCAGCCAGTTAGCGCTGAAACTAAGCCAAGAAGCAAATAAGAAAAAAGAAGAACAAATTAAGCAGCTTCAAGAATTCGTTGCCCGGTTTAGTGCGAACGCTTCTAAATCGAAGCAAGCGACATCAAGAAAGAAATTGCTTGATAAAATCTCTTTAGATGACATTAAGCCGTCTTCACGTAAATATCCGTATGTTCATTTTGCGCCAGAGCGCGAAATCGGAAATGATGTCCTTCAAGTAGAAGGTCTATCAAAAACAATTGACGGTGTGAAAGTACTGGATAATGTCAGCTTTATTATGAACCGCGAAGATAAAATTGCGTTCTTAAGCCGTAATGAGCTTGCTGTGTCCACTTTATTTAAAATCCTTGCTGGTGAAATGGAGCCAGACAGCGGATCATTTAAATGGGGCGTCACAACGTCACAAGCCTTTTTCCCGAAAGATAATAGTGAATACTTTGAAGGAAACGATGTTGATCTCGTTGATTGGCTTCGTCAATATTCTCCGAATGATCAAAGCGAAAGCTTCCTGCGTGGTTTCCTAGGACGTATGCTTTTCTCTGGGGAAGAAGTGAAGAAAAAAGCAAGTGTCTTATCAGGAGGAGAAAAGGTTCGTTGTATGTTATCAAAAATGATGCTGTCTGGAGCGAATATTCTGCTGCTGGATGAGCCAACGAACCACTTAGACCTAGAATCCATTACAGCGCTGAATAACGGCCTCATGAGCTTTAAAGGAGCTATGCTCTTCTCATCTCATGACCATCAGTTTGTTGAAACAGTCGCAAACCGGATTATCGAAGTGACGCCAAATGGCATCGTCGATAAACAAACAACATATGATGAGTTCTTATCAGATCAAGACATCCAAAAAAGACTTGAAGAGCTTTACGCATAAATAAAAAAAGACATCCATAGGATGTCTTTTTTTGATTAAATCGCCCAGTTTCCATTTCGGAAGATCGGTTCGCGTTTCCCGTCTTTTGTGATCCCGTCAATATTCATTTCCTTTGAACCAATCATAAAATCAACGTGTGTAATACTGCTGTTCACACCCGCTGCATCCAATTCTTCTCGTTTCATTTCTTTTCCGCCTTCGATATTAAACGCATATCCGCTGCCGATGGCAAGGTGGTTTGATGCATTTTCATCGTAAAGTGTATTGTAATAAAGAATATTTGAGTTAGAAATTGGTGAATCATCTGGTACGAGGGCAACCTCACCTAGATAATGAGAGCCTTCATCTGTTTCAACGAGAGATTTTAACATATCTTCGCCTTCTTTTGCTTTCACATCCACAATCCGGCCATTTTCAAAGGTTAATGAAAACTCATCAATGATGTTTCCAGCATAGCTGAGCGGCTTTGTGCTTGAGACTGTCCCGTTTACACCGTCTTTTTTCGGTACGGTAAAGACTTCTTCTGTCGGCATGTTGGCCATGAACGAAACGCCGCGTTCACTTACGCTGCCAGCACCTACCCAAATATGCTGCTCTGGAAGCTCGATCGTTAAGTCTGTGCCCGGTGCTTCATAATGAAGCTTGTGGTAGTGGCGTTCATTGAGTATTTTGACCTTTTCGTTTAATGACGCATCGTGCTTTTTCCAAGCCTCAACTGGATCTGCTTGATCAGCGCGTGCGACTTTAAAGATTTGATCCCACAATAACGTGACAGCTTCTTCATCTGTATGATCAGGGAAAATCTTTTTCGCCCATTCTTTTGATGCAGCACCTACGACTGTCCAAGCGACTTTGTCAGATTGAACGTATTGACGATATGTATGTAGTGCTGAACCAGCAGCTTTTTGCTGTGCAGCGATTTTTTTCGAATCAATGCCTCGCAAAAGGTCAGGGCTTTCTGACAGGATGGTAATAAAAGCGCCTCCGCGTTTTGCGATGGTTTCCATCATCTGTGCTTCCCATTCAGGGAATTGCTCAAATACATCTTGCGGTGCATGTTCATATTTTAAACGAGTGAGAACACCATCACTCCAGCGGATATGTACGTTTTTCGCCCCGCGCTCATACGCGTGTTTCGCTATAAGACGAACAAGATGTGCAGATTCAGTAAATGCGGATACAACGACTTCCTGCCCCTTTTGTACATTCACACCGACCTCAACGATGGTCTTCGCATATTGATCTAGTTGTTTTTCAAATGAACTCATAAAAACCCCTCCTTTAGTCATGTTCATCATATCAGATTTATGACCGAAAAGGAAAATGGGGAGCCCGTTTAAAGCCAAAATAAAAAAGCCGCTTTCGTGCGGCTTTTTTAGTGGTTCAGTTGTTTCACAGGCTGTGCATTAGAAGGCGGCATATGTGAAAACGACAGGCTCATTCCTCCTAAAATAATACCCGTTAAAATGACTGTGACAACGACCCGTTTACCTAAATCAAGCAACATGTTCTTCCTCCTTCACGTTTATCCATTTCTCACGATATGATCAAAATGACAAAAAAAGAAGTAGAACAAGAAGATTATTTTAAAGTTTTTTGCAATTTGTCGATCACTTCTAATGAACGACCTGTTCCAATGGCAACAGATTCAAGGGGATTGGCTGCAATATGGACTGGAACAACAATCTCTTGAGAAAGCCATTCTTGAATTCCATTTAAAAGAGCGCCTCCGCCAGTTAAAATGACGCCGCGGTCTACAATATCTCCGCTTAGCTCTGGAGGGCTGTCCTCTAATGTGGCACGGATCGCTTCTAAAATATGAAGAAGTGATTCTCGCATGGCGCCTTGAATTTCATGAGAGACAAGTGTGATCGTTTTTGGCAGACCTGTCACAAGGTCGCGACCGCGCACTTCTAATGATTCAGGCTCATGTTCAATAAGACCATATCCAATTTCCATTTTCACCTGCTCGGCCGTCCGTTCGCCGATTAATAGGTTATATTTCTTTCTGACAAACGTAATGATATCTTCATCCAGCTGATCGCCGCCAATTCGGATCGAATGACAAGAGACAACGCCGCCAAATGAAATGATCGCAACTTCTGTTGTTCCGCCGCCAATATCGACTACGACGTTCGCCACAGGCTCGTCTACCGGAAGATCAGCACCGATTGCAGCTGCAACAGGTTCTTCAATTAAATGCACATGCTTTGCTCCGCAGTTTTTCACAGCATCGCTGATGGCGCGGCGCTCAACAGCTGTTGAACCAGAAGGTGTACATACAACGACAGTTGGCTTTCTGAAGGTAAACCCGATATTTTTTCCTGCTTTTTTCATGATTTGTTTAAGTAAATCTGTTGTCATATCATAATCAGCGATGACACCGTCTTTCATCGGACGGATCGCAACAATTTTCCCAGGTGTTTTCCCGATCATTTCTTTTGCTTCTGATCCGACGGCAAGTACAGTCTTTGTTTCTGTATCGACTGCTACGACGGACGGTTCATTTAAAATAATTCCCTTATTTTTACTATAAACCAATATGTTAGCTGTTCCTAAATCAATTCCAATTTCGGCATTTTGAAACATGTTTTCACCCAATCTCTATTTTTGCTGTTTTAAACAATTTTACATTTAAAAGTTCAGAGGGTTGATGTCATTTGTGGGGGTTTGTGATCACCTTGAAATGAATCTGTAAAATTCAAGTATCATTTTGACAATCACAATAAATTTTCCCTTTGTTTTTTCTTTTATGAAAAAAATTTTTATAGAGGAGAAACCTTTTAAGAATCTCTTACGTCTACGATATATCAATTGGTGAAAAACAGATTGATCTTGAGCTAATGAAAGAAAGAGGGAACGAAATTGAAATCTATCGGAGTCGTAAGAAAAGTAGACGAACTAGGGCGTATTGTGATGCCAATCGAATTGAGAAGAGCACTTGATATCGCTATTAAAGACAGTATGGAATTTTTTATAGATGGAGATAAAATCGTCTTGAAAAAATATCAGCCAGAGGGCGTTTGTCTCATGACTGGTGAGATTACATCAGAGAACCATGAATATGGAAATGGTCAAATTACATTAAGCGCTGAAGGCGCAGAACTGCTGTTAAAAGAACTGCAAGAAGCTCTTCAGAAGTAATCAAAATAGCCTGCTCTCTTCCTCTGTGCTGAGAACAGGCTATTTTTTCTTTAAAAAAGTTCCTTAAAAATGCCCCATCTCCCTCAAAAAATAAGTGGAAAATGGTACAATTGACAAAGAATCTCAGGGCGGCAGGTGGAATCATTTGAACAAAACATATCAAGTTCGGATCGTGTTATCTGTTCTTGCATTTATCTTAATCATAAGCTGGGATTTCTTTTATTATGTAGGCGGCTATCAAATTAATTGGCCGCTCGATCTAGCCTTTACAGTCGTTGTGTTAGCAGGGATCTGGGGTGTCTCAGGATATGTAGACCGCTTGAATTTACTTGTGTCAGATCTAAATAAGAGAGAAAAAGAAGCACACGAACTGACAGAGCGGCTGAATCGAATTACAGATAACTTGCAAGAAATTGTCTTTGAAACAGATGAAAAAGGGCACATCATTTTCTTAAATCAAGCATGGAAACAAATGACCGGCTATGACATAGATGAATGTCTAGGTACGATGTACAATCAGTACTTTGATCAAGAAGAAAGAGTTATTCAGCATTTGTCATCTGTCATCAAAGAGCATAAAGATTCAGGGCGGATCGAGCTGCAGCTTCTTCATAAAGAGGGGAAGAAAGTATGGGGAGACGTTCATTATAAGCTCTACTTTGATGAGGAGCACCAGTTTACTGGAGGTATTGGAACAGTTGCAGATATTACAAAACAAAAGCTGGCAAAGCTTGAGCTTGAAAAATCAAATCAACAAGTGCAAATGCAGGCGCAAAAGCTGGCTGTTGCAGGACAAATAGCCGCTGGAATCGCCCATGAAGTCAGAAATCCGCTGACCTCAGTAAATGGCTTTTTGCAGCTGATGAAAACACAATATCCTGAAAGAACCGATTATTTTGACATTATCTTTTCTGAAATTAAACGGATTGATTTTGTTTTAAGTGAGCTGCTGGTACTGGCAAAGCCGCAGTCGGTCCATTTTCAAGAAGTTCAGCTTCATGGACTGTTAGAACAGGTGATTACATTGCTAAAAACCAATGCAGTCCTTTCGAATATTGATCTCAAACAGCCATTTAAAAAGCAGGATGTCGGCGCTATATTAGCAGACGCTAACCAAATGAAGCAGCTGTTCATTAATTTAATTAAAAATGCCATTGAGGCAATGCCTGAAGGCGGCAGTATATACATATCAACAGAAAAAGTGATGAACGAATGGAAAATTACCATTCAAGATGAAGGAAAAGGGATGTCTGAAGAGGATATTCAGAAAATATATGATCCTTTCTTCTCCACAAAAACAGAAGGGACGGGACTTGGCCTCACCATCTGTGCAGCGATTTTAAAAGATCATCACGGTAGGATGGATGTGGTCAGTGAGCTGGGAAAAGGTACAGCTTTTCATATCTATTTACCTGTGTGGCAAAAAAGCAGACACCAGCAAGGCGAGAGGACGTGATTTCATGAAGGAGAAAGCTTTATTTGTATATGGGACGCTTCTGCAGCATGAAGAGCACCACGAGACGTATATGAAAGAAAGCAGGCCATTAGCTAAATCAGCTTGGATCAGCGGCAGAATCTATGATACAGGTCAAGGATACCCTGCGTGCGTTCTAAAAGAGAAAAGCACAGTATATGGAGAATTGTACGAGGTAACCGCAAGCACGCTGAATAAGATAGATTTGCTTGAGGAAGGGTATGACAAGCAGGTGGTCGATGTCATGACAGACAAAGGGCCGGTGGCGGCTGTTACATACACTTTACCAAAGCAGAAGGCATCATCGCTGAAGGAGATCGAGAGCGGCTGCTGGAAGGAATATAGAATGTGGCAGCAGCAGCCGGCATCCTTCTATTATTTTGCCTATGGTTCCTGTATGGATGATGCAAGATTTAAACTGGCGGAAGTTGATCATTATTTTAAACAAATCATCGGCGGCGGTGCTCTGAACGGCTTTACAACTAGATTTACATTGGTAAGGCCTGATGGATCAAGAGCAGATATGGTAGAAGACGGCGGAGAAACAGAAGGCGTTTTATATGAGGTTCCTTTTGATGCCATTCGATATTTGTACAAACGAGAAGGCGTCTATGAGGGCACATATCGTCCAGCTTTTGTCGATGTCAAAATAGGTGATCAGATATATGAAGACTGTTTAACCTTTCTTGTTCTTCAAAAGAGCGAAGAAATTGCTCCGCCAGGTCATTACCGCAGTGAAATTGAAAAAGGAGCAGATCTTTACTTAAGTGAAGCATTCCGCAAAAAAATTCGCTCGCATATGGATTCATTAATCAAACCGTAGTAAAATGCATGGTAAGTGAGATAAAAGGAGTCTGAACATGAAAAAGGAATATGCAGTCATTGGTCTTGGACGCTTTGGCGGAAGTATTTGTAAGGCGCTGAGCGAAGAAGGACTTGAAGTCATGGCCATGGATATGAATGAAGATCGAGTGAACGAATACGCGAAAATTGCGTCACATGCGGTCATTGGTGATTCGACGGACGAATCTGTTTTAAAAAATCTCGGCATTCGCAATTTTGATCATGTCATCGTTGCGATTGGTGAAAACATTCAGGCCAGTATTTTAACGACGATTATGCTGAAAGAGCTTGGCGTTAAAATGGTCACAGTAAAAGCGCAAAACGATTACCACGAAAAGGTGTTAAATAAAATTGGGGCTGATCGCATCGTTCATCCAGAGCGGGACATGGGCAGACGAATTGCACATAAAATCATTTCCAATAACGTATTAGATTATCTTGAGCTGTCAGATGAGTACAGCCTCATTGAAATCGTTGCCAACAGCAGGCTTGCAGGGCATTCTCTTTTAGATCTCGATATTAGAGCGAGATATGGCATTAATATTGTGGCGATTAAGCGTGGAAAAGAAGTGATTGTTTCACCGCTCGCAGATGAAATGATTCAAAAAGAAGATATTCTGATTGTCATTGGGGCAGTTGCCGATATCGGACGTTTTGAAAAACGAGAAATGCAGAACGATTATTAAACACTCCTAGGCGGGGTGTTTTTTAATATGATTATGTACACATGAGGTGGACAGTGAAGAGGGAAGAAGACATTTAAAAGGGCTGTTTTGTTCTGCATAAACAGCTAAAGTCATTCATCATATTTTTCATGCAATTATCACTATTCAGAAATAAAAATCAGTCTTTTTATCTGGGTGATTTTCTCTAAATGTCATTGACTGGGCAAACAGATTCGTTTACGATAAGAAACATTATATTGTTTACTTGGAGGAGGCAGTGTCGTTGGATAAGGAGCTTTTCAGACATCAAATTGAGGTAGCTGCAAAGAGAAAAAAAGCAGCCCTAGTGATTAAACATGCGAAAGTTATGGACGTGTTTAACCAGGAATGGATAGACGCTGATGTCGCTGTTGAAAATGGACAAATAGTAGGGATTGGAGAGTACGAGGGAGAACAGGAACTGGATGCAGCAGGTCAAATGCTTGTACCCGGTTTTATTGATGGCCACGTTCATATCGAGTCCTCTATGGTTACCCCTGCTGAATTCTCCAAAGCTGTCGTCCCGTGCGGTGTGACAACTGTCGTAACAGACCCGCATGAAATTGCCAATGTGTCAGGGGTCACAGGCATCCGTTTTATGCTGGAAGAAGCGAGAAAAGCTGCCTTAAATATTTATTTCATGCTGCCATCCTGCGTACCGGCAGTCAGTTTTGAACGATCAGGTGCTGTTTTAAAAGCGAAAGATTTAAAGCCTTTGTATCAAGAGAAAGAGGTTCTTGGTCTTGCTGAGGTGATGGATTACGTCGGTGTGGAGCAGGCAGAAGAAGATATGCTTCAAAAGCTGCTTGATGCTCAAAACGAGAATAAATTGATTGATGGCCATCTAGCAGGCTTAACAGACCGATTAATAAACGTTTACCGCACAGCGAATGTCCAAACAGATCATGAGGTGACAACAGCCGAAGAAGCCCTTGAACGTGTAAAACGAGGTATGTATGTCATGCTGAGAGAAGGCTCTGTTGCCAAAAACGTGAAAAGCGTTTTACCAGCTGTGAATGAAAAGAATGCGAGACGCTTTTTCTTTTGTACCGATGATAAACATTTAGATGATTTAATGGCTGAAGGAAGTATTGATGAACAAGTACGTATGTCTATAAAAGAAGGGTTAGACCCATTTTTAGCGTATCAAATGGGAAGTTTAAACGCAGCAGAGTGTTTTGGCCTCAAAACAAAGGGAGCCATTGCGCCAGGCTTTGATGCTGATTTTATGCTCGTCTCTGATCTTCATCAAGTAGACATTACCAGCGTATTTATTGCTGGAGAATTAGTGGCGCAGCATGGAGAGTACAAGCCAGGTGTCGAAAAAATTGCACCGAGTCCAGCCTTATTACAATCTGTTCATGCTATAGACGTTCAAGAGCAAGATCTGGCTCTGTCTATCACAGCTCATCAAAAGATGAATGTCATCCGCATTATTCCAAATCAGCTAGAAACAAAATTAGAACAAATCTCTCCTTCAGAAACGAACGGACAATTCACTAGTGATACAGAAAGAGATGTATTAAAAATGGTGCTTGTCGAACGCCATCAAGGCTTATCTGAAATGGGGATAGGGATTGTCAGCGGCTTTGGATTAGAAAAGGGCGCAATTGCAACAACGGTTGCACATGATTCTCACAATTTAATTGCGGTTGGCACAAATGATACTGATATCGTGAAAGCCATTGACTCGTTAAAAGAAGCAGGCGGCGGTTTGACTGTTGTCAAAGAGGGCCAGACTCTTCATACACTGCCATTACCGATCTCTGGTTTACTTTCAGATCAGCCGGCACATCTTGTAAATGAAAGCCTTCATGCACTCCATGAAGCGTTAAAAGAAACAGGTTTTATTTTAGACTTTAATCCGTTTTTGACGCTGTCCTTCTTGGCACTCCCAGTCATTCCTGATGTGAAAATGACGACAAAGGGTTTGTTTGATGTCAGAAGCTTTCAGCATCTCCCAATTCAATCATAAAAAGAGAGAAACCGCATATGTATATATGCGGTTTTTTCAATGAACGGTGAAAAAAAGAGACACAGCCAAGCGGCTTGTGTCTCTTTTTGTGATTACACTTCCATAATAATCGGTAAGATCATTGGACGGCGTCTTGTTTTTTCATAAAGGAAAGGTGCAAGGGTGTCAGTAATTTCGTTCTTAATTTCAGACCACTGAGTTGTCTTACGTTCCATTACTTTTTCAAGATGCTTCGAAATTAAATCCTGTGCATCGTTGATCAGGTCTCCAGATTCTCTCATGTAGACAAAACCTCTTGAGATCAAATCAGGACCAGCAGAGATTTTGAATTCTTTCATGTCCATGCTGACGACCACAATAACAAGGCCCTCTTCAGAAAGAATGCGGCGGTCTCTTAAAACGATGTTTCCGATATCGCCAATACCGCTTCCGTCGATATACACGTTGCCTGATGGGATTTTGCCAGCGACACTTGCTTCGTCACCTTTCAGTGCAAGAACTTCACCGTTATCCATGATAAAGCAGTTTTCCTCAGGGATGCCGCAATCATTCGCAAGTTTGATATGCGTTTTTTGCATGCGGTATTCACCGTGAATCGGCATAAAGAATTTTGGTTTAATTAAACGGAGCATGAGTTTTTGTTCTTCTTGTCCGCCGTGACCAGATGTATGAATATTATTTAGCGAGCCATGAATGACCTCAGCACCTGCACGATAAAGCTGGTTAATGGTGCGGCTTACACTAATATTGTTACCTGGGATCGGTGAAGATGAGAAGACAACAGTGTCTCCAGGGTTAATGGAAATCTGGCGGTGAGTACCGTTCGCAATACGAGAAAGAGCTGCCATCGGTTCACCCTGGCTTCCAGTACAAAGAATGGTCACTTTGTTTGCTGGAAGGCGGTTGATTTCATTATGTTCAATAAACGTGTTTTTTGGACATTTAATATAGCCAAGATCTTGTCCAATATCAATAGCAGACTCCATACTGCGTCCAAATACAGCGACTTTTCTGCCGTTGGCAACAGCAGACTCAATCACTTGCTGAAGTCTGTGAATGTTTGAAGCAAACGTGGCAAAGATGATGCGTCCATCGACTTTTCTAAAGATGTCATCAATGCTTTCACCTACGCGTCTTTCAGACATCGTAAATTCTGGGATTTCACTGTTTGTACTATCAGATAAAAGACAAAGAACGCCTTCTTTTCCGATCTCAGCCATTTTGGTTAAATTGGCAGGCTCGCCAACAGGAGTAAAGTCAAACTTGAAATCACCTGTATGTACGATGTTACCAGGAGGTGTCTTCACGACAATTCCATAAGAATCTGGAATACTGTGTGTCGTTCTAAAGAAAGACACAGCTGTTTTTCTAAATTTAATGGTATCTTCTTCTTCAAAAATGTGAAGTTTTGTTTGTCTCAAGAGACCATGCTCTTCCAATTTATTACGAAGTAGGCCGATTGCGAGTTTGCCGCCGTAAACTGGAATATTCACTTGCTTGAGAAGGTAAGGGATACCGCCGATGTGGTCTTCATGTCCGTGAGTGATGAAAAGACCTTTGATTTTATCTTCGTTTTTAACTAAGTACGTATAGTCAGGGATGACGTAGTCAATTCCAAGAAGCTCGTCTTCAGGAAACTTAATGCCTGCATCAATTAAAATGATTTCATCTTGAAATTGAACGCCATACGTGTTTTTACCGATCTCGCCTAAACCGCCGAGCGCAAAAACTGCCGCCTGATCGTTTTTAACAAATTTCATTCCTCTCATAGCTCCAATACTTTAAAATTTTCACTTTCTCGTTCATAGTCTAAAAAAGCACCGTCTACAGGCTGAATGAATTCAATGTTGTAGTTATGTTTTTTCAACTTATCGCGTACGTCTCTTTCAGAAACCGCTTCAACGTATAGTGAATCTGTGTGTTCTCTTACAGGTACCTCAGTAGTACTTGCCTGAAAAAATACCTTATATATCATCCAAATCTCTCCTTAAATACCGTATGTTACACTCGCTTATTCTATTATATTAAAAAAACGCGCATAAGAAAAGTCTCTGAGAAAAAAGGACCTTCGGCAAATGTGCGGAAGATCCTTTTAAGCAATTGATTTTTTGCGAAGCATGTCCTTCCATTGTCTTCGAATTTTCTTACGCAGACGACGAAGCATCACATGCCGCCTCCTTTCGGGTTGAAGTAAGCTTAACCAGTGTGTTCCGGTCTCTCTATATACTTGTATTATATGATGTTTCTATTGAATGTTACATGGTTATATGTGGGAAATAGGCGCTTTCAAAAGGAATTGGTTTCGAAAGCTGAAATCTTTCTGTATGATGAAAGGGAGTGTGTATACATAACGAAGAGCAGGAGGGCGAGATATGAATAAAAAAGTCATCTTCTTTGATATCGACGGTACTTTATATGACCATGATAAAAATATACCTGAGTCAACGAAGCGAGCGGTTCATTTATTAAAAGAAAAAGGTCATCATCTCTTTATTGCATCTGGGCGTTCTCCTTTTCTGATCCGGCCCATTTTAGAAGAATTAGGGCTTGACTCATTCATTGCTTATAACGGTCAGTATGTCATGTATGAGGGAGACGTTATTTACGGCAATCCGCTGAAGCAGGAGCTGATGGAGCGGATTTATGAGACAGCGGATCGTCATGATCATCCGCTCGTTTTTATGGGAGAAGAAACGATGAAGGCGTCTGTGCCGAATCATCCGTTTATCCATGAAGGAATCGGTACTTTGAAAACAGAGCATCCTGAGCACGATGTATCTTTCTTTAAAGAAAACGACATTTTTCAAATGCTGTTATTTTGTAAGGCAGAAGAGGAAGTGGAGTATAAGGCATTCCGCGAAGAAATTGACCTTGTCAGATGGCATGAGCTGTCAACGGACGTTCTGCCAAAAGGCGGATCAAAAGCTGAAGGAATCAAACGAGTCATCGAAAGACTTCCTTACGATCAAAAGGATACCATTGCCTTTGGAGACGGATTGAATGATAGAGAAATGATTTCGTTTGCTGGAACAGGCGTGGCGATGGGAAATGCTGTGAGTGAATTGAAAGCATTGGCTGATTTTGTGACAAAGCCGGTAGATGAGGACGGCATATTCCATGCAGTGACCCAGCTTGGCCTCATTGAAGAATAAAAAAGAAGACCCTTAGAACGACGGGTCTTCTTTTTATGTTATGATCTGCCGATCGCAACAGAGTTTTCTGGCTCAGCGAACGGCTGATCCTTTTGAATATGATCATAAAACATAATGCCATTTAAATGGTCAATTTCGTGCTGAAAGACAATGGCAGGGAACCCTTTTAGACGGATATCAATGTCCTCTCCTTCAAGCGTAGTGGCCTTGACCCTGATTTTTTGATATCGAGGAACAAATCCAGGGATGGCTTCATCAACTGATAAGCAGCCTTCACCAGTCGCTAAATAAGCTCTTTTGACTGAATGACTGACAATACGCGGGTTGAACAGAGCATAGCTATATTCTTCTCCGTCTTCATCCTCACAGTGAACAGCGATCATTCGTTTACTAATATTGATTTGCGGAGCTGCCAATCCAACGCCGGGTCTTAGTCCGTATTTTTCAGCAATGTCAGCATCCTGACTGTTTTTGACGAATTCGATCATGTCAGCTAATTGCTGTTTTTCCTCTTCTGTCGGCGGGAGCTCGACCGCTTCAGCTGTTTGTCTTAAGACGGGATGTCCGTCCCTTACGATATCATCCATGGTAATCACAAAACTTCACTCCTATTTCCTTTGTATGTAAAGTATATAAAATGATACACAACATATGCAATGAAATAAAGAAGACCGGTCCTATGAGACCGGTCAGAGGCTTAAACAGCCTTAGCAGCAGCCACCGCCGCCGCCTAAGAATGCTGCGCCAACGATAATTAATAGGATGAAAAGCACAACGATTAAAGCGAATGTACGTCCGCCGCCGTATCCGTATCCACCGCCATAACTTGGGTAACAACAGCCGCCGCCATATCCGCCACCGAATCCATACCCGTAACCGCCGTATCCACCATACATACTTCCATGACTATAATTAGACATACTTTTGACCTCCTTTGGAAATACACTTGGCCTCTCATAAGTGAAGGCGAAGCGTGTAATATAAACTATGTATGAATGCACTATTTGTATAGTCATGCGCCTATTGCTTGAAAAAAATCTTCTCCGCCTCACATGACTGACCTCTTTCCTTGTCACAAACGTCTATAAAAATTATAGTGGTATGTGGAGATGTAAAGGGGGCCTTGTGATGAGACAGATGAAAAGAAGCTTGAAAGCAGGTGCTGCTTTAGCGGGGATATGTACCCTTTTGCTGACAGGGTGCGGAGGTCAAAGTCCATTCAATGATATGCAGGACGCGATGACGAAAATGAGTGAAAAAGAAGCATCCTTCGAAAAAGAGCAAGGTACACTGCAAAGCTATGAGGAAAAAGAGCAGAAGCTGTATAAAAAAATGATTCAAACAACAAAGGACCATACAAAAACAGTGGCAAGCCTTTCTGATCAGGCGTTAGAATCGGCAGCACAAAGAGAAGAACATTTAAAAACAGAAAAAGTCAGTATGGATGAATCGAAAAAAGAATTGAAAACAGTAAAGGAATCTGCTGCACGATTGCAAAATGCGGAGTTAAAAGAGAAAGCAGATCAAACGGTCAAATCAATCGAGAAACGATATGCGTCATATGATCAGCTTTACAAGGAGTATCAAAAGGCGCTGAAACAAGATCAGCTTTTGTATCAATCTTTAAAGAAAAAGGATCTAGGATATGAAGAGCTGAAGTCAAAGCTGAAGACCGTGAATCGTTCATATAGCAAAGTCAGAAAAGAAAGTAAGAAGTTCAATCGATATACAGATCAATTGAATGATCATAAACAGGCTTTGTATAAAGCAGCAGATCAAGGATCGAAAAAGAGCTGAAAAAACAGCTCTTTTTTTATTTTTCGACAAAAACAAACATTTTCTATTGTAGTACAGCAGTACACTCTATACTAGTACAGATTAGGTTGTTTGTTAAACAGATTGATACAGTTCACCATAAAAAGTAAAGCGAATACATTTATTTAAATAAAGCCGTTAAATCAATTGACGGACTATTTTTCTTGTTGTAAACTATTCCTTGTTAACAGAAGTTGTATTAGTTTTTTGTGAACTATCGTTAATACAGTTATAAGGACTCAAAAACGAGTGATCAACCAATGTTTCGACAACGATCTTAGTGGCTATTATATACAGGAGTCATATGAGTATTTTGGGTTATCCTATATCTGTATGTATAAATGGATTCACGACAAATGGACTGTTAAAAGAAAGGAAGAGGTGACTTTAGAATGGCTGCAAAAACAAAAAAAGCAATTGTTGATAGCAAAAAGCAATTTGATGCCATCAAAAAGCAGTTTGAAACGTTTCAAATTTTAAACGAAAAAGGCGAAGTCGTAAACGAAGCGGCAATGCCGGATCTTTCAGATGACCAATTAAAAGAATTAATGCGCCGTATGGTGTTTACACGAGTATTAGATCAACGTTCAATTTCATTGAACCGTCAAGGACGTCTTGGCTTCTATGCGCCAACAGCTGGACAAGAGGCTTCTCAGCTTGCAACTCACTTTGCACTTGAGAAAGAAGATTTCATTCTTCCAGGATATCGTGATGTACCACAATTAATCTGGCATGGTCTTCCGCTAACAAAAGCATTCTTGTTCTCTCGCGGACACTTTGTTGGTAACCAAATGCCTGAAGATGTGAATGCACTTTCACCGCAAATCATTATCGGTGCTCAAATCATTCAAGCTGCTGGTGTAGCTCTTGGTTTGAAAAAGCGCGGTAAAAAAGCTGTTGCAATCACTTACACTGGTGACGGTGGAGCTTCACAAGGTGATTTCTACGAAGGTATTAACTTTGCAGGGGCTTACAAAGCGCCAGCGATTTTTGTTGTCCAAAACAACAGATATGCGATCTCTACACCTGTTGAAAAGCAGTCTGCTGCACAAACAATTGCACAAAAAGCAGCTGCAGCTGGTATCGTAGGCGTACAAGTTGACGGTATGGATGCATTAGCTGTTTATGCAGCAACTGCTGAAGCTCGTGAGCGCGCTGTAAATGGTGAAGGTCCAACATTAATCGAAACTCTTACATTCCGTTACGGCCCACATACAATGGCTGGTGACGATCCAACAAGATATCGTACAAAAGAAGATGAAAACGAGTGGGAGCAAAAAGATCCATTGGTACGCTACCGTAAATTCTTGGAAAACAAAGGCCTATGGTCTGAAGAAGAAGAGAATAAGGTCATCGAAGATGCAAAAGAACAAATCAAACAAGCGATCAAAGAAGCTGACGAACAGCCTAAGCAAAAAGTCACTGACTTGATTGAAAACATGTACGATGTAAAACCATTCAACTTAGTTGAACAGCTTGAAATTTACAAACAGAAGGAGTCGAAGTAAGCCATGGCGCAAATGACAATGATTCAAGCGATCACTGATGCGTTACGCACAGAACTGAAAAATGACGAAAACGTTCTCGTTTTCGGAGAAGACGTTGGTAAAAACGGCGGCGTATTCCGTGCGACTGAAGGATTGCAAAAAGAGTTTGGTGAGGATCGTGTTTTCGATACTCCACTTGCTGAATCTGGTATTGGCGGTCTTGCTATTGGCCTTGGACTACAAGAATTCCGCCCGGTAATGGAAATTCAATTCTTCGGATTCGTTTACGAAGTATTAGATTCTGTTTCTGGACAAATGGCTCGTATGCGTTACCGTTCTGGCGGACGCTGGCATTCCCCAGTGACAATCCGTTCTCCATTCGGCGGGGGAGTTCACACACCTGAGCTTCACGCTGACAGCTTAGAAGGACTTATCGCACAACAGCCTGGTATCAAGGTTGTTATTCCTTCAACACCTTACGATGCAAAAGGACTTTTAATTTCTGCAATTCGTGACAACGATCCTGTAGTGTTCCTTGAGCATATGAAACTTTATCGTTCTTTCCGTCAGGAAGTTCCTGAAGAAGAGTACACAATTGAAATCGGTAAAGCTGACGTGAAACGTGAAGGTTCTGACCTTTCAATCATCACTTACGGTGCAATGGTTCACGAATCACTAAAAGCTGCTGAAGAGCTAGAAAAAGAAGGCGTTTCTGCTGAGGTTATCGACCTTCGTACAGTAAGCCCGCTTGATATTGAAACAATCATCGCTTCTGTTGAAAAAACAGGCCGTGCGATCGTTGTTCAAGAAGCACAAAAACAAGCTGGTATTGCTGCAAACGTAGTAGCTGAAATCAATGACAGAGCGATCCTTAGCTTGGAAGCACCAGTACTTCGTGTAGCTGCACCTGATACTGTATTTGCTTTCTCTCAAGCTGAGAGCGTATGGCTTCCAAACCATAAAGATGTACTTGAAACAGCGAAGAAAGTTCTTGAATTTTAATTAAATGACAGAGGGGAAAAGAATTTATTTCTCTTCCCCTTTATCAATTACATGACCGTGTAAATATACACAACAAGGGTTCAACAAAATCTAGGAGGCGAAAAACAGTGGCATTTGAATTTAAACTTCCGGACATCGGAGAAGGTATCCACGAAGGTGAGATCGTTAAGTGGTTTGTTAAACCAAACGACGAAATCAATGAAGATGACGTTTTAGCAGAGGTACAAAATGATAAAGCAGTTGTAGAAATTCCTTCACCTGTTAAAGGAAAAGTATTAGAATTAAAAGTTGAAGAGGGAACAGTTGCAACTGTAGGACAAACAATCATTACGTTTGATGCACCTGGTTACGAAAATCTTCAATTTAAAGGCAGCGAAGAAGAAGGCGAAGCAAAAACTGAAGCTCAAGTACAAGGTACTGCTGAAGCTGGTAACGAGCCAGAGAAGAAAGAAGTAGCACAAGAAGAAGCGGCAGCAGCAACTGGTGCAGGCGCACAAGAGCAAGTAGACGCTGATCCAAACAAACGCGTGATCGCTATGCCATCTGTACGTAAATATGCTCGTGAAAAAGGCGTTGAAATTTACAAAGTTGCAGGTTCTGGTAAAAACGGCCGTGTGTTAAAAGAAGATATCGACAGCTTCGTTAATGGTGGTTCTGCAGCTCAAGAAGCAGCACCTCAAGCAGCTGAAAGTGCGAAAGAAGCAGCAGCTCCTAAAGCGGCAGCAGCTCCAGTTCTTGAAGGAGAATTCCCAGAAACTCGCGAGAAAATGAGCGGAATCCGCAAAGCAATCGCAAAAGCAATGGTGAACTCTAAGCATACAGCTCCTCACGTAACATTAATGGATGAAGTTGATGTAACAAACCTTGTTGCACATCGTAAACAATTCAAACAAGTTGCAGCTGATCAAGGAATCAAGTTAACTTACTTGCCTTACGTTGTAAAAGCTCTAACTTCTGCTTTGAAAAAGTACCCAGTACTTAACACTTCTATCGATGATAAAACGGATGAAGTTGTTCAAAAGCATTACTACAACATCGGAATTGCAGCTGACACTGAAAAAGGCTTGCTAGTTCCAGTTGTGAAAAATGCAGATCGCAAAGCGATTTTCGAAGTTTCTAACGAAATCAATGAGCTTGCAACAAAAGCACGTGATGGTAAATTGGCTCCAGCTGAAATGAAAGGTGCATCTTGCACAATCACAAACATCGGTTCTGCTGGTGGACAATGGTTTACTCCAGTCATCAACCACCCAGAAGTAGCGATCCTTGGTATTGGACGTATCGCTGAAAAAGCGGTTGTTCGTGATGGCGAAATCGTTGCAGCTCCAGTCTTAGCTCTTTCCCTAAGCTTTGACCACCGTATGATTGACGGAGCTACTGCGCAAAATGCCCTTAACCACATCAAGCGTTTATTGAATGATCCACAATTAATTTTAATGGAGGCGTAATGTCATGGTAGTAGGAGATTTCCCAATCGAAACAGATACTCTTGTCATCGGTGCAGGTCCTGGTGGATATGTAGCTGCTATTCGTGCTGCACAGCTTGGACAAAAAGTAACAATCGTTGAAAAAGGAACACTTGGCGGTGTATGTCTAAACGTTGGCTGTATCCCTTCAAAAGCATTAATCAATGCTGGCCATCGTTTCGAAAATGCTAAGCATTCTGAAGACATGGGTATCAAAGCTGAAAACGTAACAGTTGATTTCACAAAAGTTCAAGAGTGGAAAGCTTCTGTTGTTAATAAGTTAACAGGTGGAGTTCAAGGTCTTCTTAAAGGAAATAAAGTAGACATCGTCAAAGGTGAAGCTTATTTCGTAGACAGCAACTCTGTACGTGTAATGGATGATAATTCAGCACAGACTTATACGTTCAAAAATGCAATTCTTGCAACTGGATCTCGTCCAATTGAATTGCCTACTTTTAAATACACAGACCGCGTGATCAACTCAACTGGTGCTTTAGCGCTTAAAGAAGTACCTAAAAAGTTAGTTGTCATCGGTGGTGGATACATCGGTACTGAGCTTGGTACTGCTTATGCAAACTTTGGAACAGAAGTTGTGATCCTTGAAGGTGGAGACGAAATCCTACCAGGTTTCGAAAAGCAAATGAGCTCATTGGTTAAACGTAACCTGAAGAAAAAAGGAAACGTTGAAATCCATACAAACGCTCTTGCAAAAGGCGTTGAAGAAAAATCTGATGGTGTCACTGTTACGTTCGAAGTAAAAGGCGAAGAAAAAACAGTTGATGCTGATTACGTACTTGTGACTGTTGGTCGTCGTCCAAACACTGATGAGCTTGGTCTTGAGCAAGTTGGTGTTGAATTGACTGACCGCGGAGTTGTCAAAACAGACAAACAATGCCGTACAAGCGTATCTAACATCTATGCAATTGGTGACATCGTTGATGGACCACCACTTGCTCACAAAGCTTCTTACGAAGGTAAAATTGCAGCTGAAGCAATCGCTGGAGAGCCAGCTGAAATTGATTACCTTGGTATTCCTGCTGTTGTATTCTCTGAGCCAGAACTTGCAACTGTTGGATATACTGAAGCAGAAGCAAAAGCAGAAGGAATCGAAATCGTTGCAGCGAAATTCCCATTCGCAGCGAACGGACGTGCACTTTCTCTAGATGCAACTGATGGCTTCATGAAAATGATCACTCGTAAAGAGGATGGTCTAGTGATCGGTGCTCAAATCGCAGGTGTTGGTGCTTCTGATATGATTTCAGAGCTTAGCCTTGCAATCGAAGCTGGAGTGACTGCTGAAGATATCGCTATGACAATTCACGCTCACCCAACATTAGGTGAAATTACAATGGAAACGGCTGAAGTAGCAATCGGAAGCCCAATCCACATCGTAAAATAATGAAACCTATGAAGCCCTCTCCTTGATGGAGAGGGTTTTTTTGGTGCCCTGAACACCATATGAAAAACCCCTCATGAGGTGAGGGGTTTCAGCGTGTAGACAAACCCTCGCATTCTTTGTCAGTCCTGCGCGCTGGTGCTCACGAATGTCAAATTCGCTCCGCGCCTGTGCTCGTCCTTCCTAGACTTCAAAGGTTTTCTATCACGCTGAAAAAAAGACAAAGAGCTAAAATAAAGATCATTTTAGCCCTTTGTCAACAATTTGAAACCCCTCATGAGATGAGGGGTTTTTTCATATGGATATATATAAGTGTAAGGTAAATATCATTAGTTTGTATTGACGCGGTCTAAAGCATGACATAAAGGCGATAAGATCTCCTGTTTACTGCGGACATTTCCTTCCACCTTCACGATCACTTTTTCATCATTGACAAGTAAAATAGCCGGTAATTCGTCCACTTCATTTTTCCAGCCTTTACGATCTTCTTTCACAATCATTTTTGACATTTCCTTAGGGTATTCATTTTTTAATTCGAGGACTGCATCATAATATGGGCTTTCTTTATCAAGGTTTTCTGCATCAGTAAAAAAGAGAATTCTCGGTTTTTGAATATGACGGACTTGGTCGGTCTGATTCGGTATGATATACGCAAATGAGCATGAACTAAGTACAAAGAGCATGGGGAATATAATGAGAAGTGTCCTCATAAAATTCAATCTATTCACCTCAAAATCATTTGGGGTTGTCCCAACATTTTTAGGAGCTTGTTCCCTGTTAGTCACTCTAGTGTATCATGTCCCTTTTGACAATTTTCGATTGTTACTCAATTGTTACAGAATTGATATGAAGCAAAATACAATTGAAACGTTCCCTCAATATGATGAGAAAAAAGCACATATTTATAAAAAATGATTAAATGTGTCATACAATTAACCGTTGACAACTTAAATGTGACATAATATTATAGGAATAAGAAATAGATCAAACGCTTTCAAACTATGAATGAAGAAAAGGGGAATGTACGTGGGTACAATTATTTGTCAAGATTGCAATGAAACCATTGATCAGTTTGAAAATGAAAAAGTGACAACGCTATACGGAACGTGCGGTCACTGTCATTGCTGTGATGAAGCCTCTGAATAAATAAAAAAGCATGCAGCTCCATTTGGGGCTGCATGTTTCTTTTTTATAAAATTGGTTTTTGTTCCTTAATCACACGGATCATTTCAAGCGTTGAATCTTCAGGTCCTTGGACAGGGAGACCAATTTCAATATTTTTAAAGATATACGATATATTTTCTTCTGTGATAATTTCACCTGGTATAAAAATCGGAATACCTGGCGGATACACCATCACAAACTCTGCGATAATGCGGCCGACTGCTTCCTTAAACGGAACGACTTCCGTTGTAGCGTAAAAGGCGTCACGCGGCGTCATAGCAAGCGATGGGATCTCAGGCAGCAGCACTTCTGTTACCGCTTGTTTGCCGCCCTCACGAGTAGAGGCTGCGGCAATTTCCTGCATCGCCGTCACGAGCGTATCAATTGTCTCATCTGAATCGCCAGGGGTGACGATACATAAAATGTTGTACAGGTCAGAGAGCTCTACTTCAATTCGGTAACTTTCTCTCAGCCACTTTTCGACATCATGTCCGTTTAACCCAAGGTCTTTAATAGAGATAATTAATTTCGTTGGGTCATAATCGTAAGTGGAAGCTGAACCGAGTACTTCCTTGCCAATGCAGGTAATGCCGTCAATTTGATTCAAACGGTCTCTCGCTGATTCAGCCAAACGAATGGCTTCATCTGCAAGTGCCTTACCTTCAGTGGCTAATCGTTTTCGAGCGACATCAAGTGACGCTAAGAGCAAATAAGAAGTGGACGTTGTCGTCAGCATACTCAAAATCGATTGCACGCGGTCTTTTGAAACAAGCCCTTCCTTCATATTTAAAATAGAGCTCTGCGTAAGAGAGCCGCCAAGTTTATGGACACTTGTTGCTGCCATGTCGGCACCTGCCTGCATGGCAGAGAGGGGAAGCTCATCATGAAAATGTATATGCACACCGTGTGCTTCATCGACAAGGACAGGCACATCAAATGAATGGGCAATGTCTACGATTGATTTTAAGTCTGCTGAAATACCAAAATACGTTGGATTAATGACAAGCAAACCTTTCGCATCTGGATGCTCAGTGAGCGCCTTTTTGGCTGATTCAGGTGTAATCCCGTGAGAGATGCCAAGTTCTTTGTCTATTTCTGGGTGAATAAAAACAGGAACTGCGCCAGAAAATACAATCGCGGACATAATTGATTTATGGACATTACGCGGAACGATAATTTTATCTCCAGGTCCGCATACCGTCATCACCATTGTCATGATGGCCCCGCTTGTTCCTTGAATGGAGAAAAACGTATGATCAGCACCGAAGGCTTCAGCAGCAAGCTCCTGTGCTTCTTTTATCATCCCTCGAGGTGAATGTAAATCATCGAGAGGTTCTATATTAATGAGGTCAATGCTTAATGCATTGTCGCCAATGAATGCTCTAAATTCAGGATCCATTCCGGCTCCTTTTTTATGGCCTGGAATGTGAAATTGGACTGGATTCGTTGCTGCGTGTTTTTTTAGTCCAGTATATAAGGGTGTATCATGTTGTGACAATTGCTTTCCCACCTTCATCGAAATACCTGCTATTATTGTGCCAATTACAGCAGATTTCATTGCATAAAACAAAAGAATTATATTATGAACTGATCGGAATGTAAAGCATAAAATCAATCGGTTTCTGATCAAACAGATGCTATAATAAAAGTTCAAATGAGAAATGAGTGTTAAAGTGAGGGACAAGTAAATGGAATATCAATATCCAATGGATGTCGACTGGACGACAGAGGAAAAAATTGCGGTCATTTCATTTTTTCAGGCTGTTGAAAAAGCCTATGAAAAAGGAATTGCGAAGCAGGAGTTATTAGATGCTTATAAACGATTTAAAGAGGTTGTGCCATCAAAAGCAGAGGAAAAAACGCATTGTGCGGCTTTTGAAAAGGGAAGCGGGTATTTCCCTTATCGTGCAGTGAAAACCGCAAGAGAGGCAGAAGAGACAGCCGTTATACGCATGTAAAAAACGAGCCTATAAGGGCTCGTTTTTTTATACAGATTCTTTCTGTGTGAAGCGGTATAGATACGTCAGCGTGCGGAAGGCATTTTCGATTTTCGATAGGAATTCTTCATTATTCATTTGAACGACTTCCTCTCTAGGCAGCTGGATGCCGCATAGAAGCTCGGCTTTCTTGACTGTTTGAACACGTTCAAAAAGCGTTTTCAGCTGTTCGGAATCTAGTTCGCTGTGCCGCATGACATCTGGTTTCATATGATCTTTAGACCAAACAAAATCTTGCGGTATTTTCTGCTGGATGGTGTCTAGCTCTTTTTCAAACAGCTGGCCGTACTCACCTTTCACTGGAGATTCATAAATGAGCGCAAACCAGACAAAGACATGTGTTTTCCAAAGCCCAATTTGAAAATGAGGGAGTTTTTTATATCCGCGCTTACTGTTTGCAAAAGCAACCCATGTATCATTTGGCGGGTTGACAGATCTTCTAGCATGCTTTGCGACGTGTACAAACATTTCGTCTCCTGTAATAGAAGAAAGAAGTGGTGCAAAATGTTCGCCAAGTGCCTCAAGCTTTGGACGTACTCTTTCTTTTAATACAGTCATTCGTTCATCTAAACCATCAACTGTGAATGTTTCAAAATCTTCATCTCTAAAACGCATTTCACTCATGTTATGCCTCCTGTATCTTTTCGCTGATCATATTTTATCATAGCTTGGGTCAAGCTCAAAAAAAGATGCACCGTCAGATAAAAGATTGTAAAGGGCGTGGTGCAGCGTTTAAAACCTTTCATTTTGTGGTACATCATTAATAGGTAAAGACACAATTTTCAGAATGTCGTTGCGGTTATGCGATCGCTTCATACGATATAAGCAAGAACCATTTCTCTTATCGATTGAATTTTTATCAATGAAAACTGACAAGGAATGAATCATTCTCTGGAAGGGGCGTTGACCAATGAAGCAAATCGTGAAGCAGGGCTATAGACAGGAGAAGAAAAATCGCATCGCTGTGTGGAGATTAGAGGTTGATTATGAGCTTTCTACGCTTCATGAAGCCATCGAACAAAAAGATGACATCCAAATCGAACGCAGCAAACGAAAGCTTGAGCGCCTAAGAAAAGAATGGGAGCAGCTTCAAGGGTAAAACAGGGTGAGGTAAAAACGAACCAATTCATCGGTTCGTTTTTGTATGAAGCTGCTTTTTTCTTGCTTTTACGTACATAATATCAGTATGCTATTACAAATAGGTCCTACATAGAAAAGAGGTTTACAATCTGATGACAAACTGGGTGGAAATTGACCGTCTTGCAAAGCTCTGGGTAAAAGAAGCAGGGAGCCGTATTAAAGCGTCCATGCAGGAAGGTCTATCAATTGAAACAAAATCAAATCCAAATGATCTAGTCACAAATATCGATAAAGAAACAGAACGTTTTTTTATTGAAAAAATACAGTCGACATTTTCAGATCATCACATTTTAGGAGAAGAGGGACAAGGGGAAGAGGTCACCTCACTCGATGGAATTGTGTGGATCATTGATCCGATTGATGGCACAATGAACTTTGTCCATCAAAAGCGCAACTTTGCCATTTCAATCGGGATATTTGAAAATGGTGTGGGGAAAATCGGTCTTATTTATGACGTCATTCATGACGAGCTCTACCATGCCATTAAAGGAGAAGGAGCCTATATGAACGATATCCTGCTCCCTCCATTAAAAGATGTGGAGATTGAAAAAGCGATTGTGGGTATTAATCCGACATGGGCGATTGAAAGTCCTTATTTTGACGCCAAACCATTTGCCCGTCTAGTGCGTGACGTGAGAGGGACACGAACGATTGGATCAGCTGCCCTTGAGCTTGCTTATATTGCAAGCGGCAGAAGTGACGCATATGTCACCTTAAGGCTTGCGCCGTGGGATTATGCAGCGGGCTGCGTGCTGCTTGATGAAGTAGGGGCCGTTTACTCAAATATTCACGGAGAACGTCTTACGTTCCTAGACAAAAACAGCATAGTGGCTGGAAATCGATCCATTTGTGAAAAAATCTTGCATGATTACATAAAAGGAAGCGGAAATAAAAAATAAACGACATCACTTCATGAGAATGAAGTGATTTTTTGTTTTTCCTGAAACTTTTTGGTAAGGCGGATGTCTATACGAATGAGGCCTTAATTTCATGTAAAGGATTGTGTATCAATGTTTGATTTGTTTAGTGATTTATCGCTCTATTTTGAAAGGTATTTTATTTTAAATGAGTACAGTATCCACATCATTCAATGGTGTGTACTTGGACTATTTGTCCTTTTCGTGACACTCCCCATATGGAAAGAAAAGAGGAGTAGTTATGTATTCTATGCTGGTATCATATTAAGAGTAGTGCTATTAGGCGGGATGACAGTTGAAATGATCCACCAAGTCCTGTCTAGACAGTATACGATCGAAACATTTGAAGTGCTGACAGATTTCATGCAATTTCTCATTTATGGGTACGTCTTGCTTGCATCACTGTACTATGTCATTACTCTTCCTTATTTAAAAAATAAAGGTATGTTCTTTGCTTTTGATTTATCTGTATTACTTCTGCCTTTATGTCAAACAGTGTTTATTGTGTTTGCTGAAAGCAAAAAGTTCTTTCTTAGCAGTGATACGGGGTTAGTATGGAGAGATATGATCACCATTTTGGCTATGGCTTGCTTTGCCGCTTTGCTGCTCCACCTTTTCTTTCGCTTGTTTTGGCATTGGAAGTGGAAGGAATTGCTTTTGTTTTATATCTTGATTTTCGCAGCTTTGCTTTATATATTTTATCCTTCTATTTCGAAGTATGAGCTTCAATCTACATTTAAATCGATTGTCATTTTAGTAGCAGCGGCAGGAAGCTTTATGACGATTGATTTGTTATCTGCTTTACTACGGGACAAGGTGAAATTAAGGCAGTGGGGCGCTGGTTGTATAGCTGTCTTTTTTCTGCTATTACTCAACCCGATTGTCAATATTCCTCATACCATGTTCCAATTCACCAAAACGGAACTGGTAGATACTTTTTCAGAAGAATATCGCCCTTTATCAGCAGTAAGTGCAAAAGCATTCGCTTCAAAATTTGTACCAGAGGATCAATCGCTTTATTTAAATGCTAGTCATCAGCCTATCCCTTATCATTACGTGTTTGCAGATGATCAGTATGAAGTGAATATTTCTGCGTTTACAGGCGATTTAAGCGGGTATTCTTATCGAGGTCGTGTAGAGGGGAAGGAACTGACCGATAAAGAATATAAGAAAAAAACCATTGAATTTTTCGAAAGAAGCGGGCGATCAATTGATCTACAGCGCATTCAATTAGCTGTAAAAAAAGAGGACGGAAAGACGGACGTTCTTCTTCTGCCAAAAATGTCTCAGAATGAAGAGGACAGTTTAGCGTTTGCCACCTGGAAAAAAGGGACGCTTCGACAAGCGCAATACGAAAACGCTATCTTTCAATTAAAGGATATAGACGGCATCCGTTTAACAGAAATGGAGATAAAAAACAGGATCAACAGTATTTATAAACATTTAAACCTAAAGCTGCCAGCTTATCAAATCACAGGCATCAATGATTTTTATTTGGATTGGCAGCATGAAGTGAGAGTCACAACAAAAGATCAATCTGAGTTTCTGTTTAATGGCTCAACAAAAGATATCATCAGCTTCAAGTTGTCAAAATCACTTCTTCAACAGAAAAAAGAGAACGTCAGCGATGAAGATTTGTTAAAAATCATAGGGAAAAAGCCAAAAGACGTAAGAAAAGTAACAGGCACTAGTGAAAGTAAACAATATATATTTAAACGCTCCTCTCATGTCGTCAATCTGTTTAAAGGGGATGATGGAATTGAGTTGAGAGTGCAAGCAGCTTCTTCTATCCCGCACGGAGTATCTAATCAAGATCGTAATGAAGTCTATCAGCAAGTACTTAAAAGGTATAAACCATATACGATCTATAAAAAACAAATAAAACCTGTGAGGATGATCGACAAAGAAGGGAATATCGACATTTCATGGCTTGTCATTATACAAACCTTCGGATCAAGTGAGCATAAAATCTATGAAGTGAATGGACGAACAAAAGAGGTGCATCGTTTTGACAGATAAAGAAAAACAAGCCATCTTTCAAGACTTATATGAACTGTATCAAGAAGGGGATCTAGGAGCCGAGGCAGCCAGCTGGATGAAGGCACACGAACAGCAATTTCAGCATACGGCCGCGGGAAGAAAGCAGTCTTCAGCGCCGATGGAAAGCCATAATGACTATGACGAGTTAAAACGCATGAAAGGGTTTATTTACTCGTTATACTTCTTTTTTATCGTTTTATCGATTTGGATGACTGTGTGGTTTTATTTTTGATGTCCAGACCAGCCGACCAAATTGAAAAAATCTATGAAGAATATTTTCAGGAAATCACCAAATATTTATATCGCCGGACGGGAAATATGGAAACGGCCAAGGACCTTGCGCAAGACGTATTTATGAAGGCACTGCATGGGTTGTCCTCCTTTAAGGGACATTCTAGTATGAAAACATGGCTTTATACCATTGCGTATCACACATTTGTGAATGACTATCGCCGAAAAATAAAATGGACTTTTACGAACGTAGAAGAAATGGATTTCTTAGAGCAGCAGTCGTTCACAACACCAGAAGATTACATCGAAACACAAGCCGACATAGAAAGGCTGTGGCATCATATTCATCAGCTGAAGGATTCATATCGGGATGTCCTCATTTTAAGAGATATTCAAGAATTATCATATGAAGAAGTAGCTGAAATTTTGAATTGGACTTTATCTAAAGTCAAAACAACCCTTCATCGAGCGAGGTTAGAGCTGAAGCGAATGCTACATTGTGAGGAGTTCAATAAATGAGCTGTTATTTGATTGAAGAATTGTTACCACTTTATATAGAGGGAGACACAAGTGCAGAAACAAATAAAATTGTTGCAGAGCACATACAATCCTGCGAAAGCTGCCGTCACCTTTATCACGAAATGAAAGAGCCAATAACTCTTATACAGGCTCCTGATCTCGTGCCATATATAGATGAAAAGGAAGAAAAAAGAAAATTTGAAAAGCGCTACTATGGTAAGCTGCTTTATCGAGCAAGTATCGCGTTTGGTATAGGGTACGTCATGATGATCATTCTTTATTGGCTGAAATAAAAAACCCCCATCTGGATGAACCAGGTGGGGGTTTTTCTGAGATTAGCTTAATTTTTCTTTCGCAATTTGAACTGCATCATAGAACGTTTTCAATTGCTCTTGAGGAATTTTCTTAAGCATTTGGTTGAAAACAAGTAATTCAGTAGAGCTGAATCCAAGACCTTTTGCGATTTTTGAATCAATCACAACGTTTCCTTTTTTGTCTAGAACAAGGGCATCACCAGCAAGATCAGCAATTCTGATCACTGATTTGAAAAGCTTTTCAAATTTAGCCGCTTCTTCTTTTGTAAGACCAAGTTCAACAGCTTTTGCTGCATCAAAAACCAATTTCCCTTTTTCGTTTTTAGTGATGCTTTCACTGAAAACGATTGTAAGAACAGCTGCGCGATCTAAGAATTTCTCAGCAGTCGCCGCTTCTTCTTCAGTTAGTCCGAGCTCAACAGCTTTTTTCACATCAAATGTGTAGCTGTTGTCTTCCTCAACAAATGAATTGATGAGAATGTTGATGACACGCTCGTTTTTCTCCAATAATTCTTTAATGATTTGCTGCTGTTCAAAAGGAATTCCTTTGAAAGTTGCAGCGCTTGCTTGCCCAGGAGCTACTGTTGTGAAAGTAAGAATGATAGCTAAAGCGAAAAATACAACAGAGCTGAGCGATTTGCTCAAAAACTTCTTCATGCTTCTTTTCTCTCCCTTTTCTGTTAAATTTTGTTGCAAGAAAAGCATACCATGAGAAACTTTGTGGAAGAATAGGAAAAATGTAACTTTCTGTTTGATTTTGGAGAACTATAAAAGTTCTTGTCGAAAAATATAGGGGTGCAGATTGCTTACTTTTGTCAATTCTTCAAGATACGTTCCGTCTGATGAATGGAGCTTTCATAGGTGATTTGTCTTGTTTTTACTCAAAATAAAAAGCCTTCTACATATAGAATGTAAAAGGCTTTTAACTAATTTTATGATTGCACGTTTAATTTTCTTTTTAATGTAAATCCTGTACCCATGAAAATCATGGCGAACACGATACTAAAACATATACCCAGTATGTTTTTTTCTGCAAGAGATACCCCAATAAACGCCATACTGACAACTGCAAGTAATGCACATAATAATAGAAGCCATTTGATTTGTTTCATTTGTCTCCATCCCTTTTTTTAGAGTTAATATAAGTTTACAGAAAAACGATCGGCATTTAAAGGGGATTGTGATATAATATGAAAGTTATCTAATTATTTTAGGAGATGAAAATGTGAAACTTCGAAAAGACCTTCGCAACATCGCAATTATTGCCCACGTTGACCATGGTAAAACGACGCTTGTTGACCAATTGCTCCATCAAGCTGGTACTTTCCGTGCGAATGAAAATATCGCTGAGAGAGCCATGGATTCAAATGATTTAGAGCGAGAGCGCGGTATTACGATTTTAGCTAAAAATACTGCGATCCATTATAAAGATACACGCATTAATATTTTAGATACACCAGGACACGCCGATTTCGGTGGTGAAGTTGAGCGTATCATGAAAATGGTAGATGGTGTACTCCTCGTTGTGGATGCTTATGAAGGCTGTATGCCTCAAACACGCTTTGTGCTGAAAAAAGCACTTGAGCAAAACTTAACACCAATCGTTGTCGTCAATAAAATTGACCGCGACTTTGCTCGTCCGGCTGAAGTAGTTGATGAAGTGATCGACTTGTTCATTGAATTGGATGCAACAGAAGAACAGCTTGAATTCCCAGTTGTCTATGCATCAGCAATCAATGGTACAGCAAGTAACGATGCGAGCAAGCAAGATGAAAACATGGAATCTTTGTTTGAAGCCATTGTGAACCATATTCCTTGCCCAGTTGATAACCATGAAGAGCCGCTTCAATTCCAAGTGGCACTACTTGATTACAATGATTATGTTGGCAGAATTGGAATTGGCCGTGTATTCAGAGGAACAATGCAAGTAGGACAGCAGGTAGCCTTGATGAAAGTCGACGGCACTGTGAAACAATTCCGAGTAACAAAGATCTTTGGTTTCCAAGGGTTAAAACGAGTGGAAATCAACGAAGCGAAAGCGGGAGATCTTGTCGCTGTATCTGGAATGGAAGACATCAACGTAGGTGAAACGGTTTGTCCGGTAGAACACCAAGAAGCACTTCCAATCCTTCGTATTGATGAGCCGACACTTCAAATGACGTTTGTTGTAAACAACAGCCCATTTGCAGGCCGTGAAGGAAAATACGTGACATCACGTAAAATTGAAGAGCGTTTAGAGCAGCAGCTTCAAACAGACGTCAGTCTTCGTGTGGATCCAACTGATTCACCTGATGCTTGGGTTGTTTCTGGACGCGGAGAGCTTCACTTATCCATTCTCATTGAGAATATGAGACGTGAAGGTTTTGAATTACAAGTATCGAAGCCAGAAGTTATTGTAAAAGAAGTTGATGGTGTTCGATGTGAGCCTGTAGAGCGCGTTCAAATTGATGTACCAGAAGAGCATACTGGCTCTGTTATGGAATCAATGGGTGCAAGAAAAGGTGAAATGATTGACATGATCAATAATGGTAACGGTCAAGTTCGCCTGATCTTTACAGTACCATCACGTGGTTTAATTGGTTATACAACTGAATTTCTTTCATTAACTCGTGGTTTTGGTATTTTGAACCATACGTTTGACAGCTACCAGCCAATGCAGTCTGGTCAAGTTGGCGGACGCCGTCAAGGTGTACTTGTTTCAATGGAAACAGGTAAAGCGACTGCTTACGGAATCCAAGGTGTTGAAGAGCGCGGTGTGATCTTCGTTGAGCCGGGTACTGAAGTATACCAAGGGATGATTGTTGGGGAGCATAATCGTGAGAATGACCTTGTTGTAAACGTAAGCCGTATGAAACAACAAACAAACGTACGTTCAGCGACGAAAGATCAAACGGTTAGCATGAAAAAACCTCGTATTATGTCACTTGAGGAATCTCTTGAGTACTTGAATGAAGACGAATACTGTGAGGTTACACCTGAATCAATTCGTCTTAGAAAGAAAATTTTAGACAAAAACGAACGTGAGAAAGCAGCGAAGAAGAAAAAGCTAGCAGGATTATCTTAATTCCATGAAGAATTAAAAAGATAGAACCCTGAAAGATAAGGGGAGGGAATCTTTTTGAATGATCAGGAAGTAAGTGAAAATCTATCCTTTTTCGCGATGCTGTTTCGTGTCGATGAAAATCCGCAAACAGGGATGTGGCTCCTATATGGCACCATCCTTGTTTTAGCGATTATTGTTTTTAAGCTCGGCTTTGCAAGACGTTTACCGATTTTAAAAGCGCTCGTGATTTATTTGTTTTTGATTTTTGGCTGCACGTTTCTCACATTTCTAGGTATCTTCCTTCCAGTAGCGGAAGGACTGGTTGTGGCAGCTGCCATTTTGATTATTTATAAAATACGGCTGCATCGTGCGAAAAAAGAAGGAACAGTTAATACGTAAAAAAAGACCTGAACATGTGTCAGGTCTTTTTTTATGTCTTTTGTTCTTTCTTTCCTTTTTTCTTCTTTTTCTCTTTCGTCGCAGGATCCTGATAAAGAGAGAATCTGCCAGTTTTGATGCGGGCTTCAGTCTTTATTTTAATGCGTTCTTGGCAGTCATCGCACATATATGTATGAATTGGCCGGTTTCTTAACCGTTTAGCAACAAGTGTATCATCATCAATGGTTTCAAGCTTTTCACATAATGAGCACTTCACTCTCATCATTTTCACCTCACTTTATTGCATTTATTATAGCATGTTTTCCAGCTACTTAAAATCAGCGTAGAAAAAGGCTTATATCACAGGAGATATAAGCCGTTCTCATTATTTCTTCTGATTCATATGATGGTTTGATTGGTCGTTTTGATTTTTTTCTAACTGCTTTTGATCCTGTTCTTTGAGCTGATTATTCGGATCATTTGTCGGGTCTTTTTCGTTACGCTCGATCTCATTTCTCGGCATCTCTGGCATCACGCGGCCGACAATGGCAGCCAGTTCGTCCATAATACCGCTTACCGGACGGCCTGCTTGGATTTCTTTGCCCATTTCTTTTAAACGGCTGACTGTATCTGGATCAGCAACCACAACAGCATTTGCACCTTCAGGGTCATTTCTCAGCGCTTTTGCAACTGAATATTTAATGGTTTCTACTTTGCTTCTATCTAAATCATCTTTTACATCAATACCAACAACAGCATAGCGGCCGATGACAATTGCCGTTGCATCATTGACATCTGCTACATGCTCTGTCACATTGACAAGATGCTGCGCAACATCTGTAGATGGGCGGGCTTGATTTGTCTTTTTCTTGGATGAGTCTGACACCCGTACTAAGTGCTGGCGTCCATCTTGCTTGTCCAGCGCTTCTGGCTTTTCCTGCTGCTGGCAAGCGCCTAACAGAATGATCGTTTGAATCATGAATAATGTTAAAAATAGTCGCATCTAAATTCCCTCCTTCACAAACTGCATGATTTATTTTATTGTTGAATTAACCTTCTAACTTTATTCATGAAAACATATATTTTAACAATCGTTTTGGGAAAGACAAGGATGAATGAAACCCCGATCAGGAGGCGAAGGACCTGAGTAAAATTTATGTATTAGACACAAATGTGTTATTACAGGATCCGAATTCAATCTTTTCATTTGAAGACAACGAAGTCGTCATTCCGGCCGTTGTGTTAGAAGAAGTAGACTCGAAAAAGAGATACATGGACGAGGTTGGGCAAAACGCCCGGCGCGTCTCACGTTTAATCGACGGTTTGAGATCGAAAGGGAAACTGCATGAAAAAATTACGCTAGAGTCAAAAGGGACGCTGCGCATCGAGCTGAATCATCGCTCTTTCCATGAGCTTCAAGAAATTTTTATTGAAAAAACGAACGATAATCGGATTTTAGCGGTCGCGAAAAATTTGAGCTTAGAGGAAGAAACAAAACCTCACGGCCGGCCTGTCATTTTGGTCAGTAAGGATGTCTTAGTCAGGGTAAAGGCAGATGCGATAGGTCTTCAGGCAGAGGACTTCTTAAGTGACCGTGTGCTGCAAAACGAAGACATTGATAACGGCTATCATGAGCTCTATATTCCGACCGAGCAATTGAATACATTTTATAAGCAAAGTCAATTGCCGATAAAAGAGGTCACAAGTGCACCATTAAACCCTCATCAATTTGTCATTATGAAGGGGAATGAAGGCGGTTCTGCTTTAGGAATGCTTGATCAAAAGGCAGAGCACGTGAAACGCCTCATTTATGATCAAGAGCATGTTTGGGGAATCCGTCCGAAAAATGTTCAGCAGACGATGGCCCTAGAGCTGCTATTGCGCCGTGATATTCCGCTTGTGACATTGATCGGAAAAGCGGGTACTGGTAAAACACTGCTTGCACTTGCTGCCGGATTAATGCAGACAGAGGATCTCGGCATGTTTAAAAAACTGATCGTAGCCCGTTCCATTGTTCCTGTCGGCAAGGATTTAGGCTACTTGCCAGGTGAAAAGGAAGAGAAACTCAGACCATGGATGCAGCCGATTTATGACAACCTGGAATTTTTATTTAATACAAAAAAACCTGGTGAACTTGATGCGATTTTGGCGGGTATTGGTTCTATTCAAGTCGAAGCTTTAACGTATATCCGCGGAAGAAGTATCCCTGATCAATTTATTATCATTGATGAGGCGCAGAATTTAACGAAACACGAGGTGAAAACATTATTAACGCGCGTCGGAGAGGGAAGTAAAATTGTGCTGATGGGGGACCCGGAGCAGATTGATCATCCTTATTTAGACAGCTTAAATAATGGGCTTACGTATGTCATTGAGCGGTTCAAAGGACAGCAAATATCTGGACATGTCAAGCTTGTCAAAGGAGAAAGGTCTGGACTTGCACAGCTTGCAGCTGATTTGCTGTAGTCCAGACCCTCTGTCTTATGTAATGATGAGCTCTTTGACACCTTTTATCGGCTGAGTGAGGTTGGACTGATCTGCGAAATAAACGTGGATTGGTCCTTCTTCAGTCATCGGCTTCCCATTTTGGCTGAAGTGTGCAATGCTTTCCATTGCCTGAGAAAGCGGAACAGCAATTGTCTCTGTTTCTGTGACAAATTCGCATGTGTCTGCATGTTCAAGCGGTTCTGCATTTTTCAGCATATCACCCAGCTTCATTCCGAAGCTGCCTGTGACGAGTCTTTCCTTTTCGTACTTCTTCTCTGTTTTTAAAGTGGGTGGAAGTGTTTGACCTTCTCTGATCACCCGCTCTTGGTCAAGCTCCTGATCCAGCTGATTTTCTTCATTTGCTGCGCTGTTTTCAAAAAATGAATCCATTAAAAATTTGCGGTCATCAAAAATCCATACACTTGGATCAATGGTGATCTTGTACTTTACGTTCCCCTTAATTTGAATGATACTCATGTTCAAGACAACCCCTTTCCACCATAAATTATAGAAGTTTTCTCCTGCTTTGTCACTTTCATAAACATGCTTCTCCTTGTACACACTAATCGTACATGAAACATAGGGAGGATATTGGGCATGGCATGTCGCGACAATGAAGAGCTTCAGCGATTTGTAGAAGAAGCAAAAAAAGTGGCCAAAGATGGCAAAGTAGCATCCTATATTCCCGCTCTTGCCAAAGCGGATCAGACGGATTTATCTGTGGCTGTGTACCATGTGAGTAATACTTGCCACTCGGCAGGAGATGTAGATAAACGCTTTACCCTGCAAAGTATTTCTAAAGTATTAGCCCTTGCGCTCGTACTCTCAGAAGAAGGGCCAAAAAAAGTCTTTCAATTTGTTGGACAAGAGCCTACAGGTGATCCGTTTAATTCAATGATTAAGCTGGAAACAGCAAGTCCGAATAAGCCGCTGAATCCAATGATTAATGCAGGAGCGCTTGCAGTTACAAGCTTGATAAGAGGAGCGACTCCGCAAGATCAGCTGAACCGCCTTCTTGGCTTTATTAGAGAGCTCGCAAATGATAAAAGCATTACATACTGCAAAGAGACAGCGGCATCCGAATTTGAGACATCGATGATTAACCGGGCTATGTGCTATTATATGAAGCAATATCATATTATTAGAGGGAACGTAGAAGAGGTCATGGACGTGTATACGAAACAATGCGCCATCATGATGAACAGCTTAGATTTGGCGAAAATTGCTTGTGTTTTTTCATTAGATGGCAGACATCCAGAGACGGGCCAGCAAATTCTTTCAAAAGATGTCGCTAGAATTTGTAAAACCTTTATGGTGACGTGCGGCATGTATAATGCAAGCGGGGAATTTGCCATTAATATCGGCATACCTGCTAAAAGCGGTGTTTCAGGCGGGATTATGGGAGCGGCACCATATGATTTTGGGATCGGAATTTTCGGTCCTGCACTGGATGAAAAAGGGAATAGTATTGCTGGGATTAAGCTGCTTGAGCTCATGAGTGAAAAATATGAGATGAGTATCTTTTAATGAGGAATGTCTTCTTTTTATTTTTACAAAGCGAACTGTACAAATCTGCTTGCAATTTTGGGCGTTTCGCTTTATGATAAATAGAAGAATTAGGTACTCGCCTGGGGAACGGAGGGATACTTTTGGCGTCAGAAATTTTAGTCGATCATCGGCAAAAAGCACTGGCTTTATTAAAATTGGATGCAGATAAAATTTTAAAATTGATCCAAGTGCAAATGGACAACTTAACGATGCCGCAATGTCCTCTTTATGAAGAGGTTTTAGATACTCAAATGTTCGGATTATCGAGGGAGATTGATTTTGCTGTCCGGCTTGGATTAGTTGATCAACATGAAGGCAAGAAACTACTCGATAAACTTGAGAGAGAGCTTTCCGCACTTCATGATGCGTTCACAAAAAAATAACGATTGAAAACTCAAACTTCCACAACATAGGTTTGAGTTTTTTTGTCCTCTCATTTCTTTTGATGGATTGACGGCAAACGGACTTGATTCTTTCATGAATGACGAACAATATAAAAGAGGTAAAACGGGATCAAACGGAGAAAATGTAGTAGAATAAGAACAGCTAAGAAGATATCAAGCAGTAGAAACAGACGTTAGGAAGAGGATTATATGTTAAAGAGAATGCTAAAATCGTATGACTACTCATTATTGTTCGCCATCATCTTAATCAGCGCATTCGGTTTGGTTATGGTATATAGCTCAAGTATGATTACATCTGTTATCAGATACGATGCCGCGCCAGATAACTTTTTTAAGAAACAGCTCTTATTTATGATTGTTGGAGCAGCCATCTTAATCTTTACAGCATTAGTTCCATATCAGCTGTTTTCAAATAAGAAATTCCAGATTGGTATGCTGCTGATTTCAGTTTTTTCCCTCATCTATGTGTACTTTCTCGGTCATGTTGCAGGGAACGCAAGAAGCTGGATCAAATTAGGCCCTTTTAGTCTTCAGCCAGCTGAATTTGTGAAGATTGTCGTCATCATCTATCTTGCTGCGGTGTATGCCAAAAAGCAGCATTATATTGATCATATTTTAAGAGGTGTCACGCCTCCAATCGTGATTGTCTCTATCCTGTGCGGATTTATCATTTTGCAGCCAGACTATGGGACAGCCTTTATTATTGGCATGATTGCCCTTGCGATGATTTTATGCTCAGGCTTTAGCGGCAAAACGCTTGCGAAGCTGCTGGCGCTATTTAGTGCAGTGATGGTCGTCGTGACCCCGTTTATTATTCTTTTTTGGGATAAAATTTTCACGCAAAATCGTCTCGGACGTTTTGAGAGTTTCCAAGATCCATTTAAAGATGCAGGGGCTACTGGGCATCAATTGATTAATTCATATTATGCGATTGGATCAGGCGGCTTTTTTGGACTCGGTCTAGGGGAAAGTGTTCAAAAGTACGGGTATCTTCCAGAACCGCACACAGATTTTATCATGGCAATTATCTCAGAAGAGCTTGGTTTTTTCGGCGTGTTTTTTGTTCTCGCTCTTCTTGGTTTCATCGTCGTGAAAGGTTTTTATATTGCGAGAAAGTGTGAAGATCCGTTTGGAAGTTTGCTTGCAATAGGAATTTCCTCCATGATTGCGATCCAAACTTGTATCAATTTAGGCGGTGTTTCAGGTCTTATTCCAATTACTGGGGTGACACTTCCGTTTATCAGCTACGGGGGATCGTCTATCATTTTACTTAGCATCTGTATGGGAATGCTGCTGAATATCAGCATGTTTACTGAATATAAAGAGCGTTATAAAAAGAAAAAATCAATGAGCAAACCATCGGTTGAAAAAAATGGATTGCAGAAAACTTTGAATCTTTAGAAAACAAAAGTGTACAGTTTTCATTTCTTCCTTTATTATAGAGTACATATAAAATTTTAAGGGATATGGAGGAGTGAGAATGTCACAGAGAACAATTCAAAAGGTTCTAGTTGCAAACAGAGGGGAAATCGCTATCAGAGTCTTCAGGGCCTGTACAGAGCTCAACTTACGTACAGTGGCCATTTATTCCAAAGAAGACTCTGGCTCTTATCATCGCTATAAAGCTGATGAAGCATATCTAGTTGGAGAAGGGAAAAAACCGATTGATGCCTACCTCGATATCGAGGGGATCATCGAAATTGCAAAACGAAATGACGTGGATGCGATTCATCCAGGCTACGGATTTTTATCCGAAAACATTCATTTTGCAAGACGATGCGAAGAGGAAGGCATTCAATTTATCGGTCCAACTTCTCAGCATTTAGATATGTTTGGAGATAAAGTAAAGGCGAGAGATGAAGCGAAAAAAGCTGGTATTCCAGTCATTCCAGGAAGTGACGGACCAGTTGATTCGGTCGAAGAAGTCGAAAAATTCGGTGAAGAATACGGTTACCCGTTTATTATTAAAGCTTCACTAGGCGGCGGCGGCCGGGGTATGCGCATTGTCAGATCAAAAGAAGAGCTGAAGGAAGCCTATGACCGTGCGAAGTCAGAGGCAAAAGCTGCTTTTGGAAATGACGAAGTATACGTTGAAAAGCTGATTGAAAATCCAAAACATATTGAAGTGCAGGTGATTGGAGACAATCACGGCAATATCATTCATTTATATGAGCGTGACTGCTCTGTTCAAAGGCGGCATCAAAAGGTCATTGAAGTGGCGCCAAGTGTGTCTCTAACAGATCAATTGCGTGAAGATATTTGCGAAGCAGCTGTCCAGCTGGCCAAGAATGTATCGTACATTAATGCAGGGACTGTAGAATTCCTTGTTGCAAATGGAGAGTTTTACTTTATTGAAGTCAATCCAAGGGTACAGGTAGAACACACGATTACAGAAATGATCACAGGTGTCGATATCGTTCAAACCCAAATTCTTGTTGCAAAGGGGCATAACCTTCACAGCAAAGAAGTTGGTATTCCAAAGCAAGAAGATATCTTTACACACGGCTTTGCCATTCAATCAAGGGTCACAACAGAAGATCCTTTAAATGACTTTATGCCAGACACAGGAAAAATTATGGCCTACCGCTCAGGTGGGGGATTTGGTGTACGTCTTGATACAGGGAACAGCTTCCAAGGTGCGGTCATTACACCTTATTACGACTCACTATTGGTCAAGCTGTCTACATGGGCGCTCACGTTTGATCAAGCGGCTGCTAAAATGGTCCGAAATTTACAAGAATTCAGGATTCGCGGGATTAAAACTAACATCCCATTTCTTGAAAATGTGGCTAAGCATGAGAAGTTCCTAAAAGGGGAATACGATACATCGTTTATCGACTCAACGCCAGAGCTATTTAATTTCCCTAAGCAAAAAGACCGCGGAACGAAGATGCTGACTTATATTGGTAACGTTACCATTAATGGGTTCCCAGGTATTGCGGAGAAAAAGAAGCCTCATTTTGACAAGCCAGACGTACCGAAGCTTCCTCTTAATCAAGAGATTCCGTCTGGGACAAAACAATTGTTAGATACGCATGGACCTGAGGGACTTGCCAACTGGGTAAAAGAACAAAATAACGTCCTTTTAACTGACACAACCTTTAGAGATGCGCATCAGTCTCTGCTTGCGACACGCTTCAGAACACATGATTTAAAGAAAGTTGCCCAGCCGACAGCAGGTTTATGGCCAGAGCTGTTTAGTATGGAAATGTGGGGCGGCGCTACATTTGATGTTGCGTACCGTTTCTTAAAAGAAGATCCTTGGGAACGATTGAAAGAGCTTCGTCAAGAAGTGCCAAACACGCTGTTCCAAATGCTGTTAAGATCATCAAATGCTGTCGGATATACAAACTATCCGGATAATGTGATCAAAGCATTTGTAAAAGAATCAGCCGAGGCAGGCATTGATGTGTTCCGTATTTTCGACAGCTTAAACTGGGTCAAAGGCATGACGCTTGCCATTGATTCTGTTCGGGAATCAGGCAAAGTGGCAGAGGCGGCGATTTGTTATACGGGAGATATTCTTGATCCATCTCGCCCAAAATATGATCTTGATTACTATGTATCTCTTGCAAAAGAGCTTGAATCTGCCGGCGCACATATTTTAGGTATTAAAGATATGGCGGGGCTATTAAAACCGCAGGCAGCCTACGAGCTAGTCTCTGCTTTAAAAGATGAGCTTACGATCCCTATCCATCTTCATACGCATGACACGAGTGGAAATGGACTGTTCACCTATGCAAGAGCGATTGATGCAGGTGTTGATATTGTGGATGTTGCCGTCAGCTCTATGGCAGGACTCACATCGCAGCCAAGTGCAAGCTCACTTTATTATGCTTTAGATGGACATGAAAGAAAGCCAGACATGAATGTCCAATCTGTCGAACGCCTTTCTCAATACTGGGATTCCGTCAGAAAATACTATCATGAATTTGAAAGCGGCATGAATTCGCCTCATACAGAAATTTATGAACATGAAATGCCTGGCGGTCAATATAGTAACTTGCAGCAGCAGGCGAAAGGTGTCGGTCTTGGCGAGCGCTGGAATGAAGTAAAGGAAATGTACAGACGTGTGAATGACATGTTTGGTGATATTGTAAAGGTAACACCATCCTCTAAAGTAGTTGGAGATATGGCACTTTATATGGTGCAAAATGATCTAACAGAAGAAGATGTTTATGAAAAAGGCGCAACACTAGACTTCCCGGATTCTGTTGTGGAATTATTTAAAGGCTATTTAGGCCAGCCGCATGGCGGATTCCCAGAAAAGCTGCAAAAGCTGATTTTAAAAGGGGAAGAGCCTCTTACTGTCAGACCTGGTGAGAAGCTGAAGCCAGTGGACTTTGAAGACATTAAGAAGCAGTTCAAAGAATCTCATGACCTGACGTTAACAGAGCAAGACGCAATTGCGTATGCCTTATATCCGAAAGTCTTTTCTGAATTTGTCCAAACAGCAGAAAGCTATGGTGACATCTCTGTTCTTGATACACCAACGTTCTTCTACGGGATGAGGCTTGGAGAAGAGATTGAGGTAGAAATCGAAAAAGGAAAAACCCTGATTGTCAAACTCGTATCAATTGGTGAACCGAATCCAGATGCCACAAGAGTTCTTTACTTTGAGTTAAATGGCCAGCCGCGTGAAGTGGTGATTAAGGATGAAAGCATCAAATCCTCCGTTCAAGAAAAAATGAAGGCGGACCGTTCAAATCCAAATCACATCGCCGCATCGATGCCAGGCACTGTCATCAAAGTACTCGTGGAAAAAGGGCAGAAAATTTCACAAGGTGAGCATTTGATGATCAATGAAGCCATGAAAATGGAAACGACTGTACAAGCACCATTTTCTGCGGTCGTAGATGAAATACATGTGACAAATGGAGAACCGATTCAAACCGGTGATCTGTTAATCGTATTAAAGCCTGAATAAGAAGTGAGACACATCCACCGTGATGTGTCTTTTTTGAGCGCATTAAAATGTGCAGCAGCCAGTGAGAGTGATTACACTATAGAGTGAGGTGAAGAAAGTTGGACAACATTGTTGTGATTTGGTTTCGCCGGGATATGCGATTAGATGATCATATCGCCTTATCAAAAGCGATCACATATGCAAAAAAACACGAGTACAAATTATTTGCTCTTTATCATCTAGATCCATTTTTTACTGAAATGGACCTCGATTTAAACAACGAACATTTTTTTCAAAACTTGGCGCATTTTATCAAGAAAGCAAGAGAATCTCAAATGTATGTTCATCTTCTCTATGGTGATGTCTTGCGTGCCTTTCAGCAAGTTATCGATGTGTATGACATCAATGCTGTCTTTTTTAATGAAGATCAAGTGGGAATCGGTCAAAAGCGTGACCATCAAGTAACCGCTTTTTTAGAAAAGAAGGGCATTCATGTATCAAAATGGCAAGATACACACCTTCACGGGGCGCAAGATATTTTAAAAAGGGATGGCACTCATTATCAAGTGTTTACTCCATACTATCAATCATGGCGAAAGCAAGAGAAGCAGCCTGTGATAAAAGTTGACAAATCATTTCTCAGCAGCGCTCATACGATTTGTGATGAGTCACTTTCACACAAAGGGAATAACAAACTGCGCAGTATAATCATGAGATGCTCAAGAAAATTTGATCAAATCGGCTCACACAAAGCGATGAACACGCTGCATGACTTTATCCAAAAAAGACTAACACGTTACCATGAAAAACGAGATATGCCATCTGTTTTTGGAACGAGCAAGCTGTCACGTTTCTTAAAAACAGGGACCATCTCAATTCGAACGATCTTTCATGCGGTACATAAGGAAGCACTGTTTGAAGACGAGGGCAGAGAAACCTTTATCAAAGAGCTGGCGTGGCGAGATTTTTACCATATGATTTATGCTCATTATCCAGAGATGAAAGAAAAAGAAATCAATTCAGCGTTTCAAGGGATGAAATGGAATGAAGATGAGACGCTGTTTGAAGCATGGTGTAAAGGTGAAACAGGCTTTCCTCTCGTTGATGCAGGGATGAGACAATTAAATGAGGAAGGCTGGATGCATAATCGTTTAAGAATGGTCACTGCCTCATTTTTAACAAAGGACTATTTGATTGATTGGAGAAAGGGAGAAGCGTATTTTGCAAAAAAGCTTGTGGATTATGATGAGGCTTCGAATATCGGAGGATTTCAGTGGGCAGCTTCTGTTGGGACAGATGCCGTGCCGTACTTCCGTATTTTTAACCCAACGACCCAGTCGAAGCGGTTTGATCCAAGCGGGGAATATATTAGAAGATATGTACGAGAGCTAGAGCATGTTGAGGAAAAATGGATTCATGAACCAATTAAAATGCCGATAGATGAACAACGGAAATCGAGCTGTGTGCTGGGTGATACATACCCGCTGCCGACAGTTGATCACAAGGAAAGACGCAAAAAAGCCATCTCGCTATTCGAAGAAGCAAAACGACAATAAAGAATCCCCCTCTCTACATGAAAGGGGGATACAATTTTTATCTAAATGGCTCTTTGCTTTCATATTTAAACCGGGCAATAAGTAAGCAGAAGTAGCATAGCACCCCAAACAAACAAGAAATAAAGAATGAATGAGCCAGCGCGTAACCAAGTGCAAGCTGAGAATAAACAGACATCACACCTGAAATGGCTTGAAGTGTAATGAGAATGGCTGAAATGATCCATCCATAATACAGCTGCTTCTGTTCTTTATAATGTTTCAGGGCATGGAACATAGCGACAAATATCCAGACGAATAAAAGAAGTGCTGCTGCTCGGTGAGACATTTGAACCCACTGATTAAAATACGCTGGAAGCGCACCGTCTTTTGAACAAAACGGGAAGACAGAACAAGCAAGGCTTGACTTTGTATGTCTCACATAAGCGCCCGTATATACCACGATATACGTATACGTGATCAACCCATAAATATGGAACTGCATTTTTTTGCCGATATGAAGCGGCTTCACAAGCTTTGTTTCAGATCTGGTTGCTTCAAAGACAAGAAGTGCAAGCAGTAATACTGAAGCAAATGAAATGAGTGAAATACCGAAGTGCAGTGCCATCACAAGTGCGTTAGAACCAAATACGACGGCAAGAGCTCCTAACAGCGCTTGAAGCATTAAAAATATAATGGACATGATGACCAAAAATTTGGTTTCACGGAATACTGGACTAATTTTTTTCCAGCATAAGACCGCCAGTGCCAGAACAAGAATGGTGGAAACCCCTGTTGACATGCGGTGACTCCATTCGATGATGGAAGCGGGGTTCATTTCAGGAAAGAAACGACCGTGGCAAAGGGGCCACTGTCTACCGCAGCCAAGACCCGAACCGGTTTTCGTCACAAGCGCACCGCCAATCAGCACGATCAGCATCACAAACGTTGTGATCACGCTCAATAGCCTTAAAGCAAATTTCATCAAATTATTTCACCTTCTCTAAAAAACTTCTGATGTAAATGAAAACCTCACATGCTCTCAAGTTTAAGCCAAATGCGTGTTCTGTTGCAATTCATAATGACCAAAGTTCACAAAAAAATGATATGTCAGTTCACAAAGTTTACAGATTTAGAGTGCTTGATCTTTCTTTGACAGTCTGATAGAAATAGAGGAGAGAATATTTCATTTTGCACCGCCTTCTGAAACACACATATATCCTAATAAATTCACGAAAAGTTCACAAATAACTTCAAGTTTGTCGTTTATTATTTAATAGGATGTTTTTTTACAGCTGTTTATCTTGTATGATAGAGTTGTAATGATTTTACGTGTCATTCGTTCGTTTGAAGGTTTGGGCAAGGGAGGTTATACACATTGGCAAATTCCAAAACAGCCGCGGAAGCAGCTATTCATGGACAAATAGAAGAAACAACAGCGTGGAAAGATTTTCTTGCTCTGATTAAAATGGGCATCGTCAATTCCAATTTCATTACGACATTTACTGGAATGTGGCTTGCTTTTTATTTTACAGGTATGAGTTTTCTTGGAAATCTTGATATTGTGCTGTTAACAATGATTGGTTCTTCTCTTATTATTGCCGGTTCATGCGCAATTAATAATGCGTTTGACCGTGATATTGATATATTAATGGAAAGAACAAAAACAAGACCGACGGTTACAGGTAAAATTCAGCCGGGGCAAGCGTATGCATTTGGCATTCTGCTTGTTGTATTAGGACTCATTATGCTTCTGATGACAACCATTACATCAGCAGTGATTGGATTTATTGGAGTCTTTACTTATGCGGTTCTTTACACCATGTGGTCTAAACGCCATTACACCATCAATACAGTTATCGGAAGTGTATCTGGCGCGGTTCCGCCATTAATCGGCTGGACAGCTGTCACAGGTACAATCGACACAACGGCTTGGGTTTTGTTTATGATTATGTTCATTTGGCAAATCCCGCACTTCCTGTCACTTGCGATTAAGAAAACGGAAGATTACCGTAAGGCGGGCATTCCAATGCTGCCAGTTGTTTACGGCTTTGAAGTCACAAAACGCCAGATCATCATTTGGACAGCATGTCTTCTACCGCTTCCATTTTTCTTAGGTGGATTAGGATGGCCGATTGTCGCACTTGGTACATTGCTTAATATTGGATGGCTTGTTATTGGCCTTATGGGCTTTAAAATGAAAGACGTCATGAAGTGGTCGACGCTCATGTTCGTTTATTCATTAAACTACTTAACCATCTTTTTCGTAGCGATGATTATTATTACACTATTCTAGAGTGAAATACACTTTGATCACATCAAAACAAAGGCTATATCTTATAACACAACATTTTCTAACAACTATGAAAGCCGCCTGATATTCAGTTCTATTTAGGCGGCTTTCTGTTTATACATAGATGGTATTTTGAGTAAAAACATCATTTTTTTATGAAAAGAGGAAATGTAAGTGCTTTTATAAGAGGCGGGGGTTATAGATGGGTGAGAAGTGATTTTATAAATAAGAGGTAAAAAGCGAAAGGCAAAGGAGATCAAGCAAAAGGGGTTGGGACAAATTATGATAAGAAAATGGCGTGTTTATTCACTGTTTCTCTTACTGACGCTCGTTTTGGCGGGCTGTGGTGAACCATACTTATCAACACTCAAGCCAGTTGGGGAAGTAGCAGATAAACAGTTTTTCCTAACGGTACTGAGTACACTTATTATGGTTCTTGTCGTCATTGTTGTATCGATCATTTTCTTTTACGTCATCATTAAATTCAAACGTTCTAAAGTGGGAGAAGATACGATTCCAAAGCAGGTGGAAGGGAACCGCAACTTGGAAATCACATGGACAGCGATTCCGATTCTTCTACTCATTATTCTCGTTGTACCTGTTGTTGCATACACGCTTGAACTAGGGGACACAAGCGCTATGGATAAGAAAAAACGAGATCCTGAAAAGACACTTGTTGTTAATGTAAGGGCCAGCTTATATTGGTGGGAATTTGAATACCCTGATTATGGGATTGTCACAAGTCAGGAATTGATCGTACCAACAGATCAAAAGGTGTATTTTAAGCTGAAAGCATCCGATGTCAAACACTCATTCTGGATTCCATCGGCTGGCGGTAAAATTGATACAAACACAGATAATGAGAACAAATTTTATTTAACCTTTGACTCGAAACGAACGAAAGATGCAGGGGAATATTTCTACGGGAAATGTGCGGAGCTTTGCGGGCCGTCACATGCTTTAATGGACTTTAAAGTTAAAACGCTTTCTCAAGATGAGTTCTTAGGATGGACGAAAAAAATGGCTGATTACAAGAAGCCTGAATCCACAAAGGATCTCGCTTTAGAGGGTGAAAAGCTATTTAAAGAGAAAAACTGCTTAAGCTGTCACGCAGTAGAGCCTGGTGACAAGCGGCCGGAAGCAGCAAGGACAGCACCAAACCTTGCGACCTTCGGAGAGCGAACGAAAGTAGCTGGAATCAAAGACATGAACAAAGAAAATGTGAAAGCATGGCTGAAAGATCCAGAAAGCTTTAAACCAGGTAATAAGATGACAGGAACGTACCCTAAATTAAATGACTCAGAAGCAGATGCACTTTACGAGTATTTAAAAGGTCTTAAAATCGAGTAACGCCTAGAGCAGATATTCAAGAGGGTATGTGATCGATGTGAAGTTTTTGTTAAGAGCTCCCGAATATGTCTCTACAACCGAGAAGCCGTCATCTGTCAGACATAGTCTGCTTAAAGGATCGTGAAGAAAGACATCTATATGAAAAGGGGCAAATGGGAGATAAGAGGGGGATTTCATGGTGAGTACAATAGCTAAAAAGCGGGGGTTTGGCGCTGTCTTATGGGATTACTTGACAACGGTTGACCACAAAAAAATTGCCATATTATATTTAGTGGCAGGGGGATTTTTCTTTTTGGTTGGCGGGATAGAAGCGATGTTTATCCGTATTCAGCTAGCCATCCCTGAAAGTGATTTTGTCAGTGCAGGGGTTTACAATGAAATCATGACGATGCATGGAACGACAATGATTTTCCTTGCAGCTATGCCGCTTTTATTTGCATTAATGAATGCGGTTGTACCAATTCAAATTGGTGCACGTGACGTAGCATTTCCGTTTGTGAATTCACTTGGTTTTTGGTTATTCTTTTTCGGAGGAATTTTCTTAAACCTTGGATGGTTTATGGGCGGAGCACCTGATGCTGGCTGGACTGCATACGCTTCGCTCACGCTGAATTCAGAAGGGCATGGAATGGATTTCTATATTTTAGGTTTGCAGATTGCGGGTATTGGTACGCTGATTGCCGGGATTAACTTTCTTGCAACGATTATTAATATGAGAGCGCCTGGCATGACGTATATGAGAATGCCGCTCTTTACTTGGACGACATTTGTCGCCTCTGCACTTATTTTATTCGCATTCCCGCCGCTGACAGCAGGGCTTGCGATGCTGATGCTTGATAGAATGTTTGACACGAGCTTTTTCAATCCAGAGCTTGGAGGAAATACAATCATCTGGGAGCATTTGTTCTGGATTTTCGGACACCCGGAAGTATATATCTTGATCCTGCCGGCATTCGGAATCTTCTCTGAGATCATTCCGGTGTTTGCAAGAAAAAGATTGTTTGGTTACTCGTCCATGGTGTTCGCTACTGTATTGATTGGTTTCCTTGGATTCATGGTATGGGCGCATCACATGTTCACTACGGGGCTTGGACCTATCGCCAATGCGATCTTTGCTGTAGCGACCATGGCAATTGCGGTGCCAACAGGAATTAAAGTATTCAACTGGCTGCTCACGATATGGGGCGGTAATGTGAAGTTTACAACGCCGATGCTTTATTCTGTTGCCTTTATTCCGTCGTTCTTACTTGGCGGGGTAACTGGGGTCATGCTTGCGGCAGCTGCAGCGGATTATCAGTTCCATGATACGTATTTTGTTGTGGCGCATTTCCATTACGTCATTATCGGCGGGGTTGTATTCGGTATTCTAGCAGGTGTGCATTACTGGTGGCCGAAGATGTTTGGAAAAATACTGAATGAGAAGCTTGGAAAAATTGGCTTTGTGCTGTTTTTCATCGGTTTCCATTTAACTTTCTTTATCCAGCATTTTCTCGGTCTATGGGGCATGCCGCGCCGGGTCTTTACATTCCTGCCAGGTCAGGGTCTCGAGCTTGGGAACTTGATCAGTACGATTGGGGCACTGTTTATGTTTGTAGCTGTTGTGATCATGCTGATTAATATCATCTGGACAACAGCCAAAGGGGAGCGTGTATCGAGCGATCCTTGGGGAGATGGAAGAACACTTGAATGGGCAGTGTCTTCGCCTCCGCCAGAATACAACTTTAAACAGCTTCCGCTTGTCAGAGGACTAGATCCATTATGGATTGAAAAAATGGATGGTAAAAAAGGAATGACAGCATCTGAACCGCTCGATGATATTCACATGCCGAATAACTCCATCTTGCCTGTCATTATCTCATTCGGTCTATTTGTGTCAGCGTTTGGTTTCATGTATCGTCAAGAGCACAGCTGGGGGCTTCCGGTGATCTTCATTGGTCTTGGCATTACGTTTGCGACCATGCTGGTTAGGTCTCTGAAAGATGATCATGGATACCATATTCACAAAGAAGATTTGACTGACGACGATGATAAAGGGGTGAAAGCATAATGGAACCACAAAAAATGACGGCGGAAACCTTTCCGGCTTCTCCTGAGAAGGCCACGTTAGAAGGGAAGAATAAGTTTGTCGGGTTCTGGCTGTTTCTTGGAGGAGAAACCGTTCTGTTTGCATCGCTTTTCGCCACTTATTTGGCGCTGAAAAACTCAAATGCAGGCGGAGCAAAAACAACTGATATGTTTGACCTCACACTTGTCTTTATTGCCACAATGCTTCTATTAACGAGCAGTTTAACGAGTGTGTATGCCATGTATCATATGAAAAACTTTGCCTTTAAAAAGATGCAGCTTTGGCTTGGTATCACGGTCCTTTTAGGTGCTGGATTTTTAGGGGTTGAGATTTATGAGTTTTATCACTATGTGCATGCGTATGAGTTTACGATTACCAGCTCAGCTCTTGGTTCTTCCTTCTATACACTTGTTGGAACTCACGGAGCTCACGTTGCCTTCGGACTTTGCTGGATTACCGCTCTTATGATTCGAAATATGAGACGCGGACTTGATTTATACAATGCGCCGAAATATTATGTGGCAAGTCTCTATTGGCACTTCATTGATGTTGTGTGGGTCTTCATCTTTACCGTTGTATATTTAATGGGAATGGTGGGATAAGAATGGGAAATAAAAACACAAATCAGTCCAAAGTCGATCTTGTATATCGTAAAAAGAAAAATGCCGAGGAAATGAAGCATCAGCTCATTTCCTTCGGCTTGATGATTGGATTAACATTTGTTGCGTTTTTAACGATCGCCTCAGAAGACGTTGGAAATTGGTTCGCAGTACCATTTATTTTACTGCTTGCAGGCATTCAGGTAGCTTTTCAGCTTTATTATTTTATGCACATGAACCAAAAAGGGCATGAAACACCCGCCTTGTTTCTATACTCAGGTGTGTTTGTTGCGTTTATTACCGTATTAGCCTTTTTGACCATTATATGGTGGTAAACCCGCTTTGCCCTTGAAGGAGGCGCAGCAATGGAGAACTTAGAAATATTCGGATTTCGGGCATTATGGAGCCCTTATTATTTGACTTGTATTGTGATAGCAGCTGCTCTTTATCTGCTTCTTGTGACAAAGGGAAAGCACCGTGCGACGGTGAAAGAGAAAACGTTATTTCTGACGGGGCTTGTTCTGTTATATGCTGTGAAAGGGAGCCCAATTGATTTAATGGGGCATATTATGTTTAGTGCACATATGGCGCAAATGGCGGTGCTATACCTAGTCATCCCGCCTCTCCTTATTACAGGATTGCCTCCAGCCATATGGGAGCGGATCATTCAAACACCAGGTATTCAAGCTGTTTTCCGTTTGTTTTCCAAACCTTTAATTGCACTGCTTGGATTTAACGGATTGTTTTCGCTGTATCACATTCCGCTTGTGTTTGATTTTGTGAAAACAGATCCGTTTTACCACGCATTGATGACGGTGGTTATTTTTATCGCTGCCTTTTTCATGTGGTGGCCGCTTGTCCATAAAGTCCAAAGTCAGCCGCAGATCACAGGCATTTTGAAGCTTGGATATATCATGGCAGACGGGATATTGATGACTCCGGCCTGTGCACTCATCATGTTTAGTGAGGCACCGATCTATGCAACCTATTCAGATGCAGGCGCCTGGATACAAGCACTGCATTTATGTGTGCCAAGTGATATGCTTGCAGGCCTTGCTCTCACTGGCCCTGATATGTTCCACACCTTGCCGCTGCTAGAGGATCAGCAGCTAGGTGCGATTTTGATGAAAATTATTCAGGAGATTGTGTATGGCTCTATTCTTGCTGTTGTCTTCTTTGACTGGGCAAGAAAAGAAAGAGCGAAAGATGCCGTACCAGATGCGCTTATTCCGAAATATGAGTAAAAAAAGCACAGCCAGATGGCTGTGCTTTCATCTAGGGCTAAAATAAAGAATATTTTAGCCCTTTGTTTTATGCTTCAGCCGTCATGGCTTCTAGTTTTTCCTTCAGCTGTGCAAGTGTTTTTTTGCTCGATTGGATGAGAGACTTAGGGAATTCTTCGCCTTCGCCGTATTCAACGCCATGTGGATAATAGTGTTTTCCAAGTAATGGTGTTAGAAGCTGAATGTGTGCCTTTTTGGCACCGACATCTCCTTCAGTAGCGTAGCCGGAAATCCGTAAATAAAAGGTTCCCTCTACCATGCTGTACTTTCTGTCGTACGTCACACGCTCATAATCCCATTGATCGGCTCGTACAAATCCTTCGCTTTCCATAATGAAATCTAATTTATTTAAGTCAGCTGATACCTCTTCAATCCCCGTACCTTCAAACTTCACCCAAAACCCCTCCTTATAAAATTTCCCTTTACTGACAATCATAGTATGAAAGCGTTAAACTTTCAACTGTGAAAGGTATGTTCTTTTATAAGCTGGTTACAGTAATAAAGAAAATAACGGATGGAGGAATCAACGTGAAAACGAAAAAAATCAAAGATATTATGACAAAAAAAGTAGTGACATGTCAGCAAGATGACAATACGTATGAAGCAGCAGTCAAAATGAGAGATGCTGATATCGGTGCCATTCCAGTGGTTGACGGAGATCAGCTCGTTGGGATAGTGACAGACCGTGACCTTGTGCTTAGAGGCATTGCAGAAAAAAAGCCAAACTCACAGGAAGTGGGCTCGCTGATGACAAAGGAAGTACTAACAGCTGAAGAAGATGCAACACTTGAAGAAATTGTCCGGCTCATGTCAGAGCATCAGCTCCGCCGCATTCCTGTTGTAAAAAACGGCGCATTAACAGGGATTGTCGCTCTAGGAGATTTATCAGTCGAAGATTTATCAAATGATCGCGCGGGAGAGGCACTGACAGAAATCTCTCAACAGGATCAAGATCATGGACAAGGATTTCTTCATTAAGAGGGGCATATTTTAAATTCGTGTTAAATAGGCTGTATTGTCGTTGATAAATGGAGCAAGTTTTGTTTAAATGACAGTAGAAGGTACTTTTTGTACCTTGCCAATTTAACGGAGGTGTTTATTTGAAAACTGTGCTCAAAACACTCCTCATCCTCCTGATTATATCTGGAACATACGTTCTGTTTATTCAATATGGATCTTCACCAGAAAAAGAAAACAGCAATGAACCGAAGGTGTCTAATGAAGAAACATCTAGCGATAAGCCGATCAACATCCCAAAAAAGGGACTCATGTCCTTTATGGGGAAATCTTCAAACGAAGTGCTTAAACAGCTGGGAGAACCAGATCGCATTGATCCTTCCGCATATGATTATGACTGGTGGATTTACAACCAATCGAAGAAGCACTATATTCAAGTAGGGGTAAAGGATAGTAAAGTGGTGACCTTGTTTGCAACAGGAGACGGACTGAATGTAGAACCGTTTAAAATCGGTCAAGCCACAAGTGAAGTATTTAAGAAAACACAAATTGCACCTTACATTCATGTAGAGGATGAACAAAATTCATACCGCTTTGAATTCTCAGAAGATGATATGAATACAAGACCCACTGTGAAAGTCGGAGATGATGTGTATGTTCAGCTTTACATGGATAAGTTTGAAAGCACCCTTTCAAGTATCAGGGCCTTCAACGCAGATACATTTGTGAAACAAAAGCCGTATGAGGTGGTCTATCGAGGTCAATTGATAGAACCTGAGGCGATATCAGGCGAAAAGTGGAAAGATATCGAAGCTTCCAGTCAAAAACAAATTTTTGATATGACCAATATTATCCGCCATAAGTACAACCTGCCGATCTTAAAGTGGGATGATGAAACCTCTGAAGTGGCCTTCATGCATAGTGAGGACATGAAAGAGAATCATTATTTCTCCCATGAATCTAAAAAATACGGTACGCTGAAAGACCGGTTAGAAAGAGGCGAGGTGGGCTTTCAGCTCGCAGGTGAAAACATTGCTTATAACTATGTCGATGGACCCGCAGCGGTAGAGGGCTGGCTCAATAGTGAAGGTCACAGGAAGGCGTTATTAAATAAAGATTACACGCATCTTGGCGTAGGGGTAAAAGAAAAATATTACACCCAAAATTTCATCAAGAAAACATCTTAAACGAAAGCAGCTGCATGGTCGCAGCTGCTTTTTTGATGGTTAAAAAGAGGCTCACCAAAACAGATGCTGATGTATATAGTATAGTAGGCATTTGTATGGGGGGTGAGGATATGACAAACAAGCAAAAACAAACATCCATTGATGAATTTAAACAATTCGTCAGACGCCATCCGAAGTTAATTCAAGAAGTGCAATCGCAAGAAAAAAGCTGGCAAAGTGTATACGAGAATTGGGTCATGTTTGGTGAGGAAGATGAGATGTGGTCACCTTACCGGCAATCGAAATCTGAAGATGCGAAAGAAGAAAAAGCCTCTAAGCCAAGTGAAACAGGAAAAGCAGATTTTATGTCTAAAATGGTTTCTGCTGTGAAAAAAATGGACGCTGATCAAATGAATGAACAGATTAACAAAATGAGCCAGTCTATTTCCTCTTTACAAAGCTTACTCGGCCAATTTTCATCCAATGGTTCAAAGAAAGGTTCATCTGGAGGCAGTCAGCACCCATTCTCCTTCAGGAAAGATTAAGTGAAAGGGGATGCTTCTGGTGCGAAAAGAAGTACAGGAATTTGTCATGGCCGAAGAGGAGCGAATCAAATTCATAAGGCAGCGTCCTATCTGGTACAGACAGCTGACGCGGCATCCTGAAAATCTAACGTCCTTTGAATTAGATAAAATGAACTTTTACGAAAAAACCATTCCTCATCGTGTGAGTCAGTTGAGCAATAGCGTCCAAATGGCTGAAATGATGATTCAAATGTTCCAAGCAATGCGCAATCAAAATGGAGCCGGCTGAGGCTTTTTTTGAGTTGATTAAGATGTCTATTTCCTGAGCATCCTATAAAAGTAGATGAAAGGAGAATCAGATGATGAAATGGATGCTGTCAATAGGCGCATTGCTTTTTCTTGTCACTGGGTGTCAAAGTCAACATGGAGAAGAGCAAGTGATTAAGCAAGACCCAGCAGTACCAGTCATGCAGCAGGCCCAAAGCGAAATGAAGCAGCAAGGCTTTTTGAAATACAAAGTGCAAGGGTCGTCTGTCTATATAGAAAGTACACTTCAAGATTTTCATCTTCAGCCAGAGCGTCTGAAAAAGAACGAGAAGGCGGGATATTTTACAGTGTATGTAGACGGGAAACGTGCAGGGAATGAGTATACCGCGGCATTTGTGGTCAAGCATCTTTCAAAAGGAAAGCATAAAATGACCGTTGTGCTGAATTCCCGTCATCCAGAATATCAACAGAAAAGAGAGACATGGGATGTATTTGTCACGTAAAAGCATTTTCTGATCCATAGGTTTCGTGGTAAACTATGAATTGGAGGTGCAACATTTATGTATGCGACAATCGAATCTGTGGAGCTCCAAGAGGAAGCAAATCAATTGGCTGCCATGATTCTTCAGTCGGAGGAGGCTGAACATTACCGCAACTGCTTTAAGCGTCTCCAGCAAGACGAAGAAGCCCAACAAATTATTGCCCATTTTACAAAAGTAAAAGAGCAGTATGAGGATGTGCAGCGGTTCGGCAAGTATCATCCGGACTATAGAACGATCTCAAAGGAAATGCGTGAGGTCAAAAGAAAGCTAGATCTTCACGATACAGTGGTTGATTTCAAAAAAGCAGAAACAGCGATTCAATCCATCTTAGATGAGATTAGTATTGAAATCGGTCAAGCTGTATCAGCATATATTAAAGTTCCAACAGGGAACCCATATTTTGATGGTCTATCATCATGCGGCGGCGGCTGTGGATCAGGTGGCAGCTGCGGCTGTAAAGTATCTTGACGAGACTTGAATGTCTCGTCTTTTACATAATGAATGAAAAGAATTGAAAAGCGGCAGGTGAAAAGATGGAAACCAAACGTCAAGGGATGGTTGTCTGGCTGCATTCGTTAAAGCAGTCAAAAGCGCTAAGAAAATTCGGGAATGTTCACTATATTTCAAGGAAAATGAAATATGCCGTGATCTATTGTGATATGGATGATCTTGAGCGCCATATGGCTAAACTCAGCTCGTTACCATTTGTGAAACGTGTTGAGCCTTCATATAAACCTTTTATTAAATTAGAGTACGAATCCAAATTGGACAAAGCAAAAGAGTATGATTATAAGGTGGGCTTTTAAAGACACAAAAAAATCCCCGCGGCATCACCCGCGGGGTCCTTCTATTCTTAATGATTCATTAAGGAGAAGGCAAAGGGAGAGGAGAAACCGGAGGAAGAACTTATGGGGAAACGTAAGTCTTCTCCGCGGTTGGCAACAGCACCACATCAGATGCTGTTATAAGTAGTATGACCCCGGATTTCGTGATCTATACATAGAAAATGAATGAATATCCACGCATTGTTCCTTGAGGAGTGATGTGGTAAGATAATGTTGAATTTTTTGTCATAAACAATGACGAATAGAAGCAAGCAGAAAAAGTGGTGGAAAAATGAGAGTCATCTCTGGAACGAGAAAAGGCCGCACACTTAAAGCGGTACCAGGTCAATCAACAAGACCGACGACAGATAAAGTAAAAGAATCAATATTTAATATGATCGGCCCGTATTTTGATGGCGGATGGGCTCTTGATTTATTTGCAGGAAGCGGTGGTTTAGGGATTGAAGCGCTTTCTAGAGGATTCGATCATTGCATATTTGTTGATCGAGATATAAAGGCGATTCAGACGATTAAAGGAAACCTGAATCAATTGTCGCTAATGGATCAAAGTGAAGTGTTTCGAAATGAAGCAAAGCGTGCACTCGCAGCTGTTGTGAAACGAGAGGAATCCTTTCAAGCCATTTTCCTTGATCCGCCCTATAAAGATCAACAGCTAAAAGCACTTCTTGAAATGATTGACGAGCACGCCTTGTTAACAGATGACGGCGTGATCGTGTGTGAGCATGATAAAGACGTGAAGCTGCCAGAAGAAGCAGGACAGCTTCATATCACAAGACAGGAACTGTACGGATTGACTGGTATTACGATTTATAGAAAGCGGGGAAATTAGCATGGGGAACATAGCCGTTTGTCCGGGCAGCTTCGATCCAGTTACATTGGGGCATTTGGATATCATCAAAAGAGGTGCAAAGATTTTTGATGAAGTGTATGTATGTGTATTAAATAACTCATCTAAAAAACCGTTATTTACTGTTGAAGAACGGTGTGAGCTTATTCGCCAAGCGACGAAGGAGCTGCCAAATATTAAAGTTGAATCGTTTCACGGCCTGCTTGTTGATTATGCAAAGCAAAAAGAAGCCAAAGTCATTTTACGCGGATTAAGGGCTGTGACGGACTTTGAGTATGAGATGCAAGGCACCTCAATGAACAAAGTGTTAGACGATGAAATTGAAACGTTTTTTATGATGACCAACAATCAATATTCCTTCTTAAGCTCCAGTATTGTCAAAGAAGTAGCGAAATATCATGGGGCAGTCAAAGATCTTGTACCAAAAGAGGTAGAAGCAGCGCTGAAGGAAAAATTTAATGGATGAGTGCACCCAGCACTCATCCATTTTTTAATTTCCGATAGTACAGTGCGATATACACAATCAAGCTGCAAAGTGTGATCAAAGGACCAGCTGTCACAAGCTGATTCCAAACCACGCTGCTGAACATGACGACCTGCTGGCCTGCATCAAAGGCACCCGCTGGGAGAGCCATGTCTGATCGAGAGACATAAAGAGGCTTGAATAATAAAAAGGCAAAAACAGCTGCATAAATTCCGTGAAGCAAACGGGCGAAGAAAAACGGTTTAAAGCGGATATCGGTTGCCGCCAAAATGCCGGCGACTTGGGCTTGAACAGAAAACCCGCTGAATCCTAAAATAAAGCTGACGACAATGGTTTTAGCGAGAAGGGTGACTTCCTGTGACCCCGTCATCTGGCTTCCTAATGTGATTTCAAATAAACCGGCAATCATGGCAAGGTCTAATTCTGGCGGAAGATGCATCGTTTGCAGCATATATCCGAGCCCGATGGATAAAAGGTCTGTCACATGGACAACTGACAGCATTTTACTAAACACAGAAAATAAGATAATAAAGCCGCCAATCATAAAGAGTGTTTGGACTGATGACATGACTGCATCACTTAAAATTTGGCCGAGCGGTCTTTTCTCTGCGAGTCTTGCTGTATGAAGAGCATTAAATGCCTCTTTAAACGGCGGGAATAAAAACTTCTTGCGGCTTCTTAGGTGTGCATCATGCCGCGCTTTATACGCGCGCATCGTCACACCAACAGCGAGATTCCCTAAATAATGAGCGCTGGCGAGTACAATGCCTAAAGCTGGGTGATGAAAAAAACCAACAGCCACCGCACCGAAAATAAACAATGGATTCGATGAATTTGTAAAAGAAACGAGACGCTCTGCTTCGATTCTCGTCAACTGCCTTTCCTGCCTGAGTCTTGTTGTTAATTTTGCTCCAGAAGGAAAACCTGAAGCCATTCCCATAGCCAGTACAAATCCGCCTACACCCGGCACCCGGAAGATGGGGCGCATAAATGGCTCTAATAATACCCCGACAAATCTGACAATCCCGAAACTAATTAATAGCTCGGACAAAATAAAAAAAGGAAGCAATGATGGAAATACAACCTCCCACCACATTGCAAGTCCATTTTTCGACGCTTGCAAAGAGGCTTGTGGATGTGTAATCACAGTGGCTGTTAAAAAAATAAAAAAAGCAGCGATGAACAGAGTGTTCCATTTTTTCATGGAGATTTCGCCCCTTGCCGTTATGATCTATTGGCGAGCTCGTGATATTAGAAAAAGAAACTAGCCGAGCCTGTCTTCTATTACTATACGAGCAGTAGGGGCATGTTTAGACCTATAGATTCGTATATATGCATAGAAAGAGGAGGGTGGATTTTCATGAAGCGACCGATCATCGGGCTTGCACTAGGCTCCGGGGGTGCGAGGGGAATGGCGCATATCGGGGTATTGTCTAGTCTTGAGAAGCAAGGAATACAGGTAGATATGATTGCTGGAAGCAGTATTGGCGCACTTGTTGGGAGCTTTTATGCGGCAGGACAAGACGTAGAAAAAATGAAAAAACTTGCACTTGTCTTCAGAAGAAAGTATTATGCTGACTATACACTGCCAAAAATCGGTCTTTTAAAAGGAAATCGAATTTTGCAGCTGATTCACACGTTTACATATGGGAAAACATTCGAAGAATTAAGAATGCCCCTTGCGGTGGTTGCCTGTGACCTCGAAACAGGGGAGAAGGTTGTGTTTAAAGAAGGGTCTGTCTCACAAGCAGTCAGAGCAAGCATCAGCATTCCAGGCGTGTTTGTTCCTCACGAAATGGGCGGCAGACAGCTAGTGGATGGAGCGGTTGTTGACCGCATTCCTGTGTCTGTTTTAAAAGAAATGGGCGCAGACCTTATTATCGCCTCTGATGTATCAAGGGTGAAAAAAACAGAAAAGGCGACGAGATTATCGGATGTGATTATGCAAAGTTTGGACATCCTTCAAAATGAATTGGTCCGTCATCAAACCATTCATGCAGATCTCATGATCCGGCCGAGGCTTGAAACATTTAGCTCTAGTTCGTTCACCCAGGTTCAGGAGATGATTGAAGCTGGTGAGCTCGCCGCAGATCAACTAGCAGGTAAACTGAAAGATGTCATTGATAAATGGGAGTGTTAATCGAATGAAAAAATTGAATATTCGCTGGCTCAGCTTTTTTGTCGTTGTTCTTGTCTTATTTGGCTTAACTTTTGTTAAACTGCCGTATTACGTGACAAAGCCGGGTGATGCAACAGAGATTGCCCCTCACATTCAAGTGGACGGTGGATACGGCGAGAAGGGCAGCTTCTCTCTTATGACGATAAAAGTAGGTCCAGCCAATCCGTATACGTATTTACTTGCGAAAATGAATAAATATGACGAGATCGTCCCAGAAGAAAATATTAAAGCGGACGGAGAGTCGGATGAAGATTATATGAAAAGACAGCTTCAGCTGATGAAAAGCTCTCAAGAAAATGCCATGATTGCAGCGTATACAAAAGCAGGCAAAAAAGTAGATTATACGTTTAATGGGGTATATGCGAGCTACGTCATGAAAGGCATGCCTGCTTATGGCAAAATTGAAGTGGGCGACCGGATTAAAAGCGTTGATGGCAAGACGTATGATTCTGCTGATAAAATGGTGTCGTATATCAGCCGTCAAAAAGCTGGTACATCTGTCCGTTTTGTCCTTGAACGAAACGGCAAGGATATCACGCAGAAAGTGAAGTTAAAACCTTTTAAAGAAGAGCCGAACCGAGTTGGAATTGGCGTATCATTATTTACAGACCGAAATGTGAAAGTCTCGCCTTCCATTAAGGTCGATATTGAAAATATCGGCGGCCCGTCGGCAGGTTTAATGATGTCACTTGAAATTTATAACCAGCTGACAAAAGAAGACGAAACACATGGTTATGCGATTGCAGGGACTGGAACGATTGACGCTGATGGTACGGTCGGGCCAATTGGCGGAATAGATCAAAAGGTTGTTGCAGCAGATAAAGCAGGAAAAGATATCTTCTTTGCACCAAACGATAAAGGTGATCCAAATTCAGACTACAAAAATGCAGTGAAAACAGCAAAAGATATTAAAAGTAATATGAAAATCGTTCCTGTGGACACAATGCAGGACGCACTGAACTATTTAAACAAGTTAAAAGAGAAAGCATCTTAAGTGAAAAAAGAGCAGCCTTTATCACAGGCTGCTCTCAGCGTGTAGACAAACCCTCGCATTCGGTGTCAGGTCTCTGCGCCGGTACTCACGAATGTCAAATTCGCTCCGTTCCGGTGCTCGCCCTTCCTAGACTTCAAAGGTTTTCTATCACGCTGAAAAGAGGACAAAGGACTAAAATAAAGATCCTTTTAGCCCTTTGTCAACAATCAGAGAGCAGCCTTAGGCTGCTTTTTTTATCGAGATTGGAAGAGACCAGTCTCTTCATCATAGCGGATCGGTGAGGTTTTAAATTCTGCTTCTGTTAACTTTGTTTGCATTGGTTCGCTGATGGGAAGGCTGAAGACGCGGGAAGCGCGAATGTCAAGATCAAGGGCAGGATGTGAAAAGGAAGACAGCTTGCTGACAAGCGGTACGTCCAATTCCTTTTTTACAAGAGATAAGTATTGCTGACCTTTCTTTGACATACCAAGTAAACGAATGTATGGTGCTTGTTTCTCCTTTAGCAGCTCATGCATGACCGTTTTCTTCACCCTCATTAAAAGGTGCGTATTCATCCGCTGCAGCCTTGTCCACGTATATCGTTTTGTTTTCACAAGTGATAGATATTCCTCGTAGGAGGACGCATGTGTGATCGCCTTTTGCATGCGGTGTTCGATGCCTTCTTCAATTTCATAGATGCCTTCTAGTTCTGCTGTATCCATTGTGTGAAACACATGTTTTAAGAAGCTGAAATAGTCTTCTTGCGTATGTAAAAGATCATAAGAAGAATAATAGTCATGTAATTGCTTAAGCGAGGCTTCCGGGAGATAAGAGGCGACAGTTTCAAATGACCCATTCTCTTTTAAGGCTTTTCGGATGCTTGTAGCGCTTGCGATTTTCTGATGTTTAGGAAGCTCTTGATCATGATAACCGGATGCAATTCTTTGAGAGGTAAAGGGCTCTATGTGAGGAGATCTCTCTAAGATGGCTTTGACATAATGGAAGCCTAAAATGTTATTAGGCCTAGACAGATCCAGTAAGTGTTTCGGATCAATGACCTCTTGAAACGCAGCGGCAGCGGCAGCCGGATAACTAAGACCTTCTTTTACCTTTGCTTTTGTGAAAAGGTCGATTTCTTCTTTTTTCTCATGCCAAGCGTGAGCTGTTCGCTCAAATGCTTTGATGTTTCCGTCCTCACTTCCGAAAAAAAGGGAGCGGCATTTTAAAGCATCTAGAATAGACACAGCGCCGTTTGCAAAGGTTTCTGCCTTTTGCACTGCATATATGTATGGAAGCTCACACACGATGTCTACACCGTTTTGCAATGCCATTTTTGTTCGTGCCCATTTGGAGACGATAGCGGGCTCTCCGCGCTGGAGAAAGGATCCGCTCATGACGGCAACGGCTACATCTGAGGAGGTATGTGTTTTCGCCTGGCGAACATGATAGGCATGTCCATAATGAAATGGATTGTACTCGACAACAACTCCTGTTGCTTTCAATAGATGTTCCGCCTTTCTTGCTATGGTTAAATGGTCTATGCTACAGTAGCATAAGGGAAAAATGAAGCCCATTTTTTTCAGTGTAGGCATTCCGTGAACTGATGTCAAACAACGCTCTGACATCACAAAGGACTGTAAAGAAAAAATATTGACAAATAGCATGATGAAAGCTATAATCATGTTTGTTGCTCTTAGAGGTGATACAATTGAAATGGACAGTTTATCAGTTACATCAAAAAGCTAAAAACAGCTTCGATTTTCATGAGACGGTTGACTTAAATGAACTTACTAGCCTTCATTCAGATATACGTCGTATTTCACCGGTAGAGGTGAAAGGGACTGGAGTGATCGAATCAAAGCAAGTCGCATTTGATTTAACCATCACAGGTGAAATGACATTGCCTTGTTCAAGAACGCTTGTTGATGTAAATTATCCATTTGCGATTTCAACGAAAGAACTATTTGTACTTCATAAGACAGACGATATAGAAGATGAAGACGTATCTGTTGTAGAAGACGATATCATCGACTTAACGCCTATAGTCAAGGAAGAAATTCTTCTTGAAGTGCCGATGCAAATCTTTTGCGACCAAACAGACGTAAAAGGTGCTGCACCACAGGAAGGGAATGACTGGGCGGTCATTTCGGAAGATGCACATCAAAACCGAATTGATCCGCGTCTGGAAGGCTTGAAAAAGCTTTTAGAAGAAAATAATGAATCTTAACTCTTTAAGGAGGTGGGAATAATGGCTGTACCTTTTAGAAGAACTTCTAAAATGAAAAAAAGATTGCGTCGTACGCATTTCAAACTACAAGTACCTGGTATGGTAGCTTGCCCAGAATGCGGTGAAATGAAAATTTCTCATCGTGTCTGCAAATCTTGCGGAACATACAAAGGCAAAGACGTAAAAAGCAACTAATGCTTGATAAAAAAGCGTAAGGGAATCTTCCCTTGCGTTTTTTTATTTGTCTATTTTTTTAGGTTTCTCTCCTGCAAATAGTCTATCTACTCTAGTAAGCGCATATGATGTGGTATTCAGATTCAGGGGGGGATGATCAATTGACGATTACAAGGCAGGACGCATGGACACAAGATGAAGATTTACTTTTAGCAGAAGTCGTCTTAAGGCATATTCGAGATGGAGGAACGCAGCTTTCCGCATTTGAGGAAGTCGGGAAAGCATTGTCAAGAACAGCGGCAGCATGTGGATTCAGATGGAACTCATACGTCAGAAAACAATATCAGGCAGGCATTGAGCTGGCGAAAAAACAGCGGAAAGAACTGCGTAAAAAGATTGGAATTCATTCCTCGGGTTTACCGCAAAATACGCTAACCATAGAAGAGAAGGCATCTTCAGATCAGGCTGAATTGACCTTGCGAGAAGTGATTCAGTTTTTAGAGAAGCTTGAAAAAGAACCTGCTGGCTCTGCTTATTTACGCGAAGAACTGGCGGACACGCAGCATCAACTGAAGTCGCTCACAGAAGAAAATGAACATTTGAAGCGGCAATTAAAAATGACGGAAGAAGACTACCGGGCACTTATTGGGATTGTTGAAAGAGTCAAACAGAATATCAACTTAAAAGAATATGCTAAATAAGAAAACGCCCCTCACAGAGAAAGGAGGGGCGTTTTGCCATCAGTGATTAAGCGGATTCACCTGTATTCTTTTGAATATGGGCAGGTTCCCAGATGAGTGGATTTTCACCTTTGTCGCGTTCCATATCATATTTTACCGCTTCAAAGCCCATTTTATCCCAAAAACCAGCAGATTTGACGCGTGGATTGGTCCGGATTGGCAGTCCGAAAGATTTGGCGAAATCAACAAGTGCCTCGCCGTACCCTTTACGCTGATACCCAGGAAGCACTTCCAGCTTCCACAGCTCTAAATAATCATGATTGTGGTCAAAATACGTTGTCGTCGAGCCGTCCACTTGATAAAGGCTCATACGTGCAACCAGCTTATCTCCAAAATAAATCCCGTAAAATGGAGAGTTGCTGTCATTTTCAATCATATTACTTTCAAGGTCTTCAAGCATGGATAGTTCTTGTATGCCATATTCCTTAAATTGTTTAAATTCCTCTAAAGTTTTGTAATTGATTAGAAGTCGTTTTACTTGTGTCATATGATCTTCCCCCTTACACACATAATGTTGACAGTGATGTCGTTGAAGGCGTTTTCATCCCATCCGCCTCAAAAAGTTTTTACACTTATTATTATAGTTTTTAAATTAAAAAAATTCAATCGCGGCGCGCCATCTGCTTTTTGCATCGCGGCTTGAAACTGTTAAAATGGTTGATATGATGAAGTAAACAGAAAAAGGGAAGTGCGGCAGTTGAACATTGGAATCATTGGCGGCGGTGCGATTGGTCTGCTTTGTGCCAGTTATTTATCACAGCATCATGACATCACTGTTTTGACAAGAAGAAAAGAACAAGCAGAGAAGATTCGAACATCAGGTATTAAGCGAACGGTAAAAGGAGACACATTCCTGGCGTCTGCGGAGGCAAGGGCAGGGATTACAGGAGTATTTGATCTGCTGATTGTGACGGTGAAATATCACCAGCTGCAAGAGGTGCTTGATGAACTATCCACATTACCTCGTCAACGAATCTTATTTTTACAAAATGGCATGGCCCACTTATTAGATTTAGAAAACTGGGACACGCCGCATTCAATATATATAGGTGTCGTAGAGCACGGGGCGATGAAGGTATCAGATCATGCAGTAAACCATACAGGGATTGGTGTCATCAAGTGGGGGGCTTTTCATCCTGAGGATGCAGCTGATGTGAGAAATGCTTTGAATGAAACGCCGGCCCAATTTCAGATGATTTATACGGATGAATGGAAAAAAGTGCTGGAGGAAAAACTGCTGGTCAATGTCTGTATTAACCCGCTCACGGCTTTATTGCATGTGAAAAATGGAGAATTGATCGCAACTCCTGCATATGAATACATGATGAAATGTGCATTTGAGGAAGCATTGTCCATTCTAGGTCTGGCTGAAAAAGAGCGGCTCTGGTCACACGTCGTTTCCATTTGTAAGAAAACGGCCGCCAATCAATCGTCAATGCTTCAAGATATCGTCAAAGGCCGTGAAACCGAAAGAAAAGCCATCGTTGGCTATCTTTTAAAAAAGGCTCAAGCTCAAGAAATTCTGGCGCCACATCTTACTTTCTTCAATCGAAGCTTGGAAGTATTGGAAAAAAAGCAAACAAAATCTTTTGAGTGAGCTCATTTACATGCTATACTTTTTTCGGGAAACTAACTATTTATTGAAGAAAGGAAGTTCTAAACATGCAATTGACTGAACTTTCCATCCGAAGTCAGAATTTATTCATACGTGATTATATAGAAGAAAAAAAAGAGATGACTGCTTTTTTTGATTATGATATACATTCTGAGCACACATGGAAAAAAAGATACGACGATCTCATGGAAATGAGCTTCCCGCGCGAGGCTTTAGCGGATTATATGAGCGCATACCACGCAAAGTTTGAATCGGCAGCGATGCGTCAGAACATTGAAAAGATCCGTGATGAACGGAGTGTCATGGTGGTTGGAGGACAGCAGGCAGGCCTACTGGCAGGACCGCTTTATACCATACATAAAATCATATCCATTATTCAGTTCGCAAAAGAAAAAGAATCAGTGCTTGGCGTTCCTGTGATTCCAGTCTTTTGGGTAGCAGGTGAGGATCATGACGTAGATGAAATTAATTTTGTCTACACATCTGGCGAAAAAGGTCCAGTCAAGCAAAAGCTGCCATTACATAACGTCAAAAAAACTGCTGCCAAAAGAACACCTCTGCATCAAGAAAAAACAGAGAAATGGCTCCGCGATGTGTTTTCAACATATGAAGAATCTGCGTATACAAATGACTTGCTTAATCAGCTTCTTCGATGTTTACGCAAATCACAAACATTTACGGATTTCTTTGAATGGATTGTATGCGACCTTTTTGAAGAAGATGGACTGCTTCTATTTAATTCAGGAGACTTAGGCGTCAAACCACTTGAGCGTACGTTATTCAAGCATATTGTTGAGACAAATGATGCGGTCACAGCTCGTTTGAATGAAACGCAGGCTGCCATGAAACGAGCGGGATATCAGCCGATCATAGAAGCTGGTGACAATCAGGCGAACCTGTTTTACGAATATGATGAAGAGCGTTTCCTTATTGAAAAAGAAAACGGCCAGTTTTCTATATCAGAAGTGGGGCTTACGTGGACAAAAGAAGAGCTTTTGCAGGAAATTGAGAAGCACCCAGAACGGTTTAGCAACAATGTGGTGACGCGTCCCTTAATGCAGGAAACCCTTCTCCCAACACTTGCTTTTATGGCAGGACACGGTGAAGTCAACTATTGGGGAGAACTGAAAGGAATTTTTGAGCATTTTGAATTAAAGATGGCACCCGTTCTTCCAAGACTGCACGTGACCATTCTTGAAAGGCACATCGATAAGAAGCTGCCGGTCAGAGAACTTTCTCTTGAAGAAGTGCTCACAAACGGAGTAAAAGAAAAGAAAGAGGCTCACTTTGAGCAAAGCCTTCCAGACAGCTTTGTTCAAGCCGTTGATCAGGCGAAACGTGAATTAGCGAATGTTCATGGCGTATTGAGGCAAGAAGCACTGGAGGTTGAACCAAACTTCGAACAGCTGCTAGATAAAAATGCCAAATTTATCGAAGGCCAGCTTCAATTTGTTTATCAAAAGGTGGCGCAGCGTGTGGAAGAGAAGGAAGGATATATCCTTCGAGATTTTGAACGGATTGAAAACAGCTTAAAACCATTAGATGCCCCGCAAGAAAGAATTTGGAATATCATGTACTTTTTAAACAAATATGGTCCAGAATTCTTCAAAACGTTCAAAAATCTGCCATTTTCATTTCAAAACAAGCAGCAAATTGTCAAACTTTGAAATAAAGTTTTAATGAACCCTGACTAGTTCAGGGTTTTTTTTTATGTAGAAACAGTGTAAAATAAGTTTTGTGGAGAGAAGTGGTGGATAGTGGAGAGTAAGGGTGAGAAAGTGGGGCTCTGATTATCATGTTCATGGGTGAATACCAACATACGATTGATACAAAAGGGCGCATGATCATCCCTGCTAAATTTAGAGACGGTCTCGGAGAACAGTTTGTGCTGACGAGAGGGCTTGATCAATGTTTATTTGGCTACCCTATGAGTGAGTGGAAACTAATCGAAGAGAAACTCAAAGCACTGCCGCTAACGAAAAAAGATGCACGTGCGTTTACCCGGTTCTTCTTCTCTGGCGCAGTTGAATGCGATCTGGACAAGCAGGGGCGTATTAACATCGCATCAAACCTACTCCAATATGCAAAACTCGAAAAAGAATGTGTGGTCATCGGCGTTTCAAATCGAATTGAGTTGTGGAGTAAGTCGATCTGGGAACAATATACAGAAGAGCAAGAAGATTCTTTTGCTGAAATTGCTGAAAACATGATTGGATTTGATATATAATAATCCCTTGTGCAGCAAGCTTTCTACACATTCATTTCTATTTGAAAAAGGTGGGACCATAATATCATGTTCCAACATGAGACAGTATTATTAAAAGAAACAGTTGACGGTTTAAACGTCAAAGAAGACGGTACATATGTAGACTGCACGCTGGGCGGAGCAGGTCACAGCTCATATCTACTATCTCAACTATCAGAAAAAGGTACATTGATTGGATTTGACCAAGACGATGCTGCACTGGATCATGCACGAGAGAAGCTCGCGGATTCTAAAGCGAACATTCTTTTCATAAAGAGCAACTTCCGATATTTAAAAGAACGTCTGAATGAACAAGGCATTACAAGCGTAGACGGTGTGATTTTTGACCTTGGGGTTTCATCTCCTCAGCTCGACACACCAGAGAGAGGCTTTAGTTATCACCATGATGCACCTCTTGACATGCGAATGGATCAAACAGCCGCATTGTCGGCAAAACAAGTGGTGAATGAATGGCCATTTGAAGATCTAGTTCGGATTTTCTACAAATATGGGGAAGAAAAATTCAGCAAGCAAATCGCACGCAAAATTGAAGAAGCTAGAAAAAAAGCACCAATTGAAACTACAGGTGAGCTTGTCGACATTATCAAAGAAGGAATTCCCGCACCTGCAAGACGAACTGGCGGACATCCAGCAAAAAGAGTGTTTCAAGCGATCCGAATTGCCGTAAATGATGAATTGAAAGTTTTTGAAGAAGCACTAGAACAAGCAATAGAGTTACTCAATCCGAAGGGAAGAATTTCTGTCATTACATTCCATTCACTTGAAGACCGGATTTGTAAAAGTACATTTAAAGAAATGTCTTCTCTTCCAGAACTTCCGCACGGACTACCAGTGATTCCAGAAGGACTTGAACCAAAGCTGAAGCTGATCACGAGAAAACCAATCGTTGCATCAGAACAAGAGCTGGAACATAACAACCGTGCCCGTTCAGCGAAGCTCCGAATTGCAGAAAAAAAGTAAAACGACACCATAGATGATGATAAAAAGGAGGTTTCTTATGAGTAATTTGGCTTACCAAAGAGAAGTAAAACAATATCAAACAGAGCAGCAAGGCCAATCGGTTGTTATTAAAAGAAGAGGTTCTATCACACTTGGTGAAAAAATCTTACTTGTCATGTTTGTCATGGCTCTTATGTGCAGCTCCATTCTCATCATTTCTAAAGCCTTTGCTGTCTATCACGCTAATATTGAAGTCCAGAAATTAGAACAGCAAGTATCTTTAGAATCGAAGAAGATCACTGAGCTTCAAAAAGAAAAAGACTTGCTGAGTGAACCGGAGAGAGTCATTGATACTGCGAAAAAAGCAGGCTTAAGCATTTCGAAAGATGTTAAGAAGGTCGATTAAGATGGCGATGCCTAAAAAGAATAAAATGATGAACAGAGGCGCGGCAATTGCGAGTATTTGCTTCGCCCTGTTTTTCTTTATCATCCTTGCACGTTTTATCTATATTCAGATTACAGGAACGGTCGATGGCCAAGTGTTAGCCGCAAAGGCAAATGAACAATATCAATCGAAGAAAACACTTGAAGCCAAAAGAGGATCTATTTTAGACCGAAATGGAAATGTGATTGCAGAAGATACGTCTGTTTATAAGCTCATTGCGGTCATGAGCAAGAAAATGACAGTCGACCCAAAGCACCCGATGCATGTCGTCGACAAAGAAAAGACAGCAAAAGAGCTGTCAAAAGTCATTGATATGAGTGAAAGCGAAATTTTAAAGCGTCTGAATACTAAAGGTGCGTTCCAAGTGGAGTTTGGTAAAGCTGGGAAAGACATCAGTTTTTCAACAAAGGAAAAAATTGAAAAGCTAAAGCTTCCAGGGATCGCATTTGAAAAAGACACGAAGCGATATTATCCAAACGGCATGTTTGCGTCGAATCTGATCGGTTATGCAAGATTAGATGAGGCAACGAAGGACATGTCAGGCGCGATGGGACTTGAGAAGGCGCTGAACAAATTTTTAAAAGAAAAAGACGGCTATGTGACATATAACAGTGACAGAAGCGGATGGGCTCTTCCAAATAGTAAAGAAGACATTGTCGCTCCGAAGGATGGGAAAAATGTCACGCTGACCATCGATCAAAAAATCCAGGCGTTCCTTGAAGAAAGTATGACGCAGGTTGCCAAAAAATATAAACCGAAGAAAATCATTGCCACAGTCGTTGACCCAAAAACGGGAAAGGTGCTCGCGATGGGACAGCGGCCAAGCTTTAATTTAAATGAATTAGACATTACGAATTATAACAATGATGTCATTTCATATGCGTTTGAACCAGGTTCAACGATGAAAATCTTCACACTTGCTGCAGCAATCCAAGAAGGTGTCTACCAAGGCAATGATAAATATCAATCTGGTACTTATAAAGTAGGAGGAGGCCTTGTAAGAGACCACAACAATGGAAATGGCTGGGGAAAAATTGACTTTCATGAAGGTGTTCTCCGTTCGTCTAACGTAGCTTTTGCAAAGCTGGCAAAAGAAAAACTAGGCTTCACGCGCTACGAACAATATTTGCAGAAGTTCCATTTCTATGACAAAACAGGTATTGACTTGCCGAACGAAGCGTCTAGTAAAATCAATTACAGATACGAATATGACAAAGCATCGACGGCTTACGGTCAAGCGTCTGCCATTACACCGATTCAACAAATAGAAGCAGCGACAGCGATAGCAAACGGCGGAACGATGATGAAGCCATATGTTATTGATCATATTACAGACCCGAACACAAACAAAACAATTTTACAGCACGAACCAACAGTAGCTGGAAAGCCAATTTCCTCTGATACAGCAAAGCAAGTCCGTGACATTTTAGGTGAGGTGGTATCCTCGAAGATTGGAACAGGCCAGCCTTACCAAATCAAAGGATTTGACGTTGCTGGGAAAACAGGAACAGGACAAATTGGCGGTGCCGGCGGTTATCTCAAAGGAAGAAACGATTACGTCTTTTCATTTATGGGAATGGCGCCAAAAGATGATCCGAAGCTGCTCGTGTATGTAGCTGTACAGCAGCCGCAGCTGTCTGACACAGAAACTGGCTCTGCCCCAGTTGCACAAATCTTTAACCCAGTGATGAAAAATAGTCTGCTATATTTAAATATTGCACCAACAAAAACAGACGATAAAAAATCAGGCGAACAAAAAGTGAAGCAAGAAACAATGCCTTCATTCTTAGATTTAGAAGTGAAGCAGGCGGAAACAGAAGCCAAAAACAAAAACTTAACGCCTGTTGTCATCGGCGACGGCCTCTCCATTAAACGACAGTGGCCAAGTGCAGGCTCTGAATTCTCTGAAAGCCAGAAAGTTTTCTTGAAAACAGCAGGAAAAACGATAAAAATGCCTGATATGACAGGCTGGTCGAGACGGGAAGTCCTTCAATATGCATCCATTTCCGGTGTGCATATCGAAACAAAGGGACAAGGATATGCTGTCAAACAAAGTGTGAAAAGAGGATCGGAGATTTCAGATAAAGTCGTCACTGTGACATTTAAAAGTCCGAATTAACTGCAAAACCTAGCAAACCACTTGCTAGGTTTTTTCTTTTGCCGAGCGGGATAGACGAGACGTTCTACATAAGGACGGGCCTGCATATGATGGAAACAAGCCATATGTATGTAAGGAGTGAACCAGGCGTGCGAGTATCAAGTGTAACAGTGAGAAAACGATTGCTTTTCGTGCTGCTGTTTGGGGTGATCATTTTTTTCATCATAGATACTAGATTAGGATATGTACAGTTTATTATGGGCGAGAAGCTCACAAGCTTAGCAAAAGATTCATGGAGCCGGAACCTCCCGTTCGAACCAGAAAGGGGAGATATTTTGGACCGAAATGGGGTAGAGCTTGCGACGAACAAAAGTGCCCCATCTATATTGGTCGTCCCGCGGCAAATTAAAGATCCGGCAGAAACAAGCAAAAAACTGGCGGCAGTACTGAATATGTCTGAAGAAAAAGCGTACAAGCACGTCACAAAGAAAACATCCATCGAACGAATTTCTCCAGAAGGAAGAAAAGTATCTCATGAAAAAGCAAAAGAAGTCAGAGAGCTTGATTTAGATGGTGTTTATGTTGCAGAAGACAGCATCAGACACTATCCGTTTGGCAGTTTTCTTTCTCATGTGCTGGGCTTCGCTGGAATTGATAATCAAGGGTTACTTGGACTGGAAGCCTATTATGATGATGACCTAAAAGGTGAAAAAGGCTCTGTGAAGTTCTATTCCGATGCAAAAGGGCAGAAAATGCCAGATGAAGCAGATGATTATACACCGCCTAAAGATGGTCTTGATATGAAGTTAACTGTCGATGCGAAGGTGCAAACCATTATAGAACGGGAATTAGACAATGCGCAGGCAAAATATAACCCAGATGGGATGATTGCAATTGCGATGAACCCGAAGAACGGTGAAGTGCTTGGGATGTCGAGCAGACCGGATTTTGATCCAGCGGATTATCAATCAGTTGACTCGAAAGTGTTTAACCGAAATCTACCGGTGTGGAGCACATATGAGCCAGGTTCGACGTTTAAAATTATTACGCTTGCAGCAGCACTAGAAGAGAAAAAAGTCAATTTAAAACGCGATCATTTTTTTGACAGCGGTTCTGTGACAGTTGATGGTGCAAGACTTAGGTGCTGGAAAAAAGGCGGCCACGGATCACAGTCATTTTTAGAAGTGGTTCAAAACTCCTGTAACCCCGGTTTTGTTGAACTAGGCGACCGTCTAGGAAAGGATAAATTATTTTCCTATATTAAAAATTTCGGATTTGGCCAAAAAACAGGAATCGATCTTCAAGGGGAAGGGCGAGGCATTTTGTTCCCGCTGGACCGGGTTGGCCCTGTAGAGCAGGCGACAACTGCCTTTGGTCAAGGTGTATCTGTTACGCCGATACAGCAAGTAGCTGCCGTAGCAGCTGCGGTAAATGGCGGAACACTTTACACGCCGTACATTGCAAAAGAATGGATAAATCCAATCACAAAAGAGGTAGTGAAAAAGCAATCACCGATTGCCAAAAAGAAAGTGATTTCAGCAGAAACATCCAAAGAAATCAGATATGCGCTTGAAAGTGTAGTCGCTCAAGGAACTGGCCGAAATGCATTTGTTGAAGGATATCGAGTTGGCGGAAAAACAGGGACAGCACAGAAAGTAAAAGACGGCAAGTACATGGAAAATAACCACATTGTGTCGTTTATCGGGTTTGCGCCTGCTGATGATCCAAGTATCGTTGTATATGTGGCTGTAGATAACCCGAAAGGCACTATTCAATTTGGCGGGACAGTTGCTGCACCAATTGTGGGTCATATTATGCGGGACAGCCTGCCTGAGATGGGTGTAAAAAAAAGAAAAGGACAAATTGAAAAGAAGTACCAGTGGCTGGACACAAAAACCATTGAAGTACCGAATCTTGTAGGGGGATCTGTTTCAGACCTTGAATCCTTACTGATTAACCTTAAGATCGATGCTTCTGGAACGGGCAGTAAAGTGGTGAAGCAATCACCTGCTGCCGGGACAAAGGTCAAGGAAGGCTCCACCATCAGATTATACTTAAACGATGAATAATAAAGAATGAACAGAGGGTAGCCGCACTCATTCGGCTGCCTCTTTTTGTTGAAAGAGAAGGTCTGTTTGAAAAAAAGAGCCTAAAGTGTGTTTTTTCCAAGAGAAACTTAAGGAATACGCTGGATGTATCCTTTTTTTTACGATAAAATATAGACTGTGTGTTTTTTTCACAAGACATGCACGTGAACGAATTTGAGAGGTTTGATATGAAATGAAATTACAAGAACTCCTTACATACTTTAAAAGTGAAAATAACGAATTAATAAACGAAAATCCTGATATCACTTCCATTGAAATGGATTCAAGAGAGGTGAAAAAAGGAAGCCTTTTTGTCTGTATAAAAGGCTATACAGTAGATGGACACGATTATGCTGAAAAAGCGGTGAAAAGCGGGGCTGCAGCGATTGTAGCAGAACACCCTCTTAACATATCAGATGTACCAGTCATTATTGTAAAACACTCTCAAAGAGCTCTTGCAAGAATAGCTGATGCGTTTTACGAGCAGCCAACTCATAAGCTGAATCTCATCGGGATCACAGGAACAAACGGAAAAACTTCGACAACACACATGATTGAACAAATGATGAGAAAAGCTGAAAAGAAAACAGGCTTAATCGGTACAATGTATATGAAGGTGAATGATGACATTCTCGATGTGAAAAACACTACACCTGAAAGTGTCACACTTCAGAAAACCTTTAAACAGATGCTTGACCAAGATGTAGACACAGCCATTATGGAAGTATCATCACATGCACTGCATCTTGGCAGGGTACATGGATGTGATTATGATATTGCCGTTTTCACAAACCTTTCGCAGGACCATCTTGATTACCACAACACAATGGAAGAATATAAACATGCGAAAAGCTTGCTATTTTCACAGCTTGGCAGTGCCTTTCATCACGATAAGCCAAAGCATGCGATTTTAAATGCAGATGATGACGCTTCGAGTTATTATGAAAAAGTTACAGCTGCTGAAGTCATGACATATGGCTTAGAGCAAAAAGCAGATGTGATGGCAAAGAATATTCAAATCAAACCGAAGGGAACTCAATTTGATTTGATCACTCCAATTGGCACAAAAAGTGTGACAGTTGCCCTCATCGGTAAGTTTAATGTGTACAACATCCTAGCAGCTGTATCAGTAGGGATCGTATCTGGCTTAACATTTGAAACGATTGTAAGTGCTATTGAAGAGCTGGAGGGAGTCAAAGGCCGATTTGAACTTGTGAACTGTGATCAAGATTTTCCTGTTATTGTCGATTACGCCCATACACCTGACAGCTTAGAAAATGTCCTGACAACGTGTAGAGAATTAACAGAGGGCAAAATTTTCTGTGTGATAGGCTGCGGCGGTGACCGTGATAAAACAAAGCGTCCTCAAATGGCCCAAATCGCTGTGAAGTATGCAGATGAACCTGTATTTACATCAGACAACCCAAGAAGCGAAGATCCTTCAGCTATTTTGAAGGATATGGAAAATGGGGTGCCAGACGCATATTATCATAGTTTTGTGAATCGCAAACAAGCCATCTTTTTTGCAATTGCCAATGCGAAAAAAGGCGATACAGTCTTAATAGCGGGTAAAGGTCATGAGACATATCAAATCGTTGGCGATCAAGTTTACGATTTTGATGATGCACAGGTTGCTATGGACGCTATTTTAGATCTAAACAAATCTTAAAATGATGAAAAGAGTGTAATGAAATGAAGCATTTTGTACAAAAACAACATACGAAGAACGTGAATGAATACCTTAATAATGAATGTAATTTTCTGATGGAAAACGGCTTTGGAAATTCGGAAGGAGTAAAGAACGATGCTTGAACAGGTGATATTGTTTACAATCATAATGGGATTTTTAATCAGTGTTCTTTTATCCCCGATTTTTATTCCGTTTTTAAGAAGGCTTAAATTTGGTCAAAGTATTAGAGAAGAAGGACCACAGTCTCACCAAAAGAAATCAGGTACTCCGACAATGGGCGGAATTATGATTATCTTTTCTATTACAATTACAACGATTGTGATGATCAACAAATTTTCTGAGATTAGTCCAGAAATGTTTTTATTGTTATTTGTCACGCTTGGCTACGGTCTATTAGGATTTTTAGATGATTATATTAAAGTAGCGATGAAACGAAACCTAGGTTTAACATCGAAACAGAAATTAATCGGTCAAATCGTGATCGCAGTGATTTTTTATGCAGTCTTCCATTATTATCAGTTTGCAACGACGATTCGCATTCCAGGAACAGATGTCAGCTTTGATTTAGGATGGGCTTACTTTATCCTTGTCGTTTTCATGCTTGTCGGAGGTTCTAATGCCGTGAACTTAACGGATGGACTGGATGGTCTATTATCTGGAACTGCTGCAATTGCCTTCGGAGCCTTTGCTATACTGGCTTGGAATCAATCACAGTACGATGTAGCGATCTTTTCAGTAGCTGTTGCTGGAGCCGTTCTTGGGTTTCTTGTGTTTAACGCGCATCCTGCAAAAGTATTTATGGGTGATACAGGGTCGCTTGCTTTAGGCGGAGCGATTGTAGCGATTGCCATTTTAACAAAGCTTGAAATTTTGCTTGTCATTATTGGAGGAGTATTTGTTGTCGAAACGTTATCTGTTATTCTTCAAGTGATCTCCTTTAAAACAACTGGAAAAAGAATCTTCAAGATGAGTCCGCTTCACCACCACTATGAGTTAGTTGGCTGGTCTGAGTGGAGAGTAGTTGTCACCTTCTGGACAGCTGGTTTATTACTTGCTGTTTTAGGAATTTACATCGAGGTGTGGTTATAATTGAATAAGATGCAAATGTTAAAAAACGAACATGTACTAGTATTAGGTCTTGCAAAAAGCGGATATGCGGCAGCTTCAATTCTTCATGAGCATGGAGTAAATGTCATAGTAAATGACCAAAAGCCGTTTGAAGAAAATGAACCTGCTCAGCTTCTTTCTGAAAAGGGGATAGATGTCATTTGCGGCAGCCATCCTCTTCGTATGTTCGATGATAAAGAAATTACGATTTTAATTAAAAATCCTGGAATTCCATATGAAAATGTGATGGTTCAAGAGGCGCTTCGCCGCCAAATTCCAGTTTGGACGGAAATAGAATTAGCTTATCATTTAACCTCAGCTCCTTTTATTGGGATTACTGGATCAAATGGAAAAACCACTACCACGACTTTGATTTATGAAATGTTGAAACAAGACCGTCAAAAAACTTTAGTGGCAGGTAATATTGGCACAGTTGCCAGCGAAGTCGCTGCAAAGGCAGCTGGTGATGAGTGGATCGTAACTGAACTCTCTTCTTTTCAGTTAATGGGAACAGTTGAATTCAGACCTAAAATCAGCTTAATATTAAATATTTTTGATGCACATTTAGACTATCACCACACTCGTGATGAATATGAAAAAGCAAAGCAGAAAGTTTACGCACATCAACTGGATGATGACATAGCAGTCATTAACCTCGATGATCCATCAGTCGTAAAACTGGCTGAAGCTTCAAAAGCAAAAAAAGTGTTTTTCTCCGTGAAAGAGCAAGTAGAACATGGTGCGTATATTAAAAATGGTGCGATCTACTACATGAATGAACATATCATCGATTTAAAGGATGTTGTTCTTCCTGGTGAGCATAACCAAGAAAATATTTTGGCAGCTATTTGTGTCGTGAAAAATGCAGGCTGTTCAAATGAAGCAATCGCACACGTTCTCACGACATTTAGTGGAGTGAAGCACCGTCTGCAGTTTGTAGATACAATTCAAAGCAGAAAATTCTATAACGATAGTAAAGCCACCAATATACTGGCAACAAGTAAAGCATTGTCAGCTTTTGAGCAGCCGACTATTTTATTAGCCGGCGGACTTGACCGGGGCAATGAATTTGATGAATTGAAACCTTTTATGAAAAATGTAAAAGGAATTATTACATTTGGTGAGACGGCACCTAAGTTTGTGAAGCTTGGTGAAGAACTGGGAATACATCACGTAAAACATGTCGATAATGTTGAACAAGCAGTACCTGCGGCGTTTAACATTTCTGAAGAAGAAGACGTGATTTTATTATCCCCGGCTTGTGCAAGCTGGGATCAGCATAAAACATTTGAAGAACGTGGAGACATGTTTGTAAACGCCGTGCATATGCTTAAATAAGGGCTTGTCTCTCGTATGACTGACAGCCCAAATGAAATTATGCTTGGGGTGTCGGTCTCTTGACGAATAAGAAAACTTCTCCGGACTTTTTGCTTGTTGTCATTACGTTACTTTTATTGACGATTGGTTTAATTATGGTGTACAGCGCTAGTGCTGTGTGGGCATCGTATAAATTTGATGATTCGTTTTATTTTGCAAAAAGACAGCTTTTGTTTGCCGGAATCGGAGTTATCGCGATGTTTTTCATTATGCGAGTCGATTATTGGACATGGCGGACTTGGTCAAAGATATTGATTGCTGTTTGTTTTCTCCTTTTGTTGCTTGTACTTATTCCTGGTATCGGTATGGAGAGAAATGGATCAAGAAGCTGGATCGGTGTCGGTGCGTTTAGTATTCAGCCCTCTGAATTTATGAAGCTTGCGATGATTGCGTTTCTTGCAAAATTCTTATCTGAAAAACAAAAAAATATCACATCCTTTCGTAAAGGTTTCGCACCAGCATTAGGCATTGTGTTTTCTGCATTTGCCATCATCATGCTGCAGCCAGATTTGGGAACAGGGACGGTAATGGTTGGAACCTGTATTATTATGATATTTGTTTCAGGTGCGAGAATTGCTCACTTTATATTTCTCGGTCTTTTAGGGCTCAGCGGATTTGCTGCACTAGTCTTATCAGCGCCCTACCGCATAAAACGAATTACATCGTACTTAAATCCTTGGGAAGATCCACTAGGCAGTGGGTTTCAAATTATTCAATCCTTATACGCTGTTGGTCCAGGCGGTTTGTTCGGGATGGGTCTCGGTCAAAGTAGACAAAAATTCTTTTATTTACCTGAGCCTCAAACAGACTTCATCTTTGCAATATTGTCTGAAGAACTTGGCTTTATAGGAGGATCACTCATTTTGCTGCTCTTTAGTGTTCTATTATGGAGAGGCATACGAATAGCACTTGGAGCCCCAGACTTATATGGAAGTTTCCTAGCAGTTGGCATTATTTCAATGGTTGCCATTCAAGTGATGATTAATATCGCAGTTGTTACTGGACTTATCCCTGTGACAGGTATCACGCTCCCATTCCTAAGTTATGGCGGCTCATCACTGACATTAATGCTGATGGCCATTGGCGTACTCTTGAATGTAAGCAGGTACGCTAGATACTAATGCTGCTAGTTCATGAAACCATGATGACATTTATTTTGCAAAAGTACAAAAAAATGATTTGAAGAGTGAAAAAGACAGCTTTAGTATCCGAAAACATGTTTTTTACCTCTTCTTTACAGGTTTTAACGGAGCCCTGTTGTTTAAAACAGGGTTTATACTTTGTTCAGAGCAGAAAAAAATTGAGGGGAAATGGTATAATGCGTATAGTAATCAGTGGAGGCGGAACAGGCGGACATATTTATCCGGCCTTAGCTTTTATTAAAGAAGTGAAAAGACTGCATCCTGATGTAGAATTTTTATATATTGGTACTGAAAATGGACTTGAAAAGAAAATTGTAGAAAGAGAAAATATCCCTTTCAAGTCCATAGAAATTTCAGGTTTTAAAAGAAAGCTTTCCTTTGATAATGTAAAAACGGTGATGAGATTTCTAAAAGGCGTTCAAAAAAGTAAATCTTACTTAAAGGAATTTAAGCCAGATGCGGTCATTGGAACAGGTGGTTATGTGTGCGGCCCTGTTGTTTATGCAGCTTCTAAGCTGAAGATTCCGACCATTATTCACGAACAGAACAGCCTGCCTGGTATCACAAATAAGTTTTTAGCAAGGTATGTTGATAAGGTAGCCATCTGTTTTGAAGAAGCAAAGGCACATTTTCCATCTGAAAAGGTTGTATTTACGGGAAACCCTAGAGCCTCTGAAGTCGTCTCTATAAAAGAGGGGAAATCTCTGAAGGAGTTTGGGCTGGATGAAAAGAAAAAAACGGTTCTTATTTTTGGCGGGAGCCGGGGGGCTGCGCCGATTAATAGAGCAGTTATTGACATGCAAGATGAATTAAAGGCTAAGAACTATCAGCTTTTATATATCACAGGTGAGGTTCATTATGAAAAAGTGCTGAACGAACTAAAGGAAAAAGGTGCAGCACCTAATATGATTACAAAGCCTTTCTTGCATCAAATGCCGGAGTACTTGAAATCGATTGATGTGATTGTTGCAAGAGCGGGAGCCACAACGATTGCTGAAGTGACAGCCCTTGGAATTCCAACTATTTTTATTCCAAGTCCATACGTGACGGCAAATCACCAGGAAATCAATGCAAGATCACTAGAAAAGCATGACGCTGCAATCGTTTTAAGAGAATCAGAGCTTTCTGGAGAGAGCCTCCTTCATGCCATTGATGAAATTGCTGGTCATGAAGAAAAATTAAACGAAATGAGCCGTTTAACAAAAGAACTCGGAGTACCAGATGCGGCTGGACGTTTATATAATGTATTAAAAGAAATTACGACTACATGATGGAATGATATTAGGTAAGGCGGAGGGTAATATGGAGAACTTGAAGAATGAATTATTAGAAGCGCAAGTCGGTAAAGTGCTTGAAAATGAGCCGCTTGCAAATCATACGACAATGAAAATAGGCGGGCCGGCAGATCTATTGATCGTTCCTAAAGATATTGATGCAGTTAAAACGATCATGGATCAGATAAAAAAACACCACGCGGACTGGACGGTTATTGGAAGAGGATCAAATTTACTCGTACTTGATAAAGGAATACGCGGTGTCGTCCTGAAGTTAGGCGCTGGACTTGATCACTTAACTGTAAATGGTGAAGAAATTACAGTTGGCGGCGGCTATTCTGTTGTAAGGCTTGCAACGTCTCTTAGTAAGCAGGGTCTTTCAGGGCTGGAATTTGCAGCTGGTATTCCAGGGTCTATTGGCGGCGCTGTTTATATGAACGCAGGTGCGCACGGATCTGATATCAGTAAAATTCTTGTGAAAGCGAGAATCTTATTTGAAGATGGAAGCATCGAGTGGCTAACAAATGAGCAGATGAACTTTAGCTACAGAACGTCTGTCCTTCAAAAGGAACGACCAGGCATTGTTCTCGAGGCCGTGTTTAAGTTAAAACAGGATGATCGCGAGAAAATCACAAAGAAAATGCAGCAAAATAAAGACTATCGCAAGGAAACACAGCCTTATAATCGACCATGTGCGGGAAGTATTTTTCGAAATCCGCTGCCTGAATATGCAGGACAGCTTGTAGAAAAAGCGAATTTAAAAGGGTACCAAATTGGCGGAGCAAGAATCTCTGACATGCATGGAAACTTTATTGTGAACGCTGGCGGGGCTACTGCTCAAGACGTGCTGGACTTAATTCAGTACATCCAAAAGAAAATTAAAGATGACTACAATGTAGATATGCATACAGAAGTAGAAATTATCGGTGAAGCAAATTAAAAGCAAGATTTATGAATGATGGCATCACAGGAAAACAAACGGCATGAAGAATGCCGTTTGTTTTCTCATCAAAATGATGACCCAAAGGTGTGGACAAGCAGCTTTGAATGGGGTGAAGAATATATATGCGGCCTGATCATGAAAATGAAAAGATCGTCAATATAGAAGAACGGATTCCTAAAATTAAAGAACAAAGGAAGCAGAAAGCGAATCGGAGACTAATCTCTTTTATTCTACTGTTTTTTATCATGGTTTTAATCATTATTTATTTGCAGACACCAATCAGTAAAATTTCTTCTTTAACTATTACGGGTAACGAGCATGTCCCTACAAAACAGCTTGTGAAACTTTCCCAGATTAAAGAAGGCGAAACAGAGTTTTGGAATTTAAATAAAGATTTAACAGCAGATCATATTAAACAAAACAAACTGATTAAAAGTGTCAGTATCAAAAAACATTTTCCAAATAAGGTTAGTATTGCTGTCAAAGAATATGCCAATATTGCTTATCTTCAAAAGGGAAATCTATACTATGAGCTTCTTGAAAATGGGACAGTATTGCCAGAAGAAGTCACACCAAGTCATGCAGGACCTATTTTTGTTGATTGGGACAATAAAGAGAAGCTGAAGCAAACGGTTAGAACTTTAAATCAGCTGCCAGCCTCTATTCAGGAACTCATCTCAGAAATATATTATGTGCCGACAAGCTCAAACCAGTGGCTCGTTAAATTTTATATGAATGACGGGAACACCGTGATTGCATCAATTAAAACATTCGCTGATAAAATGAAAACCTATCCTGCCATTGTAAAAGAACTTTCGCCATCTGAAAAAGGCACAATCCATATGGAAGTCGCGACGTATTTTGAAGCGTTTAAATCTAAGAAAAAGGAAGATGAACGTTGAGAGGCAAAACAGTTATATTCTCAATTGTAATGCTTGTTCTTGGTTTTCTGATTTCTTTTTCATACCAATATACAAAGCAGCATCAGGCAGATGTCATCCGAACAGAGCAATGGAAAAAAGAATATTCCTTGAAAAGTCAGCTGACAAAGCAAGAAAAGGCGAATCAGAAACTTGAAAAAGAATTATATAGCCTACAATCACAGGTTCAAGCCACTGAGGCCAATTTGAAAAATGAAAAAGAGCAGTATTTTAATGTATTGGAAGATGTTGAGAAATACAGGATGTTTACAGGAGAGATCGGTGTAAAAGGAAAAGGGGTAAAAGTATCCCTTGAAGATGCATCTTATATCCCGAGTGGACAAAATGTCAATAATTACATTGTTCATGAGAGCCACATTTTTCATGTGATAAACGAACTGTTTATATCAGGGGCCTCTGCTGTATCTATTAATGGACAGAGAATTACACACCAATCGTACATACATTGTAACGGCCCAGTTGTCACAGTTGACGGGGTTCAGCATCCAGCGCCATTTGTTATTTCTGCTATTGGTGATCCGGCTGTGTTAATACCTGCATTAAATATTGCAGGAGGAGTAGTCGATCAGCTGACAAGTGATCACATTTCGATGACGATTGAAAAAAAGGATATTCGTATGAATCCTCTTTTAAAACACAAAGATTAAAAGTGAAAAGGTGAGTGGTGTTGAGGAAAAAGAAGCCTTTACTTAGTTTGACAGCCTTAATGGTGATATTCGGCATCATGGTCTCCATCCAATTTAATTCATTGCAAAAGCCCAAAGTTCGTGATACTCGCGATGTGTGGGAGCTAAGAGAGGATTTATCTGCATCTAAAAGTAAAGAATTGGATTTACTGAAAGAAATTGATAAATACGATGAAATGCTGAAAAAGTATGGTCATCAAGGAGATCAATCAAAAGAAGCTCAACTGACAAAAACATTAAAAGATTTAAAAGAAAAGGCTGGTTTTACAGAAGTGACAGGGGAAGGAATTGAAGTTGACATCTCTCAGCTTTTCTCCAAGGAACTGACCGGGGAAGAAGTGAAAAATATCCCGCCTGATCTTCTGAAAAAGTTAATCAACGAAGCAAATATGTATGGGGCAAAACATATTTCCATTAATGACCACCGTGTGATTAATACAAGTGTGATTCGAGATATTAATGGCACGACGAAAATGGATGGCTACAGCTTAGATGGTGATGAAGTGACCATCAAGATGATCAGCGACCAGGCCGACAAATTATATAGCCGTTTAAATGTATCAGATATTGGTGATTTGTTTGCTCAGGAAAATTTCGGCTTAAGTATTAGCCAGCCGAAGCAGCAAATTCAATTAAAAGCATATGACGGTGCGATTCAGTTAAACGAGTTGAAGCCTCTTGACGATGTAAAGGAGGGAAAATCTTAATGTGGCTTCCTGTACTTGGCTTAATCATAGGAGTTGCGATCGGTTTCTTAACAAATTTTACGATACCGAATGAGTATTCTAATTATCTTTCCCTCGCTGTACTTGCTGCGCTTGATACATTGATTGGTGGAATCAGGGCACATCTGCAAGGGGCATACGATGAACTAGTGTTTGTATCAGGCTTTTTCTTTAATATTATACTTGCAATAAGTTTAGCTTTTCTGGGCGTCCATCTTGGTGTAGACTTGTATTTAGTCGGAATGTTTGCTTTCGGCGTTAGATTGTTTCAAAATATAGCAGTTATTCGAAGAATTCTACTAACAAAATGGACAATTTCTAGAGAAAAAAAGAAAAAAAGTGAGTCATAAAAAAGGATATACATATGATGTAACGAATATTTTCAGTAATCCTAATAAAAAATGTTGATTTTTTAAGTTTTGTTACACACTTGTAAAAACACATTCATTGTATTGTTGTTCAGCAAATAATAGAATAGAAAGTATTGATATGTGAGGAGGTGCCATAGAATGAACAACAATGAAATTTACGTCAGCCTTGACATCGGTACATCCAATATAAAAGTCATCGTCGGAGAAATGGCGGATGATTCGCTTAACATTATAGGTGTTGGAAATGTCCCTTCAGAAGGGTTAAAAAAAGGATCGATTGTTGATATAGATGAGACAGTTCATTCTATTAGACAAGCATTTGAACAGGCTGAAAGAATGGTAGGTTTTCCTTTACAAAAGGCGATTGTCGGAATTAACGGAAACCACATTCATATTCAGAACACGAGCGGCGTGGTCGCAGTATCTAGTGAAAACAAAGAAATACATGCTGAAGATGTGAGACGTGTCTTAGATGCTGCACAGGTAGTATCTATTCCTCAAGAACATCTCGTCGTAGACGTCATCCCGAGACAATTTATCGTCGACGGAAGAGATGAGATCACTGATCCGAAAAAAATGCTTGGTGTTCGGCTAGAGGTGGATGGAACGTTAATTACAGGTTCTAAGACGATTCTACATAACTGGCTCCGATGTGTAGAAAGAGCTGGAATTGAAATTATGGATATTTGCTTGCAGCCGCTCGCATCGGGCTCAGCAGCATTATCGAAAGATGAAAAAAATCTAGGGGTAGCTCTCGTCGATATTGGCGGCGGATCTACAACGATTTCCGTATTTGAAAACGGGCATCTCTATTCTACTCACAGTATCCCTTTGGGCGGAGAGAACATTACAAAAGATTTGTCTATAGGACTTAGAACTTCTACTGAAGAAGCTGAACGAATCAAAAAACAATTTGGACATGCGTTTTATGATGAGGCATCGTCTGAGGAAACATTTGAAGTTTCTGTCATCGGTACCGATCAGAAACAGACGTATACACAGCTTGAAGCGGCTAATATCATCGAGGCGCGGCTGGAAGAAATCTTGCTCTTTGTGGCAGAGGAATTAAGAAATATGGGTGTCCATGATTTGCCTGGAGGATTCGTTTTAACAGGTGGACAGGCAGCTATACCAGGTATCCTTTCTCTTGCACAAACGGTCTTGCAAAACAATGTTAGAATTGCAAGTCCGAATTATATTGGGGTGAGAGAACCTCAGTATATGACAGGAGTGGGTCTGATCCACTTTGCTTATCGCAATGCAAAGATTCAGGGCAGACAGGTTGGATTCCAAATGCCGGATGAGGCGTTTCATGAAGTAGGCGCGTCCATGGAGCCGGTTTCTTCTGCACCACAAGTAAAAGAAGCGCAGCCAAGACCGAAAGTAAAACAAAAAGCACAAGAAGAGACAAATAAAAAACCGGGCAAAATGAAAAAACTATTTAATATGTTCTGGGAATAGAATTAGATTTTCGACGGATTAGGAGGATTCAGCATGTTGGAGTTTGAAACAAATATAGACGGCCTAGCATCAATTAAAGTAATCGGAGTAGGTGGAGGCGGAAATAACGCTGTCAACCGAATGATCGAAAATGACGTACAAGGTGTCGATTTCATTGCAGTCAACACAGATGCACAGGCGTTAAATCTATCAAAAGCAGAAACGAAAATGCAAATCGGTGCTAAGCTGACAAGAGGGCTTGGAGCAGGTGCGAATCCTGAAGTCGGTAAAAAAGCTGCTGAGGAAAGCAAAGAACAGATTGAAGAAGTATTAAAAGGCGCAGACATGGTCTTTGTTACTGCTGGTATGGGCGGTGGAACTGGTACGGGTGCTGCACCTGTCATTGCAAAAATCGCAAAAGATTCTGGTGCATTGACAGTTGGAGTCGTGACTCGTCCTTTCACATTTGAAGGAAGAAAGCGTCAGCTTCAAGCAGTCGAAGGAATTGCTTCTATGAAGGAAGCAGTTGACACATTAATTGTGATTCCAAATGATCGCTTGCTTGAAATTGTTGATAAAAACACGCCAATGCTTGAAGCATTCCGTGCAGCAGATAACGTGCTACGACAAGGTGTTCAAGGGATCTCAGATCTTATTGCTACACCAGGTTTAATCAACCTTGACTTTGCTGACGTGAAAACGATCATGTCCAATAAAGGTTCTGCTCTTATGGGTATCGGTGTTGCGACTGGTGAAAATCGTGCCGCTGAAGCTGCGAAGAAAGCTATTTCTTCACCACTTCTGGAAACGGCAATCGACGGTGCACAAGGTGTCATCATGAATATTACTGGTGGTACGAACCTAAGTCTTTATGAGGTACAAGAAGCAGCGGACATTGTGGCTTCTGCATCTGATGAAGATGTAAACATGATTTTCGGTTCTGTCATTAATGATAACTTGAAGGATGAAATTGTGGTAACCGTGATCGCAACGGGATTTATTGAGCAAGAGCCAGAGGTGTCAAAACCACAAAGAAATCCATTAGGGCAAGGATTAAAGCAAAATCAATCCATTCCTCAAAAACGTGAAGTAAAGCGTGAGGAACATCAGCAGTCATCATCTCAGCCGAGACAAAATACACAATCAAGCGATGATACGCTGGATATCCCAACGTTCTTGCGCAATCGTAATAAACGCTAATCGAGTATCACTCATCCCCTTCCACCGGAAGGGGATTTTTTCATGTCCAATATATAAAGAAACCTGTATCACTCCTAATCAAAAAGTCTTAAATCTGTCTGGGCTACTTTATTCAACATATGTATTTCGACTTAGAGTGATTAAGTAAAAAGAATCATTTTTAAATCCTATTACAAAAAGCGACAAAATGATGAACTTTATTTGACTACATTAAATAGAACACCATGAATCTTGTCATGAACAAAGGAAAGGGAGGAGTTAAACCCATACACTGTTTGACCATTTGAGGAGGAGGGATTTGATTGAAAGTGAAGTTTCGCAAGACCGCCGGCTATCGTTTGATGAGTCTTTTGGTGATTGGTACTTTAACGATGACAAGCTTTGGGATGGTTCAAGCAAAATCGACTTCTACCTCATATCAAGAGGAAGCTGTTTCCTCCAAGAAAACAAAAGCAAAGATCTCATCTAGATTAATGAAACAGTTTCAACAAGAAGACAAGGTGACCTTTTTAGTCAAAATGAAGGAACAAACCAATGTCAAAAAAGTGGCGAAGGATGCTGTGTCAAAGGCCAAAAAACAGAAGTTAACAGCAGCTAAAACGCAGTACACAAAAAGATCAGCTGTCGTATCAGAACTAAGAGCGACGTCTGAAGAGACGCAAGAAGCGCTGCTTGCTTATTTACAAAAGGCACAAAAGAAAAAGCAAGTGAAGGATATTCATTCGTACTATATTGTAAATGGTCTCGCTGTGACGGGAACGAAAGAAGTCATGGAAAAGGTGGCTTCCTTCCCAGAAGTAGATCAAGTGCTGCCAAATGAAATCCGTCAAATCCATCGTCCTGTTGATTTGAAAACTTCAAAGAAAAACAAACAAATCAAAGCAGCAGATGGAATCGAGTGGAACATTTCTCAAGTTCATGCCCCAGAAGCGTGGGCTTTAGGCTATGACGGAACTGGTACCGTTGTGGCAAGTATTGATACAGGTGTGGAATGGGATCATCCTGCATTAAAAGAAAAATACCGTGGATTTGATCCTGCACGTCCGAATGAACCTTCTCATGAATTCAATTGGTACGATGCAACGACAGGTTCTGAAGCGCCATACGATGATTTAGAGCATGGTACACATGTAACGGGAACGATGGTTGGCTCTGAGCCAAATGGAGAGAATCAAATTGGAGTCGCACCAGGTGCAAAATGGATCGCGGTGAAAGCTTTCTCAGAAGATGGTGGATCAGATGCTGATCTGCTTGACGCAGGTGAATGGATTTTAGCTCCAAAAGATAAAAACGGAACCCCTCATCCAGAAAAGGCGCCAGATGTGGTCAATAATTCTTGGGGCGGTGGGCCTGGTCTTGATGATTGGTATAAAGATGTGGTCAATGCTTGGAGAGCAGCGGACATCTTCCCAGAATTTTCAGCTGGTAATACGGATTTATTTAACCCTGGCGGTGAGGGATCTATTGCAAATCCTGCGAACTATCCCGAAGCCTTTGCGACGGGTGCAACAGATCAAAACAACAAACTGGGTTCTTTCTCTTTGCAAGGTCCCTCTCCATATGGGGTCATGAAACCAGATATTGCGGCCCCAGGGGTAAACATTCGTTCTTCTATTCCAGGGAAAGGATATGAGGATGGCTGGAATGGAACCTCGATGGCAGGTCCGCATGTTTCAGCTGTTGTGGCTCTTCTGCGCCAAGTACAGTCAGATCTGTCTGTTGAAGAGATTGAAGAAATTCTCATTGATACTGCAAAACCACTGACAGATCAACAATTCCCGGAATCCCCTAACAATGGCTATGGGGCAGGATTAGTTGATGCAAAAGAAGCGATTACAGCATTAACAGATGGAATTGGCAAGATTGAAGGGCAGGTAACAAAAGAAGGAGAAGATACAGAACCACCTGTATTTTCTCATAAAGGACCGAATGAAATTTTTGCCTCTACGCCAACACCTCTTAGTATTACAGCAGAAGATGAAGTAGCTGTGACAAATGTCTCCTTGAGCTATCAAGTGGATCAAGGGAAAAGGGAGACGCTTCAAGCAAAACGAACGGATGGAAATCATTTAAAAGGGACATATGTTGTCCAGCTCCCAGAACTTGAGGGGGAAAACGTCACGTACCGATGGATTGTGAAAGATTTTGGAGAAAATGAAGCCGCATCAGAACCGTATACGCTTCCGATTAAAACATCCATCACGACTGGCTACTCGCAAGATTTTGAAGCTTGGCCAAGTGGATGGTTCAGTGGTGGAACAAAAGATCCTTGGCAGTGGGGGAAGCCGACCACAGGTCCGAAACAGGCCTTTACTGGAGATCATGTCTACGCTACAAACCTAGACAGTCCTTATGAAAATCAAACAGATGCTCATTTATCTATGCCGATGATTGCTGTACCTGAGTCAGGCTCCTCCTTTTTACAATTTCAATACTGGCATGACCTTGAAGCAAATTATGACTATGTGCATATTCATGTGCAGCCTGAGGGGGAAGATGCTGTCCAAGTGGCAGCCTACACAGGCAAAACAAGTGGATGGACAAAAGGAGAAGTTGATTTATCTGCCTACAAAGGTCAGAACGTGAGAGTTATTTTTCAGCTAAGAACGGATGGCAGTGTGACAAAAGACGGTTTTTATTTAGATGATGTGAAAATAACAGATCAAGCCTTGCCTCAAAAGGCAAAGAAACAACTTGGCGTCATCAAAAAAGAAAAGCCAGCACAGGAGCAGAAGAAACCCGTCGATCCGAAAAGTGCAAAGCCTGCTAAACTAAAAGAAAAGCATGTCCAGATGAAAAAGGAAAAAAGCTTAGATGCCCCATCTATTAAAGCTCTTCCGATGAAGGCAGAAATCAGTGTTCTTGAAAGCGGCAAGTCCACGTACACAGATGAAGCGACAGGGAGATATCAGCTTTCTCATGGTGCAGGGGAATTTACAGTGAAAGCTGAAGCATATGGCTTTGAATCACGCACACAAAAAGTCAATATTTCTGCAAATGATCAGGCAGAGGCAAATTTCTCCTTACAGCCACTTGAGAAACGAACGATATCTGGCACAATTGTAAGCGAAGCAACGGGTGAAAAAGTAAAGGATGCTAAGGTTTATCTTGTAGAGGATGCGAAAATTGAGCCGGTGAAAACTGATGAATCTGGTGAGTTTTCTCTAGAGGCATTGAGCGGTGTGTATACAGTCAAAGTATTTGCGAAAGGGTTTAAAGGATATTCGTTTACAGCTGATGTGACAGAAAAGCCGCTTGAAAAAGCAATCAAGCTGGAACCTTTCATCGGTTTTGCTGGCGAAATTGGCTACGATGACGGAACAGCTGAAAATGCGCGGGCGTTCTATGATCCTGGTAATGGCTGGGCGGTGAAATTTTCATTAGAAAAAGGGAAGAAACAAGCGCAGGTCACAGGGGGACTTTTCCGTTTCTGGACAACAGAGTGGCCAGCCCCTGGCGGGAATGAATTTGCGGTTGAAGTGTATGATGCTTCCGGAAAGGACGGTGCTCCAGGTAAGAAAATCGCGGGACCTTTTAAAGCGAATGCGCTGCGTAATGGTGAATGGACAAAAGTAGATTTAGAAGATCAAGCCATTACGGTGGATGGAGATTTCTATCTTGTCTATATTCAAACGAAAAAGAATACGGAATCTCCAGGCCTTGCAACAGATGAAGATGGACCAAATGCTGAAAGAAGCTGGCAGCTGACAAGCGGTGCCTTTTCTCCTTCTCCAAAAGAAGAGGGAAATTATATGATTCGTGCGCTTGTCCAATATGAAGCAGATGTGCCAGAAATAACATCTCCAAAGGCTGGAACGATCACGAACAAAGATGAACTGGAGATTGAAGGTAAAGCCTCTCCAGGGCTTGATGTAGCGATCTATCAAAACGATAAAGAGATTGCCAAAGTGAAAGCAGATCAGTCGGGTGCTTTCAAAGAGAAGGTTACAGTGTCAAGCGGAGAGCATGTATTTACGGCTGCCACTGTTACGGATAAAGGCGCAACGAAAAAATCCAAATCAGTCAAGTTGATCATTGATCAAACAGCCCCAGTGGTAACGATAGATACACCAAAAAAAGGGGAAAAATCTAACAAAGAATCACTCACTGTAGAAGGAAAGGTAACCGATGATCATCTTGATCAAGTCACTGTGAATGGAAAAAAGGCAGCAATAAAAGATGGGAAATATTCTGCAAGAATCCTGCTTGAGAACGGGAAAAATACGATCAAAGTTACAGCAAAAGATGCAGCAGGAAACAAAGCGACTAAAAAAGTCGATATCGATGTTCAATACGAAGCGCCTGAGATTTTTAAGCTGACACCAGCAGAGAATGTCAATCTATCATCAGGTGAGTCTGTTAAAATTTCATTTAACAGCAGAGAAAAGCTAGACGCAACGTTTGTCATTCATATGCCGCTGACAAACGCGAGATCAAAGCTGCAAAATACAACAGAGCTGCCGCTTCGCGAGGTAGCCGGCGGAACATATGAAGGCTACTGGACAGCTACTTCTACCGCCAAAGCAAAAGGTGCAGTCATTGAAGTGATTGTTCGGGATGATTATGGAAATGTTACTCGACAAAAGGCTTCAGGCACATTAAATATCAATGAAAAATAATCCTTAAAAAAAGGCACGACTCCTTGGAGCGTGTCTTTTTCGTTTCGAATAATTGTTTGAAAGCTTGTCCGGAAGCACACTCTCTTGCTTTGTGCTCTCATTCCTCGACAAAAACAATAACAATCCACCAAAAGTTCTCTATCATCCCCAACAAGAATTGACAGACTTCCATCTCTTGGCTGTTTTATACTGGTACAAACAAGTGCAAGTACTGCTTTTGATTCTTTGTTTCAGATGAAAGGAGCAGAAGGTGGTCATTTATTTAGATGTGATTTGGCTGTTAAACTTTTGTTTTGATCTATTGCTTCTCTTACTCACTGCATTTATTCTCAAACGACAAGTAAAAAAACGGCGATATATGTTAGGAGCTCTGATTGGATCGAGCATTGTTCTCTTGCTCTTTACACCATTTGCAATGTTTGTGTCACACCCTTTGGGCAAACTGCTTTTTTCTGTCTTGATCGTGCTTGCTACTTTTGGATTTCAAAGATTTCGATCCTTTTTTCAAAACCTGTTTGCTTTTTACTTTATCACATTTTTGATGGGAGGAGGCATGATCGGGGTTCATTCGTTTTTACAAACCAATACTGTTATTCAAGACGGGCTGTTGATTTCACAAAATGATGGCTTTGGTGATCCCATTAGCTGGCTTTTCGTTTTAACCGGCTTTCCTGCGATTTGGCTGTTTTCAAAGAAAAGATTAGGAGAGGTCGGTGCGAAAAAAAGACAGTTTGATGAACAAGTCCTTGTGGAGATACACATTCACGGGGAGATCATCCGTTTAAAGGGACTCGTCGATTCCGGTAATCAGCTGTATGATCCTATGACGAAAACACCTGTGATGATCGTTCAAGCAGATCAGCTCATGTCCATTTGCGGAGAGCCATTTATAGAGCTTATGAAGCAGTCTCATCCTGTTGAAGTGATGCAAAAGCTCGATGATCAATTTCCGCTTCTTGACCGTTTAAGACTTGTTCCATATCGAGCGGTCGGTCATGATCACGGGTTTCTTCTATGCTTAAAACCAGATACGGTCATCATTTATTCAAAGACGCATATGATCCAGCCAGCCAAGTGTTTTGTAGGCATGAGTCTGAGCGGTTTATCAGCAGATCAGGAATTTCAATCCATCATTCATCCAGATATGTTAGACGGAAAAATCATCCAAGGGGTGTCTTAAGTTTTGGTGATGTCTTTTATCTTACGAGGTCAACTTGACATTTAGAAGGGAGAAGAAGATGAAAAAATTAAAATTTAAACTCACTTACTACTGGTATAAACTCCTCATGAAGCTAGGTCTTAAGAGTGATGAGATTTATTATATTGGTGGTAGTGAGGCGCTGCCGCCGCCATTATCAAAGGATGAAGAGCAGGAACTGCTTGTCAAATTACCAAAAGGTGATCAAACAGCAAGGGCTATCCTGATTGAAAGAAATTTGCGGTTGGTGGTCTACATCGCAAGAAAATTTGAAAACACAGGGATTAATATTGAGGATTTAATTAGTATTGGAACTATTGGCCTGATTAAGGCAGTCAATACATTTAATCCAGAAAAAAAGATCAAGCTTGCGACATATGCTTCGAGATGTATTGAAAACGAGATTTTGATGTATTTGCGCCGAAATAATAAAATTCGTTCAGAAGTGTCGTTTGATGAGCCGCTCAACATTGATTGGGACGGAAATGAACTGCTTTTATCAGACGTACTTGGAACAGATGATGATATTATCACACGGGATATTGAAGCAAATGTAGATAAAAAACTGTTGAAAAAAGCGCTGGAGCAATTAAATGACCGCGAAAAGCAGATTATGGAGCTCAGATTCGGTTTAGTTGGCGGTGAAGAAAAAACCCAAAAAGATGTCGCTGATATGTTAGGCATTTCCCAGTCGTATATTTCAAGACTTGAAAAAAGAATTATTAAACGATTACAAAAAGAATTTAACAAAATGGTCTAAAAAATTTTTTTTGAAAGCTCTGTCCCTTTGCTGTCAAAGGTATCAACTTCTTTTCTCATGATTCTCATCATCACTCGTGCATATTTTTCCATCCCAAGGAGATACTGAACTTTGTACAACAGCTCCTGTAGGGAGGGAAAAAAGTGTCCAGAAATAAAGTGGAAATCTGCGGAGTCGACACCTCCAAACTGCCTGTTCTGAAAAACGAAGAGATGAGAAAATTGTTCAGACAGCTGCAGGATGAGGGTGACGATACAGCAAGAGAAAAGCTAGTCAATGGCAATTTGCGGTTGGTTTTAAGTGTGATTCAGCGTTTTAACAACAGAGGCGAGTATGTGGATGATCTCTTCCAAGTAGGCTGTATCGGATTAATGAAATCAATTGATAATTTTGATTTAAGCCACAATGTCAGATTTTCAACTTATGCGGTCCCTATGATCATAGGAGAAATCCGTCGATACTTGCGTGATAACAACCCAATTCGGGTGTCTCGTTCACTTAGAGATATTGCCTACAAAGCGCTTCAGGTTCGTGAGAGGCTGATAAGTGAGACAAGCAAGGAGCCAACGGCAGAAGACATTGCCAAAGTGCTGGAAGTGCCTCATGAGGAAATTGTCTTTGCCCTAGATGCGATTCAAGATCCTGTTTCTTTGTTTGAACCGATCTATAATGACGGAGGAGATCCGATTTATGTGATGGATCAAATTAGTGATGATCGGAACAAAGACACACAATGGGTAGAGGAATTGGCCTTAAAAGAGGGAATGCGCCGATTGAATGATCGAGAAAAAATGATTCTGCGCAAACGCTTCTTCCAAGGAAAAACGCAAATGGAAGTCGCTGAAGAGATCGGAATTTCTCAAGCACAAGTCTCAAGACTTGAAAAAGCAGCCATTAAACAAATGAATAAAAACATCTTTTAAAGCCGCCGCTTCATGTGCGGCTTTTTTCATTCTTGGAAAGAGCACGTCTCTAGTATTGACTCTGTTATTTTTTTCATTTAATCTGTTTTTAACAAATGTTATTTTAGATATCATTTGTTAGGGAACACTTAAGCGGAAAGAAGGGTTATTATGACATTCCATGATGAAAGAAGGCTGCTCATTAAGGTTGCGCATATGTATTATGAAGAAGGCGCCACTCAATCTAAAATAGCAGAAGCGGTTGGGGTTAGCCGTTCGCTCATATCGAAATATTTGGCAAAAGCACGTGAAGCAGGAATCGTGGAAATCATTATTCATGATGAAGTGAATCAACAATATGGATCATTAGAAAGAAAAATAGAGCGGAAATATGGGCTGCGAGAAGTCGTCTGTGTGGAAACGCTCAGTCAAGAAACAACAAAAAGCCGAATTGGCGCTGCGGCGGCAGGCTTTTTATTAAAAGTCATGAAGGATGGACAAGTCATCGGTTTTTCCTCAGGAACCACTTTGCATGAAATGGCGAAAGCGCTTACGTCAGTTCAGCACTACCCATCTGTGACATTTGTTCCTCTAGTCGGGGGTGTGGGAAACGAAGATGTTGATATCCATGCCAATTATATTATTGCGAGATGCACAGAGGCACTCAAATCTAAATGTGAGTTTTTACATGTGCCTGTCATGCTTGATACGAAAGAAGCGAAGGATGTACTGATTCGGCAGCCGTCAATCAAAAAAGTGATTGAACTAGGAGAATCATCAAATATTGCGGTTGTCGGGATTGGCGGGGTTCCGCAGCATTCAACGATGGTGAAATCTTATATGACAAGCGGAGAGGAGGATATTCTTCAAGCGAAGGATGTAGCGGGTGACATTTGCTATAACTTTATTGATCACCAAGGGGAAGTGTATCCTCACCCATGGAACAACAGGGTAATGGGCATAAGCCCGCAAAAGCTGAAAGAAATCCCGCTAGTCATTGGTGTCGCTGGAGGAGAAGAAAAAATTGAAGCGATCCGGGCAGCATTAGAAGGTGGATTAATTCATGTATTAATTACGGATGAACGAACAGGAGATGCCTTATTAAAGTAACTACCTAATCATATTAGGTAGTTTTTTTGAGCCTTTAGACTCAAAAAGATTGAAAATTTTATCGATTTTATCTTGACACAAAGTTGACACATCATATAAACTAAGTTCATAACAAATGATAAATAAAATAACAAATGTTACAAGAAACAGATTTTTGTTAATTTTTATAACATTTGTTAAAAGTTTCAGATTATTTTTCTAGCAATCTACCCGAGAAGCAAGAAAACCTGAAAGGATGATTTAGATGTCAATCTATCAACAGTTGTTAGCTCGAGAACGCAGTGGAGATCCAATCAAAGTAGGAATTATTGGGGCAGGCCAAATGGGCTTTGGACTTATTTCACAAATTTCTAAAATTCCAGGCATGATTGTAGCAGGTGTTTGTGATATTCACCTTAGTGCAGCAGAGAAGGCAGCGAATTTTTACAAGCAGCATGCGAAGCCGCATCAAATGGTCGTCACAAATGATTATAGAGAAGTAATTCAATCAGATTTTGTGGAAGTTGTCGTAGATGCAACAGGAGTGCCAGAGGTCGGAGCAAACATTTCTTTGGAAGCGCTTAATTCAAAGAAACATCTCGTTCTTTTAAATGTAGAAGTTGATATTACCATCGGTTTGGTGATGCATAAATTATTCACAAATGCAGGGCTTGTTTATTCTGGATCAGCTGGAGACGAACCCGCAGCTACACTAGAATTATATGAATTTGCAAAAACAATGGGACTTGAGGTGCTCGTTGCTGGGAAAGGCAAGAACAACCCATTCTTCCCAGAAGCAAATCCAGATACGTGTAAAGCAGAAGCAGATAGTAAACATATGAGTGCACATATGCTCGCTGCCTTCCAAGACGGAACAAAAACAATGGCAGAAATGAACTTATTAAGTAACGCGACAGGGCTTTTGCCAGATAAAGTCGGTATGCACGGAGTCGAAGCAAATTTAGAGAATGTAGCAGATAAATTGAATCAAAAACAACAAGGCGGCGTGCTCGATAACTTCGGAGTCGTGGAATATGTAAACGGACTTGCTCCAGGTGTATTCGTTATCGTCAAGAGTGATCTAGAGCCAGTAGATGAAGAGCTTCGTTACTTAAAAGTTGGAAAAGGTCCTCACTACACGCTTTACCGTCCTTTCCACTTAGCGAGCCTTGAAACACCTGTTACGATCGCAAAAGCGGTCTTACAGCATGATTCATCGATCCACCCGATTGGTGTACCAGTCTCAGAAACAGTCGCTGTTGCGAAAAGAGATATTAAAGCAGGGGAATCACTTGACGGAATTGGCGGATACTCCGTAAGAGGTGTACTTGAAACACATCAAGACATGAAAACGAACGGTCACATTCCAATTGGCTTAATCAGCGGAAAAGTTGTAGCGAAAAAAGACATCAAATTAGGACAGTTCCTTACTCATGATGATGTAGAGCTTGATTCAAACACAACCGTCTGGAAGCTGCGTTCATTACAAGATCACTTATTTCAATCATAAGGACGTGAAGCTATGGAAAAATTAGCAATCGTACTTTGTATCATTCTCATTGTGCAATATGGGTTATCTTTTATCCAAATCAAGTATTACCGCAAAAGCATGGACTCACTAATTGATGACTACAGAGGGAAACAGGGATATCACTTATTTTCAGGAATGGAACGGCGCAAAGTTGGCCCTGGAGCCATTGCGCTCATCATTGTGGATGAATCATATATCATTCAAAAATGCCATGTGCTTGGCGGCGTGTCGATCTTATCTAAATTTAAAGAAGTCCCTGCATATGAAGGCAAGCATGTAGGGGCTGTGCTGGACGAGCACCATATGATGAAGAAGACGTTGAAAAAGCGCAAAAAAGCGCCAGCTGTCATGCAAGCACTTTCCATGGCGGCTGAGCAGGCACTTGTCTCGATTTCGAAAAAAAATATAACAAATGTGAACTAAAGAAAGGGGAGATGAAACATGGAATGGATTCAATGGTTTGGAGAGCACTTTATCGGAATGTTTGAAGCCGGCGGAAAGCAGTTCATGGGTCTAATTACAGGTATCGTTCCAACGCTTGTTGTGTTACTTACTTTCACTTATGCTGTCATGAAATTTATTGGAGAAGAGCGAGTGAATAGAGCCATTCAGTTTGCAGCGAAATATACCATTTTGCGCTACACGTTAATGCCGATCTTATCTGTTCTTATTTTGACAAACCCAATGGCTTATACGTTTGGCCGCTTCTTACCTGAAAAACAAAAACCAGCATTCTATGATTCAGCTGTTTCATTTGTTCATCCGGTGACATCACTGTTCCCGTATGCCAACGCAGGAGAACTATTTGTCTACTTAGGAATTGCGAACGGGATTAAAGAAGCTGGATATTCAATGTCAGAGCTTGCTGTTCGTTACTTCTTAGTCGGGATCGTCGTCATTTTACTACGCGGAATCATTACTGAATGGATTACAAAATATTTAGCAGGAAAAATGAAAGCGAATTCACAATAGGGGAGGGTTAGACATGACAAACCACAAAGTATTTGTTGCAAAAGGTGCTGGCGGATGGGGAGAAGGCTTAGAGCTTGAACCAACTGGTAAAAGAAGAAAGGTTGTTTCCATTACAGGGGGAGGCATTCACCCGGTTGCACGTAAAATTGCAGAAATGACAGGGACAGAAGCATGTGACGGCTTTAAAAACTCTATACCAGAAGATGAAATGATGTGTGTTGTCATTGACTGCGGTGGAACAGCGCGAATCGGACTTTATCCAATGAAACGCATTCCTACTGTAGACGTTTTGGCATCCTCTCCTTCTGGGCCGCTTGCTAAACATATTACAGAAGATATCTTCGTATCAGGCGTAACAGAAAAAGATATTTCCTATGCAGAAGCATCTGATGGTGAGGCGAAAGCAGAAGGTCAGGAAAACAGTGAGTCGATTGACAAAGAGAATTTCAAAGAAACGTATGCAAAGCTGAAAGAGGAAAATATTGAGCGGCAGGAAAAAGGCAATTTCCTGATGAGATTCTCACGCGGAATCGGGAAAGTCACCGGTACGTTCTACCAGGCTGGCCGTGATTCTGTTGATATGCTTTTGAAAAACATTATTCCTTTCATGGCATTTGTCAGTATGTTAATTGGAATTATCAATTATACAAAAATCGGTGACCTGATTGCCCATTTTCTATCACCTTTGGCAGGATCTCTTTGGGGGCTCTTACTGCTCGTTGTGGTCTGTACACTGCCGTTCCTATCACCTGTCTTAGGACCTGGAGCAGTCATTGCCCAAGTCATCGGTGTTCTGATTGGTAGTCAAATTGCACTAGGAAACATTCCGCCTCAATTTGCACTACCTGCACTATTTGCCATCAACGGCCAAGTAGGGTGTGATTTTATTCCAGTGGGGCTGTCACTTGGTGAAGCGAAGCCGGAAACGGTACAATATGGGGTACCAGCTGTTTTGTATAGCCGTCTTATTACAGGGGTTCTATCTGTTGTGATCGCATACGTTGCCAGCTTCGGTATGTATTAAGTATTAAAGGAGGAATCGAGATACATGGTAACACAATCTGTCGTAAAAGAAATTGGGATCTTAGTCCCTCAATTTAAAGAAGATAAGCTGATTGTTTTATTTGGACCCGCAGCGCCGCAGGAATTAAGAGATATGTCTGTCATTCATGAGTTCGAGCATCTAGAAGAAGAGCCGCTGAAGCTGGGCGGAACTATTCAAGTGGGCGATCAAACGTACACGATCACAGCCCTCGGCAATAAAGCAAATGACAACTTTAAAGAGCTCGGCCATATTTCGATCTACTTCCAAGAGCCGTTTGATGATGTATTACCAGGTGCTGTTTTTGCATCCCCGCACACGTTTCCTGATATAAAAGAAGGCGTACGAATTGAAATTTCGTAACCATGTAAAAAAAGCTGTTCCTAATTAGGAGCAGCTTTTTTATATGAGGTTTACCAGAAAGAGCATTTACGATATGCTGTAAACATTCATTATTTGTATATTCGGAATTTTTAATCAGGAGGAAGTTATGGTGTCACTTGAATTGAAGAATGTTTCATTAAAAAGAAATGGGAAATGGCTGCTGCAGTCTATTGACTGGCAGGTGAACAAGCAGGAACACTGGGTGCTTTACGGTTTAAATGGTGCGGGAAAAACCGCTTTATTAAATATGCTCTGCTCCTATTATTTCCCCACGTCAGGCGAGATGACAGTGCTGGGACATGTCTTTGGCAAGGAAGCTCTTGGTGAAAAGCTCAGGAGGAAAATTGGTCTCATCTCAGCGGGACTTGAAAAGAAATTGCATAGAGACGACAATGCTTTTGAAATTGTACTTAGCGGCGCATTTGCTTCTATCGGGCTTTATGAAACCCCGACAGATGAAATGAGAGAGAAAGCCATTGATCTATTAAAAGCATTTGGTTCATTCAAATATGCCAACAGAACATATGAAACCCTCTCACAGGGAGAGAAGCAAAAAGTCTTGATTGCGAGGGCTTTAATGAATGATCCGCAGCTTTTGATTTTAGATGAACCTGTGACGGGTCTTGATTTTTTAGCAAGAGAGCAAGTGCTGGAGACCATCTCATTTATTGCAGCAAAGCCTGATGCGCCTACTTTGCTCTATACGACCCATCATGCAGAGGAGATTCTGCCTGTTTTTCAGCACACCTTATTATTAAAAGATGGATCTGTTTTTGATCAAGGAGAAACGAAAGAAATGATGACAAGCGGCTTGCTTTCTTCTTTTTTTGAATGTCCGGTAGATGTCATGTGGAGAAATGGCCGTCCGCATTTAAGTAAATTGTAGATAAAAGAAACTATTGGTCTGCGTCCCTGCTTTTCCATCATACATATTATAGTAGAAAACGAAAGGCGGGGAAGGACAGATGATCAGTATTTCTGAATTCCAAATCAAGGATGTCGTCGATGTATCCAGCGGAAAAAAACTAGGCACCATTGGGGACATTGATATTAATGTGACAAGCGGCAAAATACAAGCGATTATTATTGGCGGCACAGGGAAAATGATGGGATTTTTCGGAAAAGAAGAGGAAATGATCGTCCCTTGGCGAAATATAGTAAAAATTGGCGAAGATGTAATACTTGTCCGATTGTCTTCTTAATTCGTATAACTCCTCAATGAATCATTCAATTTTTCCTTAAAACAAGCTCTCCATTCTCAGCAAACAATGTCTTTTTCGGGTAAAAAGATTACGTTTTCATATCAATTTGAAAAAAAACCTGCAGAAAGGGCACATTTGAGTGTAATATTTAATGAATCCCACTAACTGTCTATGCATGTCTTGTGGTAAAATAGGAGCGATATAAAGAGAGATGAATGAAAGGTGGGAGGCAGCTTTGACACACAAATATGACCCCTTTCAGCAGAAATCACCATATGCAATGACCATTCATGATTGGACGAACATGACATGTTCTGGAAAAGAGGTATTGGCCGGATTTACGACAAAAAATGGCGGCTTCAGCCTACCTCCATATCAATCATTGAACACTGGACTCCATGTAGGAGATGATGCTTCTAGTGTTCAAATGAATCGTCAAGTCATAGCAGATGCTGCTGCTGTGCCGCTCTCTGATTGGGTGTTTGCAGACCAAACACACGAGGATCGCATCCTGAAAGTCACCAAGGAGCAAAGAGGAAGAGGAAGTCTTCATTATCATGAGGCACTGCCTGGTACAGACGGTTTATATACCTCTGAGACGAACATGATGCTCGCTCTTTGTTTCGCTGATTGTGTTCCGCTTTATTTTCTAGCTCCGCAAAACGGATTAATTGGAACGGCTCATGCCGGCTGGAAAGGAACCGTCAAGCAAATTGGTGCTAAGATGGTTGATGAATGGGTCCGCCAAGAAGGTGCCAAGGCCGATCATATTCAAGTCGTCATTGGACCATCCATTGGCAGCTGCTGCTACATAGTCGATGACGCAGTCATGGATCAAGTGAAACAGCTTCCTTTTTCAACAGAGGATGTGTATTCCGAGATTTCACAAGGACAATATAAAATTGATTTGAAAACATTAAACAAAAACGTATTGCTTCATGCAGGAATAAAAGAAGAAAACATACATGTCAGTTCGATGTGCACAAGCTGCAATGATCAGCTATTCTTCTCACACCGGCGTGATCAAGGCAAAACAGGACGTATGATGTCTTTTGTCGGGTTTAAGGAGGCATAAGTGCAATTGAATGTACGAGAGAATCTCAGACAAATAAATGAACAAATAAACGAAGCATGTAAAAGAGCCGGTAGACATCCAGCAGATGTATCGGTCGTTGCTGTGACAAAGTATGTCTCAATTGAACGAGCACAAGAAGCCAAAGAAGCAGGGATTATGCATTTTGGTGAAAATCGTGACCAAGGGATACTTGAAAAGCAGGCGGCCATAACCGATGAAAACATTAGCTGGCACTTCATCGGCAGTTTACAAACACGTAAAGTGAAATCTGTCATTCAGACAATTGACTACTTACATTCGCTCGACAGGATGTCTCTTGCGAATGAAATTGAAAAAAGAGCGGATCACACAGTTCGCTGTTTTGTACAAGTGAACACGTCACTTGAGGAGTCAAAACACGGCTTGAAAAGTGAAGACGTCATTCCATTTGTGAAGCAGCTCGCTGATTTCAAACAGATTGAAATTGCTGGACTGATGACGATGGCTCCATTTACAGAGGATCACACTGTGATTCGAAACTGTTTTAAAACATTAAAAATTCTTCGAGAAGAAGTAAAACATCTTAACCAAGTAAATGCACCTTGTCAGCATTTATCGATGGGCATGTCAAATGATTTTGAAATCGCAATTGAAGAAGGTGCGACATTCGTTCGGATTGGCTCTTCACTTGTTGGAAATGAAACAGGAGGTGCGTGACATGAGCATAAAAAATAAGTTTAAAAGCTTTTTCACTCTCGACGATGAAGAGTATGAGTACGAATATATTGATGAAGAAAGAGAACCCGTTCAAGAAGAAAAAGGAACGAAGGACAAAGCAGCATTTCAAGATCGTCCGCAGACAGGAAAACAAAATGTTGTCAGCTTGCAAAGCGTGCAAAAATCCTCTAAAGTGGTGTTAAGTGAGCCGCGTGTTTATGCAGAAGCGCAGGAGATTGCAGACCATATTAAAAACAGACGTGCAGTCGTCGTGAATTTGCAGCGCATTCAGCATGATCAAGCAAAGCGAATCATTGACTTCTTAAGCGGAACCGTTTATGCAATCGGTGGAGACATCCAGCGTATTGGCTCGAATATATTCCTCTGCACACCTGATAATGTAGATGTATCTGGCACAATATCAGAGCTATTGACAGAGGAAGAACCTCAGAGGTGGTAAATCATAGTGATTCTAAATTTCATTTTTAATATTTTAGGAACGGTATTAACGATTTACTCATTCGCGATTATTATTTACATCTTTATGTCATGGGTGCCATCTGCAAGAGAAACTGTGTTTGGCCGTTTTCTGACAAATATTTGCGAACCGTATTTAGAACCATTTCGTAAAATTATTCCGCCAATCGGCATGATTGACATCTCGCCGATTGTGGCATTGCTTGTGATTCGTTTTGCATCATCATATGGACTAACTGGTCTTTACAATATGATTGTGCGCTTCATGTAAACAGGCTGCCGGGCTTGGCACTGCCAGGCTCTTTTACATAAGAGGGGAACAAAATGAGCGATATCTATCAGCATTTTAGAAAAGACGAACAGCCATTTGTTGACCAAGTGTTAGGCTGGAAAAAAATCGCACTCGACCAATATCGAATGAAATTAACAGATTTTCTTGATCCGCGTGAGCAATTTATTACTGAATCCGTCATCCAGCATGGCGAAGAACTTGGGATCATGTTTTTTGGCGGGTATGAGGGAGCGGAGCGCAAAAGAGCTCTCATTTATCCTGATTATTTAGAACCTTCTATTCAAGATGTTGAGCTGTCATATTTTCAGGTGAACTATGCGAAAAAGTTTATTTCCTTAGAACACCCGAAGCTTCTCGGCTCATTGATTGGGACAGGCTTGAAGCGTCAAAAATTCGGAGATCTATTATTTTCAGAGGAAGATGTGCAATTTATTTGTACAAGTGATGTCGCCGATTTTGTGCGGGCGCAGCTGACACATGTCGGCAGAGCAGCCGTTTCATTAGAGGAAATCACGCAGGCAGAAATAAAGCCAGTGATCACGAAGACTGATATCAAAGAAGATACCATTTCTTCACTTCGGCTGGATGCTGTATGCGCTGCTGTCAGCCGTCAGTCTCGGCAAAAAGCACAGCTTTTAGTTAAAAATGGGCTTGTCAAAGTCAATTGGAAAGTCACTGAGGACCCTTCCTTTACAATCGGTGAAGGCGATCAGCTCTCTGTTCGGGGATTTGGCCGCTTTAGCCTCAAAACGATTGATGGGAAGACCAAAAAAGATAAATTCAAAGTAACATTTGAGCTTCTGACATAACGAACTTGAATCTGGAGGTGGCGAGGTTGCCATTAACACCTAATGATATTCATAATAAAACGTTCACAAAAAGCTTTCGCGGCTATGACGAAGACGAAGTAAACGAGTTTTTAAGCCAAGTACGTAAAGACTACGAGATCGTACTTCGTAAAAAGAACGAGCTTGAAGACAAAGTAAACGAGCTTGACGAAAGACTAGGTCATTTTGCAACAATTGAAGAGACATTAAACAAATCGATTCTTGTGGCGCAGGAAGCAGCGGAAGACGTAAAGCGTCATTCTGATAAAGAAGCAAAATTGATTATTCGTGAAGCAGAGAAAAATGCAGACCGTATTATCAACGAAGCGCTGTCAAAATCAAGAAAGATTGCAATGGAAATCGAAGAGCTGAAGAAACAGTCGAAGGTCTTTAGAACTCGCTTCCAAATGCTCATCGAAGCGCAGCTTGATCTTCTGAAAAATGACGATTGGGATCATTTACTGGAATATGAAGTAGACGCTGTCTTTGACGAAAAAGAATAAGCGCATCATCTTGACATGACGTGCTCATGTTGCATATAATACCATCATAAATTAACAAGAGATAAACGTTTGAAAGGGACACTCGCAGCTGTCACATGCGTAATAAAGCGAATCAGGGATGGTGGAAGCCTGACATTACGAGACGCTGCAATGAGATCACCCCTTTAGTTCCTTTTCTGAAAAAACCAGTAAGAAAAGGCGTCTGATCACGTTACGATTTTTGAGTGGATAAGCGGCTCTTTCATATCGCTTGTCTAAAAGGGTGGTACCGCGAGACAAGCCTTCTCGTCCCTTATGGGATGAGAGGGCTTTTTTTATTGTTTTTTAATCAGAATTTGCATGTGGAGGAATGGGTATGAACTACAAAGACACCTTATTAATGCCGAAAACAGAATTCCCGATGAGAGGGAACTTGCCGAACAAAGAGCCTGAAATCCAAGAGGAATGGGCAGAGAAAGACATCTATCAAATGGTTTTAGAGCGGACTAAAGGACGCCCGACGTTTATTTTGCATGATGGACCTCCATATGCGAATGGTGACATTCATATGGGGCACGCACTCAATAAAATCTTAAAAGATTTTATCGTCCGTTTTAAATCAATGAACGGGTACCATGCACCGTACGTACCGGGCTGGGATACACACGGGTTGCCAATTGAAACAGCTCTCACTAAAAATAAAAAAGTCAAACGCAAAGAAATGTCTACAGCAGAATTCCGCAAACTATGCGAGGAGTATGCTTGGAAGCAAATTGAAGGTCAGCGCAGCCAGTTTAAGCGATTAGGCGTCAGAGCAGACTGGGACAATCCATATGTCACATTAAAGCCTGAATACGAAGCGCAGCAAATTCTTGTCTTTGGTGAAATGGCGAAGAGAGGCTATATCTATAAAGGATTAAAGCCTGTTAACTGGTCTCCTTCAAGTGAATCAGCCCTCGCTGAAGCGGAAATTGAATATAAAGACAAACGTTCACCATCGATTTACGTTTCGTTTAAAGTAAAAGATGGCAAAGGCGTTCTTGAAAACGGCGAACAATTCATTATCTGGACAACAACACCTTGGACGCTTCCTGCAAACCTTGGCATTTGTGTTCATCCAAACTTAGAGTACAGTGTTCTTCAAGTAGGTGCTGAGCGATATGTTGTCGCATCTGAGCTCGTTGAACAAGTGGCAAAAACGCTTGGCTTTGAAGAGTATGAAGTCGTGAAAACATTAAAAGGAAAAGAATTAGATAACGTCGTTGCAGAGCATCCGATTTATGGTAGAGATTCCCTTGTGATGCTTGGCGACCACGTGACAACTGATGCGGGAACTGGCTGTGTTCACACAGCACCAGGCCACGGGGAAGATGACTTTATTGTCGGTATGAAATACGGTCTTGATGTGCTCTGTCCAGTAGATGAAAAAGGTGTGATGACAGATGAGGCGCCTGGTTTTGAAGGACTATTCTACGAGGATGCCAATAAAGCCATCACAGAACAGCTTGAAGCAAAAGGTGCGCTGAAAAAGCTCGACTTTATCACGCACTCCTACCCGCATGACTGGAGAACGAAAAAACCAACGATTTATCGTGCGACAGCTCAGTGGTTTGCATCCATTAAAGATTTTAGAGAAGCGTTATTAGACAATATTAAAGAAACAAAATGGGTTCCAGCATGGGGAGAAACACGCCTGTTCAATATGGTGCGTGACAGAGGTGACTGGTGTATTTCAAGACAGCGTGTATGGGGCGTTCCAATTCCAGTCTTTTATGCGGAAAATGGTGAGCCGATCATCACGGACGAAACCATTCAGCATGTATCTCAATTATTTAGAGAGCATGGCTCGAATATTTGGTTTGAAAAAGAAGCAAAAGAGCTATTGCCAGAAGGCTTTACACATCCAGGCAGCCCGAATGGTGAATTCACAAAAGAGCAGGACATCATGGATGTATGGTTTGATTCCGGTTCTTCTCACCAAGCTGTTTTAGAAGAAAGAGATGACCTAGTCCGTCCGGCAGATCTTTATCTTGAAGGCTCTGATCAATATCGCGGCTGGTTTAACTCCTCTTTATCAACAGCAGTTGCTGTTACTGGAAAAGCACCATATAAAGGGGTCCTAAGCCACGGCTTTACGCTTGATAAAGAAGGACGTAAGATGAGTAAATCATTAGGCAATACGATTGATCCAACGAAGGTCGCGAAGCAGCTTGGTGCAGAAATTCTTAGACTTTGGGTATCTTCTGTCAACTATCAAGCCGATCATCCAGTGTCTGATGATATTTTGAAACAAGTAGCAGAAGTCTATCGTAAAATCCGTAACACCTTCCGCTTCCTGCATGGAAACTTATTTGACTTTGACCCAGCAGTTAATGCCGTGCCAGTAGAAGAGCTTCGCGAAGTGGATCAATACATCATGATCAAATTAAACAAATTGATTGATAAAGTGAAAAAAGCCTATGATGATTACGAATTTGCGGTCGTCTATCATGCGATTCACAATTTCTGTACGATTGAGCTCAGCTCTTTCTATCTCGATTTTGCAAAGGATGTCGTCTACATTGAGCATGCCGATCATCCAGACCGCCGCAGCATGCAGACGGTCTTCTACGAAACATTAATGGCATTAGTGAAGCTGAATGCACCAATTCTTCCGCATACAGCAGATGAATTATGGAGCCACTTAAGCTTTGTTGAAGAGCCAAGTGTTCAGTTAACAGATATGCCAGAAGGTGTGCTAGTACCTCAAGCTGAAGCGACAGAAACGAAGTTTGACCGCTTTATGGAAGTACGTGACGATGTGCTAAAAGCGCTGGAGATTGCGCGTAACGAGAAAGTCATCGGACGTTCACTTGAAGCAAGTGTGACGCTTTATGCGACAGATGAAGTGAAAAACCTTCTTGCATCCATTAAAGAAGATGTGAAGCAGCTCTTTATCATCTCTGAATTAACGGTAGAAGATGAGCAGCATGCAGATACATCAGCGCCTGAATATACATCAGGACGAATTGTGGTTCAAAAAGCAGAAGGAGAACTGTGCGAGCGTTCCCGCATTTTTTCAAAAGACGTTGGGGCAAATCCGAAATACCCAACATTGTCGCTGAAAAATGCTGAAATCGTGGAGAAATATTACCAGAATTAACAGTGCGATATCACAAGCTGGCGCCCCGTCATATGCGGGGCGTTTTCTTTTATGAGAAAATGACAGCGTTTAGAACGAAAGGAAAAATCTTATGGCTTTAAAGTGACCAGTCGGGGCAACAATATGATTATCACGACAGGGCAGGAGTTGAAATAGCGACATGAATGGCGATCTAGAGACGATTTACACGGAACTCCTTCAAATGAAAGAAGAGCTGCAATCTAAACTGTTTGAATACGCATCATTTCGTTCACCCGCTGAGCATGTCACATTGAATGAGGTCAAAACGACCACGCTTCTTTATCACATCAAAGAAGAGCTACAAGATGTGTCTCTCGCTATTGCAAAAATTGAACAAGGAACCTATGGCATATGTGAGGCAACAGGAGATGTAATTCCGCTTGAACAAATGAGCATTCTTCCTACCGCCCGCACGGCTGACGACTTTTTATATCATAAGCAATACGAGAAAAAAGCATTCACTCCTTATCCTTACGAATCGAATGATTCTCATTTTGAAGCCTTCCACATGTAGGGAGGTTTTTGTCTGTCAACTAAAGTTTCTTTACTCCTTCCTGTTTTCTTGATAAAATGCTTAAAGATCAAAGTATGAAGATGGAGGAACGTGTGTGTTCTATTACATAATCGCATTCGTTATCATTTGTTTAGACCAATTAACAAAATGGCTCATTGTCAAAAATATGATGCTCGGTGATTCTGTTCCAGTCATTGATGGATTCTTTTATATCACGTCTCACCGAAATTCAGGAGCCGCATGGGGAATTCTCCAAGGGCAAATGTGGTTTTTCTATGTGATCACACTCGTTGTTATTGCGGGAATTGTTTATTACTTACAAAAACATGGACAAAAGGACAAGCTGCTGGGAGTAGCGCTGGCCTTAATGCTTGGCGGAGCGATCGGCAACTTTATTGACCGTATTTTCCGTCAGGAAGTGGTTGATTTTGCTCATTTCGTATTTGGGGATTATCACTACCCAATCTTTAATATTGCAGATTCTTCTCTTTGTGTAGGGGTTATTCTGCTCTTCATTCAAATGCTGTTAGATGGAAAGAAAAATAAGGAGTCAACTACATGAATCAAGTAAATATTGCCGTTTCAGAAGAACAAACGAGTGAACGGCTAGATAAATTTCTAAGCACGACAGAACCAGAATGGTCAAGAACCCAAGTCCAGCAATGGGTAAAAGATGGGCTGATCGAAGTAAACGGGAAACAAGTAAAGGCCAATTACAAAGTACAAGCTGGGGATCAAATCAAAGTGGAGATTCCAGATCCGGAAGCGCTAGATGTAGAAGCAGAACCAATGGATCTTGATATTTATTATGAGGATGCAGATGTGTTAGTCGTAAATAAACCACGAGGAATGGTCGTTCATCCAGCGCCGGGTCATGTGTCAGGAACACTTGTAAATGGACTGATGGCACATTGCAAAGACTTATCAGGGATTAACGGTGTGATGCGTCCTGGAATTGTCCACCGAATTGATAAAGATACGTCTGGGCTGTTAATGGTCGCGAAAAACGATATGGCACATGAGTCACTCGTCAATCAGCTGGTGGCTAAAACTGTTACAAGAAAGTATACGGCTGTTGTCCACGGTATTATCCAGCATGATACAGGCACAATTGATGCACCAATTGGCAGAGACAAAAAAGACCGCCAAAGCATGACGGTCACAAAAGAAAATGCAAAACAAGCCGTTACTCACTTTGATGTGATTGAACGCTTTAAAGACTTCACGGTTGTCGAATGCCGTCTTGAAACAGGAAGAACACACCAAATTCGTGTTCATATGAAATATATCGGCTACCCTCTTGCAGGAGATCCGAAATATGGGCCGAGAAAAACAGTCGATTTTAATGGACAGCTGCTGCATGCAGGTGTTTTAGGATTTGATCATCCTAGAACAGGAGAATATATCGAGTTCACAGCACCAATTCCAGCTGATATGCAGGCTTTTATCGATTCATTAAGAAATAACGATTGACAGGCCGTGCTTTTTCTGAAATAATAAACAAAGAAATTGAGATTCTTTAAAACAGTCCAGAGAGGCTGAGAAGGATAACGGATCAATTTGTGCACGCGTATGCACAAATGAACGCCCCTCTCTGCCCTTTGCAGAAGGGGCTTTTTATTTGTCAAAAAGAGGTGTAATAGATGGAACAAAAAGCAGTCATTCTTGATGAACAAGCGATTAGACGAGCGCTTACCCGAATTGCACATGAAATGATTGAGCGCAACAAAGGGATGAAGGATGTCATCCTTGCCGGGATCAAGACAAGAGGCATACATCTTGCAAAGCGCCTTGCAGAGCGCATCGAGCAAATTGAAGGGAATCCAGTCACTGTGGGTGAACTTGATATTACGCTATACCGTGATGACCTGACAAAAAAGACAGACAACCAAGACCCGCTTGTAAAGGGTGCAGACATACCAGCTGACATTAATGACAAAACACTTATTGTTGTTGACGATGTCCTGTTTACAGGCAGAACCGTCAGAGCCGCTATGGATGCCCTTGTGGATGTAGGAAGACCATCTTCCATTCAGCTGGCTGTGCTCGTTGACCGGGGACACCGGGAGCTGCCGATTCGAGCGGATTATATCGGGAAAAACATTCCGACTTCAAAAGCAGAGACAGTCATGGTTCAGCTCAATGAAGTAGATCAGAACGACCTTGTCGCTATATATGAAAAATAACCTTTTTAAATGCATTCCAGTGAGTTTGCAAAGAGGGCAATAACAGAGACACCGTGCACACGGCCAACATGACGTGTCTGGTTTATCTAGGCCTCTTTGCGCATACTCGCAAAGAGGCTTTTTTAATGAAAAAGGACACATCTAGGAGGAAAATCATGAGTCAGCAAAAAGCCAATTTAGGCATTCGAGATATCCCAAAACCATTCACATGGCTGTCACTTAGCCTTCAGCATTTGTTTGCGATGTTTGGTGCGACCATTCTTGTACCAAAAATCATTGATATGAGTCCAGCCGTCGCGCTCATCTCAAGCGGTGTGGGAACGATTGTTTACTTAATTATCACAAGAGGACAGATTCCGGCGTATCTTGGATCGTCCTTTGCCTTCATCGCCCCCATACTGAATGTTAAAGCAACGGGCGGCCCTGGAGCCGCAATGGTTGGCGCCTTCATGGCGGGTGTCGCTTATGCACTCATCGCCCTGTTCATTAAATGGCTCGGCACAGGCTGGCTGATGAAGCTTCTGCCGCCGGTTGTCGTAGGACCAGTCATTATGGTCATCGGACTCGGACTCGCTGGAACAGCAGTCAACATGGCGATGTATGTTGATCCGAATGCCACCGAGCTAGTTTACAGCCTCAAGCACTTAATGGTTGCTGGCTTCACACTGGCTGTGACCATTATTAGTATGATTTTCCTAAGAGGATTCCTTAGCTTAATCCCAGTATTAATCGGCATCATCAGCGGCTATCTCTTTGCCTTAACACAAGGCATCGTGAACTTCCAGCCGGTCATTGACGCAAAATGGTTTGCTGTACCAGACTTCGTCGTGCCATTTGTCGACTATACACCTGCTGTGACATTAAGCATTCTCACAGTGATGGTGCCGGTTGCCTTTGTCACAATGTCTGAGCATATCGGCCACCAAGTGGTGTTAAGTAAGGTCGTAGGACAAGATTTTATTAAAAAACCAGGTCTTCACCGTTCCATTTTAGGAGACAGTGCGGCAACGATCTTCGCTTCACTTATTGGCGGACCGCCAACAACAACTTATGGAGAGAACATTGGCGTACTTGCCATCACAAGAGTGTTCAGTATCTTCGTCATCGGCGGAGCAGCCGTGTTTGCGATCTGCTTCGGTTTTGTAGGAAAAATATCAGCATTAATCAGTACAGTGCCGTCCGCGGTGATGGGAGGCGTTTCGTTCCTGCTCTTTGGAATCATTGCTTCAAGCGGCCTGAGAATTCTGATTGATCATAAAGTGAATTTTGAAGAAAAGCGTAATCTCATTATCGCATCAGTCATCCTAGTCATTGGGATTGGCGGGGCATTCATTGAGGTGAAACAAATCAATCTCACCCTATCTGGAATGGCACTTGCTGCGATTACGGGTGTCCTGTTAAATCTGATCCTACCGCATCAAAAAGCAGAAGATGACAACTCAAATGAATCAAATACAGAAAACCTTTTAAAAGAAGTCCAGTGAGGCTGACAAGGGTTCTAAATGGAGCAGAATGCACGAAAGTGCCGCTGCTTCTTTTGGAGAACCCTAAGCTGCCGAGGCTTAGGGTTTTTTTGAACCTGAAAGTGATGAAAAACTAGAGGGGGAAGAAAAAATGAATGATTTATCGACAATGAGCAGCTTATCAAAAGAAGAGATATTACAGCTGATTGAAGAAGCAGCTGCACTCAAAAAGGGGAAACAAGAACATGGATTAGCCGGAGAATTTGTGGCAAACCTCTTCTTTGAACCAAGCACAAGAACACGTTTTAGCTTCGAAGTAGCCGAGAAGAAACTTGGGATGAATGTCCTGAGCTTAGATGCGGCTAGCACCTCCGTTCAAAAGGGCGAAACACTTTACGATACGGTAAAAACTCTCGAATCGATCGGAGTAAAGGCATGTGTGATCAGAGACAGCACCGATGAATATTATAACGAGCTGATTGGGAAGGTTGGAATTCCCATCATCAATGCAGGAGATGGCTGCGGACAGCATCCAACCCAATCACTGCTTGACCTCATGACCATCTTTGAAGAGTTTAGCGGCTTTGAAGGCTTAACGATTTCGATTCATGGAGACATCAAACATAGCAGGGTGGCAAGATCAAATGCTGAGGTTCTCTCAAGGCTGGGAGCGACAGTCCTCTTTTCAGGGCCTGCTTCCTTCCAGGATGAACAAAACCCTCACGGAACCTATGTCCAAGTAGATGAAGCCATCGCACAATCTGATGTGGTGATGCTGCTTAGAATCCAGCATGAACGGCACGCTGAAAAAATGGGCAGTGAAGATTACTTATCAACTTATGGATTAACAGTAGACAGAGCAAACAAAATGAAAGAACGCGCGATTATTATGCATCCAGCACCAGTAAACAGAGGTGTTGAAATAGATGATTCATTAGTAGAGTCCAAGCAGTCAAGGATTTTCAAACAAATGGAAAATGGTGTTTATATCCGAATGGCCGTATTAAAAAGAGCTTTTCAAAATAGCACACTACATCAAAAAGGGAGAGATTCTGTCTATGTCATATCTCATTAAAAACGGTTTTATCTTAACAAGCACAGGTGAAAGAGTGCAGCAGGATATTAGGGTAAAAGGAAAAGTGATTCAAGCGATTGGTCACCTAGAAAGAGAAGACGGAGAAGAGGTTATTGATGCAGCAGGGCTATTTGTGTCACCAGGCTTGATCGATCTGCATGTGCATTTAAGAGAGCCGGGCGGAGAGAAAAAGGAAACGATTGAAACAGGCTCTAAAGCAGCCGCAAGAGGCGGATATACGACGATTGCAGCGATGCCGAATACAAGGCCGGTTCCAGATACAAAAGAGCAAATGGAATGGCTGATGAATCGAATCGAAGAGACCTCATCTGTGAGAGTGCTGCCATACGCCTCCATCACAACGAGACAAATTGGGGAAGAGATGACGGATTTTGCAGCATTAAAAGAAGCAGGCGCCTTTGCTTTTACAGATGACGGTGTCGGCATCCAAACAGCAGGCATGATGTACGAAGCGATGAAACAGGCAGCAAGTCTTGATCAAGCGATTGTGGCGCACTGTGAAGATAACTCGCTCATTTACGGCGGGTGCGTTCATGAAGGAGAATTTTCAAAAGCAAATGGGTTAAACGGAATACCGTCCATTTGTGAATCGGTGCATATTGCAAGGGATGTTCTTTTAGCAGAAGCAGCGAACTGTCATTATCATGTATGTCATATCAGTACGAAAGAATCTGTGCGGGTCGTACGCGATGCAAAAAAAGCAGGCATCCGTGTGACGGCTGAGGTGTCACCGCATCACCTGCTGTTGTGTGATACGGACATTCCAGGTCTTGACACAAATTATAAAATGAACCCGCCGCTCAGAGGAAAAGAAGATCGCGAGGCATTGATCGAGGGACTGTTAGATGGAACGATTGATTTCATCGCAACAGACCATGCGCCGCATACAGAAGAAGAAAAGAACGAAACCATGCAGCGTGCCCCGTTTGGAATTGTGGGACTTGAAACAGCGTTCCCGCTTCTGTATACACGATTTGTCAAAACAGGCGAATGGACATTAAAAGAACTCGTTGATTATATGACAATCAAACCAGCAGAAGCATTTTCTCTTCCATACGGAAAGCTTGAAGAAGGACACATAGCTGATATCACACTCATTGATTTAAACAAAGAAATGGCAATCGATAAAACAAGCTTCTTATCTAAAGGGCAAAATACACCGTTTGACAAATTGACTGTATCAGGATGGCCGGTCATGACACTTGCATCTGGGAAAGTCGTTTATGAAGAGGGGAGACTAGTAAAATGAAGAGACGCTTAGTGCTAGAAAACGGAACAGTATTCGAAGGAACAGGCTTTGGCAGCTTAGAACCATCAGTCGGAGAAGTCGTCTTTAATACAGGGATGACGGGCTATCAAGAAATTTTATCTGATCCATCATACTGCGGACAAATTGTCACACTGACTTACCCGCTTATCGGCAACTATGGCATTAACCGTGATGATTTTGAATCGATCACACCGTTTGTGAAAGGGCTGATTGTGAAAGAGCTTTGTGAAAAGCCCTCAAACTGGCGCTCTTCATACTCACTCGATGAATATTTAAAAATGAAAAACATTCCGGGGCTGAGCGGAATCGATACACGGAAGCTGACTCGAATGATTCGAAGTGCAGGGACTTTAAGAGGCGCGTTTGCAGGACCTGATGAACAAGTAGAAGACGTTGTCCGCCGCCTTCAAACATTGCAGCTGCCAACAGATCAAGTGAGTCAAGTATCTGTGAAAAATGCGTACCCAAGCCCAGGCAGAGGAAAAAGAATTGTCCTTGTCGATTTCGGCATGAAGCACGGCATTTTGCGCGAGCTCAATAAACGTGACTGCGACGTCATTGTGGTGCCATACAACATCACTGCAGATGAAGTGCTGCAGCTAAAGCCTGATGGCATCATGCTTTCAAACGGACCTGGAGATCCCGTGGATGTACCAGAAGCCGTTGAGATGATTCAGCAATTGATTGGAAAGGTGCCGCTCTTTGGTATATGCCTCGGGCATCAATTATTTGCTCTAGCGTGCGGTGCAAGCACAGAAAAAATGAAATTTGGCCACAGAGGATCAAACCATCCAGTGAAAGAACTAGCAACTGGCAAGGTGACACTGACGTCTCAAAACCACGGCTACACGGTTAGCAGTATTAACGAAGACGTGCTCGAAGTCACACATATTGCCCTAAACGACAATACGATTGAAGGATTAAAACATAAAGAAGCACCAGCATTCACTGTTCAGTACCACCCAGAAGCATCACCGGGTCCAGAAGATGCAAACTACTTATTTGACCAGTTCATGGAAATGATTCATACGACTGAGAAAGAAGGGGAAGAAGTATGCCAAAACGCGTAGACATCAAAAAGATTTTAGTAATCGGATCAGGTCCTATCATCATCGGTCAGGCAGCGGAGTTTGACTATGCAGGCACACAGGCTTGCTTAGCACTAAAAGAAGAGGGCTATGAAGTCGTTCTTGTCAACTCTAACCCTGCAACCATCATGACAGATACAGAAATGGCTGATAAGGTATACATCGAACCACTGACACCAGAATTTTTAACACGAATCATTCGAAAAGAACGCCCTGATGCGATCCTGCCAACCCTTGGCGGGCAAACTGGATTAAACCTTGCAGTTGAATTATCAGAGCTTGGCGTATTAGCTGAATGCGGCGTTGAAGTACTCGGTACAAAGCTGTCAGCCATCCAAAAAGCAGAGGATAGAGATTTATTCCGTAATTTAATGAATGAACTAAATGAGCCAGTACCAGAAAGTGAAATCATTCATAACCTTGAAGAAGCGATGGCGTTCACGGATCAAATCGGTTTCCCTGTCATTGTCAGACCAGCCTATACATTAGGCGGAACGGGCGGCGGTATTTGTACAAACGAGCAAGAACTGAAGGAAATCGTTGAAAACGGTCTGAAGCTTAGCCCAGTCACACAATGCTTACTTGAAAAAAGCATTGCCGGCTTTAAAGAAATTGAATATGAAGTCATGCGAGACAGCGGTGACCATGCAATCGTTGTTTGTAACATGGAAAACTTTGACCCTGTCGGCATCCATACAGGTGACAGTATTGTTGTAGCACCAAGCCAAACGTTAAGTGACCGAGAATATCAGCTGCTTCGAAATGTGTCGCTTAAGCTGATCCGTGCACTTGGCATTGAAGGCGGCTGTAATGTTCAGCTGGCACTTGATCCAAACAGCTTTCAATACTATATCATCGAGGTAAACCCGCGTGTGAGCCGTTCCTCTGCGCTTGCGTCGAAAGCGACAGGCTATCCAATAGCCAAATTGGCAGCGAAAATTGCTGTCGGCTTAACGCTTGATGAAATGATGAACCCAGTCACAGGTAAAACCTATGCAGCCTTCGAGCCGGCACTTGACTATATCGTTTCTAAAATACCGCGCTGGCCGTTCGATAAATTTGAATCTGCGAACAGACGTCTTGGTACGCAAATGAAGGCAACTGGTGAAGTCATGGCGATCGGCCGCACATTAGAAGAGTCTCTTCTAAAAGCTGTACGTTCACTTGAAGCCGATGTGCATCACATTGAATTAAAAGATGAAGCAGACATCACAAATGAAGTGCTTGAAAAGCGGATTATCAAAGCGGGAGACGAACGATTATTTTATATCGCTGAGGCACTTAGAAGAGGCTATACAGTCGAACAAATACATGAATTCTCAAAAATTGATTACTTCTTCCTTCATAAGCTGGAAGGCATCATCGTCTTTGAGAAGACATTAAAAGAAAACAAAGGCAATACAGACGTATTAAAAGAAGCAAAAGAAAAAGGCTTCTCAGATATCTACATTAGCCGCGAGTGGAATATGAACGAAGCGGATGTCTACAAGCTAAGACAAGAAGCAGGCATTGTACCTGTATACAAAATGGTGGATACATGTGCAGCAGAATTTGAATCAGAGACACCATATTTCTACAGCACGTATGAAGATGAAAATGAATCAGAACGGACTGACAAGAAAAGCGTCATCGTATTAGGTTCAGGTCCTATCCGAATTGGACAAGGAGTTGAATTTGATTATGCGACCGTTCATTCTGTGTGGGCAATTAAACAAGCAGGCTATGAAGCGATCATTATTAACAACAACCCTGAAACGGTCTCAACAGACTTTAGTATTTCAGATAAGCTTTACTTTGAACCACTCACTGTAGAAGATGTCATGCACATCATCGACCTTGAACAGCCTGAAGGAGTCGTTGTTCAGTTCGGCGGACAAACGGCGATCAACCTAGCAGACGAATTATCAAATAGAGGGGTTAAAATTCTTGGAACTTCTCTAGAAGACCTAGACCGCGCAGAAAACCGGGACAAGTTTGAACAAACGTTAGAAACACTCGGTGTGCCGCAGCCTAAAGGGAAAACAGCAACGTCTGTGCCTGAAGCTGTAGCGATTGCCAATCAAATCGGCTACCCAGTCCTTGTCCGTCCTTCCTATGTATTAGGCGGCCGCGCGATGGAAATTGTGTATCAAGAAGCTGAGCTTCTTCACTACATGGAGAATGCAGTGAAGGTCAACCCGCAGCATCCGGTGTTAATTGACAAGTATTTGACAGGAAAAGAAATTGAAGTAGATGCCGTGTCTGATGGAGAAACTGTCGTGATCCCAGGCATTATGGAACACATTGAAAGAGCCGGAGTTCACTCTGGTGACTCGATTGCGGTCTATCCGCCGCAAACATTGTCTGAGGACATCAAAGCGAAGATCGCAGAATACACGATCAAGCTTGCCAAAGGACTCAACATTATTGGGCTTTTGAACATACAATTTGTCCTATCAAAAGGTGAAGTGTATGTACTTGAAGTGAACCCGAGATCAAGCCGGACGGTTCCTTTCTTAAGTAAAATTACAGGCATTCCGATGGCAAACCTTGCGACAAAAGTCATCTTGGGGGACAAACTCAAAAATTATGGCTACGAAGAAGGGCTTCATACAGAGCAAGAAGGAGTGTACGTCAAAGTTCCAGTCTTCTCTTTTGCAAAATTAAGAAGAGTGGATATTACACTCGGGCCTGAAATGAAATCAACAGGTGAGGTCATGGGGAAAGATGTCACGATCGAAAAAGCCTTATATAAAGGATTGATTGCATCAGGCATTCAAATTCCTAAAGACGGAACAGTTCTTCTGACAGTGGCTGATAAGGATAAAGAAGAAGGACTTGAGATCGCAAGAAGATTCCATTCGATCGGCTATCATATTTTAGCAACAGAAGGAACGGCGAATTATTTAAAACAAGCCTCCATTCCATCAAGTGTGGTCGGCAAAATTGGAGAAGAAGGCAAAAATCTTCTCGATGTCATTCGAAACGGGGAAGCCCAATTCGTGATCAACACATTAACAAAAGGAAAACAGCCGGCAAGAGACGGCTTTAGAATTAGACGTGAATCTGTTGAAAACGGAGTGGCCTGCTTAACGTCCCTAGACACAGCAGAAGCCATTTTACGAGTGCTTGAGAGCATGACATTTAGAGCGGATGAAATGCCAGAAGTGAAAACGAATGCTGAGGTGACAGTAACGATATGAAAAAAGCATACTTGACGGTCGTCTCGAACCGAGAGATCGCTGATCATATTTACGAAATGACATTAAAAGGTGACCTTGTGGACTCCTTTCAAACGGCTGGACAATTTCTTCATCTAAAGGTCAGTGAATCCATGACACCGCTGCTGAGAAGACCGATCAGTATTGCCAACATTCTTGCCGAGCAAAAAGAAGCAACCATCATTTACCGCGCAGAAGGAGAGGGCACAAAGCTCCTCTCCCAAAAGCGGGAGGGAGAATCAGTAGATGTATTAGGGCCGCTTGGAAACGGGTATGATCCTTCAGTCGTCAAGCCCGGAGAGACGGCATTACTAGTCGGCGGCGGAATTGGCGTACCGCCTCTATATGAACTGTCCAAGCGTTTAACGAAAAAAGGCGTCATCGTAAAGCATGTCCTCGGCTTTCAATCGAAAAAGGATGTATTTTACGAGGAGAAATTTCAAGCACTCGGCGATACGTTTATTGCAACGGTTGATGGCACATACGGTGCTAAAGGCTTTGTAACAGATGTGATAAAAGAGCAAAACCTGAGCTTTGATGTGCTGCTCTCCTGCGGTCCGACACCTATGCTAAAAGCGCTGAAAGACACGTATCCTGATAAGCCCGTCTACATTTCGATGGAAGAACGAATGGGCTGCGGGATTGGTGCCTGCTTTGCATGTGTCTGTCATACCGATCAGCTCGACAAACCTTACGTCAAAGTCTGTCTTGATGGACCTGTTTTTAAAGCAGAGGAGGTGGCATTGTCATGCTAAACGTTGAGTTACCGGGATTATCTTTAAAGAATCCAATTATCCCTGCATCAGGCTGCTTTGGATTTGGGAGAGAATTTGCATCCTTATATGACCTATCATTACTGGGCGGTATCATGATCAAAGCCACAACCCTTGAACCGAGATTTGGCAATCCGACACCAAGGGTAGCCGAGACAGGAGCCGGTATGCTCAATGCAATCGGACTTCAAAACCCAGGTCTAAAAGGCGTGCTTGAAAATGAATTGCCTTGGCTCGAGCAGTTTGATACACCTATTATTGCGAATGTTGCTGGCTCACAGGTCGAAGATTATGTTGAGGTAGCCAAGCAAATCAGCCAAGCCAAAAATGTTCATGCCCTTGAACTGAATATTTCTTGCCCAAATGTTAAAACAGGCGGGATCGCCTTTGGTACAGATCCAAATATGGCGGCGTCATTAACAAAAGCAGTCAAGGAAGTCTCTTCTGTTCCTGTCTATGTCAAACTGTCACCTAACGTAGCCAATATTGTGGAGATTGCTCAAGCGATAGAAGCTGCTGGAGCGGATGGACTCACCATGATTAACACATTAATTGGGATGCGTTTAGATTTAAAAACGGGGAAACCCATTCTTGCCAATAAAACAGGCGGATTATCAGGACCAGCTGTCAAACCTGTCGCTGTGCGTATGGTGCATGAGGTGAGTCAAGCGGTTTCTATTCCAATTATCGGGATGGGCGGAGTGCGAAGTGCTGAAGATGTACTTGAATTTTTACTAGCAGGTGCAAGTGCAGTAGCTGTCGGTACAGCCAATTTTGTGAATCCATTTATTTGTCCGGAAATCATTGAAGAGCTGCCAAATGTGTTAGCAGCATATGGTTATTCATCTGTAGAGGAATGTATCGGAAGGAGCTGGAAACATGAAGCACTTGCCCATCATCGCGCTTGATTTTCCATCAGGGCAGGAGGCGCTTGCCTTTTTAGATCCCTTTGAAGGGACACCATTATTTGTGAAGGTCGGCATGGAGCTGTTTTACCAAGAAGGACCTGCCATCCTTGATGAGCTGAAAGAAAAAAATTGCCGCATTTTTCTCGATTTAAAATTACATGACATTCCAACAACGGTGCAAAAAGCGATGAACCGTCTTGCCGCACTTGGCGTTGATTTGGTCAATGTGCATGCTGCTGGCGGGAAACGAATGATGCAGGCTGCATTAGAGGGACTTGAAAGCGGGACTCCTGCTGGACAAAGCCGCCCAGGCATTATTGCAGTGACCCAGCTGACTAGTACGTCAGAAGACATGATGAGAAAAGAATTACTCATTGACCGTCCGCTGCAAGAGACTGTTATCCGGTACGGTCAATTAGCATATGAAAGTGGGCTGGACGGGGTTGTTTGCTCTGTTCATGAATCTAAAGCACTTCATGAACATATCTCACCCTCCTTTCTCACTGTAACGCCAGGAATTCGCTTACCAAATGATCAAACCGACGACCAACAGCGTGTGGCGACACCTGCCTATGCAAAAGAGCAAGGTGTTTCACAAATCGTTGTCGGAAGATCAATCACAAAAGCGGATAAACCAATAGAAGCCTATCATCAAATTTTGAAAGAGTGGGAGTGACTGCCAGATGAAATCAAAAATCGCGAAACATCTATTACAAATCAAAGCGGTCTCATTAAAACCAGACGAACCGTTTACATGGGCGAGCGGTATAAAATCACCGATCTATTGTGATAACCGCCTCACATTATCATATCCAGAAGTCAGACACGACATTGCGGAAGGTCTAAAAGATTTGATTCTCACTCATTTCAAGGGAGCAGAGGTTGTCGCGGGTACTGCAACAGCAGGCATTCCGCATGCGGCATTAGCAGCAGACCGCTTGAACATCCCGATGTGTTATGTCAGAAGTAAGCCGAAAGCACACGGCAAAGGAAATCAAATTGAAGGGGCCGTATCGAAAGGCCAAAAGGTTGTCGTCGTCGAAGACCTTATTTCCACAGGAGGCAGTGTGCTGGAAGTGGTTGCTGCTCTTCAAGCTGAGGGCTGCGAGGTACTAGGAGTTGCCGCAATCTTCACATACGGACTGCCAAAAGCAGCGGCCGCTTTTCAAGAAAAAAATATTCCGTATGTCACCCTGACAGACTATGACACATTGACAGACGTGGCACTTGAACTGAAAGCGATTGAGCCGTCTGCGATGAACAAACTAAAACGCTGGAGACAAGATCCGTCCTCTGAATCTTGGATGGAAGAAACGGTCTGAAAAGAAGAAAAAGGACTAGAATGAAGAGCATTTTAGCCTATCGTTAACAAAAGCTGTGCCTGCCCGCACGGCTTTTTTATTTGGGTAAAAATAGTAAAATAGACTCAAATTTTAATAAAAACTAATCCTATCAATAAAGTCGGGTTGACTTTTGTTTGAATTGTGTTAATATTTAAGACAAATTGAAACTCTTATCCAGAGAGGTGGAGGGACTGGCCCGATGAAACCCGGCAACCTGCGATTCGCAAGGTGCTACTTCCTGCAAAATGATTCTATTTTGAAAGATAAGGAAATCGTGAGCTTCCTCATCTTTCTTTCGGACTGAAAGAAAGTTTTTTTATTTTAACGGTGAGGAGGAAGAGGAGATGGAAGTGAAACAAAATCAGGATGAGGACTTAGTAAAGCATATGCAAGAACTGATTGGGGATATGAAATTCGGTTCAATTACGTTAATTGTTCAGGACGGTCAAGTGATTCAAGTGGAAAAAAACGAAAAAATTAGATTGAAGTAGTGCGGAAATTAGCAATATGAGCGGTACTCCGGAAGGGGAGAAATCATGTTAACTTATGAAAATTGGCAAGAGCCGTCCATTACATTTCAAGAGGATGATTTGTATAAAGGAGCCCTGTCTGTACTGAAATGGGCGTACGGTCATTATGGTGACCAGCTCGTGTATGCGTGCAGCTTTGGCATCGAGGGCATCGTTCTGATTGATCTGATTGCAAAAGTAAAAAAAGATGCGAGAATTGTCTTTTTAGATACAGGTCTGCATTTTAAGGAAACATACGACACAATTGATGCGGTAAAGGAAAGATACCCGGGTTTAGACATTGTATTGAAAACGCCTGAGCTGACGGTTGAACAGCAAAATGAGCAGCACGGTGATGAATTATGGAAAACAAATCCTCAAAGCTGCTGCCATATGCGTAAGGTCATTCCTTTGCAAGAAGCCCTCTCTGGTTATCCAGCATGGCTTTCCGGTTTAAGAAGAGAGCAGTCACCAAAACGAGCAGGGACGAATTTCTTAAATAAGGATGAAAAATTCAAATCAGTGAAAGTATGTCCGCTCATCCATTGGACGTGGAAGGACATATGGAGATATGCATCTAGAGAGGAACTTACTTATAATCCGCTGCATGACCAAGGATATCCAAGTATCGGCTGTGCACCGTGTACACAGCCAGCATTTACTGCAGATGATCTGCGTTCTGGCAGATGGTCAGGAACAGCAAAGACAGAGTGCGGATTACATGAGTAAGGGAGCATAATGTATGGAAATCGCCGCAATTTTATTTAGTCTATTCTTTGCTTTAAACATAGGCGCAAGCGGGGCAGCTGCTTCTATGGGCATTGCGTATGGATCAGGTGCCATTCAAAAGCCCATTTATGCACTCAGTTTTTGTGCAGTGGGGATTTTAGCAGGTTCAGTGATTGGCGGCGGCGAGGTCGTCAAAACGATCAGCTCTGGTATTATGCCAGAATCAGTCATTACACTTGAAATCGTTTGTATTATCATTGGTTCTGCTGCACTATCACTTTTCATAGCGAATCTCATGGCGATTCCTTTATCAACAAGTGAGGTCACAGTAGGGGCTGTGGTTGGTGTGGCAGTCGCGTATAAAGTATTGTTTGTGAAATCCATTTTAGTAATTGTGGCATTTTGGATCATCATCCCGCTTTTTGCCTTTCTTTTTACCTTTGCTGTCGTCAAAATCATCAGAATGTTCCCTAAACGGAAGCTGTCTAAAAAAGGCACAGCTATTTTATCTGTCGTATTAATCCTCAGCGGATTTTTAGAGGCATTTTCAGCCGGTATGAACAATGTGGCAAATGCCGTCGGCCCGCTCGTCGCTTCAGGCGTTTTGTCTGTTGGGCAGGGAATACTTTACGGCGGAATCTTCGTCGCAGCAGGGGCCCTCTTGCTAGGCAGAAGAGTGCTGGAAACAAACGGAAAGAAAATTACCCGCTATCAAACAGGCGAAGGGATTTTACTTTCGAGTACCGGTGCCGGGCTTGTCATCGTCAGCTCTATTTTTGGGCTGCCCGTTCCACTTACGCAAATCACCTCCTCGTCTATCATCGGGCTTGGAATGGCAAAAGGCGGGCCTAACATTTTTCACAAACATGTTGTGAAAAAAATGCTGAAAGTATGGGTGGTCTCACCTTTTTTATCACTCAGCCTCTCGTATTTGCTTGTGAGCCTTTTCTTAAAAGGAGACTATTACTCTATCTTTATCATGATGAGTGTACTGCTTGCCTCACTTGGTGCGCTGAGTCTGATGAAGGCAGTCAAAAATGAAAGCAGCTCTATTCATGAACAGGGCGGCGGGATTTAACCATAAATCCGACTATTAACATCTAATAAATATGAACATTGAGAGGAAGATGAACAAATGAGTTTAACACCACATGGTGGCGTATTAATTAATCGAGTAAATGAAGAATATGATCTCAGCACGGCTGCGAAGGAAATTGAACTAGATGCGATTTCCTTTGCAGACCTTGAACTCATTGCAATTGGCGGATATAGTCCAATTGAAGGGTTTTTAACAAAAGCTGATTATGAAGCAGTTGTAAGCAGTATGCGGCTAGCAAGTGGTGTCGTTTGGTCTCTTCCTATTACACTGCCAGTAACAAAAGAAAAGGCGGCGGAAATCCATCAAGGCGATATCGTGCGCTTATCCTACAATGGAACTGTATATGGGGTCATTGAAGTAGAGGATCAATACACACCAGATAAAGAAAAAGAAGCGGTGAATGTCTATAAAACAGATGACCGCAATCATCCAGGCGTGAAAAAATTATTTGAACGCGGCGATACTTACATTGGCGGAAAAATTACACTGACGAAACGCAGTGAAAAACCATTCCCTCAATTTACGTATGAGCCAGAAGAAACAAGACGTCATTTTAAAGATAACGGCTGGAAAACCATTGTTGGTTTCCAAACGAGAAACCCTGTTCATCGTGCTCATGAATATATTCAAAAAACAGCACTGGAAACAGTCGATGGTTTATTTTTAAATCCGCTTGTCGGTGAAACAAAATCTGACGACATCCCGGCAGATGTAAGAATGAAAAGCTATCAAGTATTATTGGACGGTTATTATCCAAAAGACCGCGTCTTTTTAGGTGTTTTTCCTGCTGCAATGCGTTATGCTGGACCAAAGGAAGCCATTTTTCATGCGCTAGTGCGGAAAAATTATGGCTGCACCCATTTTATTGTCGGAAGAGATCATGCAGGTGTTGGTGACTATTACGGCACATACGAGGCGCAGGAACTATTTGATCAATTTACAAGCGAAGAAATCGGCATTACCCCATTAAAATTTGAACACAGCTTCTACTGTAATACATGCGAAGCGATGGCCACACCAAAAACGTGTCCTCACGACAAAAGCGAGCATGTCATTCTTTCAGGTACAAAGGTTCGAACAATGCTGAGAAACGGTGAATTACCACCAAGCACGTTCAGCCGAAAAGAAGTCATTGAAACATTAATCGAAGGATTAAAAACGACGGTATCTTAACGGGAGGGTATGACATGAGCAACGAACATATTGTGTGGCATGATTCATCAATTACAAAAAAAGAATATCAGCAGAAAAACAATCATACGAGCGGCATTATCTGGCTTACAGGTCTAAGCGGGTCAGGTAAATCAACGATCGCGAATGCAGCTGCAAGAGAGCTGTTTGAACAAGGCTACCAAGTCACAGTTCTTGACGGCGATAACGTGCGGCACGGACTCAATAAAGATCTAGGGTTTTCAGATGATGACAGAAAAGAAAACATCCGCCGGATCGGAGAAGTAGCAAAACTATTTGTGGAGCAAGGGACGATTGTCATCACTGCTTTTATTTCTCCATTTCAAGAAGACCGCCACACTGTCAGACAGTTGGTCGAAGATGGGGAATTTCACGAAGTATTTGTCAAATGTGATCTGAATGTGTGTGAAGAGCGTGATCCAAAAGGGTTATATAAAAAGGCGAGAAACGGTGAAATTCCGTTTTTCACTGGAATCGATTCACCGTATGAAGAGCCTGCTGCGCCTGAGCTCGTATTAGATACAGGGGAATTATCCCGTGAGGAATCTAAACAGCGTCTTGTTGATTATGTAAAAGGAACAACGAAATAATCGCCTGATGGCAGGGGGAGAAAAGCAAGATGGGGAAAGTATACATTGTGGGTGCTGGACCCGGTGACCCAGATTTAATAACATTAAAGGCCCATAAGGCGATACAGCGGGCAGATGTCATCTTATATGATCGTCTTGTCAATCAAGAAATTCTCGCCCATGCCAAACCGGAGGCGGAATTGATTTATTGCGGCAAGCTGCCAAATCATCATACAATGAGACAGGAAGCCATCAATGAAGCGCTTGTGGCTCATGCAAAGGAAGGGAACGTTGTCGTTCGGCTGAAAGGCGGCGACCCCTTTGTCTTTGGCCGCGGCGGTGAAGAAATCGAATGCTTAGCTGAGCACGGGATTCCGTATGAGGTCGTCCCAGGAATTACTTCTGGGATTGCAGCGGCTGCTTATGCGGGCATCCCTGTGACACATCGTGAATTCAGCTCAAATGTTGCTTTTGTCACGGGTCACTATCAAAAGGATGAACATTTTGAAGAAAAGTGGGAGGCGCTGGCTACAGGGATTGATACTCTTGTGATTTACATGGGTGTCAAAAACGTGGAAAGAGTGCAGCGCCTGCTTTTGAAAAATGGACGGGACCCTGAAACACCCGCTGCATTTATACACTGGGGAACCACAACAAGGCAAAAGACAACGTGCTGCACGGTGGCGACACTGTCTGAAACCGTTAAAAAAGAAGGGATCGAGCATCCAAGTTTAATTGTTGTTGGAGATGTCGTTCATTTTCATCAAAAGCTGAACTGGTTTGAACCTGCATTCATCGAGAAATGAGAATGATAAAGAAAAGACACGTGCATACATCGTGTCTTTTCGTCTGATGAAAACAAGTGAGAGGGAGGAGCCCCATGAAACAAGCTGTCCTTTATGTTGGGCATGGAAGCAGGGTAAAAGAAGCACAAGATAAGGCCATTTCTTTTATGAAAAGCTGTATGCCGTTAGTGAAAGCAGATATACAAGAAATTTCTTTTTTAGAGCTGACGGACCCTTCTATAGAAGAAGGATTTGAGGCCTGTGTGAAAAAAGGAGCGACACACATTGCAATCGTCCCGCTCCTCCTTTTAACTGCCATGCATGCCAAATCGGATATCCCGGTCGAAATTGAGAAAGTGCATGCGCGTTTCCCGCAAGTGAAGGTCACATATGGAAAGCCAATCGGCGTGAATCAAGAAGTAACAAAAGCGGTTGCCGCAAGAATTGAAGAAGCAGGATATCAAGGCGAGCACGCGCGGATTCTTTTAATTGGCCGCGGGAGCTCTGATCCGGATGTGAAGCGAGATGTGTTTGGCATTGCAGACGATGTCCGAAATCTGCTTCCGCATGCAGAGGTTCTTCCGTGTTTTATTACAGCATGTGAGCCAAATTATCGAGATGTTCTCGCGCAGTTATCAGCAGATGACGATGGGCCTGTCTATCTCGTTCCTTACTTGCTGTTTACGGGGATTTTAATGAAAGAAATTGAAAGTGAAGCCGCTCAGGCGAGAAAGCGGCTGAAAGATGTCCGGGTATGCCGGTATATTGGCTTTCATCCGCATGTCAAATCGGCTTATATTGAACGCGTTCAAGAAACCATTTTAAACAAAGACGATGCGTTTCGTTTCCGAGGAGAAATCCATGCTTCCAGTCCATCTTGATTTAACCGATAAACAAGTGGTCATCGCCGGCGGCGGATCTGTCGCGTTAAGAAGAGCAAAGGCATTGTGTACGGAGTCTTGCCAGATAACCGTTGTGAGTCCTAATATTTCTGAAGAGATGGGACGCCTCATTGATACATATGCGCTCAATTGGAAGGAAAAGAAAGTAGACGCTGAAGATTTAAAGGATGCGTTTTTCATTGTTGCTGCTACAAACGACCCTTCGGTAAATGAATGGATTGCACAAACAGCACAGCCTCACCAGCTCGTGAATTGTGTGAGCCAATCTGAGCTCGGCAATGTGATGGTGCCGAAGGTTGTCAAAGCAGGAAAAGTGACGATTTCAGTTTCTACAAGCGGTGCAAGCCCCGCCCGGACAAAACAATTGGCTGCGGCAATTGAATCCTTGCTTGAAGAAGAGGATATTGACGCACTTGATGCCCTTTACATCGAAAGAAAAAAACGACAAAGAAAAAGCCGATAAAATCGGGGACTGACCCTCGATTTTATCGGCTTTTTATTTATTTTCTCAGCTTGAGCACAAGATCTTCGTCAGGCGTGACAAATAATGTTTGCTGCTGATCATACGTAACAAAGCCAGGCTTTGCTCCGTTTGGTTTTTTCACATGCCGGATTTTCGTATAATCGACAGGAACGGAGCCGGACTCTTTTGCCTTCGAGAAGTAGGCGGCAATTTGAGCCGCTTCAAGCAGAGTTTGTTCATCAGGTGCTTGGTGGCGGATGACGACATGTGATCCAGGAATATCCTTTGTATGCAGCCAAATATCATCACGAGCAGCTGCCTTTGTAGTCAAATACTCGTTTTGTTTGTTGTTTTTTCCGACTAAAATTGGTATGCCTTGGGACGATTCATACGTTTCGAGCTGAATGGCCGCCGGTTTTTTCTTTTTGGCGTGGCGCTTTTGTTTGGCGCGCAAATATTTTCCTTCAACAAGCTCTTCTCTCATTTCCTCTAAATCCTTCGGTGAAGCAGAGGACAGCTGCTGAATCAGCTCTTCAAAATAAGCAATTTCTTCATGTGTCCGCTTAATTTGTTCATTTACAGCTTCTACAGCATTTTTTGCCTTTTGATATTTTGTGAAATATGCCTGTGCATTTTCAGAAGGGGTTTTATTTGTTTTGAGCGGGATCGTGATTTCTCCGCCGTCTTCATCGTAATAATTGATGACAGTCGCTTCTTTATCCCCTTTTTTAATCGCATATAAATTGGCTGTTAACAGCTCACCATAGAGCTGATATTTGTGTGCATCTTGGGATTCTTCAAGTGTTCTTTTTAGCTTTTTCAGCTTGTTTTCATTTTTCTTTTTTTCATTGACGACAAATCGTTCAAGGTCTGCCGCCTGCTGTTTGACTCTGTCTCTCTCAGCTTTTCCGAAATAAAAGCGGTCAAGCAGCTGGCTAAGTGAGTCGAATGTCTTCATCTCGCCATGGACATGCTGAAGCTCTAATAAATAAAAATACTCTTTCCCGTCTTTTCTTGTGAGCTGCGGCGTAAAAGAATGCATGCGAATGAGCTGGAACATGTCGAGCAGTGTATTTGGAATTGTTTCTTGATTGGCAAGGCCGGCCCGGTGTACTGCTTCCTTTGCAAACAGCGGGGAAACCCCAGAGAAGGTATCGACAATTTGATTCGCGATCTTTCCTTCTTGAAAGCGTAAATGCTTCAAAATATCATCCTTTGTCACGTCAAAAGGATTCAATTTTTGCTGCGCAGGCGGCAGAAGGTATTCATGACCAGGAAGCACCGTTCGATAGCTGTTCACAGATGGAGAAAGGTGTTTTAAACCATCAATGATCTGCTGCGTTCCATCCTCTACAAGAATCAAATTACTATGACGTCCCATGATTTCAATGTAAAGCTTACGCGTCTGTTCATCACCGATTTCATTTCGGCTTCTCACATGAAGCACGATCACCCGGTCAAACCCAATCTGTTCAAAACGTTCAATAAAGCCGCCCTCAAGATGCTTTCTGAGCAGCATACAAAACATCGGCGGCTCGCTTGGATTGTCGTATTGATGCTCTGTGAGCTGCACTCTCGCATAGCTCGGGTGAGCCGATAAAAGCAGCTTGTGATTTTTCCCGTTTGCCCGAATATGAAAAATCAGCTCGTGTTTATATGGCTGATGGATTTTTGAAATCCTCCCGCCAGTTAAAGTCTCTTGCAATTCATTTGTCATACCATATGTAAAAATGCCGTCAAATGACATGTTGGATACACCCTCTTCTTTCACACAAATCTACTGAAAGAACTTCCATTTTCTCGTTCTTTAGGCAGTCTTATTATTATAGCATGATTTAGGACGAGTCTGAATAAACTGGCTTATAGAACACTGCATATGAGAGAGAACAAAAGAGGAGTGGACGAGGTCAAATGAATTGGCATGAACTGAACCAAACCGATTTATTAAAAACAATGAATACATCGATAGGTGACGGACTGTCAGAAAAAGATGTACAAAAGCGGCTTGAAAAACACGGGCCAAATGAATTGCAGGAAGGAAAAAAGGCGTCGGCTCTGATCATTTTTTTAGCACAGTTTAAAGATTTCATGGTGTTAATCTTGCTTGCAGCAACAATCATTTCTGCCTTTTTAGGAGAATACATTGATGCTGTTGCGATTGTAGCCATTGTTTTGATTAATGGTGTACTCGGTTTTTATCAAGAACGCCGGGCGGAGAAATCCCTTCAAGCGTTAAAAGAATTATCAACTCCGCACGTGTATGCAAGAAGAAATAATGAATGGGTCAAGATCCCGTCTAAACATCTCGTGCCAGGGGATATTGTGAAATTTTCAAGCGGAGACCGGATTGGGGCAGATATTAGATTACTAGAAACAAAGAGCTTAGAAATCGAGGAGTCCGCTCTCACTGGTGAGTCCATCCCAGCGGTCAAACACGCAAGTCCGCTTTCAAGCGACCATGTCTCTCTCGGAGATTTGACGAACATGGCCTTTATGGGGACGCTTGTTACTAGAGGCAGCGGCGTAGGGGTTGTCATTGGTACAGGAATGAATACGGCGATGGGACAAATTGCCGGCATGCTGGATGCAGCAGGTAATATGGAAACACCGCTGCAAAGACGTCTCGAGCAGCTTGGGAAAATTCTGATTGTGGCTGCTTTATTTTTAACGGTGCTCGTTGTTGTTCTCGGGGTTGTGCAAGGACATGAATTGTATCATATGTTCCTAGCGGGAGTATCTCTTGCTGTTGCTGCGATTCCAGAAGGCCTGCCGGCGATCGTCACTGTTGCACTTTCCCTAGGGGTGCAGCGGATGATCAAACAAAAATCGATTGTCAGAAAGCTCCCAGCGGTGGAAACACTCGGCTGCGCGTCAATCATTTGCTCTGATAAAACAGGAACGATGACGCAAAATAAAATGACCGTGACCCATGTGTGGGCAGAGGGGAAAACGTGGAATATTTCTGGCACAGGCTACGAGCCATCCGGTGACTTTACCTTGAACGGAGAAATCGTCCATGCTGACAAGCACCCAAGCCTGCAAAAGGTGTTATTATACGGGGCGCTGTGTAATACATCGACCATCGTTGAAAAAGACGGGGAGATGAGGCTTGATGGAGATCCGACAGAGGGGGCGCTTCTCACCGCAGCACGTAAAGCGGGTTTTACAGAGCAATTCATCGAAGCTGGATTTCATGTCATTGAGGAGTTTCCTTTTGACTCAGAAAGAAAGATGATGTCAGTCGTCGTTGAAACGAATCAAAAAGAGCGGTATGTCATTGCAAAAGGTGCGCCGGATGTACTAATGAACCGTTCAAGTCATATCATGCACGGCGGGCGCACAGCTTCTTTTTCAGCCACTCACAGGCAAGAAACAGAAGCTGCGATTCAAGGCTTAGCAAGACAGGCGCTTAGAACCATTGCCATTGCCTATAAAAAAGTCGGTCTGACAGAAAAAATCACCTCTGTAAAGCAGGCTGAAACCGATTTAACATTGATCGGGTTAGAGGGCATGATCGATCCACCGCGTCCTGAAGTCAGACGAGCGATTAAAGAGTGCCGGGATGCCGGGATTAAAACGGTCATGATTACAGGCGACCACGTAGAAACGGCCAAAGCGATCGCCAAAGACTTGAGCCTTTTACCGAAGCAAGGACAGGTGCTTGACGGGAAGGCGCTTGATCAGATGAGCGACAAAGAGCTTGAGCAAACGGCTGAAAATGTATACGTCTTTGCCCGGGTTTCCCCTGAGCATAAACTGAGAATTGTCAAAGCCTATCAAAAAAATGGTCATGTTGTGGCGATGACAGGTGACGGGGTCAATGATGCGCCTGCCATTAAACAAGCAGATATCGGCATCTCCATGGGCATCACTGGAACAGACGTAGCCAAAGAAGCGTCTTCTCTTATTTTACTTGACGACAACTTTGCGACCATTAAATCCGCCATTAAAGAAGGCCGGAATATTTATGAAAACATTCGTAAGTTTGTCCGTTATTTGCTGGCATCAAATGTCGGAGAAATTTTGGTCATGCTGTTTGCGATGCTCCTCGCGCTGCCGCTTCCGCTCGTTCCTATACAAATCTTATGGGTAAACCTTGTCACAGATGGTCTGCCGGCTATGGCACTTGGCATGGATAAGCCAGAAGGCGATGTCATGAAGAGAAAGCCGCGGAATGTGAAAGAGGGCATTTTTGCTAGAGGGCTTGGCTGGAAGGTCATCTCAAGAGGATTCCTCATCGGGCTTGCGACCCTTTTGGCATTTATATTTGTGTATCACCGCGATCCAAACAACCTGCAATATGCACAGACTGTCGCATTTAGTACGCTTGTTTTGGCGCAGCTCATTCATGTATTTGACTGCCGCAGTGAACGGTCCATTTTTGAACGTAATCCATTTGGGAACCTTTATTTGATCGGTGCGGTTTTGTCATCACTTTTACTCATGTTTGTGGTCATTTATTACCCGCCGCTTCAGCCGATTTTCAAAACGGTGGCGGTTGCACCAATTGATTGGCTGCTGATCATTGGGATGTCTGCACTGCCAACTTTTTTACTGGCAGGATCACTTTTGACAAGAAAAAAATAATTGATTATGGTATAATTTTGAGGTAATAGTGTCTGCTATTACCTTTTTCATTTTATTAATATGAAAGAATTGGGTGTTTTGACATGATACGCAGTATGACGGGATTCGGCCAAGCGAGTAAAACGGATGGAGAACTGACAGTGTCAGTTGAGCTAAAATCGGTCAATCACCGTTTTAAAGAGGTTCATGCCCGTTTGCCGAGGCCGCTTTTATATTTCGAAGATACATTAAAAAAAATCATTCTTCGTCACGTGCAGCGCGGTAGAATTGAGCTGTTTGTCACGATTGAAGGCGGTAAACTAGCAAGCCGGTCCTTACAGATCGACTGGCCGCTGCTTGATGAATACATGAAAGCCGCAAAAGACCTCGAAGAACGCTATCACATTTCAGGCATTCAGCATGCACATGACTTATTGGGGCTGGAGCTTGCCGTTCAGGTGGAAGAGTCAGCCAGCCGAAATGAACAGTTAGAGCAGCTGCTGATGGAAGCTTGCGAGGCTGCTGTCAAGGAGCTTTGCTTCATGAGAGAGCAAGAGGGCGCATCACTTCAAAAAGACTGTGAACTGAGGCTTTCTGAACTAGAGGCCTATACAGAAGAAATCAAAGTCTTTGCACCAGAGGTTGTGAGTCAGTACAAAGAACGATTGAATCAGCGATTGCAAGAATGGATCGGAGAGGCGCTTGACGAGAGCAGACTAACGACAGAGGCAGCCATTTTTGCTGACCGGTGTGACATTACAGAAGAGATTACGAGACTGAAAAGTCATTTTCAGCAGTTTCAGCAAATCTTGCTGCAAGGCGGTGCTGCCGGCCGAAAACTTGACTTCCTTGTACAGGAGCTCAACCGTGAAGTGAACACCATTGGATCAAAAGCGAACCATCACCATTTAACAAAGCTGGTGGTTGAAATGAAAAGTGCTATTGAAAAAATAAAAGAACAAGTGCAAAATATAGAATAGTCATTGTGTATGCTGTTTACAGTGCGTCTCTTTCGGCGAGACTAGAGACGTTTATATTACAGGGGGACGAAAGAAGATGACCATAAAGTTGATCAATATCGGATTTGGAAACATCATTTCAGCGAATCGGATGATTTCGATCGTCAGTCCGGAATCAGCACCGATTAAACGAATGATACAAGACGCAAGAGATCGAGGCATGCTCATAGATGCTACATACGGAAGAAGAACCCGTGCTGTTGTCATTATGGACAGTGACCATGTCATCTTATCTGCCGTTCAGCCTGAGACTGTCGCGCAAAGACTTTCTGTAAAAGAAGAAATCATAGATGAAGGGCAGGGGTAATACGCCATTATGAAAGAAAGAGGACTTTTAATCGTTCTCTCTGGACCTTCGGGAGTTGGAAAAGGAACGGTCAGACAAGCCATTTTCTCCCAGGAAGATACGAAATTTGAATACTCTATTTCTGTGACGACACGCAAACCGCGTGAAGGTGAAAGAAATGGTGTCGATTATTTCTTTAAAACCAGGGAAGAATTTGAACATATGATTGAAAACAAAAAGCTGTTAGAATGGGCAGAGTATGTCGGGAATTACTACGGCACGCCTGTTGACTATGTAGAACAGACATTAAGCGAAGGAAAAGATGTTTTCCTTGAAATTGAAGTGCAAGGTGCACTTCAAGTAAGAGAAGCATTCCCGGAAGGTCTTTTTATTTTCCTTGCACCGCCTAGTCTTTCAGAACTTCAAAACCGTATCATTACTCGCGGTACAGAATCTGAGGAGCTCATTCGAAACCGAATGGCTGCTGCGAAAGAAGAAATTGAAATGATGGATGCTTACGACTATGTCGTTGAAAACGATGATGTCGAGCTTGCTTGTGAAAGAATCAAAGCGATCGTCCTTGCAGAACACCTGCGCAGAGACAGAGTCGCACCAAGATATAAAAAAATGCTGGGGGTAGAATAAACCATGTTAGATCCTTCAATTGACTCATTGATGAACAAACTTGATTCAAAATATACACTTGTAACAGTGTCGGCACGCCGTGCACGTGAAATGCAGATCCATCAAGATCAGCAGATTGAAAACACAAAGTCTTACAAATTCGTAGGCAAAGCACTAGAAGAAATTGACGCTGGTCTTTTGACATTTGAAAAAGAGGATCAAGAATAACACATCGCTTCTGCAATGCAGATACGATACGTTCAAAAAAGTCAAAACTATGATTGGTTTTGACTTTTTTGAATTGTAGACGAATTTGTGAAAAAGGCCGTTAAGGGGGACAAACAAATGTTACAGTCAAAAAATATATTGCTCGGTGTCAGCGGAGGAATTGCCGTATATAAAGCAGCAGCACTTACTAGTAAACTCGTACAAGCAGGCGCAAATGTAAGAGTGATTATGACGGAATCTGCTCGTGAGTTTGTGTCTCCGCTTACCTTCCAAGCACTGTCTCGGCATGAGGTATATGTAGATACATTCAAAGAAAACAATCCAAAAGTCATTGCACATATTGACGTAGCTGACTGGGCCGATCTCATTCTTGTTGCCCCTGCAACAGCACATACGATTGGTAAAATGGCCGCTGGACTTGCAGATGATATGCTCACAACGACTTTGCTTGCTTCTACAGCGCCTGTATGGGTCGCACCAGCGATGAATGTGCATATGTATGATCACCCGGCTGTGAAACGGAACATTCGCACATTATATGAAGACGGCTACCGGTTTATTGAGCCGAGTGAAGGTTATTTAGCCTGCGGGTACATTGGAAAAGGGCGATTAGAAGAGCCTGAAAAAATTGTTGAACACATCCGGGCCTTTTTTGAAGAGCCAAAAAGCTTACCGCTCTCAGGTAAAAAAGTTGTGGTGACAGCAGGTCCTACACGTGAAGTGATCGATCCTGTCCGGTTCTTTACAAACCGTTCTAGTGGAAAAATGGGCTATGCGATTGCAGAGGCTGCTCAGCAAATGGGTGCAGATGTTACGCTGATTTCTGGACCTGTTTCTTTAACTGAACCTGACCATGTACATGTAGTGCACGTTGAATCAGCTGAAGAGATGTATCATGCTGCGCTAGATGTATACGGGGAAGCTGATCTTGTCATTAAATCAGCAGCTGTCGCCGATTACACCCCTGTCACGACATATGCTCATAAAATGAAAAAACAGGCCGGCGCTCTGGACATTGAATTCACCCGGACAAAAGATATTTTAAAAGAACTGGGGAAAAGAAAAGAGCATCAAGTGCTGGTCGGATTTGCAGCTGAAACGCAGGATGTAGAATATTATGCGAAAAAGAAAATTGAATCCAAGCATCTCGATATGATTGTGGCCAATAACGTCACTAAAGAAGGTGCAGGCTTTGGCACAGATACCAATGTGGCAGCAATCATCAAAGCAGATGGAACGAAAAAAGAGCTGCCAATGATGAGCAAAAAAGACCTCGCTTTTGAAATTTTAAAGGAGGCAATAATGCTGCTTCCAAAAGAGCGTGATCGCGCATGATTGCTGAAGTCATCGTAGATGTCACAACGAAAGCCATTGACCGGCCATTTGATTACCGTGTACCAGATCGATTCAAAGATCTCGTCAAAGCGGGAATGAGGGTGGTCGTTCCCTTTGGCCCGCGGAAGATTCAAGGGTTTGTGACAAAAGTCAAAGAGGAAACAGACATCAAGACAGGAAGCATTAAAGAGATAGTCGATTTATTTGATTTATCACCTGTTCTGACAGATGAGCTACTGGAGCTTTCTCACTGGCTGACGGAAAAAACATTGTCCTATCATATTACGGCACTTCAATCGATGCTGCCCGCAGCCATGAAGGCAAAGTATGAAAAAGAAATACAGGTGCTATCAGAGGAAGAACTTCCGCAGTCATTGAAAGAGCTTTTCGGTCAGCGAGAGAGCATTCTTTATGCTGACATCCCGTCTGAACAATTAAAACAGATTCAAAAGCATGTCCAAAAAGGTCATCTAGAGGTGAGATACCATGTCTCGCAAAAATCTGGAAAGAAAAAGGTCCGCATGCTCCAGCTGGCTGTATCGAAAGAAAAACTTGAAGAAAAGCAGCAGCAGCTAAAGAAAAATGCGGTAAAACAAAAGGCACTGATTTCCTACTTGCTTCAAGCGGGAGAGGCAACCTTTTTAGCGAAAGACTTGCAGCAGCAAACAGGCGCGAGTTCTCAAACGCTTAAAACCTTTATTCAAGAAGGGCTGTTAACAGAAAGCTATGAAGAGGTCTACCGGGATCCTTACCGTGACCGGGAGTTTACACCATCTGCATCACTTGATCTCACGCCTGAGCAAACAGAGGCGGCAAAACATATTCATCAAGCAGTCAGTGAGGATCAGCACGCAACCTTTTTACTGCACGGAGTGACAGGAAGCGGCAAAACGGAGATTTACTTGCAGACAATTGATCATGTTCTTCAAAAAGGCAAAGAAGCGATCGTTTTAGTTCCTGAGATTTCGTTAACCCCTCAAATGGTGCAGCGATTTAAAGAACGATTTGGCTCAAATGTGGCTGTTCTTCACAGCGGCTTATCGACAGGAGAAAAATATGATGAATGGCGGAAAATTCATCGCAAGGAAGTCAAGCTTGTCGTTGGCGCAAGATCTGCTGTTTTCGCTCCATTTGAAAATTTAGGCATGATTATTATAGATGAAGAGCATGAATCCTCTTATAAACAAGAAGAAATGCCTCGTTATCATGCCAAGGATGTCGCCATTGAACGAGCAGTGCGGCATCAATGTCCAGTCGTATTAGGCAGTGCAACACCTTCACTTGAAACCTATGCACGTGCAAAAAAAGGCGTCTATACATTGCTGCCGCTCAAGCACCGCGTCAACCAGCAGCAGATGCCGCACGTTTCGTTAATTGATATGAGAGAAGAACTAAGAAATGGCAACCGCTCCATGTTCTCAGAAGAATTAATGATCAGGTTAAAGGAAGTGCTTGAAAGAAAAGAACAAGCCGTTTTATTTCTGAACAAAAGAGGCTATTCATCCTTTGTGATGTGCCGTGATTGCGGATATGTGGAGCAATGTCCTCATTGCGAAATTTCTCTCACCTATCACCGCTATCAAAAACGGCTGAAGTGCCATTATTGTGGTCACGAAGCTCCAGTACCTTCTGAATGTCCAGAATGCCACAGTGAGCATATTCGCTATTTTGGAACTGGCACGCAGCGAGTAGAAGAAGAACTGACAAAGGTATTGCCTGAGGCGCGTGTGATCCGAATGGATGTGGATACAACGTCTCGTAAAGGTGCTCACGAAAAGCTTCTTACGTCTTTTGGCAATAAAGAAGCGGACATTTTGCTCGGGACGCAGATGATTGCAAAGGGGCTGGATTTCCCAGATGTCACACTTGTTGGTGTTCTCAGTGCGGATACATCCCTTCACATCCCTGATTTTCGTTCAAGTGAAAAAACATTTCAGCTTCTCACACAGGTCAGCGGCAGAGCAGGGCGCCATGAAAAAGCGGGCTCGGTTATTATTCAATCGTATACGCCTTCTCACTATAGTATTGAATTAACGAAGCAGCATGACTACGAAGCCTTTTATGAACAGGAGATGCTGCATCGACGCCACCAGTCCTATCCGCCTTATTACTTTTTGGCGATGGTGACAGTGTCACACGAAGAAGTGACGAAGGCAGCACATGTCACTGATCAAATTGTCCAGTTCCTAAAAATGAACTGTGCACCGAATACTCGAATCCTTGGTCCGGCCGCATCGCCAATCGCTAAGATCAAAGATAGATATCGGTATCAATGCGTGATAAAATACAAAAGGGAAAATGAACTGGCAAGTTTACTACGGAAAATACAAGACCATTATCAAAAGGAAATGGAACAAAAACAATTGATGATTTCAATAGATATGAATCCATATATGATGATGTAAAACGGAGGGCTGTAAGTGGCAGTAAAACCAATAGTCATACATCCGGCAGAAGTGCTTGAACAAAAGACAGAGCTCGTCGGTACGTTCGATAAAAAGCTTAAAAAACTGCTGGATGATATGTATGATACAATGCTTGAGCTGGATGGAGTTGGACTAGCAGCACCACAAATCGGTATTTCAAAAAGAATCGCTGTTGTAGATATCGGAGAAGAATCTGGCAGAATTGACTTAGTGAACCCCGAGGTGCTTGAAGTAGAAGGAAGCCAGACAGATATTGAAGGCTGCCTGAGCTTTCCATCTTTATACGGCACTGTAGAGAGACCGAACTATGTGAAGGTAAAAGCCTTTGATAAGAAAGGCAAACCATTTACAATAGAAGCAGACGGATTTTTAGCAAGAGCTTTATTGCACGAAATTGATCATTTAGACGGCATTTTATTTACGTCAAAAATCATTGAAACTTATACAGAAAAAGAACTTGCGGAAATGGAAGGGTGAAGAAAATGGCACGTATCGTATTTATGGGAACCCCTGATTTCTCAGTACCTGTGCTGCAAACACTGATAACAGAAGGATACGAAGTGGTAGGGGTTGTCACGCAGCCAGACCGCCCAAAAGGAAGAAAACGAGTGCTCACACCCCCTCCTGTAAAAGTGGAAGCCTTAAAGCACGGCATTCCTGTGTTGCAGCCTGAAAAGGTGCGCCTTGATGAAGAAATTGATAAGGTGCTTGCATTACAGCCGGATTTAATCGTCACAGCGGCATTTGGACAAATTTTACCAAAGCGATTACTCGATGAACCTAAGTTTGGCTGTATCAATGTTCATGCCTCGCTGCTGCCAGAACTAAGAGGCGGCGCGCCGATCCATTATGCGATCCTTCAAGGCAAAAAGAAAACAGGCGTTACCATCATGTACATGGTGGAAAGACTTGATGCAGGTGACATGATCAGTAAAGTAGAAGTAGAAATCGATGAATTAGACAATGTCGGAACATTGCATGACAAATTAAGTGTTGCAGGTGCCACGCTGCTAAAAGATACGGTGCCAAATGTTCTGAGCGGATCTATTTCTCCGATTCCGCAAAATGAAGAAGCGGCCACATACGCACCAAATATTAAGCGGGAGCAAGAAAGATTAGACTGGACAAAAACCGGCGAAGAGCTTTACAACCAAGTTCGCGGGCTAAATCCTTGGCCAGTTGCCTATACTGAATGGAACGGCGCTCATCTAAAAGTATGGGAAGCGAAAAAGGTTCCGCTTCAAGCGCAAGAAGAACCCGGGAAAGTGATTGAGCTTCAAAAAGAAGGTCCGGTCATTGGAACTGGGGATGAGCAAGGCCTTTTATTAACAGGTGTGCAGCCAGCTGGTAAGAAAAAAATGAGCGGCGAAGACTTCTTAAGAGGCGCAAATATCGAAATTGGACAGAAATTAGGGTTAATGAATGAAGAAAAGTAATGTGAGAGAAGTAGCGCTGGACGCTTTAATCAAACTCGAACAAAACCAGGCTTACAGTAATTTGCTGTTGCAGTCAGTCATGAAAGATAAAGACTTAGCTGATCAGGACAAACCGCTGTTAACAGAGCTTGTATATGGTACACTGCAAAATAAGCTGGCATTAGATTATATGCTGACGCCCTTTGTGAAAAAACCGCAAAAGGTGGCTCCGTGGGTGATGCAGCTCTTGCGGATGTCCCTTTATCAAATGGTGTACCTTGAAAAAATCCCAGATCGTGCAGCGATTCATGAAGCTGTCGAGCTGACGAAAAAACGCGGGCACAAAGGGATTTCTTCACTTGTGAACGGTGTTCTTCGTTCTATGCAAAGAGAAGGCGTTCCGTCATTTGATGCGATCAAAGATCCAGTAAAGCGGCTGTCCATTGAGACAAGCCACCCAATATGGCTTGTGCAGGAATGGGTTCAGGCGTACGGATTTGAAGCGGCAGAAAACATGTGCCGCATTCATTTAGTCCCGCCAAAGCAAACCCTTCGCGTCAATCGAATGAAAATTGACCGCACGGCACTGCAGCAAAAACTAATGGATGCAGGCATTGAAACGGAGCTTGGCGACTTATCTGAAGATGCACTTAAGCTCATGAAAGGGTCCATCGTCTCAACCCCTTCTTTTCAAGAAGGCTATGTGACGATACAAGATGAAAGCTCGATGCTTGTCGCAAGAGCGCTCGACCCTCAGCCGGGAGAAACGGTGCTTGACGCCTGTGCGGCTCCTGGCGGAAAATCAACACATATTGCAGAACGTATGAATGATGAGGGCAAAATTGTTTCACTTGATTTACATGAACATAAAGTGAAACTCATCAAACAAGCAGCAAAACGTCTGAACCTTACTCACATTGAGGCAAAAGCACTTGATGCAAGGAAAGCGGCAGACTATTACAGCGAAGCTTCGTTTGACCGTATTCTCATTGATGCACCGTGTTCCGGTTTTGGCGTCATTAGACGAAAACCAGATATGAAATATACAAAGTCACAAGAAGACTCAGCAAGGCTTGCAGCTATCCAGCAGGCCATTTTAAAGGAAACGGCCCCGCTTTTAAAACCGGGCGGAACCCTTGTATACAGTACGTGTACAATGGACCCAACAGAAAATCAACAAGTGATTCATGCGTTTTTACAAGAACACCAAGACTTCGAACCCGATCTATCTCTTAATGAACGGCTGCCTGAGCAGGTTGCTCCGTTTGTTCAAAACGGAAGTGTACAAATTCTTCCTCATTATTTCGGAACAGATGGTTTCTTTATTTGCAGCATGAGAAAGAAGGGATAAAAAATGACAGAACAAAAAGTAAGAAAAGAACTGAAGACAGAAATGCCGTCGATCTACTCATTTGAGCTTCACGAAATGAAAGAATGGTTAAAAGAACAAGGCGAAAAGCCTTTCCGCGCAGCCCAAATTTTCGAGTGGCTTTATGAGAAACGTGTGACATCTTTTGACGATATGTCTAACCTTTCAAAGGATTTAAGAGAGAAATTAAAAGATCAATTTGCGATCACCACATTAAAAACCGTGATCAAACAAACGTCTCAAGACGGAACGATCAAGTTTTTATTTGAATTACATGATGGCTATACGATTGAAACAGTGCTGATGCGCCACGAATACGGCAACTCTGTCTGCGTCACAACTCAGGTTGGCTGCCGAATCGGCTGTACATTCTGTGCATCTACACTTGGCGGGTTAAAACGAAACCTCGAAGCAGGAGAAATCGTTGCTCAAGTATTGAAAGTGCAGCAGGCACTTGACGAAACAGATGAGAGAGTCAGCTCGGTTGTCATCATGGGAATTGGCGAACCGTTTGATAACTTTGACGAAATGCTTGCCTTCCTTAAAATCATCAACCATGACAACGGCTTAAATATTGGCGCGCGTCATATTACAGTGTCGACAAGCGGAATCATTCCAAAGATCTATCAATTCGCTGATGAGCAAATGCAAATCAATTTTGCTGTCTCCCTGCATGCACCGAACACAGAGATCAGAAGCCGTCTGATGCCGATCAATAAGGCATATAAGCTGCCAAAATTAATGGAAGCCATCGAATACTACATTCAAAAAACGGGTAGACGTGTCAGCTTTGAATACGGCCTGTTTGGCGGAGTAAATGATCAAGTTCATCATGCAGAAGAGCTTGCAGACTTATTAAAAGGAATCAAGTGCCACGTGAACCTCATTCCGGTGAACTATGTACCGGAAAGAGATTATGTAAGAACACCGAGAGAACAAATCTTCCTATTTGAAAAAACGTTGAAAGAACGCGGCGTAAACGTAACGATTAGACGAGAGCAAGGCCATGATATTGATGCTGCTTGCGGTCAGCTAAGAGCGAAGGAGCGTCAGGAAGAGACGAGGTGACGAATGTTGATAAGGGCAGCCTTTCAAACCGATACAGGAAAAGTCCGTCAGCATAATGAAGATGATGCAGGTATTTTTGAAGCAAAAGAAGACACCCTTCTAGCTGTTGTAGCAGATGGAATGGGAGGTCATCTTGCTGGTGATGTCGCCAGCAGGATGGCCGTCTCTTCTTTAAAAGAATACTGGGAAGAAACATCTTCAATTCCAGCAAAACCAGCAGAGCAAGAAAGCTGGTTAATCTCAAAAATTAGTGACATTAATGATCAAGTATATGAACATGCGAAAAACAATGAGGAGTGCCAAGGAATGGGGACGACCATTGTTTGTGCGCTCGTTCATTTGCAAACGGTCACAATTGCCCATATTGGCGACAGCCGCTGCTACTTGCTGAGAGAAGGAGCACTGACCCAGCTAACGGATGACCATTCACTTGTAAATGAGCTTGTGAAAACAGGTGAAATTTCTAAAGAGGATGCAGAATATCATCCAAGAAAAAATGTGCTCACGAAAGCATTAGGAACAGATAAGCACGTTCAAATTGATGCACATACTTTTGAAGTAGACCCAGGAGATCAAATCCTGCTTTGCTCAGATGGTTTATCCAATAAAGTAGAAGAAGAGAATTTGATTCATATTTTAACGCAAACGACCGCACCAGATGAAAAAGTAACAGCATTAATCCAAACAGCGAATGACAACGGCGGTGAAGATAACATTACAGCAGTATTGTTAGAAATCTCCTCCCAGCCAGAGGAGGGTGACAGCAAGTGTTGATCGGAAAACGGATCAGCGGCCGTTATCAGATTCTTCGCGTCATAGGCGGAGGCGGAATGGCAAACGTTTATTTGGCGGAGGATATGATTTTAGATCGCGAAGTCGCGATTAAAATTTTGCGCTTTGACTTTGCAAGCGATGATGATTTTATTAGACGTTTCCGGCGCGAGGCGCAGTCAGCCGCAAGTTTAGATCATTCAAATATTGTCAGCATCTACGATGTAGGGGAAGAAGATGACATTTATTATATTGTCATGGAATATGTCGAGGGGATGACGCTGAAAGAATACATACATGCCAATGGCCCGCTTCATCCGAAAGAAGCCGTTCGCATTATGGAGCAAGTCGTTGCGGCAATGGAAGAAGCCCATGCAAAGCAGCTCGTCCACCGGGACATTAAGCCTCACAATATATTAATAGACAACATGGGGAATATTAAAGTCACTGATTTTGGGATTGCCATTGCACTCAGCTCAGCGACCATCACCCACACAAATTCGGTTCTAGGATCCGTGCACTATTTGTCTCCAGAGCAAGCCCGCGGAGGTCTTGCGACGAAAAAGTCAGACATCTATTCACTTGGAATTGTGCTCTATGAACTCATTTCTGGACGCATGCCATTTGAAGGGGAATCAGCTGTCAGTGTTGCGCTGAAGCATTTGCAATCAGAGCCGCCATCTGTAAGAAGGTGGAATCCTTCTGTTCCACAAAGCGTGGAAAACATCATTTTAAAGGCAATGGCCAAAGATCCATTTTATCGATATGAAGATGCATCTGAAATGCAAAAAGATCTGCAAACTGCTTTCGACCCTTCAAGACTAAAAGAAAAACGCTTTGTCATTGAAGAGGATCATGAAGCAACGAAAGCGATCCCAATCATTCAAGATCATCAAGTCGATCAAGACAATGAAAAAACAGCTGTCCATCCGGTGAAAAAACCGAAGAAAAAAGAGAAACAAAAGCCGAAAAAGAAACGAAAAAAATGGCCTTGGGTTGTGGCATCCATCCTGTTTATTCTAACTGCTGCGACCATTTTAGCTATCACTGTGTTTCCCGGACTGCTCTTTCCAAAAGATGTTGAGGTCTCTGATGTATCTGGCATGACGATTGAAAAAGCAGAGGACACCTTGAAGAAAGCCGGTTTTACCGTCGCCTCTGAACCAATTGAGATTGCTGATGAAAAAATTGAAAAAGGGCTTGTCGTCAAAACAGACCCGAAAATCGGCACAAAGGTAAAAGAAGGAACCGAGATTCAGCTTTACCAAAGTACTGGCAAAGAAAAGACCGAATTACCTGATGTAACAGGTGAAAAGGTCGATAAAGCAAAAGAATTATTAGAGAAAAAAGGGTTTAAGCAAGTTGTTGTGGAGGAAGTAAATGATAATGACACCGAATCTGGGATTGTCATGGAACAGAAACCTTCAGCGAGTACTGAGCTTGTGGCAGCAGATGAAGAAGTGACGTTGACGGTCAGCATAGGTCCTGCCGATATTACATTGCGGGATTTAACGACATATAGTAAACAGGCTGCATCGAATTATTTAGAGGATAACGGATTAAAGCTTGATGAAAAAGAAGCGTATTCTGATGATGTGCCAAAAGGTGAGGTGATGAAGCAGGAACCAGGAGCTGGTACTGCTGTGAAACCAGGTGATACGGTTAAAATCACCTTCTCACTTGGACCGAAGAAAAAACCGGCTAAAACGGTAACTGAAAAGATTGCCATCCCGTATGAACCAGTAACTGAAGGGCAAGAAATGACCGTTCAGATTTCCATTGACGATGCTGAGCATAGCATTTCTGATTCATATGAAACCTTTAACATCACTGCACCAACTGAACGGACCATTAAATTTAAGATTGAACCAGGTCAAAAAGGATACTATCAAGTGACAGTTGATGATAAGGTCGTAAGCTCTAAAACAATCGAATACCCTGACGATGAATAAAGGAGGGACTTTATGCCTGAGGGCAAAATTATTAAAGCATTAAGCGGATTTTATTATGTGCTCGATGAGTCTCTAGAAAGTGGAAAAGTGATTCAGTGCAGAGCGAGAGGTATTTTTCGGAAAAACAAAATCACACCTCTTGTTGGAGATTATGTTGTATATCAAGCGGACAACGATAAAGAAGGCTACTTATTAGAAGTAAAAGAGCGGACAAACGAACTTGTTCGTCCGCCTATTAGTAACGTCGATCAAGCGGTGCTCGTTTTCTCTGCGACAGAACCGACCTTTAGCACATCGCTTTTAGACAGATTTCTAGTGCTGGTGGAAGCAAATGATATTAAGCCGATTATCTGTATCACAAAAGTGGACTTATTGAAAACAGATGAAGAGCGTGAAAGTATTCAAGGCTATGCAGAGGACTATCGGCAAATTGGATATGATGTTCATGTAACATCCACGATCGAGGGAGACGGAATTGAAAAGCTGACCCCGCATTTTCACAATAAAATCACTGTATTTGCCGGTCAGTCTGGTGTAGGTAAGTCCTCTCTTTTAAATGCGATGAGTCCTGATTTGGCGCTGAAAACCAATGATATTTCCTCTCATCTTGGAAGGGGGAAGCATACGACAAGACATGTCGAACTCATTCGTACAGCAGAAGGGCTCATTGCAGATACACCTGGCTTTAGCTCGCTCGAATTTACCGGCATCGAAGCGGAAGATTTAGGCCTTTACTTTTTAGAAATCAAAGAGCGGAGTGCAGATTGTAAGTTTAGAGGCTGTCTGCACGTGAAAGAGCCTGGCTGTGCGGTAAAAGGCGCGGTCGAACAAGAGCAAATCAGAGCGTATCGCTATCAGCATTATTTAGAGTTTTTAACTGAAATCAAAGACAGAAAGCCGAGGTACTAACTCATGGTTTATATTGCCCCTTCCATTTTATCAGCAGATTTCGCCAATTTGGAGAAAGATATCCGTGATGTGGAACAAGGCGGAGCGGATTACATTCATATCGACGTGATGGACGGCCATTTTGTACCGAATATTACATTTGGGCCGAATGTTGTGGAAGCAATCAGACCGCATACAAAGCTGCCGCTCGATGTTCACTTAATGATTGAGCAGCCAGACCGGTATATTCCTGCATTCGCAAAAGCAGGTGCTGACATTATTTCTGTCCATGTAGAAGCTTGTCCGCACTTGCACAGAACGATACAGCACATAAAGGAACAAGGTGTAAAAGCAGGTGTCGTCTTGAACCCGCACACACCTGTTTCTCAGATTGAGCATGTATTAGAGGACGTAGACCTTGTCTTATTCATGACGGTAAATCCCGGTTTTGGCGGACAGGCGTTTATTCCATCTGTCCTCACGAAGGTAAAAGAAGTGAAGACCCTTAGCGAACAAAAGGGCTTATCAGACTTACTCATAGAAATAGACGGCGGTGTCAATGTAGAGACTGCAAAGAGCTGTAAAGACGCGGGCGCTAACTTACTTGTGGCCGGCTCAGCGGTATACGGTAAAGACAACCGTGCAGCAGCCATTCAGGCCATTCGAGAAGCGTAAAAAAAGGAACCAAAGTCACTCTGATCTTTGGTTCTTTTTACATGGAGAGGAGCGTATATCATGCACATACATATCGTAGCTGGCGGTCCTTTTGATTACATCCCGCCCCTTGAACATGAAGCATCACAGGACGATATTCTCTGGGTCGGTGTAGACCGGGGGACGCTCTTTTTACTAGAGCACGGCATCATGCCTGCCAAGGCTTTTGGTGATTTTGACAGTGTGACAGAAGAAGAGCTTTGCGAGCTGAAAAAGAAATTGCCTGCCTTGAATGTATTTCAGGCTGAAAAAGATGAAACCGATTTAGAGCTTGCGCTGAACTGGGCCATGCACCAGCACCCTGCGCATATTCACATTTACGGCATTACAGGAGGAAGGGCTGATCACTTTCTAGGAAATATTCACCTTCTATATCAAGGCATTCAGCACAAGCAGAACATCACTCTTGTAGATAAGCAAAATATCATTCAAATGTTTGGACCTGGTACATACGAAATAAAAGAAGACCCTGATAAAAAATATGTGTCGTTTCTGCCCTTTGGTACATCGGTTGAAAAGCTGACATTAAAAGGTTTCAAATATCCTCTGAAAAATTGTCATATTGAGCCTGGTTCCACACTATGTATTAGTAACGAACTCATCCACTCAAATGGTACTTTTTCTTTTCATGAAGGCATATTAATAATGGTAAGAAGCAAAGATTGACCAACCTATCAATGTGGATGGCTGATTAAGCTCAATTGTGCTGCAAGCGGTACTTTTAGGAGGGGGACAAAATGAAATTTTATACAATCAAACTGCCTAGATTTCTTGGCGGCATTGTCCGTGCGATGCTTGGTTCATTTAAAAAAGATTAATGAGTAATCTCCTTTATTTCCACATAAAAACGCCTGCTACAGTTTATTGTAGCAGGCGTTTACTCTTCTTGCTTATACACGCTCAACTTTACCAGATTTCAAAGCTCGAGCTGATACATATACTCTTTTAGGCTTACCGTCCACTAGAATACGAACTTTTTGAAGGTTCGCGCCCCATGTACGTTTTGTAGAGTTCATTGCGTGAGAACGGTTGTTCCCAGCTTTTGTTTTTCTGCCTGTAATAACGCATTTACGTGCCATTTGTTTCCCTCCTAACTGCGAAAACATCATCATATTCTTCATATACGTACTTAGAGATGCCTCAAGATACTTTAATAATTTACCACAGCTTCAAGGGGTTTGCAAGGATTGTTTACTCCTCTTTCAAGAAAAATACCTTGACATCTTGATAAAAAATCGAGGCTATAGTATAAGTAGGATTGGGTCGGATTGAATGATTTCTTTTAAAAAGAAGGGTCTTATAGTAAAATAGTGATAACTCAGGGCAATTTCTCAAAAAGGGGGAACCAATGTGTCCATTGAACTTAGAACGAAATACGGACAAATTGATATATCAAATGAAGTCATTGCAATGGTGGCAGGAGGCGCTGCGATCGATTGCTATGGTATTGTTGGCATGGCGTCCAAAAACCAAATTAAGGACGGCTTGACGGATATTCTCCGCAAAGAGAACTTCAGCCGGGGTGTTCTTGTGCGTCAGAAAGAAGACCGCATTCATATTGATATGTACATCATCGTCAGCTACGGTACAAAAATATCAGAAGTCGCACATAATGTTCAAACGAAAGTCAAATACACGATTCATCACACAATTGGACTTTCTGTTGACTCGGTCAACATTTATGTACAAGGAGTAAAAGTTACGAACCCGTAGTAAGGAGGAAATATATTGTCTATTAGAAATCTTGATGGCCGCTCATTTGCAAAAATGATTCTTGCAGGTGCTCACCATCTTTCTCAAAACGCACAAATTGTGGATGCGTTAAATGTTTTTCCAGTGCCAGATGGAGACACGGGGACAAATATGAATTTGTCGATGACTTCAGGGGCAAAAGCAGTTGAAGAAACAAACACCGATCATATTGGGAAGGTCGGCGTGGCCCTGTCAAAAGGGTTATTGATGGGCGCAAGAGGAAACTCTGGCGTGATCCTGTCACAGCTCTTTAGAGGTTTCAGTAAACATATTGAACAAAAAGAAACAATTGATGCAAAAGAATTTGCTCTTGCCTTACAGGCGGGTGTTGATACAGCATATAAAGCCGTGATGAAACCGATTGAAGGAACGATCTTAACAGTTGCAAAGGATGCAGCAAAGAAAGCGGTTGCTGTTTCGGCAGCAGAGGATCAAATTGACCGCGTTCTAGAGTTAACGATTGAGGAAGCAAGAGCATCACTTGATCGAACGCCAGATCTGCTTCCTGTCTTAAAAGAAGTGGGTGTTGTCGATAGTGGAGGTAAAGGACTTCTATGCGTATATGAAGGTTTCCTTGCTTCATTAAGAGGTGAAGAGCTTCCTCCTAAATCGGCTTCTTTACCTACGCTAAAAGAACTCGTTAGTGCAGAGCATCATAAAAGTGCACAAAGCCATATGAACACAGAAGATATCGAATTTGGCTACTGTACTGAATTTATGGTGAAATTTGAAGAAGACAAACAGTCCTTTGATGAGAATGCCTTCAGAGAAGACTTAAGCGAATTCGGAGATTCACTTCTTGTGGTGTCTGACGATACACTGGCGAAAGTTCATATTCATGCAGAGCAGCCAGGAGATGTCTTATCCTATGCACAGCGCTACGGCAGCTTAATTAATATGAAAATAGAGAACATGAGAGAGCAGCATAGCTCAATTGTGAACGAAGAAAGAGAACATGTGCCTGCTGCACCAAAAGCACCTGCTGCTGAAAAACAGCGCTTTGGCGTGGTCAGTGTCGCAATGGGAGAAGGAATTGCTGACTTGTTCAAAAGCATCGGAGCTTCCGTCGTCATTGAAGGCGGGCAGACGATGAATCCGAGCACAGAAGACATTGTCACAGCAATAGAAAGCGTACATGCCGAAACCGTCTTTATCTTACCTAATAATTCTAATATTGTCATGGCAGCTAAACAGGCGGCAACTGTCTCAAGCTGTGAGGTCGTTGTCATTCCGACGAAGACCGTTCCTCAAGGAATGTCGGCACTTCTTTCTCTCAATGAAGCAGCTTCAAATGAAGACAATGAAAGAGCGATGCTAGAAGCGATTGACCATGTGAAAAGCGGGCAGATTACCTTTGCAGTGAGAGATACTCAAATTGATGGAATCGACATTGCGAGAGGTGACTATATGGGTCTGTTCAACGGAAAAATCACGTTAACAGCGAAAAATCAATTAGATGCAGCAAAAGAACTTCTCGCCAAAATGGTGACAGAAGATGATGAGATTGTCACCATCATTAAAGGAGAAGATGCATCATCTGATGAGCTGGATGCGTTACAAGCCTTTATTGAAGAAACATTTGAAGATGTAGAAGTTGAAGTCCACGATGGAAAACAGCCGCTTTATTCATATATTTTAGCGGTTGAATAACGAAAGAAGGGCAAATAAAGCCCTTCTTCTTCTTTTGCAATTTTTTACTAGCCATTCCACGGTGAAATGAGTTGCGGGAAACGAATGAATCCATTAGTCTAAAGAAAGAACCAAACCATACGCGAGTGGTGATGAGAGGGGAAGACCTATGAAATTTAGAAGTGTGTTTGATATTATTGGACCTGTCATGATTGGGCCATCAAGTTCGCACACAGCGGGTGCGGCTCGTATAGGGAGAGTAGCCCGCAGCTTATTTGGAAGAGAACCGAAACGAATTGTCGTTTCATTTTATGGTTCTTTTAAAGATACGTATAAAGGACACGGTACAGATGTCGCCATTATCGGCGGTGTTCTTGACTTTGATACATTTGATGAACGAATCAAAACAGCGATTGATATTGCAAAAAGCAAAGAGATTGACATTGAATTTAAAGAAGAAGAGGCGGTGCCGGCGCATCCGAATACAGCAAAAGTAGAGATTTCAGATGCGAACGGAAGCCTTGAACTAATCGGGATTTCCATCGGCGGAGGTAAAATTGAAATCACAGAATTAAATGGCTTTGAGCTCAGGCTCTCAGGGAATCATCCTGCCATTCTTGTGGTTCATAACGATCGCTACGGGACGATTGCGGCAGTTGCCAATGTCTTAGCGAAATTCGCCATCAACATCGGTCATATGGAAGTGGCGCGTAAAGATGTCGGGCAAGAGGCACTGATGACGATTGAAGTAGATCAAAATATTGACCCAGCTGTCCTATCAGAGCTAGAAACGCTGCCAAACATTATTCAAGTCACACAAATTGCAGAGTAACAACAAGGAGGTTATGAATGATGTTTAAAAACGTCAAAGAACTCGTGCAGCTAACAGAAGAACGGAATACCTCCATTTCAGAAATTATGATTGTGCAAGAAATGGAAGTGACAGGGAAGTCACGTGAGGAAATTTTCTCCCAGATGTACCGCAACCTAGAAGTGATGGAGCAGGCCGTTGAAAACGGGCTGAAGGGTGTGAAATCATTATCAGGCTTAACAGGCGGAGATGCAGTCAAACTTCAAGCCTATATCGCATCAGGCAAAACGCTGTCTGGTCATACGATATTAGATGCTGTCAGTAAAGCAGTTGCAACAAATGAAGTCAATGCCGCAATGGGAACCATTTGTGCCACGCCTACAGCAGGCTCTGCAGGTGTTGTACCAGGTACGTTATTTGCAGTAAAAGAAACATTAAAGCCAACAAAGGAACAAATGGTCAGATTCCTATTTACTTCTGGCGCATTTGGTTTTGTTGTGGCGAATAACGCCAGCATTTCCGGTGCAGCAGGCGGCTGTCAGGCAGAGGTAGGTTCTGCATCAGGGATGGCGGCAGCAGCTATTGTTGAGATGGCAGGCGGGACACCGCAGCAATCTGCAGAAGCGATGGCGATTACACTGAAAAATATGCTTGGACTTGTTTGTGATCCTGTAGCGGGACTTGTCGAGGTACCTTGCGTGAAACGAAATGCAATGGGTGCATCTAACGCTATGATTGCAGCAGACATGGCTCTTGCCGGCATCACAAGCCGCATTCCATGTGATGAAGTCATTGATGCGATGTACAAAATCGGTCAAACGATGCCAACGGCTCTTCGCGAAACAGCCCAAGGCGGTCTCGCAGCGACACCGACAGCAAGAGAGCTTGAAAAGAAGATTTTCGGAGGTGTGACCTCATCTCGTGATACAGAAACTGCAAGATAATGTCTCTGTCCTGAAAGGGATTGGAGAGGAAACCGAAAAAACACTCAATGAACTTGGAATCTACACAGTAGCCGATTTACTCGGCTACTTTCCTTATCGATATGACGACTATGAGCTTCGTAACTTAGAAGAAGTAAGGCATGACGAACGTGTCACAGTTGAAGGGAAAGTACATAGTGAGCCCGTTCTCACCTATTATGGCAAAAAACGAAGCAGGCTGACATTCAGGCTGCTTGTCGGACGTTTTCTCATTACGGCGATTTGTTTCAATCGCCCGTATTTAAAACGAAGCCTTGTGTTAGGTGATACAGTTTCCGTCACAGGAAAATGGGATAAAAACCGTCAATCTATCATGGTGCAGGAATTTAAAAAAGGGACGCACGAGCAAGATGGCAGTATAGAGCCCGTTTATTCAGTAAAAGAAAATGTGACCGTGAAAATGATGAGGCGCTTTGTAAAGCAAGCCTTGTCACTTTATGCAGACAAAGCTGAAGATCCATTGCCAAAGCAGCTTGTCTCTGCCTATAAACTCATGTCCTATCAGGAAGCATTAAAAACCATTCATCTCCCAGAAACAAGAGACTCGCTCAAGCAAGCAAGACGCCGTTTTGTGTACGAGGAATTTCTCATCTTTCAGCTGAAGATGCAGGCGATTAGAAAGAAAGAACGAGAGAGAACATCAGGCATCCAGCATCCGTTTTCCAAAGAGGCTGTTTTTGAGTTTGTTAACAGCCTGCCATTTCCGCTGACGAAGGCACAATCAAGAGTGCTTGATGAAATCATGTCGGACATGGTGTCTCCATATCGAATGAACCGGCTGCTCCAAGGAGATGTAGGTTCAGGGAAAACAGCTGTTGCGGCCATTGCGCTTTATGCCGCTCATTTATCAGGTTTTCAAGGTGCATTAATGGTCCCAACAGAAATTTTGGCAGAACAGCATGCCGATTCACTTTACCAGCTGTTTGAAAAATGGGGGCTGAATATTGCCCTTTTGACAAGCTCTGTGAAAGGAAAGCGACGCAGAGAATTGCTTGAACGTTTAAAAGAAGGCGAGATTGACATATTAGTCGGCACGCACGCACTCATTCAAGACGAAGTCGAATTTCAGCAGCTCGGCCTTGTCATCACAGATGAGCAGCACCGGTTTGGCGTAGAGCAGCGGAAAAAACTAAGAAGCAAGGGGCAGGACCCAGATGTCTTGTTTATGACGGCCACACCTATTCCGCGAACACTTGCGATTACTGTCTTTGGAGAAATGGACGTCTCCGTCATTGATGAATTGCCAGCTGGCAGAAAACAAATTGAAACGTATTGGGTGAAGCATGACATGCTTGAGAGAATTCTTGCTTTTGTGGATAAAGAGCTGAGAAAAGGCAGACAGGCATATATTATTTGTCCGCTCATTGAAGAATCAGACAAGCTGGATGTCCAAAATGCGCTTGATGTCCATAGCATGCTCACTGAGGCATACCGCGGCAAGTGGTCGATTGGCTTAATGCATGGGAAGCTGGCGAGTGATGAAAAAGATCAGGTCATGAGAGCCTTTACCGCAAATGAAGTACAAATTCTTGTTTCAACCACAGTTGTTGAAGTCGGGGTCAACGTACCGAATGCAACCATCATGGTCATTTATGATGCAGACCGCTTCGGACTGTCTCAGCTTCATCAGCTAAGAGGCCGGGTCGGACGAGGAGAGCATCAATCATTTTGTATTTTAATGGCTGATCCAAAATCCGAAACGGGGAAAGAGCGGATGCGGATCATGTCCGAAACAACTGATGGCTTTGAGCTGTCCGAAAAGGACTTAGAACTAAGAGGACCCGGCGATTTCTTCGGTAAAAAACAAAGCGGGATGCCTGAATTTAAGGTAGCAGATATGGTTCACGACTATAGAGCGCTGGAAACGGCTAGAAAAGATGCAGCTGACCTTGTCCAATCGGACGCCTTTTGGACTGATCCCGAATACAAAGAACTCCGGCAAACGCTGATAGACAGCGGTGTGCTGGGAGGAGATAAATTAAGCTGATCAAATGCTGGAGGAATTTTCTTGTCTTTTTGAAACAAGGATTGATTTATCATCTATGAGATTATATACTACTATTAGTACCTAGTCATAAATGTACGGATGGTGTCTGCATATGAAACTAAATAAAAAAGAACGTCAAAAGCTTCTCCAGCAAACGATCAGCTCGACTCCATTCATTACTGATGAAGAATTGGCAAGTAAATTCGGTGTCAGCATACAAACGGTTCGTCTTGATCGTTTAGAGCTGTCGATCCCTGAATTACGCGAAAGAATTAAGCATGTGGCCGAAAAGACATTAGAGGATGAAGTAAAGTCACTTCCACTGGATGAAGTGATTGGAGAAATGATTGATGTAGAACTTGATGACCAAGCCATTTCCATTTTAGAAGTGAGAAAAGAGCATGTATTCAGCCGAAACCAAATTGCCAGGGGACATCATCTCTTCGCCCAGGCAAATTCGCTGGCAGTTGCCGTCATCGACGATGAACTGGCTTTGACAGCAAAAGCGAATATCAGGTTTACAAGGCAGGTGAAACAAGGCGAAAGAGTCGTCTCTAAAGCCAAAGTAGCCTCACATGATAAAGAAAAAGGAAGAACCGTAGTTGAAGTAAACAGCTATGTTGGTGAGGAAGTTGTCTTTTCAGGTGACTTCGTCATGTATCGCTCAAAACAAAAGTAAAAGGTGGCACGTAATATGAGAATTGCAGTCGATGCAATGGGGGGAGATCATGCCCCTAAAGCCATTATTGACGGTGTGCAAAAAAGCTTAACAGCATTTTCAGATATCGAGATTACACTTGTCGGCGATGAAAACAAAATCAAACCATACATAACAAACAATGACCGCATCACGATCTTAGATGCAAAAGAAGTGATTGAACCGACGGATGAACCAGTGCGTGCAGTTAGACGTAAAAAGGATTCATCTATGGTGAAAATGGCGCAGGAAGTATCTGAGGGACGAGCAGATGCCTGCATCTCAGCAGGAAATACTGGCGCCCTCATGACAGCTGGACTGTTTATCGTAGGCAGAATTGACGGTATTGACAGACCGGCACTTGCCCCAACTTTGCCAACACTGGATGGCAGCGGCTTCTTGTTACTAGATGTTGGTGCCAACGTTGATGCTAAACCAGAACATCTCGTGCAATATGCCATGATGGGATCAATCTACGCAGAGCGTGTCTTCCCAAAGAGCAATCCGCGTGTTGGACTGTTAAATGTAGGAACAGAAGATAAAAAAGGCAACGATTTAACGAAAAAAACCTTTGAATTATTAAAAGCATCAGACTTGAATTTCGTAGGAAATGTAGAGTCTCGTGACTTATTAGAAGGTGTTGCTGACGTTGTTGTCACAGATGGTTTCACTGGAAATATTGCGCTTAAAACGATTGAGGGCACAGCCCTTTCTGTCTTTAAAATGCTGAAAGAAACATTAACATCCAGTTTTACAGCAAAAATAGCAGCAGGCATGATGAAGCCGAAATTAATGCAGATGAAATCTAAAATGGATTACTCCGAATATGGCGGTGCCGCTTTATTTGGTTTAAAGGCACCTGTCATTAAAGCGCACGGCTCCTCTGACGAAAATGCCATTTTCCATGCAATTCGTCAGGCACGTGATATCGTAGAAAAAGACGTTTCAGCCATCATTCATCAAGAAGTCCAAAAAGAAACAACGAATGAGTCTTAATGGAGGTAAAGCAGCATGACTAAAATTGCATTTTTATTCCCTGGCCAAGGCTCTCAAAAAATTGGCATGGGAAAAGATTTATTTGACCAAGAAGCAGTATCTAAAGCTGTTTTTGAAGAAGCAGACAAGACCCTCGGGTTTGACTTATCTTCTCTGATTTTTGAAGGGGATGCAGAAGAACTGACGCTCACCTTTAACGCGCAGCCAGCTCTTTTAACGACAAGTATCGCCATCTTAAAGAAATTTGAAGAGAGCGGAATCAAAGCAGATTATACAGCAGGACACAGTCTTGGTGAATACACGGCCCTCGTTGCAGCAGGCGCACTTTCGTTTAAAGATGCTGTTTATGCAGTCAGAAAGCGCGGAGAATTAATGAATGAAGCTGTTCCAGCAGGAGAAGGCGCCATGGCAGCAATTCTTGGCTTAGACAAAGCGGCACTTGAAGAAGTGACAAAAGAAGTGACAGAGAGTGGTCACCTTGTAGAGCTCGCTAACTTAAACTGTCCTGGTCAAATCGTGATCTCTGGTACAGCAAAAGGAGTAGAACTTGCTTCAGAGAAAGCGAAAGAAAAAGGCGCAAAACGTGCAATTGCCCTTGAAGTAAGCGGACCTTTCCATTCTGCATTAATGAAACCAGCCGCTGAAAAATTTACAGATGTTTTGTCAAAGCTGGATATTGCGGATGCGAAAACTCCGGTCATCTCAAACGTAACAGCAGACATCGTGACTTCTCGTGATGAAATTGAGACAAAGCTCATTGAACAACTGTATTCTCCAGTTCGTTTTGAAGAAAGTGTGGAACGCCTTATTGATTTAGGCGTCACAACATTTATTGAAATTGGTCCTGGCAAAGTGCTTTCAGGTCTTGTGAAAAAAGTGAATCGCCGCCTGACGACGATTTCCGTTTCAGATCAAGAAACAATTGAAGCAGCCATTCAAACATTGAAGGGGGATTCTTGATGCTTACAAATAAAACAGCAGTGGTAACAGGAGCATCACGCGGGATTGGCCGATCCATCGCGATTGATTTAGCGAAAAGTGGTGCAAATGTTGTCGTGAACTATTCTGGAAACGAAGCAAAAGCAAATGAAGTCGTAGATGAAATCAAAGCACTCGGCCAGCAGGCATTTGCTGTGAAAGCTGATGTCTCAAATGCTGAAGAAGTACAAGCCATGATGAAACAAGCAATTGATACCTTTGGTTCAATTGACATTCTTGTGAATAATGCAGGGATCACAAAGGACAACCTGCTCATGAGAATGAAAGAGAATGAATGGGATGATGTCATTAACATAAACTTAAAAGGTGTCTTTAACTGTACAAAAGCCGTGACACGTCAAATGATGAAGCAAAGAAGCGGAAGAATTATCAATTTGGCTTCAGTCGTTGGTGTGTGTGGTAACCCTGGACAAGCAAACTATGTTGCAGCAAAAGCTGGCGTCATCGGATTAACGAAAACAACAGCAAAAGAGCTGGCAACTCGTCACATTACAGTTAATGCAGTAGCACCAGGCTTTATTTCAACAGATATGACAGACAAGCTTGATGAAAATGTACAGACGGAAATGCTCAAACAAATTCCGCTCGCACGCTTTGGTGCACCTGAAGATATTAGCAACGTCGTTGTCTTTTTAGCTTCAGAAGGAGCAGGTTATATTACAGGCCAAACCATCCAAGTAGATGGCGGAATGGTCATGTCCTAAGAAATATCAAAATTTCATTAGGTTTTCTCTAGTTTTTTAAAAACAATTCAACTATAATACTTTGAGGGGAGGTGAAAGGCAATGGCAGACGTATTAGAGCGTGTATCAAAAATTATTGTAGACCGCCTTGGCGTTGATGAGGCTGACGTGAAAATGGAAGCTTCATTTAAAGAAGATTTAGGCGCTGATTCCCTTGATGTAGTTGAGCTAGTTATGGAACTTGAAGATGAGTTCGATATGGAAATTTCTGACGAAGATGCTGAAAAAATTGCAACAGTCGGTGACGCTGTGAACTACATAAATAACCAGCAATAAGTGTAACAAAGTCCCGTCTACTTTTGACGGGACTTTGAAAATTTATGTTAGTTTCATCACATTCAGCTGATCAATTGTCAGCCTTTTTCAGATGCTGGGAGCAATGTTTCCCTGCATGTAGAAAGAGAGACTCCATATAATCAGTATCCTTAAAGGCGATTACGCCTACCTGGAGGTTGCTATGCCAAAACAATATAAAGACAAACAGAAACAGAGCAAAAAACTAGAGCAATTTAGAGAATTCCAGCAGCGCATTTCTGTACAATTTAAAAATGAAAAGCTTCTATATCAAGCCTTTACCCATTCCTCTTATGTGAATGAACACCGGAAAAAGCCATACGAGGATAATGAAAGACTTGAATTTTTAGGAGATGCTGTTTTAGAATTGACCATCTCTCAATTTTTATTTGCAAAATATCCAGCGATGAGCGAGGGAGATTTAACGAAACTAAGAGCGGCGATCGTATGTGAACCGTCACTTGTATCACTAGCGCATGAGCTGTCCTTCGGAGACCTTGTACTTTTAGGAAAAGGCGAAGAAATGACAGGCGGCAGAAAACGCCCAGCACTTTTAGCGGACGTATTCGAGGCGTTTATCGGCGCACTTTATTTAGATCAGGGGCTTGAGCCAGTTGAACGTTTCCTAGAAGCGTACGTCTATCCGAAAATTAACGATGGAGCATTCTCGCACGTCATGGACTTTAAAAGCCAGCTGCAAGAATTTGTGCAGCGCGATGGAAAAGGTGTGCTTGAATACCGTATCCTGCATGAAAAAGGGCCTGCACATAACCGGGAATTTGAAGCAAATGTATCCCTTCGAGGTGAAGTGCTCGGAATTGGAAATGGACGCTCTAAAAAAGAAGCAGAACAGCACGCTGCACAGGAAGCACTTGCTAAATTGCAGAAACATCATATGAACCAATAAAATCCCCCTCGTTATTCAGGGGGATTTCACTCTGTTTTCCATCATCTTTTTTCACTTCATATGGTAAGATGATAGTACTTTAAATACATAAGGAGGATCACTCTCATGTTCCTCAAACGTTTAGACGTGATAGGATTCAAATCATTTGCACAGCGAGTGACCGTGGACTTTGTTAAAGGGGTCACAGCTGTGGTTGGACCAAACGGGAGCGGCAAAAGTAATATTACCGATGCTATCCGCTGGGTACTTGGAGAACAATCAGCGAAAAGCCTCCGCGGAGGAAAAATGGAAGATATCATTTTTGCAGGAAGTGACTCAAGAAAAAGAGTCAATCTAGCAGAGGTGACTTTAACATTAGATAACGAAGATCACTTTTTACCGATCGATTTTCACGAAGTCAGTGTGACAAGAAGGGTCTATCGCTCAGGAGAAAGTGAATTTCTCATAAACAATCAATCTGTCCGCTTAAAGGATATTATTGATCTTTTCATGGATTCAGGTCTTGGAAAGGAAGCTTTTTCCATCATCAGCCAAGGAAAGGTAGAGGAAATTCTATCAAGTAAGGCAGAAGAGAGAAGAAGCATCTTTGAAGAAGCGGCTGGCGTTTTGAAATATAAAACAAGAAAGAAAAAAGCCGAGAATAAACTGTTTGAAACGCAGGACAACTTAAACCGAGTAGAAGATATTCTGCATGAACTAGAAGATCAAGTAGAACCATTAAGAATGCAAGCATCCATTGCAAAGGACTATTTGCAAAAAAAAGAAGAGCTTGAAAATGTCGAAATCGCCCTAACTGTCCATGACATCGAAGCACTTCATGAAAAATGGACAACACTTGGTGAAGCAGTCGAGCGCTTCAAACAAGATGAAATGGAGCAGTCTACAGATATCCAAGCAAAAGAAGCCAAAATTGAAGAGTCAAGAGACCGCATTCAAGCGCTTGACGAATCAATTAATGACCTGCAAGAAGTTCTTCTTTTCACAAGTGAGGAATTAGAAAAGCTTGAAGGAAAAAAAGAAGTGCTAAAAGAGCGGAAAAAAAATGCGGCCGCAAACCAAGGACAGCTTGAGGAAACGCTCGTTCGTTTAACTGAAAAGCAAGCGCTGTTAACCGAAAAGATTGAGCAGCAGAAAATCACGCGGGACAGCCTGCAAAAAGAAGTGCAGCAGCTAAAAGATGAAGTCAAAACAAAGCAGCATCAACTGTCGCTTCATAGTGAAGATGTGGAAGGTCAAATTGAACAGCTGAAAAGCGATTATTTTGATCTGCTCAATGAACAGGCTTCCATCCGTAATGAACGTAAATTACTAGAAGAACAGCAGCGCCAAGCTGCCATGCAGCTAGAGCGGCTGACGCAAAATAACCAAAAACATATCGAAGAACGAGTGTCTGTTAAAGAAAAGAAAACAGAAGCTGAGCAGCAGCTTTCAGCACTGGAAGAAGACATTCTGGCTCAAGTAAAACGCTTTAGAGAAGCAGAACAAAAGCTTGAGCAAATGAAACGTCAATACGAGAAAAAAGAAACGGCTCTTTACCAAGCCTATCAATACGTACAGCAGGCAAAATCCAAAAAAGAAATGCTTGAATCCATGCAGGAAGACTTCTCAGGCTTTTTCCAAGGAGTGAAAGAGGTCTTAAAGGCAAAAGAACGGTTAGGCGGTATTCATGGTGCCATTGCAGAGCTGATTCAAACGGATCAGCAGCATGAGACAGCGATTGAAATTGCGCTGGGTGCAGCCACGCAGCACGTCGTTACAGAAAATGAAGCAGCTGCGAGACAAGCGATTGGATACTTAAAGCAGCATTCCTTTGGACGTGCAACCTTCCTGCCAATGAACGTGATCAAAGAAAGAACCATTCAGCTCAGAGATGTTCAAACAGCAGAGCAGCATGCTGCATTTATCGGCGTAGCGAGTCACCTTGTTTTCTTTGACGAAAAGTATCAAAAGGTGATTCAGAATTTGCTTGGAACCGTGCTGATCGTTAGAGACTTAAAAGGCGCCAATGAACTGGCGAAAATGCTTGGACATCGTTACCGCATCGTGACTCTTGATGGAGATGTCGTAAACCCCGGCGGTTCAATGACCGGTGGCGGCGTAAAGAAAAAGAACAACTCTCTTCTTTCAAGAAACCGGGAGATCGAAACGTTAACAAAGCAACTCGTTGAAATGGAAGAGAAAACAACGATCCTTGAAAAGGAAACAAAAGAAACGAAGCAATTGATCGGAGCAAACGAAAGCCAATTAAACGAACTGCGTCAGCGCGGCGAAACGCTTCGTGAAAAGCAGCAAGATCTCAAAGGGAAGCTATACGAACTGCAAGTTGCAGAAAAAAATATCAATGCTCATCTTGAACTCTATGATCAAGAAAAAGAAGAATTGCAGCAGCGTTCTACTGAACTCGCGGAGAAGGACAAAAAGCAGGTCGCTCTTGAAGCCTCTATAGGTGAGAAACTGACGGCTCTTGATCAAGAAATCAATACATTAACAAAGCGTAAGCAGACGCAAAGCTCAACGAAAGAAACCATTTCTGCTGAATTAACTGAGCTGAAAATCTCGCTTGCCAAAAAAGAGCAGTCCTTAGCGAATGAACAAGAAAAGCTTTCGAGCTTAATGGCTGAATTAGAAGAAGCTGAACAGACGCTAATGGAAACAAAAGAAGATTTGTCACTCTTAACAAGTGAAATGTCATCTAGTTCAAGCGGAGCCGAACAACTGGAAGAAGCGGCGAAAGAGAAGCTGGAAAACAAAAACAAAACAACCGCACTCATTTCAGAGCGCCGTAAGCAGCGTCTCGCTCTTTCTGAAACATTAGAATTTGCTGAACGTGAGCTTAAAGAACAAAAACGTTTGTATAAGCAGCTCACCACAAGCTTAAAAGATGAAGAAATTAAGCTTGGCCGTATGGAAGTCGAGCTCGATAACCTGATCGCTTATTTGAACGATGAATATGCTCTTTCATTTGAAGGAGCAAAAGAGATGTATCAGTTGACGTTATCGCCAGATGAAGCAAGAAAACGAGTGAAGCTGATCAAACTAGCCATTGAAGAGCTTGGAACAGTAAACTTAGGCAGCATTGACGAGTATGAACGTGTGAATGAACGCTATCTTTTCTTAACAGAACAGCGAAATGATCTGACAGAAGCGAAAAATACATTATTCCAAGTCATCGAAGAAATGGATCAAGAGATGACAAAGCGTTTCTCTGAGACATTCTCTCAAATCCGCGGGCACTTTGAATCTGTTTTCCAAGCATTATTTGGCGGCGGAAGAGCAGATCTTAAACTGACAGATCCAAATGATTTACTTAACTCTGGCGTTGATATTGTCGCGCAGCCGCCAGGGAAAAAACTGCAAAACTTAAGCCTTCTTTCAGGCGGAGAGAGAGCCTTAACAGCGATCGCTTTACTATTCTCTATCTTAAAAGTGAGACCTGTTCCATTCTGCGTGTTAGATGAGGTAGAAGCGGCGCTTGATGAAGCAAATGTTTTCCGTTTTGCGCAATATTTAAAGAAATACAGCCAGGAAACACAGTTCATTGTCATTACGCACCGCAAGGGAACAATGGAAGAAGCAGATGTGCTCTACGGCGTGACCATGCAGGAATCAGGTGTTTCTAAGCTCGTATCTGTCAAACTAGAAGAAACGAAAGAGCTTGTCCAGTAATTAAAGGAGGTTTTTGAACCAATGAGCTTTTTTAAGAAATTAAAAGAAAAATTTACGCAGCAAACCGATTCAGTATCAGAAAAGTTTAAAGATGGACTCGAAAAAACGAGAAACTCCTTCCAAGGAAAAGTAAATGAACTGATTTCCCGCTACCGCAAAGTCGACGAAGACTTTTTTGAAGAGCTGGAAGAGGTTCTGATCGGCGCTGATGTCGGTTTCACAACTGTGATGGAACTGATTGATGAGCTGAAAAAAGAAGTGAAATTAAGAAACATTCAAGATCCAAGTGAAGTACAAGCGGTCATTTCTGAAAAACTGGTTGACATCTACAATAGCGGAGAGGAACAAATCTCTGCTCTGAACATTGAAGATGGGCGTTTGAATATCATTTTATTTGTAGGCGTCAACGGTGTTGGAAAAACAACGACTATCGGCAAACTTGCAAATAAGCTGAAAAATGAAAGGAAATCCGTCATTTTAGCAGCAGGTGATACGTTCCGTGCCGGTGCCATCGAGCAGCTTGAAGTGTGGGGAGAACGTTCAGGTGTTCCTGTCGTCAAACAAACGGCAGGCTCTGATCCAGCAGCGGTGATCTATGATGCCGTTCAATCAGCAAAAGCGAAAAATGCGGATGTCCTCATCTGCGATACAGCAGGAAGACTTCAAAACAAAGTCAACTTGATGAAAGAACTGGAGAAGGTCAAGAGAGTCATTGAACGCGAGGTTCCAGATGCACCTCATGAAGTATTGCTCGCTCTTGATGCGACAACGGGTCAAAACGCAATGGCACAAGCTAAGGAATTTTCTAAAGCGACAAATGTGACAGGGATTGCTTTAACAAAGCTTGACGGTACTGCAAAAGGCGGAATTGTTCTTGCGATTCGAAATGAGCTGAACATTCCCGTGAAGCTTGTCGGTTTAGGTGAAAAGGTGGACGATCTGCAAGAGTTTGATGCAGAATCGTATGTGTATGGATTATTTTCAGACGTAATTGATCAACAAGACTAACAAAAAAATGCCGGCAAATCTGCTGGCATTTTATTTATGCGTAGCTTCATGAAGTGACAAGATAAAAACTTGACACACAGAAGAGAACCGTGTAAACTTAGTTGATGTAAAGGGAATGAACTTAACAAAGGGGAGAGAGCCCATGACGCTTGAAAAAACAACGAGAATGAATTACTTGTTTGACTTCTATCAATCGTTGTTGACCGCAAAGCAAAAGAGCTACATGTCGCTTTACTACCTAGACGATTTTTCCCTCGGTGAAATTGCGGATGAATATGAAGTATCAAGGCAGGCTGTTTATGATAATATTAAACGGACTGAAGCGATGCTTGAACAATATGAAGAAAAGCTGCTCTTGTTTAAGAAATTTAAAGAGCGTAAAGAACTTCTCAAAAAAATGAGAGAGCTTGTAGCTGATTCTGCGCAAACAGAAGAAGCAGAAGCTTTAATTGAATCGCTTGAGAAATTAGATTAGGAGGCGGCACAGTATGGCATTTGAAGGATTAGCCGACCGACTGCAGCAGACGATTTCAAAAATCCGCGGCAAAGGAAAAGTGTCAGAACAAGATGTAAAAGAAATGATGCGCGAGGTACGCCTTGCCCTTCTTGAAGCTGACGTCAATTTTAAAGTAGTCAAAGACTTTGTGAAAAAAGTAAGTGAGCGGGCAGTTGGACAAGAGGTCATGAAAAGCCTTACCCCTGGACAGCAGGTCATTAAAGTTGTAAAAGAAGAACTCACTGAATTAATGGGCGGAGAAGAGAGTAAGATCGCTGTAGCGAAAAAATCTCCAACAGTCATTATGATGGTTGGTCTTCAAGGGGCAGGTAAAACAACCACAACAGGGAAGCTTGCCAATTTACTTCGCAAAAAACATAATCGCAAGCCGATGATGGTAGCTGCTGATATTTACCGACCAGCAGCGATCCAGCAGCTTCAAACGCTTGGGAAACAGCTTGATATGCCGGTGTTTTCATTAGGTGATCAAGTCAGCCCTGTCGAAATTGCCAAACAGGCAATTGAAAAAGCGAAAGAAGAACACCATGATTATGTCATTTTAGATACAGCAGGACGTCTTCATATCGATGAAGAATTAATGGATGAACTTCAGCAAGTAAAAGAAGTAGCAAATCCAGAAGAAATTTTCCTAGTTGTTGACTCTATGACAGGTCAAGATGCGGTCAATGTCGCGAAAAGCTTTAATGAACAGCTTGGTTTAACAGGTGTCGTTCTAACAAAACTAGACGGTGATACAAGAGGCGGTGCAGCACTTTCTATTCGAGCTGTCACCAACACGCCGATTAAATTCGCTGCGCTAGGAGAAAAGCTTGATGCGATTGAACCATTCCATCCGGAGCGGATGGCATCAAGAATTCTTGGCATGGGAGATGTGCTCACGCTGATTGAAAAAGCACAGGCAAACGTCGACCAAGATAAAGCGAAAGAGCTTGAGCAAAAAATGCGGACAATGAGCTTCACGCTCGATGATTTCCTCGAGCAGCTTGGCCAAGTTCGGAATATGGGTCCACTTGATGAACTGATCCAAATGATGCCGGGAGCCGGTAAAATGAAAGGGCTCAAAAACGTCCAAGTAGACGAAAAGCAGCTCAATCATATCGAAGCGATCATTAAATCAATGACGACCGAGGAAAAAGAACAGCCAGAGGTCATCAATGCAAGCCGAAGAAAACGGATTGCAAAAGGAAGCGGAACATCTGTACAGGAAGTCAATCGCCTTTTAAAGCAATTTGATGAAATGAAAAAGATGATGAAGCAAATGACCAACATGTCCAAAGGAAAGAAAAAGGGCTTTAAATTACCATTTATGTAATTGGTTATACATGATAAAACCGTTGTTAAGAAAAAACACTTTACAAACCCTTTTATCATTGTTAATATACTATCTTGTTGAAATATTTTCGGAGGTGCTAGTAAAATGGCAGTAAAAATTCGTTTAAAACGTATGGGAGCAAAAAAATCTCCTTTCTATCGTATTGTTGTAGCAGATTCTCGTTCACCACGTGACGGTCGTTTCATTGAAACAGTTGGAACTTACAACCCAGTGGTATCACCAGCTGAGGTGAAAATCAACGAAGAATTAGCGCTTAAATGGCTTCAAAATGGTGCGAAACCATCTGATACAGTTCGCAATCTTTTCTCAAGCCAAGGAATTCTTGAAAAATTTCATAATGCGAAAAACAGCAAATAATGAATGAGCTGTCCTTGGAAGAATTGATTGTGTCCATCGTCGAGCCACTTGTTGATTTCCCTGAAGATATTCACGTATCTTCATTAGAAAAAGATGAGCAGGTGATTTACACACTGTCTGTCAATGCTGAAGATACCGGAAAAGTGATCGGAAAGCAGGGACGTACAGCAAAAGCGATACGAACAGTCATTTTTGCAGCAAGTGCAGAGTCTTCTAAGAAAGTTCAACTTGAGATTGCTGACTAAAAAGGGAGAGGGCTTAGGACCTCCCCTTTTTTTACACGTTTAAATCTATTTTTCGTTATACTGTAGAGGACAAATGCCTTCGGATAGGGGGACAAAAAGGAAGATGCAGATCATTCAACATGTCACCGTGATGCAAGTATTAACTGAAAGCAGTAAGGACAAACTGTTAACGACTTTTTTGGAGAAAAAAGAAAGACTAGAACGTGAATGCAATCAACTATATTTTCAACTAAAAAAACATGAAAAAGAACCACATCAGCAAGAAGCCATCCCTCAATTTCAAAAAGCGATCGATAAAAGGCAAGAGAAGATCCGGCAAATTGATTTTCAAGTAGAGCAGCTGCATATTTTGCCGCTTGGAAGTGAAATGAAAGAAACAGAAGTGGATGCACTGGTTGAAGTAAAAATAGGTGATAAATGGGATGACAAGATGCAAGATAATGTCATCGTCGTGAAAGACGGCACCATTGTGGAAATACGTCAGGGGTGATTGAGAACATGGAGCTAGAATGGTTGAATGTGGGAAAGATCGTCAATACACACGGAGTGCGCGGAGAAGTACGCGTCGTGTCAAAGACGGATTTCCCAGAAGAGCGCTACAAAAAGGGAAGCGTCCTCTATATTTTTAAGCAAGGTCAAAGCGAGCCGCTGAAAGTGACTGTCGCATCGCATCGCCAGCACAAACAGTTTGATTTGCTCACATTTGAAGAAATCAACTCATTAAATGAAGCAGAGCATTTGAAAGAATCAATCTTAAAGGTAGAAAAAGAACATCTTGGGTCATTAGACGAAGGAGAATTTTATTTCCACCAAATCATCGGCTGTGAAGTATACGATGAAGAGGACAAGCTGATCGGCCAAATCAAAGAAATCCTTACGCCAGGGGCAAATGATGTGTGGGTGGTTGGAAGAAAAGGCAAAAAAGATGCCCTCATTCCATATATACCATCTGTCGTCAAAAAGATCGATATCTCATCCAAAACCGTACACATTGAAGTGATGGAAGGACTTATTGACGAATGAAAATCGATTTCTTAACCCTTTTTCCTGAAATGTTCGAAGGTGTGCTTCACTCATCGATCTTAAAAAAAGCACAGGAGAAAGAAGCTGTCTCATTTCAAGTCGTCAATTTTAGAGAGTATTCGGATCATAAGCATAAAACAGTGGATGACTATCCGTATGGCGGCGGTGCTGGTATGGTACTGAAAGCGCAGCCCGTATTTGATGCGGTAGAAGATTTAACGAAGAAAGCAAGCACGAAACCCCGAATCATTCTTGTCTGTCCTCAAGGGGAAAGATATACACAAAAGAAAGCAGAAGAACTTGCAAAAGAAGAGCATCTTATGTTCATTTGCGGCCACTATGAAGGCTACGATGAGCGCATCAGGGAGCATCTTGTCACAGATGAGATCTCAATCGGAGATTTCGTCCTCACAGGCGGAGAGCTGCCAGCGATGATGATTGCAGACAGTGTGGTCAGGCTTTTGCCTCATGTGCTTGGAAAAGAAGCGTCTCACATCGAAGATTCATTCAGTACAGGTCTGCTTGAGCACCCGCACTATACAAGGCCGGCGGATTATAAAGGACTAAAAGTGCCGGATGTGCTCCTCTCTGGAAATCATGCCAAAATTGAAGAGTGGCGGCGCAAAGAATCCTTGAAGCGAACCTATACAAGACGGCCAGATTTGATCGATTCTTGCAAAACATTAACGGATGAAGAAAAAAGATGGCTTTGGCAGCTTCATAATGACTAGATTGTATTGCACACGGCATAGAGGTATGATATGATACTACTTGTGACTTGGACGGCTTGCTGATCCAAGTTTGAAAACGATGTTCCGCTGCAATGAAGAAAGAGGACATGAGCATCTGTTGGAAGGAGTTGAAAACGATGCAACATTTGATTGAAGAAATCACAAAAGAACAATTACGCACTGATCTTCCTGCGTTCCGTCCTGGTGACACTTTACGTGTACATGTTAAAGTTGTCGAGGGTACTCGTGAGCGTATCCAGATCTTTGAAGGTGTTGTAATTAAGCGTCGTGGTGGTGGAATCAGCGAAACTTTCACAGTTCGTAAGATCTCTTACGGTGTAGGCGTTGAGCGTACATTCCCTGTACACACACCAAAAATCGCTAAGATCGAAGTTGTACGTCACGGTAAGGTACGTCGTGCGAAACTTTACTACCTACGTGAACTTCGCGGTAAAGCGGCTCGTATCAAAGAAATCAGACGATAATGATATCAAAGGAAAGAGCTTGTTACCTGTAACAGGCTCTTTTTTTGTACAATGTATAGAGATAACAGGTAGAAGAAAGAAGGTGCACATATGACGATTCAATGGTTTCCAGGCCATATGGCAAAAGCAAGACGTGAAGTCACAGAAAAATTAAAACTCATCGACATCGTATTTGAATTAACCGATGCAAGAATTCCGATGTCCTCTAGAAACCCAATGATCGAAGAAATCCTTCAAAATAAACCAAAAATCATGCTCTTAAACAAAGCAGATAAAGCAGATCCTCGTATGACAAAGGAGTGGCAGGCGCACTTTGAGCAGCAAGGCGTTCGGTCACTTGCCATTAACTCAGTCGATGGACAAGGGTTAAATCAGATCATCACGACTTCAAAAGAAATTTTAAAAGAAAAATTCGACCGCATGAAAGCAAAAGGCGTCAAACCACGTGCCATTCGAGCACTGATTATCGGGATTCCCAACGTCGGCAAATCGACCTTAATCAATCGTTTAGCAAAAAAGAACATTGCCAAAACAGGAGACCGGCCTGGTATTACGACATCACAGCAATGGGTGAAGGTAGGGAAAGAACTAGAACTGCTCGATACCCCTGGAATCCTCTGGCCAAAGTTTGAAGATGAGCAGGTAGGACTCAGGCTTGCGGTGACTGGAGCGATCAAAGATTCGATCATCAACTTACAGGATGTCGCTGTGTATGCACTTCGTTTTCTAGAAGAGAATTACCCAGAGCGATTAAAAAAACGCTATGACCTAGCGGAGATACCTGAAGATACGGTTGAGCTGTTTGATGCAATTGGCACTAAGCGCGGCTGTCTAATGAGCGGGGGATTCATAAACTATGACAAAACCACCGAAATCATTATTCGGGATATTCGAACAGAAAAATTTGGTCCCCTCACATTTGAGAAGCCTGAAAGCTAAAAGACACGCAGCTCATGCGGGTCTTTATTTTTTGCGAAAAACTGCCGATATAAAGAAGGAGGCTGCGAAAAAGCCTATGTACACGGTGAAGCAAATAAAAGAACTAATAGAAAAGCATGCAGGCGACGAGTCATACATTCGCGAGCTTGTGAAAGATGATACGAGAAAAAGTGTCCAAAAACTGATAGAAAAATGGCGCAAAGAGAGAGAAAAGCAGCAAGCACTTCACGCAGCATGGCATGACATGCTGCAATTTGAAAACAAAGCAAAGGCGCAGGGATACACATGTATTGCTGGAATAGATGAAGCAGGAAGAGGACCGCTTGCCGGCCCAGTTGTGGCAGCAGCCGTTATATTAAAGGAAGAGACAGTCCTGCTCGGTTTAAACGACTCAAAGCAATTATCTGAGAAAAAAAGATTGGCTTATTATGATTTAATTCAAAAAGAAGCACTTGATATCGGAATCGGCATTGTTGATGCGGCTACGATCGATGAAATCAATATTTATGAAGCATCAAGACTGGCGATGGTAAGAGCTGTAGAGCAGTTAACTCATACACCTGATTATCTACTCATAGATGCCATGACACTCCCGCTTTCTACCCACCAAGAGAATATCATCAAAGGAGATGCAAAAAGTGCATCCATTGCAGCAGGTGCATGTATTGCGAAGGTGACAAGGGATCAGATGATGGAAGAGTACGGGCGTAAATATCCTGAGTATCAATTTGAAAAACATAAAGGGTACGGAACAAAAGAGCACCTGGCTGCGATTCAAACACATGGTGCTACCCCAATCCACCGATTATCGTTTGCGCCGGTGAAATCTGTTATATCATAAATTTTAATCTAAGGAGGCTGCCTGTGATGACAAGAGTTGAGGACATACATACAGCACTGAATAGCCGGCTGAATACGGCCGAATCGGTTCCATTAAACACCGAAGGGAAGGATAATGTTCATCGGCTGATTCTCGGCAAGGTACTAAAAATGCTTGGAGATGATACAGCCCTTGTTCAAATAGGCTCAACGAAAATAAAAGCACAGCTGGCGGCTCAGCTTAAAGCAGACGCGTTTTATTGGTTCCAATTTGAACAAGAGGGTGGAGGCAGCCTCAATAAACTAAGACCCGTTCAGCAATTTGATCAAGATCCTAAGACATTAAAGGATGCAGCAGCCAAACTATTAGAAGGTCTCTCACTGAAAAATGGGATTGAAAACATGCTGACGGCTACAGCTTTTTTAAAGGAAAAGCCGGTCATCAACGAAGGAGAGTTAAAAACGGCAGTGAAGTGGATCGAACAGCTTCAAGGAGCTGATGTGAAGAAAGGGCTCCAGGCACTTCTCTTTGCTTTAAAGAAAGATTTACCGATCCAGCAAGGGGTGCTTCAATCTATTTTAGCCGTAAAATCATCCTCTGCCCTTCACCAGGATATAACAGCGCTATTAAATCAATTAACACAGCTTCCGAAGCACACAGATGCCACACAGACCCTTATACAAGCCGTTCGGTCAGTTGTAGATGCAGAGACAGCTGTCCATGCAGAAAAGCTCTTATCGGTCCTTCTAGCAGCGAGAGAAGGCGTGGCGAAGCAAGACGGGAATTCACCAATAACGACTCCGCTCAATCCGTCTCAGCAAAAAGAAAATAGTCTTGCCTCAATTGTTCAAGAGCGTCAGCCGTCCCAAGTCCTTCAGACAAACGTGCAGCAGCAGTCAACAAGTCCAACAGCGCTGCAAATTCCGCTTCAGCAAATTGAGCGGATACTGACAAGCTTGATGAAACAAGGTGCAGACGGGCAGAAAGAGCCCAACTTAAAACAGCTCACAGCATTGCTGCAAGAGCTCCAGCAGGCAGGATCTCAGCCTGACGCAAAAGGAGCTGTGCTTCAAAAAGAGTTTCCCTTCCTGTCAAAAAGAGAGGCAAAAGCTTTGGCCCAGGTGGTGCAGCAGACTGAACCAACATTAAGCAATAAAACTGATGTGCTCGATTTACTTATGACGATGAAAAAGGCAATTGGTGTACGTGATGAAATCGGTATGCTGAAACTGCTCGAAAAAGGCAGCCAGGATGTCAAAAGTCAGGAGCTGCACCAATTAAAGCTTGTGCTGAATGATGTGAAGCAGGCGGATTTACCAGAGCCCATTAAAAAAGAAGTGGATCAATTATTTCATAGATTGAATGGGCAGTTATTTGTGCAGCAGGAGAACCAAACCGTCAGTCAAATGATGGTTTCCTATCCTCTTTTCTCAAAACATAGTGTTCAAGATTTAACCTTTATACTAAAGGGACATAAGAAAAAAGATGGCTCTATTGATATTTCTCAGTGCCGCCTGATGTTTTATCTAAACATGGAAAACCTTGAAGAAACCTTAATAGACTGTACGATTCAGCAAAAGGTCATGTCCATTACTGTCGAGACAGCCCATGAACTGCAAGGAACCATTAATCCGATGATTCCGGCTGTTCGGGAGAATTTAAATGCTCTAGGATACAGTTTAACGGGAATTACAGCAAAAAAGAGACAAGAGCCAGTAGATCCGTCTCAATTTCTAGATGAACACTTTCATAAAATCAGCGAGAAAGGGCTGGACTTACGAGTATGAAGGATTCAAAACCGCTTAGAAGAGCGGTCGCTCTGCATTATGATGAAGAAAAACAAAAGGCGCCAAAAGTCGTTGCAACAGGCAGCGGCTATGTGGCAGATCATATTATTGAAGAAGCAAAAAAGTCGGGAGTCCCAATCCAGGAAGACCGTAATTTAGTCGAACTCATGCGCCACTTAACATTAGATGAGGAGATCCCCGAAGCGTTATACGATACTGTAGCAGAAATTTTTTCGTTTATCTACAGATTAGATCAAAAAATGAAAAAATAAGGTAAAAAAAGTGATTTGGCTGAAAAATTTATATTTTTAATAAAATAAAAGTTTGAATGTTTAGAAGGATTTTACGATTTTACATAGAACCCTAGACATTCTCTTTTTTATTCTTTAAAATGAAAGCGCAGTCTATTTTATAATTTTTGTTTCTACATATGTTGGGAGGATGGGAAATGAATATCCATGAGTACCAAGGAAAAGAAATCCTAAGAAAATATGGGGTTTCAGTTCCAAATGGTAAAGTAGCATTTACACCTGATGAAGCAGTGAAAGCATCAGAAGAGCTAGGGAGCTCTGTATATGTCGTAAAAGCACAGATTCATGCAGGCGGCCGTGGTAAAGCAGGCGGGGTAAAAATTGCAAAAACGAAAGATGAAGTGAAAGGGTTTGCAGAGGAATTGCTCGGCAAGACACTTGTCACACATCAAACAGGGCCTGAAGGGCGCGAAATAAAACGCTTACTTATTGAAGAAGGCTGCGATATTCAAAAGGAATACTATGTTGGACTAGTTTTGGACAGAGCGACATCAAGAATTGTATTGATGGCATCTGAAGAAGGCGGTACTGAAATTGAAGAAGTAGCAGAAAAAACGCCAGAAAAAATCGTCAAAGTGGTCATCGACCCAGCGATTGGCCTGCAAGGCTATCAGGCGAGAGAAGTAGCATTTAAAATTAATATTCCAACAAAATTAGTTGGCCAAGCTGTTAAGTTTATGACAAGCCTTTACAATGCGTTTATTGAAAAAGATTGTTCAATTGCTGAGATTAATCCACTTGTTGTAACAGGCGATGGAAAAGTCATGGCACTTGATGCAAAATTAAACTTTGATAGCAATGCCTTATATAGACAAAAAGATATATTAGAATACCGTGACCTTGATGAAGAGGATCCAAAAGAAATTGAAGCATCTAAATATGACTTAAGCTACATTTCTTTAGATGGAAATATTGGCTGTATGGTTAATGGAGCAGGACTTGCGATGTCTACAATGGATATCATCAAGCATTACGGCGGGGACCCTGCAAACTTCCTAGATGTTGGCGGCGGTGCAACAGCTGAAAAAGTAACGGAAGCATTTAAAATCATCTTATCTGATCAAAATGTCAAAGGGATTTTCGTGAACATTTTTGGCGGCATCATGAAATGTGATGTGATTGCAGAAGGTGTTGTTGAAGCGACGAAACAGGTCGGCTTAACATTACCACTTGTTGTACGTCTTGAAGGAACAAACGTTGAATTAGGGAAGAAAATCCTGAGTGATTCAGGCTTAAATATCACTTCTGCTGAGTCTATGGCTGACGGGGCAGAAAAGATTGTATCTTTAGTCAAGTAGAGCAGAAAGGCAGGGAACCTAAATGAGTGTATTTATTAATAAAAATACGAGAGTAATTGTTCAGGGGATTACCGGTTCAACCGCATTGTTCCATACAAAACAAATGATTGAGTACGGAACAAATATCGTTGGCGGTGTCACACCTGGAAAAGGTGGAACTGAAGTAGAAGGAGTTCCTGTATTTAATACTGTATCTGAAGCAGTGCAGACAACTGGAGCGAACGCTTCTGTTATCTATGTACCAGCACCATTTGCGGCAGATGCCATTTTAGAGGCTGTTGACGCAGAAGTCGATCTCGTCATTTGTATCACTGAACATATTCCAGTGCTTGACATGGTCAAAGTGAAACGGTATATGGAAGGGAAAAAGACAAGACTAGTTGGGCCAAACTGCCCAGGTGTCATCACACCTGAAGAATGTAAAATTGGTATCATGCCTGGCTACATTCATAAAAAAGGTCATGTGGGTGTTGTTTCTCGTTCTGGAACGCTTACATATGAAGCGGTACATCAGCTTTCAGAAGCTGGTGTTGGACAATCGACAGCTGTAGGAATCGGGGGAGACCCGGTAAATGGGACAAACTTTATTGATGTTTTAAAAGCATTCAATGAAGATCCTGAAACGCATGCTGTGATTATGATCGGTGAAATCGGCGGTACGGCTGAAGAAGAAGCAGCTGAATGGGTAAAAGCAAATATGACTAAGCCAGTCGTTGGCTTTATTGGCGGTAAAACGGCGCCTCCAGGAAAACGTATGGGACATGCTGGTGCCATTATTTCTGGTGGTAAAGGAACAGCTGATGAAAAGGTAAAAACAATGCGTGAATGTGGAATTGAAGTGGCAGAAACACCATCTGTCATGGGAGAAACGTTGATTAAAGTATTAAAAGAGAAGAATCTCTTCGAAGCTTGTAAAACGCATTAATGACACAAGAAGACTTGTTCTTTGGCAAGTCTTCTTCTTTCTATTTTAAACTGGAGGAATGGTATGTACAACTTGTCCGAAAGAATGATTTTTCACCGCTTAAAAGGCCTCATCTCACCCTCATTATTAACAAAATGGTGGAAAGTCGATCCTGAGCTATATATAAATGAAGAAACACATCATTTTAAACAGGATCGAGCATTACAAACGATCGACCTTACCCGCTTAAAACAAGCTGAAGAAAATGAATTCCCCATTTTTCAACACATCGTTCAAGCCTATTTAAAGCAAAACATTCACATGATTCCCATCACATCACCCTTATATCCCAGCACACTAAAAAATATTTATGATCCTCCCCCTGTGTTATTCCTAAAAGGAAACGTATCATATTTAAATGAAGAAAAAAGTTTAGGTGTAGTCGGCACGCGAGTTCCATCGTCTTATGGAGAAGCATGTGTGAAGAAAATTGTTGGTGAGCTTGTAAAGGAAGATTGGATGATTGTCAGTGGTTTAGCTAAAGGAATTGATGGACTTGCACATAAAGAGTGCATCAGGAAAAAAGGAAAAACGATCGGCATTATAGCAGGCGGTTTTCAGCATTTATACCCAAAAGAGCATGAGCAAATGGCTCAATACATGGGCGAGCATCATTTGCTTTTGTCAGAGCACCCTCCTTATGTCAAACCAGAAAAGTGGCATTTTCCAATGAGAAATCGTTTAATTAGTGCACTGACGAAAGGAACCATCGTGATACAGTGCAAAGAAAAGAGCGGTTCTCTTATTACAGCCTATCAAGCACTTGAGCAAGGAAAAGAGGTATTTGCGGTTGCTGGATCCATCTTTGATCCTAATTCCACAGGTCCGGCAAGACTCATTCAGCAGGGAGCAAAGCTTGTTCATTCAACAAAAGATATTTTAGAGGAATTCTCCTTCCGCAGCGTTCAATATACTGAACCAACATAAAAATATCGTTTGACAAAAGACATCGGAATATTTAATAATAGTGAGGATTTAAGTTTACACTTTGTTTTTCGTGTTTATAATGATGTTCATCATAAAGAATTTTTAATGATTGCCTGTTAGATAGGTGCAATTAACATAAATATGAATTGTGAAATGTATAAAGAGAGAACACCTCTTAAGGGGGATTTTGAGTATGGCTGATTATTTAGTCATCGTTGAGTCGCCAGCAAAGGCGAAAACGATTGAGCGTTATTTAGGAAAAAAGTATAAAGTAAAAGCTTCAATGGGGCACGTAAGGGATTTACCGAAAAGTCAGCTCGGTGTTGACACTGAGCATGACTTCGAACCGAGATATATTACGATTCGCGGGAAAGGCCCGGTTTTAAAAGAATTAAAAACAGCGGCGAAAAAAGCAAAAAAAGTCTATCTCGCAGCTGACCCCGATAGAGAGGGAGAAGCGATTGCTTGGCATTTAGCACACAGCCTTGACCTTGACCTCTCTTCTGACTGCCGCGTTGTTTTTAACGAGATTACAAAAGATGCGATTAAGGATTCCTTTAAGCATCCACGTATGATCAATATGGACTTAGTTGATGCGCAGCAGGCAAGACGGATTTTAGATCGTCTCGTTGGGTATAAAATCAGTCCGATTTTATGGAAGAAAGTGAAAAAGGGCTTAAGTGCCGGACGTGTTCAATCAGTTGCACTCCGCCTGATTATTGATCGCGAGAATGAAATTAATGAATTTAAACCAGAAGAATACTGGACTATTGACGGTACATTCCTTAAAGGAAAAGAAAGCTTCGAAGCGAGTTTCTTTGGCCTCAATGGCAAAAAACATCCATTGAAAACAAAAGAAGATGTAAAAGAAATCCTTTCGAAATTAAAAGGAAGCAAATTCTCTGTAGAGAAAGTAACGAAAAAAGAGCGGAAACGTAATCCAGCCGTTCCGTTTACGACTTCTACTTTACAGCAGGAAGCTGCAAGAAAATTAAACTTCCGTGCGAAAAAAACAATGATGATTGCACAGCAATTATATGAAGGAATTGATCTTGGTAAAGAAGGTACAGTCGGTCTCATTACATATATGAGAACGGACTCAACACGTATTTCCAATACGGCGATTGAAGAAGTATCTGCTTTCATTGATCAGACGTACGGCAAGAATTTCTTAAACACAACAAAACGACCGGCCAAAAAGAATGAAAATGCACAAGATGCTCACGAAGCCATCCGCCCGACTTCTACGTTAAGAAAACCGGCAGATGTCAAGCATGTGCTAAGCCGCGATCAGCTTCGTCTGTATAAATTGATTTGGGAACGATTCGTGGCAAGCCAAATGGCGCCTGCTGTTCTTGATACAATGAGTGTGGATCTTGATCATAACGGTCTTACTTTCCGTGCGAATGGCAGTAAAGTGAAATTTCCTGGGTTTATGAAGGTTTATGTGGAAGGAAAGGACGACCAGCTAGAGGAAAAGGACAAAATGCTTCCTGATCTCAAAGAAGGGGATACAGTTCTTTCAAAAGATATCGAACCTGAACAGCACTTCACACAGCCGCCTCCGCGTTACACTGAGGCAAGATTGGTCAAAACACTTGAAGAGCTCGGTATAGGCCGTCCATCTACGTATGCACCAACATTAGATACGATTCAAAAGCGCGGCTATGTCGCACTTGATAATAAACGATTTACTCCGACAGAGCTTGGAGAGATTGTACTCAACTTAATCATTGAATTCTTCCCTGAAATCATTAACGTTGAATTTACAGCGAAAATGGAAAAGGAACTTGATAGTGTTGAAGAAGGTACGACCGAATGGGTTCGTATTATCGACAGCTTCTATCAAGACTTTGCAAAACGGGTAGAAAAAGCTGAAGCAGAGATGCAAGAAGTTGAGATTGAGCCGGAATACGCCGGAGTTGATTGTGAAGAGTGCGGACATCCGATGGTGTACAAAATGGGTCGATACGGTAAGTTCATGGCTTGCTCTAACTTTCCTGACTGCCGTAACACAAAACCAATTGTCAAAGATATCGGTGTCAAATGCCCGTCATGTCATGAAGGAAACATTGTTGAACGAAAATCGAAGAAACGCCGCATTTTTTACGGCTGTGATCGTTTTCCAGAGTGTGAATTCGTCTCTTGGGACAAACCAATTGAAAGAAAGTGTCCAAAATGCGAAAATATGCTTGTAGAGAAAAAGCTGAAAAAAGGCGTTCAAGTTCAATGTGTGAACTGTGATTATAAAGAGGAACAACAAAAATAGCGGTGAGCAGCCTTGTTCACCTGCTTTTTTATGTCATCAAACAGACCTTACGAAATAGGAGAGTTGTACAATGAGTCAATTTGTAAATGTGATCGGAGCCGGTTTAGCTGGAAGTGAAGCAGCATGGCAAATCGCTAAACGAGGCATTAAAGTCAATTTATATGAAATGAGACCTGTGAAACAAACGCCGGCTCACCACACAGATAAATTTGCGGAGCTTGTATGCAGCAACTCACTGCGTGCGAATGCTTTGACAAATGCAGTAGGTGTATTAAAGGAAGAAATGCGTCATTTAGATTCAGCTATTATCGCAGCAGCAGATGAAAGCTCAGTTCCTGCTGGCGGCGCGCTTGCAGTAGACCGTCATGAATTTGCAGCAAACGTGACAGACCGCGTGAAAAATCATCCGAATGTTACTGTCTTTCAAGAAGAGGTGCAGAGCATTCCAGAAGGTCCGACAATTATCGCGACTGGCCCGCTGACATCTGAAGCACTTTCCAAAGAATTAAAATCGTTAACAGGAGAAGAATATCTCTATTTCTACGATGCAGCAGCACCTATTCTAGAGAAAGACAGCATTGATATGGATAAGGTGTACTTGAAATCTCGCTATGACAAAGGAGAAGCTGCTTATTTAAACTGTCCAATGACAGAAGAAGAATTCGATCGTTTTTATGAGGCGCTCATTTCTGCTGAAACTGTACCATTAAAAGAATTTGAAAAAGAAATCTTCTTTGAAGGCTGTATGCCAATTGAAGTCATGGCGAAAAGAGGAAAGAAAACGATGCTGTTTGGTCCGATGAAGCCAGTAGGACTTGAAGATCCGAAAACAGGCAAAAGACCTTACGCTGTTGTTCAATTAAGACAGGATGATGCAGCAGGTACTTTATATAACATCGTTGGCTTCCAGACACATCTGAAGTGGGGCGATCAAAAGGAAGTATTCCGTTTGATTCCAGGTCTTGAAGAAGCAGAGATTGTCCGTTACGGCGTGATGCACCGTAATACATTTATTAACTCGCCAAGCCTTTTAAGACCGACTTATCAGTTTAAAAATAGAGATGATCTATTCTTTGCCGGACAAATGACAGGCGTTGAAGGGTATGTCGAGTCCGCAGCGTCGGGACTAGTGGCTGGTATTAACGCCGCTCGTTTTGTCAAAGGAGAAGAGCTTGTGACACTTCCGGAGGAAACGGCGATTGGCAGTATGGCTCACTACATCACATCGACAAACAAGAAAAGCTTCCAGCCGATGAATGCGAATTTTGGTTTGCTGAAAGATCTAGGAGTTCGAATTAAAAACAAACAAGAACGTTATGCAGAGTACGCTAAGCGTGCAATCGAAACTATTCAAACTATTTCGAAATCTCTGTAGTAAAACATTGCACGGAAAGCAAGATATGTGATACCATTTAAAAGCCTTAAAGAGGTGTAAAAATGACGAATAAACAGCGTCTTGTCCACTTATTCATTGAATATCTGCAAATTGAAAAAAACTATTCAGCTTTAACGATCTCAGGATATACAGAAGCCATTGAAGAGTTTGTCAGATTTATGAACATTCAAGGAATAGACGGTTTTGAAGAGGTATCCTATCAAGATACGAGAATTTATTTAACAGAAGCTTATGAAAAAGGCCTGACAAGAAGAACGATTAGTAAGAAAGTCTCTGCGCTTCGCAGCTTTTATAAATTTCTATTAAGAGAACAGCTTGTGAAAGAAAATCCTTTTTTACTCGTTAGCTTACCAAAGCAGGATAAGCGGATTCCTTCATTTCTGTATGAAGAGGAACTAAAAGAGCTTTTTACAGTTTCTGATGTCAGCACACCACTTGGGCAAAGAAATCAAGCCATTTTAGAACTTCTTTATGCAACAGGTATGAGGGTCAGTGAGTTATGTTCATTAAAAGAATCTGATCTTGATTTATCGATGGATACAGTGCTTGTTCATGGGAAAGGCAGCAAACAGCGGTATGTTCCTTTCGGGTCATATGCTCATGAAGCGCTCATTACTTATTTAGAGGATGGAAGGCAAAAGCTGAAAGCTAAGGGGAAAGACCGTGCTGATACTCATGTGTTTTTGAATCAGCGCGGGACGCCTCTTACAGACAGAGGTGTTCGATTCATTCTCACTGAATTAATGAAAAAGGCGTCAGGTACATTACATATCCATCCTCACATGTTGAGGCACACCTTTGCCACGCATCTCTTAAACGAGGGAGCAGATTTGAGAAGTGTTCAAGAACTTCTCGGTCATTCAAATTTATCATCTACACAGGTGTACACGCATGTATCAAAAGATTCTTTAAGAAACACGTACATGTCTCATCACCCAAGGGCTTTTAAACGATCCTAAAAGGAGGTTTTTTCATGTCATCATTTCATGCAACAACCATCTTTGCCGTTCAACATAAAGGAAAAAGTGCAATGGCTGGCGACGGTCAAGTTACTTTCGGGCAGGCTGTCGTGATGAAACACACAGCAAAAAAAGTGCGCCGTCTTTTCGGAGGCAAGGTGCTTGCAGGTTTTGCAGGTTCAGTAGCAGATGCTTTTACACTCTTTGAAAAGTTTGAAACAAAGCTTGAAGAATATGGTGGTAACTTAAAGCGGGCAGCCGTAGAACTAGCGAAGGAATGGCGAAGTGACAAGATGCTAAGGCAGCTTGAGGCTATGCTCATCGTCATGAATAAAGAAAGTATTTTGCTCGTCTCTGGAACTGGAGAGGTCATTGAACCAGATGATGGGATTTTGGCAATTGGCTCAGGCGGCAACTATGCGCTTAGCGCCGGGAGAGCTCTCAAAACCCATGCAGGTGATCATCTCACAGCGAGAGAAATTGCAAAGGCCGCTCTTGAAACGGCCGGAGAAATCTGTGTCTACACGAACGATCAAATCACTTTAGAAGAGCTTGAATAGAAAGGACATGAGACGTATGGAGAAAAAGCCGTTTACCCCAAGAGAGATAGTTGAAAAGCTTGATCAATACATCATTGGTCAGCTTGATGCGAAAAAAGCAGTGGCGGTGGCTTTAAGAAACCGTTACAGAAGAAGTCTTTTACATGATAAGCTAAAGGATGAAGTCGTTCCTAAAAACATTTTAATGATCGGCCCAACAGGTGTGGGGAAAACAGAAATTGCCCGCAGAATTGCTCGAATTTCTGGTGCGCCTTTTATTAAAGTGGAAGCGACGAAGTTTACTGAAGTGGGTTATGTCGGCCGTGACGTAGAGTCCATGGTGAGAGATTTAGTTGAAACAGCGATTAGACTTGTCAAAGAAGAAAAGATGAAAGATGTTCAAGAAGAAGCAGAAAAACAAGCAAATAAACGTCTTGTTCATTTACTTGTTCCTGGTAAGAAAAAGAGCCAGTCTGTGAAAAATCCTTTTGAGATGCTGTTTGGCGGTTCTGATGAAGATGACCGTGATCGAGATCATTCAAATGAAGAAGTGGAACTCGAATCGACAAGAAAGCGAATCGCTCATCAGCTGGCTATGGGAGAACTTGAAGATCATTACGTCACGATTGAAGTAGAAGAACAGCAGCCTTCCATGTTTGATATGCTTCAAGGCTCGGGTATGGAGCAAATGGGTATGAACATGCAGGATGCGCTCGGCAATCTCATGCCTAAAAAGAAAAAACGCAGAAAGCTGACTGTCAGAGAAGCAAGAAAGGCGTTAACGGCTGAGGAAGCTTCAAAACTGATTGATATGGATGAAGTCAGTCAGGAAGCGGTCTACAAAGCAGAGCAGCAAGGAATTATTTTTATCGATGAAATCGACAAAATTGCCAAAAGCGGTGGTGCATCATCTGCAGATGTTTCTCGTGAAGGGGTTCAGCGTGATATTTTACCGATTGTAGAAGGTTCAACTGTGATGACGAAATATGGTGCCGTTAAAACTGATCATGTGCTGTTTGTTGCAGCAGGTGCATTTCATATGGCAAAGCCATCAGATTTGATTCCGGAGCTTCAGGGACGTTTCCCAATCCGTGTAGAATTAGATAAATTAAGTATAGAAGACTTTGTGAAAATCTTAACGGAACCAGATAATGCATTATTAAAGCAATATAAAGCTTTACTTGAAACAGAAGGTATATCTCTTGAATTTTCTGACGATGCTATTCATAAGATTGCCGAAGTGGCTTATCATGTCAATCAGGAGACAGATAACATCGGTGCAAGAAGGCTTCATACCATACTTGAGAAGCTGCTTGAAGAGCTTTCATTTGAGGCGCCTGATATTACGATGGAGACAGTGACCATTACCCCTCAGTATGTCGAAGAGAAGCTAGGAAAGATTGCAAATAACAAAGATTTAAGTCAATTTATACTTTAACAAATGAATAAAGTAATCTAGGAGGATCATTATTATGGCGTTACTACAAAAAACAAGGATTATTAACTCAATGCTGCAAGATGCAGCGGGGAAACCAGTTAATTTTAAAGAAATGGCAGAAACACTGAGAGATGTCATTGATTCAAACATTTTCGTATTAAGCAGAAGGGGAAAGCTTCTTGGCTACTCCATTAATCAGCAGATCGAAAATGCACGTATGAAAAAAATGCTTGAAGATCGTCAGTTCCCTGAGGAATATACAAAGAGTCTATTCAATGTCCCTGAAACGTCTTCAAACCTTGATATTAACAGTGAATATACAGCTTTCCCGATTGAGAACCGTGACTTATTCCAATCAGGCTTAACAACAATTGTCCCAATTATCGGCGGAGGAGATCGTTTAGGTACGTTAATCCTGTCCCGCTTACAAGATACATTCACAGATGATGATTTAATTCTTGCTGAATACGGGGCAACAGTTGTTGGAATGGAGATTCTTCGCGAGAAAGCAGAAGAAATCGAAGAAGAAGCAAGAAGCAAAGCGGTTGTCCAAATGGCGATTAGCTCTCTTTCATATAGTGAGCTTGAAGCGATTGAGCACATTTTTGAAGAGCTGGATGGAAACGAAGGTCTTCTTGTCGCAAGTAAAATTGCAGATCGTGTAGGGATTACGCGTTCAGTGATCGTAAACGCCTTACGTAAGTTAGAAAGTGCAGGCGTAATCGAATCTCGTTCTCTTGGAATGAAGGGAACGTACATCAAAGTGTTAAACAACAAATTTTTAATTGAACTCGAAAATTTAAAATCTCATTAATCAAAAACCCTTTTTGGCCGAAATAAATGCTGAAAAGGGTTTTTTTATGTGAAAAAATGAGGATTTGTCCGAAAAATGTCACTCTTTTTTCCAAGAAACCCCTTACAAATCTGTAGTGCTTTGAATCTAGGCCTTTATACCTATTCATAAAATAGATATATATTACGAGTTTTTTTTACATATACATCATAGACTTTAATCCTATTATTTCTTACAATGAACATATGGTTTTACAAATCTCGACATGATTAAATGGAATGAAATACATATGATTGGAGGTATATGGTTTTGGATATATTTTCTGGAACGATAAGCAACCTTGAGAATGCCTTGGGCAGAGCGAATGTTAAGCAAAAAGTCATAAGCAATAATATCGCGAATATAGATACACCGAACTACAAGTCGAAAAACGTCGCATTCCATGACATGCTAAATGATGCGTCAATCAAATTAGATGCTAAAAAAACGTACCAAGGTCACATTGATTTTTCAAAAACAGGGTCTAATTATTCAGTTGTTTCGAGCAACCGTACTTCTTATCAAGAAAACGGAAATAATGTCGATATTGATCAAGAGATGAGTGAACTCGCTAAAAACCAAATTCAGTATAATGCGCTGGTGGAAAGAATGAGCGGGAAATTCAATTCTCTTAAAACAGTTTTGACAGGAGGTAAGTGATGTCGATCTTTTCAGGAGTGAACGCTTCGGCCTCAGCATTAACGGCACAGAGGCTCAGAATGGACGTTGTATCCTCAAACCTTGCAAATATGGATACGACAAGAGCTAAACAGGTCGATGGCAACTGGGAGCCTTATAGACGTAAGCTTGTCACATTACAGCCGTCAGGTGAATCGTTTTCATCTATATTGAACTCAAGTATGAATTCGAGCGGCAAATTAGGAAACGGCGTCAAAGTAACAAAGATTACTGAAGACGAAACTCCATTCAACCTTCAATATGATCCTACAAATCCCGATGCCAATGAAAATGGATATGTTCAAACACCAAATGTCGATCCATTAAAAGAAATGGTCGACCTCATCAGCAGCTCAAGATCATATGAAGCAAACGTGACTGCTCTAAATGCGAATAAAAGCATGCTGATGAAAGCTTTAGAAATAGGAAAGTAAGGTGAAAACAATTGGTTAATGCAATATCTCCTTTCCAGCTTCAAACTGCTCAGCAAGCAAGTGAATTGACGAATGCAACGCCCATTCATGCGGCTGCACCTAAAAGTCAAACGAATTTCTCTGATGTGCTGAAGAATTCCATTGAGGCATTAAATCAATCACAGCTGAAATCAGACCAGTATACAAATGCGCTTGCACAAGGAAAAGATGTCAATCTCGATGAAGTCATGATTGCTTCACAAAAAGCGAGTGTCACACTCACAGCTGCAACAGAGTTTCGAAATAAAGCAGTCGAAGCGTACCAAGAGATTATGAGAATGCAGATGTAGGAGGTGCTGGTGGACAAAAAAAGACTGAATGGAATGACCGGGGGTTAAGATGAATCGTACTTTAATGCAATTAAGAACAAAAACAGTTGAGTTTTGGCGAAATCGATCAAAATTACAAAAAATACTCATGATTGGCGGCGTTGCTGCCCTAGCAATCATTATTACGGTTGTTAGCATCTTTGCTTCTTCTGAAAAAATGGTTCCGCTCTTTAGAGACTTGTCTGAGGCAGAAGCTGGACAAATCAAACAGGAACTAGATGGCAAAAACGTTAAATCGGAACTTGCAAACAATGGAACAACGATTCTCGTTCCAGAAAAGCAAGCAGATTCTTTAAAAGTAACACTCGCATCCGAAGGGCTCCCTAAGACAGGCAACATTGATTATTCCTTCTTTGCAAACAATTCAGGCTTCGGTTTAACAGATAATGAATTTGATGTTCTGAAAGTAGACGCAACTCAGACAGAACTATCCAATCTGATCAACACAATTGATGGGATTAAAGATTCAAAAGTGATGATTAACCTGCCAAAAGATTCCGTTTTTGTTGGAGAAGAGCAAAGTAATGCATCAGCATCCATAGTGCTGCAAGTTGAGCCGGGCTACACGCTCACACCGCAGCAAGTAAAAGGCCTTTATCATCTTATTTCAAAAAGTGTGCCGAATTTAAAAACAGAAAACATTGTCATTATGGACCAAGATTCCAACTACTACGACTTAAACACCAGCTCCGATTCCTATGCAAGTGGAATGGATGCACAGCAGCAGAAAAAAGAGGAAATCGAAAAGAATCTTCAAAGAAAAATTCAGCAGCTGCTCGGAACAATGATGGGTCAAGATAAAGTGGCTGTATCGGTCACAACAGACATTGATTTTACTGAAGAAAAAAGAAAAGAAGACCTAGTAGAACCTGTTGATAAAGAAAACATGCAGGGGATTGCTGTCAGCGCTGAAAAGATTGCTGAAACTTATTCAGGTAACGGCGCAGCAGCTGGAGGCACCGCTGGAACAGGTGACGATGATGTCACAAATTATCAAGGTGCCGATGGAGCGAATGGAAGCGGAGATTACGAAAAGAGCGAAGATCGCATCAATTATGAAGTCAACCGCATTCATAAAGATATCAAAGAAAGCCCTTATAAAATTAGAGATGTTGGCATTCAAGCATTGGTCGAACCACCAACTGCAAACGATGTAAACTCTTTAACGGCTGAAAGACAAGATGATATCAAAAAGATTCTTTCAACGATCATTAGCACATCGATTGATAAAGAATACACAAATGGTCAAGCGCTCACTCAAGCCGACTTAGATAACAAAATCGTTTTATCTGTATCAAAATTAGACGGTAAACAGCAAACTGCGGCAGATAACCCTTCAAACAATATTCCAATTTGGGTTTATATTGTAGGCGGTGTGCTTCTACTTGCAATTATCGCTCTTATCATTCTTCTTGTACGCAAGCGTAGAAGAGATGAGGAAGAAGAGTTTGAGTTTGATGAACGTACACCAATCGATGTTCCTGATATCGACACTGAACCAGAAACAGAAGAAATGGTGAGAAAAAATCAGCTTGAAAAAATGGCAAAAGAAAAACCAGAAGACTTTGCTAAATTGCTACGCAGCTGGCTGTCCGAGGATTAGGAGGAATACACATGTCGAGAAAAGATCCAAATCGACTAACAGGCAGACAAAAAGCAGCAATCCTAATGATTTCCTTAGGGCTAGACGTGTCAGCATCTGTATACAAACATCTGTCTGAAGACGAAATAGAAAAATTAACATTAGAAATTTCCAATGTACGAAGTGTAGATACTGCTAAAAAAGATGAAGTCATCGAAGAGTTTCACAGCATTGCCATCGCGCAGGACTACATATCGCAGGGCGGTCTTATGTACGCAAGACAAGTGCTTGAAAAAGCGCTTGGTGAGGACAAAGCGGACAGCATCTTAAACAGGCTGACATCCTCTCTTCAAGTGAAACCATTTGATTTTGCTCGAAAGGCTGACCCAGAACAAATTTTAAACTTTATCCAGCATGAGCATCCACAAACGATAGCACTTATCCTTTCCTACTTGGATCCAGTGCAGGCTGGGCAAATTTTATCTGAGTTAGGCGAGGAAGTACAAACTGAGGTTGCGAGACGTATTGCCTTAATGGACCGTACATCTCCAGAGATCATCAATGAGGTGGAGCGTATTCTTGAACAAAAGCTCTCTTCAACCTTTACGCAGGACTATACGCAAACGGGCGGAGTCGAAGCGGTTGTAGAAGTGCTAAATGGTGTAGACCGTGCAACTGAGAAAACCATTTTAGACACACTTGAAATTCAAGATCCAGAGCTTGCTGATGAAATTAAGAAACGTATGTTTGTCTTTGAAGATATTGTCACTCTTGACAGCAGAGCGATTCAGCGTGTCATCAGAGATGTTGAAAATGATGACTTATTGCTCGCACTCAAAGTGGCAAGCGAAGAAGTCAAAGAAATTGTCTTCCGCAACATGTCACAGCGGATGGTCGAAACATTCAAAGAAGAAATGGAGTTTATGGGGCCTGTCCGGCTTAGAGATGTCGAGGAAGCACAAACCCGTATTGTCAGCATCGTAAGACGACTTGAGGAAGCTGGAGAAATCGTCATAGCTCGAGGCGGAGGAGACGATATCATTGTCTAGGATTATCAAACATGAAACATCTGTTATTCCTGAACAAGGGCGGCAAACGATTCCTTTACAGCAAGTAAACTTTAAAAGAGAACATCACGAAGAAGAGCTTGTCAATGAAACTGAAGCATCGCAGCTAGTACTCAGTGATGCAGAAGATCAAGCGAGCCGCATATTAGAACAAGCAAACAGTGAGCTGGAAAAAACAATGGCTGAAATCAATCAGCGCCGGACTGATTTTGAAGAGGAAAGAATGCAGCTCATTGAAGAAGCGAAACAAGCAGGTTATCAAGAAGGCTTCCAAAAGGGCGAAGCAGATGCGAATATGCAGTACCAAGCTATTCTTGATCAAGCAAATGACATCGTCAGTCTTGCAAGGCAGGATTACGAAGAAAAAATTGAAAGCTCTGCTGAGCAAATTGTAGAACTCGCTTTTGAACTCGCCAAACGCGTTTGGAATGCAGCTGAGGACACGAAAGATCCATTTTTGGCTCTTGTGAAGCAGGTCATTTCAGAAGTGAAAGAATATGATGATATTTCCATCTATGTTGACCCTGAACATTACGAGCATGTGATGGAATATAAAGACGAATTGATTAGAATCCTTCAAAAGGATACACACCTTGCCATTTACTCGGATGAAAAAGCGCCAAAAGGAACTTGTTACGTAGAAACAAGTTTTGGAAAAGTGGAAGCGAGTGTTGATACCCAAATGAATCAGTTGAAAGAAAAATTATTAGAAGTCATTGATTCAGGTGATCACAAATGAAAATGGATGTACTAAAAGAAACGATTGAAACTGCCGATCCTTATAAACGATTTGGTAAAGTCAATCGAGTGGTTGGGCTCATGATTGAATCTAAGGGGCCGGAGAGTTCGATCGGAGATGTTTGTCTCATTCATAAAAAAGGGAGCAAGCACCATCCAATAAAAGCAGAGGTCGTAGGGTTTAGAGATGAAAACATTCTGCTCATGCCTTATGTAGAAGCATCCAATATTTCACCAGGAAGTCTTGTTGAAGCGACGGGTGAGTCGCTGAAGGTCAAAGTAGGAACTGGATTAATAGGTGAAGTCGTTGATGCCTTCGGTCATCCGCTTGATGGCAGTATGCTTCCAAAGGGACTTGCACCTGTTTCGACAGATCAGTCACCCCCAAATCCAATGGACAGGCCGCCTATTCGAGAAAAGATGGGTGTTGGTGTTAGAGTCATCGACAGTCTGCTCACAGTTGGCACTGGTCAAAGGATCGGGATTTTTGCCGGAAGTGGTGTTGGAAAAAGTACCTTAATGGGGATGATTGCAAAGCAGACAGAAGCAGACCTGAATGTCATTGCCCTTGTTGGAGAGCGTGGCCGTGAAGTTCGTGAGTTTATTGAAAAGGATTTAGGTTCTGAAGGACTGAAGCGATCAATTGTTGTCGTTGCTACTTCTGACCAGCCTGCACTGACGAGACTGAAAGCTGCGTATACAGCAACAGCTATTGCGGAGTATTTCAGGGACAGAGGCAAAAATGTCATGTTCATGATGGATTCTGTTACGAGGGTCGCCATGGCGCAAAGGGAAATAGGACTCGCAACTGGCGAGCCGCCAACAACAAAAGGATATACACCTTCAGTGTTCGCTATACTGCCAAAATTGCTCGAACGAACTGGGACAAATCAGCTTGGTTCCATCACAGCGTTTTACACAGTGCTTGTTGATGGAGACGATATGAACGAGCCGATCGCTGATACAGTGAGGGGGATCCTTGACGGGCACATTGTACTTGATCGTGCTTTAGCCAACAAAGGACAATTTCCCGCTGTTAACATTTTGAAAAGTATCAGCCGTGTCATGAGTAATATCGCAAGTCATGATCACAAGGAAGCGGCTAACCGGTTCCGCCAGCTTTTGTCCACTTATCAAAACGCTGAAGACCTCATTAATATTGGAGCATATAAAAAAGGCTCCTCCAAAGATATTGATGAGGCCATGCAGGCTTATCCTCATCTGATTTCATTTTTGAAGCAGGATGTAGAAGAGGCTGTATCTATTGAAGACAGTGTGAGTTTATTGCTCAGTTTGATGAATAGAGAGGATTGACAAAAACAGTGAGATATCAATACAAATTTCAAAAGCTCTTAGAACTGAAAGAAAGTGAAAAAGACAAGTCACTCGCAGCGTACCAACAATCCGTTTCGGCATTTGAGCAAGTCGCTGAAAAACTCTATGAAAATATGAGTAAAAAAGAGCTAATGGAAAAAAGCAAAGAAGAAAAGCTGAGAAGTGGAATGAGTGTTCAAGAAATGCGTCATTACCAGCAATTTGTGACCAACTTAGATAACACCATTCAGCATTATCAGCAGCTTGTGATCATGAAACGTCACCAAATGAATGAAAAACAATCTGATTTAACTGAAAAAAACATTGAGTTTAAAAAGTTTGAAAAAATGAAAGAAAAGCAATTTGAAAAGTTCTCCCTTGAACATAAGGCAATTGAAATGAAAGAAATGGATGATATCTCTATCAGCCAATTCATGTTTCAAGGACATTAGGAGTCGAGATGAATGCCTAAGAAGGAAAAAACGAAGGAATCAGGCGGCGGGAAATTTCAATGGATCTTGTTTATTGTCATCATCCCATTGATTGTGCTTGTGATTGTCACTGGCACGATCCTTTATATGGCAGGTTTTGATCTAAAAAAACCGCTCCAAAACATTCCGGTGATTAGCAGCTTAGTTGGTTCAGATGACACCTCAAAAACGTCATCTTCACCTAATGATCAAAGCGATGCAGAGTTGAAAGAACTGAAAAAGACCATTAAAGAGCAAAAAAATGAGCTCGAAATTGCACAAAAAGATTTGAAAACAAGTGATGAAGAGATTAAAAGATTGAATCAAAAAATCAACTCACTTGAAAAAACATCTGAAAATGATGCAAAGAATACGTCTGCCAATGACAGTTCATCGAATAACAGCTCATCAAATAACACGTCAGATAATAACTCAGCAGGGACCTCCCCTGATGCAGCGGCATCCTCTAATCAGCAGACAAAAGGAAAGGTCGCCAGCATTTATGAAAGCATGGACCCAGGGAAATCCGCCAAAATTTTATCAGAACTAAGTGATAAAGAGGCGTTAAAAATCCTTGAAGAGCTGAGCAAAAATAAACTGACAGACATATTAGCAAAACTGACACCTCAGAAGGCAGCAACGTTTACAAAAGAGCTTGCCAAAAAAGAAGAAAGTGAAAATGGGGGTGGACAATAAGTGAAGCTATTGGATATTGGAGCCTTACAGCAATCTTCTCAAGGTCTCTCAGGGCTAAAAGGAGACGGCGCTGCATCTGCACGCGGTTTGTTTAAACAATTGCTTAGCGGAGCAGGCGCTCAAAGCGGTCCTGTTCATGCTGAAACAGCCGCTCTTGCCTCTCTTTCTATCAATGATGCGATGCAAATTGTTGAAAAATGGATGCAATCACCTGAAGAAGGAATGAGCGCAGACTTACTCAGTGCGCTTCAAACACTACAAGGTCAAACGCTTGAATCATCTGATCTCAAGTCACTTGAAGAACTATTTCAAAAAATGGAATCTTCCATTTACGGTGATCAAGCTGAAAAGCCAGGTTCTGAGCATAGTGAACAGCTCATACAAGTCCACTTCTTCATCTATCAATTGCTCAATCAACAGCCGCTCAGCTTTGATGCGAAACTTGTGCAGGATATTGAAGGGAAAGGTCAAGACTTTATCCACTTTCTTTCGAAAAACGGGGTAGATGAAAAACTCATTCAGCAAGTAAAAGAGCAGTTCTTCTCGCAGGGTTCAGCGCCAAAGTTGAATTCGATGACTCAAAGTGAGCTAAAGCACTTTAATCAGCTAATCGACCATATGATGGCGAATGCGAAAGGGTCTGACAAAGAGTGGAAAATTTCACTAGGAGAGTTGAAGGAACTAATCTCTCCAAAACAAGAATCTACACTCGCTTCTCCGGCAAAAGGGAATGCATCTCTTGAGTGGCTCATCAAAAAAGAAGTCGTTAAAGGACAAAGCGCTGCTGCACCAGCTTCTGAAAAAATAATGACCCACTCGCTTCTGCCAGGTCATAAGCAGTTTTTCCAACTGCAGTCAGCGGGTCCTGTTCAGCAGACACAAACGACTGATGAAAAGCCAGGAACGGTTGATCAGCAAATTCTAAACACGTGGAAGCAAATGAAATTCACGCCGTTTGGTAATTCAAGCGGACGCTTTACCGTTCGATTAAATCCTGAAAATCTTGGATTCATTACCATTCAGCTAACGAAGCAAAACGGTATGTATGCGAGTAAAATTACAGCCTCGACGCAAGCAGCGAAAGAGCTGTTAGAGCATCATCTGCCGCAGCTCAAGCAGGCGCTTCCAAATATGTCGGTTCAAGTGGACCGTTTCCATATACCGCTTCAATCAAATGAGCAGCCGTTATTTGGACAGTTTAGTGAAGAAAACAAGCAGCAGCAGCCAAAAGGACAGAATTTCCAGCAGACTGATGAACAGGAAACAGAATTCCAAGATGTACTGGATGCTCTTGTTGGGTCAGATGAAGAAGAGGAGGAGATCTAATGGCAACAGTTGATGCTACGAATAGAACAGCCGCACAAGCAGACACTTCTTCAAAAGCAGAAAAGAAAACAGATACGCTTGGCAAAGATCAATTCTTGAAAATTTTGCTCACGCAGCTTCAAAACCAAGATCCGACAAACCCGCTTGATGACCGTGAGTTTGTCACGCAGCTTGCGACATTTTCATCTTTAGAACAGCAAACCAATATGAACGATTCGATCACCAAGCTGAATCAGCTCATGTCTACATTTGTTGCACACCAAGATCCGTTTACGACGTATGTAGGCTGGATTGGTAAAGAAGTATCGGGCAAATTGGATGATAAAGAGATATCGGGCACTGTGAAGTCTGTTAAAAACATAGACAATGAATACTTACTTGTTTTAGAAGATGGAACGAAAATCAGCCCTTGGGATGTTACAGCAGTTGGAGAAAAAACGAAGTAATTCGAGGAGGAAAATAAATGTTACGCTCACTTTACTCAGGAATTAGCGGAATGAAAAACTTCCAATCAAAATTAGATGTGGTAGCCAACAACGTAGCCAACGTCAATACACACGGATACAAAAAAAGCCGTATCACGTTTAAAGATATGGTCAGCCAAACCATTTCAAGCTCAGGTGGACCAACGAACAACTCTGGTTCAATCAACTCAAAACAAATTGGTTTAGGATCATCTTTATCTTCTATTGATAAAATCATGAAATCAGGTTCTTCTCAAAATACAGACGAACCATTTGATTTCTATATTAATGGAGATGGATTTTTCCGTATTCAAAAGCAAGGTGAAATCCTATTTACAAGAACAGGGAACTTCAAACCTGATTCAAATGGGGATTTGGCAACACCTGATGGAAACTATCTACTTGGCATGGATGGGCAAAGAATCAACATTCCAAGCGACAATGTGTCAAGTGTCAGTGTTGGGCCAGATGGGACCGTTTCTGTTGTTGAGAACAACGTTTCTCGTACTGTTGGGCAAGTATCACTTGTGTCATTCAGTAATGCAGGAGGATTAGACAAAGTTGGGGATAACCTATACCGCCAAACGCTCAGTTCCGGTGCGCCAAGTAATGCCATTGCTCCTGGAAGTCAAGGAACAGGTGAACTTCAAACAGGGAAACTTGAAATGTCAAACGTTGATTTAACAGACGAGTTTACCGAAATGATTATCGCGCAGCGTGGATTCCAATCGAATGCAAAGACGATTACAACATCTGATGAAATTCTGCAAGAGCTTGTGAATCTGAAACGATAGGAGGTAGGGGGAGCGGATGCTCGCTTCTCTGCTTAATATGATTGAAGTGACAAGATTAAATGGCAAAGGATTTATGCTGAACGCTCTCCATATCGAGCAAATCGAAAGTTTTCCAGACACGACCATTACTTTGGCCAATGGAAAGAAATTCGTTGTGAAAGAAGATGAAGAGCAGCTTCAAGAGAAAATCATTTCTTTCTACAGAAAAATCCAAGTCATTTCATTGAATCAAGGAATAGAGGAGTTTGAATGAAGAAGAAATTAGTCGTAGTAATGCTAATCATGGTTATTGCCATCGTCGGAATTGGAGCAGGCATCTTTTTTCTGCTGAATGGATCAGACGAAGCAAAAGCTGAAAAAGAGCCAACAGCAGATGAAGTCGTAAAAGCTTCTGTTGAAATTCCTGAGATTATCACCAATTTAAAGTCTGAAGGAAATGCTGTCAAACTTGTCCTGAATATTGAAACGGACTCTGAAAAAGCAAAATCAGAGCTTGAGAAAAGAAGTTTCCAGGTAAAAGATGCTGTAATCGACATTTTATCAGACACGAATGCAGATGAACTTGATGGCAAAAAAGGCAGAGAACATTTTAAAACACAAGTCAAAAACAAAGTGAATAACTATTTGCAAGATGGCAAGGTGAAAGAAGTATATATAACCTCCTTTAATCTGCAATAGAGGCGATTAATTAACGCGATGGAGGTGAAGAAATGTCAGGAGAAGTGCTTTCCCAGAATGAGATCGACGCATTATTATCCGCCATCTCAACAGGCGAAATGGATGCAGAAGAGCTGAAAAAAGAGGAAACGACGAAAAAAGTGAAGGTGTATGACTTTAAACGTGCACTGCGCTTTTCAAAAGACCAGATTCGAAGTTTAACAAGGATTCATGATAACTTCGCTAGACTGCTCACCACGCATTTTTCAGCGCAGCTAAGATCATATATTCAAATTACTGTCAGCTCGGTTGACCAAGTACCATACGAAGAATTTATTCGTTCGATTCCTAATATGACATTATTAAACTTATTTTATGTCAGCCCGCTTGAAGGAAGAATCATGCTTGAAGTAAACCCAACAATCGGCTATGCGATGATGGACAGGCTGATGGGCGGGATTGGCATTAGTCATAATAAGACAGAATCACTTACAGAAATTGAAACAAAGATTATCTCAAACATGTTTGAGGGAGCTTTGGAAAATTACAGAGAAGCGTGGCAGTCCATAACCGACATCGAGCCTGAAATGGCAGATTTCGAGGTAAATCCCCAGTTTGTTCAAATGGTGTCACCAAACGAAACAGTTGTCGTCATTTCTCTTAATACACAGATTGGCGAGGTAAGCGGGGTTATTAACCTATGTATTCCTCACGTTGTATTAGAGCCTATTATTCCGAAGCTGTCTGTACACTACTGGATGCAGTCTGAACGAAATGAACCAAAACAGCAAGAAACAAAGGCCATTGAAAAACGGATTATGAAGGCAAAAATACCGGTAGTCGCAGAGCTGGGACAATCGGAAATGACGGTGGAAGAGTTTTTGAATTTGGAAATTGGTGATTGTATTGCCTTGGACAAACCAGTAAATGCGCCTCTTACTGTTATGGTCGGAAATAAACCGAAATTCTTGGGACAGGCCGGCCGCGTGAATCGGAAACAGGCGATTCAAATTCTAGATCACGACATAAGAGGTGAAGAAGATGGAGAATAACGGAAGTAAATTATCACAAGACGAAATCGATGCGCTCCTTAAAGGAGGCAGCAATGACGATATAGAGCCTGATACAGTCCTTTCTGCAATGGAGCAAGATGCTATTGGAGAAATCGGAAATATTTCATTCGGCAGCTCTGCAACAGCACTTTCAACCCTATTAAATCAAAAAGTGGAGATTACAACTCCAACTGTTACAGTGATTCAAAAAAGTATGCTGAATGAGGAATTTCCTCATCCGTATGTTGCTATTGAAGTGAATTATACGGAAGGCTTCAGCGCAAGTAACCTGCTTGTCGTCCAGCAAACAGATGCAGCAGTTATTGCGGACTTAATGATGGGTGGAGACGGGACAAATGCTGACCCTTCTTTAAGCGAAATTCACTTAAGTGCAGTACAAGAAGCAATGAACCAAATGATGGGTTCTGCTGCGACATCCATGTCGACTGTCTTTAATAAAAAGATTGATATTTCTCCGCCGCGCGTCGAATTACTTGATGTGAAAGAAGGAGAAGGGACAGACCGCATTCCAGCTGAAGAAATGCTTGTCAAAGTATCCTTCAGATTAAAAATAGGTGAACTCATCGATTCAAATATTATGCAGCTTTATCCTATTACATTTGCGAAGGATTTAATCGCAGAATTAACAGATCCTGCGCAAGAAGAAGAGCCGGTTCAAGAAGAAGTGAGTGCACCTGAACCTCAGCCGGCAGCTCCGCAAACGCAGTCTGCCCCAGCGCAGCAAGCAGCACCGCCGAAAAGACAGGCGAAGCCAAAGCCGGCAGCACCTGTAAATGTGGCGCCAGTTGAATTTGAATCGTTCAGTGAGCCTCAGCATACAACAAACCAGCTTGGAAACCTTGACATGCTGATGGACATTCCGCTTTCCATTACGGTGGAACTTGGAAGAACTCAGCGCAGTGTAAAAGAAGTTCTTGAGCTTTCAGCAGGAAGTATCATTGAACTGGACAAACTTGCTGGTGAGCCAGTAGACATCCTAGTTAACAAACGAATCGTCGCCAAAGGGGAAGTCGTTGTCATTGATGAGAACTTTGGTGTTCGTGTGACTGACATTTTAAGCCAGTCAGAAAGACTTTCTAATTTAAAATAAACAAACATACAGGGAGAGAATAAGTAAATGGCTACTAAGGTATTAATCGTAGATGATGCAGCATTCATGAGAATGATGATCAAGGATATTCTTGTAAAAAACGGATTTGATGTAGTAGGAGAAGCAGAAAACGGTGCACAAGCAGTTGAAAAATATAAAGAAACATCTCCTGATCTTGTCACAATGGATATCACAATGCCAGAAATGGACGGAATCACTGCACTAAAAGAAATTAAACAAATCGATGCTTCTGCAAAAATCATCATGTGTTCTGCAATGGGGCAGCAGTCAATGGTTATTGACGCGATCCAAGCAGGTGCAAAAGACTTTATCGTGAAGCCATTCCAGGCAGACCGCGTACTTGAAGCAATTAATAAAACGTTAGGCTAAAAAAGGGTGTAAGATTTGTTGAAAAAACGTTTGATATGTATAGCAATGATCAGTTTTATGCTTTTCTTGACGATGCAGCCTGCCTCACTGTTTGCCGAAACGAAAGATCCTGAGAATGGCACAGTGAATGACTGGCTCAAAGGTGAGAAAGAAAGCAAAAAGGATACAGAGAAGAAAACCACTGACAATCAAACGAATCCGGCAGAAGAAGTTCCCTCTTCTTCTGTCTCCATTATGGATTTTGTCAAAATGATTGGTGCCTTACTTTTTGTCATCCTGCTTATTTATGGTTTAGTGAGATTTGTTGGTAAGCAAAACCGCTTACTCAAACCATTTCGCTATGTTGAAAATATCGGCGGAACGACAGTCGGACAAAACCGTTCAGTCCAGCTGATCAAAGTGGGAAAACGAGTATTAGTTGTCGGCGTAGCAGACTCAATCCAGCTACTAAAAGAAATTGATGATGAACAAGAATGTGAAGCGATCGTGAAACAATATGAAGAAGCGATGGAAAGCAAAACCGATTTACCAAAAATGGTTCAAAAATTCACATCGCAGATAAAGAAACATGATCAGCCGACCACTTCTTCTTTTTCAGCCAATTTAAAGGCGCAGCTAGCCGAATTGAAAAAGACCCAATCAGAAGTCAGAAAGAAAGGCCCGAAACAAAATGAATGAGTTTATCGATTTATTTAATTCCAGCGGTGCAGGAAATATCAGCACATCTGTCCGTCTTCTTTTACTTTTAACAGTATTTTCGGTTGCACCGGGCATTCTCATTTTAATGACGTGTTTTACACGGATTGTGATTGTTCTTTCATTCGTCAGAACATCACTTGCAACCAACTCAATGCCGCCAAACCAAGTGCTTGTTGGACTTGCGTTGTTTCTCACATTTTTTATCATGGCACCCACGTTCTCACAGATTAATAAAGAGGCGCTGACGCCGCTTTTAAATGATGACATCACGTTAAATCAGGCGTATGAAAAAGCCGAAGTGCCTATTAAAGAGTTTATGAGTAAACATACAAGACAAAAAGATTTGGCTTTATTTCTTAGCTACGCAAAAATGGATACACCTGAATCGATTAAAGATATTCCTTTAACGGCGATGGTTCCCGCTTTTGCCATTTCAGAATTAAAGACGGCATTTCAAATTGGTTTTATGATCTTTATTCCATTTTTAATTATTGACATGGTGGTCGCAAGTGTTCTGATGTCAATGGGGATGATGATGCTTCCGCCGGTTATGATATCGCTCCCTTTCAAAATATTGTTATTTGTTTTAGTCGATGGATGGTATTTGATCGTTAAATCTTTGCTGCAAAGCTTTTAGAGTAGGTGCTTAAAACATGAGTTCAGAATTTGTCATTACGATGGCTGAAAGATCAGTGTATGTGGTATTGCTTGTGAGTGGGCCGCTTCTAGCGCTCGCACTCATTGTGGGACTGATTGTCAGTGTGTTTCAGGCGACAACCCAAATTCAAGAACAGACGCTTGCGTTTATTCCTAAGATTGTTGCAGTACTCATTGGACTTGTTGTGTTTGGTCCATGGATGCTTTCAACAATCGTGTCCTTTACGACAGAGCTGTTCTCGAATTTAGATCGATTTGCAGGTTAATAAGCGATGTCAATTATAGAATTATTCCCTGCTTTTCTTTTAGTTTTTATTCGGATCACCGCTTTTTTTGTGACAGTACCGCTTTTAGCGCATAGAACGATCCCGGCTGTACACAGAGTTGGATTCTCACTGTTTTTAGCTGTCATTAGTTTTAGCACCATAAAAGAACCGCCAGCACTCGACATAGACGGTCTTTATATGATGCTTGCGGTGAAAGAAGCAATGGTCGGACTTCTGCTTGGGCTGATTGCATACATCATGGTGTCCGCTGTTCAAATTGCCGGCTCATTCATTGATTTTCAAATGGGTTTTGCGATTGCCAATATTATTGATCCGCAAACAGGGGCGCAGACGCCGCTGATGGGACAGTTTTTTTATACGGTCACATTGCTGTTGATGCTGGCAACAAACGCACATCACCTGCTGCTTGATGGAATCTATTACAGCTTTCAATACATTGCAGTTGATCAATACGCATTGAATTTCGGCAGTGAATCCTTTGCTTACTTTATCGCAAAGAGCTTCAACCAAATGTTTATCATCGCCTTTCAAATCTCGGCACCTGTCGTGGCAAGTCTGTTTTTAGTCGACTTGGCGCTGGGGATTGTGGCACGTACAGTTCCGCAAATGAACGTATTTGTGGTTGGACTTCCTATTAAAATGGGTGTGAGTTTTATTATGATCATCATCTGTATGGGCGTCATCTTCGGTGTTGTCCAAAATACATTTGAAACGATTGTACTCACCATGAGGAATTTCTTAGCATTGGTCGGTGGTTCGTCATGATGACAAGGCTTAGACTAGACTTGCAATTTTTCGCAGGTGAAAAAACAGAAAAAGCAACGCCGAAAAAAAGGCGGGATTCACGTAAAAAAGGACAGGTTGCCAAAAGCACCGACGTCAATACAGCCATCTCATTTCTATTAATCTTTTTATCATTCTTTTTTATTGGGCCTTTTATGAAAGAGCGGATTATCGCGCTCATAGAACGTTTTTATTCAACAACCATGCTAATGAAGGTTAGCACATCTAATATTCATCAATTATTCTTGGAATTGCTTCAGGAAACAGGGCTCCTCCTCATGCCAATCCTTGGTGTTGGTATGCTGGCGGGCATTATCAGTAACTATTTACAAGTCGGCTTTCTCTTTTCACCAGAAGTGATCAAACCGAAATTAGAAAAGCTTGACCCAATCAAAGGGTTTAAACGGATATACAGTATTCGAGCCCTCGTAGAGCTATTAAAATCCATTTTGAAAATTGGCTTTGTAGGCTTTGCGACATTTATTGCTCTTTGGATGCACTTTGACGAAATTCTGCGGCTTCCTTTATTAACAGCAGAGGAAACCCTTCATTTCGTTGCAAATATGACCTTAATTATGGGGCTGTATGCTGCTGGTGCTCTTCTGATCTTAGCAGGGCTTGATTATATGTATCAGAAATTTGATTATGAAAAAAACTTGCGGATGTCCAAACAAGACATCAAAGATGAGTATAAAAAATCAGAGGGTGACCCGCTCATCAAATCAAAGATTAAACAGCGTCAGCGGGAAATGGCCATGAGACGGATGATGCAGGAAGTCCCTAAAGCGGACGTCATCATTACAAACCCAACCCACTATGCCATTGCTTTAAAGTATGATGAAGAAAAAATGGACGCGCCCTTTGTTGTGGCAAAAGGAACGGATATTTTGGCTTTGAAAATTAGAACGATTGCGAAAGAGCACGATATCATGACCGTAGAAAACCGGCCGCTCGCCCGCGCGCTCTATGATCAGGTCGACATCGACCAAGCGGTGCCGGAAGAATACTTTAAGGCCATCGCAGAAATTTTAGCTTACGTCTATAAAACGAAACAAAAGATTTTATGAATTTTTGGTTTTAAAAGGAGAGAACAGGCATGTCAGCAAGAGATTTATCTGTTTTATTCAGTGTTATTTTAATTGTGGCGATGCTGGTCATACCGTTTCCGCCAATGCTATTAAGTATTTTAATCATTATTAATATTTCTCTTGCGCTTATCGTGCTTCTCACCACAATGAACATGCAAGAACCACTGCAATTTTCAATTTTTCCATCATTGCTTTTGCTCTTAACGCTGTTTCGTTTAGGGCTTAACATCTCTACAACACGTTCTATTCTTTCAACAGGAGATGCTGGAAAGGTTGTAGAAACGTTCGGTTCATTTGTTGTTGGAGGAAATATCCTCGTTGGTCTCGTTGTTTTCCTTATCCTGATTATCATTCAGTTTATTGTTATCACAAAAGGGGCAGAGCGTGTATCAGAGGTTGCGGCAAGATTTACTCTCGATGCGATGCCAGGTAAACAAATGAGTATTGACGCAGATTTAAATGCAGGTATGCTGACAGAAAGTGAAGCAAGAAACCGCCGTGAAAAAGTAGCGAGAGAAGCAGACTTTTATGGAGCGATGGATGGTGCAAGTAAGTTCGTTAAAGGGGATGCCATCGCAGGTATTATCATCGTCATTATTAATATTATTTTTGGAATCATTATTGGGATGCTTCAGCAAGGAATGTCGATTCAAGAATCAGCTTCCCACTTTACGCTATTAACGGTAGGAGACGGGATTGTTTCACAAATTCCTGCACTTCTCATTTCAACAGCAACAGGGATTGTCGTCACAAGGGCTGCTTCTAATGGGAACCTTGGTTCAGATATCACTGAACAACTGTTTGCATTCCCTGCTATGCTTTACGTCACAGCAGGCACGATCTTCCTTCTTGGGCTGTTTACGCCAATCGGCGTACTTTTGACAGGACCGATCGCAGGTTTACTTGCCCTCGGCGCATACTTGATGTCGAAAAACAAACAAGACCAAGAAGAAATTGAAGAGGTACTGGAGGAACAGGCAGAGGTAGAAGAGATGAAAAGTCCAGAAAGTGTCATTCATCTCCTGCAAATGGATGCCATTGAATTTGAATTTGGCTACGGCCTCATCCCGCTCGCTGATGCAAACCAGGGCGGTGACCTGTTAGACCGGATTGTGATGATCCGAAGGCAGCTTGCCCTTGAACTTGGTCTCGTCATTCCAGTCGTCCGAATCCGGGACAATATTGCACTGAACCCAAATGAATACCGGTTGAAAATTAAAGGGAACGAAGTAGCAAAAGGAGAGCTGCTGCTTGATCATTACTTAGCGATGTCCCCAACGCCTGATGATGATCCGATTGAAGGAATTGAAACAATCGAACCATCCTTTGGCCTGCCGGCTAAATGGATATCAGAAGCAGAAAAAGATCAGGCTGAGATGCTAGGCTATACGGTTGTGGATCCAGCGTCTGTTGTGTCTACTCACATCACAGAAAAGATTAGACAAAACACACACGAGCTGCTCGGACGCCAAGAAACGAAGCAATTAATCGATCATCTGAAAGAAAGTTACCCTGTCTTAGTGGATGAGGTAACGCCAAATCCGCTGGCAGTCGGTGATATTCAAAAAGTACTGGCGAAGCTGCTGAAAGAAAAGGTCTCTATCCGAAACCTTGTCACTATTTTTGAGACGCTTGCAGACTACGGAAAATTAACGACTGATACAGATTTATTAACAGAGTATGTGAGACAGGCGCTGGCAAGACAGATTACCGCACAGTATGCAAGAGAAAATGAATCACTCAAAGTCGTGACATGCTCAGGCCGAGTAGAAAAGGTGATTGCAGACAGCGTTCAGCAGACAGAGCATGGTAACTACTTATCGTTAGATCCAGAATCCTCTGAAAGTGTGATTCAATCAGTGGCGAGAGAAATTGAACAGCTTTCGCTTCGTCAGGAAACGCCGGTTCTATTATGCTCACCTCCTATAAGAATGTACGTTAAGCAGTTGTTAGAAAGATATTTCCCAGATTTACCGGTACTATCTTATAACGAACTAGAAGCGAATGTGGAAGTACAGAGCATCGGAGTGGTGGATATCTAATGAAAATGAAAAAAATCACAGCAAATTCTATGCAGGAGGCAACGATTCAAATCAGGCAGCAGCTTGGGAAAGATGCCGTTATTTTAAATTCTAAAACCGTTGTCAAACGCAAACTGTTCGGTTTGAAGAAACAGCAAATGGTCGAAGTGATTGCAGTGCTGGATCAAGATTTCGAGGAAAGAGCTGGTAAAGGGTTAAACCCTGCACCGCCTCTTCCAGTGTTGCCAAAAAAGGAAAAGCTCCCCGAAGAGCCTTCATTTGTTCCCAAGGCGTCGAAACCAGCGCCTTCTCATACCCTGCCTTTAGAATATGTGAGGAATGAACGGCATGCGGGTATTCTGCCTGATCCTCTTATAGCAATCGATCAAAAGCTAAAGGATCAAGGGCTTGATGATGCCATTCGAGACGAATGCCTGAAGGGTCTTTTAACAAAGGGCGCAGTTAAAGATGATCACATAAATAAAGAGCTTGAACAACTGCTGACAGATATGCTGCCAGCTAAAACCTCTGATGAGCCGATGATTTCTTCAAAATACATTGTACTGTTCGGTTCAACCGGAGCTGGTAAAACGACAACAATTGCAAAGCTGGCTGCTAAAACGGCTATTCAGCAGCAAAAGAAAATCGCTTTTATTACAACCGATACGTACCGGATTGCAGCGATCGAACAGCTGAAAACATATGCTGAACTTCTGAATGCACCGCTTGAGGTTTGTTATTCGAGAGAGGATTTTGTAAAAGCCCAAGAGACCTTTAAAGAATATGATCATATTTTCATCGATACAGCAGGCCGTAACTTTAAAGAAGAAGCGTATATCAAAGAGCTGATCGACATTATTCCATTTGATGAGAGCATTCAAAGTTTTCTCGTGATGAGTGCCACATCGAAGTATCAAGACATGAAAGCCATGGTCAAACGCTTTGAGCACGTTCCAATCAATCAATTCATTTTTACAAAAGTAGATGAAACGGACACGATGGGAACCATTTTTCAAATCATTGCTGACTCTCAAATCAAACTTGGTTTTTTAACAAATGGTCAAAATGTGCCTGAGGATATTCTTGAAGGTTCTCCTCTTGAACTTACAAGGATGGTTTTACAATCATGAAGCCTGACCAAGCAGAAGGGTTAAGAAAACTAGTTCAGCAGAGTCAAATCATCACACCGGCTCCTCTCAACGCCAGCAGACAGGCAAAGACCATTGCCGTCATGAGCGGTAAAGGCGGGGTAGGTAAATCGAATTTGACCCTGAATATGGCACTGTCTATCGCAAGTACAGAGAGAAGAGTGTTAGTGATTGATCTTGATTTTGGGATGGGGAATATTGATATTTTACTAGGGAAAACATCGACTAGTTCTATATTAGATGTTCTCGTTAGAAAAAAATCCTTCCAAGCAGCCATGACAAAAGGAACGGACAACCTATATTACATTTCTGGCGGAAGCGGGCTTGAACAGCTGTTTTCTTTAGATAAAGATCAATGGTCGTTCTTTTTGGAAGAGATGGAAAGAATCATGCAGGACTTCGATTGTATCTTTTTCGATATGGGTGCCGGCTTGTCAAAAGATCAGCTGCCTTTTGTCTTATCGGCAGGAGAAGTGGTCGTTGTGACTACGCCAGAGCCAACATCCATCATGGATGCCTACAGCGCGATTAAACACTTAGCCATTCATCAGTTTGAACGGTCTGTGCAAATCATTGTCAATCGGTGCAAAACCCCGTCAGAAGGGTCTGAAACCTACCGGAAATTAGCAGGAGTGGTCACATCTTTTCTTCACAGAAAACTTGTATTTGCTGGCGCTGTGCCTGATGATCCTGCGGTTCCTAAAGCAGTATCAGAACAAATTCCATTTTATATGAAGCAGCCTCATTCAAGGCTGAGTAAAACCATTAAGATGCTGGCAGAAACACTATATCATCAGCAGATAAGAGAGGCACGGAGAGAACAGCATACGTTTATAGATAAGTTGTCCTCTTTTTTTAAAAGGAGGAAGGTGGACTCATGATTAGAGTGCTAGTAGTAGATGACTCGGCCTTTATGAGAAAGCTCATTAGTGATTTTCTAAGTGCCGAGCAAGAAATAGAAGTCGTCGGAACGGCGCGAAATGGGGAAGATGCCTTAAAACGGATCAAGGAACTGAATCCAGATGTTGTCACGTTAGATGTGGAAATGCCTGTTTTAAATGGAACAGAAGCATTAAAACAAATTCTGGCTGAACACGACCTTGCCGTGATTATGGTGTCAAGCCAGACAAAGCAAGGAAAAGATTTAACCATCCATTGCTTAGAACTCGGTGCTTTTGACTTTGTGACAAAGCCTTCGGGAAGCATTTCGCTCGATTTGCACAAAGTGAGGGGGCAAATTGTAGAGCGGGTACTTGCAGCAGGACTGTCAAGGAAACGCACTGAAGAGAAGGTGTCTCCTAAGCCGGTGATAAAGCCGCCAAGTCCAGTGGCTGCACCCCGGCTGCCATCTGTAAAAGGCAACTCACTCCGAAAGATTATTACTATCGGAACATCTACAGGGGGACCAAGGGCACTTCAACGAGTCGTAACGAAGCTGCCTAAGGACATCGAGGCCCCTATATTGATTGTGCAGCATATGCCAGCAGGATTCACGGCATCACTTGCTACTAGGTTAGATCATTTATCACAAATTACGATTAAAGAAGCGCAAGATGGAGACATCGCGAAAAATGGAGTGGCTTACATAGCTCCTGGTGGAATGAATATGTCACTTCATGACCAAGGGGGGTCACTTGTCATCAGGCTGTCCCCTGAAGACACGGAAAGCCGGCACAAACCATCTGTTAACTATTTATTTGAATCCATCAGCAGCATAAAGGGTTACGAGAAAATCGCTGTCATTATGACAGGTATGGGCAGTGATGGTACTGAAGGTGTCAAAAAAATGGTCGCAAGCGGTCATACGAAAGTCATTGCAGAAAAAGAAGAATCATGTGTTGTTTTCGGAATGCCTAAATCAGTCATTAAAGCAGGCCTTGCACATGAAACAAGGCATGTGGATGACATCGCACATGCAATTATTAGCTCCATGAAAAAAGAGAGGGCGTGAACACGTTGGATGTAAACCAATACTTAGATATCTTTTTAGATGAAAGCAGAGAACACTTACAAACTTGTAATGAAAAACTTCTTGATTTAGAAAAGAACCCAACCGACTTGCAGCTAGTGAATGATATATTCAGAGCGGCTCATACATTGAAAGGAATGAGTGCAACGATGGGCTTTGATGATATGGCTCATTTAACGCATCATTTAGAAAACATGTTTGATGCTATCCGTAATGAACAAATGATTGTCACTCCTGAGTCAATGGATACGATGTTTGAAGCACTCGATCATCTTGAAGCAATGGTTCAATCGATTGCAGAAGGAGGAGACGGGAAACGTGATGTCACAGAGATTAGTAAAAAGCTAGATGTGACAGGAAGCCATGCTGAAGCAGCTTCTAGCGTTGAAACAGCAGATGCATCAGCTGCTGCTAATGACTTAGATTATAACGAATTTGAACGTACGGTTCTTGATGAAGCGAGAGAGCAAGGCTTCAAATGCTATGAACTTAACGTGACATTAAGCGAAGCGTGCTTACTAAAAGCTGTTCGTGTCTATATGATTTTTGAAAGACTAAATGAAGCAGGCGAGGTTGTCAAAACCGTTCCAAATGCAGAACTGTTAGAATCAGAAGATTTTGAATCTGAATTCAGCATTTCTTATCTTTCTAAACAGCCGATGGACGAAGTGCAGAAAATCGTCACGGCGATCTCAGAGGTTGAGAAGGTTGAGATCTCTGAAGTCTCCGCATTTGAAGAAGCAGCTCCGGCTGAAAAGCAAGAGGTGCAGCCTGAACAGAAAAAAGAAGAAACATCCGTTCCTGCTGTAAAAGCGCCAGCAAATGATGCGCCAAAAGCAAATGGCAATAACGGTGCAGCTGCCGGCGGAACGAAAACAATTCGTGTCAACATCGACCGTCTTGATTCTCTTATGAATCTATTTGAAGAACTTGTGATTGATAGAGGCCGATTGGAACAGATTGCTAAAGAACTAGAAAATAACGAACTCACAGACACAGTCGAAAGAATGACTCGTATTTCTGGAGACCTGCAATCAATCATCCTGAACATGAGAATGGTACCTGTGGAAACTGTCTTTAACAGATTCCCGCGTATGATTCGTCAATTGACGAAAGAGCTTAATAAGAAAATTGAACTGATTATTGAGGGTGCTGAGACAGAGCTTGATCGAACAGTGATCGACGAGATTGGAGATCCGCTGTTGCACTTACTTAGAAACAGTCTAGATCACGGGATTGAATCACCAGAAGAACGTGTGAAAAAAGGCAAGCCGGAAAAAGGTACGGTTCTATTAAAAGCGTATCATAGCGGAAACCATGTCTTCATTGAAGTAGAAGATGATGGAGGCGGGATTAACCGTAAAAAGGTGCTTGAAAAAGCGTTAGAGCGCGGGGTTATTACAGAAAGAGAAGCAGAAACGCTTGAAGATCATCAAATTGATTCATTGATCTTTGCAGCAGGATTCTCTACAGCTGATACGATTTCTGACATCTCAGGCCGCGGTGTAGGTCTTGACGTTGTGAAAAACAAGCTGGAATCACTTGGCGGATCTGTGAGCATTAACTCAACAGAAGGACAGGGTTCACTATTTTCGATCCAGCTTCCGCTTACATTATCGATTATTTCCGTTCTTCTTGTAAAACTAGAAGAGGAAACATTTGCGATTCCGATTTCTTCTATTATTGAAACGGCGGTCATTAAGAAAAGTGACATCCTGCAAACGCATGATCGTGAAGTGATTGATTTCCGCGGATTTATCGTACCGGTCGTGTACTTGAAGAAACAATTCCACGTACCAAATGCGAATGAATTAGAGGAAGAACTGCACATCATTGTTGTTCGTAAAGGAGACAAGCTGACAGCATTTGTGGTCGATTCATTTATTGGTCAGCAAGAGGTTGTATTGAAATCACTAGGAGATTATCTGCCAAACGTATTTGCGATATCCGGCGCAACGATCCTAGGTGACGGTCAAGTTGCACTCATCGTTGACTGTAATGCACTGATCAAGTAAAAAACAATAGAGGAGCGGTCTGAAATGAGTACAGATATCAAAACTGGCGAAAAGATGATTGTGTTTATCGTAAACAAAAAAGAATACGCCATTTCAGTATCAGAAGTAAAGTCCATTGAAAAATGGCAGCAGCCGACAAGAGTTCCTGGCGTTGCCCCTTATATATGCGGTGTTATTAATTTACGCGGTGTCGTGACGCCTGTCATTGACCTGAGAGTCAGACTTGGTTCTACTGACAACGAGATTACAGATGAAACAAGAATGATCATTGTACAAGTTGGTGACATTGAAGTCGGCTGGATTGTTGATGAAGCAAATGATGTTATTACCGTCCATCAGGAAGAAGTAGAATCTTCTCCTGAATCAGCTGAAAAAGAAGGACAGTCATGGGTGACAGGTATCATTAAGCATGATCAGCGTCTTTTCAATATCATTCATGCCGGTGCTGTCCTCGACAAGAGCGTTCAAGGTGCACCTGTTCATTAAGGGGGATGTGAAATGAGCATTTTCAACGAAATTAAAGATGAACAGCTAGATATTTTAGGAGAGGTTGGGAATATCGGAGCAGGCCACGCAGCGTCTGCTCTTGCCAACCTATTGGATCGCAAAATAGATATGGCTGTTCCTTTTGTCAAGGTTCTCTCGTTTGAAGATTTAATGGATTTCTTTGGCGGTGCAGACCTTCCTGTTGCAAGCATTTTCCTGCGAATGGAAGGGGATTTAACCGGCTCAATCTTTTTCATTATGCCGTTTGAGCAAGCGGAGCAATTTGTAAGAGAGCTTGTCCAGGACCCTGCATTTGATATTGATACGATTCATGAACATGAGATGGGGACGTCAGCACTTCATGAACTGGGAAATATTTTAGCGGGCTCTTATTTATCAGCCCTTGCCGATTTAACAAAATTGCAGCTTCACCCAAGTGTTCCAGATGTGACGCTCGATATGTTCGGGGCTGTCATTAGTGAAGGGTTGATGCAATTCAGTCCTCTTGGCGATCAGGCGATTGTGATTGATACATCTATTTTTGATGATCAAAATAAGCAAGAGCTGAAAGGAAATATGTTTCTATTACCAGACTTTGAATCGTTTGAAAAACTATTCAAAGCATTAGGTAACCTATAATGAACGTGCAAATTCCGGCAGTTGTAAAGGTTGGTATTGCGGATGTTCAGCTTGTTAAATCACCGGACCGCATTCGGACATCCGGTCTTGGTTCCTGCGTAGGGCTTGTCTTGTTTGATCAAGACAAAAGGCTGGCAGGCCTTGTCCATGTTATGCTTCCAGACTCCTCTCTTTCAAAAGGGGCGGTGGAGAACTTGGCTAAATATGCAGATACAGGTGTCAAGCATACAATTGATCTGCTCCTAAAAGCAGGCGCACGCAAACATGCGCTAAAGGCAAAACTTGCTGGCGGGGCGGAAATGTTTAAGTTTAAGTCAACCAATGATCTAATGAGAATTGGACCTAGAAACGTTTCAGCTGTAAAAGAACATCTGTCTCTTCATCATATCCCGATTATTAGTGAGGATACAGGCGGAAACAGTGGCCGTACAATTGAATTCGATCCGCTTACGGCAGAGCTTGAGATCCGTACTGTGAAGCAAGGCATTATGAAGATATAACTAAGGAAGTATAGGGGGATAAAGATGCAATCCTTAAATTACGAAGATCAGGCGCTATGGGCTAGATGGAAAGAGTGGAAAGACCCAGCTGCTGGAGATGATCTTATGCGCCGCTATATGCCGCTCGTCACATATCATGTTGGAAGAATTTCCATCGGTCTCCCGAAGTCAGTGCATAAAGAAGACTTGATCAGTCTAGGGATGCTCGGTTTATATGATGCCCTTGAAAAATTTGATCCCGGAAGAGATCTGAAGTTTGATACATATGCATCCTTCAGAATCCGCGGGGCCATTATCGACGGTCTTCGTAAAGAGGACTGGCTGCCTCGTACATCAAGAGAAAAAACAAAAAAAGTAGAAGCGGCTATTGAAAAGCTTGAACAGCGGTATTTGCGTAATGTGACGCCGACAGAGGTGGCTGAGGAACTCGGCATGAGTGAACAGGATGTCGTCACAACGATGAATGAAGGATTCTTTGCAAATCTGCTCTCAATTGATGAGAAGCTGCATGATCAAGAAGACGGAGAGAACGTCCAAGTCATGATTCGCGACGAGAAGTCTGTGACTCCAGAAGAGAAAATGCTGAAAGATGAATTAATTGAACAGCTTTCTGAAAAAATCACAGAGCTTTCAGAAAAAGAAAAGCTTGTGATCAGTCTTTTCTATAAAGAAGAACTGACATTAACGGAAATCGGTCAAGTGCTCAATTTATCTACCTCGCGCATTTCGCAAATTCATTCAAAGGCCTTGTTCAAGCTTAAGCATCTGCTTGATAAAGCCATTCAATCTTAAAGAGTTAGTGAGTGAAAAAATATGTTATGGCTGATTAGCTTCATGCTTCATGCTGCACTTATTTATTTTGTGATTATTTTATATACGAGAATGAATTCGCTGAAGGCAACAGAACAAAAGCAGCGAGAACTTCTAGAAGAAACGGAAAATACCCTGGCTGCATTTTTGATGGAGGTCAAAGAAGAGAATGACAAACTATCAAAAGTGGCAGCCGCTTCCCCTGATTTTTCTGCTGAAGAGCTGAAATCGGATCTTCAGACACCAAAGCAGCCACAACCACCAATTGAATCCCAGCAATCGGTCGAAAGTGAAGATCCCGTACCAGAGCACCTGTCGGCTCTCCTTAGCGAAGTTGAGGTCCAGGAAGAGAAGGTAAACGAACCCGTTCCACAACTCGAAACAGAGGCTTCTATGCCCTCTAAAAGTGAAATAGAAGAAACATTCGAGGACCAAGTGAAGACCCTATATGATGAAGGGCGGTCACTAGAAGAAATAGCGAAAGAAATGAAAACTGGCAAGACAGAAATCGAGCTTTTATTAAAATTTAGCGGAAAGCTGTAAAGGTTTCTTGATTGTCAGTCCATCATGTGTTATATTATTTCTTGGTGTTAAATACACACGCTTAATGATTCGTATGAAGGTGCTGCCGTGGCGCAGTTTTATGTGAACATGACTTAAGCGGAGGAAAAAAACCATTATATTAGGAGGCAACAAAATGTCAGTTATTTCTATGAAACAATTGCTAGAAGCTGGTGTTCACTTCGGTCACCAAACTCGCCGTTGGAACCCAAAAATGAAGCGTTACATCTTTACAGAGCGTAACGGTATCTACATCATCGACCTTCAAAAAACGGTGAAAAAAGTAGAAGAAGCTTACAACTTCACGAAAAACCTTGCTGCTGACGGAGGAAAAATCCTTTTCGTTGGTACGAAAAAGCAAGCACAAGATTCAGTGAAAGAAGAAGCAATCCGTTCTGGTATGTTCTATGTGAACCAACGCTGGCTTGGTGGAACTTTAACAAACTTTGAAACAATCCAAAAACGTATTAAACGTTTAAAAGATATTGAAAAAATGCAAGAAAACGGTACGTTCGAAGTTCTTCCTAAGAAAGAAGTCGTTCAACTGAAAAAAGAATTAGAGCGTCTTGAAAAATTCCTAGGCGGAATCAAAGACATGAAGAGTCTTCCGGATGCACTTTTCATTATCGACCCTCGTAAAGAGCGTATTGCAGTTGCAGAAGCTCGTAAATTGAATATCCCAATCATCGGTATCGTTGACACAAACTGTGATCCAGACGAAATTGATGTTGTGATCCCTGCAAACGATGATGCAATCCGTGCTGTAAAACTTCTAACTGCTAAAATGGCAGATGCGATTCTTGAGTCTAAACAAGGCGAAGAAGAAGCTGTTGTAGAAGAAACGACAGAAACTGAAACAACAACTGCGTAACCTATTCAAAAGGTGATAAGAGGGAAATGCCTTTTATCACCTTTTTTTCACCTAGTAATCCGTGTTTTAACATAGAAGGAGGAAATGTAAAATGGCAATTACTGCTCAATTAGTTAAAGAACTGCGTCAAAAAACTGGTGCAGGTATGATGGACTGTAAAAAAGCGTTAACAGAAACTGATGGTGACATCGAGAAAGCAATCGACCTTCTAAGAGAAAAAGGAATCGCAAAAGCTGCGAAAAAAGCAGACCGTATTGCGGCAGAAGGATTAACTCTTATCAAAACTGACGGCAACACAGGCGTGATCCTAGAAGTGAACTCTGAGACTGATTTCGTTGCGAAAAACGAAGGATTCCAAGCACTTCTTAACGAACTTGCTGATCATTTGCTTGCTGCTAAACCTGCAACACTTGAAGAAGCTCATGCTTCTAAAATGGAAAACGGTTCAACAGTTGAAGAGCATATCACATCTGCAATTGCGAAAATCGGAGAGAAAATCACTCTACGCCGTTTCTCTGTCATCACAAAAGAAGATAATGCTGCATTCGGTTCTTACCTGCACATGGGCGGACGTATCGGTGTGTTAGCTGTTCTTAACGGAACAACTGACGAAGAGCTTGCAAGAGACATCGCTATGCACGTTGCAGCTGTAAACCCTAAATACATTTCTCGTGACCAAGTGTCAGAAGAAGAAGCAAACCGTGAGCGTGAAGTATTAACACAGCAAGCTCTTCAAGAAGGAAAGCCTGAAAACATCGTAGCTAAAATGGTAGAAGGCCGTCTAAACAAATTCTTCGAAGAAATTTGCTTACTTGACCAAGCGTTCGTTAAAAACCCAGATGAAAAAGTGAAACAAGTTGTAGCAGCGAAAAACGCAACTGTTCAAACTTATGTTCGCTATGAAGTGGGCGAAGGTATCGAAAAACGTCAAGACAACTTTGCTGAAGAAGTTATGAGCCAAGTGAAAAAATAATGTTTGAAAAGCTCTCTGGGGCTTTTTTAGGGAGCACAAGCACTGTGTTCCCTATTTTTTAGAGGATATTGATTTACAAAAGACAGTTTCTTACGCATAATAAGAGACGGTATAGTTTACACTTGGAGGTTATCATGAGCAAACCGAAATATAATCGCATTGTACTGAAGCTAAGTGGCGAAGCACTAGCGGGTGATGCTGGAAATGGAATTAACCCAACTGTCATTCAATCAATTGCAAAGCAAGTAAAAGAAATTGCAGAGCTCGATGTTGAAGTTGCAGTCGTTGTAGGCGGAGGAAACCTTTGGCGCGGAAAGACAGGCAGTGATCTAGGAATGGACCGTGCAACAGCAGACTACATGGGGATGCTGGCAACAGTGATGAACTCACTGGCGTTACAGGACAGCCTAGAAACGCTTGGCATTCAGTCTAGAGTGCAAACCTCTATCGAAATGAGACAGGTTGCAGAACCATACATAAGAAGAAAAGCGATCCGTCATCTTGAAAAGAAACGTGTCGTCATTTTTGCTGCAGGAACAGGAAACCCTTATTTCTCTACAGATACTACGGCAGCACTTCGTGCAGCAGAAATTGAAGCAGATGTCATTTTAATGGCGAAAAATAATGTAGATGGTGTCTACAGTGCTGATCCTCGTACAGATGCGGATGCAGTAAAATATGATAAGCTTTCATATCTTGATGTACTTAAAGAAGGGCTTGCTGTAATGGATTCTACTGCGTCCTCATTATGTATGGACAATGACATTCCATTAATCGTCTTCTCCATTATGGAAGAAGGAAATATTAAACGTGCCGTAAACGGCGAATCAATCGGAACGATCGTGAGGGGGAAATAACGTGTCAAAAGAAGTGTTGAACCAAACGAAAGAAAAAATGGAAAAAGCCGTACAAGCCTACGGACGTGAGCTTGCAACTGTTCGTGCTGGCCGTGCAAATGCTTCACTGCTTGATAAAGTGACAGTGGATTATTACGGTGCACAAACACCGCTTAACCAAATTGCGTCGATCACAGTGCCAGAAGCACGTATGCTGATTATCACACCTTACGATAAAACAGCGATCGGTGATATCGAAAAAGCGATCCAAAAGTCTGACCTTGGCATCACGCCAACAAGTGACGGAAATGTGATCCGCATTGCGATTCCTGCGCTGACAGAAGAAAGACGTAAAGAGCTTGTGAAAGTCGTGAAAAAATACTCAGAAGAAGCAAAAGTAGCTGTTCGTAACGTGCGTCGTGATGCAAACGATGATTTGAAAAAGCTTGAGAAAAATGGGGAGATCACTGAAGATGAATTAAGATCATCGACAGAGGATGTTCAAAAATTGACAGATGAATATGTCGCTAAAATTGATGACGTGACGAAAGATAAAGAAAAAGAAATCATGGAAGTTTAAGAAAAAACTATGTACAATAGATAATAGTGAAAAGACCCTCTTCATGTTTACAGGGGGTTTTTTTGTTAATACTGTTGATGACTATATTATTTAGCGGGAACGCAACCTTTTTGGGTGATGGAGGAATCTCATGCTCAATATACTCAAAAATTGGAAGAATCAGCAAACAGCAGCTTCCAACTTAGAAAGCCTGACAAAAGAAGACATATTAAATGGAGAAATTCCTGAACATATCGCCATTATCATGGATGGGAACGGAAGATGGGCGAAAAAACGTGCTCTTCCACGGGTAGCAGGTCATCATGAAGGAATGAAAGTCGTCAAGCGCATGACAAAGCTTGCAAATGAGCTGAATGTCAAAGTGCTGACTTTGTATGCTTTCTCTACGGAAAATTGGAAACGTCCAAAATTAGAAGTAGACTTTTTAATGAAACTTCCTGAAGAATTTTTAAACATCTACCTGCCTGAACTCATCGAAGAAAATGTCCGTGTGCGTTTAACAGGTGATCCAGACGGCCTCCCGCAGCATACGAAAAAAGCGGTAGAGAACGCAGTAAAGAGTACGGCGAACAACGACGGACTCATTTTGAACTTTGCGCTCAACTATGGTGGGCGCACAGAAATCGTCTCCGCATGCAGACAAATTTCTGAAAAGGTCAAAGAAGGTAAGCTTCGAGCAGAAGACATCACAGAAGAGATGTTTTCAGCTTATTTAATGACAGAATCTCTTCAAGATCCGGATTTGCTCATTCGCACGAGTGGAGAAATTAGATTAAGCAACTTTATGCTTTGGCAAATTGCGTACAGCGAGTTTGTCTTTACGGATGTGCTTTGGCCTGACTTTTCTGATGAGCACCTTATAGGCGCTATCGGAGAGTACCAGCGCCGCGGCCGGAGGTTCGGTGGAATTTAGAGGGTGGTGCAGATGAAACAAAGAATTTTGACGGGTGTTTTGGCAGCTGCAGTCTTTTTGCTTGCAGTTATATATGGACAGATGCCATTTACCCTGCTGATTTATTTAATGGGAAGTGTCGCTCTCTTTGAGCTTTTAAGAATGAAAAAGATCTCGATTTTCAGCTTTCCTGGTATTGTCAGCTTAATATTGCTTTGGCTTTTAATGGGCGGAGACAACAGCTTCTTCCCAAACGTGGACGCATCAAAAATGCAGATTGCTTTATTTGCAGTCTTAATACTTTTAACTTATACAGTTTTGAGCAAAAACTCTTTCACATTCGATGAGGTTGCTTTTGTTGTATTAGCCACATTATATATTGGCGTTAGTTTCTATTATTTTATCCAAATTAGAGGCTTATATGGCATGAGTGCGATCTTCTTCGCAGCAGTGATTATTTGGTCTACTGACTCAGGAGCCTATTTTATTGGGAAATCTATGGGGAAACGAAAGCTTTGGCCAGAAATCAGCCCAAACAAAACAGTAGAAGGATTTATCGGCGGAATCGTCACAGCGGTCGTGTTGTCACTTGTGTTTCAGGCGGTTACAGGATTTTTGCCATCATATCTGCTTGTGATGTTTATTACTCTTTTACTCAGTACCTTTGGACAGCTAGGCGACCTTGTGGAATCTGCTTTAAAGCGTCATTATCACGTGAAGGATTCAGGGACAATTCTCCCTGGCCATGGCGGGATTTTGGACAGGTTTGACAGCTTTTTATTCGTTCTGCCGTTTTTATACTTACTGCTCGCAACGTTTGCCAGCTAACCTCATAGAAACTTATTGAACGAGAGAAGGAGTGGCAATTTGAAATATATTTCGCTATTAGGCGCAACAGGATCAATTGGAGAACAAACGTTAGATGTGATCAGTCAGCACCCGGACAAGTTTAAGCTGAAAGCCATGACATTTGGCAGAAATATAGCAAAGGCGATTCCGATCATTGAGCGCTTTCAGCCTGAATTCGTCGGCTGTGTAGACGAAGAAACCTATCACACGCTAAAAAATCATTCATTTGCATACGATGTGAAGCTGGCTGCTGGTGATGAAGCCAACATCGAGGCAGCGACCTATGATGCAGTGGGCGTAGTGGTCAATGCACTTGTAGGGAGTGTTGGACTTGTTCCAACATTAAAGGCCATTGAACAAAAAAAGACGATTGCTCTCGCAAATAAGGAAACACTTGTGACAGCTGGTCATATAGTAAAAGAGTACGCTAAAACATATGATGTACCTTTACTTCCTGTCGATAGTGAGCATTCCGCTATTTTTCAATGCCTGCAAGGTGAACAAGCTAAAAATATTGAACGCTTAATCGTGACAGCTTCAGGTGGTAGTTTCCGAGATAAAAAACGAACTGAACTTGAAGGTGTTACGGTTGAAGAAGCGCTGAACCACCCGAACTGGTCGATGGGAGCGAAAATCACCATTGATTCAGCGACGATGATGAATAAAGGTCTCGAGGTGATCGAGGCACATTGGTTGTTTGATATCCCTTATGAACAAATTGATGTGCTGCTACATAAAGAGAGCATTATCCATTCGATGGTGGAATTTCACGACAAAAGCGTCATGGCTCAGTTAGGGACACCTGACATGAGAGTGCCTATTCAATATGCACTCACATACCCTGACCGGGTGCCGTTACAAGAAGCGAAATCATTGAACCTTTGGGAGATTGGACAATTGAATTTCCAAAAAGCGGATTTTGACAGGTATCGCTGCTTACATTTTGCTTATGAATCAGGTAAAATAGGAGGGACAATGCCTGCTGTACTTAATGCAGCAAATGAAATGGCAGTCGATGCATTTCTAAAAGGCAAAGTAACGTTCCTGCAAATTGAAGAATTGATTGAAAAGGCACTAATCAGACATCATGTGATTTCAACGCCTAGTTTGCAAGATATCCATGAAGTGGACAAAGATACACGAGACTTTGTTCAATCAATCCTCACATAAGGTGGTATGTTCGTGAATACAGTGATTGCGTTTATTATTATTTTTGGAACGCTCGTTTTTTTCCACGAGCTTGGCCATTTAATTATGGCGCAGCGCGCGGGGATTTTATGCCGCGAGTTCGCAATTGGTTTTGGGCCGAAGATTTTCTCCTTTAAACGAAAAGAAACCGTTTATACCATTAGACTTCTCCCTATTGGCGGATTTGTTAAAATGGCTGGAGAGGACCCTGAAGTTATCGAAATTAAACCAGGTCATACAGTGGGGCTCTTATTCAATGAGCAAAATGAAGTAGAAAAGATCATTTTAAATGATAAAGAAAAATATCCTGATGCACTTGTCATCGAAGTTGAGCAGATTGATTTAGATCATGCTATGAGAATCTCGGGATATGAAGCTGGAAATGAAGATATTCTGACTGGCTACAATGTCAGTCAAACAAGCTTCTATATTGCAGATGGTGAAGAAATTCAAATCGCACCATACAATCGTCAATTCGGTTCAAAAACGGTTTGGCAGCGAATTAAAGCTATCGCAGCTGGACCGATTATGAACTTTATTCTAGCGTATGTGATTTTGGTTGCTTTAGGTTTTATTCAAGGGGTAACCGTTGATGATCCTGTACTCGGTAAGCTGACGAAAGACGGCCGGGCGGCTGAGGCTGGACTCATGCAGGGAGATCACATCGTGTCCATTAACGGCGAGAAAATGAATTCTTGGACAGACGTCGTTCAAACAGTTCAAAAGAACCCTGAGAAAAAAATGAATGTCGTCATTGACCGAGACGGCAAGGAAAGCACTGTGCAGGTTGTACCAGAAGCTGTGAAAGCAGATGGGAAAAGCATTGGCCGTTTCGGATCATATCCGCCAACGGAAAATGGATTTTTGAAAGTTATTTCATCCTCTGGAACAACTGTCGTTTCAACGGCAGGTCTGATCTTAACGAACTTGCAAAAAATTGTCACAGGACAATTTTCACTAGACATGTTAGCAGGTCCTGTTGGAATTTATGACATGACAGGAGAAGTAGCCAAACAAGGTGTGTTAACATTAATGCAGTTTGCGGCGTTCCTCAGTATCAACCTAGGCATCGTGAATTTGTTACCGATTCCTGCATTAGACGGAGGACGTTTACTATTCTTATTTGTTGAAGCCATTCGCGGTAAACCAATTAATCGTGAGAAGGAAGCACTTGTTGTCTTTATCGGTGTTGCTTTCCTCATGCTGTTAATGTTAGTGGTAACGTGGAATGACATTCAGCGGTTATTTTTATAAAAACCATTCTCTCTTGTTTCTCATTCCGGGAAACAAGAGTTTTTGTGAGAAGTCCTATTTCATAAATGAGGTGTAACGACATGAGACAATCCCTGACTTTTATTCCAACTCTTCGAGAGGTGCCGGCAGATGCTGAGGCAAAAAGTCATCAACTCTTAGTAAGAGCTGGGTTTATTAGACAAAATACAAGTGGAATCTATCATTATCTGCCGCTTGCGCATAAAGTCATTCAGCATATTCAATCGATCGTCCGCAAGGAAATGGAAAAGGCAGGCGCGGCTGAGCTGCTAATGCCAGTGCTGCAGCAGGCAGAAATGTGGCAAGAGTCAGGAAGATGGTATACATACGGTCCAGAACTGATGCGTATGAAGGATCGCCACGGACGCGAATTTGCGCTTGGCCCAACCCACGAAGAAGTGATCACATCATTAGTACGCAGCGAAGTGAAATCGTATAAGAAGCTACCTTTAACACTATATCAAATTCAATCAAAATTCCGTGATGAACAGAGACCACGCTTTGGACTGCTGCGCGGACGTGAATTTATCATGAAGGATGCATACTCATTCCATTCTTCACCAGAAAGCCTTGATGAGACATACAACAAAATGTTTACGGCTTACTCTAATGTGTTCTCAAAAGTGGGTCTCAATTTTAGACCAGTCATTGCAGATTCAGGGGCAATGGGTGGAAAAGATACGCATGAGTTCATGGCGCTCTCAGAAGTCGGAGAGGATACCATCGCTTATTCTGATACGTCCTCATATGCCGCTAATATCGAAATGGCTGAGGCTGTATATCACGGAAAAGAAGCAAATCCTGCGGACTTCAAAGAGCTTGAAAAAGTCCATACGCCGCAAATGAAAACCATTCAAGATGTGGCTGGCTTTTTAGAAGTTGAACCTTCTGCTTGCATTAAATCTGTTTTGTTTAAAGCAGATGATGCGTATGTTCTGATCCTAACTAGAGGCGATCATGAAGTAAATGATGTGAAAGTGAAAAACTTGGTAGGAGCACAGCTTGTCGAGCTTGCTTCACGCGAAGAAGTGCTGAAAGTTATTGGAACTGAGCCTGGATTTGTTGGACCTGTTAAACTGGAAGCAGAAGTCGATATTTATGCTGACCTTGCTGTGAAGGGAATGACAAATGCTGTCGCTGGTGCAAACGAAGCGGATTATCATTATGTCAATGTCAATCCTGCACGTGACGTGTCAGTAAAAGAATTCACAGATCTTCGCTTGATTCAAGAAGGAGATGTTTCTCCAGATGGGGAAGGCACAATCCAATTTGCAAAAGGGATTGAAGTAGGACAAGTCTTTAAACTGGGCACTCGTTATTCTGAGTCGATGGATGCAACGTACCTCGATGAGAATGGTCGTGCGCAGCCAATGATTATGGGCTGCTATGGCATCGGCATCTCTAGAACGCTGTCAGCGATTGTTGAACAGCATCACGATGAGAAAGGAATCATTTGGCCGGAAACAGTGGCACCATATGACCTTCACCTCCTTGCATTAAATATGAAAAACGATGCGCAGAAAGAACTGGCTGAAACGTTGTACGAGCGCTTAGAAGATGAAGGCTTTGACGTACTTTTCGATGACCGCCAGGAGCGTGCAGGAGTAAAATTTGCAGACAGTGATTTAATTGGACTGCCAATTCGTATTAGCTGCGGAAAACGTTCAGAAGAAGGTATAGTAGAAGTGAAGTTTAGAAAATCAGGTGAATCACATGAAGTATCTGTTGATGATCTGATTTCATTTATACGCCAAGCATAAAGCGAACAAAAAAATGAAGGTACCTCCTGTAGAAAAGAGGTACCTTTCTGATTGACAAAAGGAGGGTCCTGTCTTGGATGAACAATTACCGATCACACGGCGGCAATTTCATATATTACTCAATCAGATTCAAATGACAGATGATGACCTCAGTCGTTACTTTGAAGAAGGAGAAATCGTCAAATTGACGGTGCATAAGGCGACGAAAACATGGCATTTCCTTTTTAAATTTAAAGCGCTTTTGCCTTACAAAGTATACGCCATGTTTCTCAGCAGGCTGACAAATGCATTTTCACATATTGCACAAATCACTTGTACGATTGAAGTGAGTGATCCGCACATATCTGAAGAACTCGTGCAATCGTACTGGTCACATTGTGTGGAAGAACTTCAAGGAATTTCTCCCCCAATCATCAGCTTGCTTCAGCAGCAAAAACCATCGCTGTCTGGACATAAAATCATCATTAAAACAAAAAGCGAAACAGAGGCACTCGCTATTAAGAAGAAGTACAGCCCGATGCTTCAGGCCGCATTTAAACAAGTGGGCTTTCCAGAGCTGCAATTCGATACAGAAATTTTTGTATCAGATCAAGAGATTCAGAAGTTCAGAGAACAAAAGCTTGCTGAAGATCAAGAAAGAGCCATGCAAGCCCTCACTGAGATGGAGAAGAAAGAAAGTGAGGAGCAGAATGAAGCTCCGTCAGGCCCTCTGATGATTGGCTATCAAATCAAAGACAATGAAGAAATTCGTACGCTTGATAGTATCATGGACGAGGAAAGAAGAATTACCGTTCAAGGCTACGTATTCGATGCAGAAACGCGTGAGCTGAAAAGCGGGAGAACGCTTTGTATCTTTAAGATCACAGATTATACAAACAGTATTTTGATCAAAATGTTTGCAAGAGAAAAAGAAGATGCTCAGCTGATGAAATCATTGAAAAAAGGCATGTGGGTGAAAGCAAGAGGAAGCATTCAAAATGATACGTTTGTCAGAGATCTTGTCATGATCGCCAATGATGTCAATGAAATGAAACCGCAGCTGAAAGAAGATACAGCACCTGAGGGTGAAAAGCGTGTGGAGCTTCATTTACATTCCCCTATGAGCCAAATGGATGCTGTGACTGGCATTGGCAGACTTGTTGAACAAGCAAAAAAATGGGGACATGAAGCAATTGCCCTGACGGATCATGCCGTTGTACAATCCTTCCCAGATGCGTATGCAGCAAGTAAAAAGCATGGCATCAAAATGATGTACGGTGTGGAAATCAACTTAGTAGACGACGGGGTACCGATTGCATATAACCCAGAGCACCGCTTGTTAGAGGATGCGACGTATGTCGTATTCGACGTAGAGACAACTGGACTTTCAGCCGTTTATGACACGATCATTGAGCTGGCAGCAGTGAAAATAAAAGGCGGGGAAATCATTGACCGCTTTGAGGCATTTGCTAATCCTCATCACCCGTTATCAGCGACCACCATCGAATTAACAGGTATCACCGATGATATGGTGAGAGATGCACCAGATGTCGTCGACGTCGTGCGGGATTTCAAAGAATGGATTGGACAAGATATCCTTGTTGCGCACAATGCGAGCTTTGATATGGGCTTTTTAAATGCAGCGTATAAACGCCTGCTAAAAACAGATAAAGCGTCAAACCCTGTCATTGATACACTTGAACTTGGCCGGTTCCTTTACCCAGAATTTAAAAATCACCGGCTGAACACTCTTTGTAAAAAGTTCGATATTGAACTGACGCAGCATCACAGGGCGATTTATGATGCAGAGGCGACAGGCTATCTCATGCTGAAAATGCTAAAAGATGCGGCTGAAAAAGAGATTGCCTATCACGATCAATTGAATGAAAACATGGGGCAGTCGAATGCTTACCAGCGCTCACGTCCTTACCACGCGACTTTGATTGCTCAAAATGAGACTGGCCTTAAGAATTTATTTAAGCTTGTTTCACTTTCTCATATACATTATTTCTACCGGGTCCCGCGTATTCCGCGCTCTCAGCTTGAGAAATATCGTGAAGGTTTAATTGTTGGATCTGCTTGTGATAAGGGTGAGGTATTTGAAGGAATGATGCAAAAGTCACCTGATGAGGTGGAAGACATTGCAGCATTTTATGACTATTTAGAAGTACATCCGCCAGAAGTGTATCAGCACCTGCTGCAGCTTGAGCTAGTTCGAGATGAGCGTGCGTTAAAAGAAATCATCACAAACATTGTCAAGCTTGGCGAAAAGCTGAATAAACCAGTTGTGGCGACTGGAAATGTACATTACCTGCATCCAGAGGACAAAATTTATCGTAAAATCTTAATTTCATCACAGGGTGGAGCGAATCCGCTGAACCGCCATGAACTGCCAAAAGTTCATTTTAGAACGACAGATGAAATGCTCGAAGCCTTCTCCTTCCTAGGAGACGAAAAAGCGAAAGAGATCGTCGTAACAAATACGCAAAAGGTATCTGAGATGGTCGAAAGCATTAAACCTATCAAAGATGATCTTTACACACCAAAAATTGAAGGTGCAGATGAAGAAATACGGGAAATGAGCTATCAAATGGCGCGCAGCATCTACGGAGATGATTTGCCGAAAATCGTAGAAGACCGCATTGAGAAAGAATTAAAAAGTATTATCGGTCATGGCTTCGCCGTTATTTACTTAATCTCTCATAAGCTCGTAAAAAAATCACTTGATGATGGATATCTTGTTGGTTCAAGGGGATCTGTCGGCTCATCTCTTGTTGCGACATTAACAGAGATTACTGAAGTAAATCCACTTGCACCTCATTATGTATGCCCAAGCTGTAAGCACTCTGAGTTCTTTAATGATGGATCTGTTGGTTCAGGCTTTGACCTTCCTGATAAGGACTGTCCAGAATGTGGAACGCCGTATAAAAAAGATGGACATGATATTCCGTTTGAAACGTTCTTAGGTTTTAAAGGAGACAAAGTACCTGATATTGACTTAAACTTCTCAGGCGAATATCAGCCGATCGCACATAACTATACGAAAGAGCTGTTCGGTGAAGATTATGTATACAGAGCAGGTACGATTGGTACCGTTGCAGAAAAAACAGCATATGGTTACGTAAAAGGCTATGCAGGAGATCATAACCTTCATATGAGAGGCGCTGAAATCGACCGGCTTGTACAAGGCTGTACAGGGGTAAAACGAACAACAGGCCAGCATCCAGGCGGGATTATCGTTGTGCCTGATTATATGGACATTTACGATTTCTCACCTATTCAATACCCAGCAGATGCGACAGGTTCCGATTGGAAGACGACACATTTTGATTTCCATTCGATCCACGATAACTTGCTCAAGCTGGATATTCTTGGGCACGATGATCCAACGGTCATTCGTATGCTTCAAGATTTAAGCGGAATCGATCCAAAAACGATTCCAACAGATGACCCTGAAGTAATGAAGATTTTCCAAGGGACAGAGCCACTAGGTGTAACAGAAGAGCAAATTGGCTGTAAAACAGGTACACTCGGTATCCCAGAATTTGGGACAAGATTTGTTCGGCAAATGCTAGAGGATACAAAACCAACGACCTTCTCAGAGCTTGTTCAGATTTCTGGACTATCACACGGTACGGATGTTTGGCTCGGAAATGCGCAAGAGCTCATTCACAATAAAACGTGTGAACTAAGTGAAGTAATTGGGTGTCGTGATGATATTATGGTCTATCTCATCTATCAAGGCTTAGAGCCGTCCCTTGCCTTTAAAATCATGGAATCTGTTCGTAAAGGAAAAGGACTTCCTCCTGAATGGGAAGAAGAAATGAAGAATAATAATGTACCAAACTGGTATATTGATTCTTGTAAAAAAATCAAATACATGTTCCCTAAAGCCCACGCGGCTGCTTATGTGTTAATGGCTGTTCGGATTGCTTATTTCAAGGTGCATCATGCACTCCTGTACTATGCAGCTTACTTTACCGTTCGTGCGGATGACTTTGATATTGAAACGATGACAAAAGGATCGAATGCGATACGAGCTGTTATGGATGACATTAACTCTAAAGGTCTAGATGCATCACCGAAAGAAAAGAACCTATTAACTGTACTAGAGCTTGCACTTGAAATGTGTGAAAGAGGCTACCACTTCAAAAAAGTTGACCTCTACCGCTCAAGTGCAACGGAGTTTATCATTGATGGAGACGGTTTAATACCGCCATTTAACTCAATCCCCGGACTTGGTACAAACGTTGCGTTAAATATTGTCCGCGCGCGGCAAGATGGGGAATTCCTCTCAAAAGAAGATTTACAAAAACGCGGAAAAGTGTCGAAGACCATCCTTGAATATTTAGATCGTCAAGGCTGTTTAGAAGCACTTCCTGATCAAAACCAGCTTTCTTTATTTTAATGTGATAAATAAGAGCGCCCTAAAAGGGCGTTCTTTTCTCTATATACAATAATTTTATTATGTTAACTAATAAAGATTTCTCATCAATTGGAATTATTTTCTTATTCATTCATATATCTTGATTTAGCGTGATGTTTTAAGAGAAGAGATTGTATGTCATTCTTTCTACCCAAATAGAGCTCAAAAGAGAATTTCGCCGTCTGAAATGTTCTCAAGCGACATATGATCATTCTGGGTACAGTCAGAAGGAGAATCAAGAGAAAACCTTCGATGAGCGTAAAGCTGATTGCTGTTTACTATGCTTATTTTTGAAACATATTTGATTCTTTTCAAAACTGTACAGATCACGAAATGAAGGATAGAAAGGAGGCGGTCGCGTCTATTGATCAATGTTTCACTAAAAAGAAGGGGTGAGCAATAGAGAAATGGCATCTTACAACTATGTAGAGGTTCTCCAAAAATCCATGCTGTTTTATGAAGCGCAGCGGTCAGGCCGGCTTCCGGAAAGTAATCGTCTTAACTGGCGGGGAGATTCTGGACTAGAGGACGGGAAGGATGTTGGGCATGACTTAACTGGCGGCTGGTATGATGCAGGAGATCATGTGAAATTTGGACTTCCGATGGCTTATTCAGCAGCCGTGCTTGCATGGACAGTATATGAATACCGGGAAGCTTATGAAGAAGCAGAATTGCTTGATGAGATCTTAGATCAAATCAAGTGGGCAACGGATTATTTTTTGAAAGCACATACAGGACCGAATGAATTTTGGGCGCAAGTAGGTGATGGAAACGCCGATCATGCTTGGTGGGGTCCAGCAGAAGTGATGCCGATGAACCGGCCAGCTTTTAAAATTGATGAACATTGTCCTGGCACAGAAGTAGCTGCACAAACTGCGGCGGCTTTAGCAGCAGGTTCTATCATTTTTAAAGAAACAGATGCGTCCTATGCAGCAAAGCTTTTAACACACGCCAAACAGCTATATGCATTTGCTGACAGGTATCGCGGCAAATATACAGATTGTGTCACCAATGCGCAGCCATTTTACAACTCCTGGAGCGGCTATGTTGACGAACTTATTTGGGGCGGGATCTGGCTGTACTTGGCGACAAATGAAGAAACCTATTTAAACAAAGCATTAAAAGCGGTAGAGGAATGGCCGAAGGATTGGGATTATACGTTTACCATGTCATGGGACAATACTTTTTTTGCCTCACAAATCTTACTAGCAAGAATCACGAAAGAAAACAGATTTATAGAATCGACAGAGCGCAATCTTGATTACTGGACTACAGGTCTTGTTCAAAATGGAAAAGTAGAAAGAATCACCTATACGCCTGGCGGTTTGGCATGGCTTGATCAATGGGGTTCACTTCGTTATGCCGCCAATGCAGCATTTTTAGCCTTTGTCTATGCTGATTGGGTATCTGATCAAGAAAAGAAAAATCGATACCAATCGTTTGCGATCAAGCAAACTCACTATATGCTAGGTGATAATCCGCTGAATAGAAGCTATGTCGTTGGTTTTGGCCAGAATCCGCCGAAGCACCCGCACCACCGTACTGCACATGGCTCATGGTCGAACCAGCTGACAAATCCTCCAGTTCATCGGCACACACTTTATGGAGCACTTGTTGGGGGCCCTAATGCACAGGATCAATATGACGATGATATCTCGGATTATGTATCAAACGAAGTGGCGACTGATTATAATGCCGCCTTTACTGGAAATATCGCCAAAATGGTGCAGCTGTTTGGTCAAGGGCAATCAAAGCTGCCCAATTTCCCGCCTAAAGAACTAGTGGAGGATGAGTTTTTTGTAGAAGCAGCTGTGATGCATAACGATACAACATCTACTCAAGTGAAAGCAGTGCTATACAACAGGTCAGGCTGGCCGGCAAGAAGCAGTCAAACACTGTCCTTTAAATATTACGTTAATCTGAGTGAGGTCTTTGCAAAGGGGTTCACTGAAAAGGATATTCAAGTGACAGCAGCCTACAATGAAGGCGCTTCCTTATCACCTTTAAAGGTATATGACGCATCAAGCCGCGTCTATTTTGCAGAAATCGATTTTACAGGCGTAGCTATTTCTCCTAGGGGAGAATCTGAGCATAAGAAGGAAATACAATTTCGGTTATCTGCTCCAAATGGATCGAATATATGGGATGCCTCAAATGATTATTCCTATCAAGGATTAACATCCAATATGCAAAAAACAACGAAGATTCCTGTCTTTGACGATGGTGTTTTAGTATTTGGCATACTTCCAGACAAATAAAAAAACAATGATTTTATTGAAAGGGTGAAGGACTTGTCAAACAAAGAACGGTTTTTAACGCTTTATCATCAAATCAAAAGCGATGCGAATGGATATTTTTCACCAGAAGGAATTCCGTATCATTCAATTGAGACGCTCATTTGTGAAGCACCTGATTACGGACATATGACAACTTCAGAAGCGTATAGCTATTGGCTGTGGCTTGAGGTGCTGTACGGACATTACACAGGGGACTGGAGCAAATTAGAGGCAGCTTGGGACAATATGGAGAAGTACATCATCCCAGTCAATGAAGATGGACATGATGAGCAGCCGCATATGAACGCTTATAATCCGTCCAGCCCAGCCACATACGCAGCAGAGAAACCATTTCCGGATCAATATCCAAGCCAGCTGACCGGTGCTCGTCCTGCTGGTCAAGATCCAATTGATAGTGAATTGAAATCAACCTATGGGACGAATGAAACGTATTTAATGCACTGGCTCCTTGACGTAGATAACTGGTATGGCTATGGCAACTTGCTCAACCCATCACATACAGCCGCCTATGTGAACACATTCCAGCGTGGTCCGCAAGAATCTGTATGGGAGTCCATCCCTCATCCATCACAGGACGATAAATCTTTTGGTAAGCCGAATGAAGGCTTTATGAGCTTGTTCACAAAAGAAAATCAAGCTCCAGCTGCCCAGTGGCGCTATACGAATGCAACGGATGCTGATGCGCGTGCGATACAAGCGATGTATTGGGCAAAGGAGCTCGGCTATAATCAGTCAACTTATCTTGATAAAGCGAAAAAAATGGGGGATTTCCTCCGTTACGGTATGTACGATAAATATTTTCAAACGATTGGAAGCGGGAAGCAGGGGAATCCATATCCTGGAAACGGAAAGGGCGCCTGTCATTACTTAATGGCGTGGTATACCTCTTGGGGCGGAGGACTTGGGGAGTATGCAAACTGGTCATGGCGTATCGGAGCGAGCCATTGTCATCAGGGATATCAAAATCCTGTCGCCGCTTATGCTTTATCCTCTGATAAAGGAGGCTTAAAGCCATCTTCGTCAACAGGGGCAAGCGATTGGGAAAAAACCTTAAAGAGACAGCTTGAATTTTACGTATGGCTTCAATCGAAAGAAGGAGCCATAGCAGGAGGCGCAACCAATAGCTGGAATGGAGACTATAGCGCTTATCCAGCAGGAAGAAGTACTTTTTATGATATGGCATATGAAGATGCACCTGTTTACCTTGACCCGCCTTCAAATAACTGGTTTGGAATGCAGGCGTGGCCAATGGAGCGCGTAGCAGAGCTTTATTATATTTTTGTAAAAGATGGCGACAAAACATCTGAAAATGTCCAAATGGCCAAATCTGTCATAACAAAATGGGTCAGCTATGCCTTAGATTACATTTTTATCGGCAACCGTCCTGTGTCGGATGAAGAGGGTTATTTCTTAGATGAGCAAGGACAGAGAATTCTAGGGGGAACGAATGTTTCGGTTGCTACAACAAGTGCGCCTGGAGAGTTTTGGCTTCCTGGAAATATTGCTTGGAGCGGACAGCCTGATACTTGGAATGGGTTCCAGTCTGCAACAGGAAATCCAAATTTAACAGCTGTAACTAAAGATCCGACTCAGGATACGGGCGTATTAGGAAGTCTAGCCAAAGCTTTGATATTCTTTGCTGCAGCCACAAAGCAGGAAACAGGTGATTATACAGCGCTTGGTGCAAGAGCGAAAGATGCAGCCGCGCAGCTCCTAGAGGTTGCATGGAATTACAATGATGGCGTCGGCATAGTGACAGAGGAAGATAGAGAAGACTATGACCGTTTCTTTAGAAAAGAAGTGTATTTCCCAAATGGATGGAATGGGACATTTGGTCAAGGAAATCAGATTCCTGGAGCCAGCACCATTCCTTCTGACCCGCAGCGAGGAGGGAATGGGGTCTATACGAGTTTTGCTGATCTTCGTCCGAAGATTAAACAAGATCCAGCATGGTCTTCACTCGAAAGTAAATATCAGTCTTCATTTAATGAAGCTACAGGCAAATGGGAGAATGGCGCACCAGTTTTCACTTATCACCGCTTCTGGTCTCAAGTGGATATGGCCACTGCCTATGCAGAATACCATCGTCTGATCAACTAAGAGGTTAAAATCAAGCTGCCGGCTTCTAGCCGGCAGTTTGATTAGTAATATCAATCCAATGAAGATAAGGGTGATTTCACATGGTCAAAGAAAGAAGCTTTCTTCATCATTCATTCAATAGAGGCGAAAATGGGCAGGAAAATCTGATGTGGAAAAAAGAGGCGGATGATCGAATCTCAGAGCATAGACAAAGAGATCTTGTGATCAACGTGACAAACGGCGAAAAAAAGCCAATAGCAGGTATAGAGGTTGAAATAAAGCAAATCAGACATGAATTCGCCTTTGGTTCAGCGATGAATGATCAAGTGTTATTTAATCAACAATATGCTGATTTTTTCGTAAAGCATTTTAATTGGGCAGTTTTTGAAAATGAAGCAAAATGGTATGCGAATGAGCCAGAAAGAGGGAAAATCACCTACGAAAAAGCAGATGCGATGCTGAATTTTGCAGATCGACATCAGCTTCCAGTGAGGGGGCACGCTTTATTTTGGGAGGTAGAGGATGCGAATCCAAGCTGGCTGAGGTCACTGCCGAATCACGAAGTATATGAAGCCATGAAAAACCGGCTTGAGCATGCGGGCAATCACTTTAAGGGAAGGTTCCGTCATTGGGATGTAAACAATGAAATGATGCATGGTTCATTTTTTAAAGATCGCTTTGGGAAAACTATTTGGAAGTGGATGTATGAAGAAACGAAAAAAATTGACCCTCAAGCACTATTGTTTGTGAATGATTATAATGTGATCTCTTATGGTGAACACCATGCCTATAAAGCGCATATCAATGAACTGCGTCAGTTAGGCGCACCTATTGAGGCGATTGGGGTTCAAGGCCATTTTGAAGAACGGGTCGATCCAGTCATTGTCAAAGAGAGGCTCGATGTGCTGGCTGAGCTTGGTCTTCCAATATGGGTCACAGAGTACGATTCTGTTCACCCTGACCCTAATAGAAGAGCGGATAACCTGGAGGCTTTATATCGCGTCGCATTTAGTCATCCAGCCGTAAAAGGAGTGCTGATGTGGGGATTTTGGGCAGGTGCCCATTGGAGAGGTGAACATGCAGCCATCGTGAATTATGATTGGTCTTTAAATGAAGCAGGCCGACGTTATGAAAAGCTTCTAAATGAGTGGACGACCCAAAGAGTTGAAAAAACAGATGCTAATGGCCATGTGAAATGTCCAGCATTTCACGGAACATATGAGATTCGAATCGGTAAAGAAAATAAAATGCTCAAACAGCAGACGATTGCACTTGATTCAAATGAACAAACACCGTATCAACTAGATGTGATCCTGCCTCAAGAAGGATAGAGATAGATTGTGAGGAGAATGTAAATGAAAAAGTTGGCTCAAAGAGTGTCTTGCTTCATACTTGTAGCGGCTATATGGTCTGGCTGGTTTTCGCTTACGATGAAGGCCGCCGCTTATGTGCAGACGTCTGGTACACAATTTACGCTGAACAATCAACCATTTTACTTCGCCGGCACAAATAATTACTATTTCCATTATAAATCTAAAAAAATGGTAGATGCTGTGTTCGATGATATGAAAGCAATGAATTTAAAGGTCATACGGATTTGGGGCTTTCACGACGGGGCCCCTCAAGAAAACTCAGTCTTACAATCTAGTCCAGGCGTCTATGAAGAATCTGGTTTTCAAAAACTAGATTATGCGATTTATAAAGCAGGACAGGAAGGAATAAAGCTTGTGATCCCACTAGTGAACAATTGGGATGACTTTGGCGGGATGAATCAATACGTGAAGTGGTTCGGGGCAGAATCGCATGATGCTTTTTATACAGATCCTCGTATTCAAAAAGCATACAAAAATTATGTGCGTTATGTATTAGAAAGAACCAATACGTATACAGGTGTTCAATATAAAGACGATCCAGCTATTATGACTTGGGAATTAGCCAACGAGCCGCGGATGCAGTCAGATCCCACGGGAAATGTACTTGTCAAATGGGCAGATGAAATGAGTACATGGATCAAATCGCTGGATCGTCACCATCTTGTTGCAGTAGGAGATGAAGGATTCTTTCGCATACCAGGACATGAAGATTGGTTTTACGGTGGAGGAGAAGGCGTCGATTGGGGCCGTTTAACATCTCTTCCTAATATCGATTATGGAACCTATCATCTGTACCCAGATCACTGGAATAAGTCTGCTGCCTGGGGAGTGAAATGGATCGAAGACCATATCACCCGCGGGAATTCAATCGGAAAGCCAGTTGTGCTAGAAGAGTTTGGCTATCAAAATCAATCAGCTCGTCCTGACGTATACCAAAGCTGGCTGTCAGCAGTTGAGCGGCTCGGAGGGGCTGGCAGTCAATTTTGGATTTTAACAAGCATTCAGGACGATGATTCGCTCTATCCGGATTATGACGGTTTCCGCATCATAAAAGGGAGCAGGGAGGCAGCACTTATCAGTGAACATGCGAAAAGAATGAATAAAAAGAACCGATGACGAATGCCTGCTGAATAAGGAACTGTTTATACCGCTCACTCCAATTAGTAATTCTTACTTTTCAGACAGAATATTTATCACTTTTTCTATATTTAAATTTCTTGAAATATGAAGCGGTTATGAGACCAAGTTCCAGAAACGATCAAGAAGCAGAAGGTATTTATGAGATTTCGTTGAAAGGAAGGGGGTGGTTATATTTATTTTAATTCATAAAAAGGTATTTCCAATAACTTGACTAAATGGAAATTTAATTCTATACTCTGTAGTACAGAGTTCTTTGTGGAAGAGGAGTTTATTTATGTCTAATGAAAAATTTAATAATTCAGAAATATTAGAGAATTTATCTCATATCAAGACGATTACAAACTATAAAACAGAGTATTGTAAACAAACCAGTATTTATTTTATCATTTGGGGCCTTATTTGGATAATGGGATATTCAATACCTTTCCTTTTTGCTCATTCTATAACTGCAGCTGTCTTTTGGCTTATTTTAGGCATTGCTGGCTGGGTTATCACTTTAACTACTTATTTTAAACAAAAGAAAATGATACCGATGCCCTTGTTTTTAAGAACTCAATTGCAATACACATGGCTTGGTATTGGAATCATTTTAGGTATCTTTATTTTTTTAATATGTGTTGGTTTATTACCATATACATTAAATAATTTACCCTTCTATGTTGTTTTATTGGTTTCCATCATGTATTTACTCTTAGGTATTGTTCTGGCTAAAGAGATCTTTATTATGGGGTTCTGGCTAAGTGTTTTAGGTGTAACTACATTTTTATTATTTCCTAGTTTAATGAACATTATCTTCGCTTTTATAGGTGGAGGAAGTTTGTTATTAACTGGTGTGATTTTAAAAAGAAAAGGACAAGGAAATGAGTAATGTCAATAGTTTAAATGATTTAATCCATCCAAAAGTTCGGTTAGGGATTATGAGTTTATTAATGATTTATGAAAAATGTGATTTTAGCTTCTTAAAAGGTTCTTTATCTGTAACAGATGGTAATTTGGGCTCGCATTTAAAAAAATTAGAGGAAGCAGGCTATGTGCTAATTACAAAGACCTTTGTGGATAAAAAACCAAAAACAATCGTTAGTATAACAGATTTGGGAGAGCAAGCCTACAAAGAATATTTGAGTGTTATTGAAGCCATTTTAAAAAATAAATGAGATGAAAGGAAAGGGTGCCGAATGTTGCAAATAGAAAACGTCAGTAAAAAATATGGAACTTCCCAAGCGTTAAGAAGTGTTACATTAACGATTCCAGAAGGAGTTTGTTATGGATTAATAGGTCCAAATGGGTCTGGTAAATCAACCTTGATGAAAATTATATCTCACATCATTAAATCATATGAAGGCAAAGTTGAGCATGTTGGTGAATCTAAAAGTGCGCTCGGCTACATACCGCAAGACATCAGCTTAGAGGAAAAATTAACAGCGAAAGTAAATATGGAGTTTTTTGGACAAATTTATGGTTTAAAAGGGAAAACATTAGATGAAAGAGTAGAAAAAACACTAAAAGATGTAGGATTGTGGGAAAGAGCAAATGATATCGTTGAAAGCTTTTCAGGAGGAATGAAACGCCGTTTGAATATTGGCTGCGCTTTAATGCATGCTCCTAAGTTAATTCTTTTAGATGAACCGACAGTGGGGGTAGATCCTCAATCAAGACGTTATATTTTCGACATCATTAACAAATTGAAGGAAGAGGGAAGAACTATTATCTATGTTAGTCATTATATGGAGGAAATAGAGAGTTTATGTGATTATGTGGCTTTCATTGATAAAGGGAACATTGTTGAAGAAGGCAAAATAGATGAGCTTTTGAATCGTTACGCAGAAACATCAGTCTTTTTTGAATCTAAGATTCCTAATAAAACATTAACTAATCTCGGGTATGATTTTGTAACTTATCAAGGTGGAGTGTTAGTTAAAACTACAAAACCATTAGATACTTTAGAAGATTTGGCTAAACTGAGTAAGAAGGAATCATTGGTTCCCCAACAATTATCTTTGTACAGACCGAGACTTGAAGATGTCTTTTTTCAATTAACAGGAACAGATTTACGTGATCAATTACAATAAAAATGCCCTTTATGAATGAAAACCACTCTCGTATTTCAATGAAAATAACTTAAAAGAGTGACTGATGTAGAAAGAACATAAATCTAACGAACAGAATTAATTTGTGTGTACCGTAGATTTAAAATCATAAGTAATTAGTCAACATTATTTGACTAATTCTAATTCGCCACATCCGCAAATGGTAAAATAAATAAAAAATGTGATTATTTAAGAGTTGTATAGAAGGGAATCAAATGAATATAACGGGAGTGATTTTTATGTGGCCACTAGTCCGCATCGAATCTATAAAACAGGTGAAAGATCGATCATTGTTGTTCTGGACCATTTTATTACCAGTTGCTTCAATTATTCTTTTAATAGAATTATTTACATCAGGTAGTTCTCAAGCACAAAAAACATTGGTTGCTTCTCAATCAGTGACAGGGATGAGCGTGTTTTTCTCCACATTTGTCATTATTTCAATTGTCATTAGTTTTGTAAAAGATCGTGAGAAAGGAATTGTGGCAAGGCTGGCAAGTACTCCTTTACAGCCGCATCATTTTTTTCTTGGAAAGTGCGTTCCGTTTTTTATCATTATCTTATTTCAAGTTTTGTTGTTAACCATTTTAGGGGTTTATTTATATGGTATTGAAATAACACAATACAGCTCGTATTTCTTAGTAGTTGTCCTATTATCAATGCAAGTGACTTCATGGGGAGTTGCCATCGCTGCATTTGCTAAAACTGAGAATACAGGCTTAGTGATGACAAACATGATTGCTTTAGGGACAGCAGTTGCTTGTGGTTTATGGACTCCATTTGATCAATTACCTAGTTATCTCAAAATAATTGGTATGCTCTTCCCGCAGTATTGGGCACATCAAGGCTTAGTGCAATCAGTATCAACACTACCAGGAGGAGAGAATTTGATCTTAGTAACAGCAGTCCTTATAGGCTATACACTGTTAGGGTTTATTCTTTCGTTGGTTGGCTATAAAAAATATATAAAGAGAGCCAGAGGCTAGTCACTAAAAATTTCAGCTAAATGTTATGCACCGCCAAATCAATGCATGTATGCTGTCTGTAGAAAAAGGAGTGAGGCAATGTTAAGTGAAGAGTTAGAACTGTATGTTGAAAGTTGTTTTCGCCCATATAAAAAAGACAAAACATATGAAGAAAAGAAAAAAGAATTATTAGAGCTGCTTGGAAATGTTAAATTAAAACTCGAAAATGATGGATTAAAAGATGCAGAGGTTCAGGATATGCTTATTGAAAAGCTGAAATCAGGCGAAATAAGCATTGATAACCATACATTAGTAATTGATGATCATAACCGCGTAGAGCACGTGAAAAAAATATTTGTTAATGCTGATTTAGAATGGTTAACATTTATAAATGTTAAATATAAGTTGTGCGATTTTAAAGGACTATCGATTGTACAAAAAGTAATGAGCCATTCAGATTTTAATGGGTGTTATCTGAGAAAAGTTAATATTAGCCATTCTAAAATTTCCTCAACTACCTTTGAAAAGAGTGATTTGACTCAATCTCATTTTGAACATTGTGAGATAACGAATTCATCCTTATATGGCTGTCATTTACCCAACATTAGTATGGATGAATCATCTTTAATCAATGTTTTATTTGAAAATTGTTATTTTAAAAACATTTCTTTTGAGAATTCTAAATTAATCAATGTTAATTTTAAATCATGTACGATTAAAAAATTAAACTTTATTGGAGTGACAATGGATAAATTGACTTATCATATTTTAGAAGGAGAAGGGGCAGATTTAAGGGGTGTGGAAGTAATCGATATTTAATACAGCAGGGGCTATTGAGAAAAATCTCAATAGCCTTTTATTTTTGTTTTATTCACTATCTCTTGCTGCCCCATTAACATGATATGAAAGTTTAATGCAAGGTTTTCGTTAAGCAAAATAAATGTGGAGAACTTCTATTTTCAAATAAAAGATGCCCACCCACCCAGCTAAGTCTTCTTTGCTAGGTGGGCGAGCGATCTTTTCAATGATATGTCGAAAAACTAAAGTTGATTAGAAAGTTGAAGAACTTGAGATGATTGTTGTGCAAGTGCAGCGCGCAGCCATTGGTTCGAATAAATGTTGACCTTCCCCATGTACCTTAGCGGCCAAAGCAGTTGGGATTGTAATTTTAGTCATCTTTAGACCTCCTTATTTAAAATTTATCAACATAGATATGTAGTTGATATATTACATATGATGGTTCATAAGTCTTTATTTGTCAATGATTAAGTGTGAAAGTTTTATATTTTCTGAAAAGTTCGTTGATAACCCTGAAAAAGTGTGGTTTAATATGACTATGGAAAATAATACTATATTTAAAATTTTATGTATTTAAAGGGTTTATATGGTCTTAATGTTGTTTTTTTGATTGAAGGGCGGCGTTATTTTGGATCAAATATTTTGGGTATTTAGATATTAAGTTAATTAAATGTATGAAAAAAGTTGAGGTTACTATGTTATGAAGAACTCGAATAGAAGATTACTTTTTCTATTATAAGTTGATTCACTTAGATTTTAACCATTTTATCCCAATGTGATCGGGAAAGAGGGGGCTCTTTATGAGTATTCATTATGTCGGTATTAGAGAACCAATCAAAGCCTATTTAGAGAAGATGAAAGTTGAGTATGAAGACTATCCTGCTCAAATAATCGATTTGGGCGGGGCTGTTAGTTATGACAAAGAATACTTTATAAATAATACTGATTTTCAAACGGAAACGATTATTTTATCTAATAGAAGGCATACTGTTGAGGATGAACTAGGTTCTCTTGAAAGTGAATTATTGAAAATCTATCAGAATAGCATACTTTATAGGACTTCACCGCTTGATATCAATATAGAACTTTATAGAGGATGGGCAGGTGCTACTGGTAAATTAATAACTGCATTTTCTCCCGAGGGAGTTAATTGGATCAATACAAAAGATGTTGTAAAGGCATGTTTAATCCCTAAAAAAGATGTTAGGAATCGTGCTGGAAAGGCATATGATTTAACAGGACCAGAGTTAGTAAGTATGAGTAGGCTGAAGGATATTTTTGAAGAGGATTTAAATATGAAAATTGAATTATATTGTAAAAGTAAAGAAGAGGTCATATCAATATTGTCCCAGAACAATATGCCTTTAGACGTATTAGAATGGTTAGTCGGTTTTCAAGAAGCTTCTTCTTCAAAACATTTACAGCCATTTACGAACACGCTTGAACAAATAATTGGTCACCCCCCAACTCGGGCCCAATTATCTAAAATACAAATTAATTATTCTTAAAGGAGGAATAATATATGTTTGTCAAAGATCAAGAAATGACGAGGTATAAATTAGCACCACACATTACGCTAGGTAAACTAGAAGACAGTTTGATTGGTTTAAAAGCGCAAACTGTCACCAAAATTGAAGGTGACGGAATTATTGAATTTATTCAAGAAATTTCTAATTATCTCACGGAAGATAATGGGGTTTCGATTAAAGAACTAGAGGAGAATTTCGAAGTAGAGAGTGATCAATTAAAACATGTCCTCGAATTTTTAGTTACAAACGGAATGTGTGTTAAGACGGATATGAACTTTGATTTGACGGCTCTTTTGTCTTATGAAAGAGCCGGTGGACAAGTATTGGTTGAAGATATACTAGATCGTTTAAAAACAGGAATTGTTGAAGTTATTACGCGAGATCATAATCCAGTTGCTGCTGAATTTATTCGTCATTTGCAAGAGGCAGGGCTACATGTAGTGCTTAAAGGAGAATTAAATAAGCAGCCGGATATCAGGGTTGCTATTGGCAACTCTCATTTAGACCCGATTTTTGAAGAAATAAATGATCTAGCATTAGAAGACCACATACCTTGGTTGAGCATTGTGCCATATGATGGACAGACATCTTGGGTAGGTCCATTTTTCATACCACATCAATCAGCTTGTTTACATTGCTATAACCTTCGAAAGTCAGCAAACTTTTCTGACGAAGTATTGCGTTCAGACTTAATGAAAATAAAGCCTATAAATCCTGAAAAGAAACCGGTTTATCATATGCCGATTCATTTAGTTCAAATCGGAATTGCAAGTAATTTAATTTTAGAATGGCTCACACTAAAAGATTACGCACCAAGTGCAATACCAGGTGGATTTACAACAATTAATTTAGATGATAAAGGTGTCTCATTTAATCATCATCGTGTCTATAGAGTACCTAGATGCCCGAAGTGTTCCCCAGCTGCAGATACAGGTTTTCCTCAAGTTTGGTTTCATGGTGAGGTGAATAATTAATTATGGCTAATAAATGGACAACGTTAGAAGAGTCATGGGAAATACTCGACCAATTGGCAGATCCTTATGTTGGGATAGTCCGTAGAGAGTATAGAAAACTCAGAGACGTTGATGATATATGGGGTCATTCATATGGAGCGCATGGTACAGACAGCAATATTTTATTTGGGGTACCGTCTAATTCATATAATGGGGGAGGATCTGCTAATCCAGCTGCAGCCAGATTAGCAGCTATAGGTGAAACGGTGGAAAGATATAGTGCCGCTTATTTACCTTTAAACTCTGATGTTGTATGTTTTGGTACTCAAAAGGACTTAATCAATGAAGGCAAATCAGTAATTGGCTTTGATAAGTGGGAGATGTATGCTGTCACTCAATATGAAGACCCGAATTTTCCTCATGATAGATGGAATGAAGATACAAAATTATGGTGGAGAAAAGGTCATATTGCTGAAAATAATGAAGAAGTTTGGACGCCTGCTCAATTAATTCATATTGCAAACTATACTGAGTGGCCAGGAGACCCCAATATTGGTCATGCAACTAGTAATGGACTAGCTTGTGGTATTACATATCAAGAAGCGGCAATCTCAGGTTTATTTGAAACAATTGAAAGAGATGCATTTATGCTTACTTGGTACAATAAGTTAAGTTTACCGCAGATCGATATTAATACCTCACCTAGATTAAAACACTTCTATGAAAGATATATTAAACCTACTTCTCTTGATTTGCATTTAGTAGACATGAGCATTTTTTCTGGTGTTCCTACTATTTTGGCAGTGATAAGAAATCCTCATACAGATTTAGCTCCATTTGCTATTGGCGCGGCCTCTGCTCATTCAATTGAAAGAGCATGTGAGAAAGCTGCGATAGAGGGAATGTATACAAGAACTTGGGTAAAAACAGAACAACGATTAGGGAACGCCTTAGTGGATGTAGATTATCATCGAGATATTAACAGTTTTGAAGATCATATTAAACTCTATGCGGGAACAGCTATTGTGAAAGAAGCTGATTTTTTAACAGCAAGTGAGAAATTAGTGGACGTTAAAGACTATGCACCGTTTGATGATCGTTCTCCAGACATTTTATGGACTAACCTTGTCAGTCATTTATCAAAACAAGGATATCATGTGGCAACTTTTGATTTAACCAGCCCTGATATAAAAGATGCTGGTGCCTATGTCGTAAAATCAATTATTCCTGGATATAAACCGATTGATGTTCTTTATAGAGGTAGAATGTTGGGCGGAGAACGAATTTTAAAACATTCTTATCATTTAGGTTTAGTAGATAAACCTTTTAAGTTAGAAGAACTGAATCCAATTCCGCATCCATTTCCTTAATATCGTAGAAAGGTGATTAAATATATGAATAGTATTGAAAGACATGCTACTAATTTGGCTGATGTTGTGTATGGAAACGAAGCATTACGGTTTGATGATCCTTCTGAAAATTGGTTTGAGGCAACAAAAATCTATAGGGGTTCAATGGCATGGGACGCACCTGGTGTTGCAGGGCTGCTGCGATCTCAAACTTTGCAAAAGATTGCTACACATGCAAGTAAAAGATTTGATGACCTGCCTTTAATTTTACTACCTAAACCATTAAATACAAATATATCTTTAGACGATGTCATTCAGGAACGAAGAAGTGCAGATTATTTTAGCGGGGGGAGTGTTTCATTAGAACAACTCTCAACAGTTTTACAGAAGAGTTATGGATTGGTAGAGCGTAAAGAAGGACCTAGACGCCCTATACCATCTGGTGGGGCACTTTATCCTCTAGATCTATTTATTGTAGCCAACAAAGTGGATTCTTTAGACAAAGGTATTTATCATTTCGATCCGTATAGAAAAGGATTGACTAAAATGGGTGATTACTCTGAAAAAGAATTTGAGAAAATAATGTTACAAGAAGATTCCGTTCAAGATTTTGCATTTGCCGTAGTCATTTCAGCGAATTTTTGGCGTTCTCGATTTAAGTATGGACATCGTTCTTATCGCTTCGTTTTTATGGAGGCAGGACATGTCATGCAAAATATGATTTTGCTATCTACTGCACAGAAGATTAATAGCCGACCATTCGGAGGGTTTATCGATGATGAGTTAATGGAACTGATCGGTGGATTTAATGGAGTAGATGACGCTCCAATTTATACATTGATTGCGGGTACTTAAATAGATGATTTCAATGGTAGCAGCTTTAGGGATCCTCCTTCACTTTTTGGGTCCCTTAAGCTCTAAAATGGTTATCAAAATCAAGAGAGATAAACCAATATCCGATCGAAAGTTAATAACATATATCACTCCTCAGAGGAGCTATGATGGATTCACGATAATCGGAGCATCTATATGCTGTGGAGCATTTTCTCAAGAGCTCTTAGTTGAAATGTCTAATAATAAAAATGTGTATGGTATTTTATTCTTCTTTTTATTAGGTGTCCTATTACCGTCAGTTCTATGGAAATTAAAAAACAAAGTTGTTGCATTTAGAGGCAGATATGCTGTCAATGTTGATTCAATCTTTTTTCTTCCATTAACTGCTCTATCAGAAGAATTGATTTGGCGGTTCTTTCTTCCGTTATTATTACTAACAAATTCTGTGGAATCTGTGGCGGTATCGATTTGTATCAGTTCAATAGGATTTATCTTGCTGCATATACCAATAGGCGGTGTTAAGTCTATTGCTTATATGTCGCTTTTTACATTCATCACAGTTATTTCATACTTAACATTTGGTATTCTAGCAGCGATAGCATTTCATATTTCACATAATCTGTTCATTCATTTTTTTCAACCTCTCAAAATAAACAACTTCAAAACGAAACCTCCCGTATTATCTGAAACTGATTGGTGAGGCTTTTATAAAGGTGGTAAACCCTGTGATAATACTAGAAAAGATGAAAGAGCTTAAAGGAAAAAGAGCGCTGGCTCAGTCATGGTTTTTGGATCCAGAAAAAAGAAAAATAAGTTCAAATTATGATAATCGAGAAACGCCATTTACTCGATGTCTATCAGCTGAAACTTTCATTTCTTATTATCAACTAACATTCAAAAAAAAGCCTGCCTCTATTTTAGATATAGGATGTGGACAAGGGCAGATGCTTGAGTATTTATCTAAGCAATTACCTCTAGCTGATTTGACAGGAATTGATTCATCAGAGGAAGCCATACATTGTGCAAATCAATTGAATATAAAAGCTAATTTTATTTGTACAGATATCGAAAATTTTTCATCACATGCGAAAAGTTATGATGCGATTTTAATACATCTGTGTTTTGGGCTATTTGAAGATCCTGTAGCATTATTAGAACAGTTCCTTCCTTATTTATCAAATGAATCTATTATTTATATAGTTGATTTAAATCGAGATAGTATAGAAAGTGGAATGAGTTCAGTTCAGAACAAAGAAGAAGAACTGTATTTATATGATCAATATCACGCCTCATTGACATTATCTGAGTTCGAGCAGTTACTCACCTATATTACCCAACCTAGAAAAGATGTAAAGTATAAGATTGGTACTTCTATAATTGGAGGATTCAGCCCATTTAGTATGGAATTTTTATCGTTAATAGGAAATGAAAATTTACAGCACACCTTAAGGCAGGTTCCAGATGAATATAGCAGTTCAGCACAGAAGACACCTTTACTTTTACATGCATGGCTGATTAAACAGTCTGGATACATTCATTCCATATAAACATGATTCTTTCTCTATGTATAATATGAAGGTTATCCGTTTAGTCTCTGTCTGCTTTTCGGGGAGTTCAATATGAATGATTTTTAAATTGCGATTCCCTAAAAATGAGAACGTGTTTCTCTGAAGTGAAGGAGAAAGGCAGTGTGATTAAAATTGAACTGCTTATTTCTTTAACGTTGAAGTACTTATCCATTAGGGGGTTTTGAGAAAGTGGAAAGTGAAGGCTGTTTACTGATACACTCTTTGCTTCTATATGAATAACCATACTGTGTCATACAAAGTTTTTTGGAATTAGAGATGACTTAGTGTAGATGTTACTTTCTTTCATAGGGAGCTCTGTTGTTCGCTCATTGTATTCAGGTGCATTATTATCAGTCCGCTCTGTTCATAGTGGCTTTCCGTTTATATATAAAGGAAGAGAGAGGTATTAATGGTACTGAACATGCTGCATTAATCGATAAGCGAGTACCTATTATAAGGAGGAACTTCATTTGCATAAAAAAATTGGATATGGTATAGTTTTTATGGAAATGCTAACGATTACCGAGACAAGAGTGGGGAAACCCGCTCTTTTGTATTGAACAGGCAATTTTTGTCTCGACATTATTCATCCGTTTTCTGCTCCCCCTGCTCACATAAAGCAGGGTTTTTATGCAGAATGATTGATAAGAGCGTTTATCGAAAGCACAAGGAGGAAGAGAATGAGCAAAAAAGTAGTGGATGTCGTAAGCGAAATGGTGCAGCCAATTTTAGATGGCTTACAGCTTGAACTCGTTGATGTTGAATTTGTCAAAGAGGGTCAAAACTGGTTCCTTCGCGTGTTTATTGACTCTGATAAAGGTGTCGATATCGAAGAGTGTGCCAAAGTGAGCGAAGCCTTGAGCGAAAAGCTTGATGAGGCAGATCCGATTAGCCAAAACTACTTTCTTGAAGTGTCCTCTCCTGGAGCGGAGCGCCCATTAAAGAAAAAAGCTGATTTTGAAAAAGCACTTGGAAAAAATGTTTTCATGAAAACATATGAACCAATTGATGGTGAAAAAGCATTTGAAGGTGAGCTTACAAGCTTTGATGGTGAGATTGCAACAGTGACAGTGAAGATCAAGACAAGAAAGAAAGAGATCAATATTCCATACGAGAAAATAGCTAACGCAAGATTAGCAGTTTCGTTCAATTAACCTTTTCATTGATATAAGGGGGAACCATAAAAATGAGTAGTGAGTTGTTAGATGCCCTGACTGTTCTTGAGAAAGAGAAGGGTATTAGTAAAGAAATTATAATTGAAGCGATAGAAGCTGCACTCATTTCTGCATATAAGCGTAATTTTAATCAAGCACAAAATGTTCGTGTTGATTTAAACCGCGAAACGGGAACGATTCGTGTGTTCGCAAGAAAAGATGTTGTAGATGAAGTGTATGATTCTCGCCTTGAAATCTCTGTAGATGATGCAGCCAATATTAACCCGAATTACATGGTTGGTGACGTCGTTGAGATTGAAGTCACACCAAAAGACTTTGGACGTATTGCAGCTCAGACAGCGAAACAAGTTGTGACGCAGCGTGTGAGAGAAGCAGAGCGTGGTGTGATCTACACTGAGTTCATCGACCGCGAGGAAGACATTATGACGGGAATCGTTCAGCGGATTGACAGTAAATTTATTTACGTGTCACTTGGCAAAATTGAAGCCCTTCTTCCTGTCAATGAACAAATGCCAAATGAAGAATACAAACCGCATGACCGCATTAAAGTGTTCATTACAAAAGTAGAAAAAACAACAAAAGGACCACAAATTTATGTGTCTAGAACACATCCAGGTCTTTTAAAGCGTTTATTTGAAATTGAAGTGCCAGAAATTTATGATGGTACTGTAGAGCTTAAATCGGTTGCTAGAGAAGCTGGGGACCGTTCTAAAATATCTGTTCGTACAGATGATCCTGATGTTGATCCAGTTGGCTCCTGTGTTGGTCCAAAGGGCCAGCGTGTACAAGCAATTGTCAACGAGCTAAAAGGCGAAAAGATTGACATTGTTCATTGGTCTAATGACCCGGTTGAATTTGTTGCCAATGCGCTGAGTCCATCAAAAGTACTTGATGTCATTGTGAATGAAGAAGACAAGGCGACAACAGTTATTGTCCCTGATTATCAGCTGTCATTAGCGATTGGTAAAAGAGGTCAAAATGCCCGCCTTGCAGCGAAGCTGACCAGCTGGAAAATCGACATTAAAAGCGAAACAGATGCAAGGGAACTCGGTATTTTCCCAAGAACTGAAGACTCTGAATCTCTTTTCTTAGAGGCTGAACCAGTAGCTGAGGAATCTGACGAATAAGAGGTGATATTAAAGGTGAAAAGCCGAAAAAAAATCCCGCTTAGAAAATGCGTCGTGACGGGAGAAATGAAACCAAAGAAAGAACTGATCCGTGTTGTTCGTTCTAAAGAAGGAGAAGTGTCTGTTGACGCTACCGGAAAAATGAACGGACGCGGAGCTTACCTTTCTCTCGATAAAGAAACCATTCTTGCGGCAAAGAACAAACGCAGTTTACAGCAGCAATTTCAGACACAGATTGACGAACACATATTTGAAGAATTACTAGAACTAGCTGAAAAGGTGAAAAAACCTAATGAATGAATCTGAATGGTATCCTTTGCTTGGTCTAGCAAATCGAGCTCGTAAAGTCGTGTCAGGAGAAGATCTGGTGATCAAAGAAATTAGACATGCGCGTGCTAAGCTGGTTCTTCTTGCAGCAGATGCCTCATCTAACACAGAGAAAAAGGTATCTGACAAATGCAAATTTTATAATGTTCCGGTTAGAAAAGTTGAAGACCGTTCCGTTCTCGGACGTTCTATTGGGAAAGAAGCTCGCGTAGTTGTCGCTGTCACTGACCAAGGCTTCGCTAAGAAGCTCATAAGCTTGCTCGATTAATTTATTTGGGGGTGAACGAATGGCTAAAGTGAGAGTATATGAATACGCAAAAGCCATAGATGTTTCAAGTAAAGATATTATAGCAGCGCTTAAGGATATGAACGTGGAAGTGAACAACCACATGGCGACGCTTGAAGACGACACTGTGAAAAAGCTAGACGCTATCTATAAAAAAGCCAAAGCAAAAGAGACAGCTAACGAGAAACCCGCAGAACAAAAAAAACAATCATCTAACAAAAACAATGATAGAAAGAAGAATGACGTGCAGAATAATCAATTTAATAAAAACAAAAAAAACAACAACCAAAATAAAAACAAAAACAAACGCGGTGGAAATAACAAACCGCAGCATCAGCAAGCTAGACCTGTGAAGCCTAAAAAAGAGCTTCCTGAAAAAATTGAATTTACAAATTCAATGACTGTCGGCCAGCTGGCTGATGAGCTTGGAAAAGAATCAGCTGAAATCATTAAAAAGCTGATGATGCTTGGTGTCATGGCAACAATCAACCAAGAACTTGATAAAGATACAGTTGAATTAATCGCTTCTGAATATGGTGTTCCAGTTGAGGAAGTCATCATTTTAGAAGAAACTGAACTTGAAAAGTATGAAGTTGAAGATAAAGAAGAAGATATGCAAGTACGCCCTCCAGTTGTAACGATCATGGGACACGTTGACCACGGGAAAACAACTCTTCTTGACAGCATCCGTAAGACAAAAGTCGTCGAAGGCGAAGCAGGTGGAATCACGCAGCATATCGGTGCATACCAAATCGAAGAAAATGGCAAAAAAATTACGTTCCTTGATACACCTGGACACGCAGCATTTACAACGATGCGTGCACGTGGTGCCGAAGTAACGGATACAACAATTCTAGTCGTTGCAGCAGATGATGGCGTCATGCCGCAAACAATTGAAGCGATTAACCATGCGAAAGCGGCAGAAGTGCCAATCATTGTCGCTGTGAACAAAATTGACAAACCAACAGCGAACCCTGACCGCGTGATGCAGGAATTAACTGAGCATGGTCTTGTACCAGAAGCTTGGGGCGGCGAAACCATTTTCGTTCCACTATCTGCGAAAACAGGTGAAGGCATCGACGAATTGATCGAAATGATCCTTCTTGTCAGCGAAGTTGCAGAACTGAAAGCCAACCCAAATCGTGCGGCAAAAGGGACTGTCATCGAGGCTGAGCTTGATAAAGGAAGAGGTTCTGTTGCAACCCTTCTTGTTCAAACAGGTACACTTCAAGTAGGTGACCCAATCGTTGTCGGAAATACATTTGGCCGTGTACGTGCAATGGTCAATGACATCGGCCGCCGCGTGAAAACAGCAGGACCATCTACACCTGTTGAAATCACTGGTTTAAACGATGTACCGAATGCAGGGGATCAGTTCCTCGTATTCAAAGATGAAAAAACAGCTCGTCAAGTCGGTGAGGCGCGTGCTTCTAAACAGCTGGACGAACAGCGTTCAGATAAAGCAAAATTATCTCTAGACGACCTATTTGAGCAAATCAAACAAGGTGACGTAAAAGATATCAACTTGATCGTGAAAGCAGACGTACAAGGCTCTGCTGAAGCATTAACAGCAGCTCTTCAAAAAATAGAAGTCGAAGGCGTAAAAGTGAAAATCATCCATACGGGTGTTGGAGCGATTACAGAATCAGACATCATTTTAGCAAGTGCTTCTAATGCCATCGTGATTGGCTTTAACGTACGTCCTGATGGAAATGCGAAGAGCACAGCTGAGACTGAGAACGTTGATATCCGCTTGCACCGCATTATTTATAAAGTCATCGATGAAATTGAAGCTGCGATGAAAGGAATGCTTGACCCTGAATATGAAGAAAAAGTCATCGGTCAAGTTGAAGTTCGTCAAACGTTCAAAGTATCTAAAATCGGTACAATTGCTGGCGGCTATGTAACTGAAGGAACGATTACAAGAGATAGCGGAATCCGCTTAATCCGTGACGGCGTCGTTATTTTTGAAGGCGAAGTTGACGTGTTAAAACGATTTAAAGATGATGTGAAAGAAGTTTCACAAGGCTATGAATGTGGTATTACCATAAAGAAATACAATGATATCCGTGAAGGTGATGTCATGGAATCATTCGTTATGCAAGAAATCGAAAGAAAATGATCGGTTATACCGAATGTGAGTGCATGATCTATGATGCATCCTCACTGAAGGAAAAACGTGCGGTTCTTCAGCGAATATTGACAAGAACGCGTCATAAATTCAATGTAACCATTGCTGAAATGGATTACCAGGATACATGGCAGCGTACATCAATTGGAATCGCCGTGATTTCCTCATCTCGGGTTCAAGTGGAAAAGGAGCTTCAGCGTGTATTAGGCTTTATCGATTCTTTTCCTGAAATTGAACGAACGATCACGAAAACTGAGTGGTTTTAATTAGAGGTGATAAGATCATGAGTATGAGAGCAACCCGTGTGGGTGAGCAAATGAAAAAAGAATTGGGCGACATCTTAGGCAGAAAGCTAAAAGATCCAAGAATCGGCTTTTTGACTGTAACCGATGTCGAAGTATCCGGTGATTTGCAAATTGCCAAAGTCTACATTTCTGTTCTTGGCGACGAGAAGAAAAGAGAGGAAACCTTAAAAGGTCTTGCAAAGGCTAAAGGGTATATCCGCTCTGAAATTGGCAATCGAATCAGACTTCGCAAAACACCAGAACTGCATTTTGAATTCGACGAATCCGTAGACTACGGAAACCGAATTGAAAGCCTGATTGCTGAGTTAAACACAAAAGATCACGAATAAGACGTTGAAATAAGGATAGGCGATGATCGTCTGTCCTTTTTCATCGTTTATGAAAGGAGAGAACGCAGATGATAAATGGTGTTCTTTTATTACATAAAGAAAGAGGCATGACCTCACACGACTGTGTGTTTAAAGTAAGAAAAATTTTACACACAAAAAAAGTCGGCCATACAGGCACCCTCGACCCAGAGGTTTCAGGTGTTCTGCCTATTTGTATCGGAAGAGCAACGAAGATTGTAGAATACTTAACAGATAAATCGAAAACATACGATGCAGAAATCACGATTGGCTTTTCTACAACAACAGAAGACCAAACAGGTGAGATCGTAGAAGAAAAAAAGGTGGAAAAACCGATCTCAGAAAAAGAAATTGATGCGGCGCTGAAGCAGTTTGAAGGAACCATTGAACAAATTCCTCCCATGTTTTCTGCTGTGAAAATTGGCGGGAAAAAGCTCTATGAGTATGCAAGAGAGGGCATCGAAATTGAGCGGCCAAGCCGAGAAATTACTATTCACCGTATCGAGCGGACTACACCTGTCACATATGAGGATGGCAGCGTGTCATTTAGGTTTACTGTTCTATGCTCAAAGGGAACGTATGTGAGGACCTTAGCGGTTGATATCGGGAAGAAACTAGGGTTTCCAGCCCACATGTCACATCTTATTCGTACAGGGTCTGGTGATTTTACACTTGATGAATGTATTACGCTGGATGAGCTGCGAGATATAAGCGAGGAAGGAACTGTAGATGAGCACCTTGTCCCGATCGAGCGCGCGCTCAATCATTTGCCGAAATGGGAGATAAATGATACATTAGCAAGTAAAGTGGAAAACGGTGCAGTCCTGCCAATGCCTGATGAATTTGCTCATTTCGCAGAGGAGGATCGTGTCGCTGTTTTTGCTCCTTCAGGTCGTTGTCTGGCAATATATATGAAGCACCCGACCAAACAGAACCTGATGAAGCCGGCGAAGATCTTATCTCAGGACAAGCAATCTTAAAGAAAAGGTGACATCTCGTGAAGACTATACATATTTCACACCCACATACATTGAATCAAAAAGATCAAGTCCCGTCTGTCATGGCTTTAGGGTACTTTGACGGTGTTCACCTCGGGCATCAAAAAGTCATTGACGAAGCGAAAAGCATTGCGAAAAAAGAAGGATTGGCCTTAGCAGTCATGACCTTTCATCCGCATCCATCACATGTTTTGCAAAAGGCACGGGAACCAAAAGACTTAATTACACCGCTTGAGGATAAAATTGATTTTATCGAACAGCTGGGCGCTGACTATTTATACATCGTACAATTCAGCGAGAGCTTTGCAGCTCTATCTCCTCGAGAGTTTGTGGATCAATATTTGGATGAATTGAATGTGAAGCACGCAGTAGCGGGGTTTGATTTTACGTTTGGCCGTTTTGGTGCAGGCACAATGGAAACGTTCGATGAATACGGAAAAGGCCGTATCAATGCAACCATCGTACCTAAGCTGTCCAATCAAGACCGAAAAGTCAGTTCCACTCTCATCCGTTCCGCATTAAAAAATGGGGATGTTGAATATGTGAGCGAGCTTTTAGGAAAACCTTATCAGCTTCGCGGCATTGTCATCCATGGAGACAAACGCGGACGGACGATCGGATTTCCGACAGCTAATGTCGGCTTATCTGCTGAATACATTATTCCGCCAACAGGGGTATATGCAGTAAGAGCAGAAGTAAAAGGTAAAGTATATGACGGCGTTTGTAATGTCGGCTATAAACCAACATTTTATGAAAAACGTCCTGATCAGCCTGCCATTGAAGTAAACCTTTTTGATTTTAACGAAGAAATATATGGCCAGCCGATTAAATTACAATGGTTCAAGCGCATTCGCAGTGAACGAAAATTTAACGGAATCCAGGAGCTGACGGCTCAAATCAGTCAAGATAAAGAAGAAGCGATTCAGTTTTTTCAAGATCAGCTCAAGCAAACAAAAAAATCATAGAAAAACTGCTCTACCATTTGCAAATTCAGCATATTTTTAGTATGATTATTCCTGTAGCTTTAAAACCACTTACTTGGCAGGCCGACTTCACCGACGGTTGCGAGGTAGATGGGGCTAACATGATTTGGAGGTGAAACAGGATGGCTATTACTCAAGAGCGTAAAACGCAATTAATTAATGAGTTCAAAACACACGAATCTGATACTGGATCTCCAGAAGTTCAGATCGCTGTCCTAACAGAATCAATTAACAACTTGAACGAGCATTTACGTACTCATAAGAAAGATCACCACTCACGTCGCGGTCTTTTGAAAATGGTAGGTAGACGTCGTAATCTTCTTACGTATCTACGTAATAAAGACGTAACTCGTTACCGTGAGTTAATTAACAAACTAGGCTTACGTCGATAATCGTAAAAAGCGGGAGGATTCCCGCTTTTTTATCGTATAATCACTAATATTTTATGGTTAAAATGTTGAAAGAATGGCAAAAACCCTTCTACATACAGCTTTCACATTGATATGTGAAAATCATTTTGTTCATAATAAGAACTAACTAAAACTTTACGATAAGAGAGGAGTTTATCTCAGAATGGGACAAGAGAAACATGTCTTCACCATAGACTGGGCTGGACGTCAACTGACAGTTGAAACTGGCCAGCTTGCAAAGCAAGCAAACGGAGCGGTCCTCGTACGCTACGGAGATACGGCTGTGCTTAGCTCAGCAACAGCTTCTAAAGAACCAAAACCACTTGATTTCTTCCCGCTCACTGTGAACTACGAAGAAAGACTATACGCAGTAGGTAAAATTCCTGGCGGCTTCATTAAAAGAGAAGGCCGTCCAAGTGAAAAGGCGATCCTTGCCAGCCGCTTAATTGACAGACCAATTCGTCCGCTGTTTGCAGATGGATTTAGAAACGAAGTACAAGTCATTAGTATCGTCATGAGTGTGGATCAAGATTGCTCATCTGAAATGGCTGCAATGTTTGGCTCATCTTTAGCTTTATGTGTGTCTGACATTCCATTTGAGGGACCAATCGCCGGCGTTACAGTAGGACGAGTGGATGGAAAGCTGATCATTAACCCGAATGTGGAGCAGCTTGAACAAAGTGACATCAATCTTGTGGTTGCCGGAACAAAAGATGCGATCAACATGGTAGAAGCTGGTGCTGATGAAGTACCGGAAGAAACAATGCTTGAAGCGATCATGTACGGTCACCAAGAGATCAAACGCTTAATCGAATTCCAAGAAGAAATTGTGAAGGCAGTCGGTAAGGAAAAAATCGATATTCCTTTATATGAAGTAGATCAAACGTTAGCAGACGAAGTAAAAGCACTTGCTGAAGCTGACCTGCTGAAAGCGATTCAAGTACATGAGAAGCATGCGCGTGAGGATGCAATCAGTGCTGTGAAAAAAGCTGTAGTTGAGAAGTTTGAAGCAGAAGAACGTGACGAAGCAACGATTAAACAAGCGAAAGATGTATTAAACAAGCTTGTCAAAAACGAAGTTCGCCGTCTGATTACTGAAGAGAAAGTACGTCCAGATGGACGCGGCGTAGATCAAATCCGTCCACTTTCTTCAGAAGTAGGACTTCTGCCAAGAACGCACGGTTCAGGCCTATTTACAAGAGGACAAACACAGGCGCTCAGTATTTGTACATTAGGTGCACTTGGTGATGTGCAAATTCTTGATGGTTTAGGTGTTGAAGAATCAAAACGCTTCATGCACCATTACAACTTCCCGCAATTCAGTGTTGGCGAGACAGGTCCAATGCGTGGTCCAGGCCGTCGTGAGATCGGACATGGTGCACTAGGTGAACGTGCACTAGAACCAGTCATTCCATCCGAAAAAGATTTCCCTTATACGGTTCGCCTCGTTTCAGAGGTATTAGAATCTAACGGATCTACTTCACAAGCAAGTATTTGCGCAAGCACACTTGCGATGATGGATGCCGGTGTTCCAATTAAAGCACCAGTTGCAGGGATTGCAATGGGACTTGTGAAATCTGGTGAATACTACACAGTGCTGACAGACATTCAAGGAATGGAAGATGCACTTGGAGATATGGACTTTAAAGTTGCAGGTACATCAAAAGGTGTAACAGCCCTTCAAATGGACATCAAAATCGATGGTCTATCAAAAGACATCTTAGAAGAGGCTCTTCAACAAGCGAAAAAAGGAAGAATGGAAATTTTAGACAGTATGCTGTCAACAATTCCTGCTTCTAGAGGAGAATTGTCTCGTTATGCACCTAAAATCTTAACGATGACAATCAATCCGGATAAAATTCGCGATGTCATTGGACCAAGCGGTAAACAAATCAATAAAATCATTGAAGATACCGGTGTGAAAATCGATATTGAACAAGATGGTACAATCTTTATTTCTTCTACAGAAGAAGATATGAACCAAAAAGCGAAGAAAATTATTGAAGATCTTGTGAGAGAAGTTGAAGTAGGACAGCTTTACCTAGGTAAAGTCAAACGCATTGAAAAATTCGGTGCCTTCCTTGAAATCTTCAGTGGAAAAGATGGACTTGTTCATATTTCTGAGCTTGCGCTTGAGCGTGTGGGCAAAGTAGAAGATGTCGTGAAACTTGGCGATGAATTACTTGTCAAAGTCACTGAAATCGATAAACAAGGCCGTGTGAACCTTTCTCGGAAAGCTGTTTTACGTGAAGAGAAGGAAAAAGAAGAAAAGCAGTCTTAATGAGATCAAATAAAATGTGTTAGAAGCCAGGTATCCGTGCCAGGCTTCTTTCTTTTCTTGCGCTAACAATAGTTCTAGCTTGTTTCTCCCCATCATAATTTGTGATATAGGGGAGGGACAACCATTGAAAAAAACGTTACCATTCATTGTGTTTGTATTTTTACTGCTCGTGTCATATCAAACGATGAAGCAGCCGGCTGCTGTTACATATATTGAATCAATGAAAGAGCATGCCGAGGTTGCATCTGTGTCAAAAGATATTTTATTTCAGGAAATTGAATCGAAGTCTTCTGACTATGAAGTAAAGGCGCAAAATGCTAAGATTGATAAAGTGTGGAAAAAGATGCCTGGCTTAAATGGACAGACAGTTGATATCGATGCCTCTTATGAAAAAATGAAGAAACAGGGGTCATTCGATGAAAAGCTGCTTGTTTTTAATGAAACAAAACCATCTATTCATTTACATGAGCTTGGTGCAGAGCCCATTTATAAAGGGCATCCAGATAAAAAAATGAATGCATTCCTCATCAACGTAGCTTGGGGTGACGAGCATTTAATCAACATGTTAAAGACGCTGGATAAGCATCAAGTCAAGGCGACCTTTTTCTTAGAAGGCAAATGGGTGAAAAAAAGCACAGAGCTTGCTAAAAAAATCGCGGCAGATGGTCATGAAATTGGAAATCATTCATACAATCACCCAGATATGCGCACACTGACAAGAGAACGAGCATTAGAGCAGATAACGAAAACAAATCGCCAAATTGAAGAATCCCTTGGGAAGAAACCAAAATGGTTTGCGCCTCCAAGCGGCAGCTTTAAAGAAGAAACAGTCAAGCTTGCCAAACAAGAAGGCATGGAAACCATTATGTGGACAGTAGACACCATCGACTGGCAAAAACCATCCCCGGCTATTTTACAAAAGCGGGTGCTTGGGAAAATTCACAATGGGGCGATGATTTTAATGCATCCAACAGATGCAACAGCGAAAAGTCTTGACGCACTTATCACTCAAATTAAAGAAAGAGGATATGAATTAGGGACGGTTTCTGACCTCCTAAGTGAAAAAAGACATCCGTGATGCGATCTGTTTGTTGAATAGGAGGAGCAAAACTTGGTCAAAACGTATACATGCCAAAACGGAGTAAGAATTGTACTCGAAAACAATCCCACTGTAAGGTCTGTCGCAATTGGCGTCTGGATTGGAACAGGCTCTAGACATGAGACACCTGAAATTAATGGAATCTCACACTTTTTAGAGCATATGTTCTTTAAAGGAACAAAGACAAGATCTGCACGTGATATCGCAGAATCCTTTGACCGCATTGGTGGTCAGGTGAATGCCTTTACATCAAAAGAATACACTTGCTACTATGCGAAGGTGCTTGATTCACATGCTGGCTACGCCCTCGATGTATTAAGCGACATGTTCTTTCACTCAGCTTTTGATGAAGAAGAGCTGAAAAAAGAAAAAAATGTGGTGTACGAAGAAATTAAAATGTATGAGGATACTCCTGATGACATCGTTCATGATTTATTAAGCAAAGCCATTTATGGTGATCATTCATTAGGATATCCGATTTTAGGAACAGAGGAAACACTCTCAACCTTTAACGGAGACTCACTTAGAAAATACATGGATGAATTCTATACCCCGGACCGCGTCGTGATCTCAGTTGCAGGGAACGTAGATGAGACCTTTATTCGCGAGGTTGAAAAGCTGTTCGGTTCTTATGAAGGAAAAGGGAAAAAGCAGCCTGTAGAAGCTCCAGCATTTCATTATGGCAAGCTCACACGCAAAAAGGAAACGGAACAAGCGCACCTATGCCTGGGCTTTAATGGCCTTCCAGCTGGAGATAAGGGCATCTATGACTTAATCGTCTTAAATAATGTTCTTGGCGGAAGCATGAGCAGCCGATTATTCCAAGATGTAAGAGAGGACAAAGGACTTGCTTATTCCGTCTTCAGCTATCACAGTTCATTTGCAGATAATGGAATGCTGACGATTTATGGCGGAACTGGAGCGAAACAGCTAAACCTGCTCTCTGAGACCATCTTACAAACATTAGACGTCTTAAAACGTGAGGGAATCACGCAGAAAGAACTAGAGAACTCTAAGGAGCAAATGAAAGGCAACCTTATGCTCAGCCTTGAAAGCACAAACAGCAAAATGAGCCGAAACGGTAAAAATGAACTGCTCCTTGGCAAACATCGGACACTCGATGAAATTATTGATGAAATCAACAGCGTCACATTAGACGGCGTGAATAACTTATCTAAACGCATCTTTACAGAAGATTATGCGCTCTCGCTTATTAGTCCGACGGGTGATCAGCCATCATAATGTAAACAACACGGCAGACTCAAAAAAGTCTGCCGTTTTATTGTAGGTAAAGAAGAAAGGGGTTCTGCTTTCATGGAACATGAAAAGCTGAAACAGCTCTCTCCACTTCTGACACAAGCTATTTCTTTCCAAGCCATGACATCTGGTTTTTCGGGAGATCGCACCTTTTTGGTTACAATATCATCTAGTGAAAAGCTGGTGCTTAAGTTATCAGACATTCAAACGTATTCGCGCTATAAAAGAAAAGCATTATTTCAGCGGAATTTAAAAGATCGAGGGGTTCTTTGTTCTGAAGTGATTGAGATTGGAATGAGTGCTGAACTAAACTGTACCTATCGTATTTTCTCCTTTATCGAAGGCGAGAATGCTAGAGACTCCATCCATCTACTTACAAATGAAGAGCAGTATGAAATCGGGAGGCGGGCAGCGCGAGAGCTAAGTTTGATGCATACATGCCGTGCACCTTCTCATATTCGTCCGTGGGATGAGAAAGTCATGGCAAAACATGAACGGTATGTACATGCCTATCAATCAAGTGGCGTGACGTTTTCCAATGATCAGTTTGTATTAGATTTTATCAAGTCGCATGTTGATGCGGTAAAAGAGAGGCCTAACCAGTTCCAGCATGATGATTTTCATTTAGGGAATATCATCATACAAGGTAATCAATATGCCGGTGTGATTGATTTCGATCAATCCGACTGGGGCGACCCGGTTCATGACTTTTATAAATTGTCCTTATTTAGTCGAGAAAGCAGCATTCCGTTCTCAGCTGGACAACTGGATCAATACGTGAGTACGCAGTCAACAAACGATTTTTGGCTTCTTTTTTCCATCTATACAGCAATGAGCTGCTTTTCATCTATCATCTGGACGCTTTCCTATGATCCGCGACATGTAAAAGACATGGTGAAACGAGTGGAGAGAATGCTAAAAGATCATAATTACTTTCATCAACTTAAGCCTGTTTGGTATACCAACTCACATCATACATAACTTGAAAAGAGCAGGACGGTCTATTTCTTCCTTTTGCTGCATATATGATACGGAAGGGAAGTGATGCGATTTTGAGGCTGAGTGAACTGTCAGGAAAAGAGATCGTCGATATTAAAAGAGCGGAGCGGCTTGGCGTGCTTGGACAAACCGACCTTGAAATCAATGAACAGGACGGTCAAATTACAGCACTCATTATACCTTCCGTGAAGTGGTTTGGCTTTCGAAAACAAGGAAATGACATCCGCGTCCCGTGGAATCACATTCAAAAAATAGGATCAGATATGATCATTCTCGATGTGCCTGAAGAACTTCAGCTGCACGGAGAAAAAGAGCACCAGCAATAATGGGTGCTCTTTTTCTTTTCTCTCTCTGATTTGTTCACAGGCTGAATCCTCTCCTCATATGCTGAAAGGGAGATTCAGAAAATATTACAGACTTTTTTAAATAAAGAAGGTGAACGGTCAGTATGTTGAGCGGTTTAACGGTTGCGGTGATCGGGGGAGATGCAAGGCAGCTTGAAATTATTCGCAAGTTGTCACAGCAGTATGCCAAAGTATTTTTGGTTGGATTTGACCAGCTGGATCATGGATTTATCGGTGCTGAAAAGCTGAAAATGTCTGAACTTCCATTCGAACAAGTAGACAGTATGATCCTGCCAGTATCTGGGACAACGGATGAAGGCGCTGTTGCTACAGTTTTTTCAAACGAGCAGGTTTTGCTGGAAGCTAAATATTTAGAAAGAACCCCTGCCCATTGTACCTTGTACTCAGGTATTTCAAATACGTACTTAGACAATCTGGCAAAGCAGGTGAACCGGAAGCTTGTGAAGCTGTTTGAGCGAGATGATATTGCCATATATAACTCTATTCCAACAGTTGAAGGAATTATCATGATGGCCATTCAGCAAACGGACTATACGATTCACGGGTCTCATGTCGCAGTCCTCGGACTTGGAAGAACAGGACTCACCATTGCCCGCACATTTCGGGCACTAGGGGCAGACGTAAAAGTAGGGGCGGCAGACACAGCACATTTAGCGCGGGCCTTTGAGATGGGACTTCATCCATTTTCAATGGACCAGTTAAAAGAGGAAGTAACGGATGTTGATATTATCATCAATACCATTCCAAGTCTTGTATTAGATTCATCTGTCATCGTCAGCATGACACCAAAGACACTCATTTTGGATATCGCCTCCCGCCCAGGCGGAACAGACTTTGACTTTGCACAAAAGCACGGAGTGAAGGCACTTCTTGCACCAGGACTCCCGGGGATTGTTGCACCAAAAACAGCAGGACAAATCATTGCAAAAGTGCTTTCCGGGCTTTTATGTGAACTTGCGGAGGAAAAAAGGGGGATGGAATCATGACAACATTAAAAGGGAAAAGAATCGGCTTTGGTTTAACAGGTTCCCACTGTACGTATGAGGCTGTTTTTCCGCAAATCGAAGCGCTTGTAAAAGAAGGGGCAGAGGTGCGTCCAGTGGTGTCGTACACGGTGCAGAGCACGAATACGAGATTTGGAGATGGAGCCGAGTGGATCGAGCGGATTGAGAAGCTGACTGGATTTCAAGCGATTGACTCAATCGTGAAAGCAGAGCCGCTCGGGCCTAAGCTGCCGCTTGATTGTATGGTCATTGCTCCTTTAACTGGAAACTCGATGGCGAAATTTGCAAATGCCATGACAGACAGTCCTGTTTTAATGGCTGCTAAAGCAACCATACGGAATCATCGACCTGTCGTTTTAGGAATCTCAACAAATGATGCGTTAGGTTTAAATGGTACAAATCTGATGAGGCTCATGTCGACAAAGAATATTTTCTTTATTCCGTTTGGTCAGGATGATCCATTCAAAAAACCGACCTCTATGGTCGCGAACATGAATCTGCTAACTCAAACAGTAGAAGAGGCACTCCAGCATAGACAAATTCAGCCAATTTTAATTGGACCAAACGAATAATAGATTCACTAGAAAATCATGAAAGATTCAAAAAAGATGCTTCAAGCCTTGCTTTTCTATGGTAAAATAAAATGTAAAAAGTCATAGGATGGCCATCCGAAAGAAAAGAATCATGGATGGGTCGGAAGGAGTTTTACTGATGGGAAGAGGATTGCATGTAGCTGTAGTTGGAGCGACTGGAGCTGTCGGTCAACAAATGTTAAAAACACTAGCTGACAGAGATTTTGAAATGGATACACTTACTCTACTATCCTCAAAACGTTCTGCTGGAACAAAAGTGACATTCAGAGGTCAAGAGTACACTGTTCAGGAAGCAACACCTGAAAGCTTTGAAGGAGTGAACATTGCATTATTCAGTGCTGGAGGAAATGTTTCTAAAGCGCTGGCTCCTGAAGCAGTCAAACGAGGTGCGATTGTTGTTGACAACACAAGTGCTTTTCGTATGGACGAAAACATCCCTCTTGTCGTACCAGAGGTAAACGAAAAAGATTTGCATGATCATCAAGGGATCATTGCAAACCCTAACTGTTCAACGATTCAAATGGTAGCGGCATTAGAACCGCTTCGTCAGGCATATGGAATGAAAAAAGTCATTGTCTCTACGTATCAAGCAGTATCAGGTGCGGGACATGAAGCCATTGACGAACTATACAGCCAATCACAAGCCATTTTAAATAAAGAGGATGTAACACCAGAAGTCATGCCTTATCAAATTGCATTTAATGCGATTCCGCAAATTGATAAATTCCAAGACAACGGTTATACATTCGAAGAAATGAAAATGATCAACGAAACGAAAAAAATCATGCATATGCCTGAGCTGGAAGTAGCGGCAACATGCGTAAGGCTTCCAATTGAAACAGGTCATTCAGAATCTGTCTACATCGAACTAGAATCAAATGATGCAACAGTGGAAGACCTCAAATCAATTCTAAAAGATGCACCAGGAATTACGCTGCAAGATGATCCGTCTCAGCAAATTTATCCAATGCCAGCAGATGCTGTTGGGAAAAACGACGTATTTGTCGGCCGCATTCGGAAAGATTTGGACCGTCCAAACGGGTTCCATATGTGGATTGTATCTGATAACCTGCTTAAAGGCGCTGCATGGAACTCTGTTCAAATTGCAGAAAGCTTAAAAGCATTAAAATTAGTTTAACATTCAATGGATGATGAGGACGAACAGAAGAGAGTTAGGCATCTTTCGCCTGCTCTCTTCTGTTACGTCAGAATGAACTTGGAGTGAAAACAGTGAAAATAATTGTCCAAAAATTTGGCGGTACATCTGTCAAAGATGATCAAGGTAGAAAAAGGGCACTTGCACATATCTTATCTGCAAAAGAGAAAGGCTATAAGTCGGTTGTTGTCGTTTCTGCAATGGGACGAAAAGGCGATCCCTATGCGACAGATACGCTGCTCGGTCTGCTTTACGGCAGCGCGCAGCATATGACAAACAGAGAAAAAGACTTACTTGTTTCCTGCGGGGAGAATATCTCAGCTGTTGTGTTTTCAAGTATGCTGAATGAAAACGGTCTAAAGGCTGTAGCGATGACTGGAGCTCAGGCGGGCTTTGTGACAGATAAGGAGCATACAAGTGCGAAAATTATTGACATGAAGTGCGAACGTCTGGAAGCAGCACTGTCTGAACATGATGTTGTCGTTGTCGCTGGGTTCCAGGGAGCGGCGAAAAATGGAGACGTGACAACAATCGGACGAGGTGGCAGTGATACGTCCGCAGCAGCTTTAGGCGCTGCATTGCAGGCAGACTTTATTGATATTTTTACAGATGTAGAAGGCGTTATGACAGCAGATCCCCGCATTGTTGAAAATGCAAAACCGCTGAGAGTCGTGACATATACGGAAATTTGCAACCTCGCATATCAAGGGGCAAAAGTCATTCACCCGCGAGCTGTTGAAATTGCGATGCAGGCAAAAGTACCAATGAGGGTCCGTTCAACATACTCTGATGATGAGGGCACGCTCGTTACATCACACTACTCAGATAAAATGAGCCATGATGTGTATGACCGCCTCATTACGGGTATTGCACATGTCAATGATGTGACACAAATCAAAGTCCCTGCAAAAGAAGGTCAGTACAGCGTACAAACAGAGGTCTTCAAAGCAATGGCAAACGCACAAATCAGTGTCGACTTCTTCAATATCACACCGAGTGAAATTGTGTATACAGTGACAGGTGCAATGACTGAAAAGGCAACGTCGATCCTAAAAGATCTTGGCTATACACCAATTGTGACAACAAATTGTGCGAAAGTATCAGCTGTTGGCGCAGGCATTATGGGTGTACCAGGTGTCACATCTAAAATTGTAACGGCTCTATCCGAGCAAAACATTCCGATTTTACAATCGGCTGACAGTCATACGACCATTTGGGTGTTAGTGAACGAAGAAAACATGAGAGCGGCTGTCAATGCCCTGCATGAAGTGTTTGAACTTTCAAGATAAATGTGATTGAATCATGATGAGGTGAAAAAAATGAATTTCGGAAATATCGCAACAGCTATGATTACACCTTTTGATAAAAAGGGCAACATCGATTTCCAAAAGCTATCAATTCTCATTGATTACTTGTTAAAAAACGGCAGTGACTCCTTAGTCGTTGCAGGGACAACAGGCGAATCGCCAACTTTATCGAATGAAGAAAAAGTCGCTCTTTTTCAGCAATCGGTCAAATTAGCAAATGGTCGTTGTAAAATCATTGCAGGAACAGGCAGTAATAATACAAATGCGTCTATCAAACTAACGAAAAAAGCAGAAGAAGCGGGCGTTGATGCAGTGATGCTTGTCGTACCTTATTACAACAAGCCATCACAGGAAGGCATGTATGCACACTTTAAAGCCATTGCCGAGTCTACATCTCTTCCTGTCATGCTTTACAATGTACCAGGAAGAACGGCTGCGTCATTAGCACCAGAAACAACGATTAAGCTTGCGCAAATACCTAACATTGTTGCCATCAAAGAAGCAAGCGGCGATCTTGATGCCATGACAAAAATCATTGCAGAGACGCCAGAAGATTTCGACGTATATTCAGGGGACGACAGTTTAACACTTCCGGCTGTATCTGTTGGTGCAAAAGGAGTTGTCTCGGTTGCGTCTCATATCGTAGGGCTGGATATGCAGCAAATGCTGAAAAGCTATGCTTCAGGCCAGACAGCGAATGCAGCATTGATCCATCAAAAGCTGCTTCCAATCATGAAACAGCTTTTCTCAGCGCCAAATCCAACACCTGTCAAAACAGCCCTTCAGCTGAAAGGACTAGATGTCGGATCTGTTCGTCTTCCGCTTTTGCCTTTGTCAGAAGAAGAGAGACTGGATTTAAGCAGCGTTTTAAACAGCTGATCAAAACAAAAGATTTCGTAAGCGGTCATTCTCAGATGTCCCTGAGTATGACCGTTTTTTATACATAAACACTTTCTTAAAATGTGACTTCATCTTGTTTTCTAAAATTAGATTCAGTTATAATAGCATTAAGCGATGATGGACGGGCTTGAGACTAGGAGGATAAGAATTTTGAAAAAGAAAAATACAGAGAACGTAAGAATTATTGCACTCGGAGGCGTTGGAGAAATCGGAAAAAACCTATATGTCATTGAAATTGATTCGGACATATATGTAGTAGATGCAGGTTTAATGCATCCAGAAAATGAAATGCTGGGCATTGACGTCGTCATTCCTGATATCTCTTATTTAACAGAGCGTGCTGATCGGGTGAAAGCAATTTTTCTTACCCACGGACATGATGAAGCAATCGGAGGCGTATTCCATTGCTTGAGCAAATTGTCTGTACCAGTCTACGGAACGAAGCTGACCCTTGCGTTACTTCGAGAAAAATTAAAGCAGTATGGCTTCAATCAAAAAGCTGATTTGCGTGAGGTACATGCAAAATCAGTTATTACTTTTGAAACAACAAAAGTATCGTTCTTTAGAACGAATCACAGCATTCCTGATTCAGTTGGGATCAGCTTCAAAACCTCTCTTGGTTCAATCGTATGCACAGGTGATTTTAAATTTGATCAAACCCCAGCGCTTAACCAAGCCTGTGACATCGGAGAGATTGCGAAAATTGGAAACAATGGCGTTTTAGCACTACTTTCAGACAGTGCAAATGCTGAAAAACCAGGCTATACACCTTCTGAGGCGCTCGTCCAAGACGAAATCTCAAATGCGATGTACAATGCTGAAAATCGTGTGATTGTTGCTGTGTCTTCATCTAATATTAACCGCGTGCAGCAAATCATTAATGCAACAAATCAAAATGGCCGTAAGCTTGCCGTTGCAGGGAAAAATATGATGACAACCCTTCAGCTGGCGATCAAGCTTGGTTATGTTACAGCAGACGAAGAATTGTTTGTACCCGTTCAAGAAGTGAAGAAAATGGCGAAAAACGACGTGGTCATCCTGACCGCTGGAAGCCACGGAGAGCCGCTTGCTGCTTTAACAAAAATGGCGAAGCAAAATCACAAACAGCTTCATATTGAAAAAGATGACACGGTTGTGATTGCATCTACACCTCTTCCTGGACAAGAACTCACATACTCTAAAACAGTGGATTTCCTTACAAGGAGCGGAGCACAAGTCATTTTTGCGCAAAAACGTGTACATGTATCTGGACATGGGTGCCAAGAAGAGTTAAAGCTGATGCTGAACTTACTAAAACCGAAGTATTTAATTCCGGTGAATGGCGAATATCGTATGCAAAAAGCACATTCTCGTATTGCTGAAGAAGTAGGTATGAAACGCAGTGACATTTTCTTGATTGATAAAGGAGATGTTGTTGAGTTTAGAGGACAGAACGTCAAAATCGGTGAAAAAGTTCACCAAGGAAACATTTTGATCGATGGTCTTGGCGTTGGTGATATCGGAAACATCGTGTTACGCGATAGACGTCTATTGTCTCAAGACGGTATCTTGATTGTTGTCATTACGCTCGATAAACAAAAGAAACAATTAATTTCTGGACCTGAAATCATCACAAGAGGATTTGTCTATGTAAGAGAATCCGAAGAGCTGATTGTGAAAGCAACAGAAATGGTCAAAGAGATTGTCAAAGAGCAAACGGAAAACTCAATTGTTGAATGGTCAACATTGAAACAATCCATGCGCGATGTGCTAAATCAATTCCTATATGAAAAAACAAAACGTAAGCCGATGATCATTCCAATTATTATGGAAGTGTGATGATAAAGCCCAAGGAGCATAAGCTCTTTGGGCTTTTTTGATGTGGCATGAGGAATGCGGATGGAATATGCCCTATTTGTTCATAATAGGAGAAGAGTTTGAGGAAAGGATGGAGACAAATGGACGAAAAGAATGAACAGCAGCCTGAGCGAAAGCCAGAAGAAAAAGACAGCATTATGAGCAAAATACAGCAGCTTGGTGAAACAGCCGTTCCGCAGCTGCCGCAAGATACAAATATCCATTGCCTCACCATTATTGGACAAATTGAAGGCCACATGCAGCTTCCACCGCAAAATAAAACAACCAAATACGAACATGTCATTCCACAAATCGTAGCTGTTGAACAAAACCCGAAAATAGAAGGTCTTCTGATCATCTTAAATACAGTAGGAGGAGATGTTGAAGCGGGACTCGCGATTGCAGAAATGCTTGCTTCTTTATCGAAACCAACTGTCTCGATTGTGCTTGGCGGCGGCCACTCGATAGGTGTCCCGATTGCTGTATCGTGTGACTATTCGTATATTGCAGAAACAGCCACAATGACCATTCATCCTGTGCGATTAACAGGTCTTGTGATTGGTGTTCCGCAAACCTTTGAATACTTAGATAAAATGCAGGAAAGAGTCATTAACTTTGTTACAAGCCACTCCAACATTACAGAAGAGAAGTTTAAAGAGCTCATGTTCTCAAAAGGCAATTTGACGAGAGACATCGGAACAAATGTCGTTGGTCATGAGGCAGCAGAATACGGACTCATGAATGAAGTGGGCGGTGTAGGACAAGCGATTAAAAAGTTGAACGAACTTATTGGAGACAGGGCATCTCAAAACGAGGGGCTGATCCAATGATTTTATATACGCCTATGCCATATGAAGCCATTTACGCTGAGGAACAGGGAGAACGCAAGCTCCAGCAGGTAAACATTCAAGGTGTGCCAGTGATGGTTGAAATGAAAGAAGATGAAGCAGAAATTGTTCAAGTCATGAGCACCAATCCAATGGATTTTCTCAATCAAGAGCTTGCACCAGGCAAGCGATTGAAGTTACATTTAGGCACCAATCAAACCGACTCATATGAATGATTCTATGCTATAATAAAGGGAAAACTTACAACAAGATGCAGCCAAAACCAGGCTGCTTTCTTTCTGATCTTTCGGTAGGTTATATTTTCTTTCGTAGTAAGGTGATGAGTATGGCTAAAAAGAGAAAACGGAAAACGAGAAAAAAACAAAATAAACAGCTAAAACTGAAATATGAATTAAATGGGTTAGTCTGTATTGCCATAGCGATCATTGCCATTTTACAGCTGGGCGTTGTTGGACAAACCTTTGTACATCTATTCCGATTCTTTGCAGGTGAATGGTTCATTCTCTGTCTTATCGGATTATTTCTTTTTGGTGTGACGATTTTCTGGAAAAAACAAATCCCAGATATTTTAACAAGAAGAAAAGCAGGTCTCTACTGCATCATTGCGAGTATCTTGCTTTTGTCACATGTGAAGCTCTTTCAGCATCTTTCATCTGCTGGTGTCATTGGCTCTCAAAGTGTGATTAGAAATACATTTGAGCTCTTCTTGATGGATATGAAAGGTGAAACAGGATCGCCTGATTTAGGGGGCGGCATGATTGGAGCCGTATTGTTTGCTGCTTCTTATTTCTTATTTGCACAAGCAGGCTCGCAAATCATGGCGATTGTTCTGATGCTGATTGGAATTGTCCTGATTACAAACCGATCCCTTCAGGAAATGGTGAAAAAAGTGACGATTCCTCTATCACAATTTATGGTGAAGCAGTGGAAAGCGTTTGTTGAAGATATGAAAGGAATCAGGCAGGCGAAAAAGAGCGCGTCCTCTCAGAAAACAGGTGAAAAGAAAAAACGTTCACGCATTCAAGAAGAAGACGAGGATGATCTGATCTTGATCGAAGAGGAAACACCGTCTTCTGATAATAGCCAGCCGATTATTTCAAGCTTTGCAGATAGAGATGACATTCTCACCCCGACGGTTCAAAAAAAGCAGGCGGCAAAAGAGACAGCGCCTCTTCAGGACTCTGTGCAAAGTGCACCAGTTCAATCAGATACAGCCGATGAACCAAAAGAGGCACCGCCGATGACATTTACAGAACTTGAAAACAAAGATTACGAATTGCCGTCACTTGATATTTTGGCAGAGCCCCAGCATTCAGGTCAGCAAACAGATAAGAAAAATATTTATGAAAATGCCAGAAAGCTTGAAAAAACATTTCAAAGCTTTGGTGTGAAAGCAAAAGTCACACAGGTTCATTTAGGTCCAGCTGTGACCAAATATGAAGTATATCCAGATGTTGGTGTGAAGGTCAGCAAAATCGTCAATCTAAGTGATGATTTAGCCCTTGCCCTTGCAGCAAAGGATATTCGAATTGAGGCTCCGATTCCTGGCAAATCAGCCATCGGCATCGAAGTTCCGAATGCAGAAATTGCTATGGTTTCATTAAAAGAGGTATTAGAATCGAAGCAAAATGACCGTCCAAATGCTAAGCTCCTCATTGGACTCGGCCGTAATATCTCGGGTGAAGCCGTGCTTGCTGAAATGAACAAAATGCCGCATTTGCTTGTAGCAGGTTCGACTGGAAGCGGAAAAAGTGTGTGTATCAATGGTATTATCACAAGCATTCTCATGAGAGCGAAGCCTCATGAAGTGAAAATGATGATGATTGATCCGAAAATGGTTGAATTAAATGTGTATAACGGTATTCCGCACCTTTTGGCTCCTGTCGTAACAGACCCTAAGAAAGCATCGCAGGCACTGAAAAAAGTAGTCAGCGAAATGGAACGCCGCTATGAATTGTTTTCGCATACGGGGACAAGAAATATTGAAGGATACAATGATTACATTAAACGGATGAATCAAACAGAAGATGCTAAACAGCCAGAGCTTCCTTATATTGTTGTCATAGTAGACGAGCTTGCAGATTTAATGATGGTCGCTTCCTCTGATGTGGAGGATTCCATTACAAGACTTTCTCAAATGGCTCGTGCTGCGGGAATTCATTTGATTATCGCCACACAAAGACCTTCTGTCGATGTCATTACAGGTGTCATTAAGGCCAACATCCCGTCCCGCATTGCCTTTAGCGTATCCTCTCAAACCGATTCAAGGACGATCCTTGATATGGGAGGCGCAGAAAAGCTTCTGGGCAGAGGGGACATGCTGTTTTTACCTGTTGGTGCAAACAAGCCGGTTCGTGTGCAAGGCGCCTTTTTATCAGATGAAGAAGTGGAGCATGTTGTGGATCACGTGATCACACAGCAAAAAGCTCAATACCAAGAGGAAATGATTCCGAGCGAAGAAACGCAGGATCAGCTTGCGGCTGTGGAAGATGATCTGTATGATGAAGCAGTTGAATTGATTATCGGCATGCAGACGGCTTCTGTTTCTATGCTGCAAAGAAGATTCCGCATCGGTTATACCCGGGCGGCACGTCTCATTGACGCAATGGAAGAGCGGGGCGTGGTAGGCCCATATGAAGGAAGTAAACCGAGAGAAGTTCTTCTCTCAAAAGAACAATATGACGAGCTCTCTTCATAATTGAAGAGAGCTTTCCTGAAAAAATAGTAAACGATAGTATGATTATGTTAACTGGATGTCAGACTATTTATTTATTTGCAAAAACATGATATAGTTATGTTCAACTTATCTCGGAATAGAGATTTCTCATCTTATCATTTGCATTGATTAGACGGAGGGAAAACATGTCGACCAAAACAGACAATCGCCATTTATATTTGAAAGTGATTGACCGTATTAAAGAAGATATTCAAACAGGTGTATATGCCGAAAAAGAAAAGCTGCCTTCTGAGTTTGAGCTCTCAAAACTTTTAGGTGTGAGCAGAGCGACACTGCGTGAGGCCCTTCGTATATTAGAAGAAGAAAAGTATTTAATTAGAAGGCATGGGGTAGGGACTTTCGTCAATTCAAGACCGCTTTTTTCGACAGGCATAGAACAGCTGACAAGTGTCACGAAAATGATTGAGCAGGTCAATATGACGCCTGGCACCATCTTTTTATCCTCGCAAGAAGGGGAGCCAACAGAGAATGATGTCATTCGTTTTCAGTGTGATAAATCTGATGGGATTTTTTCAATGGAACGCGTTCGAACGGCAGATGGGCAGCCAGTTGTTTATTGTTTAGATAAAATTCCGGTCAAACATCTTCCCGCTTCTTTTACACATGAAGAAGAGTCTCTTTTTGAGCTGTTTGGAAGAGAACCGCACAGCGGGATTAAATATGCAGTTGCTGACATTGAACCAATTGGCTACCACGATCAGGTCTCACCGATTCTAGATTGTGACCCTGAAACGGCGTTATTATTACTGAAACAAATGCACTATGATCAGGATGATCAGCCGGTCTTATACTCCCTCAATTATTTTCGAGCGGATAAATTCAGCTTTCATGTCATACGCAAACGATTTTAACAAGCAGTCGCTTCCATAGGCGTCTGCTTTTTGTTTGCCCATACATAATACTCGTCAAACTTGCCACACTAATACGTAACAGTATATAGAATTGGGTGAATGATGTTGGGCGAGAAAACAGTCAGTAAAAAGAATATCATTGCATTATCATCAGTCCCTCTAATCATGACACTAGGGAACTCGATGTTAATACCAGTATTGCCAGAGATAGAAAAGAAACTCTCGATTACTTCCTTTCAAGTCTCTCTCATTATTACGGTATATTCGGTTGTAGCCATCTTATGTATTCCAATCGCCGGTTACTTATCAGACCGGATTGGGCGGAAAAAGGTACTGCTGCCGTGTCTTTTAATCGCCGGACTTGGAGGAGCTGTGGCAGCAGTCGCCTCAACGATCATGAAAGAACCTTATATGTGGATTCTGTTTGGAAGGGTCCTTCAAGGTATTGGTTCAGCTGGAGCCGCACCTGTCGTTATGCCGTTTATTGGAGATTTGTTTCATGATGATGAAGAGGTCAGTGCAGGACTTGGCGCCATTGAAACCTCTAATACAGCAGGTAAGGTACTAAGCCCTATTATTGGGGCACTTCTTGCTTCATGGTTTTGGTTTGTGCCTTTTTGGTTCATCCCGTTCTTTTCGATCATCAGCTTTCTCATGGTACTGTTCATGGTAGAGTCGGCGAAAAAAGAGGAGGACCCGCCTACATTTAAAGAATTTTTAAAATCAACAAAGACCATTTTTAAGCATGAGGGACGCTGGCTTTATGCCATTTTTGCTATTGGCGGTTTTATTATGTTTCTTCTTTTTGGTGTGCTTTTTTACCTATCCGATAACCTAGAGGCGGCTTATCAAATAAAGGGCGTCAAAAAAGGGCTCTTGCTGAGTATTCCGCTCCTTTTTCTATCAATCAGTTCCTACATTGCTGGAAAAACGATTGGAAAAGAAAAAGGAAAAATGAGAATCTTTTTAATTGTAGGGATGGCTTTGTTATCACTTTCTTATATTTTTTTATGGTGGAATCACAGCTTTTACGTATTGTTTATCTGTTTAAGCATTGGCGGAGTGGGCATCGGTATTGTGCTGCCTGCACTTGATGCGCTGATTACAGAAGGAATTGAAAAAGAGCAGTGCGGTACCATTACGTCATTTTATAGCAGTATGCGTTTTATCGGTGTTGCTTTAGGACCTCCGATTTTTGCCTATCTAATGGATAAAGGGGACTCCATAGTCTTTATTCTCTCGACCATTTGCAGTCTCATTTCACTATTTTTGGTCCTCTTTTTCATCCAGCCAGATGAAGAGGATGAGAGTGAACAATTAAAAACAGTTTAAATATAGAAAAAAGATGGTATTTTGCCATCTTTTTTCTTTTTTATAAATTGACATGTAAAATTTTGATAGTTAAACTAATGTATAGTAATATCTTTTAAATTATCCCAAATTGGAGGTGTTCAAAAACATTCATTTTCTGTCTTTCTTTAGGCAGAAATTGAGCACGCGTGCTGATGATGGAGATATGCTTCTTCAACACGAAAGGACAATTGAATAGGTCATCCTGCCATTTGAAGGAGACGCAGTCAGCACTTCAGACACGCTCAAATACAGCAAATTGATTGAAGAAGTAGAAGGAGCTTGAAGCAGCTATGTTGCAAATAATTAAAGCAAGATGGATTGTATTAGTGGTGTGGATGATAACAGCTGTGATTCTGTTTATTACTGCGCCCGATTTAGAGGAATTAACAAGAGAAAAAGGGCAATTAAAGGTTCCGGAGGGGACACCAACAGCTGAGGCACTTCACCTATTGGATAAGCTGTCAGATAAGAACGGGAAAAAAGATACAGGTGTGCTTGTATTCTCCGAACAACATCTGTTCCCTGCGAAAGAGCAGGAATTAAAAAAGGCTTTAGCTGCACTCATGTCAAATGCCCCAGAACTCCACATTGACGGAATTACTTCGTATTTTCATGTAGATCCGGACATTCAAAAACAACTTTTATCAAAGGATAAAAGTACACTTCTTGTTCCATTCAAATTCGACCACTACGAAACAAAAGCTGTGAAGATTAAAGAACAAATTGAGGAAGTTTTAAAGCCCTATCATGTCTCATATGAAATAACGGGTCAAAAGTTTGTGGATTCAGATGTCATTCAAAGCTCTCAACAAGGTCTGAAGAAAACCGAACTTATCACGATGATTTTTATTTTCTTTATTTTAATTATTGTTTTCAGATCGATATTGGCACCTGTTGTTCCGCTCATTACGATAGGCATTTCTTACGCTGTCAGCCGGTGTATTGTGGCTTTTCTCGTAGAATATACACAATTTCCTCTATCTAATTTTACTCAGATTTTTATGGTAGCCATTATGTTCGGTATCGGAACGGATTATTGCATCCTGCTGTTAAGCCGTTTTAAAGAGGAGATCGGTCAAGGCCGTGATGTCAAAGAGTCGATTATCGTCACATATCAATGTGCAGGGAAAACGGTATTTTTCAGCGGCTTAGCCGTGTTAGTCGGCTTCTCAAGTATTGGATTTGCTAAATTCCAATTGTATCAATCAGCCGTTAGTGTTGCCGTTGGAGTAGGCATTCTGCTGATTGCCCTTGTCACCATCGTTCCCTTTTTTATGTCTGTTTTCGGAAAATCTCTATTCTGGCCATCTAAAAGAGAAAACATTCGGCACCCGCAAAGTAAAATGTGGGAATGGGCTGGGCGTTTTTCATTTAAAAGGCCGCTGATCAGCTTAGGGTTAGTCGCTCTTATTACGGTACCTCCTATTCTGATGTACGACGGGACCCTATCTTATAACAGTTTAAATGAAATTGGGAATAAATATGAGTCGGTGTCTGCATTTAATACGATATCAGAGCAATTTGGCTTTGGTGAAGCGCTGCCGCTGAATGTGCTTGTCGAAAATGATGATAAGCTAGATAATCAAGAAAAGATTGTCATGATTGAAAAACTGACTCGTAAATTAAATGACATTGACGAAGTCAAAACAGTCCGCAGTGTCACGCGTCCTGTTGGGGACGGGCTGAGCCAGCTTTATGTCACCTCTCAAGCGAAAGAGCTGGGAGGAGAACTTGGCAAAGGCCATGAAGGAATCGGGAAAATTTCAGATGGCTTGACCGAAACAAATCTCGCTCTTCTCAAACAAAAACCAAAAATTGAAGAATCCGCTCAAGGCATTGACCAGCTGATTGATGGAACAAAAGCAATCAAAAGCGGTGTCGGAGAAGTCAGGGAATCCCTAATCTCTTTAGAAGATGGGGTGAGACGCAGTAAGGAAGGCGTCGGCACCATTCGAAGTAAAATCAAAAAAGCGAAAAAAGAATTAGAGCAAGAATATCGCAGCAGCGAAACGATGATTCAAGAGCTAGAGCGTGTGGTGAATACACTTGAACGCCATGGAAAATCAAATCAGCAGCTGATGACAACCATTAAGAAAGTAAAAGCATCCTATGAAAATCTATCATTTGAAGCACTAGAAAATCGTCTTCCAGAAGTAAAAGACATGGATGAATATAAAGAAATCAAGAAAGTATTCAAAGAAACAAAAGGAATGCTTGATCAAGCAGGGGATCAAATGAGTGTATATGAAGAGGAAGCCGCTCATTTTAAGCAAAAGATCAAGCAGGCAGATCAAGTGATTCAAACCTTATCAAGCAAGCAAAAAGAAGTAAAACGCCAAGTGCAAGCGCTCATGGACGGGCTTGATCAAATTTATGACGGCCTTGACCAAACAAATGAGGGCCAAAAACAATTGATTAAAGAAATGCCTAAAATCGAAGATGGTGCAGATCAGCTGACAGAAGGCCAAAAAGCCATCAAAAAAGGATTTAGTCAGCTTTCATCGAAACTTACGTTATTAACAGATGGATTAGATGAAAGTATTGAAGGGCTTGAGCAGGTCAAAAGCGGCTTCACCGAGGCTGACGGCTACTTAAAGCAGCTTCAGCAAGCGCCAGATGAAGAAGTAACGGGCTGGTTTATTCCAGAAGAAGTGCTGAAACGCCAAGAATTTAAGCAAATCTTTCATACGTATATGTCTCCAGATCGTAAATTAACGACTTTTGAAGTCATCTTAAATGTGAATCCATACAGCAATGAAGCGATGAAAGGTGTCGCGAAAATTGAGGAAACCCTTGATCAATATTTACCTGTAAGTGGACTCAAAAATGCCAAATACGGGGTATCTGGTATCTCAAGCTTAAATGTGGACTTAAAAGAAACGTCTGACGGTGACTTTATTCGAACTGTTATCTTCATGTTAATTGGTATTTTTATTATTTTAATTATTTTATTACGGTCAATCGTCATGCCGATATACTTAACACTTTCACTGATTTTAACGTATTTTACATCAATCGGTTTAACAGAATGGATCTTTAAAACATTTTTTGGCTACGATGGTGTCAGCTGGGCTGTCCCATTTTTCAGCTTTGTCATTCTTGTGACGCTCGGGATCGATTATTCCATCTTCCTCATGGATCGTTTTAATGAATGGAAGGGAGAGCATGTACAAGCATCGATGATATCAGCGATGAGAAATATGGGTTCTGTCATTATTTCTGCAGTGGCCATTTTAGCAGGTACGTTCGCTGCTATGCTGCCATCAGGAGTATTATCGCTTGTTGAAATTGCAACGGTCGTACTCATTGGACTTTTATTATATGCTTTTGTTGTATTGCCCCTCTTTATTCCGGTCATGGTTCGTATTTTTGGTAAATGGAATTGGTGGCCGTTTAGAATGAAATAACGACTGGCGTCTCTGCTATGAGCAGAGGCGTTTTTATTTCCTATTCTTTCCTCTGATTGATATAATGTCTATTAAATGGCTGTTTCACGTATATATCAGCCATGTTCTAATACATAATAAATAGGATGAACAAAGGAGGTTTCTCATGACGTACTTACAAGAGAAGACACTGGACACACCCGGTCTTCATACTCATATTGTCAAAACAGAAAAATTTAAAACTGTGACAATTCTTTTTAAAATGCTTGCACCGCTATCCAAAGATGACGTCACCATGCGTTCTCTTTTCCCGCATGTGCTGTTAAGAGGAACAGAAAAGATGCCCAAAACAGGAGCACTGCGTGCCTATTTTGATGAGCTCTATGGAGCAACCGTTTCGGCAGACATGGCAAAAAAAGGTGAGAATCACATCATTACCTTCCGCCTAGAAATGGCGAATGAAAAATATTTAAAGGATCAAACTCCTTTACTAGAAAAAGGGATTTCCTTACTATCCGACCTATTATTCCACCCGTATGTTGAAGATGGGGTGTTTAGTCAATTATATGTGGATCAAGAAAAACGCACTTTAAAACAGCGAATTCAGGCAGTTTATGATGACAAAATGCGTTATTCGAACTTAAGACTCGTGCAGGAAATGTGTAAAGGAGAACCATATGCACTGCACGTCAATGGTGAAATGGAAGACATTGACGCCATCACAGCTCACTCGCTCTTTGAAGCTTATGAGCATGCGCTTCAATCAAACCAGCTTGATCTTTATGTTGTCGGAGATGTTGACGAAGAAGACATCAGCCGAATGGTCTCCCAGTACTTTAAAACAAGTGAAAGAGAACCAGTCAAAAAGCAGACTGAATCAGCAAGAGCTCAAAATGGACCAAAAGAAGTCATTGATGAAGAGGACGTAAAACAAGGCAAGCTGAATATCGGCTTTCGCACACATACAACGATTGCAGATAAAGATTATCCGGCACTGCATTTGTTTAATGGCATATTCGGCGGTTTCTCGCATTCTAAGCTTTTCATTAATGTTCGGGAAAAAGCAAGTCTTGCTTACTACGCTGTGTCTAGACTTGAGAGCTTTAAAGGCTTGATGATGGTGATGTCAGGAATTGAAGTCGGCAACTACCAGCAGGCAGTGGACATCATCAAAGAACAATTTGAAGCGATGCAAAAAGGTGATTTTTCAGATGAAGCAATTGATCAAACAAAAGCAGTCGTCAAAAACCAGCTGCTTGAAACGATCGATACGTCTTATGGAACAGCAGAATATTTGTATCAGCATGCCGTTGTGCCAACTGGGGAAACCCTTGATTCCTTTTTAGAAGCATTAGACCGAGTGACAAAAGAGGACATCATCAAAGTGGGTCAGAAAATCCAATGGGATACGACCTATTTTCTTAAAGGAACGGAGGGTGCTTCATGACAGTGAAAACAATTCAATTCGATCAGCTGCAAGAAACGGTCTATCACGAAAAAATGGAAAGCGGACTTGACGTCTATGTGCTGCCAAAGCAAGGGTTTAACAAAACCTATGCGACCTTTACAACAAAATATGGCTCTGTCGATAACGAATTTGTGCCGCTTGGAAAAGAAGACATGATTCGAGTGCCTGACGGAATTGCCCATTTCTTAGAGCATAAGCTGTTTGAAAAAGAAGATGGAGACGTGTTTCATACTTTTAGTAAACAAGGAGCATCCGCAAACGCTTTTACAACGTTTACAAGAACGGCTTATTTATTCTCAAGCACCTCAAATGTCGAACAGAACCTTGAGACACTCATTGATTTTGTTCAAGAGCCTTATTTTACTGAAAAAACAGTCGAAAAAGAAAAGGGCATCATTGGTCAAGAGATTAACATGTATGATGACAATCCGGACTGGCGTTTATTCTTTGGTCTGATTGAAAATTTATATCAAGAGCATCCTGTGAGAATAGATATTGCTGGAACAGTAGAGAGCATTGCCCCTATTACAAAAGATCATTTATATGAATGCTATGAAACGTTCTATCACCCGAGCAATATGCTTCTATTCGTTGTCGGGCCTGTTGATCCGAAGCAAATTTTAGATCAAGTCAGAGCGAATCAGGCGAAAAAGCCATTTACAGACCAGCCGGAGATCAAACGAAAAGACATCAATGAGCCTGAAGGTGTATACCGGAAAGAATACGAACTTCCAATGAACGTACAAGGCTCTAAATGTATGTTCGGTTTGAAAACAAAGAATCCGCATAAAAAAGGAAATCAGCTGCTAAAGCATGAGCTTGGGATGAATCTCATTTTAGAGACGCTGTTTGGCAAAAGCTCCTTACAATATGAACAGATGTATGAAAAGGGCTTAATTGATGAAACATTCAGCTACGATTATACCGAAGAAGGCGGTTTTGGCTTCACTTCAGTTGGCGGGGATACAAATGATCCTGATCAACTCGCAAAGGTATTAAAAGAAACCCTTCTTCAAGCAAAAAGCCTCATGACAGAAGAGAAAATTGAGCTTGCACGCAAGAAAAAAATCGGCAGCTTTTTAAAAGCCATGAATTCTCCAGAATATATCGCGAACCAATTTACTCGATATGCATTCTTAGACATGAGCTTATTTGATGTCGTCACAATGCTGGAACAAATTCAATTAGCTGATATTCAGCAAATTTTAGATGAAGAAATTGATGAAGAACGGATGTCTGTTTTCAAAGTCGTCCCAAAAACAAAATAAATTTAAAAAGACAAACTCATATCGGCAGAGTTTGTCTTTTTTATGTTCATTGAAAAAGCCGCTTTATTTACGAGGATATTCATTGACATTTGTTTTGGATATTAGTTAAACTCTTTAATAGTTAAACACTTAAACTAAAAAGGAGCAGCGTATGGAACAAAATAAAATTGCCCAGCTCATCCAGAGGTATGCAGATGTCTATCTCTGGATGGAGAAAAAAGTCTCGAGTATGATCACCGAAAAGCTTGATAAAGAGCTGACGCTTGATCAATATTACTCGCTTCGATACATCAATTTACATCCAGGGTGTACATCTACGGACCTTGCTTATGTATGTAATGTAAACAAAAGTGCTGTAACATCCATGACCAACCGTCTTTTTACGAAAAACTATATTTTTCGTGAACATGATCAAGCTGACAGAAGGAATGTTCATCTGTACGTCACGCCAGAGGGCAAAGAAGTGGTCAGCCGAATGGAAAAGCAGCTTCAAGACTTAGTTCGGTCTTATTTTGAAAAGCTTGAAGAAAAAGAAATGGAATCATTTATTCAAACATATGAAAAGATCTATCAAGTGATCATCGAAGAGGAGGCACAAAGTACTAATGAGAGCAATCATAAAGGGTAGATGGCTGATCACGATCCTGTGGGTCGTATTAGCGGCAGTGTTACTCATCACCGCTCCTAATATGGCGCAATTAACAAAAGAAAAGGGGCAAATTTCTGTACCAGACGGCTATCCGTCCTCATATGCCAATCAGTTATTAAAGAAAATGTCTGAAAACGGCGATACAGAAAAATCAATCGTCATTGTCTTTCAAGAAAAGAACATTGTGAAAGAAAGAGAAACATCTTTAAAAAAGGCAATGGATATTTTAGAAAAGGATCAAGATCTCCACATAGAGGACATTACTTCTTACTTTGAAGCCAATAAAGATATCAAAAAACAAATGCTCTCTAAAGATCAAACGACACTCCTTGTTCCAGTTACATACGACTCAAACAAAATCAAAGCGTCCGATTTTAAAGATAGAGTCAATGAAAAGCTGAAAAGCTTAAATCTGAAATTTGAAATGACAGGGCAGCCGTTAATTGATGATGATGTTATTACAAGTTCGCAGGAAGGCCTGAAGAAAACAGAATTCATTACGATTGGGTTTATTCTCGTTGTCCTTATTCTTGTCTTTAGGTCAGCTGTGGCGCCTTTCGTTCCGTTAGTCGCAGTGGCACTGTCTTACTTGGTGAGTCAATCAATCGTAGCTTATTTAGTGAAATATGTAGACTTTCCGCTCTCGACCTTTACTCAGATCTTTATGGTCGCGATCATGTTTGGAATTGGAACGGACTACTGCATACTGCTTCTCAGCCGTTTTAAGGAAGAGATCGCACACGGTAAAGATAAAATTGAGGCGATTCTGATTACGTATAAAACAGCAGGAAAGACCGTCTTATTCAGCGGAATTGCGGTTCTGATCGGTTTTACATGTATTGGCTTGGCACAATTCCAGCTTTATAAATCAGCTGTTGCAGTAGCAGTTGGGGTTGCTGTGCTCATTGTGGCTCTTCTCACGATTGTGCCGTTCTTTATGGCAGTTTTAGGAAAGGTGTTATTTTGGCCGATTAAAGGCGATATTGCCCACCCGCAGTCAAAAATGTGGGAAACAGCAGGCCGTTTTTCATTTAAGAAACCGCTTTTCAGTTTATTAATTGTAGGAATCATTACGCTTCCGCCAATTCTCATGTATAAAGGAACTCTTTCTTATAACAGCTTAGATGAAATTGGTAATAAATACGAATCGGTTAACGCATTCAATACCATTTCTGATAAGTTTGGACCGGGTGAAGCACTTCCGGCAACAGTGGTTGTGAAATCATCTGACCTTTTAGACAACAATGAAGGGCTGATTGCCATCGAAAAACTCAGCCGTGCAATTGAACAAACAGATGGCGTCAGCAAAGTCAGAAGTGCCACCCGTCCTGTCGGTAAAGGGCTGAGTGATCTGTACGTAAAATCACAAGCCAAAGAACTGAACACAGGACTTGATAAAAGCAATGAAGGCTTGAAAAACATCCAAGATGCACTGACGACAATGAGTCAATCCATTGAGGATCAAACGCCGCAAATCAAATCATCAGGAAAAGGCATTAACAAATTGATTTCTGGTACAGAATCTGTGCAAACAGGGATTCAAAATGTTGAAAAATCCTTAAGAAAATTGCAAAACGGCATCGACCAAAATAAAAAAGGTGTAGCAGCCATTAAAGATGAAATCAAAGGTGCAAAAAAGGAATTAATGGCTCAAGTCGCACAAGTGAATCAGCAAGTCTCACTGTATAAAAGCATTTCCAAAGAATTAAAGGCGGCATTAGCGCAAGTGGATACGTCATCCTCTGCCGCAGCAGATGTAAAAACGTTAATCAAACAAGCAAATACACAATTTAGTACCCTTGAAAAGCAAATCCCGCAGGTAAAAGAAAATCAATCGTATCAAGCGATTAAAGCTTCATACAGTGAACTTTCTGCGACCTTGCAAGAAGGGGCGAAACAGGCAGACAGCTATGCCAAACAAGCGAAAGAAGCTAGAAAGCAGCTTGAAGCGGCTGATGCCTTTATCGCAAAAGCTTCAGAGCAGCAAAAAGTCTTGACGAATCAAATCGATGAACTCATTGCTGGCTTAGATGCAGTTGAAAAAGGACTGGATCAAACGTCTAAAGGTCAAGGACAATTAGCTGATAATATGCCAAAGCTTGCAAATGGAGCGGGCGACATCATGAATGGCCAAAAGCAAATGAAAGAAAAGATTGGCGGCTTTGGAGATGATCTAACCAAGCTAACAGACGGCCTGAACAAAAGTGTAAATGGACTGGAGAAAATTTCAAGCGGCTTAATGGGTGCAGGTGACTACTTAGATGAACTGAAAAATGCACCAGATCAAGACATGGCCGGCTGGTTTATTCCAAAAGACGTCTTAAAAAATAAAGCATTCAAGCAAGTATTTGATTCATACATGTCAGATGATCGCAAGATGACAAAAATTGATGTCATTTTAGAGAAAAATCCATATGGAAATGACGCCTTGTCGATAATTAAACAAGTGGAAGCTTCTGTCGAGCGGGCACTTCCTGAAACAAACCTAAAAGATGCGTCATTTGGCGTCTCAGGTGTATCAAGTATGAACGCTGATCTAAAACAGCTGTCAGACCAAGATTTCAATAAGACAGTTCTTTACATGATGATTGGTATTTTCCTTATTTTGGTGATTTTGTTCCGTTCGCTTGTCATGCCGCTTTACTTGGTAGGTTCACTCATATTGACTTACTTTACCGCAATCGGTGTAACTGAATTTATTTTCACCCATTTCTTCGGGTATCCAGGCATTAACTGGGCTGTGCCATTCTTTGGATTTGTCATATTAATGGCGCTCGGAGTCGATTATTCGATTTTCTTAATGGAGCGGTTCAATGAATATAAAACAAAAGACATCCAGTTTGCCATGACTGAATCAATGAAAAATATGGGATCTGTCATTATGTCTGCTGCTGTTATTTTGGCAGGAACATTTGCCGCAATGCTTCCATCCGGTGTGCTGTCTCTCCTGCAGATTGCAACACTTGTCCTCACAGGACTTTTACTGTACGCACTCGTTGTGCTACCATTATTCGTACCTGTGATGGTGAAATTGTTCGGATCAGCCAACTGGTTCCCATTTAAACGAAAAGAATAGGTATTCTATATAGAAAGAAGGAATCAATGTGACGAGTCGTTGGGCGCTGATAACAGGTGCCAGTGGCGGGATTGGGCAGGCAGCTGCCAAAAAGCTTGCCCAAGAAGGCTGCCATGTGATGCTCCATTATTATAAAAATGAACAGGCAGCTGTGCGCCTCGCCGCTCATTTGGATGAGGTATATTCCATTCAAACGCATGTCGTTCAAGCAGATTTATCTAAAACGGGAGGAGCAGATGAGCTTGTCAGCCGTCTGCCGCTCTGTCCAGATATTCTTGTTTTAAATAGCGGCAGGAGCCATGTCGGATTGGTGACAGACACAGAAAAAGACGTATTAGCCAGTATGGTGCAGCTTCATGTCACAAGTCCATATGAGCTTACCCAATCCCTTTTACCTGCCATGATTCAAAAGAAAGCAGGCCATATCATTGCGGTCAGCTCGATATGGGGAGAAACGGGAGCATCGTGTGAAGTGCTGTACAGCATGGTCAAAGGTGCGCAAAATGCATTTATAAAAGGATTAGCAAAAGAGCTTGCTCCAAGTGGAATTAGAGCAAATGCTGTCTCGCCAGGTGCTGTCAAAACAGACATGATGAATCGTTTTACGCAGGAAGACATCGCGATGCTGGAAGAAGAAATTCCGCTTGGCCGGCTTGCATCGCCTGAGGAGGTTGCAGATGTCATTTGGTTTCTCGCCTCAAAACAGTCAAGTTATATCACCGGTCAAATTTTATCTGTCAATGGCGGCTGGTACTGTTAAAAAACGTGTATAATTCGTCTCTCCATGACAAAAGCTATGGCTGTAATTCATCTTTTCGAATGGAGGAATCGACATGTCTGTACTTGAGAACTGGGACCATTGGAAAAACTTTTTAGGTGATCGCTTAAATCATGCGCAGGATAAAGGTTTAGAGGATGAGACCATCAATAACCTTGCGTATGAAATTGGCGGATATCTAGCTAACGAAGTTGAGGCAAAGAACGAGCAGGAAAGAGTACTTGCTGACCTTTGGAGCGTTGCATCAGAAGATGAGCAGCGTGCCATTGCAAATATGATGGTCAAGCTGGTTGAAAATAATAGCTCGCACTAAACAAAAAGAGAGGTCGTTTGTGCCTCTCTTTTTATTTTAACCGTTTCACAACATTGTGCTTTCTAAAAATGTGAAAATGCTTTATGATAAAGGAAGGTAAAAATTTGCCACAATGAAGGGGGTAATATCATTTGGCAAAGCTCGAATGGTATTTTGAATATGAGATACAGGTAAACCGTCCCGGACTTTTAGGAGACATTTCTTCTCTAATGGGGATGCTTTCAATTAATATTGTGACAATCAATGGTGTTGATGTATCAAGACGCGGAATGCTTTTACGCTGTGACCACACAGATCAAATTAAGCGGCTTGAATCAATTTTAAATACAATGGAAACGATAAAAGTAACGAAATTAAGACAGCCAAAGCTTCGTGACCGCTTAGCTGTTCGTCATGGAAGATACATACAGCGTGATGCGGATGACAAAAAGACGTTCCGTTTTGAAAGAGACGAGCTCGGTCTTCTTGTTGATTTTATGGCTGAACTCTTTAAAAAAGAAGGACATAAATTGATTGGGATTCGCGGAATGCCGCGTGTCGGAAAAACAGAATCAATTGTGGCTTCAAGTGTTTGTGCAAGCAAGAGATGGCTGTTTGTATCATCAACTCTTTTGAAACAGACGATCCGAAGTCAGCTGATCGCAGATGAATACAGCCCAGATAACGTCTTTATTATTGATGGGATTGTGTCGACAAGAAGAGGTTCTGAGAAGCATTTGCAGCTTTTAAGGGAAATTATGAGACTGCCGGCAACGAAGGTGGTCGAGCATCCAGACATCTTTATTCAAAATTCAGAATATACAATGGATGATTTCGACTATATCATTGAATTGCGGAATAGCGCAGACGAAGAAATTACATATGAACACGCTGAAGAACCACAAGTGTTTGATCATTCTGGTTTTTCCGGCTTCGATTTTTAATATGGTAATGGTAGGTGTTTGTTTTGACTGAATTGGGAAAACGGCTCGTTGAGGCCAGAGAGGAAAAAGGGATGTCGCTGGAGGATCTGATGGCGGCTACCAAGATCCAAAAGCGCTATTTGCTAGCAATCGAACAAGGAAACTATGATATTATTCCAGGTAAATTTTACGTCAGAGCGTTTATTAAACAATATGCCGAAGCCGTTGGACTGAATCCTGAACAATTGTTCGAAGAATTTCGTAAAGATGTTCCAAGCACGTATAACGATGAAGTATCTGATAAATTATCGAATATTAAGCCGCAAAGAGAGTTGCCAAAGCCTGCCTCGAAAGTGCTTGAACTATTGCCGACAATTTTAATTATTGGAGGCATCATTGTGGTCATCGCCATCATTTATGTGATCGTGCAGGCGGTCAATCATGATAGCGGACAGAAGAATAATCAGGCGGCCCCTCAGCAATCAGAATCTAAATATGAAGTATCTGAGGATTCATCTCTTGCAAAAGATCAAAAGAAAAAAGAAAAAGCTTCGTCAGATGATAAAGAAAAATCATCTAAAAAAGATGATTCATCAAAAGACGATGAAACTGTATCTTTAAAGGCGACGAATACAGAAGGCTCGACAACAACGTATGAAGTATCAGGTGCAGACGAAATGGAGTTAAAAATTTCTGCCTCGCAAGCTTCATGGCTGCGCGTAAGAGACAAATCTGGAAAAGTGCTGAAGATGGGTGAACTAAAAGATGGCGAATCGTTTAAAACAGACCTGTCTGAGCTTTCTCAGGTCGATATCCGTCTAGGCAATGCGTCTGGAATTAATATCAAGATAAATGACGAGACACTTAAGTACGAATTAGACCCTAAGAACACCATGACACAAAACATTGTGATTGTGAATAAAGGAAAGGAAAAGTCATCTTAAGCAAGTAGATGACTTTTCTTTTGTTCCTACTATTATATACATAAAAAATTGCATTATTGGAGGATTGGATTTCATGTTTAACTTACCGAATAAAATAACCCTTTCTAGGATCGCCTTGATCCCTGTTTTTATGATCATTATGCTTGCACCGTTAGATTGGGGTGTTGCACGCTTTGGCGACGTCAGCATCGAAGTGACGCACCTTGTTGGAGCGATCTTGTTTATCGTCGCTTCAACAACTGACTGGATTGATGGATACTACGCACGTAAGCTTAATTTGGTGACGAACTTTGGTAAATTTTTAGATCCGCTTGCAGATAAATTGCTTGTTTCAGCTGCTTTAATTATACTTGTTCAATACAACCTCACACCGGCATGGATGGCGATTGTGATCATCAGCCGTGAATTTGCTGTAACTGGTCTAAGGCTTGTATTAGCCGGAGGCGGTGAAGTAGTGGCAGCGAATATGCTTGGAAAGGTGAAGACATGGGCGCAGATCATTGCGATTTCAGCACTTTTACTGCATAACCTGCCGTTTGAACTTGTGTCATTCCCGTTTGGTGATCTAGCGATGTGGGTAGCGGTGTTCTTCACTGTTGTCTCAGGCTGGGATTACTTTGCAAAAAACTGGGAAGCTTTAAAGAATTCTAACTAAAAAGGACGTGTACGCTTTGAAGTCAGAGAGAAAAGCAGAAATTATTGCAGTCGGTTCCGAACTATTGCTTGGGCAAATTACGAATACGAATGCACAATTCATCAGCAAACAACTAGCCGAAATTGGTGTGAATGTTTATTACCATACAGCAGTTGGTGACAATCCAGAGCGTTTAAAACAGGCCATTCAGGTGGCGCAAGAAAGATCTAATTTTATTATCTTCTCAGGTGGTCTTGGACCAACCAAAGATGACTTAACAAAAGAAACCATTGCGAGCTCGCTTGGGAAAGAGCTTGTACTAAATGAAGAAGCATTTGAATCGATTCAAGACTACTTTCTAAAGACCGGACGCGTTATGTCACCGAACAACCGTAAGCAGGCACTCGTTCTAGAAGGGTCTGATGTGCTCGTGAACCGTTTCGGGATGGCCCCGGGTATGTTTGTTCAAGAAGACGATACGTTTTATATGCTTCTTCCTGGACCGCCAAGTGAATTGCACCCGATGTTTGAAAACGAGGCAAAGCCGCTGATTTCTGAGAAACTTGGCTTAAAGGAAAAGATCGTGTCTGTTGTTCTGCGCTTCTTCGGAATCGGTGAATCGCAGCTTGAAACAGACCTAGAAGATTTAATTGACGCTCAAACGAATCCGACAATTGCACCACTCGCATCTGACGGTGAAGTGACGCTAAGGCTGACTGCTAAGCATGAGGATGAAAAAGAAACAGAGCGTCTGTTAAAAGAAACAGAAGCGCAAATTTTGGCGCGGGTAGGTGAGTACTTCTACGGATATGGGGATACATCACTTGTCCGCGAAGCATTCAAAGCCTTGCACGAGCACGGAAAAACAGTAGCAGCAGCAGAAAGCCTGACTGGCGGAATGTTCTCCGAATGGCTGACAGATCTCGAAGGAGCATCATCCATTTTGAACGGAAGTGTGGTTTGTTATACAAACCAAGTCAAGCAGCAGGTACTTGGCTGCCGGGAGGAAACATTGTCTTCTCATGGTGCTGTCAGCAAAGAGTGTGCTTTAGAGCTTGCTGAAGGAGTTAGAAAGCTGACCGGAAGTGATATTGGCATTAGCTTTACGGGTGTAGCAGGGCCTGATACCCAAGAGGGTCAGCCTGTTGGAAAAGTGTTCATTGGACTATCTACGAAAGACCAGACGGACGTGTTTGAATGGATGTTTACAGGCAGCCGGTCGGGCATTCGAAAGCGTGCTGTGAAATATGGTCTGCATCACTTACTCAACTTATTAAAAGAGAGTTAATTTTGTTTTTTGTTAGGTTTACTCCTTTATAAAAGAGCGTTTTTTCTAATAGAAAATACTCTTTTCTTAAAAAATCTGCCAAGAAAAAATCGAATATGTGTTCGTTTTTTTCTTGGCAAATGACGTAAAACAAGGTATAGTATAGATAGTGGAATTGATAAAGGAGGAAACAATAGAATGAGTGATCGTCAAGCAGCCTTAGATATGGCTCTTAAACAAATAGAAAAACAGTTTGGTAAAGGCTCTATTATGAAACTAGGAGAGCAAACAGATACACGTATTTCAACAGTACCTAGTGGTTCGTTAGCACTTGATACTGCGCTTGGAATAGGCGGATATCCCCGCGGCCGTATTATCGAAGTATATGGTCCAGAGAGTTCTGGTAAAACGACAGTAGCCCTTCATGCCATTGCTGAAGTTCAGCAGCAGGGAGGACAAGCTGCATTTATTGATGCAGAGCATGCACTCGATCCAGTTTACGCTCAAAAACTAGGTGTCAACATTGATGAACTGTTACTTTCTCAGCCGGATACAGGAGAGCAAGCACTTGAAATTGCAGAAGCTCTTGTCCGAAGCGGGGCAGTTGATATTGTTGTTATTGACTCTGTAGCTGCTCTTGTACCAAAAGCAGAGATTGAAGGAGACATGGGTGATTCACACGTTGGTCTTCAAGCACGTTTGATGTCCCAAGCGCTCCGGAAACTATCAGGTGCCATCAACAAATCAAAAACAATTGCCATCTTTATCAACCAAATTCGTGAAAAAGTTGGTGTCATGTTTGGTAACCCTGAAACAACGCCTGGTGGACGTGCGCTGAAGTTCTATTCGTCTGTTCGTTTAGAAGTGCGCCGTGCTGAACAGCTGAAACAAGGCAATGACATTATGGGGAATAAAACGAGAATTAAAGTGGTCAAAAACAAAGTAGCACCTCCATTCCGTATTGCCGAAGTAGACATTATGTACGGTGAAGGGATCTCAAAAGAGGGAGAAATCATCGACCTTGGAAGCGAGCTGGATATCGTACAAAAGAGCGGTGCTTGGTATTCTTACCAAGAGGAACGTCTTGGACAAGGCCGTGAAAATGCGAAACAGTTCCTAAAAGAAAATAAAGATATCATGCTGATGATCCAGGAGCAAATTCGCGAACACTACGGTTTGGATACAAACGGAGTGAAAGCAGCTGAAGAAGAAGGACAAGAAGAATTGGAGTTTAATGACTAAAAAGACTAAAAGACGCTGAAAAGCGTCTTTTTTTTACATTTACATGACAGCTGGCAGGTCAAAAGTTCTGTCTTTGCTTGAAATAACGACTTACGCCTCAGTCTGACTAGCTTGACAAGTATTTCCGACACAATTACAATGGGAATGTATCACTTGTTTTTCTTAACATGATTGATAACTAATTTAAACTTGACAAGGGCAGTGAGGATCTCATTCCCTGTGAAGGCCCTGTATGTTGAGACACAAAACAATGTACATGCCGACACTTTATTTGTAAAACCAAGTTCATAGCAAGAGGAGGTGAAAATATGTCGCCTACGATGTTTACGATCATCTCCATTTTGCTGAGCCTAATCTGTTTAGTTGTTGGCTACTTTGTTCGTAAAACCATTGCAGAAGCAAAAATATCCGGCGCAAGAAACATGGCCGAACAAATTGTTGAGGATGCAAAGCGTGATGCGGAAGCATTGAAGAAAGAAGCGCTCTTGGAAGCGAAAGATGAAATTCATTCGTTTCGTGTAGAGGCGGAGCAAGAAGTTCGTGAAAGACGAAATGAGCTTCAAAGACAAGAAAACCGTTTACTTCAAAAAGAGGAAAATCTTGATCGCAAAGACGAATCTTTAGATAAACGGGAGTCCCTGTTGGAGAAGAGAGATCATTCTCTGAATGAACGACAACAACATATTGAAGAGATGGAAAGCAAAGTGGATGATATGATTCGTTTGCAGAAAGCCGAGTTGGAACGTATTTCAAGTCTAACTCGAGATGAAGCGAAACAAATCATTCTGGATCAAGTTGAAAATGAGCTTTCCCACGACATTGCAGTCATGACGAAAGAATCTGAAAACCGAGCGAAAGAAGAGGCTGACAAAAAGGCGAAAAACATTCTTTCACTTGCGTTACAGCGTTGTGCAGCTGATCATGTGGCTGAAACAACGGTATCTGTAGTCAATCTTCCAAATGATGAGATGAAAGGTCGTATTATCGGACGTGAAGGACGAAATATCCGTACGTTAGAAACGTTAACAGGTATTGACCTGATCATAGATGATACACCTGAAGCTGTCATACTATCGGGCTTTGATCCGATTAGACGTGAAACAGCGAGGATAGCTCTGGACAAGCTAGTCCAGGATGGCCGCATTCATCCTGCACGAATTGAAGAAATGGTGGAAAAATCACGCCGTGAAGTCGATGATTATATCCGCGAGATGGGTGAGCAAACGACATTCGAAGTCGGAGTTCACGGTCTGCATCCGGATCTGATCAAAATTCTCGGCCGCTTAAAATTCCGTACAAGTTATGGACAAAATGTCCTGAAGCATTCAATTGAGGTTGCACATCTTGCAGGTCTCATGGCTTCAGAGCTTGGAGAAGATGCAAAGCTTGCAAAACGAGCAGGTCTTCTGCATGACATTGGAAAAGCCATTGATCATGAGGTAGAAGGAAGCCACGTAGAAATTGGCGTTGAGCTTGCGACGAAATATAAAGAGCATCCTGTTGTCATCAACAGTATTGCCTCTCACCACGGTGACCAAGAACCGACATCTATTATCGCTGTTCTTGTTGCGGCAGCTGATGCATTATCTGCAGCACGCCCTGGTGCAAGAAGTGAGACACTTGAAAATTACATTCGGAGACTTGAGAAATTAGAAGATATCTCTGAATCTTATGAAGGTGTTGAAAAATCGTTTGCGATACAGGCTGGACGTGAAGTACGTATTATGGTGAAGCCAGATTCAATTAATGATCTTGAAGCTCACCGTCTAGCAAGGGATATTCGTAAGCGAATTGAGGACGAGCTCGATTACCCTGGTCACATTAAAGTGACAGTCATTCGAGAAACTCGCGCAGTAGAGTATGCAAAATAGAGCGGTGCGCTTAGCGCCGCTTTATTTTTTTGTGTAAATATGCAACACTGATAAGAAGATCAATTTAAAAGAGAAAGGGTTCAAAAGCGCATGAAAATATTATTTGTTGGAGATATCGTCGGTTCACCTGGCAGAGACACACTGAAAGAATACTTGCCAAAGCTGAAGAAAAAATATCAGCCGCACTTTACTATTGTCAACGGAGAAAATGCTGCTCACGGGAAAGGTCTAACTGAAAAAATCTATCATGAGCTGCTGCAAGCAGGAGCTGATGTGCTCACAATGGGTAACCATACATGGGATAAAAGAGACATTTTCGATTTCATCGATGATGCAGCAAATATGGTCCGACCTGCTAACTTCCCAGAAGGCACACCTGGAAAAGGTCTCACCTTTATTAAAAAACAAGGAAAAGAATTGGCTGTCATCAACCTGCAAGGACGTACGTTTTTACCGCCAATTGACTGCCCATTTCAAAAAGTAGATGAATTAATTGCGGAAGCATCCAAACGGACACCGTTTATTTTTATTGATTTTCATGGTGAAGCCACAAGTGAAAAGCAGGCGATGGGCTGGTATACAGACGGCCGTGCATCATGTGTCGTTGGAACGCATACACATGTTCAAACAGCAGATAACCGCGTATTGCCTAAAGGAACTGCGTATATTTCAGATGTCGGGATGACAGGACCTTATGATGGCATTTTAGGTGTTGACCGAGAAACGATCATTAAACGATTCAAAACAAGTCTCCCAGTCCGGTTTGAAATTGCAGAAGGCCGCACGACGTTAAGTGCAGTAATCGTAGAAATTGACGAACAGTCGAAAAAAGCTGTCAAAATTGATCGAATTTTGATAAATGATGACCATATTTTCTTTGAATAAATGTTCACATATTTATTTCAGAAAAATATTAATCAGAAAGAAGGAATATGCGCCCTCTATCGTGAATATAGTAAAAATGGTAGGTAGCCTGCTATTTTTGAAAAACATTTTGGGGATGGATTTTCAAAAAAATAGCATCATCTAACAAAGATTGTTCTAATGAACACTCACTTATCCATTGTAAATTTAAGGGGGAGCAGAAATGGAAATTTTAAAAGTTTCAGCAAAGTCAAATCCGAATTCAGTAGCAGGAGCATTAGCCGGCGTTTTACGTGAACGCGGTGCAGCGGAAATACAAGCAATCGGCGCTGGAGCACTGAATCAGGCGGTTAAGGCTGTCGCCATTGCAAGGGGATTTGTCGCGCCAAGCGGAGTGGATTTGATATGCATTCCAGCCTTTACTGACATTCTGATCGATGGAGAAGAAAGAACAGCCATCAAATTGATTGTTGAGCCACGATAATTCTAATTTTATTATTTTCAACCTGCTTACATCATGTAAGCAGGTTGTTTTTGTTTACCGCTATACATTTCTTATATAACATATTCAGTTCGTGAAATAGATAAAAATGACATATTAGAGCTTGCATTTTTTCACCATGATGATAAATTAAGATTAAGTTGAATTTACTTCATCAAAAATAAATATTTAAGTAGGTGAAATAATGTTCGAAGCTTTTTTGAAAAGAGGAAAGCTAGTTTTTATTTTATTTTTTATCGTTCTCATTGCTGGCGGCTATTTATTCGCGCAGCTTCCTAAACGAGAACTGCCAGAATTCGAGGCGAATCTCGTCACGATTTCTACCGTTTTTCCTGGTGCAGATGCAAAACAGGTGGAAAGAGATGTCACCAATAAGCTGGAATCAGCTCTATCAGATATCAATGGTGTAGAGAAAACGAGCTCGGTTTCAGCCATTGGTTTCTCAAATATTGTGATTGAAATTGAGGACCAAGCCGACTTTCAAAAGGCGGCAAGTCAAATTAAGAATGAAACCACAAGTGCTGCGTCGTCTTTTCCTGATGGGGTGATGGAGCCGGAAGTAAAGGATGAATTTGGCAGCGTGCCGGTTGGTTCTTATATGATTGTGTCGAGTGAATCATCGGACTTAGCAAAGAGTCAGAAATCGCTGCGTGCATTGAAGGAAAAAGTGGAGGACATCAAAGGGGTAGACAGTGTCGTTATCAAAGGCTTCAATGACAAACAAGCGATATTAAACTTAGATTCAAACAAGCTGGAGGGTGAAGGGCTCAATGTAACTGATGTCACAAATGCCATCAATCAGGAATTTGACACATCTCCACTAGGCGATATTCGGGCAGGCAAAGAGAAGGTGAAGCTGTCCATCGATACATATGACCGCTTAGATCAGGTTAAAAAGATTGAGCTTTTTTCTAAAACGAAAAGAGAGCCGGTCACAATTAGTCAGCTTGGCAGTTTAAAAGAAGTAGAAAAACAGAAAAGTGATATTGTGTCGTATAACGGAAAGCCCGCTTATTCATTTACTGTGAATATTAAACCAGGGCTTGATATTCCTAAAATGTATGACAAAGTCAGTGATGTCATTGAGAAAGAAAAGCAGCTGCCAAACGGGGTGGAGTGGGTAGACTACTATTCACAAAAAAGTGAAGTGGATACCATTTTCAATGATTTAATAAAAGAAGCCATTGTTGCGGTCATTGCTGTCATAATTGTTACCACACTTGGACTCACGATTGGCGGGGCGTTTATCGTTTCACTAGCCATTCCGCTATCGATTACAATTGGAACGATTCCGCTGCCATTTTTACAAGTGGACCTCAATCAAATTTCGATCATCGGCTTTATTATTGCCTTAGGGATACTTGTCGATGATGCCATTGTCGTCAATGATAATATTTTAAGACAAATGAAAAAATACGAAAGTCCGCTTAAAGGAACAATTGCAGGAGTGAAAGAAGTCGCAGGATCCATTTTGACATCAACACTAGCTGTTGTATTTGCCTTCCTGCCGCTTGTTTTCCTATCAGGTGCAAACGGTTCATTTATTCGGGCATTACCGTCTGTTCTAGTTACGACTGTGCTTGCATCCATGGTGATTTCTCTGACACTTGTACCGGTCTATCAATATACTGTGAACCGGAAAAGAAAGAACAAATACAGTCAAAAAGAGCCGGGATTCCTAGGGAAACCATTAAAAAGGCTGGCTGATTTCTATGCAGACCGTGTGCTGACAAACATTGTGAAGCGGCCGCTCGTTATTGGACTAAGTGGTTTGCTCGTTGCAACGCTTGCTTTTTTACTTATTTTCGTCACACCATTTGAATTTTTCCCTGCGGCGAATAAGAAAGAAGTGGTCGTCACTGTCACACTTCCAAGTGAAACAACACTAGACAAAACAAATGAAACACTAAAGAAAATAGAACAAGAGATCAAACGGCAAAAAGGCATTGAAGAAACGGCGATTTTTGCAGGCGGCGGTGTGCCGAACCTGTTTAATGAAAGTATTTCAAATGCAAGTGACCATACGGGTCAGGTTGTCGTGAGAGTAGACAATGATCAGATAACTAGTAAGGCATTGATAGATCGTATGACTGAGCCTTTGCGAGAGAAATTCAATGAGGCAGAAATCTTTATGAAAACCATTGTTCAAGGGCCGCCAGCTGGAGCGCCAGTGACAGTAACGGTTGCGGGTGAATCTTTTTCAAAGCTCATTGATGTCAAAGAAACGCTGACAAATGAAATGAAAGACAAAGGGGCAAGCTTGATTACGGACGAGGTCAATCAGCCGGTGAAAACGATCTCCTTTGAATTAAACCGTGAGCGGATGGCAGAGGATGGGCTCAGTGCTCAATTTGTCAGCAGACAGCTTGGTCTTGTGACAGAAGGGATTCCATTAGGTACCTTTCAACAAGGAACAAATGATATCGATTTAGTGGTGAAACAGGATACAGGCACACATCAAAATGGTTTAAAGCTAAAAGAAATGAATGTGCCTGTGAAGACAAATGAAGGCGGTATGCCTCAACTTGAGCCGCTTAGCCGATATGTAAAAGAAAAAGAAACAGAGCAGTACGAAAGCATTCCACATGAAAATGGAGTGCCGACCATTACGCTGAAGGCGTATCCCGGTGCATCAGATTCGTTTAAAGACGATATGAAAGAAGTCGTCAATCAAGTAGGAAAAAGTTCTGCAGCGAAGGATTTGACCATTTCACAAGGTGGAGAAAATGAAAATCAGACCCAGTTCTTTATTGAAATTAGCCTCTTATTTGCAGTTGTCTTGCTGCTCATTTATGTGACCATCGCATTCCAGTTCAATTCATTGATGCTTCCGCTGTTAGTTCTAGGAACGGTTTACTTAGCCGTATCAGGAGCCATTATCGGACTATTTGTTACACAAACACCATTCAGCTTTATGGCAACAATGGGAATTGTCTCATTGGCTGGTATTGTCGTCCGAAATGCGGTCGTCCTCTTCGAATTTATTGAGCAGCGGCGCAAGCAAGGGTTTGATCAACAGACAGCTGTCATTGAAGCAGGAAGAGCAAGGATTAAGCCGATTCTCTTAACAGCATTTACGGCACTTGTTGCACTAATGCCTGTTGCATTAAGTCATGATCCACTCTTTAAGCCGCTGGCAATCTGCATTGTATCAGGTGTGTTTTTCTCAACAATTCTGACATTATTCATTGTGCCAGCCCTATATGTTGCCGTTTCAAAGAAACGCTGACGATGAAAGCAAATCTCCGATCGAAAGGAGATTTGCTTTTTTTTTAGAAAAATATCCAAAAAAATATGTGGGGTGTTCATTTGTGTTTATCTGGTGGACAGTGGTATTTACGACTAAAATAAGTCGTGTTAAAATCTGATTGGGAGAAGTTTTTTAACAAAGGGGTTGTACGTCATGTGTGGAACGATGAAAGCAATTGTTAAAAAAGAAAGCGCTTACGGAGCGGCGTTGATGGAGATGCCGATTCCAGAAATCAAAAATCATGAAGTTTTGATCCAAGTGAAAGCCACTTCGATATGCGGAACAGACGTGCATATTTATAATTGGGACGACTGGGCTAAGGGAAGAGTCAAAGCGCCCTGCATTTTTGGACATGAATTTACAGGGGAAGTTGTTAAAGTGGGGAAGCAGGTCTCACGAGCAAAGGCAGGGGACTTTGTATCGGCTGAGACGCATGTTGTATGTAATCAATGTTATATGTGCTTAACAGGGCAGCAGCATTTGTGCAGTGAAACGAAAATTTTAGGGGTAGACATTGATGGCTGTTTTGCTGAATATGTCAAAGTACCTGAACAAAATGTGTGGCACAATCCAGCCCAAATGCCGGTTGAGCTTGCCTCTATACAAGAGCCGCTAGGAAATGCTGTTCATACTGTACTGCACACACCTGTTTCAGGTAAGTCAGTGGCGATTTTTGGCTGCGGACCAATCGGTTTAATGGCAATTGCTGTCGCAAAAGCCTCCGGGGCTGTTCAAGTGTTCGCTGTTGATAAAAATGAATACAGGCTCGATCTTGCCCGAAAAATGGGTGCAGATCATATTGTAGATATTGGAAAAGATGATCCAGTCGCGATGATTAAGCAGCTCACGCGGATGGAAGGGGCAGACGTGATGTGTGAGATGTCAGGTCATCCAGCTGCCATTAATCAAGCACTCGAAGCTTGTGCAAATGGAGGAAAAGTCAATATACTAAGCTTGCCAGAACGACCAGTGACAATTGATATTACGAATCAAATTGTATTTAGGGGATTAACCGTGCAAGGGATCACGGGGAGAAAAATGTTTGAGACGTGGCGTCAAGTATCTGAGCTGTTAAGAACGAATACCATTGATGTAAAGCCAGTTGTCACTCATACACTGCCATTTGAAGAGTTCGAAAAGGGATTTGAACTTATGCAAAGCGGTACGTGCGGAAAAGTCGTACTGATGATGCCATCATATCAAAGGGGGAAGAAATGATGAAAGAATTCACGTATTTACAAGATGAATTGGACACAATGAAGCAGCAAGGCACCCACCAAACTTTGAAAGAGATCGACTCAAAACAATCATCCACTGTTACATTAAATGAACAATCTGTCATACAACTCTCCTCAAATAACTACTTAGGCCTCACCTCGCACCCAAGGCTGATGAAAGCAGCAAAAGAGGCGATTGATGAATTCGGTGCGGGTACAGGATCCGTACGAACCATCGCCGGCACAATGACAATGCATGAACGCCTTGAAAAAAAGCTTGCTTCATTTAAAAAGACAGAAGCTGCTCTTGTGTTCCAATCAGGCTTTACGACCAACCAAGGGGTCTTATCCAGTATCCTGACAAAAGATGATATTGTCATTTCAGATGAACTGAATCATGCCTCCATTATTGATGGAATCCGATTAACCAAAGCAGATAAGAAAGTATACAGTCATTCTAATATGGAAGAGCTGGAGAAGATTTTGAAGAAATCAATGAATTACCGCGTCCGCCTCATCGTTACAGATGGTGTGTTCTCGATGGATGGAGATATCGCGCCACTTCCTGAGATCGTCAGGCTCGCAGAAGCATATGATGCATTTGTGATGGTAGACGATGCGCATGCCTCGGGCGTGCTTGGCGAGAATGGCCGCGGGACGGTCAACCATTTTAAACTCGACGGCAGAGTGCACATTCAGGTCGGGACACTTAGCAAGGCTGTCGGAGTGCTCGGCGGCTACGTGGCTGGTTCAGCGGTTTTAATTGATTATCTAAAACATAAAGCAAGACCGTTTTTATTCAGCACCTCACATCCGCCAGCTGTGACTAGAGCGTGTGAAGAAGCGATTGAAGTGCTGTTAGATGAACCGAAGCGAATCGATACACTTTGGGAGAACGCCGATTATTTTAAAGAAAAAGTCATCAGCCTTGGATTTCAAGTCGCTCCAACAGAGACACCGATTATCCCAATCATGATTGGAGACGAAGCACTTACTTTTCGTTTCTCAAAGGCTTTAATAGAACGAGGCGTGTTTGCCCAAGGCATCGCCTTCCCAACTGTAGCAAAAGGCAAGGCAAGAATTAGAGCCATCATCACAGCCGAGCACACAAAAGAAGAACTAGACCGGGCACTGACAATCATTGAAGAAGAAGCAAAAAAACTAGACATACTTGATTGAGAGAGCGCAGGCTCTCTTTTTTTTGACGATATTCTTTCCAATTTTCATCAAATCTACCGTTTGTTATGTATAATATATGTAAAAAGATCTATTGGGGTAAGTGATGAGACAAATGTTATTTAATAAAGAAGATTTTTATAAGCAATATTTAGATTATAAGAGCAATGTAATAACAGATAAGAATCACCCTTTTCACAAAATGTTTAATAAAGAGATACCAAACAAAATTCAAAATGAATTAGAAAAACGTCATATGAAAAATTTGGATAGAATCGATATTAAAGCATCTACAGGAAATGGAAAAGTTTCAGAGTCTATTTGGATAGCGTTTCTAGACCAGCTCTTAACAAAGAATCAAAAAACAAATAAAACAACAACACAAAAAGGATTATATATAGTCATTTTATTCGCTAATAATGGCAAAGACTTTTATTTATCGATTGGTTTAGGTACTGAAAATCTATCTCTCAAAAAGATTGAATATGAAGCGAGTGTTTGGCGAGAACGACTAAAACCTCAATTGATGAATAGTCCTAATTTAAAAGGATTTGAAATAGGTGATTTTTACTTAGGAGAATCTGATAGACCTAAAAAATATGCAGCAGGTTCTTTGGTATTTAAAAGGTATAATATTGATACATTTAATCAATACGAATTTTTAAAGGACATATATAACTTAAATGAATTTTTTTATGATTTTATTTTCGAAATATATTCGAATCCGGATCTTCATATGGACACAAAGATTAATAAGAGTATAAAACGAAAAAGAATCATCCATAGAGACGTTTACAAGCAATTAAGAGAAGAAAGAGCCAAGCAAAATGAAGAGACAGGTCGAATAGCAGAGAAATTTGTTTATGATATGGAAGTAGAGCAATTAAAAGCAGCGGGTCAGGAGCAATTAGCGAAAAATGTCAATTGGTTAGCCGAGACGGAGGATGGTCATGGATTTGATATCAAATCTTATTACCCTGATGGAAAAGAAAAACTTATAGAGGTGAAGGGTTCTAAACTTGCTCATCAAGACTTTCCTTTCTTCTTATCTGAACAAGAAAGAATGGTAGCAGAAGAGGAAAAAGAAGCGTATGTGATTACTTTAGTTGAGAGTGTCGGTACAAAGCAAATGAAGATTGTAAAAGAAATACAAAATCCTTTGGAGAAAGATAACATACTGTTAAAACCTATTCAATACTCATGCAGAATCCGGGTGGATTGAAAAGTGATGACACATATGATTTATTTTCAATTCATCACAAAATAGTCTATACTGTAGGGTGGAACTTGGTTTGAAAGGAGTACAAATTCATGAATGAAGAGCAGAGAAAAGCGAGCGGACAAGTAAGTTCATCGGACAAAAAATCCGAGAAGGACTACAGCAAATATTTTGAAGCTGTGTACATTCCGCCTTCCTTAAAAGATGCAAAAAAACGGGGTAAAGAAGAAGTTGAATACAATCAATTTCAAATTGACGAGCAGTTTCAAGGGTTAGGAAACGGCCGCAAGTTTTATATTCGCACATATGGCTGTCAAATGAATGAGCATGACACAGAAGTGATGGCTGGTATTTTTATGGCGCTTGGCTATGAACCAACAAACTCAACGGAAGATGCAAATGTCATCTTATTAAACACTTGTGCTATTCGTGAGAATGCAGAAAATAAAGTGTTTGGAGAGCTTGGTCATTTAAAAGCATTAAAACGTGAAAAGCCAGATTTAATTTTAGGTGTCTGCGGATGTATGTCACAAGAAGAATCTGTCGTGAGCCGTATTTTGAAGAAACACCCATTTGTTGACTTGATTTTCGGCACGCACAACATTCACCGCCTGCCAGAGCTGTTATCTGAATGCTACCTTTCAAAAGAAATGGTCATTGAGGTTTGGTCAAAAGAAGGCGACGTGATTGAGAACCTTCCGAGAGCCCGTCAAGGTAAAATCAAGGGCTGGGTGAACATTATGTACGGCTGTGATAAATTCTGTACATACTGTATCGTGCCTTACACGCGCGGCAAGGAAAGAAGCCGCCGCCCAGATGAAATTATTCAAGAGGTCAGACGTTTAGCGGCAGAAGGATATAAGGAAATTACCCTTCTTGGTCAAAACGTAAATGCATATGGAAAAGATTTTGAAGATATGGAATATGGTCTTGGCCACCTGATGGATGAGCTGCGAAAAATTGATATTCCGCGTATCCGTTTTACAACAAGCCACCCGCGTGATTTTGATGATCACTTAATTGAAGTGCTTGCCAAGGGAGGAAACCTTCTCGATCATATTCACCTGCCAGTTCAATCCGGAAGTTCTTCTGTGCTGAAGCTTATGGCGAGAAAATATGACCGTGAGCGTTACCTTGATCTTGTGCGCAAAATCAAAGAAGCTATGCCGAATGCTTCATTAACAACGGACATTATTGTTGGGTTCCCAAATGAAACAGATGAGCAGTTTGAAGAAACACTTTCCCTCTATCGCGAGGTTGAGTTTGATGCTGCTTATACATTCATTTATTCTCCAAGAGAAGGAACGCCTGCAGCGAAAATGAAAGACAACGTGCCAATGCGTGTGAAAAAAGAACGTCTGCAGCGCCTAAATGCACTTGTGAATGAAATTTCTGCGAAAAAAATGAAGGAATATGAAGGGCAGATTGTCGAAGTATTAGTAGAGGGTGAAAGTAAAAACAACCCTGAGATCCTAGCCGGATATACAAGTAAAAGCAAGCTTGTGAATTTTAAAGCACCAAAAGAAGCGATTGGCAACATCGTCAAAGTGAAAATCACACAAGCCAAAACTTGGTCTCTTGACGGAGAAATGGTTGGAGAAGCTATCGAGGTGAATTAAAATGACACTTTATTCAAAGAAAGAGATTGTCGAGCGCGCAAGAGAGCTCGCTAAAATGATTTCTGAAACGGAAGAAGTTGATTTCTTCAAAAAAGCAGAAGCGCAAATCAATGAAAATACAAAAATTTCAACGATCATTAATCAAATTAAGGCGCTTCAAAAACAAGCTGTGAACTTAAAGCATTACGGCAAACATGAAGCCTTAAAGCAAGTCGAAGAAAAAATCGATGCCCTGCAAGAAGAACTGGATGACATCCCAGTGATTCAAGAATTCAAAGAATCACAAATGGAAGTCAATTCCCTGCTTCAACTTGTAGCGCACACGATTTCGAATCAAGTAACAGATGAAATCATTCTTTCAACCGGCGGTGATCTCTTATTAGGAGAAACCGGTTCAAAAGTGAAAAACTCATCACCAAGTTGCTCCATTAAATGAGAAAACCCCGCAGATGCGGGGTTTTTTGCTTTCCTATTAACATTTTTTGAAAAGCACTACCCATTCTTTTTCATGCTTCATCGCCTCCAAACCTCTCACTCTCCAACTTTTCCAATTTTCAAGGCAAGTTTATGGGCGACCATGCATACACTGAAACAGAAATGAATTTAATTGAACATGAAGTTCAAAATCGTGACACACTAGACGAATGCCCAGCATAAGATAAAACGATCAAGAACAAGGAGGCATGCCGGAATGTCTGAATACAGAGAAATTATTACAAAAGCGGTGGTTGCAAAAGGGAGGAAATTCACCCAAAGCACACACACCATTTCTCCATCGCAAAAACCAACCAGCATCCTAGGTGGTTGGATCATTAATCATAAGTATGATGCTGAAAAGGTCGGTAAAACCGTTGAGATCGAAGGAACATTTGATATTAACGTATGGTACTCTTACGCCGACAACACGAAAACAGAAGTCGTCACAGAGCGTGTGAAGTATGTAGACATCATTAAACTGAGATATAAAGATAAAAATTTCCTTGATGATGAGCATGAAGTAATTGCGAAAGTATTGCAGCAGCCCAATTGCTTAGAAGTGACCATTTCTCCAAATGGCAATAAAATTATCGTTCAGGCAGAGCGTGAATTCATTGCTGAGGTAGTCGGTGAAACAAAAATTGTCGTAGAGGTCGATTCAAGCTGGAAAGAAAAAGATGATCACGAGTGGGAAGAAGAAGTGGATGAGGAGTTAGAGGATATTCATCCAGAATTCCTAGCAGGTGAGACAGAAGAGTAAGGAATGACTAGGGCGCATATCCCCCTAGTTTTTTTGTGCCTGATCTAGGAGAAAAAAGGTGATTTTTTATGCTATAATTAGAGATGGTATGAATTCGAAAGTAATATAGTGAGGGATTAGAAATATGGCAAGTTATACGCCCATGATACAGCAATATTTAAAGATCAAGGCAGATTATCAAGATGCCTTTTTATTTTTTCGCCTAGGCGATTTTTATGAGATGTTTTTTGATGATGCAAAGGAAGCCGCGCAAGAACTAGAAATTACGTTAACAAGCAGAGACGGCGGCACAATTCCAATGTGCGGCGTTCCTTATCATTCTGCTTCTGCATACATAGAACAGTTGATTTCAAAAGGCTACAAGGTCGCCATTTGTGAGCAGGTGGAAGACCCTAAAACGGCAAAAGGTGTAGTCAAAAGGGAAGTCGTTCAACTGATTACACCAGGAACCGTCATGGATGGTAAAGGATTAAGTGAAAACGAGAACAACTTTATTGCGTCTGTTACCAGCTTTCAAAATGGGTACGGTCTTGCGCTGTCTGATTTATCAACAGGTGAAAACATGGCAGCTTTCATCGATCGATTAGATGAAGTCGTATCAGAAATTTATTCTGTCGGTGCAAAAGAAATTGTGGTGTCAAAACAGCTGGATGAGGAAACAATCAAAACCCTTAAAGAACGCTGCCAAGCAACTATTTCATACGAAGATAGTGATGAATTATTAGATGAAGCTGAACAGCTCATTTCCCATCTTGATGAAAAGTTAAAAACAGCATTTTTAACACTATATGCCTATTTAAGAAGGACGCAAAAAAGAAGCTTGGACCATCTTCAGAAAGTTCAAGTATTTGAGCTTGAACAAACGATGAAAATCGATCTTTACTCAAAACGAAACCTTGAATTAACAGAAACGATTCGTTCAAAAAGCAAAAAAGGCTCTTTATTATGGCTGTTAGATGAAACAAAAACAGCGATGGGCGGCAGACTGCTCAAGCAATGGATCGATCGGCCGCTTATTCGCCTTTCGCAAATTAATGAGCGTCAGGAAATGGTGCAAATCTTGATGGATCATTTCTTTGAGCGAGAGGATCTGCGCGAACGATTAAAGCAAGTATATGATCTTGAGCGTTTAGCGGGCCGCGTGGCATTTGGCAATGTGAATGCCCGTGATCTCATCCAGCTCAAAGAATCCCTAAAACAAGTACCGGATATTAAACAACTCGTTCATTCATTACCAGAGGAAATGGCAAAATCAAGAGCGAATGAGATTGATCCTTGTGGTGATTTGCTTGATTTATTAGAAGATGCACTTCATGAAAATCCGCCGATGACGATAAAAGAAGGCAATTTGATTAAAGATGGCTACAATGCAAAATTAGATGAATACCGTGATGCCAGCCGAAACGGAAAGGACTGGATTGCACGGCTTGAACAGCAGGAAAGAGAATATACCGGCATTCGCTCCTTAAAAGTCGGGTTTAATAAAGTGTTTGGTTATTATATCGAAGTGACACGCGCAAATACACATCTGCTGGAGGAAGGGCGTTACGAAAGAAAACAAACGCTTGCCAATGCAGAGCGGTATATCACACCTGAATTAAAAGAAAAAGAAGCACTGATTCTTGAAGCAGAATCAAATATTAACGAATTGGAATATGAACTATTTACAGCTCTCAGGGAGCAAGTAAAAGGCTATATTCCTAGATTACAGCTGCTTGCAAAACAAATGAGCGAGCTTGATGCGCTTCAATGCTTTGCGACTGTCAGTGAAAAGCGCCGTTATATCCGGCCGGAATTCTCAGAGGATGATGTGGATGTCAAAGATGGCCGTCACCCTGTCGTTGAAAAAGTGCTGGATCACCAGGAATATGTACCGAATGACTGCCATATGGGAAAAGGCAGACAAACCTTACTCATCACTGGACCGAATATGTCAGGGAAAAGTACGTATATGAGACAAATGGCGCTCATCTCGATTCTTGCGCAGATTGGCTGCTTCGTTCCTGCGTCAAAGGCGACGCTTCCAATCTTCGATCAAATCTTTACACGTATTGGTGCAGCAGATGATTTGATTTCTGGTCAAAGTACTTTTATGGTAGAGATGCTCGAAGCAAAAAATGCGATGGTGCATGCTACGAAAAACAGCTTGATTTTATTTGATGAAATTGGACGCGGGACAAGCACCTATGATGGAATGGCTCTTGCGCAGGCGATCATTGAATTTGTTCATGATCATATTGGGGCCAAAACCCTATTTTCTACACATTACCATGAGCTCACTGTCCTTGAATCCCAATTAAGCGAGCTGAAAAATGTTCATGTGCGAGCTGAAGAGCATGAAGGCACGGTCGTTTTCTTACATCAAATCAAAGAAGGTGCAGCTGATAAAAGCTATGGTATTCATGTAGCGCAGCTTGCTGAATTGCCTGATGCCATCATTAATAGAGCCCAGACTATTTTAACGGAGCTTGAGAGCGGATCACATGACGTGACCCCAACCGTATCTGCAGCACCAAAAGCAGAAAAGACTATAGAAAAACAGCAGCTTTCTTTCTTTGAAGTAGAAGAAAAACCGCAGCCGAAAGCTGCGCTAAAACAGAAGGATCAAGCGGTCATCGACGAATTAAAGTCTTACAACCTAATGGATATGACGCCGCTTGAAGCAATGACAAAGCTGTATGAATTGCAAAAGAAATTATAATGTAAGGTGAGGTGAGCAGAAATGGCAAAGATTATTCAGTTATCCGATGACCTATCCAATAAAATTGCTGCAGGTGAAGTGGTCGAGCGTCCGGCTTCTGTTGTAAAGGAGCTTGTGGAAAATGCGATCGATGCAAAAAGTACAGTGATTGAAATCGATGTAGAAGAAGCAGGTCTTTCTTCTATCAGGATTATTGATAATGGTGTTGGAATCGATGCTGAAGATTGTAAGCTCGCCTTCCAGCGCCATGCAACGAGTAAAATCAAAGATGAAAATGATCTGTTTCGTGTTAGAACGCTCGGATTCAGAGGAGAGGCGCTGCCAAGTATTGCATCCGTCTCTCACCTAGAAATGAAAACAAGTACTGGCGAAGGAGCTGGGACACACTTAGCTTTGCAAGGCGGGAAGATTATTTCAGAGAAAAAAACCTCTGGCCGCCGCGGCACCGAGATTGTGGTCACCAATTTATTTTACAATACGCCAGCCCGCCTAAAATACATGAAAACCGTTCATACGGAACTTGGCAATATATCGGATGTGGTCAATCGAATTGCGTTAGCTCATCCCGAAGTTTCGATCCGTTTGCGTCATCAAGGGAAAATCCTGCTACAGACGAATGGAAACGGAGATGTACGTCATGTACTTGCAGCCATTTACGGGACAGCTGTGGCTAAAAAAATGCTGCCGCTTCACGTACAATCACTTGATTTTGAAGTGAAAGGATATATTTCCTTACCAGAAGTGACGAGGGCATCACGGAATTATATGTCTTCTGTTGTAAACGGCCGATATGTCAAACATTTTCCGCTCGTGAAAGCGATCCATGAAGGGTATCACACGCTGCTTCCGATTGGCCGCCATCCAATTACATTTATTGAGATGAAGATGGATCCCATTCTAGTGGACGTGAACGTTCATCCTTCGAAGCTTGAAGTGAGACTAAGTAAAGAGCAGGAACTTCATGAGCTGATTAAACAAGGAATTAAGGGAGTATTTCAAAAGCAGCAGCTCATTCCAAGTGCTTCAGTACCAAAAAAAGCACCAATGCCAGCTGTGAAAAATGAGCAGCAATCCTTAACCTTCGATGCGAAACAAAGGAAATCAAGCCCAGCGGAAACACCGCTAACTTATCAGCCGGAGCCGCTCGAATCGATCGTATACGAGACAAGTCATACCGATGCATACGGAATGCCTAAACAAGAGAAGACAGAAGCATCATCACCAGTATGTTATGAAGAAGCCTCATCTGAGCGTGTTCATTTAGAGGAATGCGCCGTTTCACTTGAATATGAAGAGACGGTACTGCACGAAGAAGTGACAGAAACAATTCCTGAAAATGAGCGCGTCCCTGTGATGTATCCAATTGGACAAATGCACGGCACATATATTTTGGCTCAAAATGAACGAGGTCTTTATATCATCGACCAGCATGCGGCTCAAGAGCGAATCAAGTATGAGTATTATCGTGAGAAGGTGGGAGAGATCAAGCAGGAAGTGCAAGAAATGCTCGTCCCCTTAACATTTCACTACTCTAAAAACGATATGCTGATCATTGAAGAGCATAAGGATATTCTAGCGAAAGTGGGGGTCTTCTTAGAGCCCTTTGGTTCAGGTAGCTACATCGTTCGGTCGCATCCGCAGTGGTTTCCAAAAGGTGAAGAGGCTGAACTGATCGAAGAGATTATAGAGCAAGTGCTTGATGAAAAACGTGTTGATATCAAGAAACTCAGAGAAGAAGCGGCGATTATGATGAGCTGTAAAGGCTCAATCAAAGCAAATCGTCATTTGCGTCATGATGAAATCAAAGCCTTATTAGATGAACTTCGGCAAACGAAGGACCCATTCACCTGTCCGCACGGTCGGCCGATCATCATTCATCACTCGACATATGAGATGGAGAAAATGTTTAAACGGGTGATGTGATATAAAAAAAGCGCTCTAATCAGAGCGCTTTTTTATTTAGCATCCGCAAGGATCTGGCGGTGTGACCACAACTGGTCGTGTATTAATATCAATCGTATCTTCTGCATAAAATGTGGAACCGATGCTGATGGCTCGATTTTCTGCACGGAACGTGTATGTACCTGCAGCAGGGAGTACTTTATGTGAAAGCTTTAATGTATATTTGGAAATTCCAAGTAAATCCAATCTGAGCGGGATACGAACGGTTTGTCCGTTGTTCAAAATGTAGCTGTCTTTTAATGCTTTACCGTTCATAATGTCTTTAGTTGTTGCTTGGAAACCCTTTGGCAGAGTGAACTCAACCGCACCAAGACTTAGAACAGAATTTGGGCTGTACGTCAGCTCAATGTCAGAAAAAGACCATTCCTGCTTACTTGCTCCTGTAATTTTTGCGTAAAGTGCAGCTGGTTTTGCATTGGTTGTTGCTTTGCCGGCTTCCTCAGCAGATGCAGAAAGCGGTACTGACAGTGCCATAACCAATGTGAGCATCCCCATCATAAGAATCGTCCACGTTTTTTTCATTTTTTCCTTCCCCCTTGTTGAATATAGGTAAATAATAGATGATTGAACCCATTATTTACCTATAATGTTACCATATTACCATATGGTATCAAATGGGATATTATACCCTTATTTTGTCATTCTTTAGTAATAGCGGGGAAAAAGCGAATTTGGTTGATTCATTCCATAATAATGGCCTGGCATTTGCTGGTTTGTTGGCATCATCATATGCATATCTTGATAACCATATGGATGGTGTGGCATCATCCCATATCCACCATAATGGCCTAGATGATGATGGTCCTTCATTGGAACATGCTTTGAAAAGGTATCATGCTGATTTGGAAACGGTGAATAAACTGAATGATGATGTGGATGGTGCGCGTTATACACATCTTTTTTGCCGCTATGATAATGGTTTGGCATATTCATATGATCATGCATGTTTGGCGCGACCATATGCTCATGATTGGCTGTATACACATTTTCAAATGTGTGATAGGGATTTTCTTGGTGATAATGATTCATTTGGCTGTTCATATCGTTCATGTATATCTCATCCTTTATGTCAGGTTGTCATATCCTATGAGACAGATCTGCTTCATGAGCCTATCCATATAAAAGAAAAAAACCGGCCTTTCAGCCGGGAAAAGGAAAAGCAGGTAAAGCGTCAAGCCTTAAATTGTGTAGCTGTGTCTTCTTCTGCGACGCTTTTTACATCTGCTGCAGACACTTTTAGGAAAATAACAGGGATCGTAGCTTCGAGAGGTATCCCAAAAATCGCTCTCAAACCATTTATCTTTTTTATGACAAAACTTTTTTTCTTTACATGGATCCTCATGGCAATGATCGTCATGCTTTTTATGGCAGTGTGAGTGGGAATGTTTGCACTTGCATTTGCACATTGTCATCCCTCCTAAATGTGACTCAATGCTAGTATATGCAAGAAAGAGTCATGAGGACTGGATGCTCTTGCTTCTTTTATAAAAAAAGGCCTTTTTCTGAAAAAACTCAAATAAAAAGAATTGACTAGTGCTAAATCAACATGATAAAATATAAATTTTTATCCTCTGATGAAATGTGTTATAATGATATTGTGAATACTTTCGGAGGTGGCGGATTTGTTTCAAATAGGTGATAAAATTGTTTATCCAATGCATGGAGCCGGTGTGATTGAAGGAATGGAAGAAAAAGAGATTTTAGGTAAGACGCAGGAATATTTCCTGATTCAAATGCCGAATATGCAGATGATGGTCCCAAAAGGCAGAATCAATCAACTAGGTATACGTCCGGTAGCAGATCAAGCAACGCTGAAAGTTGTGATGAACAATTTTGCAGAAGAAACAAACGACGACACGCTTACTTGGAAGCAAAGATATGATGAAAATCTGAAAAAGCTAAAAACAGGTGCGATCGAAGATGGTGCAGACGTTGTCAAAGATCTAATGAGACGAAATCAGAAGAAAGCATTAAATTCAAGTGAAAAGAAGATGCTTGAAGATGCAAGAGGTATGTTAGTGAGTGAGATTTCACTTGCACAGGGACTGACGCAAGATGAAGTGATGACAGCTTTAGAGAATGAATTAAGAATGTAATGATGATATACAGAGACTAGCTGTAAACTGAAGGGGGCACTCCTTTTGTTTACAGCTTTTTTGTTTGAAGAAAAGAGTAATATTGCCATTTTTGTAGGTGGTTTTAACTAAAATTGAAATGAGGTCATACGATTTATTTTTTACGTTCACAACAAAAATTTAAAGACCTCTGAAATACCTAGATAACATTAAAAACAGGTAACTTCTCCTGATTCATTCAAATGAGCCGGACAACCTTTGAATTTTCTAAGCCATTGATAGTAAAATATTGCGGTAAGATGACACCTAAGAGAAAAAAGGAGCGGTGAAATGAAAAGGTTACTAATATGTGGATTCATCTTTCTTATTCTGTGTACTCTTTTAATGGTGAAATGCAGCCATTCTGTTCAAGAAAAAAAAGAGCAAAAGCAGCATCATCAAGAGGTAGAAAAGTATCAAAAAGAGCGAAAACAAGGCGATCAATATGAAAACTTTAAACAGCTCATGCGATATGAAAGAGACGGTTATGAGATAGAATTTCACGAAAAGGGCGGAAGTGATTTACTCGTATTTTCTCCTCATGGAGGTGACATTGAACCAGGAACAAGTGAAATTGTAGAAGCCTTTCAAGAAAGCTACTCTACGTATTTGTTCGAAGGTACAAAGCAAGACAATAACCGGGACCTGCATATCACGAGTACCAATTTTGATGAACCCATTTTGGTTCAAATGATTAAAACGTATCCTTTTTCAGTTTCCATCCACGGCTATAAAAGTGATAAAAGACACACGCTCGTTGGCGGTACAAATGAAAAAATGCAAAGAGCAGTTGTACGAGAACTAAAAGATCGGGGATTTTCCGCAGAAATGGTACAAAAAGGCGAACGGCTTTCTGGTACAGACCCTAAAAATATAAATAATCGAAATGCGAGTGGTGAAAGCGTGCAGCTCGAAATTAGTACAGCGCAAAGAGAAGCTTTTTTTGACAATTTTGATACGAGAAAGGGAAAGAAAAAAGCATTCAGACGCTATATTAATGCGTTAAAAGAAGTGCTCAGAGAATTCGACCCTTCTTCGTAAAACAATTTTGATGGGCAAAAGTACTCTATTTAAACTTGGTAAAAAAGATAGGAATATGCAATTTGAACATAAAATATGTAATAACTTACAATTTGCCTTAAAAACATAAATTATGTAAAATAATAGTTATCAGTTTGATATGATAGAATGGGGCTGAAGTGGATGGCACACAAAATACCATCTTCCGAAGTAGGTGTAAAGATCAATCAATGGTACACGCATATTTGCAAATTTGAAGTTGAACAGGCAAACGGCATGAAGCGCCTTGTTGAAGAAGAAATTCATGATATGGAAGAGGATCAAGATTTACTCCTATACTATTCTCTAATGGATTTTCGCCATCAAATGATGCTTCAGCACTTAGCGCCAGTCCATGCAGGGAGTGAAACGCTTCAAGCAGTGTCCTTTCCTAAAGAAATTGACGATGCAGAAGATGAGATGACAGGCTTACTCGGCTATTATTTTCATTTTTTTCATGGAATGTATGCGTTTATCCAGCGCCGCTATATCGAGGCCATTTCATATTACAAGCATGCTGAACATCAACTGATTTTAGTGACAGATGAGATTGAAAAAGCAGAATTTTACTATAAAATCGCAGAAGTATACTATCATATGAAACAAACCTATTTCTCCATGCACTACGCTAAAAAGGCAAGAGACATCTACAAGAAACATCAGCTTTATGGAAAAAGAAGCGTTCAATGTGATTTTGTCATGGCAGGTAATTGGATTGATGTTAATCAGTATCAAAAAGCGCTTCCTTATTTAGAAAAAGCGTTAAAGGTCTGTGAAGCGATGGAACAAAAAGAATGCACATCTTACTTTAAAGCAATGGCTCTTAATAACTTAGGCACTTGCCATTATAGTATGGGAACGTACCATACAGCGACTGTCTTTTTTGAACAAGCCATCTCACTTTATCAGAAAGATCAAGCATCCACGATGATCAAATCATTGTTTTCACTTGCCCTTACTTGTTTTAAACTCGGAGATATTCAGCGGGCGGGCGAGGCTATATCTACAGGAATGAAAGAGGCTTGTGTATTGGAAGATGAAATTTATCAGTTGAAATTCCAATTTTTGCAGGCGCTCTATATAGAGAAAGACGGCTGTGAGCAATTGAGGTCGGCCCTTTTTGGTCTGAGAAATAAAAAAATGTTTGCTGATTTAGAGGAATTAGCGCTTGATGCGGCTAATTATTATAAGGAACGCGACATGTACAAGGAATCCTCCACTTTTTTTGAGATTGTGATCGAAGCGCGTACGCACATTCAAAAAGGAGATGAGATGTATGAGAACGAAGCATAACATGTCAGCTGCTCAAGTAGATGAAAGACTTCACACTTAAAAATGAGACAAACAACACCCTTTACGCAAAACGTAAAGGGCTTTTTTCTTTATTCTTTGATTGCTTTTTCTGCGTCAATTGCACCTGCTCCATAAATCATCGGGTCATCCCCAGACCACTTGCCAGTATTTTCTTTTAACAGGGTTTTGACTTCATCTGGCGTTAAATCCGGTGAATGCTCTAATAGTAGAGCGCAAATACCAGCACAAATCGGTGTTGCCATCGATGTGCCAGATAACGTTGTATAATCCTCATCGACTCTGCTTGATTTATCGAGTTTATCCAGAAAGGATCTTGGTGATCTGAGAGAAACGATGTTTACGCCTGGTGCGAGGATATCAGGCTTTGCTTCCCCATAAACAGTTGGCCCTCTGCTTGAAAACGGTGCCACGACATCGTCAGTTGATTCTGGTGTATTCCTGTCATCGTAGGCTCCGACCGTAATGACTTTTTGGCTGACAGCAGGGCTTGCAATTGTCTGACTGTTAGGACCAGAGTTTCCTGCAGCGACGCATACAACAATGCCTTGATCCCAAGCCGCATTGACAGCACGCACCATTGGATCGTCCTGTTCGTCATCATAACGCTGCGCAGCACCGCCTAGCGACATACTGATAATATGAATCGGATCATCAGGGTGGTCTTCGTTGAACTGTATGCACCATTCAACACCTTCTATAATAGTAGAAAGTGATCCAGCGCCTTGTTTATTTAACACTTTCACGCCAATCAGATTTGCTTTTGGGGCAGGTCCTTTGTATAAGCCATCTGAAGCGGCTCCATCTCCCGCGACATCTCCCGCGCAGTGAGTACCGTGGCCATTATCATCATAAGGCTTTGTTTTTTGTTTGACGAAATCCACAAAATCTCGAATTCTTCCATCTAAATCTTCATGCGGATAAATTCCTGTGTCAATGACAGCGACCGTAATGCCTTCTCCGGTTAAAGTTGTCCCGTTTCGGATGACTTCTTCAGCATGACTTGCTTGTGTGGCTACATCCAGCAGCGCATGAACTTTCCGGTCTAAATAAATTTTACGAATATGCTCCCCATTTGCTAATAGCTCCTCTAAAGCAGCAGGCGTTAGATCAGCAGCGCAGCAATTGATATGTGAGAAATGTTGTTTTATATTTGTTTTTCTGCTTTTTTTCATGAGCTGCTTTGTGCTTTGAATCCCTGCCTCGGCTGCACCTTCCTTAAACTCAATGATCACACGAAGCTTCTTTTTCTTCTTCAGCCTGCCTTCGAAAAAACGATGAAGAAAGCATGGCGTCCATTTAAAAGGTTTATAAAGGTGAAGAACGGTCTCTCTTAAAGGCTGATCTAGTTTACTAGCATGTGTTCTGACCATTTGCACCATAGAAAATCCAAACATGTGATGCCCTCCATTCCAGCTATCCATTCTCGTACACTCTTACGTTATGAGAATGAGAACTGCTTGGTTCGGATTCTTGTCCCTCCTTTTCTTTATATTGGCGGCTTGCTTATGTTTTTTAAAAAAGAAAAGCGCTTACATTTTGTAAAATAATAGAAAAAGGTGGAAATCATATAGAATCTGCCGATGATAGGTGGGAGAGTTCTTCTGAGAGAACCAGTGAAACAAAGGATTTTGCAGAAAAAGGAGGGCTGTGGACAGGGTCAATGCTCATATAAATGTGATGCGTGACAGATGGAAAACATCAAATCCTTATCAAAAAAAGCCGAATTAAAGAAAACAGACTGGATAGGACTAGGTCATATTAAACATAACGTCATTTATTTGTCATACTATTCTAACTCTGTTTTCAAAGAGGAGAGGCGTTTCTGTGTATATAAATGCAATTATCTTATTTTTGAGGAATCTCATGATCTAGAGTGTTATGATCAAACGTGAAGAGAAAATGTGGAAAAAATGATAAGAAATGATGATTCAATATAAATCATAGAAACGGCTTAGAAATCTGTTAAAGGAGAACGGGAATGAAGAAGTTTTTTGCTTTGCTTCTCCTGCTTGCGATCGGATGGGGCGTTTATTATACCATGCAAGCACAGGAACATGATGAGCCAGTGTCATCAGGTGGGGAAGACGAAAGCGGTTCAAATGATATTTATCGAAATTTTAAAGAACTTGAAGAAAACGAATCAACGAGCAGCTATAACATTACAGCCAACCCAGTGCCCGGCAGCCGCCTTCTTGTGATGTCACCTCATGGCGGGAGGATCGAAGGCGGCGTGAGCGAGATCGTCCATTTTTTTGACAACGATTTTTCGACGTATTTATTTGAAGGTCTAAGAGAGAATGCATCAGAACTTCATATTACAAGTACAAACTTTGATGAGCCAATCGGCGTCGCGCAGGCAAAAGCACATGATTACATTTTAGCAGTGCATGGATACAAAGGCGAGGAAGGAATTGACCATACTCTCGTCGGCGGAACAGATTACGACCGTGCAGAGAAAATTGTCAACTCATTAGAGCGGAACGGATTTTCTGCTGAACTAGCTGTCGCACACGCAACCCTGAGCGGGACAAGCAATCATAATATTAATAATCTTACAAAAACAGGGCAGAGTGTGCAGCTTGAGATTAGTAGAAGTCAGCGTGAAGCTTTATTTGACAGTTTCGATTTTCGGAGGCGGTCAAGTACAAAAAACGAGACATTCTATCGTTATGTCAGGGCGATTCGGACAGTGCTGGATGAAGAATATACATAATGGCTGTGCACCTGCTAAGACAAGCAGGGGAATTCTTGTTACACTATGAACAGTGATAACAAAAGGAGAGACGGATATGGCGCGTCATCATTTTCATCTTCAGGCAAGCTGGCCTGGTCTGCGTAACGATGTGGGTACAATCGCATGTGAACAATTAAAAACAAAGATTTCGATTCCAAAGGAAATGGACGGTCCTGGTGTTGGAACCAATCCAGATGAGATGCTCTTAGGTGCAGCGGCTACGTGTTATATCATTACACTTGCAGCCATGATGGAGCGGAGTCAATTAGAGAAAGAGGATCTATCGATGAGCTCTGAAGCCGTCGTAGATGTGACAAATGGTGTGTTTACTTATGAGGAAATCATTCATCGACCTGTCATCACCCTTAAAGAGTCCGCTTCTGCACATGAAATTGAGCTTGCTCGTAAGCTTGCGCATAAAGCCGAAAGCTCATGTATGATCTCAAGAGCTGTTCAGGGGAATGTGAACATTTCTTTAGAAGAAACCATTCAAGTCGGCCGTTAAAAACAAAAAAGTCATTTTCTCTTGAAATATGGAGAAAATGACTTTTTTTATGACGTCCATTCGGTTTGATCGAGTTGTGCTTTGGTTTCGTTCTGTTGCTTCTTGGACTGATTTAAGACAATCACGCCGCAGATGACAAGTGCAAGGCCGATGAAGCCTTTCGTGCTGATGGTTTCGTTAAACAGCACAAGTCCTACAAGAGCGGTAAGGGCTGTTCCAACGCCAGACCAGGTTGCATAGGCAGACGAAAGCTCAATGGTTTTTAGTGCCAAACTGAGGAAAGTAAAGGCGCAGCCAAATCCGATCAGTACCCCAATACTCGGCAGCAGCTGCGTAAAGCCTTGTGAAAGCTTCAGCATTGTACTGCCAAAAACCTCCGTTAAAATGGCTCCTGTTAAGTAGAGCATTCCTTTCATGATCTCTCACATCCTTTATGACATATTCAATAGTACGACCCCTGAGACAAGCATCGCCATGCCAATGACTGCTTTTTGGTTCAAGGTTTCTTTGAAAAAGAGCACGCCAAAAATAGCCGTGAGGACCGTACCAACCCCAGACCATGTTGCGTAAGACGTGCTTAGCGGAATGATATTGAGCGTCAATGACAGCATATAAAAAGCAAGTGTATAGCCAGCCACAACGGCAGCGCTAGGCTTCCAGCGCGTAAAGCCATTTGATAATTTTAACATCACGGCGCCAATGGCTTCTGAAAAAATGGCAACAGCCAAAAAAAGATATCCGAGGATCATGATCATCCCTCCTCTAATAGGTGTAAAATCCGATGAAGTAAAAGGGTTTTTTCCTCTCTTTTCAGCGGTTCAAGCTGAAACATTTCTGAAAACCATATCCCATCACATGCAAGGCGGATCAGCTGACTCAGTGCAGGATCGCTTATTTCCTCAGATGCTTTTTCTTTGAACTCCGCATAAAAATCACGCCAAGGTTGCAGCAGCGCATCATCAAATGACATCGTAGCCAGCATACTTGTACATAGCTGGGTCGTATGCTGCATATCTAAATCATGTAATGTGGCCAATATATATGCGCGTACATAAGGCGCTTTTTCGTGTTTGTATGTTTCTTGATACGTCTCGAGCTGCTGACGAAAACAAAGAATCGCATGCTCATTCATTTTTTGGATGAGCTCTTCCTTGCTTGAAAAATGATAAAGCAGACCAGCTTTGGTCATATTTGCATGCTCTGCCACCTGCTGAAGGGTGAGCTGGCTGACTCCTTCTTTTAGAATTGTGCTGGCAGCCGCGTCAAAAATTTGCTCTTTTTTGGTTTTAGACATAAAAAAAACACCTACTTTACTGAACAGTCGGTAAAGTAAATGTTAACCCATGAAAAAAGAGTGTGTCAATCGATTCATTTTATGAACGGATGTTTTCACTTAGACGTCATATTTAATACCAAGGGTATGGTCCATATGGCGGGAATGGCGGATAAGGATATCCAAATCCTGGAGCAAGCAAAGATCCAGCAAGCAGACCGCCAGCAAAACCACCTAAAAATGGAGGTCCAAAGAATCCAGGTCTTCCAAAGCCAAAGCCTGGGCGGCCAAATCCAAAACCGGGTCTCCCAAATCCAAAACCAGGTCGGCCAAACCCAAATCCAAAAGGTCTTCTCATGTCTTCTTGAATAAACGGAGGTGCGTCAAAATAATTCATAATGAAAGGCTCCTTTCTCATAAAATCACTGTAACTGACACCAGTGTATTCCAGTTGCCTACATATGTTTGGGTGAACGCCTAATATAAGGAGGAATGTTGGAAATGGGCCTGTATCCATCTGATTGGGCAAAGTGTCCGCCGCATGCTCATGCATATAAAGCACGTACGGATGTAACAGAGGGGCATTATCATTTAATAGAAGGTATTTCTCAGCCTGTGAATGGAAGCAATACCGACCGGCATACTCATTTTTATCGCGGAATCACCTCCTTTGAAAGAGGACATTTCCACAGGTACTACGGGGTCACAGGGCCTGCAATTCCAAGAGTGGATGGAACACATTATCACGAGATCGAGGAAGTCACCTATTCAGCCTATCTCGATTCTGTACCCATCCCATATGGAGGTGTCGTCTATAGTCCAGATGAGAAGCGGCCAACCCATAAGCATCGTTTAAAAGGAAAAACATATGAAGTGGTTGGAAATGAACCGCTTGGCTGGTGATGGGCAGGATATAGGAGAGTAAGAAAAGTTATGCTATACTGTAGGCAGTTTTGTAAAAGTGAGTGATGTTATGAATAAAGCGAAGCAGCCAGTAATCGTGTTAGTAGGGCCGACAGCTGTCGGCAAAACCAAATTGAGCATTGATATAGCCAAAGCATTTAATGGAGAGATTATCAGCGGGGATTCGATGCAGATTTATAAAGGGATGGATATCGGAACAGCTAAAATCACCCCCGAAGAAATGAATGGCATCCCGCACCATTTAATTGATATTAAACAGCCGGACGAATCTTTTTCGACAGCTGAATTTCAGCAGCTGGTTCGTTCGAAGATCAAAGAGATTGCCGCTAGAGGGAAAACGCCAATGATTGTCGGCGGAACAGGCCTCTATATCCAATCTGTTTTATATGATTACACATTTACGGATGAGAAAAGTGATCCTGCTTTTAGAGAAGAAATGACGCTCTTTGAACAGCAGCACGGCGCGCTTTTGCTGCACGAAAAGCTAAAGGCAGTAGATCCTGATGCGGCAAACGCTATTCATCCAAATAACGTCCGCCGCGTGATCCGGGCGCTGGAAGTGATTCATACAACAGGTCAGAAAATGTCTGAGATGCAAAACGGGCATCAAGAAGTTCCTCTTTATGATACAGCCTTCATTGGGCTGAAAATGGATCGAGAGGTTTTGTACGAGCGCATTCATCAAAGAATTGATATGATGATAGATGAGGGCTTAATTGAAGAAGTGAGAGCACTTTATCAATCTGGCTTGAAGGATTGTCAGTCTGTTCAAGCCATTGGTTATAAAGAGCTGTATGCCTATTTTCAAGGTGACTGCTCACTTGATGAAGCCATCCAGCAATTAAAGCAAAATTCCCGTAGATATGCGAAGCGTCAGTTCACGTGGTTCCGTAATAAAATGGCGGTCACTTGGTTTGATATGACACCGCCTTGCCACTTTTCAGACAAAAAAGAGGAAATTTTCGCATATATAGCAGGAAAGCTTGGACTTAAAGCGAAACTGTAGTTATCAGAATCAAGGAGGACGAAACATGAAACCGATTAATATTCAGGAGCAGTTTTTGAATCAGATCCGCAAAGACAATACATTTGTCACAGTATTCTTGCTGAATGGCTTTCAGCTTCGCGGTCAAGTGAAGGGGTTTGACAATTTCACGGTGCTGCTTGAAACAGAAGGGAAGCAGCAGCTTATTTATAAACACGCCATTTCTACATTTGCACCTCAAAAGAATGTAAATCTAGAATTAGAATAGGATATGTTGTATTAAAAATAGCCCCATGCCTCTGCGAATAAACCGGCCGGAACCCGCTACGTTTTTTGTCAGTGCAGAGGGGCTATTTTGTATGCAATGAAACTTTTCTGCCAATTTTCCGTATAATTCCTTATTGGATATTAGAAGGGTGAGGGGATTCATATGGAAAATGCAGAGCTTGAATTAAGAAGGATTAGAGTGATCCTCCTTTTGATTGGAATTGTTGTCTTGTTTGGATCGTGCGCTATCTCAAACATTGAAACGAGACAAGAAAGTTGGAATAACCATTCTCATGAAAATGCAGATGGAGTTTTACCATCATCATTTGCACTAAAAAATAATCATTTTGCTGTTGTGAAAGATGATCAAGTACATGTGTACCGGTTTGATGAAAAAGAAGGAGAGCTGACTCTCGTTACAACGAAATACATAGATGAATGGGACGACGAAGAATATGATGATGACCTTGATGAAGAAGAGTAAGCACGTAAATTTACAAATGAATGTGAAGCCGCTACACTATAATCATGCATCAGACATCTAGACAGAAAAGGATGAGTTCATGACACATAAAATTAAAATTAATCATTGGGAACAAACTTGTGAAGACGATTCCTGTTTCGAATATGGAACGAGTGTTTCTGTAAATGGGAAAGAATTAGTGAGAGAAGCTTCAATCGTCTCTGCGCTTGAAGCGGTGCTAAAAGAATTAGGTGTTGAAGTGGAAATTACAGAAGTGTCAGAAGATTTACAGTGCGATGCCTACAAAAAATAAAACAAAAAGTCTAGTCTACTAAGCGATTTTTTTTCGTGTTATGATAGATTTCGGTTTCAGTTGAATAGGGAGTAGAGCAGTCTATTTTTAGATCCTGTTCTGCTCTATTTATTTGAACGTACGAGTTCGGCTATGAAGGTTCGGCCGGGTTGGTTGATTTTTTTCGTTTCGAACATCTATATGTTGTGTTTTGAAAAAACATAGTATACTATATATAGTGAATAGCGAAATGATCAACAATACTAAAAACTAGGTCGTGATGGAATTGATTCAAATCGTATTTGATTCAAAAACAGGAAATGTTCAACGCTTTTTGGACAAGACCCCTTTTACAGACAAACGAAAATTGACTGGAGAAGAGTTTTTGGATACGCCGTTTATTCTCGTCACCTTTACGACAGGATTTGGACAAGTCCCTAGTACCACTCAGTCCTTTTTAGAGAAAAATGCTCACCTTTTACTAGGTGTTGCGGTGAGTGGCAACAAAGTGTGGGGAGATAATTTTGCAAAAAGCGCCGATACGATTTCTAAACAATATCAAGTTCCTATTTTGCACACCTTTGAACTAAGCGGAACAAAAAGGGATGTTGAATTGTTTACACAGGAGGTAGAAAGAATTGTCACAAAATCAGGTTCCAAAGTGGATACAATTAAATAACGAGATTATGATTCAAAAAGAAGGAAAGTTTCAGTTCGATAAGGACAAAGAAGCTGTACATAGTTATTTCGTAGATTACATTAATCAAAACACGGTCTTTTTTCACAATCTAGAAGAGAAGATTGATTACTTAATAGAAAACGACTACTATGAGGAAGAATTTTTAAGACAATACAGCATGGCAGATATTAAAGAAGTCTTTGAAGCTGCATATGCCAAAAAATTTAGATTCCCATCATTTATGAGTGCGTTTAAGTTTTACAATGACTATGCACTGAAAACAAATGATAAAAAGAAAATCCTTGAACGCTATGAAGACCGCATTTCAGTTGTAGCACTTTTCTTTGCAGGTGGGGATAAAGAAAAAGCACTTGAGTTTGTAGAACTGATGATCAATCAAGAGTACCAGCCAAGTACACCAACCTTCTTGAACGCTGGACGTAAAAGACGCGGTGAACTTGTGAGCTGCTTCTTGCTTGAAGTAAATGACTCACTAAACGATATTTCAAGAGCGATTGATATTTCCATGCAGCTGTCAAAACTAGGCGGCGGCGTCAGTTTGAACCTGTCAAAACTTCGTGCAAAAGGCGAAGCAATCAAAGATGTCGAAAACGCGACAAAAGGTGTCGTCGGCGTGATGAAGCTTCTTGATAATGCATTCAGATATGCAGATCAAATGGGGCAAAGACAAGGATCAGGCAGTGCCTACTTGAATATTTTCCACAGAGATATCAATGATTTCTTAGATACGAAAAAAATCTCTGCCGATGAAGATGTTCGCGTGAAAACTCTGTCCATCGGAGTCGTCATCCCGGATAAATTTATCGAGCTTGCTAGAGAAGATAAAACAGCTTATACCTTCTATCCGCATACAGTCTATAAAGAATATGGACAGCATCTTGATGAGATGGACATGGAAGAAATGTATGACGAGCTTGTAGAAAACCCGAAAGTCAAAAAAGAAAAAGTCAATCCGAGAAAGCTTCTTGAAAAGTTGGCTGTTCTACGCTCAGAATCAGGCTATCCATATATCATGTTCCAAGATAATGTAAACAGAGAGCATGCCTTGAACCATATTTCACGAGTGAAATTCTCAAACCTTTGCTCAGAAGTGCTTCAGGCTTCAGAGGTTTCTTCTTACACGGACTATGATCAAGAAGATGAAATCGGTCTTGATATTTCTTGTAACCTTGGTTCATTAAATATCATGAATGTCATGAAAAACAAATCGATTGAAAAAACGGTTAAGCTTGCAACAGACTCACTAACGCTTGTGTCTGAAACAACAGACATTCGCAATGCACCAGCTGTTCGAAAAGCGAACAAAGCGATGAAGTCAATCGGACTCGGTGCGATGAACCTTCACGGGTATTTAGCTCAAAACCAAATTGCCTATGAAAGTGAAGAAGCAAGAGATTTCGCAAATACATTCTTTATGATGGTGAACTATTATTCAATTAAACGCTCAAGTGAGCTTGCGAAAGAAAAAGGAGAAACATTCCATCGTTATGAAGGCTCTGGCTATGCAACTGGTGAGTACTTCAATAAATACGTGGAGAATGATTTCACACCAAAAACAGAAAAAGCAGCAGCGCTATTTGAAGGCATGCACATTCCAACAAAAGAAGACTGGGCAGCACTCAAAGAATTTGTAGCGGAACATGGCATGTATCACAGCTATCGTTTATGTATTGCACCAACAGGTTCCATTTCTTATGTTCAATCGGCAACAGCCTCTGTGATGCCAATTATGGAACGTATCGAAGAAAGAACATACGGCAACAGCAAAACCTATTACCCAATGCCAGGTCTTTCAGCACAAAACTGGTTCTTCTATAAAGAAGCGTACGATATGGACATGTTTAAAGTGGTCGATATGATCGCAACGATTCAGCAGCACGTCGATCAAGGAATCAGCTTTACACTATTCTTAAAAGATACGATGACAACGCGTGATTTAAACCGCATCGATCTTTATGCACACCATAAAGGCATTAAGACACTTTATTATGCAAGAACGAAGGATACAGGGCAGGAAGGCTGTCTTTCTTGTGTTGTTTGATTAAAGGAGAGTTTAACGTGACAAAAATTTATGATGCAGCCAACTGGTCAAAACACGAAGACGATTTTACACAAATGTTTTACAACCAAAATGTGAAGCAGTTCTGGCTTCCAGAAGAGATTTCCTTAAATGGAGATCTCTTAACATGGAAATATTTAGGTGAAAAAGAGCGAGATACGTACATGAAGGTACTTGCTGGACTGACTTTACTTGATACAGAACAAGGAAATACAGGGATGCCGATTGTTGCTGAACATGTGGACGGCCATCAGCGTAAAGCTGTACTCAACTTTATGGCAATGATGGAAAATGCGGTGCATGCGAAATCATACTCCAATATCTTCATGACACTTGCACCAACTGAAACGATCAGTGAAGTGTTTGAATGGGTCAAGAAGAATAAATTCCTGCAAAAGAAAGCAGATATGATTGTCAGTTTATACCGTTCGATTCAAAAGGACGATCCTATTTCTCTCTTTAAAGCAATGGTTGCTTCTGTTTATTTAGAAAGCTTCCTATTTTATAGTGGTTTTTACTACCCGCTTTATTTCTATGGACAAGGAAAGCTCATGCAAAGTGGTGAAATCATCAACTTAATTTTGCGTGATGAAGCGATTCATGGTGTGTATGTTGGATTATTAGCACAAGAAATTTACAACAAACAAACACCTGACGTGCAAAAAGAGCTGTATGATTTCTCTATTGACCTTTTAAACGAGCTTTATGAAAATGAACTTCATTACACTGAAGATATTTATGACCAAGTTAATTTATCGCATGATGTGAAAAAGTTTATTCGTTACAATGCCAATAAAGCGTTAATGAACCTTGGATTTGCCCCTTACTTTGAAGAAGAAGAGATCAACCCTATTGTATTGAATGGACTCAATACAAAAACAAAGTCGCATGACTTCTTCTCAATGAAAGGGAACGGCTACAAAAAAGCAACAGTTGAGCCGTTAAAAGATGACGACTTCTTCTTTGGAGATGAATCATAAGGAAAGCGTAAAAGTCAAAACGCATCACTCGTTTTGGCTTTTTGCCATTTCTAACAATGTGTTACATACTGGAGGTTACCGAACATGGGAAAAATGGACGAAATCATTTTAGTTGCACCACGCGCACGCGTGTTCCAAAACGAAACACTTGCGTTTAATGGTGTGAACAGTGAAGAGAAAACAATCAGCACAATAATGAAAGAAATCGAAGAGCACTTCGAGCAAATGCGAAGAGGCGATGCAGAAGAAAATCCTGACTTCAAGCAGCCGATTCCTTATGTTGTGATTAAGCGTGAGGACGAAGTGTATGTATACGAAAGACTTCAAGGCGGGGGAGAGACTCGCTTACATCATAAGTTATCTCTTGGCTTTGGGGGGCATATGAATTTCATCGAAGGAAAAAACTTTGCTGAGATTCTAAAAGAAAATACAGATCGTGAGCTGGACGAAGAACTTTCTATTCAAGAAGAAGACAAACTTGAAATGAAAACCCTTGGATTAATCAATGACGATGACAACAGTGTCGGCCGTGTGCACATCGGACTGTTATCAGCGCTTGAGCTATCTCCGGGTGCTCATGTGGAAGTAAAAGAAACAGATCAAATCTCAGGAAAATGGATGAAAGCAGCCGATTTGAAAAAGCCTGAATACTTCGACCGTCTTGAAACATGGTCTCAATTTGTTGTCAACATCCTAGCGTAAATGAATACACAACAAACCGGCTCAGCAGAAGACTTGAGCCGGTTTGTTTTGTTACAACAGCTACAGCTTATTGGAAAACGAATGCGTCGTGACCGGCCTGCTTCAATCTTGCGACGAGGTCATCTGCATTTTGTTTTGTACGGAAAGCGCCGGCCTGTACTCGGAACATGCCGCCGTCTAATACAACAAACGCGTCAAAGCCTTTGGATTTAAGTGTGGCTGCTAATTCATCTGCATTGGCTTTCACTTTGAAAGCTCCTGCCTGCACTTTATAAAGATTACTTGCTTTTTTTTTCAATTGAAAGGCTTCTTCTAGACCAGTCGCATGAGCGCGAGCGATGCCTTGAAGGAAGGTTGCGTTGCGGAGCTTATTAGCATCAGCTGCCGTATCAATAAAACCATTCTCTGTTAAAATAGCGGGCATAGAAGTTTCTCGAAGAACGTGGAAGTTCGCAGTTTTCTTGCCGCGGTTCGCAAAATCAACCGAGCGGACAATTTCATCATGAAGGGCATTGCGATACGTGGTGGTCGGTGCTGAAACGCCAGGATACACATAGCTTTCAAACCCTGTGCCCCCGCCAGCATTAATATGAATAGACACGAAATAGTCTGCCCCCCAGCTGTTTGCCGCATTCGTACGCTGGGACAAAGTGACGGATTGGTCAGTTGAACGACTTAAGCGGACAGAAACCCCATCATATTCACTAATCAAAATGTCTCTCAATAAAAGCGCGATTTGAAGTGTTATATTTTTCTCCAAAAGTCCATTAGCACTAGCTCCAGAATCTGTTCCTCCGTGGCCAGGATCAATAAAAATTTTCACCATCTATTCATCACCTCGTCTTTATTTTATGAGAAAATAGAAGAATTGCCTGTACAAAATGCGGAAATCATTGAGACTCTTTTCTGCATCATTTGTGATCAAAAAGCTACATTTTTCTAAGAAAAAGCAAATTGTTGGTTTGTCCGCCCAAACGGGGTGAATACAATGGAAATAGCACATCATTTCCTGGGAAACCGCAGAAATCCCTACAATATTCGGTATCTCGGGTCATTTTGACAGCAAACTTGGGCTTAAGCGGGCGATTGTCACGATTACAGCTCCACCCGAATAGAATAAAGAGAGAAGAGCGAGAGGTGAATACGTTGGAGCGAGCTGTCACATATAAAAACAACGGCCAAATCAATATTATACTTAACGGACAAAAGCAAGTATTGGTTGATGCAGACTCAGAGGCAGAATACCTGGAAGCCTTGCAGAAAAATGAGGCAAAACACAGCATCTTACGGGAAATAGAGCGTGAAATGAACAGCCTTGTCGGTATGGATGAAATGAAACGAAACATAAAAGAGATTTATGCTTGGATTTTTGTTAATCAAAAACGGCAGGAACAAGGGTTAAAGGTAGGAAAACAAGCGCTTCATATGATGTTCAAAGGAAATCCTGGCACAGGGAAAACCACAGTTGCAAGACTTGTCGGGAAGCTTTTCTTTGAAATGAATGTGCTCTCAAAAGGTCATTTAATTGAAGCAGAACGCGGTGATCTTGTTGGAGAGTACATTGGTCATACAGCGCAAAAAACAAGGGATTTAATTAAAAAATCATTAGGTGGTATTTTGTTCATTGACGAAGCCTATTCTCTTGCACGCGGAGGAGAAAAGGATTTTGGAAAAGAGGCGATTGATACCCTTGTAAAACATATGGAGGACAAACAGCACGAATTCATTCTCATTCTTGCAGGCTACTCCAAGGAAATGGATCATTTTCTTTCTTTAAATCCCGGCCTGCAATCAAGATTTCCAATCAACATCAGCTTTCCTGATTATACAGTCGATCAGCTCATGGATATTGCAAAACGAATGATGGCAGACAGAGAATATGTATTTACACAAGAAGCCGAATGGAAGCTGCGGGATTATTTAATGCACATTAAAAGTACCACAAGCCCGGCAAAATTCAGCAACGGCCGGTTTGTGCGAAACACCATTGAAAAAGCCATACGAACCCAGGCGATGAGACTGCTTCTTGTGGATCATTATGATAAAAAAGATCTGCTGACCATTAAAAGTCACGATCTTCAAATGAAAGAGGATACGCCTTCTTGAAATGGCGTATCCTTTTTATAAAGAGTCACTAAAATAAACCATCCGAATAGTGGTATACGTGTGATGTGTTTGGTATGATGGTACTACTGAAAACTTAAGTACAGAAAGGAAACAACTAACGTTGAATGAACATGAAATGACTGAAAAAGCGATCCTTGTCGGCTGCCAATTGCCGCATGTAACGGATGAACGCTTCCAATACTCAATGGAAGAATTAGCTTCCTTAACCAAAACGGCTGGCGGTGAAGCTGTCAGCGTGATGACGCAGAAGAGAAATAGACAAGACAGTGCAACGTATATCGGTAAAGGGAAAGTAGAAGAACTTGAAGTGCTTTGCGAGGAACTCGAATGTGATGTCGTTATTTTTAATGACGAGCTTTCTCCAAGCCAGCTAAAAGCTTTGGCGACTGCTTTAGATGTGAAAATTATTGATCGTACGCAATTGATTTTAGATATCTTTGCAAAAAGAGCCCGTACAAGAGAGGGGAAGCTGCAAATAGAGCTTGCCCAGCTTCAGTATGCCTTGCCGAGACTAAGTGGACAAGGGATCAGCCTCTCAAGACAAGGGGGCGGAATTGGCGCAAGAGGTCCAGGTGAAACAAAACTTGAAACAGACAGACGCCATATTCGAAACCGCATTCATGAAATTAACGGGCAGTTATCTGCAGTCAAAGAACACCGAACAAGATACCGGGAGCGCCGAAAGAAAAATGGTGTGTTCCAAATTGCCATTGTCGGGTATACGAATGCCGGAAAATCAACTTTGTTTAACCAATTAACAGAAGCGGATAGTCATGAAGAGGACCTGCTGTTTGCGACACTTGATCCAATGACACGTAAGATGACATTAGAATCTGGCTACAGTGTGCTGATTTCAGATACAGTTGGCTTTATCCAAGACCTTCCGACCACACTGATTGCCGCATTTCGTTCCACCCTTGAAGAAGTGAAGGAAGCCGATTATTTGCTTCATGTCATCGACTCTTCTAATGAGGATTATGAAGGGCACGAACGAACGGTTCATGAGCTTTTAGAAGAATTAGAAGCGGACCGTATTCCGATGCTGACTGTTTATAACAAGGAAGATCAAATCCGACCAGATTTCATCCCATCTTCAAAGCATCGCCACATCTTAATCAGTGCTAAGCGCAAAGAAGATGTAAAAAGGTTAAAAGCGGATATTATGGCCGAGCTGAAAAAAGACTTTTTAAAGCCATATCATGTAAAGATTCCAGCGCATGAAGGCAAGCTCATTTCCGCATTAAAATCAGAAACGCTTGTGGAATCACTAGAATTTCAAAAAGAAGCAGAGATATATGACATCACCGGATATAGTGGTGAGGATCAGACCATTTTAGGTCAAATCAAGAAGTATATGTTGGAAAGGAATTAAATCAAGATGTTTCACACATTAAAACACGGCAGTATTTTAGAAAAAGCAGCAGCAGAAACAGAACAAGAGATTTTACACGTGCATCAGCAAATTGATCAAAAGAGTGAACAAAATGAGTGGCGGGTGCTTGAAAGCTATCGAAAGCACAAAGTCAGTGACTCTCACTTTAATCCGACGACTGGATATGGCTACGATGATATGGGGAGAGACACATTAGAAAAGATTTATGCGGATGTCTTCGGCGGAGAAAGCGGGCTTGTGCGTCCGCAAATTATTTCCGGTACACACGCAATTTCCATTGCCTTATTTGGTGTGCTGAGACCTGGCGATGAATTGATCTATATGACGGGAAAACCATACGATACGCTAGAAGAAATTGTCGGGATTCGCGGGAAAGAAGGGACAGGCTCATTAAAAGACTTCCAGATTGACTACAAAGCCATTGATTTACGACAAGATGGATCCGTCGATTATGAGAAAGTAAAAGAGTCGATTTCCTCTAAAACAAAAGTCATCGGCATTCAGCGTTCGAAAGGCTATGCGTCAAGACCATCCTTTACTATAGAAGAAATTGAGCGAATGATTTCATTTGTGAAAGAGATAAATGAAGAAATCATTGTGTTTGTAGATAACTGTTATGGTGAATTTACTGAATTACAAGAGCCGTGTCATGTCGGAGCTGACCTCATGGCCGGTTCACTCATTAAAAACCCAGGCGGAGGTCTTGCCAAAACAGGCGGCTACATCGTTGGAAAAGAAAAATGGGTAGAAGCTTGCTCTTATCGAATGACATCTCCAGGCATCGGCAGTGAAGCGGGTGCATCGCTGTATGCGCTCCAGGAAATGTATCAAGGCTTTTTCTTGGCGCCGCATGTTGTGGCTCAAAGCTTAAAAGGCGCAGTATTTACGGCTCGTTTTCTTGAGAAGCTCGGATTCCAAACAAACCCAGCGTGGAATGCGAAAAGAACGGATTTGATTCAATCAGTTGAATTTGGGGATCCTAAAAAAATGATTGCGTTCTGTCAGGCGATCCAGTATGCATCTCCGATTAATAGTCACGTCACACCACATGCAAGCTATATGCCAGGCTACGAAGACGATGTCATTATGGCAGCGGGCACCTTTGTACAAGGGGCCAGTATCGAATTATCAGCCGATGGTCCGATCAGACCGCCTTATACTGCCTACGTTCAAGGCGGACTCACGTATGCCCATGTGAAAAATGCGATTTGCAGTGCTGTCGATGCCTTATTGGAACAAGGTTTTATTGAAGTACCTGCTCAATAAAAAAATCCATGTTAATATTCCTAACATCTTGTTGACACATAATATAACATGACATATAATAAATTTAAGCAAAGAGGAGGAGACAGTTGAGATGAGTGATAACATTCGCCGCTCAATGCCTTTATTCCCAATTGGGATTGTCATGCAGTTAACAGAATTATCTGCAAGACAAATTCGCTATTATGAGGAAAATGGTTTAGTATTTCCAGCAAGAAGTGATGGAAACCGCCGATTATTTTCTTTTCATGATGTTGATAAATTACTAGAAATTAAAAACCTCATCGAACAAGGTGTAAACATGGCAGGAATCAAAAAGCTTTTTGCCAAAGCTGAGGCAGAAAATCCATCGTCTGTTACAAAGACGGAGGAAAAAACCACAGCGAAGCACAACTTGACAGATGATGAACTCAGGAAGCTACTGAAGAAGGAACTCATTCAGGCTGGACGTTTCCAACAAGGAACGACCTTTAGGCAGGGGGATATGTCAAGGTTCTTCCGTTAACCAATTAGCAAAAGCATTGCTATACACATTTTACCTTTTGTAGGGGAGGAGTTTTACGAAATGGCAAAGTACACAAGAGAAGATATCGTAAAATTAGTAAATGAGGAAAACGTAAAGTACATCCGTCTGCAGTTTACAGACATTCTCGGAACGATTAAAAATGTTGAGATTCCTGTGAGCCAGTTAGAAAAAGCTCTCGATAACAAATGTATGTTTGACGGTTCATCTATTGAAGGATTTGTACGTATCGAAGAATCAGATATGTATCTATACCCAGATCTAAACACATTTGTTATTTTCCCTTGGACAGCAGAAAAAGGTAAAGTTGCACGCTTTATTTGTGACATTTATAAGCCAGACGGGACACCATTTGATGGAGACCCGCGTAACAACTTAAAGCGTATCTTGAAGGAAATGGAAGAACTGGGATTTAGTGATTTCAACCTTGGACCTGAGCCAGAATTCTTCTTATTTAAATTAGATGAAAAAGGCGAGCCAACGCTTGAACTAAATGATAAAGGCGGATACTTTGACCTTGCACCAACAGATCTAGGCGAAAACTGCCGTCGTGATATCGTGCTAGAGCTTGAAGAAATGGGCTTTGAAATTGAAGCATCTCACCACGAAGTAGCACCAGGGCAGCACGAAATTGATTTCAAATATGCAGGCGCAATCCGTTCTTGTGACGACATTCAAACGTTTAAACTTGTAGTTAAAACCATTGCGAGAAAGCATGGTCTTCATGCGACATTCATGCCAAAACCATTGTTCGGTGTAAACGGATCTGGAATGCACTGTAACCTATCATTATTCAAAAATGGTAAAAACGCATTCTTTGATGAAAAAGCAGATTTACAATTAAGCGAGACCGCTAGACACTTTATCGCAGGTATCGTCAAGCACGCAACAAGCTTTACAGCGGTCACAAACCCAACCGTTAACTCTTACAAGCGTCTTGTACCTGGCTATGAAGCACCTTGCTATGTGGCATGGAGTGCACAAAACCGCAGCCCATTGATCCGTATCCCGGCATCACGCGGCATCAGCACACGCGTAGAAGTGCGCAGCGTAGACCCATCTGCAAACCCATACCTTGCACTAAGCGTATTACTTGCAGCAGGTCTAGACGGAATCAAAAACAAACTAGAAGCACCAGCACCAATCGACAGAAACATCTATGTCATGGACAAAGAAGAGCGCCTTGAAAACGGCATCTCTGACCTTCCTGCAACACTTGCAGAAGCACTCGAGCTGCTAAAATCAAACGAAGTCATGATCAACGCACTAGGCGATCACTTATTCGAGCACTTCATCGAATCAAAAGAAATCGAATGGGATATGTTCCGCACCCAAGTACACCCATGGGAACGCGATCAGTATATGTCTCAGTATTAATAATAAAAACCCCTTGGAGCCATTGGCTTCAGGGGGTTTTTATTTTTGTGGGTGTTTCTAATATTTCAAAATGAAGAAGCCGCCACCCACAATTCACCCACAAAAAAATGATAAAAAAATCACTCCATTATCTTGGAGATATACTCTTCATATTTATTCAGTGAATCTAGGTCGATTTTTTTGCTGATATGAGAATAAATATCAGATGTTACTCTAATGCTTTTGTGGCCCAGTCGCTCTTGAACATATTTCATAGATGCCCCAGATTCTAAAAGTAAAACGGTGTGGGTGTGGCGAAGTTCATGGATAGGCATTTTGGGTAGGCCTGCTTGTTTAAGTATACGTTCAAATGCATTGAATAAAGATGATTTCGTAAGTGGAGAACCATCTTTCCGTGAGAATACTAAATTCAAGTCATGCAATTAGTAAGGTTCCTTAGTGCTCTTCAGCGCAAATTCATTATAACCACATTGGGGGCATGAAGCGGATGAAACCAACTGAAATTAAAGACTTTGAAACAACGATTCAAAACGCAAATGAAGCAGATAATGTCCGCATAATCGTGATTGACGGCAACGAAGGAACTGCACACATCACAGACGCGCCTGAACACGGAAAAACAATCATTCAAACTGCTAAAGGTCATTTTGTGAGAGTTGAGCATGAAATAGGATACAAGATCAAATAATCGGAGGCTGAGAGTTATAACGTATTAAGAAGAAAGTTCGATAAGTTAAGGTAAAACAGAAATTTTAAATACAATGTGTATTTATTTAAAAATTAAAGTGAATATTTCATTGTGAAATGAGGACAATACTTGTGAATTTATCACAGGAGGGATTTGCATGGAATATCCATTTAAGAATCTTGTTTTTGAGGGAGGAGGAGTTAAAGGAATAGCCTATGTAGGGGTTTTGGAAATTTTAGAAAAGCATAAAATTTTAGATAATGTTGAGCGAGTTGGAGGGACCTCTGCTGGAGCTATTGTTGCAATGTTGGTGAGTCTAGGTTATAGCTCATCAGAATTAGAAAAGAGTCTTAGGGAGATGGATTTAGAACAATTTATGGACTCTGATTTTGGAGTTGTTAGAGATACATTTAGACTGATAACAGATGATCATGGTTGGTATAAAGGCAGAAAATTTATGAAATGGATTGAAAGTCGTATAGAAAAAAAAGGGATAGACAAAAATGTAACATTTAAAGAGATACAGGACAATCCTAAATTTAAAAACATTTACATTCAAGGAACTAATCTGTCAACTTACAGGACTGAGACATTTTCTGCTGAAGATTCTAAATTTGCTGATATGAAAATAAAAGATGCTGTCAGAATATCTATGTCAATACCTATATTTTTTGCTGCAGTCAAGTTGAATGGATGTTTTTATGTAGACGGCGGACTCCTTTCTAACTATCCGGTAAGACTTTTTGACAGAGAAAAATATGTAGAAACAGAACATTCAGAGGAAACTGAATTATACAAAGAATTAAATGTATCTTTGGAAATTGAAGCATATAAAGAAATGGATTCATCTTCATTTAGTTTAGAAAACAGTTTTATTCCAGGAAAGTACGTTTATAACAAAGAAACGTTAGGATTCAGATTAGACTCAAAAAATGACATAGAAATTTTCTCGGGATTAGCGCTCCCAAAAGAACATGAAATTAACACATTCTTTGATTTTATCTGGAGCTTAGTGTCGACGATCATGGAACAGCAAGCTAACCAACAATTGATTGGTGATGATATGGACCGAACAGTTTTTGTGGACACTGGTAATGTCTCTTCAATTAATTTTTCAATATCTACTGATGAACAAAATGAGTTAATTAAATCAGGAAAAAAGAGCTGCGAAGAATATCTGAGTAAATATAAGAATCCCGAAACAAATTTAAGAAATAGTGTCTGATAATTATTTTTATTATATGGAAGATGGTCTGTTATCAATCTGACAGACCATCTAATTAAAAACACAGTTGGTGTAGCATCTAAATAATAGTAATTTTTAAAAGAGAAAGAGCCCCATGGTTCATTCAACGGGAAGTATGGTGACTTAGCATTCAGAGTTATCAGAAATAAGCGTTCAGTCTGGACCGTTGCAACCAAGCCAACCAAAGACGCTCACTTTGCAACATATCCAGTGGAACTGATAGAGCCATGTGTATTAGCTGGCTGCCCTGTAAATGGCATTGTTTTGGATCCATTCATGGGTCAGGAACCACAGGTATAGCAGCGCTCAAGCATAGTAGAAATTTCATGGGAATTGAATTGAACCCTGAATATATAAAGATCGCAAACAAACGCTTAAACGGCGTGCAAATTGAACTGTTGCATCATCTATAAAAAGCCTAGCGGCTTAGGAGGAAAAATTAATAAATCTTTATCAGAAATTAAAGAAGTTCTAATTGGATGTAAAAGTACACAATTTATAATTTCTTCTTTTTTAGAGCCATCACGAGGAATTAATTGTATAATTATATTTCTTATAAATAACATTAAAGGATGGTTCGATTTTTGGAAACTAAGTATACAATAACTTTATTAGCTGCTATTTTAGGAGCAATATTAGGTCAGTTATTATCACATTTTTTTACTCATCGGCGAGAACAAATAAAGCTTGAAAAAGAAGTGTATCTTAATCTTGTTGCTCCATACTTAAACGATGTGATTTTTTATATTAATAGCGAAACTATAACTAGACGCGAACACGATGTTGATCACAGAATAGACATTGTACAAGTTATTAATAATATAAATGAAAATATTAAGTATGGAAATTCGGAGTTGTTTCTTGCAATATTCCATTATCAAGAATCAAGGATATACTTTGATGGAAGTGGATTTCATAAACAGAGAGGAGAACTAGAATTTTTATTCTGGTATTTAAATTTTGTTTTACATGAGGGGATAAAAGGTATTGGATATGAAAGTGAAGATACTTTTAAATTGATATCTGTGATAAGAAGTACTCAAATTAAGTGCGGGTTTTGGTATTTAATGTGTAGACATATTGGATTTGACGAGTCGAGATATGCAACAGCAGTTTTATATGAGAATTTGTCTGATCCTTTTTCATATTACACAAATGCTGATGTAACTAAAATGATAAAAAATAAAGAGGAATTGTCAGAGTATAAAATATTATTTAATGATGTTTACAAAAATATAAAAGTTCAAGATATTTCTTATGATTTATTCGGAAAATAATATATTCAGTCCAAGACGGAGAGCCTGCGGACACTGATCAACTCCTTTTACGGGTGCTGGTTGGTGTCCGTTTTTTATTTGTCTGAACGGAGGATGAGCATGAAGAAGGAGAAACCAAAAAAACTGCTAGCCGCAGAAGCTCACTGACAGAGAACTTATGGGGCAAAACATGCAGCGTTTAAAAAGAGCCAAAGGCGAGGCATGCAAGCGCAAACAGGAGGAAACCATGAACGAATTGATTCTTGAGTATAAACGAGCGTTGAAAGATACAAAAAGAAGATATGAGCAGATGGAAGAAACTGATCCAAGCCGTAAGATTTTCAGCGCAATGATAAATGATCTTGAGTACGTGATGAAATGGTTGTCCACTGGTAGGCAGCCGGAAGCAAAACGAGCGATTGACCGAAAATCAGTTTATCAACGCACTGTGTTTGCTTCACCAAAAGTGCTTGAAGCTTTAGCGAATCAATACAACTTCCCGAAAGAGTCACCGCGCACAGTGAGTGATGAAGATGAGTACGTCTTATCTACCCTTACACAAAAGCAAAAGGAAAGGAAATGTATCTCTCACATGTTGCTGACGGCAATTCACTAGATAAGATTGCAAGTCTCATGGGAGTTAGTAAAGGAACAGTTCGAAAAACTGTAGATAGAGCAAAGAAAAAGATTGCTATTCAACTAGATTTAATACGATCGAAGGGAGCATGAACCATGAACAAAAAAGAGATTGAAGGACTCATTCACAATTATCACTCGATGGCGAAAGAGGTTCAACGGCTCCAGCGTGTTTTTATGGTACTGACATTCCTATGCGAAGTTGGGGTGTGACGCAATACGGCATCGAGGCAACCTTACCAAAAGGGAGCAAAGGAAAAAGCCAAGCTGAATTACGTGACATGGATATGAGGGAAGACAGATTGTTTAAACGTCTTTGGAAATTCGAGGAACGTGTATATGCAAAAGAGGCAGCAGCAAGCAAAATAGAAGGAGAAAAGCACAAGGTGGTCTATGACTGCATGATGGAGGGTATGAGTTATCGAGCCATTGGTCTTCACTTGGGCCTGTCTCGTGAAAAGGTCCGCCAGATGAAAGATAATATCATCGACCAATTATGCCAGTATAGCCACTTTGTGCACTTTTTGAAAGACGAAAAATCCGTAGTGTAAAATGGAAGGCAGGACGGAGAGGCATAATTTTCCTGCGTCTCCACAAATTAATATATTTTCACTTGCTCTTGCGAGTTTGGGATTCGTTCGACAAATTTTGCGAACACCACAATTTTATCAAACTTCTCCGATATTAATGTTGAGGAGTGAGTGAAATTGAGTAAAAAGAAGAAAACCACAACTAATAATAAGCAAAAGAGCGAGCGAAAGAACGAGCAAAAGAACGAGCAATTAAAGGAATTAGAAGATGTGATCTACACATATCCAGAGAAAGACTTGATTGCTTATTTTAAGGAGATATTCATATTCGGTAAAAAGAAGGAGCATTATCAAAGGAATTTGTCTTTACTTCACAGCCTAGATATTGATTCTATAGATTTTGCAATAGCTAGGTTTTATCATATGGACAACAGTCTAGATCCTGTTAGAAGAAATTTAATGGCAGTGATCCCTTTATTCGTTGCATATCTTACTATTGCTTTTAATGTCAATGTGATTAAATGGATAGGTTTTGGATTTGTGACCATATCAGTTTTAGCTGTATTGAGACAATTGGATAAAGACAGAAAGAATAGAATTGTTACAGGTTACATGTTAAAAACATTTGAGCAAGTAAAGGAAAGAAAAGAAAAGGATGAAAAGTGATTTTCGTTCGACAAATTCTGCGAATAGTTCCATGTGCTCACTTTCTGCTGATATATAAAGGTAGGGGGTGAAATAACAAATGGAAACGAAACTATATTACGATTATTGTGTTCATAAAATAAAAGGTTTACTAGACGATAAAGGTCCTCTAGCTGAACTTGAAAAAAATCTGAAACTTCAAGGTGAAGATGGCTATAGACTCATTAATGCTATACCTCAAGTTTATGAAGGTAGTACAGAGTCAACAATACTAATATTTGAATTAGAATATGAAGACAAGGCCTAAGCTGAGTTTTCAAAAAGCATCCTGCGGGGTGCTTTTTTTGTTCCCTGTAAACTGCTTCCGATAATTCTTTACACCAAGCATCGGCTTAAAGGTAGAGTGCGGCGGCAGTTTAGAGGAAATAAAAATCCCAAAACAAACACGAATTAGAAGGAGATGGCAGGTGAATGTAAATGGGATCGAAGCACATTCAGGCGGAGAAAGATTACGTCAAAGGTATGAAATACAAGGACCTTGCCGAGAAATACGGGGTGTCGATCAACACCATAAAATCGTGGAAAAAGCGGCATGGTTGGGAAAGAAAAAAGGGTGCACACAAAAAAGGTGGTCAACCCGGTAATGTTAACGCGCTAGGTAATAGCGGGGGCGCAGCACCAATACGTAATCAAAACGCAAAGACACACGGCTTATACTCAAAGCACATGCCAGCTGAAGCGTTTGAAATCATGCAGGACATTCTGCCAGTTGATTTACTTTGGGAGCAAATTCAAATTCAATTCACAGCCATTGTGCAGGCACAGAAAAAACAAAGACGAAATGAGCAAAGAGCTGAAAAAGAAAAAATCAGTCGTTTCAGATTCTACCGATATTGAGGAAGAAGAATACGAGTTTCAATCCAATTGAAGCGAAGCCAAAGGCATCAACTAGCTTTCTTGATACGGTTCTTCAAAAGTCTGCGGGTACTAACAATTGAATTGGGATCTATCCTCAAAGACCTTAGGGATGAACTAGAGGAGATCCGCAAATGAGTAAGATTGATCAGCTGATAAAAAACATCAATACCTTTGTGCAAAAAGCGGAGGAAGATGAGGTCAAAGAACTTGAAGCAGCTGTAGCAGATTTCCCTGAGCTGAAAGACATTCCCTCTTTGGTAGAAGAATACGATAAAACCATCGCTAGATTGTTCAGATTGCAACGCAGGACATTTTTGAACGCTCTGAATGTTTTATATCCAAGGACGATTCGGAGACGTTAGAATCCATTCTGGCGTTTTTTAATAATGATCTATTCACTTCAGATGAGTTTGCAGAGCTATTTGGAAAAGAAACGGCTGTCTTTCTAACACTGACCGTCACGCAGCTGGCCGAGAAAATCATGAATTCCATCGATGCAGATATTCCATTCAAGGTGCTTTCTGAGAAAACTGAACAGTGGATTGAATCATGGTCACAGGAATTGGCGCAGCTGATGCAGCTGAATACTCATACAGCCATTGAACAAACGTTGAAAGAGGGCATCAAAGATGGCCGCTCTATCCAGGAGATTGAACTGGAGCTGAAGGACCTTCCTGAATTCAGCCGGAAACGCGCACGTGTAACAGCCATTACAGAGGTGTTGACCGCTTCTTCCGTCGCTCAACATGAATCATATGTCCAATCCCCGGCAGTAACGGGGAAGAAGTGGAAGCACAGCGGAGGGAAAAAGAATCAGTCGAGGGATAGTCATGTGCAGCTGGATGGAACCATCATTCCTTTGGATGAGGAATTCGAGATACCAGGAAGCGGAGAGCGGTGCATGTTTCCGAGAGATACACAGCTCACGCCAAAAGAGAGAGTAAATTGTCACTGTGCGGTTGGCCCTGTGGTTGACCCAGTCATTTTGGGTTTGTCACCTGAGGAAAAAGAAGAGATTAGAAGAAAAAATTTGAAACAAATCCTCCCTTCTTTCGTATAAAAAGAAAAGGGGAGAGATTAATGCAGCTTATTCTTAGTATTTTAAAAGATTATGGAGTAATTATAGGATCTATCTTAACAGTATCTCTTACGTCTATATTGCTATCTCAACGAAATGAAATTAAAAAGAATCGGAAAATTATAGCTGAAAGTCTTACAGGTTCTAGTGGTACGCTTTATATTTCTATGAAAAATATTTTAAATAGAAGTAAAGTATCTGATCTATCAAGAGAGTTAAAAGAGTTTTTTGAGAAAAATGCGAGCGATCACGAATCTATTGTTAAGTTGAAAGACAAACGTATAATAAGACAATTTCTTGAATTAGAGGAGCAATATTATGATTATGTGTTGAATGAAAGTAGTGAAAAGCTAGATAAATTAATGATAAATTTTGTTTATTTAAAAAACGAAATAGAAAAAATATTTTTTGCGGAGCACAGAGTCATTAATAAGGAGATAAACTGGCATTTAATCGTTGAAAAAACAGAGAATATTTGGTTTAGATTGTTTTTGAAATTCTATAAATTTATAAACCACACAGTTACTTTCTCAGTTGTTTTAACTGGCTTTCTGGTTTTTTTATCATTAATTGATAAGCTGTTTAACTATCATGTCTATGACGGAATATCTAAATACGCTATAAATGGCTTTATCTTTAGTATTGTGTTGTATTTTCCTGTTTTGCTTATTCAGTTATTCATCTACCTTAATGATCCAGAAAATTCGAATCGGATAAATATATTCTATAAAGAAATAATTCCTAAAAAATTAGGTCAGAATAATACTCTTTTTAGATGGTTAGCAGGAGGCGATGCAAAAAAAGTGGATAAAATAAAAGCTTTAAAGGAATACGAAGAAAAATACAAGGGACAATTTACAACGAAAGGAGGTGAATGAATTGCCACGCGAATTGATAAATGCAAAGATCACACACGTATCATACGTGGACAAGGCTGCTAATCAAAAGCAGTTCTTTTTTATGAAATCAGAAAAAGAAAATGACTTTCAAAAGGAAATCAAGGTCATTGCGAAGGCTGATGATGCACAGCGTCTTGTGTACGGCATTGTATACGAACCCAACGAGCTGATGCGCATGGAGATTACATGACACCAGAGGAAATCGAAAAAGCAGCTCATGGGTTCCTGAAGGATGCACGTGAGATCGACAAGCAGCATGATTTCCAAGGCGGTGTCGGGGAAGTCGTTGAATCATACATTGCTCCGTCTGATTTTGAAATGGGCGGTGAAGTTATCAAGAAAGGGTCGTGGGTCCTTGTGGCAAAAGCATCTGATGAAATCTAGGAACAGATTCAGTAGGGTGAGATCACCGGATACTCAATGGCCTGAACAACGGATATAGGTAAGCAACAGCGTGAGCTCTGGCGGCGGTTTTCTACTACCCGGATAAAGAAGCAAAAAACAACGGTGTTTCTGGCAGCTGTGAAAACATAGTCAGGAAATGCCTATGATGTAGCTTCTAAAACTTGGACTAGATGGCATTAATCCTTGGAATACAATTATTACTGCCGATCTATTTGTTGTGATACCTGCAGTCATTATCACAGCAGTCGTTTACTTTATTAAAAGAAAGAATACCAAAACATCTAATAGTTGATGACTTTAAATAGAGCCGTTCATATTAATTCGGCTCTTTTTTTATATTAGCTAGTCAAAATTGCTCCCGAATAAAGCTTTACTATAGCAAAACACCCTAAATTTTGCGGTTTCTTTTCGGTGTCGAAAGATTCTTAAAATGATAATATATGTCATTATAGGGAATAGCAAGGAAGGGGTAGGGTCTTATGGAGAAAGTGCTTTCTTCTCATGTCGGTTTGAAAATCAATGAATGGTATTACCATATTCAAAGATTTAACGTACCGGACGCCGAAGCATATAAAGAAGAAATAAAATCTTTGCTCGATAACATGGAGGAAAACCAGGATTTATTATTATATTTTTCTCTCATGGAATTCCGACATAAATTAATGTTGGATTATTTAAATCCATTGGAGAATGGAAAAGAGCGTGCCAACTTTAGAGAATTAGCAATGAAGATCAAAAGGGATCAAGAGAAATTAACAGGCTTACTTGATTATTATTTTAATTTTTTCTACGGTATGTATGAGTTTGAAAACTATGAATACCTCAACGCCATTACCTTCTATAAACGAGCAGAAAAAAAGCTATCTCTTGTAAGTGATGATATTGAACGTGCCGAGTTCAATTACAAGATGGCTGAAATCTATTACCACATGAAACAAAACCACATGTCCATGCACCATATAGCCCAAGCAATAGAATGTTATCGAGAAAAAGAAACTTATACTGTCAGACAGATACAATGTTCCTTTGTCATTGGATTAAATTATATTGATATGGGTTGCCCCGAAAAAGCAAAGCCTCATTTTGAAAATGCACTAGAAAAAGCAACGGAAAGCGACACCAAAAGATTAGTAGGATCAGCGCTGTATAATTTGGCTTTAAGTTATTTCCACAATGATGAAATTGTTGCTTCAATAAAATATTTAAATGATTCAATCAATGCTTTTAAAGAGCGAGGATATGAGCATTTTAACAGAATACTCGATCCTTTAAGTGTGCTTGTACGGTCGTATTTTCATGAAAAGGAAAACGATTTAGGGTTATATGCTCTTAACCAGGGCATAGAATTGGCTGAAAAATTAAATGATGACGTGATGCTTAAAGTGTTCACATTTTATAAGGCGCTTTATGTCAAAGATGATTATGATAATGTCTTGAGTGATACCGAATATTTAACCGAAAGAGGAATGTATGCAATTCTTGAAGAATTATCGAAAGATGCAGCAAGGAGATATAAAACAGTAGGAGATAAGGACAAGGCGTCGAACTTCTATGAGAAGGTTCTTTACTTCCAACAATTAATTAAAAGGAGCGATTGCCTTTATGAAATTTAAGTCAGTAGTAGCAACCCTCATCATTATTGGCACTTTGAGCACGCTGGGTTATTTCGCCTTTTCACAAAACCACGAAGAAGCTATCAGAGGACACACATCAAGTATCGGTTATGATAAATTCCATTAGAAAAAAGCCCTTTTCGGGGCTTCTTTTTTATTTGAACATTATTTTTCATCGTTTTAAAATTCTTAATCTACAATCCTTTTTCTTTTCCCCGTTGCTCTATCGAATGATTCAAGGATATACAAAACATGGTTTAACATTAATTATGTTTTCTCTATTGTTATAATTGGTTAAAAAACGATAAAGTGGATTAAAGTGTCAGACTCATTATGGTATTCTAGTAAAAGAATACGCCATAAAAGGAGTCTTTTTTATATGAAAATATTAGATGCTCCATCTTTACTGTCAGCTGTAGAACAAAGGTCAAAAGTCTATCAGGAGCTTCGAGACGAAATGCAGCATGTGAAAAAAGCATTAAAAAGTGTGTCAGGATTAGGTGATGAATTTACTGGAAAAGGTGCAGACAATATCAAAGCCTTTTATGAGGATCTTGCGCTTTACACAGACACTTATCTTGATTTTATTGATACGCAAAAAGCTTTTTTAGATGGGGTAAAAGGAAAGCTTGATGATGAATCGTTAGGCGGGAGTACATTTATTGATGAGCATTTCTTAGGCGCTCAACTGAAACAAGGGATTCAGAATAATAAAGATATGGTCAAGGAACAAAAAGAAGCCCTATCCACTATTTTTGATGACATCAGTGATCTCATAGAACTGAATGTATTTTCAAGTAAAGAGGTCAATGAACATTTAGACGATGCAAACGAAAAAAGAAAAGAGGCAATTGATGCTGTACATAAATTAGATCATGCCCTAAAAACAGAGTACGAAAAATCAGAAGCGATTGAGAAACATCTTGCAACCTTTTATGCAAAAATGATGGCTGCTACAGGAAAAGGGAAAAATGCGCAGCCCATGTATTACGATGCAAAAGCATTTCATGAGACAAATGTGTACAAGAATCATGATAAAATCGATGCACAGGTGAAAGCATATTTAAAGGTGAAAAAAGAAGAAAAAGAGAAACGAAGAATCAAAGAATTGAAAGAAAAACTCAACGATCCTTCGTGTATATCAGAGGAAAAATACTTTGAGATTGTAGACGAAATTGGATATGAAAATCTTTCTTACGATCAAAAAATGTATTACAGCCAGCTTCTCCAGATCAAAGCGCAGGAAGAAGCATCAGAGGGGTTCGTTGATGTTGTAAAAGGTGCAGCAGTTGGTCTATATGATGTGGCCAAAGATACAGTGACCGGAATATATGATCTTGTGACAGACCCTGGTGGTGCCGTTGAATCGGTCGTAACGGCTGTTTCTCATCCAATTGAAACGTCGAAAGCGATTGGAAAGTCGATTTCAGACTCATTCCAAAAAGAAGTCATCGATGGTGATGCATATTCTCGATCACACTGGTTCGCCTATGCGACTGGCTCTCTAGCAGAAATCGTCTTTGGTTCTAAAGGGGCAGGTGCCATCACAAAAACGGGGACAACAGCGGCCAAAACAACGGTGAAGAAAGGCCTTGAACAAGGAGCAAAATCATTAGACAGAGTCTCTATTCCGAATCTATTGCCATACTCACCAAAGTTTCAAATGGCTGGCGGCCCGAAGCTGCCGTATAACGTGTTTGACGGAGAAAATCTCAAAAATAAACTCCTCTATATGGCAAAGCGTCTAGACAACAATCCAGGATACGGCATCTCTAAGACAGGCAGACGCTTACCAGCACCAAAATCACCACCGACTGTTGTGAGCTACGGAGATCACTATGTGAGATGGAAACGTAAAAAAGTATTAAAACCAAATGTTGTTTATTCAACAAAGCAAGGCTACACCTACACAACCGATCACTACGGACGTATTGTCAAAGTCGAAGCAAGTGATTTAAAATACGGAGAGGTCAAAAGAAACCAATATGCCCAATCCAATTCAGGGAAGCCGGATCGATTATCAAAAGATGACGGAGGTCACTTGATTGCCTCTATTTTTAAAGGGTCTGGGGATATTGATAACCTTGTTCCGATGAGTTCACAGATTAATAGAAGTGGCGGGAAATGGTATGAGATGGAGCAACGGTGGTTGAAAGCTTTGAAAACCGATCCACCTAAAACTGTGACTGTTTCAATAAAAGCATTTTATGAATCCGATTCGTTAAGACCATCTGAATTCCTAGTCAAATACAAGATAGACGGAAGAGTTTATACAGACACAATATATAACAGACCAGGAGGATGAACAAATGGAAACAAAAGAGATGGAAAGCTTATATAGAGAAATAGCTAGAAATTTAAATGAAATGATTCCAGTGGAATGGGATACAATTTGGATGTATGCAGAAATGTTAGATGACTCTGCATCTGCTCTCTTTTATTTTACGGTTCCTAATAAAGAGGAATATTTTTATTCACACAATATCCCAGATCAATATCAGGTTAGTGAAGACACATATGATAGCCTGTTGATTAACTTACAAAGAAAGCTAAGACAGTTGAGGGAAGAGTATACTAAAGAACAATCAGATAAATGGACAACTGTAAAAATGAAATTGACTTATTCAGGAAAAATGTCAACAGATTTTGGTTACGATGATGTATTTTCTTTAGGTATTGACAATATACAGAGAATAGCAGTTTGGGAATATGAAACGTTTGGATTTTTACCCGATGATGAGGAAGATAAAGAAGCTGTGCTAAATTTTATAAAAAATAAAGAAGAAAACTAATAGTACATTACCCTCCAAAGACAGGAGGGTTTTTGTATTAGATATGAATTGGTTCTAGAAAAAGTAGACTAAGAGGATACAACTTGTTCCGACTGATTTGTATAAAAATGTGCCACATATTGGTGCAGCATCAGACTTAAGAGGAGGCTACTAAAATGAGTTTTAAACGGATTAAAGACAAACTTGATCAATACACTATTGATATCAGATCAACCAAAACAAATAGCTCATTATACGAAATGAATAAAATAGAAGAATAAAACGGATATCACATTTCTTCTGATTATAAAAGTTTTATTAATAAATATGGAGAATGTTGGATTGAGGACAATGTATATACCTCTCTAAGAGAAAAACCAGTGTGGTTTGTTGGTGAATCAGTGCCAGTCGAATTGTTTTATGGGTTGGAGCAAAATGATTATGATATAAGAGAAGCCATAAAAACATATAAAGAACAATTATCAGAACAAATAATTCCTATCGCAGACGCAGACGGCGGAGACCTAATTTGTTTAGATGTTAGTGAAATAAATCATGGGAAAATTTATTATTGGGATCATGAACTTAGAGATAGAGACCAGGATCTGTTCCTGATTGCTGATACTTTTACTGAGTTTATTGAAGGGTTATTTGTTGTTGAAGATGATGATGAAGATAGTGATACAGAAGATATTGCTATCCAACTTAGTGACGATCTCATAAAAATGTTAAAGGAGAGAGATTAAAATTTAGACAAATCCTTTCGAGAAAACTAAACGTTTCTTCTATCTATATGGAAATTCATTTTAATCTGAATAACTTTTAAGTTTAAAGGGTGCTAAAGTGCATCCTTTTTATTTTTTTTTTAAACACTCTTTATGGGTGTTTAAGTTTGTATTAGCTATAGGACGTAATGCATGATTATGATCATCTATAATCCGGATGCGCTTTTAACATTGTATATTTAATTGTTTTATCAGGATTAGCCACGAAGTATTATGTCATCAAAGGGAAGGCTTTTTATTATGGTGATGCATATTCTCGATCACACTGGTTCGCCTATGCGACTGGTTCTCTAGCAGAAATCGTCTTTGGCTCTAAAGGGGCAGGTGCCATTACAAAAACGGGGACAACAGCAGCCAAAACGACGGTGAAGAAAGGCCTTGAGCAAGGAGCAAAATCATTAGACAGAGTTTCTATTCCGAATCTATTGCCATACTCACCAAAGTTTCAAATGGCTGGCGGCCCAAAGCTGCCGTATAACGTGTTTGACGGAGAAAATCTCAAAAATAAACTCCTCTCTATGGCAAAGCGCCTAGATAACAATTCAGGATATGGCATCTCTAAGACAGGCAGACGATTACCAGCCCCAAAATCACCACCAACCGTTGTTAGTTACGGAGATCACTATGTGAGATGGAAACGTAAAAAAGTGTTAAAACCAAATGTTGTTTATTCAACAAAGCAAGGCTACACCTACACAACCGATCACTACGGACGTATTGTCAAAGTCGAAGCAAGTGATTTAAAATACGGAGAGGTCAAAAGAAACCAATATGCCCAATCCAATTCAGGGAAGCCGGATCGATTACTAGATGATGATGGAGGTCACTTGATTGCAACTATTTTTAAAGGTTCAGGGGATATTGATAACCTACTTCCGATGAATTCACAAATTAATCGTAGTGGTGGGAAATGGTATGAGATGGAGCAGAAGTGGAAAAAAGCATTAACGGCTGACCCTCCAAAGCATGTAGAGGTTAAAATTGAACCTGTCTATATGAATGATTCATTAAGACCTGCAGAGTTTCTTGTAGAATATAAAATCGGAGACCAAAAGAGATTTAGAACTATTAAAAATAAGCCAGGAGGTTGAAGTATGGAAAAAATAGAAGAAAACTATAAAGAAATAGCGGAAATAATAAATGAAATGATTCCTGTAGAATGGGATAAAGTTTGGATGTATGCAGAAATCGTGGATGATTCGTCAGAAGTGAATTTTTATTTCTGCAACCCAGGCAATGAAGAATTAATATATGGTCATAATATTCCTGAAAAGTATAGTGTTAGCAACTCTATTTATAAAGAGTTATTATTAAAACTTCTCCATTCTTTTGAAGACTTAAAAAAGGAATATGTAAAAAATGGATTGGGAGATTGGTCGACAGCAATTTTAAAAATGGAGCAACCAGGGAAATTCTCGATTGAGTATGGGTACGAAGATATTTATTCATTAGGCATTGATGGTGATCAAAGAATTGCAGTTTGGGAATATGAAACGTTCGGATTTTTACCCGACGATGAAGAAGATAAAGAAGCCGTATTAAATTATATAAAAAATAAAGACGATAACTAACGCACAATACCCTCCGAATAAAGGAGGGTATTTCTCATATATGTTTCATAAAACCTCATTTCCATTATCTAAACCGATAAACCGTCACTTCACAATCACCCAGGACCTCTTCAATCATCTCTTCCACAATCGTCCAATCGCCGCCTGCCAATCCGCAGCCGATCCCGTATGGAATGGCGATGGACGTTTGGTTTTTCTCTTCAGGTGATTGTGTCACTGTATCCTTTAGGTGTTGAAAGCAGCTGCGTAAGGCATCGTAGTCTGTTTGCTTTCTTGTTCTTCCGTATCCAGCTTGGGCAAATAAGTTGGCAATTGTTTTTCCGTCTTTTGTTGTGATGAGTTGAACGGAGCTTAACAAGTCATCTCCTTGTTCTGTACATAATTGTTTATAATCTTTGTACACATTCGGATATTTGCTTTTGATCTGTTTCGCTAATCCAGCGCCCATGACTCCTTTACAGTTCACCTGATGACAGATGATGTCTTCGCTTGTCTCTAAAATGTTGCCATCCACCGTTTTGATCATATGATGTAACCCCTTTTTGATAAAATGCAAACTTATGTTCTATTATAACAGTTTTGTTCCTGTGATTTAATAGCTTTTGATGAGTTTTTAGTTAGTACACGATGTTCAGGTGACAGCAAAGTGACAAACATGTCATATGATTCCATGGTTTGTTCGTTCGATCGATGGAGGCAGACATTTCATTTCAATTATCCTTATCGTAAATCAAGTAAAAAGGGATGAAGTGAGATGCGAGAATTTAATGAAGATTTATTTAGGTGGGTGAATCAGTTCAGTATCGATCATGGTTACTTGAATCCAATATTTATTGGACTAGCTGAATATACAGTGCTGTTAGCAGCGCTCATGTGTCTGTTCGTATGGTTTCAAAATCGCAGCAGGTACAATAGGGCGATGGTCGTATCTGCCGGACTGACCTTCATATTGTCAGAGTTACTTGGGAAAATCGCAGGGCTCCTTTATTTCAATCAGCAGCCCTTTGCAGAAATGAGCCACGTCAATCTTTTGATTCAAAAGGAAGTGAATAACTCGTTTCCAAGTGATCATACCATCTTTATTTTTTCAATTTGCCTGATCTTTTGGCTGTTTCACAAACGCCATATGTATTGGCTGATCATTGCGTGTGCTGTTGGTTTTTCAAGGATTTGGGTAGGTGTTCATTATCCATTAGATGTCTTAGCAGGAGCTGCTATAGCGTGTTTAACAGCCGCCGCCGTTGTATATTTGCCGATATGCCAAAAAAGCGTTGATGCCCTTTTGTCATGTTATGAATGGCTTGAACAAAAATTGGTAGGGAAGAGAATAAAATAACATTGTTGCAGCAAAATACCCCGATCTGTTTATGGCTCAGATCGGGGTGCTTTTTATTTTCGCCAAAACGTTGAACAATCCGCTTTGTCTTCGATATTAAATTCGATGATTTTTTTTAGGAGAGGATAATCAACTGGCAAGCTTTCTTTCATGCGAAACAGATTTTTCCCATGATCGTACCCAGCTTGTACAATGTCAGCTGAAAATTGATCAATTCCTTTTGCTTCTGGTGCGACAGAAATGTGATGTTTTGCCACGCTAAACCCAATAATAAATGTGCCGTGATCTGTGAACATGGGCTGATTCCAAGCAATTCTTGGCTCTAATTGAGGGAATGTGTCTTCTACCCATTGTAAGATGTCTTGAGTGCGCTGCTTCAGCTCTGGGTTACCGATTTTGCTGATATATTCTTCAAACACATGCATGATATTTTATCCTCCCAATCCATCTACCTCATAAGCCTCAGACGGGATTCGAACCCGCACTCCTTTCGTAAGCATAGGCTAGGGGCAACACGCTTCCCTACGGAATTTCACCGACAGGAATTTCACCTGTCTCAGCTCATGTGCTTTTCGGTGCTTCTGAAACCCTTGCCTTGCGACCCGCCAGCTACAATTTGTTTTACGGCGCTCTTCCCTACTAGAGCTACTGAGGCGTGTAAGTGATTGATCATATTATATAAAGAAATTGGATAAATGAAAAGCTGCTATGAACCATCATAAGATTAGAAAGCCTCGACATTGGGCTTTTTTCATTTCATCTCGAGATGTTTATTTTAAAAAAAGGCGGAATTTTTTCGCAAATATCGTTGACTAGGAGAAAGAAACGCACTTTCAATGGAAACGGTTGTTGAAGATTCAAGTGATTCATATTAAAATGATGTCAAATGGACGAATTAGCAATTGCTAATAGAAGTTCCATATTTAGTGAATTCATGTGTTTTAGCTGAAGGTGATTGGGGGTGTAGAATGAGCAAAGTTCCTGTTGCGGAATTGGCATCACTATTAAATGACTGGAACATGGAAATCAAAAAAGATCATGCAGATGAGGCAGAACGGTTATTTGCCAAAGCGAAACAAGCGGTAGAGGAAATTGACGATGCGGATATCCTCATATACTATTCTCTTCTTGAGAAGAGGCATCACATTCTGATGTACAATTTAAGAGGGCAAAAGGGCAATGTTTCAACGAAAAGCATAGAGGGTCATTATGGAAAAAAAGAAGATGACCTGTCTAACCGTCTTGCCTATTATTTTGATTTTTATGAGGGTGTGTATGAGCAGCATCAAGGTAATTATGAGGTTGCATTGCAGATGTATCAAAGTGCTGAAAAGCTCTTAGATAAAATTCCAAGTGAGATCGAACGTGCTGATTTCGATTTTAAAGTGGCATGGCTTTATTACCGGCTCAGTCATATTATGCTCTCACTAAGCTATATCCGCAGAGCGCTCCACGTCTATAAGCGGCACAAGCAGTATGAAAGAAGAACGGCCCTTTCATACTCTCTTATAGCAGCGAATCTAACAGAGATCGGCCGGTATGAAGAGGCGCTTGAGAATTATCGTCTGGCAGAAAAAGTTTTGACAAGCGAGCAGGATGATTTTATGCTGGCTCAGCTTCATCACAATGTGGCCATTTTATATTCATTTTGGAATAAACCGAAGGAATCGATACGTCATCTTGAAAAAGCACTGTCTCATCAAGAGTATTATGATTCAGATTTCTTTTTCCATTCTACGTATCTGATCAGCCGAGAACTCTGTGTGATTGGTGAAAAGCAGCGTGCAAGCCAATATATAGAGGCTGCATATGCCAGAATGAAAGATGCTTCTCATGAAGTGTTTCAGCTAAAAATAGGCATCGTACATGATCTTTACTTAACGCATGCACCGCAAAGATTTCAGCAAATTGATGAGAAATTAAGAAAGTTAGAAGAGAAGAATGAATATCATGAAGTAAAAGAGCTATCACAATTTGCAGCAAAATATTGTGAAAAGCAAGCACTTTATGAGCAGTCTGTTTTTTACTTGAACAAAAGTTTAGAAGCGGATTTACATATGAAAAGAATGGGGTTGATTTAAGATGAAAACAGGATTAAAAGTATTATTCGTTGTAGGTTTAGCGGTCGCTGCGACTGTTCTGACGCAAAACGTTGCAGGTTCTTTCGAAGTTGCAGAAAAAATCATTGGTGGTTAATACCATTTATCTCTCGCCCTTGTTGATATCGTCAGCAAGGGTTTTTTTTTGTTTTAATAGGCTCTTCTTATTAAACGCTGCAAGAACGTTTAATAAGAAGAATTCGCAACAAAGGGGGTGTGCAAATTTATTACCTGCTCCATTATTCTAAATAAACATAGGGCAGAGCAACAAGTTAAAAAGGTCACTTTTCTTTGCTTAATTTAATTTTTTGCAGGACTTTTCATTCAAATTTTATCAAATTGGTCTAATGTACATAGAAGGAAAAGAAAAAGCAGGGGCACCGCCCCATTTGTCATGCATATGATGAGATAAGGTCTGATTCGAAGGCAGGTGATTGTATGTATCCACGGGTTTATGGTGGTTTTCATGGAGGCGGATTTACAGGAGGCGGGGCTCATATTGGGCCGGTTGGTTCCCATATCGGCTTTGGCGGGTCTTATTTGAGCCCTGGTGTGTTCTCTGGCTTGGGAGGTTTTCCTGGGTACGGGGGATTCGGGACATTTTCTGGATATCCGTATGGTTCTACGTTCATCATGGGACGTCCTCCTGGTTTTTATGTGAGGAGTTATTAGTGTAAGAGCACAATAATTGAAATAGCCATCTAAAGATAGGCTATTTCAATTGGTGAAAGTGCTTCAATCCAGCAGTTATCACAATGACCCCTAGGATGATGATAGGCAGCCAGATGATGATAAATGGATCGTAACGATCTGTATATGCAGCAATAGCTGCACCTAGGCAGTAGAAGACAATAGAGCCTATTCGCATCAAGCTTACAAGCTGGATAGGGGCCTTTCTTTTTTCCCGGTATGATATACGCTGAGCTGCATCTTCAAATAGGTTAGCAAGTGTACTCGTGAGAACGGTTGTGGAAATGCCAGCAACATTCAATTTACGAGCGGCTGCTGTCTGCATACCCATAGCCATACTTAAAAGGATGATCAGCATAAAGTAAGCACCTTGTGTATAATGGAAAACGGTCATGAGAGCAAATAGAAGCAAAATCATCAATTCGATGATAAAAATGCGTGTAACGGCTTTTGGCCAAAACGTTTTCTCATGCTTTCCGCCTATCACAACTGCAAGTAAAACCCCTAAAACGAACCCACTTAGAGCAATGATGGAATGAAGGGCTGTTAGCTGCAAGGAGCTTCCTGCTGCAATGCCAAGCAGCACAATATTACCTGTCATATTGGCTGTAAACACATGCCCTAGGCTTAAATAGCCAATCACATCCACAATTCCTGCGGAAAGACATAAGAAAACCAAAGCTGTATTTCGAAATGAATGTGCGGTCAAAATAGTCATTCCTTTCTTCCTCTCTAATGAATAAGTGTAACGCTTTATGACCGCGAATGTCCATCTGATGAGATGGTCACATGTGTGCAAGCTGATGTAAGACTTGTCTAAAAGTATCATCATTCACAAGGTGCCTCATGCGGCGGAACGGATCGCCCTTTTCCTTTAAACGCTCTATAACAGCCGGCATCGTAAAAAGAGAAGGATGAAGCTCATCATGATAGAGTTCGTCCCATTCAAGCGGTGTCGCAACAAGTCCAAGCTCATTTCCTCTTGGGGAATATGGAGCGATGATTGTTTTCCCAGCATCATGCTGAATGTAGTCTAAATACAAGAGATTGCCGCGGTTTTTCTTAAGACGTTCCAGAGTAAAAAGATCCGGTGCTTGCTCACATAAAAATTGGCATATAAACGCGGTGAATTGTCTTGTTTCTTCGTATGTGAAGGCGTTTTTCTTTAAAGGAATATAGACTTGAAGCCCTTTACCTCCGCTTGTTTTAATAAAGGCTGTGAGGAAAAGCCCGTCTAAAAGCGCTTTGATTCGTTTAGCCGCTTCTATGGCTAGATGAAACTCATTTACAGATGGCGGGTCCAGATCAAAGACGATTTCTGTCGGCCGATTCGTATCTCTTGTTTCAAAAGGGATATGAAATTCCATCGCCAGCTGGTTGCCAAGCCAAAGAAGCGTACGAGGATCATTACAGACCGTATAAGAAATATCATCAACTTCATCTGTTAAAACAAAATCCGGCGCATAATCAGGTGTCGTCTTTTGATAAAAGAATTCGTCTCCAGTGCCGTGCGGATACCGAATTAAAGTAAGACGCCTTTCACGTAAAAAGGGCAAAAGGTAGGGAGCCGCTTGTCTTAAATAAAGTAAGTAATCTGCCTTGTTTAGTTGAAGAGCCGGGACAATCGGTTTCTCAGGGTGAGTGACTTCTATAGCAGCAGGGAGTGGATACAGCTGTTTGAGCATGTGCTGAAATGTACATGTTGCTGGATCAGCATCTAGTAAAAAGGAAGAAAAACGCGGCTCTCTTAACGCCGATCCATCAAAGGATATACAAGCAATGCTGGCAACGATAGAAGGGGGGATTTCGTATAATGATCCTCCTGTTAACTGGCCTTTTGTCTGAAATAGCGTACGCAGCGTTTGTTCTTCTTCTTTAGAAAATCCATGCTTGAATTGGACAACCTCGATGAGTGCCGAATCTTGATAAATGGAACCTTGGAAATAGCCATTTTCTTTGTCAAAACGGGTGACAATGACAGAGACATAACGCCAGTTTTTCATTTTCAGCCATTCTTTTGAACGAGTATTGTCATGCCATTTACTTATCTTTTTTTTCGCTACTAGTCCTTCTGCTAAATACATCGTCATCACGTTTTTCATGTATTCAGAGTCTGGATCTGTATGAATGACCTGCAAAAGGGAAGGGTGCTCAAGCTGAACTGATGAGGGGAGCTTTGCTTCTTGGAATAATTGCTGCAGCTGATTTTTTCTTTCCATCAACGGTGAATCAACGATAGGTTTCCCTTTGCAGCTTAATAGATCGAATGCAATAAAATGACATGGAAATCGTTCAGCCTGTCTTTGGATGGCTTCTTTGTTTTTCAGCCTGCCTCTTTGCTGAACCTTCGCAAACTCGCTTTGCTGTTCACTCAGTAAAAAGACCAATTCTCCGTCAAGCGTCAGCGGTAAATAAGGAGCAAATTGGTCTCTTAATTGTTCGCACTGCTCCATCACTTCAGGAAATTGCTCATTCAGCCGTTTTCCGGTCCTGCTTTCTAAACGCATCTCGTCTTCTTCCCATACAAGAATAGCCCGAAAGCCATCATATTTTAATTCATATACCCAGTCTGCACCGGCAGGTATATCATGTGCAGGTGTTAATCGCATAGGTTTCATTGTGCATGTCACTTCCTTATATCATGTGTTCTTAGAGTGGGATGAAATTTTCAATCACATACATAAGTCTGATGAAAACATTACATAGTAAGGAGAAAAGAACGGAGGAAGCGCGATGCATACAGTATGGAAAGGCGGCATTAGTTTCGGATTGGTCAATATTCCAGTCAAGCTGTTTACCGCTACAGAGAACAAAGACATTAAATTAAGACAGCTGCATAAAGAGTGTCACACGCCCATTAACTACAAGAAAGTATGTGCCAATTGCGGTGAAGAGGTAGCGCCGGAACAAATCGTCAAGGCGTATGAATATGCGAAAAATAAATTTATTGAATTGGACGATGAAGAGCTGGAAAAACTGCGAAAAGAAAATGAAGAAAAAGCCGTTGAAATCATTGATTTTGTGAAGATTGAAGAGATTGATCCCATCTATTATGAAAGAAGTTACTTCTTATCACCGGATACTGGCGGAGCAAAGGCTTATTCATTATTAAGAAAAGCTTTAGAGGAATCGGGAAAAATTGGTGTCGCAAAAATTATGATCCGCTCAAAGGAGCAATTAGCGATCGTTAGGTGCTATGAACATATTTTGCTGATGGAAACCATTCATTTCCCTGATGAAATTAGACAAGTATCAGATGTACCGAATATTCCCCAAGAGGAGAACATTGTAAAGAAAGAGTTAGATACAGCGCTCCTTTTAATCGAGCAGCTGACCACGACATTCGATCCAGCGGCATATCAAGATGAATACAGAGAACAGCTGATGAATTTAATTGGCGATAAAATATCTGGAGAACATACCGTTCAGCCGGAAACGACAGGCAAAAAAGATCCTGCAGCCAATGTGACAGATTTAATGGCCGCACTACAGGCTTCGATCGACCGATCAAAACCAGCCAAACCGAAAAAAGCAGCACCTAAGAAAAGAAAAACACCAGCCAAAAAAGAAAAGAATGCATAAAAAAGACCGCTGACAAGCGGTCTTAAATTGTTGACAAAAGGCTAAAATGGTCTTTATTTTAGCCTTTTGTTTTCATTCAGCGTGATAGAAAACCTTTGCAGCCCTAGGAAGGGCGAGTACCGGAGTTGAGCGAATTTGACATTCGTGAGTACCGGAGCGCAAATCTGACAAAGAATGCGAGGGTTTGTCTACACGCTAAGACAGCTGACGAGCGGTCTTATTGCGGCTTTAACACATCCTGAATCGTCCCATCTTTTCGGTGAATGACAACGGAAGTTCCTTTATTAGCTGAAATCTCCTTGGCCCGTTCAATTGCTTCTTGTTTTGTTTCTTTGACCTCACTTGCTCGTTTCGCTTTCTCTGTTTGAACCGCCCAGCCTTCCTCATGTTTCACTACATGCTGCGCCTGATCCATGAGCTCTGGTCTTGCAGAGCTGCTGTTCTCAGAGGGTTTGACAGAACCATGAGAGGAGAAATTCTCTACCTCTTTGTCCGTTGCGTTCTTTTTCCACTCTTTCGCTTGACTGATTGCAATGGGAATGGCTCTATTTTCCTCATAGCCTTCCTGAATCATTTTATTGGCAATCTCAATCGCTTTTTTTCGAATGACGTTGTCTAATGATTTCAATGAAGCTGGATAATCGTTCATCGTCCAAGGCATAAGAAACGCTCCTTTCTTTTATTTGAACACCTTCCCCCATCTGTAATGGATCAAACATACAAGTTCTCTCAAACCAATGTTGGGGATAAAATACATCGTTTTGCTGAGGCAGAATCTCATCAATTCCCGCAGAATAGAAGGTAGAAAAGGAGTGATTTTGATGATGATGAAAGGTTTGTATGAAGCACATTTACCTGTGAGTGATTTGAAGGCATCTATTGCGTTTTATGAAAAATTGGAATTGACACTTGCTCATGAAAATGAACGAGTTGCTTTTTTATGGATTGAGAAAGGAAAGAGCTGGCTTGGCCTGTGGAAAGTAGATATAAACAATTTTCCATACCATCCCTCGACTCGGCACGTTGCCTTTCAAATTACAACGTCCAGTATCGAACAGATCAAGACCTGGCTGATTGAAAGAGGCATCAACATTCACCCAATGTTTGGTTTTTCAGAAGAAAAGCAGCCTTTAGTTCTCGATAATCCGCCGCAATTTCATGCAGCGATCTATTTTCTTGACCCAGATGAGAATCTGCTTGAATGCATTGCGCCGCTTGAACTTGATACAGCAGAAAACTACGATATCATGACATATGAGGACTGGGATCGAAAGAAACATCCGTTTATTGATTGACAAACTCACTCATTGTAACTATATTGATTACAACGGTGGTGAAAGATTGTGAAACAAATTAGCAGCAGGTATCCGATTGCTGTTCATATTGTGTCATTTATTGCAGGTGTTCCAAAAGAGTGTACAGGTGATTTTATTGCAGAGAGCGTGAATTCAAATCCAGCCATTGTTCGAAAAATGATGGCAATGCTCAAACGGGCGGGTCTTATTGAAATTCGCCGCGGAGTAGGCGGTGCTTATTTAAAAAGACCGGCTGAGGACATCACACTCTTAGATGTGTACCGTGCTGTGGATGTAAGCGAGGATGAAGAATTATTTAACTTTCATCAGCCCGTCATCGCATGCCCGATTGGTCAAGCGATGGATACGAGACTGCGGCATGAACTAAAAGAAGCACAAGCTGCACTTGAGAATCACCTAAAGCAAGTGACAATTCAGCAATTATTAACAGAGGCGGAATAAAAAAGCTCGTACTTTGGAGCTTTTTTTACACCTTTGTTGTAACCATTTTGATTATAACGTATGCACATCACCGTTGAACGAAAAATGAGGAGGTCAAACAAATGAAATTATTAGTAACAGGTGCAACAGGACAACTTGGGACGCTCGTCGTCAAGCATTTGCTCACAAAAGTACCGGCTGAACAAATTGCAGTCAGTGTTCGAAATCCGCAAAAAGCAGCACATTTGAAGGATGCTGGGGTGGATGTACGCCACGGAGATTTTACTCAGCCAGACACCCTGACATCAGCATTTAAGGGCATTGATCGTCTGTTGATCATTTCAACAGCGGATGGAGACCGTGTGCAGCAGCATAAAGCGGCAATCGAAGCGGCAAAAGCAGCAAATGTGGCATTTATTGCTTATACAAGTGTTGTCAATGCAAGAGAGAGTCAGCTTATCCTTGCAAATGACCATGCTAAAACAGAAGAAGCCATTGTGGCCTCTGGCATTCCTCATGTATTTTTAAGAAACAACTGGTATGTTGAAAACGAAAAAGATACGATTCTGGCGTCAGTCAGCGGCGCACCATTTTTAAGCCCTATTGGCGAAGGAAAGGTTGGCTGGGCAACAAGAAATGACTACGCAGAAGCGGCAGCAAATGCGTTAACACTTGCCGTACATGATCAGGAGATATATGAACTGTCAGGACCTCTTCGGACGCATAGTGAACTTGCACAAATTGTTAGTAAGGTAAGTGGAAAAGAAATCAAAGTAGAAAAAATAGATGTAGACACATTTGGAGACTTTTTAGCTTCAAATGGTGTACCAAAAGAAGCAGTGCCATTTGTCAAAGCCATTCAAAGCGGCATACGCGATGGTGCTTTAGCCGTCGAAAGCCAAGATTTCGAAACATTACTAGGCCGGCCGTTAACACCTATTGAAGAGAGAATCCGTGAATTGATTTTAAAATAAACATTGAAAACGCTCTTAAAAGGGCGTTTTCTCATGTGGATTATGCTTCAAGCATCATTAAGTTCCTCTCCAACTGTAGCCCTGTCAATATAACGTTTTTTTATATAAACAGATCAACTCAATGGTTAATCTCCCTCTTATTTTTTCTACTCTTACATCAGCTTTATACCCGTAGGAGTTAACAATCTTTTAACCAACAAAAAATAGTAAAAAAGTATCTTTTTTTCATATGATAATGTTGAACTCTAATTTTATTTATAGTAATATTATATAATAATAGAAGGAGGTGGTAATTGTGGGAAAAATTAATAGTAAACATTCTAAAATCCTAGCCGCTTTTGGGATGGTCTTTTTATCTATTTTAGTGATGTTTGGAACTATTGGGTCACCAGTGAAGTATAATCAAAACGAATTTAGTAATTCTAATATTCAGACTTTAGAAAAATCATCATTAGAAGTGAACCTTGCCAAAATCATTAATAAATATAGTAAAAAGACTACTTGGAACCAAGCTCAAAAAAAGGCATCCAAAATTGTCAACATGGTGATGACGGGGTCTGACGTTGCTTCGGCAATATCTATAGTGTTAGGTGCCTTTTCATTTGGAACCGTAACGGCTATCGCTTGGGCAGCAAGGATGTCATTAAAGTGGTATATCAAACGAAAAGGTAAAAAAGCAGCTGTTACATGGTAAGTAATGAAGAGTAGTTATGATTCTCATAACTACTTCTTCTTTACTAATTACGTATAAGGGGAGCCGTGTGGTGAAAGGAATTGTAGAGGGCGTCAAATCATTCGTATCTGTATTATTTGAACCAATATCTTTATTTAATAAATTAATTGAAAAACCTAAGAATTTTTATCCGTTCATTTTAATTATGCTAATAGGAATATTTTTAGTGCTATCCACCTCACAATTTTTAATACAGGAAATTTCTCACCTGTTTGAATTAGAAGAAAAGTTGTCTAATTCAGCTATCATTATTGGTATTTTCACTTTTATTATAAGTGGGGGATTACTTATAGAGTGGTTGATTCAAGCAATTGTCATCTATTTTATGGTATCACTGTTTTCTACTGAAAACCGGGAATTCAGAGCGGTATCCAGTATTATCGGTTATAGTTGGGTTCCTATAGCCATTAAGGTGTTTTCTTTCTCGTTATTAGTTATGTTTTCTGGAGAATTGTACGAGATTAAAGGATTTTCTGGTATATTAAAAGATACCGATAATTCTCTTTTAAGCAGCTTTTTAAAAAATATAGATTTTTTTGTTATTTGGCAGTACATAATCATGTATTTAGGTGTGAAAATTTTGTTAAGGGGTTCTAGTAAGTGGATGTCCATAATGATTATCGCTTTCTCCTTCTTACTAAACACAATTTTAAAAATAATTCCAGAGATTTTCACTTCATTTATGTAATTGTTTTAACCCTATAATCAGTTAGTAGGATGTGATGAAATGTTACGAAAAGCCTCACTTTCTTATTTTATTGCAAGCATTATTACAATAATAGTCATTTTGATTGAAGTTGGTATCCGTTCAGCAGTTGTTTCTCCATTTGTTCTACTTGATTCGAACAAAGATAACAATCCAAAAGTATTAATCTCCCATTCCCTTTATCAAGGTGATTTTTTATTAACTTATCAAGAAGGTCACTCCAAAGATCGATCAGAAGCAGCCTTTCAATTGGGGGGAAAGCAAATACATTTCACGGAGATTCCATCTAGGGATGGAATTAGCACAATTGAAACTGACAAATTAATGAAAGATAAGGCAACAGTTTTTCTAAGAAGAGGTTTTGTACCTATTCATGATGATAAAATCAAGATGGAACAGGTATCGCAAAATCCTTTTTTCTCTAAATACAATCTAACGAATTTAACAGAAACTACTAAGGTCAAAACAGGTTTTAAGCATAATACCACATATATTATATTAATTACGTTAATGGGAATTCTTTTTCCAGCTATGTTATTTTTATTTTTTAATCTTCATGAATCTATGAAAAACCTATTCACATTATTTATTCCCTTTGTTTTAGCCATTTTTCTTCCCTTGGGATTAAATTATTATTTCTTAATGGGATATGTGCTATCAATAACAGGATCTTATGTATTAAGCATTATTCTCTCTATACTTGTACCTAGTTTCCTGTCAATTTTATTGACAGCTTATTCATTTGAGTATACTACAAAAGATACGCCTGAAGATTTAGAAGAAAATGAAGGCGCGTCAGGAAATTCGTTCTTAATGAATGTTAGGGAGCAAGTTGTTTTGTTTGGTGCTGCCACCTTATCTTTGTTATATTTCGGATCATATTTATTACTTCCTTTGTCGTTTCAAGCGAAGATGATGGATAACCTTTTTCTATTTTGTAGCTGGTACTTCGCCCTAATCCTATTATTTATTTTTGGTTACTCAATCATTCAAAAAATAATAAACAAATATGAACTTTTAAATACGGAAGCATTCATGAATATTCGCAAGGATATTGAGAATAAGACAAACCAAAAGGTAAATATTTGGGTGAAAAAAGACTCTCAACAGGATGTGAATGCATGGATATATTCTTTTAAACTTCCATTTAAAAGAAGAGTCGATGTGTATGTGACAGAAGGGTTGTTAGATAAGTTTGATAAAGATGAAATTCGTGCTATCTTATACCATGAAATGGGGCATGCGAAGTTAAAACATGCGCATTATACCATGTTTCTAACTTTGATCGTAACATTATTTATGGGCATCAGTATGTATTATGCCAGACAGGTTATGCTTGCTAACGGATGGTGGCAATATGTTCTTATTTTCCCAGTAGGAGTAATTCTCATGATTTTCATTACGGAATGGTTGCCAAAGAAAATCAGCCGGTTATTTGAGATTCAGGCTGATAACTTTGCTGTTTCCCATCTTGAGAATAAAACACTGTATCTCAATACTTTGATTAAATTAAGCAGTCTTATTGAAGAAGAAGAAGGAGATTATGGAAGAAAGTCTGAATGGCGTGAAAGTCACCCCTCTTTTGAAAAACGAATTGAGAACATAAAGAAAAACAATTGATTCAACAAGGTGATTATATGAAGGCTAAACTGAACCATTCCAAATATAATTGGCTAAAACTATTTATAAAGAGAAATTTCCGGGTGTTGAAGTTGGCTTTATTAGTTGTTTTTATTAGCTTTTTCGGTACTATATTATTCTTATCGATTAACAATGATATCAACGTGACTACCATTCCCCTTAGTTATTTGGAGGAAGGGGTTAGTGATAGTGAGAATGATGGATTTGCTGTTTGTTTCTCAATTTTTTCGCATAATTTCATTATCTTGCTGCCAGCGTTAATTGGAGTTTTTTCGCTCGGTTTTTTATCAATAATATATGTTTCCTTACAAGGATATTTACTTGGAGTATCCATCTATAGCATCTCTCAAACAATGTCAATTTCAACTGTAATTACATTCACAATATTTCATGGGATTTTTGAGATGATTGCTATAGCTCTAGTCACTGCATTTGCTATAAAACCTGGTGAAATAACGATTGAATCCATTCGTGGAAATCGGAAATTTATACAGAAGCAGGACTTAATAGATATGGTTGTCCTACTTATTATGTATATTATTTTTTTATTCACAGCGTCATTGATTGAGGGAATAATACTCCTAAGTATATGATGTTAGTTTTAAATATCATTTTGATGTTTAGAGGTAGATGGATATGAGAGAAATTTATTTGATTAACAAATATAAATTTAGAAGCATCTTAAACAGATTTTTGTATATCCATAAAAATGGGGGAATGCATAGTGTTTATCTCCCATTTCTTGTAGGAAGTATCATCATCACTGTTACTTTGACTATTATTAATTTTTTTACTTCTTATACAGTTGAATTTATGCTTGAAAATTTAGAACCATTAACTAGAAAAGAGCAAAGTGAATGGGCCTATAGACTATTTTTATTTATAATATTGTTCATTCTGACTAGCAATGTTTATTCTAATGTGTACCGTATGCTAGAACTTAAAGACTTTAAGTTACTATCTTCTATTGTTCCATCTGTTAATAAAATAATACTCAGTAAGTTAATTGGGCGTGAATTATTTAAAAGTTTACTACTATTCGTAATATTCGTGCTCTTTTTCATTCATATAGCCACAAAACTGAACTTTAGTTTAGCAACTGGGATGTTTTTATTTCTTTTTATAACTCCTATAATATTAATTGTAGCGACGTTAAAAATCTATATAGTGATGAAAATAATTTCGGCTAAAGTAAGTAAAAGAATTGGATTGAATTATAGCCTGTTTCTTTTATTCACAAAAATAATAATAACTATACTCTTTTTTTCTATTCTTTTTCCTTTTATTGAATATATACCTAGTAGCTTGGTGAGGGAAAATTACTTATTAATTTACAACCATTATATTATCCAGTCTTTACTAGTGTTCTTTAACCCATTTCATTTTATAAGTGATGAATGGACAATTCTCTCTATCTCCCTTTTTATAGGGATTTGTATTTGTTGGTTAATGGGTAAATCTTTAAAACATTTAGAAGTCTATACATATATTGTTTTTTTTCAGCGGAATAATTCCAATGTCACTGGAACAGAGATAAGAAACAGTTTATTTAATTTGTATTTGTCCAGATTGTCCATGGTTCTAAAATACCTTAAATTTATTCCAATTTTAACAAGGAAAATTGTTGAAAAAGATTATAAACATTTTCAAAGAATCCAGATGTATAGATTTAATCAAACATTTTTATTAATTATCTTTCAATACATATTGATATTTATACCTTATTATCTTTTAGCCTCCAAAAATATTTCTTTTATAGAGGGAAATCATTTATCGATCTTTGCTATTCTCCATCTTTCAGGAGCCGTCATGGTAATCCATAGACTCTTTAATAGATTTTCGCCTGACTTTGAAGGAAAAAGTTTCGTTTACCTTTTACTTACTCCTGTGAGAGTAGAAGAAATTTGCTTAGCGAAGGTGCTTAGTTTGTTAGGAGTTGCACTGCCTTTTTCAATTATTGTTAGTTCAGCAACCTGTTTAATATTTGACGTCAATTTCTTATTAATTCTTCCTTTAAATCTATTTACTACGGTTGTTACAATACTAATTGCTCTAGTCTCCAGTATTACCTTCCCGAATTATGAAAGAGAAACCTATCTGGATTTGCCTAGTACAAGGTCCAGTATCATGAGTAAATTTTTGTCGAGTTTGTTTATTATCATTGGGAGTTTAATCATCATGCTCTCCAAAAATTCTTTGTTAACCGTAATATTATTTTCGTCCATGGCATTTATGATTAGCTCAATACTCTTCCATTTGTGCTGTAAAAAATTAACTAATTCAGAATTTAAAAACTTCTCATCTTTAAGTGAATTTAGTGAGTAAGGATGATTATATGTTAAATGTAGTGAATATTTCCAAGTCATATGGCAGTATACCTGCGATAAAAGAAATAAGCTTCCACATACGTTCCGGTGAAATTTTAGGCTTATTGGGTTCAAACGGTGCGGGTAAAACAACAACTTTATCTATATTATCGGGATTAATGAAACCTGACAGCGGATTTGTAAGTTTATATGAGGTTGAGGATCCCAATGAATATAAGTCACAGATTGGCTGTGTATTCGATGACTTAAGTCCATATGATTATTTAACAGGTAGAGAATACGTAACCTTCATGGGTGAATTAAGAGGAGTTCCTTCCAATCAAATTGATCTTTTTATATCCGATCTATCCCAACTACTCTTTCTTGAAAGAAAAATTGATGTCTTAATCAAAACCTATTCAAAAGGTATGCGTCAAAAAATTATATTAATGGGTGCCTTAGTTCATAATCCGGTTCTCTTGATTATGGATGAACCATTTACAGGATTAGATCCAGAAAGCATAAAGGCAATTAAAGATTATTTAAAAGCCTTTACTCATAAAGGAAACTCCATCATCTTCAGTACTCATATACTTGAAGTAGCAGAAAAATTATGTGACAGACTAGTAATAATTGAAAAAGGAAATTGTATTGCCACCGGTAGCTTAGAGGAAATAAGATTGCAAGACAGTCAAATGAATGGAAATACTCTTAGTTTAGAAGAAGTTTTTCATATGTTGACACATTCTTATAGTAATTTTAAAAAGTGATTGGTTTGAAAAATCACATAATAACATTGATTACAACACTAGTAAACAAAGATACATTCTTCATAAAAGGGAACATAAGGATTTAAAAGCGCTTTTTCATTAACACCTGTAATTAATTCCAAAAAATAAACATCAAAAACGCCCTATGAAAAGGGCGTTTTTTTCATTTAGTCACACGAACCATAAGGTCAAATTTTAGACAAATCACTTCGTTGAAATTTCAGAAATTTGGGATTAAAATGAAATTAAGGCCTGTTATTTAGTCATCAGATGACCAGAATGATGAATCAAAATGCAGCAATAGAAGGGAAGTTCGCCAATGAAAGTCCATTTATTCGTTACTTGTTTAATTGACACGATGCAGCCAAATGTAGGAAAGGCGACAGTGGAAGTATTGGAAAGACTCGGTGTTGAAGTGGAATTTCCAGAAACACAAGTGTGCTGCGGGCAGCCAGCCTTTAACAGCGGCTATACAAAAGAGGCAATCAAAGCAGCGAAAAACATGATCAAAGCCTTTGAATCAGCTGAATATGTTGTGACACCATCAGGTTCGTGCAAGGCGATGTTTTTAGAATATCCTCATCTTTTAAGAGAAGACCGAGTGTGGTCGGCCAAGGCTGAGGCACTTGCCGCAAAAACATATGAATTAACAGAGTTTATTGTTGATATATTACACGTGACAGATGTAGGCGCGAGCCTGAAAGGAAACGCAACCTATCACACCTCTTGTCATATGACGAGACTGCTGCGCATTAAGGAGGCGCCTTATACACTGTTGTCAAATGTCAAAGATTTGACGATGAAACCATTGCCCCGCGCAGAAAATTGCTGCGGATTTGGAGGAACCTTTTCAGTGAAAATGACCCCTATTTCTGAGCAGATGGTTGATGAAAAAGTACAAAGCATAGAGGAGACAGGCGCCGAATATATCATTGGTGCTGACTGCGGGTGTCTGCTGAACATTGGCGGGAGGCTGAACCGTCTTGATAAACCCATTCAGGTCATGCACATCGCAGAAGTATTAAACAGCCGCGGACTTTAAGAGGGGGAACGGCACATGAGTATGAAAATTGGAGAAAAGGCCTTTAAAGAACGGATCGGGGATGGCTTAGAAGACGCTGTCATGAGAGGAGCTGTTTCCTCTGCGCAGGAACGCCTGTATGAAAGGCGGCTATCTGCGAGCGAAGAACTTGGCAATTGGGAAAAGTGGCGTGAGCTTGGCGAGGAAATCAGGCAGCATACGCTGACGCATCTTGATGATTACTTATATCAATTAAGTGAAAGTGTAAGTGCACGCGGAGGCCATGTCTTTTTTGCGAAAACAAAGGAAGAGGCATCAGCATATATTCAAGACGTGGCACAGAAAAAAGCAGCCAAAAAGGTCGTCAAATCAAAATCAATGGTCACAGAAGAAATCGAGATGAATCAAGCGCTTGAAGAGATCGGCTGCGAGGTAGTCGAAAGCGATCTTGGTGAATATATTCTGCAAGTGGATGACCATGAACCGCCTTCACATATTGTGGCACCCGCCCTTCATATGACGAAAGAACAAATACGGGAAGTATTTCATGAAAGGCTTGGGTATGAGATGTCAGACACACCTGAAGAAATGACGAGTTTTGTGAGAGCCATCTTGCGTGAAAAATTCCTCGAAGCTGATATTGGTGTGACCGGCTGTAATTTTGCAGTGGCCAACACAGGGTCCATCTGCCTTGTGACAAATGAAGGGAATGCAGATCTTGTCACGGCTATACCGAAGACGCATATTGCCGTTATGGGAATGGAGCGGCTTGTTCCAACGATGGAGGAGCTGGATGTCCTTGTGGGTCTTTTGTGCAGGAGCGCAGTCGGTCAAAAATTAACTAGTTATATTTCTGTCGTGGGACCAAAAGGAGAAGGGGAAGTGGATGGACCAGAAGAATTTCACTTGGTCATTGTGGACAATGGGCGGTCAAATATATTAGGAACGGCCTTTCAGCCTGTTCTCCAATGTATCCGGTGCGCAGCCTGCATCAATGTATGCCCGGTTTACCGGCATGTTGGCGGACATTCGTACGGTTCGATTTATCCGGGACCAATCGGAGCTGTTCTTTCACCGCTTCTTGGCGGTTATGATGACTATAAGGAGCTCCCCTTTGCATCAAGTCTGTGCGCAGCCTGCACGGATGCTTGTCCAGTGAAGATTCCGCTTCACGAGTTATTGATTAAACATAGACAGGTGATCGTAGAAAAAGAGGGCAGAGCGCCTAAAGCTGAAATGATGGCGATGAAAATGTTTGGTATGGGGGCATCGTCTCCTGGGATGTATCAATTTGGAACAAAAGCAGCCCCTGCGCTCTTGAATCGTATGGCTTCAAACGGACAAATTTCAAAAGGGATAGGCCCTTTAAAGAATTGGACAGATATTCGTGACCTGCCAGTTCCAAGTAAAGAAAGATTCAGGGATTGGTTTAAAAAGAGACAAAAGGAGGAGAAGTGATGAAGGGAACCATTTCTCACCGAGATTCGTTTTTATCTCATATCCATCATCAATTAGGCAAAAACTCCTCCCCAACTGCATCAATTCAGCGTCCGGAATGGAGGCATCAAGTCCAGTGGGAAACAAACGGTAGTTTGTCTAAAGATGAATTAGTCGAGCAATTAAAAAAGCAATGTCAGCAAATTCACACAAGAGTGGTCGAAACAACACCGGAGGAAGCGCCCTCTGTATTACGATTATTGATGACAGAATATGGTGAGGGTGCTGTGATGACATCGCGTGATCGGCGTTTTGAAGAATATGGTTTCCTCCCTATGTTTGACAGCTTGCAACAGGAAGGAATCTCCATCACCAGCTGGAATACAGATGCATCAAGAGAAGAAAAATTAAGGCAGGCAGAACAAGCGAAATATGCAGTTGTGTTCAGTGATTATACCCTTGCAGAATCAGGTACAGTTGTCCTTTCATCCCACCAAGGTCAAGGAAGAGCGCTGCATTTTTTACCGATGATGTATATCGTGTGTATAGAGAAAAGCTCAATTGTTCCGCGGATGATTCAGGCTGTTTCGGCTCTCAATCGCTCAGTAGAAGAGGGGGAGCAGGCGAAAGGCGCCATCCATTTTATATCAGGTCCAAGTAATTCTGCCGATATTGAAATGAATTTAGTGGTGGGGGTTCATGGCCCAGTTCAGGCCGTTTATCTGTTAATAGATGAAGAATGAAGGCTTTCGTCATGAAAGCTTTTTTTCATCCAGAAAGCTCGCGCCAGTTTTAAAAAATCATCTTGCCACTAGGTGAATGGACATAGTAAGATGACGACATACAAGATGAACTGCTCATCTACTGCTGATGTAAAGGAAGCTGCTAATGGAAATGAAGACAACTGCTCAAACGAAATCAATTGCACTACCGCTTGTGATTTCAATTATTGCCATTTCGTTTTCTGCAATTATTGTGAAATGGTCAAATGCACCTGCTGCTATTTTAAGTATGTATCGAATGATCTTTGCGGCGGCTCTCATGCTGCCATTTATCCTGCCAAGAAAAAAAGAACTTCTCTCGATAAAGCGAAGAGACTGGTTTTTCTTATGTATGTCAGGCTTCTTTTTAGGACTCCATTTTGTGTTGTGGTTTGGCTCACTGAAGCTGACGACAGTGGCAAGCTCTACCATTATTATCGCCCTTCAGCCGATGGTCTCCTTATTAGGCGGATTCCTCATCTTCCGTGAACGAACAACAATGTCTGCTCTATTGACGATGTGTGCAGCGATTGTTGGTGCCCTCATGATAGGCTGGGGAGATATTGGTCATAGCAAGGAAGCCATCTTAGGAGATATTTTATCCTTTTTGAGTGTGATTGCTGTTGTTTGTTATTTGTTAATAGGCCAACAGGCTGTAAGAAAAATATCTCATTGGATTTATAGTTTTTGTGTATTTGGTTTTGCCGGTCTTTTTTTAATTTTATTCAACCTGCTTCAGCAAACCCCTTTCACAGGCTATCCGGGTAAAGAGTGGGGAATCTTTTTATTGCTCGCCATCATTCCCACCATGTCTCATGTCATTAATAATTGGCTTTTAACCTATGTGAATGCGACAACCATTTCAATGAGTATTCTTGGTGAACCTGTTGGGGCAACGATCCTTGCTGTATGGCTGCTTGGAGAGAAAGTCACACTGCTTCAAATGCTTGGCGGCCTGCTTGTTCTTTTAGGCGTCTTTTTCTTTTTGATGCAGCAGCGTCAAGGAATCGTGATGAAAACAAAAAAATCCGGTTAACTTCCGGATTTTTTACTCTTTTAAATCGTTTTTTTCAATCACTTTGTTTAATCTTGCCTCGATTTTTTTCAATTCCATTCGTTTTCTTCTGATCATGCGAAACGCGATGACAATGATTGTCACAATAAAGGCAATGAATAGAAGAGAGAACATTTGAAATAGAAGATCTCCCATGTTGAATGCCATATCCTCTCTATTAGACATACGTAAAACCTCCTTTTCTATCTATATATTACCATAATCATTAAAAGATTGAGATTTATCCATAATTTATCTATAATAGGTAAAATATCACTCATTAAAGGAGAACCAATATGAGAACTTTAGTCCTTTTACGAGGTCTCCCAGGCGTAGGTAAATCAACATGGATCAAAGAACAAGGCTTAGAGCCTTACACTTTATCAGCGGATCAAATCCGGCTGTTAACGCAGCCGCCGCAGCTATCAGTCAATGGGAAACTAGACATTTCAAGCAAGCATGACCACAAAGTTTGGTCTTTATTATTCGATCTACTCACGGCCCGTATGGAACGCGGAGACTTTACTGTGATTGATGCGACACATATTTCAAGTAAATCGATTTCTCAATATAAGTCTTTAGCGACTTCGTATCGTTACAGGGTATATGTCGTCGATTTCACGCAGGTGCCCCTTGAAACAGCTCTTTTGCAAAATCGCTCACGTGAATCTCACAAAGTGGTGCGGGAATCTGTTTTGTATCAAATGAACGAGCGGTTAAAAACAGAAAAGGTCCCGTCATGGGTGACTGTTTTGCAGCCGGAGGAATATCCGCAAGTGATGACCTATCAGCCTCGATCCTTTGATCAATATGAGGCCATTCATGTTTTCGGAGATATTCACGGTTGTTACACCGCACTTACCACCTATTTGCAAGGAGACATCAAAGAAAACGAACTTTATATCTTTACAGGGGATTTGCTTGATAGGGGAATAGAAAACAAAGAAGTATTAGAATGGATGCTCGCCCATAGAGAATGCCGGAATGTCATCGTCATTGAAGGCAATCATGATCAGCATTTATACCGGTTTGCACATGGTGAAAAAGTCAGAAGCAATATGTTTAACAGGCATACTGCGCCTGAAATCGAAGCAGCAGACTTTGATTTGAAGGAAGTACGAAAGTTTGTCAGAACCTTTCATCAGCTGACTTATTTTACGTATCATGATCAGACATTTCTTGTTACCCATGGCGGACTTGCTCATTTGCCGGAAGAGCTTCTTCATGTCTCAACACAGCAGCTCATTCACGGCGTAGGAGAATATTCAGATGACATTGATCACTTATTTGTTCAAAACACAGCTGGGCTGGATATCATCCAAATTCACGGGCATCGCAATTTATACAGACTGCCTATTCACGCAGCGGAAAGATCTTATAACCTAGAAGGCCAGGTTGAATTTGGGGGGCAGCTGCGGGTGTTAAAAATCACAGCTGACGGGATTGAGACTCATGAAATTGACAATCCAGTCTACAGAGCCTCTGAGAAAAAACAATTGGCTGCTGTTCAATCAGATATTTCACTGGATGATTTTTTAGCTCATTTAGATCAGCATGAATACGTTCAGGAATTAAAGCTTCCACACCATATTTCATCTTTTAATTTTACGAAAAAGGCTTTTAGTGAACGTCAGTGGGATGATGTGAATGTGAAGGCAAGAGGTTTGTTTGTCAATATGGTTTCAAAGCAGATTGTGTCTAGAAGCTATAATAAATTTTTTAACATTGATGAGCGTCCGGAGACAAGAATGCAGCATTTAGTGAACCATCTTCAATTCCCTGTCGCCGTATATGATAAAGCAAATGGATACTTAGGAACTGTTGGGTATAACGAAATGGAAGATGAATTGGTGTTTACGTCCAAATCGTATACATCACATGTGAAACAAAATCAGCATGCTTCCTGGGTCGAAGAGCTATTTTATAAAACCTTCGGTGATGTGCAGGCTGACTACATCAAATCATACGTCCGTGACCACCATGTATCTCTTGTGTTTGAAGTCATTTTGCCAGAAAAAGATCCGCATATTATCACATATGAACAAGATCAACTCATTTTACTCGATATAGTGAAGCGGCAGTTAAGCTATGAAAAAGCACCATTCGCTGAAGTGAAAAGATTAAGTGAACAGCTGGGAATATCCTGTAAGCAGGAAGTGGCTGTTTTCCATGATTGGACGTCTTTTTATAAATGGTATCAGGCGGTCTCTCATGATGACACAATAAAAGAAGAGGGATATGTCATTGAGGATGCTCGCGGCTTTATGACCAAACTCAAGCTTCCTTATTATCAATTCTGGAAGCAGATGCGCGGGATAAAACAGCGCGTTGCAGAGAAGCGTTCCTCGCAAAAATATATGCAGGCGTTGCAGACAGCGGAGCAAGCTAGGTTCTATACGTGGCTTCTTGAGCAAGAAGCAGATCATGTGAGGAATAGCTCAATTATTGAACTGCGGTCACAATTTGAACAAAGCGGTACTGCCCAATTGAATAATGATGGGATAAATGTATAGTCTAACAAAGAGTCTTTTCTAAGGAAAAGGCTTTTTTTGATGCAATTGAAAGGTGGACACTTGCATGCCTGACCATATTGAAGTCATTCTTCGGACGATGTTTGCTTTTGCAATTTTATTTGGAGGAGCACGTCTTTTAGGAAAACAAACCATTGCGCAAATGAATATTTTTGATTTTATAGCAGCCATCAGCTTAGGTTCAATTGCAGCGAACCTGGCGTTTAATACAACGCTCCCGCTTCAGCACACAACGATTTCCTTTGTGTCACTTGTCATGATTATTTATGTGATTTCCCTGCTTGCATTAAGAAGCCGGAAGATGAGAGGGTTTATGGCTGGTAAACCAACCCTTGTCATACAAAATGGAAAAATTCTTGCCCTTGATTATTTAAATCAACAGCTGAGAGAAAAAGACATCTTTGATATTAGCGAAGTTGAATTTGCGATGATTGAAACAGATGGGCATATGTCAGTGAAAAAATACCCTTCGTTTGAAAAAGTCACGCGGAAAGACCTTCATTTATTCATGGAGGCAGAGCGTTACATGCCGATTGAAGTCATCATGGACGGGAAACTCATCCAAAAGAACATACAAGAAAATCAATTAACAGAGCAATGGATAGAAGAAGAGCTTAAAAAAAGGCAGCTGTCCTTAAAGGACATTGTTTATGCTGTCCGTTCAAGTAATGGAAACTTATATATTGATACATATGACGACCATATTCATTCTCCAATCGATCAGGAATGAATGTGTAGTGCTGATGACACCTGTGTGACACACATTTGACAATCTTTATAAGTCCTTTGGGTGTCATACGACTAGGTAGCATTTCTCGATTATTATTATTTTCAGAAAATGTGATGACGGATTAAAATAAGTATGTTTAAGTATAAATAGATGAAATTAAAATATTAATATAATATACCGACAGCGGAATGAACGTTCATTCCTATATTTTTATAAGGAGGGGATGAAATGCCAGCAGTGACTGATAAACAAGAACAGATCATGAAGGCTTCGCTGGAACTATTTATTGAACGAGGCTTTGACGGCACCACAATGCCGATGATTTCAAAAAGAGCAAACGTCGGAGCGGGCACCATTTACCGTTATTTCGACAGCAAGGAGGCGCTCGTCAATATTTTGTACCAGCGCAGTCTCTCAGCATTTATCGAAAAAATGAACACAAACAGTCCAGATCCAAAGTTAAGTATCCGGGCGTACTTTAAGCATGTATTTTATTGCTTGGTTTTATTTACAAAGGAGAATCCAAGCGGGCTGTATTTCTTAGAGATTAATAAACGGTCTCATTACTTAGACGAGACGAGCAAAGAGAAAATGCAGCATTTGTTACATGAGCTTTTCCTTATCTTTGAAGAAGGGAAAAAGGATGGAATTCATCCAAATCTCTCAGGCAGAACCATTTTATCTATTGTATTTGGTGCCTTCGTGCAGCTGCATAAACAAATTCTTGCAGAAGAAATAGAGCCAACGATTGATTTTTTAGAGGATATTGAGCAATGTTTATGGCGCGCCATCAGCGTTGCATCTTAAAGAGATAAAGGGAGTGGGCATATGAAGCAAACATCAATCATTCCAAAACCAAAAACATACGGACCTTTTAAAAATATTCCCCATATAAAAAAAGGGGAGCTTTCTCAAACCTTTTGGCGGCTGGCAGATGAATTAGGACCGATCTTTCAGTTTGAATTTTCAAATGCAACAAGTATTTTTGTTTCCAGCCATGAACTTGTCAAAGAAGTATGTGACGAGAGCCGTTTTGATAAATATATTGGGACTAGTCTGAGTAAAGTTAGAGCATTTTCAGGGGATGGACTATTTACAAGCTGGACAGAAGAACCGAACTGGAGAAAGGCTCATCAAATTTTGATGCCTGCATTCAGCCAGCAGGCCATGAAGGGCTATCATGAAATGATGCTCGATATTGCCACACAGCTTGTGCAAAAATGGCAAAGAACAGGCCGCGATGAAGAAATTGAAGTAGCTGAGGATATGACAAAGCTGACTTTAGATACAATCGGCCTTTGCGGTTTTGATTTTCGCTTTAACAGCTTTTATAAAGAAAATCAGCATCCGTTCATCGACAGCATGCTGAAAGGTTTAAATGAAGCAATGGAGCAGTCGAGCCGATTGCCAATTGCAGATAAACTGATGATCAAAAGAAGAAAAGAATTTGACCAGCATGTCGATTTTATGAAGAAATTAGTAGATGACATTATTCAGGAACGAAGAAAACAAGATAAAACGGGCGATGATTTACTGTCTCTTATGCTGCATGCAGAGGATCCTGAAACAGGTGAACGTTTATCCGATGAAAATATCCGTTATCAAATCATCACCTTCTTAATTGCAGGACACGAAACAACAAGCGGGCTGCTATCATTTGCGATTTATTTCTTACTGAAGAATCCAGAGAAATTAAAGAAAGCCGTCCAGGAAGCAGATGAGGTGCTGCAGGGCGGGCTTCCGGCATTTAAACAGGTGCAAAAGCTAAGCTACACTCGTATGGTGTTAAATGAAGCTCTCCGCCTCTGGCCAACAGCGCCTACGTTCTCTCTTTATGCGAAAGAGGACACAGTAATCGGGGGGAAATATCCGATTCAAAAGAATCAAAGTGTCTCTGTTCTGCTCCCTAAACTACACCGTGATCAAGCGGTATGGGGAGAGGATGCAGAAGACTTTAAACCAGAGCGGTTTCTGCACCCTGAGAAAATTCCGCAGCATGCCTATAAACCGTTCGGAAATGGCCAGCGTGCATGTATCGGTATGCAGTTCGCCCTGCATGAAGCTACGATGGTTCTCGCGATGGTTCTGCACAATTTAGAGTTAATTGACCACACATCTTATGAGCTAGATTTAAAAGAATCTCTCACAATTAAACCTAACGATTTTAAAATCAAAGTACGGCCAAGGAAGCAGCAATTCTTTATGGCACCACCGAAGGAAGAACCGAAGAAAAGCACCAAATCTAGTGAGTCAAAAGTGGCGAGTCACGGTACACCGCTGCTAGTTTTGTACGGATCAAATCTTGGCACAGCAAAGCAAATAGCGAACGAATTGGCTGAAGACGGGAAAGCAAAAGGGTTTGATGTGACCACTGCACCGCTTGATGACTTTACACGCCAATTGCCAGATACAGGTGCTGTCCTCATCGTGACCGCTTCATACAACGGACATCCACCTGACAATGCGAAGCAATTTGTGGATTGGCTGGCGCAGGATGAGGAGCAGGATTTATCAAATGTGACATTTGCTGTCTTTGGATGCGGAGATCGAAATTGGGCGAGTACGTACCAGCGTATTCCTCGTCTGATTGATGAAGCACTTGAAAGAAAAGGGGCGAAGCGTGTAACGGATATAGGTGAAGGCGATGCAGGCGGTGATATGGATGAGGATAAAGAAATCTTCCAGAAAACTGTCTTCGAACAGCTTGCAAAAGAATTTAAGCTCACCTTCAAAGAAAAAGGTAAGGAAAAACCAAACCTATCATTTGCTTATACTAATGAGTTAGTGGAACGTCCTGTAGCTAAAATATATGATGCCTTTTCAGCTGTTGTATTGAAAAATGAAGAATTACAATCAGAAAAAAGCACACGGCAGACAAGACATATTGAATTAAAATTACCTGCTGGAAAAGCATACAAAGAAGGGGATCATATTGGGATTGTACCGAAAAATAGTGATGCACTCGTTCAGCGTGTGACCCGCCGCTTTAAACTAGATCCTGAGCAGCACATTAAGCTTTCATCTGAGAAAGAGGCAAGTCATTTACCATTAGATCAGCCGATTCCAATCAAAGAATTACTTGCCTCGCATGTTGAGCTTCAAGAGCCTGCAACACGTACACAGTTAAGAGAGCTCGCAGCACATACTGTATGTCCGCCTCACCGCGTGGAGCTTGAACAAATGGCTGGTGAAGCATATCAAGAAGCCATCTTAAAGAAACGAGTAACCATGCTGGATTTATTAGATCAATATGAAGCGTGTGAGCTGCCGTTTGTGCACTTTTTGGCGCTTTTACCAGGTTTGAAGCCGCGTTATTACTCGATTTCTAGCTCGCCAAAGGTAGATGAAGAAAAAGTCAGTATCACAGTGGCGGTTGTAAAAGGTAAAGCATGGAGCGGAAGCGGAGAATATGCCGGAGTCGCATCAACCTATTTATGTGGTTTGAAAGAAGGGGAAGAAGTAGCCTGCTTCCTGCATGAAGCGCAAGACGGATTCCAGCTGCCCCCTTCATCAGACATACCGATGATTATGATTGGACCAGGTACAGGAATCGCTCCATTTAGAGGATTTGTTCAGGCAAGAGAAGTGTGGCAGAAGGAAGGGAAGCAGCTAGGCGAAGCCCACCTATATTTTGGCTGCCGTCACCCTCAGGAAGATGATCTGTATTATGATGAAATGCAGCTTGCAGCACAAAACGGAGTTGTCCATATCCATCGCGCTTATTCTCGTTACGATGAGCAAAAAGTATATGTCCAGCATTTGTTGAAAGAAGACGGCGGCATGCTGATCGAATTGCTTGATCAAGGTGCTTATCTGTACGTGTGCGGAGACGGAAAAGTCATGGCCCCAGATGTAGAGGCTACACTGATCGATCTCTATCAAAACGAGAAACAATGCTCGAGAGAAGCAGCTGAAAATTGGATGACAACCCTCGCAAATGACAATAGATATGTAAAAGATGTGTGGAGCTGACAAAGAGGAAAGACCGCCTATTAGGCGGTTTTTTTGTTCTCATAGAAAGAGATCGATAGAATGAAGATTGGGAAGATACAAAACACCTAATTTGGAAATGAAATATTTTGTAAAAAATAAGAATATTCTCTCATTTACTCCAATATGAAACAATCGTATGATTTTTGATATAGGACATAAAGGAGGAATATGATGAAAAAGGTGAAAATGTTACTCCCTTCTCTTCTCGTTTTTGGTGCTTTAAGTGTGCCTAGTTTTGCCCATGCCGCATCGGATTCAGTACTAACGTCTGATTATGACATGGTGACTTCTGATGGTAAAGTGATTTCTTCAAGTGATTTCCACAATGATACGAAAGCCCCCTCATCCTTTGACAAAGTGGATGATCTTTCTTTTACTGTTGGCGAAAAAGTAAAACCACTATCAAAATATTTAAAAGATTTTCAAACGAAAGTCGTCATTGGAGACGATGGTAGAACCAAAGTAGCAAATACAAGAGTGGCACCATACAATTCGATTGCTTATATTACATTTGGCGGCTCAAGCTGTACGGGAACACTCATTGCTCCTAACAAAATTTTGACAAACGGACACTGCGTATATAATACGGCATCGAGAAGCTATAGTGAGAAAGGGACTGTATATCCTGGTATGAATGATAGTACTGCGGTGAATGGTTCAGCAAAAATGACTGAGTTCTATGTGCCAAGCGGATATATTAATACTGGAGCAAGCCAATATGACTTTGCCGTGATCAAAACCGATACGAACATTGGCAATACGGTCGGCTACCGATCCATCCGCCAGGTGACAAACTTGACTGGGACAACCATTAAAATCTCAGGATATCCTGGTGATAAAATGAGATCGACTGGCAAGGTGTCACAGTGGGAGATGTCAGGTCCTGTGACGAGAGAAGATACGAATCTAGCGTACTATACGATTGATACATTCAGCGGAAATTCTGGTTCTGCCATGCTGGATCAGAACCAGCAAATCGTTGGCGTTCATAACGCTGGGTATTCAAACGGAACGATAAATGGCGGTCCGAAAGCGACAGCTGCTTTTGTTGAGTTTATAAACTATGCGAAAGCGCAATAAAAAATAGAGCTTGTTTCCTTCATAGGGGACAAGCTTTTTTGTATGAATTGATTTGATAGAATTCATATTTCTAACCTGAGAGATTTGAGATTGAGAGCCTCATCATTTTTTTCTCATGTCATCTGCGCACCACTCATACATTAAAATGACACATTTCCTTTCAGTCAAGATGATGCTTAAGATGGATGAGGAGGGTCACGCGCTTTTGAAGATGAAAAGAGGCTGGATCGCTGCTGTCGCCTTATGTTTTGTGATATGGATGGGCACGTTGTTAGGTGGATTTGGAGAGAAGCAGGCAGCAAAAGGGGCTGATCGATATGATCATGTCGTTCAATTTCCAAAGGAAAGGTACCCTGAAACAGGCAGTCATATTCAAGAAGCCATTCGAAAAGGGCATTCAGATGTGTGTACCATTGACCGAAATGGAGCAGATGCCCGCAGGCAAGAATCATTAAAAGGAATTCCGACAAAACCTGGCTTTGACCGGGATGAATGGCCAATGGCGGTTTGTCTTGAGGGAGGAAAAGGCGCAAGCGTACAATATGTTAGTCCATCTGATAATAGGGGAGCAGGCTCATGGGTCGGGCACCAAATCAGCGGGTTTCCTGATGGGAAAAGAATATTATTCATTGTGAAATAAATCGGAAAGAGTCTCCCTAGAGTGGGGGGCTCTTTTGTTTATCATCAGAGCCTATTCGAGCTAGCAGGGACAAAAGATTCAGTGGTACAATCAATCTATAAGGTACAAAGACTGACAAGAAGAAAATGTGAAGGGACATTTGCTTATGGATAAGAACCGTGCATTATACGATTTTTTTATGCAGCATGCAGAGGAGCTGACCGAAACATGGTATGAATCAATTGAGGACGATGATCCAGAATCCATATATCGTTCAACAGATTCCAGCATCATAGCAGAGCTAAAACGGCAGAATCAAGATTATTACCAGCATTTTATACGAGCTATTATTGAAGATAAGACGTATTTACATACTGAATTTAAAAAATGGTCTGAGGAATTAGCCAGTGACCCAAAGCATTTAAATACACCATTAGATTATGTCGTGAGAGAATACATGTCCAATCAAAGAGTGGTTCTGCATTACTTAAAAGAATTTATCAAACAGCGTCAAGATGAAATTGATATTGACCGCATCTTTTATTGGTATGATTTAATTTCCGAAGCGTTTAATATTTCAATTCATGTGTTTATCCAGCAATATGTGAAAAATACAACCGAAAAACTCGTGGCTCAAAGAGATATGATTTACGAATTGAGCTCACCGGTGATTGTCTTAAAAAGCCAGATTGCGTTATTGCCTTTAGTAGGTGACATTGACACAGCGAGAGCAAAGATTATTTTAGAAAATACGCTAAATCAGTGCTCGCAAAAAGGTGTTCAGCATTTATGTATTGATCTATCGGGTGTGGTCATTATTGATACAATGGTGGCTCATCAAATCTTTGATCTTGTCACGTCACTTCGGTTAATTGGAGTAGAGACGACCATTTCAGGGATTAGACCAGAAATTGCCCAAACAGCAGTGCAGCTCGGGCTTCCTTTTAATGAATTTCGCACGGCATCATCACTTGCTCACGCGCTGGACCGTATGACTGAATTTTCTCCAATATAAAAACCAGGCCGATGAATGGCCTGGTTTTTATTTAGATGACAGCGTCAATTTGTGTGACTTTCCAATCTTTTTGTACTTTTTCGTACGTTACAGTTCGTTTTACTTTGCGTCCATCAAGTGTTGGGACAGTAAATTCATATGTGCGGACCGTTTGATTTTTTGAAACAAGTTTAGGTGTGGCTTTTTCCCAATTGAGCATGTTGTCTCCGTCACCGACTGGAACAGCCATTTTGCCTTTATGAACAATGAACTGATAATCTTTTAAACCATGTTTGATGGCATCTTGAGTGAAAACTTGAGATAGGTAGCTGTTTAATTTTTTCTTTGTATCAAATGTTTTAGAAAGATAGTTGTACGTCATATCTTTATAGGTAAATGATTTTAATTTGACATTAGAATGGTCTTTAATTTTGTAGCCTGACATTGCACTCCAAAAATGTTCTCTTGCATCAAGGGCAATATGTAACGCTTCTTTATTAGTCAAAGCGGCTGATTTCTTGGAAGCGGCCAATGTTGTTGTTTGTAATGAGATCATAAGCATAATAGCAGTTAATAAAACAAATAATTTTTTCAAGGCGATTGCCTCCTTTTCTCAATGAAAACTTCTTATGTTACAAATGTTACAATAATTACAGCGGTATTACAAGTGTTAAATCTAAATGTTTTTTTATTTCTTTTGTTTCTAATTATATAACGTTTGAGGGAGACAAAAAGTTTTCATTTTTTTATTTTTCTTCTTAATCATTATTTAACCGTTCTAAAGAAGAACGAAACGTCTTTTGGAAAAATTTCTATTTAGACGTTTAACACTCTTTTTTATTTAAGACATATACTATCGTGATGAATGTCTAAAGAAAGTGGTGTTTAATATGTATCATCCGTATGAAGGTGTGTATAATGGGTACTCATATGATAGGCAGATGCAAGGATTTCCATCTGTTGGTATTCCTCAAGGAGGAGGGTTTCCTGGGTTTCCGATCGGAGGAGGAGGTACTTGGCCAGGGCAAGGTTCAGGCGGACACTCAGCACCGCCGGCACCGCCGCAGCATATCATTTCCCAGTATCAGCAAGCACTCTCTCAGCCACAAAGTATGCAGTCGCTTATATCGGGGCAAGGTGTTGGCGGCGGAGGCCATCAAACTGTACAATTTGCAGCGGGATGTAATAGAAGATGGACGATTGTGCTTTTGAGAAACGGTCAAGTATTTTTAATGTTCGTTCTTTCCTCACAGCCTTTTGGCCGAACAACTGGCTTTATATGGCCGAACTTTACATTTGGTTCCTTCCCAAGCTCAAGTATTCTTGCATATTCTTGTGCATAAGAAAAAGCCGGTTTTCATCAGCAGCTGATGAAATACCGGCTTTTTTTAATGAATATTTCGAAATACGCCAATCACTTTACCTAGTATACTCACATTCTGTAAAATAATCGGTTCCATAGATGGATTCTCTGGCTGTAATCTAAAGTGTGTATTTTCTTTATAGAAACGTTTCACTGTCGCTTCATCTTCCTCTGTCATGGCGACCACAATATCTCCATTGTTAGCGGTGCTTTGCTGACGCACAATGACATAGTCCTTGTCCAAAATACCTGCATCAATCATACTTTCTCCCATAATTTCAAGCATAAACACTTGTTCGTCTGGTGCTGCAAAAGTCTCTGGAAGAGGGAAGTATTCTTCTACATTCTCAACAGCTGTGATAGGAAGGCCGGCGGTTACTTTTCCGATGACTGGAACGTTCATTACAGCACTCTTTGGAATATTCATTTCCTCTTCATCTAGTACTTCGATCGCTCTAGGTTTTGTCGGGTCTCTTCTTATTAAGCCCTTTGTTTCCAGTCTAGCTAAATGTCCATGGACCGTTGAACTGGATGCTAGACCGACAGCTTCTCCAATTTCACGGACGGATGGGGGATAACCCTTGCTTTTTACTTCATCTTTGATGAATTTCAGGATATCGAGTTGTCTTTTTGATAGCTTCGTCATCTTTTGCACCTCAAAACGTCAATTTTAAAGAAATTATAGCATGTTTTTCCTAACAGTACAAACATAGGTTCGAAAAAACGTTTGACAGAAACGTTTGTTCGTATTTATAATGAGAGACAGAAAGAGCGAACACACATTCTATTAGGAGAGATGACATTATGAGGTTAAAAGAATCTATTATTTTTATTGGGGTATTCTCATTCATCGTTGGCATATTTCTCTCACTTATTGCAGTCACAAGCCATAATGATACAAATCAATATGTTAAAATAGAGGTTCAATCAGGAGATACTCTTTGGGGATTAGCTGATCAAGTAAATGACAGCAAATCAATCGACAAAAATGCATTTATTGACTGGGTAACAGAACACAATGATCTTGCTTCAACAGAAATCCAGCCTGGAGACATTCTTGTCATACCCGTGAAAAAAGAGCATCCAGTCGTATATCAGCTTGCAACAGTACAGTAGAAAGGTCGATTGAAGACATGAACGCAATCATTTATGCGAGAGTAAGCACTGTGAAAGAAGAGCAGGAAACCTCGCTGAAAAGACAAGAAGAAGAACTGCTGGCTTTAGCTGCCATGCACAAGATGAATGTGGTCAAAGTCATCAAAGAAAAAGCAAGTGGATATGAGCTAGATCGTGATGGCGTGTTTGAAATGCTTGCTGCACTGAAGGAAGAGTCGATCGATGCCGTTCTTATCCAAGATGAAACACGTCTTGGAAGAGGACAAGCTAAAATTGCGCTTCTTCATTGTCTATTTAAAGAGAACGTAAAGGTATACAGCGTGTTTCATAGAGGAGAGCTTGAGCTTTCAGAAGCAGATGAAATGGTCATCGAGATTGTAGGAGTCGTCGAAGAGTACCAACGGAAAATTCATAACCTGAAAATCAAGCGGGGGATGAAAAGGGCTGTTGAGCGCGGATATCAGCCTGAACTAAATTTAAGGCAGCAGGACCATGCACCTGGCCGTGAGCGTATTGAAGTGCCGATTTCAGAAATTGTTCGATTAAGAAAAAATAACATGACGTTCGCCGAAATTGCCGCAACTCTTCAGGCATTAGGTTTTGACATTTCAAAAGCAACAGTGCATAGAAGGTATCAAGAATATGAAAAAGGCCTTACCACCTAAAGCGTGATTTGTTGTCAAAATGATTGATATTTAGTAGTATGTAGAGAAAATGCTTTAAAGGAGTTTGTCATGATTTCTAAAGAACAGCTTTCAAGAATAAATGAGCTTTCAAAAAAGTCGAAAGAAACCGGTTTATCAGACGCTGAAAAAACAGAACAAAAGCAGTTGAGAGAAGAGTATTTAAAAGCTTTTCGTTCTTCTATGAAAAATACACTTAAAACTGTCAAAATCGTTGACCCTGAAGGAAACGATGTCACACCAGAAAAATTAAAAAGAGAAAAAGATCAGAACCTTCATTAAGGCTGTGATTTCTTGAATTTTGAAAAGATGGGAAGAATATTCTCGTCTTTTTTCATATTTGCATAACTTTTTAGGTGATCGATAAACTAAATGTGACAAAATCCTTCTTTTTCAGCGTGAAATAGTTGTGAAAAAAGGACAGTAGATTTATGATAATGGTGTACACAAGATACGGAAGGGGATTTATATGGAAACGATTGAATTGAAATCTATTGCAACAATACGTACTCTCTCCATAGACGCAATTGAAAAAGCGAATTCCGGTCACCCAGGAATGCCGATGGGTGCTGCACCAATGGCATACGCTTTATGGACGAATCACTTAAACGTAAGTCCGCAAAATCCAAATTGGTTTAACAGAGACCGCTTTGTTTTATCTGCAGGCCATGGTTCTATGCTTCTATACAGCATGCTTCATTTAAGCGGATACAATCTGAGCATTGAAGATTTAAAACAATTCCGCCAATGGGGAAGCAAAACACCTGGACATCCTGAATTTGGACACACAGAAGGCGTAGACGCGACAACGGGTCCACTAGGCCAGGGAATTGCTATGGCAGTAGGAATGGCACTTGCAGAAAGACATCTTGCGGAAACGTATAACAAAGACAACTTTCATGTTGTAGACCACTATACATACAGCATTTGCGGAGATGGAGACTTAATGGAGGGAATTTCCTCTGAAGCAGCTTCACTTGCTGGTCATTTAGGCTTAGGCCGTTTAATCGTTCTTTACGATTCAAATGACATTTCTTTAGATGGTGATTTAGATCGTTCATTCTCTGAAAATGTGAAGAATCGTTTTGAAGCGATGAACTGGGAAGTTCTTTACGTGAAAGACGGCAACAACATCGAAGAAGTAACAGCTGCTATTGAAAAGGCGAAGCAAAGCACAGACAGACCTACATTAATCGAAGTGAAAACAACGATCGGTTTCGGATCTCCAAACCGTGCGGGAACGTCTGGTGTGCATGGTGCACCGCTTGGCAGCGAGGAAGCAAAGCTGACGAAGGAAGCTTACTCTTGGACGTTTGAAGAAGATTTCCATGTACCTTCTGAAGTGTACGATCATTTCAAAGAAGCTGTCAAAGACGCTGGACAGAAAAAAGAAGCAGCGTGGAATGAGCTGTTTGCGCAATACGAAAAAGAATATCCAGAGCTGGCAGCACAGCTGAAGCTTGCGATTGAAGGAAAGCTTCCTGAGAATTGGGATCAAGAAATTCCTGTTTATGAAGCAGGTTCAAGCCTTGCTTCCCGCGCATCTTCGGGTGAAGTGTTAAATGGCATTGCAAAGCAAGTACCTTTCTTTATTGGCGGGTCTGCTGACCTTGCTGGATCAAATAAAACAACGATTAAAAACACAGATGATTTCGGGAAAAATAATTATGCCGGCAAAAACATTTGGTTCGGTGTCAGAGAATTTGCAATGGGTGCAGCACTCAATGGTATGGCACTTCACGGCGGTCTTCGTGTATTCGGCGGAACGTTCTTTGTTTTCTCAGATTACTTAAGACCAGCGATTCGTCTTGCTGCCTTAATGGGACTTCCAGTCACTTACGTCTTTACTCATGATAGTATCGCTGTTGGTGAAGATGGTCCAACGCATGAACCGGTTGAACAGCTTGCTTCACTGCGTGCGATGCCTAATCTTTCCGTTATCCGCCCAGCAGATGGAAATGAAACAGCTGCAGCGTGGAAACTAGCTGTATCTTCAACGGATAAACCGACAGCACTAGTTCTTACTCGTCAAAACCTTCCAACGATTGACCAGGCACCAGAGAAGGCATATGAGGGAGTAGAGAAAGGTGGATACGTTGTGGTTGAAGCAGCTGATGCACAGCCAGAAGCACTTCTACTCGCTTCAGGATCTGAGGTTGGTTTAGCCATTGAAGCACAAAAGGCACTTGAAAAAGAAGGGATCCGAGCATCTGTTGTCAGCCTTCCTGCATGGGATCGCTTCGATCAGCAGTCAGACGAATACAAAGAATCCGTTCTTCCTAAAGCAGTACGTGCACGTATTGCAATTGAAATGGGTGCTTCACTTGGCTGGGAGCGTTACACGGGTCTTGATGGTGACGTGATTGCAATTGATAAATTTGGCGCTTCTGCACCAGGAGAAACCATTATCGAGAAATACGGCTTTACTGTCAGCAATGTAGTCAGCCGTGTGAAAGCGAAGCTGAATAAATAAACGAACTCCAAGCATCATGCTTTTTTGCTATCTGTTTGCAGAGCATTTTCATCCGCTCTGCAAACTTTTTTCTTTTTTCTTGTTTTTTTGACAAAACTAGTTTCTTCTTGCTTCATATATAGACAATTCTTTCTTTCACATTTTTGTATAATACAAGCAATAAACGAGATTGACGAAATGTGAAAGGAAGGGATAGACATGGAACGTCATTATTATATTTATTGGATTGAGGATGAATTTGCGCATCACTATTTTGGCAGAGAATCGATTTTGTTTCATTTGTTTGAGTCGTTACATTGGACGAACCGCACTGACGATGAGCTTGTAATGCTTGTGAAGCAAGTGGATTATGTGACGAAACGAATCCCTGCTTTTCATATGCACCAGCGTCTAATGAATAACTTAACGAACATTCACTATACACAAATAGGCTCGATTTACAGCGCTTCCTTACCAGATGGAAAAGGAACTGCAGCATTTATTATTAAAGACCGGTATATTCAAATGTCTGCCACTGGCAGTTATGAGGCAGAAGCGGTGTTTTTTGAAGTGCTGAGAAAAATCAGCCCTTGTTTTCTTGCGATGGACTTTAGTTCAAAGAAACACGGATGGCTCAATCCAGTAAAAGTGAGGAATTTTGTTTAAAAAAATAAAATTGAACGTGAAATGTTGTATAATAGCCTTTTGTTTAGTACACTTTATACGAGACAACATGAAGGAGGAAGAATTATGGATTTATGGGTTGTCATCCTTGTAGGCGTTGTTGCACTGCTTGCAGGAGTTGCACTCGGATTCTTTATTGCTCGTAAGTATATGATGAGCTATTTGAAAAAGAATCCACCGATTAATGAACAAATGCTTCGAATGATGATGATGCAAATGGGCATGAAACCGTCCCAGAAGAAAATCAATCAAATGATGAAAGCCATGAACAACCAAGCGAAATAATACGTACGATATTATGATCATAGATGGAACATGGTTTTAAAGAATGGACAAGCATTGTCCTTTCTTTATTCAATTCACCTTCATCAGACGCTTAAAACCACTGTACTTGCATGAATGAAGCAGGGAAGGTGGTTTTTATTATGGCGTCAAGAGTATGTAAAAAACAAAAAACCCCTATGTCAGAGGTTTTTGTTTCGTTTATGGTCACACATATCAACTGTTCTAAAAATGGTGCGGCATGTTTGATATCATGAAGTATGATTAGTTGGCTGAGTTTGAGTGTAAGTGTCGTTGATATTGTAAGAGGAGATGATCTAGCTGCTGGCTATGTTCGATGGTCACTGTTGATGTCATCCCATTATGCAAGACAACTTTCATCAGCTCTTCTCTTTTTTCTTCGATTTGAGTTAATAATGATGTTTTTACCAAAGTCATGTTCCTTTCATGCAAATCTTGATAAAAAGAATCGATTCTATTATATCCATTTTAAGGTTTATTTTCAAATTTAAAGGATTCATTATCTTGATGTCAAATTAAATTATATAAGGTTTTAAGAGAATAGACCATCTTTATTGAGGTGATGTAAAAAAAATGAAATGATTTTGTCATCTCTTATTGTATATTGTAAGAAGGGGGTGTTCTTTTGACAGATTTGAATTACTTTTTAGCATTTGGAGCAGGATTTCTTTCTTTTATTTCACCGTGCTGTCTGCCGCTTTATCCAGCGTTTTTATCGTATATTACGGGCGTTAGTATAAATGAAGTGAAATCCGAGAAGGTGATGCTGAGAAGAAGAAGTCTGCTTCATACTTTATTCTTTTTAGTTGGGTTCTCTATTATATTTATTGCGATTGGCTTTGGGACATCGTTTGTCGGGAAGTTTTTTAATGATTATCATCAAGCGATTCGTCAAATTGGAGCCATCCTCATTATTTTCTTTGGTTTTATGACTCTTGGCGTATTCAAGCCCTCTTTTCTCATGGGCGAAAAGAGAATCCAGTTCAAAAATCGTCCTGCTGGTTTTTTTGGATCTATTCTCATCGGAATGGGCTTTGCCGCTGGATGGACACCTTGTACAGGACCTATTTTATCCGCTGTTATCACACTGGCGAGTAACAATCCTGAGTCGGCGGTCATGTATATGATTGCGTATGTATTCGGATTTGCCGTCCCGTTTTTTATTCTCTCCTTTTTCATTACGAAAATGGCGTGGATCAGAAAACGCCAGCAGCTCATCATGCGAATTGGCGGAATCATTATGATTGTGGTAGGGATTTTGCTGTTCTTTGATCTTCTCACATGGATTATCATCATGTTCTCATCATTGTTTGGCGGCTTTACAGGCTTTTGAAATCGTTTTCTACAGTCGCGGCGAATGGTTTTTTTTCGTCAATTGGAGTATATTATACATAGGCTGACCTTAAAGAATAAAGGAATGATTTGATATGATGATCTTGATCTCTTCTATAATTGCGGTATGTATGGCGGTGGCCGTCATGTTTATTCGCATTAAGTCATCTGCAAAACCTGCAACTGCGAAAAAAATTATTTTACCTCCTATTTTCATGAGCACTGGCGCATTGATGTTTTTTGTTCCTATGTTTCGGGTAACTGGAGCTGAATTTCTAGAAGCGATCACAGTGGGGATGTTTTTCTCCATATTTTTAATCAAAACATCGAAGTTTGAAATTAGAGGTAATGACATCTACTTAAAACGGTCAAAAGCATTTGTGTTCATTCTCATTGGACTTCTTGTCCTTCGTATCGGGATGAAGACCATCCTAAGCTCTTCTATTGATTATGGTTCATTAAGCGGGATGTTTTGGATTCTTGCCTTTGGCATGATCGTGCCTTGGCGGGTTGCCATGTATTTATCGTTTAGAAAGCTGTCTAAACAATTAGATCCGCAGCAGATTCAAATGAATTAAACCTCCTTTTAATAAAGGAGGTTACATATTGTTGACAAAGGGCTAAAATGATCTTTTATTTTAGCCCTTTGTCTTCTATTCAGCGTTATTGAAAACCTTTGAAGTCTAGGAAGGACGAGCACTGGCGCGGAGCGAATTTAACATTCGTGAGCACCAGCGCGCAGGACTGACAAAGAATGCGAGGGTTTGTCTAAACGCTGAAACCTCCTTTATAAAAGGAGGTTATTTTAATAACGATTCATATGGCGAGTGATCAATGTTTTTTTCTTGAAGGCGCTTCAGTAAAAACTTATGATCCCGCTTTGGTGTGGCCATAATGTAGCCGCGAATGATTAAGTCTAAATTAATGCTGGCAGCCTGTTCTTTTAATGCCAGCTCACCGATTTTACCCGCTATTTTTTCTTTGGCAACATCTCTAAACAGCTCTGGAACAGGTAATACGAGTTCATTTAACAGCTGTTTGTCCTCATCCCGCCATAGGTGAAGGCTCTTTTGAATATATTCATCCTGCCAATCCAGCTCTGATTTCCCATCTTCCTTTGGCAATCGTTTTAAAAACTTGCGAAACATAAAAAAGCCACCGATTGCGAGTAATCCGATCATCACTGTACCCCAAAATAAAATGAACCACAAAAACCAGCCGCTTAACATGTTCTCACTCCTTATACCCCTTATCTCTCTATTTTATATTACATGAAGAGAGGATAGAAGAAAATAACAAAAATGTATGTCTATGATCTCTATAAATGCCCTTTTTCATTGATAGCCGCCCATTTACTAGAATGACCCAAACCAATTAATAGAAAAAGAATACATTATCATATAGCGACTCTACTATTTGGCCATGGTGGTTCGCAAAAGGTATTGACTTGAAACGAACGGGAAGAGAGCCCACCTATATAAAGGTGGGCTCTTAATGTTTGAAGTACGGGATTTGAAAGGAAAATGCACCGTTTGGATGGTCGGAACATTTTTTAATTTTGATCGATATGACTCGGTTTTCATAATCTGTTTCAATGTCTTTGTCGTTTAAATAAAAAGGGAGCATCACGCTTTTTTCAATTGGCTGTTCGCCTTCACCATTTGCATGTTGTACTGTGTAAGTCAACGTCAGCTCATGTCCAGCGAAGGTCAGCTTTACATCAGTGATCGATAAGGTGGAGACATCGATTTCGATAATATAATCACGGCTTGTTTCATAAAGATCAATTGGGAGGTGTTCATCATACCAGGCAAATGGATCATCCATTAAAACATTGAGCCAATCATCTATTTCAATAAAATCAGAGGAATTCGATTGCTTTTCATTCTCCATAAACACTCCTCCATCACATCTCATAATAAATCATATGATGAAAATAGAAATGTGTGAAAGACCTAAAACATCCCGTGTGGTCACGGGATGAGAGGGGGATAATTACATATCATGATGAGAATTGTGCTTTTGTCTTGTATGGTTGCGGTTTTTCACTTTTTTACTGCCTGATAACGGCTCAGGCTGACCGCCTTGATGCTCCTTAGGAGAGTTTTGACGGATGTCTTTCCCTGTGTTTTTATTCGTCATGATGTTTGGCTCCTTCTTATTGATTCTTTTTACGTTTTTTATTGTTTTGCCTTTGTTCTTCTGTTAAAACGAGCTGATCATCTTCCGTATAGCCTGCGCCATTACCCTGGCTTTTGGCTGCGTTCATGCCATTAATGACATGATTCGCTTTGCGTTTTGTCATGTTTTATCACCTCATTTATAGTATGAGCCCGCCCCGCTTCGTTTATGAAGAGTAATCATTTCCTAATGATAAGTTAAACTTATTGAATTTAATAAAAGCATTGTTATTTACTTATGTATGAATTTGTTTTAAGATGAAATTGTGAGAAAATTGTGGTGAAATACGACGATTTTTCTGAGAATTGAAATTGATCTTGATCATCAAAAGGGGGATTTTGGACATGTCGAAACAGCAGCAAGTCGCTAAACAAGACGCTTTTCAATCTAGAAAAACGTTTTCGACAAATGGGAAAACGTATCACTATTATTCGTTAGAAGCACTAGAGAAACAAGGAATCGGAAATGTTTCTAAGCTGCCTTATTCCATTAAGGTACTTTTAGAATCAGTGCTTCGCCAAGTAGACGGTAGAGTGATCAAGAAGGAACACGTTGAAAACTTGGCAAAATGGGGAACTGCCGAGGTAAAAGAAATTGATGTTCCATTTAAACCTTCTAGAGTTATTTTACAAGACTTCACGGGTGTACCAGCAGTCGTTGACCTTGCTTCTTTAAGAAAAGCAATGGCAGATGTAGGCGGGGATCCGGATAAAATCAACCCTGAAATTCCAGTTGACCTTGTGATTGACCACTCAGTACAAGTTGATAAAGCTGGAACTGAAGATGCATTAAACATTAACATGGACTTAGAATTCGAACGTAACGCAGAGCGTTATAACTTCCTTAGCTGGGCAAAGAAAGCGTTTAATAACTACCAAGCTGTTCCGCCTGCAACAGGAATTGTTCACCAAGTGAACTTAGAGTATCTTGCAAGTGTTGTTCATGCGATTGAAGAAGATGGCGAAATCATCACTTACCCAGATACATTAGTTGGAACTGACTCTCATACAACGATGATTAACGGTATCGGTGTACTTGGATGGGGCGTTGGCGGTATCGAAGCGGAAGCTGGTATGCTTGGTCAGCCTTCATACTTCCCAGTACCAGAAGTGATTGGTGCTAAATTAGTTGGAGAGCTTCCAAACGGAACAACTGCAACCGACCTTGCATTAAAAGTCACACAAGTCCTTCGTGAAAAAGGCGTAGTGAACAAGTTCGTTGAGTTCTTCGGACCTGGTGTTGCACAACTGCCGTTAGCAGATCGTGCAACGATTGCGAACATGGCGCCAGAATACGGTGCTACTTGCGGATTCTTCCCAGTAGATGAAGAAGCGCTTGCTTACCTGCGCCTCACTGGACGTGATGAAGAGCAAATTAATATCGTTGAAGAATATTCTCGCGCAAATGGCTTATTCTATACGCCAGATGCAGAAGAGCCAATTTTTACTGATGTTGTGGAAATTGATCTTTCTAAAATTGAGTCAAACTTATCTGGACCAAAACGTCCACAAGATTTGATTCCACTTTCTAAAATGAAAGAAACGTTCCATCAACACATCGAAAGCCCAGCTGGTAACCAAGGGTTTGGCTTAGATAAATCAGAGCTTGATAAACAAATCGAATTTGATCTTGCAAACGGTGAAAAAGCTGTGATGAAGACAGGTGCGATTGCGATTGCAGCGATTACGAGCTGTACGAATACATCGAACCCATACGTGTTAATCGGAGCAGGTCTTGTTGCGAAGAAAGCAAGTGAGCTCGGTATGAAAGTGCCAAACTACGTCAAAACGTCACTAGCACCGGGTTCTAAAGTTGTAACAGGCTACCTTGTGAATTCAGGACTTCTTCCATATTTAAGAGACCTCGGATTTAACATTGTTGGATATGGCTGTACAACATGTATCGGAAACTCTGGACCGCTTGAGAAAGAAATTGAAGATGCAGTCTCTGAAAATGACCTGCTGATCACTTCTGTTTTATCAGGTAACCGTAACTTTGAAGGTCGTATTCATCCGCTTGTGAAAGGTAACTATCTTGCATCTCCACCATTAGTTGTGGCTTATGCACTTGCTGGTACGGTGAATATTGATTTAACAAAAGATCCTATCGGTGTCGATAAAAATGGCGAGAACGTTTATTTCAATGACATTTGGCCATCAATGGATGAAATCAACAGCGTCGTTAAAAGCACTGTCACACCTGAGCTATTCCGTTCAGAGTATGAAACTGTTTTTGACAACAATGAACGATGGAATGAAATTAAAACGACGGATGATGCATTGTACAAATGGGATGAAAATTCCACATACATTGATAACCCGCCATTCTTTGAAAACCTATCAGTTGAACCTGGTAAAGTTGAACCGCTTAAAGGCTTGCGCGTCGTTGCGAAGTTCGGTGACTCTGTCACAACTGACCATATTTCTCCTGCTGGAGCGATTGGTAAGGACACACCGGCGGGCAAATACTTGCAAGAAAGAGGCGTATCGCCTAGAGACTTTAACTCATATGGATCCCGCCGTGGTAACCACCATGTCATGATGAGAGGGACTTTTGCAAACATCCGTATTAAGAACCAAATTGCACCAGGAACAGAAGGCGGTTATACAACTTACTGGCCAACTGGTGAAGTGACATCGATTTATGATGCATGCATGCGTTATAAAGAGGATGGAACAGGTCTTGCGATTTTAGCAGGTAAAGACTACGGAATGGGTTCTTCACGTGACTGGGCAGCAAAAGGAACAAACCTTCTTGGAATTAAATTTGTTCTAGCTGAAAGCTTTGAGCGTATCCACAGAAGTAACCTTGTCTTCATGGGCGTACTTCCTTTGCAGTTTAAAGACGGAGAAAGTGCAGAAACTCATGGTCTAACAGGAACAGAAACATTTGAAGTTCATGTTGACGAAACAGTTCGTCCACGTGATCTCGTCACTGTGAAAGCAATTGACACAGATGGAAACGAGAAAACGTTTGAAGTGGTGGTTCGCTTTGACAGTGAAGTCGAAATTGACTACTATCGTCATGGCGGTATCCTTCAAATGGTACTTCGCGAAAAATTGGCAAGCAACTAATACAGCAAAGAAGAGAAGGCGATCCAACAGCTTTCTCTTCTTTTTTAAAATAGTGGAGGATCAATCATGTGGAAAAAAGGAATGGCAAGCGCTGTTTTACTTGTGTTGATTGGTTTACTTGCGTGGAATTTATTTGGGCCAAAAGAGCCCGCAATCGGTCTTGAAAAAGGCGATCAGGCCCCTGATTTTGAACTGAAAACCCTTGACGGCAAAACCGCCTCGTTATCTGATTACCGAGGGAAAAAGGTGCTCGTCAATTTTTGGGCGACATGGTGTAAGCCGTGCAGGACGGAAATGCCGGATTTAGACGCGATTAGGAGCGAAAATGACCAAGTTGAAGTACTAGCGGTGAATTTAACGACCACTGAAAAGAGTGTGGATCATGTGGCAGCATTCACAAAAGAATTAAAGGTGAGCTTTCCTGTTTTATTGGACCAAAAAGGCATTCAAGCAAGATATCAGGTGCTCTCATACCCAACGACATACATATTAGACGAAAAAGGACGCATCATGTCTGTGAAGCATCAAATGCTGACAAAAAAAGAAATTGAAAAAGAGCTGGATCTATAATGATTCAGCTCTTTTGCTTATTTTCTAAATGTTTTGGCGAAAATGTAATCATACATATATGGAGGTGAGTGGAATGAGAAGAAGAAAACGACGCACATTTGAAGAGCTTGTGCTTGAAAATAAAAAAGAATTATTAAGCAATGAGGAATTTTTAAACCAGCTTGAAGAAAAGTTGGAAGAGCGATTTAGACAGAAATAAGTTATGAATTATCCGTTTTCGTTCATCCTAAAGAAGAGGGAGGGATGATAATGGGTAGAGAGCATGATAAACAAGCGCAGTTTACACCAGACCATTTAGGGACAAAACCTGTAGCATACAAACGGAATAAAGGTAAAAAGATGCATAATAAATCAAATGAACAGCCTGATGTGATACAGACGAAGGGCGAATAAGGAGGGGAATCATCATGAATAACGAGTCATATCAATCCAATCCAGATGATCGTTCTGATAATGTTGAAAAGCTGCAAGATATGATCGAGAACACTCTTGACAATATTGATGAATCTGAAGCAGCGATGTCCGTTTCAACAGAGACAGAAAAGCAAATGATCAAACAAAAAAACGAAAACCGCAAAATGAGTATTGACGCGATGCGTTCTGAGATCAAGGACGAAGAAGCAGCAAGAAAGAATGGCTATACCGAATAAACCAGGGATTCCTGGTTTATTTTATTGCCTCTTTTTAGAAGAACCATTTGGAATGTGGTAAAATGACAGAGACAGACCTTAGGTTTTGATAGGAGAGCGATGAAAACGTGTATATATCCAAAAAAGAAATAGAAGTCCGTTATGCAGAAACAGATCAAATGGGCATCGTGTATCATGCCAATTATTTAATTTGGATGGAAGTTGGCAGAACAGCATTGATAAAAGAATTAGGTTTTTCCTATGCACAGCTAGAAGCAGACGGCGCTCTTGCACCTGTTATAGACTTGCAGGTTCAATATAAAAAACCATTGCTGTATGGTGAAACAGCAACCGTTCATACATGGATTGAAGAATATAATGGGGTCAAAACGGTGTATGGCTATGAAATTCAAAAACCTGATGGACAAACAGCGATTACAGGGACAACCTCACATATTTGTGTCGATAAAGACACCTTTAGACCTATTCAATTTAGAAAAGCCTTTCCTGCCTGGCATAAAGTATATGAACAGTCGAAGAAGAAGCAGGTTTAATTTATGGCTTTTGGTATTAAACGAAGCGATTTAAACGCTTGGAAATCAGCTGTCCAGCAAGGAAAAGTTGCTTTTTTAACACACTACTGGCTTGATGACCGTTTTCCAAACGCCAATACCGTCACAAAAGCAGCCTGTCAGGATATGAAGCGGTTAGTTGAGTGGGGAGAAAGACATGGACTAAAAAAAGAATGGATTCATGACCGCGAAGGGTTTCCTCATTTTGACTTGATCGGTGAGCCGCAAAAAAGAATTCTGCAAAAGGAACGATCTTTAGGAAACATTCAGGAGTATGGGCTGTATATTGAAGTGTAAAACAAAAAAGATACCCGAGGGATGAGGTATCTTTTTTGTTTATTCATAATGAAATTCTGGTTCTTTCACGGACTCGTTATAATCAATATGCAGATCATGGTTGTCAAAGTACCAAATATCACTTTCCTCAATAAAGAAAGTAATGCCTTCTATTTCAGCGGTTGCGCCGGCATTTTGAGGTTCATCTTTTGCGACGCCTAGAGAAAAGCCTTTTTGTACATTACTGCACCCGCCATATCTCACAAAAAAGCGAACTTGATCACCTTTTTCTAAATCTAATTCATCCTTGTACCAATTGAGTGCATCTTTTTTTATCGTTAATTTCAATGTGATCGCCCCTTTTTGAAGTCATGCTGTTTTTAAAATGCAGGATGCAAAAACAGCTTTTCTTTACTTTTACCACATATTTAAATGGATGAAACGGCTAGAGCCATTTGATTTTTGGTTCAGTTTTGTTGAGAATTCGTTTGAGGTTGGCGATGTGTCTGTAGATCACAAAGCCAGCAAGAACGGCAACAACAATGATTAAGAATAGGTCTTTGGTGAATATGCTGTAAATGAATGTATAGATCCCGGTCAGCATGGATGATAGTGAAACATATTTACTAATGTATAAAAATAAGAAAAAAGCAGCGATCATCGTGATAAATAGGAATGGGGCATAAAATAGCAGCACACCGCCTGATGTAGCGACTGCTTTTCCCCCTTTAAATTTTGCAAAGACAGGAAAGCTGTGACCGATAACAGCAGCAACTCCTGCTAATAAGGGATGGATGTCCAGCTGCATGAAAAACGGTAGAGCTGAAGCAAGCGTCCCTTTTAGGATATCAGCAGTAATCACAATAGACCCTGCTTTTACGCCAAGTGTACGAAATGCATTCGTCGCACCTAGGTTTCCGCTGCCATGTTCACGGATATCGATTCCCTTTGCAGCTTTCCCGACAATGAGACCGGATGGAATACTGCCGAGAAGATAAGCCAAAATAAACATCAAAGCAATTAACATCTGCATAACTCCTTTATATTCTCCCTCTTGTCTTACATTTTAACATGATCTTGTGAAAAACATGGGGAACTTTTTTTGAAAAAATCGAAAGCAGATGGATTCAGCTTTGTTTTTAAGCAGAAATTCGCTAAAATAGAGGAAAAGGAGTGTTTGGATGAACAATCCTACGAAAGAAGAAATTGGCCGTATATTAAAGAGCAGTAAACGAATTGCTGTTGTTGGTTTATCAGATCAGCCGCACCGGACGTCTTATATGGTGTCTAAAGCGATGCAGGATGCCGGGTATGAGATCATTCCAGTGAACCCAACGATCGATGAAGCTCTCGGTGTGAAAGCAGTCGCTTCTTTAAAAGACATAAAAGAGCCTGTTGATATCGTCAATGTCTTTAGACGTTCAGAGTTTTTGCCAGAGGTGGCAGAAGAGTTTCTCGAAATAGACGCACCTGTTTTTTGGGCGCAGCAAGGCATATATCACGAAGAAGCGAAAAGGCTGATTGAGGAAAATGGCAAGGTCGCCATCATGGATTTATGTATCAAGGTGGCTCATGCGATGACAAAAACTCATTAAATCGTCAAAAATCCTTGGTTTTTCAAGGATTTTTGCTTTTTTGTTGCAGAAATATATTTGCGATTCTAGAAGAAAGCGATAAAATAAGGCGACAGGGACATATCGGCGGCCTTGCATATCGAGAAAAAGAGCGATAAGATAAATATAGAACGTTTGTTCTGTTTTGCTAAAACCATCATATGATTGCATTTGGCTTATGAAACAGTCTTGTTTATAATGGACTTCTAGTTCTGATTGCAGAATGTAGAATGATTCTCATAGCTGTGCAAAAGAGCATGTATTGGTGAATGACACATGCATGATGATGATGCAGCTTATTAAAGTGGACAGTAATGAGCAGCATGATCATCATTAAAATCTAGAGAGATCATTTGATGATTAGCCGGTTATGTTTGTTAGTGAAAGGGGATTAAGCATTTGGTTAAAAAGCAGCAAGTAGATTATAACGATGATTCTATTCAGGTGCTAGAGGGGCTTGAAGCGGTCCGTAAACGTCCAGGGATGTATATTGGATCTACGGATTCACGCGGTCTTCATCACCTTGTCTATGAGATTGTAGACAACTCTGTCGATGAAGTGCTCGCTGGCCATGGAGATCATATCATTGTCAAAATACATAAAGATAACAGCATTTCCGTTCAAGATAAAGGGCGTGGAATGCCTACTGGTATGCATAAGCTTGGAAAACCGACACCTGAGATCATTTTAACGGTCCTGCACGCAGGCGGAAAATTTGGTCAAGGCGGATATAAAACAAGTGGTGGCCTTCACGGAGTTGGGGCATCTGTTGTGAACGCGCTGTCAGAATGGCTCACTGTCACAATTGAACGTGACGGATTTATTTATCATCAGCGCTTTGAAAACGGCGGTAAACCTGTCACATCACTTGAAAAAGTCGGAAAATCGAAAAAAACGGGAACACTGATTCATTTTAAGCCTGACCCTACCATGTTCAGTGTTACGACCTATAATTTCGATACATTATCAGAGCGTTTAAGAGAATCTGCCTTTTTATTAAAAGGATTAAAAATAGAGCTGATCGATGAACGGCATGATGTACAGGAGACCTTTTATTATGAGACAGGCATTGAAGCCTTTGTTGCTTATTTAAATGAAGAAAAAGATGTTCTAAGTGAAGTCGTCTCGTTTGAAGGAGAGCATCAGTCCATCGAAGTAGATTTTGCTTTTCAATTTAATGATGGCTATTCGGAAAATATCCTTTCATTCGTTAATAACGTCAGAACAAAAGATGGCGGTACACATGAGTCTGGTGCCAAAACGGCCATGACGAGAGCCTTTAACGAATATGCACGTAAAGTGGCCCTTTTAAAGGAAAAAGACAAAAATTTAGAAGGCACTGACATTCGTGAGGGACTGTCTGCTATTATTTCTGTCAGAATTCCTGAAGAGCTGCTTCAATTTGAAGGACAGACAAAAGGAAAGCTTGGGACAAGTGAGGCACGCTCAGCTGTTGATGCTGTTATTTCTGAAAAGCTTGCGTATTTCCTTGAAGAAAACCGGGAAACAGCCACTCTTCTTGTGAAAAAAGCGATTAAAGCGCAGCAGGCAAGAGAGGCTGCTAGAAAAGCCCGTGAAGAAGCAAGGAGCGGCAAGAAACGAAAAAAGTCTGAAGCAACACTGAGCGGAAAATTAACACCTGCTCAATCTAGAAACCCAGCAAGAAACGAACTATATCTAGTAGAGGGTGACTCTGCGGGCGGGTCAGCAAAACAGGGGCGCGACCGTAAATTCCAGGCGGTGCTGCCGCTGCGCGGAAAGGTCATCAATACAGAAAAAGCAAAGCTTGCTGATATTTTCAAAAACGAAGAAATCAACACCATTATTCATGCAATTGGTGGAGGCGTCGGTGTCGACTTTAATGTAGAAGACATCAATTATGACAAAATCGTGATCATGACAGATGCGGATACGGATGGAGCGCATATTCAAGTGCTTCTCTTAACATTCTTCTACCGCTATATGAAGCCGCTGATTGAGCATGGCAAAGTGTTTATTGCACTCCCGCCTTTATATAAAGTCAGCAAAGGCTCAGGGAAAAAAGAGATTATTGAGTACGCATGGTCTGATGAAGAAATGGATGACGTACTGAAGAAAGTTGGAAAAGGGTACACGATTCAGCGCTACAAAGGGTTAGGTGAAATGAATGCCGACCAGCTATGGGAAACGACAATGAATCCAGAATCGAGAACACTTGTCAGGGTCAAAATTGATGATGCTGCACGTGTGGAACGCCGCGTCACAACTCTAATGGGTGACAAAGTAGAACCACGCCGTAAATGGATTGAAAAGAATGTCGCCTTTGGACTTGATGAGGAAAGCAACATTCTTGAAAATGAAAACTTGTCGCTAGCTGAGGAGGTTTAAACATGGCACAACAAGAACGATTTCATGATTTACCATTAGAAGAAGTAATCGGCGACCGCTTTGGCCGCTATAGTAAATATATTATCCAAGACCGTGCGCTTCCAGATGCACGTGATGGACTAAAACCTGTACAACGAAGAATTTTATATGCGATGTATGCAGAAGGAAATACGCAGGATAAAAACTTCCGTAAAGCCGCTAAAACAGTCGGTAACGTGATTGGTAACTATCACCCGCACGGAGACTCATCTGTTTATGAAGCGATGGTAAGAATGAGTCAGGAGTGGAAAGTACGAAATGTACTGATTGAGATGCATGGGAATAACGGGAGTATCGATGGAGATCCGCCTGCTGCCATGCGTTATACGGAAGCAAGGCTGTCTGCTATTGCTTCAGAGCTTTTAAAGGACTTAGACAAGGAAACGGTCGAATTTGTCGCAAACTTTGATGATACAAGTAAAGAGCCCGTTGTATTACCAGCGATGTTCCCAAACCTTCTTGTAAACGGATCAACAGGGATTTCAGCCGGGTATGCCACAGATATCCCTCCGCATCACTTGAGAGAAGTCATTGATGGCGTTATTAAACGAATCGAACAGCCGCATTGTACGGTTGAGGATTTAATGACGGTCATCAAAGGGCCAGATTTCCCAACAGGCGGTATCATTCAAGGTGTAGACGGTATTAAGAAGGCGTATGAAACAGGAAAAGGAAAGATTATGATTCGAGGCAAAGCGGAGATTGAAACCATCCGCGGCGGACGCCAGCAAATCGTGATCACAGAAATTCCTTACGAAGTGAATAAAGCCAATCTTGTCAAAAAGATGGACGAGTTCCGAATTGAAAGAAAAGTAGAAGGCATTTCAGAGGTCCGAGATGAGACAGACCGTACTGGGCTTCGAATCGTAGTAGAGCTGAAAAAAGAAGCAGATGCAAATGGTGTGCTGAATTTCTTATATAAAAACTCAGATCTGCAAATCCCATATAACTTTAATATGGTAGCGATACATAATCGAAGACCGACTTTAATGACGCTCACAACTATACTAGATGCATATATTGCCCATCAAAAAGAAGTGGTGACGAACCGCTCAGCGTACGAGCTTCGAAAAGCGAAGGAACGCCACCATATTGTCGACGGCTTAATTAAGGCACTTTCCATCTTAGATGAAGTCATTGCCACAATCCGCTCCTCTAATGATAAGCGTGATGCAAAGAACAACTTGATGGCGAAATATGACTTTACAGAAGCACAATCAGAAGCGATTGTTTCACTCCAGTTATATCGTTTAACGAATACAGATATTACGCAATTAAGAGACGAAGCAAGAGAGCTAGATGTGCGCATAGCAGAGCTTGAAGACATTTTAGCGAACGAGAAAAAGCTGCTGAAGGTCATTACAAACAGCCTGAAAAAGCTCAAAAAGACATATGCTGATGAGAGAAGATCCGTTATTGAGGAAAAAATCGAAGAAATTAAGATTAACCTTGAAGTGATGATCGCATCAGAGGATGTTTATGTGACAGTCACGAAGGATGGTTACATCAAGCGAACAAGCCAGCGCTCCTATGCTGCCTCTAACGGTAAGGACTTTGGCATGAAGGATACTGACCGTTTGATTCATCAGTTTGAAATGAATACAACGGATGTTCTTCTGCTGTTTACGAATAAAGGAAGCTACATTTATTGTCCTGTTCATCAGCTGCCAGATATACGCTGGAAAGACATGGGGCAGCATATTACGAATATCATTTCGATTGATCGCGAGGAATCAATCCAAAAAGCCATTCCAATAAAAGAATTTGATGAAACATCATATCTTTTATTCTTTACGAAAGGCGGAATGGTGAAGAAAACAGAGCTTCTTCAATATAAAGCGCAGCGTTATTCGAAACCGCTTGTCGCCTTGAACCTAAAAGGTGACGATGAACTCGTCGATGTTCATGTCACAACAGGACAGCAGGAATTGTTTATTGCAACGAAAAATGGTTACGGTTTGTGGTTTGATGAAGAAGAAGTAAGTGTTGTTGGACCGAGAGCGGCCGGCGTCAAAGGAATCAATTTGAAGGAAGGGGACGAGGTAGTCTCTGGCCAGATCATCGATCCGAAAAACGATGTCCTTGTGCTCACGACACAAAGAGGGGCTGTAAAGCGAATGAACCTCTCTGAGTTTGATAAAACATCAAGAGCGAAACGCGGGGTTCTTATGCTGAGAGAATTAAAGAAAAACCCGCACCGTATTGTGGCTGTGATCGCTGCATCTCTGCACGATACACTTGAAATAGATACAGAAAAGGGTACAACGATTCCGCTTGAAATCTCTACTCTAAGAGCAAATGACCGTTATAGCAATGGATCGTTTATTGTAGATGAGGAAGAGCAGGGAGAAGTGACTCATGTCCTTCTGACGCCTGAACGTGTGGCAGATGACAATAAATAAGCAAACGAAAACCCCCTGCCAGTCGCAGGGGGTTTCTTTTATATACGGGTCTTTTAGCTCTCGTGGTTGCCAAACATGCTTGAAATGGCGTGCACTACTTCAATTCCTTGGTAGACGAAAAGAGAAAGTGAAGTGACAGAGAATAGACCTAGAATGAAAATTCTTAAGAAAAATAACATCGTGTAAAACCTCCCAATTTTTGTTTTGATTTAGATGGTTGGGTTAAACACGAGCTAGTCGGAAATAAGAAGATTGGTAGAACACTGCAAGTAAATGCTTCTTTTTCCGGTCAAATCGATCAGTATGAGTGATGCGTGCAAATCCAGCTGTCATACTGCCAATAATCAGCAGTGCTGTAAATGCGGCAAATACTGCGCTCACATGTTTTTGTTTCTTTTCATCGCCCATTGTCTGAACGATTTTCATTTCATGTGATTCTTGATCGGCAACCACCTTTGCATGATGGTATACCTGAACGGAATGAGGCATTGAGAACAAATGAAAACTTGCAAGTGCTATGCATAAAACACCTAATTTTAATAGCATATTTTTTTTCATTTTTCTCACCCCTTCCTGGTTATTTTCATGATCTTACCACGTTTTCAGTTATTTGAAAAGTCTTATCTTTTTACTTTCCCTCTTTAAAAAAGCGATAAACATCAGGACATCTATAGGACTGTTTCACTTCATGAAAGGTTTCAATTTTATTTTTTAAATTTAAAAAAAGTGCCATGATCATGGATCAGACACTTTTAGTGAGCTTGTAATGAATGCGGTTTTGCTACAGCTTTAGTAAAGATTCCTGCAATACATATGGCAAATAGAACAAAGATAAAGGCATGAAGCAGTCCTACTTGATTGGCAAGCAGCCCTAATATAGGAGGGCCGGAAAGGGAAGCTGTGTAACCAGATAAGGTCACAATACTGACGCGTTTGACAGCGTACCTGCTATCATCGCCAGCTGCAGAAATGGTCAGCGGAAAGCCTAAAGATGCGCCAAGTCCCCATAAAAAGATCGATATCATACATATAACAAGTGAAATTTTTAAAATGACTAAGAATAGGCCGGCAGCTGCTGATAAAATCGCAACTCTTAGCAATAACACTCTGCCAAAGCGATCGATCAAACGTCCGCTGATCAGTCTGCCGCTAATCATGCCGCACAAAAACAAAGCATAGATGACTGTACTCATGGAATGTGAAACTTGGTAGCCATCTACCATTGCAAGTGGAATCCAATCATTGGCCGAGCCTTCGACAAACGCAAGACATAAGGCGATCATCGCAAGAGATATCGTTCGTTTGTTCAGCCATGCCGTTTGACTAGACTCAACTGTATCGGGCTGCTTCTCATGCTGATCCTTTCCTGTCCCATGCGGGATAAACCGTGTACAAATCAATATGCTGAGGAACAGCAGAAGGGCAATAGCGAGAAGGTGTATCAATACAGAGATGCCTAGATGGATAAAAAGAATACCAGCACCTGCTCCAATTAAAGTCCCAATACTAAAGGAAGCGTGCAATATAGGCAGAATGGTTTTCTTGATGCTGTATTCAATCTCTGTTCCTTCTAAGTTCATCGCTACATTGCACATGCCAGAGCCTGCGCCAAAAAGAAAAAGACCGGCAGTGACGACAAAGATAGAAGAGAGCGTTGAACCAATGGCAAGAGTAGTGAATCCAAGGAACATCAAAAAAGCACTGATCACAATCGCCACTCGTCCGCCTTTTTTGCGGACGAATACATTTGAAAGAACAAGCCCAACAATTGAACCAACAGATAAACCGAGTAAAATAAGTCCCATTGTTCCTGTGTTTGCTTGTAATAAATCTCTCACTTCCGGAGTCCGTGAAAACCATGTTGAGATGGAGATTCCAGACATCGTAAAGATCACAATAATTGCTTTATACCACTTTAATTCCATCTAATCCCTCGCATTTAAAATATATATGTTATTGAACAAATCTACTCGATTATAAATGAGACTTGCTGATTCGTAAATAACTTGCTGCAGGAACATGATTAATTCTAGTCAAAAGAAATCATTTCTTCCCAATTCTTTTGATGAGAAGGTAAAATAAACATAAAGGGGCGGTAGGATGGAAATCATATCGCATCGGTATAAATAGAAGGGAGGAGAGGAACAACATGAAAAGTGAAAAGGAAAAAATGATCCAAGGAGAACATTATGTATCTAGTGACCAAACACTAATCGCAGATCGTGAAAGAGCCAGACAATTGACATACGCATATCAGCAAACCAATCAGCAAGAAAAAAGAACATCCATTTTAAAGGAATTATTAGGCGCTTGCGGAAATGATGTCGTTTTTGAAGGAAGACTGCAGTGCGATTACGGATACAATATCGAGATTGGTGAGCATTTTTTTGCAAATTTTGATGCAGTATTTTTAGACGTTTGCAAAATTACCATTGGACATCACTGTTTATTAGGTCCGAATGTACATATTTATACGGCTGGACACCCGCTTGATCCGATAGAACGTGCAAAGGGCTTTGAATTCGGCAAACCAGTCACCATTGGAAACCATGTATGGATTGGCGGCGGTGCTATTATTAATCCAGGTGTCACAATTGGTGACAATGCTGTCATTGCATCTGGTGCCGTTGTGACAAAAAGTGTCCCAGCAAACGTGGTGGTTGGCGGAAATCCTGCAAAAATCATTAAATATCTTGATGAATCAAAATCTGGCGAATAAACGGCAGATTTTGATTTTTTCTATTTTGTCTCAATAAGATAAGTATACTCAATTATGAGACGAGAGAAATTCGTTTAATGTATAACTTCCTAGAATATATATTATGTAAACTAGGAAATGAGAATACATATTAGCGTCATTCCATTATTTGAATCTTGTACAAGAAGGTAAATGTGGATCCATTCGGAAGGTAAATGTGGATCCATTGTTGTGCACTCCCTCTTTTCCATCTCCAACTACCCTTTTGTACTATGTAATAACAAAAATCAAAAACCTCTATGTCTATGTCCAATATATTAAATCAGTCATAAAAGTTTTTGAATTTAATTATTGCCTAAATGAGTTACCTATCAGGACGTGAACAAGGCTCCATTCAGTTGAAATGTAATATTTAAAATCCTCTAAGTCCTTATTTAAATGGTCGTAAAGGTTCTCAGGAGGATCTTTAACTTTCCCTACGGTTTATTTAATTTGTTTCATTCATTCCATTTATTATGATTATTATGACGTTTTAATATTTCCCTATATACTGTTAGCCAGTGATACTTGTTACCATGATTCCTACAAAAATTAAGAGCAAAACACAAATTTATTAAATGTCCTGTTCACTAACTGGTTGTTCTGACTCTAAGAAAAATTCTACAAAATCACGTCCAAACTTGGAGATCTCAAATTTGTCTTTTGACTTAAATTTTGGCTCTTTTAATTTTGGTAATGAACGTTTAAACTTCGGATTTGTCAACTTGTCTAAAAAGGAGTGTAGTTCTTTAAATGCATTTGAAATTTCCTCAAGATCATCCGTGATTTCCAAGTCGGTTCTTGTTGTTAACACTCCTATCCTAAGTAGATTTCTACGAACTGCTTTATATTGCTCATAGCTTATACCATGTCTGTCCATAATTTCCTGAAATGTTTCTTTTGATTCTTGATCAAATGCAAAACGAGAAACATACATAAGTCTAAGAACAGATATATCCACAATTCTAAGTTCTTTTAATACGTCGTAATAGGTTAGGATAAAATCATTCGAAACATGGTGATGTTCAGTAATATTCACGAATCCATTTACCATATATCGAATTTTTTCTTCCTGTTGTTCGTCTATAACGTAATCCAGCACATATTGAAATAACTGATCAATCTGTTCTTTTTGTTCAAATGTTTTTAATTCTAGATTTAAACGGATTTCCTCTATTTTAGATTGCAATTCTTCTGTGAATGTTTTGATGTTTCTTTCAAAACGGGCACGTTTATAACTTTGAACTGCACCTGAGATCCCAGGAATGAGTGAACTTGCTGCATCAACAAGAATATCACCTGTCATGCTTGTTATAGATTCCTTTGCAATATCAGCAGCTGTGTCACTACTAACATTTAAAAAAGTATCAAGAGCTAACTCACGCCCTGTTTGTTGGATATCTTTCCTTCTACTGTCATTCAAAAATAACCTCTCCTTTTGACTTAGATAGAACACCGTTTATTTAATTTGTCTCATTCATTCCATTATTAATCCAATCATTAAAATCCTCAATAATCACACTTCCATGATATATATCACCTAAATTTTGGTCGTTCTTGAGTTCCCACCAATTTTCAGCATTCTCAATATTCTTCATTTGTTCTTCTATATAATTTGAATAAAAGATTTTGGACATAACTATTGGCCCTACAAGAAGTTTATTACCTAAATCAGATAATTTAGATGCGTGTGTCACAGCCTCTCCGATCCATACTAAATTATTTATCCCCGAAGACTTTCTTCCTGCTTTTACAGCTAAAGTTTCTTTTGCAGCTAATCCTATTCCAGCCTTAATATTAGGTAGATTTCTTTCTTCTAATAATTTATTTAACATTTTCATATAAGTATTAATGTAAAAAGACCTGTGAGCAATATCGAGAATATCTTGCCTATAGGGTACTGAATAAATTGCATAAACGCAGTCACCTCTTATTCCTATTTCAATCAAGTTGTCATCAGTGTCTTTTTTTAGAATTTCTATAATTTCAGAGGTGAAACCGCGTATAACTTTAGCAACTTCCACCTCATCTTGTGAAAATAATTTTGTAGAGTCTCGCAAATCTACAAAGATTGCTCCAGCCCATGCCTTATATCCATTGGTATAGGTGAAATCATCATCATTCTGAGGAAATTTATCAACTTCTTTTACGGCATCTGTATTATCTAAAATTTCCTCTACTTTCTTTTTTCTCGTTAAGTAGTCATATCCTTTAATCTTCATTGATTAAAAACCTCCTGAATAACTTAAAAGAACTCCAATTAAATAAACTGCAACAGTACTGGCGATACCTATAAAAGTGAATTTAATTCCTCTACTAAAGTATTTATATTTCAGTGTGCAGATTTGTGCATTTACATATATTTGGCTCAGAATATCCTCTACCTCTTCATCTTCATTTTGCGACTGCACTCTTTGTTTAAATTCATTAAAACTGTTTGCTGAAATTGTTTCAAAGTAATACAGAGATTCCTGATGTAGGCCTTCCCCATCCAATACTTTTTTATTTTGAGGAACAAGAACTTTAACTAATGATAGAGCTCCGTAAATAAATAGTGACCAGGAGCATATAAAAAAGGTGAGATATAACACATTAGAGAAATTAATACTAAATATTGATTCTGTTAATATTCTTTTAATCATTACTAAAGATTGCTCAGATAAAAATAAAGTCAAAAATATGCCAACCATTGCTAAAACAATAGATGCTTTTGTATCACAACTCTTTATCCAATCAAGTTGTCTATCTAGTCTTTGAATCAAATTATCTTTAATACCATTTTCTAGCATCCTTAATCACTTCTTCCAGTATATTATGTAGACTATTATTATACCTTATTCCTTTGTTCTATGGATATTTTTTCAAATATAGAGGATCAAAATGATCAAAAATTAATAAAAAGAGGACTTTTGACAATTTGCCAGTAGCAATATGTCTAAGTCCTCTTTTTTATTAAATTTTTAATTGAATTTGTGTCAAATTCAACACTTATTCTCCAGTCTCAGCAAACTGTTTCAATCGATCTCCAATTTCATCTCTTACCCTTTGGAAAAATGCCCACTTCTCTTCTTCTGTTCCTTCTGCTTTTGCTGGATCATCAAAGCCCCAATGGACACGTTGGACATGAGGAGGAGTCATCGGGCATTTATCAGCTGCGTCACCGCATAGTGTTACGACTAAGTCAGCGTGATGCAATATCTTCTGATCAATCAGGTCAGACGTTTGATTAGAAATATCAATCCCTATTTCTTTCATTGCTTTTACAGCATTCGGATTTAATCCATGAGCTTCAATACCAGCACTATAGACCTTCCACTCATCTCCAAGATGTTTTTTAGCCCAACCTTCAGCCATTTGACTGCGACAAGAATTACCGGTACATAAAAAGTATATTGTTTTCTTTGACATGTTAATCGTCTCCTTTAATGCATAATCATTAGCCAGAAATACAAAGCTAAAAGTGTGATGAATAGTGTTGGTACAGTTAAAATGACCCCTATTTTGAAATATGTCCCCCAGGAAATCTTCACACCTTTTTGAGAAAGGACGTGGAGCCATAGTAGTGTTGCTAAGGAGCCAATGGGCGTAATTTTTGGTCCTAAATCAGAACCAATGACATTTGCGTATATTAACGCTTCTCTCATCATTCCTTGTGTATCGGTGCCGGAAATGGCTAATGCATCGATCATGACCGTCGGCATATTATTCATGACAGATGAAAGAATCGCTGCGATAAATCCCATACCAAGAGTCCCTGCCAATAAACCTTGATCTGCTACAGCTTGAATCACGCTTGAAAGAGCATCAGTAAGCCCTGCATTTCGCATGCCATAGACAACAACGTACATACCAATGGAAAAGAATACGATCGCCCAGGGAGCTTCTTTTAGAACGCTTTTTGTTTGAACAGCAGGGCTTTTTTGTGCAATGACCAAGAATAAAATGGCAATCACTCCAGCTATGACCGATACAGGTATAGATAAAAATTCGCTTGCAAAATAACCAATCAACAAAAAAGCTAATATATACCAAGATAATCTAAACATCTTTGGATCTTTTATTGCTTCCCTAGGTTGCTTTAACTCAGTCATATCATAGCGTTTGGGTATAATCTTTCTAAAGAAAAGGTACAGCACAGTGATACTCGCTAGCAATGAAAAGAGGTTTGGAACAACCATTCTGGATGCATATTCAATAAACGTAATGTTGAAATAGTCGGCTGTTACAATGTTCACCAAATTACTTACGACAAGTGGAAGCGATGTTGTATCTGCAATAAACCCACTCGCGATGATAAAAGGGAATACAATTTTTTCATTGAAGTGTAATGCTCTGACCATGGCTAAAACAATTGGTGTCAAAATAAGTGCTGCACCATCGTTTGCAAATAAAGCAGCGACGATTGCACCAAGGATGGTCACATACACAAACATACGTAGCCCACTGCCTTTTGCAGCCTTTGCCATATGCAATGCTGCCCATTCAAAAAAACCGATTCGATCAAGTATGAGTGAAATGACGATTATTGCGACAAAAGCCAATGTCGCATTCCAAACGATGCCTGTCACGGTGATCACATCGTCAACATTCACAACACCTACGATTAATGCTAAAATGGCCCCCCCACATGCGGACCACCCTATGGATAAATTTTTTGGCTGCCAGATAACCAATACCAAAGTGAACAAAAATATGAGTAATGATAAAACGGCAAAACTCAAACCCATCCCTCCTTACGAACAAGAAATGTTTGTTGCGTTCTGTTGTATTCTTTTTAAAAGGTCATCTTCTTTATTAATTTGATTTAAGATGATACGAATCGTCTCAAATTCTGGACACAGTGTATTGATTGAATAATAACGCCACTGCCCTTTTCTGTTCTCATTGACAAATCCAGCTTTTTTTAATTTTCGTAGATGCTGACTAATAGCTGGTTGACTCATTTCGAACATATCTACCAGTTCACACACACAATATTCTTTCTCCAAAAACAATTTCATCATGATCAGTCTTGTTTGATCACTGAGTGTTTTTAAACAATTCGACATATGTGTCACACCAATTGAAACATCTGCAGTCACAATGATTACCCCCTCTATTCAAATATTGGTGTCGGTCCCTGTTATCAACTCCTTCAACAGTATATAACTGAAAACTTATATAATCAATTGATTATATGAATTTAAACAAAAATTTATTCTCGTGAAAATTATCGATTGATTTTCTTTTTAATTTATTTTATGATTTATTTATCAAAAAAAATTGATTAATGAAAAAGGAGAATTCTATGTCCCTTTCCTTTCCCTTAGAAAATAAACAACTAGTGGATACATTTGAGCATTACGAACTGAAGTTCAAAGCATTATCTGATAAAAAAAGGCTGCATTTATTAAACGTTCTTTGCGAAAACGGCCCTACTTGTGTTTGTGATCTAATTGAGCAATTTCAGATGACACAATCTAAATTGTCATATCATTTAAAAATCTTATTAGATGCAGATTTAATCACAAAAGAAACAAGGGGTACATGGAGTTATTATTCCTTAAATGAAAAAGAAGTGAATCATTTACTTTCAACAGAGCTATGTTGTTTATTTCGCCCTTCTTGCTAGGAAGGGAATTATTTTTAACTAATTAATCAAAAAAAATTGATTTATAAGGAGTTACATAAAATGAAAAAAAACTTACCAGTAGTAATTATTGGCGGCGGCCCAGTTGGTATTGCCGCAGCTGCACATCTTATTAAAAGAAATGAATCATTTCTCTTATTTGAATCAGGCAAACAAATTGGGAATCATTTTTTAGATTATGGACATGTACGCCTGTTTTCACCATGGGAGTTTAATATTGATCAAGCTGCAAGGGAATTGCTAGAAAAACACCAGATCCCCCTCCCTTGTAAAGATGAATTCCCATTAGGAAAAGAAATTGTTAGCCAATATCTAAAACCATTAACTGAACTACCAGAAATGAAACCACATATTTATTTAAATAGCCCAGTTCTCCATATTGGCAAAAAAGGTGTTGATAAAGTCAAAACAAAAGACAGAGATCTAGTACCTTTTGTCATTCGAGTGAAATTAAATAATCAAGAAGAAAAAACTTACGAGGCAAAGGCGGTTATTGATGCCACTGGTACGTGGCAAAACCCTAACCCAATAAATGCTGAAGGGATTATGACTGAAAATGAAAAAAGAGTTGCTGATCGGATTTATTATGGCATTCCTGATGTTTTAAATCGTGATCTGATTCGGTATCGGAATAAAACAGTTGCAGTGGTTGGCAGTGGTCATTCTGCTGTAAACACTTTGCTCGAGCTGGCAGAGCTAAAAAAGACATCAAAAAACACAGAAATTATATGGATTTTAAGAAAGCATGATATTAGTGAGGTATTTGGAGGAGAAAGCAATGATCAATTGCCTGCAAGAGGTCAATTAGGCATTAGATTGAGACAAATTCTAGATAAAGGATTAGTAAGAGTCTTCCCTTCAATGTTGATTCAAAATATTGAACAAACTTTTGATAGCAAGTTAAAAATCATTAGCATCCAGGAAGAAGCAGAAATAACAATTGATAATATAGATGAAGTGATTGCGAATACTGGAGCAAGGCCTGACTTTAAATTCCTAAGAGAAATTCGCCATACATTTGATTCAGCATTAGAGTGCGTGCCGGATCTTGCTGACCTTATTGATCCTAACATACACAGTTGTGGAACTGTACGACCACATGGTGAAAAAGAACTGAGACAACCAGAAACAAACTTTTATATCATTGGTTCCAAAAGTTATGGAAGAGCACCTACATTTTTATTAGCTACCGGTTATGAGCAGGCTCGATCTGTTGTTGCTTATATGACTGGTGATAAAGAATCTGCTGCGCGTGTAGAACTTAAGTTACCTGAAACGGGAGTTTGTAAAGTTGCTTTAAAACCTAAATTTGAGAAAACGTCTTGTTGTATTGATGAATAAATAAAAAGCAGACCTCTTTTTGGGGTCTGTTTAATTAGATAGTATTTTTTCCATAGCCATTACATCAACATAACCATTGTCGATTTTCCCTTGTTTTTTGAATATGCCTACTTCCCTATACCCCATTGATTTATATAAACCTTGTCCTAATTCATTAAATGGGAAGATGAATAAGACAATTTTATGTATTTGAGATTTAACTGCTTCTTTTTCTATCTTAAATAAGAGTGCTTTACCAATACCTTTTCCTCTTTGATTACGACGGATATATAGAGATAAAATTAGCAACACCTTGATAAGCACATCGATGAGAGTATGGGTTAAGTGCCACCCACCCTACTACCTGTGAATTTAATTCAGCAACAAGAATTTTATATTTTTCAGACCGATCAGTGAACCATTTTGTCATGCAAATGATATCTTTTTTTTCAACTTCTAAAGTGGCTATTTTATCAATAATCCCTTGGTTATAAATATCTAATATTTCAGATCTGAATTGTTGGCCTCTCTAATTTTAAGCATACTTCCCATATCCATCTTTGTAGTGTGAATCTAAAAATCTCGTATTCTTTTAATGATTGAAGTCTCGGTATTAAATAAAGTAACCAATTAAATAGATTAAAGTCAATTTATTTTTACAAAGTTTTACTTAGAATGCATGAAAAGACCAAAAGATTTTATTCTTTTGGTCTTTTCGCGTCTCATAAAATAAAAACTAAAGTGAATCATAGGAGCTGCAGTACAGTTTGTTAAATTGCGAATCTCTTATTTCTCATCCAACAGACTAAGTAGTTCTTTGGCTAAAGTCTTTGAACCTGATACGCCTTTTAAATATTTCATTTCCCCTTGAACAGACCAATCAATTTTTTCAAGCTTGTATAAGAATGAATTTAAAATTTTTAAGTCTATTTGCATGGATTCATTATTTAAACTTTTAGGCAAGATTTCTGAACCTATTATAGACAAAGCATTTATCCCAACGATATGAGTTAGTTTTGATTCTTTATAGTTACCCCAATCATCAGGAAACAGCTTTTTGATCTCGTCAAAATAAATTAAAGATTATTCATATTAATTTCTTTAATCGAAAAAACAAGCACTTGTATAATGATTCAAGTACTTGTTTTTAAGGACAATAATATGTGCTTATCTTAAGTGGACTGTATGCCTGTTTACTATTTGACTAAATAAAAGATTGTTAGCAGAAAGTAGTTCTTGTATCTCTGTATTTGTCCATAGCTGCGGGGATTTCTTCGCTAAAGCTTTAGCCAAATTTAACAGTGAATTTCTGAATTGTTCTAGTAGTACTTCGTGCATAACTCGAGTACCGTCCGCAGGATGAGCATTATTGAATGGCTTTTTCCCCCTATGCAACATAATCGGAATGAACTCCTGCTCAGTACCATACTTGTCCTTATGCCATTGGATTGAATGAAGTAACTGTTCTATATCTGATCTAGAAATGGTTTCGGTGGTTCTATTATTTTTAGCTTCAATAATAAGATTCACACCATTTTCCATTCTCCATAAATTGTCTGGTCCATCACCCTCGTCTTCTTCTGGCATCTCAGAAGCAAAACCTAGAAACTCACCGATTTTCTGAACACTTTTTTCAAATGCAAACGAATCAACATCAGGTGAATATATTAAATCGGCATACAAACTCTCTATTGCTATAATTACATCTGTACCTGTAGAGTATTGTTTTAGCCAATTTAAAATGACATCTGCTTGCCGTCCTTTTACTTTAATCAATTTAGAGTAGGTATACGTCTGCGGTTTTAATACTTTGGAGGAGAACTTTTTTGCTTTTACCTGCATGTCAACAGCTCCTACAGGATTTATTGAATCTAATATGTTTGCTCCTAACTGAAGGTAATAGGCTTTGTCAACATTGCTCATTGAGCTTTCATATTCATTTACAATGTTTCTGATAACATCGCAAGCATCTTCGTATAAATCATCTCGATAATTCATAAGTCCGGTTCTTTCTAACTCTGCAATTTCGAACAGATGAGACGTTGAACTTTTCTTGTTTGGTTCAGAGTTCAATATCATATCCTTGTGGAATTGCCGCCAATCTGGATCACTACTTAAACAAGCTTTTACTGCTTCAGAAATTTCTGTTAAGGCCTCTTCTCTAGTATTAGGCTTATTATCACCAAACAACTCAAGTCCAAAATCAATTTGTGATCTTGTAGTCGAATTAAAGAATTCACGATTTTCTTCTGTACCGATAAAATTGAGTAATGAATTGTCTAAAATGAATACAGCACAGTGGTCACTACCTGATCTCACTGCCCTTCCTAGACCTTGTTCAATTGCCTGGGCAGTTTGTGCATTGATGAACGGTGATCCCTCTCGAACAATAGAATTATATTGTTCTCTGGCTGTGTATGAGCTTGGCTTGCCATCAAGCACAAGAATTCTGCAAGAGTCGCCTGCCAGATCTACTCCGTCATATCTGTTTAGAAATATCATAAGATTTCCTTGGGATTTTTTTAAAGTTTGAGTTGCTTCAAGGATATTATCTTTATCAACAATTGTCGGATTGTAATTTTCCCACGCTTTTACTTTACCAATATTCGGAACAATTATTATAACATTATGATTTTCGGCATGTTCAGCGATTATCGGACGCATAGTTTCATCAGTTAAGTCTGGATAGTATCTCTTTGGAGCAATAATTAATCTTTCACCAGCATCTCCTTGATTCTCTACCTCTAGAGGATTTTCAACTGAACTTTTGTCAATTCCTAGTTCTGTAATTAAATCTGTACTGTTATTAAATGTTGCCGATAAAACGAACCTAAGTTTGGCATTAAAAAAAGAAGGGATTTTTTGAATAGGTATATAGGGTGGCGTAATTTCTATTTGACTCCCGCTTATATAGCATTGACATTTAGATAATTCATCACCAATTATACGCCAAGTAAATTTAACGGATTCATCATTATCTAAATACAGATTATGAAGTACATTAAATACTGAATCTTTTTGTTGTTTCCAAACCCAATAAGGAACAACACGAGATACCGTTGATTCACCGGATTTAATAGCAGTAAAAGCTCCTTCACCTTGCTGACGGATTGATTGTTCAAATAGTTTCCACAGTTTAGAATAAGCAGGGTGATCATTTTTAATAATAATTGTACTTTGCTGGCGAGCTTTCTTAATACAACTGTGGGCATCGTCAACAACTAGTGCACCAATTCTTTGAATGGGGCGATTCCCGTATCCTTCGACGCCAAAAATTGAACGACCATTAATCATTCTCTCGAAAGTTGTAATAAGAATTGCTTTTCCATTTAAAAATTCAGTTGGAAATTCAGCTGTTTGACCTGGTTCATGAGAAATTGTAACCACGGGTATATTGTGAATAGCAGCTTGCTCAACTGCTTGCATTACAAGTTGTCTATCTGGACAAAGGTAGACAACTGGACCGACACCTTCGTTCATTTTAGAAAGAAGCATCAATTGACCAATTAAGGTTTTGCCGGCACCTGTATTCAAAATTCCCACTACATCCTTCTGTGACCGTTGTACATTCCACAACTTTAAAAAATCCTTTTGAATATCACGTAGATAGTCAAAACCCTCCTTGTGAATTAAAGTCTTAAAGATTTCTGTTGGATCTGTCGATTTTTGTGGTCCATCAACATGACCACCTCTTATTCTATTTTTAAATAAGCTCACTATAAAACCACCTTCCAGTAATTAGGTGGTGTAATTATAGCTTATATAACTTATTTAGTTTGTCGATTTTTGTATTTTCTTGAATTATTGTGTTTGTGTCATTAAATCACTAAACATTCGAGTTTTATCCACACACTCATGTAGTTTTAAGAAACCTTTGCTACTTCTTATCCTTATTTTGATTTATTAGTCGTTCATAATGGATCCACTTTTGCCTTCCAAAATTATAATGGATCCACATTTACCTTCTTGTACACAAGAGGGCTCAGCTCTCTAACTTTAACATCAGGCTGTTCTGCAAAATATTTCAAAGCCTCTTCTATATTGGTCACTGTAATAGCTAAATGAGCTACACCGATATCACTCGGTTTTAGGTGAACATTCTGTTGATCTGGCGTCGACCATTGGACCAGTTCGATCTTTCTACCGCCGTATTGCAAAAATGCCGCCCCTTCTACAACTGAATGATCGTGAACCCCAAAGTATCTTTTAAAACTATCGTCTTCAAAGTGCATCCGTCCTGGCCGGAACAAGACTTCAAAACCCAAAATATTAGTGAAGAATTCAACTGCTACTTCGATATCGGGTACTACAAATCCTGAATGCTCTATTGTGCCTTGAAAAATTGTATTTTTCATATCGCTAAACCCCTTTGATTTTTTTGGAAGTAAACGATTAATTATAAAGTAGTATTTAATGCAGCTATATAACACAAGCACCGATGATGTTGGCACTATTACAAGATTTAGAACAACAATACCTGAGCCTTGAGATACTATATGATTTTTTTGTAATTTCTATCTTTTTTGATTATCCATTAAAATTTACATGTTCCATCTGAACAATAATCATCGAGCGACGACTCTAATTTATGCTCTTCAACCTTAGCATTCGCGTACTCTTCTTTCCAAACCTGTTGTAATGTTTCTAAAAATACTTCACTAGGTTGTGCTCCTGAGATGACATATTTATCATTCACTACGTAAAAGGGAACGCCCTGAATCCCAATTTTTGATCCCTCGGCTCTATCAGCTGCAATATTCTCGCTATATTTATCATTTGCTAAAACATCCAAAGCTTCGTTGCCATCAAGACCTATTTCACTTGTAAGTTGAGCAAGTGTTGCGTGATCACCGATATCTAGTGAATCCGTGAAATGAGCTTTCAAAATACGCTCCATAAACTCCCGTATCTTCCCTTTCTCTTTTGCATAATAAGAAAGACGAAGTGCATCATATGAATTCGTGGGAATCATTGTATCAAATTGATAATCTAATCCAACATCTTTTGCTTTCTGTTTCAATTGATTGTTCAGTACTTTTGCTTTTTCATATGGGACACCATGCTTGGAGGATAATACTTGATGGATATCCATTCCTGTATTTTTTTTCGCATATGGATCTAATTGAAAATGACGAAATAAGACTTCTACCTCTTCTTTATGCTCAAACTGTTCTAACCCTATTTCAAATTGACGTTTGCCAATATAACAAAACGGACAAACAAAATCAGACCAAATTTCTACTTTCATCATATGTTCCCCCTTTATGATTTTGATGAATGTGCGAGGGGGATTATGTTAATAAACATCTTTTTAATTAATCCCACCAAAGCTCTTTTTTAAAAAGTTCGTGCTGCCGCTTTTGCCTTTTCAATTGCTGCAGCAACAACTTCTTCTTTCTTAGTTGGATCATAGTCAATACCTTCAACAAAAATCGTTGGTTCCACTTCAATTCCAACAAACTTTAGCGCACCTCTCACGTAAGAATCGGAATGTTCCATTCCAATTGCCTGCGAATAAAATCCTCCCATTCCATGAATATGGATTGCTTTTTTTCCTTTCATCAATCCTTCTGGACCTTCTGCTGTATATTTAAACGTTTTTCCAGCACTCATGATTGTATCAAAATAGGCTTTTAATAATGGTTGGATTCCTAAATTCCACATTGAAGACTGAATGATGTATTTATCTACTTCCATAAATTGCTTTGTGAATGCATTCACTGCTTCTATTTTTTGTGCTTCAACATCTGTTAGCGCTTCGCCACTTCTTAACTTCTTTTGTCCAGTTAAAAAATCAGCATCGATTAATGGCACATTTGCATAATAGACATCTACTTCTATTATTTCATCCGTTGGTTTTACTTCCTTATATTCATTGATAAATGCTCTAGCAACTTGCGTACTTCTTGATTGTTCCTCACTTTGGGGTGTTCCTTTAACAAATAATACTTTTGACATGATTATTGTCTCCTCTATGATTTTGATGAATGTTTTTTATGCCTAAACATTTTTTGAATACTTATAAAAAGAATTTACATGTTTCATCTAAACAATATTTTCGGTATGTTTCCTATAATTTTTGCTGAATCAACACCCTCATACAAAAAGCTGATTTAACGATTATAGACAATGGGCATTTTTCCGATTAATTGGCGTTGCCTAGCGGCGTCATACATGAGTTTAGCGACATTTTCCCTTGATACGGACATTTTAGCTGGCTGATCGCCGAATGAATAACCGTAAGATTGCCCTTTGTATTTGATATTAGGATTAATGATTCGAACGACTGTCCAATCCAGGTTTGATTGTTTAATCAGTTCTCCTATCTTCTTCATTTCGGCATAACCATTTGGCATGAAAAGTTTAGGCAGTATTCTTGGCAGTATCGTCGATAAGCTTTTCTTATCGTCTTTAGATTGCAAGGCTGGCGTCGCGAGTGTAATCAACCTTTTTTTGGTGAACTTCTTCATCGCTTTGACAATCCGGTTATGTCCGTCGGCAATCGGTGTGCCTTTTCGTTTTCGCGACAAATCAATCCCGGGGCCTAAGGTGCTTATCACGACATCAGCTTCTGAAACTGCCGTTTCAATAGCTGAAGTGTTCGTTAGTTCCCCCGTTACAATGCGTAAATTCGAATGCTTTTGCTTGATTTTCTCAGGGTTTCTAACATATACCGTAACGAAATCTCCGTTTTCTAATGCAAACTGTGTTAAAAGTTGACCGATTGCACCAGTTGCACCAAAAATAGTGATGTTCATGGTCTTCTATCTCCTTTTGTTATTCTGAATGATCACAATTATTTCCTTGATCAAAACTTTTTCGTAATAACATGTGTTATTTAAGCAACGCGCGTTGTATAATTTGATGATAAGATGAAAAAGAATAATAAACAATAACCAAAATAGCCAATATGTTGTTTACGCAACACTTCTATTGTATTGTCGTTTTTAAACACCATATGAACCCTTAAAAGGAGAAGAAAAAATGATTATGCCAAAAAAAGATCCAAGAACACTTCGTACAAGACAATTGATTGTAGACTCTTTTCTTTCGTTAGCTAGTGAAAAAGATTTCAACAATATAACGGTACGTGATATCACAGAAAAGGCTACTATTAACCGCGCTACATTTTATGCGCACTTTGACGATAAATTTGATTTATTACATTCTACAATCACCAATACATTTACAGACAAATTGAAAAAAAGATTAAATGATCACGATGGATTCAATGAAAAAGTCATTGCAAATATTTTTCTAGCCATGTGTGATCACCATAAAGAGCTAAGCGAATTATGTCCTAAAGGTTATCATTCTTTAGGAACGATTATAGAAAGTAAAATTAAAGAGGAGTTACAGAAGCTCATAGCTGATCTTGTGCTAAAAGGAACTGAAAATACCATTGAATTAGAGGATAAACAATTGGTAACAACCCTATCTACTATGCTAAGTTGGGGGATATACGGAGCTGCATACACATGGAATAAGGATGGAAGACCTATTTCACCAGAAGATCTAGTGACTAAGACCCTTCCTATCTTTAAAAATGGTATGAGTAAGTATTTTCTTTAATGAATATCAATTATTTTCAGCCATTTTAAAGTAGCCTTTATTAATAAATTACGCAACAAATCGTTATTAGAATAAAACAGTTGCTGTAATTGGCAGTGGGTATTCTGCTGTTAGCACTCTGTTTGAGCTGGCAGAGCTAAAAATACCTCTTTTAAATTTCAAAAACTTCTACGACCTTCTCAATAAATTAAATCGGTCGTAGAGGTTGGGCCTTTTTGGGCTTCCTTGATTTGTTACCGAATTTGTTGGTACTGTAAATCAAATATTCTGGGATATTTCTTTTAAAAATTGCTTTCTCTTTTCATCTGTTGTTAAGTTAACTCCCGAAAAATGAATCCATTTGGTGTCTTCATTTTTAATTCCCAAGTCAGCAAGAGTTCTGTTAATAAAAACGCTTTGAATCGCATTCCCGCCTTCAGTTTCTATATAATCCTTATCTGTTGTAGATGTTGAGATGACGGTTGTTTTTTTTATATTTGTCAATAAACCTTTTAAAGCCCCAGTGTTTTTATCTTCCAAGAATGCGAAACCTCTTAACATGACTTTATCAATAAATCCTTTTAAAATTGCAGGTAAATCCCACCACCAGACAGGAAATATAAATATTAATTCAGTTGACTGACTTAATTTCTTTTGATAATCCTTAACTAATTGATAAGGCGTTTCTCCTTTATGAAAATACTTCAATTCCTCAGCTGAAAAAACGGGATTGAACCCATCTTTATATAAATCGATCACTTGAAATGGTTCTCTCTTTGTTTCTAGATTTTCTGTAATGGAAGTCAAAATGGCATGATTATAGCTTCCGTCCCAAGGATGTGCATAGACAATTGTTTTCATGATTCATTCACCCTTTTTTATTATTTTTCATCATATTTTGATGTACATTCATTTTATTGTATGCTATAACGTACTACAAGTACGGTAATTAAAGTGCGATACTAACCTAAAGGAGAGTGTAAAATGACCGAAGAATCCTTTACAGCTCATGTTGATCTAAAAGAAACTGGATTTGGGTACACTTTATCATTAATTGGTGGGAAATATAAGATGACGGTACTGTATGCTTTATATGCAAACAATGCGCCTATTCGCTATAATCAGTTGAAGCGATTGCTTGGGGCAATCTCTTTTAAAACATTAACCAATACACTAAAAGAACTTGAAGCAGATCAGTTAATTAATCGTAAAGAATATCCTCAAGTGCCTCCAAAAGTAGAATATAGTTTATCGGAAAAGGGATTATCATTGATCCCTGTATTAGATGCGATTTGTTATTGGGGGGAAGAACAAATGAAAATGAAATAGTTAGGCTGGCAAATCTTTCTCCTCAAACACATCCTTTTTAATTTTAAGTTCATTTCTCTCAAAACGTGCTATATCTTTCCTCGTTCCGATGACAATTTGAGCTATCCGTTTGACCAAATCTCTTTCTGGTTGCATAACAGAGGCTGAAGTTTTTGTGTTGCAATTGATGAGCACAAAAAAAGAGCCTTTGCTGGCTCCTTATTGTTAATCATATAAAGTTGATCTTAAGACTTTGAAAAGCCTGTTCTCCATGTGGGATATTGAAGAATCCACCCAATTTCGTTCTTGGCTTTGTGGTTCGAGGCCCCTCTCTCCCAAGAGTTTGTTTGAGGATACGATGAACCAGTTTTGTCTTGAAGGGTGCCTTTTAAGAAGCTGCTGCACAACGGTACCACTTGGAATTTGTATCAATGCGAACAAAGAAGGACATTTTGTCCTTCCTTTCTTGTACCTGCTTGAGGTTATGTTTTGCAGATCAATATATAGCTCATTCGGGTAAATCCTTATTGCACTTTCACAATCTTATACTTATTCGACTTCCCCTATGCCCCTATGAAGAGAATGAAATCTAAAAATGAATGATTCCTAATTCTATTGATGTTTTAATTGCTTCAGCTCTTGATGTCACATTTAGTTTTTGATAAATGTTTGTTAAATGTGCTTTTACAGTTCTCTCGGAAATTCCCATATCAAATGCAATTTCCTTACTCCGAAACCCTCTAGCTACTGCTTGCAAAACGAGCATCTCTTTTTCGGTAAGCGAGTGGTTGTCTGTTTTCAATTTTTCTTGAGGTTCTTTGTGTGCGGTTGATTCAAACACCTTTGAGGCCACATTTGATTGAAGTAAAATGTCTCCTCTGATGGCTGCTTCAATTGTATTAAATAAGTTTTCTCTGCTGGTATCCTTTAAGAGGTAGCCTTTTGCACCAAGCTGTAACCCTTGAATCATTAAGTTCTCTTCATTATAAGTAGTCAGAATGAGTACGGGAACTTTTATTTGAAGAGACTGCATTTCTCTAAGCATATCAAGCCCGCTCATCATAGGCATGTTGAGGTCAAGTAATACAAGGTCTGGGGATTTTTCTTTTATGACATCTAACCCCTTTCCTCCATCTTCTGCTTCTCCAACAACTTCAAATCTTTCGTCTGTTTCAAGAATTAATTTTAATCCTTCTCTCACAACATAATGATCATCCACAATCACAATTCGATAAGACACTGTATTTACTCCTTTTTCAAAGGTATGTTTACTATTACTTGTGTACCTTCATTTTTTTTACTTTTCAAATGGATCTCTCCACCAAGCAGCCGGACACGTTCTGACATACCAATGATGCCGTAATGTCCAAAAGTGGATTCTCGTTTTTTCTCATCAAACCCCACTCCATTGTCTGCTATTTCCAAATGGATGTGATCACCTTGTTGTACGATCACTAACTCGACATGGCTTGCTTTGGCATGTTTTGAAACATTCGTTAAGCATTCTTTTATTATGTAAACAGTATGTTCAATAAAAAAAGGCGACATATTTTGAAGTACAGAGATCTTTGTGCGAATTGGGATATTCGTTGCTGTCGTAAATCGATTTACTTCATTTTTTACTGTTTCGGTTAAATCGTATTGATCATGACGATCCTTCCGAAGATCATCAATCACCATCCGTGCCTCACCTAGTGTTTTTCGCGCTTGGCTCATTGAGCCCTTGATAATGCTTTGAGCACGCTGGGTATTTTGATTCTCTAAATGTGCTTGAACAGCTTCCAATTGCATAATAATGCCTGCAAGCCCTTGTGCAAGGGTATCATGTAAATCTCTAGCCATTCTTTGACGCTCATTAGCAAGGGTTAACTCTTCCACCTGCTGATGTGCGAGTTCGAGTTCCTTTAGAAACGTTTGAGTTCGAATTCTAGCCTTTACTTGTCTAAAAAATAAGATAGAGTATGCAACGACCACAATAAGGATCAGAAATAAAATCGGAATGTAGACAGTCAGATCATCGGTATCATTAGCCAAAATAAGAGCTAGAAAAAAAAGCACATAAAAACAAAGTCCTGTCAAAATAATCTTTAATGTATGATAGTATACACCGATGCTCTGAGCAATTAATACCGGTAAAAGACCAATTAAAATAACAGGAGAGGCAGCTGGCATAGCTAAAACACAAAGTAGAATAACGATTCCTTGTATGAAGAAATAAATCCAAGGCTTCTTCTGGAACCAATAAAAAGACCACCAATGAAAAATGAGATGTATTGCAAAAAGGCCAGAAAAAAACAAACTTGAAAGCGATAGAGATACTGTTAAAAACTGAAAAATCATCGCTGCAACATACACAAGAATACCCCATAATAACGTGGGAATTCGGGAATAGATCATTTCATTAAATGGGTCTATCCGTTTCTTATCCATAAACGTTCACCTTCCAAACCCCATCATAACACGAAAAATACCGCCCGCCTTTGAAAGAGGCAATGGCGGTATTAGAATTTTAACATTTAAAGAAGAATAAATTATATAATCTTCTTTTCTTTTTGGGCAATTGACTCTCCTTCAATATCAATATGCGGAAGCAATCGTGCCAGCCATTTAGGTAAGTACAAATTTGCACGCCCTAATAGCATCATACAAGCGGGGATAAAGGTCATTCTAATAACAAATGCATCGAATAAAACCCCAAATGCCAATGTTAATCCCATTGTTTTAATAATTAAGTCTTGAGCAAAAATAAAGCTTGCGAAAACGAAAATCATAATTAAGCCTGCTGCAGTTACAACCCTGCCACTATGCTGTAATCCAGAAATAACAGATTTCTTTGCATCCTGAGATAGAAGAAATTCTTCCCTCATTCTACTAACTAAAAATACTTCATAATCCATTGCAAGACCAAATAATATTCCTGTTACTAGTACAGGCATAAAGTTCAACAGAGGACCTGCTGCAGGTATTCCAAACAATGGGGCAAGATGTCCATCCTGTAAAACAAAGACAGCAAAACCTAATGTAGCAGTTAATGTCATTAAAAACCCTAGTACAGCCTTTAATGGAACAAGGAATGATCTAAATACAAGAATCATTAACACAAAAGCAAATCCAATAATGACTCCTGCAAATTTTGGCAATGCTTGACTGAGTCTATCTGAAATATCTATATTCACGGCAGTAGAACCAGTCACAAGAAACTTTGTGTCAGTCACACTCGATTCATTTCGAATGTCTTTTACTAATTGCTTCGTTTCTTTATCCTCCGGACCACTTCTAGGTAAGATTGTTAACATTGCGTACTCACCCGATTGATCAGGGATCGCCGGCGTGATTTGTTTGATACCATCCATTTTTTCTAACAATTTTGATGATTCCTCGATGGACTTGGACTTCCTCGTTTCATCTGCTTGAGAGGCATCTATGATGACAACAAGTGGTCCATTAAACCCCTTGCCAAATCCTTCTGCTAAAAGATCGTATCCTTTACGTTCAGTTGTTTCTTTGCCTTTCATACCGTTATCCGGAAGGCCAAGCTCCATATGAAGTGCTGGCCAGCTTACCAATCCTGTCAATAAAATGACACCTAGCATTATTTTACCCGGATGCTTTTGAATAAATCTTCCCCAGCCCATTGTTTTTTTCTCTTTTTTTGACTGTAATTTAGAAAATAACTTATTTTGTCTGGAAGGACTCACCTTATCTCCAAGAAGCCCTAGTATAGCTGGAACAATCGTCAGAGAAACAAGCATAACAGATAGTACCATAAAGGCTCCCACAAGGCCCATGATACCTAGAAACGGTATGTCAACTAATACAAGTCCACATAATGCAACAATAACAGTGACGCCCGCAAATAATACAGCACTTCCTGCGGTACCCACTGCTCTAGCAGCAGCCTCATTCAAATTGTAGCCTTCTGCTAACAGCTGTCGATATCTTGAAATGATAAACAGTGCATAATCAATTCCTACTGCAAGACCAATCATCACCGCTAATGTGAGACTAAATGCAGACATTTCTACAAAGTTTGAGGTGATTAAAATGACCATAACACCTATGACTAACCCGATCACAGCCGTCAATATTGGTAATCCTGCGACCAAAAGTGAAGCAAATGTAAAGACTAAAATCAAGAAGGCGAAGACAATCCCTATGATTTCAGAAATCCCACCTACTTCAATTTCAGAGAATGTGACGGAGCCGCCTAATTCCGTTTGGATGCCGGCATCTCTTGAAATCTTTATGCTATTTAATACTTTCTCTTTTGAGGATTCCTTTACCTTATCCGCTTTCACTCGATACGTAATATCCGCATATCCTATCTTCTTATCTTTACTTATCGTAAAGTTTTGATATAAATCGGTCACCTGCTTAACTGCTTTATCCTTTTTAATTTCTTTCATCGTCTCATTTATTTTATGTTTTACTTTCTTTGCTTCTAATGTTTCATCCTTAGGTGCTTTAAATATCAGACGAATCGTTCCCCCATCATCACCTGCTGGGAACTTCTTTTCCAAGAGATCCATCGCCTTTTCAGATTTTGTTCCTGGAATCGACATATCTCCATTAAATGAAACGCCTGTCCCTATTGTTGCTGCAACTACAGCTACTAAAATAAGTAACCAACCGATTAACATTCGTTTAGGCTTCATAAAAGCAAAGTTTCCTAAGTTATATAAAAATTTAGCCATTCACTTACTCCTTTTTCATCGAATTCATGATATTCACCTCTTTATTCTACGCAATGAAATAGTGAAGTAAAATTGTACTTTTGGGCAAAAGGGATTGTACATTCAGGCAAGAAAAAGAGCATCTCTCTTGAGATACCCTTCATATATATATTGAAGATCTGGCATATGACAACATATCCTCTTCCTATATAAATCCCAATATCTCATTTTGTTGATGCGCTAGTTCCATTCCCTCTGCTAGATAGAGAGCGCTCATTTTATCTATATCATCATCTGGCCAATGGCGGATCAGTTGACGCAATCTAGCTGCAACGGTCTGACAAACATCTGGTGATAAGTAACGATCAGAATCGGGCTGTTCCAGCAATGGGATGATGTCATCTTGGTAGTTTTTAAAGGGTATTTCCCCACCAAACCCCTCCAAATCATCTAAATTCATACCGATACAAGCAGCTAACCTTTTTCTAAACCATGGAAGTTACTGTATGACCAATGTGCTTCGCAGTGAATAAAATCCAAACCCATGAAACATTCCTCCGATTTCAAGTTTGGGTTATTTTGATTTAATTCCTGCACCACAAAGAGGTATGACGATTGTTTCTTTTGATTTCTTTTTATATTTCATGTAGCCAGCAAAATTGACTGCAGATGTCACTTCCACATAAAATCCTTTCTCACTTAGTTTAGAGCGTGCATTCAATATCTCTTCTTCTTCAATATCTATAAATGTGCCATTGGTATTTTGTACAGCTTCTAGAATTTGTTTGGAGCGCGCCGGGGCAGCAATGGCTATCCCTTCTGCCAAGGTTCCTGTATTCGTAACAGGCGATGCTGATTCTTTCGCATTTTGATAAGCTTTCACAAGAGGTGCACAGTTTTTCGCTTGTATGGCAATGATTTTCGGTATTTGATGAATCAAACCATTTTCAAATAACTCTTTAAAACCATAATACGCACCTAGGAGGAGAGTACCGTTTCCAACTGGAATGATTAAAGCATCAGGTGCTCCTTTTATTTGTTCATAAATTTCATAGGCGTATGTTTTTGTTCCTTCAAAAAAATAAGGATGATACACATGGCTTGCATAAAAGACGTTTTCGTCGTCTACTGCTTTTTGGGCCGCGGCTGCAATATCCTCTCGTGTACCGCGAATTTCTTTAATCGTTGCGCCATGGGCTTTGATTTGAGCGACTTTTTTTGGTGAAGTGTCATCGCTTAGATAGATGTCACAGGCGATACCGCAACGTGCTGCATATGCTGCAATCGCCGTTCCTGCATTCCCACTACTATCAGCAATCACCTTTGATACCCCTAATTCTTTTGCATGTGTCATCAACACAGCGGCTCCTCGGTCTTTAAAGGATAATGTCGGCATCATATAATCAACTTTTACATAAGTGTTTGGCTCATTAGGATCTAAAACGATTAACGGAGTTTGACCTTCACCCATTGTCACAGATTCCCAAGTCTTAGAATCTTTTGAAAATGGCATTGTTTCAACATAACGCCATAAGGAGTTTGGGTAGTGATCCCAAGCCTCTATATCTATTTTAGGGGTATCTTTCACCAGATTTAATACGTCGTTACAATCACATTTCCATAAAGTTGGTGTCATCTCATACTTTTTGCCGCAATGGTTGCAAATCAATTGATTCATCAATCATCAACCCCTTTGGATAATTTTTTATATAAAATATACTTTTTTATATATCATAGGCAAAAAAATATTCTAAATATAAGAAATAGCATCAATTTCAATTTTGAAACCAAAATGTAATTCATTCGTTGGTACAACAGTACGTGCTGGTTGATGTTCCCCGAAAAATTCAGTGTAAACCGCATCTACTTTATCCCATAGTTCAATATCCGAAATGTATAATGTCATACGCAAAATCTTTTCTTTTTTACTTCCGGCTGCTTCTACAATCATCTCCACATTCTTAAGCGCTTGCAATGTCTCTTCTTCAATGGGGCCGAATTCTTTTTCTCTCGTTTCTGGATTGATGGCAAATTGTCCTGAAACGTAGACCGTGTTTTGATGAATGGTTGCGAATGCATAGTGTCCGTTGGATTTTAGATTCCCTACCTCAAGGATACTTTTCATTTCGTTTTCCCTTCATTCGATTTATGTTTGATCTCATCCAAATAGCTGTAGACAGTGACTTTAGAAATACCTAACATAGATGCGACCTTCTCAACCGAACCTTTCATTAAAAAGATTCCCTTTTCATCCATGAACCTTATTAATTCAATTTTTTCATGACGTTTCATAACTGGGTGGACACTGTTTTGAATGATCTGTTGAATCAATTGATCTACTATTCCTTCCACATTATCAAAATCATCATTTGGTGTTGTTTCATTCTCTTGAACTTCAACTTTTGAAGAAAGAAAAGTATCCATAAATTGCTGCATTTGATTCAAAGCTTCAACATCAAAATTGATACAGAATGCTCCAACCACCTTTTTCTTAGAATCACGAATTAATGAAGTCGAAGAACGAATGGTACGGTTGTCTTCTGTTTTAAATGTATACCCAGCAAGATAATCTTCTTTAAAATCTTCTGATTGTAATACAGTCTTGACTAGATGATCAAATGATTGACCGATTTCTCTTCCTGTCACATGGTTATTTACTGTAAACATGACAGATGCTTGAGGGTTCGTTAAATCATGAATCACTACTTCACAATTTGGTCCAAACATTTTTGCCGTAGATTTTGCTAAAGGAATATAGCTCTCTAATAAATTCTTCGTATTTTCCATGCCTAAGCACCTCATTTGTTTATTCCACTAGATTATATAATTTTATATATATAAAAACAATATATAGATTTTTTTATATATGTTGAAAAGGTTGAGAAAATATAAAAAAAGCAGCCATTGACTGCTTTTTGCTCGTGCTCCTTTCTAATTGATTTCTTGCTGGATTCCATACAAAATGACTTCAATTCCCCACCTGAACCGTTCCATTGATACGGTATCACCTGCAAACATTTCTTCTTTCAGGCTATGGATGAAAGAAATGCCGTCATCGTATGCATCTCCTCTTCTTTATGGAAATCGTTTAAAGCTACATCACATTTATATTATAACGTACACCGTTCGTTTAAAAAGTTTATTTCACGATTGTGTGTTTTAATGAAAAGAAACCAATCGTCCGCCATCATATGATACACTCCAACTAGGAATGTGATAACGATGATTCTTGAATCAGTCGTTTCCATTGTTCTAATTCTGAGTGTAAGAGGTGTTTCTATGAATAAATTATTGGCAACGTTGATATTAGGATTGGGCTTTAGTGGTGCTGCTCTCATTCTTTCTGTCCCTTTGTTATTCAAGTCCAAACCAGAACAATTTGAGCTGGTGTTTACTGCTGGATCAGCGGGCGCTTTCACTGTATTCGCTGTCTCATGCCTAGTTCTTCGAAAACAATTCAATCGCTAAAAAACCTAAACACAATCCGCCATTAGAACAACAAGTCCAATTAATCCTGCTAGTTGACCCATCAGATGTACGTTTTTTTATGGAGAAGGAACTTCCGCGAGAGCAGTATCAAATGAAAGAAGTGCTGGGAGAACTCTATTTTACAACTTCAACATAAGGAGAATGACGATAGTACACTTATTACAGATAGATTTTAAGATGAAGGGTCCTTTCGGTGATGAAATGGCAAAAGAGTTTTCTGATTTAGCGAAAAGTATAAATGTGGAAGACGGATTCATATGGAAAATATGGACGGAGAATGCTCAAAAAAATGAGGATGAGGGTGAAATCATTATCTATACAATAGGTTCAAGACCTGTTTATTCCCTCGTCATAACGTTGCTTCATCAGGCATTCCCCCGTTTGAATGATGAGGAGAAAGCGATGTCAACTCTCCGTCTAGTTCAACCTGTTTCTTGTCATTCCTATCTTATTTCCAGTAGACCAACTCTCTTACTAAGCCATTACCTGTGTAACCAACGTTTATATCATGCAGAATAACCATTAGAGTAATTAATAAAGAACGCACCCTCGTCATCTGTAGATTTTGAAAGTGACTTTGTATGTAGAGGGCTTACTCCTCAGTTTTCTTATCTAGAGATATGTGAAAGTTAGACTTATTAGATGAAAAGTAGATGTTATTATTGCTCTGAGTAGATGACGTGAATCCCACACAGTCTTTCATTGATACGTTAGAAAAAGTCTTCCCTGTGTTATCATAGTTGACTATTTCGCAACCCCTGTCCATTACCTCTGAAAAAGTTACAGCAAATTTACTATCTTTTAAGCTGCTTAACTCTCTTTTTGGAGAGTCTACCACTGCATCCTGCTCTTTGAACATGCTGAGCAGATTAATACTATGGTGCAAATTGATACAAGTAATTTATAGTAATTCATTTAATCATCTCCTTTTTCAATTATAAACAAGCAAAGCAATCGGGAAGCCCGGCTGCTTAACCTCTCACTTTTTATGATAAAAGACTTTTGTGTTATTCGATTTGACAAATCCATTGGAACTTTTCTCAAGGTCGAATGGCGCCATCGCGACCGTGGTGTTAAAGACACATTTGCATCGAGCACAAGCACTGAAAATATGCAATCGACACATATGAAAAACCAGCGTTCCCTTATTTGAGAATAAACGCTGGTTTTTTTTATTATTTGATGTTTAATCCTTCTTTAATGGACTTTAACGTGATTTCATTCGACCATTCTGGGCGATCAGAATATGCAAAGACTGCATTTGTAACGATTCCATCGAATTTCATTTCGCGTAATTTCCGGTAAAGTGCTTCAAAATTAATTTCTCCTTCACCAGGATTCAAGTGCTGGTGAACGGTTACATTGGCATCTGGTGGATTCACGATATAACGTAGCCCGTAAGCTGCTTTATGATTTAGTGTATCTGCGATTAATACATGTGCAAGCAGATCTCCTGCCTCATCAAGGTGCTTCTCTACATCACCAATCCCATCGTCATAGAAGAACGCATGGGGAACAGAATACACAAGTTTGATCCATTCTTTATCTAGTGCACGAATCATGCGGATCGCTTCAATGTTCAACTCTATAAAGTCATGTGGATGTGACTGAAGGTTTAGCTTAATCCCTTCTTTTTCAAAGATTGGCATCAGTTCGTCCATTGATCTGACAAATGCTGCTTCACTTTCTAAAGGGCGTGTTTTGTCTCCACTAAATTCACTGTTCATGAGATCAACACCAAGTTCTGATGTGATCTCAATACATCTTTTCCAGTTTCTCACTGCCGCTTGCCGCTCTTGCTCATTTGGTGAAGACCATTGTTGAACAGGAAGTACAGAAGAAATTTTTACACCTGCATCACGACAATATCTCTTTAAGTCTCTGATCAAATGTTTATCAACTTTTGGATATTCATAAAACCAAATGAAATCTTTACGCGGGGACAGCTCTACATATTCATAGCCGAGTCTTGCAACGTTATCAATTGTATCTTTTAAATTTGTATGATCACGGTAATGAGACGGGTCGTATGCTAAAATCATGTTCAATCTCCCTTTCTTTTTCAGCTAAGTATTTATTTTTGGACGGTTGTTAATGCTTGATCATAAAATGCTGGGCGGTCATCAAGGTGAATCGGAGTGACTTCACCAGATACTTTCGCTTCTAAACATGCATCAGATGTGACTGCTGCGACATAACCATCCCATGCTGTTGGACCATTGACTTCACCTTTTAATGTAGAATCAATCCAATCTTGTAGTTCAGCATCATACGCGCTTTTAAAACGAGCTTGCCAGTCTACTAAAATATCTTTTGAATGTTTTGCATCAGTACGCAAAACAACCGTAGCAGGCTCAGGAAGACTGGCAATTCCTTTTTCTCCAACGACTTGGCACTGAATATCATATCCATACTCACAATTGACAAAAATTTCTCCACTAATGAGTGCCCCACGTTTTGTTTTCATCAAGACTATGATTGGATCTTGAAGGTGATCGGCTGCTTGACTTGTTTTCTTTGGTGCAATTGTTTGTACTGACACATAGTCGTCGTTTAGTAACCAGCGGTGAATATCAATTTCGTGGATAAATGTATCGACAATTGACATATCACCAGTATAAGTTTCAGGTACTGTTGGGTTTCTATGTGCAGAATGAATGATTAATGGTTCACCAACAGTTCCTTGATCAAGAGTTGCTTTCAATGCTAGATAGCTTGGGTCATAACGGCGCATGTATCCAACCTGCACGAATAACTTCCCTGCTTCGATTTCAGCATTCACAATGCGCTTACACCCTTCTGCTGTTGTCGCAAGTGGTTTTTCGCAGAAAACAGGTTTTCCTGCTTGTATCGCAGCTAATACAAACTCTTCATGTGTTGGTCCCCAAGAAGTGACGATAATCGCATCAACATCATCAGCTTGAATGAGTTGATGGCCATCGTTGTAGACTGTTGCATCTAAATGTAATGCGTTTACAATCGCTTGGGCTTGCGCTTGATTCACATCTGTTACTGCCACAATTTTTCCTTTTGACAATGTATTTGTGATTCTTTTCATATGTTCTTGACCAATTGCTCCAGTACCAATAACACCAATTCTTAATTTCATTTGAGAGTCCCCCTGAATGAAAGCGCTTTATGTATGGCGCTTAATCGTGTGTGTATCATGATTTTGTATCTTTTCAAAAGTCTTTGTCATAATAAGTCCGACTGCACATACCCCTAAGATGGCTTCAAAATAAAATCCAAATGCGATGCCAAATACATGATTGACCATTCCTGCAATAAACGGACCACCGAAAATACCAAGTGCATATAATGCTTGATATGCACCCATGGCAGTCGCTCTAAAACTTTGTGACACAGATTCAATGGCCATTCCTAGAAGTATTGGAAAAATAAAACCTAATGCAAGTCCACCTACTCCTTGGTTGATATAAAAGATGACCTTTTGTTGAATAAAAGGAATCATAAAGATCGAAAATGAGGCAACCGTAAATGAACCGATTAAGATGTTTCTTTTATTCGCCTCCTTAAGCAGTCTCGCAAGTAATAAAGGTGCTAAGGTGTGCGGCATCATAAAAGAACAGACAACGTAAAAAAGTTCACTTTGTTTCATGCCGATGGTGAGTGCATACGTTGATGTAAATCCAAACATCGTCGTAAAAATCATACTGTGCGCTAAAATAGACAACAGTGAAATCTTTAGTAACGCTGGTTCTTTCGCGACTTTAATGAGTTGCTTCATTTTCAATTGGGTCTTGTTTTCTGTTTTTTGTTCGAGAATAAAAAGTGATAAAACAAGACCAATCAAGCCGATGAAGGATCCAATCCAAAACGGTGCTTTCCATCCAAAGATATCGACGATATAACCACTAAAGCTCATACCTAACAACTGCGCGAGGACAACGATAAATGAAATGTAATTCATTGCCTTCTGTGATTCATTTTCTTTGAAATAATTCGCATACATTATTGTGAAGGCAACCCATGTTGCTGCTGCTAAGCCAGCAAGACACCTCGCAATAAGCCCCCATATGAAGGCGTCCGTTAAGGCAAATAAAAGACAGCTACAAGTGGCCGTCATCATGCCGAAGACAATAAACGGTTTTCTCATGTTTAAGAAGTCGGAAAAGATCCCCACAGGTAGCCTGCAAAAAAGCTGCATCAGCCCGTAACTACTTAACACGATACCAATAAAGGTATAGTGTCCACCAAGTGTTTTTAAATAAGGTGATAAAATCGGGACATAGAGAAACTGTGTAAACCAAAAGAAAAATGAAATGATAGAAAATAGGACTTTGTCTTTCGCGATGACCACATCCATTTATTTGGCAGGCTGTGATCAGAAGGGACACAGCCGCCTGTTCGCTCGTTTACATATAACGAGCTGTAACCATTTTCTTTCTAGTATAGAATTCTACGCCGTCTGTCCCGTTGGCGTGAAGATCACCGTAGAATGAATCTTTCCAACCGGAGAATGGGAAGAATGCCATTGGAGCTGGGACACCCACGTTAACGCCTAGCATACCTGCTTCAATGTTTTCACGAAATTCTCGGACACTTGATGCACTGTCAGTGTAAAGGCAAGCACCGTTTGCAAATCTTGAATGGTTGGCAATGTCAATCGCTTCACCAAGTGATTTCACACGTACAACAGAAAGAACAGGTGCGAAAATTTCGTCTTGCCAAATTTTCATTTCTTCTGTAACGTGATCAAAAATCGTTGGTCCAACGAAGTAGCCTTCGCCTTCTGTCTCACTGTCTTTTCTTCCATCACGAATGAGGCATGCGCCTTCGTCTACTCCTGATTGAATGTATTGTAACGTGCGCTCTTTATGACCTTCACGGATGACAGGTCCAAGGAACACATCTTCCTCAATGCCATTACCAATGACAATTTGATTTGATTCAATTACTAATTTTTCAATGAATTCATCCGCAATCTCTTCTTCTACTGCCACAACAGCAGCTGCCATACATCTCTCACCAGCTGATCCGAACGCAGCACCGATGATTTGTTTTGTTGCCCCATCTAAATCAGCATCCTTTAAGACGATAGAATGGTTTTTCGCTCCAGCTAACGCTTGAACGCGTTTGCCGTGCTCTGTTCCTTTTTTGTATACATACTCTGCCACTGGCTGAGAGCCAACAAATGAAATCGCTTTGACGTTTTTGTGCTCAAGCAACCCATTTACCACATCATGTGCACCGTTCACAATGTTAAGTACGCCTTTTGGGAGACCAGCTTCTTCAAATAGCTCTGCTAATCTTGCGGCAAGGATTGGTGTTCTTTCAGATGGCTTTAAGACAAATGTGTTTCCACAAGCAATGGCGAGAGGGAACATCCAGCAAGGAACCATCATAGGGAAGTTAAACGGTGTAATCCCGCCAATGACACCGATGGGGTAGCGATACATACCAGACTCAAGTCCTGTTGCAATGTCAGGTAGTTGTTTCCCCATCATGAGGGTTGGTGCACCAGCAGCGAATTCCACACACTCTATGCCGCGTTGTACTTCTCCTTTAGCTTCTGTTAAGCTCTTTCCGTTTTCAAGCGTCACAAGCTCAGCTAATTCTTCCCATTTCTCCACAAGCAATTGCTGGTATTTGAAAAGGATACGCGCACGTTTTGGTACAGCTGTTTTGGACCAAGTTTTGAATGCTTCGTTTGCTGACTGGACAGCACGATCTACGTCTTCTATTGTTGATAAAGGTACTTCTGCAATTACTTCACCGGTTGCAGGATTGAAAACCTTTTCTGTTTGCGTTGTTGCAGCTTCGGTCCATTTGCCACCAATATAATTTTTCACTGTTTTTAAGGTTGTTTTTGCCATGTTTTTTCTCTCTCCTCTACTACTGTTATGGTTGATTTAGAATGAATTCTTCTGCTGTTGCCATAAACGCTTTGATTTCTTCTACAGATGGCATCGCATCAGATGAACTATGTTTTGAAATAACAATTGATGCTGAAGCACTGCCAAAGCGCATTGCTTCTTGAATTGTCAACCCATTCATTAGTGCATAAATGAGAGCAGATGCATATGAATCGCCAGCGCCAAATGTTTTCAGTACTTTCGTTTTAAAAATGCCCCCGCGATGGGAAAGACCATCTTTTGTATAGGCGATTGATCCTTCTCCTCCATGTTTAATGATGACAATTTTTGCATGATGTGAAAACCATTTATTTGCAGTGGATTCATCGTTTGAAGGGCCGTCAACTGTCAATTTTTCCATCATGTCAAACTCTTCCCTTGTCCCGATGATCAAATCTGATTTTTCAGCAGCAAGGTTATAATAAATTGATGTTTCCTCTTCGGACTGCCAAGTATATGGACGATAATCGACATCAAAAATGATGGTCACTTGATGTTTTCTCGCATAATCTAGCGCAACGAAAACGGCTTCTCTAGAAGGACTTTTTGCTAGCGCTGTTCCTGAGATAAGAATGGCTTTCGCTTGTTTGATGTAATCTTCAGACACTTCGCTGATTTCAAGTTTAAGATCAGCGACATTGTCTCTATACATTAAAATGCTGCATTCTTCAGGGCTTTTAATTTCAGTGAATGCAAGGCCTGTCACCGCGCCTGTTCGATCAATGACAATTCCTTCAGTGTCAATGTTGTTTTCTTGCAAATAGTGTGTCGCAAAACGCCCCATTTGGTCATCGGCAACCTTTCCGATAAAGCCTGACTTCATGCCAAGTCTCGCAAGACCGATGGAAATATTCGCAGGAGACCCGCCGACATATTTAGTAAATGTCACTGTTTCTTCCATTGGACAGTTGATTTCATTTGCATTTAAATCAATACATAATCTACCGATCGCAATGACGTCTAGTTTTCTATCTTGTTCAAAAGTTAAATAGGACATTGTCACTTCTCCTTGCTCGCAGCTAATTTGTGTTCCATAATCCACTCATGTTCCTTGCTGTTATGAAACTTCCATGTCCGAACAGGCCCTGCCATCACATTCAAATAGTAAATGTCATAACCAGGGGGCGCTGATACTGGATGATACCCTTTTGGTACTAAAACAGCACTGCCATCTTTGACAGCCATTGTTTCATCTAAAGAAAGGTCATCTGTATACACCCTTTGGAGCGCAAATCCGTGATCTGGTTTTACCTTATGATAATACGTTTCTTCTAAGTAAGATTCATATGGTAAATGATCTTGATCATGCTTATGTGGCGGGTAACTCGACCAGTTTCCTTCTGGTGTAAATACTTCGACTACAAGCAAATGATCTGCAGGCTCTTGCTCTGGTAAAATATTATGAACCTGCCTTGCAATATTGCCTGCTCCTCTATGTTCAACCCCTATATGTTCTGGGGTAATGAGGCGCGCTTTGTATGTGCCTTTTCCTGGAGCAGAGCAAATGGCTATTTCTACATCTGTTGTTGCCTTGATATCAAACTTGTCACCATTTGGTACATAGACAGAATATGGAGGAATCTTTTCAAAAATATCCATGCGCTCTCCGATGTTCTCCCATTTTTCTGTTGTTGTTGAAAGGTGGAGTTTACCAGAAAGAATGACAACACAAACCTCTTTGTCTCCCGTTTCGTGATGAAGCGTTTCACCTTTTGAGAGGGTATACACATCAAATCCAATATACGTCCAACCTGCAGATTCAGGCGTGATGCTCAGCACCTTTCCCTCTTTATCACGTTTTTGTCCTGGTACGATTAGATCAGTCATGATGATCACACCTTTCGTTTTTTTAGCTTTTTAATATCTTCTTGCTTTGTTTAGTTGATTTTCCTTTGCTTCGAATGCTTTTTGCACAGACTCCTGCTCTGATACAGCTGCGATGCCAACATGCCACCATGAACCACCGTAACCGTCTGTCATCGTTTTTGGCAGCACTTTGATATCAATCAATGTGCTGACCGTTTGATGTTTTGCATCTTCAATCGCTGCTTTTAGCTCATCAAGTGTATACACTTCATACGTTTTTGCACCGTAAGCTGCTGCTGATTGAGCAAAATTGATTTTCATGATCTCGCCATCAAGCTGACCTGTCTTTTTATTTCTCATACGGAATTCTGTTGCAAAGCTGGAGATTCCGTTATCCATTTGAAGGTTGTTGATACAGCCAAAACCTGAGTTGTCAAAAAGCATAATGTTGATTTTATAACCTTCTTGAATACTCGTGACAAGCTCACTGTGTAGCATTAAGTAGCTCCCGTCTCCAGTCATCGCATATACTTCTTGGTCAGGTGCAGCCATTTTTGCACCGAATGCAGATGCGACTTCGTATCCCATACAAGAATAGCCATACTCTAAGTGGTACGTATTTCTCTCTTTTGCGACCCACATACGTTGCAAGTCACCTGGTAAACTCCCTGCTGCGCAAGTGATGATGCTATCTTTTGGAATCCATTCGTTAATGCAACCAAGAACGGTTGTTTGCGGGAGTGTTGTGTTTAATTCTTTTTTGTATTCTTCCATTTCTTCTTTGAAATGCCCTTTGATCTCTGGCTCAAAGTCATCGCCTGAGTATTCGATGTTGCGGAGTCTTTCAAGTTCTTGCTCCCACTTCGCTTTTGCTTCTTTAATCTCGTTCGTATAACCAGATTGATAGCCGTCTAGCGCTTTTCTTAATGCACGAAGTCCTAGTTTCGCATCAGCGATGATTTTTGTCGCTTCTAGTTTAGAAGCATGGAAGTCTGATAGATTAATTGTCAGGACATCTCTTTCTGCGTAAAAACGTTTGGATGATGTCGTAAAGTCAGTGAAACGAGTGCCTACACCGATGATCAGATCAGCATCATGTGAGATTTCGTTTGCCGAACTATTTCCTGTCACACCAAGTCCGCCAACGTTTAATGGGTGCGTGCTTTCAATTCCGCTCTTGCCAGCTTGTGTTTCACTAAATGGAATATTGAACGTTTCTGCAAATTGTTTGAATTCGTCAGCAGCCTCTGAATAGCGAACGCCTCCGCCAAGAATTAAGAGTGGTTTTTTCTTCGTTTTGATCAGCTCAGCCGCTTCTTCGATGCTTCTGGTAGAAGGCGCCTGCCGATCTAAGTAATGCGTACGTTCTTTAAAGAATGACATAGGATAATCCCATGCCTCGCCTTGTACATCTTGAGGTAAAGAGATGGTAACAGCACCTGTATCCATTTGATTTGTTAACACGCGCATGGCGCTGACCATTGCACTCATCAGCTGTTCTGGACGTGTAATGCGATCCCAATATTTGCTGACGGCTCGAAACGTATCATTTGTAGATAAGCTCAGATCATGCGTTTGTTCCATTTGTTGTAACACTGGATCTGGCTGACGAGTAGCAAAGACGTCACTTGGCAAAAGAAGAAGTGGAATTTGGTTCGCTGTTGCTGTTGCTGCCGCTGTCACCATATTGGCTGAGCCCGGGCCAACGGATGAAGAGCAAGCGATAATTTGTTTCCGGTGTTTTTGCTTTGCAAAAGCCATTGCCGCATGAGCCATTCCCTGTTCATTTCTTCCTTGATAGACTTCGAGTCTTCCTGGGTTTTCTTGAAGTGCTTGACCAATTCCTACAACGTTTCCATGACCAAAAATGGTGAAGATTCCTTTAATAAATGGTTCTCTCTTTCCATCGAACTCAACATATTGGGCATTTAAGAACTTGACCAATGCCTGACTCATTGTCAATCTAATTGTTTCCATCGTACTCCCTACCTTATCGTATAAATTTATTTCTGCTCTTGAGAGGGTCTCTCTTACTCAAACAGCCTCGCTTGTTTCAAACGTGTCAATCATCATGTCAATACTTATTCTTTGTCTGTCGCTACAATCAATTTAATATCGTTTTGTTCAATAAAGTTGACATACTGTGTATTTAATGGATCATCAGTGATTAAATAGTCTATCTCATCCAAACCGCAGTAGGTAACCATTGCATATTTGTCGAACTTCGTATGATCGACAAGTAAAAAAACATCTCTTCCTTTTTTTACAACTAGCTCCTTCATAGTTGTTTCGACAGGTGATGAGTTGGTGACACCATTAGAGATGGAGACACCTGTAGATGCCATGAATACTTTATCAAAGTTATATAGATTTAACTCCTCAGCTATAGAATAGTTGGAAAAGGATTTCGTCTTTCGTTCTAATTGTCCCCCTGTCGAAATCACTTGTAGCTGTTTATAAGGCATTGCTTGAACGATGAAATCCACGTTATTTGTCACAACTGTTACCTGTTTGTTGTGAATGAAATGTATGAGCTCCAGTGTTGTCGTACCAGAATCAATAAAGATCACATCTCCATCCTTCACCCAGCTTGCTGCCTCTCTTGCAATCAGACGTTTTTGCGCTTGATTTCTAATTTGTCTGTCTTGAAAGGCTTCAAGCTTCGCATGATTTGCAGCAACTCCTCCGTAGACCTTTTGAATATGTCCTTCGTTTACTAATTTTTGGACATCACGTCGAATGGTATTTTTGGAAACGTCAAATGTCTCGACAAGGTCGTCTAAAGATACAGACTGATTTTTCAAGATATATTCTTTGATTTGTTGAATTCTTTTCATTTTTAACATCGTGATCTTCCTTTTCATCATGGCTTATGGAAGGCGGCTTCATGTGATGTGATGGGTTTTTTATCTGATGCGCTGGCTAGATCCGAATTCCCTCATTTTCATTTTGACCACACTTTTAATAGCCTCTGTACCTGGCGTTAGGATGGTTTGTGGATCGTATATGTCAGCATCCTCTTTTAATTTAGAGCGTATAGCTTGATTCCAAGCTAGTAGACATTCTGTATTGACATTAATTTTCGCATGCCCTAATGAAATCGCTCGCTGAATTTGTTCGACCGGAATCCCAGAACCACCGTGGAGTACTAATGGGATATCTGTGCGTTCAGAAATATCTTTCATTTCTTCAAATCCAAGCTTTGGTTCACCTTGGTATGGCCCATGTACTGAACCAAGTGCTGCCGCAAGTGCGTCTACATTGGTTTCTTGTACAAGTCGATGACAGTCTAATGGATTAGCATATACAATGTTGCCAATCATCCCATCTTCCATACCACCGACTGAGCCAACTTCTGCCTCTACTGATACACCTCTTTTCATCGCATAGCTGACAACATCGTTTGTCATACGGATGTTTTCTTTTAAAGAAAAGGATGAACCATCAATCATGACAGAGCTGAAACCTGCTTCAATGGCTGATTGGCACCTAGCAACGCTCGCCCCGTGATCAAGGTGCAAAGCAACTGGAACTGTAATCGATAAATCTCTCATCAATCCCTCTACCATTCCAACAATCGTTTGAAAGCCACCTAGGTAATCAACAAGTCGATCAGAAGCTGCAACAATGACAGGAGAGTTCTCTTCTTCTGCGGCAAGTAGAATGGCTTTCGTCCATTGCAATCCATTGATATTAAACTGCCCAATAGCATATTTTGCTTGCTTCGCTTCTTTTAACATCTCTTTCATTGAAACTAATTTCACATCAGTTACAGTCATTATGAACACTCCTTCATGGCAATTAGACCCCCATTTTTGTAAGTACGTTGTTTGTCGTTTGTTTGGCTTTTTTAATGACTACTTCTGCATCAAGGTTGTAATAATCGGGTCTAAATAGCTCAACAGATACCACACCGTCATATCCTTTTTCTTTTAAGATGCTGAAAATCCCTTGAAGATCGATGGCGCCTTCACCTGGCCATACGCGATCTTCATCTGTTAAAAAGCCGATTGGGAAGTCCTCTGTATCATCGATATGGACGATAAAAATTTTTGAAATATCAACCTTTTGTAAATCCTCTAAACGTGAGCCCATTGCATGGAAATGAAAACAGTCTAGAACAAGCCCTACGTTGTCACAATTAACCTCTTCAATGATTTTGTAAGCTTGAGACAATGTGTTGACAGTACATTCAGGGTGACCTACGAATTCTAAAGCGATTTTTACTTCATAAGGAGCAGCGAGCGTAGAAAGTTCCTTTAACACGCTTACACAACTTTTATGAATCTCTGATTTGAGAAATTTTTCTTTTGTTACAAGTGGAACGGCAACTATGTAAGGTGCACCAATTGTTTTGGCCGTTTCAAGCATGTCTTTAAATGTTTGAATTGTCGCTTCGTATTGTTCTTTTGATTGATTATTGAAGAAGACGAGAGCATTTAAGGCAAGTGGTTTAATTGTGGTTGATTGAAAATAGTTGTTTAGATCCTCAAGTGAAGCAGTCTCAAGGTATTCTGGTAATTTATCCATTGTTCGAATTTCAATAAAATCATAACCGTGTTTTTCGCAAAGGTTTAAATCTTTTGATAAATTAGAATTTTTGAGAGTTGTCGCTTGGTTAAATGCAAGTTTCATTTATATACCTCTTTCATTAAGAAATTGTTTTATTATTTGATGTAACATCAACGCCTGAATGACCATGATTTCGGAAATTCGCTTCAAGTTCTTCTAATGTAAGCCCTTTCGTTTCTGGCAAGAATTTAGTAACAAACAATATTGACAAGATACCGAATCCAACGAAGATAAAGAATGTCACAGACAACCCAAGTTGAGATAGTAGAATAGGGAACGTTAGACCGACTAAGAAATTAACAATCCAAAGGCAGAAAACTGTGACACCCATGCCGAGCCCTCTAAGGCGGAGTGGAAATATCTCAGACAACATGAGCCAAGTCACTGGAGAAATTGCACCTTGTTGGAACGCAAGGAAGGTAATGGTTAATAATAACACGATATATGGAAGTAATTCTGACCCAGCAAAAAGATTTGAAAAAATTCCGATGAAAAGTAATGTTGTCGTTGTACCGATTAATCCTGTAATGAGCATAGGGCGGCGTCCGATTTTGCCTAGCAAGACAATTCCTACAATTGTCGCGATAACCGAAATAATACCATTTCCAATGTTACCAATCAACGCTGCTTTTGTATCAAAGCCGGCACCTCTTAATATCTCGGTTCCATAATACATAATAGAGTTGACACCAGTTATTTGTTGGACAATCGCAATCCCTACTCCGATGAGTACAAGCCTTCTCACCCAAGAAATAGAGAAATCTTTAAAGGTTGCTTTGTCAAGGTTCTTTTCTTTTTCATAGGCATTTTCAATCTCACTAAGCTCTCTTTCTGCATCTACCTTTGAGCGAATCTTTTGTAGCACTTGCAGGGCTTCATCTCTTTTCCCACTAGTGACAAGCCACCTTGGGCTTTCAGGGACTCTCAACATGCCAAAGAATAAAATGATCGCTGGAAGAGCAGCAATCGGTAGCATAATTCGCCATACAAATGGGTTCTCTCCTAATAAGTTACCAATGATAGCATTGAAAACGAATGCAAGTAATTGACCTGTTACGATCATCAATTCATTTTGTGTAACGATTCTTCCGCGCTGATTCGCAGGTGACATTTCTGCTAAGAAAGTTGGCACTGCAACAGATGCTCCCCCAACTGCTAGGCCAAGGAGGAATCGGAAAATAATCATAATTTCTGCATTCGGTGAAACCGTACAACCGATCGTGGAAAAAAAGAACATCGCTGCGAGAGAAAAAATCGTTCTACGCCTGCCATAACGGTCTGATAACCGACCGCATATCACTGCCCCAAATGCTGCCCCAAAAAGTAATGCACTTGTCACTAAACCTTGTGTAAGCGCTGTTAAATTGAGCTGCCCTGGTTGTGACATATATGGTAATGCCCCATTTAAGACGCCAGTATCATATCCGAAAAGAAGTCCGCCAAAAGTCGAAATTAAAATAATCGCCCTAAGATTTTGGTGTTGGTTGACTTGTTTATTCATGCTCGTTTTCTCCTGTTCTATTTTAAGTATGGATCACTAATTTCTCATCAATATACTTACGAGCCAACAGCGCATATTCAAGTGGATGTGCAATTGAAGGATCTTGCTCAGCTTCAACCACAATCCATCCGTTATAACCATTTTCTAATAGAACGCGGTATACTTCTTCAAAATTAATACATCCGTCACCTGGAACAGTGAAAATACCTTTAAGAAAGGATTGTAGAAAAGGCAAATCTTCTTGCTTACAAAGGTCCATTATTTCTTTTCTAACATCCTTAAAGTGAACATGATGTATGCGGTCAATATGTGTATGCAATAGGAGCATATAATCGCCATCTGATACGAAAATATGACCAGTATCATATAGAAGATGAACATATTTTTCGTCCGTTCCTTCTAATAAACGAGTAATATCTGATAAGGTTTGAACCCCTGTGCCAAGGTGATGATGGTACACAAGTTTCAGATTGAAAGCGTTAGCAATTTTGCCTAACTCATTTATTCCTGTGCAGAGTAAGTCCCATTCTTTATCCGAAAAAGTGGGTTGATTTTTGTAAACACTCACTTCTTTTTTTTGAATAGAGTACGTTTGTTCAGATACAACCGCTACACTTGCATTTACTTCTTGTAAATATCGACAATGATCAGTAAATTTTTTTTTCGTCATCTCTAGTCCGTCTTGTATGATGTAACTACTAAACCACTTGCCTGCAATTTTTAGATTACGTAATTGAAGCTCTTTATTTAAAATGTTGGGTTCGGGGAAAAAACCACCTACTTCAGTTCCTTGAAAACCAGCGACACATATATCGCTTAATAAGTGAGATAATGTATTATCAGCTCCTATCGTTGGAATATCATCATTCCTCCAGCCAATCGGAGCAATGCCCCACGAAATACAGTTCGGGTTGGTCACGCGTTTGTCAGCCTCCTTTATGACTAAATACTTGAAAAATAGAGTTAACCATAAGTTTTTCAAAAAATAATCATATTTTTGGTTAACTTATGGTTAACTTTGAAATAATCATAATATCAAAAGCGCTTTCAGTCAATTGTTTTTCTAAATTTTTTCATTATTTTAACTATTCATCACGAAAAAAAGCCTGATGCAATTGCACCAGACTAGACACCTATTAAAATTAAAGGCTATACATTGGATTTAATTTTAATGATAGCTTCTCCATATTGTTTCATGGCACGATTGAGTTCTTTCAGCATAGCTTGAACATTTTTTTTCAAACTTCATGACCCCTTTATGCTTCATTCTCTTTTCATTATGAAGATGATGATTTCGTTTGGCAAAGTCAATGTATGCGCCAACATTCTTCATGAAAACGCAAACAACACTTGAAAACTTATGCATGTCTCATTTTCCTGCAATTTTTACAGGTTTTCTTTACTTGTGAATATTCATTGAAAAAGATCACTAATCTGTTCTTAGCCTTGTCAACTTGGCGAATATAAAAAACTTAAAATTGCCAGTGTGTGACGGTATTCTATCGGAGTACACTGATTTAATTTTTTCAGGATTCGGGAAAGGTGTTTCCATCAAATATTGAATTGAGTGTGTTTCATTTATTTCGTGACATAAAAGGACGATACCTAGCTATTAATGATCTGAATGATTTTTTGTTTAGCATCTTTTGCTTCTGGGATTAGCATGACAACAAACACATGAAGCATTTCCAGATAAACGTAGGTGTTGATCTCAATTCCTTGCTCTGTTAGTTTTTCATCAAGTTTTATCGCATCTGGATATAAAGCTTCGTGTGTGCCAATAAATGAGTGATTTTCCCCAGTCCTTTAAAATCTCCGTAGATTGGGCTGATCAATGAGTCTGTTGGGTGTTTATCAGCAGCCCATATGTTTGTAATGACTTCCATTCCTTCACGAGCCAGCATCTGATTTTTTTCAGCATATTCAGGGAGTAACTAACGATTTAGCCCCTTTTATGAATTCAATTTTTAATAGGTCATCTTCTGTATATAATCGATAACCATTAGAATAGCGTATTGGGACAGGTAAAATGCCGTTTTCTTCATAGTACCGAATGGCAGCAGCGCTTATTCCTGTTCTTTTTGCAAGTTCACCTTTTGTCATCAGCTCTATTCCTATGTTCGTATTTTTCATGTATAGGTTAGTCACCTGTTGATATTTCCATTATAAAGGTTGAAGTAAACTACAAGGTCAAGAATAAGGTCAAAAATATGGATATGTGATTTTCAATTTAGCCTTTTGAAACGGAAATGCCACTATTTATTCATTTTTAAGGTTGCTGTAAGGTTCGGATTAATACAGGTTAAGGTTGAGGTTGTACAATGGGTTTGTAAGGAAGTGAGGGATGAGTCGAATGATTCTCCTCCCTTCTAAATTAATCATAGAGGTGAAAAGTTTTGAGAGAAAATAAAATTTTGTCTTCATTATGTTACTTCAGTATCTTTTTTGCACCGTTTCTGTTTCCGATTATCGTCTACTTCTTAGGAAAGGATGAAGTGAAATATCATGCGAAAAAGTCACTATGGACGCATGTTATTCCTTATTTGATTTTCGGTATTGGTATTGTCGGTTCAGGTTTACTTGGCATGAACGATATCAGTCATGCTGGTCCGTTCTTAATTGCTACGTATGCTCTGACATTCCTTGTGGCGATTTACTTCTTCATTTGGAACATTGTGATAGGCATTAAAGTGTTTTCAGAATAATAATAGATGAAAAAACGGTTCTGTCATTGAGCAGAACCGTTTTTTGTATGTCTATTCAAGTGGGTAATTGGATATCAATCGTTGTTCCTTCTCCAATTATACTTTGTATCGTAATATCTCCGCCGTGTTTTTGGATAATATCTTTTGCAATCGCCATTCCAAGACCAGAGCCAGCATGTGTCCCTGCTGTATTCGTCCCTCTATAGTAGCGGTCAAACACTTTTTCTAGCTCTGCCTCTTCAATTCCTTTGCCGTTGTCTTTAATTGTGATGTGGGTATGTTCTTTTTGCTCAAGCTGTACAATGATTTTCACATCAGCATCATTGTGGACAAGGGCATTTAAAATGAGATTGGTGACTGCTCTTCGTATGAGGACCGTATCAATATTCAGCATGAGCTTGTCTACATTCGTTTGCAGCTCAATGCTTTGATCTGCATATCTCGAATCGTTTAGGATATCAATTAACGTTTTACGCAGCAACGGCACAATGTTCACAAGCTCTTTATGTAGCATCACGTCGTTATTTTTCAGCCTTGTTGTTAAATTTAGATCCTCCATGACATCTTTAATGTACAGTGATTTATTCTCTATGATGCTGGCATAATGCATCATCTCTTGATCTGAAAGAGGATAATTTCGATCCTTCATGATTTCAGCATAGCCTTGAATAGAGGATAATGGCGTTTTAATATCATGAGAAATATGGCTGATCCATTCTTCCCGCATTTGCTCTAGTTTGTCTTTTTCTTTTTTGCTTGAAGCGAGCTGCTCTGATAAGTGATTGACATTATAGAAGACATCTTTATAAATTCCTTTAGCAGGCAGATTTGTCGTGTAATCTCCGTTTGCCAGCCGCTGGATGCTATGAATGGCACGGCCGAGCGGTTTTGTGAGCTGCCGGCTGAATAAGTAACCAATGAGTAACGCTATGATGGCATCAATTGATAATAAAATCATCGTCCCGATATTGAATCTTGTTACTAAATCCTTCGTGTCAAACGAGAATAGGTATTTTCCGATGGAAGGGTCTTTAAAACCGATAAAGTAGCTGTATTCTTTGCTCTTTACTTTTTTTCCGCCAGCATAAATGGTCGATAATAATTGCTTATCTTTATATTTATGTAAGTTCACGATTTCTATCGGTGTATATTTGTTCTTTAATCCTTTAGGTGCCTGCGCATGATACACGTTTTGGCCATTTTCGTCTAAAATTTGAATCCATGCATTCTGTTGTTTTAAGGCTTTCTGCCCTTCTTTGTTTACGGTTATCCCTTGATCAGAAAAAGAGATGTATTGTTCAAATGATCTTGTGAAGGTTTCGGGCGTATTTTCCTCGTTATGCTGGCTGTTTGCCTGAAGTACGAGCCAAATCATAAATACGAATAAGTTGATAAAGACCGTGATAATGGTCACGATAATGACAGAGACCATATACCTGCCTGTTAATCGCCATTTCATCCTTACGCATCCTTTACAACAAATTTATAGCCAAGCCCTTTGACTGTGACGAGAAACTCTGGTGTTGACGGGGAATTTTCTATTTTTTCCCGAAGTCTTCGGATATGAACCATTACCGTATTGTCAGAACCGAAGAAGTCTTCCCCCCAAACAGTTTGATAAAGCGTTTCTTTACTGATGATGCGGTTCGGGTGCTGCAAGAAGTAGGTCATCAGCAGAAGCTCTTTCGGTGTGAGCTCAATGACCGCGCCATTTTTCTTCAGTTCTGCTTGCTGTTCGTTTAACTCAAACGGCCCTTTTTTGATGACGGGATCCGCTTGAGATGACTGCAAGTATGAGAGCCGTCTCAGCTGCGCTTTCACCCGGTAGGCGACTTCCTTTGGACTGAACGGTTTTGTAATGTAGTCATCCCCGCCGATGGCAAGACCTACAATTTTGTCTGATTCCTCTCCCTTTGCTGATAAAAAGATAATCGGAACATGGGAGGTCTCTCTGATTTGTCTGCAAATATCATAGCCTTCACCGTCTGGCAGCATAATATCAAGTATGACAAGATCAGGCTGTTCTTGGTGGAATTTCGTGAGCCCATCACGGGCAGTTGAAGCTGTTATAACGCGATCAATGCCTTCTCTTGTTAATACTGTGTTGATTAATTCCAAAATTTCTTTTTCGTCATCGATCATTAATACTTTGCTTTGATGCTTTGGCATACATTGATCACTCTCCTGAAGTCATTGCCATTATTATACCCAATGTAAGAACATAGTGAAAAAATCAACTTCCTATTTGCATAAAAAAAGCCAATTTTCTTTTGAAATGAGAAAATTGGCTTTTGGTGATTCAATTGATTCTAGCGTTTGACTACAAATGTTGTCACACTTTGAGCCGGGAGATGAGCCCAAAATTGATTACCTGATATATTTAAGTCTGTACCGGGCTGAAGGTTACTGTTGCTGCTTGTAATCCATCTTGATGCTTGCGAAGCAGTTCCATTTTGCATCACAAAGTGCTGATTGACTCCTGTATTGTTTTTGTTAATCGCGACAATGACAACCTGATTGTTTCCTTTGTAGGCAGATACGAAAACATTTGGTTCAGGACTTTTCGTTGCATCAATTCTGACGTATCCTGGGCGTACAAACTTGGAGAAATGCGCCATGTTGTAACCGCGTTTACTGATCAGGCCATCTTCCTTCATAGGGCCGTAGGATCTGCGGATGTACCACCAAACATATGCCTGAAAGTCCCCTTCTACCATCGAATGGTGAATATGCTCTGAAACCCCTAATGCCTCAGGCCAGCGGTCCGCTGAATTGTTATCGCTATTCGGGTAGTAGACCTCTGTCATCCAAAGCTCCTTCCCCCCTCCTTTTTGTTTGAAAAGAGGATATGGAAGCTGGCTGATTTGGGTTCCGTACAAATGGGCTCCGAGAATGTCCATATTTCCAAGCGCTTGCGGATCATTTAAGATAGGATCTGATATATTTTTAAGGTATTGAAAGGATTCTGGCGCAATCACGCGGGCATTAATGGAGCCGGCATTTTCTCTCATGAAACGCAGGATTTCCTGAGGAGTCCACCATGTCCATTCATGTGCATAATCAGGCTCGTTTTGTACTGATATCGCATAGAGATTGACGCCATTATTTTTCATATACGTCACAAAATCGTTCAGATGCTGAGCATATGCAGCGTATTGATTGTATCTCAGCCGCTTTGCAGTTGTACCATTACGGTTGAAAGTCTCGACCATATGGCTTGGAGGATTCCAAGGTGAAGCGATCACTAAAGCTCCATGCTCTATTGCTCTTTTGGCTGTGGCGACCTCTCTGTGCCAATTATTTCTGTTCTCATCTACAAAAATTCTTAGAATGGAAAACCCTAATTGATTCTGCCCATTGCCAAAGGCGGTTTCCCTTTGAGGTCCGGTCAAATCACCAATCCAAGCCGGATGGTTCATTCCGCCAAAGCCGCGAATTACTTGTCTTTCTGCATTGATATTAATATTGGCATCTGCTGCTGAAACTTCAGATGCGCCAGGTCCGATGAACATGACAGACAGCATGGTGAAGCAGATCAATAAAGTACAGATTGTTTTTTTGATCATTGACATCAAATTTTTCCACTCTCCTATCATTTTCTCATCCTTTGTTATTGAGTAAACCGCCAGGAATCAAACTGAAATAGGTTTGCACCTGTTCCAGTAAAGACAAAAAATACGTTGTGCACGCCAGCTGCTCCGTTTACAGTTGTTTCTACTTCTCGCCAGTTGTTCGTTCCGCCTGTGGAAGGGACATTTAATGTTCCGACGAGTCTGCCGTCAGGGCTTCCGAGGCGTACTTCTATTTTTCCGCCTGTATTTGATGCTACATTCGCTTTAAATGTTCTTGCGCCGTTTAATCCGAAATCGACGTTACTGGCAGCCACCCAATCTCCGTTTTGAATGTTTGTGACATGCTGGTTATTGACCGGTCCGCCTGGAGCTGAAGAGGCCTCTGTCAAAATGCGTCCATTCCATGCAAATGTTTCAGCTTCTACCCGCTGATAAGGATTCAGGTTGGAAAGCTGTTTGACCCCTTCAAAATTGGCTGCAACCTCTCGAAGGGAGCCGTCAGCATTATGCACAAGCTTATTAATATGCGGAGATCTGTAGCCTTTTCCTGCCCCGTATAAAGCAGAGCTGACCGTTTGGGTATGATACACGACATACCACTCGTTTTTAAAATTGAACACCGCATGATGGTTGTTACCGCCTCCGCCAAAAAATGCACCCGGATTTTTCAGGAAATGCCCTCTATACGTAAATGGACCCATCGGACTTGAGCTCGTCATATAACCGATCTCACCAGGTGGTTTATCTGCTGGGTGGGAGCCGCCAAAGTTGATGCAATAGGAATAGTAATAGGTTCCGTTATACTTATGCATCCCTGAGTCTTCAAACATAAAAGGAGCATCAATGGTCGAGGCGCTACTGGCAACACTTGTCATATCAGGCCCTAGTTTTAAGACTCTTGCTGTTTTAGGATTGGCCCATTGTCCCTGCGTTGGATTAGAACCGCCTGGTACGCCTCCACCGGCATATAAATAACCAGTGCCGTCATCATCTACAAAAACGGCTGGATCAAACAGCCATACCACCCCGGACATTCCTGGTGTATTTGGCGTGACAAGCGCTTTTCCGATAGGATCTGTCCATGGACCGATTGGGGAATCTGCTGTCAGAACACCAATCCCTCCGCCGCTGTTCGCAAAATAAAGGAAAAATTTATCTTTCCCATTGATTTTTTTCACCGCCGCTGATGGAGCCCAGGAAGCACCTGCCCATTTAGCAATCCCTTTGCCGCCATTTGCCCCATTTGCACCGGCTACTGGAATTGCGCCATGATCTGTCCAGTTCACCATATCTGCTGAAGAGATGACGAAGACCCTATTCAAATTGGCAAAAGAATTATCTTTAATCGTACCGTTGCTGTGATATTCATAGTCATCACTCGACATATAAATGTACACTCTTCCGTTATAGGTGAGCGCAAACGGATCAGCGCCCAAGTGGTGGTCTATGAGCGGGTTTGCATTTCCTACACGTTTTGCAATTGTTGTGCTTGCCGCACTCGCATCATATACCGGTAAACAACTCAGTACCAAAGCAAAAATCAATAAACCAACGCCGCACTTCATCCTCGTCCTCATCGTTTCATTTCCTCCTGTTTTCATCTTCCTAATATTGGGGTTTAAGCCCAATTTCAAAATATGTTGATAGATACTGATGAAGAATGAATAGAAAGAATGATTTCTAGTGCAAATCCTTGCTGTAATCATGATGAAAACCCTTACTTTTTGACTAGAAGACAACAAAAAATGCAGTTCTCCTTTTGGAACTGCATTTTCTAAGTTAATTGATGAGTGTTGATCACATATAACGAGCGGTCACCATCTTCTTTCTTGTGTAAAACTCCACTCCGTCTGTTCCATTGGCGTGCAAATCCCCGTAGAAAGAATCCTTCCAGCCGGAAAACGGGAAAAATGCCATTGGTGCGGGAACACCGATATTGACGCCGAGCATCCCTGCTTCAATATTTTCGCGAAATTCTCTGATGCTTGATGCACTGTCTGTGTACAGGCAGGCACCGTTCGCAAATTTTGATTGATTAGACAGGTCGATCGCTTCTGTCAGTGAAGAGACACGAACTATTGATAAGACTGGGGCGAAAATCTCGTCCTGCCAAATTTTCATTTGATTTGTCACATGGTCAAAGATCGTTGGTCCAACGAAATACCCTTTTCCATTTGTTTCGTGATCTTTCCTGCCATCTCGAATGAGACTTGCGCCTTCTTCAATCCCTGACTGAATGTATTGAAGCGTTCGCTCCTTATGTTCCTCTCGAATGACTGGACCAAGAAAGACCTCTTCATTTATTCCGTTTCCAATGACAAGCTTATTCGATTCATCAACTAATTTTTGAATGAGATCATCTGCCACTTCTTCTTCCACTGCGACAACGGCCGCGGCCATGCAGCGCTCTCCTGCTGATCCAAAGGCAGCACCAATGATTTGTTTCGTTGCCGCGTCTAAATCTGCATCTTTGAGAACAATGGAGTGATTTTTTGCTCCTGCAAGTGCTTGGACACGTTTGCCATGCTCTGTGCCTTTTTTATAGACGTATTCTGCAACTGGCTGAGAGCCGACAAATGAAATGGCTTTGACCTTTTGGTGTTCAAGCAGACCATTGACGACATCATGAGCTCCATTGACAATGTTGAGAACCCCTTTTGGAAGACCAGCTTCTTCAAATAATTCGGCTAATCGTGCGGCAAGAATCGGCGTGCGCTCTGAAGGTTTTAAAACAAACGTATTTCCGCAGGCTATGGCAAGCGGGAACATCCAGCAAGGCACCATCATTGGAAAGTTAAATGGCGTAATGCCGCCGATGACGCCAATTGGATAGCGGTACATGCCTGATTCAAGTCCAGTCGCAATATCTGGCAGCTGTTTTCCCATCATTAAGGTTGGTGCGCCCGCAGCAAATTCCACACATTCAATCCCGCGCTGAACTTCTCCTTTTGCCTCAGTTACACTTTTTCCGTTTTCAATCGTTACGAGTTCAGCTAGCTCATCCCAGTTCTCAACGAGTAACTGCTGGTATTTAAATAAAATGCGTGCACGCCGGGGAACAGCGGTCTTAGACCAAGTGGTAAACGCTTCTTGTGCTGCTTGTACCGCACGTTCGACATCTGTTTTTGTTGAAAGCGGCACTTCCGCAATGATCTCGCCAGTAGCTGGGTTATATACTTCCTCTGTTTGACTAGTTTCTGCCTCAATCCATTGTCCGCCAATATAATTTTTCAACATTTGTACATCTGTTTTGGTCATGTTCCCTCTCTCCTCTTTGTTAAAGAATGTCATGCTTAAAGGGTGTGTATGTATCGTCATTGTCTCATCTAACGGGCATTCATCTGTATACACTCTTTGTCAAATCAAACGGCAGTTTTGGTTTACGTTGTGATAAACCGCTTTAGTCAGGCTCTTGTTCAACACAGATTGGTTTGTTTGTGACATTTAACACTAGAATACCGAAATTTCATGATGTGTTTTTGATTAACTATTGGGTAACTTTAATGGGTCTCAGTCAATCCTCTTTTTGCTTCATAAGAAAAACCTGATGCGCGGTGCATCAGGTAGAGGCTGGTTCATTTCTGTTATTTGGTTGATGCGGCATAGTGATTTGGTTCTATATAATTTGGCAGCATCTCTCCATGTGCTTCAATGAGTTCATCACATAATTGAATGGTGTCATCAATTGATAGTTCAGCGCTTGTGTGTGGATCTAGTAATGCCGCTTGATAAATGTGTTCTTTTTTCCCGCTGATTGCTGCTTCGATGGTCATGAGCTGTGAACTAATATTGGTCCGGTTGAGTCCAGCCAATTGTTCAGGGATCTCTCCGACAAAGCATGGCATGATGCCGCTTCGATCTGCCACACACGGCACTTCGACACACGCTTTTTCAGGCAGGTTGTGAATGAGCCCGCCTGTGTTCAGCACATTTCCGGCAAATTTAAAGGGAACGTTCGTTTCAATCGCTTCAATGATACGTGAACCATATTCTTTTGAGCGAGTATGTGTGATCTGTGTATTGCCCACAAGGTCATGCTTCATTGTATTCCAATTGTTGATTTGTTCCTCGCAGCGTCTCGGGTATTCATCGAGCGGAATGTTAAACTGACCGATTAGTTCTGGGTACCGTGATTTGATGAAATATGGATGGTATTCGGCATTGTGCTCTGAGGATTCTGTGACATAGTAGCCGAATTTATCCATCAGTTCAAAGCGTACCATATCATGATGCCTCGATTGCTGCTTTTCTTTTGCCCGTCTTTTGATTTCTGGATACAAGTCTTTTCCGTCCCGTTTTACCTCTAATAACCATGCCATATGGTTAATACCGGCAATTTTTTCTTCAATGCCTTCATGTTCCATTTCAAGAGATTCAAATAGGTCCTTTGTACAGACTTGCACACTATGACAGAGACCAATCGTTTGAACCTGAGTATAGCGCAGCATCGCACCTGTCAGTGTGGCCATTGGGTTCGTGTAATTTAACAATAAGGCATTTGGACAAACCTCTTCCATGTCCTTTGCAAATTCCAGCATGACAGGAATCGTTCGAAGGGAGCGGAAGATGCCGCCGATCCCTACCGTATCCGCAATCGTTTGTCTTAATCCGTATTTTTTAGGTATTTCAAAATCAATGACAGTACTTGGCCGGTAGCCTCCAACTTGGATGGCATTGATAACATATTTTGCATCCTTTAAGGCTTCTTTGCGGTTGTGATAGGACTGGATGGTCACGTTTGCACCGTAATTTGCTTTTAAATGCGAGAGCATTGTTTCTGATTCTTTCAGCCGGTTGTGGTCGATATCATATAATGCGAATTCAAACCCTGCAAGGGCGGGAACAAACAGACAATCTCCTAATATATTCTTAGCAAACACGGTACTCCCTGCACCGATAAATGTAATTTTAGACATAGACGACTCTCCTTTTCACATCCATATTGGGCTAGCCTTTGACAGAGCCTTGTGAAAGCCCTGCGATAAAATATTTTTGCAAAAGTAAAAACATCGTGACCATTGGCAGCATCGCAATGAGTGCAGCTGCCCCAACGAGCTGAAGCTGATGCTGATTTTGACCAAAAAAATGGGATAAGGCGACTGTGAGTGTATGCATCTCTTTATCTTGCAAAAAGAAGATAGCAAATTGATAGTCGTTCCAAATATACACGCAGGCAATGATTAATACAGAAGCGGTAATGGGCTTCAGAAGCGGAAAAACGACTGTGAAAAAAACTCTGAGTGTCCCTGCACCATCAATACGGGCAGCTTCTTCAAGCTCCTTTGGAATTGTCGACCGGATAAAGCCTGCGTATAAGAAAATTGTCAGCGGCAAAAAAGCAGCCACATTATTTAAAACAGCAATTTGATAGGTGTTCATCATCCCGATTTGAACGACCATTTTATAGAGCGGGACAAGGGCTGTAAGCGGTGGAATGACCATAATGGCAATAAATAAAACATAGACCGCTTTATTCAGCCTTGTGTTCCTTCTTGCAAGCGGATAGGCTGCAAGAGATCCAAAGATAATGAGCAATACAGCGGAACTGAACGTAATGATCACTGTATTCAAAAAGGACTGGCCAAGCTGAGCCTCTGTCCATGCTGTGCGGAAGTTTTCAAGATGCAGCGTTTTTGAAAACAGCCATTTTGAACTAAAATCTCCTATCCCCTTTAATGATGTCGTCACCAAAATATAAAATGGAATGAGGTGCAGCAATGTGATCAATAGTGCGAGGACGGAGTACCATCTTTTCTTGCGTTTATAGGCGTTATCCATCACACCTCGGTCTCCTTTCGTTTGAAATAAATCAGCGCTGCGACACTAATGACAAGGATGATGACCGCCATGAACACCCCTTGCGTCGCTGCATAGCCTGCATCCTGACGTTTGAAATACAGATCATACATAAAGGTCGACATAGATTGCGAGGAATCTCCAGGTCCGCCGCCCGTGAGTGCCACAATGACATCAAAGAGCTTGAGCCCGCCAATGACATTCAGCACAACATTAATGGTGATCGACGGCATAAGCAGCGGCAATGTAATCCGCCTGAATTGCTGGAAGCTGGATGCGCCGTCTAATTGCGCCGCTTCATAATAATCCTTAGGAATACTTTGAAGTCCTGCTAAATAAATGATCATCGCAATCCCGACGAATTGATATGTGTTGACAAGCACAATGATCCATGTGTTGAATTCCGGGTTGCCGAGCGCATTTATTTGATCAAATCCAAAAAGCGTCACCACATCATTTAAGGCACCACCTTGGTAAGCAAACACAAAATACCAAATATAGCCCATCGCAATCGGGCTGATCATGACAGGTAAATAGATGACCGTTCTTGTGATGGCTTTCATCTTTAAGCTTTGATTTAATAAAAGAGCATATCCAAGTCCGATGATATTTTGTAAGACAGTGCTCCCGATTCCATAGAGAAGCGTGTTTTTGACAACAAGCCATGTCGCTTGATCCTGAAGCAGCCGCCCATATTGCTCAAGACCAATCCATTGATAAGTTTGTGAGAAACCGTTCCAATTCGTAAAAGAAAGCTGAATGCCGTTTAAAAAAGGATAAATGATAAAGGTACTGACGACGAGAACAGCTGGCATGTACATCCACCAAAGTGATGAATTCTGGCGTTTTTGTATCTTTTGTTTTGGTAAAGAGGTGAATGCGGCGGGCTGTTTTGCTTTTGTGATGTCATTCATTGGCTTCACTCCTGTTTCAGCATCCATCGGCTATTGTTTTTTCAAACGCTTATATTCCTCTTCCATTTTCTTTGATAACTGTTCTGGTGTGATGGAGCCTGCTAATAATTCTTGACCCGTAGTTGCCATGACTGCCCACATTCCGCTTGGTAAGTATTTTCGATCGAAATACGGTTCTATCTTCACCTGTTCGTATTGATCGTAAAATGCAGAGTAATAGTTTTTCGCTTTCACTTGTTTTAGAGCTGTTTCAGAGGATGTGCCCTCGGCGATTTTTTTTGCGTTTTCAGGTTTTGCTAAAAAATCGATGAATTGTTTTGCTTCTTTTAGATGCTTAGAGTCTTTCCAAGCAGCAACAGTAAAACGTTCTCCGCCAATCCAGCTTTGTTCATCTCCTTCATGAATGGCTGGAACAGGCATCGTGCCTACTTTGATCGATGAATTCAGCTCTGTTGCTTCAGGTCCTAAGGATCCTCCGACAAAGGTGAAGGCGATTTTGTTTTGTGCCATGAGTTCAGGCGCTTGAGATAGTTTCGCTGTCAGGACATCCTTGTTTAAAAGGTCTTGATCCTTCAGATCTTTCATGAATTGTGCAAGCGGTGTATAGAGAGACCAATCAAATGATCCGTTTTCAAGTTCCTTTCCGTATTGATGCTTTTGATCGGTGATTAATAAAGGCGTCGCCAGCTCATCAAAGACTTGGGCAATATTTGAGTTATCTCCTCCTGGTATCCAGAGCGGCACAACATCTCCTTTACTTTTTTCTTTCACTGTCAGCAAAGCAGATTTTAATTCATCAAGTGTTCTAGGGACTTCTATGCCATATTCCTTTAATAGATTGGCATTAAAGCTAAGCCCGTCTTTTGCTTGATTCAGCGGGTAAGCGTACACTTTCCCATCTTGGTCTTTTAAAATTTGGTCGAGTGAAGGATCAAGCTGTTTGACCCAATCCATCTCTTTTAAATCAGCCACATACTCGCTATAGCGCAGTTTGGCCCAGCCATGTGTATCAAACAGGTCTGGCATATCGTTTGCTCCCATTTTGACGCGGATCATATCTTCATAGCTGTTGCCTGGGAAATTAGCATCGATTCGAATCTGCTCATGCTTCTTCTCAAACTCACGAATGACTTCTTCAAACGCTTTTCTTTCCCCGCTGTTGCTCATTGTTGAAAATAGCGTCAAGGTGACCTTTCCATTTGCTTCAGATGAGCTGTTATTACCGCAAGCAGACAAAATCATGGTCAAGAACATGGCTGCAGTCAGCAGCATGATTTTTTTATTCATGGTTTCCTCCTTTTGATCACTGAAGATTCAGACGATTATCGGTAGAATTCATGCAGTTGCGGAAACAAAGGAAGTCCATTATACTGGAATTCTATTCTTTTCAAAGAGATAAGAGAGCATAGCGGCAGGCTGCCTTGTTCTTAGCATGATCTGGCCATCATGCTAAGCAGCTTGCTTTCTGCTTTTTTGTCTCTTTTTTGTTAGCTGAAATCTATGGTTCACCCCCTTTCATGGATGAGACATGTACTGCCTCGCTCGATGAGTGTTGTTGGCACGACGACTTTTAGAGGAAGTTTTCTTCCGTTTATTCTCTCAAGCAAAAGCTTCAGACCGACTTCCCCCATTTCTTCTGTATATACTTTGACGGTCGTAAGCGGCGGGCTTGAAAATGACGCGGCTTCAATGTCATTAAACCCAACAATGGATACATCTGAAGGTACGTGTAGACCGGCTTCATGCAGAGCGCGCATTGCGCCGATTGCCATAGAGTCACTTCCAATGAAAAAGGCTTGCGGCAGTTTTCCCTTTTTGATCGCTTGCTGCATAAGCGTATAGCCTTCTTGCATGGAGTATTCACCAATGTGGATGTCTTCCATATGAAGAGCGCCCGTCTCCTGCATTCTTTTCATAAACGTCGTTTGTCTTTCGTCCTCAATCACAGCATTACCTTCGAAATAATGCTCGCGCTCTTTCCCGCCAATATAGCCTAGATGTGTATAGCCGAGAGATTGCAGATGACGAATGGCGCGATCTACCGCTCTGACAAAATCCACATGTACACAATCATACAAATCTTCATCCGCATAATGATTGATAAAAACAATGTGTTCCATTCGATTTGTCATTTTTTCAACCGTATCCGGGCTGATTCGTCCAATGACGATCAAGCCGTCAATTTCCTTTAGCATCGCCCCTTTATCCATGCTTCTTAGGCGAAAGGTATGGAGAGTGGACAGGCCTTGTTTGGCATATTCTTTTTCAATTCCTTTTCGAATCGATGAAAAAAAGGGATCATTTAATTCTTCGTCAATGGATTGAGCGACAACGACACCGATGACTGGGGATTCAGATGGGCTTTTTTCTTCTGCTTGATCGGCTTTTCTTGCTCTCACTGGGGTATAGTTTAACTTCTTAGCAATGTCGAGGATGTTTTGTCTCGTTGCGTGTGAAACGGCAAGCGTTTGATCGCCATTTAACACACGGGATACAGTGGAAACGGACACTTTTGCATCATGAGCAATATCTTTGAGTGTGGTCATAGGCAAACTCCTCATCGTTATTTGACTAAATATTTACTAAAGATATTTGAAGAATAACACATAAGTAAAGCGCTTTCAATTATGAATTTTTGATTTTTATTTTGTTTTTGGGTAAGTTTTGGTGAATGAATTGTGTTTTAGTAAAATTTGCGTAAAAAGAGAGGATGGTTTTCATCCTCTCTTTTACTAACGTGATTCGATTGAGGCTGTTTCTTTTGCAAATATTTGCTTCATTCTTTCCCAAGCAGTGTCGAGTTCTTTATGAAGTCCAAATAAACCTGAGGTGCCGATGATGTAGATCTCATTTCCAGCCTCAGCAAGCAGCCGGAACGTGCTCTCATTACAAGAGCCGTCTACTTCAATTGAAAACGAGTATCCTTCGTGTTTTTTGATATCTTTCACCTGTTTAATTTTCTGAAGCATTTCTTTAATAAAAGGCTGTCCGGCAAAGCCTGGATCGATCGTCATGATCGTCACTCTGTCTATTAAATGAATAAAGGAATCTAATGCTGCAACAGGTGTGGCGGGATTTAGAACAAAGCCAACCTCACATTTTCTTTGGTGAATATGGCGTATGATTCGAAAGGCATCTTTTTGCACGACTTCTGGGTGTAAACAAATCATCGTTGCGCCTGCATCAATACATGCATCGATTAAAAATTCCTGCGGATGTTCGACCATTAGATGAACATCAATCGGTAAATTTGTCAGTTTCCGAAGCTGTTCAATGAAAAAGGGTGATAACGTAATATTCTTCACATAATGCCCATCCATCACGTCGACATGGTACCGGTCTGCTCTCGTGTTGAGAAGATGAATTTGTTCACGGAAATGCGTTAGATCCATGCACATCAGTGAAGGTGAAAAAATGGCTGTCATTCTCAGGCTCCTCCTTTTTACAGTTGAAATAAAAACTTGATCAATCCAATCAAGATTCCGATGATACCAAAGTCTGTATCTCCAAACGTTGTCCCTTCAAAGCCAAGGGTTCCTAACACAGGTAATAAACAAGCAGGTAAAAAGGAAAGAAGCAATCCATTTACAAAGGCCCCAGCGACAGCACCTCTTACCCCTCCAGTTGCATTGCCATACACGCCTGCTGTAGCACCGCAAAAAAAATGCGGGACAAGACCTGGGACAATGACAGTTAAACCAAACAAAGGTAAAAGAAAAATGGATACGATGCCTCCTGCAAAGCTGCATAAAAAACCGATAATGACCGCATTAGGCGCAAATGGAAAAACGGTTGGCGCATCAAGTGCCGGCTTTGCCCCCTTCACGAATCGATCGGCAATCCCTTTAAATGCAGGCACGATCTCGCCAATGGCCATCCGTACCCCTGCTAAAATAATGTACACACCAGCAGCAAACGTAATCGCCTGAATGAGAATGAAGACAGCGAAGTTCGTGCCCCCGCTAATTTGTTCTATATAAGGAATTCCTGCAAACGGTGCAATTGCAAAGAACAGTAAAGCCATCGTAATCGAAATGGCAACAGATGTATCTCTTAGAAAACCGAGTGATTTAGGCACTTGAATGGTTTCCGTTGATTTTTCAGGAGATCCAACCCATTTGCCGATCATTCCCGCAGTAAAATACCCGAAAGTACTGAAGTGTCCGAGCGCGAGATCATTGCTTCCGGTGACTTTCCTCGTAAACGGCTGAAGGATTGCGGGTGCAATGACCATAGCTGCACCTAATATCATTGAGCCAGTGGAGATGAGCAGCCACCCGTGCATGCCGGCTGTCGAGAGAACGACGGCGAGCATCGCCGCCATATACAACGTGTGGTGACCAGTCAAAAAGACGTATTTAAAGGGTGTGAATCTTGCAAGTAACAAATTGACCAGCATACCAAAAATCATGATAAGTGCTGTCTGTGTACCGAATTCCTTTTGAGCAATGGCTGCCATAGCATCTGTATTTGGGACAACCCCTTGAATGTGAAAGGCTGCTTCAAACATCTTTCGAAAAACCCCGAGTGAATCAGAGACGACTGTAGCGCCCGCCCCTAATATTAAGAAACCCATGGTTGTTTTCAAGGTGCCTGACACAGTGTCTGCAGCTGATTTTTTCTGTAAAAGTAAACCGGCTAGTGCAAACAAACCGATGAGAATGGCAGGTGTGCCCAATATATCGTTCATGATCAGTTCTATCATGATGTGAATCCCCCTTTTTCATGACTTAAATATGTTGACGAAGGACGTCTTTAATGGCTTCCTGGTCTAACAAATTGTTTAAGCCAACCACATTTCTTGTGCCGTCATTCAGCTGGTCGATAATATCAGCTGCTCCGATATAAAGGTCTGCTTGTTCATTTTTACTTGTACTGAGATCGGTATGATCCACTTCAGCTTTAAGACCTAATTCTTCTAATGCTTTTTTGACATTCATTTCTACAATAAAGCTGCTTCCTAACCCGTTTCCACATACAACAAGAATTTTTTTCATTTTCTTACTCCTCCTTTATACTTGTGAAAATTGATCAATTAGTTTTTGAACCGATGCTAAATCTTCTGCTTCAATCAATTGTTTCGTCCGTTTCTCTTCACTTAACAGCATGGTCAGCTGTTTGAGTGCTTTCAGGTGGCTCATGCTGTCAATAGCCGCTAGCACTATGACGAGCCGCACCTGCTTTTTTCCATCCTTTGAAAACGAAATGGGCTGTTTGAATGTCATGAGTGTCATGCTCAATTTGTTCACGCCGTCCTCGGGCCTTGCATGTGGAATGGCCACTTGTGGTGCAATGACAATATAAGGACCATTTTGATGAACAGACTGTACCATGGCTTCTACATAACTTGGTTTAATAGCATGTTGATCAAGTAAAGGCTGCGCCGCTTTTGTAATCGCCTCTTGCCATGTGTCTGCTGTTTGGTGGAGCTTGATGGTTTGTTCTGTTAATAAATCATTTAACACTGGGTTCCACCCTTTCTGATAGGATACATATGTGGGATAAAGCAGCTCCCGAATATCATGAAGCAGTGCTTGTTTATTTTGTACGATGGTATGCTGCTGAATGATGTTAAATAAAGCGTTTACATGCCCCTCTTCAATCTTCGTTTCTGAGCCTTTCCCGTATTGAAGTAATGTTTTTTTCTCATAGGCAGTTAAAATAGGATGAACGAGATGAACTGGTTTTCCTTTAAACGAAATAGGTGTTGTGGACACAACGAAATCTGCATCAACGGCTGTTAATTCTTCATATGCACGCTTTGATAACAGTCCGCGTACTTCAATGTAGCCGATTAATTCGAGAAGCTGAGTTTTCAGCATGTTACTTGTGCCGATTCCTTCTCCGCAGACAATGTATACAGAACGCCTGACAATGGATGAAATTCCTTCTCTTCTCATCCAGCTGCCAAAATGCATGGCGAGATATGCAATTTCATGGTCACTCAACTTTGAACAGGCCGCCTTTTCTAAATGACAAGCAACTTTTTGAGTGATTTCAAACACTTCTGGCTGTGCCTTTTTTATAGAATCCGTCAATTCATTGATGATACCAATGTGATAGATGAGCCTGTAATAAGCTGGAATTAAATGCATTGTTAAGTTTTGCTCCAATGCTTTTGGTTCTTGAAAGGAAATACAAGCATATCGCTGAAAGTCCAATATCATTTGCCTGGCGATGGTGCGAATGAGATGTTCTTCTGGTTTTTTAATTGATGGAAGTTTTTGTTTTTTGGCACTGAGCCATAGGGTGCTAAGAAAATAGATCTCATCATCATGAACAATGAGACTGGCCTCTTTTTGAATCTGCGCCATGAAACGAATAGCAGCCAAGCATTCCTCTGTTTCCTGCAATGTTCGCTTTTCTTCGTTTGAAATGTGTACAGCATGCCCCAGCTTCATCCGCTTGAAGTAGAAAAAGAGATCCAAAGAGAGCTGATCCAGCATCTCATCCGCAAATTCAAGCTTAAGTTCTTGTTCTGACTGCTGGAGGAGATGGTGTACCCGTTTGGATGAAATAGGTCCCTTTAACCAAAACGACGGAAACGTTTTTTCATTTTTTATCATTGTGCGAATGAAATGTATATAGGGTTTGAGTGCTAATCGAATGGCCCTTTCGTCTCCTGACATCACATAGCCGCTGGATGATTGATAGCGGAGCGTGATCTCCTGCTTTAAAAGCGCTTCTTTTAGCTGCTTCATATCCTCAAGCAATGTATTTCGGCTCACCTTTGTCATCTTCATAAAATCATCAATTCTTAGGCAATGCTCGCTGCATGCAATGGATAAAAGCAAGATGGCCCTTCGTTCCTTTACACATGGTTCATAATCGTGACCAATAAGGAGGGTGTCAGCTTTTTGAATGATGACTTCTTTTTCATGAGGATTTAAATAATAGCCCAGTTGGACTTTTCGCTGCACACCACTAAGCTGATGAGTTTCCAGCCAGCTGTTCATTCGTTTGATTTCAGCGTAAACGGTTCGAGTCGAGACATTCATTCGATTCTGTAAATCTTCTATTGATAGATAAGATGTCGTATGAAGCAGCATAGATAGTAACGTCGTGCCCCTTTTGGTTAAGTACAGTTGGAATTCCTCCCTTCTTCCCTTTGGTTATAAGTCTAATTCAACTCACATGCATCAAAGAAGCCCAAATGTCTTCAGCACGTGCTGTGCAGCGATTGTGTGCTCTTTTCATAAGAAAAACACACTATAAGGCTTGTATACAAAGAGTCCTTTGTCTTTTTTACGTGTTTAAGGAGCAATAAAAGCAAAAAACCTTGATTGGTATAAAGCCATTCAAGGTTTTTTCACTTCTTATCATCTTTTATTTTTCCTATACGTGACGCTCAAAATTATTTGCTGTTTAAACTAAATCCGAAATCCAAATAGTTTTCAAATGAAAGACAGATACACCAATCCCCTTCTAATGATATAAAGTAGTGATGCTGTGGGATATCTAAAAAATAGACTAGTAACTCTTTTGAATGTTTTAATTCAAACTGGTACCCAAACTCTGTAAGGTTATCCCCTATGTAAATTACTTGTAAGTCATTAGCTAAATATTTTTCTTTTAATTCAGTTATAAATAGAAGAGCATCAGAAAGTAACGATTCATTATTTGAGCTCTTACTATGGTGTTTATTGGTTTGTAACCAATTTATTTGAACCAGCAAAATCAAATTTTTGTTCTATTAAATCTAAATAAATTTCTGGATTTTCATGTACTTTGACATATTTAAGTAGGTCTTTTAATTCCAAATCCTTTATTAGATCTTCATCATAAGAATTCAATAAAATGAACCCCTTTATCTAAATGTATTTATTTAACTACCTTCTTGTCAAAATTCATAGGAATCGCTGTGAGGTCTAACCAGCATTGATTATGGACAATATAGGAGGAGTCTCTCTTGTAAACCTTCCAAGATTTCTACAGGCATTTCCCTGACCTTGATATCATCGCCTAGGAAAAATAACCAATTTGTTATTTCGGTTATTTCTTCTGAATGATTAACATCGATAAAAGTCTTTAGAATGGCTGTCGTTTGGTAAGGGTTCGTATAAGAAATTGACATTTTGAAAGGATGGTATTTTTTGAACTGTGCAATTGCCTTTGGACCAAGTTCAAGGACAAGGTTGATTACTTCCTCCTGCTTACTTAGTTTTTCTAAAATCTTTTTCCTGCTTAATCGATTATTTGTAGAGCATGGTTCTACATCTGTGAGATGGTCGACAGGCAAAATCCGTTTCTTCTCTTCCTTTAAATCAAAGCCTTCAATCCACCACAGGCTTTTTTCACGATAAAGGTTCAAGAGGTAAATCGGATAGGACTTTATCACGTTCTCCTCTCTCATGGTAATCAGTAAATATCGATCCAAAATAAGCAGTTGGATTAATTTTTCTAACATGGGATGAGGGAGATCTGTCAAATCAAGCAGATCAGGATTATTCGGGTTGGTCCCTTCAAATAGCAAGAGGCGATTTAAAAGAACAAGGTCATCTTGCTGGGTTTCTGAGATGAGTCCTAGTAATTTTTCAGCTAAAGACTGGCGACTCTTTAAATAAGGGAGTTGTTGGTTTCTCGTGGCCATAAAGGCAATAAAAAGAGCTTTAATCTCATTATCGGTAAAACGAACAGTTGGCAGGACAGAATTGTTCATCACAAAATAACCCCCGTCCCTTCCGACTTCTGCGACAAGTGGCATCCCCATAGCTTCAATTTCTCTGATGTCTCTAATTGCTGTCGAACGAGAGATATTAAATTCTCTCATGATTTCAGAAATTGTAAAGTTGGCGCGGTTGTTAATATACCGCATGATGGTATTAATCCGTTCAACTTTTTTCATCTGGTCCCCCTAAACAGTATCATTTTTTGACATGGTTTAAGCCTATTATATATTTATCAAGTGAAAAGAAAAAACATTTGATCAATTTTTCAAAAGGATGTGTAGAATATGACAGATTATATACTAGAACAAAAAGACAGCTTTCACGTGTTAGGTATTGGAACTGAACTTAAGAGTCATTACACAGACTATGCGGGCATAACGAAGGAAAAAGCAGACTTTTGGCAAGCAGTCACACAAGAAGGTAAGCTTGACACCTTAAAAGCCATTGCCTCAAATGACTATATTTTTATCGTAAACGAAGCGGTAAATAACAAGCTGATGCATTATGTCGGGGTCATGACAGAGGAATCGTTACCAGAAGCGGACAGATTGATTCAATTTCCTAAAGGGGAATATCTAATCGTTAAAGGGGAAGCTAAAACCGCTGATGAATTGCATCAAACGCTTACTGGCACTGCATTTGGTCAAGTCTTGCCTGAAGCAAAGAATTTCGCCTATGTTGGTGGACCAAATGCAGTGGTAGAGATGGGGCAGCGAAACGGCTTATTACTTGGTGAGATGTGGATTCCTGTTGTACGAAAATAAGAAGGATATGGAGGGATAGAAATGGCCTATATCGTTGATTTTAAAAATGTGTCTACGATTGGTTTAGAGTCTTCACCTGTAGCAGACGCACTTGCTGGCTTACGAGCGAATGAGGCTCGTTACTTTATGAACAAATATAAGCATGAATTTACAGTATTACCTGCCAGCGAAAGTCAGGAGACCCTTGACTATGTGAACCGAGTGTTAAAAGAAGAACGTGAACTAGAGTTTGCAGCCAAACCTTTAGAAACGGCAAGTTTTCAAGTAGAAAATATCAAATGGACCTACGTCTTTTATGAAGATGGTCTTGCAATTAACGTCCTGTATACAGTCGATGACCCGAAAAAACGTGCTGTTGGTTTTAAGCTTTCTGAAGGGATGGAAGTACCAAAGGAATTAGAAGGGAAATTTAAATTTGCTAGGCAGAAGTCTAAACTAGCTGGAACGATTCGTGGGTCATTTTTTAAAATTAAAGGGGAATATTGAACTCGAATTTGTGAATCTGATGAAACAAATAAATTAAAATTATTTCCCCCTTCTAAACAGAGCAGCATTCTCTATGCATTATTAGAGGATGTTTTTCTGTTTATTGTACCAACTTTATTTTCTTATGAAGAAGTTCGCCGTTAAAATGGCTTGGCTATTGCACTGTTTAACATCTATACTTTTTTCAGACCTATATTCAAAGAAAATGATGTGAAGTATCCCTCATTCAAAAAAACACTCACCATAAAAGCTGTGAGTGCCTAGTTTTGCTTGTCTCTATCATACGATGACCCACACAGGAAAAAAGATCCCCATTCTCCTTTTGGTCGGTTTTTTCTCGGATAGGAGTCCAGATTCCAATAAACACCAAAAACCTTGAAGCATTAGCCCATTATAAATTCTGTAAATCATCTCCACCGCCAGCTAATTTCCCTATCAGGATAAACTGCAGGTATATATATCCCCCTTCTTTTATTTTCATCATCAATAATGTACCAATTGTTATCCTCTAACCATTCTTCATTAAAATTTGTTTCTACAAAATCATCTTCTTCATCAACAAGTGCTGCGAAAAAATCATTAAATTTGTCTATATTATTTGAAGGGATAATCTCACCATTAACCCACATACCATCAACATTAATATCGCGTATATCTCCTAAAAACTCGTTTAGAAAGTATAATTTCACAATTCTCACTCCTTAGGTGAAACCTTAATATATTGGCTTGGAACTTCCCCTTTAATCAAATACTCATTATCCCTTTTAGTCCAATTAATCGCTCTTTTCTTCCAAAAATCAGAACAAGTAACATCTCTTTCAATCAACTTTTGAATTTGTTTTGGAGAAAGTATAACAACACCTTTTAGCTTTCCAGACTGTATATCTTTCCTTAAAGCTGATATGTTTAGTTCAATTGCATTTTCTCCATAATTTCCAATAACATTTTTGTTATTTGTAAAACTAGTATAAGGGCTATTAGATTTAGCTCCTTTTCTATAACCTCCAAGTATATGCTCTGTAACAGTCACTTCTCGTCCTTTATATAAACCTTCTTTACTAGCTGGTACTAAATCACCTGAACTTGATATATGAGGTTTACCAATTCCATTTGGTCTAGTTGGAGAGTGTAGTAAACTATCCCCTCTATATAAATTACTTTTGTTGGTTAAAGAAGCATCATCTATACCCCTAATCCCCATCTTCCCATGAAACCTCTTCGACCCGATCGGCAAAAGCATCCCCAGAGCCGCGTTCATGCTCGCTTCCTGCTGTTCTTTAGAAATTTTATTTCCAAACATATCTCGGCCAGTGATCGCTTCGCTGAAGCCGTTGGTGGCGGTGAGGCCGTATAAACCTTTTTGGGATGTCTTTAGAGCATCAAAAGACTTTTGTGACGTCTTGTAGATATCGACTGCCCTGACTGCGGCTGATGTGGCTTGAGTTGTTTTATAGACGGCCTTTCCGCCTTTGAAAATGCGGCCTGCCCAGCCGACGATTGGGATGTAGCCTGCTGCTGCCATACCGCCTGCCGCGACTCTCTGTCCTGCCGTGAGCTCCTCGCCTGTGATTGGATCAACGCCTGTTGCGGCACGTTTTGCATCATTCACACCCGTTAGTTCATTGACAATATTTCCGCCATAATCGAGCACTTTTTCATACCAAGAACGGTTGGCGAGTGCTTCTTGTTCCTTTGCGATCTCGCGGGCTTCTTCTTGTTCTTTTTTGATCTTCAGATATTCAGAAGTTTGCTTTTCAATATCGCTTTTTGCCTTGTAGATGTCGCTATTTTGATACGCTTTCTTATCAAAATTCATAGGTGAAATCGCTTTTCCGTCATTTGTCGCATTCATCATTTCTGCGTACAATGCCATTGTAGCTTGCTGCTCCGTCTCTGACAAAGCATATTCATCTTTTAAATTTTGATCAAGCTCTATTAGATCTTTGACCGTCTTTTTTCGTTCATCTTCCGCATCTTCTATTTTTTCATCAAAGGTTTGGCTATCAAATACCTCTAGGGAAATGAGGTCATCAATGTCTTGAAAAATCGTTTTGAGTGCCTTTTTTTGATCCTTCACAATGCTTTTGGCATTCTTGATGCCCATATGTACTGCGTTGTCTAAAAAGTGTTCTTCTACAAAGGTATCGCCGCCAAAGCTCGTATCATCCAGTGTCCCAGAAACACCTTCATGAAAGGCTTTTTGCTTATCAATGAAGCTGATAAACATGTCTACATTTCCAACCAGCTCTTTATAGAAACTTTTAATGTTATCGGCACCTTTTCCAGTGAAGTCATCACCGAGGTTGGCAACACCTTGTAATGCCTTTTTTAAATCTACCATTTGTTCGCGAAGTTTCTGATAATGTTTTGCCCTTGTGTCCATGGCACTGGTTAGTGCTTTTGCATCAAGTATCTTCCCCAGCAGAATTCACTCCTTCCTATTCATTGACAAGGTCAATTTTACCAATACAAAGTTTGTCATTAAATAGGAATATTGATACAAAAAACAGTACTTATTATGTAAATGAACAATGTTTCAATAGAATACTTTAGCTCCACTTTTGTCAGTAATAATTATGATGCGATATTTAGAACATCTTTTAAATAAATATTTTTTAAGCTACTTCATTATAAAATTGTTATAGAGCACTTCCATGGTAAGGAAGATGTCACTAGTCGAGGCAATCCCTACATGAATTAGGAATGCACTTAGAAAAAGCACACCCGCATCAGTGTACTTTTTACGATTTAGACTTCAGCAATTGCAGCTCTTGCTCCATGATATCTGCTGCTTCAGTTATAAATTGAATAATTAAATCTAATTCTTCTGCTTTGTATTCGTTTGTAAGCTGTTTAGTTGATGCTGATAAGGATTGGAAAAGTTCTTTCACTTGTGATTTTCCTGCTGTTAGTGGGACAATGATGACTCTTCGTTTGTCCTTTGGGTCTTTTTCTCTTTTGGCGTAGCCCGCTTTTTCAAGCCGGTCAATGAGAGCTGTGACTGCACCTGAGCTAAGGCCTGTTTTTTCACTTAATTCCCCCGCTGTGAGGGGGCCGAGTTCGTTTAATAGATCGGCGGATTTGAGATCTGTTGGAAAAAGGCCGAGCGATTGAGCGGCCGCTTGGTGGAACAAGACGGTTCGTGTGGCGAGGCGCCTCATTGTATGGATGATCTGGGCTGCTCTGTCTTCAGCCTCGTTCTTTATTGACAACTTGTTCTCCTCCCTTTAAAATCAATTTATCTTGATCATCAAGATAAATGTTCTCTTACTTTATGGTTAAGTTGATCATAGCAAAAATAATGAGAGAACGTAAGCAGGAGGTAAATGAAATGAATCATGTGGATAAAGGCAAGGCATCCACTCGCTTTGTTGTCATCGGTTTGCTGTTAGGGATTTTTATGGCAGCGATGGACAATACCATTGTTGCAACAGCAATGGGAAGCATCGTAGCAGATTTAGGCAGTTTTGATAAATTTGCTTGGGTGACGGCTTCTTATATGGTGGCAGTGATGGCGGGAATGCCGATTTACGGAAAGCTTTCTGATATGTATGGTCGAAAGCGTTTTTTTCTGTTTGGACTTATTTTCTTTTTAATTGGATCAGCGCTGTGCGGTATCGCGCAAACGATGGATCAGCTCATTATTTACCGAGCCATTCAAGGGCTTGGGGGCGGTGCACTTCTTCCAATCGCATTTACGATTATCTTTGACATCTTCCCACCTGAAAAGCGCGGAAAAATGTCTGGTATGTTTGGAGCAGTCTTTGGTTTATCAAGTGTACTCGGACCGCTTTTAGGTGCTATTATTACGGATTCGATCGGCTGGCATTGGGTTTTCTATATTAATGTGCCAATTGGTATTGTCAGTGTCTTCTTGATCGCCAGATACTATCAGGAATCGCTTGAACATCGTAAGCAGAAAATCGACTGGTCAGGTGCTATTACACTTGTCGTTGCGGTTGTCAGCTTAATGTTTGCGCTTGAGCTTGGCGGTAAATCTTATGCTTGGGATTCGGTGCAAATCCTCACACTTTTTGCTGTGTTTCTTGTGTTCGGTACGATCTTCTTTATTGTTGAGCGTAAGGCTGAGGAGCCGATTATCTCATTTTGGATGTTTAAAAATCGATTATTTGCAACATCTCAAATTTTGGCGTTTTTATATGGCGGGACATTTATTATTCTTGCTGTCTTTATTCCTATTTTCGTGCAGGCTGTGTACGGTGAATCTGCGACAAGTGCAGGGTTCATTTTAACACCGATGATGATTGGATCAGTCATTGGCAGTATGATTGGCGGAACGATGCAGACGAAAGTGCCTTTCAGACGTCTTATGACTATTTCTGTCATTTCATTTTTCGCTGGGATGCTGCTGCTTGCCAATATGTCACCAGATACAGCAAGACTGTGGCTCACACTCTTTATGATGATATCAGGATTTGGCGTCGGGTTCAGCTTCTCCCTTCTGCCGTCAGCTTCAATGAATGATCTTGAGCCGCGCTACCGAGGCAGTGCAAACTCGACCAATTCATTTATGAGATCACTTGGAATGACGCTCGGTGTAACGATTTTCGGGACGATTCAAACCAATGTGCTGACAAATCGTTTAGCTGATGCCTTTAGCGGAATGAAAGGAGCCCCTTCTCAAGTAGGCGATCCACAGGCTATTTTCCAAGAAGGTGCCCGCTCACAAATTCCGCCTGATATTTTAAATAAAGTCATCGATGCGATGTCACAAAGTATTACGTACGTATTTTTGCTTGCATTATTCCCGATTGCACTTGCGGCGATTACGGTCGTATTTATGGGAAATGCACGGGTACGCACATCTAATGAAATGAAGGAAAACGAATAAAGGGAAAAAGCAGAGCGATAGCAGCTCTGCTTTTTTTCTTATTGATATAACGGATGGGCTTTGCCCTCACTGCCAACGATTCGTATTTTCGATTGGACCATGTCTTTCGCTGCTTGTTTTGCTTTTTGTAAATACATACGCGGATCTAAGCTTTCAGGTTCGTTTGAGAAATGATCACGTATTGCTTCGGAATACGCATTTTTCAGTTCAGTTGAGACATTCACCTTTGCCATACCAAGTGCAACGCATCGCTTGACATCCTCATCTGGTACAGCGGAACCACCGTGCAGGACAAGTGGTACATCGACCAGCGCTGCAATTTGTTCAATGCGGGCAAAGTCAATATCCGGCACCCCTTTATAAATGCCATGGGCAGTACCAATCGCAGGCGCTAAAGTAGGCACCCCAGTTTCTTCTACAAATTGGCGGCATTCTGATGGAACGGCTTTTTCAGCATCCTTTTCGTCGACGACGATATCATCTTCTACGCCGCCTACCTTGCCTAGCTCTGCTTCGACATTTACACCGACTTTTAAGGCAAGATCTACGACTTCTTTTGTGCGGCGTACATTTTCTTCATATGAGTGCATAGATGCATCGATCATAACGGATGTATATCCAGCCCTGATACAGGTGAGAATCACATCAAAGTCTGTGCAGTGATCCAGGTGAAGACCGATTGGGATTTGATATTGATCAGCCGCCGCCTTCACTGTATCTGCAATCGCTTTTGCTCCAAGAGATTGAACCGTTCCAACCGTTGTTTGCAAAATCACAGGTGACTTTAATTCTGCAGCAGTTTCGAGCACCCAATAGATACTGTCAAAGGAGTGTACATTGAATGCCACAATTCCGTATTTTTCTTTTTTCGCAGCCTCAAGCATTGGTGTTGTTGAAAGTAAAGGCATGATCAAACATCCTCTCTAGTTAAAATATCCGTTTCTAATACAGCAAGCATGTCTTCATTTGTTCTTGTTTCCAGCAGTTTTTGACGTTTCGTTTCATCCATTAAGCCTCGTGAAAGGGCTGAAAGAGCTTTTAAATGAGTCGTCCCTGCTTCACTTTTAGGGATCAGTAAGGATAGGAAGAAAAAGCAAGGCTTCCCATCAAAAGCGTCCCATTCAATTCCTGTTTCCGTGCGGACGATCACAAGTGCTGGTTTCGTGATGGCTTCTGTTTGTGTATGCGGAATGGCAAATCCATCTTGAAATCCGGTTGTACTAAGTGCTTCCCTTTCCGCTAAGCCTTTTTTGACATCCTCTGGTGAGGTGCAAATACCTGCTTTGTAGGCAATGTCAGCAATGGCTGCGAACACGCCAGCCTGTGAAGAAGCTGTTTCGTGAAGATTCATATAGATATGTTCCATCATTTCTCCTCCTCCGTTTTAAACTGCGGGGTTGTCTATTTTTTTACGGTAAAGTCCGTAGAGAATCGCACCTACTAGTGAGCCGATTAGTATGGAAAGCACCCATTGGAATGCACCTGTGACAACTGGGAGGACAAGGAACCCGCCATGCGGAGCTGGAACCTGTACGCCAAAGAGATACGTCAATATAGCAGAGATAGCCGAGCCAAACATGATAATTGGCAGGACAACGACCGGGTTTTTTGCCGCAAATGGGATGGCTCCTTCTGTAATATGTGTCGCCCCCAGAATATAGTTGATTGCCCCTGCATTTCGTTCTTGTGGCGTGAAATGTTTTCGGAAAATCGTTGTAGCAATCGCAATGATAAGCGGTGGTGTGATACATGCTGCTGACACACCTGCCATGAAGTAAAGGTTACCTTCTGCAAGTAAAGCCGTTCCTGTGACATAGGCTGCTTTGTTAAAAGGTCCTCCCATATCAAATCCACACATCGCTCCAACAATTAAGCCTAAAAGCAGAGGGTTTGTGGATTGTACAGATGAGAGAAAATCCATTAAGGAATTATTTAGCCCTGTGATTGGAACTAACAGCGGGGTCATGACAGCCCCGATTAAGAAAATACCGATGACAGGATAGATGAAGATCGATTTTAATCCATCAAGTGATGCTGGTAATTTTTGAAGCAAGAATTGAAGCAATAAAATGATATATCCTGCTGCAAAACCTGCGATAATACCGCCTAAGAAACCAGCACCTCCATCATTTGCAAGGAGACCCCCTATAAATCCAACGACCATCCCTGGGCGTCTTGCGATTGAATCAGCAATAAATGCTGCTAAAATTGGCACCATTAAACTAAAGCCGAGTCCGCCAATGCTTTTCAAATAGGCAGCAAACGGATGATACGTTTCGTGCTTAGGATCAGCAGAGTAGATACCGAATAAGAAAGAAAGGGCAATTAAAACACCGCCTCCAACAACAAATGGCAGCATGTGTGATACACCGTTCATTAAGTGCTTATAGATGGTGTGTATCCATTTATTTGCCGACTTTTGTTGAGAGGATAAAGGAGCAGATGGTTTCTCCGTTCCAGAAGCTCTTCCTTTCACTTGATGAACGGGGGCATCTCCATTGATAATGCCTTGGATCAGTTCATTTGGCGTGCGGATACCCTTCGCTACAGGCACTTCAATTAGTGGTTTGCCGTGAAAACGATCTGTATTTACATCTTTGTCAGCTGCCACAATGACCCCATCTGCTTCCATAATGTCTTGATCAGTTAAAGCGTTTTCAATTCCTACTTGACCATGCGTTTCGACTTTAATGTCGACCCCTAGCTGCTCAGCAGCGATTTTTAATGCTTCAGCTGCCATGAATGTGTGTGCAATGCCTGTTGGACAGCCGGTTGCAGCGACAATTTTTTTACGGCTCATGTGTTATTCCCCCTTAGATCTTCTGAATGTGTACTTGCTCAATCAATGAATCAATATCATGTAAATCACTTAAGCCTTTCGAAAACGCAGTAGAGGCCCCCGTTGCAATGCCGTAGCGTAAGCATTCTTCAGGTGAATGTCCTTCAAGATGTTTACTAAGAAAAGCTGCGAGCATCGCATCTCCAGAACAAGCTGTGTTTACGACAGTGCCTGTTGGTGCGTTTCCTTTAAACACTGCGTCCTTCGTAATGAATAAAGCTCCTTCCTCGCCTCGGGAAATAAGCACTTGTTCTGCACCCATCTCAATGAGTTTCTCTCCTGATTGAATGAGTTCTATTTCTGACAAAGGATGTGTTTTGCCGAAAAAAGCAGCAATTTCTTCTTCATTCGGTTTTAGTAAATACGGCTTGTATTGAAGCGTCTCAAGAACTGCTGCTGAGCTTGTGTCTAAAATGAACTTGACCTTCTGTTGATGGCAAATAGCTGCTACTTCTGAAAAAATGCTGGCAGGAACGCCTTTTGGCAGACTGCCTGACATGATGAGGATGCCTCCCTGCGGGATAGCCGCAATTTTCTCACGAAAGGCGTGAAGCGCTTTTTCTTCAATTGCAGGGCCCTGATTCACGAGCTTGTATTCTTCTGTCGTATTGATAAAAACATTAATTCGTGTGATTCCTTCAACCGAGATAAAATCGGTCTGAATGGAGAGATCCTTTAAAGATTGTTCAATATAAGAGCCTGAAAACCCAGCAATAAATCCTAATGCAGTGCTGGTGAAGCCATATTTCTTTAGCATAATTGACACGTTCACGCCTTTTCCATTCGGCTGATAATCTTCATCTTCTGTGCGATTGACTGCATTTGCCCGCATTTCTTTTAATGCAATATATAGGTCAATAGCAGGATTTAAGGTGCAGGTATAAATCAATTGGTTTCACCTTCTTTCTTTTCTCTAAAGAAAGTATCTCATACGATTCAGTGAAAATGTTTTCAGAATGTGTAAAGGTTTTCATGAGAAAAAGCCTTCCAGATCAAAGTCTCGAAGGCTTTCTTATTGGTTATTTCATTCGGATCACATAAGCATCAAGTAAAATGCGGGCAATGACATGAAGAGACAGGCGGGATCTGACTTCATAATCTGGGAAGAAAGATTGTTCCCCTTTATATCCGACTAGTGTCATATCTGATATTTTGCTTAATGTAGAATCTATTCTTGTCGTAAGCGTAATAGTTGTGACTTGCTTCATGCTGAGGTTTTGACACGCTTCAACAAGCTCAGCTGTTTCGCCATTTAATGAAACAAAGATGGCAAGCTCACTTTTATCAATGTCTCGCGATTTCAGCCGAATGATATTCGGATCGTCGTGTACTTCACATGTTTTCCCGATGAGCTGTAATTTGATGGTCATCTCTTTGGCGATCATCTCTGAGAAGCCCCTACCGAAAATATAAATTTTGTCTGCATTATGTATTTTTTGAACGGCATCTTCAATTTGTCCAATACTTTGCAGCTGTATCGTTTTTAAAACCTCTTCTTCATTTTTCCTAATTGCTAGTTTGATGTCTTCATCAATATTTTTGAGCTGGTCGCTTGCATCTGTCATTTTCTTTTCTTGTTTCAATCGATATTTAAAGGATGTATAGCCGTTATAGCCAATTTTTTTCATCAGTCTGACAATCGTGGCCGTTGATACATTGGCTCTTTCGCTTAAAGTGACAATGGATAAGGTGGAGATATCCTCTAAATGCTGGTGAATATAATTGAGTAAATATCGTTCTGTTTCACTTAACGTTTGATATACATCACTTGGGATGTTAAATAATGATTCATTCAATTCGATTCCCCCTTATTCATTTCATACTATAATTAAATGCCCAATAAAAACAAGATGATTCTTTTGTCATGTATTTAGATAAAAGGCGAAAATGAGTGAAATTTTATTTTTGACATAAACTAAGGAAAAGTTGTGTCTATGTGAAAGGAGCTGATCCGTATGCTTCATCTTTTGTTTTTTCTGATCCTTCTCTATGTCGTTTATGTCTTTTTGACCGCATTTGTTTTGTTTTATTTACCGATCCAAAAAACATGCAAAGAACATTGTATCTATAAAGCCTCTTCGATCTCAGGAGACGATCAGGGCACAAATCAAGTGATGCTTCTTGACGATGGATTTGAGTCTGGTCAGGCCAGAATCCAAATGATTCGTGAGGCAAAGAGGATGATCCGCCTAAGTTATTATTCCATTCAAAAGGGAAAAACAGCCGAATGGGTACTAGGTGCTTTAATTGAAGCTGCTGATCGAGGGGTGAAAGTTCAGCTGCTTTTAGACGGCATCTGCCACAGTTTGCGTGGACCGCTGAAGCATTTACGATATGCCGTTGCAAATCACCCGAACATGGCCATTCGTTTTTATGAGCCCTTTCGGTTATTTAAGCCATGGACGTGGCATAACCGCCTTCATGATAAGCTGCTGCTGGCAGATGGCCGAGTGGCTGTGATGGGCGGAAGAAATATCGGTGATAAATACTTTGCAGATCAGCCCCCGAAAGATTTTGCATTTGACCGCGATGTGCTGCTTTATAACGACAAAAAAGGAAAAGTATTAGATGAAATGGAGCAATACTTCGTTTATTTATGGAATCATGACTTTACGAAAAGAACAAAAGCTGTGTTCTCCAAACAAAAAGCAAAGAAAGGCTTAAAACTAAGAAAGAAACTGCTTAGATCCTATCAGGAGGCCGTGCGTGCGAAAGAACCTTTTGTGATGTCGTCCTTTAATTGGGCAGCAGATGGCACCTCAGTAAAGCAGATTGCATTTTTTACAAATCCTGTGGAGCGCTTCAATAAGCGTCCTCTTGTGCTCAAAAAACTAAACGATCTAGCCCACCGGGCAAAGCGTTCTGTGCTCATACAGACGCCTTATGTCATCCCGACACGACCCATGAAAGACGGCCTCACTCCCTTAGCCAGCGGGATTCAAACGACAGTTGTTACGAATTCTCTTACAGCGACGCCAAATCCGTTAGCTTTTGCAGGTTACTTAAGCACGAAAAAGGAACTGATGAAAACAGGCGTTCATTTGTACGAATATGAAGGCCCGTATTCCATTCATGCGAAATCAATGGTCATTGATGATTATTTAAGTATTATTGGCACATATAATTTAGATGCGAGGTCTAGTTTTTTAAATACAGAGTCAATTTTGGTCATTGATAGTGCCCCGTTTGCGCTATCACTTACTCAGGCAATAGAACGTAAAATTGCCTATAGTATACTTGTCGCGAAGGACAAAACAGCCTATAAAGCGCAGTCCTATGGGCAGAAAAAAAAGCCTTTGATGAAAAGGCTCCTTTTAAATGGTTTATCCGCGATCACTGTTCTATGGCGGCGGTTGATCTAAAGGGCAGCTTACTCTTGTGGCAGCCCTTTTTCTTCTGATTGATCCTCTTCTGCTGACTCCAATTTGGTCAATTTAAACACTAGGATCCCCGCAACAATCACAATGACACCTAGTAGTTTTGCGGGAGAAAATTCCACTTTCTCTAACCCAAGCCAGCCAAGCGAATCGAACAAAAGCGCAGAACCGAGCTGTGAAATCAGGACAATCGAGATTCCATAAGTCGGACCAAGACGTTTGATACTTTGAACGAGGCAGATGACCACCCCTACTCCAATGGCTCCGCTCATCCAGTACCACGCTTCCATATGTCTTAATTGAAACATGCCGGTTCCTTCTAGCAAAAGACCCATCAAAAGTGAAGCAATAAAGCCCATACCTAGAACGAGAGTGGTCGTTGACCAAGAGCCTGTCTGCTCATTGACCTTACTGTTAAAAATGGTTTGTAAGCTGACGAGTGCGCCAGCCGTGATGGCTAATCCTATTCCTATGATCATGTCTGAATCCCTTCATTTCTTCTATTCATAAATGTTTCGCTCCGCTATTTCTAAGAGTCCTTCCCGGTCAAGAATCGTAATCTTCCCTCTTCGCCTCTCTATCAGCCCTTTTTCACAAAATTGCTGAATCACCCGGTTAATATGACGGTAGCTTGTACCAATTAAGCTCGCCGCATCAGTAAGGCGAAGTGCGCTCGCGCTGTTATCCCCTGTTAACACAGACAATAAGTAGCTTGCGAGTCTGACCTCTACAGGATATAAAAGGTGGAAGCTCAAATCGTTTGATTTCGTATAAAATTTGTTTGTGATGCCCTTTAGTAAAAAGGTTAACACGCGGGGGTCATCCTTCGCATGGCGCATGAGCGCTTGATGAGAAATCCTTAGCATATGTACTTCTGTGACAGCCTCCACTGTATTGACCATATCTGTCTGCTGAACGTATTCAATATCTCCAATCGCTTCAAGAGGATGTTTAAAACAAAGAATAAAGGTCTTCCCTTCTTTTGTGGTGGTGAAAATCTTTAATTTTCCTTTTACTAACAAGTACAAGTGCTCCCTCTGATCTCCCTTTGAACAAATCAGCTCACCTTGCTCATAGCGCCATAAGCTGACGTGTGATATGAGTTTCTGATGAAAGACGGTTTCTAATTCATGTGCCTTGAGATAAGAGGAAAATAGAGATTCATCATGAAGCTCCTCCATCTGACGTCCTCCTTTATAGCTTTAAAATGATGACGCCTGCGATCATCAATAGAATTCCTGCATAATGCGGCCATTTCATTTTCTTCTTCTTCTGTACACCAAACCATCCTTTTGCATCGATTGCAAAGGTAAATGCAAGCTGTGCAATGAGTAAAGCAGCGATGGTCAGTGTGACACCGATCATTTCAATTGCAGTGACTTCATTGAAAATAATAATGGCTGCAAATGCACCGCCTACTATATAAAGCGGCTGCACCTTTCGATATTCCCTGAAGTGTCCGTCACGTACGATCAGTAAAATGATCAGTGCAATAATAAAACCGGTCAGCTGCGTGATGGTTGCCGCCTGCCATGTCCCGATATCCTGGCTGATTCTTGCGTTTGCTACGCCTTGCAGTGTAATACAAGCGCCTCCTAATAAAGCGAAAATAACACCTTTCATTCGTTCAAATGCTCCTTCTTTTTTCAGTCTAGTTCCATTAAATGATAGATGCCCTGATGTTGAAAAGGACATATGTCCCACTTTGCGTATTATATCAGAAACTTTTTCTTTTGCAGTTTCATCGTTTTAGATTTTTCACAGTGGGTACAGTTTTATATCACCTGAAAACAGAATATTGAATGGAATCACATATAAAAAGGAGACATGTCAGAATGAGAAATCAAGAGAAACATTTTATTAACGGAGAATGGATCGCATCAACAGGAAACGAAACGACGGAAGTCATCAATCCTGCTACAGAGGAAGTCATTGGCACCATTAGTTTAGGAACAAAAGAAGATTTAGATAAGGCAGTCAAAGCTGCTCGTGCCGCCTTTCCTTCTTTCTCAAAAACATCTCGAAATGAACGCGTAAAAATGCTGGAAAACATTGTGCGCGGCTACGAAAAGCGTAGGGATGAACTGATAGAAGTCATGACGCAAGAGCTTGGTGCACCGCTGAAAGTATCAGAAGAGGTTCATTACAAAATGGGATATGAACATTTTTCTAAAGCAGCGGAAGCACTTAAATCTTATACATTTACTGAGGACCGCGGCGGACACACCATTATAAAAGAAGCGATTGGTGTCAGCGGATTGATTACACCTTGGAATTTCCCAACAAATCAAACATCACTTAAAATCGCGGGTGCCATTGCAGCAGGCTCGCCAGTTGTCTTAAAGCCAGCGGAAATTACACCTTTTGCCGCAATGATTCTTGCAGACATCATTGATGAAGCAGGCGTACCAAAAGGCGTCTTCAACCTAGTAAACGGAACTGGTGACGTCATTGGTGACGGCATTAGCTCACATCCTGATATTGATTTTGTTTCATTTACGGGATCGGGTGCTGTCGGCTCTAAAATAATGGAAAATGCTGCAGACAATATTAAGAAAGTGGCTCTTGAGCTTGGCGGGAAATCCCCTCTTATCGTCTTAGATGATGCAGATGTGGATGAAGCAGCCGAAACCGCGGTTCATCATATTGCGATGAATACAGGTCAAGTATGTTCCGCAGCTACACGTGTGCTGATTCCTGAATCAATGAAAGACGCATTTGAAAAAGCGCTGCTGAATGCTCTGCCTAAGTTTACAGTTGGTGATCCGAGAGAAGATCACGCCACTGGCCCGCTTGTGTCCAAAAAGCAATGGGATACTGTGCAGTCTTATATTGAAAAAGGAATTGAAGAAGGTGCTCACCTGCTTGCTGGGGGAACTGGTAAGCCGGACGGACTAGACAAAGGATATTTCGCCAAGCATACTATTTTCACAAATGTGAAAAATGATATGACCATTGCGCAAGAGGAAATATTCGGACCCGTCATGAGTGTAATCACATATCAGGACCTTGATCATGCCCTTGAAATTGCCAATGATACAGTGTATGGCCTTGCTGGCTATGTGGTTGGAAAAGATGAAAAAACATTAAAATATGTAGCTGAACATATTCGTGCCGGTCAAATTACCATTAACAATGCCGAAACAGATTACTTTGCCCCGTTTGGCGGCTTTAAGCAATCTGGTATCGGAAGAGAATGGGGAGACTTCGGAATCGAGGAATATTTAGAAGTGAAAGCTGTGATGGGACTTCCAACAGCATAATTTGAGAAAGGAGAAAAACCTTAGGGTTTTTCTCCTTTTTCTTGATAGAAAGAATCTGGCCCTGCTCCCCTACTTATCCATCATGATGTGATATTTTTTGACCGTTGCTTTAGGAGGAAACGATTCTTGTAACTCATCAAACCAAACCTCAATCGTTTGACCCTGTGACAGCTCTTTAGAATCTACTTTTGTTAAATCAGAACATAAAAAAGTGATTGGGGTTTAAAGTGGTGCTATAATAATGATCGTGAACTCACTTTTCCACTAATCCCAAAATTACTTTAACCTCTTTAATATGATCTAATTCATAGAACATAAAAAATTCAGCTTCTTTTCGATTTGGAGATTTCATTAAAATCTCGAAACGGTCAGAATAATGAACACAAGAAATTACCTTCCAATTCATAGCTCTTCTCTTTTGCATTTGTTTATAATCCTCTTGAAATTTTTCCTCTCGTTTTAATTTCATGTCATATATTTCATCAATTAAATTGAAAAGTTTATTTGTTTTGGAAACATCAATTCTTCTACTGAGAAGAACAATAAAAACACAAAACAATATACTTAAAGCGATATTCAGATAAGTATCCATTATATTTATTGAAATTTCATCGAAAGCATTTTGCAATTTCGAATCGTTAGTTTTGTGCTTTTTAGTAATAAAATCTAATCCATAGTTAAAATATGAATTAAAGTAAGAGTTCAAAAATAAAAATGCTGGCACAATTGTTATTGTTATAATAGAAGCTTTTGTGGAAAAGTTGGCAGCTCTCTCGTATTTATCTTTCGCATAAATTCGAAGATCTGCAATTTGTCTCAGATTTAATTTTTCTAGTTCCTGTCTTTGGATAGATACATTTTTTATTAATTTAAACTTAACTTTTGGATCTTCCAAATCTCTAATAATACTCATATTTCCTCCTTGACCTTGCAAAGGTATTAGAAATCTTAATCATGACAATCAATATTATATATTTTACTTAATGGCAAACTTTCGGTAAAGTTCAAATTGAACCTATATATATAATTCCTATCGAATTAATCTATGTTTATATTCCTTGTGAGGTGGATATCGTTGCAACTTCATGTATTGAACAGTCCGTTTAGTCAGGAGCAGGCAGAACTGCTTAATCAGCTGCTTCCGACTTTAACAGATCAGCAAAAAATTTGGCTTACCGGTTATTTATCAGCACAGGCAGCTTTAACCGGATTAGAAAATACTGCCCAAACCCCTTCTCCTTCTGCTGCAGCACCAGCGCAGCCTGTCAGTAAAGATGTGACCGTGCTTTATGGCTCGCAAACAGGCAATTCTGAAGGGTTAGCAAAAAAGACAGCGCAGCATCTTGAAGAGAAAGGTTTTCAAGTGACGCTCTCTTCTATGTCAGATTTTAAACCAAATAGTCTGAAAAAAATAAACAATTTACTAATTATCGTCAGCACACATGGCGAGGGAGATCCGCCTGATAATGCCCTTTCTTTCCATGAATATGTTCACGGCAGACGGGCACCAAAGCTTGATCATTTAAGCTTTTCTGTCCTATCACTTGGTGACAGCTCTTACGAATTCTTCTGTCAAACAGGTAAAGAATTTGATGAGCGCTTAAAAGAACTTGGCGGAACGCGTCTTTTCGATCGAGTGGACTGTGATCTTGATTATGATGAGCCGTTTTCTGAATGGCTTCAAGGGGTGGCATCTTCACTTAGCGAAGGCGGAGCCGCAGCAGCCCCGCAGGAATCAGCGGAAGCAAACACTCAAACAGCTGCATCTGAATACTCAAGAACAAATCCTTTTTATGCTGAAGTGCTTGAAAATATCAACCTAAATGGCCGCGGTTCTAACAAAGAAACCCGTCATTTGGAGCTTTCTCTTGAAGGATCAGGACTTGTTTATGAGCCGGGTGACAGCCTTGGTATTTATCCAACAAATGATCCAGCCCTTGTTGATGAACTGATCAAGGCATGCGGATGGGATGCAGAGGAAGCCGTAACCGTTCATAAAAACGGCGACACGCTTCCTTTAAAGGAAGCACTCACCTCTCATTTTGAGATTACTGTCTTAACAAAACCTCTTCTTCAAAAGATGGCGTCCTTTACAAAGAGCGAAGCCTTGCAGGCCCTTTTAGAAGAAAGAAACGAAGAAAAGTTAAAAGCATATATAGCAGGAAGAGATTTAGTAGATGCTGCTCGTGATTTCGGTCCTTTTGAAGGAACAGCGGCAGACTTCACTGCCATTTTAAGAAAAATTCCGGCACGCCTTTATTCCATTGCAAGCAGCCTTAAAGCAAATGAAGAAGAAGTTCATTTGACGATCGGTGCTGTGAGATATGATGCTCACGGAAGAGAACGTCAAGGTGTCTGCTCAATCTTATGTGCGGAGCGCTTAGAGCCAGGTGATAAGCTGCCTGTTTATATTCAGCACAATCAAAACTTTAAGCTTCCTGAAAACCCTGATGCACCGATCATTATGGTAGGACCAGGCACAGGCATTGCGCCTTTCCGTTCCTTTATGCAGGAGCGCGAGGAAGTCGGTGCAGACGGAAAGTCATGGTTGTTTTTCGGTGATCAGCACTTTGTGACGGATTTCTTATATCAAACCGAATGGCAAAAGTGGTTAAAAGATGGTGTGTTAACGAAAATGGATGTGGCTTTTTCAAGAGATTCAGAGGAAAAAGTATATGTCCAGCATCAAATGAAGAAACAAAGTAAAGAATTATTCGAATGGCTGGAGCAAGGTGCCTATGTATATGTCTGCGGAGATGAAAAACATATGGCGCATGATGTTCATGATACCCTTCTATCAATCATCCAAGAAGAAGGTGCGATGAGCAAAGAGAAAGCTGAAAGCTATCTAGCCAACTTGCAGCAGCAAAAACGCTATCAGCGTGACGTATATTGATTGAATGCTTGAAAGAAAGGAGCTTTTACTTACATGGTGAAGACAGCATTAACAGCGCCGGATGGACCTCCGAGCGACGTAGAGGAAATCAAAGAAAAAAGTGATTATTTACGGGGTACTTTAAAAGAAGTGATGCTTGATCCGATTTCAGCGGGTATCCCTGATGATGACAACCGCCTGATGAAGCATCACGGCAGTTATTTACAGGATGATCGTGACCTGAGAAATGAACGGCAAAAACAAAAGCTTGAGCCTGCCTATCAATTTATGCTGCGCGTCCGCCTGCCTGGCGGAATCGCTACATCTAAGCAGTGGCTTGTGATGGATGAGCTTGCTCATCAATACGGAAACGGTACGTTAAAGCTGACAACTCGTGAAACCTTTCAGCTTCACGGTATTTTAAAATGGAACATGAAAAAAACCATTCAAGACATCCATTCCACTATGCTTGATACGATCGCTGCTTGCGGCGATGTGAACCGTAATGTCATGTGTACATCAAACCCCTATCAATCAGAAGTACACCATGATGTATACGAGCTTGCCAAAAAATTAAGTGATGACCTGCTTCCGCAAACAAGAGCGTACCATGAAATTTGGCTTGATGAGGAAAAGGTAGCAGCAACGCCTGATACAGAGGTTGAGCCGATGTATGGTCCGCTTTATTTGCCAAGAAAATTCAAGATTGGTGTGGCGGTCCCTCCTGCTAACGATATTGATGTGTTTTCGCAGGATTTAGGCTTCATTGCGATTATTGAAAATGATCAATTAGTCGGCTTTAATGTCGCGATTGGCGGCGGAATGGGCATGACTCATGGTGATACAGCGACCTATCCTCAGCTTGCAAAAGTAATTGGCTTTTGTACACCGGAACAAGTTGTAGAGATTGCCAAACAAGTGATCACCATTCAGCGTGACTATGGAAACCGTTCGGTGAGAAAAAATGCCCGCTTTAAATATACAGTGGACCGCCTCGGTCTTGAGAATGTAAAAGAAGAGCTTGAGCGCCGCCTTGGATTTACCCTATTAGATGCAAGAGATTATCACTTCGATCATAACGGTGACCGCTATGGCTGGGTAAAAGGCATCAATGGCAGATGGCATTATACGATGTTTGTAGAAGGCGGACGCATCACGGATTACGATGACTACCCGCTGATGACAGGCATTCGTGAAATCGCAAAGATTCATACAGGTGACTTCCGCTTAACAGCGAATCAAAATTTGATCATTGGAAACGTCACATCTCACAAAAAGAAACAAATCGAGCAGCTCATTGAGGAGTTTGGTTTGTCAGATGGACAGCAGCACTCTGCACTGCGCCGCAGTTCAATGGCCTGTGTTGCTCTTCCGACATGCGGCTTAGCAATGGCAGAGGCAGAACGCTACCTCCCGCGCTTGATTGACAAAATTGAAGAGATTGTCGAAGAAAATGGCTTAAGTGATAAAGAAATCACGATTCGTATGACTGGATGTCCAAATGGATGCGCCCGTCATGCGCTTGGTGAAATTGGCTTTATCGGGAAATCACCTGGTAAATACAACATGTATCTTGGCGCTGCGTTTGATGGCAGCAGATTAAGTAAACTGTACCGAGAAAATGTAGGAGAAGAAGACATTTTAAACGAGCTTGGCTCTCTTCTCCCCCGCTATGCAAAAGAACGCGAGGAACATGAACATTTCGGTGATTTTGTGATTCGGGCAGGTATTGTAAAAGAAACAACAGATGGCACGAATTTTCATGTGCAATAAAAAAGACAGGATGCTCTCCTGTCTTTTTTTATGGATTTTGTTTTCTTTTCAAGTATTCGCAAATGCTGTTATACACATCAGGATTATCTAGAGACGAAAGATCTGGTGAATGCTGCTGTTCATAAGCTCCTTTTAATAAACGACGGACGATTTTTCCGTTTCTTGTTTTCGGTAAAGCTGAAATGAGATGAATTTCCTTTGGTGTGAGCGCTTTTCCCGCATATGAACCAACATGTATTTTGAGCTCTTGAATGAATGCTGCTTCTTTGAAAGACTGTGAACTTGCCACAATGAAACAAACTAGTGCTTCTCCCTTCACCTTATCCTTTACTCCAATCACAGCAGCCTCATGTACGGCTGGATGCCCGACAAGAATGGATTCAATTTCAGCTGGACCAATGCGTTTACCAGCTGTATTAATGACATCATCCGATCTGCCCGTGATATGGAATGCGCCATCCTCTGATTGCATCACCCAATCACCGTGCGTCCACACCCCATCAAATCGTTTAAAATAGGTGTCTTCATATCGCTTCGGATCTTTCCAAAACCCACATGTCATGCCGACCCACGGCTTTTTCACAACAAGCTCTCCTACTTCATTCAGGACGCTCTCTCCTGCCTCATTATACACATCTGCCGCCATTCCTAAGATTGCCGCATTAAAAAGGATCGGTTTGATTGGGCGAAGCAGCGTACTTCCTACAATTCCGCCAGAAACCTCTGTTCCCCCTGAGTAATTTAAGATCGGAATGTGCTTTTGACCAATGGTGTCAAAAAGCCATTGCCATGGTGCTTCATTCCACGGTTCACCTGTAGAAATGATGGCTTTGACATGCGGCAGCTCAATGTCTGAAAGGTTTTGCTGCATCGCAGATCGAACAAAAGTAGGTGAAAGTCCAAAATGGGTGACTTTTTGCTCGTGGATGAATGACCAAAGGTGCTGTTCATCTGGATAATCGGGTGCGCCGTCATATAAAACAATTGCAGCTCCATTGATCAAGCCGCCAAAGACGAGAAAGGGCCCCATCATCCATCCCATGTCTGTGAGCCAAAACAAACGGTCTCCTTTTGCAACGTCCATACAAAGACCGGCATCAAAAGCCGCTTTTACAGGAAAGCCTGCGTGTGTATGAACAGCCCCTTTGGGTGTACCGGTTGTTCCAGACGTGTATAAGATCATAAGGGGATCTTCATTTGAAAGATAAGTCGTTTCACTCATTGGTTCTTCTTTTAACAAATCGTTTAGCTGAATATCCTCTTTATATCCAGTAGGAGAGGAAGCATGTACAATGACTGTTTGGACAGTCTTGGTTTTGTCGATTGCTTCTGCCGCACATTCACGCATGTTGATCGTCTTTCCCCGGCGCGTCACGCTCGAGCCTGTGACGACAATGGTTGCACCGGAAGCACGAATACGTACGGCTAGAGGCTCGCTTCCATATCCGGAAAAAACTGGGCTAAAGATGACACCAATCTTTGCAAAGGCAAGCATGACAGCAGCCGTTTCCGGAAGCATCGGCATATAAATGACTGCCACATCCCCTTTTTGAATCCCCTTCTTCAAAAAACCAGCAGCGAGACGATTGACCTTTTCCTGAAGTTCGAGGAACGTCCATCTTCTCTCTTCGCCCGCTTCATTTCTCCAAATCACGGCTGGTTGATGCTGGGTTTCTTCATTCTCTGCCCATTTGTCAACAGCCGTTTCGACCACGTTGAGCCCGCCGCCTTTATACCAATTGGGCCACATGAATGAATCTTGGCCTAATGCGGCTTCATACGGCTCCTTCCACACGATTCCGACCGCCTTTTCGGCTTCTCTCCAAAACCAATCGGTGCGCTCGATACTAGCTTGATAGAACGCATCATAAGTAGAAAAACCAAGTGAATGCATCCATTTGTAAAGGCGTGTTTGTTTCATCATCTGCTCTTTGGGTATCCACGCTGGTTTTAGGTTCATCATGAGGCCGCCCCCTTTAGACCGGATAAACCGGGTGTTTTCGTCTTGTAAATGTCATCTCTTTAGAGGTATAGGCTTGTAATCTATGACAAAGCTCATCTCGCAAATGGTCAAATGGAATGACACCATCGACAATCATTTCAGAGGCAAGCTCATATATATTCATATCTTCCTGGTATTCTTTGCGTTTCTCTTGTATAAATGCCGCCCTCTCTTCTGCAGGCAGTTCGGCAATTTTATTCGCATAGACAGCATTTACAGCGGCTTCTGGCCCCATGACAGCAATTTGCGCAGATGGAAGAGCGAGACAGCAGTCCGGTTCAAAGGCTGGTCCTGCCATTGCATATAAACCTGCACCGTATGCTTTACGAACAATGACGGATATTTTCGGAACGGTTGCCTCTGACATGGCGGAGATCATTTTCGCCCCGTGCCTGATAATGCCTGCTTGTTCCACTTTTGTTCCGATCATAAACCCCGGTATATCGGCAAGGAAAAGGAGTGGAATATGAAAGGCGTCACATAGCTGAATAAACTTGGCGGCTTTGTCGGCTGAGTCATGGAATAAAACGCCGCCTTTTACCCTCGGCTGGTTGGCAATAAGACCGACAGGCTGACCATTCATGCGGCCAAAGCCTGTGATCAATTCTGCGGCAAACAGCTTTTTGATTTCAAAAAATGATCCTTCATCAATAAGTAAATCAATGAGCTGATACATATCAAAAGGGGTATTCTGCCCCTTAGGGATAAGGTCTTGGATGTTGATCTCTGATGGTTTAGGTGCGATTGCGGCTGCCCGTTTTGGTTTTTCTGTATAGTTGGCAGGCATGTAAGTTAAATAAGTGCGGGCGATTTGAATGGCCTCTTCCTCTGTTTTTGCTAAAATATCGCCGCATCCAGAAATGCTGCAATGCATTTTTGCCCCGCCCATTTCTTCAAGTGATACTTTCTCTCCAATCACCATTTCGGCCATTCGCGGTGAGCCTAAGTACATTGAGGCATTCCCTTCGACCATGACGACGATGTCACAAAAAGCAGGAATGTAAGCACCTCCGGCTGCCGAAGGACCAAATAGTAAACAAATTTGCGGAATACGTCCAGACAGCTTCACCTGGTTATAAAAAATGCGGCCTGCACCCCTTCTGCCTGGAAACATGGCGATTTGATCGGTGATTCTAGCACCCGCAGAGTCAACTAAATACAGCATTGGGCAGTTGAGCTTTTCGGCTGATTCCTGGATTCTAATGATTTTTTCTACCGTTTTGACGCCCCATGATCCTGCTTTGACGGTAGAATCATTTGCCATGACGCAAACAGTCTGCCCATTCATCCGCCCCGTCCCTGTGACAACACCATCTGCTGGTAAATGTTCATTTTGACACTCGGCAAACATGGCATCCTCAATGAAAGAATCTTCATCTAATAACAATTGGAGGCGGTCACGGACGAACAATTTTCCTTTTTCTTTGTTTTTTTGATGGTATCGCTCAGCCCCGCCTTTCAGAATCTGCTGTTTTTTCAGTTCATATTCTTCGATCATACCCATTCCCCTTTCTTGCTACCTGCCTCTGTATTGAGGCGTGCGTTTTTCTTGGAAAGCTTGAAGACCTTCCGTTCGATCTTCTGTCTCAATGAGCCGTAGATAGGCTTCGTACTCCTTCGTCAAACCTGTATGCAAATCGTGATCAAGGCTTGATTGAATCGCTTGTTTCGCTTCTTTTAAGGCAAGCGGGCCATTTTTGATGATTTGTTGTGCAAGAGAGATGGCATCGTTCATGAGGGAATCTGCTAAAGAGATATGCTCAATGAGCCCGATTTGAATGGCTTCTTCTGCTTGTAATGATGCGCCTGTGAAAATAAGTTCTTTTGCTTTACCGAGTCCAATGAGGCGCGGAAGCCGCTGCGTCCCTCCGGCTCCTGGTATGATAGCTAGTCCTGTTTCTGGCAGGCCGAGTCTTGCTCCGGCTCGTGCGATGCGGAGATCACAAGCGAGCGCGAGCTCAAGTCCTCCGCCAAGTGCGTGTCCGTTCATCACTGCAATGACAGGTACAGGAATGGATTCAATCTCGATAAACGTTTGCTGAATCGAAAGAACAGCTCCTTTTGCTTCTGCTTCTGTCATCAATCGTCGTTCTTTTAAATCTGCTCCAGCACAAAAGACTTTTGAACCGGCTCCTGTAATGAGCAGACAGCGAATGCTTTCATCGTGTTTGATTTCTTGAATGATTTGATTGATCTCCTCCAGCATTAGAGCAGATAGGGAATTCGCTTGTTCTGGCCTGTTTAAGGTCATGATGCCGATCTGTTCATCTTGTATCGAAAAATGGACCAATGATGTCATGTTATTCATCCTTTATGAAGTAGTCTGAGAGTGAAAAGCGCGTAAACAGTGACTAGGCAGGGTTCGATCTACTTTTGCTTCAATCCATTCTGCCGCTTTAATTAATGCAGGAAGGTGAATATTTGTCTCAATTCCTAGTTTTTGAAGCATATGCACCACATCTTCTGTCGCCACATTTCCGCTGGAGCCAGGTGCATAGGGACATCCGCCCAGCCCGCCGCTGGAGGAGTCAAATATGGTGATCCCAGCTTTTAATGCCGTATAAATATTGGCAAGAGCCATCCCCTTCGTATCATGAAAATGAAGAGCGATTTTATCAGCAGGAAAACGTTCAAGTAAAATGTCTAAGCGCCTTTCTACTTGAAGCGGATGGGCTTCACCGATGGTGTCACCGAGAGATATTTCATCAATGCCATAAGAAAGCAAAATATCCGTTAACCGAAGGACTTGATCCATTGGCACTTGTTTTTCATACGGGCAGCCAAACACAGTGGAAATATACGCGTGCGTGTTTTTTCCTGCTGCTTTTAAATCAGCTGTCATTTGTTTGATAACAGGAAGTGTTTCATGGATGGATTGATTCATATTTTTCTTGTTATGTGTTTCACTCGAAGAGATAAACATAGCCCCTGTGTCAAGATTGGCTTCAAAAAAATGAGCTAAGCCTTTTTCATTGGGAATGAGTGCTGCATAGGTGATGTCGTCTTTTTTGTTAAAGGATTGGGTGAGTTCTTTGGCATCTTTTAAGGCTGGAACCCATTTAGGATGAACAAATGATGTGACTTCAATATAAGGGAGCTGGGCTGCTGCGAGCAGGTCAATCCACGTTCGCTTCTCGCCTGTGTCCAGCCAGACTGATTCATTTTGCAGTCCGTCCCGCGGGCCGACCTCCCTGATCATCACACTCTTTGGTAATGCCATCTGGCTCCCTCCTATTCTGTCAGTTCTAGAAGAACCTCTCCTTCATCGACAAACTCTCCCTCTGCCTTATGCACTTTGCTGATGGTTCCGGTCTCTTCAGCAACGATCGGAATCTCCATTTTCATTGATTCTAAGATGGCAACCTCCTGTCCTTTTTGCACTTCATCGCCTTGTTTTACAAGAAGCTTCCATAAGTTTCCGGCCATTTGAATCGTGACAGTTTTCATGAACGGTTTCCCTCCCTTTTTTTCATGAGAAAATCGGTTGTGATGCTGCCTTGTAAGAAAGCAGAAGATCCGGCCATTTCCCTTAAAAGCGGTAAGTTGGTTTTGATCCCTTCTATTTCATATGCTTGTAATGCCCCTTTTAATCGTTCTATTGCAAGTTTTCGCGTATCACCGTAAACGATCATTTTCGCAATCATTGGATCGTAAAAAGGGGTAATGAGGCTTCCATTTGTCACACTTGACTCATGACGGATATACGGAGCTTCAGGTGTGGAGAGCCGAGTGATTGTTCCTGGTGATGGATAAAAGGTGACGGGATCTTCCGCATAAATTCTAACCTCGATGGCATGACCGATTTGATGAATATCCTCCTGATTAAAGGAAAGCGGCTCACGTGCAGCGATTTTCAGCTGCTCCTCGACAAGGTCAATGCCTGTAATTTCTTCTGTGACAGGATGCTCTACTTGTAATCTCGTGTTCATTTCTAGGAAATAAAATTGTTGATGCTGATCGACTAAACATTCAATCGTTCCTGCATTTTCATACCCAATCGCTTTAGCTGCTTTGACGGCCATCTCCCCCATTTGATGTCTCACCGATTCATTGAGACAGGCGGCTGGTGCTTCTTCAATGATTTTTTGATGTCTTCGCTGGAGTGAACAGTCGCGCTCAAATAAGTGGACCCCATGGCCGAAGGAATCAAAAAGGACCTGAATTTCAATGTGACGCGCGTTTTCAATGACCTTTTCCATATACAGCGTCCCATCGTTGAAAAAGCTTTGCGCTCTTTTTTGATTCCCTTCAAAAGCCCTGTACAGCTCCTCGTCATTTTGCACGAGCTGCATGCCAATTCCTCCGCCCCCGCTTGATGCCTTGAGCATGATCGGATAACCGAGTGATTGCGCTTGACTGACCCCTTCTTCTGCATCATGCAGCGGAGCTGAAACGCCTGGTACAATGGGGATACCTGCTTGAGCCATCGTTTTTCTTGCTTCAATTTTATTCCCCATTCGCTTAATGACTTGTGCGGATGGGCCAATAAAGGCGATTCCTTTGCTGCGACAGCGTTCTGCAAAGGCTGCATTTTCTGATAAGAGGCCATATCCTGGGTGGATGGCATCTGTATTTGACTGCTTGGCTGCCCTAATGATTGCTTCCATGTTTAAATAGCTTTCAGATACTTTTGCGCCTCCAATCGGATAGGCGCTGTCTGCTTCTTGCACATGAAGTGCATGCTGATCTGCTTCTGAATAAACGGCGACGGTGTGGATCCCGAGCCTTTTACACGTTCGAATAATGCGCCTGGCAATTTCGCCTCGATTTGCAATCAGTACTTTTTGAAACATTGCTGCCTTCACTCCTTTATTAGATCAAGCGCCTGCTTTTTCAGACGAAATTTTTGAATCTTACCTGATGCAGTCATTGGATACTCGTCAGTGATGAAAAAATATTTAGGAATTTTGTAACGTGCCATTTGCGACTGACAATAGCTGGTGAGTGTCTCAATCGTCACCGCCCTGCCTTGCTTGAGCCGAATGAATGCGGCGGCTTCTTCTCCATACGTCTCGTCAGGTATACCAACGACCTGTGCATCAAGAATATCCGGATGAGTATAAAGAACATCCTCAATCTCTTTTGGGTAAACATTCTCCCCGCCTCTAATGATCATATCTTTCAGCCGTCCTGTGATTTTCACATAGCCGTCCTCATCCATCTCTGCTAAATCACCCGTATGAAGCCAGCCGTCCTGATCAATCACTTCATCTGTGGCTTCTTCATTTTTATAGTAGCCTTTCATCACATGATAACCTCTTGTACACAGCTCGCCTTGTTCTCCTCTTGGTACTTCCTCCGGTGTGCCTGGAACGGTGATTTTCACTTCGATGTGAGGAAGCGCCCGGCCGACCGTTTGAACTCGTCTTTCAAATGAATCATCCGTTCTTGTTTGGGTAATGACAGGAGAGCTTTCGGTCTGTCCGTAGGCAATCGTGAGCTCCTTCAATCCCATTTGTTCAATGACGGCCTTCATCACATGGGATGGGCAAAGAGATCCTGCCATAATGCCCGTTCGTAATGTGGACAGATCGTATTGGTGAAAATTCGGATGGTCGAGCTCTGCAATGAACATTGTCGGGACGCCGTGAAGGACGGTGCACTTTTCTTTTTCCACTGTTTGAAGAACTCTCTCTGGATGGAAGGATTCAATTGGAATGATCGTTCCTCCTTTTGTGAGACATGCAAGCACGCCAAGAACGGATCCAAAGCAATGAAAGAAAGGAACAGGGATACACATTCGGTCCTTTTGGGTGAGCTTCATACAATCTGCGATTTGGCTGGCATTGCAGACAATGTTTGTATGGCTGAGCATGACTCCTTTTGGATAGCCGGTTGTGCCTGAAGTATATTGCATATTAATGACATCATCAGGCGCAAGCTCATCCATTCGTTTCTCCCACTCATGATCCTCTGTTCTTTTAGCAGCTGCTTGAATACTATCCCAGCTGCGCATGCCCTTTGGCGTGTGCTCGCCAATATAGACGACACTTTTTAAATAAGGAAAAGATGAGGTTGTGATCTCACCTTGATGAGCGTTTTGAAGCTCCGGTATAAGTTCTTCAAGCATTCTGACATAGGATGTCTCTTTAAACCCGTCTACGATAAACAGCATGCTGCTATCAGAGTGCTTGAGTAAATAAGCGAGTTCTTGTGATTGAAAGTTTGTATTCACGGTGACAAGAACGGCTCCAATTGACGCGCAGGCGAATTGCAGCATGAGCCATTCAGGTACATTGGGCGCCATGATGGCGATATGTTCTCCTTTTTGAATCCCTAATGCCATAAGACCTTTCCCGGTTTCCTTGACTTCTCGATAAAACGCTTCATATGAAAAACGTAAGGAACGTTCTGGATACACAATGGCTTCATGTGCTGGATGCTGCTCCATTTTCCCTTTTAATAAGGAACCGATCGTTTGTGGATGAATCGACATCATGGCTTTCCTCCTCCATTGATGGTAAGCGTTTTCATTATCGGATTACGCTAACAGTTGTCTTGCGATGACTAGACGCTGAATTTCAGAGGTCCCTTCTCCAATTTCCATTAGCTTCGCATCTCTCACAAGTCGTTCTACACCACATTCTTTCATGTAGCCTGTTCCCCCGTGAATTTGAACAGCATCAAGACTTGCTTTTGTCGCCATTTCAGAAGCGAAAAGTTTGGCATAGGCAGCTTCTTTTGTAAACGGCTTGCCGTGATCTTTCAGCCAAGCGGCTTTCCAAACCATTTGTCTGGCGAGCTCTATTTGCATCGCCATATCTGCCAGCTTAAACTGAATCGCTTGGAAGGAAGAAAGGGTCTGCCCAAATTGCTTTCTTTCTTTTGCATGCGAGAGCGAAGCATCTAGTGCAGCTTGTGCGATACCAACTGATAATGCAGCAATTGAAATGCGTCCCCCATCTAATGTATATAAAAATTGCTTAAAGCCTTTCGCTGGGTCTCCTAAAATATTCTGGGCGGGTACACGTACACTGTCTAAAATGATTTCTGCTGTATCTGATCCGCGCACACCCATTTTGTCATATGGATTTGTAATGGACAGCCCTTTTTGCCCTTTCTCCACAATGAAGGCGGAGATGATTGGGCGGCCGTTTTCATCATAATCCGAGACAGCAGTGACGATAATGGTTCTGGCAAAATTGGCGTTTGTGATCCAGCATTTCTCCCCGCTGATGACATATTCTTGTCCGTCTTTGACCGCTTTTGTTTTTGTCCCTTTTGCATCTGACCCTGCATTTGGTTCTGTTAATCCAAAGGAACCGAGTGCTGTTCCAGATGCCAGCGGGACAAGATGATCCATCTTTTGCTCCTCTGTACCGAAATAATAAAGCGGGCTTGCGCCTAAGGAGACGGCTGCAGCATAGCTAAGACCTGTACTACCGCACTGTTTTCCGATTTCTTCTACAGCCAGTGCATACGATATCGTATCTCCTCCTGAGCCGCCGTATTTCTCTGGAAAGGGGATGCCCATAAAGCCGAGCTCCCCCATTTTTTGAAACGTTTTGGCTGGGAATACAGCCTGTTCATCAATGGTTTGAGCGAGTGGTGCAATTTCTGCTTTGGCGAAATCCTTGACCATCTGGCGGATCATTTGTTGTTCTTTCGTTAATTCAAAATCCATCTTGCTTCCCCCTTTGGCTCTTTTCTATCATATTTATTAATCAAGCAGCTGCTTCATGCCAAGCTTGTTTGAATTCAGAAAATTAAAACAAGAATAATAGAAAAAAGCATGAATGAAGAAAAATCCTCATTCATGCTTTTTTGTTATTTCACTATTTTTGTAGAAGGCTTGCTTTCGTGATGAAGACGATTAAGAGCCGTAATCTTGTAAGTATCCATTTTCTTTTGATTGAATGGGAGGTCTTTAATCGTTGTTATGGTTCCTTTTTCTTTTCTAACCGTTTGCAGCAATTCATATGTTCCTTTATTTGTTAATCGATAGACTGCATAATAGGATACGGTAGAATGCGGATCATTTTTGATTTGTAAAGCCGCACCATCCGCTGTCTTTTTCACAGATTGAATGATTGGTTTTTTAGGTGCTTTCTGATGAAGCCAAGGCATTTCTGGAATGAGAGCTGGTTTGCGGTATGACTCTTCTATCAATCGATCCTTTACATTCAAAGGGTTGCGATTGATATCCTTCAGGCTGAAATGCATGCTTCCCTGCACGAGCTGTGACTGCCTGTTCAGCTCAATCTGCCTAAAATATTCTTCCGGGTCAGACCAAGCAGGATCACTGTTTTGATTAATTTTATATGCCGCCTGACCGATGTACAGGTGAACCGGCTCCCCTTTCACCTCATTTGACCACCATTTCGTCAGCACGTCATAAGCGGCAGCTTGAAAGCCGATGCTCCAGTAAATTTGCGGAGTGACATAATCAATATCGTGCTGCTGAATCCACTCTCTTGTATCAGCATACAAATCATCGTAGTTGGTCATACCTGCTGTTGTGTTTGAACCAGTCGGGTCATCTTTTATGTTGCGCCATACACCGAATGGACTAATACCAAATTTTACATAAGGTTTTTCTTTCTTAATGGTGTCATTGATTTGCTTCACGAGCTGGTTCACATTATCTCTTCGCCAATCTTCTATATGTGTAAATGCTTTTTTTCCATATGTTTCATACGTTTCTTGATCTGGAAACGGGACACCAGCTATTTTATTAGGGTAAAAATAATCATCCATATGCACCGCATCAATATCGTAGTTTTTCACAACTTCTTCTATGCCGCCTACAATGAAGTCCTGAGCCTCAGGAATGCCTGGGTTGTAATAAAGCTGATTACCATATGCAATCGTCCAATCAGGATGCTCTCTTGCAGGGTGATCGGCTGACAAACGGCTGAGATCAGTATGATTCATTGTGATTCGATAAGGGTTAAACCAAGCGTGAAATTCAAGGCCGCGTTTATGAGCTTCTTTGATCATAAACTCAAGCGGATCATACCCAGGATCTTTCCCTTGTGTTCCAGTCAAATATTCTGACCACGGCCCGTATGCTGAAGGGTAAAAGGCATCTGCTGTTGGTTTAATTTGCATAATGACGGCATTCATATTCATCGCTTTGATCTCATCTAACAAACGAATAAACTCTTGTTTCTGCTCTGCTACGGGCAGCCCCTTCTTTGAGGGCCAATCTAAGTTATAAACCGATGCAATCCATACCGCGCGCATCTCTCTTGTGCTCTCAAGCTTTCCTTTTGGCACTGGGCGAGCAGCTAGACTGCTAGAAGGAATCAATAAAAATACAAACATCAACATCAGTGTTAAAACTGTCATACTGATCTTTTTCAGCATGTTTTGCATCACCTCACCTTAAGTTTATTCCGCTTTTTGTGATGGAATGCCAGCAGATGGTGTAAGCAGAATGTTTTTCATTTCATTGAGCTGAGCTTCAGGGACTTTGCAGGCTTCAATTAAATACTGCTCTGCACTCCCGTATGTCTCCAGCATTTCGTGCAGCACATCTTCAAGATAATCTTGCTGCACACCGACAAGCGGCTGAATTTGTTCTTTTGACACCCGGTATAAACTCATCAATCGGACAAATCGTTCCTGCCTTCTGACGAGCATTTGCACGCCTTCATTGGAACGCATATATTCACTTAAAACGACAGCCAGCGGTACACCTGCTGTTAACTGAATCAGGGCAGATAAAAAACCTGTACGGTCCTTGCCACTCGTGCAGTGAAGCATCAGCGGGTAATGGCTTTGATCTGAAAGCAGTGTGAACAGCTGCCGAATCTCTTCTTTACGCTCTGTCAGCATGCTTTGATATAACTCTTTCATGATCGGTGTAAATGAGAGAGACTTCCCTTCTGTTACCAGCATACGAAACATGGTCCATTTACTCGGCATCTTACTGTCAGGCTGCATCGGAATATGAACGATTTTGTCGTGTTCCTTGATCTTTGCTGGATGTGATTTACGTTCTGAGGCTGTACGGAGGTCGCAAACGGTTTGAATCCCAAGTGCTGAGAATATCTCGATGTCTTGTTTCGTCAAACGGGATAAGTCTGCGGATCGATAAATCATTCCCTTTTTGATCACCATCCCATCTGTTGTTTGAAGTCCCCCTACTTCTCTAAAATTCGCAAGCTTTGAAAATGGGTTGTTTGATTGATTCATAGAAGTGAAAGTTCCTTTCTGGTTTCTTTCTTTTTTCTATCATACGCTTTTATATCAAAGGAGAAAAGAGAATCAATTGGCCTAATCCCAGTAAGAGAATTTATTGGTATAATGGAAAAAGGACATTCGGATTGATTGGAGATATGAAGTATGATAAAAACAAAACGGATTCAGCAACTCAAAGAGTATGTGTTTGACCGGGAATCTGCCTCACTTGATGAGCTTGTGGCGCATTTTGGTGTCTCAAAAAACACGATACGCCGAGATGTACAGGCATTGGTCGAGTCTGGCGTGCTCAAAAAAGTGTATGGCGGAGTGGCTGTGAACCATTCAACGTTAGTGGTGTATCAGGAGCGAAAGACCCGTCAGCTCAGTAAAAAGCAATTGATCGGTCAGACGGCTGCCGCTTTTGTGGAAAACGGGGATATGATTTTTATTGATTCTGGTACGACAACGCTTGAGATGCTCCCCTATTTGACTGAGAAACAGGTGACCATTGTGACCAATAATGTGGATTTCATTACACAGGCGATGCCTTATGAAAATCTCACCATCTTTTCCACTGGCGGGATGCTTGAAAGAAAAACGAATTCTTTCGTTGGCTATCAAAGTGTTGAGCGCTTAAAAGCTTACAATGTCAATAAAGCCTTTATCGCATCAACTGGTTTATCCATTGATCACGGCGTCACGAATTCGTCTCCGCTTGAAACCGATATTAAAAAGACGCTTGTTCAAAAAAGTGCCAAAACCTTTTTATTAGTGGATGATAGCAAATTCGATCATTACGCCTTGACAACGTTTTGTGATTTGCACGAAATTGATATCGTCGTGACCAATCAGGAGCCAAATGAAGATTATCTTCAATATGGAAAAGAGCATGATGTACGGTTTGTCACACCTTCATCGAATGAATAAATGGACAAAAAAACGGCTCAGGAATTTGAGCCGTTTTTTGATTCATTGATTTCAAGCTGCATGATCATACGGAATAAAAATCGATACACGGCCGAGATGACGTCAATGAAAGCCGTATCTTCGTGGATATCCTCAAGCTCAAGAAGCTGCAAATTCACATCAAATAAGCCATCTTGTCCATTAAATTGAAGCTGAGCACCATTTAATGGCGATAGCATGTCCTTTAGAATATTCGTGTCTTTTTTAGGACGTTTTAAACCGAATAGGACGGTATACGTTTGAAACACTTCATCCCATTCAATGGCCAAGCCATCCACTTTCACGACATCAAACCACTTGGATTCGATATAAATGAATTCTTTTTGATGTTTTTTCACATATGTAAGCGGTGTGTTTAGAAATGAGGCGTTTTCTGTTTGAATCATGTTCTCTGATTCCTTGTCTACACGCTCTATATATACATCGCCAAAACGGGCTTCTTCTTTTATTCTCGCCCCTTCTAATGTCCAATTGCGGCGCGCCGCTTCATCATATTCAAAGTCGGTCAGCGCCTGTCCTTCTTTTAGTAAGTCTTGTAAGCGATTTTGCAGTGACATGGCTATGTCTCCTTTCTTCTCCTTCATGTGTGTTTATTATTTTAGCATAACTCATGAAAAGAAAGATATGTCCCAGCATATGATGGTATGATAGTGTCAAAAGAAACATCTCGGAGGGGTACGTTTTGCTCACAATGACACTGGCAGAAAAAATCGTAGATGAGGTTAAAAAGGTGCTGACTGAGGAAATCATCATCGCACAAACAAACGGCACCATCATTGCAGCAACAGATCCAGCGCGCGTTGGACAATTTCATGAAGGAGCGTATCTGACATCTTTTGAAGGACAGAAACGAATTCTCACAAAGGATGACCAGCAGCACATGAAAGGCGTCAAAGCTGGCATCAATCTGCCTATTTATTTTAAGCAAGAGGTCATCGGGGTCATTGGAATGACAGGAGATCCTGTACATGTGTCTCCTTTTGGCGAAATATTAAGAAAAATGACCGAGCTGCTTATTCATGAACATGAATTTTTTCAAGAAACTGAAACGGATGAACGTCAGCTCGAAGCGTTTGTATTCGACTGGCTTCATCTGCCAGAGACAGCGATTGATCTCACTGAAAAAGCGTCGCGGCTTCAGCTTGATATCAATAAGGAGCGCGCAGTTGTCCTGATCGATTGTCAGGATGAATCGTTTATGAAGCAGAATCAATACAAAGAATTGAAGGAAACGCTGCATCTCACTAGTCAGGAGATCATCGTCCGCTGGGGGCATGCCCGTTTTTTGCTCATGCTGCAGACAACAGCAGATGATCGTAAAGCCTTGCAGCAGCGCCTGTTTCACATCCATGCCTCCCTTACGGCGCGGGGCACACAGGGGGTTTTGATTGGAGCAGGAAAACCAGCAGCTGCTCATTTGATGAAGCAATCCTTTCAACAAGCCTTTCGAGCATTAAAAATGGCACATGCTGATACACCGATTGTATTTGATGAAGATTTAACGCTTGAACTTTTTATGGAGGAAGTGAGTCAGGAAACAAAAGAAGTGTTTCTTGATCGAACAATCGCCCCTCTTCTCCCCTATCCTGAATTAGTGAAAACATTGCGGGTGCTTATGACATCAGATTGCTCATTGAAATATACAGCAGAAGCGATGCATGTCCATATCAATACACTGCATTACAGGCTAAAACGCATCCAAGATTTAACGACACTTGATCCAAAGCGTATGCAAGATGCAATGCTCTTTTATTTAGCTTTCATGTTATTAGATCATGATCCAAAAAAACGAAGCGAACAGCCCGATATTTTGTAGAATCGTCCATAGGCATGAGGCGATTCTTTTTTTATACTGAAAGAAACGATACGTCTCATCAATAGGAGTTGAATGCGTATGTTACATTCTGAATTTTTAAATCAATTAAAAAAGATTGTCGGTGCGTCTTACATGCAGGACAGTAAAGCCGATCGGCTTGCCTACTCTTATGATGCAACACCAAATTTTCAGCATATGCCAGATGTCATCGTAAGCCCGCATACGGCTGAGGAAATCCAGCAAATTGTCCGGCTCTGTGCCTCATATAACATACCGATCGTGCCAAGAGGATCAGGAACGAACCTTTGTGCAGGCACATGTCCCACTCAAGGCGGACTTGTGATGCTGTTTACAAGAATGAACCAATTAATAGAAATAGATGAAGAAAACCTGACAGCAACGGTGCAGCCTGGTTTGATCACACAGGAACTTATTCGCCAAGTAGAGGCGAAAGGCCTCTTCTATCCACCTGATCCAAGCTCTATGAAAATCTCTACATTAGGCGGAAATATTAATGAAAATTCAGGTGGTCTCCGGGGATTAAAGTATGGAGTGACGAGAGATTATGTACTTGGACTTGAAGTCGTTCTGCCAAACGGTGACATCATCAAAACAGGCGGCAAGCTTGCAAAGGACGTGGCCGGGTATGATATGACCCGTTTGTTCGTAGGTTCAGAAGGAACGCTCGGGATTGTCACTGAAGCCACGCTGAAGCTTTTGCCGCTTCCAGAAACAAAACAAACGATGCTTTGCTTATATGAAAGTTTAGAGGAAGCCGCCGCTTCAGTGTCTGCGATTATTGCAGAGCGTATCATCCCCGCCACATTAGAATTTATGGATCAGCCGACTTTGGAAGTCGTTGAAGACTTTGCAAAAATCGGTTTGCCGACTGACGTTCAAGCGGTGCTGTTAATCGAACAAGACGGCCATCCTGAGGCGGTTGCCCGTGATATGCAGCGCATCGCAAAAGTGTGCCAGCAGCATGGTGCAAAAGAAGTGAATATCGCACATTCTGAAGAAGAGGCCAATGCCCTTTTAACAGCGAGACGATCTGCTTTATCAGCTCTCGCCCGCTTAAGCCCGACGACCATTTTAGAAGATGCCACAGTTCCCCGGTCTGAAATTGCCAGCATGGTGCGGGCGATCGAAGACATTGCGAGAGAGTACGATGTGAAAATCTGTACATTTGGTCATGCAGGTGATGGCAATTTGCATCCTACTTGTGCAGCAGATGCAAGAAATGAAGAAGAAATGAAACGGGTGGAAGAAGCCTTTCAGGCCATTTTTGAAAAAGCAGTCTCACTTGGCGGCACCATTACGGGTGAACATGGCGTGGGTCTTATGAAAGCCCCTTACTTAGAACTAAAGGTTAAAAAAGAAGGCATTGCGGCAATGAAAGCGATCAAACAAGCGCTTGACCCGGAAAATATCATGAACCCTGATAAAGTGTTTGGAAAAGCCGCAAGAAAGCGGGTGGTGGTCTCATGAGTTCTAAACAAACAGAGATTCAGCAAGCATTTCAGCAGCAAATGGACGAAAAAGAGCTGCTCAATTGCATGCGCTGCGGCTTCTGCCTTCCTTCCTGCCCGACTTATATTGAATCTGGTCAGCAAGAAACACACTCTCCCCGCGGCCGAATTGCTTTAATGAAGGCGGTGAGAGACGGCGTCATTGAGCCAGATGAAGATGTCGAGCATTCGCTGAATCTTTGTCTTGGCTGCCGTGCATGTGAACCGGTCTGCCCTTCCGGCGTTAAATATGGACAGTTACTTGAAGATGCAAGAGACATCATTCAGCAGCACAAAAAACAATCCATTCCTGTCAAACTTGTAAGACGTGTAGTGTTTAAAGGTCTCTTTCCTTCACAAAGCCGAATGAGGCAAGCAGCAGGACTTCTTCGATTTTATCAAACATCTGGTCTGCAAACGGCTGCCCGCAAAACTGGCATGCTGAAGGTGCTTCCACCGCACTTACGCCTGATGGAACAGGCGCTTCCAAAGGTGCCGCGTCAACAGAAAAGCCGTTTGACGGAATACAAAGCCGCCGGCCCAGCGAGAAAACGGGTCGCCTTTTTTACTGGCTGTTTAATGGACACCGTTTTTTCCAGCACAAACGAAGCGACCAGCCAGCTTTTGCAGCTGGCAGGCTGTGACGTCATCGTCCCTCCTATTCAGACTTGCTGCGGAGCGCTCCATGGCCATAGCGGTGAAAAAGAACAAGCGAAACAGTTAGCAAAGCGGAATATTGAAGCTTTTGAAGAGATAGATGCGGATGCCATTGTCATGAATGCGGGCGGTTGTGGCGCTTTTTTAAGTGATTACGATCATTTGCTTTGCGATGATCCGGATTTTCAAAAGCGAAGTGAAGCCTTCTCAAAGAAAATCACGGATATATCAGACATTTTAGTGGAGCTGGAATTTCACCGCCGCATGCCGCTTACTTTGCCACAGCAAGTCATCACCTACCAAGATTCCTGTCATTTGCGGAACGGAATGGGTGTACAGCATGCGCCAAGGGTGCTGATGAAGGCCATTCAGGGTGTATCATTTAAAGAAATGAAGGATGCGGGCCGGTGCTGTGGCTCAGCTGGTATTTACAACATTTTGCAGCCAAAGATGTCGATGCAAATTTTAGATCATAAAATGACAGAAGCCAGCCAAACAAAGGCGGCTGCCATCGTTACATCTAATCCAGGCTGTCAGCTGCAAATGGCAGCAGGCATCAAACGCTCAGGGCAATCGCCGAGCATGCGCGCGGTTCATTTAGCTGATTTATTATTAGAAGCCGTTCTATATGAAAAAAAAGCGTCCAGCCCATCAAGCTGAACGCTTTTTTCATGCATATCTTTAGACAATTGGTTAGATAATAGAGGCAAATCGCCGAAGGAGCTGGTTCAAATGCTGAAGAAAAACAAACAACAAAAGGACCCGAATTCAGTATTTGAAGCATTGTCACGTTCTGCTGATTTTACAAATGAGCTGTCTCGAAATGGAGATTTTCTGTATAGGATTTCCTTTTTTCGTTCATTGATTAATGGACATCTTCTACATGAACAAATTCTCCCCTCCCTCAAACAAATGCATCTGACACCCACTCTTGAAGAGTTGAAAGAACGAATTCCCATTGAGCAGGCTGTCATCACGAGCGATCTTCAAAAAGTGGAAGAAGCCCTTCACCGGGGCAACATTGCCATTAGACTTGAGACAGACTGGGGCAAAACGCTTCTTTTGCCGATTGAAGAAAAGAAAGGCAGACAAGTAGGTCCGCCTGAGATTGAATTTGGGATTATTAGTGCACAGGAAGCATTTGTAGAGTCTTTAGATACCAATTTAAATTTAGTCAGGCGGCGGCTGCCAACGCCTAACCTGAAAGTTGAGGAAAAGACGGTTGGTACGCTGTCTCAAACAAAAGTAGCCGTGTTATATATTGAAGAAATCGCCAACCCGGAAAACATCGAAACGGTTCTTCAGCGAATTGAGGACGTTAATTATGATCAGATTTTAGATGCGAATTACCTTGCTCAAATGCTTTATGATGTGTCCAATACGATCTTTCCGTTGTTTTTGAATACAGAAAGACCCGACCGCGTGTCTTCAGGTTTATCAGAAGGGAAAATTGCCATATTAGTGGATGGTTCGCCTCATGTCTTGCTTGCCCCGACTATTTTACTTGAGTATTTTTCCACTATGGAAGACTATAATATGTCATGGATTGCGGCTTCTTGCTTTAGGCTGTTGCGCTTATTTGCTGTGATATTTTCTATTTTTGCGACACCTTTATATGTAGCCGTTTTAACCTTTCATTATGAGCTGATCCCAAAGGATTTATTAGAAACCATTGTGTCCTCGCGCTATCTTGTGCCATTTCCTCCGATCATTGAGGCACTATTTTTAGAGATTTCGATTGAATTACTAAGAGAGGCTGGATCCAGGCTTCCGACAAAGGTAGGACAAACACTCGGGATTGTTGGCGGGATCGTCATTGGACAGGCGGCAGTGGCAGCGGGCTTAACAAGTAATATCCTGCTGATCATTGTGGCATTGTCTGCTCTAGCTTCCTTTGTCACCCCGATCTATAAAATGGGAAATGCCATCCGGCTTTTGAGGTTCCCTTTTCTATTTGCAGCACAGGTTTGGGGAGCCTTAGGAATTTCACTGATGGGCGCTTTTCTGATCACCCATTTAATGAAATTAACCTCTATTGGGCAGCCATACCTTGAACCCATTTATCCACCTCGTCTAGCTGATTTAAAGAGCAGTTTGATTCGCCCTCAGCTTCGCTTTTTGAATAAAAGGCCGGATAATTTACGCGGACAAAATAGAACCATTCACCAGCCAAAGCCTAAGCAAGGCCGGAAGGGGAAAAATGATTTTTATGAATAAGGAAGTGAAGGCATGAGCTCTTCTTCTGTCAAAGAGAAATTTCAAGTATCCCCTTTTTTTGTGTTTTTTCTCATTAATGCCAATCAAGTAGGTGTCGGCATTTTAAACTTTCAAACGAACCTTGTCCGTTCCATGAATAATGACGGATGGATCGCCATTCTAATTTCTGGCATCAGTGTCAATGTGATGATCTTTCTGATTTACTTGATGTTTAAAAAGGCTCCTTCGGATGAATTTGTTCATATTACAAAATTCGTATTTGGTAAATGGATTGGGCAATTATTCAATATTCTCTACATCTTATACTTTTCATGTTTGTCGCTTACTGTCCTCGTCCATTATATGGATGTAATCCATGTGTGGCTGTTTAAAGAAATTCCGGGTTTTTTGTTTGCTGCTGTACTGCTTGTGCTAGTGTATTACATTCATACCGGCGGCTTTAGAACCATTGCAGGATGGGCGTTTTTTAGCATTATACTCACATATTGGATGACGTTTATTTGCTTTTACGTCATGAAATATAGTCACATTCGCTTTATGTTTCCAATGTTTGATCATACATTCTCGCAGCTGGTAATGGGTCTCAAAGATGCCTCCTTACCCATGTTTGGTTTTGGAACGCTGCTTGTCTATTATCCCTTTATTAAAAAAGCACAAACGTCACAAAAATTTGCCCACATGGGAGCATTATTCACGACATGCTTAAATTTACTTGTCTTTCTCGTATCCATTGCGTATTATTCGAGTGCTCAGCTTAAATTAACAAAATGGCCAACATTGACGTTAACAAGCATTGTGAAACTTCCCTTCATTCAGCGCTTTGAATTTATTGAAGTGTCTCTTTGGCTGCTTCTTATTATTCCAAATATCGCGATTCCATTATGGGCTGCGAGCCGAATGGCGAAACAAGTATTTCATACAAGCCAGCGCGTCAATTTAATCAGTCTCAGCATTCTCATTCTGATCATGTTTTCGTTTTTTGCCGGTGCAACTTCTTTTGAAACCTTTAATCAATGGGTGGAATATAGCGGATTCATTCTGATCTATGGATTGATTGTCTGTATGGTCATTGGACTGATGCTGAAAAAAAGGTGGGTGAAAAAACGAACATGAAACAGTATGTACTCATAGGTCTTATGTTGTTTAGTCTTTTGTTAACTAGCTGTGCACAGCCCCGGCTATTAGATGAATTAAATATCTCTCAGGCGGCAGGATTTGATTTAATGGAAGATGGCGAAATGAAGGGCTTTTTTGTCTTTCCCGTCTTTAAAAGTGAAGAGCAAGGCAGCTATCAAATATTAAGTGCAAAGTCAAACACGATTAGTAATATCCAATTTCTCGTGTCAGAAAAATCGCCTTTTCCGGTGGTTATGGGCCAGGTGCTCGTTATTTTAGTCAGTGAAAAGTTAGCAAAAGAAGTCGGCATGATCGATTTAATGAATTACATTTATCGTGATCCTATTATTGGTTCACGCCAAGTGTTTGCGATTGTTGGCGGAGAAGTCGAAGAATTATTATACACAAAAATGAATCAAACGAACTTAAATATAGGTGTATATCTCTCTGATTTGTTAACGCAAAATATGCGAAATGGCAATGAGCCAGTCACAAATCAGCATATTTTTATGAATCAGATGATGGCAAAAGGGGTCGATGCTTATCTTCCTTACATTGAAAGAACAAGCAATGCCATCAAGGTCTCAGGCGTTGCTCTATTTGATCAAGAAAAAATGGTGGGTCATATTCCAGGAGAAGACACGTTCACATTTAAAGCGATGATTGAAAATCATAAAAATGGCATCTATGAGTTTCAATTGCATGATCGAGCGAAGACTCATGTTGTCATTGAAAATATCAAATCTCATGTGTCTTACCAGATCAAACCGACGAAAAACCTAACAAAGAAGCCTCATATCACGATTGATATCAAACTAAAAGGCGAATTAAAAGAATTCATGAAGTCCAAAAAAATCGATAAACCGAATATATTGGACCAAGTCGAAAAAGAAGTTGAAAAACGTATCACTCAGCAAGGAGAAGATCTTGTACAGTCCTTTAAAAAGCAAAACATAGACCCGATTGGACTGGGCCTTAGATATAGATCAAAAGACAAGGCAATGACACCAGAAAAATGGCAAGACATTTATCCTGATGCGGATGTAAAAGTGAAATGCCGCATGAAAATTGTTCAAACGGGAGTCAGCCAATAAAAAGGCTTATTCAAATATGTCTTGTTTGTTCTCCAAGATATCGGACACTTTCATTTTCACTCGTGGAACCTGATCTTTTTAATTAACATCATGTAAAATCTTCTCTACTTCATTTTTATCAGTTTTAAGGATTTTAGGTGAAAATTGTTCCACTAGGGCCGGTCTATTTCCTGCACAGTTTGCCATTGTATCTAGTGCAATTAAGCTGAAAGGCCTTCCTTTGTTTAGCCAAGATTTCATTCTTTCCCAGGTTGGACAGCTGACGGCTGCCAGCCTTCCCCACTGATCGTGAAAATGGGTGCAATTTGACTCCATCCAATCCAATATTTTGTGAGAACGGAAACGGTGCAGGCAAATAAAAGCCTCTAACGGCAATTCTTTTTCACTGATCGATTTCATTTTTTTCAATATATGGTGTAATCCCTCATCTTCTGGCAAACAGCTGGCTGCTGCCCACGAAAGCGGATAAAGGAATTCTTCGTCCGCCTGATCCAAAAGTTCCCTTACCCATTCAGCGGCAACTGTACCTAGAACATCAGCTGCGATTTCTAACATTCGTGATTTCACTTCGGCATGCTCCGTTTCATAAAACCTACTATGAACAGAATCCAAGATTTTTTGCCGGTCGTGCTGTTTCAGCGCATCGATGACATCATCCTCAAGAAACCATCTAGTAATTGAAAAGTCTATTAAAGACGCCAAATCATGCCTAACGACGTGTAATGTTGTTGCTTTCTCACTTTTGGTGACGATGACGTCCTTCTCTGATTGGAAAGCCTGTCCGTCCTCTCCATAAAAATAATCGTGCAGTAAAAATTGGTTAGGAGAATGGAGAACGGCTAAGTGATAAGGCTGTTTCGGTTCATCAGACGCTTCTACAACATTCATTTCGTTTTTTTGACAGGCTTCACATAAAGTAGTTGTCCCCACCATTTTCACTTTTACTGCTAATGATTGTCATTCGAGAAAGAGCGGGAACCATTTGAGCATAAGTTAATATAAAGATTATTCTTTCTACATTGATCCATGTTGAATCAATTGAAAAAATGACAATATTCTAATCTTCATCCTTTACATCAGGGTCTTCCGGAATCGGTTCATTTAAGATCTCTTGGACGAGCTCTTTATATTGTTCGAGCTGCTTTAAATGCGTTTGAAACTGCCCTTGATAAATAAGATAAGATTCCCCGTCAAATACGTAACGGATCTTTTTTTGCTGGATTAATTTTTTAATATACGCTTCTGATACTTCCAAGTATTCAGCTGTTTCTGCAATTGTTAAATACATGTTTGTGCACCACCCGTTCGTTTCATCTAGCAAATTATATCATGTTCTGCTGAAAAAACGGATGCAGCCTATTCTTTTATGGTGACTATTTTTCACATAGCAAGTAGATCGTCTAAATGCCGGCAAATATGGTATGATAAAAATCTGCTAGACGAGAGCTTTTTAACATAGACTTGATGAAAAAGGCAGGTTCAGTGGTGTCTGTATGAGCCGCAAGCCATCCTGGCATATATAGAAAGCATACTCATGAGAAAAGCAAAACAAGCATAGGCTCTTATAAGGATGCTTGAAGAAAAATCGTATTTAAAGGCAGAGTGAAATGAATGGGAACCTTTTTTAATGAAATTTTAACCTGGCTGACAAGCCTTGGTTATGTAGGTGTAGCACTAGGGCTGATGATTGAAATCATTCCGAGTGAAATTGTACTTGCCTATGGCGGATATATGGTGTCAACAGGCACAATTGGTTTTGTAGGAGCTGTGATTGCCGGCGTCATCGGTGGTACGCTCGCCCAGTGTTTTATTTACTGGATCGGTCTGTACGGCGGAAGACCTTTTTTAACAAAGTATGGAAAGTATTTGTTCATCCATGAACATCATATCGCGACTGCAGAGCGCTGGTTTGACCGGTATGGAACCGGTGTAGTTTTTACCGCCCGCTTTATCCCTGTTGTCCGTCATGCCATCTCGATTCCAGCGGGTATTGCCAAGATGCCTTTTTTGAAATTCGTTTTCTTGACAGGATTAGCTGCCATCCCTTGGTCTATCTTATTTATCTATCTTGGCATGCAGCTTGGGACAAAATGGGATCATATTCAAAGTGTTGCTCATGCTTATACAACCCCTATTATGGTCATTGCCATTGTCCTGATTGTTCTCTACTTTGTACTCAAAAAAATTCGGACGAATCGAAAACGGACAATCTAACCAAAACGCCTTTCACTGATCTGGTGAAAGGCGTTTTTTTATGAGTGTGCTGATTGTTTTTCCATATATCGGGATAGCTCTATTATCATTGCACCCATTCTCTCAAGTGACGGGGCAAGAATTCGGTCTATTCCCTCTTCTTTTAAAGCTTCAGCAGTGACTTTCCCGACTGCTACTGCAAGCACGTGCTGCTCGAATAATGCTTGCAATTCTTCTTTTCTTCCCCATTCTGCAGCTAGTTTGAAAAAGGCGTGAACTTGGACAGCGGTTGTAAAACAAACGGCATGTACTTGTCCATCTTTCATTTCTTTCAGCAGCGTTTCAGCTGCCTCTGGTTCAGGAGGTGTGTGCTGATATGGTAAAAGCGGCAAAACATCTGCCCCTTTTTCATGTAAAAACTGAATGAGAGCTGGTGCATTTTCACCATGAAGCTGCACCATCACACGTTTGCCTTGAAATTCCTTGTCTTCAAGCTTTGAAATCAAGTCACGAACTGTACCGTCTTCATCAGAGAGCTCAGGCTGAATTCCGCGTTTTTTCAAAGCAGCAAAGGTTTTGTACCCTCTTGAAGCAATATGGGCATTTGATAGAATGTTCATAAATTCTTTACCAAGCTGCAGCTCTTCTGCACTCTCAATCAATGTATCTGTACCGATGCCTGTTGTCAAGATCACCCAGTCGGCCCCTTGTTTCACAAAGGTTTCTATGCCTGGCTTTAATTCCTCTTTGGCTAAAAATACGGTTCCTTGAAGAGAGCGAATAACGGCTTGTCCCCCTTGCTTTTCGACAAGTGTACGCATTTCTTCTGTTTTTCTCGTTCCACAAATGGCAATCGTTTTTCCAGATAAGCCCTTCCTCATTTTATCCCTCTTTTTCTATCACATTTGATATGTATTAAATATAGATTTATTTGGAAGACGATGCAAGTGTCTACTAAAAAAGAGCTTGACGTTTCTATCGAATTCGAGTATCTTTTGTAAGTGCAAATTGTAGGAGGTCATTATGGAAAAACAGAATGTTCAAGCAATTCGATTATCAATTGCAGACCCAACACCACTTGGTTTGTTTGGTTTAGCAATGGTGACGCTCGTTGCGTCCTCACAAAAACTAGGAATCACAGATGGCACTTCCCTTATTTTACCTTGGGCTATCTTCCTTGGAGGAATCGCGCAGCTGATCGCGTCCATACAAGATTCAAAGCATCATAATATTTTTGGAGCCACTGCTTTTGGCGCATTCGGTCTTTTCTGGATGGGCGTTGGAACAACTTGGCTCATTCAAGCCGGCGTTTTTGGGAAAACGCTTGCGGGAGCAGCAGATCCAAAACAGTTAGGTTTTGCGTTTATTGGTTATTTGATTTTCAGCTTGTTTATGACGATTGGTGCAATGGAAACACATAAAGTATTATTTTTGATTTTCGTCTTTATTGATTTCTTATTCATTGGTCTTTCCCTTAGCACTTTTGGTGTGATGTACGATGTGACTCATACCATGGCTGGTATTGCGGAATTGATTATTTCCCTGCTTTCATTTTATGGTTCTGCAGCTGTTGTCCTTAATACACATTTTGGCCGTATTGTTCTGCCAATCGGACAACCATTTCGCATTTTTACAAAAGCTTAAATAAAAAAGAACTGCTCTGTGCAGTTCTTTTTTTATGTTTATTTTTCTTGTGCCTCTTGAAAGATCTCTCCGATGATTTCATACGAACGCATTCTTTCTTGATGATCGAACATATCAGAATTAATCATCACTTCATCTGCTTGTGTAGCTTCAATAAAGGCTTCTAATTCTATTTTTACTTTTTCTTTATCCCCAATGATAGTCGAGCTTAATTGTTCATCCACCATCGCCTTTTCATATGGACTCCAAAGACCGTCCATGCTGTCGACAGGCGCCTTCAGTTTTCCTGGTGTGTTGCGAATGAGACTTAAAAACCGCTGATAATGAGAGGTTGCCAAGTATTCAGCCCGTTCTGTTTGATCTGCAGCAAAAACCGTCACACCGACCATGGCATAAGGCTCTTTTAATACATCAGAAGGTCTAAATGACTGTCTGTACAACTCTAACGCAGGAATTGTATTTTTAGGTGAGAAATGTGCTGCAAAGGCAAATGGTAATCCAAGTTCTCCTGCAAGTCTGGCGCTAAAACCACTTGAACCAAGGAGCCAAATCGGAATGTCCAGACCTTCTCCTGGAACAGCTCTTACATGTTTTTTAACCTGACCGGTCGGCTTGAAATATTGACGAAGTTCTTCAAGCTGCTCTGGGAAATCTTCTCCGTTATGAAGATTACGTCTAAGCGCTCTTGCTGTTAACTGATCCGTCCCTGGTGCTCTGCCAAGACCTAAATCAATTCTCCCTGGATACAATGTCTCAAGTGTGCCAAATTGTTCGGCAATGACAAGTGAAGAGTGGTTTGGCAGCATAATCCCGCCAGATCCTACTCGAATTTTTTCGGTTCCTCCCGCAATATATCCAATTAAAACAGACGTTGCAGAGCTCGCTACCCCTTCCATGTTATGGTGTTCTGCCAGCCAGTATCTATGATAGCCCCACTTCTCCGCCTTCTTTGCTAAATGCATACTACGATCAAAAGATTCTTTAATGGTACCTCCTTCTGTCACTGAGGATAAATTTAAAACGGAATAGGCTTTGCCTTGTAAAACTGATTGACTCATAAATGATGTCCCCATTTCTGTCAAAAATCATACTATTTTATACTTTCAACACCATAACACAAATTCATGAAAGATTTAAATGATTTGATTCGATGATTTTCGAAATGATGATTTCCTAGGTTTTACTTCCAATTTGAAAATTTGCACATAGAATGAAATATCAATTCTAGGAGATGGGCAATTTGTACAATCAATTCGAACACAAATGTCCCTTTTGCGGTAAATACCATGAACAGCCTCATTACAAAAGATCACGTCATGACCGTCCTCGAAAAAGAGACTGTCCATTCATTAAACAAGAATATCCAAAACAAAAGATATCTCAAGGGAATCAACCTTGCCAGATTGCAAAAGGAATAAAACAATCAAAACCAAATCAAAGAGCTGGACCAAGAGGCCCGGCAGGCCCAGCAGGTCCCCCTGGACCAACCGGACCTACTGGACCTGCTGGCGGGTTAACCGGCGCTCTTCCTTTTGATCCCTCACAATCACAAGATTATGATGCAGGGCAAGTGGTCACGTTTAATGGCAGTACTTACATTGCCAATGTTGACGATCCATCAGGAATACCTGGACTCTCCCCCGACTATACCCTTTTGGCTGCTTCTGGAGAAACTGGGCCTACGGGGCCTACTGGGATCGGATTAAGTGGTGTTGAAGCCTATGATCCTGTTATGGCAACAACATATTCAGTAGGGCAAGTGGTCACTTATGGTGGTGGTACGTATATAGTAGATTCTGCACCACCTTCAGGTACGCCAGATACGTCGTCAGATTACACACTTTTAGCAGCACCAGGTGAAACTGGGCCTGCAGGCGCTACGGGTATTACTGGATCTACCGGTCCTACTGGTGCCACCGGTATCACTGGAGCTACCGGATCTACCGGGGCCACGGGGATTACTGGATCTACCGGTCCTACTGGTGCGACAGGGATTACTGGATCAACTGGACCTACTGGTGCCACCGGTATTACCGGATCTACCGGTCCTACGGGTGCCACGGGCATCACTGGAGCTACTGGTCCTACTGGTGCCACGGGGATCACCGGTTCAACCGGATCTACCGGTCCTACTGGTGTTACTGGTATTACTGGATCAACTGGCTCTACCGGCGCTACGGGGATCACTGGAGCTACCGGACCTACCGGGGCCACGGGCATCACTGGACCAACTGGTCCTACTGGTGTGACGGGGATCACTGGAGCTACTGGACCTACTGGACCTACTGGCGCCACGGGCATCACTGGTTCTACTGGACCTACGGGGGCCACGGGGATCACCGGTTCAACCGGATCTACCGGTCCTACTGGTGTCACTGGTATTACTGGATCTACCGGTCCTACTGGTGCGACAGGGATTACCGGAGCTACTGGTGATACAGGGGCCACGGGCATCACTGGACCAACTGGTCCTACTGGTGTGACGGGGATCACTGGAGCTACCGGTCCTACTGGTGCCACGGGGATTACTGGAGCTACCGGTCCTACTGGCGCCACGGGGATTACTGGATCAACTGGACCTACTGGTGCCACCGGTATTACCGGATCTACCGGTCCTACGGGTGTCACTGGTATTACTGGACCAACAGGTCCTACTGGTGTGACGGGTATCACTGGATCTACCGGTCCTACGGGTGCCACGGGCATCACTGGAGCTACTGGTCCTACTGGTGCGACAGGGATTACCGGAGCTACTGGTGATACAGGAGCCACGGGCATCACTGGACCAACAGGGATTACTGGATCAACTGGCTCTACCGGGGCCACGGGCATCACTGGTTCTACCGGGCCTACTGGCGCCACGGGGATCACTGGATCAACTGGACCTACTGGTGCCACCGGTATTACCGGATCTACCGGTCCTACTGGCGCCACGGGGATTACCGGATCTACCGGTCCTACGGGTGTCACTGGTATTACTGGACCAACAGGTCCTACTGGTGTGACGGGGATCACTGGAGCTACCGGTCCTACTGGTGCCACGGGCATCACTGGATCAACTGGACCTACTGGTGCCACCGGTATTACCGGATCTACCGGTCCTACGGGTGTCACTGGTATTACTGGACCAACAGGTCCTACTGGTGTGACGGGGATCACTGGAGCTACCGGTCCTACGGGTGCCACGGGCATCACTGGAGCTACTGGACCTACTGGTGCCACCGGTATTACCGGATCTACCGGTCCTACGGGTGTCACTGGTATTACTGGACCAACAGGTCCTACTGGTGTGACGGGGATCACTGGAGCTACCGGTCCTACTGGTGCCACGGGCATCACTGGATCAACTGGACCTACTGGTGCCACCGGTATTACCGGATCTACCGGTCCTACGGGTGTCACTGGTATTACTGGACCAACAGGTCCTACTGGTGTGACGGGGATCACTGGAGCTACCGGTCCTACGGGTGCCACGGGCATCACTGGAGCTACTGGACCTACTGGTGCCACCGGTATTACCGGATCTACCGGTCCTACGGGTGTCACTGGTATTACTGGACCAACAGGTCCTACTGGTGTGACGGGGATCACTGGAGCTACCGGTCCTACGGGTGCCACGGGCATCACTGGAGCTACTGGACCTACTGGTGCCACCGGTATTACCGGATCTACCGGTCCTACGGGTGTCACTGGTATTACTGGACCAACAGGTCCTACTGGTGTGACGGGGATCACTGGAGCTACCGGTCCTACGGGTGCCACGGGCATCACTGGAGCTACTGGACCTACTGGTGTGACGGGGATCACTGGAGCTACTGGACCTACTGGCGCCACGGGCATCACTGGTTCAACTGGACCTACTGGTGCCACGGGCATCACTGGTTCAACTGGACCTACTGGTGCCACGGGCATCACTGGAGCTACTGGTGATACAGGGGCGACGGGCATCACTGGAGCTACTGGACCTACCGGCGCTACGGGGATCACTGGAGCTACCGGTCCTACTGGTGCCACGGGGATTACTGGAGCTACTGGACCTACCGGCGCTACGGGGATCACTGGATCTACCGGTCCTACTGGTGCGACAGGGATTACTGGATCAACTGGCTCTACCGGGGCCACGGGCATCACTGGTTCTACCGGTCCTACTGGCGCCACGGGCATCACTGGATCAACTGGTCCTACGGGTGCCACGGGCATCACTGGAGCTACTGGTGATACAGGGGCGACGGGCATCACTGGATCAACTGGTCCTACTGGTGCCACCGGTATTACCGGATCTACCGGTCCTACGGGTGTCACTGGTATTACTGGACCAACAGGTCCTACTGGTGTGACGGGGATCACTGGAGCTACCGGTCCTACTGGTGCCACGGGCATCACTGGATCAACTGGACCTACTGGTGCCACCGGTATTACCGGATCTACCGGTCCTACGGGTGTCACTGGTATTACTGGACCAACAGGTCCTACTGGTGTGACGGGGATCACTGGAGCTACCGGTCCTACTGGTGCCACGGGCATCACTGGTTCAACTGGTCCTACTGGTGCCACCGGTATTACCGGATCTACCGGTCCTACGGGTGTCACTGGTATTACTGGACCAACAGGTCCTACTGGTGTGACGGGGATCACTGGAGCTACCGGTCCTACTGGTGCCACGGGCATCACTGGTTCAACTGGTCCTACCGGACCTACCGGGGCCACGGGGATTACCGGTTCAACTGGACCTACCGGGGCCACCGGTATCACTGGAGCTACCGGACCTACCGGGGCCACGGGGATTACCGGTTCAACTGGACCTACCGGGGCCACCGGTATCACTGGACCAACAGGTCCTACTGGTGTGACGGGTATCACTGGAGCTACCGGACCTACTGGCGCCACGGGTATCACTGGATCAACTGGTCCTACCGGTCCTACTGGTATCACTGGAGCTACCGGAGCTACCGGGGCCACGGGGATTACTGGAGCTACTGGTTCTACTGGTGCCACCGGTATTACTGGAGCTACTGGTTCTACTGGTGCCACCGGTATCACCGGTTCAACCGGAGCTACCGGTCCTACTGGTGTCACTGGTATTACTGGACCAACAGGTCCTACTGGCGTGACAGGTGTCACTGGGGCTACTGGAACAGGTGGTTTTACAGATACAGCACTTTATGCTGCTAATAGTTCTGGCCCTACCATCGTTACTGTAGCAGGAGGAACGAATATTCCTTTGCCAAACTTTCAAAACATTACTGGTTTTACAGCAAACGGCACAAGTACTGTTTTTACCGTTCTGCAAACTGGTAAATATTATATTACGTATCAAATCAACACCACTACAGCTCTTTTGATTAATACACGTTTGCTTTTAAATGGAACAACTACTATTTCTGGTTCTGTTCAATCACCTGTTATCTCAACTTCATTAATCAACAACACTGTTATTGTTAATTTAACAGCTGGTAATACCATCTCACTGCAGTTTTTTGGGGCGGTTGTCACAGCTATTTTAGTTGGCGGAGGTGGTGCTGCTGGAGCAGCCTTGACCATCATACGTCTTAGCTAAACTAAAAAAAGAAAGGCTTTTTCAGCCTTTCTTTTTTCTGTCTTCTATTACATTTATACACTGTTCAATATCATACGATTGCAAAAGATGAAAAATAGATTGGATGATTGAAAACTCTAAATTCCACCATTCTAATAACTGCAGTTTTTCGATTATTTCGGATGAAAATCGATATTTCATGAGCTGCTGGGGATTTCCTGCGGCAATTGCATATGGCGGCACATCTTTTGTGATCACACTATTTGCCCCGATCACGGCCCCGTTTCCTATACATACTCCTGACATAATCGTCGCACCATATCCAATCCATACGTCATGTCCAATATGAACATCTCCCTTCGATTTGGGATGTCCTTTAATATGGGCAGCTTCTTTAAAAATTTGATTAAACGGATACGTTGTGACCCAATCAGTACGGTGTTCCCCGCCTAGAAAAATTTTCACTTCGTTTGCGATAGAACAAAACTTTCCAATATGTAATGTCGTTCCTTCCCCCCACGTCAGCACTTGGAAATCTGGTCCGGCATAAGAAAAGTCACCGATATTGTGCGAGCTCAGTTCATTTCTTTGATTCAAAAACATAGAAGATTCGGCCTCCTTAAAAGTGAGAGATCTTCGTATGTATATGCTGTCTTACACCTTTACATTATGATTGAACAAGCGCTACAATTTGTTTTTTCTTCCATACGAGCTGATAGTAGCTGTATTGGAGGAGTAAGTTTACAAAGAAAGCTGCAGGGTAGCCAATCCATATTCCTTTAATGCCAAGGGATGTATAGTGTGATAGCACATAAGCGACTGGTACTTCTACAAGCCAAATGGAACAAATACTAAAGATCGTCGGCCAAAGAACCGTCCCGCTTGCTCTCATTGTGGCTGCAACAATTTGGGCCGTTCCAAAAATGAGATAGCTCCATAGTGTAATGACGACCAAACTATAGGCGATGTCTATCGTCCCAGGATCTGTTAAAAAGATCGATAAAATCTGAGGCGCAAAAATATAAACGAAAATGATGATGCATCCGCCTATGGCGAAGTTAAGCCCTAACCCAATTTTAATGACATCTTTCAGTCGATTCATATTTCCTGCGCCAATGAATTGAGCTGCAAAGATCGAGACCGCAATGCCAAGGCTCACTGCCGGCATCTGCACATAACTCACGACTTGATTGACAACTCCATAGGCAGCTGTTGCCTGTGATCCATAATCGTTGACGAAAGAAATAACGGCAATTTCTGATAAAGAAATGAGGATCATATTAATGCTTGATGGGATACTGAGCTTTAATAACGTTTTTAATAGATCTCCTTTCATCAATAAATGCTTTCTCACCGATGCATCAATGCGAAGCGGGTGCTTTGTCTTATATAAGTAGATGTGTAGAATGATAAATGTCACAATTGTTGAAATCACAGAAGCATACGCAGCGCCGTATAAGCCGAACGCTGGCAGTCCCAGCCATCCAAATAATAAAATGGGCAGCATCAAAATATTCGTTGCCGTACTAATCATTAAGAAATAAAATGGCGTTTTCGAATCCCCTGTCCCTCGCAAGAAGGTCGTATAAACAAAATAAAGAAATAAGATCGGCATTGAGATGAATAGAATTCTAGCATAGCCCGCACTTTCCTCCACGATATTAGCGGGTGTTCCCATAAGGTTTAAGATGTCTGTTGCGAAAAAACCTCCAATGATCGCTAAAGATACTCCGATCAAAAAAGTGAATGAAAGCGTTGTGCCAATAATTTCTTTTAATTTCTGTTCATTTTTTGCTCCATACGCTTGTCCAATAAGGATCGAGCTTCCCGATCCAATTCCAATGGAAAAAGAAACGAGTAAAAAGAAAAGCGGAAAGAATGCAGAAATGGCAGCTACTGCATCCTCTCCAATCCATCTTCCGACAAGAACAATAGACACTAATTGTCCGATCGATTGCAAAATATTACTTAGCAAAAGCGGGATGAGAAAAATGGACATGGTTTTTACTAAAGATTGATTATTATCTAACGTCATGATGGTTCTCCTTCTCTCTCTAAATCTAAAGATTCTCAGCTAGTATGCTGACAATACGGTCTTCTATCTCTTTCCCTTTTTCGTCATCAACAAGGTGATTTAATAAGATGGAAAAAGCGAGCGTTTTCCCGCCCTGCGTGTCAATATATCCAGAAAGTGTGCTGACCGTTGTTAACGACCCTGTTTTTGCACGTACTTTTTCTAGTGTAGCTGGTTCCTTCAATCTGTTCCTTAACGTTCCCCCTACCATTCGTTCACTTGCCCCTGCTAAAGGGAGCGCATGTTCATAGGTTTTAAACCATTTTTCCTTTTGAATGTTTGTCAAAAATAAAGTGAACTGGTTAGCAGAGACAAGGTTAATAGGTGATATGCCCGATCCGTCACGCAGCACTGCAAGCGAAGGATCGATGCCAAACGCAGGAAGCCGTTCATTCATGACGTCCAGCCCAGCTTCAAAGCTCCCTTTGTTCTTCACTTTTTTCCCTAGTTCCTTTAGCAAAATTTCTGCATGGGTATTGTTGCTTAATTTCATCATAGGAACAAGCAGCTCTGATAATGGCATCGATGTATGGGAGGCAATTTTTTTGGCTTTTTTAGGAACTTGTTTTGATTTCAGCGGTCCCTTTACTTGAATCCCTTCCGCCTTTAACGCTCGTTTCATTAAGTCTAAAGCATAGACGGACGGATCCCATAAAGCTACCCATTGTTTAGATGAGCTCGCTTTAACAGGAATAGTCCCAGTCAACGTAATCTTGTTGGTTCCGTGAGAGCGCTTAAAAGAGATTTTCTTTTTTTCACCTTCTGGAACTGTTTTCACTTGATTGATGACTTGAGCGACATCCGTCTTTGGGATCATATCATATGCGGCTTTCTGTCCTGCTCTTTTTCCTGGTTTTACTTCGAGAATCACGGTCCCTGCATCATAATCTTGATTCGGTGAAGCCGTGAGAGCAGAAATTTGTGCCCCGTAATATTGATCCTCATCACTCCAAGGCAGGTCAATGGAGTATCTCGTGTCATCAAACCAAGTGTCATCTGCCGCAAGCTGCCCGCGAATGGTATGTATTCCGGCCTTTTTGACTTGTTTGGCAAGTGCTGCAAAATCCTCCTCTAATAAAGTCGGATCGCCGGTGCCACGAAGATAAAGGCTGCCATGTAGCGTTTTCTTTTGAATGGAACCATCCATCCAGATGTCTGTAGGGAATGTGTGTGTTTCTCCAAGTATATCAAGTGCGATGGCTGATGTGAGCAGTTTCATATTAGAAGCAGGAGTAAGACGAATATCGGCTTGATGTTCATAAAGAAGAGAGGTGTCAGAAGTATCGCGGACGCTGATGCCAGAGATCGCGCCCTCTAAATCAGGTGCTGTTCGTATGAATTCGTCTAAAGCTGTCATCCATTGAAGTGAATCGTCACGAGCTTTGAGTTGTTCATCTTTCGCTGAAAAAGGGAGAAATAAAATCGACAGGATACATATTTGTAAAAACATGAGCTGTGAAAAACGCTTCACGCAATCCCTCCTTTTTGTTGCAGCCAATTTTAGAAGAATATGTTCATTATACACAAAAGAACGTTTGTTCTCAAAGGTTTTTTAAACAGAAAAGTCAGCTTTCTTTGACGAAAACTGACAAGCCCCTTACCTCTTTTCTGGATTCCAGCCATCGGTTCCGCGAAGAACAGCCTGAACCGTGATTTGACTTGCTTCATTTTGAGTTAAAATGGTTGACCATTTTACGCGGTTTGCTGGACTGCTTCCCGCTCCTGTCGATCCAAATTCTTTATATCTGGCCGTTCTTTCATTGTCACGGTTATCCCAGTTATGCCATCCCTCTGCTTTCACATGATCATCCATTTTTGTATGAAGGAATGTTACAGCCGAATGAGGTCTCCACGGACGTCCTAAATAAACCGATTGCGCAGCTGCCGTCCCCTTTTTCAGCGTAGAGTCCATGAATACATAGCCGTACCTTTGCGCTTCTGTTGTGGATGCTGCAGTAATATACCCATTTCCAAGGCTTTTTATTTCAGCTCTTTTAAACACAGCTGTGGCTGATCCAAAAATAAAATCGACCGTGCCCTCAATATAGCAGTTTTCATAATATTGCCGCCCTGTGCCTGTTGCATAAAGTGTATCTTGATAGCCTAACACGCGTATTTGCTTGAACACAGCCCGGTCGCCAGACACATACAGTGCAACTGCCTGACCAGCATGTCTGCCAGCTGTATTTTGAAAGGTGATATTTTCTGCATAAAAATCGTTTGCACGAATCATTGTGCTTGAGCTGTTTGTTGTACTCCCAGTGCTTGCGTTTGTATCATCATACGTAAAGATCGTCTTGTGCTGGTTTTCGCCAATAAAGGATACGTGTGGTTTATTTTGCGGAAGCAAAATTTTTTCTTTATATACGCCATTTTTAATATAGATCGTTGCCGGTTGTTGATTGTTTGCTGGAATCGCATCAATGGCAGACTGAACGGTGCGGTATGTCCCGCTTCCCTTTTGATCAACGACAAGGACGCGGTTATGCCCGGCTTCTGCTGCTTGAAGTGAAGCGAAGTCAAAAAGAAAGAAAGACAAGACCATAACAATCCATACGTTTCTATATTTCATCACATATCTCCTCCTCATTTTGTGAACGTTTTCATCAAACATTCTTTTTGATCCTATTCCATACACGCACAAAAAAACACCCACGTTTTTATGTTGTGGATGTTTTTTTAGACTTTTCATATTGCATCGCATAAATCCCTTCATTTTCAATCCATTCACAAAATAGAACGTCTCGATAAGAGGAAATATGCTGCTTTTTTAATTGCTTATTCAGCCAGGATTCATCAAAGCCGGCTTCTTGTAAATCATCTTTTAAGATTTCGCCGTCAATAATAAATGTTCTAGGCAATTTCACTTCTTTTCCCTTCACGTTCACATCTTCTGCTGTGGCTGGCGCGTATTTCATTTTCGGAAGAACACTGACAGAACCGTCCGTTTCCAAAACGGCATATTCAATTTCATTCAGTGCAAAATGGCCTTTTGCGCGAACCAGTGTCTGCAGCTGATTGATATCAAGCATATTCTTCTTCAACCGATTGTAGTGAATCTTCCCCTTATCAATCACAAGAGTAGGTCTTCCTTCTAAAAAAGCGCGAATGGATTTAAAGCGCTGTGAAAGCCATTCAACTGTATAAATAAGTACGCCCCATACCGCAACAGCAAATAAAATGTGCTGAACCCTGACTTCTGGGTCAAAAATGGCGTTTCCGACCATTTCGCCTAAAATTAGTGCAGAAATAAAATCAAACGGTGTGATTTGTGCAAATTGTGTTTTCCCTAATAATTTTGTAATAAAAAATAAAGCGAAAAATCCGATTAAGAGTTCAATCAAAATATTAACGAACGGCACAAAAATTCCTTCCTTTCTTGCTGCATTTATATACAGCATATACATGAAAGGAAGGATCTAAACCATTTATGAAGGCAATAAAATAAAGACATTGTCCCCTTCAACGAATGTTTCATATGTTTTAACGCATCCGTGATCTGGTGCTTGCACGTTTCCTGATGAAAGATCAATTTTCCAATCATGCATTGGGCAGAAAACGTGATTCCCGCTGACCATGCCTTCAGCCAGAACGCCGCCTTTATGAGGACAGCGGTTTTCAATGGCTTTGAACTGCTTATTAGAAGTTTGAAAAACAGCTAATTCAAGTGTACCGGCTTCAACTGTTTTACCTAGCTGGAGCGGAAAATCTGATAGGGTGCCAATGTGAACTTTAACAACTGAAACTGTCATATGATCTCATCCCTTCAATTGATTTATACGGAAGCCGTCGCTTTTTGAAATAATTGTCTCGTGTCTTTTTGACTCTCGCGAAGCTCCTGCCAAGGCTCTTCATATGTTGAAAGCGCAATGTCCATTCTTTCGATTAAGGCTGCTCGTTTTTCATCATCCAGGAGTACTGATTGAATATGATCTAACCCAAGTCGCTCAACCCAAGCAGAGGTTCTTTCTAAATAATTTGCCGTTTCTCTGTAATATTGCAGGTATGCTGCGGCCATTTGCTCTACTTCTTCTGCTGTACTGACCTTCATTAATAAATCTCCAGCCCGCAGGTGTGTGCCGCCATTTCCGCCGGCGTACAATTCAAACCCTCCATCTATCCCCACAATACCGAGGTCTTTAATTCCGGACTCTGCACAGTTTCTCGGACAAGCAGAGACGGCCATTTTTACTTTATGCGGTGTCGCAAGACCTTCAAATTTCTTTTCAAGTGCAATTCCAAGAGCCATGGAGTCCTGCGTGCCGAACCTGCAAAATTGTTCTCCAACACATGTTTTAACTGTTCTTAAAGATTTTCCATATGCATAACCCGATGGCATATCTAGATCCGCCCACACTTTAGGTAAATCTTCTTTTTTGACACCTAGAAGATCAATACGCTGACCGCCAGTCATTTTCACAAGCGGTATTTCATATTTGTCGACGACATCGGCTATTTTTCTCAAGTCATTTGCATTGGTGACGCCGCCGTACATTCGCGGAACAACTGAATAGGTGCCATCGTTTTGAATATTGGCGTGCATGCGTTCATTTACAAAGCGTGAGCTCTTTTCATCTTTGTATTCAAGTGGATGAAGCATGCCTAAATAATAATTCAGTGCAGGGCGGCATTTTGAACAGCCCTCTTCTGTATTCCAGTCAAGTACATTCATCACTTCTTTGACATGCTGCAGCCCTTTCTCTTTGATTTCATGAATGACTTCATCTCGTGAAAGGGTAGTGCAGGCGCAGATGGTTTCTTTTTGGGCTGTCCGGCTTGCATCCTCACCTAGCGTATGCCAAAGAATCTCTTCGACAACAGGCTGACAGCCTCCGCAAGATCGTGAGGCACTTGTACATTGCTTGACTTCCTGAAACGTTGTTAAGCCTTCTTTCTGAATGGCTTCCACAATCTGCCCTTTTGACACGCCATTACAGCCGCAAACGATATGGTCGTTTGCCATGCTGTCAATCGTGCTTTCTTGCGCCGGATCATTGGAGGTTAAGACAGATACCTTCTCCATATCCGACATATCTATTCCTTCTTTAATGTACGAGAATAAACGAGGTCCGTCGCTTGTTTCTCCAAACATGACGGCGCCTACTAATCGGTTTTGCTGGAAGACGAGTTTTTGATAGATGCCTTTTTGTTCGTCAAAAATCTTAATCGCTTTTTTCTCATCGTTTTCAATAAAATCACCAGCTGAAAATACATCAACTCCTGATACTTTCAGCTGTGTTGACAGAACAGAGCCTTCATATGGAGCAGGGTTCAAGCCGCATACATGCTTGGCAAGTACAGTCGCTTGATCGTATAAAGGAGCAACTAATCCGTACGTTTGTCCCCTGTGTTCCACACATTCTCCGACGGCATAAATGCCCGGGACACTTGTTTCCATAAAATCATTGACGATAATCCCACGGTTCACTTCAAGCCCGCTTATTTCTGCAAGCATTTTACTTGGTTTAATTCCCGCAGCCATGACGACTAGGTCTGTCTCAAGTGTAGTGCCGTCTGAAAATGATAATCCTTCTACTCTTGTATCTCCTAAAATCTCATTTGTCTGTTTTCCTAACAGGAATTTCATCCCCTGTTCCTCTAATGCTTTTTGAAGAAGCTGGCCTGCAATAGGGTCTAGCTGGCGTTCCATTAAATGAGAGCTGAGGTGGATGACATTCACTTCCATGCCTAAGTTTAATAGACCGCGTGCTGCTTCAAGCCCAAGGAGTCCTCCCCCGATGACTGCTGCTTTTTTGTACATAGTAGAGGCATTGACCATTTCCTCAGTGTCTTGCAATGTACGAAAAGCCGTCACGCCTTTTTTATCACTCCCTGGAATTGGAAGGATGAATGGAAGTGACCCTGTTGCTAAAATCAATCGGTCATAATGCACGGTCCGTCCTTGATCACTGGTGACTGTTTGGTTCGCTGTATCAATCTTCACTATGGTCTCGTTTGTAAACAGCTGAATATCATGCTTTTGATACCAGTTCCAATCGTTTAACGTAATATCTTCGACCTTCGTATCCCCTTGAAGCACTTTCGATAAAAGAATTCGGTTATAGTTAGGATGCGGTTCAGTCCCAAATACCGTCATGTCGAAACGTTCGCCGTCTGTTTTTAAAATGTTTTCAAGGCTTCGAATGCCGGCCATACCGTTCCCCACTAATACGAGTTTTTCTTTCATGATAAAACACCCCTCATGTGATCATTTTTTAGAAAGTACCATAATCTAAACATAGATGGAAAATACATGTTAAAATTTCTCACATAGTTTTTCATTCACGCCGGCTGACAGCTGTACAGGACAATATTTAAAGCCTGGCATTTTACTTTGCGGATCTAGTTGATCATCAATTAATTGATTAATTGATTGATGTTTGCTCCAGTGAAATGGAACAAATACGGTATCTTTTCGAATGGTGTCTGATATGCGGCATCTGATGATGACACTTCCTCTTTTTGACTTGATGGTCACGAGCTCCCCGTGCTGAAGTCCATACGTTTTCGCTGTGTCAGGATGAAGCTCTGCATATGCTTCAAACTGTCTGGCAACAAGAGAGGTGCTCCTTCTTGTTTGAACGCCTGTTTGGTAATGAGCCATCACCCTGCCGGTCGTTAAATAAAGAGGGTATTCTTGACTGACGGGTTCCTTTGCAGCCTTTTTTCCATGTGTGACGACGGCAAACTTCGCTAAACTGTCAGAATGTGAGAATGCATGTTCAAATAATCTTTCAGTTCCCGGGTCTTCTAAATGAGTACAAGGCCACCTTATGCCTTGTTCCTTCCTCAGCCTTTCATAGGTTATGCCTGAATAATCAGCCTTTGCACCTTTCGTTACGGCTCTTAATTCCTCAAAGATCTCTTCTGCGGATGAAAAGGAAAAATGGCTGCCTTTGCCTAATACAGCTGCTATTTCACAAATGATTTGCCAATCGTGCTTTCTTTGGTGTTTAAGTGGATATGTTGCTTCTCTAAGCGTAACGCGCCCCTCTATGTTTGTCACGGTACCTTCATCCTCTAAATATGACGAAGTCGGTAAAATTACATCTGCCAGCGCAGCTGTCTCAGACATAAATAAATCAACGGCAACAAAAAAGGACAAGTTCTTGATGGCTTGCTGAATCAAGTGCGCGTTCGGCCCTGATTGGACAGGATTTGAGCACATTAAAAAGAGCGCTTTGATCTCACCTGCATCCATTTTTTCAAACATCTCAAAAGCAGACACGCCCTTTCCTGGGAGTTCTTTTTCATCAATGTTCCATCGTTCAGCCATTTCTTTTCTGTGAGCAGGATTTGAGATATCTCGATATCCTGGAAGCTGATCTGCTTTTTGCCCATGCTCTCTTGCTCCCTGGCCATTTCCCTGGCCGGTTATTGCGCCATAGCCGCATCCAAAGCGGCCGATCTTCCCGGTAACAAGCAGAATATTCAGGAAATTACGCACAGAGGCTGTACCGTCTATTTGCTGCTCAATGCCTCTTGCTGTAAAAATCATGCCTGTCTTTTCTTGTGCGAATTTCCTTGCTATTTTCTGCATCACATCAATCGTCACGCCGGTTTGCTCAGCAATGTCTGGCAGGGAGATGCGTGAGATATGCTCCTTTAGTTCTTGGAAACCTGACGTTCGTTGATGAATAAATGATTCATCGATTAAATGCTCATGCACCATGATGTGCAATATGCCGTTTGCCAGTGCGGCATCTGACCCTGGTTTTAGGCTGACATGTAAATCGGCTAATTGGGCCGTCGGAGTTCTGCGCGGATCAATGACGATGAGAAATGCGCCATTGTTTTTCGCCTCTTCGATGTAGGGCAGGAAGGTTGGCTGACATTCCGCTATATTCGTTCCAACCAATATCAACACTCGTGCATGCTTGATGTCGCTGAGAGGAAAGGTCAGGCCACGGTCAAGTCCGAATGTTTGATTTGCGGCAGTTGCTGCCGAAGACATACATAGTCTCCCGTTATAATCGATGTATTTTGTTTTCAGCGCCACTCTTGCAAATTTCCCGAGTAAGTACGCTTCCTCATTTGTAATTGATGCGCTTCCGTACACACTGATCACATCATGGCCATGTGACAGCTGAAGGGATTCTATGTTTGTTTTGATTTCCTCGAGAGCCTCTTGCCATGTTGCTTTTACAAATTGTCCGTTTCTTTTGATCAGCGGGTGATTCAGGCGATCTTTATGGAGCGCGTGCTGGTGGGCATGCTGTCCTTTCATACAAAGTCTTCCGTGCGTAGTTGGATTGTGTACACCAATCGTTTGGTAGCGTGTTCGCCCTTCCACATGCTGCTCGATTAATTGCATTTTGCACTGCATACTGCAAAAAGGACATTGGGCTGGAAACACTCGCTTTTGTTCTTCCTGCTTTGATTTTTGCTGGGCATATTGTAAAAAAGATTGACTCATACCTTCACATCCTTATGTCTTACATTTTCTTGTCTGCTTTGGTCAAATTGCGCACAGAGCTCTTCTCTTATTTCCTCATCAAGTAACTTTTCTCGAATAGAAATGTTCCCTTGCCGGGAAAGCCAATCACCAATGGATTCTTGAAAGTAAGCATTTTTTCTATACTCTTCAAGCAGCGCTTTTAAAAAAGCAATAAGCTCACTTGAATGAGCCAAGGTGTAAAAAAGCTGGCCTCCTATATAAATGTTCCATTCACCCAGCTGCTTTTTCAGACAGATGTCATCAATTGGAGCAAGTTTACACGTGCAGGAAGCACCGGTGATATGAATGGAGGTGACAGCTGGTAAAAGTGTATCTTCCACTTGTCTTTCCAGCTCTATCACAAGTGACGTGACTGCTGGATCACTGCAGTCGCATGAAAGGATATGAGATAGTCTTCTTTTCTCATTGGGCATAATTGGCCAATGATTTTTGACGATTTGTGCCGCCTGTTTTGACACACCGATAAGCCGTATTCGTTTATGCTTTGTCAGCTCTGCCTGCTCAATCAGCCTGTTCTCTAACAAAGACGTAATGATTTTCAAAAAATCCAAATCAAGCCGGCCTCCATATAATTGAGGAATCAACATGTCCTCCTGCTCAGCAGCGCCGATTTTTTCCACCGATCCTTGAAATTGCTCGAGATAGTATTGAATGGCCGGCCGGCAGATGCCGCAGCCGTGATTCGTTTTCCACTGAAAATGTCTTCTTATTTCTTCAGCATTCACCGGCTGCTGCTTTTTAATAAACGAAAAAATGGTCTGCTCATCTGCTTCTGTACATGGACAATAAAAGGCCTGCGATTCCGTTTGTTCATGTGATGATAACTGGCAGCAAGCACGGACGAGCTCTTGACACCCGCCGCACCCGGTTGCTGCCCCTGTCTGTTTTTTCACCTCTTCTAAGTTTGTCAGCTGATGAACCGAAATGCTTTTTAAAATCGTCCCTTTTGTAACGGTTTGACATTGGCAGACGAGATCTTCCATTTTTAATGAATCTAGTGGGGATGCTTGCTTTTCATAAAGGGATTTCATGACCACACTTTTATCACGTCCCACTTTCACATCTTGCAAAAGCTGATCGGCATGCTCCAGCTCTCCGACGAATAAAATGCCTGCCAGCGCCTCACGTTCAAAGACGAATTTTTTATATACCTCTTGCTCTTCATCTAAATAAGTCACAGCTGACATAAACGGAGAATGATGTTCAATACATCCAGCAGAATAAATCGGCAAATCAGGTACTTTTAATTTTGTTGAGTAAATGGGCTTGGGTGTATGTGTGATTTTTTCCCCTAAAAGATGCTTAGCGAGCACGCTTGCTTGTTCATAAATGGGCTGAACAAGACCGTGCACCATCCCTTTGTGCTCTGCACATTCTCCAATCGCATAAATATTTGGGATATTTGTCTCCATCACGTCATTGACAACAATGGCTTTTCTCGTGTGTATGCCATGATTCTCTGCAAGCTGTATATTCGGACGGATACCTGTTGTAAAAACAACAAGATCAGCCTCCACGATGTCGCCATTTTTCAATAGAACGCCTTCTACCCTCTCACCGCCTAAGCATGCAATGGTATGGGCATTTGTTTTCACCTGAATCCCTTTTCGTATAAATTGTCGCTGTAATAATCCGGCGGCTGTTTCATCTAATTGTCGCTGCATGAGCCGCTCCGTATGATGAATGATGGTGGTTTCCAGCCCCGCAATCTGCAGACCAGCTGCCACCTCCACACCAAGCACGCCGCCTCCGATCACTGCTGCTTGTTGATAATGCACCGCATCCGCACAAATGGCCTCATAATCATCAATTGTCCGAAAAGCGTATATCCCTTTTTTGGACACACCCTGAATAGGAAGAAAATTCGGCGATGAACCCGTTGCAATGACGAGCTTGTCATAGGAAATTTCCCGGCGCGCATCTGTCATGACACATTTTCGATTTGTATCGATATGTATAACTGATTCTCCTTTGTACAATGTGATGTCATGCGCTGTGTACCATTCTTTATCCTTTAGTTCAATTTGAGCTAATGATTCGCTTTTTTGTAAAATGGGCGAAAGTTTTATTCGATTGTAGGCAGAGTGCTTCTCTTTTCCAATGACTGTTATGGCGTAATGTTCTGGCTGCTTTTGAATGATCTCTTCGATACATTTCATACTCGCCATGCCGTTTCCGATAAACACAAGTTTGCGTTTTGCCATCTGAAATCAACCTTTCTAAGCCTCTTGCTCGAGCACATTGTATGGATTGATTATGGCACACACTTGTAAAAAAGTGTTTATTCATGTCAATTTTTCTCACATAATACTTTCATTACATAAGTGAACTCGCTATCTTTAAGTCAGAAAATTCAATAGAGGAGGCGTTTTATGAAACTCTCAGAATTAAAATCAAGTGGTCATCCTAAGACATTGTTTGGTTCCTTTTTATATTTCGATGTGAGCTTTATGATCTGGGTTTTGTTAGGAGCGCTGGGTGCTTTTATTGCGCAAGATTTTGCTTTATCAACCGTAGAGAAGGGCATGATTGTGGCCATTCCAATTCTATCTGGTTCTTTTTTTCGGATTGTGCTCGGTTTATTCACCGATCGAATAGGACCTAAAAAGACTGCAGTGATGGGAATGCTCTTAACGACCATTCCGCTCATTTGGGGGTTTATCGCTGGTACAACCCTTTCAGAGCTCGTACTGATTGGGATTTTGCTTGGAGTAGCAGGAGCAAGTTTTGCTGTTGCTTTGCCAATGGCAAGCCGCTGGTATCCTCCTCACTTACAAGGAGTAGCTATGGGGATTGCAGGCGCGGGGAATAGTGGAACACTAATCTCCACATTATTTGGTCCAAGGCTTGCGGAGATTTACGGGTGGCATGCCGTAATGGGGCTCGCTCTGATTCCGTTAAGTCTTGTCTTTTTGTTCTTTATTTTCACTGCAAAAGATGCACCAAATCAGCCCGCTCCTCAGCCGATTCGGTCGTACTTTTCAGTATTTCAAGTGAAATCGACATGGTTTTTCTGTCTGCTTTATGCGATCACATTCGGAGGGTTTGTCGGGCTTTCTAGTTTCCTCAGTATTTTCTTTGTGGATCAATATGGGGTTTCGAAGATTCATGCTGGTGATTTTGTGACCCTTTGTGTGGCGGCAGGCAGCTTCTTTCGTCCTGTGGGCGGTCTCATTGCCGATAAAATAGGCGGAATGAAGGTACTGCTTGGATTATTCGGAATCATCGGCATCTGCTTAGGGGGAGTGAGCAGTCTTCCAGCTTTACCTGTGGTCATTGCGCTTTTATTTGCCGGGATGATGTGTCTTGGGATGGGGAATGGCGCTGTTTTTCAGCTGGTGCCTCAAGTATTTCATAAAGAAATTGGGATTGTGACCGGAATTGTTGGGGCTGCTGGAGGCATTGGCGGATTCTTTTTACCTAATATTCTTGGCAGTTTAAAAGAATTGACTGGCTCATATACGTTTGGCTTTTTGACCATTTCTCTTTTTGTTCTGATTGTCTTCCTCTGTTTAGTCGTATCGCAGCTTAAACGTAAAAAAGTGTTGATCAATCATACCATTTCTGAATCATAAAAAGCCATGACCACACGTTGGTCATGGCTTTTCTTTATATTGTAACACCCTTTGTTTGACCTATTTTGGCAGAACCGAACTCCCCATTAAATAACGGTCTACCTCGTGCGCCACTTGTCTGCCTTCATTAATTGCCCAGACAATCAAGCTTTGCCCGCGTCTTGCATCTCCCGCTGCAAATACGCCTTCTACATTTGTTGTATATTCCCCATATTTTGCGTCAATGCGATTGTTTTTGCTGTCCACGCCAAAGTGTTTCACAAGCGGCTGTTCAGTTCCCTCAAAACCAATTGCAATAAAGACGAGCTGAGCAGGCCATACCTTCTCTGTCCCTGGAATCTCATGAAATTCAAACTTCCCTTGTTCGTTTTTCACCTTTTCCATTTGAATGGTATGAAGCTCTTTTAATTTCCCATTTTTATCTGCCACAATTTTTGTGGTTTGAATTGAATATTGACGCGGATCTTCTCCGAATTTGGCTTGTGCTTCTTCATAAGCATAATCCAGCGAGAAGACATAAGGCTGTTCTGGCCACAAGTTATCCCCTACACGTGTATCCGGAAGCTTTGGATGCTTCCCGAATTGAACAACACTTTTTGCTTTTTGGCGAAGTGCAGTTGCAACGCAGTCTGCACCTGTGTCTCCTCCGCCAATCACAATTACGTCTTTTCCTTTAGCATCAATGAAGTTTTTGTCTTTAAATCCTGAATCAAGCATGCTTTTCGTTGCAAGGGTTAAATAATCCATCGCAAGGTGAATCCCTTTTGCTTCCCGGCCTTCAATCAATAGATCACGCTGCTTTTGTGCACCTGTACAAAGGATAACGGCATCAAACTGCTCTTTCAGTTCATCAGCAGTAATATCCACACCGATTTCTGTGTTCGTCACAAAGTCAATGCCTTCTTGTCTTAGAAGTTTGACTCTTCGCTCGACCACTTCTTTATCGAGCTTCATATTCGGAATCCCGTATGTCAGCAGTCCGCCAAGACGGTCAGAACGCTCGAACACTGTTACAGCGTGCCCTGCTTGGTTTAATTGATCAGCACTTGCAAGTCCTGCTGGTCCTGAGCCGACAATGGCAATTTTCTTCCCTGTACGGCTTGAAGGGATTCTTGGTGTGATCCATCCATTTTCAAAGCCTTTATCAATGATCGTACGTTCGATATTTTTAATCGAAACAGCTGGATCATTGATAGCGACTGTACATGACCCTTCACAAGGTGCCGGACATACTCTCCCAGTAAACTCTGGGAAATTATTTGTTTTTTGAAGTCTTTCGAGAGCTTCTTTCCATCTTCCGCGATAGACAAGATCATTCCACTCTGGAATTAAATTGTAGATCGGGCAGCCAGACACGCCGCCCCTGATCTCCATCCCAATTTGACAAAACGGTGTTCCGCAATCCATACATCTAGCGCCCTGCTTCTTCAATACGTCATCTGTATAAGGAGCTGAATATTCTTTCCAGTCATTTTGACGAGTGAGAGGGTCACGTTCATTTGGCTTTTCTCTTTTATAATCCATAAAACCTGTTGCTTTGCCCATTGTCCTCTCCCCTTTCTTAATGAGCGAGGGCTGCTTTTTGCCCGTTTGCCGTTTCTTGATTTTTCGGTTTTGTGTTTGCTTCAAAGGCATACATCACCGCTTCTTCATGACTGAGGCCCGCTTGTTTTTGTTCTTCAATGCTTTGAAGCATCATTTTGTAATTTCTCGGAATGACTTTGATGAATTGATCCTTTTCTTGCTCCCAGTTTTCAAGAAGTGCTGCTGCTTTTGAGCTGTTTGTATAATCAAGGTGTTCCTTGATCATTTGTTTCACTTCTTGTTCTTCTTCATGATCTGTGAGCTTTTCAAACATGATCATTTCCATATTGCACATTCTTTTGAACTGTTTTGCATCCGATGTATGGATGTAAGCCACACCGCCAGACATACCTGCACCAAAGTTTTTCCCAACGTCTCCTAAAATAACGACACGTCCGCCAGTCATGTATTCACAGCCGTGATCTCCGATTCCTTCAACAACCACATGTACACCTGAATTACGAACAGCAAATCGTTCACCAGCACGCCCGTTAATATAAGCTTTTCCGCTAGTTGCGCCGTAAAATGCAACGTTCCCTACAATGACGTTTTCATGTCCATTTTGTACAAAATGATCAGACGTTTTAACAGCAATTTTGCCTCCTGAGAGTCCTTTGCCGATATAGTCATTTGAATCACCTGTTAAATAGAGAGACATGCCCTTTGGCACAAATGCGCCGAAGCTTTGTCCAGCTGAACCAGTGAATCTTAGTGTGATGGTATCCTCTGGCAAGCCCTCTTCCCCGTAGCGCTTAGACACTTCACTGCCAGTAATGGTTCCGGCCACACGGTTGATATTGCGAATGTTCAATGATAGATCAACCGGTGTTTGATGATTCAGCGCTTCTTGCACATAAGGAAGGATTTCATTCATATCCAGCGATTCATCAATTTTATGATTTTGCGGTGTTCTGAATGTCCGCGCTCCTTCTGGCTGATAAAGCAATGTTTCAAGGTTTAGCTGGCCTGCTTTCCAGTGTGCTTTTGCTCGTTCACTGACCGCTAGGACGTCCGTGCGTCCGATTAATTCATCCATTGATGTAAAGCCGAGTTCCGCTAAGATTTCTCTTACTTCCTCTGCAATAAACATCATGAAGTTCACAATGTGATCGGGGTTACCCATGAATTTTTTGCGAAGCTCTGGATTTTGTGTGGCTACTCCGACTGGGCAAGTATCTAAATGACATGCTCTCATCATCACGCAGCCCAGCACGACAAGTGGAGCTGTCGCAAAGCCATACTCTTCTGCTCCTAAAATCGCAGCCATCACAACGTCGCGGCCAGTCATTAACTTTCCGTCTGTTTCAAGAACGACTCTTTCGCGAAGACCGTTTAACACAAGGGTTTGATGCGCTTCTGCCAATCCAAGCTCCCAAGGAAGCCCTGTGTGTTTAATACTCGTTTTCGGTGAAGCTCCGGTACCGCCGTCATAACCACTGATGACAATGACGTCCGCAGTTCCTTTTGCTACACCTGCTGCAATCGTGCCAACGCCGGCTTTAGATACAAGCTTGACACTGATGCGGGCATCACGGTTCGCGTTTTTCAAATCATGAATCAGCTGTGCCAAATCCTCAATGGAATAAATATCATGATGCGGCGGTGGTGAAATCAATCCGACACCTGGCGTAGAACCACGTACATCGGCAACCCAAGGATACACTTTATTTCCTGGCAGCTGTCCGCCTTCTCCAGGTTTTGCTCCTTGCGCCATTTTAATTTGCAGTTCATCTGCATTGACTAAGTAATGACTTTTCACACCAAATCGGCCAGAAGCGATTTGTTTAATTGCACTTCTGCGGTCATCACCATGTTCATCTACTGTAAAGCGGGCAGGATCTTCTCCGCCTTCTCCGCTGTTACTTTTACCGCCAATTCGGTTCATCGCAATCGCAAGTGCCTCATGCGCTTCTTTACTTAAAGATCCAAATGACATGGCACCTGTCTTAAAGCGGCGCACGATGGATTCAGCAGATTCAACCTCTTCCAGACGAACCGGCTTTTGTTTTGGCTGAAATGCAAACAAGTTTCTGAGGAAGCCGATTCTTTCTTCATCCGCTGCTTTTGTATATTGTTTAAATAGATCGTAATCTTCATTACGGCATGCCCACTGGAGCGTATGGATCGTTTTTGGATTAAAGGCATGATGCTCTCCATTTTTTCTCCACTGGAATTCACTGCCTGATTCAAGTGTCTGGTCAGTTGCTGCTTGATACCCTGCATTATGGCGAAGTTTTGCCTCATGAGCAATGGTGTCAAGATCAATTCCGCCAAGCTGAGAAGCTGTTCCTGTGAAATACGCTTGAATGACGTCTTCACTAATCCCGACTGCTTCAAAGATTTGCGCGCCTCTATAGCTTTGCACAGTGGAAATCCCCACTTTGGACATGACTTTGACGACACCTTCTGTCACGCTTTTACCAAACTTTGTAACAGCTTCATCAAAGCTGATCGAAATCGCTTCGTCTGCAATCAGCTGTTTGTACGTTTCATAGACAAGGTAAGGGTGAATCGCATCTGCGCCGTAGCCAATTAGTGCGGCAAAATGATGGACCTCTCTCACCTCTCCAGATTCAACGATCAGACTGACCTTTGTCCGCAGGCCTTGACGCACAAGATGCTGATGAAGTGCACTTAGCGCAAGAAGTGGTGGAATCGGTACTTTTTGTTCTGTCATTTCACGATCTGAAAGGATTAATAAAGAGACACCTTCTCTGATCGCTTTTTCCGCCTCTTCAAACATCGCATCCAGTCCGCGTTTTAAATCATCGGTGAAAAGTGTATGGATTGTTTTGCTTTTAAAGGCATTATGAACAATCGTTTTCAAGCCGTTAAATTGCCCGCTCGTTAAGACCGGTGTATAAAGTTTAATTCTTCGGCATGAATATTCATTCGGATGTAAAATATCGCCTTCGGCACCTAACCAAGTCATGGTTGATGTCACGAGCTGCTCACGAATGGCATCAATCGGCGGGTTCGTGACTTGTGCAAACAGCTGCTTAAAATAATGAAAAAGAGACTGCGCACGATCTGATAACACAGCAAGCGGTGTGTCACTTCCCATTGAACCGATTGGATCCTTGCCTTCCTCTAGTAAAGGAATTAAATACTTTTGAATGTCTTCATACGTATAATGGAACGCACGCTGACGTGTCAACAAATCATCCATTATACTAGAATTTTCTGAATTTTCTTCCGAGCGATTGACGTGGACCATTTCTTCATCGAGCCATTTTTGATAAGGCAGTTCATTCGCAATGGTCGATTTCACTTCTTCGTCAGAAATAATTCGTCCTTCTTCTAGATCAATGAGCAGCATTTTACCAGGCTCAAGTCGATCTTTATACTTAACATCTTCTTCATTTGTGTCGATTACGCCAACCTCAGAAGAGAAAATGATATGATCATCATTCGTGACATAATATCTTGCCGGTCTTAATCCATTTCGGTCTAAGATGGCCCCGATTTGTTTGCCGTCAGTAAAGGAAATCGCTGTTGGTCCATCCCACGGCTCCATGAGAGAACTATGGTATTCATAAAATGCCCGTTTCTCTTTCGACATGTGCGTGTTTTCCGTCCAAGGCTCAGGAATCAGCATCATTGCTGTATGAGCAGGTGTACGGCCTGCAAGCACAAAGAATTCAAAGGCATTGTCTAAAATGGATGAATCACTTCCGTCTGCATTCAGCACTGGCAAAATTTTGTCTAAATCGTCTCCGAAGGCTTCAGATACGAATTGTTGTTCTCTTGCTCTCATCCAATTGATGTTTCCTCTTAATGTGTTGATTTCCCCGTTGTGAATTAAGTAACGGTTTGGATGGGCTCTTTCCCATGTAGGAAATGTATTTGTACTAAATCTTGAATGAACAAGTGAAAATGCAGAAACAAATGTTTCATCCTGTAGATCAAGATAAAAAGCATCGACTTGATCTGATGTTAAAAGCCCCTTGTATACGATGGTTTGACTCGACAGGCTGACAAAGTAAAATTGTTTTTCTTCTCTTGTTCCCCAGTTCTCAGCCTGTTTACGGATGACATATAATTTTCGTTCAAATGATAAACGATCTGTGATCTTGTCGTTTGCTCCGATAAAGACCTGTCTCACAACCGGACAGCTCTTCGCTGCGACAGTACCAATTTTTCCTGGATCGACAGGAACCGTTCTCCAGCCAATTAATGTTTGGCCTTCTTGTTTAATGAACCCGTTGATTTTCTGTTCGATGGCTTGACGCGTTTTTTCGTCATCATCTTTTGAAAAGAAGACCATTCCTACCCCGTAACGGCCTTTTTCAGGAAGTGCAAATTCTTTGCAGTTCTTTCTAAAGAAAGCGTCTGGCAGCTGTACCATTAAACCGGCACCATCACCTGTATACGGATCACTGCCTTGCCCGCCGCGATGATCAAGCTGGCACAGCATTTGTAATCCCTTTTTGACGATGCTATGTGTCGCCTCCCCTTTTAAATGGGCGTACAGTCCGATTCCACATGCATCATGTTCAAATTCAGGACGGTAGAGACCTTGTGGTTGTGGTAGTTGATTATAAGTCATCGTTTCTCTCCCCCGTTTAAAAGATCCGTTTTTTCACAGTAATAAAATCTCACAAACTCTGTAACTTATTTTAAGTTTTCAAATTGATATAAACAATATATAATTTAGATCAAAACAATCTCTTTTTGAGATAGATGGGTGTGAAGTGCAAAAATGGAGCTTCGTCAGTTACGTTATTTTGTAGAAGTCGCAGACCGTGAACACGTGTCAGAAGCGGCTGAAAACTTACATGTTGCCCAATCTGCCATCAGCCGGCAGATTGCGAATTTAGAAGAAGAACTTGGAGTGGCCTTATTCGAACGAGAAGGACGAAATATCAAATTAACGAAGATCGGCAGACAATTTTTAGATCATGTCAGAACTGCACTCAAAGCCATTGATTATGCGAAAGAGCAAATTGATGAATACTTAGATCCGCACAAAGGAACGGTGAATATTGGCTTTCCTACAAGTCTAGCAAGCCAAGTACTCCCTTCTGTCATCTCCGCCTTTAAGCAGGAATATCCAGAGGTCGATTTTTTACTTCGTCAAGGGTCCTATAAATTTCTCATTGAAGCGGTCAAAAACCGAGATATCGATCTCGCCTTTTTAGGACCCGTACCGACAAACGATTCTCAAATAGAAGGAAATATTTTGTTTTCCGAAAGCATTTATGCCCTTTTACCGGTTAGCCACCCCTTTAGTGGACAAAGAAGTATTCATTTAAGTGATTTAAGAAAGGATCATTTCGTGTTATTTCCTGAAGGGTATGTGCTGAGACAAATTGCGGTTGATGCTTGCAAGCAGGCAGGCTATGAGCCTACCATTTCATCTGAAGGAGAAGATTTGGATGCCATTAAAGGTCTCGTATCGGCAGGTATGGGCGTTACCTTATTACCCGAAAGCGCCTTTTATGAAACAACACCGCGATTTACAGTGAAAATTCCGATCGATTTCCCTCAAGTGAGAAGAACGGTTGGAATTATTGCATCTAAAACGCGCGAAATGTCTCCTTCTGCCCATGATTTTTATGTGTTTGTGAAGGATTTCTTTTCTAAAATTGAACAATATAAATAATTCACTAAAACAAGACATTTCATTTGTAGAAATAATCCCACTTTGTATATGATGGGTTACAGAACAAAAGACTATATGGAAGAAAGGTATTCATATGAAATCAATTTTATCGTTTTTAAAGCCGTATCGGCTGTCCGTTGTGTCCATTGTCATTCTCACCTTTTTAAGCAGTATGCTCCAGCTGTATTTACCGACGTTAACAGCAGATATCGTTGATGTCGGTATCGTCCAGGGAGATATTGCTTACATATGGAAGGTTGGCGGCTGGATGGTGGCTTGTTCTTTACTCGCCATTTTGCTCACCATTTGGAAGTCTTACTTGTCATCAAAAACAGCACTTGGCTTCGGGCGTGATATGAGAAGACAGCTGTTTGTACATGTCGAAAAATTTTCATTAGAAGAATTTCAAAAGATCGGCACGTCTTCCTTTATTACAAGATCAACAAATGATGTGAAACAAGTCCAAGATGTGACGATTATGATTTTACAAATGATGACGCGGGCCCCGCTCATGCTTGTAGGCGGAATTATTTTGGCTGTTTCCAGGGATGCTGTCCTGTCTCTTATCTTTTTAGCGGCCCTCCCCCTTCTTGGCGGATTTATCTATTTGGTGTCAAGAAAAGCCATCCCGCTATTTGGCCAGCTTCAGAAAAAAACAGACCGGCTGAATTTAATTATGCGAGAATCTCTTTCAGGCATCCGCGTCATTCGCGCCTTTAACCGTGTGGATGATGAAAAGGAGCGATTCCAAGAAGCCAACACGTCCTATAAGGATACTGGTCTTAGAGTCAACCGATTAATGGCTTACTTGTTTCCATTTATGCTGATTATCATGAACTTCACGAATATCGGCATTGTCTGGCTTGGCGCAAACCGAATTGATGCCGGAGAAATGGAAGTTGGAAATCTCATTGCCTTCATTCAATATGCGATGATGATTTTAATGGCGCTTATTATGCTGTCGATGAGCTTTATTATGGTCCCAAGAGCACAAGCGTCAGCTAAACGCATGAATGAAGTGTTAAACATGGAACCAAAGATTAAAGACAAAGAAGAGTCTATCACTGACCTTCACGAGCCCGCCCAATCCATTCGCTTTGAGGATGTGTCATTTTATTACTCAAATGCTGAGAAACCGGCCGTTCAAGGTATCACGTTTGAAGCTAAAACTGGTGAAACAACAGCCATTATCGGAAGTACGGGTTCTGGGAAAACAACACTTCTCCAGCTGATGACGCGCTTTTATGAAGTGACAGAAGGCCGGATTACACTAGATGGTGTAGATATTAGAGAGCTGCCTCAAGAGAAACTGAGAAACCAGATGGGCTATGTCTCTCAAAAAGCTGTTCTATTCAGTGGAACCATTGCCGAGAATGTACGCTTTGGCAAGCAGGATGCAAGCGATGAAGACATCTGGCAGGCGCTGCGAACTGCGCAGGCCGAAGAATTTGTTTTGCAAAAAGATGGCGGAATTGATGCAGAAATTGATCAAGGTGGTTCCAATCTATCCGGCGGCCAAAAGCAGCGGCTTTCCATTGCAAGGGCGCTAGTGAGAAAACCATCATTCTATCTGTTTGACGATAGCTTTTCAGCACTTGATTACAAAACAGATGCAAAGCTGCGGGCATCATTAGAAGTAGAAAAAGCTCATGCAGCCCTCATCATTGTGGCTCAACGAATCAGTACAGTGAAGCATAGTGATAAAATCATTGTACTTGATGAAGGGAAAATCGCAGGTATCGGAACACATGAACAATTAATAAAGGATAATCTTGTATATCAAGAGATTGTCGCATCTCAGGAAGGTCAGGAGGTGAGCGAGGATGAGTAAGAAAATGTCTTCTGGCATGGGCCATAAAGGCGGCCACCCTAAAGGGCCAGCCGCAAAACCAAAGGAATTTAAGAAAACACTGCTTCGTTTGACAGGCTATTTAAAACCAAGGAAATTTCAGCTGATCATCGTCCTTATTGCAGCGATTGGTTCAACTGTCTTTAACGTCATTAGTCCAAAGCTGCTTGGGGATGCCACCTCTTCCTTATTTGACAGCTTTACGAATGGAACAGGCGTTCAATTTGATGTCATTTCACGAATTCTTTTGCTGCTTGTCGTGCTGTACGTCGTTGCTTCCCTCTTTTCATTCGTTCAGCAATATGTCATGGCTGGTGTCTCTCAACAGACCATTGCTGAATTACGGCAGGAAGCAAATGACAAGCTCACACGTCTCCCCCTTCGTTATTTTGATAAAACAACCCACGGGGACACACTGAGCCGTGTGATGAATGATATCGATAATATTAATACATCGCTTCAGCAGGCGCTCACCCAAGTGATTACATCTGTGATTACAGTCATTGGGATTGTCGTCATGATGCTCTTCATCAGTCCGCTGCTTACGTTGCTTGTTTGTTTGACGCTGCCACTCAGCCTGTTTGCGATTCGCGGCATTACGTCATTTTCTCAAAAGCATTTTAAAGCGCAGCAAAAAGAGCTTGGCACGATCAATGGACATATTAATGAGATGTTCACAGGACATCAGACTGTTCGTGCGTATGGCTACGAAAAGAAAGCAATCGATACATTTGATCAATTAAATGAAAAGCTGTATGAATCATCAAGAAAAGCACAGTTCATTTCTGGTTTAATGATGCCAATGATGACCTTTATCGGGAACCTTGGCTATGTGGCAGTCAGTGTAGCCGGCGGGATTCTAGTCATTAACGGGAATATTCGTGTCGGGGATGTGCAGGCGTTTATCCAATACACACAGCAAATGTCTCAGCCGCTTGTGCAAGCATCAAGCGTCGCAAACTTAGTTCAATCAGCGATCGCTTCTGCTGAAAGGGTCTTTGAAATCCTTGATGAGGAAGAAGAAAGTACCGAAGAAGATGCGGCAATTGATCTTGCATCACTCTCAGGCGATGTGAGCTTTGAACAAGTTCAATTCGGATATGAAAAAGATCATCCGATTATTAAAGATTTGGATTTAGATGTGCAAGAAGGTCAGACGGTTGCCATTGTTGGGCCAACAGGTGCAGGAAAAACAACCATCATTAATCTTTTAATGCGTTTTTACGAATTAGATCAAGGCTCCATACGCATTGGCGGTGTCAAAACAACTGACCTCAGCCGTCAGCAAGTACGAGACTTATTTGCGATGGTTCTTCAAGATACATGGCTCTTTGAAGGAACGATTTACGACAACATTGCCTATGGCAGGCAGCACGTTTCCAAAGAGGATGTCATTAAAGCCGCCAAACATGCCTATGCAGATGATTTCATCCGCACGCTTCCAGATGGATATGACACACTGTTAACAGAAGATGCAGGCAACCTGTCTCAAGGTCAGCGCCAGCTGTTAACCATCGCCCGTGCCATTTTATCTGATCCAAAGATCTTGATATTAGATGAAGCAACAAGCAGTGTGGATACACGGACAGAGATGCATATTCAAAAAGCAATGAATGAATTGATGAAAGGCAGAACGAGCTTCGTGATTGCACACAGACTTTCAACGATTAAGGATGCAGACCTTATTTTAGTCATGAAGGATGGAAGCATCATTGAAAAAGGATCGCACAGCGAACTTTTAAAACAAAAAGGCTTCTATGCAGACTTATATATGAGTCAATTTGCCGAAAATCAAGTGGGATAACATCAAAAAAGAGGATAGACACGCATGTCACATGCTGTCTATCCTCTTTTCAATTGTCATCTGCTCGCTTCTTCACTTTTACACTGAGCTTCGTTATATACTCTGCTTCATCTTTAGACATGAGCGAATGAAGTAAATACTCCTCAAATACATCTCCATCCAGCATCATGCCCTCTTTCTCGATTTCATCTAACAAATGCGAATAAGCAGACTCAATCTCTTCATATGTTCCTTGATCATACATCACCGCATAGAGCCCGCCAGGTTTTTTGACTGCCCCCGGGCCATCCATTCGGCAGAACAGCTGATCTGACTCATGATAGTGCCGCTTACGGAACTGCTCCTTTTTTAAGACAGAACCATTTGCCGCAGCGCCTTTTATGCCAACCCCCTTTAAAAATTCTCCTACAATACGTGATATTTCTTCTACAGGTGTATTGAAGTCGATCGGGTTTGATGCACTTAGTACAACGGGTTCTTCTGGCAGCTCTTGAAACAGGACCTCCCCTATTTTCACATTTGCTAATTCATGCGTCGTCTCCATCACCCGCATAAGAAAAGCCTGGATGTCTTGAAGTTTTTCAATCTCTTGTTTGACCTTTTTTATTTGGTCGGCCGCTAGGCTTTGCAGTCTTTCGCGGGAAGGTTCTGTGAAATATTGTTTTAACTCTTTGATCGGAAATTGAACAGCCCGCAAGGATTGAATCGCAATAAAATGGTCAAATTGCTCAAGTGTATAGTAACGGTACCCATTTTTATGCACACCAGCCGGCTTAAATAAATCGATTTTATCATAATACAGAAGCGTATCCTTTTTTACATCAAATAGCTTGGCAAATTCTCCAGTGAAAAACGTTTTTTGCACATCATTGATCATGATGAAGGCTCCTTTCTTGACTATGGAGTAACTCCACCCTTTATCATAACATGCAGAAACACCACTACGCATGGAAAGGATAAAAAAATGAACAAAATAACTCAACATGAAGTAACATTAGCACAAGCAAATAAAGAGGACTTCCCTTCTATGAAAAAAGAGCTTCAGAAAGCTTTTACAGCTGGCGTGATCGACGCATTTGGCGATGCGCAGGATGGACCGATTCCTCCAGATGAAGTGATTGATGAATCTTTTCATTCCAATGACCACATTGTTTATCATATTATGCTAAATGGTGAAAAGGCAGGCGGCGTTGTGATCAAAATCAACCAAGAGACACATCACAACTCGGTTGATTTGCTATACATTTCATCATCCTTTCACGGCCGGGGCATTGGTCAGGCAGCATGGAAAGCCATCGAGGCGCAATATCCAGAAACGATTGTATGGGAGGTTGTGACTCCATACTTTGAAAAACGCAACATTCATTTTTATGTCAATAAATGCGGTTTTCAAATAGTTGAATTTTATCACTTACACCATCCAGATCCAAACGCACCTCATGAAGCACATCACGGCAATGGACCTTTAGCACCTGAGGAATTTGAATTTTTTAAATTTGAGAAGGTCATGAAGAAAAATTGTGCAAACGTAGGATAACGTGTATTTCTTTTAAATAAAGTTAAAAACACTACCTCATAAAAAGGTAGTGTTTCTTGAATCTTTCTAGCTTCTAATCTGACCGTCACCACACAGAAGCAGCTTAGTTGTCGTAAGTGCAGGGAGTCCCATTGGCCCTCTTGCGTGCAGTTTTTGAGTAGAGATGCCGATTTCAGCTCCATAGCCAAGTGCGCCGCCGTCTGTAAAGCGAGTCGATGCGTTATGGTAAACGGCTGCCGCATCGACTTCGTTTAGAAACGTGAGTGCATTTTTTTCATCTTCTGTCACGATGGCTTCTGAATGCTTTGTGCCGTACTGATTGATATGGCTGATTGCTTCCTCAATTGAATCGACTACCTTTACTGCAAGATCCAGACTTAAATACTCATCTGTCCAATCCACTTCCAAAGCAGGAACCGCGTTTGAGAAGTAAGACTCTGCTGCCTGGTCGCCATGTACAGTGACACGGTGCTCCTGCAAAGCTTCATTTAATGAGGCTGCATTCTCTTTCAGCCAATCGCGATGAATAATCAGCGTCTCAAGTGCATTACATACGGCCGGACGATTCGTTTTCGCATTGATTACAATCTCAATGGCTTTTTTCACATTCGCGGTTTGATCAACATAGACATGACAGTTTCCTGTCCCTGTTTCAAGCACTGGGATAGTGGATTCTTCTACCACTGTTTTGATTAAAGATGCTCCGCCTCGCGGAATTAAAACATCAATCCATTCTTTTAGTTGAAACATCGCCTGAACCGATGAACGGTCTGTTTGTTCAATTAATTGCACCGCATCACGAGGAATCTTTGTTTGATCCAATGCTTCATGGATCACACTGACGATGGCTTTGTTGGAAGAAATAGCGGAGGAACCGCCTTTTAAAATCACTGAGTTGCCTGCCTTAAGGGCAAGGCCTGCTGCATCGACAGTGACGTTCGGTCTCGCTTCATAGATCATCCCGATCACGCCGAGCGGTACTCTTCGGCTTTTCACGTGTAAGCCGTTATCAAGAGTCCATTCATCCAATATTTTTCCAACAGGATCTGTTAATCTCGTCACAAGCCGCAAACTTTCAGCAAACTCGTGAATTCTTTCTTCATTTAACATTAATCGATCCATGAGTGCCTCTGAGAAGCCCTTTTCTTTCCCAGTATCTAAATCCTTTTGATTCTCCTGTAAAATGAAACGGCTGTTTTGCTCTAACGCTTCTGCCATTTTAAGCAGCGCGTCATTTTTTTCCTCTGTCTGAAGTAAACCGAGTTTTTTTGAAACATGCTTTGCTTTCTTCGCTTTTTCTTTGACCGATGTGACAACTTCAGCTGTCAGTGTCATGGAATTCCTCCCTTTTGGTTAACAAACTGGAATCGATAAATCTAAATGACAAACAAATGCTTCAAGATCAACGACATGCACGATTTCATCTTGTAACAAGTCACTCTTACGTGCGAGTTCATCTGATGCATAATTCACAACGCCAAGCCCTATTTCTCTTCCATCTTGATCTAAAATACGGACAACATCGCCTTTTTTAAATGAACCTTTCACATTGACAATCCCATCAGAATCAAGACTTCCCTCTCGGTGCATGAGAAATTCCTGTGTTTTCTCTTGAACCACGATCTCACCCTTTGGTCCAGAATGAAAGGCAATCCACTGCTTCTTATAATTGAGCGGCGCTACATTTTCGTCAGCGGTAAAATAAGTGCCGTCCTCTGTCCCATTGATCGCTTTGTCTAAAATGTGAGGCGTATCTGCTTTTCCTAAAAAGCCGTTGATCCCTGCGGCCATTGATATTTTAAAGGCATCGAGCTTTGATTTCATTCCGCCTGTACCTACGCTGCTTCCTGCGTCTCCAGCAGCTGCTTCGATGTCTTCTGTGATGTCTGTCACTTCAAGAATTCTCTTCGCATTTGGATTTGTATGAGGATTATCTTCATACAAGCCATCAATATCAGATAAAATAGCAAGGAAATCCGCATCAATGAGTCCAGCTACTTTTGCAGACAATGTATCGTTGTCTCCAAACTTCAACCGATTGATCGTCACTGTATCATTCTCATTAATAATTGGGATGATGCCTCGATCCAATAACACGTTCATTGTGTTACGCACATTTTGATAGCGCGTTTCATCAGAAAAATCACTTCTTGTGATTAAGAGCTGTGAAGCAATATAACCATGTGATAAAAATAAAGTAGAATATGATTCCATTAATAGCCCTTGCCCAATTGAGGCAGATGCCTGCTTTTCCGGCAGTGTTTTGGGTCTATCGATAAATCCTAGTTTTCGGTAACCAGCTGCAACCGCACCAGATGAAACCAAAATGACTTCGTGTCCTTCATCTTTAAGTTTCACAATTTGATTGACGAGGTTTTCTAGTTTTTTCAAACTAATCTCACCTTGAAAGCTAGTAAGAGAGCTGCTTCCGATTTTCACAACAATTCGTTTTCTCTCTTTATCTGCGTACACCTAATCACTCCTGTACCTGAGCTCTATTTATATAGATACTTTTTGTTTTTGCTGATTGCTTATCTCTTTTGAACGATTAGCCGCATGTTTGACAGCCTGCTTGATCGCTTCTCCCCCGCCAAAATCATCTAATGCATTCAGTCCTGCAGCAGTTGTTCCATTTGGTGACGTAATTTTCTCTCTTAGGACAGAAGGATTTTCCTCTGTTTCTTGCAGCATTTTTGCCGCACCGAGGAGTGTCTGCGCGCCAATTTGGCGAGACAATTCCTTTGATAAACCTGCCTCTTCTCCTGCTTCTTCGATTCTTTCCATTAAGAAATAAAAGTAGGCGGGCCCGCTTCCAGCAATTCCAGTGAAAATATCCATTTGCTCTTCCCGAATGGTATAGACTTCGCCCATTTCAGACAAAAGAGCCTGGCTTATGCTCATATGGTCGTTTTTCACGTAACGTCCAGCAGATAAAGCAGTCGCTGACGCCCCGATCGTACTTGATGTATTTGGCATGACCCTCATAACAGGCTGGCCTTCATGCAGCATGTCTTCAATATACGATAGCTTAACACCTGCAAGGACAGACATGATGAGCTGATCTGGCTGAATACGAGGTTTTAATGATTCAAGGGCTGCTTCAGCATCCTTTGGCTTCATGGCCAAGATCAACATATCCATTTCTTCAAAAGGAAATGAATCCATTGCGGCTGTTTGGATGCCGTATCGTTTCGTTAGTTCATTCAATCGAAGTTGATTTTGTCTGTTTGTTGCGTAAATTTGGCCTAGCGGCATCTGTCCTGATCGCACAATCCCTGCGATCATTCCTTCCGCCATAGAACCTGCTCCAATGAAAGCAACTTTCTTTTGATCAATGATATTGATCCACTCCCTTGTTCGCTTTTTGTTCGTGTTTTTCGCACGTTAGTAATCGTAACATGATGAGAAATCGTGTCAAGAAAGAGCCAGCGTTTTTCAAAAGTCCCGAATGCATGGCCGGCAGCTTGCTGCAAGTATGTTAGCCGTGTTTTTCAAATACAGCATTTTAGATCAAAAGAACTATTATCATTTGAATCATAGGACCCTTTCGTTCGACTGAATTCACCATTTTATTTTTGGTTTCGGTGACTTCAATTCTATTTTTTAGAGAGCGCTCTCATTTTAATGACTTTCTATTTTCCTATATGGTGAATGTGCTTGAATCTTTCGATTAGACTATTGACATATTTTAGAAAACATGTCCGTTGAAATGATATTTTACTGGTGATACCGTGAAAGAGAAATCATGTGAAAAAGGAGCGTTCATAATGAAAGTGAAAGAAAACTATGTCAATGTGATTCCAATGAAAGAAATCCGTTCTACCGATGACCTTCTTTTCCCATTCCCTATTTACAATGAGCTGCGTGCAGAGAGTGATATTAGATATGATGAGACAAGAAAGTGCTGGGATCTCTTTCGATATGCGGATATTCAGTCTGTTCTAAAGCAGCCTAAAGTGTTTTCTTCACAGCGAGGAAGAAGCACGTCTAAAACAAGTATTTTAACGATGGATCCTCCAAAACATACAAAGATGAGAGCGCTTGTGAATAAAGCATTCACCCCAAAAGCGATCAAGCAATTAGAAGATAAGATCAAAGACCTGACACATGATCTATTAAATCAAGTCAAGGATCAACGTACGTTTGATATCGTGCAAGATTTAGCAGCTCCCCTGCCAGTGATGATCATCGCTGAGCTTCTCGGTGCAGAGGTGCAGGACAGAGAGCTGATTAAAAAACATTCTGATGCCCTCGTGGCAGGTGCTAAGGATGAATCAAAGGAAGCCATTCAGGCTGTTGTAGATATGCAGAAACGCGCTGAAGAGGAGCTGTCCATTTATTTTGCTCATTTGATCAAAAAAAGAAAAGAAACGCCTGCAGATGACTTGATCTCGCTTCTCATTCAAGCGGAAATCGATGGAGAGCGTTTAACCGAGAATGAACTGCTTGGCTTTTGTATTCTATTACTCGTTGCAGGCAATGAGACAACGACCAATTTAATAACCAATGCCGTACGACTGCTGACAGAGCAGCCGCATATTGCTGAATCAGTTCGGCAGGACCCCTCTCTTATTCCTCAATTAACTGAGGAAACGCTGCGGTATTATCCGCCTGTTCAAGCCATTGGCCGAATCGCCGCAGAGGATGTTGAAATTGCAGGCGCGCACATTCAAAAAGGAGACTACCTCATCAGCTGGGTTGCTTCAGCAAATCGGGATGAACAGAAGTTTGAAGATCCAGATACGTTCCGGCTTGACCGAAAATCAAATCCGCATATGAGCTTTGGATTTGGCATTCATTTTTGTCTCGGTGCACCGCTTGCCCGGCTTGAAAGCAACATTGCGCTTGACGTTTTACTCCAAACGTTTCAAGACATCACCTGCGCTACAGATCAGCTAAAACCTATTCAAAGCACGTTTGTTTTTGGGGTAAAAGAATTTCCTGTACATGTCACCCGTTTTTAAAAGTCCCTTTTTTAGGGGCTTTTTTTCATTTTCTTCAATTCATCATCTCTTTCTTACCTTCCACCTCCGAACATGCTAAAATAAAGTCCATACAAAGTGATAACGGAATGAAGAAAGGAAGCCAAAAACTCATGACCGATTATACAGCGATGAAAGACGGAATATTCAAATCAGTTTGTTCGTTAGACTGCCCGGATCAGTGCGGTCTTTTAATACATAAAGAAAATGGAAAGATCGTGAAAGTGCAGGGAGATCCGGACCACCCTGTCACACAAGGAAACATATGCAACAAAGTGCGTAATGTCACAGCACGTTTATATGATGAAAAAAGACTGACCACTCCGTTAAAACGTGTTGGCCAAAAAGGCGAAGCACAGTTTGTGCCGATTACGTGGGAAGAAGCCATTGAAACCATTCGTCAAAAATGGACAAAGCTCATCGAAGAAAAAGGGCCAGAAAGCATTCTGCCTTACAGCTTCTATGGGAACATGGGCAATCTCAACGCAGAAGGAATGGACCGCCGCTTTTTTTATCGTCTTGGTTCAAGCCAGTTAGACCGGACGATCTGTCAGTCAGCAGGAACGACTGGCTATAAATATACAATGGGCGCAAGCATTGGGACAGATCCTGAAGACACCATTCATACGAAACTATTTATCTTTTGGGGCATCAATGCTGTGTCGACCAATATGCACCAAATCACCTTGGCACAAAAAGCGCGAAAGCAAGGAGCTAAGATTGTCGTGATTGATGTTCACAAGAACCAAACCGGCCGGATGGCAGATTGGTTCATTCCGCTTCGTCCTGGTACTGACAGTGCACTTGCCCTTGGCATCATGCATGTTCTTTTTAAAGAGGAACGTACAGATGAAGCCTTTTTAGAGACTTACACGGTCGGCCATAAAGAGCTGCGCGAGCATGTAAAGCAGTATGATCCAGACACAGTTGAGCGCATCACAGGTGTCCCTAAAGGCGACATCATTACACTTGCAAGAATGTACGCTGAGACATCACCCTCTCTTATTCGCATTGGGAATGGTTTGCAGCACCATGATAATGGCGGGATGAGTATTAGAACCATTTCCTGCCTCCCTGCCCTGACTGGCCAATGGCTTCACAAGGGCGGCGGCGCGATGAAATCAAACTCTTCTTTTCTCAGCTATAATGAAACAGCTCTTCAGCGGCCGGATTTATTAAAAGAACGCACGCCTAGATCATTTAATATGAATCAGCTGGGCAGCGTGCTGACAAGCGCAGAGCCTTCCGTTGATTCTCTCTTTATCTACTCGTGCAACCCTGCGGTTGTGACACCTGAAGCGAATAAAGTCAGAGAAGGTTTGATGAGAGAGGATTTATTTACAGTGGTTCATGATTTATTCCTGACAGAAACAGCGGCGTATGCAGACATTGTCCTGCCGGCGACATCAGCCTTTGAAAATGAGGATTTCTATACATCATACTGGCATCATTATATTCAAATTCAGGAGCCAGTGATAGAACGCTACGGAGAAAGCAAATCCAATACTGAAGTATTCCGCCTGTTAGCCCATGCGATGGGCTTTGAAGATGAAGCCTTCCGCGAGACAGATGCTGAACTGATGGAACAAGCTCTTCATCATCCAGAAAATCCGCATTATGAGGACATTTCATACGAGGCATTAAAAGAAAAGAAATGGATCAAAGCAAAACGTGGACCTTTCCAGGAATTAAAGCTTCAAACCCCAAGCGGGAAAATTGAGCTTTATTCTGAACAAATGAAAAAAGACGGGTATCCAGCACTTCCAACCTATGTGCCCCTTTATCAGGAAAGCGATTATCCGCTTACCTTTATACCGGGACCGAACCATAATTTTCTGAACTCCACCTTCTCACTTCATGAAAAGCATCAAAAGCTTGAGAAATTTCCGAAGCTTCACATGAATGAACAGGATGCAAAGGAAAGAAAGATTGAAGATGGTGACATGGTCCGTGTGCTGAACGATCGAGGAGAGTGTGAGCTTGTCGTGTCAGTCGGTCAAAATGTATTATCTGGTGTTGTGGTCAGTCAAGGATTATGGGCAGATCAAAAAGGCAAAAAGCATTTAGTGAATGGATTAACACCTGATCGATTGGCAGATATGGGCGGCGGCGCGACGTTCTTTTCTGGCAGAGTGGAAGTTGAAAAATTATCATAGAAAAAAGCCAGCCGTTTTTTGCTGGCTTTTTTCATATGCTTTTATCGAATCATCAGCTGATTCGTCATGACATTCGCACTTCCGTTGCTTCGGTAGCCTTCTACAGTTAATGCTGTTTCATACATTTTACCCATTGGCATGCCTAAGCTTTCCCATTTTTTAAAATGCTCACTGACGGAGACAGTTCCGCTTGTGCGTTTTGTTTGACGTACACTCCAATATTGTTTGAAGGTAGCGTCTCCAATGATAGAAGGCTGATTGACACGGAGCGTTTCATATATGTCATATGTGCCTCCATCGGCATAAAATGATCCTTTATACGTTCCTGTTGGACGATATGTGCCCCATGACTCAACAATGTAGTATTCAGCTAATGGAGATTGTGTCCAGCCATAGACACATAAATAGGAATTCCCGCCCGGGTTAAAGGCTGCGTTGTAGTTGATGGAGATGTTGCCAAGTTGATGATGAGTTTTAGTGGAATCAAACTTCTTTCCTTTTCGAAATAAGGCATTTCCAATATTGTTCCAGCTTGCACTAAATGCCCCGCCGTTATTGAGTGTCATCGAGGTATTTCCGTAATCCTTCCATAATTCAAAATCGTATCCGCTGTGTGTCCCTATCCTATTATCATAAATCGTTTCCGCATGAGCTGGCACAGCCGTCAGTGTCAGCACAAATCCAATACACATCACAAACAACAGCCTCAATCTTTTCAATTTCATTTTCCATCCCTCTCCTTTTTTCATCCGTATTGTTCTGTCATCCCTAAGATGAAAAACCCATCACCTCCTTTCATGCAGCCCTTTCTGCTAGATGAAACGATACTGATTTAACCCGGCATGGATGTCTTTTGTTTGTGTATAAATCCTTTGATACAAATGAAATAGATCGGCATATACTTCTGCGTGCGGCTGATTTGGCTCATAAACAGCAGCTTGATGGATCAACTGATGTGCACATACTTCAAGTGACGGATACCATTCGCAGCCAACTGCGGCAAGCATCGCTGCACCTAAAGCGGGCCCTTGTTCATTGTCTAACTGGATGACTTCAGCCTGAAAAATGTCTGCTTGCATTTGAAGCCATGTCCGGCTTCTCGCACCGCCGCCAATAGATACAATAGAATCTATGTTTTTTCCTGCCTGCCGGAATAATGCGATAGATTCATTTAGCGAAAAGGTAATTCCCTCTAACACTGCTCTAACAACATGTGCCCTTTCATGCCTGCTGTCTAATCCAATCAAGCTGCCGCGAATGATCGAATCCGCATGAGGTGTTCTTTCCCCGACTAAATAGGGTGTAAAGAGCAATCCTTTCGCTCCTGGCGCTACATGAGCCGCACCTTCTAAAAGTGACTGAAACGATTCCTCAGGAGCCAGTAAGTGTTTTGCCCAGTTCAGGCTATATCCTGCTGAAAGGGTGACACCCATTGTGTAAAAAGCGTCTTTTTTTGCATGATGAAACAAATGCAAATTCCCTTGAAGCTCCCTTTCATGATCCTCTTCATAGGAGAGAATCACCCCAGATGTGCCGATGCTGCATAACGTGCGGTCAGAGGACAAGATGCCAGCACCAATTGCTCCGCAGGCATTATCTGCCCCGCCGGCAAAAACCTTTGCGCCTTCTTTCATCCCAACTTCACGTGCAATGTGCGGCAAAAGTGTACCAACCTCTGCCTCTGATGTGACAAGCGGCGGGCAAATGTGAGGAGAAATATCAAACGCCTGACAAATCTCCTCACTCCACGTCTGTTCACCGATATTTAACAGCAAGGTGCCAGCCGCATCAGAATAATCCATATGGACTGCGCCTGTTAAACGAAATCTGACATAATCTTTTGGGAGTAAAAACATGTCGATTTGCTGATCAATATGTGGTTCATGTTCCTTTACCCATAATAATTTTGGCAGTGTGAATCCTTCTAACGCCTGGTTTTTTGTGATCTTTTGCAGCCGGTCTCCCAGCTTTTTTGTCATGTGCGTACATTGTGCTGTCGTCCGTGTATCATTCCATAAAATTGCAGGGCGGAGCACTTCGCGAGATTCATTTAATAGAACTAATCCATGCATCTGGCCGGAAAAGCTGATGCCTTCAACTCGTCTTGAATGAACAGGCTGCTTTGCCATCAGTTCTTTCATCGCAGCCATTGTCTGCTTTACCCAATCCTCGGGGTGCTGCTCACAATATCCAGGCTTCTCTTGAATGAGGCGGTACGGCTTAGAGGCTTCGCAGCACACCTTCCCGCTCTCATCCACTAATATCGCCTTGACCCCGCTTGTTCCAAGATCAATTCCCATCACATATTTCATGTTTACACTCCTTCAAAACAGGTCAACCCCTTCAATTAATCTTCTAACAAGTATTGATTTAAACGGGCTTTCAGCTGTTCCTCTCTTCCCGATTCGTTTCTGATCAAAGGATGTTTCAGCGCATATTCTTCTAATGTATGAAAGTTTGCCTTTCCTTCTGAAATATCACGTCCAATTCCTTCAGAAAAGCTGCGATACCGGTGCTTTATAACATCTTCAAACACACGGTCTTCTATGAGTCTATGAGCGACCCGCAGTCCTTTTGCGAATGCATCCATCCCGGCAATATGGGCATATAAAATATCTTCAAGTTCAAAGGAAGCTCTTCTCACTTTTGCATCAAAATTAAGGCCGCCAGACCCTAGACCGCCATTTTGCAGAATTTCATACATGGCAAGAGTTGTGGCATACAGATCGGTTGGAAATTCATCTGTATCCCACCCAAGAAGCGAATTTCCTTGGTTTGCATCAACAGAACCGAGCAGCCCATGAATTCTTGCGACACGTAATTCATGCTCAAACGTATGGCCGGCCAGTGTCGCATGATTGGCCTCGATATTTAATTTGAAATGGGAATCTAATCCGTATTGTTTTAAAAAGGCGATGGATGTCGCTGCATCTGTGTCGTATTGATGAGTGGTTGGTTCCTTTGGTTTTGGTTCGATTAAAAATTGGCCAGTGTACCCAATTTCTTTTGCATAATCAACAGCCATATGCAAGAAAGCCGCCATGTGATCAAGCTCTCTTTTCATATCTGTATTGAGCAGCGTATCGTACCCTTCTCGTCCACCCCAGAAAACATAATTTTCTGCACCGAGTTCTTTGGCGGTTTCAATGCCTTTTTTGACCTGTGCGGCCGCATAGGCAAAGACATCTGCATGACAAGATGTCGCAGCACCGTGTACAAATCTAGGATGCTTGAACATATTGGCCGTGTTCCACAGCAGCTTTACTCCGCTTTGCTTCATGTATTCTTTCATTCTTTCTAAAATGATGTCTAATTGTTGATTGGTCTCTTGAAGCGTCTCCCCCTCTGGCGCGATGTCACGATCATGGAATGAAAAATACGGAACATCCAATAGGTCAAAAAGCTGAAAGGCGACTTCCAATCTAGCTTTTGCTAAATCCATTCCGCTATAAGAGTCCCACGCTCTTTGCATCGTGCCAGTTCCAAACATGTCTGTTCCATCAGCAGTTAATGTATGCCAATAAGCGACTGAAAAACGCAGGTGGTCTTTCATTGTTTTTCCGCCAATCACTTCGCTTGGATTATAGTATTGAAAGGCGAGTGGATTTTTTGATTGTTTTCCTTCATATTGAATTTTGCCAATTCCTTCTAAGCTGTATAACGTTTTCATATTTGATTTGGTCATGCTTCATTCCTCCTGAGTACACTTTGTAAGTTGATTCAACAAACTAATGATCAATCTATGAAAAAATCACATTGAATTTTCCATATTTTTTAGTTTTTTAAAAATATTTTCGTTATAATAAAGTTAAAATCATTTATCTTACTAAATACATGCTGAAAAAAGCAGCTCTTCTCAACTTAATCTAAAGACGAAACAAATGGAGTGGATAACGTGGATATCGCTGATCAGAACTTTGTAAAAAAAATAAATCAAAAACTATTATTAAAAGAAATTCTCCAGCATGCGCCCATTTCGAGAGCAAAATTATCTGAACGCACTGGATTAAATAAATCGACTGTTTCTTCTCAAGTAAGTACGTTAATGAAAGAACATCTTGTCTATGAAATCGGTCAAGGTGAGTCTAGCGGCGGGAGAAGACCGGTTTTACTAATGTTTAATAAACGTGCTGGCTGCTCCATCGGAATCGATGTCGGCGTTGATTATGTCAATGGCATATTAACTGACCTTGAAGGGTCCATTCTTTACGAAGAGCAGATCAAGCTCCCACCCAGCTCTCCTGAGGTCACAATACGTAAATTAATTGAATTAATACAGCAGCTCATATCACAAATGCCCTCTTCCCCATACGGGCTCATTGGCATTGGCCTATGCATACATGGTTTAGTGGATGCAGGTGAACAAATCGTGTTTACGCCTCATTCCAAATGGAAAAATGTTGATCTGAAAACCACGCTGCAAGAGACATTCCAAGTACCGATCTTCATTGAAAATGAAGCAAATGCCGGTGCATATGGTGAAAAAATCTTTGGTGCCGCTAAACATTATGACCATTTGATCTATGCAAGCATAGGCACTGGCATCGGGATCGGAATCATCATCGATCATCATTTATACAGAGGAGCGTATGGCTTTTCTGGTGAAATGGGACATATGACAATCGATTTTAACGGACCGACATGCAGCTGCGGGAACCGTGGATGCTGGGAATTGTATGCTTCTGAGAAAGCCTTGTTTCAGTCTCTTCAAACAGATGATCAGCACATCTCCCATCAAGACCTGGAACAGCTGGCCAAGTTAAATGATATGAAAACGCTCAATGCCCTGCGCAACTTTGGCTTTTACCTTGGTGTCGGTCTCACAAACGTCCTGCATACCTTTAACCCGCAAGCCATTATTTTAAGAAACAAAGTGATCGAATCACATCAGGCGGTTCTACATGTGATTGAGGAGGAGGTATCCTCGCGAATGGATACGCAATTCAGCTCACATGTAGAGCTGCTCCCTTCATCATTAGGACACAATGCGCCAGTATTGGGGATGACATCTCTTGTCATAGAAGCTTTTCTGCAAGATGCCACCCTCACAACATGACCTATTTGTTTTTCAAAAAGAGACAGCTCGTAGCGAGTTGTCTTTCTTATTCGTCTGTTTCCTCATAGCGAAAATAGTGAAAATCAGCAGGAAGACGCTCGCCGCTCGTATCTTGGCACTGCATACCAACAAATGCCCCTGTAAAAAACCCCCCGCCTCGAATAAAATCATCGGATAAATGGATGGATTCAAGCGGTACATCAATTTCCTTCCACTCTTTCTGATCAAATGAATAAGAATATTTATATGTCTCTTTCCGAACGGTCACTTTTAAATAGACATAAGTGACCTCGTCAGGAATGATGATTTTATGTGTCAATGGCTGAGAAAAGGCAAGGTTTTGACAGACAGATAGTTCAAGCGTGCGGCCAAGTTCCTCATCATATGTCACCTGGAGTGCTGTCCAGTTTTCCGTATTATAATAATTCACAAGACCAGCTGATTGCTGAAAGTTTTCTGGGAAGAACGAAACAGCTGTCTCTGCTTCAAAATAAAAGCTTTGCCAGCGTCTTGCAACAAATGCTTGGGTAAACTTAGACGTTAAAGATTCGCGGCCGAATAACCTTAAATGCTGAGGTTTCTCCGTTAACGAACCAATCTGATCGGTAAACGGAATTCTTAATGTTTGGAAGTGTCTATTTAGTGTTGATTCTTTAAATTCATCGACTGTATGATAGGTTGGTGCAAAAACCTTTTCTTCGATCTTTGGCGCTTCAACCTCAAGCGTCCCCTCCTTTCCGCCTACAACATAAGGCCAGCCATCCTTCCATTCAAGCTTTTGTATCGCTGTTTCTCTTCCTAAAGGACACCAACCTCTCTGTTGAAAAATAGATTCCTTGTTTGATTGAATCGGACGGCCAGTGAGATGAGCGAGATACCATTCATTTGTATGCGTTTGAACGATTGAAGCATGCCCGCATTTTTGAAGCGGATGTTCAGGCGCGTGGAAGGCACTTAAGATCGGGTTATCAGGATGAACCTCATAAGGCCCTTCAATATGCGAGGAACGGGCGATCGTTGCTGCATGCTCATACCTGGTACCTCCTTCTGCCGTTAATAAATAGTAGTAGTCACCTATGTGATACAGATGCGGCGCTTCTGTCATTTTAATCGGTGTGCCTTTAAAAATGACCTTCCTTTGACCGATGAGCTTCTTTTCAGCCACACTATATTCCTGCAAGGCAATACCTGCAAAGGAATGATGCTTTTCCCTATGATCCCACAGCATATTTAAGACGTATTTCTTCCCGCTTTGATCATGGAATAAAGATGGATCAAAGCCGGAGCTGTTGAGCCGGATCGGTTCACTCCAATCGCCGTCCACTTCGCTTGCCGTGACCAAATAATTATGACCGTCTTTAAATGGACCATCCACTACTTTGATATCTGAATAAATAAGCCAAAACTGTCCATCGGCATAGCTTAAGCACGGCGCCCATACTCCGCCAGAATCAGGATTTCCTTTCATATCCAGCTGCGACGTTTTTTGCAAAGGACGCGCAGCAAGGCGCCAATGGACGAGATCCTTCGAATGATAAATTTGTACCCCTGGGAACCATTCAAATGTAGAGACGGCCATATAATAATCTTCTCCAACACGGCAAATACTTGGATCGGGGTTAAACCCTTTGAGCACTGGATTGATAATCTTCATTGAATTTCCTCCTCTTTCAGAGACCTACATTTTAAAATCGTCCATATGATCGAGATACACTTTGTCTCTATTCTCAAGTTCCCGTACGACTTTTTTATGTTTTTCTTCATCTAGGTTATAAAAATTAATATCCACCATCGCTAAAATCAGTAAGCATACAGGAATCACCGTTGTCGTGATTAAAATGCCCAGTAAAGCTTCTGGTGTTTGCATTTGGTTGGCAACATAGCCAAAGCGATCGAGTACAAGCCCTGGCACAATCCCGCCTAATGCCATCCCAAATTTAAAGAAAAATCCGATGATGGCATAGATGAGCCCGCCCATCCTTTTCCCTGTTTTATATTCGCCATATTCAACGGTTTCAGGAATGAGCGCCCACATGTAAGCACCGGCTGTAATACTTCCTGCAGCTGCAACGAGCCTAAAAATCAGTATTAAAGTGATTTGACTCGGCGGTATCACAAGTAATGCAAGAAGACCTACAATATTCAGCAATAATGAATAATTCAGCAGCTTTTTCTTTCCTAACAGCTTGTGCAGTTTTGGAATAAACGGCAGCACCATTAATGCTGGCAGACTGCCAATGAGTCCGTACCATTTCACTAAATCTTCTCTGCCAAGGTTATACGTCACATAATAGATCCCAACTGAATTACTGATCGAATTCACGCCAAAAATAATAATAAAGAAAATGCTTAATACAACAAGCGGACGATTGACACGTAACTGAACAAAGATATCACTGAACTTAATTTTTTCCTCCGGCTTTTGAAGCGTGACACGTTCATTCGTGCTTTTAAAACAGAAAATAAGTAATGCACCGCCAAGAACGCCGAGAAAAGCCATCGTCATCTGCCAGCCGAGGGCTGTATTTCCTGTTTTATCACTCAAAAAAGTCGCAAGAAAAGGAACAAAAAAAGCAACAACTAGACCTCCGAGATTAGCAAAAAGCATACGAACAGACGTAATACTGACAACCTCTTGGTTATTTCTTGTCATTGCTGATGTTAAAGCACCATAAGGAACATTGATGAATGTGTATGTAAGCGATAAACCAACATACGTGATGTAGGCATAAACGAGTTTACCCATTTCAGAAAGATCAGGTGTTGTAAAGCAAAGGATAGCAAGTACTACAAAAGGAAACGCACCGAATAACAAGTAAGGTCTGAACCTGCCAAAACGGCTGTTCGTTCGATCCACCAATGCACCAATAAACGGATCTGCAAGCGCATCAATGGCGCGGACAACTAAAAACATCGTCCCTGCCGCCGCCGCTGATAAACCATACACATCTGTATAAAAAAATAATAGATACGTAGAGACAGTTGCATAAATTAAGTTACATGCGAAATCTCCTGAAGCATATCCCACTTTTTCAGACATACGAATCTTTTTTAAATTCTCACTTACCATGAGCTTTCTCCCTTCTTCTCTTAGCCTCTTCTAACGAACAGATGATGGAGGGCAGCAGCAGTCAATGCGAAGAATATAAAGCGCTTTCAATTTGTTGTAAAAATGAAGCTGAACATCTGATCTTTCAGCTTAGCCCACATACGCAGCAAATGATTTGAATGACGGAATCATCCCCTTTAATAGTCGGATCATCACTTGGAATCCATCTTAGTTTATCGACTAAACAAACTAAGATGAATTCATTTTATAAAATCTGATCTGACTTTTCAATATTTTTTGAAAAAATAATCCAAATAATTGATTTCTTGTCATTTTTCCGGCTGAAATGTCGTGAAAAACTGAAGTGAATCATTTAATGGTTGCAATTCAGCTCATCCCATGCTATATTTATCAAGCGATGAGCTGAATTGTGTAAGTCGGGTAACATGTCTCCTTGAGACACACACGAATGTGGCGTGTGGTTATTCCGCCTCAATACGCAAAAGACATCTTCTCAGGAAGATGTCTTTTTTCTTATCCTATTTTTGTTCCATTTTCAACAGGCTCATCTGTGGCTAGTAAAACCACATCTTCTTTTGACGGCATGCCCCCTAAGACAAGCACTTCTGATTTGAACCCTGCAATTCTTCTAGGCGGAAAATTGACGACTGCTACGATTTGTCTGCCAGTGAGACTCTCAGCCGTATAACGTTTTGTCAGCTGAGCACTGGATTGCTTTAAACCAATCTCTTCACCAAAATCAATCTTGAGTTTCAATGCAGGTACTCTTGCCTCTGCAAAGAATTCTGCTTCAATGATCGTCCCAACACGAATATCTAACGCCAAAAACTGTTCAATATCTGCCATCTGTTTCTCTCCTCTTCTTTCAAGGGTAAGTTCATTAACTAGAGTCATCTATTGTTTTTTCATTGTAGCACATTCATTTCGTAAAAAAGTGAGTCAAAAAGCCGATTCACGGCAAAAACCAACCTTTAGTTTACATAATGTTTTTATCGTCGTGTATTAAATGTTTGCATCCTGAAAATGAATTCAGTAAAATGGCAAATAATCCTACTGCTTCCTCCCAACTATATTGGGGAGGGGTTAACACTTGTTTACATTATCAGATATGTGGACATTTTGCTGGTCGTTTTTCGTCATACTTCCTATCGTTGCCATCTTGCATCAGCTTGGCCATATTATGGTCGCATGGATGTTTGGCGCAAAGGTTTCTTTTGCTCTTGGCAGAGGCAAAAAAGTATTGAAAATAGGCGTTGTTGAAATTAGACGAATCTATTTTCTAGATGCATTTTGCCATTATGAAGAAATGAGGAAAAATAACCGATTCTCGCACATTCTTGTCTACCTAGGCGGATCATTATGCAACCTGCTCAGTGTTCTCATACTGAATACAATGATCGCCAATGATATCCTGCCAGAACATCAATTTTTCTATCAATTTGCTTACTTCTCAGTCTACTATGTATTTTTTGCACTGCTGCCAGTCCAGTATGCAGATCATCATCCGAGTGATGGGCAAGCAATTGTGAACATCATTCGGCACGGTGAACCATGTGACATCATTGATTAACAGGATGGCTTCCCGCTGTTAATTTGATAATGAATCGTTAAAAAGGGAATGCCGAATAGCTTCATTTGATGAACCGCTGTGAGACTTTTATCTGTCTCCGGCTTCATATGAAAGCTTTCTTCCATTGGCAGTTTCATGGTGATAAAAGGTGTATGCAAATACAACCCTTCGTCACCGGTACTGCCTTTTGGACATGCACTTTTTAATAGAAAGTCTTCCTTTTCATTAAAAGGTTTTAAAATGGCGGTCAGCTGAGAATATGGAAGCGGCAGCGCAATATTCATATAGCCCGCAGCTGCATCGTGATGATGAGCATAAAGTGCAAAAAAGACCTGCTCCCCTTTTTCGTTGTGACGAATCCACGCCCTGACATCCTTTCGCTCTTCTTTAGGATGTTGAAATGCAGTCAGACGTCCCTTCATTTCATACGGCTTACGAGATGTTCCCAAATAGAGCTGCCCTAGTTTCTTAAACATGGGCTGAAGTAAAAAAACAAACGGCCTCACCCACCAATGAAAACGGACTGCTGCTTTTAACGTAAAGGCCATCGGATTCTCATAAAACCTTCGAATCACAGGTGACACCCTTTCAGCTGAAAATGTCGTTCCATTTAAATCATCAAGTGAATCGACTAAACCGAGGTTCTCTCGATCACCCATTCTTTCCTTTTGAAAAGAGATTAAATGAAAACGGCCATGCACTTTTGATATCGGAAAGTCCTTCTGCTTCAATTGATCCTTTGGCCCTTCGATCAGCCATCCAATCAAACCTGGTAAAATCACAAAAAAGGCATTAATACTGCCATGAAACCAAATCATCTGATCAATGCTGATGTAGGTCACGCGCATGAGCATGCCAGCGGAATAAAGAAGAGATAGCACGATTGTTCCCATTAAGACGCAGCTAGAAAACACAATCAGCACTTTTGCCACAGTCGATCGAAACCTTGTTTTCATACAAAGAATACCGTACAAGTAGAGTGCAATGACATATAGCGTGACGTTGAACGTATCAAATAGACGGGAGAAGCTAATCCCAACAGCGATCATCACAGGCGACAGCAAAATCACCCATCCTGCCGCTTTGTATAAAGCTGTCTCTTTTTCTCGATTTCTCCCTAATAATCCATAGAAAAGCGGGATAAAAAAAGCCGAGTAATGAAAATGAATAGCGGTCAAAAGCACGATGATTGGTGAAAAGGTCATTACCTGTATATCTGCCGTGTACAGCCAAAACCAAAGCCCTCCTAAAGCGAGATACATCCATGCACCACCCGTCATCAATTCATGAAGTGGAAAGATTCCCCTTTTCAGCAAACGAGTACAGCCATATAACGCCAAAAGAATCGTATACAAAAACCATCCCGATGCAAACAAGGCAGAATGATAGATGAATGCAGCCGTTGCACAAAGAGCAGCTAATGGAAAGGCTTTCATTAAAAAGCCGAGCAGTATCCACGGCTTACTCTCCCTCTCTTCCTTCACAAAAAAGGCTAAAACTGCAGGAAGGAAAAACAGAATCGCTATCAGTACAAACAACTCTGCTAACGGACCTGTCATTAAACGGGTGGCGATAAACCAGCACATAAAGAGGAAGCTTGATATCAAATGCCATTTATTCATCATGAGACATCACCCTTTCAGTAAACCGGCCTTTATATGTAAAAAGGGTCCCAAACAGTCGATTTTTCACATGCACATCAATGGTATACTCACCCGCGTGCTCGTCGTAGCCTTCTGTGACATCTGACACACCGTAAAGCCATGAAGGCAGCGGCCACTCACGTCCTAACATCAACAGCTTCTGCCGGCCGGATTGAATGTGAAGGAACCCATGCTTTGTTACTGTAAAATGAAGCTCTGACATAAGAAGTCTAGGCTTTCCAAAATAGTCTAGTACTTTATGACTCTTCTGATCAATGATCATATCTGCATCAAAGTGACGTTCCTTCTTTGGGAAATAAAACGTACGGAACCAGTGCATGCCTTCCTCTCCCTTATTTGTCATAAAGGGTTTATTGACAATTCGGAAGGGAATGTTTTTTCCTCTCTCAGGGAAAAAACAGCGAAAGAGTGGACCAATTTTGAAGAAAAATCGAATGAGCCTCGTTCCGCCGCCTATTTCCTCCATAGTGCCTTCAGCGGTAAACGCACGGTTGTATCTCTCTTTTAATTTTGGATGAAGCTTATCGTAATCCTTTACTTGATGACGATGAACGACCATGTCTACCTCCCCTTTTTCGTTTGATCGAGAATACGTCTATACAATCTTTTAAATTAATCATTCCTGCAATGGATAGGATCAAAAATGCACTCATCACAAGCGGCTCATGGAGTGTCGTTTGGGGGGATAGGATCCCGATACAAAGCATCAGCAGCAGAAACACACTTTGAAGAATGAACAAATATTTCTTTGATAGCTTAGGTATCAGCCATGATACGCCTATAAGGGCATAAAACAACCGAAATCCGGTGCTATGATCAAAAGCAGAATGTGAAAAAGGGATAACCGCTTGGCATAGCCAGACGATGGCAAACAGCAAACAAATTCCATAATGGGCAAGTGTTCTCTCCAGTAACAACCGAGGGTGCGTACCCTTTTCAAGCCACGTCTTTAGTGCGCCAAAACTAAAGGCCGTCATAAGCCCCATCATCGGGCGAAAAAGTAATCGATCTGCCCACGCCCATCCTTTTCCTTCTTTCGGTTCATAATCAAATTGCGTTTGAAACACAATATGATCATTCGTTTTCACATATTTCCAATAGCCGCCGCCTTCTTTGATAAAAGACAACGGGTGTGACGATTTGAATTTAAGTGAGGATGACCTTTCATTTCGTTCATCCATCATTCTAGTTCGATATGCTCCTGTCCCTGTGACACTTACACCAAATCCAAGATGCTTTTCATACAAAAAGGTTTGGGGCTGTTCATCTTGAGGTCCATTTAATGAAATGGTTGAAAAACGCAAATCCCACTGTTCATGAAGCTTTGGATTTTGCGTATATTCCCATACTTTCTCTAAAGGTGCATGAATGGTTGTTTCCACATAAACAGGCTTTCTTTTCATCTGCCTCTACTCCTCTATGTGAATTATTTCACATAATAAGCATACCATGTTTCACAAAACTGTCAAATCTTTATTCGTTTTCTCTCAAAAAAATGGTTCCAGAAGGATGCTTCTCTATGATATCGGTTCACTGTAAAAAAAAGACCTGTCAAATAGACAGATCTTCTTTTTGCAATACACCTGTGATATAGAGCCGAATCGCATAGCTCACACTTTCTTCAAGCTGTTCTTTTCGTTGGAATCCCTTTTTATTAGAAATATCACCGAAGCCGTGCAGTAAGCTTCTCAGTCCTCTGACGACATGTGTCATTTCCTCTTCCTTTACACCAAAGCGTGACATGATGGTTTGGACAAACTGAACAAGGCGCTCTGCTGCAATACGTACTTCTTTTTCGTTCATATGTGAAAAGGCAGCTTCATAAAGACCTGGGTGTTCTCGGACAAATTGCACATATTGTCTGGCAAAGGCTAAAACAGCTTCTTCTTTTTCCAGCCCCTCTGTGACTTGCATCCCTTCCTCACAAAGCATGGAGAGCCCCTTTACTGCAAGTGCTGCCTGAATCTCATGAAGGCCGGATACATGATTATAAAGAGAAGGCGGCCTAATATTCAGTCTTTTAGACAATGTAGCAATAGTCAAAGCGGAGAAGCCCTCTTCATCAACAAATGCAGCCGCTGTATCCATAATTTTTTCTTGTGTAATTCCCATTCTTGGAGACACGGTTTACTGCCCTCCTTTTTTTAGCTGGTACTGTCTTTTTTTAACGGCAGCTTGAAGCTTTTCATGAGGCTCTATGATAAGGTCACCATGTCCTGCAGCAAGACAGGATATGCGCAATGTCAGTAACTTTTCAGCGCTTTTTAGTGCGGTTTCTGCATCCCATGTGGCAAAAGCCGGGAACGGGAAGCTCCACCGAAACTCACCCGTTACTGATAAGCCGCCTTTAGTCACAAGTGCATCCCCTGCAATGACAACTCCTGACCTTTCATCGTATAAAGAAATGCTGCCAGGTGTATGCCCTGGTGTTGCAATCACTTTAAGCGGCCCAATCTCATCTCCTTCTTCAACAAGCACATCTGGTTTTGTATAAATATTTTTCATAAAACTGCCTTTGATTTTTTGCTGAGGTTCATCAGGGAGCAAGGTAAAGTCACCTTCAAAAAGGCGTGCATCACGTTTTGATAAATAGACAACTGCCTCTGGAAAAGCCTTCTTCACCTCATCTAATGCGCCGATATGATCCATATGGCTATGAGTGAGAATAATCTTATGAATTGGTTTGTTCTTTTTACGGGCAAATTCGATGATCGAGTTCGCCGCCATTTTTAAAGCAGCATCAATTAAGATGAGTCCTTCCTCTTCCTCAAAGACATAGCAATTTACCGGAAATAATCGCGGCATCAATGTAAGCTGGTGCAGACGGTCAAAAGTTGTTAATCTCATGATTGCCCTCCTAAAACTAATATCGTTAGTTTTATATTAACTAATGGTATTAGTTTTAGCAATCATTTTTTCATCAATCGCAATGTAAATATCAACTTGCGCTTCTTTTGGATCAATAGATCTTTCATCATACCATTCAAAATCACCTGTATAAGTGCGGTATTGACGCTGATCCCACGTCCAAATCTTGTGCCATGTTTCAAGCACGACCTCTTCAATCGGTCCTTTTCTTGTTTGAAATCTTGCGTAGGTGGACGCAGGAATCTCTTTTACATGTTCGATCTGCTGATCCGCGAACTCTCCAGCTGTAAATAAATAAGAACCATGTTCATCTTTTTCATAATCTGAATACAGCCCTATGACTGGAGCTTGTCCCCCATGTAGCTGCTGCGCAAAAAAATCCTGCCAAAGCGGTGCAATCTTCCGCTCTTTTGTTTTCTCTATTTCATTTGTTGTTCGAACAGACAACCCTTTGATCCATTGTTTCTCTAATGTGACGATATCGTACATACATTCTCATCTCCTTTTCTCCCATCATATAAAAAGAAACCTGACAACAGTATGTCAAGTTCCTAATCGCTTCATAAATTGTTTTAATTGGAGATCAAATGCTTCCTTGATGTGCTGCGGTGAAAGAATGTCGGCGTCCGGTCCTAAATGGAATAGGAAACTGTGCAGCCAATCATCTTGCGGCACAGTCAATGCTGCCAGATAGGTTCCGTCTGAACATATGATCAATTCGTTCTCATCCACCCATTCCTTCACTTTGCCAACTGATGCTTCCGTTAACCTAAGCGTGAGCGTTGTGACTGAAGGTTCTTCATGCCAAGAGTCATTCCAAGGCTTCTCTTCGTTTTTGATTCTTTTCGGCCTGAAATATGCTGAAATGGTGATGAGGTCTGTCATTCTGGTCAGCTTGAATAGACGAAAATCATGTTTCACACAACAAAACGCATACAAGTACCAATGCCTTCCTTTTAAGACAAGCGTATAAGGCTCCACTTTCCGAGGAAGTGTTTCACCTTTTGCGTTGCGATAAGTGAATTGAATGAATTGATGCGCGGAAGCAGCTGTATGGATCAGCTGAAGCTTCTTTTCTGCCTGGCTGTCTTTCCCCCAGGAGCTTAAATCAATAAAGACATGGTGCTGTTTCTCGCTTTCATCGGTATGTGGGGGAATGAGAGATTTGATTTTTTTCAGTACATGTTCACTTTCTTTAAAGGAGTATGCACTCGTCATGCTTTCAAGGGCTGTTAAAATCAGCTCAATGTCATCATCGGTAAATAATTTTTTCTCTAAACGATAGTCGTCAACAAGTGAAATGCCTTCACCTGCTCCTTGGGTTGTCACAACAGGGATTCCCGCTTGATTGATGGTCTCAATATCACGATAAACCGTCCTCACACTCACTTCGTGAAGTTCAGCGAGGTCCTTCGCTTGTACTTGCTTTTTGCTAATGAGCAGCATCACAATAGACAAAATACGATCAATTTTCATGACTTTTCCTCTTTTTCATAAATGTAGGTTTTGATTTGATAAAAAAAGAAAGAATGGTAAAGATAAGGAACAGCCAGCATCGTTTACATCCCTGCACATGCAGGAGGAGGTTGCATCATGACACATCACGTGTGGCAGTTATTCATCATTGGGAGCATTATGCTGATCTGCATCATCTTTCGAATGAACCGAATGAGACGCTATCAGCTTGTGCGCCCGATCAGTCTTTTGATGAGAATGTATGTATTTGGACTCACTGCCCTTATTCTCTTATTAGAAGGCTGGCAAAATCACAGCATTTTCATCTATGCCGCTATTGGTATGCTCTTTGGAAGCAGTCTGGCCGTTCATGCCTATGAGACGATCCGCATGAAAGAAGAAAATGGCCGTCTTTACGTGAAAACGAGTAAATGGATTGAAAGCTTCATTTTATGCTTATTTTTATCTCGACTTAGTTTTAAGCTGGGTGAACTGACGAACCATTCGCTCACAAAGATTGGTGTCGTTGAACTGTATCAGCATATTGTGAGTGATGATGCCATGACCATGCTCAGCTTTTTTCTGTTAGCTGCTTACTATGTTGTTTTTTCTTATCAAATGATGAAAGCAGGTAAACGAGTAGCACATACGCATCATGCGTAAAAACCTTCCTATTTGAGTAGGAAGGTTTTTATTAGTCATGCTGTGCATGATGAATCATTTGTTCAAGCACTTCCATCACATGCTGATCTTCAGGGCTGTAAAAAATCGATGTCCCTGCTCGTCTAGATTTCACGAGACGAAGGTTTTTTAAAAAACGCAGCTGATGAGAAACAGTTGATTGCATGAGATTCAGTGTTTCTGCGATATCATTTACCGAGTATTCACCTTGAGACAGCAGGTGCAGAATACGAATACGTGTCGGATCAGATAAGGCTTTAAACGTTTGGGAGACAAGAAATAAACTTTCTTCATCCAGCTCCATCCGTTCCTGTTCTTGATTTGTATTCAGTTCTTCCTTCATTTCGCTTCACCTTTCTTGTTAGTCAAATCACGACTTATTCTATGTATCATCATATACTAAAACGTCCGGCGTGCAAAGCGGGCACACTTTAGAAAAAAGATTTATTCAAATAGCATTGACACTTGGTAGCATTCTTTTTAAAATGAGCATTATTTATTCATTTTTTTAGAGGAGCTGATAGGCAAATTGACTGAAGAGCCAAGACTAAAACGCAGCCTGACTGTCTTTCCACTTGTTGTGATCGGGCTTGCTTATATGGATCCACTTGTCGTATTTGATTCATACGGCATTGTTGCTCAGCTGACGAAAGGACACGTCGCTGCAGCTTATATATTTACGTTACTTGCATTACTATTGACAGCGCTTAGCTATGGGAATATGGTGAAGGCTTTTCCAAAAGCAGGATCTGCTTATACATATGCGCAAAAAAGTATTCATCCTCATGTCGGCTTCCTTGTGGGCTGGACACTTTTACTAGATTATTTATTTCTGCCTATGGTGAATTTTGCGATCGGTAGTGCTTATTTAACCGCAGCCTTTCCTGATGTACCTCATTACATTTGGATCATCATACTTGCTATCGCCATAACGACTGTCAATGTCATCGGTATACGGCTTACAGCCAACATTACGGCGCTATTTGTGACGTTTCAGGTCATTGTCGCCGTCACCTTTGTTGGGTTTGTTATTTATGGGCTCACACAAAACACTGGCAGTGGAGAGTTATTGTCAGCCCGGCCTTTTTATTCAGCGAGCTTAGATCCAGCGCTTATTTTTTCAGGAGCGACCATTTTATGTTTCTCCTTTCTAGGATTTGATGCCATTTCGACGATGTCTGAGGAAACCATTAAACCCAAAAAGACGATTCCGCTTGCCATTTTCTTAACAGTTGCGATTGGAGGCGTACTGTTTACTTTGACGTCTTATTTTTTGCAGCAGGTGTTTCCAAATTTTCAGCAGTTCAAACATCCTGATGCAGCCTCACTTGAAATTGCAGAATTTGTGGGCGGCGCATTTCTCCACTCGTTCTTTTTAGCCGGCACAATGGTCGCTGTCATTTCTTCCTCCTTATCGTCACATGCGAGTGCAGCAAGGCTTTTATATGCAATGGGAAGAGATCAATCGTTACCGAAGCGTTTCTTCGGGTATATTCATCCGAGATTAAAAACCCCTGTTTTTAATATTTTATTAATCGGAGCTTTCTCCTTAACCGCAGTCGTTGGCGAACTTGAAGTCATTTATTCCTTTATCAGCTTCGGCGCGTTAATTGGATTTACCTTTGTGAATTTGTCTGTTTTTGCGTACTTTTTCGTCAGACAAAAACAAAGAGGTGTGCTGAATACATTGAGATATGCAGTGATCCCTCTATGCGGGACGGCGTTTTGTCTTTGGCTGTTAACGAGCATCAGCACAAATGCATTAATCATTGGCATGATGTGGCTGATTATCGGTTTTGTTTATTTCTGCTTCAGGCTGAAAACACGACCTGAATTTACGTTTGGATATGATTGATTATAAGGTTTTCACTTGGTATCCTGCACAGGATATGGCATAATAAAAAGGCTGTACTTCCCTTTTAAAAGCGGGGCAAAACAGGGGTGAACTGACCTTGAAAAAGAAAAAAACAGGATGTTTTGCCATTTCAGGCTGTTTCACGATTTTTCTCTTTGTTTTCGTATTAGCAGCCATTGCCATCTCCTTTAATCAAAAGGAGTTAAAAAAGCTGCCGATTGATACGGAATCAATTGTTTTGTCGAGATTGGATGATTACAAACCGCTTGTAGAAACAGAGTTAAGAGATCAAGATTTAGATCAGTATACCGGGTTAATCCTCGGTATGATGTATCAAGAATCAAAAGGCAGAGGCGGAGATCCAATGCAGGCCTCTGAATCTCTTGGTTTGAAACGAAATGAAATCAATGACCCTCAGAAAAGCATTAAACAAGGAGTCCATCATTTTTCGACTATGTACAAGCATGGGAAGAAAAAAGGCGTTGATTTGGAAACCATTATTCAAAGCTATAACATGGGAATCGGCTATATTGATTTTGTTGCAAAAAACGGGGGAAAACATTCCGAGAAACTGGCAAAGCAATACTCCAAAAAGCAAGTGAAACGAAACCCCGAGGTCTATACGTGCGGCGGCAACAAAGATAACTTCCGCTATCCGTATTGCTACGGTGACTTCACTTACGCTGAAAAAGTAAAAGAAAAAACGAAAACAGTTGAAGAAAAGATGAAATTGGCTTCTTCATCCACACCATCATCGTAAAAAAGCACTTCCGTCAAGGAAGTGTTTCAGATTGTTGTCAAAGGGCTAAAATAATCTTTATTTTAGCCCTTTGTCTTTTTTCAGCGTGATAGAAAACCTTTGCAGCCCTAGGAAGGACGAGCACTGGCGCGGAGCGAATTTGACATTCGTGAGCACCAGCGCGCAGGACTGACAAAGAATGCGAGGGTTTGTCTACACGCTGAAGCACTTCCGTAAAGGAAGTGCTTTTCATTTTACCGCTGTTCTTTTCCAATTTCCGGCAGGATCGTTTTCGCTAAATGCTGGTCCATTTCCTCATATTCATCATAATGAATCGTTTCATACAGCTCTTTTCTCGTTTGCATATCCTCCAGTATCCCCTGCTGCGTTCCCTTTTCCATGATTTCTGTAAATAAACGCTCATACGCTTTTGCAGCGACTCTAAGTGATGATACAGGGTAAATGACCATTTGAAAGCCAAACATAGAAAATTCGTCTGCATGATAATAAGGCGTCTTGCCAAACTCCGTCATGTTTGCAAGGAGCGGCCCTTTAATATTACTTGACGCATGCGTGAAGTCCTCCGCTGTGATGAGTGCCTCAGGAAAAATAGCGTCAGCTCCTGCTTCTACGTAAAGATTGGCCCGGCGGATGACATCCTCCATTCCATTTACGGACTTTGCATCGGTTCTTGCAATCACCAAAAGCGTTGGTGCCGCTTGTTTGATGGCTTTGATTTTTGCGACCATTTCTTCTACTGGAACGAGTGATTTCCCGTTTAAATGCCCGCATTTTTTCGGCATTTGCTGATCTTCAATTTGAACAGCTGCCACTTTGCTCTCAACCATTTCTTTTGCCGCTCTTGCTGCATTTAAAACACCGCCATAACCTGTGTCCATATCGACCAAAAGCGGCAGCTGGGAAGCTCGAATGATCTCCTTCGCTTTTTCTGCCATTTCTGTTGAATGGATCATGCCGAGATCAGGCAGTCCTTTGCTGGCACAAAAAGCGGCACCTGATAAATAGAGCCCTTGAAAGCCCATTTTTTTCGCATAGAGCGCAGACATTCCATCGTGAACGCCTGGAATTTGAAATAAAGCTGATTTGTTCATTTGTTCTTTAAAGGCTGCGGCTAAATCAGCCTGACTTCTTTCTTCATTCACGATCCACACGCTAGCTCCCCCTTATATGACGAATAAGTCCATAAATGCTGGTACTGTTGTTGTTTTTAATTGATTTGGATTTTGGCAGAGTGACACAATTTGATCCACTTGCTTTTGTGGAAATCTTGTCTTTAAATGATAGACCCATTTCTTTTCAAGCAGCGGAATGCCTTCCTGTCTTCTTCTGCGATGACCAAGCGGGTATTCAATTTCAATTCGGTCTGTCATCGTCCCGTCTTTAAAGAAAATTTGTACACAGTTTGCAATCGATCTCTTTTTCGGATCTAAATAATCCTCTGTATAACGTTTATCCTCTTTCACAATCATTCGATCACGAAGACGATCAATGGCTGGATTTTGCGCCGTTTCTTCTTCATAATGGTCAGCTGTTAGTTCACCATAGATCAGTCCAATGGCTGTAATATACTGCAAGCAATGATCACGGTCTGCCGGATTATAAAGCGGCCCTTTCTTATCAATAATCCGAATCGCTGACTCATGTGTCGTAATCTCTACCCGGTCAATTTCATCTAAACGATCTTTTACAGCGTCATGCAGCATCACAGCCGCCTCTGCAGCTGTCTGTGCATGAAACTCAGCAGGATAAGCAATTTTGAAAAGAACATTTTCTATGACGTATGATCCAAGGGGCTGGGCGAGCGTAAGTGGTTTTCCTTTCATAAGAACATCTTCAAAGCCCCACTTCTCTGCACTGAGGGGCGTTTGATAACCCATTTCTCCTTTACGTGTCATCATTGCCAGTCTCACTCCGCGGCTTGTTGCGTCCCCTGCTGCCCATGATTTCCTCGATCCTGTGTTTGGGGCGTGGCGATACGTCCTAAGGGGGGAATTATCAACAAACGCTTGTGATAAAACATGCTGGACCTCTTCCTTTGTTCCGCCAAGCATTGCACACACAACTGCACTTGTTGCCACTTTGACAAATAACACATGGTCCAATCCATTTCGATTTAGACAATTTTCTAAAGCGAGCACACCTTGAATTTCATGTGCCTTGACGATTGCATGCAGTACGTCATTCATCGTTAGCGGCTCTTCACCGTTTGCAAGGCGTGTTCTGCTGATATAATCACTTACAGCTAATATTCCGCCTAAGTTATCTGACGGATGACCCCACTCCTGTGCAAGCCACGTATCGTTATAATCTAACCAGCGGATCATACAGCCAATATCAAAAGACGCTTGAACAGGATCTAGCACAAACGAAGTGCCTGGAACTCTTGCTCCGTTAGGCACAACAGTTCCAGGTACGATAGGTCCAAGGTGCTTCGTACATTCTGGAAAATTGAGCGCCAGCATTCCGCACCCGAGCGTGTCTATGAGCACATACCGCGCGGTTTCAATGGCCTCTTTGCTCGTAATTTCTCCGTCTACTGCATAGGCTGCGATTTCTTCTAATAGCTGATCTGTTTGGTTGGCGACTGCTGTTTTGTTCATGTTCATTCCCCCGTTTTTCCATCATCATTTGAAACCTTTAATCCTCTTGGCCCTAAATACCGGACTCTCGGTCTAAAAATGCGATTATGCAAATGCTGTTCAATCACATGTGCGGCTAATCCACTAGCTCTTGCAGCAAAGAAAATAGGTGTATAAAGTGAAATAGGGATTCCGAGCACGTAATAAATCGGTGCAGCATAATAATCAAGATTTGGATAAAGGTTTTTCTGCTCTTTCATATATGCCTCTCCTGCTACACACATGTCATATAGCGTTGTATCTCCCTTTGATTCCGTAAGCGTTTTCAATGAACGCTTTAAAAGAGCAGCTCGCGGGTCCATTTTTCTCATGTATACCCTGTGGCCAAAGCCCATCATTTTTTCTTTTGCGGCTAATTTTCGTTCAATGAGCGCAAGGAATCCTTCTGTTGTTTTTCCTTCAAGAAGCATGTGCATGACAGCTTCATTTGCTCCACCGTGGAGGTCACCTTTTAATGAAGAGATCGCTCCAGTAAAAGCACCATACATGTCAGAATGCGTGGATGCAATCACTCTAGCCGCAAATGTTGAATTCGGCAGCTCATGTTCGCTATATAATGTGAGTGTTTGGTCAAAAGCGGTAATTTCGTCTTGTGCCGGGGTGCGTCCTGTTAACATGGATAAAAAGTTTTCAGTGTAGGATTTGGTCTGATCTGGAGAAATAGCGGCGTCTTTTGTGAGAATATAATAGCTTCCAGCAACAATGGCCGGCAGCTGGCCTAATAATCGAACTGCACGCCTTACTTGGCACGCTTCAGATCGATCATGTAATGCGTCATCATACCCTGCAAGAGCAGATAAGCACGTTCTCATCGCATCCATAGGGTGAGTGGTTTTTGGCAGATTCGTTAATATGGTTTGAATAGTTGGATGTAAGCTCGTTTGTGAGGATATATCTTGCTGAAATTGGTGATATTCCATCTGATCTGGTAATCTTCCATAAATAAGCAGATAGGCTGTTTCTAAATATGTCTTGTTTTGTGCCAGCTCAATGAGGTCGTACCCGCGAATCACAATTTCCTCTTGCTCCACATCTAAGTATGATATGGATGTTTCGCTTGCCACAATGTCTTCAAGCCCCGGTTTATACTGCAATTGTTCAGTCATCATATAACCCCCGTTTCGTCCAATTGTTGATCTCCAAACGAGCAAACGGCCAAAAATGATGTGAATCTATAGATGGGAAGATACCGTGCTAGTCGGATACCCAATTTCCATTCTATCCAAAGCACTTCATCTTGTAAATAAAAGAACGTATGTCCAGTTGGACATACGTTAGCTGTAATATGGAGAAATCATGATATAGACAATGACGCCAGTGAGACTAACATAGAGCCAAAGCGGCATCGTCCAGCGGGCAATTTTACGGTGACGCTCGACCTGCATCTGTGCACCTCTAAATAGTGTAATCAGTGCAAGCGGTACAATAATAGCTGAGAGCACAATATGTGTAATCAAAATAAAGAAGTAAATCGGACGGATGATCCCTTCTCCTCCGAAGTGTGTATCAGCTGCCATTGAATGATATGTCACATAGGAAATTAAAAAGACAAGTGTTGTTGAAAATGCAGCAAAGATAAATCGTCTATGTGCTTTAATGTTCTTTTGTTTAATCATAATGAGTGCTGAAAGTAAGAAGATAAACGTAAAGCTGTTCATCACGGCATTCAGTAACGGCAGAAATGTAATATCCAGATGACTAAATTTATCTGTTTTTGGCATTAAAAATAATAAAGCGATTAATCCGTTTATGGCAATTGTTAAAATGACAACAATGCCGGTGAAATTTTTCGGTTTTTGATTCTGTTCGTTCATGTTTGAAAACCTCTCTTTATTAGTTCCGACTAAGAGTATGTTATTTAACTTTCCCTATAAAGTCAATGAATTCGCTGTCTTCGTCGAATTTTAGACAAACTTGCCGATTACTGGCGTTCTAACGGGTTGAAAGATTCATCCACTTCCTTTAAAATTGGAATTTATGTGATTTTTATCATTTCTTATATGAAAGGAGTAAGGACTTGTCAATCTTACAGGAAACACCCAAAGATGTGAAGGCGTTAGAGCAAGAATTACAGCAATTGCAGTTCCAAATGTATCGAATGCAAGAAAATATGAAAGATATTTCGAAAAAGGCAAAGATCATTGGCATTGATCAGGCGAAAGAAGATGAATGGATGATTGTCTCTGCCATTGAAAATGCTGATACATGTAAAATCATGCTGACCGATTGTGAAAAAGCTTTTCGCGGACAATCTGACTTTTCCTTAATTGCGGAATATCCTGAAGAAGGAAAGATTCATATTGCTGATATAAAAGGCCCTCCCGATAATGGGTACGGCTCAATCTGTATGAAGCATTTAAAAGAAATCGCAAGAGAGCAGAACATCCCAGTCATCACAGGTGACCTCGTCAAAAGAGATTGGAATCATGTAGACCGCTTGATTCATTTTTATGAAAAGCATCAATTTGATGTCCAAATCAATTGGAAAGAACAAAGCGGAGAAATTTATTGGGTGGACAGCTAACGACAAAAAACCAACGTGTATGATGGAATATACGCTGGTTTTTGTCGAAAATGCAAATTTTTCTGAAAAATTTGTGTTTTTTTGACCAAAAAAAGGGTACAATAAAAGCATCAGGCCGCCACCTGATGCTTTCTTCCAAAAAACAATAAGTTACTAGTTAAGTACTTTTACTTTGACTGATTTAACGCCCCAATTTTTTGCTTGGGATTTGCTTGGTACATGAACATCAATTTTGTTACCTTTAATTGCGCCGCCAGTATCTGCTGCGATGGCTTCACCGTAGCCTTCAACATAAACCTTACTTCCTAATGGAATGACATTAGGATCTACTGCAATCACTTTCGCATTTGGGTTTTTGTTTAAGTTTACCCCTGTTGCAGTGATACCTGAGATGCCACCATCATTTGCTGTATAAGCAGTAGCCGTTACAGTCATTTCTTTTTGTACACTTTGACTAGCAGAAGATGATTCTGCTTTAGCTGTTTCCTGTTTAGGAGCAGCTTTTTTCGGTGCTTCCTGTTTAGGAGTAGCTTTTTGTGTTGTTTGCTCTTTTTGGACAGGCTCCTGTTTTTGTACAGGCTCTGAGCTTACCGGAGCTGAGCTTTGACCAGCAACACTTAGTGTTGAACCAATCATAATTATATCTGAGTTTAAGTTATTCCAAGACTTAATATCGCTAATTGACACATTGAATTTTTGAGCGATTTTCCAGAGGCTGTCCCCCTTCTGGACTTTATACTGCTCCTGAGTTTTCTCTTTTGAAGAGATTGTCAATTTATCACCTACATAAATCATGTCTGTAGATAAATTGTTCCAACCCTTTAGGTCCTTTAGAGACACATCATTTTTTTGAGAGATTCCCCAAAGTGTATCACCTTTCTTCACAGTGATTTCCTTTGCAGAAGCTTGCTGTGCTCCAAATGCTGTTGTAGAGATTGCTGCAACAGCAACCAAGGACATAATAGTCTTCTTCATAAAGTAAATCCTCCCTTGTTAGCTTTTTATGGCGGCTAACGAGTGCTATCGTAACATATGTAAATGTCAATTCAATAACAAAACGATATGTTTTAGATTACAGTTCCTTTACATGAAACATCTCTCTCCATTGGTAAATCAGACCACAAAACAGCTCGATTACCCGCCATATCAAGGTTTTGAAAGGATCAGAAACCTCCTGTTGAAAACGTGTCCAAACGCAGCGAAAAAAATTTATTTTTCTTCTTCAACCTCTTTATTTTTTTCTTTTTCTATAAATAAACGGATTTCTTCTAAAAAAACATCCCCGTATTTCTCTCTTTTTTGAGCGCCAATTCCCTTAATATGGAGAAGTTCTTCTTCTGTTTTAGGCTGAACGGCTGACATTTCCTTCAAGGTTTGATCAGAAAATACAACAAATGGCGGAACGCCCTGCTCTCTCGCCAGCTTCATTCTCACCGCTCTCAGCTGCTCAAATAATGCATCGTTTTCTTGAATCGCCTCTCTTTTCACTGCCTGTTTTTTATACACAGCCTCTTGCCCGACTAACACTTTCTTTCCTTTATGTGTCACTTTTAATGTTGGATAAGCTCCTTCAGACATGTGCAAATACTCTTCTGTAATTAAAAATTCGATGAAATCACTGATTTGCTGGGCTGATTGCTGCTTCATTAAAGCGTATGTAGGAAGACGGTCGAAACCGAGGTCAAGCACTTTTTTATTTTTAGAGCCTGCCAGTACTTGAGCAATCATCATTTTTCCAAACCGCTCGTTCATTCTAACCGTACACGATAAAACCATTTGCGCTTCTCGAGTGACCTCTTCACGCTCTCTTTCATCAAGGCAATTGCTGCATTTTTGGCAAGGGGTACTTGCTGATTGATCAAAGTAGTCCATCACAAATTGCTGCAGACATTGCTCAGTGTGACAGTAATCGACCATTTGCCTTAGTTTAAGCAGTTCATGCTGATAGCGCACTTCATCTTCTGTTGACTGTTCAATGAGGTATCGTTGCATTCGTACGCCCTGCGGCGAGAACAGTAAAATGCATTCACTTTGGAGCCCGTCTCTGCCGGCGCGTCCAGCTTCTTGATAGTAGCTTTCAATATCCCTTGGAATTTGATGATGAATCACAAAACGGACATTTGATTTATTAATTCCCATGCCAAATGCAGATGTAGCGACCATAACCTGGATGTCATCATTTAAAAACAGGTTTTGCTGCTCTTCTCTTACATTGTCATCTAACCCGCCATGATAAATGCCAGCTTTGATCTTTTGTTTCTTTAGCCGATTGTAAATGTTTTCGGCTTCTTTTCTTGTAGCAGTATAGATAATGCCGGACTCAAGCTTATTTTTCTTCATATAATGTGTGATAAAGCGGTCACTATTTTCTCCTTTGACCACCTGAAAAGATAAATTTTCTCTAGCAAACCCAGTAAAAATGGTTTCTTCTTCGTTCATGCCAAGCTGTTCACATATATCTCGGTGGACCTTTTTCGTGGCTGTAGCAGTTAATGCGACAATCACTGGCCTTTTTGTCAGCTGATTTAAGCATTCTTGAATAAAGCGGTAGCTTGGCCTAAAATCATGCCCCCACTCAGATATACAGTGCGCTTCATCAATTGCAATTAAAGGGATCGTTAACCGATCAAGCAGCTGAAAAAAACGCTCATTTTGTAAACGTTCAGGTGTGATATAAAGCAGCTGATATTCCCCATCTTCACATTTTTTCAGCCTTTTATTCATTTCAGCTGCGGAAAGTGTGCTGTTTAAAAAGGACGATCGTATGCCCATCTCATTTAGCGCATCGACTTGATCTTTCATTAAAGAAATTAGCGGGGATACAACGATCGTTGTTCCTTCCATCATCAGGGCAGGAATCTGGTAGCAAACCGATTTCCCTCCGCCTGTCGGCATAATACAGACGGTATCCTTCTGTTTGTTTACAATCGATTCAATGGCTTGTTTCTGTCCCTGCCTAAATGCGTCAAAGCCAAAGTATTGTTTCAGGAGTGCTTCTGCTTGTTCTAACATCCAATTCCCTCTCCGTCTTTTGTTTTGTCTATTTTAACATACATTCATGCCTCTTCCGGCCGACTGTGCAATTTCGTTTTTTCACAAAATAAAAAGCCATTTTCCGCAATGGAAAATGGCTTGAATCATCCTAGGAAAAGCTGCGGATGCCGTAATCTAAGTAAGAAAGTTTTAAACCACCACTCCTCAAAGTGGGTGTTTGCAGAAACGTTCCTGTCTTCCTCGCTAAGGAGGCATGACATTCCGGCTTCAATATAAAACTCCCTATTACAGCTTAAAGGTTAAAACTTAATTAACATTACGCGCATCGCAGCCTTTAAACTATATTACACGAAAGTTTATTAAATTTCAAGAGATCTTTTTTCTATGAAATACTCATGTATACAAGTTATTTGTTCATGTGTACATAAGAAAAAATTATTCTGAAAAAATTTAACCTTCGCTTATGATCCTATTTTTCCTCATCTACATCAACATCTTGCTCTTCCTCTAATCTTTCATACGTATCTGAATGCATCTGATCCATTGTTTCTCTATTTGTTAAATCGCGCATTTGATCGGAGAATGAACGGTCAAATTCGTTTGGATCTTGAGTGGTTTCTTCATTTTTCTTTGCATCGATTGAATAACGTGTATATGGAACTGCTTTTAAACGCTCGTATGGAATCTCTTTCCCCGTTTTCTCACATATCCCATATGTTCCGTCTTCCATTCGTTTCAGTGCTGCATCGATTTCACCTTCAAGCTGATCATCGACCTGATCCAGCGTTTGTTCTGTCATACGGTCTAAATAGATGCTCCCATGATCAGCGATATGATTCCCAACACCATTTGAAATCTCACTCGATTCAACGAGCATCGATTCTTCTTTCTTTTTTGATCCCTTCACATCTTCTTTTAATTGAATCAATCTTTCGTATAAATCAGCTTGTTGTTCTTTCGTTAAGCCCACGGTCAATCACTCCTTTCTCATTACCTTCCCGCTGAAAGGGAAAAGAAAACATCAAAAAAGCCGCCGCCTCTTTGGCAGCAGCTTTCTTTTCTTACAGATGACGAAGTGCTTCTTCTACTGATTTTTCGCCTTTCATCAAGTCGAAGGACTTATTTTTCACATTGGATTCTGTTAAGCTCTCCACAAGAACAATGGCTACGTCCTCTCTTGAAATCTCGATGTTTTGATTATCTGGAATATGTTCGGCAGCTTCGATCTTTCCTGTCTTCTCCTCATGCAGCAAGGCACCTGGGCGGACAATCGTATAGGAAAGACCAGACTGTCTTAAGTGCTCATCGGCTTTTCTTTTTGCTTCATAATAAGTTTCCATACTTCCTTGCCCTTTTCCTTGGTTCGGATCATCTGCATTATAGGCACTAAGCATAACAAAATGCTGGATGTTTTCTTTTTTCGCTGTATCAACGAGGCGTTTTGCCCCTTCTTGATCGACCGCAATGGTCTTATCTGCACCTGTTTTTGAGCCTGAACCAGCTGCAAAGATGACAGCGTCTGCTTGTTTTACAGCATCTGTCACATCTTTTTCAAGATCACCGATGACAGGTGCTGCCCCAAGTTCCTTTAGTGCATCAGCTTGTTTTTCATCTCGAATGAGAGCAAGCGGCTCATGTCCTTTTTCTTTTAAATAACGAACGACAAGTCTGCCTGTATGTCCATTTGCTCCTGCAACTAACACTTTCATTGTTCATTCTCCTTTCTGTATCTGTTTCATCTTTATCCTTTTTTGCTATCATTCAAACACTTAAGCAGAAAAAAGCCCTTCCCATCAGATGGGAAGGACTTAGCAATGTGCGATCTATAAAAATAAGAACGAAGAATGAGAAAAGTGCATATGATCTATGTAATCGCAAGATTGATCAGCAAAGATGTTTTGTCAAAATGGCTTGCACATCACTCAAATCCGTCTCTTTAGAAAAGTCGAGTTCAAATACTTTTGAGCTTGTGACAAGCAGCATACCTGTGTCCTGATCAAACACGCCAGCTTCTTGTATGGCAAAACTTTCAATTGATCGATACGGCAAGGAGACCCTGACTTTCTTCTTAGAAAATACGCGGTTATCGCCAAAGATCAGTCGTTTATTGGTAAAGCAAATTTGGTCGTGACGCAGTCTGTAAACAGCCTCAATTCTTTCCCCTTCAATCAATAAGGATTCGAATTTCTTATCATTTTGTTTACTGACAGAAAAAATACCCACGTAAACCCCCTCTTCCTGCATCAAATTCCTTTATGACAAAACGGCCACACGGCTCTGTGGGTACGTTTTATTCTCACTTATAGAATACGCTATAAATGGTCGTTATTCCATTACGAATAGATTAAATTTCATTTAACTTTTTCTTTTTGATCCGATGCTCTTTCCTCTACTTATTTAGACTGTTAAAGCAGGAAAAAAGTTTCAGTTCTTTTCGAGAAAAAATGCTGCTTCATTCCAATAAAAAAAACAGTGATTATGCAAATCACTGTTTTTAAATGACTATTCATCTTTTGGTGTATCAATGGTTCCCTCGGCATACACATCGGAAATCTGTTCAAGCGTAATCGCCATATCAGCGTCCTCATGTTCATGCCAAGCATGTTGACTTTTCTGCTCGTCATTTTGCTGCTTTTTCATCATCATCACCCTTTACTGTTTTTCTTAGTATGAGTGATGGTCCTCAAAATCATTCAGCTGAAATATCTTCGAAATACTCCTTGTAATACCCGCCTACTTTACCCGTGTTGTCAACGACAAACAGAAATTCTTCTGTTTCATTTTTCACTTCATATGTGCTTCCAACCGTTAATGCCCGATCGACCATATATTTTTTCGCATTTGTATGTACACATTTTACTTGTTTTAACGTTTGAGCCGTTTGCCAGTTTTGATGGATCATGATTTAAAAACTCCTTTTTTCATCTATACATTTATTGTAGCCAAATTTTCGCGAAATGCAATGAGTGTTATGGATTGCTTTCAAACATGTCGTGTAATATGATTATTGTATACGTTTACATCTTTGTGCGTATAAAGTTTCGTTGCATGTCCGCTTTTCCCACCTAGAACTCGCAGAAAACAATCCATATCTTTAAGGAGGTTTGTTTATTTATGAGCTCTACAACACTTCAAATTAGTTCAAAACTCGAATCTTTTCTCCAAGGGACGAAAAAACTCTACATTAATGGTCAGTTTGTCACAAGTCACGATAACAAAACCTTTGCTACTCCTAACCCAGCCACAGGCGAAACCCTTATTGATGTTTATGAAGCAGGTGCAAAAGATATTGATGAGGCAGTAAAAGCTGCAAAAAAAGCCTTTCATGGTCCTTGGCGCTCCATGTCTGCCGCTGAACGCGCCCGCCTCATGTTCAAGCTTGCTGATTTAATGGAAGAAAATCAGGAAGAGCTTGCACAGCTAGAAACTTTAGATAACGGAAAACCAATTAATGAAACAACAAATGCAGATATCCCCCTCGCTATAGAGCACATGCGCTATTATGCTGGCTGGACGACAAAAATGAATGGACAAACCCTTCCTGTCAGTCAAGGATATTTTAATTATACCCGACATGAGCCGGTTGGTGTTGTAGGACAAATCATCCCATGGAACTTCCCTCTGCTCATGGCTATGTGGAAAATGGGCGCCGCACTTGCAACAGGGTGCACCATCGTTTTAAAGCCAGCCGAACAAACTCCACTCTCTGCTCTTTACTTAGCAGAATTAGTGGACAAAGCCGGCTTCCCAGAAGGCGTGATTAACATCGTTCCTGGATTTGGCGAAACAGCCGGAGAAGCCTTAACTGATCATCCTGACGTGAACAAGCTGGCCTTCACAGGGTCAACAAGTGTTGGGAAATTAATTATGGAGAAAGCGGCTAAAACCATTAAGAGGGTCACATTAGAGCTTGGCGGAAAATCACCGAATATTATTTTACCTGATGCCGATTTAAAGAAAGCCATTCCAGGTGCTTTAAATGGCGTCATGTTTAACCAAGGCCAAGTATGCTGCGCGGGTTCCAGAGTCTTTGTTCATCGGAGCCAATATGATGAAGTGGTCGATCAAATGGCCAAATATGCAGGATCCCTCAAGCAAGGCGCTGGTCTTCATCAAGATACGCAAATTGGACCTCTTGTAAGTAAAGAACAGCACGAACGCGTGTTAGGCTATATTGAAAAAGGTAAATCCGAAGGGGCAACAGCCGTTGTCGGGGGCGATTGCCCTTATGAGGCTGGCTATTTCGTCTCCCCTACTATTTTTAAAGATGTAGAAGATGAAATGACCATTGCTAAAGAGGAAATCTTTGGACCTGTCTTATCTGCCATTCCTTACGATTCCATTGATGAAGTGGTCGAACGTGCCAACCAGTCTGAATATGGATTAGCAGCAGGACTTTGGACAGAAAACTTAAAGCATGCCCATGATATCGCTGCACGTCTTGAAGCAGGAACGATTTGGGTCAACTGCTATAATGTCTTTGATGCCGCCTCCCCGTTTGGAGGATATAAGCAATCAGGTCTTGGCAGAGAAATGGGATCATATGCCCTTAACAACTATACAGAAGTCAAAAGTGTATGGATTAATCTCCAAGACTAATGACGTAAAAAAAGCCGGTGACCGTGTCATCGGCTTTTTTGTGTTTGCATGTGACAGGCCGGCTCCTGAATATAGTATGAAAGGAAAGGAGCATGGCCGCATATGCAAGATTTTAAATTAAAAGTAAACGAATTTATCGAAGAATTGCACATAGAGATGCAGCGAAGACAACGAGAAGATGGCGCCTTTGTTTTCTGCTTTGAAGGTCCAATGATGACAAATGCTTTTTTGATTATGCTGTTAAAGGCTGTCGGCGATACGGATCAGGCTTTCGTTGATCAATTAGCAGAAGCGATACGCGAAAAGCAAAATGAGGATGGGTCTTTTTCTTTGTATCATGATCAAACGGGACATGTAACAGCCACTGTGCAGGGCTATTGCGGAATGCTCGTTTCAGGCAGGTTTCAACAAGATGAGCCTCATATGGAAAAAGCAGCGCAATATATTCGATCAAATGGCGGATTAAAGAACGTTCACTTTATGACAAAGTGGATGCTCGCCGTCAACGGCATGCACCCTTGGCCGTACTTCTATGCACCACTTTCCTTTTTACTCATCCCTACATACTTTCCGCTTCACTTCTATCATCTTAGTGCATATGCAAGAATTCACTTTGTACCAATGATGATTGCACTCAACAAACGATATACTTCTCATGAGAAATTTCCAAGCCTAGCACACCTTGATGCAAACATGTCTAAGAATCCATTTGACTGGTTTATGGCAAGAGAAGAACGTTCCACTCATCACTTTCTGACTTACATGCGATCGTATACAGCACTCGACAGCCGGCTGGACTTTTTCGGATATGAAGCAGCAAAGCGATATATGTTTGACCGCCTCGAAAAAGATGGCACACTGTACAGCTATTTAAGTGCAAGTATTTTTATGGTCTACGCACTTATGAGTCTTGGGTACTCCCCAGGACATCATCTCATTTTAAAAGCAGTCAAAGGCATGAAAAAGCTAGTTACTGACTGTCAGGGCAGAATGTATGCAGAAAATTCCACATCCACAGTTTGGGATACAGCGCTTGTCAGTTATGCTTCTCAAAAAGCTGGCAAAAAACAAGAAGACCCAGTCATCACAAAATCTTTCTCATACTTACTGAACCGGCAGCAAATGAAGAAAACAGATTGGGCGATTCATAACCGGCATGCTGCTCCGGGAGGCTTTGGTTTTTCAGATATCAATACGAATAACCCTGATTGTGATGATACGCAAATTGTCTTAAAAGCCATTCCGAAAACATACGCACCAGTTCAGTGGAAGCGAGGATTCAATTGGCTTCTTTCCATGCAAAACCGTGATGGCGGATTCTCCGCTTTTGAAAAAAATCAAGATCACTTCCTGCTTCGACATCTGCCGCTTGAATCTGCGGAGGATGCAGCAATTGATCCATCGACTCCTGATATTACAGGCCGCGTGCTTCATCTCATGGGTCTTGAAGAGAAAAACATGTCACCGCCTGTTCACAGGCAAAAAGACCAATGTGTCAAATGGCTCCTAAATCATCAAGAGAAAAATGGATCATGGTTTGGCAGATGGGGTGTTTGCTATATTTATGGAACGTGGGCAGCATTAACAGGTCTAAAAGCTGCCGGCATCCCCTCCACCCATCCTGCTGTCCAAAAAGCATGCCGATTTTTAAAGCAGATTCAACGAGAAGATGGCAGCTTCGGAGAATCATGTAAAAGTGCAGAGGTAAAAACATATGTCCCCCTCCCGTTTGGCACAGTGGTTCAGACGGCTTGGGCAGCAGAGGCACTTTTACAATATGAGAAGCCCGATGACAAAACGATTTTAAAAGCCATCTCATTTTTGATCCATCATCAGCACACGAATGAAGCCTTGCACTATCCAGTAGGCATTGGCCTGCCAAAACAATTTTACATCACTTATCATAGCTACCCATTTGTCTTTCCGATGATGGCTTGTTCCACATTTTTAGAAGAAATGAGGCGTAAGAATGAATAAGGAAGAGTACCGTTTGCAGCTCAAAGAGTGGCTTAGCTCCATTCAACCCGCGATTCAAGATGACAACATCCGTCAGAAAGTAGACCATTTATGGTTCTCAATGGATGATGAACATTCCAGTGAACAAGAGTGGTACGAACTGGCAGAACGTATTGCTGAGGACATGAACCCACAAGAAGACATGCGAGAGGTAGCAGCTGGAAGTCACAAGTTACCTCCTCTCCCTTACCGGTATGATGCACTAGAACCGTTTATATCAAAAGAAATTATGTATTTGCATCACCAGAAGCATCATCAATCATATGTAGATGGTTTGAACCAAGCTGAGCTTGCATTAAAAAATGCAAGAAGAACCAATGATTTTAAAATGATTAAGCATTGGGAACGGGAGCTTGCCTTCAATGGTGCGGGGCACTATTTACATTGTATTTTTTGGTTTTCCATGAGTCCTTCAGGAAAACGAAAGCCCACTGGACAAATGCTTCGTCTCATTGAACAATCGTTTGACAGCTATGATGCATTTAAATCTCAATTTTCAGCAGCGGCCAAACAAGTAGAGGGTGTTGGCTGGGCCATTCTCGTATGGGCGCCCAGATCTCAGCGATTAGAGATTTTACAAGCAGAACGCCATCAATTTTTGTCACAATGGGACGTGATCCCCCTTCTAGCCCTTGATGTATGGGAGCACGCCTACTACCTTCAATATCTGAATGAAAAAGCGAAATACGTAGATCGTTGGTGGAGTGTAGTCGACTGGCGTGAGCCAGAAGCTAGGCTTAAGCAGGCACAACAAGTGAGATGGACCCCTTTTTAAAACGATGCTCCATATAGGCTAATGCTTATATGGGGTATTTTTAGTTTACATAATTTTATTATTAACACCTTTATAAAGAATGGGTTGTTTTTTCAGAAAATTCGTTTAAAATAGGAAAGATATGTGAGGAAAGTGAGATGAAGCAATGAATGAACATTCTTTTAACCATTAGTCAATTTGCAGGAAGAACCTTTGCAATCTGGGTCATTATCTTTGCATGTCTTGGATTTACTTTTCCTGACGTATTTTCTCAGATTGGACCGTATATCCCTTTTTTATTAGGTGTCATTATGTTTGGGATGGGGCTTACGTTATCTGGTGAAGATTTTAAGGAGCTTTTTCGTAAACCTCTCTATGTGTTAATCGGGGTTTTGGCGCAGTACACACTCATGCCGCTGATCGCCTTTCTATTAGCTTACGGATTACGGCTGCCGTCTGAAATTGCTGTAGGCGTTATTCTTGTGGGCTGCTGCCCGGGCGGTACAGCATCCAATGTCATGACCTTCTTGGCAAAAGGCAATATGGCATTATCCGTAGCGGTCACAACTATATCGACCCTTCTTGCTCCCTTTTTAACGCCTCTCTTTATCTATATTTTTGCAAGATCATGGTTACCTGTATCACCGGAGACATTATTTTTGTCGATTGTCCAAGTTGTGCTAATTCCTATTATCCTAGGTGTTATCGTTAAGGTATTTTTCAAAAAACAAGTAAACTATGCAGTTCAAGCATTGCCGCTTGTATCTGTTGCTGGAATTGTGTTGATCATTGCAGCGGTTGTCAGTGCAAATAAAGAGCAGATTCTTCAATCTGGATTACTGATATTTGCCGTTGTTATATTACATAATGGACTTGGTCTCTTATTTGGTTACCTGATCGCAAAGTGGTGCAGAATGGATATCCCTTCTCGTAGAGCGATCTCGATCGAAGTAGGCATGCAAAACTCCGGGCTCGGTGCAGCGCTAGCAACAGCACACTTCTCACCGCTCGCAGCCGTACCAAGTGCGATTTTTAGTGTGTGGCATAATTTATCTGGTTCCTGGCTTGCGACGTATTGGTCAAAACGAGGACAACATGACAGTGAAAAGAAAAAAAGCTAGCACCTTAACAGGTGCTAGCTTTTTATAATTGAAGATTATCCTTCAAGTAATAGCTGCTCAGGATCTTCAAGCAGATTTTTAATCGTAACGAGGAATCCAACTGCTTCTTTACCATCGACAATACGGTGGTCATAAGAAAGAGCTAAATACATCATCGGACGGTTCTCAAAACGTTCTTCATCAATCGCCACCGGACGAAGCTGAATTTTATGCATCCCTAAAATTCCAACTTGCGGGCTGTTTAAAATCGGAGTTGATAGCAGAGAACCAAATGTTCCGCCGTTTGTGATCGTGAATGATCCACCTTGTAACTCATTAAGAGACAATTTGTTATCTCTTGCTTTTTTCGCAAGATGACCAATTTCTTTTTCAATTCCCGCAAATGACAATCTGTCTGCATCACGGACAACCGGTACGACAAGTCCTTCGTTTGCAGCAACAGCGATGCCGATGTCATAGAATTTCTTCAAGACAAGCTCATCACCTTGAATTTCTGCGTTAAGCAGCGGATACTTCTTCAGTGCTGCTACAACTGCTTTTGTAAAGAAGGACATGAAGCCAAGCTTGACATCATTTTGTTCTAGGAAGGCATCTTTACGACGCTTTCTTAAATCCATCACAGCTGTCATATCGACTTCATTAAATGTCGTCAGCATCGCAGCCGTTTGTTGAACTTCAACTAAACGTTTTGCAATTGTTTGTCTGCGGCGTGACATTCTTTCACGTTCAATAGGCTTTCCTGGTTGTTCAGTTTGCACCGCAGCATTTGCTTTTGGCGCGGCTTTTGGTGCACTTGCAGGTGCTTCATTCTTTTGATAAGAAGCGACATCCTGCTTTCGTACCCTGCCCAGCGGATCTACGGTTGGAATCTCAGATAAGTCTAATCCCTTCTCTCTCGCTAGTTTTCTAGCTGCAGGAGAAGCGATGGTTCTGCCATTACCAGCTTTCGGCTCTTCTTTCACTGCTTCTTCTTTTTGAGCAGCTGCCGGTTCTTCTTTCGAAGCTGGTGCAGAAGCTTGCTCAGGTGCTGGAGCTGCGGACTCGCTTCCGCCAGCTTCACCTGCTGCAATCGTTCCGATGACCTCTCCAACTTGTACAGTGTCACCAGAATCTTTCAGTACTTCTTTTAATACACCAGATTCTTCAGCAGTCAGTTCGACATTGACTTTATCTGTTTCAAGTTCCAGCAGGTACTCCCCCTGCTCCACATAATCGCCCGGCTGCTTTAGCCATTGAGCAATCGTTCCTTCCGAGATTGATTCCGCTAATTCAGGTACTTTAATTTCCGCCATTTTTCATTTCCCCCTTAGTTTTTGCGAGTCAAGCTATCAGATACAATTCGTTCTTGTTCTTTTTTATGCACAGTTGGATCACCCTCAGCCGTACTTGAACGTCTTCTTCGGCCGATGTAACGTACTTTTACTTTTTCAGGCGCAATTTCACGTAAATATGGCTCAATGTATCCCCAAGCTCCCATATTTTGTGGTTCTTCTTGCACCCATACGATTTCTTCTAAGTTTGTCAGCTTTGTTAAAATTTCTTTAATATCTTTGGCTGGGAACGGATATAGCTGTTCCACTCTTGCAACGTGAAGCCAATCTTTCGGCTCTTCCATTTGAGTAAAACGATCACTAATATCAATGGATACCTTCCCGCTAGATAGCACGAGACGCGATACTTTTTCGTGATCATGTACAAGACCTGGCTGTTCAAGAACTGGACGGAACTGTCCATCTGTTAATTCTTGGACTTCAGACAATGTGTTCGGGTTACGAAGCAGACTCTTCGGTGTCATAATGACAAGCGGACGAATCTCTTCACGAAGCAGCATTTTCGCCTGTCTTCTAAGAATATGGAAATATTGCGCTGCACTTGTCAGGTTCGCAACTGTCCAGTTATTCTCAGCAGCTGATTGCAGGAAGCGTTCTGTTCTTCCACTTGAATGCTCAGGACCTTGTCCTTCATATCCATGCGGCAGAAGCATGACTAAACCTGATTTTTGTCCCCATTTTGCACGGCCAGCTGAGATAAATTGATCGAAATACACTTGAGCCGCATTTGCGAAGTCTCCGAATTGAGCTTCCCAAATCACTAACGTTTCAGGAGAATAGACATTATAACCATATTCAAACCCGATGACTGAGCCTTCTGACAGTGGACTGTTATGAACTGTAAACGATGCATTCGCATCACTTAGTTCATGAAGAGCAATAAATTCATCTCCCGTTTGACTGTCGTGAAGAACAAGGTTTCTTTGAGCAAAAGTACCACGCTCTGAATCCTGTCCGGTCATTCGAATTGGCGTACCGTCTTTTAATATAGATGCAAATGCGAGTGCTTCCCCAAGTGACCATTCTACTTTACGGTCATCTGTAAACACTTTTGCACGTTTTTCAAGGATCCGCTTCAGCTTACCAAATACTTGGAAATCATTCGGCCAGCTGATCAATTCTTCATTCAGCTTTCTGAGTACATCAAATTCTACTGATGTATCCACTGCTGGGAAGCCGTTTGATACAGGCTCTGGCAGTTCGATTTCTTGAATCGTATGCTCTTTCTTTGAAGGCACCTTTTTATAAGCTTCTTCTATTTTTGCCGTCACAGCCTGCTCGATTTCTTCACGCTGCTCTTTTGTCAAAAGACCTTCTGAGACAAGTTTATCTGCAAAGATATTCTTGACCGTTTTGTGCTTTCTGACCGCATCGTACAGCATTGGCTGAGTTGTAGAAGGCTCATCCATTTCGTTATGACCGTATCTGCGGTAACCGATCAAGTCAATAAGGAAATCCTTCTTGAAGCGTTTGCGGTATTCTACTGCCAGCTGAACAGCCGCTAAACACGCTTCTGGATCATCTGCATTGACGTGAACAATAGGAATCTCAAATCCTTTTGCAAGGTCACTTGCATATTTCGTCGAGCGGGATTCATTGCTTTCTGTTGTAAACCCGATCATATTGTTGGCAATAATATGGATGGTTCCGCCTACTTGATAGCCTACAAGTTGGCTTAAATTTAATGTTTCTGCCACAATTCCTTCTCCAGGGAATGCTGCATCCCCATGAATTAAGATGGCTAACGCTTTTTCAACGTCTTGAACTGGATAGCCTTTTTGAGTACGTGATTCCTGAGCGGCACGCGTGCTTCCTTCAATGATTGGATCAATGAACTCCAAGTGACTTGGGTTATTAGCAAGCGTAACTCTCGCACTCTTTGTATCTTCGTCTTTGATTTGACGGTCAGCTCCAAGATGGTACTTAACATCCCCTGTCCATCCGTAGCTGATGCCAATAGAGCCTTCTGATGGAACGAGCTCTTTATTTGGCGCATGCTGGAATTCTGAGAAAATGATCTCATATGGCTTTCCTAACACATGTGCTAATACATTTAAACGGCCTCTGTGTGCCATTCCAATGTTAATATTTGAAGTCCCTTGTGTTACAGACTCTGAAATAATTTCATCAAGTACTGGGACAAGTGCGTCTAAACCTTCTATAGAGAAGCGCTTTTGCCCAACAAATGTTTTATGAAGAAACTGCTCGAACTGCTCAACTTCTGTTAATCTCTTGAAAACAGAAACTAATTTATCTGCTGGTTTTTTCTTAAATAGTTCACCAGATTCAATTGATTTTGAGAGCCAGTTTCGCTCTTCGAAGTCATGCACGTGATCAAACTCAAATGAAATGGTACGTTTATACGTATTTCTCAAATGGTTAATGGCTTCTATGCCGTTTGAAATGTGTTTTGGTGCATCCGGACTAATAATAGATATCGGAATATTCTTGACATCTTCTTCTGTTAAACCGTACTCCTTTAAAGGAAACAGCTCTTGTAATTCCTTTTCTTTGCGAAGAGGATTGACGGAAGCATTTAAATGGCCATACGTTCTGATGTCTTCTGCCAGTTTAACGACTGATGCTATCTTTTGGATTTGTTCAGAAGTAACTACGCTATTTTCTTTTTTCCCAATTTCCTCCTTCATTTCACTCGGTGGTGCACCAAGTTCATCAAATATGCCTCTTAGATCTTCATCAACACTAGTAGGATCCTGGACATACTGATCGTAGAGCTCGAGCACATAGCCGAGGTTCGGACCATGAAATTCTTCCCAACTCAACGGTTGTTTCACATCATTTTGAAACATTTTGAACACTACCCCCAACTTTGATCATCAAGTGATTGAACACTATCTCGATATAACTTCCAGAACACAATGACCAAATTTATGTAATAAAACGCTTCCAATAATATTCTACCACTGTTTTGGATTACTTTCTACATTCTTTGTTCAATTAAAGATAAAAAATTCACAGAAAAACAAAAAATTTAAATCATTCCGAAAAATAATTTGAAGAAAGGGGCAAAACCTTATGCCCCAATGCTTTTATGCAGCAGTTTCTTCAGTAATGGATATAAAACATCTGGCAATGTATCGACATCTGGTACAAAAATGCTGAACTTGCCATACATATCTTGAATGGTTTTCATCTGTGCTTCTTCTATCGGCGAATTGGATAAAAACACATTGATCACCTCAATGCCCTTTTTCCTCGCTTCAAGAACTGCTTCATGTGTATCGACAATCCCATTTTGTTCGTAGCTGAACGCAGCTGGCTCTCCGTCTGAAAAGACAATCAGAAACTTTTGCTCTTCTCTTCGCTTTAAAATCATCTTTGTCATTTGGCGGATCGCATAGCCATCCCGGTTATCCTCTTCTGGCTCAAGAGACATAATAGAAGGCCCTGCGTCAAATAGAGAATCTTTGAACGACACAACTGTGTTGAAGTAGTTTGGCTGACTTGTTTCTGTTGCGTCGTTTGTATCTTCCCAAAACCCAACAATTTGATGTGGGACTTGCACGGATTTTAACGCTTCATGAAAGAGAACAATGCCTTTTTTCGTCTCATTCATTTTGTCAAACATGCTCGCTGAACAGTCTACTAATAAGGTGAAAACAGCATCAATCTGAGAAGACGGTGCCTGTTTTTTATAGAAAAGACGCGGGTTAGACTCTGTAAAGTAGCGAATCAGCTTTTTACTGAGACGTCCTGCATGAAGGTCTGTTTTAGGCCATGATTTTTTATGTTCAAGTGTTTTTTGGATCATTTGTTTTAAGCGTTTCTGATAAGGCTCAATTTCCTTCGCATGCTGCTTGTAGGCATCGATTTGTTCTGGCTTAGGAGGATCTGGTGAAATCATGACTGGAAACGCATATTTGTTTTCTTTTCCATTCTCATGACCATCTGATCCGCTTTCTTCACCTTCAGCCTCTTCCAGCGCTTCAAGCTTTGAATAATCTTTTCGGTGTGTTTGCTTTGCAGAGCCTTGGACAGTTCCGAGTGCCTGATCTCCGTCATCACCTTCTCTTGCCGCATCCTTACCAAGATCACTTTTACCGCCGTGCTCTAAATCAAATTGAAGGAAGCTTTTGGATGGCGCTTCGGTTTCTCGATGCCACACTTCCATATACTCTTGGTGAATGTCTTCATCGCCTTCTTTTTCTCGGTCGACTTTGATGTCCTCACTTAATGTAGGTTTTCTTTTTAAGTCATGGAACAGCGGTTCTTTTGCCGCTTGTTCATAGTCCAATTCAGGGAAGAAAAAGTACGTATTCAGCATATCCTTTTCAAGCAGTTCATCGAACCCTTCCATCAATTCTTTGACAATAGCTGCGATGTCTGCTGTTGAACCCGCATCATATACACGTTCAAGACTTGACTCAATAAACGGAATCATCGGGTTGATCTGCTCATGAAGAGGCGGAATCTCTTCGAGCGGAGAATCAGCTGTCAGCTTCACATAAATCGCACAAAAGAGTGCATCTGTTAAAATACTTCGTTCTTGGTTAATCGTTAATTGTGTCTTAAAGTGACGCCGGTACAGCTCTCTTCTTCGTTTAAATACCTTTTTTGTTCCTGGGCGGTCATGCTTAATCCGCTCTTCAATCCGGATATCTTCAAACAGCATAAACAATTGTTTACATACATCAGGAATGGATAATGTATGAGCAAAGCGAATGATCTCCTGAAATACCGTAAGATCACTATAAACCGTGCCTACTGCACGAAGGAACACATCACTTTTCAGCCCTGCTAGCATATCTTCTTGTTTACGATCATCCCAAAAATGACTGATGAAAATTTTCTTTTCAAACGGTTCATAGTAGGACTGCACACCGTATTCAAGCTCGACATCATCACTTTTTGCTAACGTTTTGGCTAAATCCGTTAATTCCATAAATAAAAATGAATCGATTCTGCTGTCATTAAATTTGATGAATTTCAAAAGTTAGAACCTCACTCGAATAATGTTTGGGCGATATTTCTTACCGCTGCTTTTTCCCGGTCATCTTCCAGCTTTTCAACAATGCCTCGTTCAACGGCACGAAGCGGCGGGATGTATTGCGCAAGATCACAAGTATCTAGAAGCGCGCGGATGGATGCTGCTTCTTCACTCACCTGTCCGTTATGAGCTTGTGTAATAAGGTCTGATGAGAGCTGAACGAATTGATCAATTAACCGCTCATCCTTTAAAACAGATTGAGATTGCAGTACATCTTTCAGGATACCGCCGCCGATATATGGAACGTCAATGACCACAAAACGGTTTTTTAACGCTTCATTTAGAGGCACTGTGCCGACATATCCTTCATTGATTGCCGCAATGACCCCAAAGCCTTCTTCTGCTTTAACAACCTCACCTGTAAATGGGTTTGTCATCATTTTTCTGTAGTCGAGTACACCATTTAAAATAGGCAGTGTTTCTGGCTTCGCCATGTTGATTTCATCAATATATAAAAGATGGCCTTTTTTCATTGCTTTTGTCACAGGTCCTTCAATGAATTCAATCGAAGCCACCTGACCATCATTGTGGATGGTTTTATAGCCAATCAAGCTTTCAGCATCAAGATCAACCGAGCAGTTCACACTGTGCATCGGCTGCTGAAAGAAAGCGGATAATGTTTCTGCTAGTTTTGTTTTACCTGAGCCGGTCGGTCCCTTTAAAAGAACGTTTTTTCCTAGTGCTAATGCAATCATGGCATCTTGAATGATAGAAGTATCCTGTGATTCATAGCCGCCTGTTCCAATAAGTGGACGAAATTCTTCTTCCAGCACTTTTGCTTTTGCTTTAATCATTGCTTGAATTTCTTCTGGGAGTGATTGTTCGTTAAACATGTATGATTAATTCCTCTCTTCGATCATTTTCCTCACCAAGTATACTAAAAAAACCTTTATGCACTCAATACATAAAGGTTAGACTTCTGTTATTTTGCCATTTCTTTTGTTATCGCTCCGCAAGCGATACGTTTTCCTGAGTTACCAGAAGGGTTACTTAAGTAATCATCTGCTTCTGCATGAATGATAAAGCTTCGCCCATTTTGATCGATTAATTGATTCGGGCCTCCCTTTAACATCACATCTGGTACATTCACGACAACATCAATTTGTCCATCTGCTCCCACCTCTAAATTAGGCATATCTCCAGCATGGTGCCCCTTTGGATTGTCAAAACCATGCTCTCTATGGGTTGGATTAAAGTGAGCTCCTGCCGTTTCAAAATCTGGCGTTTCACATATTCCTGTTTCATGAATATGAAAACCGTGAGGACCTGGTGGCAGCCCTTTCGCTTTCACATGCAGATCCAGCCCATTTTCTGAGGACTCTCTTATTTCAATGCTTCCTATTTTTTGCCCGCTTTCGTTTATGAGTGGCGTCGTGACTGGTGCTTGTTTAGGTGCTGAAACTTCGCTTGTTTCTTCGGTCGTTTCTTTTTTCGGCGGTGCATGACATGCTGATGCGGTAAAGATCAAACATATCATGATCATCCACACTGACTTTTTCATTTATGACTGCCCCCTTTTGTTATCAGTATGGACAATCACAGCAGCAGGCAAACAAAAAAAGCCGAAAATCGGCTTTTTTTAGAAGAAACGTTTTGCACCTAAGTAGGCTTTTTTCCAATATGGGTTGCTTAAGTTCGAAATTCCTACTCCATTGTCACTTGCATGAAGGAAATCTCCTCCGCCAAGGTATAGTCCCATATGAGAAGGGCCTGCTTTGTACGTTGTAAAATAAACAAAATCTCCAACTTGTGGTGTGCTTACAGGCGTCATCATATTCCAGTAGCCAGCTGTGCTTAATCTGGATACAGATGAAACTTTGTTAATGAGATAGTAAACAAAGCCGCTGCAGTCAAATCCTGCTGGTGTATTACCGCCCCATCTGTAAGGAACGCCTGTCAGCTTTTTCCCCTCTTGAATCATTGTCGTGATCTTTGCATTCATTGGTACATCATTTTTGTTATTGTCGACTGGCTTTGTTGAACCGTTAGACGTAGAGCCATTCGATCCAGTTGAACCGGAAGCTGCACCATTGATTTTTAATACTTGTCCAATTCTAAGCACATCACTTTTTAAGTTGTTGGCTGTGCGGATTGATTGAACCTGTACTTTGAATTGATTCGCAATTTTCCATAACGAATCACCTGATTTTACAGTATAAGATGTTGTTTTCCCGCTAGAAGACTGGTTACTGTTTGAATTGCTTGGTTTAGTAGGTTTCGGCTGACTTGGTTTTGATGCAGCCGTCCCTTTTACTTTCAATACTTGATTCGGATAAATCATATCAGATTTTAATCCGTTCAATGTTTTGATTTCACCAATCGACATATTTAGCGAATTCGCAATTTTCCAAAGTGAATCCCCTAATTTAACCTTGTATGTACTTGATGATGAACTATTTGAATTCGTTGTCTTATTGCTTGAACTGGAATTTGAAGATGAGTTTGAATTTGATGACTGGTTTCCGCTCGTCTTCGTGCTGCCAGATACCTTTAGCTTTTGACCAGGACGAATCAGGTCGCTGTTTAAGCTGTTTAGGCTTTTTAAGCTCGCAACTGACATTTTATGATTTTTTGCAATCAGCCATAAAGAATCGCCAAGCTTTACAGTATAGCTGGAAGTCTTTGAAGCACTTGATTTCGTTGCTTTTGACCCTGTTGATGAACTGGATTTCTTGCTTTTTTCACCAGGAATTTTCAAGCTTTGTCCTGCAAAAATCATTGTCGTTTTTAATTGATTAAGAGATTGAAGCTCCGAAATACTTGTATTGTACTGTTCGGCAATCTTCCAAAGTGAGTCACCGCTTTTCACCTTGATCGTCTGTGCTTCTGCCGGTGCAGCAAACACAGCTGAGCCAGCGATCGCTGAAACTGTGAGGCCGGTTACTACTTTTTTCTTCATAGAGGAATCTCCGCCTTTCATGATTTTGTTCAATAAGACTTATGTACTAGTTTTAAGTTTAGCATTTAATGGTTCTGCTTCTCTTGCACTATTTTATCTTTATTTCTATTATATTACTCGACATGAAGACGTTGGGCAATAACAAATAGGCTAAAGCAGCCAACTCAAAATGCTAAAACAAAGCCATATCGTTTCTATCGGCTGTTTGTTGTATTTATAAACATTTTTTAAGGAATTTTTAAGTTGACGTTTAGAAATTTGTCAAAACAAGCACGCTGCTAGTTTCATAGTTCTATTCTACATGACAAATTTTTCTGTATCAAATGACTTTTTACTTAATTGGCTGATTTTTCTCCGCAAATAAAAAAGCATCCTTCCTAATGAAGAATGCAGCGTTCGTGTTATTATTTTCTTATTTCCGGATCTTTTACGGTAAGCGGGTAAAGCACGCCTTCTTTCGCAAACGACATTTTTCCCGTTTCTTCTGACACGACAAGAACAAGTGCATCGGTCATACCAGAGAGTCCGATCGCTGCCCTGTGCCTTGTGCCAAGCGAAGGACTCACTTTTTTTGATGTAAGCGGCAGCACATTTGCAGCAGAGACAAGTGTATTTCCTTTGACTAAAAGAGCACCGTCATGCAGTGGATTTCCCGGATAGAAAATGCTTTCTATTAAGGAAGCACTAATTTTCGCATGAAGGTTTGTCCCTTTTTGAATAAAATCCTCAACCTCATCGCGTCTTTGAATCACAATGAGTGCTCCATGCTTTTGTTTTGATAAATTCTCAATGGCTAAAGAAAATTGAGCAAATCCTGGTGTGAATTCTTTCATATACGCTTGTAAATAAAACGACGAAGCCTCTGCATGCATTTCATTAAACTGATCATGCAATGCTTCGAGATCACAAAGTAAACACTGCTCTGTTTCATCAAGAGAATCAATGATGTCACTTGCATCCTTTATAATGTTCATCAAATGTGTTCTCATCCCGGCTTTAAATATCTCTTCTTCGTTCGTCCGATGGATCATCTGACCTTTTCCCTCCTTCTTTCGCTTGTTGTTATAAAATAGCAAATTGTGCACATTCTATTTGTATGGAGGTGAGCTTAATATGACCATTCAGAAAATCATCCAATATGCTTGCAGCATTTTAGGTGTTGTCAGTCTTTCTTTTATTTATGCCCAAATGTTTAAAAAAACGAAGCCATCTAAGAAAAATAATCCGACGGAGAATTGATTTTTTTACATAGCGTGGTATAATTCCTCTCGTTATTTCTGTTCAGAGAGGAACTTATAATGAGAGAAACGAATAGCATTCGAGCAAAGCTGACACTATTTTTAACCATTTTGATTCCGATTTTAATTACCCAAGCAGGTCTTTCGCTTATTACCTTTTTAGATACGGTGATGTCTGGAAAAGTGAGTGCAGAAGACCTTGCGGGTGTTGCGATCGGTTCTAGTATTTGGACACCTGTTTATACGGGACTTGCCGGGATTTTGATGGCCGTTACTCCGATTGTGGCTCAGCTGATGGGCGCTGGGCATAAAGAAGATGTTCCCCGGGCTGTCTTTCAGGCGATCTATTTGTCCTTTCTTTTAAGTATCGCTGTGATTGTGATTGGTACGATCAGCGTTCCTTACATACTAGGAGGACTTGGACTCGAGCACTCTGTAGAGGATATTGCCCGGCATTTTCTCAGCCTTCTTGCTTTTGGCATCCTCCCGCTGTTTGGTTATTCGGTGCTAAGGTCATTTATTGATGCATTAGGGAAAACACGTGTGACGATGTTCATCACGCTCACAGCACTTCCTATTAACTTTGTTTTAAATTACGTATTTATTTTTGGGAATTTGGGCTTTCCAAAGCTTGGCGGTGCGGGTGCCGGTCTTGCATCTGCAATGACGTATTGGGCGATTTTCATCATGAGTATTTGTATTGTCATTAAAGCAGAACCATTTGCCTCATTTCGTTTGTTTCAAAAACTGCCTCGAATGAATATCTCCCGTATAGGGCAAATACTGAAAATTGGCCTTCCTATCGGGTTTGCGATCTTTTTTGAAACGAGTATCTTTGCAGCAGTGACGCTATTAATGGGGCACTTTGATACCATTACTATCGCCAGTCACCAAGCAGCGATGAACTTTGCTTCTATTCTTTATATTTTACCGCTTAGTATCTCAATGGCTTTAACGATCGTTGTTGGGTTTGAAGCGGGGGCTAAGAGGTATAAAGACGCGCAAAGCTACAGCTATATCGGCATTGGAACGGCGGTATTATTCTCATTATGTACGGCCGCCCTCATCTTGCTATTCAGACCAGAGATCGCTGGTTTATATACAGCTGAATCAGCTGTTTTACAAATGACACAGCACTTTTTGATTTACGCGATCTTTTTCCAGCTGTCAGATGCAATTGCTGCACCCATTCAAGGGGCTCTGCGCGGCTATAAAGATGTGAATTATACGCTCATTGCTGCTTTTGTCTCTTATTGGGTCATCGGTCTTCCTGCCGGTTATCTCATTGGCACATATACCTCCTTTGGGGCGTTTGGTTATTGGATCGGACTGATTGCCGGGCTTGCCGCAGGTGCCATCGTCCTCTTTATCCGTCTTAAGTTGATTCAAAAACGTCAACTCAGGCATGTATCGAATCACTAAATACAACACAAAAAAGCAGCTGACATACATCAGCTGCTTTTTTGTTTAATCATTCCATTGGTACGTCCAGAAAATTTCTTCATCAAACCATTTTTGGACGACTGGTTCTTTGTTTTTCAGCTTTTGTTCAAGCTCTCTCAGCATGCCCTCTGTTTGCGTTCTATGCGCTCTCAGTGCATTTAATTTGATATCTGCCACATCTGTAATATCAATCACAATATCCGCATGTCCAAGCACTTCTTCTCTATTTTTCGTAATGGCCATGCAGTATGTGACAGGACGGTCTTCTTTTTTCTTGCGGTATAGAGCACGAATCACAGCTTCACCTGTCGCATCATGATCAGGGTGTACACCCTGTCCTGGATAAAACGTCACAATGAGTGTCGGTTTGACTTCATCAATGATGGTTTCCATCACATCTGCCAAATACTCGTCGTCTTCAAATTCCAATGTTTTATCACGAAGTCCAAGCATACGTAAGTCAGTGATATCCATTTCTTTGCAGGCATTGATTAATTCCTGTTTTCTTAATTCAGGAAGTGTTTCACGGTTAGCATATGTTGGGCTTCCCATATTTCTGCCCATTTCCCCAAGTGTCCCGCATGCATATGTGACGGGAATTCCGCGTTTTCTGCTTTGTGCAATGAGACCAGCAACCCCAAAGGATTCGTCATCGGGGTGAGGCAGCATCACTAGTACATGTTCGTTCATGACTTGTCACCCTTTCTTCTACACCTGAAATGGTGTTTCACTAATTTGTAATGAGATCGCTAGTTTGCCGTCTGGCAAGTGTCCAGCTAATAGCAGGCGGCCTTGGTCATCAAACACATAATCGGTTAATCCTTCTGCGTAAATCCAGCCATCTTCTGTTTTCATTCCAACACGGTATGGACCTTGTCCTTTTATTTTCGCCTGTGAATAGACGACTTTCGCGTTGCGGATATACGCCACAACCGTCATATTTTGTTCATTTACATGAGCTGAATAAGAACCAGTTGTCGTTTCAAGATGAACGAAGACTGGACGATTTAAAAACGATTCAAGATGTGTTGTGACATCTTCCGTTTGAATTGGTTTCATGAGTGGTTCCTTCCTTCATTTTGAATTAATTCTCGCAGCTTTTTCGTATGTAAGCTGATCAGCTGCAGCTGATGATCATGCTTAAGCTCACTTTCTAAAATTCTCTCCACAGCAAGCACATACTTTTGGTGTAAGGATTTCCTCGCCCGCGGATGAGTTCGTGCATCGAGTAAATCATCACATATGGCCTCGTGTAAAGAAGACATATCATCAACATCAAGCTGACGATTTTTCCATAAAGATTGATAGGCGGCTGCAAGCTCATGAGCTGACGACATATGATCACCTCTACAGTTTTGTTAACAACTTATTATGACATGATCCGCCTGCAAAAAAAAGCAAACTGCTCGTTTGGCTTAATGAGAATTCGCTGTTTTTTTCATGCGTAATTGAGAGGTGGTAAACAGTAAAATCGCCACCCAAATACAAAGGAACGTCACAATTTTAGCTGCGGATAAGTGTTCGTGATAGACAAACAGCCCTAAAAACAGCGTAATTGTCGGTGCAATGTATTGCAAAATGCCCACTTGATAAAGTGGAATTCTTTTTGCGCCTTCTGAGAATAAAAGAAGTGGTACGGCTGTAAAAACGCCTGCAAAAAATAAGAGACCGAGCGACCCGAAGCTGTTAGGATTCATAGTCACCACAGGTTCTTTTAAGAAAAATAATAAGTACACAAGTGCAGCCGGTGCGAGAAGCAGCGTTTCAATCGTCAAACCAATCGCGCTCGTGAAGCTCATCCTTTTTTTGATCAAACCATAAAAGCCGAAGCTAAGGGCTAATAAGAAAGCAACGACAGGAAATGACCCGTATTGAACTGTTGAAAGGATCACCCCAAATGCGGCAATAAGAATGGCAATGGTTTGCCATTTATTTAGTCGTTCTTTTAAGAAAATAATCCCTAATAGAACGGATACAAGCGGATTAATATAATACCCTAAACTTGCTTCTAGCATAAGACCATGATTGACTGCCCAAATGTAGACATACCAGTTGACTGAAATTAAAATAGCAGATAAAAGTAATGAAAAAAATGCTTTACCATCCAGTATGAGACCCTTTACTGTCTGCATCGCTGGGCGGACTTGTTTTAAATACAAAAGAATACCGCACATAAACACAAATGACCATAAAATTCTGTGTGCTAAAATTTCGCCTGACGAAATATGTTCCATCAGCTTCCAATATAACGGGAATAAACCCCAGAGTGTAAAAGATGCTGCCGTGTAGAGAACACCTTTTGATTGCTGTTCGTTCAATGTAACCATCCCTTTCTAAATCTAACGTATATTATAGCACGCACGCAGGCGAATGGGCATATACTAATTCAGGGCATTTAGAAAGGATGATTCGCATGTTCGACTGGAACCGATTATTCCCTTTTCAAAAGCAGTTCTCAAAAGAAGCTTTAAAGAATTCAGATCCTAAAGACGTTGAGCAGTATGTCAATCAAGTCATGGAAAGTGTATTCGGCTCCAATTATCCTGCTCAGTTCCCATTTCAGGACCCCCTTTCTCAAAATCAAAAAACGAGAGAAACTGATGTCGAAAAAGAAAAAGAGCCAGAAGTCGAAGTGTTCGAGACGACTGATCATGTGTTTGTCAAAATTGAAATTGCTCGTCCGAACACAGAAAAAGTCAAAATCAAACATACAGCCAATCTGCTGTTTATTGATCATTTTCCTGAAGAAGGGACGCAGAAGAAAGTCGTCCTCCCTGCTGCTGTGAAACGAAAAGGAACGAAGGCGTCGTATCAAGATGGTATATTGGAAATTATGTTTTTAAAGCATGATGATCCAGGAATTTCTGAAATTGATATTCCATTATAAAAAGCCTGCTTTAAGAACGGAAGCAGGCTTACTCTTTTTTCTTAATAATATGGTGGATATCCGCCGCCATAAGGTGGTGGAGCAGGCGGTGGTGGCGGCGGGTAATATGGACGGGGATAATTAAAAATCGCACTTCCTAGAAATCCGCCAAGCAGTCCGCCGACTAAAGGAGCGCCAAAACCAAAAAACAAAGGGACTCTGGATTCATATGGCGGAATGCCAGGGGCGCCGCCTCGAAAATACGGAGTATGAGGGTACATGCATTTCTCCTCCTTTGTCATGTGCCTAACATCAGCATATTCATCAGGAGTCAAAATGTTTGGGCAAACCTGAAACTAGGCTTGCTCCTTTTTCCCGTGAGAGTCTGTATACTCCCCTGCCCACCGAGATACCTCATGAAACACATCATGTAACGCATTCCCTTTTTCAGTTAAACTGTAAATGACTTTGACAGGCGTCTCAGGCAGGACGGTCCGCTCTATAATCCCTTCTTGCTCGAGCTCTTTTAAGCGCTCTGCGAGCATTTTTTGACTGATCGACGGGATCGTGTCTGTGAGGTCTTTAAAACGCTTTGGTCCATCAAGCAATACATGTATAATGAGACCGTTCCACCTTTTGCCTAGGAGTAAAAAAGCTTGCTGAATGTGTGGACATAATTGGAATTCCATAAATTTCAGCCTTTCTTTTCATGATTGTTTGACAAACTAACGGTGTACAATTTAAAATAACTCTAGTTACAATAAGTAAGTTTCTCACTTTTTAGTTATTGTACCATATTATTTGCAAAAACGGGAGGAAATATCCATATGGCGACCGATCAAAAAACGATTGATATCTTAAAACAAAGAGCTTCAGTAAAAGAGTATGATACTTCTCATGAAATGACAAAAGAAGAGTTAACAGAGCTTCTTGAAATCACAACAAAAGCACCATCTGCTTGGAACCTTCAGCATTGGCATTTCACTGTTTTCCATAGTGCTGAAGCAAAAGCAAAATTACTTCCAATCGCTTACAACCAAAAGCAAGTATCACAGGCATCAGCTGTTATTGCAGTTCTAGGTGACCTTGAAGCTAACCAAAATGGCGAAAAAATCTACAGTGAACTGGCAGAACTAGGCTTCATTACTGAAGACATTAAAGAAACATTGATGACTCAAATCAATGGCGCATACCAAAGCGAGCAATATGCACGCGAAGCAGCGTATTCAAATGCTTCATTAGCTGCTATGCAATTAATGATTGCGGCAAAAGCAATGGGCTATGATACATGTGCAATGGGTGGTTTCAGTAAAGACGCGTACATCAAAGAATTCAATGTAAGCGGCCGCTACGAGCCGGTTATGCTGATTTCAGTTGGTAAAGCAGCGAAAGAAGCTCATAAAAGCAATCGTTTCGACATCGAAGAAGTATCTGATTTCCTTTAAAAATTGGAAAAGCCTCAGCCTTTATGCTGGGCTTTTTTATTTGCTTTAAATATTATTTCTACATACTTTCTTTCACCTCCCCCCTCTTTACATCTTCACTCTTTCTCCTTTTTGAAGAATGAAAGCGTTATATTAGTATGATATTCACCAAAATGATTGTTTTTTCTGAAAATGGTCTTGTGATCTAATCTGACAACTGCTATTATTATGAAATTACAAAATATTCAGGAGGAAATCATGAACAAAAAATTGATGCTGGCACTACTTATCGCGATTCCATTCATCGGACAGCTCGCATTGCTGCCTTTTGCAAATCGCATTCATCCATTTGTCATCGGCCTGCCCTTTTTCCACTTCTGGCTCTTGCTATGGATTGTACTCACACCAATTTGCACATTTATCATTTATAAGATGCAACATTCAAATGGAGGAACTGACTAATGCAAGGAAATTTAACAGCTTTATTGATTACTGCAAGTATTATTCTCATCGTCGTGGTCATCGGATTTGCCGCTGGTCGTGACAAATCATCAAGACAGTCAGTAGAAGAATGGTCTGTCGGCGGAAGAAAATTTGGCGGACTGCTCGTCTGGTTCCTCGTTGGCGCAGACTTATATACAGCTTATACCTTTTTAGGGCTTACAAGTACAGCTTATACAGCTGGAAGCGTCGCTTTTTTCGCTATTCCTTATTCCGTCCTAGCTTATTTTATTGCTTATTTCTTTTTACCGAAACTATGGACTGTTGCGAAAAATCACAACCTTACAACACTTGCCGATTATGCACGTGAGCGGTTTGACAGCAAGCTGTTATCCAGTTTGATTGCGATTGTTGGAGTACTTATGCTGATTCCTTATATTTGTCTTCAGCTGAGCGGGATTCAAGATACGTTAACTGTCGCTGGAACTAGTTATATTAATGTGAATGCAGTTGTTATTATTTCATTTATTTTAGTCGCACTTTATACATTTTTCAGTGGTATTAAAGGTCCTACATATACAGCCATTATTAAAGATATTCTCGTTTGGGTGATCATGCTGTTTATGGTCGTTTCACTGCCGATCATTCATTTTAACGGCTGGACACCGATGATGAATACGTTAGCCAAAGAAGCACCTCAGCTTCTAACGATCCCTGAAGGCGGTCCTAAAGGCATTTTATGGTTTATTACTGCTTCAGGCGTTTCTGCTCTTGCTTTGTTTATGTGGGCACACGCAGCAACTGGGGTTTTTACAGCCAAAAGCGCAGATGCCATCCGTAAAAACAGTATGTTTTTGCCTCTTTATAATATTGTATTGATTTTGGTCATCTTCCTTGGATTTATTGCTTTTTTAGTCTTACCAGAAGATACAAATCCAAGATTTGCTCTTCTTCATTTAATTCAAACATCATATGGCGGCGTGATGCAGGGGCTCGCTTATTCAACGATTGCACTGGCTTCCCTCATTCCATGCTCCATCATGGCCATTGGCGCATCAAATTTATTTGCCAATAATTTATACCGTGACTTAATTCATCCGAATGTGTCACCTAAAAGATTGACCATCATTACACGTTCGATGGTGTTTATCGTCATCGGGCTCGCTCTTTTGTTCGGGATGCTGTTCCCAACTGCACTTGTCACGCTTCAGCTCATTGGTGTTTCAGGAATGGTTCAAATCTTCCCAGCTATTGCCATCAGCTTATTCTGGAAAAAACAATCGAGAGAAGCAACGATTGCCGGGTTAGTCATTGGAATCATCGTTACCTTTACAGCGAATATCTCACAAGTCACGTTCGGCCTTTATGAAGGTTTTCTTGGGTTACTAGCAAACGTCGTCGTCATCTTGATTTTGAATCCATTCTTCCAAAACAAGGTCACATCCAATTCTGTCATGAATGATCTATTTGAAAAGGATCATGAAAAAACAGAAGCGCTCACAAACGAAGTGTAAGGATAAGAAAAAGCAGTCCCCTGATGAGGACTGCTTTTTTTATTTCATCTCTTTTTTCAAGACTTCAATGGCTTTTTTCATTTGTGTATCGTTGTTCTTTAGCTTATCTTGGATCTTTGTCATCAGAACGGTCGTTGTATCTCCTGTCAGAATACCGTCTGATTTGAGATCGTTGTCTGTTTGGAAGCTTTTGACGATAGACTGGAATGCTTGATCGTACTCACCGTTTGCTTTTGCTTTGTAGCCAAGCGCTTGGAACATTTTTTGAGCTGCTTTGACTTCATCTCCATTGTCATTTAGCTCATATGATTTTTTCGGGCTTAAGTAAGGCAGCTTTGCATAACTCGGAAGAGCTGCTTTGACCTGTGGTTCGATACCTTTTTTGTGGATCCAAGAACCGTCTGGTGTCAGCCATTTTGCAATGGTTAACTTGACACTAGAACCATCATTATAGTTTTGCGCATTTTGAACAGTTCCTTTGCCAAATGTCTTTTCACCCACAATTTGAATGCCTGAAGATTGGTGCAGAGCCGCCGCCATGATTTCAGCAGCGCTGGCTGATCCTCCATTTACAAGGACAACTGCCGGCTGATGGACTTTGCGTTCTTTTTCAGCCTTGTACACTTGTTTCTTCCCTTTTTCTTCAACCTGCATGATGACTTTTCCTTTATCAATAAAGTCATTGCTCATTTCAATGGCTTCTGTCATGATGCCGCCTGGATTATCTCTCAGGTCAATGACAAAACCTTTTGCCCCTTTTTTCTCGAGGTCATCAATTGCTTTATCCAGCTCTTTCGATGTGGTTTCAGCAAAGGACGTAATTTGGATTTCTCCTATTTTGTCTTTTGTGAGTTTTGCATACACCGTTTCAAGCGGAATCGTGTCTCTTGTGATGGTCACATCTACATTACCGACTCCTTGACGATTGAGATGCAGCTTAACATCCGTTCCTTTTTTCCCTCTAATGAGAGAGACTGCTTTATTGACCGACATTCCTTTGGTGCTTTTTCCATCCACTTTTAAAATATGATCATGAGGTTTCAAACCAGCTTTTTCAGCAGGAGAGCCTTTAATCGGCGCGACAATTAAAATTTGTCCATCCTTCTCTTCTACTTGTGCACCAATTCCTTCAAATGAAGAAGAAATGGTATTGTTAAATCCTTCGGCTTCCTCCTGATCCATATATGTAGAGTATGGATCATCAAGTGATGCAATCATTCCTTGGATCGCACCATCTACTAGTTTTTGATCATCCGTTTTTTCGTAATACTCATCCTTTACCTTCGTATACGCAGCCATGAGTTTACTAAACTTCTCGTCTCCTGAGACGCTGACAGCACCTTGTTTTGTGATCACAAATGTAATCGCTGAGGACAGTGCAGCAGTCACCAGAATGGCTACCACGAACTTCATTTGTTTTTTCAAAAAAACACCACCTTTATCTCCTTTCATTATTATCAAGGACGATGCTTCATCCGTCAACCAAAGGATCAACTTCTATTTGAAAAGATAAGCCATTTGCCCCTCTATTGCATAATCTTTAGAGAGGAACAGGATAAGGAAAGAAGGGATTATATGAGTGATTATGTAGAAATGCTTGCTTATTTTGGCGTATCAGGTGCCCATCCTGGCGGAATTGAGTTAACAAAAACGATGATTGAGCATATAAAACTGCCGCCTCATGCACGAATACTTGACGCTGGATGCGGTACAGGACAGACCGCCGCCTATTTAGGAAATATAGGTTATCAGGTGGAGGCCATTGATACGCATCCATTGATGATTGAAAAGGCGAACCTGCGATTCAAACGGGAGGAACTGCCGATCCGTGCTTTAGAGGCATCCATTGAGCAGCTGCCCTTTCCAGATCAAGCGTTCTCTCTACTCATCAGTGAATCTGTTTTAAGCTTTACCAAGCTGCGTGATGCACTAGCTGAGATCAAACGTGTGCTTGCTCCTGGCAGCCAATTGATTGCAAATGAAGCTGTGTTAAAAGCCCCTCTTACGCCTGAAGAGCTTGCAGCGGTTCGGAATTTTTACGGCTTCCACTCGCTCTTGTCGCTTGAAGAATGGAAGGAGCAGTTAACCGAAGCGGGCTTCCGTGACATTCAGATCCTCTCATTCGATGAACATATGGGGCAGGAGGAGCCGACAGAGATGGAATTATCTGAACACATACCCCCTTCTCTTTACGAAACGCTGCAAACACACTACGATCTCATTCAAGCACACCGAAAGCAGCTAAGTCACATTCTATTTGAATGTACCGTATAAAATGAGCGAATCTCCTATATGTTTTGTCCAAACTCTATGAAGTCTCTCGCATAGGATAAGAGTGAAAAGAGTTTGTCATAAGGAGGAAAAACATGGAGCGCTACTACAAGCTTTGTCAGCAGCACATGGGGAAAGTCGCTAGAATCACTGACCGTAATGGCAGAGTACACGTCGGACGCATTGAGCGTGTGACAAACCGCAAAGTTTATATTCGTCCAGTCGGCGGGTCTCGCGGAGGCTTTGGCTTTGGCTATTGGGGCGGATATTATGGCTGGGGTGCAGCGTATGGCATCGGCCTCGGTTTCATTACCGGCTTCGCATTAGCAGGATTGTTCTTTTTTTAAAAGAAGAATAAGAGAAGGCCTCCCGAATAGCTGGGAGGCCTTTTACTTGTTTAGATTTTCTTTACTTTGTTCATGTATTCTTCAAATGTTAAATCGTGATCATGCATCGCTTTTGCGGCTTCTTTTCCCACATAGCGCAGATGCCACGGCTCATATTCGTATTTCGTAATGTCTTCTTTTCCTTTTGGATAACGGATGATAAAGCCATATTTATAGGCGTTTTTAGCCACCCATTTGCCATCTGGTGTTTCACCAAACTTTTCAGAGATCTCAAAACCGGCACTTTTTGAGGAAATGTCCATGGCTAAACCTGTTTGATGTTCACTTTCGCCTGGTAAAGCGACTGCTTCTTGTGCTTTTTCTTTGCCTTTTAATTTGACCTCACTATCAAAAATGACTTTTTGACGGTCATAGGAGCGATAGCCAGATACTGCAGCAAGCTCGAAGTTTTCCTTTTTTGCACCTTTGAATAACTTCTCAAGCGCTTCCGCTGCTTCTTTGCGGATATATCGCTTTTCAATATCTTCCGAAAAAGAGAATTCTACTTTTGGTACAACGAGATCAGAAGGTTTATAGGTTCCTGGTAATGCATATTCTTTGTTGACAAGTGCTAGCACATTTTCAGGATTTTGAATGGTTTTCAGACCGCTCACAACCTTGATGTCATTGAAATATTCACTCTTTAACGTCAGCTCTTGATTCGATGAATCTGCCTTATCGTTTGAGTTGTGCTGGGGAGATGAACTTGCTGCGTTTTTTTGTTCGTTTGTTTTGTTTGATTCAGATGTACCGCTTTTTTGATCCAGCAACTGGCAGCCTGATAGCGCGGCTGTCAAACCAAGAATCGATGCGATTGAGAGTATTTTGTAGCTTTTCTTCATGACATACCTTCCTTTTGCTCTTCTAAAAAAATAAAGATGCGCTACATTGTAGCACACCCTTTATACTATTATAAAACGGAGTCTAGCGCAATTAAGATCATTTCATCAAACGTTGTTTGACGCTCTTCAGCCGTTGTTTCTTCTCCTGTTAGAACGTGATCACTCACAGTCAAAATGGATAACGCTTTTCGATCAAATTTTGCTGCAAGAGAATAAAGAGCGGTTGTCTCCATTTCGATCGCTAGGATACCATATTGAGCCATGAGCTCAAGTGGTTTTTCATTGTAAAATTGGTCTGCTGTAAATACATTTCCGACACGTACAGCGACATTTTTTGCTTCTGCCGTGTCGTAGGCTTTCTTGAGCAGGCCAAAATCAGCGCATGGCGCATAATCAATCGGTCCAAATGCCACACGATTCATTTGTGAATCTGTTGATGATGTCTGGGCTAAAATGACGTCACGTACATTGACATCTCTTTTGATGGCTCCGCAAGATCCAACGCGAATTAAGTTTTGAACATCATAGCTTTGAATGAGTTCATTCACATAAATCGAAATAGACGGTACGCCCATCCCAGTGCCCTGTACAGAAACACGTTTTCCTTTATAGGTTCCAGTATAGCCATACATTCCGCGCACTTCGTTATAGCACTCAACATCTTCTAAATATGTATCTGCAATATATTTCGCACGCAGCGGATCGCCTGGCAGCAATACCGTTTCTGCAATTTGTCCTTTTTCTGCTCCAATATGTACACTCATTTTTTAGCCTCCACTTACGTTTACTATGTATTTTATCCTATTTATTATAAACGATTGAGCTAAAAAAAGAAAATACCAGCTGAATCTCAAGCTGGCATCATCAATCATCTATTTAACCTATCGTCATCATTCGTTCACTGCGTTTCCACCCTGCCGGAGAGAGCTGATAATAGCACTTCCCCTTTTTCTTATCATCAATCACAACAATATCACCTGTTGTGATAAACCGCGCATTGTAATCATTAGGGACTGTATCATGTACATTAAATGTCGAGAATGCTTTTTCCAGTACATCAAGGTGTGTTCTGCCGCCAATCTTTGTCCGGTACACAGGCAGATGCCCGCTTGCAGCGCCATATTCAGGTGTCTGATAAATGGTTAAGTGAAATGCTGAAGGTTTCTTTTGAAAAAATCTCAACGTCAATTGCATTCAAACCCCTCCCCTTTTATATAAAATTGGCTGGGATCTGTCAATTTCCTTCTTCTATTTTTGTCGAATGACAGGCAATCTTTCGTCAATCTTTTTACAAATGAGAAATAAAGCGAGTCCTATCGCAAAGCCTCCTGCAACATCTGTCAAATAATGCACCCCGATATACATCCGGCTGATGCCAATGGCCAGAACGCAAAGCCCTGTGATCAAATAGACGATTTTTTGTCTTTCTTTCAGCCGTGGGATCATTTCAACTAATAGATAAGCCATAAAAGGGTAGATTGTGGCTGCATTCATCGAATGTCCGCTCGGAAAGCTGTAATACGTTTCACCTACAAGGTGATCAAAGGCCGGACGCTCTCTAGCAAACAGCCCCTTTAATTCATGATTGATTGTTTTTTCTGTGAGATATAGTAGAAAAAGCATCATGATAGAGTAGTAGCGCTTATACATAAACAAGACCACACTAAAAATGAGCATGATTGGAACGAGCAGCGCGCTGATGCCTAAGTCCGTCAAAGCCAGCATGACATCATTTAAAAAAGGGAGTCTGATGCTTTCAAACCATAAGATGATCTGGTTGTCCAAATCTTGAAAAGCCCCAGATACCATGAGCGCAGCAATGGCGCCAAATAAAATGAAAAGATATAGGATGTACACGCGAAAGATTCCCCTCCCTCTCTCTTCAGAATCTCTTCAAAGTATAGTACCTACCACGCCTCTTCTTCAACTATCATTGCTTTTTTCAGCATATATTCAAATGTAATGTCGGCCAGCTCAAATGTTTCAAGCTCAGCAGGTATGTACCCTCTTTTGATCAGCTCCACGTAGAAGAACTCCGCAATTTCCTCTGTATCAATCACCAAATCTGCTTCTTTCATTGCATTCCGCCTCCTTTTTTATGATGTATGAACGCCGGCTGTTTTTTATTACAGTTTGTCATAATGGCTCATTCCATACATATAAATGCAGTAAACAAAAAGAAATGGGGCTTGAGGCAATGAAATGGTTAAGCATATTAGATGGAGAAACTTTTGATCAGGTGATGGGCCGTATCTTGAGGGGATGGTTTTATGTGATTGCATTTTTCTGTGTGCCTTATTTTTTATTCGTGTTAGGACAAGTCTTTCTTTAACCAAAATGTTCGTGTAAACTTTCCAAAATAAAATCCATCATATCCTTATATTCTGGATCTTTGAAAAATTCATAGAGAATTTTATAATCGTTATAAATATCAAGAAGCTCATCCACTATAGATACAGCCAGAAATTCAAGTGAAGATTCGCTTTCTTGTTTCTCTTCCAGCTGCAATAGAGCCGTTTGGACCATATCTTCTTCTAACTCTTTTGAGGTTTCTCCGACGTAATGCACAAAAAGAAGCTGATGAACAAACTGGTCCATCTCATATTTTCTTAGGACAAGCGTTAAATCTTCCTCTTCTGTTTCCAGCCACTCTCCGTCTTTCAGCCTCGTGAGTTCGTAAATGACATCTTCCCAGCCATCTTCAAGGTAGCGCCAAATTTCAGTCCGATGACCGATGATTTTAAACAGCTCTTTTCCGTAATCTTTTACATATACAACATCGCCAATGAGGAACTCATATTCAATGTCCAGCTTTTCTGTATCGACAATCACTCCGCTATACTCATCGTAAAGCTGAAGTGATGTTTCAAAATAAAGCACCTCATTATGATTGACCTCATATAAATAGTGCTGGTCAATTTGATGGACTTTTGTAATCGTTCCGACTGTGCCGTACATGACAACGACGACAATATCCCCTACTTGATATTTTGGTGCTTTCGCCTTCATTCTGTCTCCCCCTTGCCCGACTTTTGGTCTTAACGTATCGTATGCCGGCGCAAGGAATTCTGCATGGGCAACCACACCATGCAAAACGCCATTTTATTTCTCATGAAAAAACCGCTTCTCCATCCGGATAAGCGGTTGTGTGTTATTTTTTTTTGACTTCTACTTCGTATTGCTCAAACGCTTCGTCAAATGTTGTCATTGAGCTTAAATAATCACCATTTAATTCTAAATAAGCGCACAGCTCATGATAATCTGTGGAAGCTTTAGGAAAGCTGTGATCCTCGTACGCAGCATTTGCGAAATGGCTGATTTCATCTTTCGGTTTTGGATGTCTGAACTTCATTAAATAATGGTAAAACGACTTCACCTGTTTTTCCCTCCGCGACACACTATTTTGTTGTTATATTATACAGCAATTTGATGACTTGTATAGGCGGAGGTACAACTTATGATGAAAAGTCAAAGTAATTTCGCTTTAATAACCGCTCCATGCTCATTAATTCTTCATAGGAGATTTTTTCTGGAAGTTTTGTCTGATCCACTAAAATTAATTGATCTTCAATCTCTTTGACTGTCTCATCCTTTTGATAGGTCATCCCGCAGTGCGTGCAGGAAATGGACGGCGTTTCGATGATTTCAATTGATTGTGTGCCCGTGATCAGTTCCCAATAGACTGTTGTCTGCTCCGCATTTGCTTTATTTTCCTCACACCAATCACATGTCAGCAAGGCTATTTCTCCTCCTTTACGGTTTGTTCTTTTTTGAGCTGCGCTTGATATTTCTTCTCTTTTAATTCATCTCGTTTTTCACGTTTGTTTTTAAGTGTGTCGTGCTCAGGATTTGTCTCATATGCTTCTCTACGTTTCATTCGGCTTAAATTCTCAGGCGTAAACGATCTCGCTTCATCCTCTAATAGTGCGGTAATACCAATTGCCGGTTCTTGTTTCTCTTCATAAATTTCATTAAAATACGCATCTGCCTGGCCTGCGACGTAATGCTCTGGTTCTGGATAAGAGGTGATGACACCTTCAAAGTTACGAAGGACGACTTTGTCAGGGCTTTGCGATAATAAATAATTTGGCTGTAAAGCAATTTTCCCTCCGCCTCCTGGCGCATCTACTACAAAGCTTGGTACTGCATAACCACTCGTATGTCCTCTTAAACCCTCAATGATTTCAAGCCCTTTTGATACCGGCGTTCTAAAGTGGCCAATGCCCTCAGATAAATCACATTGATAAATATAATATGGTCTGACCCGAATCTTCACAAGATCGTGCATCAGCTTCTTCATAATCGGCACACTGTCATTAATACCTGCAAGGATGACGGCCTGATTCCCTACAGGAACACCGGCATTCACAAGACGTTCGCACGCTTCTTTTGCTTCTTTTGTGATTTCAATACTTGTATTGAAATGGGTGTTCAGCCAAACTGGGTGATATTTTTTCAAAATCTCGCACAGCTCATCTGTAATACGCTGCGGAAAGACAACCGGCGCGCGGGTTCCAATCCGAATGATTTCAACGTGCGGAATATCCCGTAAGTTTTTCAAAATGTATTCAAGCACTTGATCATTGATTAACAGCCCATCTCCGCCAGAAATTAACACGTCCCGCACCTCAGGTGTTTCTCTAATATATCCAATTGCAGCATCTAACTGCTTTTTCGGCACACCCATACCAATCTGGCCGGAAAAACGTCTTCTCGTACAATAACGGCAGTACATGGAGCACTGATTTGTCACAAGAAACAGTACACGATCTGGATATCGGTGCGTGAGCCCCGGGACAGGTGAGTCCTCATCTTCATGCAGCGGGTCTTCCAGATCATATTTTGTTTTATGAAGCTCTTCTGCAATTGGCACAGATTGCATACGTATTGGACATCTTGGATCGTCTGGATTCATCAGTGAGGCATAGTAGGGTGTAATGTTGAGTGGAATGGTTTTAGTGGAAATCTTCACCCCTTCTCGTTCCTCTTCTGTTAAGTTTACGATTTTTTCTAAATCCTCAAGCGTTTTCACGGTATGCGTCAGCTGCCAAATCCAGTCGTTCCACTTTTCCTCAGGTACATCCTTCCAAAGCTCAATGTCCTTCCAGTGACGTGCCGGTTCATACAATTTCTGATTCATATCCATTCCCCCTATCAGCATTCACTTTATACTATGCAAGTTATGTGCCAACATGGGAAAATGCCCCTATTCTTTACAAAAGGAGCTTTTACCCGTCATATTCAATTGGATGTTGTGCCTATATTTCGGCATCTGCATATTTCTTTAATTTATATTGCAGCGTTTGTCGAGGGATTTTTAAAGCAGCGGCGGTTTTTTTAATATTTCCATTATGCTGATGTAAAGCTTCTTGGATCAATGTTTGTTCAAATGAAGACACTTGATTTTTTAAGGAGGATTCAGATGTTTCTTTTTCCAGCTTTTGCTCACGTAAATGAGCCGGAAGGTATAGAGGGATGATCTCTTCCGCTTCCTTTGGCATCATCAACACGGCATGCTCTATCGTATGTTTTAATTCTCTAACGTTCCCAGGCCAGTGGTGAGCCATAAACAATCGTTCCGTTTCTTCAGAAAGGCGTGTAACGTTTTTTGAAAACTGCTGATGATAGGTTTGAATGAAGTGGCGGGATAGCAGCGTGATATCTTGCTTTCTTTCACGAAGCGGCGGGATATGAAAAGATGATACATGCAGTCTATAAAATAAATCTTCTCTTAAAATTTGCTTTTTCACTGCTTCGAATGGGTCCATATTGAGCGCAGTAATGAGCCGAACATCCACTTGAATGGATTTTGCGTCACCGATGCGGCGGACAACGCCATCCTCTAACACACGTAATAATTTCGTCTGCAGCGTGAGCGGCATCTCTTGCAGCTCATCAAGAAAAAGTGTGCCCCCATCAGCTAATTCGAAAAGTCCCTTGCGATCAAGTGCGCCCGTATAGCTCCCTTTGACAGATCCGAACAATAAACTTTCAAGTAATGATTCTGGGAGTGCTGCGCAGTTTTGCGGAATGAACACTTGATTTTTCCGGTCAGATTCATGGACAATGGCTTGAACGAGCACTTCTTTTCCTGTCCCTGTTTCCCCGTAGACAACAACTGATGATGGATAAGCAGCTGCTTTTTTTGCCCTTTCAAGCATTTCTTTTAAAAGCGGATCATTTGTTAAAAATGAAGCAAAATCATTCATTTGTACGGCCTCAGCCGCGTCTTGTGTCCGCTTTTTTTGCCCTAACCGATTGGAAAGAGCCGACAGCTTTGATACATCTTTTGCGACTTCGACCGCGCCTATTAACTCGTTATCTTCGATAATAGGCAATGTCGTGTTCACTGTTTCAATTCTTTCTCCGTTTTTATTCAAATAGGTTTGCAGCGAATGATAAATAGGCTTTCCTGTTCTCAAAACATGCATGAGTGTACTTGTTTTTTCAGTTAAAGAGGGATACACATCAAGGATGTACTTGCCAATCACCTCTTCTTTTTGTAAACAGTCAAACTTAGCGGCATTATGATTGTAAAAAATCGTCATCCCTTGATCATCTACAACGTGAATGGCTTCATCAATGGCTTCTAAAATCAATTCAAACCAATCTGCTCTTTCGACAACCTTCCCCATTCTTTCCCCCTCACTTTCAGTGCCAAAAAACCGGCATCAATTGCCGATTTTTCAGCGGCTTGATCATTTCTAAATGGTTCCCTGTCCTTTTCATGTTTCGCTTTTTCCTTCCTACTTCCTGCAATCATTGCGAAAAAAGCACCCCTCTTATGAGGAGTGCTTTCGTCCGGATGTTTGATAAAGAGACATATCGAATTCTTGCAGCGATTCCCTATACAGCGGCACAATCGGCTTTCCTTCTTGAAATAACGTAAATTGGGACGGGTACAGCTTAATCGGCTGATGATAAAAAGCAAATCGCTTCACGACCTCAGAATCAATTCGGCAAAAGGTATGGTGCACAAGTAAATAAACATCTTGTTTCCATTTAAACAGGCGCCTGTTTGGCGGACTGAAAACGGGAGAAGCTTGAATGATGCTGCCATCCTCAAATGCCTGAAGCTGGTCATTTGAAATCGTATAGATCTCCTTTGGGTGAAACTGAAAATATTGCACGTCACGTTTTGAAGCAAACCGTCTTTTTTTCTGATCTTCAATATAAAAGAACGTTTTCCCATAATCTGCGGTGACAACTGTATAATTGGGTACTGCCAGCTTCTCTTTCATTTCATATTTCATCTCACATAACAGCGGAACACGGATCGCACGCCTGTTCTTTTCATTTATCCAGCGTTTTTCAATTCCATGAAGTTTCCCGTCTGCGATTTGATAATAATCCCCTTCTTTTTCAATGACCGTTCCGTCAATTAAATCATACGGCATACTCGAAAACAGATGATGAAAGGAATGGGGCGTTTTATACGTTGTATCCAGTACATCTTTTAATGGAAAAAACGCAGCGAAGTGATTCAGCCTCATCCAAAATACAGAATCTGCATGATGCCAGTGCTTTGGCTCATCGTCCCAATATTGTCCGTATTTTTCATAGATCAGTGGAAGCAAGCAGCTTCTGTGCATGACCGAACAATGGTCCACTTGAAAGGACGCATGCTCTAAGATTTGATCTGCTTCTCGAATAAAACTCATCGTTTCCACTAAATGCTGATCAACATGCACGACCCGCTGCGAGGAATACACAATATCTATGTGAGGCTTCGACCGAAAAACATCCACCATTTTAAGCAAACGATCTTGATGGTACATGGTATCATCGGTTAAATAACAAATGAGCTCACCTGTTATACGGGTTAATGCTTCATTAATAAGCGTCGCATATCGTGCGGTTAACAGCCGTTTTGCTGGATGAACTGTGTGCGAATACAGCTGAATGCGTTCATCACTTAAATAGGGCTGGATCTTTTGAATGGTGCCCTCTTCTGAGCCATCATCCATAATCAAAAGCTCCCAATGCGGATACGTTTGATCTACCATACTCTTTAGCACACGATCAATGAAATCTGGTTTATTGTAGCTTGTTAAAATCACCGATACTTTCATGATCATTATCCTTTTTGATTAGATTAAAAAGCCCCCCAGCTGACAATGTTCACATAAGGAACACTCACTCTTAGCTGATTTGTCGCGTTTTTAAAGACTGCAACCGTATCAAACAATTGCACGACAACCACGTTTTGAAGTACATCTCCATTGACCAAATGAACACGCGGCAACGGAATGCCAAGCTCAAGCCATGGACGAAGTAATTCTTTGATGTCTGACACATTCTCTTCCCCACTTTCTTCTAAAAGACGAAGAAGAAGTAAAATCAAGATGATTTCAAGCACTCCTTCCGACTCTAGTAATTCTTCGTTCCAACCATCTAATAATTGTTCAAATTCCATTCATAATCCCTCTCTCTTCACATTTAATCTTTACTAGAGTATGAGCGTCACTTCATTTAGCCTCAGCATTTGAAAACATTTTTAAAAATGTGTGAAGTGATTAAATGAAAAAAAGATCAGGAATCAGCGTTCTGCTTATGCCAAAAAAAAAGAACGGCATATACATAGGGGTGAGTTTGAATTGATGAAGAAAGGATGGGGAAAAAATGAGCGAAAAGCGTGCTGAATTAAAAAAGGAACTATTGAAAGTGTTTTTCAAGCCAATTACTCATGCATTAACAGCTAATCTCGAAGAAGGAGGAGTTCAAATGGAAGAAAAATTGAACGATTTATTAAGTGAAGTGGCAGCTGAGGCATCACCTTCAGATTCTGCTACAACACTCGATGTATCTCAGCCAGCAAGATGGATCTTTGCAAGACTTGCACCAGGAACAGTCATTAGCATTGTCACTGACTCAGGAGATTTAATTGGGCCAGTTCAATTTGTATCATTCGATGCTTCAACAGGTGTTGTATTTGTTACACAAGAAAGCTCTGTCACACCTACAGGCTCAGCAACGACTCTATTAGATGTAGATAAAGTTGAAAGTGTTACATTCACTTCTTAATGTGAGAGGATCATCATGAAGCTTCTTTATATCAGTTCTGGCTACGGCGGAATCTATCACATGTTTGATCAATGGGTAGAAGAAAGCTTCATTGATTCCCCCTTTTCATGTGTAAAGATTGATAGAGAATCTCTACCCACGAACATGCACAAAATCCGGACATTTTCTCCGGATTTTGTTTTGATGATGATCGGTGATCATGTTCCGAAAGATGTGCTTCATCAATTCAAACAAGAAAAAATCCCGATTGTTCTTTGGATGACAGAAGATCCCTTTTATACAGATGTGTCAGCTGCTTGCGCACATGAAGCTCAGCTTATATTAACGATTGATGAAGGGGTTTTGCCATTTTATAAACAATTAGGCGCTGATCATACGCACTACTTTCCCATTCCGGCAAATACACGTGTCTTTCAGAAAAATGAATCGCCAGAAGAGATGTGCACGTATGACATTGCACTCATTGGCTACCCTTATCCCAACCGCATCAAAGCCATCGATACACTCTTGCAGCAAAACAAATGGCGTATTCTCGTTGCAGGTAAGGAATGGCACCGTCACTTAAACAAATCACGGAGACATTATCGTGATTTCACACTCATAACGAATTGGCTGAGTCCTCAGCAAATGGCGGACATTTATCAGCAGACAGCGATTGTCCTGAATCCGCATAGGCCGGCTCAATTTGCGTATAACAAAAACAAAGCCATGATTCAAAATATGAGCCTCAATAACAGAGCATTTGATATTGCTGCAACTGGGAGTTTTCAATTGACGGATCTACCTCCGCCGCCTGCTTTTTCAAGCTTTGCTTTTTACAAAGATGAGGACGATTTGATAGAACAGGTTGAATACTATGGATCAAATGCATGTGAAAGAAAGGCCGCCGCACTGAACAACTACGAACAAACCGTTCGCTGGAATACATTTGATACGATGCCACAAAGGCTTTATGACATTGTAAAAAGCGTCCTATAACTGGGCGCTTTCAAATTGTTGACAAAGGGCTAAAATGTTCTTGATTTTAGCCCTTTGTCTTCTTTTCAGCGTGATAGAAAACCTTTGCAGTGTAGGAAGGACGAGTACCGGAGCGGAGCGAATTTGACATTCGTGAGCACCGGAGCGCAGACCTGACACCGAATGCGAGGGTTTGTCTACACGCTGAAAGCGCCCTATAACTGGGCGCTTTTTCTCGTTGAATGCCAGCTTATGCATGATCTTCCGCATCTCGGTGAGCTAATAAAATTTTCTCTGCCTCTTTCCGGTCTGCCTCCTGTTTCACCACAAGCGACCGCGTGCGATCCATCATATAAGCTCCGACAGATCCTTCTAAAAAGGAATGAATGCATTCTTTTGCATAATGAGCATGAAAAGCATATACCGCACCATTTAGCCGGCCATACGTATATGGCTGCTCATGCTTTGGCATGAAAAAGTAATGATTGTCCTTATATAAAGTAGCTTCATTGTTTTCATGCAGTGTCCAAGTTTCATTTGGGTTTTCTAACGCCTCTGTAAAAGATGCGGTGCAGTCATATCCCCCTTCCACTAAAAGCTGCAAGCACTTCTCGATATCTGCCGGCTGTCTTAGAGGAGACGATGGATGCAGATACAGCACAATATCAAAGGTTTTTCCCTCCCGCTCTAAATAAGCAAGCGCATGTTTCACAGCTAACAGTGACGGCGTTTGTTCTGTCACATGTGTGCTTGGCAGTTCAATCACATTTGCTCCGTAGTGAGATGAAATGATTTGCGTATTGACATCCTCTGAGGAGACGATGACTTCATCTAATTCAATCATTTGCAGTAACGGCTGAATGGTCCAATAGATAAGCGGCCTCTCTGCCAATATGCGTATGTGTTCATCATGCTGTCCGTCGTGACTTCTAAATGCAGGTATCATAGCTAAAATACGATTTCCCCTATACATGTCTTCTCTTCTCCCCTCGCGCACAGCTCCCTTACCATTTTCTTCCCGAGCTGACCGCAGTACTGAAGTATTCAGGTCTCTCGTTTTTCTAGTTGATCTCTTATCTCTCCATATTCTATTAAGACGACTAGCAGATGGTTATAATTTGTTCACCTAATTTATGCATGAAGTGGTTCTTTTCCTCAAACGAATGCCGCTCTTTCACATATGATGCAAAGTAGAGAAATGAGAGTTGGGGGATTAGATATGTCCAAACAGATAGAAACGACTTTGAAGACCTTTTTTCGTGACAAAACGATATTGGTTACAGGCGGTACGGGGTCAATCGGCCGGCAAATCGTGAATAAATTAACAAGTTGCTCTCCAAAGAAGATAATCGTCTTCAGTAAAGATGACAGCAAACAATACATGATGAAAAATGAGTACGCAGAACATCCAGAAGTCGTATTCGCTTTAGGAGATGTCCGGGATGCAAGCCGCGTGAGACAGCTCGTCAAGGGTGTGGATATCATTTTCCATGCAGCGGCCTTAAAACAAGTACCCACTTGTGAAGATAATCCGTTCGAAGCCGTTCAAACGAATATCATCGGCGGACAGCACGTCATTGAAGCCGCCCTCGAACATGAAGTGAGTCATGTCGTCAACATTTCAACTGACAAAGCGGTTTCTCCGACGAATGCCATGGGTGCAACAAAATTGATTTCAGAAAAACTATTTTTCCAAGCAAACGAAAGTATTCCGAATCAAAAAACCAGGTTTTGCTCTGTACGCTTTGGCAATGTGCTTGGATCTAGAGGTTCCGTTATTCCGATCATGCTCCAGCAGCTATTAAATGAAAAACCTTTGACCGTGACTGATCCTCATATGACACGTTTTTTTATGTCTATTGAAGAGGCTGTTTCCCTCACACTTCAAGCAGCAATTATGATGAAAGGCGGCGAAACCTTCATTCTCAAGATGGAGTCCTTACAGCTTGCCGATCTTTTAAAAGCGTTTCACGAATATGCCGCTCAAATCAATGCTAAATCTCCAGATGTTCTTGTAGTCGGAAAAAGACCTGGCGAAAAGCTTCACGAGGAGCTCACATTCCCGCACGAAGCAGATGCACTGTTTGAACATGAACAATTTTATGCCATTTTACCAAGACCACATTTGCATCCTGCCTTTCAAAAAGTCGACTTAACGAATTACACCTCAAAAGAAGCACCGCTCATTACAAAAGAAAAGCTGTTCCACATCATTGAACAATTACATCATACACATCATAAAAAATAAAAAATCGTCACACGGAAGCAGCTGCTTTCCATGTGACGATTTTTAGATGGATCAATCAAATAGATGTTTCAAATCCCCGTAGCCTTCTTTTTCAAGATCATCCTTTGGGATAAACTTTAAAGCGGCTGAGTTAATACAATACCGAAGACCGTTTGGCCCTGGGCCATCAGGGAAAACATGACCTAGATGAGAATCAGCTGTTTTACTGCGAACCTCTGTCCGCACCATTCCATGACTCGTATCAACCTTCTCTGCTACTTCTTCCTCTTCAAGCGGTTTTGTAAAACTTGGCCATCCGCAGTGGGCATCAAACTTATCTAAAGAAGAAAAAAGCGGCTTTCCTGAAATGATATCCACATAGATACCTTCTTCTTTATGATCCCAAAATTCATTTTGAAATGGCGGCTCCGTGCCATTATTTTGCGTGACTTCGTACTGCATGCGGTTTAATTCTTTTATACGCTTTTCTTTTTCATTTGCCATTATTTATCACTCCAATGGGACTCAATAAAACCGGCTCTGCCCGAACCGACATGATATCGTTCGTAGTGCATTTTGTTTTTCTTATAATAATGCTGATGATATTCCTCTGCTGGATAAAAAGGACCTGCGTCTAAAATTTCTGTAACGATTGGCTTTTTGAAAATCCCGCTTTGGCTCAGCTGCTCTTTCGATGCTTCTGCTAGCTTTCGCTGCTCGTCATGATGAACATAAATACCTGTACGGTAAGATTCCCCTCTATCGCCAAATTGCCCGCCATCGTCCGTTGGGTCTATTTGCTGCCAATACAGCTCTAGCAGCTTCTCATACGGGAACACGTCAGGATCAAACGTGATTTGAACCGCTTCTCTATGCCCCGTTGTATTTGTACATACTTCCTCATAGGTCGGATTCACTGTATGTCCGCCAGTATACCCTGATTCAACTTTGATAATGCCCGGCTGTTCATCAAAAGGTTTAACCATACACCAGAAGCAGCCTCCTGCAAATGTGGCTAATTCTTGTTTTTCAGACATATTAGTGCCCCCTTCATTTAAAAAATGGTATCATCATATTATAACATGATAAAAAATAATGAAAATGATACGACTTGTCTACCTAAAATAAAAGAAAGCATTCTGTCGTATCTTTAAAATATAATGGGGGTTTAATGATTGGAACAAAGAAAACAAATGATGTACGAAATGGACACTTTACTGAGAACCGTATTTAAGCAGATCCGTTATGAAATTAACAGCCTGCTCGAAAACGAATTATCTCGGAATGAATTTCTTATTTTAAATCTGCTCCGTGAGCAAGGTGCAAAAAAAGTAACGGAATTCGCTTCCATTCTTGGAGTGTCAGCAAGTCATATTACCGCTGTGACTGACACACTCGTAGAAAAAGGCTGGATCACCCGTATCCGCTCAAAAGAGGACCGCCGCATCATCAAAATCCACTTAACCGATAAGGGTAAGGAAATTACTGAGCATTTTGAGAAAAAGAAAACCGAATACTTTATGGAGCGATTTGAATCATTTGATGACGAAGAACTAAAAACAATGATCAAATTATTTAAAAAGCTGGATAAAAGTCAAAAGGATTAAGCATAGATTTTAGCGCTCAGGACATGCTACGGATAAAAAGAGGTGGAACAAACCATGACAAGCCCTTATCTTTGTCCAAACTGTAAAACAAACAGAACGCGCTTTAATCTCATTGAGCAGCTTTCAGAACCTGTCAAGCTAGATCCAGCAACAGGAGTAGTTGTCGAAAGATACGAAGGAGAACAGCTGTCTCCTTTTCACTTGAGCTATCAAGGTCCTCAAATGAAAGTCCAGTGCGGTGTTTGTGGTTTAATTGAGGATGAAAAAACGTTCATTAAACTAGCTGAATATCATCAATATTCTTCTCCTTCTTAACATGCCGGCCTGACGGAAAACGTCAGGCTTTTTCTATGCTTCTTTTGCCTATACAGATCGTCTTTTTCATGCATACGCTACAAAAAACACCATTGCATGAGAAAGAAGGGATTGATGACATGCAGCAGCTCTTTTATCATGACTTTCCATATCGGCCATTCGCTGACACCTACGAGCATCTTCAAAGCAGCCCTTCATCAAAAGCCTTTATTCGATTATTTCACGCTGCACCAGATCTCAGTGAGCTCGCTGTTTATGTGAACCGGAAGCAGATAATGAAACCAATGCCTTACAGCCATTTGACCGCTTATATGGAGTGGGATGAGGGAATGTATGAAATAGAAGTGTTCAAACTGGCTACAAATGAGAGAATTCTTCATTCCCGCATTCGATTTAAGAGCGGCGAGGTCTACACATTATGTATCACAGGTGCCCGTGCAGGCTTTGCACTCTTGACTGAGCAGCAGGCTACTTTGATCAAACAAGAAGACCTGTCAGCACTTACATTTGTACAGCTGTCTCCGGACCTTCCTTCTATAGATATATACGAACGAGACCATGGGGTTATATCGAAGGAGCTTGATTATGTAAACAGCACCCACATTCATCATTTCTCCCCGAACAAATATCATTTTGAATTGAAAGCCGCCGGCACTCAAAGTGTACTGCTTGATATCCCAAAAGTTCATCTGCAAACAAAGCGTGCATACCTGATTCTGCTTCATGGTTTTGCTAACGGAGATCCTGAACTTATGGCAAAGGTGGTCTTGTCTCGGCAATTATAAAAAAGAGCCTTTCCTAAAGTGGAAAAGGCTCCTTACGAGACATCTTCAGCTTTTTCTTGCTTTTGAAAATCAAAAGCAAGAATCATCGTGCCTAGAAATAATGCACAGTAGGCAATATTTAAGTAAAACTGATCGATATTTTCTGCTTTTAAAGCATTGGCAGCTGTTATGCCAAAGTACGCAGCAAATAAAAACGACAGTAAACTAAAATATTGATAGACTCGCTTCATGATTTCACTCCTGACTCACACGTTCTATTGCTTTGGATGATAATATGAGAATTCAATTTCATCGTTCTGCAGATCAATTTTATTTGCTTTCACATACATATCATTCGTCAGCGGCATTTCTGAAAGACGCACTTCAACCGTTTTTTGATCCGGTTTTACATGAACGAACTCTGGCAGCTCATAGAACTGACCCATGTAGCTTAAAACAAAACTAATCGGAATGCTCAATTGTCCAATTGAAAAGTCATCCACTTTCAAAAGCACATCTCCATTATCTTCAACAGTTGGCGTAAATGAGACGTTTGCATCAATCGTTGAAGAGAAAGCTTTAATTGCGCCTGTTACTTTCACATCTTGATCGATTGCTACATGAAAGTCTGGCATATCATTTGATCCTTGATTTTTCAAATAATCATTCACAAAGCTGGTGAGTGATTCCTTTGAGCTGGATATATTAAAAGCATATTCGCTTTTCACTTCTTTGGTTGAAGCGGATTGACCGCCTGGCAGCAGCATCAAAATACCGCAGCCAATCACAATCAATAGATTGATTGCAAGTAAAATAAAAAATAAGCTTTTCCATTTTTTCATCTGTTTCACCCTATTCCTTCGGCAGTCCTTCTTTTTTCACTTCGGAGAATAAACGATTTGCCATAAGAGAGTACCCCTTTTGGTTTGGGTGGAAATCATCTTCTGCCAGTAATTTTTCATCAGAACCTTCTTCAAATAAATCTGCTACATTGATCATATCCGCATTGCCGTCTTTTTTGAGTTCCTTTTTGGCAGCGGCATTCCAGTCTTGAACGACTTCATCAATATCTCGCAGCTCAGACAAACTGAATTTAAAAGGATTGTACATGCTGACATACATGATTTTCGCATGGTCATTCTGTTCTCTCAGTTGAGCAAGAATGGTTTTAAAGCGCTCTTCAAAAGGACCCTGCTCTTTTTGAAAAGGAGCAAACGTCAAATTAAGCACATTTTGACGGACAACATGCATGAGATCATTTCCGCCGATCGTAAAGAAAATATAGTCAGCGTCTTTCAGTCCGTCCTGTACCTTTTTTTCTTTTAATCTTTTTAATAAATCTACTGTTCTACTGCCTTTAATGGCATAGTTTTTTAATGTGACAGACTGCACGCCGTCCACTGCTTCTATCTTGTCACGGGTCATGCCTGCATAGCCTTTTTTATCTTGATCTCCGATTCCTTCTGTTAAGGAATCTCCAACCGCTGCGATGGTAATATGTTCTTTTACTTTTGGTGTGTCTTCTAGTTTATCCTTTATGCCAGCCTCTTGCGCGGAACATGCAGAAAGAACAAAAGCTAGAGACATCACAATCAAAATCAAACGAGCCTTCAAACGATGATGTCCCTCCTTTTTCTGATTAAAAAAGTGTATCATGTTTTCGCCCATTTGAACATCCTTATGCTAGCTTCGGTTCAGCGTTTTGATGTCCTTGATGATGTCATCATAAGGTGTGTTTTGCACGCCATCATAGTTTTTCATCACTTTCCCATCTTGATTGACAAGAAAAAACAGGGACTGATGAATCACTTGGTCTTCATCTTCAGGTTTTTTTACAATGGTTTTAAAGCTTTTCATTGCGAATTTTTCAATTTCTGACTGTGAATACCCAGTGAGAAAATCCCAATTTTTAAAGGACAATGGATAGGCTTTTGCAAATTCCTTTAGCTTTTTCGGTGAATCGACCTCTGGGTCCACGCTAAAGGAAATGATATGCGCATCCAATTTTTCTTCTTTTAACCGTTTTTGCAGCTCTGTCATATGAGCAGTCATCGGCGGACAAATCGTTTCACAGCTTGTGAAAATAAAATCTGCTACCCATACTTTCCCCTTCAAATCATCCAATGACACCTTTTGGCCATCTTGGTTTTCAAACTCAAACGGCTCTATTTGATAATTTAAAGCATCCTTGATTTGTCCATTTGAACATGAGACTAAAAGAAGCACGCTTACCATCATAAGCGCACCAAGTAAGGCTCCCCTTTTTCTATACATGATATGTCCATCCCCTTTTTCTATCAATCGGTATAAAAAGTAAAGCCTATTGCGCCCTTTCCGGTATGACAAGAAATAATCGGTGTTGTGTAGGCGATGTCAATCAGTGCTTCAGGTGTGTGATCAAGCAGCGCTTTTTTTAGCTTTTCAGCGAGTTCTAATGCATCTGCATGTGCGATCCCAATGGCTTGAACTGTTTTTCCCTTCACCGCCTGTACATACTGTTTTGTCAGATGGCGGACAAGCGCAGAGTAGCTTCTCACATTCGCTTCTGGCGTATATACCCCGTCTGTCAAGCTGGCAATTGGTTTGATGTGAAGAAGTGAGCCGATCAGCGCCTTTCCTCTTCCGATTCTGCCGCCTTTGACGAGATTTTCTAATGTATCGATCGTGACATATAGCTTTGTTTGAAGACGGATTTTATCTAATTCTGTGATAATATCTTCACGGCTTGCACCCTTTTTGGCTAGTTCTGCTGCTTTGATGACTTGAAATCCTAATCCATAGGAAATAAAATTCGAATCAATCACCGTGATATTTCCATCTACCATTTTCGAAGCGCTTTCAGCAGTTTGAACAGTACCGCTCATACCACCAGTTAAATGGATACTGATCACTTCGCTTCCATCTGCCGTCAGCTTTTCATATAATTCGACGAATTGACCGATCGCAGGTTGAGACGTTTTCGGCAGTTCCTCAGCGGCCTCCATTTTTTCAATAAATTCATCTGGCTGTATATTCACCCGGTCAATATAATCAACTCCGGAAATGGAGATATTGAGCGGAATCACGTGAATGGAAAGATCATTGATTTTTTCTTGCGGAAGGTCCACAGTTGAATCTGTTACAATTTTAATTTGTTTCACTATCGTCTCATCCTTGCTGTCTTAGTCTTTACTTATGATATTACCTTATTTCCTGCACACTTGAAAACAACTGACCTAACGTTTTTGAAATTGTCACATTTTCTTCTTGTCAAGAAAAAAATCCTTGCCAAACTGAGCAGCGGCCACTTCAAAATGGCTGCTTACCCCTTTGACAAAGATTCCTGCTTACGCATTGTGTTTCAGTGTAGGCTCCTGATAGATCTGTTCATATGTGCTCCACTTGACGTTACGTTTCACATCCTCTCTGAAAGAGTACACAGTTCTCTTTCCTTTAGATACATAGACTTTTTTCAAGAAAGCTTCAAGTCTAAAGGTGAGCATGAAACGATACGTCTCATCTCCCTTTAGAACAGGGACTTCTGTTACCTTGATCTGAGCTCCATCCATCCGTCTAAAACATATTGTTTTGAGCAGCACAAACGATCAATCCTCTTTTCCAATTATCTGTTAAGCCTAAATAAATAGGTGGAATAAATCTTGATCTTTATTCACTTCAACATAATGAAAGCCTTTTCTATCCATCCGCTCAATCAGCGCTGCATAATCATCTCTTTCTTTCAATTCGATGCCGACTAGCGCAGGACCTTTGCTTCGGTTATTCTTTTTCGTATATTCAAAGCGTGAGATATCGTCATTTGGCCCTAACACTTCATCTAAAAATTCCCGAAGCGCTCCTGCTCTTTGCGGAAAGTTGACAATAAAGTAATGTTGAAGTCCTTCATAGATCATCGAGCGTTCTTTGATTTCCTGCATTCTGCCGATGTCATTATTTCCTCCACTGACAATACAGACAACATTTTTCCCTTTGATCTCCTCGCGATGGGCATCTAATGCTGCGATTGGCAATGCGCCTGCCGGTTCTGCTACAATCGCACATTGATTATACAGCTCTAAAATCGTTGTACACACTTTCCCTTCGGGTACAAGACTGATTTTATCGACAACAGACTGAAGCGATGTAAACGTCTTTTCGCCAATCCGCTGAACCGCTGCTCCGTCTACAAACTTATCAATCGAATCAAGTGTCACAACCTCGCCCTTCTCATGCGAGGCATGCAGTGAAGCTGCGCCAAGCGGTTCGACTGCAATGATTTCGGTTTCTGGTGAGATATTTTTGATATATGTACCAACACCAGATAACAGACCTCCACCTCCGACACTTGCAAATAAAAAGTGAGGCTCCACTTCGATATCATTTAAGATTTCGACAGCAGTCGTTCCTTGTCCTGCCATCACATCCAGATCATCAAACGGATGGATAAATTCGCGCTTCTCTTCATCTCCGCATTTTACGGCTTCATGATACGAATCATCAAACGTATCTCCGGTTAAGATAATTTCAACATATTCTTTTCCGAACAGCTCCACTTGTGATACTTTTTGCCTTGGCGTCGTAGCAGGCATAAAGATTTTCCCGTGGATACCTAAATATTTACAAGAATAGGCAACACCCTGTGCGTGATTTCCTGCACTTGCACAGACAATGCCATTTTCTAGTTTATCTTTTGGAAGCTGGCTCATTTTATTAAAAGCGCCTCTTAATTTAAAGGAACGAACTACTTGAAGATCCTCTCTTTTTAAGTAGACATTACATTCATATCGTTCAGAAAGTCGCTCATTTTTTTGAAGTGGTGTATGAATGACTACATCCTTCAAATTTTGATGGGCTTTTAAGATGTCTTTCACTTGAATTAGCGTATTTTCTTTGAGCAACGGTTTCATGTACAAGATCCTTTCTCTTTAACCTTATTTAATTTGTCATTATAACATGAATATTCAAAAAATAAACCAATAGATCATGGATCCATCATAAATTTTATAAACTTTTTCGTTTTCCTGTACATTTGTTTTAATTGGGTGTTACAATTGAACCAATTAGAACCACAAAGAAAGGAATCACCCAATGGCCACTCAATCATTCGCATCTATCTATGGTGATCATCAAGATATCAAGCATGCAATTCATCTGGCAAAACAATTTTCGAAAAACGAACAGCCGGTCTTGATAACAGGAGACATCGGTACAGGCAAAACGCTATTCGCCCAAGAAATGGCGAACGTATCTGTTCCACACGCATCACTGACACACATGTATTGCCCTATCTTGAATGAAGAAACCTTACAGAAAGCCTTCACAGAAAAAAACAATCAAATTCTTTATTTAGATGAAATCGGTGCATTAAGTATTTCTATGCAGCACCAGGTCATTCACTTTCTAGAAACGTCACCTGCAACAAAAGTAATCGCTTCTTCGTCTTTATCAATAGAGGCACTCAGGGTTTCTTCTACCTTTTTACCCGAGCTGTTTTATCGTCTGAATGTTCTTCATTTGGCCCTTCCAGCTTTAGCCGAACGAAAAACAGATATTCCTGTGTTAACAAATGCTTTCTTTCAAAAGCTGAACATGGCACCTGATATTGATCCAAGTGTTTGGGAAGCCTTGCAGCAGTATCCATTTGAAGGAAATGTCAAAGAACTCAAAAATATTGTTCATTACGCTGCGTCCATACTCGAAGGCCACACGGTATTTTTACATCATTTACCGCCCTTTGTGTTAGCACCTCTTCCCTCAGCCGTGAAAGGTAAAAAGGAAGAACACCAGCTCACACTAATGGAAAAACAAGAGTTTGTTTTCTTGCTGGAAGCCATTAAATCTCTTAATGAAAAAGGAGAAGCAGCCAGCAGGCGCATCTTATCTGAATTAAGCAAACAAGGAGATATCCCGCTGACCCCTCAGCAGGTGCGAAACCGCTTAGATGATCTTGAGAAAAAAGCATACGTGACGAAAGGAAAAGGCAGGGCCGGAACGAAGATTACACTTGAAGGTCTTTCATTCCTGAAGTCGCTTGATGGTTATATACCGGTTCAATAAAAGGAGGACATCCATTGTTTACTGTAAAAGAAGAAATTGCAAACGCCATTACACATGGCATAGGTGTTATTTTATCCATCCCAGCCATTGTGTTTCTCGTCTTATTCGCTGTTCAATACGGCACTGTCACAGACATTATCAGCTTTTCGATATTTGGTGCATCCATGCTGCTGCTTTATTTAAGCTCAACCCTGCTTCATAGCATTCGGCACAAAAAAACAAAAGATATTTTTGAAATCCTCGACCACTCGGCTATTTATGTATTGATTGCTGGTACATATACACCCTTTTTACTTGGACCACTAAAAGGTGCACTCGGCTATACGCTCCTTGCCATTGTATGGGCGCTTGCTGCTGGTGGGATTGTCTTTAAAATCTTTTTCGTCAAACGCTTTATTATCGTATCTACCCTTGTCTATTTATTAATGGGCTGGATGATCATCATCGCCATCAAACCGCTTTATATCCAATTAACAGGTGCAGGATTTGGCCTCTTACTGTTAGGCGGCATATTATATTCAGTCGGAACCATCTTTTATATTTGGCGGAAAATTCCCTATCATCATGCGATTTGGCACAGCTTTGTTCTTGGCGGCAGCGCATCGATGTTCTTCTGTATTTTATTCTATTGCGTAAACATTCCTGCTGCATAGAATGAAAAAACCAGCATCCACTATTCGGATGCTGGTTTTTTCTATGCACGTTTTTGTGCGTAATCACTGATCATGACAGGAGCTTTAATATGAATATCGACATTAACAGGACGCAGTCTTTTCACGATCTTCCCAGTTAAAAGACGATCCGTTCCGCTAGTTTCAATTGGTACAAGCGGACAATCGTATTCTTCAGCAAGCGCCTCTGCAATATGACGATACGCTTCTGAAAGCAATAGACTCTGCCCAGACACGATTCTTTCCTTTGCTTCTTCTAATAAGACCTCATCCGTTTGATTCTGATGGATAACCGCCATTTTTTTGAGCCATTGTTTTAAAATCGGATACCGAAAGAGCTTCGGCTTTGCCATGAAAGCAAATGGCTTCTCAAGGTGGCCGATCAATAATGTCGTCGTGACTGGATTCAGCTCTTTTGTGACATAAATAACCGGGCCATCTGGCAGCTTCTTTTGCTGATGAATGGTCATGACTGATCCTGATTGATCAATACATCCCCGGGAAAACCTTTTTACATGCTCATGAATGAGATGCATTCGTTTCGTATAGGAAATGCGTGGATCCGTTAATTCATGATCGTACAAATGCCTCATACTTTTTAAAAAGGATACAACAACATAAATCGTTAAAAACCAATAACGAAACAACCGTACTCCTCCTACTCACTTATCCTTTTTTGTCATATACGACAAATTCATAATTGTAGGGGTTCTTTTCGTCACGATGGCCTTTTTCGCGTGATACAATCGTCCATTCATCTTCATTGTAATACGGGAAATAGCGGTCTCCTTCAAACGCATGGTGAATGTGCGTGATATAGAGACGATCAGCATATGGCATCATTTCTTCATACAGCTTAGACCCGCCAATGATAAATAGCTCTGTCTCGCTTTCCCCAATTGCCAAAATATCAGCAATTGAATGAACAACCTCGCATCCTTCTGCTTTAAAAGAAGAACTTGTGGTCAGCACAATATTTCGGCGGTTAGGCAGCGCTCGTCCAATGGATTCAAAGGTTTTTCTGCCCATGACAATCGTGTGACCGCCTGTGACTTTTTTAAAATACGCTAAATCTGCTGGTAAATGCCAAGGCATTTGATTATCTAGACCAATGACTCTGTCTTCTCCTGTCGCCGCAATCATGGAAATCATACACTGACTTCTCCTTTTATATGCGGATGCGGATCATAGTTCTCAAGCACAAAATCATCAAACGTAAAATCAAAAATGCTCTTTACATCTCTTGTAATACGAAGCGTAGGAAGCGTGCGTTCCTCGCGCTCTAGCTGCATTTTCACCTGTGGAAGATGATTTTGATAAATATGAGCATCTCCGAGTGTGTGAATAAACTCTCCTGGCTCAAGATTTGTGACTTTGGCAATCATCATCGTTAGAAGGGCATATGAAGCAATATTAAATGGCACGCCTAAAAAGATATCTGCCGATCTTTGATATAGCTGGCAGGAAAGCTTCCCGTTTGATACGTAAAATTGAAATAGACAATGACAAGGAGGCAGCGCCATTTGATCAATTTCCCCCGGGTTCCAAGCGCTGACGATCAGTCGTCTTGAATTCGGGTTGTGCTCAATATCATGAATCAGCTTTGTGATCTGATCCACTGTCTCGCCGTCTCCGCTCGCCCATGATCTCCACTGTGCACCGTATACACGGCCCAGCTCTCCATTTTCATCTGCCCATTCGTTCCAAATGCGGACACCATTTTCTTGAAGATATTTGACATTTGTATCACCTTTTAAAAACCAAAGCAACTCATGAATGATCGATTTCAGGTGTAATTTCTTTGTGGTTAAAAGAGGAAATCCTTCCTGTAAATCAAATCTCATCTGGTAACCGAACGTGCTGATTGTACCTGTACCCGTTCTGTCACCTTTTTCATCCCCGTGCTGTAATACATGACGGCATAACTCTTTGTATTGTTTCATTTTTTTCATCCTTTATTTATGTTCTTGTTGTAGTTTACCTTATTTCGGCTTTTCTTGAAACCAAAAAAACATGACTGCATGATGAGCAGACATGTTTTTCTTTTTATGCTTGATTCACTCGTTCCTGCTCTTCATCCTTAATATCTTGGTGTGAGTGAGCAATGCGGCTTGCAGCTGCGGCGGCAAGTGCAGCGACTAGGTCATCAAGGAAAGTATGCACTTCACCTGGACGGCCTTCATCTAATTCACGAATAATACCAAATTTCTCTTTATCTAAATAACCGAAGTTGGTCAAACCGATTGATCCATATACATTGACAATGGAAAGCGGAATAATCTCATCAATTCCATATAGCGGCTCATCTGTTTCAACTAAGTGCTGTAAAGGTTCTGGCAAGAGCTTTTTTTCTGCCAGCTGATCAAGGGCAAGTCCTGTTAAAACTGCATGGACAATTTCTCTTTTATTCAGCACTTTTTCAACATTTTCAATACAGACACTAAGTGGAAGGTTTGGATGATATTTTTCTTGGAGCTTCAGCACAATGTGTGCGATATCTTCAATTTTCACTCCGCGATCGTTTAACATTTGTTTTGTAATTTGCACCATTTCGTTCATTGTATATTTTTTCAATGGGCATGACATCTCCTTCTAGTGGCTCATCCAGCTCGGCGGGGTGTTTTTGTCCCAGTAAATATTACCGAGTTCGTGATGCGTCTGGAATCCATCTTCTGCTGTATGGTAATGAAAGTTAAACCAATATCCGCTGTGAGGCGGCTGATCTCTTCTGACATGAAAACGGAGCAAATCTTCTCCGGTCTTGCGGTTGTAAATGTGGAAGATTTTTTCGCCATTTCCGCTTGAAGGCTGATCAGTTAAAACAACATCTTGAAATTTTTCGTCATCTTTGAAATTTGTTAAATAGTCAGTTAACACTTGTTCAATCTTCGGCTGAATCTCTTCTCTGTACTCGTCCTCAATGACAGGTGTGATTTTACGGCCAAATTTGAGAAAGGATTGATTTTCTGCACTTGACAGCACCTCTTGCTTATATTGCTCAAAGGGATCTAACTGTTCTTTGCTTTCCTCTTGCGTTAGTTCCCAGCTGCGCATTTCATCTGATGTATCATAAACAGCTGTATAAGGCGTTTTATCAGATGAAGAAAGTTCAGAGGGCTTGTCTGTCATCAAAGCCGACGGAGGAGAGACTAAACCAAAAGTTGCAATCGTAAAGAGCGCAACAAGCGTTTTTCTCATCCACATCTTCATGATATCTAATTCCTTCCATAAGTTATCATACTGCTATTCTAGCATATAATGAATTTTCAGTCATTCAATTTGGTCACCGATTTGAGACTTTCTTTTTCATAATAAAACGTTTACAATGGCAGTAATGACGACTAAAATTTGGGAGGAATGGGTATGCTTGAAGGTTTTTTTATTACGGCTTCCTTGCTGACATTATTTTATTTTGTCTATATGGAGATTACAGATTAAAAGCCCTGAATAAGGGCTTTTTTAGATGATTGACAAGGAATTAAAAAGAATTGTCTGCACACCTGAACCTTTAGCGAGGGCTTTTTTCTTTCTCAATATATCCATAATGAAATTGGGCTGTTTTTCGTTTTAAAACGTGAAATTGATAGGAGTCTGCTAGAAATCGGGTGCTTTTCCAATGATCTTTTAAAACCACTCTTTTTCTCGCCACTCTCAGTGCTTCTTGGACGGCTGTTTCGTGGTCAAAGTGGTGCTCTGCCGCATGACGGAGCGGTGCGATACTTGCAGACTCTTGAATCGTCTCCTCAAACATCGGATCAAAATAGACGACATCAAATGATTCATCAGAGAGCTTTTTTAGCTGCTCGATACTGTCTCCACTTACAACAGATATCCGGTTCATCGCTTCATCTGCCTCTCTTACCCCTGTCTCCCATGTGTTTAGTCCTTCTCGCACTAGCAATGCTGTCATCGGATTCTTTTCGATACCGACGACCCTTCCATTCGCACCTACTCGCAGGCTTGCTGTAATGGCATCTGATCCTAGGCCAAGCGTACAATCTAAAAAGGAATCGCCCGGCTGAAGCTGCGTGGCTTCGATTAAAGGATCCTTTTCTCCGCGCATGAGCCGCTTCACCCTGAACATCGCTGAGCTTGGATGGAAGAAGAACTTTTCACCATTTGGCTGATACCATTCAAATCTTTCTTTCCCCACAACAAGGACATCTCCTCGTTTCATCGCAAGCTGCTTGACGGATTGTTTGCGCCTTTCTACATACTCACCATGTAAATCCTCTGCAAGGGCTTTTGCTGTTTCAATTGTTTGTTCATTTGCTCTAAAGCTTGTTGTGATAAGCATGCGGTTCCTCCATCATGATCAAGAAAAAATGCCCTGATTTGTTTACAGGACATTTCAACATGTGTATTAGCAATGTTTTTCGAATGCAGATAAGACGTTGTTCATGATGTCTTCCATTTCATGACCTTCAATTTCGTCACGCGGAATAAAATGAACGAGTTCATTTCCTTTTAAAAGTGCCATAGATGGAGACGATGGCTCTTCCCCTGTGAAGTATTCTCTCATTTTTGCCGTTGCTTCCCTGTCCTGACCAGCAAAAACTGTGACAATTCGATCTGGTGTTTTTTCTGCCTTCATCACAGCTTGTGTAGCAGCTGGGCGTGCTAAGCCGGCAGCGCACCCGCATACAGAATTGACAACGACAAATGTCGTTCCTTCTGCTTCTTGCATCGTTTGTTCTACTTCTTCTTCCGTTGTTAGTTCTTGAAATCCTGCACTTGTCAGCTCTTGACGCATCGGTACAACGAGCTGGCGCATATATTCTTCATATGCCATTGACATAAAAAAGCCCCCTCTATAATCCTTATGTTGTGAATAAAGGATACTATAGAGAGAGCCAATTTTCAAATGTTCGATATCAGATTAAATTTTCATGATGCCGCCTGTATTGGCTGATGTCACAAGTTTTGAATATCTAGCAAGATAACCCGTTTTTACTTTTGGCTCAAAGCCTTTCCAGTTTGCTTTTCTTCTTTCCCATTCTTCCTCTGGAACATCTACGCTTAAAATGCGCTGTTCGATATCGACAACGACATGGTCACCATTTTCAACAAAGGCAAGCGGGCCGCCCTCAGCTGCCTCTGGAGAGACGTGTCCAATAGACAATCCGCGAGAAGCGCCGGAAAAACGTCCGTCTGTAATTAAAGCAACCTTTGGTCCAAGTCCCATGCCGACAATTTGTGAAGTAGGTGCAAGCATTTCAGGCATGCCAGGTCCGCCTTTAGGTCCTTCGTAGCGAATGATGACAACATGTCCTGCTTCTACTTTTCTATTAATGATACCTTCAAGGGCTTCTTCTTGGGATTCAAATACGATGGCAGGTCCCTCGTGGCGTGTGATCCCGTCTTGTACCCCGCCCGTTTTAATGATGGCTCCATCTGGCGCAAGGTTTCCAAATAAAACGGCTAAGCCGCCTTTTTCAGTAAATGGCTTGTCAATTGGATAAATGACGTTATAATCTTTTACCTCATGCCCCGCAATGTTCTCGCCAAGCGTTTTCGCAGTAACGGTCATTGTATCTAAATGAAGAGCTCCTTCTTTTTTAGACAATTCATTTAGTGCTGCTGTAACGCCGCCTGCTTCATGTAAATCCTCAATATAAACGTCTGAAGCTGGAGCAAGTTTTGATAAATGAGGCACACGTTCTGCTACTTCATTGATACGTTCAAGTGAATATTCAACACCTGCTTCATTTGCAATCGCCAATGTATGAAGAACGGTATTAGTTGAACCACCAAGTGCCATATCTAATGCAAATGCATTATCAATTGCTTTTTCAGTGACAATATCCCGTGGTTTAATATCTTTTTTGATGAGCTCCATGAGTTGTTTTGCAGACTTCTTCGCAAATTCTCTTCGTTCTGGTGATGTCGCCAAAATCGTTCCATTTCCAGGAAGAGCGATCCCGAGTGCTTCCGCTAAACAGTTCATTGAGTTAGCTGTAAACATACCTGAACAAGATCCGCAGGTTGGACAGCCAAACTGCTCTAATTCATTTAATTCCTCTTCATTGATTTTACCTGACTGGTATGCACCAACGCCTTCAAATACAGAAGAAAGGGAAATTTTTCTGCCATCACTTGTTCTACCCGCTTCCATCGGTCCCCCGCTCACAAAGACAGTCGGGATATTCACGCGCATCGCTGCCATCATCATTCCTGGTGTGATTTTATCGCAGTTAGGAATACAAACCATTCCATCAAACCAATGAGCAGATACAACGGTTTCCACAGAGTCCGCAATGATTTCACGGCTTGGCAATGAATATCTCATCCCGATATGACCCATGGCAATTCCATCATCGACGCCAATCGTATTGAATTCAAATGGCACCCCGCCAGCTTCACGAATGGCTTCCTTCACAATCTTCCCGAATTCCTGAAGATGGACATGTCCTGGGACAATATCAATATAGGAATTACATACGGCAATAAATGGCTTGCCGAAATCCTCATCCTTTACCCCCGCCGCTCTTAGTAAGCTTCGGTGAGGTGCTCTGTCGATTCCTTGTTTAATCATATTACTGCGTAGTTCTGCCATCTGTTTAAAAAGCCTCCTATACTACAAGTCTTGTTGACTGCATGATTTTGAGTTGATTTTATTTTACAAATTTTCTGTTTATTTAGCCACCTATGAATGACTGATGACTAACATGGCTGCTGAAGCAAGCGCTCAGCAAGGTTCGTGTCATAAAATCTGACCTCCAATATTCTATATTGGTACTACTATATAGAGTTTTTTCGCATATTTCAACAATATTCAAAATAATTTTTCTAAAAAAATTTTTCTGTCTATCGTTTTTAGAAAAACAAGCTGCTTTTCATTGGCAGCTTGTTCTTCTTTCTCATCATTCTGATGCATTCTTTCTACTTTCTGTCATTTGCTTCCATACTGAGCCTTTTGCTTCTTCTCCATGCTCAATGCGCTCAATCGCCATTTTCACTTGAAGACTGACTTCAAACTCAGGGTCTTGCTCTGCTTCTTTTAATGCTTCAAGTGCCGTTTCGTCCCCTTCTTCATAAAGGAACATAGCTGCACGCCAGCGGACGAGCTTACTCGGGTCTTTTAATGCTGCGATCATGGCTTCGATAGCACTTGGGTCCCCAAGGTCAGAAATACAGTCGCCAGCCGTTCTGCGGACCGTCACTGTTTTGTCTTCGAGCCCCTTATATAAAATAGGCAGAATGGCAGGATCTTCAATCATGCCAGCATTCACAACGGCTTGTCTGCGAATAGACGTTTTTGGATCCTCCATTGCTTTCATTAAAACAGGTATGTCCTTTAGCTCTGGCTGCATTTGCTCTAAATGGGCAAAACGTTTTTTCCAATCTTCCTCTTGCAGCATCTCTTCTGTTACATCATATGCCTTTCGGTTCACCTGTCTATCTACAGCTTCCTGACCTTCTTTAACCGCCTCTATTAATCGGGCTAAACGCTCGTCATCATAGGCTGCTTGCAGCTCCTCTGTGACTTCCTGACCGATATCAGCAAATTCTCCAAAACGAACGCCGTGTTCTTTCCACACACGTTCAAACACGACATTGTCTGAGCTGCTTCTAAGCTTTAAAATGGCTGCTTGAAAACGTTCAGGCATGCCAAACCGTTCTTCTCTTTCACCATCTGACAGTTTGACCTGCATTGGAATCCCATTAAACATTTGGACAAACACTTTCACTTCACCAAATGTGTCATCGCCTGACTGAGATCCTTCCTGAAGACCTTCTGTTTCTTGTCCAAAGGCTTCTCTGACCTGTTGTAAAATACCCTGCCAGTCAAACTTTGCATTTCGCTCAACCGCTAAGAAATCTGCAACATGATAAACCCCTTTTACACCTTCAATGCTTAAAATACGCTTGATCATTTCTGGTGCTTCATCTTTTTGATCCTTTTTGTAGTTGTTGCTTTTACCGCCGGCAAGTGATTCTGTCAAAATCACCTTCATCGTATTCGGACTTGGCGTTGGTTCTATTGCTGTTATTTTCATTGATATATCCTCCTTACACACATAAAGACCCTACTCATCTGTAAGGCCGCATTCTTCTTTCCACTTCTTGATAAATAAACTCATCAATTCATGCCGCTCATCAGCAAGCTGCTTTCCTGCATGAGTGTTCATCAAGTCTTTTAATTTGAGCAGTTTTTCTTCCATATGCTTTAGCACAGAGCTCTGCTGCGTGTCCTCTGTATAATGGGGCTCACCTGTAGCGCCAGCATACGTAAACACTCTAGCGATACCGCTTGCACCTATCGCATCCAGCCTATCCGCATCTTGAACAATGGCCCCTTCTAACGTCATTGGCCTAAACTGCTTATGCCGATGACGAAAAGACATCGTTGTAATGATGTCCATGATATAGCGGATATCCCGCGTGTCCAATTCCCACAAAAGGAGCTGATGCTCAAGCTGCTTTTCAGTGACCTTCCATTCACTTGACAGCTTTTCATCAATGACATCATGTACAATCGCTGCCATTTCGATGATAAAAAGAGAGCCGCCTTCCTGATTTGCAATACGAACGGCAAGCTGGCGTACACGAGCAACATGAGCCGCATCGTGTCCAGTCGGTTCATTCTTCAGCCTGTCTGAAACAAAGGAGGCTGCTGCCTCCAATTGTTTTCGATGCATGACTGTCACCATCTTATTTGTTAAGCAGAGTGATGATTGAGCTTTCTAATTCTTTTGGTGGTGTTTTCGGCGAGAATCGTTCAATAACTTCTCCGTCTTGGTCCACGATAAATTTTGTGAAATTCCATTTCACTGTTTTTGTCCCAAGCACACCTTTCGCTTGACTTGTTAAATGCTTGAACAGCGGGTGCGCCTCTTCGCCATTGACATCTACTTTCGCAAACATAGGGAAGGTCACTCCATAATTCAAAGAACAGAATTCTTGAATGGCTTCTTCTCCTTCTGGCTCTTGGTTCATAAATTGGTTACACGGAAATCCTAAAATTTCAAGGCCCTTTTCATGATATTGATCATATAACTCTTGTAATTGTTTAAATTGAGGAGTCAGCCCACATTTGCTTGCTGTATTTACAATAATGAGCACTTTTCCTTTATAATCTGCCATCGATTGTTCCTGACCGTTAATGGTCTTGACCTGAATATCATAAATTGACATCTCATAGCCTCCTAGGATTCACTTTTTCCTATCGTAACATGCTTCTTTTAGAAAATCGCTTTTTATGCTCCCGTTTAAAAGAGTCCTGTTACACTGCCGTCTTCTAATAAATCCATTTCAAGAGCCGCGGGTTTTTTAGGTAATCCAGGCATTGTTAAAATGCTTCCGGTTAAGGCTACAATAAACCCTGCTCCTACAGACGGCTTTAACTCTCGAATCGTAATGGTAAAGCCTTTAGGTCTGCCGATTAAAGCTGGATCATCTGAAAGAGAATATTGTGTTTTTGCCATACAAACCGGCAAATGAGCCCAGCCGTTTTCTTCAATGGCAGCCAGCTGCTTTCTTGCTTTAGTTGTGAGCGTGACCCCATCTGCACCGTAAACCACTTTGGCCACTTTATATAACTTTTCTTCGATGGAATCGTTCTCTTCATACAAATAGGTAAAGTTGTTCTTTTTCTTTTCAATGAGTGCTGCTAGTTCCTCGGCAAGAGCTGTTCCGCCTTCGCCTCCTTCTTCCCATACATTCACGGCTTTGACTGGATGGCCATGTTTGCCGCACCAATCTTCTATCGCTTGAATCTCTTCTTTTGTATCCGTTATAAACCGGTTTACCGCCACAATATATGGAAGACCAAAAGCTTGCACGGTTTCAATATGCTTTTCCAAATTATGTATACCTTCTAATACGGCGTGTGCATTCTCTTCTTTGAGTTCGGTTTTCTTCATTCCGCCATGCATCTTTAATGCTCTCACTGTTGCGACAATGACAACTGCACTAGGTTTGAATTCACCAGCTCTTGTTTTAATGTGGAGGAATTTTTCTGCTCCAAGATCTGCTCCGAATCCTGCTTCTGTTACGACATAATCAGCTAATTTTGCTGCCATTTTGGTTGCAATTAAACTATTGCATCCATGTGCAATATTAGCAAAAGGACCGCCATGGACAAGGGCTGGGGTTCCTTCAATCGTTTGAACAAGGTTTGGTTTGAGTGCATCTTTTAAAAGTAACGTCAGAACACCTTCATATCCAAGTGCTCCCACTGTGACTGGCTCTCCTTCTTGATTATAGGCAACAACAATAGAAGAAAGACGTTTTTTTAAGTCGTTTAAGTCTTCTGCTAAACAGAGGATCGCCATCATTTCGGAAGCCACTGTAATATCAAATCCGTCTTCTCTAGGATACCCATTTAACTGACCGCCAAGTCCGACAACGACCTGTCTTAATGCACGATCGTTTAAATCAAGCACCCGCTTCCACACAATGCGCCGAGTGTCGATGCCGAGTTCATTTCCGTGATGGATATGGTTATCAATAAATGCAGATAAGGCGTTATGTGCAGATGTAATGGCATGAAAATCCCCTGTGAAATGAAGATTGATTTCTTCCATTGGCAGCACCTGTGAATATCCTCCGCCCGCTGCTCCGCCTTTAATCCCCATTGTAGGACCTAATGATGGCTCACGCATCGCAACGATCGCTTTTTTGCCAATTTTTTCAAAGGCTTGACCAAGGCCGACAGTTACGGTGGATTTCCCCTCACCTGCTGGCGTAGGGTTAATCGAAGTGACAAGAATCACGTGTCCTTCTTTTTGTTTCTTTAAACGGTCAAAAATAGTCAAAGATATTTTCGCTTTTGTGAAACCATAGCATTCTAATTCTTCGTCATGTATTTGCAGCTTTGCTGCGATGTCTTGAATCGGTCTCAGCTTAGCCTTTTGGGCAATGTCAATATCAGATAAATGCTTTGTGATCATAACAAAATGGCCTCCTTTTTTTACAGAAACAGCATTCTTTTTTGCTCTATTTTTCATTGTAACATAATTGAAACATTGAAATATCGCCAGAAAGTTCCTATAATGAAGTGAAATTAGCTTTGGTTCAGGGGGTGGCGAGTTGCCTATTAACATACCAGTTCATCTGCCGGCAAAACAAATACTAGAGAGCGAAAATATTTTCGTCATGGATGAGACAAGGGCATTCAAGCAAGATATCCGTCCTTTGAATATCGTGATCTTAAATTTAATGCCAAAAAAAATACAAACTGAAACGCAGCTGCTGAGAATGCTCGGAAATTCTCCTTTACAAGTGTACTTCACGTTTTTGATTCCAAGTACACATACACCGAAGAATACGTCGAGAGAGCATCTAGATGAATTTTATACGACCTTTGAATCGATCCGCCATAAAAAATTTGATGGAATGATCATCACTGGCGCACCAATTGAGCACTTACCTTTTGAAGAAGTTTCTTATTGGAAAGAGCTGCAGGACATTTTGGACTGGAGTAAAACCAATGTAACGTCTACCCTTCATATTTGCTGGGGTGCACAGGCAGGTTTATATCACCATTACGGGATTGAAAAAATCAAGCTTCCCGAGAAAAAATTTGGTGTATTTGAGCATATTGTGAAAGAGAAAAAAGAAAGATTAGTCAGAGGTTTTGATGAAGTATACTATGTCCCACATTCTAGGCATACAGATATTAATACAGAACAATTAAAAAACACGCCGAATTTGAAAGTCTTGAGTATGTCTGAAGAAGCGGGTGTTTGTTTAATTGTTTCAGATGATGATAAACAAGTATTTTTAACTGGACATCCTGAATATGATACAGATACATTGATGCAGGAATATGAAAGAGATTTGTTGAAACATGATACAGTCCAAAAACCTGTCCACTATTTTATAGAAGATGGTGACACATTAATCCCAGTAAATCGCTGGAAAGCCCATGCAACCTTATTGTTTATGAATTGGCTAAATTATTATGTTTATCAAGAAACACCATACGTTTGGGAATAAAATAGACTGTGGTCTGATGATAAATCGTCAAAATGTGTTAAAATACAAATGGCTCTGTCTTCCATTATCAATTGAATCTGTTTGTTTTTTAAAATTAGTTTAATTCTTTCGTAACGAATGATATGCTCTAACTGTTTATATGTTATCTTTATGTATATGTAGACCTATGAGATTAATAGTTTTCGTACGAAGTTTTGTTGTTGTTGATTACATTTGAGGTGAATATTCTTGAATACCAATAAAAAAATATTAATCTTGACCGCAAATTATGGAAATGGACATATGCAGGTAGCAAAAACACTGTATGATGAATGCAAATCCCAAGGGTTTGAACATGTTGTAGTTTCTAATTTGTATCAAGAATCGAATCCCATTGTGTCAGAAGTGACTCAATATTTATACTTGAAGAGCTTTTCCATTGGGAAACAATTTTATCGCTTGTTTTATTACGGTGTAGATAAAATTTACAATAAACGCAAATTTAACATTTATTTAAAGATGGGAAATAAGCGTCTCGATGAATTAATTCAGTTACACAATCCGGACATCATCATTATTACATTCCCGATGATTGTTGTACCAGAATACCGAAACAAAACAGGTAAAGTGATTCCGACTTTTAATGTCATGACAGATTTTTGTCTCCATAAGATTTGGGTACATGAAAACATCGACCGATACTATGTTGCAACCGATTATGTGAAACAAAAATTAGTGGAAATCGGCACACATCCAAGCGATGTCAAGGTGACAGGTATTCCTATTAGACCACAGTTTGAAGCAGACGTGCCACAATCGATGATCTATAAGAAATATGGATTATCATCAGATAAAAAAGTTCTTCTCATCATGGCCGGTGCTCACGGTGTACTAAAAAATGTGAAGGAATTATGTGAGGCGCTGCTTCTCGACAGTGAAGTACAAATTGTTGTTGTATGCGGAAAGAACGCCGCGCTGAAACAATCGCTTAGCGTTCTTGAACAAGCACACCCAGATCAATTGAAGGCGCTTGGATATGTGGAACAAATTGATGAATTGTTCAGAGTAACAGATTGTATGATTACAAAACCAGGCGGCATTACTTTAACAGAAGCAACTGCAATCGGTGTCCCGGTCATTCTTTATAAGCCTGTCCCTGGACAAGAAAAGGAAAATGCTCTTTTCTTTGAGGAATATGGCGCTGCCATTGTCATTAACCGACATGAAGACATTTTAGAATCTGTGACCAACTTGCTGCAGGACGAAGAAAAATTAGAAACAATGAAACAAAACATGAAAAAACTGCACTTAAAACAATCTTCTCAAACCATTTTGGAAGATATCGTTGAGCAGTCAGATCTCATCATGAATAACAAAACATATGCTCGCGCATTATCATAAAAAGGTGTCCGTCATTGACGGACACCTTTTTCCTCACCCTTGATTTCCATTTGTTGTGTATACTTCTTCAAACGGCTGAACGACAACAAAGCCGCTTCCGGTAAACTTCATTTGAATGGACTCTCCGCTTCCCCTGCCAATAAACGTTTTAAAGGAAACATCTGTCACAAATTCAGTTTTTAAATCCCCTGACCACGCAACAGTCGCATTCGGATCTGTATAAACAGAATCACCCGGCTGAACAATGAGTGTCAGCGGCTCATAATGACTTGTGATTGCAACTAAGCCCGGTCCTTCTAATTTGACATTAAATAATCCGCCTGCAAGCATACCAGACACTTTTTTCATTAATTTGATATCCCAGCGGACAGATGGTTCAAACGCAAGCAGGTCGTTTCCATTCACAAAAATGGATTCTCCTTGAGCCAAACGAAGAATCGAGATTTTTTTACCTTGATCTGCCACATATAATTTCCCATCACCTGTCGCCTTCATTAGTGAGGTGCCTTCTCCTGAAAGCATTTTTTTGAACATCTTGGAGACGCCGTGCTCAAAAACACCTTCACGTTCAAATTTGATTTTCCCTCGATAGGAAACCATGGAACCCGTTTTTGCCCAAATCGTGTCAGTCAAATTAATTTCTAAAAGTCTTGGTGTTTCAAGTTCGAAGACCCCTTCTCCTTTATCTTCTTGCTGCGTATTCTGAACAAATTCTTCAAGTGTATAACGATTCATGATTGCACCTCTTTCTGTATTTTTTTTATATACGGACAAGCTGCACGTGAGGTTCCGAAAACGTTTTATATTTCATTGTTATTCACCAAAAAAACAAAAAAATCAAACATTCTGCTCAAAATTTGGCTCGCCTGCTTGACGCTTTACTTTTGATGGTGTATAGTGGAACCATCATTTAACAACTGCAAAGTCGTTAGGTGATGAAAATTTTTTTTAGTATGCCAAAAGGTGTGCTACAGTACTAGGAGGAAAAAGCAATATGCAAAACGGTAAAGTAAAATGGTTCAATAATGAAAAAGGTTTCGGCTTCATTGAAGTTGAAGGCGGAGACGATGTATTCGTTCACTTCACAGCTATCGAAGGTGACGGCTACAAGTCTTTAGAAGAAGGACAAGAAGTTTCTTTTGAAATCGTTGAAGGTAATCGTGGACCTCAAGCTGCAAACGTAACAAAAATCTAATCAACTAAATCAATGATGAAACGACAAAATAAAGAGAGGCATATGCCTCTCTTATTTGATTTTCAGCTGAATTTCAATTGCTAAAATATTTTGCTTCAGTCGTTGTTCAATTTCAGAAATATCTTTTTCGAGAAAAGGTCTTCCCTTCTTTGCAACATCTACTAGCTGCTCTAGATCGCTGTATACCTCTTGAAATGTTCGATGTAATACCGTTTCGAAATCCTTATTATCCATGCCGGCCTTCCCCTTTTCCTCTATTATCCGTCACTTAGTCAAAAAGTAACTCAACCAAAACTTTCTATAGTTATATCGGCTCATTTTTCAGAATATGTTCTCTTTTTACACATTCTATCCGTTTTTTTTCATGAGCGGATGTTTGAGCAGGGAAAACCGGGGCGGCAGCCGCTTACTTTTTAAGCAGCGTCTGTCCGTATTCTTTTATTTTCTCTCCTACTGTGCATTGCTGAATACAAAAGGAGTGGGCGTATTTTTTTCCATATTCTTTTCGAAAGTGCTTCTTAATCAAACAATCTGAACAATACGTGTCTTGGAGATCCGTCAATTCTTGTACTGCTGTTTTTTTATCCACATTATTCAGCTCCGTCTGCTTCTAATTTCAACTTACTTTCGATTGGGACGTTTGCAAGCATCTGCCTTGCAAGCTGATCCGCTTCTGCATTTTGTTTACGATCGATGACTTCATATGTTGGCGTAAGCCTCAGCTCTTTTAAAGCCGCTTCAATCCGGTCGAGCCATTTGTTATGTATATCATCATAACAAGGCCATTCTCCTTTTAATTGATTCATGACAACAAGTGAATCGCCTCTAATCGTGACAGAATTTCTGCTTGCTCCAAGATCTTTTAAAGCTTTGACAGCCTCAAATAAAGCCGCATATTCTGCTTCATTATTGGTGATTCCTTGGAAGGGCTGATTTTTTCTCAAACGATAAGCATCTTCTCCGAGCTTATAGTAAACGACAACCCCAAGACCAGAGTCGCCTGTTTCTTTGTGAAAACTTGCATCAAAATAGACCTGAAGCTGATCAGGTTCAAGCTTTAGTTCTTCATTTAGTTTTTCAAGTTCTTTAATAGACCACATCGCCCCTTTTTCATCTTCAAATGATAGGAGTGACTGTGGTTCTTTTTTATCGATATGTTTTGCTAAAATCAAGGCCTCTTTTAGCTCCATCCAATCTTCTTGGAAAAAAGCAATGGACCCAATCGATTTCACTTTCATTGTATAGTGTGCTCTTAATTTCATTGATCACATCGCCTTCCCGTACTTTTAAGGTAAACGTTCGTTATGCTATAATCAAAAAGTTACATTTCACAATGAGAAAGGAAGTTCATGTCACTTGTTTAATGAAGGTATTTGGATCTTATTTGCGATCATTAATTTTATCATTGTTCTTCTATTTTATAAAGGATTTGGCAAGATGGGCCTTTTCGTCTGGATTGGCTTTGCGACGGTTGCTGCAAATTTACAAGTGGTCAAAACCGTTGAATTGTTTGGCTTAACGGCAACACTTGGAAACATTTTATACGGCAGTGTATTCTTTGCAACGGACGTATTGAATGAAAAATACGGACAAAATGAAGCGAGAAAAGCTGTCTGGATTGGTTTTGCCACTCTTTTAACACTAACCGTTGTCATGCAGGAGGCTTTACTTTTCCATCCCGCTCCATCCGACATTTCTCAAACATCCCTGGAAACCATTTTTGGCTTTATGCCAAGGGTCGCACTTGGCAGTCTTGCTGCTTATATCATCAGTCAAATGTTAGATGTTTATGTATATTCGTTTATTCGCCGGATATTTCCTTCCGATGGTGCGCTCTGGGTGCGCAACGCTGGAAGTACGATGATCAGCCAGCTGCTTGATACACTGATCTTCACAACAATTGCCTTTCTTGGCACCTATCCATTTCATGTATGGATCGAAATCTTCATCACGACTTATGTGATTAAATTTATCGTCGCCGCGATTGCGACACCATACGCGTATGCAGCGAAAAAAATGGTTCCGCTTGATGAAAGGGTGAAATAAATTGCCAGCTGAAATATACATTGATGGTGCTAGCGCAGGTAATCCGGGTCCTTCTGGCATCGGTATTTTCATTAAATATGATGGAAAGGCAGAATCTTTCTCGATTCCTCTTGGATCAATGAGCAATCACGAAGCAGAATTTTCCGCTCTCATTGAAGGGATGAAAATCTGCGTAGAAAAAGGACTGCGATCCGTTTCGTTTCGAACAGATTCACAGGTAGTTGACCGTGCAGCCAATGCAGGATTTGCTAAAAATCCAGCCTTTCAGCATTTTATAAAAGAGATGATCGAGCTTCAAAGCCAGTTTGATTTATTTTTCATTAAGTGGATTCCAAGCAAGGAAAATCAAGTAGCTGATCAGCTCGCTAGAAAAGCGATTCACCTTTCTAAAGGATGAATCGCTTTTTTTCGGTTATGCTAATGTATGAGGTGATACTGATTGGATAAAGAAAATAAAGGTCGTGTCACAAATGGGACAACGCCTCAAGGTGATGCGCAAACAAAAGATAAGCAGCCACTATCTCAGCTCGAAAATAGAGCGAAGAAAAGCAATACAAAAAGATGAATGTAGGGATCAGCTTAGCTGATCTCTATTTTACTTAACCGATTCACCATCGGTTCAATTCCTTTGATTTGATGGTATCGCAGCATGGCAGCAGCCCGTTCTTGATTGATGTTCACCTTCGTCTCATCTATTGGACAGCTCAGCGGGACATCACATTTGATCTCTGCCAATAAACGGGAAAGCTTCAAATCTTCTAATCCTGCTTGCATTTTCTTTTGCTGGGCAGCCGTTAGTTCATGAACATTTTCTAATAATCCGTCAATGGTTTGATATGTTTGAATAAATTTTAATGCTGTTTTTTCGCCGATTCCTTTGACGCCTGGGTAATTATCACTTGAATCCCCCATAAGTGCTTTCATATCGATCAGCGCCTTTGGAGAGATGCCCATTTCCTCTTCAAATAAAGCTTTAGTATAATGTTTATAGTTCCCGATTCCTTTTTGCATTAGAGCAACCGTCACTTGTTCATTCAATATTTGCAGCAAATCTCTGTCCCCAGTTAGGACAGTCACACGTGCTTCATTCTGATAGACTGCCGCCAGCGTGCCGATACAATCATCTGCCTCAAAGCCCTTTATACCAACGTTTACAATTCCTAGTTCTTCTGTCGCTTCCTTTGCTAAATCGAATTGCGGAATGAGCTCGACAGGTGCCTCTCCTCGATTTGCTTTATAATCTTGAAACAATTCATTTCGGTATGTTTGGCTTCCCATATCCCAGCAGCAAACAATATGGGTTGGCTCAAATGTCTGAACAGCGGTTAATAAATGCTTCAAATAGCCATTTACTCCATTCGTCGGGACACCGTGATCATTTATCATAAAATTTCGATGGACAGCCGTTGCATAAAACGATCTGAATAGAAGCGCCATGCCATCAACAAGCAATACGTGTTTATTCATTCTTATAAACTCCCTTTTTCAAAACAATACTCCTATTCTATCATAGAACATAGAATTCGACATAAAAAAGGCGCCTTCTTCTTTTGGAAAAGAAGTGGCACCTGGGGATTACTTTTGACCGTATTGCATTTTTTTCGATTCTGCTTCTGCGTAGGACGGCATCTCTTTTTGTTTAGGGTGACGCTCATCCTGCTTTTTTGCATGCTGTTTTTTTTCCATCATCATTCCCCTTTCTCGGTTCACTTGTTAAGATGACCAAAAAAGAGAAAGTTACTCTTTACTTCTGTTTTCGTTCGACATACTCCCTGACCATATCAATCGTGACATGCTTACGCAGCGGAACAATTCCGCCTCGTGCAAGCTCATTCATCTTCGAAGTAATTTCATTGATCTCGTCAGTTGTAAATGGCTCGTTTTGCTCACACTTCAAAACAGCAGTCTCTATTGCCTGCTCTCTTTTCTGCTCAAGCGCAAGAAACGATTTGATATGAGCATTCTGTTTTTGTGAATGTGCGGAAATTTCTTCGTGTACGCTCGTCATTTTTTATCAACTGCTTTCTTTTTTATATAGTCTATCATGAATCAAATGGTTTTCAACTGGTTCTTCCATTCATTTGTTTGCTTGTATACTTGTTCTATCATCGCCTGCTCTTTCGCATCTGTCGTTAAGCTCATGATAAATGTTTGTTTTTGTTCACTCAGCTGCTTAAGCGCTTCTGTTTCATATCTTTCAGTAAAGGTCTTCACCATCATATCGTATCTGCTCTGTAATTCTTCTTTTTCTTTATCTGCCCATTTCGTCGTTAATTGGAAAAGGACATCTCGAATCGCTTCAATAAACGCTGCCTTCCCGTTCTGTTCAAAGAAAGCTTTCGCTGATTTTTGCTTCTTTAAGAGCGGCTCAAACGGCGTCAGGTCCGCTTCCACTTCAATCTGTTTCAGTTCGGCATTTTTCTGATCTGGCGGCGACAGCCGGAGAGAAAAGTAAGGATCTTCTGCACACGCAGCCTGTAATCCTTTCTCCCACTCCTCTTTGAAATATTGAGTGATAAACGATTCCATTCGAATATCAAGCGCTTTTATCTCCTGTACAAATTCAAATTCATAATCCTTTAGCGCCTGTTCAAGCGCTTTTTTCAACTCCTGTCTGAAGTCCCCTTGAGATATTCCAGGATAAAAGGCTGTCTTTAACAGATCATTTGCATAAAGTGACAAGCGCTGAACAATGTGGTAAAGCTGTTCGTGCAAGTCCTTTTTCACACTTTCTGTTACTAACTTAGATCGTTTAATATGACTCATATGATCAACGATCGCTTCATAGGATGAGTCTATCTTTTTCTTTTCTGCTTGCTTTTCATCTTCCGACTGATGCAGCGTCTCATGCAGCTTGTCAACTGTTCTACATAATGTACTGGCTTCAAAATACAGAAGCTCAATCGCATCTTTCGTTAATTCTTCCTCAATAAAATAGTCGAGCTGTGTTCTAAGCTGTGCATACTGGTTATAAGGCGACTGTCCCTTTCCTTCGATCTCTTCCTTACTCGATACGTGATGAAGGTTTGGATGCCGGATACCTTCTTTTGTGAGCTCATTTTTCACATAGTCAAAGACGGTTTCAAGCTCTGTTTGATCCTTTGCGAGGTCAGCTGCATTGATAATAAAAAACATTTTATCCATGCTAAATGAATCTTTTACAAGCCCGAGTTTACGTAAAAATGACCGGTCTGCTTTTGAGAAAGAATGCTGGTAGTAAGTTAAATAAAGAAGGGCATCAGCGTCCTTCATATATTGAAAGGCAATCTCTGTGTGACGTTTATTCATACTGCTGGCGCCTGGTGTATCAACAATCGTCAGTCCTTTATCTGTTAAAGGTGTACTTAAATAGACCGTCACTTCCTTCACCACACAAGAAACAGCCTCTTCAGCCACATATGGCTTTAATTCTTGCAGGGTGACATTGAGCGGCGTTTGTTTTTGAATCGAATCACGGAACTTTTCATGAGCGTTTAAAAAATGGTCAACAATGATGCGGTGATCCTGTTCAAGCTCTCTTTTTTTCAGCGTCCGCTCGAGTTTCGCTTGAAACGTATCTCCCTTTTCTTCTGTTATAGAAAACCCGAGAATTTGATCGAGCTCCTCTAATATTTCCTGCTCGGTTTTGAACACCACTTTCACACTTTCATGCGGATAGTCTTCTGTCGGCCGCGTCAGCTTATTGATCGTGGCCGTCGTTGGTGTAGGAGATGATGGCAGCACCTTTCTCCCAACAAGGGCATTGGCAAACGAAGATTTCCCCGAACTAAAAGCACCGAATAAGGCGAGTGTAAATTCCTTCGCTTGCAGCCGCTTTGTTCGTTTTTCAAAGGACTTTCTTTGAGACCCAAGCGCGTTTAATGGCATTAAAATTTGAGAAAGCTGCTCAAACTGGTCAATCGACTGCGCTGTCGGGATATGCTGTGATTGTCGCATTTGATCAAGCTCTGTCTGCTGCTGATTTTCTTTTTCGCTTTCTTCGGTATGAGTTGATGTTTGATTCTGATTTAGCTCGTCATGCTGCATCCGGTGTTTTTTCACATAAAACCAATCTTCTTCGATCTGCTCATTTGTTCCGTTTTGCCATATATCCCATACATGCTCAATATCTTTTCTGATGTGATCATTTTTTTCCATGCATTGCTCCAGCGCTTGGAGCTCCTGTGCTGCCCGGGTCCATTTTTCTTGGTGCTTTCCCTCTTCATTCATGAGCTGGGTTTTCAGCATCTCGGTCATTTGTTCAATCAATGGTATTGCTTTCTGTTTCGTCTGTCTTTTCAGTGCTTCACCCGCATCTTTTGCATATTGCAAAACGTATTCATTTGAAAATGTCGCACCGTGATGGATCACGTTTTCAAGCAGTGATTCTTCTACAGGTGTTTCAAATGCCATCACTTGATTTAATAGCTCTTCACCAAGCTGATGTTTCTTGACTTCTTTTTTGAGCAGCTCAGCAATATGCCAGTCTACTTCTGCTTTCATTCTTGCTTTGACATCTGCTAAGAACTCGTTCGCCCGCTTTTCTTTTTCCTGCTCGGTTTTATTTTTAGCGAACAGCAGACCTACCTTAAAGCCAGGTGCTTTCGATTCAATATAATCACTTGCGAGCTCCCTCATTTTAAATGGGGTTAGATTTGCATTTTTTAAAATGTTCTCGACTTCAGAAGACACTTCATCTTCTAACTGTTTTGCTCCATTTTCAATGAAGCTGCTTCTCGCTTCAAGTTCCTTCACTTCTTTTCTTTTTTCTTGAAGCTGTAAATCCAGATCCTCTTCCTGCAGCTCTTCTTTTAATGAGTCAATATGTTCTTTTAAAACATGCTCTATTTTCTGCTCGGTATAGGCGCGAAGCGATGCTTTCGGCAATGTTTGTAATTCTTGCAGTTTCTCGATTAAACGAATCATTTCGTTTCTTGGATGCGACTCATCGGTTACAGATGTAAAGTATAGATGTTCTTCTTCAATGCCTTCTTTTTGAAGCATATCAACTACTTGATTTTTGTAGTCTTCAAATGCTGTCTCATGCTCATCATGTCGATCGACTTGATTGACGATGAAATAAAGATTTGGCACTTTCTCTTTAATGGAGCGAATGAAACGAATGTTTTCTTCAGAATGAACATGGTTGTAATGAACGACATAAAAAAGAGCATCTGCTTGATGAAGAATAGACGCAGCAGATAAAAAGTGAGCATGATCCGTTGAATCAATTCCGGGCGTATCAATCACTGCCACCTTTTCTTCCAGTCCTCTATAGTCCCCGCTAATTTCCACCATTTCAATCTGTTCTCCATCCTTACAAAAACGCTGAACTGCTTCTTTATCATAAGAACCGCTCATTTTTGCAAAACGGCCATCTGAGGTGTGAAGCTTCACTTCACTCTCCCCTTTCCTCACGACGACCAAGTTTGCACTTGTTGGAATTGGACTCGTTGGCAGGATGTGATCATGAAGCAGATGATTCACAAGTGATGACTTTCCAGCTGAATAGTGGCCGGTAAATGCGATATACACTTCTTCTTCAGCTTCCTTTTTGATAATCGATGCAAGTTTGGCTGCGCGTTCATGATCATCCCTTTTGAGAAGGCTTTGATATAAAGCACCTGTAGTTTGAACGAGCGAATCTCGAATAGACAAGTCTTTCATGACGATAAACCCCTTTGTTTTTAGAAAAGTCAGTTATGTATGTGATACCATTTTACACAAAATGAAGAGATTTTTCTTCTGATCTAAGGAAATAAAAAAATCTGCTGCCCGATCAGTCGCAATTGACTGCGATCAGGAAGCAGATTTTTTAGAAACACCTTTTAATACGAAGCCAATTAATAGGCTGTATACACAGACCGTACCGAGTAAGAAAACCATTGTCATGTGATCACCGTCCATCCTTCGTGATTGAGAATGCTTATCATTAATGAAAGTGTATCACAATTGATAATGATTTTCAATATTAATTTAACAAATACTGATTGAGCGCTTTCTCTTCTGTTTGAATTCTCACAGCCATCATCCATGCATTTAAACATGTGAACAAAATGGCGGTAAAATAAGCATTAAATAAAAGCGGGATCAGCATAAGCTCAATCGCCACCACGACATAGTTAGGATGCTTTAACCAGCGATAAGGTCCTTTTTTCACCATCATCGCATTTGGTACAACTAAAATCTTTGTATTCCAATACGTCCCAAGAGAACATAATGCCCAGTATCGAATCAACTGTGTGGCCAGCAGGAAAACGAGAAGCACAAGAAAATAGCGAGACGGCGGCCTGTTTAACCCCCATACCTCAACCATAAGTGAGAGAAAAAAGCCCGCATGCATAGCGACCATATAAGGATAATGACTTGCACCAAATTCAATGGCACCGATCGCTTTTACTTTCTTTTCATTTCTTTTAGCCACAAGCATTTCAATAAGCCGCTGACAAACGAAGAAACCAATGACGAGCCAAATGATCATGATAAGACCTCCTCCCATTTCATGAGCAGCAGCTCTGAGGAAAAGCCCGGACCAAGCGCTCCGCAAAGACCCATATCTCCCGCTTCAGCGGATTGATGTTCAAGATAATGTTTGATCACATACAAAACTGTGGCAGAGGACATATTCCCGTGTTGTTTAAGTACCTCTTTTGATGAAAAAAGTTGATCCTCTTGTAAGGATAGACTTTCAATATAGGCATCAATCACTTTTTTTCCTCCAGGATGGGCAAGAAAAACTGATAGGTCTTCTGCCGAATACCCTTGCTGCTCTAAAAATTGATCGACTTGCTCTTTTAACCAGCCTGAAATAATGGAAGGAATGTCACGGGAGAAAATAACCCGAAAGCCGTCACTTGTAAATTCCCATCCCATCACATCCTCAGACTCTTTCATTGTGACGGATTGTGTACCAATCACTCTAGGAACTGTTTTTAGATCGGCGTATTCAGATACACCTTTTTCTCCAGTTAAGAGTACCGCTGCTGTCCCGTCTCCGAACAAAGATGTCCCGATTAAATTGCTTTTTGATTGATCTTGCGGCTGGAAAGTTAAACTGCACAGTTCACAGGCGACAACCAGCACCTTTGCTTCTGGAAATGCCCTTATGTATTCGTAAGCCCGGGACAACCCTGCCGCTCCGCCCCCGCACCCTAATCCCCAGATCGGCACTCGTTTCGTATAAGGCGAAAAAGGAAGAACATTCATCAGTTTTGCATCAAGACTTGGTGTCGAAAGTCCGGTGCTTGAAATAAAAAACAATGCATCGATCTCTTCAAACGGAATCGGTTTTTTCAGGAACGCCTTCTCATGAAGACAGTGTATGACCGCTTCTTTTGCATGAGCCAATGCTTTTTCCAAATAGAGATTGTTTTTCTCCTCAAAAGAGTGGTGCGTCTGATACCATTCAATTGGCTGCACAAACTGTCTGCTCTCGATTTCTCCGTTTTGAAAAGCTCTCAGCAGCCGGTCGATATCTTTAAACGATCGTTTAAATTGGGATCTAGCAAAATCAGCCGCCTTTTTTTGATCCACATGATGTTTTGGCAGACTCGTTCCAACAGAAAGAATGTACGCCATCGGCTTCACCTCTTTTTTCGATTAATATCCCCTATCGAAAAAAGGATATACATGCCAAAACGTCACAATTCAGTCAAAATATTTTCCTCCGGCTAACTTTTTGTCTTGACGACAATTGATAAATATTGGATAATATAGGTGAAAACATGATGTAGTTTTCCTCCTTCACAGGTTCGTTCTAAGCCAAGCGAACCTGCTTTTTTTATGCAAAAAAACACCTCTAAAAGAGAAGTGTTCAGAACGTAGACACCCCCCCTTTACTTATACAACACTTTCATACGGAATCTCCCTTTCGCTTCGAATTAATGGTCAAATCTGCTGCTATTTTAGCGTATAAATATTAAGGTTTCGATCATTATTCAGAATGATTTCATTTAAACATGAATGGATCACCTTTTTTTGCTGATCAACACAAAATAATATCCATAAATTCCCAATTTATTTGAATTTTCTATATAAAAAGGATTTTTTCCACTATATATTTAATCAATATGAGTACCAGGAAAAACAGTGAAAAAAGAAAGAATCTACAACATGGTTCGGCTCAAAATTTAATTGACTGGAGTGATTGTAATGAAAAAGGTTTCCAAAAAAAAGACACCCTACAACACGATACTTCTCTCAAAGGTAATTGGTTTAGTGCTTCTTACACTGTTTCTCTTTTTTATCTGGGATATGTCTAAACCCCATTTGCAGGCGACAAATGGGCAAGCAAAAAATGCTGCCAGCAGTGACTTCCGTGACACAAGCATCAGTCTGAAAGCAAAAGATCAGTCTACAAGAACATTGGATACACATTTTAAGACCAATCCAAACCAACAGGCAACGAATAAAACAGTCTTTTTAACATTTGATGATGGTCCTTCTGCTACATCAAATCAGCTGTTAAATGTATTAAAAGCACATCACGTGAAGGCGACGTTCTTCATGCTTGGACCGCAAATCCAAGCACACCAATCAGCTGTGAAAAGACTTTATCAAGAAGGACATCAATTAGGTCTTCATGGCATGACGCATGATATAAACCTCTTTTATCAGAACAGCGAGTCTCCAGCAAATGAAATGAGAGAAGCTCAGCGTATTCTTGCCTCTGTTACAGGCGTCTACAGCCGTCTTGTAAGAACCCCCTTTGGCAGTGTTCCAAATTTAACATATCATCAAAAAGTACGTTTAAACCAAAATGGCTTTATTTACTGGGACTGGACGATTGATAGTCTTGACTGGAGATATAAAAACGCACAATATGTTCCAGAGGTATTGAATCAATTGCAAATGTTTGAGAAAAATAAACCATGGGAACCAAAAGTTATATTAATGCATGATCAACCCTCTACCACAAACTATTTAGATAGCCTGATTATACAGCTAAAAGCAAGGGGCTATACATTTGCAGTCATTAACGAAACAATGCCGCCGGTACAACATTAATAGTGCTAATCACAAAAAGCCCGTATCCAAAAGATGCGGGCTTTCAGCTTGTAGACAAACCCTCACACGCTCCTTCCTAGGATCCTAGGACTTCAAAGGTTTTTTATCAAGCTAAAAAGAAGACAAAGAGCTAAAATAAAAGGTCATTTTAGCTCTTTGTCCATAATCTGAACCCCCTCTCCAAGAGAGGGGTTTACATAACAGATTGCTTAGGTTCTTCTACCAGGTCATGCCCGGCTTCTTTTTTAAAAGGAATCATGTGATAAATAATATGAAGCAAAATAGCGGTAAAGCTTCCGGCCACAATGCCGTTACTTGTTAATAATTTAATCGAATCTGGCAGATGCTCAAACATTTGCGGTACGACAGTAACTCCTAAGCCGATTCCCACGGAGCAAGCGACGATCAGCAAGTTCTCCTGCTTTGCAAAGTCCACGCGCGAGAGCATTTTAATACCGTATGCAATGACCATGCCAAACATGGCAACCATTGCACCGCCAAGGACTGACTTTGGAATAATCGTCGTAAAGGCAGCGATCTTAGGAAAAAGACCAAATAACATGAGCAATGCTCCTGTTACAACAATGACTTGGTTTTTCTTGACTCCTGTTAACTGGATCAATCCAACGTTTTGCGAGTAGGCTGTGTATGGAAAAGCATTAAAGATTCCGCCTAATAACACAGCAATCCCCTCTGCCCGATAGCCTTTAGCCAAATCCTTCTCTTTTAATGACCGGTTTGTTAAATCACCTAGTGCGAAATAAACGCCTGTTGATTCGACTAATGACACAATCGCAACTAACGTCATGGTCATGATCGGTGCAAATTCAAAGGTCGGCATGCCAAAATAAAATGGCTCAATCATGCGGAAAACCTGGGCTTTTGCCACCTCAGCTGTCTCCACTTTCCCCATAAACGCAGCAACTGCTGTCCCAAGAAGAATACCGATTAAAATGGCGATCGCCTTCATAAACCCTTTCGTGAACCGATAGAGCAGTACAATGATAAACAGCACAAGGAAAGCGAGCCCTAGATTTTCAAAAGAACCATAATCCGCACTTCCTTCTCCTCCTGCCATATTATTCATCGCTACAGGAATGAGGGTGATACCAATAATAGTGACGACAGAACCTGTGACAACAGGCGGGAAAAATTTCACAAGCTTCCCAAAGAAAAAAGAAAGAAGAATGACGATACACCCAGAAGCGATAATACTTCCATAGATAGACGAAATGCCATACTTAGAGCCAATCGCAATCATAGGAGAAACCGCAGTAAATGTACAGCCTAATACGACAGGCAGACCGATCCCAAAGAAGCGGTTTTTCCATACTTGAAGCAATGTGGCAGCCCCGCACATGAAAATATCCGCCGAGATTAAGTAAGTCAGCTGTGCAGGCGTGAGCCCGAGCGCATCTCCAACAATGAGCGGCACAAGAACAGCACCGGCATACATCGCCAGCACATGCTGAATACCCAGTGAGAGCGTTTTGACTTTTTTAGCGGTACTCATGATTGTACCTCCCGTACAAACGTGACTTTCCCTTCCTCAAGTGATTCAATACGTGCGAGGGACTCAACGCGGTAGCCCATTTGCACAAGCGCATTTCTTCCAGGCTGGAATGATTTTTCGATGACAATGCCAAATCCGGCTACTTTTGCCTTCGCCTGCTTTGCAATTGCAGCAAGTCCTTTCGCAGCTTCACCATTCGCTAAAAAGTCATCGATGATTAACACACAATCATTTTCACTAAGATGCGTATTTGAGACAGCAATCGTGCTTTCTACTTTTTTCGTAAAAGAGTACACACTGGCTGTTAACAGGTTATCCGTTAATGTGAGTGATTGACGTTTTCTTGCAAACACAACAGGTACTTGAAGAGCAAGCCCAGCCATCACAGCAGGTGCGATGCCAGAAGATTCGATTGTGATGATTTTTGTAATGCCATCGTGCTTAAATAATCTAGCAAACTCTTGCCCGATCTCATGCATTAACACAGGATCAATTTGGTGATTTAAAAAAGCATCTACTTTTAACACTTGATTTGACAGAACGATTCCCTCGTTCTCAATTTTTTGACGTAACAATTCCATCATTCTTCCCCCTAGCATAATTGGCAAACATTCAATTTTTGGCATAAAAAAAGCATTGCTGTCCATGAGGAGCAAGCAATGCGAAAACGATCAACGGATCTTCAGCTCAAACAAGAGCTGTTTCATTTTGCTCACTCATAGTCGGACCTTATCGGTGTCCGGTAGAAACTTGCGTGCCATCATCACGCGATTATATGAGTGTTATAGTGTTCAAATTATAACAAGATTTCAGACGCTTGGAAAGCATTTTTCTAGAAAAATACCGAACTTAAATAATAGATCAGAACAAAATGTTCGTTTTTAGAATATTCAAGCATCAAAAAAGCACCCCTCTCATGAAAGGGTGCCCTTCTTTTATGATAAATACAGTTTTGTATATTTATCTGTTAAGTAGTCAATTAAATATTGAACATTTAATTCTTCGCCTGTTGCATCTTGAATGATTTCAGATGGCTTTTTCCGTTTTCCATGCTGGTGAACATGTTCCGTCAGCCATTCTTTTATCGGTGCAAAAGACCCATTTTGAATAAGCTCATCAAAATTTGGTAAATCTTTAATCATTTGCTGCTTTAATTGCGCTGCATACATATAACCAAGAGCATATGAAGGGAAATATCCAAAGCTTCCATCAGACCAGTGAACATCCTGCAAGATACCGAGTGCATCATTAGGAGGCGTAATGCCAAGATACGCTTGATATTTTTCATTCCAAAGTGCAGGCAGATCTTCAACTGCTACTTCTTCATTGAAAATCGCTTTCTCAATTTCATAGCGGATGATAATGTGAAGCGGATACGTCAGTTCATCGGCTTCAATTCGAATGTAAGTCGGCTTCGATTCATTCACTGCATGCACAAAGTCTTCTAAAGAAACATCTTTAAATTGCTCAGGAGAAGCTTCTTGCAGCTTTTGATAATACGTTTTCCAGAAATCTTCGTGTCTGCCGATAAAGTTCTCAAAGAAAAGAGACTGTGATTCATGGATTCCCATCGAAGTCCCATCACATAAAAGTGTTCCGCTCAGTGCTTCATCAATGTTTTGCTCATAGATCGCATGACCACATTCATGAATCGTTCCAAAGATCGCCATTCGAAAATCATGCTCATCATAACGGGTCGTCACACGTACATCGCCTCTGCTTAACGTTACAGCAAATGGATGAATTGTTGTATCCAGGCGGCCTGCGTCAAAGTCATATCCTAATTCTTTTAAGAAAAAGAGACTCAATTCCTTTTGTTTATCGATTGGGAAGCTTTTCGATAAAAATGAAGTATCCGGCTTATTAGGTGAGGCTTCGATTTTTTTCACAAGAGGAACAATAGCGTCACGAAGTGCACCAAACTTTTGATCAAGCTGTTCAACCGTCATATCTGGCTCATAGTTATTGAGCAGCACATCATAAGGCGTTTTTTTCACGCCCCAATATTGGATGAAACGCTTGTTAAAGTCAATAAGCTGTTTTAAGTATGGTGCAAAGAGTGAAAAGTCTGATTTCTCCCTTGCTTCTACCCAAACATGCTCCGCTTTTGATTGTAAAATCGAGTATTCTTTAAATTCTTCTTTCGGAATTTTACTGTTTTCATCATACTCTTTTTGTGATAATTCGAGCGCCTTCTGTGTATCTTTTGACAGCTCATCTCGATGTTTGTTTAATGCGTGAAGAAGATCTCTCATTTCGTCAGAAGTCTTCATATTAAAAATATCAGTTGATAATTGACCGATCGTTTCAGCTCTAAAATCCGCACTTTTTTTAGGTGCTTGTGTTCTAGAGTCCCAGTAAAGTAAATGGAGCGCCTCTGTATAATGGGCGATTTTCCCTAGTAATTGATAAAACGCTTTCTCAGTTGCTTCAAGACTCATGCGTTTGTTCCCCCAATCAATAAAATATGTATGTACGTTTCAAGGCTACTTCAATGAATGTTCTTTTGTCAATGAAAAAGGAGGATACACCGTGGTATCCTCCTCATTTGCAAGTTTTCAGCTATTTAAGATGTGATGATGGGCTTCACTGGCAGGACGGATTCAATTTTACTTTGAAGCTTAGTATCTTCTTTACGATCAAAGTAAATATGAATGCTTCCTGCGTCTTGGCTTGTCCGGATCAGTCTTCCGATACCTTGGCGTAAGCGAAGCAGCATATACGGAAGGTCAACTTCAGCATGTGCATCCTTTGCTTCATTCCGTTTCGCTTCAAATACCGGATCATGCGGCGGATAAGGAAGTCCCCAGATGATCACATTCGTTAATGATTGACCTGGAATATCAAGCCCTTCCCACAGATGAACAGAGCATAACACGGATGTTTCATCTGCTTGGAACTTTTGAACAATCGTGCTGATTTCCTCGTCTCCCTCAAAATATACGTCAAACGGCAGTGATTCATTTGCTGCTTCAAGTTGTTTTCTAAAGAAATGAAGTTCATCAAATGAAGGGAAGAGAATCAGAGATCGTCCTCCATTTTCTTTCAGCTGAGTGATCACTTGCTGTGCTTTTGCCTCTTGCTCAGCGAGCTGCTGAATTCCATGGAAATAAATCTTCATTTGTTCATCGTAATCATACGGCGAAGCGACACTCATTGATAAGTAATCTTTAATCCCAAGACTTTCAGCTAAATAATCAAAGGATTGATTCTCAGACAATGTAGCGGAAGAGAAAATATATGGTCTTTTTTGCGAGAATACTTTTTCGCCAAGCACCTCTGCAACCGTCTTTGGCATCACAACAAATGTTGTATCTAATTCCTGTTTTTCCAGCCAGCTAATGGCATTTTTTTGATAAAGCGATAAAGAGTACGCCATTTGTTCAATGTATTCTTCCACAACAGATAATTCGTATTGATCGATCGTATACATCTCAGATTCAAACACGAGCGCTTCTCCGATTTTTTCAAGCAAGTCACACAATTCACTTGCAGAACGCTTCACCTCATCGACACGCCCAATTTCAAGCCGGTGCGAGCCTTTGACTTCTTTGGCATGTGTTTTTAAGAGATAAAAGAACTCATCGTTTGTTGCAAGTGCATCTTCAACAAGCTCTGCAAATTCTTCGCGTATGTCGTTTTGCAAAAGACGTTCCAAAAATGTTTCGAGCGTTGATTGCTTCACTCGGTACGTTAACGCTTTTTGTGCGGCAAACTCGAGAAGATGTCCCTCATCAAATACGACGGAGCTATGCTCAGGAAGCAGCGGAAGCTGGCCCTCACGTTTCCGGGATTCCTTCGTCCACACATGCTCCATGTAAAAATCATGTGAACAGATGATGAGGTCTGTCGCTTTCCGGTAATGATCTCTTGATAAATTCAAACCACAGCGATGACGCATATCGCACGTCAGGCAGTCCTGAAACGAATCATAGCCAATTCGTGACCATTCATCATTTGATAACTCTGGATACTCTTTTCGATCGCCATACGGATAAAAGGTTTGCATGCCATGTGATTCATGAACAAATGAAGGCAGTGATTCATAAATATCGAGCCACTTTTCATCATCTTCACGCTGCATCGTTTTCTCCAGCTTCTTTAAGCATAAATATTGATCATGCGATTTACTTAATCTCGCATCTATTTGAATATCAAGGTGATTGGCAATTTTATAGATATCACCTTCTTGTTTAACGAGCTGTTCAATTAACGTTTCGTCTGCACATGCAATAATCGCAGGCTTCCCTGTATACCTTGCATATGTGACGGCAAATAATAGATAGACGATAGTTTTGCCTGTGCCTACCCCAGCTTCGGCAAACATCACACTTTTTTCTTTAAAGGCTCTTTCTAGTTGAAAAGCCATAAATATTTGTTCATCTCGAAGATCAAAGCCCTTTTCTGGCAAAATGTCATAAAACACATCACCAATCCAGTTGCCCAGTTCTTCGTAAAAATTGTGTTCTTTTGATAATGAAAAAGGCAAACGAGATGCTGTCACCTGCTTCAACCCCCAACTTTTGAATCATTCAGACATTCAATAGTACCATTTACGCTGGGGAAAAACAATCTTTTTTTATGAGCGCAGGCGATGTTGATAGCTTTCCTTCATTAAAAATGCATGCTCAGAACGTTCTATGTATGCCTGAGCCAGCGCCAAATCTTCGATGGCTGCCGTAAGCTGAGCAGATTGTCCACCTTCATGCCCTTCTATTTCTTGAGCAGTCGAATTGAGTGCTTTTTGGATTAACTGAATTTGATCATAATGAATCATGAAGACACCTCTTTTTTTAAAATCAAGTTCAGTTTATTCCGCCACGCGAGGAGTTATACCTTTTCAGCATAAAAAAGCCGCACCTTTTTTCGGTGCGGCCATTTCTTACGATTCGGTTGGTTGCTTTCTAGGCGGGCGTTTTCCCCAATATTGATAATAGTCTGTTTTAATAAATCCATTAAACAGCTTTCTCTTTTTCGTCGCTTTTCTTCCGAAGCACTCTTCGAATTTTTCGTGTGACGTTAAGATGTAAATGGACCATGTATCTAGGTTCTTAAACGCTTCACCCATTCCTTGATACATTTTTTCAACAGCTGGTTTATCACTCAGTCGTTCACCATAAGGAGGATTTCCAACAATCACACCGTACTCTTCTTTTGTTTGAAAGTCTTTTACTTGCATTTGTTTGAACTCAATCAGTTCACTCAGTCCTGCTTCTTCTGCATTCATTTTTGCGATGTCTACCATACGATGGTCGATGTCACTTGCAATAATGCGGAGCGGCTGATCATAGTTTGCTTTTTCTTCGACTTCCACACGCGCTTTGTTCCATACGTCTTCACCGATCCATTCCCATGATTCAGACGCAAAATCTCGGTTAAATCCTGGAGCAATGTTTTGTCCTATCATCGCCGCTTCTATGGCGATTGTTCCTGATCCGCAGAAAGGATCAACAAACGGACGGTCAGGTGTCCAGTTCGTTAATAAGACGAGCGCAGCAGCAAGCGTTTCTTTAATAGGTGCTCCGCCTTGATCCATGCGGTATCCGCGTTTATGAAGACCTACACCAGATGTATCAAGCGTAAGAACCGCTTTATCTTTTAAAAGAGCGATCTCGATTTTATATTCAGGTCCCGTCTCTTCAAGCCATTCAGACTGAATGTTGTAGGAGGATTTAAGCTTTTGAGCGATGGCTTTTTTGACGATGCGCTGGCAGTCAGGCACACTGGCAAGCTGAGATTTCACAGATTTCCCGATGACAGGAAACGTACTGTTTTTTGGTAAAAAAGCGGCCCAGTCAATCGCTTTCGTTTGTTCAAAAAGCTCATCAAATGTTTTTGCCGAAAATTCAGCAACTTGTACCTTGATCCGGTCTGCTGTACGCAGCCAAAGGTTTGCACGGCAAATCGCAAGAGCATCCCCCTTGAAAATCACTTTTCCGTTGTCGACTGTGCACTCATAGCCAAGGTCTCTTACTTCTTTTGCAACAATTGCTTCAATTCCCATTGGAGCTGTTGCGATGAGTGTATAGGTTTTCATTGATTTATCACCTGTTTTCTCGTCCTTTTATGTATTCAAGATAAAAGCTCTCCATATGTTGAAATAGGAGAGCTTTGTTTCATCATGTTTATGATAACGGATATAACGTTCTGTAAGCCATGTTTTGTTCCATCGTACTGCAAACGGCAAATGCCTCGTACTCAGGTGGTAATCATCTATCTACAGAATTCTCTGTCCTTCTCTCCGTTTGGTTCCTTTGAGAAAGTTCCCCTACCAAGTTTGGGTTTCTCGCTCGAGGGGTTTACCGCGTTCCACTCTCACCATTTCTAGTGAGACTTCGTCACTGTGGCACTTTCAAGGATACTTTGCCATATCCTAAAAAGGACGTAGGCATTTTTCCTGCCGTCAGCCTTTCCCAGGCTGCCCTGGCTTATTTTTTCGCCAGGCACGAACACTACGGGCATCTCAGCACCGTGCGAGCATGGACTTTCCTCTGCAATGCCCTAAATAGCATTACAGCGATTACCCGAACGTTAATCAATAAGCGTTATTATAAACGACAATGACATCTGACACAAGCTTTTTTCAGCAAGACTCAATCATAAAGTTTGCTGCCGAATACGTGTTTCTCAAGGTTCGATAGTCTTTTTAAAATATCAAAGTTTGTTGTATTAGACTGTGCAGGCTGTCTTTTCCCTTGTTCAACAGCTTCTTCAAGCTGTTTTGACAAGTGGAGGTTTTCTTGTTGAAGTTTTTCGATTTCTTGGTTGAATGTCTCATAGTCTTTAATGACCATATCTAAAAATTTATCGACTTCTTCTTGTTTGTACCCTCTGACACCTGTTTTAAATTCTTTTTCTAAAATTTCTTTCGCAGAAAGCTTTACTTTATCAGCAAGCATCTTTTTCACCTCATATCGTGAATTCATAGTATATTTTTTCAGAAATACGTGACGTTGTCAAATTTTCTCTTGCTTTTAATCAAAAAACGGATCTTCTGCCTCAACCTGCGCTCTTAGATCATCCATCGTGATGTACATAATGGGGTAATCGGTATAAGCTTCCGCCTCCCTGATCATATACTTCGGCGATCCCTCATGCTCGGGATCATATAAGACGAGAAGACCATCTGTTTTTTCAATAAAAAAGCGGTTCTTTTGTTTAAATTGTGCCGGACTTTCGTACGGTCTATGCGTGACACTTTCTACAAAATCGGCCTGTGCAAGAATTCCTTCATACAACTCTTTGTTTTGTTCATTCCAGCGCTCTTCCTGTTCATAAAATGGCGTAATGACTGCAAGTTTTAACGCTGGATATTCCTCCTGAAGCTCAAACACCACTTCGGCTGTCCAAATTTCTGCCCCAAGCTGGCCTGATATGAGCACCCATTCCAGACCTTCTTCGATAAGGGCTGTCAGCCTTTTTTGAAGCTCCGCTTTTATGTATTGAAGTGCAGGCTCGTCTTGTTTGAATATCCCAAGCTCAAAGGGCTTGTACCCTGTGACAGCAATAATTTTCATTTTTTCACCTGCTTTTAAAAAATGGGACTTATAAAAGTCCCATTCACTTTATCTGTTACAGCAAGGTCCACCGCAGTTAAAGTGTTGATGTGTTGTCGGGTCCACCTGAGAAAACGTATGCGGGAAGTAGTGAACATGTTTGAAATTATGGTGGTGAACATTTGTCACATGCTGCGGGTGGATATGCGGCACAATTGTTGTTGACTCGCTGTGTGTACAGCAATGATTCGTCGGATGAACAATTGGCTGTGTAACATTCGGATGGCAATGATGGTGATGATGGTACATGTAGCATTCCCCTCTCCTTTATTTTCTTACATTAACAATGTATGAATTAAGAGGTGTACATGTACTAATGCATTAACCTATTTTAAAAGTTGGCAAGAAAAATATCTTTATAGTTTGAAAACACAAAAGCGACCAAAATGACCACAAGAAAAAACAAGTAGAAAAGACCCTTATACATGCTATACGCTCCTCTTTCAATATCTAACGTTATTTTACAGGATTCGCGGACTTTCTACAATAAAAGTGCTAAACAATTTTTATTTTCGGCCGAGAGCCGAACGTTGTCATTTTTTGCGCTTTCCCGGGTAATAATATTTCATTGCCCAGCTTTTCTCAATAGCCGTTTTTTTCGCTTCTCAAGCTCTTTTGTGTCTCGCTCGCTTAACGATGAGAAAGATAATAAAGATTCCGTGATGGAAAGAGCTGACCTTGCATCTTTTTGGCGATGCTCTTTACACTTCGCAAGCTCTATACCTGCTTTTAATGCCAAATGGACATCACTTGATTCAAATAATGTTTCCCAAATTCGAACTGCTTCATCCCACTCGTTTAGCCGTTTATATTGTAAGGAGAGATCAAAAGCCGCCTGATTGGCATGTTCAAAATCAGCACCTGTTAATTCCCGCAAATGCTTCGTAGCTTCCTGTACATCACGATGCGCAAGATGCCACCTAGCCAGCGCGTATTTCTCATCGTGCTCTTTTACCGCATCCATAGATAGAATTTTTTTGGATAGATGGATGTAAAGGCTGATTAACGATAGGACGTCTAATTCATTATGAGTCAAAATCCCTTCGATGAGCTTCGGTTTTTGTTCCTTTAAAAAGTGAAAATAGATCATCGGTGCCAAAAAACCCGGTGTGTCTCCCTCCCGGTGGACGTGCAGCTCTTCTTTTTCAACCACAGACAGCGCCATTCGTTCATATTTATGCTTCCACAATCGTCTTGATCCATGCAGAAGATCAAAGTGGCCAAACTCTGGAAGCGCAGGGATTTGATCTCGCAAAAAAGTATGTCTCGTTTTCACTTGCGGCCAATCGAATGATTTTCCATTATATGTAACGAGTGATTCTACGTTCACTTCATCGAGAAAGCTTTTATAAAGAGCCGCTTCATTTCCCGGATTTGTGAGCAGGTGCTGTTTCACCACTACTTTGTCAGCAAATACCCGCGCATGTCCTAGCAAGAAAATCATATTTCCCGTTCCGCCAGATAATCCAGTTGTTTCTGTATCAAAGAAAAACAGTTCATGCGGCTTGTAACCTTTAGCCGATAGAGAATGCTGGATGCTGCTTTTGTTCCATGCCTCGATGATCTTTGGCAGTTCCGCAAACGAGTAGAGTCCATGCTTATCATCTAATGAATAGGTGACTTCTCGAATGAGACAAAAGGAATTCTCAAAGTGATAAGGAGCTGCACCCAATTGCTCCCATTCCTTTAAAAATGGAATGTTTTCGGCCATCACAGGCTGAGGCTGCCCTTCCACTGTTTTTTGACGTTTTTCGTTTGGCTGGTTGTGCGATAGGTGCTTCTTCATTCGATTTAATTTCCCTTTTAAAGACATGAGTAGGTATCTTCCTCCTTCCTCTTAAAATGCAGACATCAATTCAACAATGCTGCTTTTTCCGCTCACCTCTTTCATTTCCATGCCAATGCAGGATGGACAGCCGTTCTCACAGCGGCACCGCTCTATCAGCTGAATGGCTGCACCTGCTATTTCATCGAAACGAGCTTGGACTTCTTTGCTTAAGCCGATTCCGCCAGGGTAGTGGTCATATAAAAAGACTGTCGGTTTACCGGTATGTGCCGCTTTAATTTGTGAAACAACATGAATATCTGATCGGTCACACATCACAAAAGCAGGTACAATGTGCTGAAGAACATTTGCGATGCCAAGCAGGAGCTGTTCAAGTGTCTTCTCTTCAAATCTCCGCTCTGCCTCGTGTAATTCAAACCAAGCCGCACTCGTATGAATTTCTTCTTCAGGTAGGTGAATTGGACCAGAGCCGATATTTTCACCGGTACTGAGCCGGATTTTTTTGAAAATTGTTGGCATTGCGTTGACAGTCACATCACCGTAGTGAACAGATACCGCTTCTTTCTCTGTTGTCTGATCGATTTCCAGCACCTTGAGCTGAACAGCTAAATTAGCATCTGTATAGTATTCTACATCCACTTGTTTCACATAAGCCTTCAAATGCTCGTAATCTAGCTTTTCTACTTGATACTGAACCCCTTCATGTAAATAAATTGCCTCATCATGAAGCAATGTCATTGCACTGAATCGATCCATCTCTCCAATAATTCGGACATTCGCTACATCTGATTGATCCACAATCACCACATTTTCCTGGCTTGCAGACCGCAGGCTGATGCCATGCGCTGGGAACGATTGATCTGACCAATAATACCGGTTCCCGCTAAAATGAAGAACCCCTTCCTCATGTAAGTATTGCAAAATGTCTTCTACTTCCATGCCGCCAAACTGTTCATCCGTCCGAAATGGCAGCTCGTAGGAAGCACATTTTAGATGATCCACTAAAATAATGAGATTTTCAGGATTGATTCTGGCTGCTTCAGGCGGTCTATTAAAGAAATATTCAGGGTGTCTGACAATATATTGATCAAGGGGTGAGGAGCTTGCTACCATGATAATGAGCGCCTCCTCATGACGCCTTCCAGCACGTCCAGCCTGCTGCCATGTACTCGCTACACTGCCAGGATACCCCGTCATAATGCATACCTTTAGCTGACCTATATCTACCCCTAATTCTAGTGCGTTCGTGCTGACGACACCTAGAATGTCTCCTTCTCTTAACCCCTTTTCAATCACGCGGCGCTCTTTTGGCAAATAGCCTCCGCGATACCCACGAATCGATTTTGGACCGATTTCTTTTTTCACAAGCTCTTGAATATGACTTAAAATCACTTCTACTCGTACCCTGCTTCTAGCAAAAACGATCGTTTGAATTTTTTCTTTTAAAAATGTTTTAGCCAATTGGTTGACGACAGTGGCAGCGCTTTGTCTAATATTTAATGGTTTATTCACCACTGGCGGGTTATAAAACACAAAATTCTTTTTACCGCTGGGCGCTCCGTTTCGTTCAATAAGATGCACTTTGTTCCCTGTGAGCTGCTGCGCCAGCTCTTTTGGATTCGCAATCGTTGCGGAAGTACAAATGAAAATCGGATCACTTCCATAAAATGCACAAATTCGCTTTAATCTTCGAATCACATTGGCCACATGACTGCCAAACACACCCCGATATGTATGAAGTTCATCAATGACAATATACTTCAAATTCTCAAACAAGCTGACCCATTTCGTGTGATGAGGCAAAATAGCTGAATGCAGCATATCTGGGTTTGTGATGACAATATGCCCTGCTTGTCTGACTCGCTGCCGAATGGCCGGGGAGGTGTCCCCGTCATATGTTTCACTATGAATCGGAACATCCATCTCGTGGATGATCTCGTTAAGTTCACTCTTTTGATCCTGTGCGAGCGCTTTTGTTGGGAATAAATAAAGAGAGCGGTTTGTCTGGTCTTCTGCGATCGACTGAAGAACAGGCAGATTGTAGCAAAGCGTTTTACCTGAAGCTGTTGGTGTAACAGTCACTACATGCTCACCATCCATTACACGTTCAAAGGCTTCCTTTTGATGAATATACAGCTCTTTCACGCCTCGTTTTTCAAGCGCCTTTTTTAGCCTGTCGTCCACTCTTTCAGGAACGGGAGAGGTCTGTGCAGGCTTTGCTTCAATTTCATGCCAATGCTCTACCTGTTCGTCTTTCTTTAATTCTTCTATCAGTTCGTTCATTGTTTTCTTTTTCATATTGCGTCCACCTCTCATTCTAGTGTACCGAATATTTGTTTGCATGACTAGGCGGCAATTTTTTGATGCGGACTTATGAGCAAATACTTTGAACTGTTGTAACAATATCTATTACACTTCTAAAGTGAAATGATTTTATCAAGGAAGAAGATGATCAGATTGAAAAACGAATTTAAGCCTTTGTTTGAACCATTTACGTTTCCAGGAGGCGCTTCTATTGATGGCCGGTTAGTCGTTGCTCCAATGACACACTTCGGTTCTCATGATGACGGCACCATTTCAAAAGACGAAATTGACTTCATTACAGCTAGATCAAGTGAAATGGGCATGGTGATTACAGCATGTGCGAATGTGACTCCAGATGGGAAGGCATTTGAAGGACAGCCTTCTATCGCAAGAGATGAAGATATACCAGGCCTGAAAAAATTGGCTGCAGCAATCCAGGCGAAAGGAACAAAAGCCATTATTCAAATTCATCACGGCGGCTCTCAGGCTCTCCCTCATTTAGTTCCAAACGGTGATGTGGTTGCGCCAAGTGATGTGTTTAAAGATGGAAAACAAATTGCACGCGCTTTAAAAGAAGAGGAAATTACGCATATTATCGACTCCTTTAAAGAAGCGGCGAGACGAGCGGTGCAAGCAGGGTTTGACGGCGTGGAAATTCACGGAGCAAACGGTTATTTATTACAACAATTTTACTCACCGCATAGCAATCAGCGTACAGATCAATGGGGAGGAAATGAAGAAAAACGTCTAGCTTTCCCTATTGCTGTTGTAGATGCAGTTAAAGAGGCCATCAAAGAACATGCGGCTAAACCGTTTATCTTTGGATACCGGTTATCTCCTGAAGAACCAGAAACACCTGGTTTAACAATGACAGAGACGTTTACATTAGTGGATGTTCTCAAAACAAAAAGCCTCGATTATTTGCATATCTCTCTAATGGAGATTGGCTCTAAAGCAAGACGAGGCGCAGATTCTAATAAAACTCGTATGGAACTGCTAAAAGAACGCTGCGGCGATGCTCTTCCGCTTATTGGAGTAGGCAGTGTCATTACAGCTGAAGATGCACTCCATGCTTACAATCAAGGGATTCCTCTCATCGCTGTCGCACGAGAGCTGATCGTCGACCCAGATTGGGCTAAGAAGATTAAAGAAGGCAGAGAACAAGAGATTGAAACCGTCATTAAACGCAGCCAAAAAGACAAGTATCTCATTCCAGAAGGATTGTGGTCTGTCATGGAAGCAAGTCAAGGCTGGGTTCCGATGGAGGATTAATGTCCTCAGCACAATAAAAAACTACCCTATCAGTGGGTAGTTTTTTCTATTCATGGATTATTTCATTTTCACTGTAAAGAGCTTGGACATCTGCTTTTCTACAGAGCCTTTTGGTTCTTTATCAAGTCGTTCGATAAGGTCACCATTCATAATCACAATCGGTGTCACTGTACTTGATGCTTTCTCTTCAATCAGTTCTAAATCACATGTAATAAGAGGATCACCGATTTTCACTTTATCCCCTTCTTTCATGTGGGCTTCAAATCCTTCACCATTTAACCCAACTGTTTCAAGTCCGATATGAATCAGAAGCTCAAGCCCCGAGAGTGTTCGAATGCCAATTGCATGTTTTGTATGGAAGAGCTGAATGATTTCACCCTCTACTGGTGACACAATCGTCCCACTTTTTGGTTTTACTGCTACGCCGTCTCCCATCATCTTTTGAGAAAAGACGGGATCTGGTACATCAGTCATATCCATTAACTCTCCATCAACTGGAGAATAAATGACTTCTTCCTTTACATCATCTTGGTTTTTTCCGAAACCGAATAATTTTTTCAGCAATGTCAATTTGCTCCCTTCAAGCTTTGCTTCCTAAATCTATTTCGTGTATGAAACTTTACGCCCATACACCTTGCTTCATTCAACACTATTTAATCATAATTTTTTCCTCTCATCAATTGATAACCGCCTGAGCCCCCTCTGCATAGGCTGTAAATGAGAGGTGATTCAGATGAAACATGAAGGCGAAAAAAAACATGAAATGCTGGCAAATGAAGATATGCTATATGAAGCGATTGAGCAATTTTTTGCATCCTCCCCGTTTCACGAGATATTAAATAGTGCAGAGGCACTCATGACCACATCGCATTCACTTGCATCCATTACGACCGGTGTGACAGAGGATGAACAGAATGTGTATATCGAGATTCAATTTCCAGACCATTTTGTCGAAGGAGACATTGCGCTAGAAGTAAAAGCCCAATATTTACACTTATCAGTACAGGAAAAAATCAAAACAGATACGACTTCTTCGTATTCAAGCTTTACCAAAACCATTTTAATGCCGGCAAAAATAGATGAAACGAAAATGAAGAGTGTGTGGAAAGATCAATCGCTTCATGTGTCTGCGCCAAAGCAAACAACCCAATAGATCAATCTATTGGGTTTTAGCTATGCTTTAAAAATGCTTGTAAATCCTTTCGCCAATGAGCCTACTTGATTCATTGTACTCATCATTTGGCCAGCTGTATCAAACATTTTGTTAAAATCGTATTGCCCATTCGTCTTTTTGAATTGTGACAGCACACTTTTAAATTGAGATGGCTGCTGTTTTTGCGGCCTTGGCAATGGATAAGGGTTCATAGGCGGCTGCATGGGCATCATGCCTGGAGGCTGCTGCATTTGGGGTGGATTCATCGCTTCTGGCGGCTGTAAAGGCGGCACGTTTTCTTGGTATCCATAAGGCGGCTGATAAACAGTAGATGGTGCCTGATTCATTCCCCCTCCACCTTGATACGGCGGCATGAAATAGTCTGGAGGCTGCGGAGGCTGCTGCTGCATCTCTGGATACGGAAAAGGCCTTTGCTTGAATTGATTGAATTCATAAGGCTGCTGGTTTGAATAAGGGAACATCTATCTCGCTCCTCTCGCTCTCAACACATATTGATGACACTCATATATTATGACCAAGAGCAGAAGATGTGCCTAAAGAAGCCATAAGAAAAACGCAGCATCATGTCTTTAGCTGCGCTTTTTGATTTCTTCTATTAAAAGGTTCAGAGTGTAAACCACTGACTCAACTAAATTTTTTACACGGGGTGCGTGCTGTTTACCAAAATAAGATTGCAGGACAACCTCTTTTCCATTTTCTTTTACGGCTTCAAGCTGTTCTTGGTGTAAATATCTAGGTTTGGCCTGCTCAATAAACGAGATGGCAGCGGTGAGCCACTCCTCCATTTTCTGATCAAATGTAACAACGGCCGGCTGAATATCCGTATAAAAATCATACGATGGGTACTCCTCTTCAGCCTTTCCCTTTTGGTACTGCTCATACGCTTCTTCGATCCATATTCTCAAGTTTTGTGTATGTTCAAGTAATGTTTGATTATCCAAAGTGTTCACCTCTATGAACCATCCTATCAAACGTTTACCTATTGCTCAAATAGAAAAGCTATCCGGCGTGATATGCCGGTCTTGCTGCCAGTTTATACTCGGCTGCATGAAGCTTCACTTCACAGTCCTTTACTTCTGATTCAAGCCGGTCAATCATTTGTTCTTGCTCTTCTATCGCTGCACGTTTCGTCTCCTTCACAGCAAGAGACAGCTCTTCCTCTACCGCATCAATTTTTCGCTCGATTTCCTCTAACAACTGCATAATGGATTCTTTTGATACAAATTCGCTCATCATCAGATTCCTCCTTTATCGTCTCTCGTTACATTCTCTTTTCTTTCTCACCCTCCTTCACACATGACAAAACTAGAAGCAAATCGCCAATCTAAGTGTAGATAAGCGCTATTTCTTCCTTTTCGACAGATGCTTGTCCTTCTTTGTATGATTGCGTCCGATTGTGTAAATTCTAAAGACAAAAGGAGGTAGATTTCATGAAAAAGCAGCCAGCACCAAAAGAGCAAAAACCAAAAGGGAAAGAAAACAGTCCAGATCAGCTGGATAAAAAGCTCGGCGGTCCTAATCGTCCATCTACGTAAAAAAAGCAGGCACCCCCTGCTTTTTATTTATGCAAAAAATAGTGCTCTAATGAGAAAAGAAAACGAAGCTGTCTTTTTTTATGAAAATACCAGTCGGTCAGCTCAATCTGCTTTGGCAGCGGCTCTGCCTCAAATAAAGATGGACTCAATTTCTTTTGAAACCAATCTTCCCTTTGATCGTCTAATGAATGTGTCATCACCGGATAAACCGTCCGAAGAAAAGGTGTTGACCTTCTAGCGATCCCTAAAAACGGTTCAAAATCAAACCGAGATCCCGTATGCGGAACGGTATGCAAAAAATGATAAAAATCCGAAAACAAATCGGCTCGAAATAATAGTTTCGCTAGTTTTTTACCTAATGTAATGCGATCCTTTACATTGGAAAACTTCCGTATGGTTAAGCCGTACAAATGCCCGTCCACCGTTGGAAAAACAACGGTTTGGAAATGTCCCCACTCGCTGAAAAGATATTGAATCGAGTGAAAAACATTCTTTTTCAGAAGAGGATTTTGTATAATAGGAGATTGTATAGTATATTGTTCATTTATGATGAGTGCATAAAGCAGACGCTCTGTGTCACGCTTTAGCCAGAAGCGTTCCCACTCAGCGCTCATAAAACGAGACACGGAGAAATAAGGCAGCAGATGAAACAAAGGTTTACTGCATCGCTTAGACCATTCGTACAAAAGAAGCTGAGGGTAAGCATCCGAAAAGATCAGCCAATTCGCTCTTTCATATGCTGTGAAAAAAAGGTGCCCCTGCTGATCCGTTAAACCTGGATGGAAGAGCTCGCCTTTTAAATCCGTCATGGACCACCCAGCATTTCTCGAGACAAAGGAAGCGAGCAGCGACCATTTCATCTCTGGATGCCGGTCATAAAAGCGCTTGTAGGCATTTGTTCTCGTCAGGTTGTCTTTATTTTTTGCTTTCGTTTCACGCAAAATTTGCTGAGTGATGATATGCTCTTCTTGGGACAACATGGTGATCTCTCCAATACAAAATGCATTAAAAGGAGGCTGAAACTTGATGATTCGGTATCCAAACGGAAAATCGTATCAGCCCATACAACAAATTGGGACAAAAAAAAGAATCAGCGGCGAATCCTCTTATAGTAACCGCGGGATGACGCTTGAGGCTGATTTAAATGAAACAAACCAATACTATTTGGTCAACGGGATCGCAGTCATTCATAAAAAGCCTACCCCAGTTCAAATTGTGAATGTGGATTATCCAAAAAGAAGTGCTGCTGTCATTAAAGAAGCCTATTTTAAACAATCATCCACAACAGACTATAACGGGGTGTATAAAGGCCGCTATATCGATTTTGAAGCAAAGGAAACCAAAAGCACTACCTCGTTTCCGCTCAAAAATTTCCACGACCATCAAATTGAGCATATGAAACAGGTTGAAAAGCAAGGCGGTATTTGTTTCGTTATTATATCCGCTTTTGGCTCCGTTTATTATTTGCCCGCTTCAGATCTCTTTTTCTTCTGGGAGCGGCAGAAAAAAAACGGCCGTAAATCCATTAGCAAAGACGAATTAATGGAAGCTGGCCACATAATGACACTTGGATATTCGCCAAGAATTGATTATATTAAAGTAGTGGAGACACTTCATTTTTCGGATGAAAGCAAGCAGCAATTACGTTCGAAAAAGGTTTAACACGAAAGGTTGAGATGTGATGTCTGATCAATTTACAAGTCGTGAACAGCGACGTAAAGCAAGTCAAGAAAACAATAAGAAGCAAAAGAACAAAAAAGGCAAAAAGAAAGCAGGTCTATTTAAAAAAATATTTTTATCTTTACTCGTGATCGGTCTACTTTGTTTAGTTGCCGGAATCACAACTTTTGCCGTTTTTGCATCAAGCGCTCCTTCTATTGATGATAGTAAGCTTAAAACACCATACTCTTCAAAGCTTTATGATAAAGACAAGAAAGTGTTTGCAGAAGTTGGTGCAGAAAAAAGAACGTATGTCTCGATAAAAGATATACCCGATGTAGTAAAAGACGCGTTTATTGCGACTGAAGATGCACGTTTTTATAAGCACCACGGGATTGATCCAATCCGTATCGGCGGTGCACTTGTCGCAAACGTTGAGGACGGCTTTGGTGCTGAAGGCGGAAGTACAATTACACAGCAGGTTGTGAAAAACTCCCTCCTAAGCAATCAAAAGACGTTAAAACGGAAAGTACAGGAAGTATGGCTCTCGATTCAGCTTGAGCAAAAATACTCTAAAGATGAAATTTTAGAAATGTATTTAAACCGTATTTTCTTCTCTCCTTATGCTTATGGTGTTGGGAAAGCAGCTGAACAATTTTTCGGAGTCACAGATTTAAATAAACTAACCGTTGCACAGGCTGCTACACTTGCAGGTATGCCGCAGAGTCCTTCTGCCTATAACCCAGTGAAACACCCCGAGGCAGCGGAAAAACGCCGTAATATCGTTTTAAGCCTTATGAAAAAACAAGGCTACATTTCAGAAAAAGACTATGACGTTGCAAAAGCAACCCCTGTCAGCAAGACAGTTGTTTCAGCTAGTAAATATAAGAGCCAAAACTCTAGTAAGTACTCTGCCTACATTGAAGAAGTGATGGAAGAAGTACAGAAAAAAGCCAAAGTGGATGCATCAACTGATGGATTAAAAATCTATACATCACTTGATCGAAATGCACAGGATCATCTAACTGAAATCATCAATGGAGATTCAGTTGGATTTACGAAAGGGATGCAGGCGGGTGTGACTCTGCTTGATACGAAAAATGGTGAAATTCGCGCCATTGGCGGTGGACGTGATGTACCAGCCGGCGGCTTTAACTATGCGACGGATGCAAAACGCCAGCCAGGCTCCACAATCAAACCGATCTTAGATTACGGCCCAGTCATTGAAAACAAAAAATGGTCAACATATCAGCAAATTGATGATGCACCGTATACGTACTCAAACGGTACGCCGATTAATAACTTTGACAGAAGACACTTAGGGAAAATGTCGATGAGAAGTGCTTTGGCACAATCACGTAACATTCCTGCCCTAAAAGCTTTCCAAGAAGCTGGTACAGACAATGCCGTTCAATTCGCTAATAACTTAGGTATGGACTTACCTTCTGACATTCCAGAGTCCTACTCAATCGGTGGATTTGACGATGGTGTCTCCTCCCTTAAGATGGCTGGAGCATTTAGTGCATTCGGTAATAACGGATACTATAACGAACCGCATGCTGTCACGTCTGTTGAATTTAATGACGGGACAAAACTTGACCTTACGCCGGACTCAAAAGCAGCAATGAGTGATTATACAGCATTTATGATCACAGATATGCTGAAAACTGCTGTCCAATCTGGAACTGGTACACTTGCACAAGTACCGAACGTTCAAGTAGCTGGTAAAACAGGTACAACGAACTTTATAGAAAAAGATATTAAGACACACAATATCCCTTCTGGCGGTGCAAAAGATTCGTGGTTTGTCGGTTATACTCCGCAATACACAGCAGCCGTTTGGACGGGAATCGGTAATTCAAAAGATGCAGACGGCAAAGTATGGCTGAATGAAAACGAGCAGCGTGTTGCCAAAATTGTCTTCCAGCGATTGATTTCTCAAATTGATGATGGAAGCGGCTCATTTGAAAAACCAGACAGTGTCGTTGAAGCTACGGTTGAAAAAGGATCCGATCCTGCAAAATTAGCCGGACCGAATACACCAAGTGACAAGAAGACAACAGAATACTTTGTAAAAGGTACGGTTCCAACAAAAGTGTCTGACACTTTTGAGAAAAAAGAAGCCGATAAGCCTTCTGACTTAAAAGCGGTGTATGATGAAGAGAAAAAATCCATCACACTGACTTGGGGCTATTCTGACGACGCTGATGCTACATTTAATGTCAAGCAAGCGGTTGATAATGGCGGCTATAAAGAGATTCAAAACAGCTCTGCTAAAGAAGCGGTCATCTCTGATGTGAAGCCTGGCTCCACTTATAAATTCCAAGTGACAGCCACTGTAGATGATGTCACGAGTAAAGCGGCTTCTACCTTCCTCACCATTAAGGATGACGCAGATGAGGAAGAAAAAGCGGATGATGAGAATAAAGAAGAAGAAGAACCGCAGCAACCTGACGACGAACAGACAGACCAAACAGACGATAACAAAAATCAGCCCCCTGGCACTGATGAGCAAAAGCCTGATGACAAAAAAGATCAAGATAAGGATCAGGACCAAGGTGGAAATACAGAAAACGGAAATAATGGTTCTTCAGAAAATGGCTCAGACAGTACAAATGGGAACAGCAACTCGCAAACTGATAATAAAGATAAAAAGAAAGATGATGAGAAAGCCAACTCTCAAAGTTCCAATTCGCAATCAAATGCTACTTCTCGAAAAGAAGATGAATAATGAAAAAGCACTTGCCTCCTATGGCAAGTGCTTTTTTTAACGCTGCTGTTTGATTTTTTTAAGTGCTTCATATTTTCCATACTGCTTTTTTAATTCCCTGTATAGCTCGTCCAATTGAATAAAGCAGTGATATTGAGTTGGTTTTAGCAAGATGAACTCTAAACGTTCCGTCCAATTAATCGGAGCAACAGGAAATGTCTCTTGCTTGATATGTTCCCATTCAAACGTTTGGACACTCTCCCCTTTGATCCAGTAAAACATCGCAATCATACTGACGATTCCTTGCAGCATATCATCTTCTTCACAGCGGGATTTTCTTGTTTGGAAACGAGGAAGCATTTTTTCTTTTAATTCGTCCCACAGCTCAAACATCACAGGAACAAATTCTTCCGTTTCCTGCCATGGAAACTCGTCTGTTAAAACTTCTGAAGATAGATCATATGCGAGCGGATTGGCTCTCAGTATATCTACTCGATCACCTTTAATCTCTACCTTTTTTTCTTTTAGCTTTTCGACATATGAGGTGAAAACAGCTGCCCCGCTCATGCCAGCTTCACCAATCCTTTTTTCAGCCTCTTCTGCCCTTCTCTGCACATATCAAGAAGCGGACACGATTCGCACTGCGGCCGCTGCGCCTTACAATGATATCTCCCAAAAAAGATCAGACGGTGATGCGTCACAGACCAATCTTCTTTAGGCACCTTTTTCATCAAGGTTTGCTCTACTTCAAGCACAGAATCTTTCCAGCGGCAGATGCCTAGACGTTTACTGACTCGTTCTACGTGTGTATCTACTGCTATTGCCGGTACACCAAAAGCGACCGAAACGACGACATTTGCTGTTTTCCGGCCAACCCCAGGAAGCTTAACAAGCTCATCCCGGTCCTTTGGTACTTCACCGCCATATTCTTCAATCAGCATTTTGCTCAACTTTTGAATGTTTTTAGCCTTATTTCGATAAAGACCAATCGAGCGAATATCTTGCTGCAGTTCTTCAAGCGGTACACTTAAATAGTCTTCTGGTGTTTTATATTTTTGAAAAAGCGTTTTGGTGACCTTGTTTACAAGCACGTCTGTACATTGAGCAGAGAGTGCAACAGCAATCACAAGCTCAAATGGATTGTCATGAACAAGCTCACACTCAGCCTCTGGAAACATATCTCCTATAATATCTAAACACTCATTGATTTGTTTTTTTGTTAACATGCCTTCTCCTTTATTGGTTATTGTTCCAGCCAATTATAAAAAGGAACTTGTCGTTTATAGGTGGACGTCTCTTCTTTTGAAGGCGGCGTTTTCTGCTGAGACCGGAAATGCTGGCTATGCTCTTTTGCTTCTTCCGCTGTTTTCAGCCCTTTCTTTTTCCACTCAAATAAAATTCGATCAATATAACGGAAATTTAATTTCCCTGATAAAACGGCTTCTCTTAGCGCCAGCCGAATCATCTCAGTATCATGATGGTCTTGATCCATCCAGATCGAAAGTGTTTCTCCTTCAAGAGGAGACAGCGGTCTGCCGAATTCATCTTCAAATAAAGCATATAAAGATTTTTCAGCCTGCACATGATGTTTTTGCGCTTCTTTCGCCTGTTTTGCTTCTAAAAAGTCATACAGCACGCCCCATAAAGGTTCTACTGAATAGCGGTCATGCTGAATACCAGACCTGTCTTCAAATGGCTGAATCGAGATAAATCCTTTTTGAATGAGATGCTGAACCATATACGCACACTCTTCCGCTGAAATGGTCATGCCTTGAGAAAGCTCTTCAAATGTTTGGAAGAAAACGCCTTGTTCTTCATTCATTTTAATTTTAAGCATCACCATCATCTGTGATTCATTCAGTCCTAACTGCTCATAATGAGCAATCAGCAAATTAGGCAAACTTGTCGACCCCATTTGCTGCATATTAATAAATTGCTGTCTATTCATCGGATACACCTCTTCATTTTAAGTATATCACGTTTTATTTCACGTGCCCCTCTAAAAAGACGTTTGAAAAAGCCTCCATTTGTTGGAGGCTTTCACGTCTTAAGGGTATAAACGGTTTAATAATCTTGGGAAAGGAATGGTTTCACGCACATGCGGCGCTCCGCTAATCCAAGCAACTGTACGTTCAAGTCCAAGACCAAAACCTGAATGCGGTACAGAACCGTATTGTCTTAATTCTGTATACCATTTGTAAGTTTCCTGATCAAGCCCATGTTCTTTCAATCTTGCTTCAAGAAGCTCTAAATCATGAACACGCTCAGAACCGCCAATAATCTCTCCGTAGCCTTCTGGTGCAATCAAGTCTGCACAAAGGACAACATCTTCACGATCCGGTGCTGGCTGCATATAAAACGGTTTTAATGATGTTGGGTAATGAGTGATAAACACTGGTTTATCATAGCTTTCGGCGATCGCTGTTTCGTGAGGCGCTCCGAAGTCATCTCCCCATTTGATATCATCAAAGCCTTTTTCCTGCAAGAATTTAATCGCTTCATCGTAAGTGATGCGCGGGAATGGTGCTTTGATATTTTCTAATTTTGCTGTATCACGGCCTAGTGTTTGCAGCTCCACTTTACAGTTTTCAAGTACACTTTGAACAACATGAGACACATAATTTTCTTGATACTCAAGGTTTTCATTAAATTCGACAAAAGCCATCTCAGGCTCGATCATCCAAAACTCAATTAAATGACGTTTCGTTTTAGATTTTTCAGCTCTAAATGTTGGGCCAAATGAGAATACTTTTCCGAGTGCCATTGCCGCAGCTTCCATGTAAAGCTGACCACTTTGAGAAAGGTATGCATCTTCATCAAAATATTTCGTAGCAAACAGTTCCGTTGTGCCTTCAGGTGCACTTCCAGTTAAAATTGGCGGATCTACTTTCACGAAACCTTCTTGATGGAAGTATTCATATGTAGCACGAATAATTTCGTTACGGATTTTCATAATGGCATGCTGTTTTTTAGAACGAAGCCATAAATGACGGTGATCCATTAAGAATTCTGTTCCATGCTCTTTTGGTGTAATTGGATAATCTGTCGCTTCATGAATCACTTCAATGGATTTCACTTGCAATTCAAAACCTAGCGGTGAACGCTCATCTTTTGTCACTTGACCTGTTACATAGACAGATGTTTCTTGAGTGACTGATTTCGCCAGCTTAAAGACTTCCTCTTCCACTTCTGCTTTTACTACGACTCCTTGAATAAAGCCTGTCCCGTCACGCAGCTGCAAAAATGCAATTTTTCCGCTTGAACGTTTATTGGCAATCCATGCGCCGATGGTTACTTCTTGATCGACGTGTTTGAACACTTGATTAATCGTTGTTTTCAACATAATTCCCTCCAAAGCCAGAAAGAAACTCACCTTTAGACAGGTGTGAATCTTTTTTCATACATTTTATTATAACCGTTCTAAATCAGCATGGTCAACGCAAGACAGGAGAAACTACGGTGTTAAATTTTTTTCCACGTGTCCTGTCGAGAAGTCGACATAGCTGAAGCTATATTGATTGTTCTCATTTAAGTACGTCACTTCCCAAAGGAGTACGTCACCTTCTCTCGCTAATTTGACTTCTTTTAGCTTAGAGACCGTGTTCTCCTTTTGAACGGCTTGTACTGCTTGATTCGAGGTAATGCCTTCTTTTGCTTTTTTTGCGATCACTTTTTCTTTTTTGCTGGCAGGAACCCAAACGTAGGTCATTTCATTCTGTTTGTTTTTCCCTTCAACAATAAATTGTTTTTCTTTCCCGACAAAGGTTTCCACTTGCTCCACTTGTACGATGTTTGCTTGTTCTTTTGCTCGTTCGATCGCTGCTTCATGCCCTTGTTCTCTTTGTCCCATGGCAATTTGATAAATCCACGTAAAGCTGATGATGCCAATAAGCAGAACGAGAGCCACTACAGATGAAATAATCCAGACTATTTTTTTCATGTCAAGCTTCCCCTATGTGCGGTATATCGTAAATACCGCTTGATTTTGATCTTCTTGATCTAATGCTAATCCAAACATAAGATCTTCTCTTTTAAGCGTTCTGTTCAATAAGTCAACGATTTTGTACAGGTCTTCTGAATGTTTAATTTGAACAGTTGAAAGTACCTCTATTTTACTTTCCACTTCTAATTCCTCCTCGGTACGTAAATATTGTTAGTCATACTTTTCTGCACGGGAACCGATACTATTTTTACAACGGAACACAAAAAGCCGTTACGATAAATTAACTCCAAACCCACACCAGCTAAAGGCCGCTTATGACAGCGGCTTTTCGTTGTTAAGGTTTTCTATATACGCCTCAAGTGACTCTTTTGACATCTCGTGAACCGGCGCATGAGGGAGTGATTCTAAAAATAGTTTTCCATATGAAGCGGTTTTCACTCGGCGGTCTAAAATCAGCAATGTGCCTATGTCTTTTTCAGAGCGCAGCAAGCGTCCAGCTCCTTGCTTAAAGGTTAACACAGCTTCTGGTAAAGCGACGGCTTTAAACGGATTTTTCCCTTGTTTTTTTGCTGCATCACATTTGGCTTCAATAAGCGGAGAATCAGGCGGCCGGAACGGAAGACGTGCCATGATGACTGTTGTCAGCTCTGCGCCCGGAAAATCAACACCTTCCCAAAAACTACCCGTACCAAGTAAAATGGCCTGTTTTGCTAATTTGAACATTTTCGTTAATTTTACGGGGCTTCCGCCTGTTAGACCTTGAGCAAAAAGGGCTGACTGCATCCCTTCTGTTTTTAGCTCTTCATAGACTGCTTTTAACATCTCATGTGAATTAAACAAAACCAATATTTTTGCATGCTGCTGCTTTTCCATGACCTTAATATATAGTGCGGCTTGCTTTACATAATCTCGTTCATCACGGTTTGTAATCGGCGGCATGTCTGCTGGAACAATGACCTTAAGCTGTTTTTCAAGTTCGAAAGGTGAATCAATTTGCACAAGATGAGGGTAAAAATCTTGCAGGCCAAACCGTTCCAAGCAATAATCAAAACGGTGATTAATGGTAAGCGTCCCTGATGTGAGGACAACACTCTTTTTGTTCATAAAGAAACGGTCAGCCAAAAGCTCCCCAGTATCTAACGGCTGTGCATGCATAAAGACAGCGTTTTTGGCCCCTTTTGCATCAATTTCAATCCAAACCGTTTCATCGTTTTTCGGTTCAAAGATAAACCGGTACAGTGTACTGCAAAAAGTATGCATAAACGACATGACTTGGTCGTATTCCTCTGCTTCAAAGGCAAAGTGTTCTGTCAGCTGATCACTTTTTTGAAGAAGCTCATTTTTTTGCTGTTCATACAGCTTCTCACAAGCAATTAACAAGGAACAAAGCTTACTTGCCGTTTCTTTAATCCGTTTCCACTGAGCATGCTTTGAATGATGACGTACTCTATGAATGAGACGATTGATGTCGGCTTTTGGTTTTGTCCTTTTCACAAATGAATGGACGGTGCTAAAGAAAGCGTCACTTTCCATTTGAAGCTGATTGAGATACTCATCCATTTCAATAAAGGTGTCTGTCTGTAACCCTGCATGATGAAATCTCTTTTTCAGTTTCTTTAACAATCCGCCTTGCAAGGAGCCAAGCTGTGTTAACTTCGCGTGAAGCTGGATATAAGACGCACTATCCCCTAGGGTTTCATTGGCTGTTTTCTCAAATTGATGGGCTTCGTCTATCACATATACGTCAGCATGCTGAAAGATAGACGATGCCTCCGTTTGTGATAAGAGCAGACGATGATTCGTTAAAATTAAATCAGCTGTTTTTGCCCTTTTTTTGGCGCGCTCATAAAAGCAATACTCTTTAAAACGGCGCTTTTTCGATGTAAACGGCATATGCACACAGGAAATGCGGTCTTTTATATTGGCAGCTCCTGACGGTAAATTCAGTTCAGATAAATCACCTGTTTCTGTTACAAGGAGCCACATTAAAATTTGCGCCTTCGTTAAGACGACATCATAGTTATCATCTTCCTCATGAAGCACATGCTCAAACTTATCTAAACAAATATAATGCGCCCGACCTTTAAATACACAGGCAGCAGGCTCAAACGGGAGCAATTGATTCAACATCGGCACATCGCGCTGAAGCATTTGCTGCTGCAAAAGTATGGAATATGTACTAATAATGACAGGTTTTCCTGATTTCCTCGCTTCTAGAGCAGCTGGGATGAGGTAAGCGAGCGTTTTCCCAATACCCGGTGCCGCCTCAATTAATGCATAGGCTCTTTCATGAAACACATCTCTCACTTTATTCATCATTGTAAGCTGGCCTTCTCTTACCTCATAGCCTTCTACCGTTTGCGGAAGCTTCTTTTTGATTTCCTCAAACAGCTGTTCATCATCTTCACCTACTGAATGTGTCGCCCTACTGATAGGATTGGTGACATCTTTTACAGCAAAAGAGCCGACTTCCACCAAAGAATCTTCCCGGCTAGCATGACTTGTTTCAAGCTGCTGAATTAAAAGTCCTATATCACTTAGGAGATAAGAGGATAATCTGCGCAGCTGCTTCAGCACAATTTTCGGTGTATGTTTTAATTGATGTAATAAAGTTAAAAATAACATGGCAGTAACTTCCGCATCACTATCCGCCCTATGCGGGTGGTCATGTGGAAGCATGAGCTCTTCACTTAATTCAGTGAGCTTATAACCTTCAAGCTCAGGATAAAGAATTCTAGAGATCTCAACTGTATCAATTGCTAGCACATCCAGCTCATTTTTCCCGCATGCTTTTAGTTCATCATTTAAAAAATTCAAGTCAAAATGAACATTGTGCGCAACAAAATAAGCACCCTGTATGAGATCATACACCTCTTGGGCAATATCCTCAAAAAACACCGCATCCTCAACCATGTGCTGCTGAATGCCTGTCAGCTGTTCAATAAATCCAGGGATTGCTTTTCCCGGGTTCACATATTTTGAATACCGTTCGACAATTTGTCCATTTTCAATGACCACCGCAGCTATTTGAATGATTTTATCACCCTTTTTAGGTGAATTTCCGGTGGTTTCAATATCAACGACAACAAACCTTTGATCGGTCATAAAATGGACACCTCAATTCCTCGTTTCACCCTGAAGTGAAACACACTCTGGACAAAATAGATGAAACAGAACAGCCTCTCTTCTGAAACTGTTCTGTTTCCATGGAGCTTGCGTTATAAAATCGTTCTCGCAGGCTCTTGCCCAATCATTTGTTCAATTTGATTTTGTTTATTTAACACGACCACTTTTGGTGTATGTGTCTTTGCTTCTTCTTCTGACAGCATCCCATAAGCGATAATAATGACTTCATCCCCTGGCTGAACGAGTCTCGCCGCCGCCCCATTTAGACAAATGACACCGCTCTTTCTTTCGCCGGGAATAATATATGTTTCAAGTCTTGCGCCATTATGATTATTGACAATTTGTACTTTCTCATTTGCCATCATACCTGCCGCATCAAGTAAATCTTCGTCAATTGTAATACTTCCCACATAATGTAAGTTTGCTTCTGTTACCGTTGCTTTATGAAGCTTAGATGTCATAAAGGTTCTATACATGTTTTTCACCGCTTTCAGGAACATGGAAAATCACATTATCAATCAGTCTTGCCCGTGAAAATTTCACCGCAATCGCCATAATGACTTGACCTGTTAACTGCTCAAGCGGCTCAAGTTCTGGATATGAGTAGATCTCAATATAATCAATTTCTCCGCACGTCTGAACAAGTTCCTCTTCAATCAGCTGGTATACACGACTGACATCACGTTCACCTTTTTCAACAGCTGACCGTCCTTTTTTTAATGCGCGGTATAAAGCGGGTGCTTCTTGTCTTTCTTTTTCTGACAAGTACACATTCCTTGAGCTTTTCGCTAAACCGTCTTCTTCTCTGACTGTCGGTACAGATACAAGGTGAAGATCAAAGAAGAAATCCTTGATCATCGCATCGATCACAGCGACTTGCTGTGCATCCTTTAGTCCAAAGTAGACATTTGTTGGTGACACAAGATGAAACAGCTTTGTGAGCACAGTGACAACGCCGTCAAAATGTCCTGGGCGTTTTTTTCCGCATAAGACATCCGTCCGCTTTTGAACCGTCATCGTAATAGATGGTTCATTTTGGTACATTTCTTTCACATCAGGTGTAAATAAAATATCCACCCCTGCTTGTTCTGCAAGACGCTGGTCTCTTTCCATATCCCTTGGATAGGATTCAAAGTCTTCATTTGGTCCAAATTGCAACGGATTGACAAAAATACTCATCACGACAATGTCATTTTGACCTCTTGCCTCTTTCGCAAGCGTCAGATGTCCTTCATGAAGAAAGCCCATCGTTGGGACAAAGCCGATGGAATGCTGGTTTTCTTGATGCTGCTTAATTAATTCTTTTAGCTCGTGAATATGGGTGACAACGTTCATTTTTTGATTCCCCCATATAAGCCATCAAGGACCTCTTCTTTGATATGAAACGTGTGCATGTCCTCTGGAAATGTGCGTGCTTTTACTTCTTTCGTATATTGAATGAGCGCTTCTTCTAAAACAGTATCAATTTGCGCGTATTGTTTCACAAACTTAGGTGTTCTAGACACCCCGTATCCTACCACATCATGGTAAACGAGAACTTGTCCGTCTGCCTCAGCTCCTGCACCAATTCCGATCACAGGAATCTTCAGCATGTCGGTAATTCGTTTTGTCAGTTCGCCAGGTACGCATTCCAGCACAAGAGCGATCGCTCCGGCTTCCTCACATTTCAAGCTGTCTTCAATCAATTTTTGAGCACTTTCGTGGTCTTTTCCTTGCACTTTATACCCGCCAAGTACACCAACTGATTGAGGTGTGAGGCCTAAATGACTGACGACAGGAATTCCGCCTCTTGTTAAAGCTTGAATGGATTCAAATACTCCATCTCCACCTTCTAGCTTTAAGGCATCGGCACCGCTTTCTTGCATGATGCGTGCTGCATTTTTCATTGTTTCTTCTAACGAATAATGGTAAGACATAAATGGCATATCAGTCACAACAAATGTGTCTTTTGCGCCTCTTTTCACTGCTTTTGTGTGATGGATCATATCATCCATCGTGACTTGAACTGTGGAATCTAGTCCAAGTACAACCATCCCAAGTGAATCACCAACTAAGATCATGTCGACTTCCGCTTTTTCCGCTTGCTTTGCAGCTGGATAGTCGTATGCGGTCAGCATCACAATAGGTTCGTTTTGTTCTTTCATTTTGAAAAAATCTAGCTTTGTCTTCATTTGTTCCTCCTCATTCTGGAGAGGAGATGGCTTGCCTCACATCACATGCTTTGATTTCTCATGTGCGGCGAATCATCCCTCTGTCCAAGTCCCTTAGGATCAAGGCAGAAATTTATCGAATTTTTCTTCCTAACAGGTACAGTTCTTTGCAGATACTGCCCACACGAAGTATATCAAAAATGTGCCGGGTGTTCCACTCAAGTTGACTTGATCTCAATGTCTGCGGAGTAGATTTTTTGGATACCGTCCTCCGTTTCAAGCAATAAAACACCTTCTTCATTGATGCCAAGCGCCTTCCCCGTATATTGCCCATTGACGGTGCGGGCAACAATATGTTGACCGATCGTCATCGCAAACGATTCCCATAATTGTTTAATCGGCGCAAATCCTTGCTTCATGTAATCGTCATACCTTTTTTCAAAAGTGGACATGATCTGTTGTATGAGTGCAGCCCGATCCACTTTTTCATTCAGTTCCATCCGCAGACTTGTGGCGACATCCTTTAGTTCATCCGGGAAGTCATCAGCTGTTTGGTTCACATTAATACCCGGCCCAATGATGACCGCATGAACCTGGTCAGCTTCTGCTTTTAATTCAGTCAGAATGCCAACGACCTTTTTTCCATTCAACAAAATATCGTTTGGCCATTTAATAGATGGATTGAGTCCTGTTTGCTGCGCAATCGCTTCTGCGATGGCTACAGATGCCAAAAGCGTCATTTGCGGCGCTTTATGCAGCGGGATCTCAGGCCGGAGAATAAGACTCATCCAAATGCCTGTCCCATTTGGTGAATGCCACGTTCTTTGAAGACGCCCTTTTCCGTTTGTCTGATGATCGCTGACAACGATTGTGCCGTGGGGCGCACCTTCATTGACAAGATCATGGGCAATCAGCTGAGTGGAAGCGACTTCTTTCTGAAAGTAAATATGCCTGCCGAAGCTCTCTGTTTCCAGACCAAACAGAATTTCGTCCTCACTAATTTTGTCCGGTTTACGAAGCAGACGGTATCCTTTTCTTCTAACTGCTTCTACCTCATACCCCTCTTTTCGCAAGTCCTCCATATGCTTCCACACAGCTGTTCGGGAGCAGCCAAGCTCATCACAAATCTGCTGACTTGAGACAAAATCCTGACTGGATTCTGTAAATAGCTCAATTAATCGTTTTCTAATTGCGGATCGCATGCTTTAAGCCACTCCTCTATGGCTTCTTTTCGGTTTTCTAAACGGTTTTGCAAAACGGCTTTTTTCACAAAATCAAGCTCCTCTGCAATCCATTTCCCAGACGGCTTTTGCCGAAAGGCCATTAAATCTTTTCCTGAAACAGCGAGGTCTTGGAGCTTTTTAATCGGAAGTGCATCATAAGAACGCTTCGCTGCCTCCAGCTCATCAAAGAAAATGCGGCGCTCATGTTTTAGCTGTGTGATCTTCAAACTAGATAAGAGCACGTGTTCACCAGCTTCAAACATGGTTTCCGCATCCCAGTCACAATCAACGTATTGACTAATAGCCACTGCGTCTTTCAAAAGCTTCGTTGACAGCTTCCATTCTTTTAAGAAGGCCGCAGCCTCCGCTTCATCTAGGCCGAGCAAATGGATGAAAGCCCCCCATACCTCTTCTAGTCCATCCAGTAAGTAATATGGAAAGGCTTGAAAGGATTCATGAAGACACTCCTCTTTGAGACCTGGCAATTCTTCATATAATTTGGTTGAAATGAGTACTTGAATGGCCTTCTCACAATGACGGCCTTTTAAAAGCTTCTCCATTTCAATCTTTTTGCGCTCAACTGATATGTTGGCAAGCAGATGTTTATCCTTTTTCATAGCTTCAGCCGTTTCATCAGCGAGTTCAAAGCCAAGCTGGCTTAAAAAACGGACAGCTCTCATCATGCGAAGCGCATCTTCTTGAAAGCGGCACGCAGGATCTCCTACGGTTTGAATTCGTTTCCGCTTAATATCCTGTTTTCCACCTACATGATCAATAATTTCCCCATTTATATCCATGGCCATCGCATTAATCGTTAAATCTCTTCTTAAAAGATCTTCCTTAAGCGACGTGATAAACGCCACTTCTTTCGGTCTGCGAAAATCTTCATATTCTGATTCCGTTCGAAACGTCGTGACCTCATAGCTGACACCATCATGCAACACAATGACAGTGCCATGCTCCTTACCGACATCTACTGTTTTTTCAAATAAGGACTCAACCTTATCAGGTGTTGCATCTGTCGCAATATCGATATCGCCGATTTCCCGTCCTAATAGAACATCTCTCACCGCTCCGCCGACAAAGTAAGCCTGATGCCCATGTTCGTGCAGTGTATGTAATATAGGGATCGCATGTGTGAATGGTTCATTCATCTTCATCATCACCTTCGATCAATTCTAGGTAAAGCTTCTCATATTCACTCACAATCTTATCAGAGGAGAAATGAGCCTGAACACTAGACTGTGCTGCCGCTGACACTTTTTCATGAAGCGCTTCGTCTTTCAGCAGTGACACTGCGTGCTTTGCTGCTCCATCTATATCGCCGAGCGGGACAAGAAACCCTGTTTCTCCATGTGTAATGACCTCTGGAATACCGCCGACATCCGTACCGATACAAGGGACACCGCATGCCATTGCCTCAAGAAGCACAAGCCCAAAGCTCTCCTTCTCCGAAAGAAGCAGCTTCAAATCACTTATTGAATAAAGCTCCTCAACCTTCTCTTGCTTGCCTAAAAACAATACGCGGTCTGTCAGTCCTAATTTTTTCACGAGTTCACATACAACCGATTTCTCAGGGCCATCACCAATGAGCAGCAGCTTTGCCTGCACCTGTTCAGAAACCTTTTGAAACACATGAATCACATCATGCACCCGTTTCACCTTTCGAAAGTTTGATACATGGATGATGACCTTTTCGTTCGGTAAAAGACCATAATGTGTCTTTAACAAATCGTGATCTTCACGCAAATACACCCGTTCATCAACAAAATTATGAATCGTATCAATTTTTTTATCTGGTTTGATGAGATCGTACGTCTGCGCAGCTAACGAATGCGACACCGCTGTTACGCGGTCCGATGATTCGATGGCGAACCGGATCACTTCTTTTAATGATGGATCATAGCCTAAAACCGTAATATCCGTTCCATGAAGCGTCGTAACGACTTTCACAGAGTGTCCAGTCATTTGTTTGGCTAGAAACGCACAGACAGCGTGCGGGACTGCATAATGCGCGTGAATAATATCAAGCTTTTCTCGTTTTGCGACTTCTGCCAATTTACTTGCCAGCGCAAGGTCATAAGGCGGATATTGAAAAACTGCATATTGATTCACATCCACCTCATGAAAATAAATATTCGGATATACTTTATTAAGCCTAAACGGAATGCTAGAGGTAATGAAATGAACATCGTGCCCTTTTTCAGCTAAACGTTTTCCAAGCTCCGTGGCGATAATGCCTGAGCCGCCGACACTTGGATAACAAGTAATTCCGATCCTCAGTTTTTTCATAATTACCCCCCAAGTAAGTCATCGTCCAACAAAAGTGGTTTCTTTGTGATAAACCCTTCTGCATAAGCTTTGTTGACTTCTCTTCCATACATAGACTCTCTCATTTTGACAAAATCAATATAACCGTTCACAAGAGGTGTCTCTACTGAGTTTGCCGATTTAACAAATTGGCTTTTATACGCGTGCAAGCTATCAATTTTTTGGTGCATTTCCTCAGAAATATCGATCACAAAATCTGGACGATGGTGCCCATTAATCATGTAATAATACATTTGGCTTATTTTATGCGCTGGCTGCTTGTATGAATCTTCAAATTTATGTATACCTGCAGAAAAAGCGGCCTCTTCTACAAGTGAGCCCGCATGGCCATGATCTGGATGCCGATCTTGGTGGTACGGAGCGAAAATCAGTTTCGGTTTGTATGTTCGAATCACGCCCGCAATTTCCTTCATCGCTTCGTCATTTAGATACAGCCCTCTATCTGGCAGTGTAAGCTGGATTCTCGCTCTGACACCTAAAATAGCGGCGGCGGCTTTTGCTTCTTCTTTGCGGCTCTCTACTGTTCCATTTGAAGATAATTCGGCCTGGGTCAAGTCGCAAATCCCGACGCGCGCCCCTTTTTTTACGTATTTTGCAATCGTTCCGCCCATTCCGATCTCTACATCATCGCTATGGGCACCGAATGCAAGGATATCAAGTCGTTTCATTTGTTCCTCCGTTTTTTGCTACATCTCGAAAATCAAACGTACCTTTATTTAAATTCCTGACTAAAATTTCAGCAGTTCCCATATTGGTGGCTAATGGAATGGTATACACATCGCAAAGCCGGATGAGTGCAGATACATCCGGTTCATGCGGCTGCGCAGTTAGCGGGTCTCTAAAAAAGAGCACAAGATCCATTGCATTATCAGCAATTAAAGCACCGATCTGCTGATCTCCCCCAAGTGGTCCTGATTGGAAACGATGAATGGGAAGCCCCGTCGCTTCTTTCACTCTCAAACCTGTTGTCCCTGTTGCGTAAAGTGTATGATCTGCCAAAATATCACGATACGCGGTGGTAAACTGAATCATGTCACTTTTTTTCTTATCATGAGCGATTAAAGCAATGTTCATCAGGAATCCACTCCTTATTAGTCGATGATATTTTCTAAACCATAAACGAGTTGATCAATGTGCATGACCTGCTCTACTGAAAGCTTCACGCCTGACATAAAGGATGCACGGTTATAAGAATCATGACGAATGGTGAGCGTCTGTCCGTCCATTCCAAACAGCACTTCTTGATGTGCAATCATACCAGGAAGTCTCACGCTGTGCAGACGGATACCATCATAATCGGCTCCTCGTGCCCCTTCGATTAATTCTTTCTCTTCTGGATGTCCCTGCTTTTTGCTTTCTCTTACTTCTGCAATCATTTCAGCCGTTTTTAAGCCCGTACCGCTTGGGGCATCTAGTTTTTTATCGTGGTGAAGCTCAATGATTTCAACGTCAGGGAAATAATTCGCGGCCATTTTGGCAAATTTCATCATTAAGACCGCACCGACAGCAAAGTTTGGTGCAATAATACAGCCTATGCCCTTTTCTTCTGTTAATTGCTGAAGCTCTTTTAGGTCATCTTCTGAAAATCCAGTTGTTCCTACGACTGGACGCACGCCATGTTCAAGTGCTTTTTTTGTATGTACTTTCCCGATTTCAGGTGTTGTCAGATCAATTAATACATCTGGTGCTGTTTCTGAAAGACACACATCAATATCCGTATAAATCGGTGCATTAGATGTCGTATGAATCACATCAGATAATTTTTTTCCTTCATGCGTGTGATCAAGTGCGGCCACCAGCTCAAAATGGCCTGTTTCTTCCGCCAGCTTCACAGCCTCTATCCCCATTCTTCCTCTTGCTCCAGCGATTACTACTTTGATGGTTTCGTTTGTCATCGTCTCTACTTCCCTTCTTTTTTCGTCCAGCGGTCTTTATCTCTTGTATTGAATTTATGCATCACACGATCATGTGCTTCTTCTAGTGAAATATCAAGTGAATTAGCGAGGCATGTTAACACAAACAAAACATCGCCAATTTCTTCTTCCATGCTTTTTTCTGTTTCCGTTGTTTTTTTCGGCTTTTCTCCATAGTAATGGTTAACCTCTCTTGCCAGCTCCCCTAATTCTTCTGTCAGGCGGGCCATCATCGCAAGCGGGCTGAAATAGCCTTCTTTAAATTGTCCTATGTAATCATCTACTTCTTGCTGCACGTGACGCAGCGTTTTTTCTTTCGTCATGAAGCTCATCCTCCTATCCATCTCTTACATGTTAGCGAAATCATAAATATTTGACAAATGTTTAAGACTCAGTTTGCTTGTTTCTCTCCCATACCATATAATATTATCGCTGTCTAAGCAAAAAAAGGAGTGGTCTCTTGCTAAAAGAAATTCGTCTTAAAAATATCGTATTTATTTTAATAGGATCTGCGATTTTTTCTTTCGGTCTTGTTCATTTTAATATGCAGAACAATTTGGCGGAAGGCGGATTTACAGGTATTACACTGCTTTTATATTTTCTATTTCACATTGACCCATCTATTTCAAACCTTGTCTTAAACATTCCGATCTTTTTTATAGGCTGGAAAATGCTTGGCAGAACGATGTTTACTTATACAATTGTAGGAACAGTGAGTCTTTCTGTCTTTCTTGCCATCTTCCAGCGCTTTCAAATACATATGCCTCTCCAGCACGATTTAGCCTTAGCCGCCCTCTTTGCAGGTGTATTTATCGGAACAGGCCTCGGGATCATCTTTAAATTCGGCGGTACAACAGGCGGTGTGGACATCATTGCAAGACTGATCAACAAGCATTATCAGGTGGCAATGGGACGAACGATGTTCATCTTCGACGCATGCGTCATTACCATCTCTCTGACCTACTTAAATTATAAAGAAGCGATGTATACACTTGTCGCAGTGTTTGTTGCTGCGAAGGTCATTGACTTCATGCAGGAAGGCGCTTACGCTGCCAAAGGCGCCATGATTATCTCTGAAAAAGATGACATCATTCAAAAGAAAATCACGGATGAAATGGAGCGCGGTGTCACCATCTTAAAAGGGGTCGGTTCCTATACGAAGCAGGAGCGCAACGTCCTTTATTGCGTCGTTCCGAAAAACGAGCTTGTCCACCTCAAAAGTGTCGTGACCTCAGTCGATCCTCATGCGTTTGTATCTGTCAGTGACGTGCATGATGTACTCGGTGAAGGCTTTACATTAGATGAACACAAAAAGCCGCTCAATCCACATTAAAAAAGAAGCACCAGTTTTGGGCTTCTTTTTTTATGATTTAGGATAATCAGCCTGACGTTTTTGTTTCTTTTCTTTTTCGGCACGATATTTCCGAAATCCAACATACGTTAACGTTAATAAAATGATACTCCCGGTTGTTAGGATGACCCATAAAAGCGATGGATCAGCTTCATCTTCATCGACGTGAGCAAACACACTCGATAAATCCTCTTCCAGCTTCGTGAGACGTTCAAGCTTTGTCCCACTTGATGCTTTTAAAAACTCACCTTGCTCAATTACTTCCATGTGCTGCTTAATTGTCTGCAGCTTTTCAGACGAAATATCAATGGTTAAACTTGGATAGATCATATCGTATAAAGAAACCAGCTCATTCCAAGTTTCATAAAATGTCGTCGATTCTGGATCTTTTACTTCTTTTTTCAAAGTAGGAAAAGACCCCATAATGGGCTTCTCCAGCGAACCCCAAAGAGGCTCAGAATCCGACTGGATCGCATCAAGCAGCATTCTAAATTGAGAGGCATAACGAAGCTTTTCGCGCTCATTCAATTCTTCTTGCGGCAGCCCTTTTATCATATCTTGATAGCCAAGTGTAATTTGCCGAATCTGCGTATTCGTCAAAGTTCCACGCCAATTCTCAGCTTTAAATGTCTTTTCAACATACAATGCGACTTGTAACGCCTCATCATATTTAGCTTGTCTCGTTAATTGAAAGATGGAATCTGATAGTTCCGTTAATTCTTGCAGCGTGTTAGCAGCTGTTTCCTCACCTTTGGCAACTGCTGGCTGTAATACGAGAAAAAATAATAGAATCATCGCGATTGGCTTTCGTTTCATGCAAGTCCCTCCTAGCCCTTCTCCTTACAGCGTATGAAGAAAAGGACAAGGTTAGACCAACATTGTTAAGGGAGTTCCAGCTTGACCGATTTTTTCGATAGAACGAGATAATACGAAACAAGAAGAACCGCAATACTTAGCCAAAACGTCACGTAGCCGATCTCGTTTGAGTAAGCAGACAGCATAGAATAACGGGGCATCATACCAAATACATAATCAATTACATCATTATGTAAGATCCAAATGCCTGCTACCACGAGATGACGCATTTGAAAACGATAATATGGCGCAAACAATACAGCCTGAACCGCCATCGCAAAGTGAGACCCAATCAGCATGTATCCTTCCCACGGAAAATCATCAACAGATAAAAGCACAAAGATATTCATTCCTACCGCCCATAACCCATATTTAATCAAGGTCACAAGAGCAAGTGCTTCAAAATAAGGAGCATTTCGTTTCATCAAAAACGCAAGTAATACAAATAAAAAGAAAAAGCTGGCCGTTGGACTGTCTGGTACAAAAGCTAAAAAGACAGCCGGTGTCTCTACGAGCTGCGGAATATACCAATAGTAGCCGTACACAGTGCCAAGGAAATTGATCATAAGCACCAGCACAAGCATGTAGCGCGTCGCTAGCAAATATTGAATCCATCTCATATGTCTCTTCACTCACGATCTGTTAAAATCAGAAAAAAGCTGACAGCGCCAGCTTTTTCTCTTTTGAGTATATCCTTGTACTTGCATTTAAACAACTGAATTATTTTGATTTGACCTCAGATAAATATTTAGAGAGCTTCTCGAGTTCTTCATCACTGCCTTTAAAAACACCCTTCGGCATGTTGCCTTTACCTTCTACAGCGATTTTAGCGATCTCCTCAGGCGAGAGACCGTTGTCAACGAGTGACGGTCCAGCTGCTCCGCCCTGCATGTTATCCCCATGGCAGGAGATACATGTCTGCTCTTGATAAATTTTATACTCTTCAGCTGAAGTATCAATCTCTGCTTCTTTCTTAATCTCACCTTGTTTTGCCGCTGCTTCCCAATCATGAGTTGCAACAGACTCCCACGTTAAATATGTTGCTGCGCCGACTGCAAGAATCATCATCCCGACTGCAATTGGTCTTCTATACGGTCTGCGTTCTGGACCTGAATCAAGAAATGGTGCCAGCAAAAGTGCACCAAACGCAATTCCAGGCATAATCATCGCGCCGACGACAGTGAAGTTTCCTGCAGCAAATTCATATTTTAATAACTGGTACAAAAATAGGAAATACCAGTCTGGCAGCGGAATATAGCCAGTATCTGTTGGATCAGCCATCCGCTCAAGCGGAGGCGCATGAACAACAGTTAGGACAAGAAATCCAATTAAAAAAACGGCACCTACAAGCCATTCCTTTAAAAGAAAGTTCGGCCAAAAGGCTTCTGTTTTTCCCGGATATTCGGAATAGTCTTTAGGTATGTTAGGTTTTCTTTCTGCCGGTATTCTGGAATCTCCGACAAACTTCATCCCTTTTCCCCTATGCAAAGTCATCCCCTCCTCATTGAACATTCATCAAACGCAGCATTTTAAAGCGGTCCAGAAATTCCTTGCTTACGAATCATAATAAAGTGGGCAGCCATCAGCCCAAATAATGCCGCTGGCAAGAAAAAGACATGGATAGCGAAAAATCTCGTCAGCGTTTGTGCCCCTACAATGTCAGGATGACCTGCAAGCAGCGTTTTGATCTCTTTACCAATGAAAGGTGTTGCTTCTGCTATTTGAAGACCAACCTTAGTCGCAAACAGCGCCTTCATATCCCATGGTAAAAGATAACCTGTAAAACCAAGTCCAAGCATCACAAAGAAAATGAGCACACCAACAATCCAGTTCAGCTCTCTAGGCTTTTTATACGCCCCTTGGAAAAAGACCCTTAGCGTATGTAAAAACATCATCACAATAACTAAACTCGCACCCCAGTGGTGCATCCCTCTGACAATCTGGCCAAATGCCACTTCATTTTGCAAATAATAGACAGATTCCCAGGCATTTTTAATATCCGGCACGTAATACATCGTTAAAAACATGCCCGAAAGGACTTGAATGACTGTCACAAAAAACGTTAAACCGCCAAAACAATACACAAAAGCGGAGAAATGATGTGCTGGGTTGACGTGCTCTGGCACCTCGTGATCCGCAATATCTCTCCATATTGGTGTAATGTCCAGCCGCTCATCTACCCAATCGTAAATCTTGTTAAGCATCGTTACCCTTCCCCTTTCGGCACAGCTTTTCCAAGATAGAGGTATCCGTCCTTCACTTGCTGCTTATAATGGTCAAGCGGTGCAAGCGGTGGAGTTCCGGGTACGTTTGTACCATCCTTGTCGTACAGCCCATAATGGCACGGGCAGAAAAATTTGTTTGGATTTTTCGGATCACTGTTCCAGTTCACTGTACATCCTAAATGTTTACAGATTGGCGATAAAGCGACAATTTCATCCCCTTCTTTGTACACCCATGCTGACCTAGATTCCTTTGACTCGTACCATGCATCTACTTGATCAATTTTAAAGTCAAAGCGCTTCGGTTCCTTTGTCAGTTCATCTACACTGACAACTTGAACCATATCCTGATCCTCTGTTCCTTTTAGCACAGGGTCAAGCGCAAAGCGAACCATAGGCATGAGCATTCCAGCGGCCATAAATCCCCCCACGCCGGTCAACGTGTAATTCAAAAATTGACGCCTGGACACTCCATGTCTCTTCTCGCTCATTTTTTTCTCCCCCCCTCAGGTCGTCAGCTACTTTATAACTGAATTAGAAAAAATTTCATAAAACTAGGACACCCTCATAATATATCAATCTATTCACAAGGTCAACATCCTAAAAAGCTATGTACAATGCAAATGTAAGGGTTTTTATGAAGGGTTCCATTTTTGTAACAAAAAGTTCAAAATTTGTTCTACACTGTCTTGAATCACTTTTTGCTTTAATTCAACCTTCAAATGCTCCAGCGGAACCGGCTTGAGCAAAAATAGCGATTCATTGATCTCAGTATGCTCTTTCCACTGGTGATTAGATGTGATCAATACAACATGCTGAAAATGATCGTTGAGCGACTGCTTCATTGTGAGTATGTCTTCTTGTTTCCGGTCACTTACTTCCAAATATGTATGTGGCGGAAAAAGAAAAACCCGCCCTTTTAACTGTCTTTCAAGTTCATCTGCTACAAGAATAGTAAACTCTCCTAAAGACACGGTTTGTTTCATTTGATCCGCATTCATCCCAACTAATGGAATGACAGCGGTATCAATGTAAGCTTTAGATTGCAAAAAGCGATCCGCGTCCTCTGATTGAAATCTCATCAAATTCCCCTCTTTCATGACATAAGCCCTGCCTGTATAGGGCAAGGCTTATTCGTTCAGTTTATGACAATAGGCTTAATTCTTTTGCCAGCTTATTAAATGTTTCTTGATCATGACGGTCAAGTGCTTCATCTATCTCTTTCATGAGCCGTTCTTTTTGGAAAGTTGCGATTGAGTGCTCAAGCACTTTCTCAGCAAGATCCTTATCTTTTTCGTTCTCATAAAGATCCTTTGGAATATGAGGATTTGTTTCAAGAACAGCTGCATATTCCGGCGAACGATAAGCAGAACGGAAATTCAATTGAATAAACAAATCCTGCTGTTTATTCAAACGAATATCATGAAATGACTTTTCAGCATCTGTCGTCATAATGTTTTCTTTATAAAATCTAAAGGGAACTTCATCCACACAGTGTGTTGACATGATGATTCCCCTTGGGCAAAATTCTGCTTGCTCTACAAAATGAACCTTTTCCATCAAAGAGTCGTGACTCATTAAATAATTTAATATCCAAACACACTCTCTTCGCTTTAGCTGATAATGGTTTAAGAACCACCGGATAAATTCCTTTTTTTCATTGACAGAAACAGGGGTCTGCATGTTATTCCCTCCTCTATCGTAAATTAAATTGCTATACATGAATTATTCAACAAACCAGTTCTTCATTCCTGCAAACTATAAGGAAATTTCGTCTTCAATTCTTAAAATCGTTTCTTCAATTTCTTCATTCGTGCCATCTTTCTCTAGAACTTTGCGTAATAACGGCAATGCTTCTTTTTGTCTGCCCTCTTCTAAAAGGAACGAAGCGTATTCATATAAAAAGTCACGCTCCTCATCAAAATCAGGCAGGGCAAGCTTGAAATACTCGGCAGCTTCTTTGTATTCTTCTCGCCCAACAGAAGCAGATGCAGCATACCAATTCCATTTTGGATCATCTTCCCCAAAGCTTTTAACCTCTTTAATAACATCCAGAATTTCATCAAACAGCTCTTCATTTAAATAGATCGCCAGCAATGTTTGAACTGCTTCAATATAACCCGGATCGAGAGCAAGTGCTTCTTGAAGCAGTTTTTTCGCATCTTCTGAATCCCCATTTTTCAAATCAATCTTGGCACCATATAAATATAATTCTTTGTTATACTCATCAACTTTAATACCCTCTTTTACTACCTCTAAAGCCTCGTGATATAGTCCTTCTTCCTCATAACTTTTCGCTAAAGGCATATAAAGTGACGAATAGGACGGATCAATATCTTTCAGTTCTGTAAGCTGCTGAATGGCTGTTTTCGTTCTGCCAGCCCTCATTGCTGTGAATCCGTAGCCAAAAAGAGTATTCGGGTCTGCTTGATCTTTTACTGCCTTTTCATACCATTCAAGTGCATCCTCAAATTCTCCAGCTGTGCTGAGCGATTCAGCGAGCCGCTGATACACATTGACACCGCCAACCTCATGCTGTTGATCTGCCACTTTGTAGAAATAATCGGCCGCTTTCTTTGAAAGACCTTGAGAAAAATACAACTCACCTAATGCAAAATCGATGATGGCTTCATTCGGAAGTAGCTCTTTCGCTTTTAAAAGCTTTTGTTCACTGACTTCAAATAGTCCTTGCATTTGATACAAATCTGCCATTAACAATAAACTCTCTGGGTACGCATCATCATCTTCAGGAATCGTTTCTAATACTGCAATCGCCTTCTCTTCTTCATCAGAGTCAATCAACAGCTCTGCATAAAAACACGTTAAACCTGTTTCCTCTGGATATAAATCATGTAAATCACTGATGAGATTCCGTGCTTTATCGATATCTCCCCAATCATAATATAATTGAGCCGCTTGCGCCTTTTCTTCATCATGCAAATGCTTCTCTGCTTGAGCAAGTGTTTGGAGTCCTTTTTCAGTCTCACCCGCCTCAACTAATTTTATGGCTTCTTGTAATGAACTATTCAAATCAAACCGTTCCTTTCTGTTTCCAAAAACCTAAACTATTGTTACTTCATATCATAATCGACAGGTACACATCCAGCAAATATGTTGCTCTTTTAAAATGAACCCATTTTTGTGTTTTAAAGACTGTTTTTCATTTCATCCTATACGAAACTGATGATTTGTAAACTGCAGACACTATTTTTATCGGACAAAATGTTTTTTTTCAAGGTTTCACCTTGAGACAAGCTATGCTATATTTCTGACAAATATGCAAAAGGAAAGAAAAAGCCTGAGGACCTCCTCAGACTGTTTTCGTTAAATATTCAATGTGTTCAAAGAAATTCGGGTATGAGACACGAACAGCATCTGTATCTTCAATCTCAATTGCTTGCTTTGTCACACATGCGGCAATTCCCAGCATCATACCGATACGGTGATCTCCGTAGCTTGAGACGACTGCGCCGCCTTGAAGCGTAGTTTTACCATGAATCTTCATACCATCATCTGTTGCTTCAATATTAGCACCGAGTTTTTTAAGTTCTGATACGACTGTATCAATTCGATTGGTTTCTTTAACTTTTAACTCAGCAGCATCTTTAATGATCGTTGTTCCTTCTGCTTGGGTCGCAAGAAGCGCAATAATCGGAATTTCATCGATGAGTCTTGAAATCATGTCACCAGAAATTTCAATCCCTTTTAATGATGAAGTAGAAATCGTTAAATCACCAAACGGTTCTCCGCCTTTGGCATCTACTTCATTGATCTTAAGGTTTGCACCCATAAGTTTCAGCACATCAATGATACCTGTTCTTGTTTTGTTTAACCCGACATTTTTTAAGACAATCCGGCTGTTAGGAACGATTGATCCAGCTACAAGGAAAAATGCAGCTGAAGAGATGTCTCCTGGAACAAATATATCTGTTGCTGTTAATGTCTGGCCGCCTTCAATGGAAACACTTTGTTCATCTTCATCTAGTTTTACACCAAACATAGAGAGCATTCTTTCTGTATGATCTCTTGATTTATGAGGTTCAGTTAAAGTCGTTGTTCCCTTTGCTTGAAGTCCAGCTAAAAGGACAGCCGACTTAATTTGTGCACTTGCCACTGGAGACTCATAAGAGATTCCTTTTAAATGACCGCCACGAATAGATAGTGGTGTAAACTCGCCATTTGCTCTGCCGTCTATTTTGGCTCCTAGTTGTTTAAGCGGACCCGTCACCCGCCTCATTGGTCTTTTGGCAATACTCTCATCACCAATTAGTGTACTGTGAAACTCACAACCAGCTAATATTCCCATCATTAATCGAATGGTTGTACCAGAATTGCCAACATCAAGAATGTCAGACGGCTCCTTGAGCTCTTTCAGTCCTTTACCATGAATGACAACATCTGTCCCTTTTTGTTCAATTTCAACGCCCATCTTTCTAAAGCAATCAATCGTACTTAAACAGTCAGCTCCAGGAAGAAAGTTTTTCACTACTGTGGTCCCATCAGCAATTGCGCCAAACATCACTGATCTATGTGAAATAGATTTATCACCTGGGATATGAATTTCTCCATTCATAGGAGCATTTTTATGAATTTTCATGTTTGTCACCTCAGTCAGCATAAAATGTATCGTAATTCGCTCTATTTTTTATACAGATTTCTGCACGCTTGCGGTCGTCATCTGTTTGAAAACTAATGCGTAAAATCCCATTAATGTCTTCCCGCGTCTCAATAATACGGATATTTGTAATACTAATGTTTTCACTTGCTAGATGCCCTGTAATCTCCGATATGACCCCAGGGTGATCCGGAACATCGACATACAGATCATAAAAAGCAGGAATGGCTCCTTTTTTCCTTAGAGGCAGTCCATCACGATATTCCTTTGCATCTTGAAAATAAGAGAACAATCCTTCAGCATCTTCTTGCTCTACGAAGGTTTCAATGCGGTTAATTTCTTTTTTCCATTCATGGAATCGGTCTAAAATCTTGTGTTTATTGTGCAGCAGGATATCCCGCCACATTGCAGGATTGCTTGAAGCAATTCGTGTGATATCACGAAAGCCTCCAGCAGCAAACCGTTTAACAAGTGGGAATTGTTCTTCAAAATGATGTGCTTGATGCACAAGGCTGGCTGCAACAATATGAGGGAAATGGCTGATAACACTTGTCACAGCATCATGTTCTTCTGGTGTCATTTCGATGAAATGAGCATGTGTCCCCTTTAACAAATCCATCAACCGATCAACAGCTTGACGGTTTGTTTCCTTTGCAGGCGTTAAAATATAGAACGCATTTTCAAATAAAAAGTCTTTCGCTGCAATAACACCTGACTTATGAGAGCCTGCCATTGGATGTCCACCAATAAATTGGTACTGCTCAGGCAGCGCTTTTTCAGCAAAATGGACGACCTTTTGCTTTGTGCTGCCGACATCAGTGATTGTGAGCTCTCTTTCAATTCCAGAGTCTGCAATATCACTAAGCATCTTTATTGTTTGCTGGACAGGAGTTGCCAAAATAATGGTCGAAGATTCTTCTAAACCAGCCAAAAACGAATCAGCTGTTGCATCAATAATTCCCAGCTTTGTTGCAGCAACCATTTGTTCTTTGGAAACATCAAATCCTACAATTTTTTTATGAGGATGCTCTTTTTTAATTGAGAGTGCAATGGATCCCCCAATTAAACCGAGTCCAGCGATTAATATTGTTTCGTTTGCATCATTCATATTCATCACCTGATTTTTCGCGAAAATTAAACAACCTATTTCAACAGCTTATATGTATTGAGGTTGGTACAATGAAAGCCATATCCTGACTTAGGATATGACTTTCTGGTTATGCTACGCACGAATGCCTTGCAGTAAATCTGCAAGTGTGCTTAGAATGTCTTCATTTTGCTCTTTTGTTCCGACGGTAATACGTAAAGAAGTCGGAAAACCAAGTGCTTTACCGGAACGAACAATGTAACCTTTTTTCAATAATGCATTGAACAATTCATCGGCATCTCTTTTAAAATCAATCAGCACAAAGTTTGTTTGAGATGGATAGATATATAGTCCAAAACGGTCAGCAAAATCTTGATATTGCTTGAGACCTGCTTCGTTTTTCTGTCTGCATGATTGTATGAAATCTTGATCTTTGATCGCTGCACGAGCAGCTGCCTGAGCGATACGGCTGGTATTAAACGGCTCTCTCGCTGGTTCAATGGCAGTAATCAGCTCTTCTGATGCAATTCCGTAGCCTACTCGAAGCGCTGCAAGTCCATATGCTTTAGAAAACGTTCGAAGTACAATGACATTTTGATAATTGTGTAATAAAGATAAACTGTTTGGAAAATCTTCCGCACGAACGTATTCAAAATACGCTTCATCTAGTACAACAAGCACGTGAGCTGGCACTTTATCTAAAAACGCCACAATCTCAGATTCTGACAAATGATTTCCTGTCGGGTTATTTGGATTACATACCCAGACAACCTTCGTGTTTTCATCGATCGCATCCAGCATGCCCTTCAGATCGTGAGCTCCTCCTTCTAAAAGAGGCACTTCTCGAATTTCAGCATGTTCAATCACTGCATTGTGACGGTATTGCGGAAAAGATGGAGATGGGATGACGGTATTTGTATGTTGGTCAAGGAATGCTCTCGCAATAATTTGCACAAGTTCATCTGAGCCATTCCCGAAAATTAATTGTTTTTCACTTACTTGAAGAAACTCAGCAAGCTCCGTTCTTAAACTTGCGCTGTATCCATCAGGATAAATCGCTAGATGTTCGAGCTCGGCTTGTATTGCCTCTCTTGCATGTACAGAATATCCAAAAGGGTTTTCATTTGAAGCCAATTTCACAATTTTGTCTAATTGATATTCTTTTTTGACCTCTTCAATTGGTTTCCCAGGTTGATACGGTTTTAGCTGTTTTAATTGATCTTTGATTTGCAAAATGTTTCACCTCATTTGAATGAATAGAGGGGACTAAATGTTTTTGCATATGTTTCAAATTCTCTTAAAGCCTCTTGACGTGTATCACTTGCCAGCAATTGTTCTTGAAGCTCTTCAATTTTTTTCACAAGTGCACTTCCGACAACAACACCGTCACTCAGTTTATTCATTGAGTCTACCTGCTCTCTTGTTGAGATGCCAAAACCGACAGCAACCGGTATGTGACTCAGCTGTTTCACTTGTTGAATAAAATCTGTAATTGACGCGTCAAAGGATTGCCTGACACCTGTTACACCAAGAGATGAAACACAATACACAAAACCTTCTGCCTGCTCTACAATGTTTACTAATCGTTCCTTGCTTGTTGGTGCAACGAGTGAAATATATGAAATGCCATGTGTTTGACAGTTCTTTTGCAGCTCGCTGCTCTCTTCAAACGGCAAGTCGGGTGTTAAGAGTCCCGAAATATGATTTTTGCGCAGTAAAGCGAAAAAGTATTCTGTGTCTAATTGTAACACAGGATTATAATACGTAAATAGAATTACAGGAATTTTTACTCCGTTTTTTTTCATCTTCCCTGCTAATTCTATCGCTTTTACGATATTCATGCCATGATTTAGAGCTCTTTTGGAGGCTCTTTGAATGACAGGACCGTCTGCTAATGGATCGGAATAAGGAACACCGAGTTCAATCGCATGTGCACCGGCTGCTTGAAGAGAGACAGCTAAATCAATCGTAATGTCTTCTGACGGATCTCCCGCTGTGATAAATGGGATAAATAATTTTTCGCCTTGCTCTAATTGAAACGTGATCATTTTGTTTTTCCCTCACTTTCAAGCACGTTCATTAATGTATGCACATCCTTATCGCCTCTTCCTGACAGGCAGACAAGAACAATTTCATCTTCATTCATCGTCTTGCTTACCTCAAACGCCTTGGCTAACGCATGTGCAGTTTCAATTGCTGGCAGAATTCCTTCTTTTTCAGTCAGCAGCTTTAGTGCATCTAGTGCTTCTTGATCTGTCGCACTCACATATTGAACCCGCCCGCTCGCATGTAAATATGCGTGCTCTGGTCCAATTCCCGGATAATCTAAACCAGCGGAAATAGAATATGGCTCAATAATTTGGCCAAATTCGTCTTGGATTAAGTATGTCAAAGACCCGTGGATCACACCTTTGGTTCCTTTCGTGATGGTTGCAGCATGGAGCGGCGTATCGATTCCTTTTCCAGCTGCCTCTACACCAATGATATCTACCTCTTCATCTAAAAATGCCCGGTACATTCCAATGGCATTACTTCCGCCGCCAACACAGGCAATGACTTTATGAGGAAGCCTTCCTTCTTTTTCAAGCAGCTGCTCTTTTGCTTCATCACCAATCATCCGCTGGAACTCACTGACGATTTGAGGATACGGATGAGGGCCTACAACGGAGCCAATCATGTAAAAATGATCACTGCAGTGCTGAACCCAATAGCGGATAGCTTCGTTGGTTGCATCTTTTAGTGTGCCATTCCCGCTTGTGACAGGTATGACTTCAGCGCCAAGCAGCTTCATCCGAAAGACATTGAGTGATTGTCTTTCCACATCTTCTTTTCCCATAAATACCGTGCAGGATAACCCGAACTTTGCGGCCACCGTTGCAGCAGCTACTCCGTGCTGGCCCGCGCCTGTTTCCGCGATGATGTTTGATTTCCCCATTTTTTTCGCAAGCAGGGCCTGACCAAGCGCATTGTTAATTTTATGAGCACCCGTGTGGTTTAAATCTTCTCTTTTTAAATAGATCTTTGCGCCGCCGAGGTATGCTGATAATTGTTCAGCATATGTAAGCGCAGTTGGTCTGCCTGAATAGTTTCGAAGTAGTGATACATATTCTGCTTGAAAAGCAGGGTCTTCTTTTAATTCACGAAATGCCTGCTCGATTTCTGCAAGTGGCTGCATGAGCGTTTCCGGGACAAATTTCCCTCCGAATTCTCCGTATCTGCCAATCTCATTTGGATATGCGTACATCATTTAACATCCTTTCTTCGAGCGCTTCGATCTTAGCGCTGCTTTTCTTCCCGTTTTCTTCTATTCCGCTTGAAAGATCGATCGCTTCTGGACCATAGGCAAGGAGCTCTGCTACCGTTTCTGGTGTGATACCGCCTGCAATTATGCAAGTTTTCTCAAGCCGTTTTGCATGCTTAACGTATGCAGGCACCGCCTCCCAAGCAAAAGCTGTTCCAGAGCCGCCTCTCATCCCTTTTACTTTCGCATCAATGAGAAAGCCATCGACAACAGGTGCAAATGCCGTCATTTTTTCCAGCGTGTTTGTGATATTGGATTCGTGGTGGAACACTTTCCAAACGACAGCCCCTGTTTGTTGTTTGATTTCTTTTGCGTCATCCTTCGTTTCATCTCCATGAAGCTGTACGATATCTAAAGGTATATGTTTTGTGATCTCACACACTTTTTCGATCTTTTCATTTACAAATACACCGGTAATTTTTTTCTCACACTTTGTTTGGATGAGCCATTGTTTCACTTGATCTGGCTGGACTTGTCTTTTACTTGGAGCAAAAATAAATCCAATGGCATCTGCGTGAGATTGCGCAATACATTCCACATCGCCTTGTGATACTGCTCCGCAATATTTTAAGTAAGGCTTCATCCTGTTCATTCTCCAAACAATGTTTGAACGGCTTTTTCTTGTGATTGTTCTCTCATTAATGATTCTCCTACAAGAACTGCACCCGCTCCATGTTCCTTCACAAAGGTCAGATCATCAAATGTTTGAATACCGCTCTCACTCACTAGTAAGACATCGTTTGGAACGAGGGGTGCGATCTCTTTTGTTTGTTCAACTGTTGTTGTAAATGTATTTAAATTCCGGTTGTTCACTCCAATGATTTCAGGGGTAAACAACTTCAAAATATTTTCCAGTGTATCTGCTGCATGTACTTCGACAAGGACATCTAGGCCTTTCTCTTTCGCTTCAGCATAGAGCTCGTGCAGCTTTTGCGGCTCAAGAACTTCTCCAATTAATAAAATGGCATCTGCCCCTATACGTCTTGACTCTTCTACTTGTATGGAATCAATGATGAAATCTTTTCTTAAAATTGGACGATCTACGTGTTTTTTAATGAGGGATAAGTATTCGTTTTTTCCTTGAAAGAACGGTTCATCCGTTAAAACAGATAAGCAATCAGCATTTGATTTTTCGTAAGCTTTTGCTGTTTGTAAAGGATCAAAATTCGGTTGAATGATTCCTTTGGAAGGAGACGCCTTTTTCACCTCCGCAATGAGACCAATTGAGCGATGAGGATTCATGAGTGCTTCTTTAAATGATCGTCTTTCAAAGTGTCCATCCACTGGTAACTGCAATGTTTGGATATGTTCTTTTTTGCGGGAAATGATTTGATTAAGCATAGATCTCTTCCTCTCTCGTTTTTTGTTTTAAACGATCCAATTGTTCTTTGGCTGCGCCGTTTTTAATCGTTTCAATCGCTTTTAATGTTCCGGCCATGAGGCTTTCTGACTTTCCTGCGACATATAAAGCCGCTCCAGCATTCAGGGCTGTAATATGAAGCGGCGCCCCTCCTGTTTGATGATTCAATATATTCTGAATCAATTTAGCACTCTCTTCCGGTGATTGGACCTGAATATCTGATAAATATCCTTTTTGCAGCCCAAAGTCTTCTGGATTAAGTGTATATTCTGTCATGACATCTTTTTTGAGTTCAATCACATATGAATTTGCTGTAATCGTTAATTCATCCAGCCCATCTTCTCCGCAAACAAACAGCACATGTTCTGGCTCTAACGGCGCAAGGGCTTTTGCCATTAACTTCGCCTTTTCCTTTGAGTAAACGCCGATGATTTGCTTTTTGGCTTGCATTGGGTGGCAAAGCGGGCCTAATAGATTAAATACCGTCCGGAAGCCGAGCTGCTTGCGGACTGCGGCTACTTGTTTCATAGATGAATGATACAATGGGGCAAATAAAAATCCCATGTTTTTCTCTTGTATTTGTCTTCTTGTTTCTTCTGGTGTGGATTGAATATGAATCCCAAGACACTCAAGTACATCGGCACTCCCGCTTTTAGAAGAAACTGATCGATTTCCGTGTTTGGCGATTTTGGCTCCAGCAGCGGAAGCGACAATGGCGGCGGCAGTTGATATATTAAAGGTGGAGAGTCCATCGCCTCCTGTGCCGCAAGTGTCAACAACATCAAGCGATCGTTCCATTGGTGCTGCATTTTGCCGCATGGCTTTCACAAAACCCGTCATTTCTTCAGCGGTTTCTCCTCTATGCGCTAAAATCGAGAGACTAGCAGCGACTTCAGCATCTGTTAAAAAGCCGCTCATCATATCATGCATGAGTTTATTTGCTTCATTTTCTGATAGAAAGCCTCCATTAACAAGAGCTGATAGTCGGTGATTCATCCTGCACACTCTCCTTTTCTGAGAAAATATGTTCCGCAAGCTGAATGGCTTTCAAAAGTGCTCCTGCCTTGTTACAAGTCTCTTCCCATTCATTTTCTGGGACAGAATCAGCCACAATGCCGGCGCCTGCTTGTATAGAAGCGGTCTGATTTTTGACGCTCATCGTACGAATGGTAATACAGGAGTCGATATTACCGTCGAATCCAATATAGGCAATACAGCCGCCATACGTTTCTCTTGGCTCAGGCTCCATTTCATTTAATAATTGCATCGCTCTTATTTTCGGGGCACCTGTTAATGTGCCTGCAGGGAATGCGGACATGAGCGCATCGACTGGATGTGTATCCCGCTTTAGCTTTCCAGTCACAATGGAGATGATGTGCATGACATGTGAAAAATTCACTACTTTTGTAAAGGTAGGTACGGATACACTGCCGTATTCTGCCACACGGCCAACATCGTTTCTGGCAAGATCCACTAACATGTAATGCTCGGCTTTTTCCTTTTCATCTTCAAGCAGCTCTTTTGCTAGCTCAGCATCCTCTTCTATCGTTCTTCCTCGTTTTCTTGTGCCTGCAATAGGATGAATTTCTAGGTGACCGTTTTTGGCATGGATTAATCGTTCTGGCGAGCTGCCGACTAAATCACGATCTTTTAATTTCATAAAATACATATAAGGAGATGGATTCACAATCCGAAGCACGCGGTATAATTCAAATGAACTCACTGACACAGGGATATCAAAGCGCTGCGAGAGTACGCCTTGAAAAATGTCACCCGCTCGAATGTATTCTTTTATTTTTTCAACATCTTTTAGAAATTGCGCTTTTTCATAGGTTGACGTCACATGTTCAAAGGACGGCGGCTCATTCATATTCCCTGATAAAATCAGTTCTTTCATATCAACCTTTGAATGAAGCTTGTGAATCATCTGTTCAAGCTGTTTTTGATTTTCTTTGTAAGCGCGTATTTTTTCGTCTTCTGTTTCATGTCCGGTTAGCTGGATGTACTGGATAAAATGAACATGATTTGTTTCATGATCAAAAGCAATCATCGTTTGGCAGACAAATAATGTGCAATTTTCTGTCGTCGATGCGTTGCGGTGAGGCCTGACAGAAGGTTCAATGTTTGGGATTAGATCGTAGCTTAAGTACCCAACAGCCCCGCCTGTAAATGGGATATCAATATCTGGCGTTTTGATTTGATATTGCTCTTTCATCCAATCCAGCAGTTTTTTCAGCTCTTGCTTTTGCATGACTTCCTGCCCCGCAGCGTCACGTGCAACGTATTTGTTTTGGTCATCATGTAAGGTTAAAAACGGATGCAATCCAATGAAGGAATATCTCGACCAGCTGGAAGACTCATCTTTGCTTTCTAGCAAATACACAATATCTTGTTTGAGCTTTTCAACAATTTGAATCGGTGAGAGCGTATCGACTGTAATGGTTTCAACAATTGGGATCGTTTTGTAGGACTCACTATCCTTTAAAAATTGGGTCAGGTTTGATTGGGAATTCATAAGCACACTCCTTAAATGGGATTAAGGAGAATGAGGGGACATATAAAGGGTTTGTATGAGTATACAAAATAAGCCTAAAAGAGGGTTACTCTTTTAGGCAGTATGATTAAATAGAAGTATCGTATCTCTGCTCAACTCTACTCATCTCAACTACCCTAGTCTCATTCTCATCTTCTCTAAGCTTGCAATGCCGTTTACACCTGTGTGTAAACTTCGGCTGTTCATATCGTATTATAATTCCTTGTTTTTTGTCAACTGTAAATCAGGGCGAAGCGTCACAGCTTCTTCCAAGTATACATGCTGTATGTCTTCCTGCTTTGTATCTGTCTGGACAGTCATTAAGACACGAATACATTGCTTTAAACCGCCATCAATGTCCAGTTCCTGCATACAAGTAACCGGTACATATGTCCATCCTTCAAATTGACGAAGTGCTTTTGCCGGAAAAACGGAGTGAATATCTTGTGTAGCTGAAATCAAGATCTGCACGACACGTTCTGGATCTACTTGGTTTCTTGAAATGATCGCTTCTAGCAGCTGTTTCGTTTTATTTAACACTTCTGTTTCTGTATCTTCTATCACAGTTGTAGCCCCACGTATCCCGCGAAACATCATAGACATCCCTCCTCCCGTTTCCATTCTTCGAGCCAGTAGTGCAGCTCATCTTTTGTGAAAGACTGTAAGGTGACGTCTCCAACCTGTTTTAATAAAACAAATTGAACACTGCCGCCTCTTGCTTTTTTATCACCAATCATCCGGTCAACAAATGTTTTCGTGGAAATATCTTTTGTGACTTTGACCGGGAAACCGAGCTCTTTCATCCACTCTTTTAGTTCCAAACGATTAAGGCTGAGTCCTAGCTGCTTTTCACTCACATACAGCGCAAACTGCATGCCGATTGCAATGGCATCTCCGTGCGTGATGGCGCCGTATCCATACTCTGCTTCAATGGCATGCCCTAGTGTATGGCCTAAATTCAAAAATGCACGCACACCTTGTTCTTTTTCATCTTCTTGAACAATTGACGCTTTGACTTGAATGCCTTGATACAGCATATGTGCCAGCTCGCTTTTTGATAAATCCGGCAAAGAACGAATGGACATCAGTTCTGATAAAAAGTCTTCACTTGAAATCAGTGCATGTTTGATGACTTCTGCAAAGCCTGATCTTCGTTCAATTTGAGATAAAGTCTCAAGCATACTAGTATCATAGATCACAGCTTTCGGCTGATGAAACGCACCGATTAAATTTTTACCGAGCGGATGGTTGATCCCTGTTTTCCCGCCAACTGCACTATCATGTGCCAGCAGCGTCGTCGGCACTTGGATAAAATCAATGCCTCTCATATAAGTGGCAGCAGCAAAGCCAGCCAAATCTCCAATCACGCCTCCTCCCAGCGCAATGATGCAGGAGGAACGATCAAGCTGAAATTGAATGGCTTTCGTATGAATATGCTCAAATTCGGCAAAGGATTTTGACTGCTCTCCGCTTGGCACAACCACTTTGTTCACAGGCCACTTCTGCTGAAGTAAGCGAACCATCTCATCCCCATAAATGGCATCAACAGCTGCATCTGTGACGATTAAGAGCTTCGTATAGGAATGCCCAGTGGAAGTTATCAAGTCGACGATATTGCGTTTAATCCCATCACCGATAAATACAGGATAAGTGGCTGAAGACGTCTTAACTTCCAGTGTTTTCATTAAAATTCCCTCTGAAGCTGGCGCATTTTCTCAACATTTTCTTTAATGCGGTCGATTTGGTCAAGGCCAAACTGCTCCACAACTGCATTGGCAATTTCCCATGCAACGACTGCTTCTGCAACAACACTTGCAGCAGGAACAGCACAGCTGTCAGATCGTTCAATACTTGCAGAGAAAGGTTCTTTTGTTTCAATGTCAACGCTTTGAAGCGGCTTATAAAGCGTTGGGATTGGTTTCATAACCCCTCTTACGACAATTGGCATACCGGTTGACATTCCGCCTTCAAGACCACCTAGGCGATTTGTTTTTCTCGTATAGCCCTTTTCTTCATCCCAGATGATTTCATCATGGACCTCACTGCCGTTTTTAGAGGCTGCCTCGAAGCCAATACCGAATTCAACCCCTTTAAAAGCGTTGATACTAAGTACAGCGCCCGCAAGCTTGCTGTCCAATTTACGGTCGTAATGAACATAGCTGCCAACCCCAACCGGCATCCCTTCAACGATGACTTCAACAATTCCGCCAATTGAATCGCCGTTTTTCTTCGCTTCATCAATTGCATCCATCATTTTCTGACCTGCTTCACTGTCATAGCAGCGAACAGGTGATTCTTCTGTTACCTTCTGCAAATCTTCAATAGACTCATATGCTGTATGAGCTGCTTTCACTCCGCCAATTTCAAGAACGTGGCCAGCTACTTTAATCCCTAGATGTGCCAAGATTTGTTTGGCAACTGCGCCTGCTGCTACGCGAACAGTTGTCTCGCGGGCTGATGAACGCTCTAAAACGTTTCTCATATCACGGTGTCCATATTTGATCGCCCCATTTAAATCCGCATGTCCTGGTCTTGGACGGGAGATTTGACGCTTCATTTCACTTTCTTCTTCTTCCGTGATCGGCTCTGCCCCCATCACCTTTGTCCAATGCTTCCAGTCGTTGTTTTCAACAACAAGTGCGATTGGTGAACCTAATGTTCTCCCGTGGCGAACACCACTTAACACTTTCGCCTGGTCTTTTTCAATCTGCATTCTTCTTCCGCGGCCATGACCTTTTTGTCTTCTAGCCAATTCATAATTGATGTCATCCTGCTCTATGTAAAGTCCCGCTGGAACTCCTTCAATAATTGTGGTCAGTTGTGGACCATGTGATTCACCTGCTGTTAAGTACCTCATGACTCAATCTCCCTTCATCGCATTAACGCTTTTAAGTAAAAATATAATAACACACTTGCTACTAAAAAGTCAGCTACATACCCTTCTTTTGATAAAAGAAAGTATCAGCAGATGTCAGTCCAAACTTTTCTGGGTGAAAAATTTGCTCTGTAGAACCAACAAATAATACGCCATTTTGTTTTAAACTGCTGCTCATTTTTAAGTAAATTTCTTCTTTTGCCTCTTCAGTAAAGTAAATCAGTACATTTCGGCAGACGATGAGGTCAAGCTGTTTTTCATATGGATCTGCTAAAAGGTTGTGCTTCTTAAATTGAATATGCTTTCGAACCTCATCCTTCACAATGTAAAATGAAGAATCTCCTTTTGTGAAATATTTTTGCTTGATATGATCTGGCACCTCTTGCAGAGAGCGTTCATGATATCTGCCTTTTTGAGCTGACTGCAGAACTTTATCATCAATATCAGTGGCAATAATTTGGAAGTCTTTCACAAGAGGATGGCTTGACAGCAGCATGGAGAGTGTATATGGCTCCTCTCCTGTCGAACATGCTGCACTCCAAATCTTTAAGGTGCCGCCATTTTTCGAAAGCAGCGGCAGAATTTTTTGATCAAGTACTTCCCAGCGCTGATAGTTTCGGTAAAATTCTGACACATTTATCGTCATGCGGTCCATCGTCTCATCTAATAATGCTCTGTCCTTTTCAAGCGCGGCCGCGAATGCTTCAAAATCTCTATATCCTTTTTTATCATAAAGTGATGTTAATCTCCGTTTCATTTGTGCTTCTTTATATAAATTCAGATCAACCCCGGTTAGTTTTTTCCATTTTCCAACAAAAACTTGATATGGATCCATCAATGTCCTCTCCTGTCTCATCTATCTTTGTCCTAGTATAGCTGTTTTTATCGAAAATTTGTATCTTCTCATGCGAAATTTCGTGCAGAAAGTTCAATATAAAAAAAAGCCAAAGTGCCCATTAGATGAACACCTTGGCTTGAATCTTAATAAATCCAGCTTGAGATGGTTTGATCCCAGCTTGTGAGTTCTTCTTGTTTGAAGAATAAGTTAATTTCTCTTTCAGCACTTTCTGGTGAGTCAGACCCATGGATAATGTTTTTCCCAACAGTCAATCCATAGTCTCCTCTTATTGTTCCTGGAAGCGCTTCCTTTGGATTTGTTTTGCCGATAATCTGTCTTGTTACGTCTACTACCTGTTCACCTTGCCATACCATTGCAAATACAGGTCCTGACGTAATAAAGTCAACCAATTCCCCGAAAAATGGTTTTTCTTTATGCTCTCCGTAATGTGTTTCTGCTACTTCCTTTGGAATACTCATTAGTTTTGCACCAACAAGCTGAAGCCCCTTTTTTTCGAATCTTGACACAATGTCACCGATTAATTGTCTTTCCACACCATCAGGTTTGACCATAAGAAATGTTTTGTCCATATACGTTTTCCACCCCGTCGTTATGTATGTATAGGCTTACATTGTTACAAAGTGATCGTATCATTTTTTTTTATAATAATCAATTTTTGACAAAAAATTTCACAAAAAAACCAATCAACATCACGTTGATTAGAATTTTCGTTTCCCAATATATTTTGCAATGGAGGCGAGGGACGTTCTCGCTCGTCCTCGAGGAAGTTTGTCGAGCTGTTCAAAAGCTTTTTTCAAATACATTTCACTCACTCGAATCGAGCGGTCAATCGCATCTGTTTGTTTGAGGCTTTCAATGACAGGCTTCAGCTGCTTCTCCGTCGTTTCACTATTGATCAGCTTCAATTGGCCTTCTAGTGTCGGATTTTTCAGTGCATATAAGACTGGGAGTGTGACATTCCCTTGTAAAAGGTCTCCTCCGACAGGCTTGCCCAGCTCTTCTTCAGTTGATGTGAAATCAAGGACATCATCAATGATTTGATAGGACATGCCGACATAGTATCCAAACCAATAGAGGGCTTTATGTGTTTTTTCATCTGTTCCTGCTGCAATGGCGCCTAATTGACAGCTGCCTGCAATAAGCAAGGCTGTTTTTCGTTTGATTCTTCTTAAATATGTACGCAGGTTTTGATCCATATTATATTTATCTTTCACTTGCTCTATCTCACCAAGACAAAGCTCAACAACCATTTTTGACAAAATTTCATGTGCCATTGGGTGATTGATTTTTGTCATGTATTCAAGTGATCTCGCAAACATATAATCCCCTGTGTACATGGCAATTCTGTTATCCCATTTTGCCTTTATGGTTGGTTTGCCTCTTCTCAGCTCTGCATCATCAATGACATCATCGTGAACAAGTGATGCCATATGAATCAGCTCAAGGGCAACGGCAACATATTTAATTTTATTAATGTCATAGTCACCAAACATGCCTGAAAGGAGAACAAAAACGGGGCGGATTCGTTTTCCGCCCGCTTGCAGCAAATGAAGACCTGCTTCACTTAATAATGCATAATCAGAGCGAACGGTTTGTTCAAGCTCTTTTTCAATTATATCGATATCATGATTTAAAAAAGAGATCATTGCTTTTAGTTTCATTATCTTCACCCAAATATCGTTTATTCAAAGCTTCTTTCCGATATGTGTTGCTGCTACACCGCCTGTAAATGGATGATACGAGACATCAGACAACCCGGCCTCTTCGAACAGAGCCGCCAGCTCTTTCATGCCAGGGAACGTTTTGGCTGATTCTTGAAGCCATGAATACTCCTGATAACTTTTGGCAAACAGTTTACCAAAGAGCGGCATAATGTATTTGAAATAGATGTAGTAGCCCTGTTTAAAACCGATCATCTCAGGCTGTGATGTCTCAAGACAGACAACCATTCCGCCAGGCTTCACTACTCTTGTCATTTCCTTTAGCACCGTTAAATAATCAGGAACGTTTCTAAGTCCAAAACCGATGGTGACATAATCAAATGAGTTGTCCTCAAAAGGAAGCTCCATCGCATTGCCATGAAGCAATTCAATTTGTTTGTAGCCCCCAGTCTTCACCTTCGTTTCTCCAACACTCAGCATATTTTTGCTAAAATCAAGGCCTTTGACCTCACCTTTTTCTCCAACAGCATCTGCAAGCGCAATTGTCCAATCGGCTGTTCCGCAGCATACATCTAATGCTTTAGAGCCTTTTTGCACATTCATAAGTTTCATTGTTTTATCGCGCCATTTTTTATGCTGTTTAAAGCTGATGACAGAGTTCATTTGATCGTAGTTTTTATAAATTTTTTCAAATACACCGTGTACTCGCTGTTCTTTTGATTGCTGCATGACTTACCCTTCTTCCACTTTCTGATGGTACGCAGGCTCATTTTTCATATGATCCAAGCGATTTAATAGCTCTTTTTGAACGACCGGAGATGACACAAGATGCTCCTTGATCGGTCGTTTGGCCTTTTCATAGCCTTCATTCTCAAAATTGTCAAAACATGAATAGGCGTCCGTATAACGATCGTTCAAAAAAAGTTTTAAATGTTTGTCATTTTCTGCTTGTTTCATGAAGCGTTTATAAACAAGAAAACGACTTGCAATCTCATTCCAATGCGTTAATTGAAAGTGCTCAGAAATCCTTTGGAAAAGCGCAGATTCAACTGTAGCTACACTTTTGTAAAAGTGCGCTGCATCTTGAATGGACCGGTCATACAGTCTAATTTTATGTTCATTGATCTCTTTGATCGCCGTAGCGAGCGTGCGGATCATATAAATGTCTTTCATGTCAGAGAGAAGAGAATAATAGAGACCACTGAAATAGTCTCCTGCCAGGATGGTCAGCTGACGATTTTTGAATTCGTCTTGCTTGATGGCTGCAGCAGTTGTGACTTCGTCATGGGTATCAAGGGCAATTTGCACAAGCATCGCCGTTAAAATATAATTTTCTTTTTTCTCTGCATCAATTTGAGCTTCTTCAAACATTGCATGAAAAAGAAGGAGCTTATCTTCATCGATGAGTGGTGCGCGTAAATGCTTCGCCAAATAAGGATGAGAAAGCTTTTTATTTAATTTTATATTTAGATTAGATAAAATTCCGTAGATGTCTTGCAAAGATATCACCCTTGTCCCAAAAATTACAGTTTCATATGTAGACCTGCACATTGTATAGAGATTTATTATACCATATCAGCTCTCACTTTTATGCTATCAAGTGCTACAAGTTCTTTATTTCTTTGCTTCGCTTTGAATTTCGCCGAAGCTTGTTTGAATGACAGCATCGCCTCTTACTTTGATCGCTGACGTATGCTCAGTAAATTGTGCAATGATCACTTCACCTTTATCGAGTTTCTCGGAATGGTGAAATCTTGTATCAGAGCCTCTTGTTAGGCCGATGACGTTTACACCATTATCAATGGCTTTAATCACCACAAAATCAGATGCTTTATTTTCACTCATTTTGTTCACCTTCCATCTATTGAATTAGTCGTTTTTAATAAAGGAAAGCACTTCTGCTCTTGCGGCTGCATCATTTGCAAATGTGCCGCGGACGGCTGAGGTCACTGTTTTAGCGCCTGGCTTTTTCACTCCGCGCATCGTCATACACATATGCTCTGCTTCAACGACAATCATCACGCCATGCGGATTAAGTGTTTCCACCATACTATCTGCAATCGTTGATGTAATGCGTTCCTGAAGCTGCGGGCGTTTTGCCACGGCTTCTACAGCTCTTGCCAGCTTACTAAGTCCCGTTACTTTTCCTCCGCGCGGAATATAAGCGACATGGGCTTTCCCGTAGAAAGGCACAAGGTGGTGTTCACACATTGAATGGAAAGCAATATCTTTTACAAGGACGAGTTCTTCGTGGTCTTCGCCAAAAATGGTTTTAAAATGTTCTTTTGGATCTTCATTTAATCCCGAGAACACTTCTTCATACATTTTTGCGACTCGTTTTGGGGTATCAAGAAGTCCTTCACGATCCGGATCTTCTCCGATTGCTTTTAATATATCGCGTACTGCGTGTTCGATTAATTCTTTATTTATTTCACTCATGTATTATATCCTCCAAAGGCGATTACATTTCATTCAGATTCTAGCACACTTCAGATCCTAAAAGCAAAGGAGAGCGTTCTAAACGAACCTTTTGATTCAAAAGGAAAAGCCCCTTATGAAAGGGGCTTTTCTAGACCAGTGTGAAACTGTATATGTATAACTCCTTCAACAGGATCATTACACATAACGATTATTTACCTGCCACCGCGTCTTTAAGTGCTTTACCTGGTTTGAAAGCAGGTACTTTGCTTGCAGGGATTTCGATCTCTGCACCAGTTTGTGGGTTACGTCCTTTACGAGCTGAACGCTCACGTACTTCAAAGTTACCAAAACCAATAAGTTGGATTTTGTCACCATTTTTAAGTGCATCTAAAATTGTATCAAAAACAGAATCAACTGCTTTTGTCGCGTCTTTTTTAGATAACTCGCTTGCTTCAGCAACCGCGTTAATAAGTTCTGTCTTGTTCATGCCTTTCACCTCCTCCCAAAAATATGCATTCAGTAGATTGTTATCATTTCTTCACAATTCATCTTCTTTCTATACCCTTTTTCAGAAAAAAAGAGCGTCTAGAAAGCGTTATACATGGCTTTTCATTAGAAAACATCTCTTTGAAGGAATGTTTGTCCAACAAAGTGAAGATTTTCTGTAAGTAGATTAACACATATGAAATACCATATCAAGCATTTTAAAGGGAAGAATCCTTATTCGTCAAGGATTAAGGGCACTTTTGCGAACGAATATTCCTAATTTCAGCCTGAATCTGACTAATCTTTATACAATTGTCTTTTTATGACTCATTCTACACGCAAAAAAAAGACCCCATCAATGAGAGGTCTCACTTGCTATAAAATAATCGCAATCAAACCGCCTGATCCTTCGTTGATGATTCTTTCAAGTGTTTCCTTCAGCTTATATCTTGCGTTTTCCGGCATGAGAGACAGCTTTGCTTGAATGCCTTCTCTGACAAGGGAGCTGAGGGAGCGGCCAAATATATCTGAATTCCAAATCGAAAGCGGATCATCTTCAAAATCTTGCATTAAGTAGCGGACGAGCTCTTCACTTTGTTTTTCTGTTCCGATAATCGGTGCAAATTCACTCTCTACATCTACTTTGATCATATGAATAGATGGAGCGACCGCTTTTAATCTCACACCGAATCTTGATCCCTGCCTAATGATTTCTGGCTCATCTAAACTCATATCGGACAACGCTGGCGCTGCAATCCCGTAACCAGTCTGCTTCACCATTTTCAATGCGTCTGATACTTGATCATATTCTGTCTTAGCATGAGCAAAATCTTGCATCAGCTCTAGAAGATGGTCTTTTCCTCTAATTTCTACACCAACCACTTCTTTTAAAATATGATCATATAGATCATCTGGCGCATACAGGTCAATCTCTGCAATCCCCTGACCCATTTCAATTCCTGCTAAACCCGCTCTTTCGATAAAATCAAATTCACTGAATTGACCAACGACACGGTCGACATCTCTTAATCTTTTAATATCCTTTACAGTTTCCTTTACTGAATCCTGATAGCTTTCTCTCAGCCAGTGATCTTCTTTTAGCACCATCACCCAGCTTGGCAGGTTCACATTCACCTCTAGGACTGGGAATTCATATAATGCTTCACGAAGAACGCTGAGTACGTCTTGCTCTCTCATACTCTCTACGCTCATGGCGAGTACTGGAATATCATACTTTTGGCTAAGTTCCTGCCGGAGCGCTTCTGTTTCAGGATGATATGGCCTCACAGAGTTGATGACCATAATAAACGGCTTTCCAACCTCTTTGAGTTCATCAATCACACGTTCTTCAGATTCAATATAATCATGTCTTGGAATTTCTCCAATGGAACCATCTGTTGTAATCACTACACCTATTGTTGAATGCTCTTGAATGACCTTGCGTGTACCAATTTCCGCTGCTTCATGAAACGGAATTGGCTCTTCATACCACGGCGTATTGATCATTCTTGGGCCATTTTCATCTTCATACCCGCGCGCACCAGGGACAGTGTATCCCACACAATCGACAAGCCTGATGTTGACATCAAGACCGTCACTCACGTGAATTGATGCGGCTTGATTCGGTACAAATTTAGGCTCTGTGGTCATAATGGTTTTTCCTGCTGCGCTTTGCGGCAATTCATCCTGTGCTCTTGCACGATCTGCCTCATTATTGATATTCGGGAGCACCACGAGCTCCATAAACTTTTTAATAAACGTAGATTTCCCTGTACGAACAGCGCCAACGACTCCTAAATATATATCGCCTCCTGTTCGTTCAGCGATATCCTTGAAAATATCGACTTTTTCCAAGTGATCCCCTCCCGGACTTGCTATCCTCGTTTTCAAATGAAATACTCTATTCTTCAATCAAACTGTGCTTGAAAGGTGTCTGGACAATATATGTGTATGACGTTGTCCTATTTGAATATGACACCTTTTTGTTTTGAGAGTATGTTTAGCCATAAAAAAACCTTTCTCCTCATTTATATGCAGAGGAAAAAGGTTCATTCTTGTTTATGACGTCTTTTTTTCTAAAAAGGCAGGCTCACCTTTTTTGTTGATGGTATATGGGACAGAAAACGCGGGTACAAACGGGGTTTCCTGCCAATATACATCCTGAATGTTTTCACCTGGTTTCAGCTTTTGCTTCGTATTCTTCAAAATATGAGCAAAATCACTGCGGTAGTCCACATAGATGTCACCGTTTGATGAAATCAGTAATGGGAGGGAATTCCCTGTCACAGGACTTATCACCGCAGGCGGCGATTTTAATCCTAGTTTTTTTTCATTTAACGTATATAAATTGGCTGATACGACTTTGCCGTATGGCGGATATGTATGTTCATCTTGATACACCTTGATTCTAAGCCGTAATTCATTGATGGTCTGCGTCATTTTGACATCAAGCAGTTTCACAGTGGGTTTCTTTTCGACGTCTGTGAGGACATAAATATATTCGCCCCCGCCTTCATAAGATGTAGACGGTACATCGTGTAAATATCTTGGTGACAAGCGCTTAAAGTCGATGACATATTTCTGATAAACCGGCGTGTCTGCTTCTTTTGTTTCTATAGGCAGAAGACCATTTGTTGCTTTTTGAAATTCCTCAATCGCTGTCTGTACACTTTGCAGCTGCTCTTCGTATGGCACCCGGTTCTCAGCTTTGCGATTCTCTGGATACAGACATCCTGTTAATAAAATAAGTGCTAACAGCGTGACACTGACTTTTGCTTTGATCATCACATTCTTCCTTTTTCTTTATTCATTAACCGGTCCGCTAATGACAACTAAAAACACAATGATACCTGATATCAGCATCAAGCTGTACGCAACGGTCGAGGCCGTTATTTTAAGAAATTTGCTTTTCAGCTTAAACCTGCTGAAATAAATGGTTACTACGGCTAAAAACATGAGCCCCATTGAACCAAGCGCAAACCACATCTTGATTAAAGCAAAACTCATCGTGCCTGTCCCCCTTCAAAACGAACGAATTGTAAGCGTTTATATTTCATTTTAAACCAAAAATAAGGTAAATATCAATCATTTTTCCAATCATTCAGAAAAAAGCGCATAAAAAAACTGAAGCAAAGAGGGGGACTCTGCTTCAGTCATTGGATCGACTATTTTCCTCATTCTGTAGAGGCAAAGCTCTATTCAAACTTCATTGCTATGTTATGCAAGTCTTCCCCTTCTTGCATCCTCTACATGCCTAAGTTCAGTCTTTCCTTTTATTTTGTTTGGTTTTCAAACATGTTCACAAGGTCTTCCATCTCATGTGTTTTCACACGTGCCATCAACGATTCTACAGCATCGTCAACCTTTTTCCCTTCAAACAGGACGCCGTAAAGAGCCTCTGTAATCGGCATGCTGACCTTGTATTCTTTTGAGAGCTGATAAGCGCCTTTTGTTGTGCGGACGCCTTCGACAACCATGCCCATTTTTTCAAGCACTTCTTCGAGCTTGTATCCTTTACCGAGTAAATTCCCGCAGCGCCAGTTACGCGAATGAACACTTGTACATGTCACGATCAAATCACCAACGCCTGTTAATCCGGCAAATGTAAGGGGATTCCCTCCCATTTTCGTGCCAAGACGTGCGATTTCAGCAAGTCCTCTAGTGATAAGCGCCGCTTTTGCATTGTCACCATATCCAAGTCCGTCTGTGATACCAGCCGCAAGAGCAATGATATTTTTCAATGCGCCGCCAATTTCCACCCCAATCACATCAGGGTTGGTGTACACTCTAAAATGATTGTTCATGAACAAATCTTGAACAAATTGAGCTGCTTCAATGTTTTCTGACGAGACAGTGACAGTTGTCGGATGACGCAGACCTACTTCTTCTGCATGACTCGGCCCTGATAGGACAACGACAGCCTCTCTTTTCTCAGATGGAACTTCTTGTTCAATCATTTGAGAAATTCTAAGAAGTGTATCTGGTTCAATTCCCTTACTGACATGGACAAATGGCACCTTCGATGAGATCAGCTCATTTGCCTGCTTCAATACCTCACGAATGGCCTTTGTTGGCACAGCGACAATAACCGCCTCTGTCCCCTCTAAAGCCTGCTTCATATCGGTTGTCGCCTGAATAGACGCTGGCAGTTCGACATTTGGCAAGTAATCATGATTTTCATGTTTCTCATTGATTTGATCTATGAGCTCTTGTCTATGTCCCCACATGTGTACATCATGATGATTATCAGCTAATACAAGCGCAAGAGCTGTTCCCCAGCTGCCTGCTCCAAGTACTGAAATTTTCTTCATCCTGCTCACCCTTTTTATTTTCTCGCTCTCGCAAATATTTTAATCGGTGTTCCTTCAAAACCAAATGCATCTCGAATGCGGTTTTCTAGGAAACGCTCATAAGAAAAGTGCATAAGCTCTGGATCGTTGACAAACACAACGAAGGACGGAGGCTTAATGGCCACCTGTGTTGCATAGTAAATCTTTAGGCGCTGTCCGTTATGGGTCGGCGTTGGATTCATCGCCACCGCATCCATGATGATATCATTTAAAATATTGGTTTGAACGCGCATTGCATGGTTTTCGCTTGCTGTGATAATAGACGGCATTAATGTATGAATTCTCTTTTTCGTAAGAGCAGACATAAACAAGACAGGTGCATAATCAAGGAACTGAAAATGCTCGCGGATGTTTTGCTCAAATTCCTTCATCGTGCGCTCATCTTTTTCAACAGCATCCCATTTGTTCACAATGATGACAACAGCTTTACCAGCTTCGTGTGCATAGCCCGCAATTCGTTTATCCTGCTCAATAATGCCTTCCTCGCCGTCAAGTACAACAGCGACAACATCAGAGCGGTCAATGGCTTTTAATGCACGAAGTACACTGTATTTCTCTGTTGTTTCATATACTTTCCCTTTTTTCCTCATACCTGCTGTATCGACAATGACAAAGTCACGCTGATTGTACGTAAACATCGTATCGACAGCATCTCTTGTTGTACCAGCAATGTTGCTGACAATGACGCGGTCTTCTCCGAGCATCGCATTCACTAAAGAAGATTTCCCTACATTCGGGCGGCCAATTAAGCAAAACTGAACAACTTCTTCAGCATATTGCGTATCCGGTAAGTTCTTAAAGTGTTCTGCCACTGCATCAAGCAGATCACCAAGACCTAATCCGTGCGTTCCAGAAATCGGAAACGGCTCGCCAAATCCGAGTGCATAAAAGTCATACACATCGCTTCTCATTTCAGGGTTGTCCAGTTTATTGACAGCAAGTACAACTGGCTTTTTCGTACGATATAAAATTTTTGCGACTTCTTCATCCGCAGATGTCACGCCATCTCGGCCATTCACCATAAAGATAATGACATCCGCTTCATCCATTGCGATTTCTGCCTGATGGCGAATTTGCGCCAAGAATGGCTCATCTCCAATATCAATTCCACCAGTATCTATTAAATTAAAGTCATAATTTAACCATTCAGCAGAGCTATAGATTCGATCTCTTGTTACACCAGGTGTGTCTTCTACAATCGATATTCTTTCGCCTGCGATTCGATTAAAAATTGTAGATTTTCCAACGTTGGGCCTTCCAACAATGGCTACGACAGGTTTACCCATAGTACCCTTCCTTTCAATCCAGCCGCGATTCAATATGTTCATCATCATGTTTCAACCGGGATTTATAATTTTCATTCAGATTTATGAAATAAACCCTTCAAACATGAAGGGTTCAACTTATATATTATATCAATTTTTAATCAGACCACAATGAATAACTTAAAAATGTTTGACAATCAAGTAAAGATCTTCTCCAATGCCGTGTGCAATTCCATCTAAAATGGCCTCTAAATTCATGGCATACATGTCGAGCTCTTCTTTATTTTCACAGAAAAAAACCGCTGTTCCGCCAATGACCCGCTCTTTATTAGTTGTTGCCACAGCCAATATAAATTGTTCAATGGTGTTCGCCATGCCCTATTACCTCACTTTCTTTTTAATGAAATCTGTCGGCATTCTTATAGCATTTTCTAAAATAGGCACCTCTTCTAATACACGTACAGCCAAATCTTCACGCTGCCATTGCGGTAAAATGAACACACCAAGTGTACCGGTATTCAGATCACGTTTTGCTAGCGGACAGAGCGATGGTTCACCAGAATCGCGGTACACGCCAAGCACGTTCGATAAATCAAATAAAATGGCTTGCCGCTGTCCAAGGTTAGCAATCGTTGTAGCAGAGTTGAAATTTTTCGGCGTCAAAATAAAGCCCATCCCATGCTCTAAAATGAGCTTTTGCTTTTCAGGCAGCCCGATATTCATAATGTATATATCATTCACATAAAGCCCTGCCCCATCAAAGCGAAGTTCCCCTTTTTGAATGCTGACGATATCCTTTAATTGACTGCCTGACATTAATAGCTTTGCCATGAAAAAACAAAGAATACCGACTACTGTTCCAACAACAAGCGAGAAGAAAATACAGGCTGTCGTTGTAATAAGTGCAGTGAGAATGGCAATATAATTTCGACTTTCAAAGGCAATGGCAATGCCTTCTATATATGTACTGCCTCGTGAGACAAGCTCATACGAATCCATTTGGGTTAACGTATTTCTTTCCATATTTCGGACATCTCGAAATTGTGTGGCTGCCAAAGTGAGAAAGGTAATCGCTGTAAATTCCTCCTGAATTAGTGCAGGCATAATGATCGCACCTAATCCTGACGCAATAAAACCAAGTGCAATGTGAATCACTTGTCCATGAATATACGTCGGGTATTGCCGGTAATCCGTTCTTAACATGTAAAGTCTGGCCGCCATCCCAAAGATGACACCAATAATCACAGGAAACGTATAGTCTGTCATGTTGATTTTGCAGCCCCTTTTACTGATTTTCTTGATGAACGGGCGTTTAAGAGCTTTTCAAGCTGATCGACACCTAATAGGAAGACCGCTCCTTGTACAACGAAGGAAAGAAAAGAGAGATCCCCTAGGACAATTGATGATGTGAGGCGGTGAATCGTCAGCGCATAAAGGGCTTCGCCGAGACATACTGACATCATCCATAAGGTGATTCTTTCCGTTAACGGCTGTCCATATGTCATACACATTAAGATCAGCAGGGCAAATACGACCCAATCCACCTTTATTATCGTGAACCAAACAGGGTCATATAATGCAAACATCATAAAAAAGGCATACGCGCTCACCATCGAGCCCAATTGCATGATTCTCATCATTCGGTAACTAGGCCTATATATGACGAAAGCAGCACATGCATATAAAAAAGTCATCAAGAATCCCGCATTGATGCTCATATCTAAAACGGATATCATGATATGACTGAATATAATATGGACAAGTACACAGATGCCCAGCACGCTGCGCCACAAACTTTTTTCCATGATAAATGTCACCATAATCCAAACGAACCATATAGACCAATAATAGTACAAAGCCTCCAACGCCTCATCACCTCAATTACATTATGGGAAAATCTCCAATTTTTAAACATGCGGATCGTTACCGGCTCTGTATGAAATAAACAAGAGGTGACACCCTAATAACCTGAGGAGGGATACATGATGGGAAAAGATAGACAGGAAAAACGTTTAAAGGCGTCAAAAAGAGTGGAATCTGACCGCGATCAATCCATTCATCATAAAGGTGCAACAGCATTAGAAGGTCCAGAAAGCGCTCGAAAAAGAAATCAATAAAAAAAGGCATGTGATAATCACATGCCTTAGATTTATTGACAAAGGGCTAAAATGTTCTTTATTTTGGATCTTTGTCTTCTTTTCAGCGTGATAGAAAACCTTTGCAGCCCTAGGAAGGGCGAGTACCGGGGCGGAGCGAATTTGGCATTCGTGAGCACCGGCACGCAGGACTGACACCGAATGCGAGGGTTTGTCTACGCGCTGAGGCATGTGATATCACATGCCTCTCTGACTATAGTACGTTGTGTCAACGCCTCTTTCTTTGAGCCAATGACTTGTTTCCCCTGAGATCACAACTTGAGCCTGTCTCAGTTCTTCAATCGTCTTCACTCCAAGCACTGTCATCATCATCTTGATATCTTCTTGAAGTTCCATGATATCTGCGATGAGGCCGCTTTCTCCTCCACTGGTCAATGATTTCAAGAAAAATCCAGCTAGACCAGCAGCAGATGCGCCAAGAGCCATTGATTTGGTTACATCAAGAGCATCTTGAATACCTCCGGAGGCTAAAATCGTTTGATTCTGAAAGGCTGTATGTACTTCAGCAAGACTCGCTGCAGTTGGAATTCCCCATTGATCAAAATAACGAAGTGCTTTTTGGCGTCGGAGATTTTCAATCTTGGAGAAGTTCGTTCCACCAAATCCGCCTACATCAACGGCTGCAACCCCAGCATGAAATAACTTTCCTGCCGTCTCCTTGCTCATGCCAAACCCGACTTCTTTTACAACAACAGGCACACCAACAGATTCAACGATCGCTGCAATCCGCTCAAGCGCCCCTCTGAAATCGCGATCGCCTTCAGGCATGACAATCTCTTGGATGACATTCAGATGAATTTGGAGCATATTTGCCTCGAGCATGTTGACTGCTTCTTGAGCTTGCTTCATTGTCGCTTCACTGCCTAAATTCGCAAAGACAATTCCATCCGGATTGACTTTACGAACGACTTCATATGTTCGTCTTTCTTCTTTATCTTTCAGTGCAGCCATTTGTGATCCAACTGCTACTGGGATATTGGTCTCCTTCGCTGCGATCGATAAAGAGCGGTTGATCTCATAGGTGGACTCTCCGCCTCCGCCAGTCATTGCATTGATAAAAATTGGCGAACCGAAAGTCAGTCCGCCAATTGTCGTTTGTGTATCAATTTGTGATGTCGCAAGATCTGGTAAACTGGCGTGAACGAAGGAAACATCATCTAAACCTGTTGCTGCATGCTGGCCAGTGGACAACGCATGCTCAATATGCTGCTTCTTTCTTTCTGCTCGCGTCAATTTTGATCACCAAATTATTTTAGTTTATTGAGTTTATCGCCGATCAGATCACCAAGCTGGAATCCGCTTGTGTTTTCTTCTTTCGCCTGATATTGACGATAATCCTCTTCGATTTGTTTTTCAGGATTTTCTTCTAAATCACGGATGCTTAGTGAGATGCGCTCTTCGTCTTCATTCACATCAAGCACTTTCACTTTCACAGTCTGCCCTTCTTCAAGGACTTCTTGCGGCGTGCCGATATGTTTATGAGAGATTTGGGAAATATGCACAAGTCCTTCTACACCTGGCAGAATTTCAACAAATGCACCAAAGCTCACAAGACGTTGAACGGTTCCTTCAAGCACATCACCTTGTTTTACCTTTTCACCAATTTGGCTCCAAGGTCCTGGTAATGTTTCTTTAATAGATAGTGAGATACGTTCGTTATCACGATCAACAGCAAGTACTTTGACCTTGACTTCCTGTCCTTCTTCTACTACGTCAGATGGCTTTTCAACATGCGCATGGGATAGTTGAGAAATGTGAACTAATCCGTCAATGCCGCCAATGTCAACAAATGCACCAAAATCAGTAAGCCGCTGCACTTTACCATCAATCACACTGCCTACTTCAAGCTTTTGCAGGAAGTCTTGCTTTTTGTCTAATTGCTCTTGCTCAACGACTGCACGGTGCGAGAGAATCACGCGATTTTTTTCGCGGTCAAGTTCTACCACGACTAGTGAGAGTGTTTTCCCTTTGTAATCTGTGAAGTCTTCTACATAGTGTGCTTCTACAAGAGATGCAGGAATAAATCCGCGCACACCAATGTCAACGACAAGACCACCTTTTACAACGTCTTTTACTTCAGCTTCAAATACTTCTTTTGTTTCAAACTTTTTCTCTAGGTCTTCCCAAGCGCGGTCTGCATCAACAGCACGTTTAGATAAAATCAAAGCATCGTCTTCGACCTTTGTTACTTTAAGCTCTAACTCGTCGCCATCTTTCACGACATCTGATGCTTTTTCAACGTGAAGACTTGATAATTCACTGATTGGGATGATACCAGGTTGTTTCACATTGACGATATCTACATTGACATGCTTGTCCTCAACTTTAGAAACAATCCCTTTCACTACATCTCCAACCTCTGGTACCTGAACATCGATTTGATTCATTTCCTCTGTCATTTCGATAACCTCCTTGGTCCAAACCTACACAGCTTAGTTAAAACGACTGGGCGAATATGTGTCTTAAGCATGATGATTGCCAGCCGAATATGTATTATAGAAACATTCAAATCAATATAATTGCTTGAATGATCAATAAAAATAGTATTAGTATAAACTTCTAATAAAAGATCTTGTTTGTCAAGAGATAAACCTCTAACTTATAAAAGTTTTCTAAAATTTCTTACTGTTTCTCCACGCGGTCTGCTGCATCTAAAATTTTCCCTGCCACCTCTTGAATAGAAAGGGAAGTGGTGTCAATTTCAATGGCGTCATCCGCTTTCTTCAAAGGTGAAACTTCGCGCTCAGAATCAAGCTTATCGCGTCTTGCAATCTCTTCGATCAACTGATCGTAATTGACATCGTAGCCTTTTTTCTGATTCTCTTCAAAGCGGCGTTTTGCTCTTTCTTCTACTGATGCAAGCAAGAAAATTTTCACTTCAGCATCTGGAAGTACATGAGTACCTATGTCTCTTCCGTCCATAACGACGCCGCCTCGTTTGCCAAGCTCTTGCTGCCTGCGGACCATTTCTTCCCGAACAGCTCTGTGCTTTGCAACAACCGATACCTGGTTGCTTACGCGGTCTGTGCGAATATCCTCTGTGACATCCGTATTGTTTAGATGGACTTTTTGACCCTCGTCTGTTGTTACTAGTTCAATGACCGTTTTTTTCAGTAATGAATCAAGTGCCTGTTCGTCTTCAAGGTCTACACCTTGATTGAGTGCCGCAAGTGTAATCGCGCGGTACATAGCACCTGTATCAATATAAATATATGATTTTTTGGCTGCGACAATTTTTGCCACAGTGCTTTTGCCTGCTGCTGCAGGACCGTCAATTGCTATAGATAATTTCTTTTTCATAATACCTCTCCTTGATTGAATCTCCCTTATAAATTGTAACACGATCACCGCTCAAACGGGGGAATTTTCTATCAATCCTTCTGCTTAAACGTTTCAATCCATTCTTCAATACTCATGTTATTCACACCCTCATACTGCACGACTTTTGACAAAAAAAGCTCTCCTTTCGTCAAATGAAGTGTAATCTGAACAGTTAGCAATAAAACAAGCTGAATGAGCACCACTTTCAATAACCATCTTTCCATTGTCTTCATACAAAAAGCCTCCACGCTAGATTCTTCCCTCTCTAGTATGGAAGCTTTTTACACCCTTTATTCTTATGCTTTTTTCACACGTGTTAAAAGCTGCTGCTGGAAGCAGTATTTCATGATGTGCTGCTGGTGATCATTTGTGATCTCTGAAAACTCCATGATCGCTCTTGTTTTGCCAGACTGTTCATCTTGATATACTCGATTCATCTCTGCAACCGCTTTTATTTTCACGGGCTCTTTTAGGGGAAGTTCAAACTCTGTGACCACTTCTCCATATTCTTTCAATGACACGCCCTCAGGAACAGAAATTGCTACGCCGCCAGCACTCATATTCACAATAAACGTTTCAAAGGCCTCTTCATCCGTTTGCATAATGGTGGCTTTGACCATCGTATCCACTCTCAGATATTCTCTTCGCTGAAGCCGAATCATTTTTTCTTTTGGCGGAATGGAAATAACAATCATCGGGATATCTTCTTTTCTCTTTCCGATGACTTCGCTTGTACATTTGTATGGAATTTGGTCTTCGTCAAAAAAGAAGACGGTGATTTCTGTTTGCTGGTTTAAGTAGATGGTGCGTCCCGTTTCTTTATCAGCTGGATAATTAATGCAAATATCATCGTTATTATTTTCCAAAACCTTCGATTTTGCTGTTTTCACTTCTTTGTTCTCATTGACATATTCAATTGTGATTGCATCCCCTATTTGTAACATTCCTCATCACTCTTTTCATCTGTGAAATCGTATCCTCTCCTATATTAAACCATGTCTAAAACAAAAGGAAAAGACTTATTAGCCTTTTCCTTGTTTCCTTTTCTATAGGTCTTTATATATAGGTTCTGCGTTTTTTAGTTTATCTACTCGTTCTTCTTTTCCAGTATCTGCATTAATGAACATGCGATACGTATCGTTTTTTATCGTTCCGAGGAACTCATAGCACAGAACTTCCTCTGACATATCATTTTGCACAATCGCTAAATGAGTATCTTCGATCTTTACATGCTGATTTAATGTTTTCTTCGCTTCTTTTTGCGAGATTTTAGGTGATTTAATGTCACGTGTTTTATGATTCGTTAAATAATCCTTCGCTGAAAACCCAACAACCTCACCATCGTCCAATGCGACTTTCATGCGTATGCTATCTGGATAAAGCAGAACATTTTTCTGAAGAGGAACATAGGTAAATACACCGATATTATCAAATTGTGCACTTTCATCTAAATGGAACGATTCTGTATCAAACCCTTGCTTCTTTAAAAAGCTGAGTGCTTTTTCTGATGCATCATTTAAACTGATTTTCTGTTTTTTCACGTCACGATTCTGAAGAAGGTAAACTGGGTGTCCTCCTTTTTCAGTTAAGTCTAAATAAAAGTTTGCATGGCTGTCTGGATCAGACATCGATAAGCTGTACACGTCGCGATTGGTTTTGCTGCCGCTTTTTCTCACTTTAAAATGTTGATTATGGTCAGGTGTGAATTGCTGTGCAATGCGGATCGCTTCTTTTTTTGAAATCTTATCGCCTTTTAAATGATTGTATCCTTGTGTTTCTTTTTCTGTGGACACATTTGTAGGCCCAAGATCGACATCTGCAAATGCATCTGCATTTCTCTCGACTGTTTTCAGCCCGTCAATGATGGTGTTGTCGTTCTTTCGATCGCCGTCAGCGAGCGCCATTTCAACATCCATCCATTTTAAGTTTTTATTAAGTACGAGGTGCTGCACTTGTCTAAGTTCGTTTTGGATATCTGACGCTTGATTATATAGAGCTGTAATGGTTTTGTGTGTATCTTTATTTAATGGTTCATCTGATAAAGATTTGACTGATGATTTGTAGCTAAAGTCTCCGACATTCGCCAGAAATTCTTCCGTTTTATTAAAAGGCATCAATGTAAGCGGGAGCTGGCTGACATTGTTATGCGCTTCTGATGACATTCTCCATACATCTGCAAGTGCTGGTGAGATGGATGTTTGGCTGTTCATCGCAAGTGTTGCGCCCAGTTTGTCATGCAGCTGATCCACCTGATACGTTAAATCGTGGAAGGCTCTTTGGTAGTTGTTCTCAGCATGAAGCAGGACGGCGTCTTTTTCTTGATGTTCTTTATAGCCCCAGTAACCTGTTGAGATGACAGCAATTCCTAAAATAGCAATCAATATTCCTCTGATCATTTATTTACACCCCTTTTTATTCGCAGAATATATGTTTCCCGATTCGTTTAATTTGTGGTCTTCCCCAAATCCATGGACTTGTTGCTGTATCAGGATTAAAGTAATAGATGGCGCTCTCAGATGGATCCCAGCCATTGATTGCATCAAATACAGCTTTTTTTGCCGTTTCATCTGGCGTCATATAAAATTGCCCATCTGCTACAGCAGTAAACGCAAGCGGTTCAAAAATGACTCCTGCGATCGTATTTGGAAAGGTCGGATTGTTCAAGCGGTTTAAGATAACGGACGCGATGGCCACCTGTCCTTCATACGGCTCACCTCTTGCTTCACTGTAAACAGCTTGCGACAAGAGCTGAATGTCATTACTAGAAAAACCACCAGGCATGTTGGCTGCTGTTTGTTTTGGTGTTTGATTTCCCTGCTGACTGCCTGACTGATTGCCGGACTTCCCAGATGATCCACTTTGACTTTTTTGATTTTCTTTTGTACCTTGGGCTGTCTTTTTTTGCGAGCTTTTTTGCGCAGGAGCCTTTGTTTGCTGATCAAGAGGCTTTCCGCCATAATGGGTAAACTGGTTCCCTTGCTGCAGCTGTTTTTGAACAAACTCTTTGTAGTATTTCGTCTTTTGAACTAATAAGTTTTTTGTTTTCTCACCTACAAGTCCATCGACCTTCTTCATGCCAAATTGGTTTTGAAAGTTGCGAACGGCCCAGTACGTCCCCCAGCCATAGACGCCATCGATTTTGCCATTGTAAAACCCATTGTATTGGAGCCGCGCTTGCAGCTCGACTACATCTTCTCCTGTTGCCCCGCGCTGGATGACTTGGCCGGTGAATGCTTCACTTTTACTGGCTGTCAAAAGTGAAGACGCAAGAAGAACGATTGAGAAGATAAGAACAATTTGTTTCATGAAACGAGCTTTATCCATATTTGATCCTCCTGTACTTTTGATGTTTGAATATATGTTTCTTCCGATCCCTATTTTTATACATTCAACACAGGAGAGAATTGGATGGAAAAGACAAAAAAACGCCCTATAAACAAATAGGACGTTTTCCAAATTAAATTTGCACCATTTTTACCGCACGGGCTTTTTTTGCTTTCCTTAAACCAAACCACCATAAAAAAATCATGAACGGCACCATGATATATCCCCAGTTTTTCATCCCTAATAGAATGAAATCATACAGGCCGTGAAACAGCACAGGGAGCGTTAAAGAAAGGATCAGCCATTTGCGCTGCTCTTTTTTATCAGAGAAGCGGGCTTTTCCGATATAAAATCCCATCACAACACCAAATAATGCGTGACTTGATACAGGTAATAAAGCACGGGTAAACGCATATTCGACCCCGTGGCCGACTAAGTAAAGGATATTTTCAAGTGTTGCAAAACCAAGTGAGACACTCGTTCCATACACAATTCCGTCATAGTGTTCGTCAAACTGGGCATGTGCATAAACGCTGACCATTAAAATAAACCATTTTAATGATTCCTCTAAAAAGCCCGACGTCACAAATGAAATCAAGATAGGATTTGTTGCAATATTTTCCTCTTGAAGGACATATTGAATAAACATGGTTGGAAACACAAGTATGACACCTAGCATAAAAGATCTGATGACCATGTGAACCGGCTCATTGTCGTACTGATCTTTCAAATAAAAATAACTTAAAAGTGCGATGCCGGGAGCTAAACCTGCTGAGATGATTGCGATCATAACCAGACCTCTTTCCCTACATTATCCTTCATTATCGTACCATGATTTACCCTTTTTTTATATGACTCGGGCCCATTTTTCTAAAAATACCTTTCTATATAATCCCAATTTATAAAAAAAAGAACCGAACCCCTTTGAAGGATTCAGTTCTTTTTTTATCCGTTAATTCTTTTTTTGATTTCTTCTGCAATGAGTCCGCCATGAAATCTTCCATTTTCGATAAAAATTTCATTGGCATTATTTCCAGCTGCAATGACTCCTGCAATGAAAATGCCTTCAACATTCGTTTCCATCGTCTCTTCATCAAATGCTGGACGGCCTGATTCTTGGTCAATCGTGACACCCATTTTTTCTAAGAAAGAATGATCTGGGTGATAGCCAGTCATGGCAAATACATAGTCACTTTTCACTCGATCCGTTTGATTTTGCTGGTTTGTGAAGATCACATCTTCTTCTGTGATTTCTTTCACCTGCGCACCAAACTCCATTCGAATCGTTCCATTACGGACAAGCGCTTCAAACTCTGGTAAAATCCAAGGCTTGATGCTGGATGAATATTCGGTTCCTCTATACAGCACAGTGACTCTGCTTCCGCATTTCACAAGTTCTAACGCAGCATCAACACTGGAGTTCTTCCCGCCGATCACCGTCACATCTTTATCAAAATATGGATGTCCTTCTTTAAAATAGTGATATACGTGGGGAAGGTCTTCTCCTTTGACGTTCATATAGTTTGGATGATCATAGTAGCCAGTCGCAATGACGACGTAATCACATGCATAGTCGTCTTTTGATGTATTCACCGTAAAACGGCCATCTTGTTTCGTCACGGCGTTTACTTTTTCAAAAGCATGCACACGCAGTTTTTTTCGTCTGACGACCTCTCGGTAATAGGAAAGCGCCTGAATACGAACGGGCTTACGGTTTTCAGTAATAAAAGCAACATCACCGATTTCAAGCTTTTCACTTGTACTAAAAAAGGTTTGATGTGTTGGGTAATGATAAATACTGTTCACGACATTCCCCTTTTCAATCACAAGTGCATCAATCCCAATTTGCTTGAATGCAATGGCAGCTGATAACCCGCATGGGCCGCCTCCTATTATGATCGCTTTTTCTTGTTTCATTTGTTCCACTCCTGTCATTTCACTGCAATAACAATTGCTGGGCTGTTTGATTCTTTGTTCCATTCCATAAAAAAATCTCCTATTTAAGGATAGGAGATTTTAAGGCGCGATGCAAATCAGCCGCTTAAATCCAGCCTCTGAATCGAGAAGCTTCAGCCATTTTACGTACACCGACCATATATGCAGCAAGACGCATATCAATTCGGCGGTTTTGCGCCATTTCATAAATATTATTAAATGATTTCACCATCATATCTTCTAAACGAGTTTCAACTTCTTCTTCTGTCCAGTAGAACCCTTGGTTATTCTGAACCCATTCAAAGTAAGAAACAGTTACACCACCCGCACTCGCAAGTACGTCTGGAACAAGCAGTACACCACGATCTGAAAGAATTTTGGTTCCTTCCAGTGTCGTTGGGCCATTTGCTGCTTCTACGACAATTTTGGCTTTAATGTTTGCCGCATTATCTTCTGTGATTTGGTTTTCAATGGCTGCAGGTACTAAGATATCACAATCCAGCTCAAGCAGCTCTTGGTTTGTAATTGTATCGTTAAATAGTTTAGTGACGGTTCCAAAGCTGTCACGTCGGTCAAGCAAGTAGTCAATGTCTAGACCATCTTCATCGTATAATCCGCCGTACGCATCTGAAATTCCTACGATTTTTGCTCCAGCATCATACATGAATTTAGCTAAGTAGCTTCCTGCATTTCCGAATCCCTGTACGACAACACGAGCCCCGTTAATGTCAATTCCTTTTTTCTTCGCCGCTTCTTTGATGCAGATCGTCACACCTTTTGCTGTTGCAGTATCACGTCCGTGTGATCCTCCAAGAACAATTGGTTTTCCTGTAATAAATCCTGGCGAGTTAAATTCATCAATTCTAGAATATTCATCCATCATCCATGCCATAATTTGAGAGTTCGTAAACACGTCTGGTGCTGGAACATCTTTTGTTGGTCCAACGATTTGACTGATGGCGCGAACATAGCCGCGGCTTAGTTTTTCAAGCTCTCTGAATGACATTTCTCTTGGATCACAGATAATACCGCCTTTTCCTCCGCCATAAGGAAGATCCACAATTCCACATTTTAAACTCATCCAAATTGAAAGCGCTTTTACTTCTTTTTCCGTAACGTTCGGGTGGAAACGGATTCCGCCTTTTGTTGGACCGACAGCATCATTGTGCTGTGCGCGGTAACCAGTGAAAATTTTCACCGATCCATCATCCATACGTACTGGAATTTTGACCGTTAATAGACGAATTGGCTCCTTCAGCAATTCATACACTTCCTGCGGATACCCTAATTTGTCTAGCGCTTTATGTATGACGGTTTGAGTTGACTTTAAAACATCTAGCTTATCTTCTGCGTTATGAGCGGCGTTTTGATCGGCTGCCATTAAAATAAACCCCCTAGAAATCTTTCATGATCTACTGCTCCCTTTCAAGCAATAGTATACACCTTCGTACTGGTAAAGCAAAGGTAAAAAGCGTTTTTTATCAAAATAAAATATCAGCGTTTATAAATATAAAAAAGGATATAAAAAAATACTGTTGTTTCATCACAACAGTATTAAATATAATAGAAAAAAGTGATTAAAAATACATTTGAATCGTTTTCACAGCATCTTCTTGCATGATCACTTTTCCATATTCTTTTAGCCGGTGAATGGTGAGTGTCGTAGGTGAACCAAACTCTGCTAAAATCGAAATGACTGTATCAGCAGATAATTCTCCAACATCATCCAGGCTGAGGTAATATTGACCTTCATAATGGTAAACTGTACCCCCTAAAAGTCCAATACGACTTAAACTATGGGACAGTTGAATCACATCTTCAAACGAGGCAAATTGATAGAGCACATGCTTACTCTCGTCGAGCTTGACTTGCATCTCAATGTAATCTTCATCAAACTCATCATCAGCATCTTCCTGCTGACTCTTTGTGACAATGACGACCATCCCCTGCGCCTGAAGAGAAAATACTTCAACAGCAATCGGTCCATTCGCTTCAAAACCGAGCTCCTGATTCGCTTCGTTCATCATGTCTTTAAACAGCTGATGGACTTTGAACGAATCTTTCCAAAGGTCTTCTTTCGTAAGACCTCGGTCTGTCAGGTCATCTAGTGTGAGAAAAATTTTGATTTTATTATAATTCAGACGCTCCAGTCGCATAACGTTCCCTCCTGCCTCTTCTAAACACACATCATACTGTAGTATATGAGATGATGAGTCATAGGTTCTTAATTTTGTATTCAGTTTACACTGTGTCAAGACGGAAGACAAGCACGAAGCTACGCTTACGGTGACTTTTATGGAAAATATTGAGGGTGCCGCAAGTTAACGCGTTTTTAGAGGCATTAAATAGATCAGATGGGTTTCTGGTTCTGCTCCGAGACGCAAGGGAATTTTTGTTGTTCCGTAGCCATTACTAATGAGAAAGAACGCACCTTTGACCTGGCCTGTTCTTCCTTTTTCATACGGTCCAAATTTCCCAATTCGGATCTGTCCCCCATGCGTATGACCGCTCAGGACAAGATCGATTCCTTCTTCTTCACTCATCAAATGATGTACATCTGGATTGTGTGATAAGAGAATATTGACATCATCTTTCACAAACTCAGGCCGTATCGCTTCATAATCTGCTTTTTCAAGCCGAATATCATCAATTCCTCCAATTTTGATTCGCTGCCCTTCGAAATTCCATACAGCCGTTTCATTTTGCAAAGTCGTGACATCGTATGCATGAAGAATTTCTTTAAACCTTTGCTGGTCCAGCTCATGATCATTATTTCCCCAGACAAAATAAACCGGCGCAATTCTTGATAAACGTTTCACATTTTCTTCAATCCTTGCATAGGGTACACCTTTTTCTGCTAAATCTCCGCCAATCATAATCACATCTGGCTCTTCCTGTCTGATTTCTGCTAATAAAGTGTCACTGATGAGACGTCTGTGTGTATCAGAAATAAAGAAAATGACAGCAGGCCGGTCTGATTGAAGTGCTTCTATTGTAAAGTAATGCTTTTTGATGTTGTTTTGTTTTGCCGTTTTCACCATTTTTGCCGTTACACACACACCTGTTGTAACAGCCGCAATGGCGGCAGTAAATCCGATGGCATATTTCATCACAAATGGCTCCCTTACATATCTTTCTTTCATAAGACGCTTGAATGAAAAAAGACGTTTCAACTGTTAAACGTCTTTTTTTCTCATTTATTTACTTTCATAATAGAGATTAATGTCGTATTGCTTCTGCATATAGTGAAAAACCGTCTCGCGCTCTTTCCACTGATTTGATTGCGGCCATAAATCTGTGCTTTTTTGTATAATTTCACATCGAAGCCGATGATATTCATCCTCAGCCTTTTCTTCTTTTTTCTTATAGTAATAAGAGGCGTAAAAAGCAAAGACTTCAGCCATGATCCAAAACAGAAAAACTTCATGACCAAGCAGTGTGGCAATCATGGCTTCCGGCTGAAGCGAGCCGCCTCCCGCATTTGCCGTGATCACAAAATAAAACAAAAGAATGGCCAGCGATAGAAGGGCTGTCCATTGCCATCTTTTGCACTGCTTGGCAAAGCCCTCATATTTTTGCTTTCTTTTGATCAATGTTTCCATCATTTTCTGTGTCGGCTGATCCATATATCGGCTGATTGCGTGCAATGTCATCACATACACCCTGTCCCTTTTTTCTACATATGTATGTGCGTGCTTCTTCATTCATGTCAGGTGATTAGTTTTCTAGTGGAATATTCAGCACTTGACCACTATACACGCTGTTACCTTTCAAATGATTATAGGCTCTAATTTTCTCTTCACCCGAACGGTTTTTGTAATACTTCATTGAAATTCGATACAGGTTTTCCTCTGGACCAACGGTGTGCTGCACGACACGAACTGGTTTTTCTTCCTGCTTCTTTTTCTCTTCGGCCTCTTTTCGTTTTTTCTCTTCCTGTTGCTTTTGCAAGGCTAGCTGCTGCTGTTCACGCTTTTTGGCAGCTTCGGCTCTCGCGCGTTCTTTTTCTTTCGCTGCTTGTTCACGCTCTTCTTTCTCTTTAGCAGCTTTTTCTTTTTTCTGCTGTTCAGCTTTTTCTTTCGACCGCTGTTTTTCTTTCTCTTTCTTTTGCTTCTCATCATCAGACGCATCCGCTTTATCAACGCTTGAGTCATTTTTCGTTTCGACAAGAGCTGACGGGACTGGGTCTGTGTCAGCACTTGATGTAGAATCAATATTATATACATCTTGATTATTATTATGGTTGATTTCCTTTGATGTGTAGTAGATCAAAAGGAAGAACACTGTGACGACGATAATAGGAAAGATAATAGCAAGTGTTGTAAACAATGGATTACGCACCTTTTTCGTGCGCTGCTTTTTATATTCATGAAAATCTTCTCGTGTAGGAAAGTGAGAGTCATCTGAAGGCTGCACTTCTTCTTCAAAAATTTTCTCTGCATCATCGTCATGGATGTTTGTCAGCTGCTCCTTCTTTCTCTTCATTCTCGACATTTCTTCCATGTTCATCCCTCCCCCTATATTTCAAACGAATTTGACAAGCAAAGACTAAGTCAATGACAAAATGGGTCATGACAGGAACAAATAAATTCCCAGTCCACTCGTATAAAAGTCCTAAAAAAATACTAATTGAAACCACAAGGATAAACAAGAGTATTTTTGATAAGTAGCGAAAGTGAAGGAGCGCAAACACAATACTGGCAATCTCCAATCCAAATTGTTGCTGAACGATCCCTCGGAATAGAATCTCCTCTGAAAAGGCAATGAGCAGTGTTAACCAAACGATATGCGGGATGCTGCGATTTTTGAACATTTTTTCATTTAATCCGCCATCATCATACATATGAACAGGAAACACCTTCATGACAATCGCATCCACAATGATCACAAGCACAGCGCCGCCAATTCCATAAGTCAGTATCCGCGCATCTTGGATCTCCCAAAGGAATGTGAAATCTGTCCAATGATCGAACATAAATATACCTAGTAAAAAAGAAATGATCAGCATCAGCAGCTGCGTGAAATACAGCTGTTCTACAACTTGTCGATCGGTTAATTTTTCGATGATTCGGCGATGTTGTTCAATCAATGCTGCGCCTCTTTTGTCAGATGAAACATACGGTCCAGCACGGTCTTCCAGTGTTTCATTTCATTCAGCTCCAATGGTTGATCTTTTTTTTCATAATCAGACAGGTCAAGTCCGCAAGAAGAGCAGCAGCTGCCAGAGGATGCGCTCTCCGTTTGATCAAGCTGTTCGTAAAAGTATGATAACAGAGATTGTCTAAAGCAGCTATGATCTGTGATCCGCTCCTTAAATTGCCACACTTTTCTCAGTTTTTCAGTTTGTCTGTCCTGCAATTTCTCTTTCAGTTTCATCAGGAGCACACGAGGCTCGTCAGATTGATACATCCTGTAATAATGGATCAGCATTCTTGCACGTGTCTCCTGAAGTCCTAATTCCATCAATTGTTCACGTAGTTTCTTTTCATCATTTGTCTGCATTTGTGTCAGCCTGGCTAAGAAAAAATCAATTTCTGGATCATCAAAGCCCTCTGCTTGTATTAAATGCTGTTGAATATCCGCGTCCTCTTCTGTATATAAAAGAATGCTCACACTATTTTTCCCGTCCCGTCCTGCTCTTCCAATTTCCTGCATAAATGCTTCAATAGACTGCGGCGGGCTCATATGAATAACAAATCGTATATCTGCTTTGTCAATTCCCATTCCAAAAGCACTTGTACAACAAATGAGGTCAAGCTGTCCGCTGATAAATTGCTGCTGAATAAGCATGCGGTCTCCTGCATCCATTCCTCCATGGTAATACTCTACACGCTGATGGGTTTTTTGTTTCATTATAAGCGCCATATCTTCTGTCATTTGCCGGGTCGGGCAATAAATCAGGCCAGGGCCTTGCAGGAATTCCACAAGCTCAATGGCCCGTTTCTCTTTTGCTTCTTTCGTTTCGTGCGCTTCTTTGACTAATGCGATGTTTGGCCGGTTGACAGAATGGAAATGAAAGTCTGGATGCTGCAATCTTAACGTTTGCACGGTATCTTTTAGCGTTTGTTTTGTTGCAGTTGCCGTCAGTGCTAAGGCAACAGGATGACCTAATGCTTCTCTCCATTCTCCCAGCTTGGAATATTCCGGACGGAAATCATGCCCCCATTCCGATATACAATGGGCTTCATCGACGACGAACAGACCAATATGCATCGATTTGAGCTGTTCTAGCAGCACCTCTGACATTAATGCCTCAGGCGCGACGAATAAAAATTTATATGATGGCAAATGCCGAATAATATGCCGTCTCTCCTGAAAAGATAATGTGCTGTTCAGTGCCGCCACTCGTTTTTCTCCGCGCATTTTCATTCGTTCGACTTGGTCCTCCATAAGCGATAACAGCGGCGAAATAATGAGAACTAATCCTTCAGTCATATAGCCGGGAATTTGATAGCAGATGGACTTCCCTCCGCCAGTAGGCAGCATGGCAACCGTATCTTTCTGATTCAGTACACTTTGAATAATGTCCTCTTGACCTGCTTTAAATGAGTCGTAACCAAAATATCGCATGAGCGTCTGATGAAGCTTATCCATTTGCTTTCACCATCCTTGTCAGAGCCAATCTTATTTGAAAATAAGTAAATGGATGTTCGAGTTTTTCTTTAATCAGCTTCATTTTATTTGTTTGAAGCTCCCTGGCTACTGCATGAATGGCCTGCTGCTCTTCTTCGCTCACATACGGCTCTATTGAGAAGCTCGGTTCATGTATGGACAGCTCGACAATATGGTCTTCGATCGTTGCCTTTTTTAATGAACGAATGTGAGCAATCTGATCAATATCATAGCCTTTTTGCACAAGCTCGAGCGTTTTATGAGTAGAGGTTGTTAGCACGCGTTTGAATTCAAGGTCACCTACGAGCTGCTGCATGACCTGCGCTTCACCTTTTTGGGCAGCATGAATAAAATAATGGAGGACATTCCAAAAAAGCAGGTACACATACCACACATCTTCTTTTAGCCACTCTGCCATTTGCTGATACGTACGCCCAATTCTTTCATTTGACGTCAATGAGTAAACAAAAATCAGCGCCTCTTGATCACTTATACGGGAAAGGAGCTTGTCTAGTTCATGATGCAGCTCTTCCGAAAGCTTATTCTTCTCGTGATGCTGTTTTAAGAAGGATTTCGTCCAGCTTTGTACAGATACATCTCTTTGTATTGGAACATATTGATGCGATCCAGCCAGATGGTGGGACAGCACTTGTACAAGTAAAGAGAGTCTCATCCATAGCACCTTTGCTTTATCATGATATTTGGCACCGTGAAAATAAGCGGGCATCGGTTTTTCTGAAAAATACTGGTTTAGCATACGCTGTCCTGCATTTGTAACAGTGAATGTCTCCCCTGTTTTTACGATGTAGTGCTTTTCGTCAAGCTTTATAGCAGAGCGATTCAGCTGATCCCTCGTAACCCCCGGGTAACAGCCGAAGTACTTTGAAAGCTGAAACAAACTGGCATCCTGTATGGTTTGTGATGATTTCTTTCCTTTAAAAAGATGGTAGACAGCACTTATGGAGCGTTCGCCGTTCAATTTATGTACGCTGTCCATTAACATGACATCCAAGTAATGAAGAGTCATTCGCCAAAGCACCTGTCTTCCTGACAAAATTCGAATATTTTCTCCCTTTATTTTAACAGATTTCATAGAAGAAGAAATGTTTAAACTCAATTTGTGGGGGAAAGTTATGAACAAACCCTTATGTGATAAGCATTCTCAATCACTTTACAGTTGAAATGTGAAATTAAAATCATTACAATAAGGTTTGAGGAAATTGTTTTTTATCGGTGAAACTAAAAAGGTTAGACCATTTGTTCCATCGAACAATCTGGGAGGTATTTTTTTAACATGGCAAAATATACAATTGTAGACAAAGACACATGTATTGCTTGCGGCGCATGCGGTGCAGCTGCTCCAGACATTTATGATTATGATGATGAAGGCATTGCATTTGTTACGCTTGATGACAACCAAGGGACTGTAGAAGTTCCAGAAGTGCTTGAAGAAGATATGCTTGATGCATTTGAAGGATGTCCAACAGATTCAATCAAAGTTGCGGACGAATCTTTCGATGGTGACCCGCTTAAGCATGAATAGTATAAAAGCCCCTTATGCAGGGGCTTTTTTTATATTAACTATTTTGAAGTCGTCGTTTATTTTCAAACCATGGACGCATTTTCACAAAAATGAGACTAAACACGATGGTAATGATGATGCCTTTAATAAAGTTAAATGGTAAGATCCCTGCTGTAATGGTCGTCTTGAGCGCATGATCGGATAGTTCTGGCGCGTTTAAGAACCATGTGTAAGCTGGCAGGAATAAGAAGTAATTTAAAATACTCATCATCACAGTCATAAGCAATGTACCCGTGATCATAGACCATGCCATCCCTTTTGCTGATTTGATTTTTTTAAACATAAAGGCGACTGGCAAGATAAATAGTGTGCCTGCAATGAAGTTCGCAACTTGCCCAACTGGAACGCCGGACATACTGCCTTGAATGAGGTAATGCAGTACATTTTTTAATGCCTCAACAGCAATCCCTGCACCCGGTCCATAAATTAAAATCGCAATAATTGCCGGGATATCACTAAAATCAATTTTCAAATACGCTGGAAGACCCGGGAAAGGAAAATCCAATAAAATTAACACAAACGAAATACTGCTGAGCATACTGGTAACAACTAAACGCTTTACTTTACTTTGATTCAATATTCTCTCTCCTTTTCGATCAAATCTTTCGAAAAGAGGATTGTTCCATTTTAGCCACAAAAAAACCGCCCTTGAAAACAGGAGCGGGGAAATTGGGCTAGACAAATAAACGTGTGAACATCAATGTTTTCAACGTTTATGAACCTCCATCTTCTCCCATCCAGACTATACTGTCGGCTTCGGAATCACACCGAATCCTGCCAAAAAGGCTCGCGGGCTTAGAGACTATGCTCATCACCGCCGGTAGGGAATTACACCCTGCCCCGAAGATTGATCATTATTCAATTCGACATCATTATATATGATATATGAGCATTTGTACAGATAAAAATCTGAGCAAATTCATCAGTTTTAAGAAATCGTAAAAAACACAAAAATTATAATGACAAATGCGCAAAAATTGGTTATCTTTTGTTTAAAGGTGTTCATTCTTTATAAAGACACAAAGAAATGTTCGTGTTTTCTTTTTCACTTTACTGCTTTAATTTGATTGACACAGTGAAAAGGAATATGGTAAATTATCAGATATTTATGACGTTTATTTTAGGAGGAAATCTTACGATGTTTCGAGTATTAGTCTCAGATAAGATGAGCAATGATGGTCTTCTACCACTTTTAGAATCAGATTTTGTTGAAATTGTCCAAAAAAATGTAGCAGAAGCAGAAGATGAATTACACACGTTTGATGCCTTACTTGTCAGAAGTGCCACGAAAGTAACGAAAGAGCTTTATGAAAAAATGACTTCATTAAAAATTGTCGGCCGTGCCGGTGTGGGAGTAGACAATATTGACATTGATGAAGCGACCAAACACGGCGTCATTGTGATCAATGCACCAAACGGTAATACGATCTCGACAGCTGAGCATACGTTCGCTATGATTTCATCACTTATGCGTCATATTCCGCAAGCCAACATTTCTGTCAAATCAAAAGAATGGAACAGAGGTGCATATGTTGGTGCTGAGCTTTACGGAAAATCTCTTGGGATTGTCGGCTTAGGCAGAATCGGAAGTGAAATCGCGCAGCGTGCAAGAGCATTTGGCATGACAATCAACGTGTTTGACCCATTTCTCACAAAGGAACGTGCAGAAAAAATTGGCGTCAATGCGAAATCACTTGATGAAGTACTCGAAGTATCAGATATTATTACTGTACATACGCCATTAACAAAAGAAACAAGAGGACTTCTCAATAAAGAAACGATTGCAAAAACGAAAAAAGGTGTTCGCCTTGTAAACTGTGCGCGCGGCGGCATTATTGACGAGGCTGACCTTCTTGAGGCACTTGAAAGCGGCCATGTCGCAGGAGCTGCACTCGATGTATTCGAGGTAGAACCGCCAACTGATAATCCGCTTGTGGATCATCCACATGTCATTGCAACTCCGCATCTTGGTGCCTCTACAAAAGAAGCACAATTAAATGTAGCGGCGCAAGTATCTGAAGAAGTCCTTCAATTTGCAAAAGGTCTTCCTGTCATGTCATCTATTAATCTACCAGCGATGACAAAAGACGAGTTCAAAAAGATTCAGCCTTATCATCAATTTGCAGGAAAACTTGGACGTCTTGTCTCTCAATCAATGAGAGAACCTGTAAAAGAAGTAGGCATTTCTTATGAAGGCTCTATTTCAAAACTCGAAACATCCTTTATCACAAAGAGTCTTCTGTCAGGCTTTTTAAAAGAGCGTGTTGATTCGACTGTGAATGAAGTAAATGCTGGAATGGTCGCAAAAGAACGAGGCATTAGCTTTAGTGAAAAAATTTCTTCCAGCGAATCTGGTTACGAAAACAGTATTTCCATTGAAGTCAAAGGTGATCTTTCAACCTTTACTCTAAAAGCGACTTACATCCCGCATCTAGGGGAGCGCGTTGTTTCTATTAATGGTTTTAATATTGATTTTTATCCAGATGGACACCTTGTCTATATCCAGCATACAGATGCACCTGGTGTGATTGGAAAGGTTGGACAGATTTTAGGCGACCATGATGTCAACATCGCCACAATGCAGGTGGGACGTAAAGAAAAAGGCGGCGAAGCCATTATGATGCTTTCTTTCGACAAGCATCTAGAGGACGAAATTGTGAAAAAATTAACTGAAGTGCAGGATATTCTTTCTGTCCGCCTGATTGATCTATAAAAACAGTGATAAACCTCATGCAAAAGCATGAGGTTTATTTAGTTGAAACCATTAAACGGTCTCCTGTTCGAATGAGATGAGTCGTCAGCTCATTGATCTTTTTCAACTGTTCCACAGTCATTTCATTCGCCTTTGCTATCGACCAAAGGGTATCCCCTTGTTTAATGACATATGTATTTTTTTCATGTCCATTTACATGAAGAGCCGGCTCTTGGAAACGTTCCACAGCAATCATTTTGAGCGGATCTACCGCATCCTTTTTGCTGACTGACCAATTGCCACGATGTACTTCAAAATGCAAATGAGTGCCTCTGGAGGCTCCTGTGTTGCCAATTATGCCAATCGGCTGTCCCGCTTGTACATGGTCACCCTTTTTCACAAAACGCTCGTGTAAATGAGCATAGACGGTTTCGTATCCATTTGGATGCTGAATAAATATAACTTCTCCATATGTAGCCGATACATACGAACGCGTGACCACACCTTCACTTGCAGCAAAAATGGATTCTCCTTCTGGCGCAGCTATATCTAATCCCTTATGCGAGCCGCCCCTTGTCCCAAACAAGTCAGTGACTTCTCCTTTCACTGGTTCCACCCATTCGTTTGTCTTCTGCGCATGAGCAAATGGCGCTAAGATCAAGAGCAAAAAACAGCTGGCACCTATGAAGCAATACCTTTTCATCAGTGACTCCCCTTTTTTGAGGTTCTTTTCATGACAGCTTAGTATACAGCAAGAAGACCCTTTTCTATACATCAAAAAAGAACGCAATGAAATGCTTGCGTCCTTTAACGATCTTTTATGACAACTGGATTCGGCAGAGCCGGTACCTCTATTGGTTCATTTAATTCATATGGTCCTACTTGATCTGTTCCTGCATATTGAATGGTGACATCTGTAAAACCAAAATCTTTCGCTGTGAGCAGCAGACCTTCAATGAGTAGAGTATGATCAATTGAGTCCGATAATTGTGCTGATGCTCCAAACGTGATGGTTACATGCTTACCTTTTGATGTCACTTCTTTAATGGGTTCTTCTTTAATTAATGGTTCAAGTCCAGAATCACTCGTGCGTTTCATGGCCTCTACAGCTTCTTCATAAGAAGAATAATGTGTTTTGGAGGGCACCAAAAAAGTCCCGCTCTTATTTTCTAACACGTAATAAGCTTTCTTCGTTTGTTTATCAATTGATATCGTGCCAAAGCTGCTAGTCCCTAATTGAAGATGAGAACCTTTAACTGACCTGACCTCCACCTGTTTATACCTGCTCCATTTGAGCGTTTCTTTTACCATATCTTTAAATCGATTGGCTTCCTTTATCGTATCAAGGGACAAATCATTTTTTAACTGAAAAACAAGTGTATTCCCATTTTCACGAAGGTCCACCATCTCAAGATAAGATTGAAGTGGCTTTGTCATTTCAGGCAGCTGCACCTGTTCATATGTGTTCATCATTTCCTGCAAATGGTCATGTTCATTCTCTTTTTCAATACTAATGGGAACCACTTGAGATGTTGATTCATCTATGTATGCAACCGTCATATACTTTTGCTTGTCTTCATGAGAAACAACGTGTGTGGTACCATTTGCCTGTTTGACCGGCTCTAATGTGGCATTTGCCTGTCCTTTGTCAGCACTTGAGTCCATTTTCATCTGTTTATGCTGTTCTTGAGCAGCCGGCTGAAATAAATGAGGAGAAATTAAAAACGCCATAAATAAAACCACAACGGTTGCCACCGCTGGACCGATCCATTTGACACTTTTCTTTTTCTTCCCGCTTGCCATCAGCACCTGCTGGTATATCTGCTTAGATGAACGGTTGTCCTCCACCTTTGGAAGCTGACTTAGTAACACCTTGATTCGTTCTTCGCTCCAATCGGACCTGTTCGTTTTCATTCACTAGCTCCTCCTTCAAAAGCTCCATATGTTTTCGGAGCACTTTCAGGCCTCGGTGCTGCGTTGTTTTGACTTTGCTTTCCGAGAACTTTAGCGCCTTTGCCGTCTCCATGATTGAGTAGCCCTGGATAAACCTTAAAATGATGACAGCTCTTTGATCAATCGTGCAGTGATCAAGCGCGGCATAAATTTCTTTAGTATTTTCATCCTGTACAGCCAGTTCGTCTGGGAGCAAGTCTGGGTCTTTTACATCCTGCTTATCCCAATCAAACGTGCCGAGTACCCGTTGTCTTATGGTTTGCTGCTTGCGAAACCAGTCAATCGCCACATGCCTTGCAATTGAAAACAGCCATGTTTTCTCGCTGCTTCTTCCTTCAAAAGTTTTATATGAGTGAAGTACCCGAATGTAAACCTCCTGTACGAGATCCTCTGCCTGATTTTTATCTTTAACCATATAAAATAAAAACTGGTACAAATCTTGATGGTACGAATCATATATTTTTTGAAAGGTTTCATGCATAGGAAACCCCTCCGTTCACTTATTTTTGTCGAGTGACTCTTATAAAACGTTACATTACAACTTTATGACAAATATATTACAAGTTCGACAGTTTGGAAAGGGCTTTTTGTTTAACTTCTCCTTAAAAATTTTAAAATAGAAAAAACACTTCATTTTCTTTACGAAAAGAAGTGTTTCTCATGTAACAAGATTCTTCGTCAGGATTAGACGAGTTCCTGCTTTTTTCTCGGAATATAGAATGTGAAGTGTGTACCTGCCCCCGCTTTGCTGTGAGCATGTATAGAGCCTTGATGCGCCTCGATGATGTTCTTCACAATCGCAAGGCCAAGTCCAGTACCAGAACGCCCTCTCGTCCTTGCTTTATCGGCTTTATAAAAGCGTTCGAAAATAAAGGGCAGATCCTCTTCCGGAATTCCGCTCCCCGAATCTTTTACATCCATTTTCAGTCCGTTTTCCACCGATTGAACCGAGAAGTGAACCTCGCCGCCCTCTGGTGTATGACGAATAGCATTATCAATGAGATTCGTAAACACTTGCTCAATCTTATCTGGATCGAATACAAAGTGCGGTTCATCCACTTGAATATCATACGTAAGGTCGATTTGTTTTTCTTTCGCAATCCCGAGAAACTTACGGTAGATCTTCTCTGTCAGCTCTTCCGTATCTGTTGATTCAAGATTCAGTGTAATATGACCTGCTTCCATTCTCGCTAGATCTAGAAGGTCATTCACAAGACGTCCCATTCGAAGTGATTCATCATAGATAATTTGCGCAATCTCTTTCTTTTCCTCTTCTGATCCCGCAATATCATCTACAATTGCCTCACTGTACCCTTGCAGCATGGCAATTGGTGTACGAAGTTCATGACTGACATTGGCAATGAAGTCTTTTCTCAGTTTATCAAGTCTTCGTTCCTCCGTCATATCACGAAGGACTGCAACTGCTCCCCTGACATCCTGCTGATTATACAGCGGAGACATAAGAAGAACCCAGGTACGCCCTTGCAGCGTAACTTCGATCATTTGCTCTTTTTCTGTGCTGACAGCTGTATGAAATAGCTCGCGCGCTTCTGGCGGCAGTTCATCTCCATCCTTGATCTTCATATTTTGCTCGTAATACCATGCCTGCAAAAATCGTTCTGCAGGAGGATTTGTCATCAAAATCGTTCCATCAATATTGATGGTGATGACGCCATCAGCCATACTGCTTAAAATATTAGATAAATGTTCTTTTTCTTGATTTAAGGCTGTGATATGGAATTTAAGCTGCTTCCCCATTTGATTAAAGGCGATCGCCAGTTCTCCAATCTCATCTTGCGTTAAAATAGGAATCTTTGTATCAAATTTCCCTTTCGCCAAATCTTGTGCACCCTCTCTCATCTTTCTGAGAGGATAGGTGACACGTGTTGACAAGAAGAAAGCGAATATAGTGGTCAGTACAATCGCAATTCCGGCGGCTAAAAAGATGTAGCGTGTCGTATGTTTCGTTGTTTGTTCTACAGCGAGGAGTGATTGAGAAAGAAAGACCATGCCTTTTTTTCCGTTCGCCTCATATGGAACACCGACTACAATCCGTTCATCTTTTCGATTGCCTGCATCAGGTTCTGCACGTTTACTGATTTTTTTACGATCTTTCAGTGCTTGATTTAAATCGTTGTCCGCTTCAATTTGTTTCTTTGTAATCGCAGGAAGCTTCCCGTCTTTTTCAGACGAATACCACTCTAGCCCGTCCTCTTGGATGATCGCAATACTCGTCAATTTGTCAGCGAGTTCTGATGTAATCGACCTCGCAAGTGATTGATCCTCATGGCTTTCTAAAATGACCGCTACTTTGTTTGCCATTTGTGTTAAATCAGATTTTGCTTCTTCTACATGATAATTCTCAATGAACTCTAAAAGAAGCACAGTTAAAATAGATAAAACGATCAAGACGAGGAAAAGAATGGTTAACCATAGCTTTCCTACAACACTTTTCCACAGTTTCATTCAGCGCCGACCTCAAATTTGTACCCGACACCCCATACAGTTACGATTTTTTTCGCTGCTTCTGGTGACACTTTATTCAGTTTTTCACGAAGTCGTTTGACATGAGTATCAACTGTTCGTAAGTCTCCAAAGAATTCATATTGCCATACTTCTTTTAGCAGCTTTTCTCTGTCATAGACCTTATCTGGTGTTTTTGCAAGGAAATATAAAAGCTCATATTCCTTCGGCGTGAGGCTGACTTCTTTGCCATCAGCCGTCACTCTATGTGCATCATGGTCAATAGAAAGATGAGAAAACACAAGAACATCCTTTGTTGTTGTCCCAGTATTCAAATAAGACGTTTGAGACGATCTTCTGAGCAATGCCTTTACACGTAAAACCACTTCACGCGGGCTGAAAGGTTTGACGATGTAGTCATCCGTTCCTGCCTCAAATCCTTGAACGCGGTTGGCTTCTTCTCCTTTTGCCGTCAGCATAATGATTGGAGTCGCTTTTTTGTCTCGAATTTGATTACACACTTCGATTCCATCTGTACCAGGCATCATTAAATCGAGCAAAATGAGGTCGTAATCGGTTTGAAGCCCTTTTTGAATCGCCTCATCTCCATTTTCCGCTTCATCGATTTCATAATTTTCACGTTCTAAATACATTTTTAAAAGGCGGCGAATTCTTGCCTCATCATCTACGACTAATATTTTCGTTTGAGTTGTGTGTTCCATTAGACAGTCCTCCTGCTTTCTCCGTTGTTACATTCATTTTAACAAAAAGCCGAATTGAATCATAAAAGTTGGCTTTTCCTTGTGATTATGCGTAAGAATGAAGCCCCGCAATGACAAGGTTGACAAAGATGAGATTAAACATAATAATGGCGAAGCCGATCACAGCAAGCCATGCGGACTTTTCACCATGCCAGCCTCGCGACAAGCGAAGATGAAGATAGGCAGCATAAAAGAGAAACGTAATCAATGCCCATACTTCCTTCGGGTCCCAGCCCCAAAACCTAGTCCATGCAATTTGCGCCCAGATCATGGCAAAGATCAGCCCGCCTAACGCAAATACAGGGAAACCAATCGAAACAGCCCTATACCCAATTTCATCAACTAAATCTAGGTTCACCTGTTTCACTAGCGGTTGAAGCAGTGCGCTCAGCCGTTTGCGAATGATCAATCGAATGAGTCCGTATATGATCAGCCCTACGCCAAATGACCATAACACCGTATTGACCTTTCTACCTGAAAAAACAGGCGGCAGCTCAACAAACGGTTCCAAACGATCTTCCGTCACAAGCTCCCCTTTATGAGGTCCGACAAGAGCTGGGAGCTCATAGACCATCTCACTTTTTTCTTTATTTTTATCAATCCAATTAAATGTTGCTTCATATCCTGTCATTCTAAAGATAGACGTAACAGCGATAAATGCAAGTGTGACCACAATCATAAACATGACAAGCTCTAAACCAAACGTCTTCTTCCCTGGCTTTGTTTGATCCACATGCTTTAATAGAAAGATGACACCTGCCACAAAGCTGATGGCTAAAATGGCTTGGCCAAGTGCTGCTGTTGTCACGTGAATATAAAGCCAATTACTTTGAAGTGAAGGAATCAGCGGTGAAATATCTGATGGGAACATACTTGCATAGGCAATAATCAATAAAGCGATTGGAAGTGTAAATAAACCAAGTACAGACACTTGATACACAAAATATAAAATGATGAATGCAAGCACCAGCATCATGCCAAAAGCCGTTGTGAACTCAAACAAATTACTGACAGGTGCATGACCAGATGCGATCCATCTTGAAATAAAATAACCCAACTGGCTCAAAAAACCGATGATGGTAAGCGTAATGCCAATGAGTGCCGCCTTATTTCTGTGCGGTCCTTCTTCTTTCTTTTTTCCCTTAATGGCACCACCAAAAAAAGGAACTGCCGCTAAATAAAATAGAAAAGCTGCAAATAACAGATTTTCACTGACTGCCGCCATCTAATCCTTCCCCCTTGCTTTTGCTGATACTTGTTGTATCAGGCAGTTCTTTTTGATCAACTGGCTGTTTGATGCCACTGCCGTGCAGTAACACACCAAGATCGGACTTTAAGCCGAACCAGTTTTTGTTTGTATGTCCTGCCACCAATACTTTTCCATCCTTTGCCGACAGCCAGATTCTTCTATGCTGCCAATACATCCCCTGCACGACACCAATCATGAAGATGATTCCGCCTACTATGAGCACGCCAAGTGTTAAATCCTTTCTCACTGTTAACCCTGTGACGTTTTTCGTTTCGACCCGATCAAACTTCATTTTATATAGATTGTTATCAGAACCCTCTACTGTCTCTTGAATGGCGACAAAGCTTTTTTCACCTTTAGGTTTTTCAGGAGAAATCATTTCAAACACGAAAGCAGGATTATTCGGATTCCTTGTTTTCGTACTTGGCGTTCCATCATCGTCAAAATAAAAATCAGGCAGATAGCTCATCACCTTGACTTTGTAACCGCTACCAAGATCATATTCTGACTTAGGCTCCAGCAGATTAATCTTCACTGTACCGAAAGATTTTTCTGTATCTTTACGAATCAGCTGAAAGACCATTTGATCGAGTTCATTTTGTTTAAAATCCACTTGATATAATGAGAAATTGTCAAACTTGAGCGGTTCATTCACTTTGATATCGTGTTCTGTTACCTGCTTCAGCTTGGGCTTTTCACCAAATACAACTTCTCCTTCACGTTTGTATAAAATGGCATCCGTTTTATAGCTTTTCACCACTTGACCATCGCCAGCTTTTTCAATGGCATTCTCAAACACTTCTTTTTCATTTCCAGTTTCATAGCGATCAATTGAAAACGCATTATTTTTCAAGAAGTATTGACCATCCGTACCTGGAATTGGTGCAGTTTCCCCTTCTCTGACCCAAAGCGTTTCATCCACATACATGCCCGGGACAAACCGGAGCATCGCTCCAATGAGAAAGATGATTAGTCCAATGTGATTGACGTAAGGTCCCCAGCGTGAAAAACGTCCTTTTTCGGCTAAAATATGCCCATTTTCTTCTCGCACGCGGTAACGCTTTTGTTTCATTGCTCTTATGATGCCTTCATATGTATGCTGATCTAATGTTTTGTCTGTCTCGCTAAACAGACGCTGTCTTCTCATAAAGCCTTCTTTTTTGATAACCCCTTGGTTTTTGAGTGCTCGATAAAGAGGAATAACGCGGTCGAGACTGCAAATGACAAGGGAGATTCCGATTGATGCGACAAGAGCTAAAAACCACCAAGAATTATAAAGATCATGGAATCCAAGTGTGTAATACAGCTTGCCAAACGATCCATATTGCTCTTCATAATACGTGGAAGCAGATGCACCTGGCGGAATAAATCGCTCCTGCGGAAAAATCGTTCCAAGCGAAGAAGCGAGCAGTGTAATGACAATCAGCCACACACCCACTTTAACGGAAGAAAAAAAGTTCCATACTTTATCAACAATCGTTTTGTTGTATGTTTGCGAGCGTCTTGCACTGCCGTCATATCTCATATCAAGCAGCTTTGAAGAGTTTTTCTCTTTAGCCGCAATGGAATTCCCGCATGATTCACATAGAACAGTACCGATTGGATTAATATGTCCACACTCGCACTTTACCTCTTTCATTCTATGACCCCTTTGGTTTAATCAAATTCATATATTCATAGATTTGACGTTCTGTCATCGTTCCCTTTATGACTTTGATTACCTTGCCTTCAGGATTAAGTAAAAGCGTAGTTGGCAGCTGCCCAATATCATACGCCTCTGTCACTTGACGATCTTTATCCATGGCAACAGGAAAATTCACGCCATAGGATTCCATAAAATTTTTCACGGCAATCTTGGATTCCGCAACATTGACTGCAACAATTTCCACACCGCGATCCTTGAACACTTCATATTGATTCGCCATATAAGGAAATTCTTGTTTACACGGACCACACCATGTACCCCAAAAATTAAGAAAGACACCTTTGCCTTTTAAGTCCTTTAACTCAATCCGATCCCCATCGACAGATTGAAGGACAAAGTTTGGCGCAATAGATCCTTCTTTGACTCGATCCTGTTTGGCAAATACTGAGTTATACATTGTATAACATAGTGCCGCAAGCATCACGAGGAGAATGCCCGTCCGTATGAAAAACCGTCTTTTTTTCATCTGAAGTACCCCTTCCCCATAGACATTCAGGTAAATTATAGCATTCTCCTTCTTTTGATGCTTCTTCATTTTTTGAAGTTTATGTGAAAATTAAAAAGCGCTTTTCCCATGATCGGCAATTGCTCTCAGGCGCTTTACTTCATGCGGAGACAATTCTCTGCGGTCTCCTGGTCTCATACCTTCAATATGAAGGAACGAATATTGCTCCCTTTTTAGCTTTAACACATCATGTCCAATCGCTTCAAACATGCGGCGCACCTGTCTGTTTCTGCCTTCGTGAATGGTTAATTGAACAATACAAGTTTGCTTTCGTTTATCAATAGAAAGCATTTTCGCACGAGCAGGTGCTGTTTTTTTATGATCTAACATGATCCCTTTTTCTAGCTTTCTAAGCAGTTCCTTTGAAGGAATGCCTTTTAGCTTCGCTGCATACGTTTTATCAATTTCGTATTTCGGGTGCATGAGCTTATGGGCAAATTCCCCATCATTTGTAATCAAAATCAAACCGCTCGTATCATAATCTAACCGGCCGATTGGATAAAGACGCTGCGGGACATCATCAAAGAAATCTGTGACGACCTTGCGTCCTTTATCATCCTCGGCAGCCGAAATGACGCCGCGCGGTTTATAAAGCATAAAGTAAACCGGTTCTTCTCTTTCAAGCTTTAATCCATTGACTTCAATTTTATCTGAAGAGCCCACCTTCACTCCGAGCTCTGTCACTGTTTGACCATTAACGGTAACTCTTCCTTCTTTAATTAATTCTTCAGCCTTTCGTCTTGAAGCGACGCCGGCATGTGCAATTACTTTCTGTAAACGTTCCATTTGTCTTTCACCTCATGTACTATCTTACTTGCTTGACTTAAAACAAACAAGCATTCGTGGAAAAATAAGCGTTTCGTCTGTCTAATTTCAGCTAAAAAGCGATTTTCCATCCATGAAATACAAAAAAGCGCCTGATTAGGCGCCGCTAAATAACAAACTGACGATAATCACAGATGCAATGACACCAATGAGATCTGCTAGCAAACCTACTTTCAGCGCATCTCCCATTTTTTTAATGCCGACTGCTCCAAAATAGACCGTTAAAATGTAAAGGGTGGTGTCTGTTGACCCTTGCATGACAGCTGCAAGCTGGCCAATAAAAGAATCTGGACCATATGTCGCTATCAAGTCTGATGTCATTCCAAGTGCAGCCGTTCCTGATATCGGACGAATAAACGCAAGCGGCACCACTTCTGGCGGGAAACCAATCGCTGTAAAGACTGGTTTTAATAGTCCCATAACAAAATCAAGCGCACCTGACGCACGGAATATCGTAATGGCTACAAGCATACCGACTAAATAGGGAATGATTGAAAAGGCAATTTGAATGCCCTCTTTTCCTCCCTCCACAAATGTTTCATAGGTTGGTACCTTTTTAATGGTTCCAGCAATCAAAATTCCTGCGATGATCAGTGGTATCAAAGCAAGTGACAGCCAGTTAATAAATGCCACAAGATCACCCCCGCCTGCTTCTGCGATAGTGGAAATAACGATCGATGATAATTGCACCGATTCCTGAAATGAGTGTTGCTAAAATGGTTGGCCCTACAATGTCTGTTGGCTGATCTGCCCCATAGGTCATTCTTATTGCAATGACGGTTGTTGGCACAAGTGTGATAGAGGATGTGTTGACCGCTAGAAATGTAATCATAGAACGGCTTGCTTCATTTTTCCCGCCGTTTAATGATTTCATCTGCTCCATCGCCTTAATTCCAAGCGGTGTAGCGGCATTCCCGAGACCAAAGAAATTCGCCATGAGATTGGACAAAATATACCCCATTGCAGGATGATTAGGCGGAATATCCGGGAATAGCTTTGAAATAAAGGGCCGGCACAATTTACTAAAGAAATTTAACAGCCCTGCCTCTTCGGCAATCTTCATAAGCCCGAGCCAAAAAACGAGGACACTAATCAAACCAATTGAAATAGTAACCGCTTCTTTTGAGCCTTTAAATACAGCCTCGTTCACTTCCTGCATCGTTCCATTAAACATCGCATAGACAAGACCGATGACAGTGAGAAATACCCAAATTAGATTGACCATGAAGATCCGCCTATAGATGTCTGAAAGACAGACTTAAACATTTCTTGAAAGCTTTTTTGAGGCATGCGGTTTCGTTTATTTTCATAAAAAATCGGTAATTGCTCGATCACCTGTCCATCTAATAAAATCGTCATTTTTCCGACAACATCTGGGATGGCTTCGGCGTTTTTTTTCCACTTCTTTTTAGGAGCGAGCATTTCCGTTTCAATTTTGACAAGTTTTTTCTCATCTTCATTTAAAAAATAGTCCACATCACGCTTGATAAACGCTTTTTTTTCGTAAAAGGTCCCTTTTAACGAAGCAAGCCTTCCTTTTTCAGCAAGCACATACGTTTTATAGTGATCAAATGCATACTCAAACATAGAAATATGATCCTTCCAGTCGTCAGGTGCATTAATGGTCACAGCGATCAGCTCGGCATCACCTTTTGCAGCGGTGGAGACAAGTGTTCGTTTTGCAAGCTTTGTATATCCTGTTTTCCCTCCGGTGGAATATTCGTATAAACCGGTGAGCAGCTTATTTTTATTTTTCCAATAGCCTTCCATTGTCTTCGCTTTATAGAAAGTTGTACCGGCAATTTTTTGATATTGTTTATGCTTCATTGCGTATTTTGTTAGGATCGCCATATCATAGGCTGATGAATAATGATTTTTATGATCATCGAGTCCGTGCGGATTTTGAAAATTCGTATTCTCCATTCCTAGTTCAGCCGCCTTTTGATTCATCATAAAAATAAAACCTTCTAAGCTGCCGCCAACATGCTCTGCAATGGCAACAGCTGCATCATTTCCAGAACGCAGCATGAGCCCGTATGTCAAATCTTCTAAGCTCACCTTCTGCCCTTCCTTCAAATAAATGGATGACCCCTCCGCCCCAATCGCACGTTTTGATACTTTGACGGTATCTTTCATTTTTCCTGATTCAATGGCTAATACAGCCGTCATGATTTTTGTAATACTGGCGATTCTTCTTTTTTCGTGCTCGTCCTTTCCAAATAGGACTCTGCCTGACTGTCCATCTATTAAAATGGCGCTTCTTGCACTCACTGATAATGAAATGTCTGCTTTGGCATGTGAAGAAAAAGGCAGTAAGAGTGTAAATAGAAGAAGGACTGCTGTTCCAATTTTTAAATAGGGCATGTTCATTCACGTCCTTGTCCGTTTTGTACAAGTGTATGCTCAGCTGAAAAAGTTATGATGCCTCGTCCATAAAAAAAAGCGCCTCTACATGTAGAGGCGCTTCTTCAAGTTGCTTATACCATTTTCACTTGCTGATGAGATGCCGTATATTCCAGCTCTTCTCTCATCGCTAAAAAGTCTTTTTCTAATGAAGAAAATAATTGTTTCATATCAGCGGATACTTCATGGTGAAAGACAATGCTGCTTTTTCCTGTATAGGCCGATCGGCTGTCTTCATACCATGTATCCTTTTTTGGCGTGAAAAATTCTTCAATGCATTGATGATAAATACGGTGAAGCATCTGCTGTGCGGCCTGCTGCGGGAATGTCTGCTGCTGGCCCATTTTCCTGCAAATGGCTGCTGCATCCTCGCTGTACACTGCAAGCTTCCGTAATGTACTCAATATGTCACAATAATAGGCTTCCGCTTCGGGGTTTAATCGTTTCAAGCTTGATAAGGTGGCTTCGTTCAGAAAACCATTCATTTCAATTGCAACCTTTGATAAAAAGACGCCTGCTTGATCAACTTGAGCCTTTACATTCATATGTGCCATTTGTTTCGTGTTTACCTTCCCCTCATGGCTTTGTCACCATTTTATCTGTCATCAAAAGATTTTAGACCTAAAATCTTTTTTATATTTTATCATACATTTTTCCTTCTTTTGAACTATTTTATGTCTTCAAATGTTTGATTGAAGTTTTCAAAAAATAGATCAGCCTCTTCTTGTACCCCGTCTGCTTCCACATTTTCTGGAAGCGGCGGTAATTCATCTAAGGCTTTTAAGCCAAATTGCTCTAAAAAGGTAGGGGTTGTCCCATAAAGAATCGCTCGTCCCGGACCATCGGCACGTCCTACTTCACAGAGCAGTGCTTTGGCTACTAAGCTATGAAGTACCCGCTCTGATTTGACTCCTCTAATCTCCTCTACCTCACTGCGTGTAATCGGCTGTTTATAAGAAACAATGGCAAGCACCTCCAGCGCTGCCTGCGACAAACCCTTGGATGGTGTCTCGACTAATTTTTTTAAATACATGCTGTATTCTTTTTTCGTCAGCAGCATATATGAATCTGCATATTCAATGAGCTCAATCCCTCGTTCTTGTTTTTGATATTCTTCCTTTACGGAAGACATAATGTCGAGTAATACCGACTCATCTACTTCAAGAACAGACATGAGCTGTTTTCTTGTTAAGCCTTCGTCACCTGCTGCATACAGCAGCGCTTCTAAGATGGCTTTCCAATTCACGATATCAAGCGTCATGAATCGTTTCACTCCCTATGATATAAATGTCTTCAAAGTTCCCTTCCTGCTCTAGCAAGATTTGATGACTTTTCATCAATTCGAGAACAGCAAGAAACGTCACGACAAGGTGCTCCTTTTGATCATGTTGAAATAGAGTCATGAAATTGGTCCGCTTTTTTGTTTTTCTTAAATGGTTCATAATCTCATTCATTTTGTCTTCAATCGGGATTTCTTGTCTTGTAATCTTTGATGGTGCTGGTTTCGTTATTTTCTTTCGATTTAATACCTTTTGGAACGCACCTAACATATCATACACCGTTACGTGTAAATTTGTGTCCTTCGCTTCTGATTCTTTTGCAAATTCGCTTAAATCACTCGGTGGTTTTGTAAAGGCATTTTGCCTTTCTTCTTCGCGTTCCTTTAATTCTTGTGCTGCATTTTTATACTTGCGGTATTCAATCAATTTGCCAATCAGCTCTTCTCGAGGATCTTCTTCCTCTTCGAGCAGGTCTTCATCAAACAGCTCTTCCTCTTGTTTTGGAAGAAGCATTCTGCTTTTAATACTCAGGAGGGTTGCAGCCATGACCAAATATTCGCTCGCAACATCGAGCTCAAGCTCCCTCATCGTGTGGACATATAATAAATACTGCTCCGTAATTTTAGCGACGGGAATATCATAAATATCAATTTCCAACCGGTTAATTAAATGTAAAAGCAAGTCCAAAGGACCCTCGAACGAATCTATTTTCACCTGATATTCCAGCATCTTTTTCTCACCATTTCTACTGTCTTCTAAGTACCGTTTCACCGGCTAACCTTTAGTATAAGACAGGATAAAGCTCTCGTCCAATATAATTTCGGCCAAAATGCCTTAGGCAAATCAAGAAAAACAGTGGATCCGCCCATACCAATAAGGGCATTTATACATAGAATACCATTGTAATCAGAACTGATGAAAAAGGAGGCCGTATCATTATGGGAGATGGCTATAACTTCGGCGGAGGATTCGCGCTTATTGTCGTGCTTTTCATCTTGCTGATCATCGTTGGCGCGGCTTGGGTTTATTAAAGAAACAGAGCGTCCTTTTCACTAAAGGGACGCTCTTTCTTCTTTTCTTTTCGATATGTTAGACTGAGAGTGGAAAAGGAGATGACCGCTGTGTATCCTGAAGCGTACGTGGCTTTTTTACACGAATTTCATACGACAAGAGATTATTTTGAGTGTCATGAAATTCTAGAGGAATATTGGAAAGAAGATCCCCCTAAGCAGCGCAAAGACTATTGGGTCGGGCTCATTCAGCTCGCTGTTGCCTTGTATCATCAAAGACGGGGAAATGGAAAAGGAGCAAAACGGCTCATTTCTAACAGTCTTCATTTGTTAGAATCAAACCGTTCAGTATTATCGAATCTCGGTCTGGATGATGAGGCATTTCTGATGCTTCTGAGAACGCTGAAAAAGAAAATGGATGAAGATATGCCCTATGAGAGTGTGATGCTGCCGATCAAAGATGAAGCACTTCTTTCTTTATGCCAAGAAATGGCCCAAAAAGAAGGACTGCTCTTTGGACAGGAAAGCAACTTATCCCATACATTTTTAATCGAAAAACATAGACTCCGTGACCGGACAGAAGTTTTGCTTGAACGAAAAAAGCAGATTGAACGTAAAAAAAGCAGAGGACTGTAGCCTCTGCTTTTACATGTGTGATATTTAATTTGATTCGCTGTGACACTTATGAAAGAAGCCTTGCGTTAATTCATTTGGAATGAGTGTTTTGGTTTTAAATATTTCTTCCACGGCTAAAACCATTTCCTTGCCGATTCCTTGATCACGATGGGATGGATTCACACTAATATGCTCAATTTGTACTTGGTCGTCTGTTTTGAGCACACCAATAGCACCTACAATATCTTCGCCATCTTTCCATAGGAACAGCTGCCGATCTTCATCCATTTCATATGACTTCATCGTCTGCTGAAGCTGTTTGACGTCTTTCTCACCCGGCATAAAGGACAGAAGTCCCATGGCAATTTTTTCAAAAGACCTCTTGTAACGAATTAACATATATACCCCTCAATATTCAAATTATCCTAATTTCCAGCAAATGTCTTATGATTCATTTGCTCATCACACATTATAAACATTTTTATACCGTTTTTAAACTCTTTTTCACTAAATTAAGAGAACGTTCGATTGAGATTCGCCATTTCAATAGCAGCTGCAGCCGATTCGCTGCCTTTATTTCCTGCTTTTGTACCAGCTCTTTCAATGGCTTGTTCAATAGATTCTGTTGTGAGTACACCAAAGATAATCGGTACCCCTGTTGACATAGCACTCTGAGCAATTCCTTTAGCAGCTTCATTACAAACGTAATCATAGTGAGTCGTTGCGCCTCTAATCACGGTTCCAAGTGTGATGACTGCATCATATTTTTTGGTTTCTGCTAATTTTTTTGCCATGTACGGGATTTCAAAAGCGCCTGGTACCCACACAACATCGATATCATCACCATTTGCTCCGTGTCTGAGTAATGTATCTTCTGCTCCATCTAACAGTTTACTTGTAATAAAATCATTGAATCTCGCTACAACGATTGCAAATTTTAGTCCTTCTGCTACTACATGACCTTGTATTGTATTCATATGTTGATCATCCTTTTTTGTGATTTTTATTTTGTTTCAATAGCGGCTGTTCGATTGTTGTTTAAATATGTCTGTAATGCTTCGATTGTCAGCATCTTTAAATCATGCTGTTTTTGGATCTCCTTTAGTTCAGGGACGCGAGCCATTGATCCATTTGCATTCATAATTTCACATATGACACCCGCTGGCTCTGAGCCTGCCAGTTTAGCAAGATCAACCGCCGCCTCTGTATGACCCGGTCTTTCTAGTACGCCGCCCTCTTTTGCAATAAGCGGAAAAACATGTCCTGGACGGGCAAATTCGTCTGGTTTTGCGTCTTTATTTAACATGGCCAGCATGGTCGTGGAGCGCTCAAAAGCACTAATACCAGTTGTCGTTGTCACATGGTCGATGCTTACTGTAAATGCTGTATGGTGTGCATCCGTATTATGTTCAACCATTGGATGCAGATTCAGGTGTTTTGCGATCGACGCATGGACTGGCGTACAAATGAGGCCTCTTCCATGTAAAGCCATGAAGTTAATCACCTCAGGTGTGGCATGCTCAGCAAGTGCCACAAAGTCTCCTTCATTTTCTCTGTCTTCATCATCCACTACGATAATGATTTCTCCTTGTTTAAGGGCATTTACTGCCTCATCAACGGAATGATACATACAATCGCCTCCTAGAATCCGTGCTCTTTTAGAAATGATGGGGTCAATCGAGATGGCTGTTTTTCGCTCTGCTCTTTTGTTAAAAAGCGATAAATGTATTTACCGATCATGTCACACTCTATATTCACGATATCCCCCATAGATTTAGTCGGGAAAATAGTTCCTTCAAGCGTGTGAGGAATAATAGAGACTGTGACATGTGAATCTCGCAAATCGAAAATGGTCAAGCTGACACCATCTATTGCGATCGAACCCTTTTGGGTGAGCATATCTGTGAGGGTCTTGTTCATCTTTAAATCATAGTAAATGGCATTACTCTTCTTTTCTATCCGGGTAATGACAGCCGTTCCATCAACATGGCCTGAGACAAAGTGGCCGCCAAATCGTCCATTTGAGGACATGGCTCGCTCTAAATTCACTGGACTGCCTTTTGTCAGCTGATCCAGCGATGTGGCTTTGACCGTCTCTGGCATCACATCTGCCGCGAACTGTTCTTTTGTGAAGCTAGTGACTGTGAGACATACTCCATTAATGGCGATACTGTCTCCGAGGTGAACATCTTCCAGCACACGGCTGCATGTAATGACAATTTCCATGGCATCTGCTGACTTTTTACTTAATGACTGAACGGTGCCAACTTCTTCAATTATCCCCGTAAACATGTGATCCTCCCTTTCGTTTCATTTGTATTTCTCACTTTTAAAAAAAGCGATGTTAGGGACATGTGATCGATTGAGCACCTTCGTCGCTTTTTATGGTCCATACAAGGTAGATGAGGGATCACCTAATAAACACTGTATGCAGTCTATTAACGACAAAATCATACAGAAAGCCCCGGAAAAAATTCCGGGGCTGTGGTTTTTTTGCATCAGAAATAAGACTATGATCAACAAATATTTTTCGTTCATAGCTTTCTTTATCCTTCTCCCATCCAGACTTTCACTGTCGGCTTCAGCTTTTCACTGAATCAACCGTTAATAAATTAACGGGTCACGGGCTGTAAAGCATTTGCTTTATTACCGTCGGTCGGGATTTTCACCCTGCCCCGAAGGATACAATCGATATTTAGCTGTCCTTAGGGGCTATTATAGCGATCCTTGTTGTCAAATGCAACAATCAAGATTTCTTCACAAAAAAAGCCTCCTTATAGGAAAGGAGACATGTTAATTGACGACTTTTACAACTTTTATCAGCCCATCTATTCTTTTTTCATTACTAAAGTAGGCTTTAATACGATCTCCTTTTTTTAGATCGGCCACATCATCTTCAAATTTCTTACCATTAAAAATGATTTTTGTGCCATTCTTCGCTTGACCGTAATATTCATCTCCATCAATTTTCGTAATGGTATATTCATAGATGGTGTAATCTTTATCATTATTTGTTAAGCTTTCGCCAATAGCTGTTGGCACATCTTCAATTTTCATGCCATTCATGTATAAATAACCTGCGCCTAAACAAAGCAGTAAAACAAATAAGATCGCAATTTTTAATTTAATTTTCCCCATATTTAGAACCTCCATCATCTGCACTTCGCCTATTTGTATGTTTTATTCCTTCTTTTATTGAAATAAAACCAAAAAAGCTGATTTTCATTAATGGTTACTTATATAACGATTCAGATGGCCCTTTGGTTCCACCTCTTAATCATTACATATGATACGAATATGCGTTCTTTATTAAGGGGGTCTTTTTCCTATTTATTAGTTCGTAACACACCATACTGCAAGCTTTTCATTATATTCTTTTTTCGAGTGCGAATAAGTCTTCCTCTAACAATTGTGACCGCTGAACAGCGATGCTGCGGCTGTCGCGAACCCCTTGATTATAGTAGTAGCTTCCAAGGTTTTTTGTGATAAATTCTAGTATATTAATGGCTGCTAATTCACCAATCTCTTCTTCTCGTTCTTCGGCAAAATAACGCTGAATAGCCATCGTCATTTGATTTCTCTCTTCTTTTGTGAGTGGTTTCAAAGTCTCCCCTTCTTTCTTTTCGCTTTCTACATTTGCATTCTGGATGTGCTGGAGCCCGCGCGAATACGAATATTTGTTCTCTTATCATATCATAAAAACATATTCTGTGCATGACTGCCCTATAAGAAAAAGCGTATTTTGATGTAATGGATCAAATACGCTTTCACTATGCTGTATGATTTTTTCACGGAAGCTGTCATAGCGTGTTGTCCATTTTATTTTAAAATGGATAGGATCGTCGCTACAGAATGATCTACAAATGAACGCTCTGGACGTGACTTCATGAGGACGGTAAGCCCGATGAAAGAAACGACCAGTGTCTGTGCTAAGGCTTTAGCATTCAAGCTGCTTTCGAACTCACCCGAGCGAATACCTTGCACAATCTTTTCTTCAAATATGACCGAAAGATACATCTGATGCTCTCTTGTCAGAATTTCAAATTTCTCTTCGTGTGGAGCAAGTTCCACTATCGTATTAATGCAAAAACAGCCTTTACTCGGGCCATCCCTGTATTCCTCTTCCACTACATCTGTAAATAATGTATGAAATGCTTCCTTTACAGATTGATTGTTTTGAAGTTTTGTTCGAATACGGGCTGCATGCTGCTTTGTATATTTGCGTAAGGCAGCCTCAAATAACTCCTCTTTATCTCCAAAGGCTGAGTATAAGCTTGGCCGCTGTATTCCCATTTTTGCAGTCAAATCGCTTAACGTTGTAGCTCTATACCCCTTTTCCCAGAAAAGCACCATTGCATCATCCAACGCTTTTTCCTCATCAAACTCACGCTGTCGAACCATCATCAATTCCTCTTTTCAATAATAAAATCATTTCACCAAAACAATTATTCATTTATTTATTTGTAAGGATATCATTTTCTTTTTTATTATCAATCAGTACATTATAATTTTATTTTATTCATGTAAAATTGTCAAACTACCTTTTTACTTTCAAAATTAACTTAGAATAACTGGATTAAACTCTTGACTTTAAAACATTTTGTTGGTTATCCTTAACAGAAATCATTTTATACTTATCGATATATTATACTTTTTAGTATAAAAAGGAGAGGATGCAATGAATGGTTAAAGATAAAATGACTCCAAGAGATCATCCTGATATGAAAACGGCTCATTTTCGAATAAAGCCTGGATCAAAAATGACTCACTATATGGCACTACTTTTTGCAGCATCGTGCGGGATGGCTGTTGCAAACATATACTTCGCACAACCGTTACTAGATTCACTGGCAGACGAGTTCGGTATCACGTATTCATCCATCGGTATTGTCATTACGATTACTCAGCTTTGTTATGCAGCGGGGCTGCTACTGATAGTACCACTTGGTGATCTGTTGAATCGACGCCGGCTCATCATTGGTCAGATGCTTTTATCTGTGCTTGCCCTCATTCTAGTCGGCATTGCTCCTATCATTACCGTCCTATTTCTAGGATTAGCAGTGGTCGGACTGCTCGCTGTAGTCACTCAGGTACTCGTTGCGTTTGCAGCAAGTTGGGCTGCTCCAGAAGAGCGCGGCCGTATAGTCGGCTTGGTGCAAAGTGGAATTGTAATCGGTATTCTTCTCGCCCGGACCTTTGCTGGTGTATTAACCGATTTTGCTGGCTGGAGGTTTGTTTATCTTGTTTCTGCCGTCATCATGCTTATCCTGACTGGCGTATTGTTCCGAGTGCTCCCGCATGATGACAGCAAAAGAGAATCATTATCCTATGCTGATCTGCTTCGTTCAATGTTTACATTGTTTATACAAGAACGAATTCTCCGCATCCGTGGGATTCTGGCTCTTCTGATTTTTATTGTCTTTGGTACGTTATGGACTTCACTCGTGCTGCCTCTCAGTACAGCGCCATACTCTCTTTCACATACTGCTATTGGCGCATTTGGTCTTGCTGGGGCAGCCGGAGCGTTAGGAGCTGCTCGGGCTGGCAGCCTTGCTGATCGAGGTTTTGGACAGTTCACAACCGGTATAGCCCTTGTCCTCTTATTCATTTCATGGTTTTTCATCAGTTTGACTGAATATTCACTTATTGCATTAGTCATTGGCATTATCATTCTTGACCTGTCTGTGCAGGCAGTACATGTGACCAATCAGAGTATGATTTTTACAGTACGGCCTGAGGCGAGAAGCCGGCTTACTGCCGCTTACATGATTTTTTACTCCATCGGTAGTGCGACCGGTTCAATTGTTTCAACCAGCATATACGCAGCCTATGGCTGGAGCGGAGTATGTCTTTTTGGTGCCTCTATCAGCGCTTTAGCCATTTTGTATTGGCTCATCACCTACCGCATAACGAAACAAATCACGGTAGAATCAGAAACAAAATAAAAAAACACCGCGATTAAGCGGTGTTTTAGATTAAGCATCTACAACTTCAACTTTTTCCATGCCTTGGCCTTGCTCCATATCAAGTACAGCCTCGATACCAGATGTTACCTTGCCAAAAACAGTGTGAACACCGTTTAAGTGCGGCTGCGGGTCATGTACGATAAAGAATTGGCTGCCGCCTGTGTCTTTACCAGCATGCGCCATTGATAATGAACCTCTTTCGTGCTGATGTGGATTTCCTTCTGTTTCACATTTAATTGTGTAACCAGGACCACCCGTTCCATTACCGTTTGGGTCGCCGCCTTGGCTGACGAAACCTGGAATCACGCGGTGGAATTTTAATCCATCGTAGAAGCCTTCATTCGCTAATTTTTCAAAGTTTGCTACTGTACCTGGAGCAGCCTCTGGGTAAAGTTCAAACTCAATTTTCTTTCCATTCGTTAATTGTATGTATCCTTTTTTCGCCATTTTTCACATTCTCCTTTCAGGTTAAACAACGCTCATTATAGCACATTTTCGGTGATGTTAAACATCCCCTGCTCTTCGATTGTCATTTACCTCTTAACTGATGATTGATAAAATAGGGTTGCTTGATTCTTTTTTCCTAATAAAATGATATTTGACTAAATGACATGTCTTCATTTATTGGAAAAGGAACACATCTTAAAAAGAAAATTGAAACGTCGAGCCAATTTGTTACGTCTATATGATGGAGTGCACTTCAACACGTGTACTCAAAAGATGAGTTTCTCTTGAAAGAGGAACGCTTTCGACTTGAAGGAGGTCAACATGTTTAAAAAAATGATGCTTGGTATGATGGCAGCGCTCCTTTTCCTAATTGGTGCGCCAAAAGTCAGCTTAGCGGATGCAGCTGTCGGCGATGTCATCGTCACACTCGGGCAAGACCTAACACCGGCTGATCGCCAGAAGGTGCTTGACGAGTTGAACCCACCTGAAAATGCGACAAAAATTGAAGTAACCAATAAAGAAGAGCACGAATATTTAGGAAAGTATATCCCTCGTTCTCAAATCGGGACGAGAGCATTATCATCTTCATCGATCACCATTGAAAAATCAGGTACTGGTCTGACTGTGGATACACACAACATCAAGACCATTACAGATGAGATGTATTTAAATGCTTTAATGACAGCAGGTGTCAAAGATGCCAAGGTTGTCGTGACTGCTCCATTTGAAGTATCTGGTACAGCGGCACTGACGGGCTTACTAAAAGCGTATGAGGTGTCAAGCGACAAAGCCATTCCAGAAGATGTGAAGCAGGTGGCAAACGAAGAGCTTGTGACAACTTCTAAATTGGGTGACTCTATCGGAAAAGACAACGCTTCTGCCCTTATTGCAAAAATCAAAGATGACATTGCAAAAAATGGTGTTCCTAAAACCACAAAAGAAGTAGAAGAAAAAGTGGATCAGGCTGCTTCTGAATTGAACTTAAATCTGACGCAGGATCAAAAAGATCAGCTTGTCTCGCTATTTGATAAAATGAAAAACATCAATATCGATTGGAATCAAGTAGGATCTCAAATTGATAAAGCAAAAGACAAGATTACTAAATTCATAGAATCGGATGAAGGGAAAAACCTTCTTCAAAAGATTTGGGATTTCTTTGTCTCCATTTGGAACGCGATCGTTTCTGTATTCACTGGAGGAAAATAATTCATGAAAAAAAGCTGCCTGAACACCAGGCGGCTTTTTTAAGTAGATGATTTCACTTTTGATTGATACGGTAAATCAAGTTTGACAATGTCCTCATATGTTTCACGCTCAACCACAAGCTGCGCTTCCCCGTCTTCTACAAACACAACAGCTGGGCGCGGGATACGGTTATAGTTGTTTGACATACTATAGCCGTAAGCTCCGGTACAAAAGACAGCTAATAAATCCCCTTGTGATAATTCTGGCAGATCGATATCCCAAATGAGCATATCTCCACTTTCACAGCATTTACCGGCAATTGAAACCGTTTGATCATGCGTTTGGCTCATTTTGTTGGCACTTGCGGCTTCATATTTCGCTTGATATAAAGCTGGACGAATGTTATCACTCATTCCGCCATCTATCGCCACATAATCGCGGATGCCAGGTACATGTTTTGATGATCCGATCGTATAAAGAGTCGTCCCTGCATCTCCAACAAGAGAACGGCCTGGTTCTATCCAAATCTCTGGCATATCAAACTCATAGCGGGCAACGTTCTCTTTCACAGCTTGGATAATTTTCTCGACATATTCTGTTGCAGGAAGTGGTTCATCCTCTTCTGTATAACGAATCCCAAAACCGCCGCCTAAGTTTAATACTGTAGAAATAAAACCAAATGATTCTCTCCATTCATCCAGCTTCAAAAAGATTTTATCTGCTGCAAGGACAAAACCAGCCGTATCAAAAATTTGTGAACCGATATGACAATGAACACCTAAAAGCTCGATCACTTCTGAACCAAGCACTTGTTTCACCGCTTCATCTGCTTGTCCATTGTGAAGATCAAAGCCAAATTTTGAATCCTCTTGACCTGTCGTAATGTAATCATGCGTATGCGCTTCGACACCAGGCGTGATGCGGAGCAATACTTTGACTTTTTTTGACAGCTCTTGACCAAGCTGTTCAATGAGCTTCATTTCATAGAAATTATCCACAACAATACAGCCGATCCCATGCTCTAAAGCCATTTTTAATTCTTCTCTGCTTTTATTATTGCCATGGAAATGAATTTTTTCTACTGGGAATCCAGCGCAAATGGCTGTGTGAAGCTCACCGCCTGATACGACATCAAGAGATAATCCTTCTTCTTTGGCAAGCTGAAACATGGCGATGGAGGAAAATGCTTTACTCGCATATGCTACCTGCGCCGTTAATTCTTCTTCTATAAACGCTTTTTGAAAGCTTTTTGCGCGCTCCCGTATTAAAGCCACATCATATACATAAAGTGGTGTCCCATACGTTTCAGCTAAAGAAACAGCATCAACACCACCAATTTCTAAATGACCGAGTTCATTTTGTCTGCAAGTGCCGTGTAAATACAATGTCATTCCCTCTTTCTCCGCTTCGGCTGAAAAAAGGCAGCTGCGTGAGCTGCCTTTTGCCGTGTCTCAAAGTTAAAAATACAATATCACAATCTTCAGCCACTTTCAATGAGCGTTAAGAATTTGGCGGAATTTTTGATCTGTTTTGAGGGTGAACGATGCTCGGCCTTACTTTTGAGCCAGGAACAGACGTCCGAATTAGCACTTGCCACAAAGCCTTTCCATTAAAAGGAATGAACGGCCACATATAAGGCGTCTGCAATGAACGAATGGATGTTAAATAAATGATTAACAACGTAAAACCAATGATGAGTCCATTCAGCTTAAAGATCGCTACTAGTGCTAGGATGATGAGCCTTACAATCTTATTGGCGACACTCAGTTCATAGCTTGGCGTTGTAAAGGTACCGATCGCTGCCAGCGAGACGTATAAGATGACCTCTGGTGTAAATAAACCAACATCAATGGCGATTTGTCCAATTAAAACAGCCGCGATCAGCCCCATGGCGGTCGACAATGCGGTTGGCGTATGAATCGCAGCCATCCTTAAAAATTCCACCCCGAAATCAGCAAGAAATACTTGGAGAATCACAGGGATATGAGAAGGTTTGTTAAATCCAATATAGCTTAAATTGTCTGGCAGGAGATTTGGTTCGAGGATAAAAAGAAACCAAATCGGCAAAAGAAAGGTAGAACATAAAATGCCTAAAAAGCGTACCCATCTTAAGAATGTACCAACGGCAGGTGCCTGGCGGTATTCTTCTGCATGCTGAACGTGGTGAAAAATAGTGGTTGGTGTAATGATGACACTAGGGGATGTATCCGTAATGATGATGACATGCCCTTCTAATATGTGGTTAGCGGCGACATCTGGACGCTCGGTGTAACGCACTAGCGGAAAGGGATTATATCCTTGCTTAATAATAAATTCTTCAATCGTTTTATCAGACATCGTCAACCCATCGACTTTGATTCCTGATACTTCTTTTTCTATAATATCTACTAAGTCAGGGTCTGCAATATCTTCAATATAGCAAACACAGACATCCGCTTTTGAACGTTCGCCTACTTTGAGCATTTTGTATCGCAGCTTTTCATCCCGTACTCTTCTTCGAATCAGCGCTGTGTTTACAATAATGTTTTCAACAAAGCCGTCCCTTGCTCCCCGGACCACCTTTTCTGTATCCGGCTCCTCAGGCATTCTGCCAGGATAGCTTCTAACATCAATGATAAAGGCGTAGTTTTCACCTTCTACAACGACTGCTACAAGCCCAGACAGTACTTGATCCACTGCTTCATCCAGCGTTTCTACCTTGGACACCTGCTGATTGACAAGGCGGTTCTCGACTACATGTGCAAGATCATCTGATTCAGGTTCGTTGTCATTGATTTCGATTAGTTCCTTTAATAAGTAGATGACATACTGTGTATCACACAATCCGTTTACATAGTAAAGCTGGATTTCCTGATCGTGTATATAAATTTTCCGAACACCAAGGTCAAAGCTGAGACCCATCCCGACATTTTCCTTGAAGTAATCTTCATTTTTCTTCGGGTCTCGGTACACGTTTACCTTGTCTTTCTTCATGGTAACCACTCCTTTCTAGTATTAATTCCACTGCTTTCATCGTGATTGGAGATCCCTTGCTCAGATCATCTTTTCGTCCCATCTTGCCAATATCTCCAATCCCGACAACTAACGGAAGGTTGAGGGAGTCAAGGCAATACACTGTATCCCCGCTCATTTTATGGGGCTCCATTTCGGGAAGACCGTGTTTGTCGACACCATATTCTGTCAGTTCACCTTCCCGGTCAATCGAGACATGAACCTTTGTCCATTCTGCTTGATGCGTCTTGGATGCAACTGCGATCGCACCAATAACTTCGATTTCAGGGTGGCGCGCCACATGTTTCATCGCCGTCTCCCCTGTTCCTTCACCTGTCAGACCAGAATCATCAAACATCACAAAGACTGGATCATACGGCGTTTTTAAAATCATCTGAACAAGTTCAGGTCCTGTCCGTTTGCTTGGATTTCCTTTTGAGCTGGAAATACATCGTCCGCCGACGTTTTTAGCAGCAAGCTCTATGGTTTTGGCAGCATATATATCTCCGTCTGTCACTAAAATGACTTTCCGTCTTTGCCCCATATTCGGTTATCCTTTCGGTTTAAAGATAAGTGCGACAATAAATGAGAATAAAATCGCAGCTGATATTCCAGCAGAGGTTAATTCAAAAATACCGATACCGATGCCGATGAATCCATGTACATCTGCCTGATGCATTGCCCCATGAAGCAAGCTATGACCAAAGCTGACGATTGGTACGGTGGCGCCCGCACCTGCAAATTCAATAAATTTATCATAAATACCGAATCCATCTAAAATGGTACCCGCTACAACAAAAGTAGTCATGACATGTGCAGGCGTGAGTTTAAGTACGTCTAGTAAAAGCTGGCCAATGACGCAAATAAGTCCGCCTGCCACAAAAGCGATAAGATAATCCATTAGCTCTCTCCTCCTGCACGCTCAAATACGACACCGTGCGCAATGGTTGGAATGGTCTCTTTTTGCTGAACCATCATCGGGCTGAGTAACGCCCCGGTTGCCACAACAAGTACTCTTTGCAAATTCCCTGCTTTCATTTCTTGAAAAATATGACTAAATGTCACAATAGCTGAACAAGCACAGCCGCTGCCTCCTGCGAATACGTTTTGGTCGGGTGTATAGATAATTAAACCGCAATCATCGTGCTTTCGCCCAAGCTGAATGCCGTCTTCTTTCAGAAGATCCTTTAAGATCGGTGAACCAATGCCTGATAAATCACCAGTTAAAATCAGATCGTAATCATCTACTGTTCTTCCTAAGTCTTCTAAATGCTGCTTGATGGTGTCTGCCGCTGCCGGTGCCATGGCCGATCCCATATCAAATGGATCTGTAATGCCAAGATCCATGACCCTGCCTACTGTTGCGCTTGTAATTTGAATGTCAGAGATTTCTTGGCTGATAATAACAGCTCCGCTTCCTGTCACTGTACTTGTTGCTGTATCGGGCTTTTGTCCGCCGTATTCTGTCGGATTACGAAATTGGCGTTCTGCCGTCGCATTATGGCTGCTTGTCGCTGCAATGGCTCTATTTGCAAAACCGCCATCAATGAGCGCTGACGCAATGGCAACCGATTCCATTGAAGTCGAGCATGCCCCAAACAAGCAAAGAAACGGGATCTTCAGCTCTCTTGCCACATAGTTTGCAGTGACGTTCTGATTGAGTAAATCTCCAGCCAGCAACAGGTCAATATCGCTTTTTTGCAAATTTGCTTTTGATAAAGCGGTTGATATCGCATCATCCATGAGCTTCCTTTCAGCCATTTCCCAATTCTTTTGATCACAGTGCATTTCATCATACGTTTTATCAATTAAATGGCCAATCGGGCCTTCTTTTTCTTTCGGTCCTGCAGCAGTTCCTTCTGCATTGACATAAAGCTTGTGCTCAAATACCCAAGATTGTTTACCTGTTAGTTTCACCTTTCATTCCTCCTACGAAAACATCTTTTCAAAGACGTATCGAATGATCCCTACGACATATGCGGAAACGACACCAAACACAATGACGTTCCCAGCGAGTTTAAACATATTTGTGGCAACACCTAAAACAAGCCCTTCACTTTTATGCTCAAGGGCAGCACTTGTCATACTGTTAGCAAAGCCTGTCACTGGTACGGCCGATCCGGCTCCAGCAAACTGGCCGATTCTATCGTAAATACCGATACCCGTTAATAGAGAAGAAATTAAAATGAGGGTTGCCACCGTCGGATTCCCTGCTGTCTTTTCGTTAAAATCAAAAAAATGGATATAGAAATTTTGCAGCCCCTCACCTATCAGACAGATTAAGCCGCCAACTAAAAACGCCTTGATGCAGTTGATGACATAAGGAGGTTTGGGCTGATACGTTTTTACCTTAGATGGATAGTTCTCTTTTAAACTCGACACGTGTTGTTCCCTCCAATTTCTTAAATATAAATAAGCCAATGAAATAGTGAACCAAATACCTTTCCTAAGACGATGGCCATGAGCAGCAAAACAATTTTCCCGTCCATTCCAATTCTTTTCGTTAATATAGGAAGTACATTTAATACTTCAGTGAGTGCAGCTGCAAGCATGCCGACAAAGATACCTGATAAAAGACCGACCGGCAGTGCCAGCCATTTGGTTAAATGCAGATGTATTTGACTTAAGGTGGCCCAGCCGCCAACGACTGCACCGCTAATGACAGCCGCCTCGTACCCTTGTATGAAGCGCTGCGTTTTGGTTAATTGCATTAAGCGGGGAATGATGCCAAGCACTGTAAGAAATGCCACAAATCCTGCTCCGACCGTTAAACCGCCGCCAAGTCCAACGAGTACAACAAACAGCCATTTACCGATCATGGATATCTTTCAATGTTTCTTTATTTTCGTTGAGTGCGACGTAATGATCGAGATCAAGCTGATATTTAAACATTTCCACCTCTAGCGGACTTGGTTCTTCATTTAAACGCTTTTTAAATACATGATTGAAAAACAAAATCATGCCAAAGCCGAGTCCAAAGCTATATGGAATTTGTAATAAATACGGATGCTCAACCGTTTTTCCAGTGATCATTTCATATAGACGGATATGAACGAGCCGCATACTGACATCCTCGTGGAAATTCATAATGGCAAGGGCCGCTCCGACAAATAATAGGAGCCATACAAACACAAATAAAACGGGAGAAAGCTGGCGTTTGCCTGTATCAATTTCAACAATAGCTTCAGAGCCGCCGACGGTTTGAATGTCGATATCCGGCCACGTTTTTTTGATCGTTTTGACGACATGCATGATATCAAGTACGACGATGTGACGATCCTTTTTGCTGACATGATACACCGGCATTTTGCTAAGCTTTTGCACAGCAAACTCATCACCAGTGATTTGGGAGATATCCTCTAAATAAATGAGCTGATCAATACCGGTCTTGATTCGATGGCGCAGCCGAATAAAGATTTGTCCGTCCATCCAAGTCACTTCCTATACGATGGGTTAAAAATAGTATGTGGTGAAAAATGGTTCTCATACTGATAGAACTTGATTTACCGGTAATTACCACACAAAAAAAGCCAGCCGAATTGGCTAGCTGTCTTTTTGATCCATTTGCATTTGGATTTGTTTTAAAATTTTCTTTTCAAGCCGTGAGACTTGTACTTGTGAAATGCCAAGTCTTTCTGCAACCTCAGATTGTGTCTGATCTTTATAATACCTTAAATACACAATGAGTTTTTCCCGTTCTTCTAATTCCTTGATCGCTTCTTTCAGTGCGATTTTGTCAAACCATCTTTCCTCAGAATGATCAGCAATTTGATCAAGCAATGTAATCGGATCCCCATCATTTTCATACACCGTTTCATGAATGGATGATGGGGAGCGTACCGCTTCTTGGGCGAGGACGACATCCTCTGGTGTGATATCAAGGTATTCGGCAATTTCCTGAACGGTCGGCATTCTTCCATGAGACTTAGACAATTCATCCCTTGCCCGCCGAATTTTATTTCCGAGTTCCTTTAATGACCGGCTGACTTTGACCGTTCCATCATCCCGAATGAATCGCTGAATCTCACCAATGATCATGGGAACGGCGTACGTTGAAAACTTTACATCATATGACAAATCAAATTTATCAACAGATTTCAGCAGTCCAATACAGCCAATCTGAAACAGATCATCTGGTTCATATCCCCTATTTAAAAAGCGCTGAACAACGGACCAAACAAGACGCATGTTTTTTTCTACGAGGAGGTCTCTTGCTTGCTGATCACCGTCTTGGCTTTTTTTGATGAGCTCTTTGACTTCATCATTTGACAGCTGGGCTTTTTTAGCTTGCTTTTTTACCTCCACATCCATATGAGCAGCTCCTTTAATTACAAAGCGCTTTGCTTTTTGATAGATGCTTTGTTAAACGGATGGTCGTGCCCATTTCTGGTGATGAGTCCACCATGACATCATCCATAAAATTCTCCATGATGGTAAAGCCCATTCCAGAGCGCTCTAAGTCTGGTTTTGTTGTAAAAAGCGGCTGTCTTGCTTCCTCAAGATCTGTAATACCCATACCTTCGTCACGAATGGTAAGATAAACGACATGGTCATCTAGCGTGACATGGATATGCACCTTTCCATCTGGATTCCCATCATAGCCATGGATGATGGAGTTTGTCACTGCCTCAGATACAACGGTCTTGATTTCTGTTAATTCATCTAAAGTCGGGTCAAGCTGAGCGATAAACGCCGCGACTGTCACCCTTGCAAACGATTCATTCTGGCTTAATGCCGAAAAAGTCAGGTTCATTTCATTTCTCATGATGCCACCCCCAATGTTTGCAAAGCCGTTTGCTCAGAAGGCTCCATCCGAATGATTTTAAACAAACCAGACATATCAAATAACCGGTTCACCGCTGGCGAGATGGCACAGACGACCATTTCCCCGCCAAGCTGCTTAATTTCTTTATATCTTCCTAAAATCACTCCGAGTCCAGAGCTGTCCATAAACGATAAATCAGCCAGATTCAGCACAATGTGGCGAATGTCCTCTGTTTCCAAATAATTCGTCACCTTTTGTCTCAATGTTTCTGCGGAGTGATGATCGAGCTCTCCTGTTAACCGAATGCAAAGTACGCTCTCTTTTACTTGAAAATCAATACCAAGGCTCATTTTTTTCTTCCTCCTTGCTCTAATTTCGGATAAAGAATGTTTCTCTTTTATATGAAGTAAATCCTTCACCATGACAAAACTAGTGACCATTCGTCACATTTAGATGTTCTTTTCTTTTCTCATAGCAAAAAGACTGCCAATTACAGCAGCCTTTCGCCTTTTATTTCCATTTCACAAAATCAGCCATTGCTCGTTTGAAGAAAGTCCAAACGCCTGCCTTTTCCATTCCTTCTTTTGCTTCTACAGGGCTTTCATGCAGCACTTTTCCGTCTTTTTTCAAGACGATCGTACCAAGTTCCGTTCCTTTTGAAAATGGAGCTTTGACATCATGAGACAATTTGATTTCTTTTTTGATCTGATCCACATTTTCGCCTTTTTTCGTTAAAAGGGAGATCGGTTCAGAAGTAACGAGCTGAATGTTTTTCTTTTTCCCTTTGCTCACTTTGACCTCCGCCACATCTTGCCCTCTTTTGTAAAGCGGATGAGTCGTATATTGACTAAATGCGTAATCTAACATTTTGACTACCTGAGCATTTCTGTCTTTCGGAGTGCTTGCGCCGAAGACAACCGCAATGACGCGCATGTTGCCTTTTTTAGCAGATGCAGTTAAACAGTATTTCGCTTCACCTGTAAAACCTGTTTTCACCCCATCGACCCCTGGATAAAATTTAATCAGACGGTTTGTGTTGACAAGCCAGAATTTTTTATCTGTGTTTTGCCGTAAAAAGTCTTCGTAGACACCTGTGAATTTGGTGATTTGTTCATATTTCAACAGCTCTTTTGCCATTTTTGCCATATCGTGAGCTGTGCTGTAATGGTCTTTTTCAGGAAGTCCTGTTGGGTTTTGAAAGACCGTTGAGGTGAGGCCAAGCTCTTTCGCCCTTTTGTTCATCTGCTCAACGAACTGTTCTTCAGATCCTGCAATATGCTCTGCCATGGCAACTGAAGCATCATTTCCTGACGCAATCGCAATGCCTTTCAGCATTTCTTTTACGGTCATTTCTTCTCCTGGTTCAAGGAAGATTTGTGAGCCTCCCATGGACGCTGCATAGTCGCTCGTTCTGACCTTGTCTGTCATTTTTAGTTTACCTTGATCAATGGCTTCCATGATGAGAAGCATCGTCATGATTTTGGTCATACTTGCGGGTGCAAGCTTTTCATCGCTGTTTTTGTTGTAAAGCACCTTTCCCGTGTCTCGTTCTATTAAGATCGCTGATTTGGCTTCGTGTGCCAATTCTGATGTTTGTTTTTCTCCTGGTTTTTCAATCTTTTCTTTTGCTATCGCTGATGGTGAAACCATTGAGATAAGGATCATTAAAATAAACAATGCACATATATGACGTTTCAAGTGGCAGACCTCCATTATCGTAATCCTTTCTATTTTTTCCTCATACAGGCTGTTTTATTCAGAGATCGTATGATTGCAAATAAAAAAAACCTTCTGCTTGGGTAGCAGAAGGCTTCTGGACACATGCTATGAAAGTTGTTTGACAATGTCTTTTACTAAATCAAGAAAACTTGCTTTCACTTTTTCCGTTACTTCGATCACTTCATCATGAGACAGCGGCTGATCCAAAATACCAGATGCCGCATTGGAAATGCATGAAATGCCAAGTACTTTGATTCCTGCATGACGCGCAACAATGACTTCTGGAACAGTCGACATTCCGACCGCATCTGCTCCAAGTGTTCTTAGGAAACGAACTTCAGCAGGTGTTTCATATGAAGGCCCTGTCATCCCTGCATAAACCCCTTGCTGTACAGATATACCTAAACGCTGGGCTGTTTCTTCTGCAAGTGCCAATAGTTCTTTATCGTACGGTGCAGACATATCAGGGAAACGGACGCCTTGACTGTCATTTGGGCCAATTAATGGATTGGTTCCCATCATATTGATATGATCTGTGATCAGCATGAGATCTCCTGGGCGGAATGACGTATTCACACCGCCGGCTGCATTTGTGACAATGCATGTGTCAATGCCAATTTCTTTCATCACACGGACAGGAAACGTCACTTGCTTCATATCATATCCTTCATAGAAATGAAAACGTCCTTGCATAGCGCAAACGACAGTGCCTTTCAGCGTTCCGATCACGAGCTGTCCTGCATGTCCCTCTACTGTTGAAACAGGGAATCCAGGAATATCTTCATATTTTATTTTGATTGGATTTTCAATCTCATCTGCTAAAATGCCAAGTCCTGATCCTAAAATGAGCCCAACTGTTGGTACATATGTCGATGCTTGTTTAATGTATGCCGCCGCTTCTGAAAACTGTGCTCCCACGAAATCTCCCCCTATTTGAGTTTAGATAAAAAGCTTGTTCCGTATTTTGGCATCGTTGTCTTGAAATTATCTGCAACGGTTGCCCCAAGATCAGCAAACGTTTTTGCTGTTGGCAGTTCATTTGCTTCCTGATGCTTTTTGCTGTAAGCAATGAGCGGAACATATTCTCTTGTATGATCTGTTCCGTGATGAACTGGGTCATTACCATGATCTGCTGTGATCACAAGAAGGTCATCCTCTTTCAACAGGTCAAACACTTCAGGAAGACGTGCATCAAATTCCTCTAGTGCTTTTCCATAACCCTCTGGATCTCTTCTATGTCCGTAAAGAGCGTCAAAATCAACAAGGTTTAAAAAACTTAGTCCTGTAAAGTCTGTTTTAAGTGTATCGACCAGCTTGTCCATTCCATCCATGTTTGATTTTGTTCTAAGAGATGATGTGATACCCTCGCCGTCATAAATATCAGAGATTTTTCCGATCGCAATGACATCGAGTCCATCATCTTTCAGTTCATTCATGACTGTACGGTCAAATGGTTTTAACGCATAGTCATGACGGTTTGGCGTTCTAACAAATGCGCCAGGCTCTCCGACAAACGGACGAGCGATAATCCGGCCAACCATATATTTTTCATCTAATGTGAGTTCACGGGCAATTTCACAAATACGATAAAGTTCATCTAATGGCACAACTTCTTCGTGCGCAGCAATTTGCAGCACAGAATCCGCAGATGTATAAACAATTAAATCGCCTGTTTTCATGTGCTCTTCGCCAAGCTCATCTAAAATTTCCGTACCAGACGCAGGTTTATTTCCAATAATACCTCGGCCTGTTTTTTCTTTTAGTTCATTTAATAGTTCATCTGGGAATCCTTCTGGAAAGACTTTGAACGGTGTGTCTATGTAAAGACCCATGATTTCCCAGTGTCCTGTCATTGTGTCTTTACCGTTTGATGCTTCTTGCATTTTTCCATAATACGCAAGCGGTTTTTCATCCGCTGGAATTCCTTTGATTTCTTTAATATGACTCAGCCCAAGCTTCGCCATATTCGGCATATGAAGCCCGTTCATTTTTTCAGCAATATGTCCAAGTGTATCTGCACCTACATCATTAAAATCAGCAGCATCTGGTGCTTCCCCAATTCCTACTGAATCCATGACGACGAGGAAAATGCGTTTATACTGATAATCAGGCATTAAAAAGCGCCTCCTTCAATATTCTTGTCTTTTGACCTTACAAACAGCGAGAGGTCAGACATCTCAAGTATAAACCGTTTACAAGCCAGTTGACAACCATAAACGGTGTAAACATGAAAAAGCATGACACCCGTTCACTGTGTCATGCTTTACTTATGCCCTTGGATGGAATTTGTGATACACATCTTTCAGTCTTGTTTTCGTCACATGTGTATAAATTTGTGTTGTTGAGATATCGGCATGTCCGAGCATTTCCTGTACAGCTCTTAAGTCCGCACCGTTTTCAAGCAGGTGTGTAGCAAATGAATGTCTGAGCGTATGAGGCGTCAGTTCCTTTTGAATCCCTGCTTCGATGGCTCGTTTTTTCAAGTTCTTCCAGAAGCCTTGACGCGACATTTTTTTCCCATGATGATTGAGAAATAGGGCATCGGACGGCTGTTTTTTTAACAGCTTGCTTCTTCCCTTTTCGATATATTCTTCAATCGCGCTTGCAGCAGCTTCACCAATTGGCACAATTCGCTCTTTTCTTCCTTTTCCAAAACAGCGGATAAAGCCCATTGTGAGGTGAACATCCGCAAGGGTCAGATCCAGCATTTCACTGACGCGAATGCCCGTTGCATATAAGAGCTCAAGCATTGCTTTGTCTCGGTAGTCAAAGGGAGTGTTTTGATTTGGTGTATCAAGCAGCTTTTCGACCTCTCCTAATGATAGAACTTTCGGTAAAGTCCGCTCTGTTTTTTGCGTTTCAATGTTCCATGACGGGTCATCCGTTGTCACTTTTTCCCGAAGCAGAAATTGATGAAAGGAACGGATCGATGATAGATGCCGTACAGACGTTTTACTCGATTTCCCTTCCTCTTTTAGCTGCTTTAAATAATGAATGATATGCAGACGCGTGACATCGCTAATATCCGTCAGCTGTTCATGTGTCATTAAAAAAGACAAGTAGTTCTGTAAATCTCTTTTATAAGAAACAATGGTATTTTCAGAGAGTCCTCTCTCTACGGTCATAAAATGAATAAAGTCGGATAATTGATCGTTCAATGATTTCTACTCCCCGTTTTGATAAAAATAAATCAATCGGTCTTGCCAGTTGTCTTGATTCGGCTGATCCATTTCCATCACTTTAATTGCTGCACCCTCTGGTTTATCATAACGATGGTAGCTTTCATATTCTGAATTTATCCATATCATAGCATAATAGAACAGGACGGTAAAACCAGTGAACAAGATAAATACTTTGATCACTTCACCTGTTGTTTTGAGCCATTTTCGCATAAACTTCAAGTCCTTTCTCACCTTCTCATTACTTCAGCATATGCCAGGTGGGACAAAGAATATACAGCGAAAATGCAAAAAACCTCTTCATCTTAAATGAAAAGGTTCCAATTCGGATTATTTGCCGGATTCATCATCATGACACCGGTGGCAAATACCATGGAATGTCAATCTATGATCCTTAATTTTAAATTTCCAGTCACGTTCAATAATCTCTTCGACATCTTCTAATAAATCATCTTCTATCTCATCGACTGTTCCGCATTCCATGCAGACAAGATGATGATGGAAGTGAGCGGCTCCTTCTTTGCGAAGATCATATCGCGAAACGCCGTCTCCAAAGTTAATTTTATCAACAACTTTCAGTTCAGTGAGCAATTCTAACGTCCGATAAACAGTAGCAAGACCAATTTCAGGAGACTTCTCTTTTACGAGGAGGTATACATCTTCTGCACTTAAATGGTCTTCTTCATTCTCAAGCAGTACTCTTACTGTGGCTTCACGCTGTGGCGTGAGCTTGTAGCTGGAAGAATGAAGCTGCTTCTTAATTCGATCAATCCTATTTTCCATTGACTTTCCCTCCTACGCCACATTACTTGATCATTATATCAAATGATGTGCTGAGAGCCAACTATAATCATTTTAAATTGATAAATAAATTGATTATTAATTAATAACAATTATAAAAGAACACCTGCCAGCTTTTTCATCAGCATGAATGATATGTACGATTCAAAAAAAGACGACAGTGCAGCAAGCGCTAAAATCATCAGCAGAACAGATGCATACCGGCCAAACCACTGGACGGGTGCTTGACTGATGGTTTTTTTCATGAAGAGCTGTCCAATGAGACGGATGGAAAACGCAATCGCACAAGTGCCAATCACTAAATAGGCTGGAATGAGCAAAATGTTTTGCGGAAGCACCGATACAAACGAGAGAAAAAATCCACTCAGCCCCATTTGATTCACGAGAAAACCAACAGTAAACCCAACAACAATTCCTTTTAAAAAGATCATAAGAAAGATAAGCGGCAGACCAACGATGGAGATTCCCAGAATCCACATAAGGCCTAAATATTTCATATGATGCAGGAAGCTTTGTAGAAACATTTCTTTTGATTCAGCTGCTTTCTCATTCGTCAGCTGACCAAAAAATTGATTTAAATAATAGAATAAATCCTCTTTCTGGCTGAATGTCATGCTATTGACAATAATCGCCCCGAAGATCACACCCATTAAAAAGAGTACAGAGACAAATAAATAAATCGAGAGATGATCTTTTACGTGCTGAAGAAGATGCTCCTTCCAAGACTTTTTCCGCATGTGTCTTCCTCCCAAATAGTAAGGTTACTAGATTCTATGAGAGAGATTACGAAACATGACAGTTTTATCGAAAGAAAAAAGAGAAAGCAGCCTGCTCACTGCTTTCTCTTTTTCATTTATCGTGCGGCTTTTTGTACGTTCACAAGCCCGGCACCGTAATAAAAAGGTTCTCCAAGCTTTGTCGCCGTTTTTGACAGTCTCTCGCGTACTTCATCGTTTGTCAGATTCGGATGTTTTGATAGAATGACAGCCGCTGCGCCCGCTACATGCGGTGATGCCATTGACGTTCCGCTCATGTAGCCATATTCGTTATGAGGGATGGTGCTCAGCGTTGAAACGCCTGGTGCTGAGACTTCCAGTTCTTCGCCAACAGATGAATCAAAAGCTCTTTGCTTTTTTTGGTCAACAGAGGCAACCGCCATCACGGAACTGTATTTAGCCGGATAGTCAATCGTATTGAGAGAGCCATAGCTTCCTTCATTCCCTGCAGAAGCCACAATGAGAATCCCTTTATCATACGCTCGATCTACCGCTTCTTTCAGCGCCTCAGATTCACTTGCTCCCCCCATACTAATATTGATGACATCCATGTCATTCTCAATGGCCCATTCAATCCCTTTTATGATCCAGCTATAGTAGCCGTCACCATTTTCATCTGCCACCTTGACAGCATAGATAGAAGCTTTTGGTGCAACACCCACGACACCTACCTTATTATCTAATGCTGCAATTGTGCCTGCCACATGCGTTCCATGTTTATGCGGATCAACAAATGGATCAGACTCTGCCGGTACAAAGCTCACGCCGCCGGTGACATGTAAATCCTCATGTTTGCCGTCGATGCCGCTGTCAAGAACGGCTACTTTGACATTCTGTCCAGCGTATCCATGTTTATGTACCTTTTGTGCTTTGATGCTTTTGACGCCGTATGGAATCGTTTGACCGCTTGTTTTTGCTTTTTGGTCTTCCTCGATAAAGGTCACTTCTTTTGCTTCATTCAGTTTCTTTTTCGAAGTCTCATTCAGCGACACTTTCATCATATCTATTTGCTCTATTGATTCTTTCACATGCCCGCCAGCTTCTTCTACAAGCTGTTTTTGTGTTTTGTCTTGAACGGAAGAAGAAAAGCCGATCATGTACTCTTTTTTTGTTTGCTCCTTTGCAGAAATATCTGACGCGCCAAACATGACGGATGTCACAAGCACACTTGCCATACAAAGCCCTGCTCCAAATGACTTGACGTTCACGATACTCACTCTCCCTTTCGTTTCTTTTTGTCATTTAACTACATATTTAGACAAAAAGAAACGACCGTTTGTCCTATTTTTTAAATTTTTCCATTTATTTGATCTAGTTGTCACAAAAAAGCAAAATAAAAATGCTTATGATCCTCTTGATAGTGATCATAAGCATTTCGTCCTTTATGTTTCTTCATCATATGCTGCAAGGCTTCCTGTTTTGTTTTTGTCTTCCTTTCGTGTGTGCTAAAATGCGGCATGTTTCCTCTCGACAGTTCTGGATTACGGCTCTGCTGCCTTTGGATATGCTCTCGTTTTTTCTTTGCTTTGCTTTTTCCCATTTGGCAAAACCCCTTTCGTTGACGTTATGATACACGATGTTACATAAAAAAGATAGACGTAAAAACGTCTATCTTTCTGTTTTCACCATATCAAGATGCGGAATCCCATCTTCATCATAAACATCTGAGACAGCCTTGAAACCAAATGATTCGTAAAATGACTTCAGGTAGGCTTGCGCCTGTATTTTGACACTTGTTTCACCTAGTTCACTAAGCTTTTCCAAAGCCTTGATGAGCAGCAGCTTTCCATAGCCTTTTTTCCGCCCGGCCTGCGTCACAAGCACGCGGCCGATGGACGCCTCCTTGTACATGATCCCGTTTTGGAAAATTCGGCAATAAGCCACAATCGTGCCGTTCTCTTTTGCGATGAGATGAAGCGCATCTTGGTCCCGGTGATCAATTTCAGGGTAAGGGCATGTTTGTTCTACAACAAACACGTTGACTCTTTCCATAAGAATCAAGTAAAGATCCTCTTTTGACAATTGTTCAAACGTTTGACATGTCCATTTAATGTGACTCATGATTGATATCCACCTTACCGTACACTCCGCCTCCACCAGCGATCAGTCCGACTTCGCCCTTCCTTGCTTTGATGATGTAGCCCGCTGTCTTTTCTGGCAGAACGGCTTTTAGTTCTTGTTCTGTTGCTTGATGTAGAATATTCATCTCTGTGTGAAACACGGCTTTAAGCTTCTCCAGCGTTTTAGGTCCAACACCCGGAATAAACTGAAGCGGGAGCTGATGAACATAAGGAGGTCTCGTTCCTTTTTCACTTTCTTGGTCAGCAAGCTCTTTTAAACGTTCACTTACTCCTTTTGTCATCCGTGTATGTCCGCATACATGGCACTCTTCTTGATCTGGTGCGTGAGGTCTAACCCCGCATTTCTCGCAGGTCGTATGATAATACTTCCCAAGCCGCGGAGCAAGTCCATAATTTCCTGTGACGGCTCTGCCATCTTTTTCTTCAAGAGCTAGCTTGAATTCGGCAAAAGAGGCATGATCCATTTTGATTTTTGTATATTCCCGCGCGATTTTTCCTAAAGAATGAGCATCTGAATTCGTTAAAAAAGGATACCGGTTCAGCTCACTCAGCTGGGACGCCATTGACGTATCACAGCTAAGACCAAGCTCAACAGCATCAATAAGGTCAGGATCAAATACTTCCGTCAAAGAAGTGTTGACCCCTTTGCCGTATAGACTTTTATGAGGCGTGAATATATGAGCAGGAATAAACAATCCTCCCAGCTCCTTAACCTTGCGCTGAAGTGTTTTCCCATCAACATAGAGGCGCTGTGAACTCAAATGCACATTTTTCATATGAAGCGAAAGCCATGCGGAAAACTCAGACATTTTGTGTAGTGTGGGCATAAATGCCAGCACATGAATCGGACCCTTTGAATGGTCATCATTGATTTCTAATTCACTGCCTAAAAGCAGCACTGTCTGTCCAAATGATAAACCGCCGTCATTTTGTTCCGTGTACCTGCCTTCCTCTACACCTTCTATTAATTCTTCTAGGACTTCTGGAGATTGTGCATCAATCACACCAATCATCCCCATCCCTTTACTTTCTGCTGCTTCAATAAGAATTTGATCAATTGTCAGTGACCTTGCACCTGTAATTTTGACAGCTCTGCCTGTTCTTGTTCTGCCAATATGGATATGGATGTCTGCAAAAAATTCCTTCATTTTGTTGACTCAAGTACCTCTTGCAGTTGTAAGTACTGAATGGCATAGGCTGTTTTTGCATCATAAATATGCTGCTTTTCAATGAGGTGCAGAGCTTCTTCTAATGAAACTTCCATTACTTCGACAAATTCATCTTCATCCAGCTCTCTTTTTTCTTCAAGCGGAACTAGCTGATCTGCTAGATAGATGTGAACAATTTCATCTGCAAAACCAGGTGATGTATAAAAGGCCGTCAGCTTTTGAAGCTGCTGGGTTGTATATCCTGTTTCTTCTTCTAATTCTCTTAATGCTGTATGTGCCGGCTCTTCCCCTTTTTCTAGTTTTCCGGCTGGAATTTCAACGATGGCTCTCTCTAGTGCTTTACGGTATTGTTTGACCAAGATGATTTTATTTTCGGCTGTACGTGCAATGACGGCTACTGCACCAGGATGTTTAATGATTTCGCGTTTGCCTTGTTTTCCGTTAGGCAATTCTACATCTTCAAGAACCAAATCAATGATTTTTCCGTTGTATAATTCTTTCGACGATAATGTTTTTTCTTCAAAGTCCTTCAATTTTGTCAGCTCCTCGTTCTACTTTCACTTTTTACTTCATTTATTTTAACATAGATGATTTAAGAGAAGCGAAAAGCGAAACGCTTGCTTCAATGCGCCATTTGAAATCACCTAGCTTGAATTCCTGATTTTTTTCACTTAATGTGAAGGGATAGGAGTGTGATGGAATTGAAAAAAAGACGAATTGGCACCTCAGATCTCTTAGTGAGCGAGGCGGCACTAGGATGCATGTCTCTTGGGACGGAAAAAGAAAAAGCGCTCTCTTTATTAGATGAGGCCATTGATCTCGGAATTAACTATCTGGATACAGCCGATTTATATGATTTTGGGACAAATGAGGAAATTGTCGGGGAAGCCATTAAAAACAGACGTCAGGATTTGATTTTGGCGACAAAAGGCGGCAACCGCTTTGAAAAAGGCAAACCAGGCTGGGACTGGGACCCTTCAAAAGCGTACATAAAGGAAGCAGTAAAACAAAGCCTCAAGCGGCTTCAAACAGATTATATTGATTTATATCAATTGCACGGAGGCACGATTGATGACCCCATTGATGAAACGATTGAGGCTTTTGAAGAATTGGTAGAGGAAGGCGTAATTCGCTATTATGGCATTTCATCTATCCGTCCAAATGTCATTAAAGAATATGCCAAAAAGTCCAATATCGTAAGCGTGATGATGCAATATAGTTTACTCGACCGCCGCCCAGAAGAATGGTTCTCTCTACTTGAAGAACAAAGCATTAGCGTCGTCGCAAGAGGTCCTTTAGCGAAAGGATTATTAACTGAAAAGCCACTTTCTCAAGCAAGTGCAGCGATTCAAAAAAACGGCTATCTTCAATATTCATTTGAAGAGCTTCAGCAGATCATTCCTTCTTTAAAGAAAGTCGCTTATGACCTATCACTCACTGAACTGTCCATTCAGTATATACTGAAACATTCTGCGGTCAGTTCCGTTGTATTTGGTGCAAGCTCAGTGGATCAGTTAAAAGAAAATATAGCAGCAGCAAATGCACGTTCATTAAGTGACCAAGAAGTCAAAGCATTAACTTACTATACAAAACCATCTGTGTATGAAACGCATCGGTTTAAATAATATAAAAAGAGATCACATGGTGTGATCTCTCAGATTGTAGAAGAACTCATGTTTTTCTACAATCTTTTTATTTTAGCGTATGTATGATGCTAGTGTTTCTCTATTAAAAATGAGGAGGGGCTAAAAGCCCCGTTGTCCTTATCTTGCACTTTCATAATATGCATAATTTCCAGATTTGCCTTTAAGATAAAATGTAGTACCAAAGCGACTGAAACTATTTGCAAAAGAACCATTATCTGAATACATACATAGTCGATTACTTGCGCCTTTAAAAGGGGTTACAGAACAATCTACAATTGAAGTAGCCTTTGTACTCAAATCAGCATTCGTTAAATCATTTGTAGCAAGAGCTTGTCCAGAAACAGGTAAAAGCAATCCTAAAGATAAAGCGACTCCAGCCATTGTTTTTCTCAATTTCATGTGAATCATCTCCATTCCCAAATTTTGTAATACACCTTCATTATAAGGAGAATGATCCTCTATCAAAAGGGTCTTAATAACCATATTTTCAATAAAAAGGAATTTAAATAATTCAATACTCACCTTTTTACTTCTATCTTAAACTTAAGTTATGGGATTTCGTTTCGTTTGACTGTAAATATCATACTGTCACGATTCTGAAATGAAGTGATGTGAAGGGGGAAGAATTGCTTTTCTCTTTATACACTTCTATGTTTCTGCTGTGGATCTATCTTAAGAAAAAAAGAGAGCATCATCGCCCTCTTTTTTAGCTTTTATACTTTCTCCAGTCTAAATGGCTTTCATCTAGCAGCTCTGAAAAACTTTTGTTTTTTTCTTTTTCTTTCTGCTGCCGAAGGAGGTCTTGTCGTTTTTGTTCTTCTCTTTTTTCTGTCTCGACGGCAAGGTTCTGCTTCATTTGAAGAAGCTGCTGTTTGACATCATCGTTTATGCCATCCTTTAATTTCGCTTGATCTTGTTTGGTCTTTTTCATTGTGCCTCTCTCCTTTTGATTTAGTGTATCATCCGTTTTATTTTCTGAGCAAGAGGCACGCCAATCTCCCAAGATGTGGTATGATCGTCATAGAAAAAACCACGGAAAGGAAGAATCGGCTAGATGAAGAAATGGATCGCTATATTTGCCTTCATATTATGTCCACTCGCTGCAATTGGTATTTTTTTCACCAATAAAATGATGTATATTCGAAAATTAACGGATAAAGAGCTCATCAAACGAGAATCAGATGGAGGCCATTATCACCACGAGGAATTTCAACAGCTCAAAAAAGAGAAAGTGTGTATTCCTTCAGCATTTGGTTATGATCTCCATGGCTATTTTGTGCCGTATCCCCATACAACACGCACAATCGTCCTTTGCCACGGTGTTACAGTCAGTTTGATTAACTCCGTTAAGTATATGAAATTATTCCAAAAGCTCGGATGGAATGTGATGCTTTATGATCATAGAAGACATGGAATGAGCGGCGGGAAAACCACAAGTTATGGATATTATGAAAAAGAAGATCTAGCAAAGATCGTAAAGTGGCTCAGACAAAAACTCGGAGAAAGTGCCATTATTGGGATACACGGAGAATCAATGGGCGCAGTCACGACCTTGTTATATGCCGCAAAGCCGGAAGCAAACGCCAATTTCTACATAGCAGACTGCCCTTTTGCTTCTTTTGAAGACCAGCTTCTGTATCGATTAAAAACAGATTTTCGCCTTTCAGGAAAATGGATTCTTCCACTAAGTGATCAAGTGTTAAAATGGCGGGACGGATACCGCATCCGGCAAGTTTCCCCTCTTGATGTGATCGATCAGGTGAAAGAACCTGTACTTTTTATTCATAGCCGCCATGACGACTATATCCCCTGTGAGCAAAGTCAGCAGTTATATACTCGAAAAAAGGGTGACAAACAGTTATTTATTGCGCCACACGGTGCGCATGCAATGTCTTTTAGCGAAAATAAGGAAGCTTATGAGCAAGAAATTCAAGCATTTCTTCAAAGATTTGAATTGAATGAAAATAAAAGAGGAGAATGAACAGCAGTTCGTCCCCTCTTTTTGAGCTAACTTATGCGATAGTCACCACTGTTGTATGGTGTCTGCCCGCAAGCTCCATATGGCTCTCTTCCGATTGCTGCTGACTCATGACCGATAATCCTGCAGTTGCTGCCAATAAAAGAACTATCAAACTCGTTTTCATATAAATGACCCCCATTTTGGATTTTTGATATGGCTTGAATTTTCCTTTCGTAAAACCGGGTAGATACTTCAAACAGTCCAAGCTCATTGTAATAATGAGCCGCATCAAGTGCCAATTCCTCAATATCTGGGTATAAGCGCTTGTCCTCGAGCAGGTCTAATGTATCGTCTATGATTGTTATGTCTGCATCAACGTACAATGCTTTTAAGAATTGAAATTTGCAGATGTAAATTTCATCTTCTAATTCACAGGCCTTCATAATACCTTGTTGATAGAGGGTTAATGACTCTTCTATTTGTTTTTGTTTAAACAGGATTTGTGTCAGCATAAATAGTGGGTCTAGAGAGCGATTAAGATGGGTTAAATTCTCCTTTTCAAACACTTCAATAGAGTCTTTCAGATAACGCCTTGCTTCCGCAAGATCGTTCATTTGATAATAACAGTTACCTAAGTTGAAAAGGGCCGAACCTATGACTCGAGGGTTTCCAATTGAGCGTGCTCGCTTTAGAGCATTTTTAAAGTAGGGCAATGCATGTTCATAGCATTTCAAATCATCATAGTTTGCACCAATGACAAATTCACAGTGGATGATTCTCAGCGTGTACGTTCTGTAGGCAGAATACGTATCTAACGCTTGCAAGGCATAGTGCATCGAAAAGTGGGTTTGTTTCATGTGGTAGTAAATTTCTGCTAATTTAAAGTAAAATTCTGCTCTTTCTATATCATCTGATATGAGATTGAGCTTTTTTTCTGCTGAGCGGTAATAAGCAATGGCACTTAAATAGTTTCTCTGTTCAAATTCAAACATTCCTGTGAAAAAATGAACATAGTATTCAAGCATATCCGTTAATTTCGTTTGTGAATGTTCAATCGTTTCTAGCAAATTCTTAATCTCTTCATCATTCGAGGCTTTCTTTGCCGGTTCAAAATATTCAAGCATCACCTTGTGGCGAAAATCCATCAGCTGGTAAAACAATAACAAGTTTTGATCCTGCTCCATCTCCAGGATTTCCTGCTCGATCTCCGCCTTCAGCTTCTCTGCTTTCATCACATGAAATCCGCAAATCTGCCTATACCATTCGTTTATTTTGATTCCAACCTGAGGCGATGACAGCTTGAGCTTCAATTCACTTTAGCACCTCCCTTCTCATATACGATACATGTTGTATTCTATCACATTTCCTCGAATGGAAGAAATATGAAATGTCATTTTTCGCAAAGTTTTCGGTATCCCGCAATTAACGCTGCAAATGCCTATTTTTCGGCATTTACAGCCATTATTTTTTTATTTCCAGCTTGCTCATTTTGTCGAATTGTTTGTTAAAAAACGGCTTTTTCCGTTCCCAAAAGATCATTTTCCGGATTAGACAGCCATGCGGTGTGATGAGATGATGAACGCACGAAAAAAACCCTTTCGAAAAAGGGCTTTTATAATACATCTGTTACTTGGTCCATATTCTCTTTGATCCAATTGACAGCTAAATCGAGCGTTGGAAATTCTTCTGTTTCAAATGTGACTTCATCTTGAAGAAGCCAAACGTCCTTTTTCACCGAATCCATTCCACCTATTGACCAGTGCAAAAGGCTATAGGGATGATTGTTATTTAAAAACGACACCCATGTTTTATTTTGTGCCGTATTTTGTATTGCTTTTAGCTTTTGATCCACTACATTTCCACCTTACTTTACAAGTATACCCATTCTCGGGCTGAGTATTTGTTGAGGACTTTTCAACATGAGTGTGTTGGCTTTTTCGTTAAAATCAATCGTCATTTCCTCGTCAAAAAAGACCTTTTGTGCTGTGTGTATGTACAGCTTAAAGAGCTGATTATGCTTGAGTTCTTCCCATTCGCCTGTTCTTTCGCCTGTGAGCCAAATCATTGGGACACCGCTTACCGCACAGCCGCACCCATCTGAATCATATCGAAGGAGCAGTTCTTTTGTTTCATGCCCTGCTTGTTGTTTTGTAAGGAACGCTGCTGCTGGTTCTGTTATATGAATATACATGCCGAACATCCTTTTTTCGTTGATTGTTACATTGTAACATATCAGTCATCAATTAAACATGTTCACGCCCTGTCAGCTCTTATGTCTGATCATTTGTCTTTAACTGGTCTGACCAATTGTACGCTTCTTGTTCAATTTCTTTAATGAGCTCATCTTTTCCTTTGATATAACTTGCCATATCTTCAGGATAGGCTTTTGCCAATTGACGCTTTTTATCTGCATAGACTTTGGCACGGTCAGGTGCAGCTTTTAAATAATCTCGGAACACCAAATGCCTTTTTACATCATCATGTCCGGCTTCATAGGCGTGAACGTGATGTGTTCGGTTCAAGCCGCCTTTTCTAAAAAAACGTCTTCCCTTGAGTCCATTTTCTCCGAGCGGTTCATATCCAAGCTGGCGAAACAGATGGTTACACTCATCTAAGCTGCTGATATGCTTCACCTCTAGCAAGATATCAATAATTGGCTTAGCCGCCATTCCTATGACTGACGTACTGCCAATATGGTGGCCATATACCCAGTTGTCGCCAACTATCTTTTTCAGCTTGTCATGCTCATCTTGAAATTGTTTTGGCCAGCTCGATTGGTATTCAATCACTTCCACCTTTCGAAGCATCAAACGTTCCATCTTTGTTAACATCAGATTGTTTTCCACCTGCAAACGGGCCTTCTGTTTAAACCCTAATTTTTCATAAAGCTTGATTGCTGGTGTATTTGCCTCTGCTGTTGTGAGCTCGATTGTTTTTTGATGCTGGATAATGGATTGCAGGAGCGCTGTCCCGATTCCTTGATTGACATGATGTGGGTGCACAGCTAACCGGCTGAGGATGATCCGATCGTCATGTAGTTCATATGAAGCGATCCCTAACAAATGCCCCTCTTTTTCAAATCCTATGAAAATCTCATCTGTTTCTATTATGTCTTTAACCGTTTCTTTTAAGGGCGGTAAATCTTGATAGCCAATTTGTTCTGCCTCCCGCTGATATGCGGCTAATTGTATATGTAACAGCTCTTTTGCTATTTCTTTATTTTTTTGATCCAGTCTGATGATCATGCTTTCGCCTCCAGCTTTTTCACAAATAGCACCCGGTCTTCATGAATGCCGTCGTAATCTGAAAAAACTGAAATGCCATCCACTGTTTTATCTCCCTTTTCTATCTGAAAACCGAGCTTTGTATGGTAAGCAATCGAGACTTTATTGACAGGAGCTGTGATGGCCTTAATCGTCGTTCTTCCTTCCTTTTCAGCCGCTTCATAAAACGCTTGATAGAGAATTTTACCAATCTTTAATTTCCGGTGGTCTGGATGTACCCCGACAAAGTGAATATACGCTTCATCTGAATGTGATTGCGATAAAAAACCGACTAAAAAGCCGATCAGTTCACCTTTTTCAACAACAACAAAACTTGTTTGCTGAAAATGTTCGAAAAATAGCTTTGGCAATTTTGCGCGCAAATCTCTGCCTCCCCACCAGCTTTGAATGACGGATGTGACCGCATAAAAATCTGACGGTTTTACTTGACGTATCATGATGACCTCGCCCCTTTTCGTTTTTAGCTGTACCGCTCTTTTTTCACAAAAAATCAACTGTTTCAATAGTCTACCTGTCTGATCAATTGTTTGTAAAGGTGATGTATCAGCCTTTTTTCCTTTCAGCTTTGTTGGTTCTTCGTTCTTTCGCTGTCATCTCCTTTTAAATCTTCACACTTATTTCAAAAAGTTCACTTTTTGTGCGAAAGTTTTATTCTTTTGTTATGTTAAGATGGATCATATAGGAAATGGAACAAACGTTTATTGGAGATGATGATATTGGTTTGGATTGTTACTTCACTTGTTGTGTTTAGTCTTTTAAAGCTGCTTGTCACTTCGCTGCCTTCGGGTGTTGTTGAACGCCTTTTTAGTCGTTATGCGGTGCATGCAAAAGTAACAAGTGATCAAACAACGATGACGTTTCAAGGACGTCCACTCGATGATCAGCAAACATCTGAAATTATTCAACATTTTAATGATGCGATCTTTATTGAACGCTACTATATTTACCCTGGTGACGAAGAGCGTTTTCTTCATCCACAGGAAGGACCGGCGCCGCTTACCATGCAAACAAAGCTTGGCAAGCATGATGTAACCCTTTATCTGTATCATTACGATGACCACGTGGATGTGGTGCGGCAGTTTACCCATAAGCCTAAGAAAAAACTAACGGCCTATCGTTTGCGTTCTGAGCCGCTCCAAACATCCAACAACTTGGCACATGCTTAAAATGACTCATTTTACCCAGATGAGACGAAGTGGAGACACTTCGTCTTTTTTGTATGGATTTACACTCTTCTCTTTGAATGATTTACCAGTATCAATTTCACCTTCTGGCGGTTAAAATGTATACAGAACATACGTTCTAAGAGGTGAAAATCATGAATGAACGAGCCATTCTGCTTGTGGATATGCAGTCGTTTTATGCGTCAGTCGAAAAAGTGGAGGCTCCCCATTTGAAGGATGTGCCGCTCATCGTTTCAGGAGATCCCGAGCGGCGGAGCGGGGTCGTACTTGCGGCCTGCCCGCTCGCTAAAAAACGGGGCGTACAAAATGCATCAAGATTATGGGAAGCAAAGGAGAAATGCCCTGAAGCCGTCGTCGTACGTCCACGTATGCAGCGCTACCTTGATGTCTCTGTCATGATGACAGAACTGCTTGAACAATACACAGATCTTGTCGAACCCTATTCAATTGATGAACAGTTTCTCGATATTACGGGGAGTGTGACACTACTCGGTTCACCCCGCGAGATCGCTCAAAATATACAAACGACCATTATGAACCAGACGGGCATTTACGCACGTGTTGGTATTGGTCCTAATAAAGTGCTCGCTAAAATGGCCTGTGACCATTTTGCTAAAAAAAACACATCTGGCATCTATGAACTTCGTGCAGACCGGGTTGCGGCTGATTTATGGCCGCTTCCGGTTGGAAAACTATTTGGCGTCGGCAAACGAATGGAGCACCATTTAAAACGAATGGGCATCAGTACCATTGGGACGCTTGCTACTTATCCGTTAGACCGGCTAAAAAAACGCTGGGGAATCAACGGGGAGCTTCTGCAGCGAACTGCTTTAGGCCACGACCCTTCCCCGGTCACTCTTCACACACATGATCAGCAAAAAGCGGTTGGGCATCATATGACCCTTCCCCATGATTATGCGTCCTTTGAGGACATCAAAGTCGCCCTTCTTGAATTGAGTGAAGAAGTGGCAAGACGTGCGCGCTTTAAGCATTATGTTGGGCAAACGGTGTCTGTTGGCGTAAGAGGCGCTGATTTTTCTCATCCGACTGGATTTCATCGACAAATCAAGCTCCATTCACCCACACAGTACGGGACAGATATTGCAGAAGCAGCTATTCAGCTATGCCAGCAGCACTGGGACGGCCAGCCCATTCGCAGTGTAGGTATTACTCTCTCGCAGCTGCAGCCTGACAGCCAATATCAGCTGAGTTTATTTGATCACCATTTAAAAAAAGACAGACTCAGCAAAGTATTTGATGCGATCCATATGAAGTATGGACCTGCTGCACTCTTGCACGCCTCGTCACTAACAAGCGCAGGGCAGGCGTATCACCGCGCCGAAAAAATTGGTGGACATTACAAATAACGGAGGCGAAAAGCCATGAATCCCAATAAATTAACACCTGGATACAACATCATGTGGGAATCAAGCCGAATGATGCTCCCAGAGCACCGTGAACAGCTGCTTGCTCAAAAACGGAAGAAAAAAGAATACACGCCTCCTCCGCTGAGCACTGATCAGCTAGAGGAAATGAATTTTTTGATCACACAGTCGATTACAGAGGATCAAGCGATTTGCGTGACATATGCTGCAGCAGGTATGAAACAGCAGTTTTGGGGCTGGGTGAAAGCCATTCATTATGAAACCCGGCGCATAAAAATCGTCAATGATGAAGATGTTCTCCACCTGTCCTTGCAGCAAATTGTCGCGATTGATCTTGATTAAATGGTCTTTAAGTGACCATACGAATCAGAAGATCTAAAAGACATAGAAGCATCGGCAGAAAAAAACATGCTCTCCAAATTTGCGAGCTATTTGGGGCTCCTCTGTCCTATGGCGGATGTCTCCTCCATCAAATTGTGTATTTAATTTGCACAATTTTTCATGTATGATTGGAACATCTTAACACTCAGGGGAGAAACAGCATGAAAAATAACTTACGTACTTTACATCCACTTAGTTGGACGATCATCATCGGCACCATATTCGGCCGAATGGCGACGTCCATGAGCATTCCTTTTTTGGCCGTTTATTTGACACAAGTCAAAGGGGCTTCAGCTTCTTCAGCTGGGTTAATCATTGCCGTCAGCTCCCTTATTGGGATCGTGGCGAGTTTTTACGGCGGCTATGTTTCTGACCGAATCGGCAGGAAAAAGGTCATGCTTCTATCCATCTTCGGCTGGACACTTGTCTTTGTTGGCTTTGCGTTTGCAGATGCCATTTGGGTCTTCTTTCTCATGAACGCTTTAAATGGACTGTGCCGGGCACTGTTTGAACCGACGTCTAAGGCACTCTTATCCGATGTCACCCCATCAAGTATTCGGTTGTTTGTTTTTAATTTACGGTATACGGCCATTAATATCGGGGTGATCTTCGGCCCGCTGCTTGGCTTATATCTAGGATCATCGAAAACAACATTTCCATTTCTTGTCGCTGCCTTCATTTATTTGTTATATGGATTAACACTGGCCTGGCAATTTCAGAAGCATCCAGTTGCTGCTCCAGAAAGTACGAAACAAATCAGCGTCAAAAAAGCCCTTTCCATTATCCAAAAAGATACGGTCTTTAGCATCATCCTCATCGGTGTTACCTTATGTTCGTTCGGGTATTCGCATTTAAGCTCAACGCTGCCTCAATACTTATCAGCGTCACCTATGATTGAGGATGGTCCTAAACTGTTTGGATATCTTTTATCTTTAAATGCAGTGGTTGTCATTGTTGTACAATATCCGCTCATCATGATTGCGAAGCGCTACTCCACCATTTTGTCGCTGACCACCGGGAATATTCTTCTTGCCGGCAGTTTGTTTGCCATTGCTTTTTCACAGAGTCTCGGCATGCTTGCTTTCATCATTGTCGTGTTTACGATTGGGGAGGTTCTGCTGTTTGCGATGATGGATCTTTTTGTAGACAATATTGCAAAGCCTGAAGTGAAGGGATCGTACTTTGGGGCGATGGGATTTTCTCAGCTCGGCAGCGTCATCGGACCATTTGTCGGCGGACTGTGTATTGACTATTTTGGCGCAGCCCATCCCCTCTCCATTTTTACGGTCTTGTCAATGATCACCATCGCAGGCGTTCCATTTTTACTCATTGGATATTACCGTCTAAAAAAGCGATCGGCAGCAGCCATAGCTGTTAAAGTAAGTGGAGATCATTAAAAAAACCGCTCTTTCGTTTGAGCGGTTTTTTCTTTATACCCGGCGGATGGCGATCTCTTCCACCTTGTGCTGATCCCCTTTTTTCAAAATGAGATCAGCCCGATATTTTGTCGGTAAAATATTTTGATATAAATTTGGGCGGTTCACGGTATTCCAAATCGTGCTTGCCATTTGATCTGCCTCTTCATCCGTCAAATCTTTATATTGATGAAAGAAGGATTCAGGGTCTTGGAAGGCTGTTTCCCTTAGCAAACGAAATCGTTCTTTATACCATGATTGAATTTGCGTTTCAGCGGCGTCTACATAAATCGAAAAATCAAAGAAATCTGATACAAACACACGCGGTTCATCCTTCAGATCATCCAGCGCTGGTGATTGGAGCACATTGATTCCTTCAATAATGACAATATCCGCATCCTCTACTGTTTCATACACCCCTTCTAGCCGGTCATAGGTCAGATGCGAATATACCGGGGCATGCACAGTTTGTTTACCTGATTTTAATTCATTCAAAAAAGACAGCAGGGCTTTGACATCATAGCTTTCCGGGAAGCCCTTCTTTTCCATCAGCCCTCGATCCTTTAATTCTTTTTGAGGATATAAAAAGCCATCTGTTGTCACAAGACTCACCTTCAGCCCATCTCCAAGCCTCGATAAAAGCGTTTCAATGATACGAGCCGTTGTGCTTTTCCCGACAGCTACACTTCCAGCAATTCCAATTAAAAAGGGAATTTTGGCATGGTGCGGGTAGTTTAAAAAGGCATTCACATGCTGGTTTTTTTGTTTTTCTGCAAAGACATGTAATGTCAAAAAACGAATAAGCGGTATGTAAATATCTCGAACTTCTTCCAGCGATAAATAGTCATTTAACCCTTGCAGCGCTCTCGCTTCCTCTTCTGAAACAGATACCGGCATATATTCTCCAAGAGCTGCCCAAGCCTCTCTCGTATGGCGCGTGTATAGCGTATTAAAATCTAGTCTCGTGTCACTCAAAGTCTTTCCCACCAATCTTCACTAAACTCGTAACCCAAAAAGACGATAATCCGATTGTAGCTTAAAATGAAGGCGCTGTCTTTATTTTTCAACGAAAGTTTACTTCTTTTGCAAAAAAAAAGCATTAAAAAAAGGAATATGAGGGTAAATAAGAGTATTCAGTACGATAGATAGAAGGGAGCAAACCAAATGAAATATGTGATGATTGGCGGAGACGCAGCAGGAATGAGCTGCGCTATGCAAATATATAGAGAGGATCCAGATGCACACATTGTTGCTTTTGAAAAAGGAGAGATTTTCTCATATGGACAGTGCGGACTCCCCTATTTGATCGGCGGTCTCATTGATCATCACAGAAAGCTGATCGCACGCAGTGCCGAAACCTTTCGCGAGAAATATGGAATTGACGCCAGATGCTTACACGAAGTGACCTCTATTGACCCAGAGCAAAAAACAGTGTCGGGTCATCATACGAAAACAAAAGAACCCTTTACAGAAAGCTATGACCGCCTCTTAATTGCGACAGGAGCAAGCCCTGTCACACTGGATTTAGACAGCCAGCCATTAGAAGGCGTACACGTATTAAAAACCATCCCGCATGCGCTGTCCATTTTAGACCATTTAAAAAAGGACGTCACACATGTCACGATCATTGGCGGTGGATATATCGGCCTTGAAATGGCTGAAAATTTAAAAGCGCTCGGAAAGAACGTACATATCATTCAGCGGGGAGCAGCACTCGGCCCGGGCTTTGACTCCGATATGGCAAAACACCTTAAAGAAGAGGCTGACGCCAAGGGCATTCACGTATCGCTCGGAGAAACGGTACAGCAATTAGAAGGCAAGTCACATGTCACAGCTGTTATCACAGACAAACAAACCATTCAAACAGATATGGTCATCATGGCCATCGGCGTCACTCCGCAAACCTCCTTTTTACATCATACCGGAATCAAGCGCCTTCAAAATGGCGCTATTGCAGTAAATCAATACATGCAAACCAATATAAAAGACATTTATGCTGCCGGTGATTGCGCGGCGACCTACCACCGCATCAAAAAATCACTGGATTATATTCCGCTTGGCACAACTGCGAATAAACAAGGGAGAATCGCAGGATTTCATATGACAGGAACAAACCGGGCATTTCAAGGCGTGACTGGAACAGCCGTCATGAAATTTATGGACGTGACAGCGGGACGAACAGGCTTATCAGAAAAAGAAGCAAAAGAGGCAGACATTCCTTTCTCCGTCATCACCATTGATAGTACAGATCACGCGAAGTATTACCCAGAAGCGCAGAAAATGAAAGTGAAACTGATTTACAGAAGCGATGACCGTACCTTGCTTGGTGCCCAAATCATCGGCAGAAACGGTGTAGATAAACGGATCGATATCGTGGCGGCTGCCCTTTACCAAGAGCTGACCATAACAGATCTTGAAGATTTAGATATTAGCTATGCACCGCCTTTTAACAGTGTATGGGACCCGCTTCAGCAAGCGGCAAGACGGATATAGAAAGTGTCACAATGAAGCCTTACCTCAAAAAAAGAAACCAGTTCAAAACCGGTTTCTTTTTTGTTACTTTTTCATCATCGCTTTTCTTGCTGCTTTTTCAAATAAAAATGGGAATAACTGATACAATTTGCTGCCAGCGTTCATCCAGCCGGGCAGATTAATCTCTCTCTTTTTCGTCATCATGGCAGATACGACCTTCCCTGCCACCTTGTCCGCACTCAGCATCATAAAATCAACGTTCTTCACATATTCACCGCTGCGGTCAGCGATGGTAAAGAAGTCTGTGGCAATTGGTCCTGGGTTGACTGTCGTCACGTGAATGCCTGAGTCTGCCAGCTCCATTCTGAGGCTGTTTGAAAATCCAAGAACGGCATGCTTTGATGCGGAATAAATAGCTGATTTGGGTGTTGCAATCTTTCCTGCCTGGGATGCGATATTGATAATATGTCCCTGCCCTCTTTGTTTCATCTCAGGGATGACCTTTTTCGTGCAGGCGATTAAGCCAAACACATTCACCTCAAACATCGACACCATTTCCTCTATGGAGGCATCTTCGACGAGATCGAATACGCCAAAGCCGGCATTGTTGACCAAAATATCGACCGGCCCCACTTCTTCATACGCGCGATCAATGTCCTCAAGCTGGCTGACATCAAGCTGAGCGATGTGACACACCCCGCCAGCACTCATAATTTTTTCTTTCACACTAGTAAGCTTTTCCACTCGTCTTGCTGAAATAATGATCTCTGCGCCTTCTTCTGCTGCCAAGTACGCCATTTTTTCACCAATGCCCCCAGATGCGCCAGTAATCCAAACCCTTTTTCCTGTCAATCGCCCCATGCGTTTCACTCCTTAGTTTGCTCTGTAATAGACGATTCCGTCTTTTGGCATTTCTTCAATTTGCCCAGCCTCTAAGAGCACATCCAGCTGACCGACTGTCTCTGACATCGTTAAAAACAAGGCCTCTTCATACATCACTGGAAATAACTTGCGGCAAAGATGAAAGGCCGTCATTTCTTTTTGTTTAAGCAGCTGATACATCGTATTTGCTCGTTTCTCTTGTTTCTTAAATCTTTCTTCAATCAATTCATGGTGGGACGTGATGAGCTGACCGTGTCCTGGATAAATCGTCTTGATTGGCAGACGCAATAACCGATTGAGTGATGCTTTATATTGAAGCAGTGATTTTTGACGTTCCTCGCCTTCATACGGTGCTTCCATTAACGGATTTGAAGAAATGGTCGTCAAAAGCAGGTCGCCGCCAATAAAATTCCCCGTTCTTTCATCTAAAAAAGAAAGATGAGATTGTGCGTGTCCGGGTGTTTCCATCACAAGGAAGTGTTCATGCCCGCTTAAACGATCACCTTCTTTAATGATCTCATCTACATGTGAAGTACAAGAATATGTATAAGATTGCTTCACCATTTTTTCACACTCATTTTGCCGAAGCGGGACACCTAACTGCTGAAAAAAAGGAATCATAAAGTCCACTTGGCGCTGCTTAAAGACTGGATCCTGACTAATATACGGCTCATTTAGCTGGTGTCCGATCACACGGACATGAGGTTTCATCAGATTTAACAGACCGACATGATCTGCATGATGATGGGTCAGCACCACTTGATCAATATCGTCTATCGATAAACGATGTTCCTTTAATTGCGTGACAAAAGCATGCTCTGCCTCTTCTGTCATCGGACCGCAATCTACTAAGGTGACGGCCTCTCCTTTTAATACATATGCATGCACATCCCCAACGGCAAACGGCGTCGGGATGGATAATTGAATGATGTTTTCTTTCACTTTTATACGTCATCTCCTGCTTTTTGACTCATGATTGTGGGTACTTAAGCCTTCATACTTCATTGTATCTTGCAAAAGGCAGACTGTCATGCGGTTTAGATGGGCAATTTTTTAAACTGCCCTATTGACATAAACTTGTCCATCGTTGCATAATGAACAACAAATATATGATGCGCGATGATAAGGATTAGTAAGCAAAATAACGATGCAAGAGAGTGAGGTCCGCCGGCTGAAAGACTTCACCATCCTCTTATTTGCTGAACCTGCCCTTTGAGCTGTTAGGCAAACCTAAACGTTTCCCGCGTTAAGGGACTAGAGCTGAGTATGCAGGTTTGCATGCTAATTGAGGGTGGTACCGCGAAAAACCTTTCGTCCTTTTCAGGCGAGAGGTTTTTTTATTTTCTACAAGGAGGAGCAGCTTATGAGTAAAATTGGATTTATCGGTGCAGGCTCAATGGCAGAGTCTATGATCAAAGGTTTATTAAAAAGCGGAATGATGTCGCATGAAGATATCATTGTTACAAACAAAACGAATGAAAAACGATTAGAAGAATTACAGGTACGTTATGGGGTCAAAACGGATTTCGCTCGGTCCTTTATTTATGAAGAAGCGGATATTCTCGTTTTTGCCTTAAAACCGAAGGATGCAGAAAGCGGAATTTCTGAAGTCCAGCCTCATTTACATGGACAGCTGATCATTTCTATTTTAGCTGGTATTTCCATTGAAACGATTCAACACTATGCTGGCGGAAAGACAGCAGTCGTTCGTGCGATGCCAAATACATCAGCGGCGATTCAGCAGTCAGCAACAGGTATTGCCGTAAGTCATGAAGTGACAGAGGAGCAAAAGAAAAAAGCCGTCGAGCTGTTTGAAACAATCGGGCATGTCACAGTATTAGATGAATCGCAGCTAAATGCTGTGACAGCCATCGCAGGCAGCGGCCCAGCCTTCATTTATCATTTGATTGAAGGAATGGAGCGAGGAGCTTCGGAACTTGGAATGGACCAAGCAACTGCGAAATTACTCATTTGCCAAATGATTGCAGGCGCCGCCAATATGCTTCAAGACAGCGGAAAAGAGCCGGCCCAACTGCGCAAAGAAATCACAAGTGAAGGCGGAACAACAGAAGCAGGCCTGAACACACTGGCTGCCTATCAATTTGAAGAAGCCGTTGTCGATTGTGTCAAAACAGCTACTAAACGCGCAGCAGAATTAAACGAAATGTTTTCAGCAAGCACGTATAAATGAAATTGAAAAGCACCTGTTTTGATGACAGGTGCTTTTTCACATATGACCCTCTATTTTTTCTCGCTGGCCACTGGGTGTGAATTGCGTGATTCACACTTCGGTTCTTTCTGTTCTTTACTAGAAATGGCTTGTTCTAATAAAGAATCACGTGCCTGATAAAAATTCACATCAACTAATAATTCTTGATGCTTCACTTTAGCACCTCCTCATGTAGATGATTCACTCATTGACATGATGGCTTTGATTTGATCCAGATGATGTTGTTCATGTAAAGCGATAGTTTCAGCTAATATTTGGACGGTCATCACTCCTTCTTCCGGATGCAGGCCTGATTGTGCCCAAATATCTTTTTCTAATAGCCGAAGCGTGTTGTTTCTTCTCTCTTTCATCCGTTTGATCAATGCTTTGATATCGTCAGCGTTATACCATTCATACGCTCTTTCTTTCACGTATATTTCAGGATCATACGATTGAAAGGGCGTGTGATCATCTGATATCGCTTGCTCTATCCGCTCTGACCAGACTTCTTCTGTGTCATACAAATGCCCGGCGAGTTGCTTAATTGACCACTTCCCCTCCCCCAAAGATTGATCCAGTGTGTAATCATCACAAGCCTTTACTATCTTCTCTAGTTCACTCATACTTTCCTGAAGCGATGTGATGATGTCTGTTCTTGTTAATTTCCCAGTTTCCATTACGCAATCAACGTCTCCTTTACAGTGAATGCATTTCTACTTTTGATTTATCTTGATGCTTTCCTTTTAGTAGCAGTAAGCTGTTTATCAAACCTGCTACTATCACAAGCCCTGCCATCCCTATAGCGATGACATGTATAGGAATCAAATCTCCGATAAATGCCATGAGGATAAACCCACTAATATAAAATATGCGTGATAATGCAAGACCTGCTGAAAACACACGGGCTCTTAAATGACTGCTTGCATATGTCATAATATTAGTAGAATACAAAACTTCGATTGGGCTATATAATAGATTGGCTAATAAAACAACAATCAAAAATCCAATAAAAGTCGTTTGTTGATACGACAATGCATGTAATATCGCAAGCAATATAACCGCTAATGTAGACCACCTTTTATAAAATTGAAAGGAGAATTTCACTTTTTTGAAGTACGCTGCAAGTGTAAGTCCACCGATAATTTGCCCTAGTCCACTAATTGTATGACCAAGCCCCAAGCCAAAATTCCCTTCTCTTGCCACTTCTAAAATATACAGACTAAATAAAACATAAACGATGCTTAAAGCAAACTCTCTTGACATCAATATCCATATGGCGCTTTGAATTTTGGGTGATCCCTTGATTTCTTTAATTCCTTCTTTAAAACTTTGAACATATGACACATACTCTTTTTTTTCAGATGCTTCTTTCGCTTTAATTGGAATTAATAGCATAGCTGATAATAAAAATGTCAGCGCATCTACTAAATAAATTGTGGAAATTGACCAAATTTCTGTCACCAACCCGCCTAATCCTGTCGCAATGAGCATCGATGCGCTAAAAGATGTGGCCAGTATACTATTCCCCTTAGAAAGCTGCTCCTTATCAAGGATTTCAGGTATCATAGATGAACGAGCAGGCAGATATATACCAGAGAAAGCACCATTTAACGCTAATAATAAATAAAGGATAAACGGTGTAACATTCATTGTGACAACTAAAACAAACCCCAGTCCAATGATAAAACGTGCCACATCTGCGAATATCACAACTTTTTTGTAAGAAAACTTATCTATAATTGGGCTCAAAAGCATAGATGTTAAAATGAGAGGGAGCATGGAACAAATAAATAGAATGCTTAGATGGGTCGCTTTCCCAGTAAGCTCATAAATTAAACCAATCGTCGCTATCGTTCTAAACCAATCTCCAAAAGCAGATAAGTTTTGCCCAATAAAGAAACAGACAAAATTTTGATCTTTGAAAAGAGATGTCGTTTCTTTCTTTGAAACCATTAGAGGAGCACCTCAGTCGACTCGTACCAGCCTAACTCTTTTTGCATAAACTCCACGGCTTGATCATAATTTTCTCTCTCTTTTTCTGGTATAAGATCAACTAAGATCGCCGGATACCATGGCTTCGCTTCTTCTTTGATTACAAAATATTGCTCCGCTTCTTCAACTACTCCTTTCATTATGAGCAGTTGTAGTTTACGATAGATTTCCTCACGCTTTGGCATTCGATTGAGATGCGTTTTTTCTATTTTCATTGTTTTAGGGAAGAAGACGAGTCTTCTATCAAAAGCATGATATTCTCTAGATTTAACAATAGGTAATTCTTGATTCGTCAGGCTTTCGATATACTTTTGCGTATTTCCTTCATTTGACCATATCATGCCTTGCATGTAGGAGATCGCTCCTGTTCCCAAACCAATATATTGATCTTCATATCCCCCGTAAATCACTTCGCCATATTGAAAACGTTTATTCTGATGCTCTGGAGCCATAAACGTATACACATAATTTTGATGCCAGCCATTCTTTTTTAAATGACGATATAATGTATCACTAAACTCAAATTTTTCTTTAGGATTTGGCGGCATTGGCACCTTGCCTTTGTTAATTTTTGATAACCATCCCTTCGAACAAGCAATATATTCTAGTGGATACGTATCAATACTTGTGCTTCCTAATGACATCACTCCATTTATGTCCTCTATCATCTCTTCTTTCGTTTGTCCAGGCAGCTGATAAAGCAAATCAATGTTATAAGATTGGAAATGACGTTTCATTAAGTCCACAGTCTGAGAGATTTGATCAAAACTAGCCGTTAAGTTGAACATTTTCCGATAGTATTCATTTAATGTTTGGACACCAAAGCTCCCTCTGTTGGCTCCACCTTCAGCCATAGCAGCCACTCTTTCTGGTGTAGCTGTTTTTGCTTCACATTCAAATGTCCATTCATAATCAGCAGATAATGAGAAATTTTCTTTTATAGCGGTCGAAAGTCGATAGATTAGTTCTGGGGGCATTATGGAAGGAGTACCTCCACCAACGAACACCACATCAAACGTCATTTTTTGGATATTAGGGGATTGGGATAAGATACGCATCTCATTGATTAAAGCATCTATATACTTTCCGATAATGGGCTCATATTTCGTAGATTTAATAAAAGGACAAAACGAACAGATCGTATCGCAGAAAGGGATATGTAAATATAAAGCGTTTTTCCCTTTTTGAAATGTTCGTTCTTTCTGAATGAATTCTGTCACACGAGATTGTGCTCCTTCTTGGCTCGCTTGGCCAAAAAAAGGATAAAGAAAATTCCATAAAGACGGATGCTCATCATAATAACTTTTCATATTTGACAATTCTCTCACCCAACTCTCGTCTATTTTTATCCCACATACAAATTCACAGAGAAGCTAAGAAAATCACTTCTCTGCGAAACACTCTTTTCAGTAAGTATTGATTCCATTCATTAGATTGCAATCCACTCGTTACGCTTCATTTTCATCACCTCCTTTTAATTAGATAAATTGTAACTTAATTACATAATTGATTATAATAGACTTTTCTGAATATTTCAATCATTTTCACTATTTTTTGTAAGGACTATTGTTTTATATACAATTTACGTATGAAACTTTTGGTATAACCATGAAAATATAGACTGAACATTCACAACCAAAAGCCCTATCATTAAGATAGGGCTCTTCATTACATCTACTTACTTTTCTCTAATAAAGCATGAATCGTTGATTCTAATAATTCTGGCAAAATGCCAAAAGAGAACGGGACGTGTAGCCGCTCTGTCCATTTGTGCGGGTCCTTTCCTAGTGGACCTACGTTGATGACTGGAACGTAAAGGGCTTCCTTTTCTCCTTGCGGTAAAGAATAGCCTTTTTGGTAAAGCGGCATATTGGTTGTATAATGACCTACTTCCTGCTTTTCGAGCTGTAAGTAACTTAAATCAGACAATCCCGGGAAATATTTCACTTCCTCTACTTCAAGTCCATATACCTCTTTTGCCTCTTTTTGAATCTTCTTGAATGTCTTCTGAATATGCGTATCTTCTGTTGAGGACACCGAAGGGTAAAATGGCGGACTATAAAATAGAACAATCAGCGGTCCTTCTTCCTTACATAGTGTCGTCAGCTCCGAGACAATTTTCGTTGAAAAATCACGATCTCCAAGTTCACCTCGGTTGGCGAATGCATAGTTGACAATGCGCTCGACTTCCTGTTCACCAGAGCGATCTGCGGCTTTTTGATACAGCTCGTGATATGTGAGAACCGTCACCTGAGTGTCTATTGGTGTAAAGTGTTTAAAGCGCTGAAAGTCAGCTGTTTTCTGCCGAAGATTTGCCTCGATTTGGTCTGCTGCTTGTTTCGCAGTTTCATAGAGAAGTCCGTGCAGTTCTTCACTTGAACGTTTCATCATGAGCACATTAAATAAAGATACGGCTGTGTGAGGTGTTTGAACGGAATAGGCTTCTTTCAAGTCCTTTTGCATTAAGTTCGTTGGAGGCGGCGTTACTTCACCATCTACTTCCTCACAATAGTCACTATTGAGCTCTAACAGCCGGTTTAGTTCAGATACCATAAAATTCGCATTTAAGCCTGAGAAAGGCTCTCCTACATGCGTTTCGATCCCTTTACAGAAAAATCCGGCTAATACCTTTCCTATACTGCCTGTATACATATAATGATGTTCATCCCCTGGATACTTTTCAAACATCGGCTCACTGTTTAAACACGCGGTATAGTCAAGATCATGTTTTTCTTTAAGCTCTTTTAATTTCGGCACAGCCTCAAGCATTCCTTGTGAATTTACTTCCTCATCAGGAACTGTGACGAGCAGGACATTTCCATCAAATGTTTCTGTCATCGCTCTTTCCAGCATAGAAAGCTGTACGGTGAGACCTGCTTTCATATCCATGGCCCCTCTTCCAAACAGCCAGTCGCCTGAAGCAAGGTCCTCTCTTGCCCTCTTTGGAAGAAGCTCACTTTTTTGCGAAAAGGAAGTCATTAACTCTTCAGGCTTGCATGCCATGTTTTGAAATTCGCCGTAATCTTCTGTATCGACTACATCAAAGTGACTAAGAAGCAGCACGGTACGCTGCAGCGTACTTCGCTTCACAAGTGCCGTTAAATAATACCGGCCATCTTTCATCGGATGCAAAGCCAAATGATCAGGGTTCTGCTCAAAATAAGGCCGCTCCCTCAGCAAATAATATAAATATTCCGCTAACGCGACTTCTCCTGTTGTACCTGATATGCTTTCATACTGCATAAGAGCTGTCAGGAGCTCCTTTAGTTCACTCTCTTTTTGCCATTTCATCCGTTCTCCCCCTTTGATGTCTCTATCTCTCCATTATACAAAAACGTGTATAAAAGCTATATTCTTTGAGCACCTTTTATGACGAAAGTTTGAATGGCTGTTATAATCGGCTATACAATTCCATGAGGAGGCGAAGGTATTTGGAAACAAAACTCTTTTCACCTTGGACATTAAAAGGTGTTACACTGAAAAACCGCATCGTGATGTCCCCGATGTGTATGTATTCATCCTATGACCGTGATGGGAAATTACAGCCTTTCCACTTCACACATTATATTTCCCGTGCACAAGGTCAGGCTGGCCTCATCATGGTGGAAGCCAGCGCTGTATCTCCCGAGGGAAGAATTAGTGATCAAGACCTCGGTATTTGGAGCGATGAGCACATTGAAGGTTTCGCTTCATTAAACGAACAAATCAAAGCATACGGAACGAAGACAGCCATCCAGCTAGCCCATGCAGGACGTAAGGCTGAACTTGATGGAGACATTCTTGCACCATCAAGCATCCCATTTGATGAAACATCTAAAACCCCTGTCGAGATGTCTGTTGACCAAATCAAAGATACCGTTCAGGCGTTTCAGGATGCAGCTGTACGGGCAAAAAAAGCGGGTTTTGACATCATTGAAATTCATGGTGCACATGGCTATTTGATCAATGAATTTCTTTCACCGCTGGCGAACCACCGAACAGACGACTATGGCGGTTCACCAGAGAACCGTTATCGTTTCTTAAGAGAAGTCGTAGATGCAGTCAATACCGTATGGGACGGACCTTTATTTGTCCGTGTGTCGGCTTCTGATTACACGACAAAAGGACTTGATATTGCAGATTATATTGGGATTGCCACTTGGCTCAAAGAGCAAGGTGTCGACTTAATCGATGTCAGCTCAGGTGCTGTCGTACAGGCGAAAATCAATACATTCCCCGGCTACCAAGTCACATTCGCAGAGAAAATAAAAGAAGGTGCCGGCATTCAAACAGCTGCTGTCGGTCTCATCACATCTGGTGTACAGGCAGAGGAGATTTTACAAAATCAGCGTGCGGATTTGATCTTTATTGGCAGAGAGTTTTTACGGGATCCATACTTCCCAAAAACAGCTGCTCAAGAGCTCCGTACATCCATCGAAAGCCCGCGTCAATATGATCGCGCTTGGTAAAAGCTCTTTAGGAAAAAAGGTGTCTATTTTTCGAAATAGGCATCTTTTTTGTTTTTAAGAGAAACATATCTGCCTTTTGTGCCGTCTTTTAGCTAAAGAACTGCTTAGAGGAGATGGAAGAATGAATTCGGTAATGATTGAAAAAATGTATCATATAGATGGACACCACTTTTATACAAAACATCGTCAAGGCAAAAGGCAAGCCACGATTATCTTTGAAGCAGGCTACGGCATTTCTAGTGATACGTGGTCGAATATGGCACGTGATATTGACCCAGAGCTTGGGGTTTTCTTATACGACCGTTTAGGAAATGGAAAGAGCAGTGAGAGTGGTGAAGGAAGAACCTTGCATGACCTCGCTGATGATTTAGATGCGCTGCTGAAAGAAGCCAATATTCAGCCGCCATTTCTTATTGTCGCTCACTCATTTGGCTCTCTTGTCAGCCGGTTATGGGCAAGCCGCAGAGGAGATGATGTCATTGGCATGGTGCTGTTAGACCCAGCAAGCGAGGAGCAAGAGCAGATGATCCTGCCGCTTTTATCAAAGGAAGAACGCACTTCATATATGGCGCAGTTTACAGCAGAATGTACGCATGAGGACTTTCAGCAAATGTTAAGCACAATGAAAGAGGAGCAAACTCATTTTGGAATGATGCCGCTTCTTGTCATTTCATCAGGTAAGAGCCGATTGTTTCACCCAGCTCATGAAGCTTGGCTCAGACTTCATAAACGCATGCTGTCTTTGTCATCCCAAAGCGGATGGATTCAGGCGCAAAACAGCTCGCACTATATTCATCATGATGAACCGCATATTGTACAGCTTGCTATCTATGATGTATGGTGCGCAGCCAAACAACCTGTCTCCTATTATCAAACAGCTAATTAAAATAAAAAACTCCTTGACCCGTTATGAGTCAAGGAGTTTCTTCTATTTATGCCGTTGGAGCAGATTGACTTTTTTCAGAAAGCAGCTTTTCAATGCTGACAAGCTGAACACATAATGTAAAGATGTCAATCGCTTGCTCTAGTTCTTCAAGAGCCGGGAATGTTGGTGCAATGCGAATGTTGCGATCAAGCGGATCTTTTCCATATGGATATGTTGCACCTGCACCTGTCATTGTGACACCTGCTTCTTTTGCTTTTTGCACAACAGCTTTTGCACAATGATCAAGTGTATTTAAACTAATGAAATATCCGCCATTTGGCTTGTGCCATTCAGCGATGTCTTTCCCGCCAAGTTTTTCGTCAAGAATGGAAAGAACGAGGTCAAATTTTGGCTTAATGATCGCCGCATGCTTTTTCATATGTTCCTTCAAACCTTCTGGATTTTGGAAGAAACGAAGATGTCTTAGTTGATTGATTTTGTCTGGTCCGATCGTTTGAATCGATAATTGCTTTTGAGTGAAGCTCACATTGTCAGGGCTAGACGCCATCAGTGCAACACCTGAGCCTGGGAATGTAATTTTAGACGTAGACGCAAACATAAACACACGGTTCGGGTATCCTGCCTCTTCAATTGCTTGAAAAATATCTTTTAACGTATCAGGTGTATCCGTTAGATGGTGGACTGCATATGCATCATCCCAAAAAATGCGGAAGTCGTCTGCTTTTGTTTTCATTGAAGCTAGGCGGTCAACGACTTCATCTGAATACGTAATGCCGTCTGGATTGCTATATTTCGGTACACACCAAATGCCTTTAATCGCTTCATCTTCTGCGACCAATTTTTCTACCTGATCCATATCAGGTCCATCAGCCTTCATATCGACCGTGATCATCTCTATGTTAAATAGCTCACAAATGGCAAAATGACGGTCATACCCTGGGCTTGGTGCAAGGAATTTTACCTTTGGCAGCTCTCCCCAAGGTGTTTTGCTGTCACATACGCCGTGAGTCATCGCACGTGCAATGGTATCATGCATCATATTCAGGCTAGAATTACCGCCGATGATGATTTGTTCTGGCTTTAAATTGAGTACTTCTGCAAAAAATGTCTTCGTTTCAGGAAGGCCTGTCAAGCCGCCATAGTTTCGCACATCTGTGCCATCTTCAGCTGTCATTGCATCCTTTGATGTCACAACATCGAGCATGCCCATAGACAAATCGAGCTGTTTTGGTGAAGGCTTCCCTCTAGACATGTCTAAGTGCAAGTTCTTACTTTTGTAAGTTTCATACTCATTTTGTAGTGCCACATATAGGTCATTCAATTCTGCTTCACTTAATGCTGTAAAACCGCTCATCTTTGATTGTGCCTCCCGTATTCTTCATAGTTTAATTCGTCATTTGTTTTTTCTTCACCATTTTACCACTACCTGAAAAAGAGCGTCATCATAAATATCAAAAAAATCACACAACTTTTTTTGACGATTCATCCAATTTTTACAGGGTGCGTTCAATGGGGAAAGAAGAGAAATCATGTGCAGCTTCTGTCAGCGGGAATATATCGCGCGCTTCTTTCAACAGTTGTTTCAGTGCCTCTTCTCCTTGGTAACGTGCACTTATATGGGTCAAAATGAGCCTTTTTGCGCCTGCTTCCTGTGCTGTTTTCGCTGCTTGTTCTGTTGTACTGTGATAATAATTGTAGGCTAAATCTGCATCTTCTTTACCGAATGTTGCTTCATGGACTAACACATCCGCATTTTTGGCAAGCCTTGTTATATTCTCGCACAAACGGGTATCTCCTGAAAATGCAACGATTCTCCCTTTTTTAGGGGGTTCCAAATAATCGGTTCCATCAATGGTTCTTCCATCTTCGAGTGTCACGGTTTCCCCATTTTTCAACTTCTGATACAAAGGTCCAGGTTTTACACCGATTTCTTTTAGGTCTTCGGCTTTTAATGAACCAGGCATATCTTTTTCCACAACCCGATAGCCGTAAGCTGGAATCCCGTGAGAGACTCTTCTTGCTTCTACTTGAAAGGTATCATCTTCAAAGACGATCCCTTCATCTATTTCTATGATATGCAGCGGATAAGTCAAATGCGTTTGTGTAGCTGAAAGTGCTGCATTCACAAAGGCCTTGATGCCCTTTGGTCCATAGATCGTCAATTCATCCTCCCCGCCTTGAAAGGATCTGCTGCCAAGGAGTCCCGGAAGGCCATATACATGATCACCGTGCATATGTGTGATAAATATTTTCTCGATCTTTCTCGGTTTAATCGTTGTATGTAAGATTTGATGCTGCGTTGCTTCTCCGCAATCAAAAAGCCACACTGCATTTCTTTCTTCTAAAAGCTTTAGCGCTGTGCAAGTGACGTTTCTTGTTTTTGCAGGTATGCCTGCACCTGTTCCTAAAAAGAGCAGTTCCATTACTTTTCCTCCTAAAGCCGGTATACAATATCTTCATTCATATAGAATACATGAAGACAAGGTAAATGTGAATTCAATGGAATTATTGAAAAAAGTGAAACGAGAGCAGAAAAAGTCGAATCAAATGTTTGCTTTACGAACAATGAAGCTTTAAAATAAAGAAAATGTACATACATTCTCGGTTTTTACAACAATGCTACGAATAAAGTGAGGTACTTCTCGTGAATACAGAAACTAACAACCCTAAAGCAGTCATTGTCATTTTTGGCGCAACAGGAGACCTTGCCAAACGCAAGCTCTACCCTTCTATACATAGACTTTACCATAGCGGAAAGCTAGGTGATCAATTCGCTGTTGTCGGAGTTGGACGCCGCCCGTGGTCTCATGAGGACCTCAGAGCTGTGGTAAAGGAATCTGTTTCTTCTGATGATGCAGAAGCGAAAACAGAGGAATTCATTTCACATTTCTATTATCACGATTTTGACGTATCAAGCCCTGCTTCCTATCAATCGCTAAACACGCTTTTAACGGGCCTTGAAGATACGTACAGTATTCCAAATAACCGCATGTTCTATTTAGCTATGGCACCGGAATTTTTCGGAACGATTGCGAAGTTCCTAAAGAGTGAGGGCGTATCAGAAACAACCGGCTGGTCACGACTTGTCATTGAAAAGCCATTTGGGCACGATCTGCCAAGTGCCAAAACATTAAATGAAGAAATTCGTGATGCATTCACAGAAGATCAAATTTATCGTATTGACCACTACCTTGGTAAACAAATGGTTCAAAACATTGAAGTCATCCGCTTTGCAAATGCCATTTTTGAACCACTTTGGACAAACCGCTATATTTCAAACATTCAAATTACATCCAGTGAATCCTTAGGGGTTGAAGACCGGGCTCGATATTACGAAAATTCTGGTGCACTAAGAGATATGGTCCAAAACCATATGCTTCAAATGGTTGCCCTTTTAGCAATGGAGCCGCCAATTAAACTGAATACAGAGGAAATCCGCAGCGAAAAACGGAAAGCACTGCGCGCTCTTCGTCCTTTCTCTAAAGATGAGGTCGATCAATTCTTTGTCCGCGGTCAGTATGATACTGGTACGATGAATGGCAATGTCGTTCCTTCTTATCTGGAAGAGCAAAATGTTGACCCGAACTCAAACACAGAAACATTTGTGGCAGGGAAACTGCTGATTGATAACTTTAGATGGGCCGGGGTGCCATTTTACATTCGAACAGGAAAACGGTTAGAAAAGAAATCTACTCAAATCGTGGTTCAATTTAAAGACATTCCAATGAACCTGTACTATGGAAACGGAAATGCCATGCATCCAAACTTACTCGTCATTCATATTCAGCCAGATGAAGGCATCACCCTTCACTTAAATGCTCGCAAGCTGGATGGCGGCACATATGCGAAACCGATTAAGCTTGACTACCAAACAAACTATAACGACATCATGAATACACCAGAAGCATATGAAAAGCTGATTCATGACTGCTTGCTAGGCGATGCGACAAACTTTGCTCACTGGGATGAAGTGGCACTTTCTTGGAACTTTGTTGATCCGATTTCTGAGAAATGGGCAGAAAGCAAAACATTAAAACCAAACTATCCTGCTGGTTCTATGGGACCGAAAGAAGCTGATGAGCTTCTAGAAAAAGATGGATACCATTGGTGGAATATATAAAATCATATGAAAAAAGAGCAGTCTCCCTTGGGGGTTCTGCTCTTTTTTTAACGTCCTGTTTTTGTTATTTCAACCGTTGAAAAGTCAAATTTATCATAGCGATGATGGCTAAATGAATATTCAAACGGCTGCCCTGCGTTTAAATAAGCAACCTGCTCGACTTCAAGCACAGGATCTGTGGGGTCACACCCTAAATACTGCTGATCCAGCTGATCTGATTTAGCCGCTCTAATTTTCTTGTGCGCTCCTGCTATTTTTAGATGAAGCTGATTTGAAATGTAGCCATAGATAGAACCCAGTAGAACTTCTTCATCTATGCCCTTAATGAGATTAACAGGCATAAACGTTTTTTCTAATACATAAGGCTCTTCATCCACAAGACGGAGCCGGATGATATCATAAATAGGTGTGGTTGAGTCAATAGATAGATGGGCTGCCACCTCTTCGCTTGGAAAATGGACATCAAAATGAATGATTTGAGTCGTGACGTTTTTATCTGCCATGACTTTTGTGAACCCTTTATTTTCATGGCCTGATACATTGATTGCCCCTTGATTGAGCGCTGCCTTTACAATAAATGTACCGTGGCCTCTTTTTCTAAAGAGCAGACCTTCTGCAACGAGAAGATCGAGCGCACGTTTCATTGTCATTCTGCTGCATTGAAATTCGGCGGCAAGCGAGTTTTCATCTGGAATGGGTTGATCTTCTGGATAATATGCTGTTCCTATTCGTTTTCTGATTTCTTCTGAAATGAGTTCATACTTCTTCATCTCACACCACCAACTGACTTGTTTTTTCATAGCGCTTTATTCTAGAAGGAAATATGGCGTTTTTTAGCCTTCCTCTCATTTTACACTAAGGGATGTGAGCTTAAAAGGTGCCAGCCATTTTTGTTTCATCCACTTCCCGTCACATAAGAAAAATACCTGCTCTTTTCAAGGAAAGAGCAAGTATTTTGATTAAAAGCCGTTATTCTTTGAAACGGATTGAAACCAGTATCCGCTTTTCTTAATCGTTCGTTTCCCGTCTTTTTGAAGATCGACTGAGACAAATCCATAACGATTTTTATATGCATTCGACCAGGACCAGTTGTCCATAAAGGTCCATAGATGATAGCCTTTCACATTACTTCCTTCTTGAATGGCTCGATGAACCCATTTGAGATGCTCAGAAATAAAGTCAATGCGGTAATCGTCATGAATCATTCCTTCTTCATCCTTAAACCGCTCTTCTCCTTCGACACCCATGCCATTTTCAGAAATAAAACATTCAATATTATCATAGTCTGTTTGGACTTTTTTCAATATGTCATAAATGCCCTTTTCATAGATTTCCCAGCCTCGATACACATTCATTTTTCTTCCCGGCATCTCAAAAGAATCAAAATAATGGTTCGGCATAAATGGTGCTTGAGGGTGCGGCATATGCTCTTTCGCTTTCACTCTTCTTGGCTGATAATAGTTGATGCCAAGAAGATCAATCGTATTCTCTCGAATGAGCTCAAGGTCCCCTTCTTCCATACTTGGCATAAAGCCTTCTTTCTTTAAGACTTCTACTAGCTTTTCCGGGAAATGCCCTTTCACCGCAGGATCTAAGAAGGAACGGTTAAAGAAAGCATCGGCCATCTCTGCTGCTTCTACATCGCGCGGATGCTGGCTTCGCGGGTACGAAGGAGTCAGGTTTAGGATGATGCCAATCTTACCGCCTTGCTGCAGCTTTTTATAAGCCGCAATCGCCTTCGCATTTGATAAAAGTTCATGAAAACCGACCTGTACAGCCTTTTGGAAATCGACTTCGTTTGGATAATGAAAGCTATACATATATCCGCCTTCTACAGGCACAATCGGTTCGTTATGGGTAAACCATTTTTTCACCCGGTCACCAAATAATTGGAAGCATAATGCCGCATAGCTGACATAGTCGTCGACCACCTGTCTGTTCACCCAGCCGCCCTTCTCCTGAAGCGCCATTGGCATATCGAAATGGTATAGGTTCACAAATGGCTCGATATCATGTGCAATCAGTTCATTGATCACATCATTGTAAAAAGACACCGCTTCTTCATTGACGGCACCTGTTCCTTCAGGTAAGAGGCGTGACCATGAAATCGACAGCCGAAATGAATTGTGGCCAATTTCTTTCATGAGACGGATATCCTCTTTATATTTTCGATAAAATTGGGATGTCACGTTCGGCCCTACGCCATCAAAAAAACGAGTCGGCTCTTGTTCAAACCAATGATCCCAAATGTTCGGTCCCTTTCCATCGCCGGGGACGCTCCCTTCTGTTTGCGTCGCAGAAGCAGAAGATCCCCACCAGAAACCTTCTGGGAATGTATATGATTGCTTGTTAGTTTCCATCGACATGTATTGAGTCTCCTTCGCCTTTGATATTTGCTGCCTTCGTTTTTTCTGTTGTCGTTATTTTTTCATTTTTCACATTCATACGGTCAATAAACTTCAGGAACGGGAACCAAATGACAAACACAATCATTAGGTTAAACAGCTGAAGCAGACCGCCCGCTAATGAATTTGTTGCCATCATTCCGCTAATAAAGATCGGTACTGTCCATGGGATATTCACGCCTGTCGGCGGCGGTACAATGCCTGATGCCATCGCAAAATAAGTAATACATGTAATGACCATTGGCGCCAAAATCCACGGAATGAGAATAAGCGGATTCATGACAATCGGTAAACCGAAGATAATCGGTTCATTGACGTTAAATAATCCTGGTCCTAAGCCCAGCTTGGCTACTTGTTTTAATTGCTTACTTTTCAGGAAAATTAAAATCGTAAACACAACAGCAAGCGTCATACCGGTTCCACCCATTCCAACCGTATAAATTTCAATAAACTGCTTGCTGATGATATTAGGAACCTCACCTGTTTTTGTATAGCTTTCTAGGTTTTGTATGGACAATGTATTCCAAATCGGATCCATGACAGAGTTAATAATAATTTGGCCATGGAGCCCAAAGAACCAAAGAATTTGTATAAAGAAAACAGCGATCAACGTCGGAATGATACCGCTTCCAAGACCGACAAGCGGCGCCTGAATGGCATGATAAATCAAATCATGCATATTTGTTTTGAAGCCTTGTGTAATGATGATATTAATAAACAAAAAGGTTGTAAGTGTCAAAGTAGCCGGGATCAGTGCAGCAAAAGACTTGGAAACAGCTGGCGGAACCCCTTGCGGCATATTGATCACAAATTTCTTCTGGACAAAATAACGATAAATTTCAGCAGACAAAAAGCCTGTGATCATTCCTAGGAACATTCCCTTTGCACCTAAACGATCAACTGGGATAACGCCTGCAATCGTTGCACCGCCTTCTTGTTCTAGTAAAAACGGAGTTAGAAGCAAGAAAGAGGCTAAAGCAATCACGCCGCCAAAGACAGCTTCTACATCATAGCTTTTTGATAAATAGTAGCCGATCCCAAATACAACAAACACACTCATAATGCTGATGGTCGCACTCGGTGCGATATTCAGTGCAGACTGGACGCCTTCCAGTACGGTTTTACTCATGATTTTATCTAAAAATGGCAAATTCATCAGCACAACCATAATGGAACCAAAGATGGTGAGCGGGAACGCAAGCATAAAGGCATCACGTAAAACGCCTAAATAGCGGTTGTTGTTCAATCTCCCAGCAATCGGAACCAAAATGGCACTTATTTTATCAAACATTGGTTTCCCCCCTTGTTTACACCCTTTATTGTTTAAGCGATTGGAATATCGGCAGGAGCTCTCCCACAAGCTCCTTGATGGTAATGGTCGACATTAAGTGATCTTCAGCGTGCATGAGCAGTAAGGAAAAGGATGCCCTTTCTCCGCCTGCCTCTTTCTGCACGAGTTGAAAATGGATGTCATGTGCAAGCCGTAAATCTTCTTCCGCTTCTTTCATAAGATCAAAAGCTTCTTCTTCTAGACCTTCTCGATATTGTTTTAGAGCCTGAAGCAATTTGCTGCGTGCATTCCCGCTGTGTAAGATCAATTGAAAGCTCACTTGTTCCTCCGTGAGCCCTTCGAGTGTTTTCTTTTCCATCCTTAAGATTCTCCCATCAATGTAAGTGCCTGTTCATACGCTTTTTGTCCATCGGCAAGCCCGTATGCCTGCATATCAATGACCTCTACCTCAATCCCGTATTTTGTTGCTTCTTTTTGAAGGTCTCCTTTTAAAAAGCTCATTTGCGGTCCGATTAACACAACATCTGCATTCGCCATTTCTTTTTTTGCTTGATCTTGACCAACTGCCCAAATTTCTGCTTCGTCCCCGATTGAATCGGCATGTGCTTTCATCTTTGTCACTAGTAAACTCGTAGACATTCCCGAACTGCATGCTAATAAAATACGTTTCATTTCTCTCACCCCATTGTTGTAATAAAAGCGCTTCCAATTAATATTATATATTTTTATTTTTAAATGTCTAGACATTTAATTTCATTTGTCTGTATTTAATATAAAAAAGAGCGTATTTTACGCTCTTTGTCTTCATTGTCTTATCCTTTTCCTGCCTGGAACCCAGGATACTTTGTCATGCCGCCGTCTACATATAACGTCAGGCCTGTGACATAGCTCGCCTCTTTTGATGCCAGCCAGACAGCGCATGCTGCCACTTCTTCTGGCTTTCCAATATAGCCGATTGGAATCAGCTCAATCACGCCTTTTTTCAATGCTGGATCATCGAATTTCTCCGCATTAATCGGGGTATCAATAGCGCCAGGTGCAATGCTGTTTACACGGATTTTTTTAGGGGCATATTCAAGCGCCAATGTTTCTGTCAAAAGCTTTGCGCCTCCTTTACTGGCTGCATAATGCACGAAATGAGGCCAAGGGATTTGCTGATGAACCGACGACATATTAATGATCGAGCCTTCTATCCCATGATCTGTCATATACTTCAGTGCATCACGGCATCCTAGAAACATGCCTGTTAAATTGGTAGACATCACTTTGTTCCAATTATCCAGCGTCATTTCGGTAGAAGGTACTTCATTTTCAATGCCTGCGTTATTGATCATCACATCAAGACTGCCAAATGTATCAATGGCTTTATCAATCATCGCCTGCATATCCTCTTCCTTTGATACGTCTCCCTTGATTTTCACAGCCTGTCCGCCATGTTTTTGAATATCTGCAATGGTTTCATCCGGATTTTCTTTATCGGAGAAGTAATTGATCACCACATTGGCTTTTTCTTGTCCAAATCGGCGGGCCATCGCTTGACCAATCCCTGTACCTGCACCTGTAATCAGAACTGTTTTTCCTTCTAAATCTGGATACATTCGTGTAACCTCCTATTTTGTAAAGCCTAGCAGCACACCGCCTGCAATAATCATCAAGCAGCCTGCAATGACAAAGCTTGTTCTAGATGCTTTCTCTTTTAATAAGTAAATGCCGCCTAGTGTTGAGATAACAATCCCTGTTTGTGACATCGAAAAGCTTACGGCTACGCCGATTAATGGAATGGCCAAAAGCAGACCAAGATTTCCTGTTGACCAAACAAGACCGGCAATGATATTTCTAAACGTATATTTACTAAATGGATCCTGCTTTAAACTAATCGCTAAGGATGAAAGCAGCATGCCGACGGATTGCGGGACAAGTGCAGACCAGCCATCAATATCAAACCATCTTAAAATGACGACATATCCGACGTAGCCAACGGTTGAGATGAGCAGAATAATAATCCCTTTTTTAAAATTGCCTCTGCCATCCCCGCCGCCATTCTTTTTTTGACCGAGCGATGTCATCACAACACCTGCAATGATCAGTAAAATGGCGCAAGAACCAATGAGTATGACCGTCATCGTCTGCCATTCTTTGAAGACCATGACACCAAATAGCGTTGTGCTCACAAGCTGCATGCCCGTTGATAAAGGAACCGCTTTAGATACACCGAGAAAAGCAACACTTGAAAGCTGATTCATTTGTCCAATACTCCAGAAGATGCCTGAAATGACGGAAACCGCAAAAATAAGCGGTGTCAGCTCTGGCATTTTGATGAAAAACGCTGCAATCGAAAATAAAAATGCGCCGAGCGTAATGCCGAGGGTTTGCTGATACGCATTCCCGCCTAGTTTGACACTGATGAGAACAATACTTCCCCAAAATATCGCTGGGAGAAGTGCATATAAAATGCCCACTTCTATCCCTACTTTCTTGTCTTTTTTACATAGCATCCCTCTTTTTCACATTTTTAGCCGAAAAGATACAAACAAAAAAACCTTACCAAAGGTAAGGTTTTTCAGTCGTTCTCTATTTATTTCATCCATTCAGTATGGAATACGCCTTCTTTATCTGTGCGCTCATACGTATGTGCACCGAAATAGTCACGCTGTGCTTGAATTAAATTCGCTGGAAGGACAGCTGTGCGATAGCTATCAAAGTAAGCAAGTGCACTTGAGAATGAAGGAACAGGAACTCCTTGTTCCACTGCAAGTGAAATGACTTTACGAAGTGATGATTGATAGTTTTGAGCAATATCCTTAAAGTATGGATCAAGCAATAGGTTTTTCAGTTCAGGATTACGGTCATATGCTTCTTTAATTTGTTGTAAGAAGGCTGCACGAATGATACATCCGCCGCGGAAGATCATCGCAATTTCACCGTATTTTAAATCCCAGTTATATTCATCAGACGCTGCTTTCATTTGCGCAAAGCCTTGTGCGTAAGAGCAGATTTTACTCATGAATAGGGCTTTTCTAACCGCTTCGATCAGCTCTTGTTTATTCTCAGCTGATTGCGCTGGCTCAGGACCTTCGATCAATTGACTTGCTTCCACACGCTCATCTTTCATTGCAGAAATGTAGCGCGCAAAAACAGACTCAGTAATGATTGGAAGCGGGACACCTAGATCAAGTGAGCTTTTGCTTGTCCATTTTCCAGTTCCTTTTTGACCAGCTTTATCTAAGATCACATCCACAAGCGGCTGGTTTGTTTCTTCATCCACTTTTGTGAAAATGTCAGCTGTAATTTCGATTAAATAGCTGTCAAGCTCGCCTTTATTCCACTCTGAGAATACTTCATGAAGCTCCGCTGCTGACAAACCAGCAACATGCTTCAAGATAAAGTATGATTCAGAGATCAATTGCATATCTCCGTACTCGATACCGTTATGAACCATTTTGACATAATGTCCTGCTCCATCTGGGCCGATATACGTTGTACAAGGCTCGCCATCTACTTTCGCAGAGATCGCTTCTAAGATTGGTTTCACTAGCTCATGCGCTTCTTTTTGACCGCCTGGCATGATGGAAGGGCCTTTTAGCGCGCCTTCTTCACCGCCGGAAACACCTGTACCAATGAAGTGAATACCACTCTCTGCAAGCTCTTGGTTACGTCTTTGTGTATCCTTGTAATATGTATTTCCACCATCAATTAAAATGTCACCTTTCTCTAGGTGAGGAAGTAATGATTGAATGGTTGCATCTGTTGCTGCACCAGCTTTTACCATTAAAAGAATTTTACGCGGTGTTTCAAGCGACTGAACAAATTCTTCGATGCTGTATGTGCCAACAACGTTTTTTCCTTCTGCTTCTTGAAGAAACTCTTCTGTTTTGCTGCTAGATCTGTTATAAACGGATACGGAGAAACCGCGGCTTTCAATATTGAGGGCAAGGTTTTTCCCCATAACGGCTAGTCCAACCACACCGATTTGTTGTTTTGACATAATTCTGACGTCCCTTCTAACACACTATATTGATTACTGCTGAAATGATGTACCCTTTGAAATTACCACAACATCACCTCTTTTATCAAGTTTTCAGGCTAGTCATTTCCTCTTTCGTCCTGAAAAAAATCTTTATTAAAACTTGTCCCGCTTGTTTTGCTCTCTTTTTCCTTAATGGTGACCCCTCTTTGCACCAATGACTTTCCATATTTTTCTTTCAGTCCATCTAAAATGGTTTGGAGGGGCTCTTCTTTTGCATCTTCTGTATATGAAAATAAATCAAGCTGTTTAACAGCTGCTTTTCGTTCGACAAGGTCTGTCCCCGTCACACCTAAGAGCCTCACTGGCTGGTCATTCCAATGTTTAAGGAATAACTGCTTTGCCGCTTCAAATATATCTTCCTTTCGATCCGTTGGATTCGTGAGCATGACACTTCGCGTGATATTTTTCCAGCTTGCATACCGAATCATGATGAGCAGCCGGTTCGCCATCACTTCTTTTCTCCTTAACCTTGCACTCACAGATTGTGACAGCTTATCAATTAACGTGACAAGTTCATCTGAATCATCCGAATCATGAGGCAGAGTGGATGAATTGCCGACGGATTTAAATTCGTATATTCTTTCTGGGTCCACGATGCCGTCATGTTCACCATTCGCCTTTTGCTTTAATCTCGGTCCATTAATGCCAAGCAATTCTTTTAGCGTATACTCATTCGCTTTCGCTAAGTCTTCAATAGTATGAATTCCGATTTTTTTTAATTTATCTGCCGTTTTTTGTCCAACCCCGTGCATATCACCAGCAGGGAGCGGCCAGAGCATATTCGGAACATCTCGTTTACGCAATATGGTGATGCCCATTGGCTTTTTCCAATTAGACGCCATTTTCGCTAAAAATTTATTCGGTGCAATGCCGATACTTGAAGGTAGCATCAGCTCCTCTACAAGCCTTGTTTGAATATCATGAGCCGTTTTTACCGCATGCTCGGCATATGGTGTATGCGTTAAATCAATATAGCCCTCATCAATCGATACAGGTTCGACTAAATCACTGTATTCTCTAAGTATTGTAAACATCTCTTGTGAGGAGCTGCGGTATCGGTCAAAGTTCGGTGTGCGGACAATGAGTCCCGGACATAGCCGCTTCGCCTCCCATAAGGGCATCGGGGGCTTCACACCTAGTGCTCTTGCCTCGTAGCTGCACGTCACAACAATCCCTTTACGCTCTTTTGCATTTCCGCTGATGGCTAAAGGTTTCCCCCGCAAAGAAGGATCATACGCCATTTCTACATTGGCATAAAAAGCATTCATGTCTATATGAAAAATAATATTTGACATTGGCATAACCCCATTTTCTTGTCTACCTGTATTTTGATCAGCTGTTTCCTCATATATCAAACATGATGGATCCCTTTTATGCTCAATTATACATTGATTTATTTCATCTTTCCTCAAAAAAACCTTCTCTAAAAAAGAGAAGGTCCAGATTGTTGACAAAGGGCTAAAATGATCTTGATTTTAGCCCTTTGTCTTCTTTTCAGCGTGATCAAAAACCTTGGCAGCCCTAGGAAGGACGAGCATCGGAGCGCAGGACTGACACCAAATGCGAGGGTTTGTCTGCGCGCTGGGTTTCACGTTCATTTACACTTTTTCTTCAAGTATACCATGTTGATATTGAATGTCCTCATATGTGAATACTTCATTTTTTTGATGATATAAATGTTTCACAACCTGTGTGGACTGTTGATTAAAATTCATACTCAAACTTTGATTGGAGTAGTGTCCAGCCGGATCAATATAATACTTGTAATCAATGACTCTTTCTACATCAATTTCAGCGTAAGCAATTCCCTCTGTTTCAGCTGGAACCATATCACTAATCGGTTCCCCATCCGGCCCGTAAATGCACGTATGCCCGCTCTTAAATGTTTCAAAGTAATCTCTTTGCTCCTGCGTTAAGCAAATCATCTCTTTCATTTCTTCCGTATATATAGATGAAGTCATCAGCACAAATGTCTGTGTCGCGATGGCATAATATCTGCTTGAAATTTCATCGTCAAAATAACCTGGCCAAGAGGCTACATGTACCTGCTCATTTTGGGCATTCATCGCCATAAGATCAAGTGGAACTTGATGCTCCCAGCACATTAATCCGCCAAGGTTTCCAATGTCAGTTTGAAACACCGGCATCATACTTCCACTTCCGTCCCCCCAAATGAGTCTTTCTGCAACAGAAGCTCTCATTTTCCGATGTTTTCCAATCAAATCCCCATTCGGATTAAACCAAAGCTGAGCTAAATAGAGAGATCCGCCATCTTTTTCACTGCATGATATACAAACGTACGTTTCATTTCTTTTTGCTGCCTCACTGATCTTTTGAATGGCTAAGCTAGGGATTTCAACTGCATTTTTATATAATTCATGATAGAACTTTCTCGTGTATTCTGGATGACCAATAAAAGCAAACCAAGGATAACCAGGTAAAAATGCTTCTGGGAATGCCACAAGCTTTGCACCATTTGAAGCTGCCTCGTCGATCAGTTCACATGATTTCTCAACGGTTGCTTCCAAATTTAAGTAGACAGGTGCTGCTTGTACCGCAGCTGCTCGAAACTTTGGGTAAATACTTGTCATATTCAAAACCTCCATTTCTTTTTATCCCCCTCATTATAGGATAGGAAATATGAAGTTTGGATGACATTTACTATTTTATACAAAATAAGGAATTTTATTTAATAGAGAAAACACGTGGTTCTGTTAGACATTTAACCATGTGTATAGTACACTGTGAGTAATGAAATGGATGTGATAATCATGATTATTGATACATTCAATGAAGTCTTTTTCCTTGTTGAATTCTTTACGATTATTCTTCCAGCGCTGACGGCCATCGGCATTGCGTTTTTACTAAAAGACTGCCGTATGAACGAACACCTTGGTGGACATCGTTTGGAAGAGTTGGACGCATCTTGCTTGAATCGAACAGACTTTCTGTTTATCATATATGATCGCATTACAACTTGGATTAGTAAAGTCATTCGAATGAAAAGATCATCTAATGATGATGAAGACCATTCGCTTCCTCTCACTAATTAAATTTTTTAATCATGAGGAGGAAACGAATTGAAACGTTTATTGACTGTTTTTACGACTTTATGTTTGATGATGATTGCGTCACCTGCATTTGCAGCGAGTGCGCAAACGAATACGAGCTCTGATGGGTTTTTCCATCATTATTTTGTTCAGCCTTTTTCTGAGCTGATCATTTGGCTTGCGAACTTTTTCCATGATGATTATGGTTTATCCATTATGTTCGTCACCTTGATTGTCCGCCTGCTGATTTTCCCGCTTTTTGCGAATCAATTTAAGAAGCAAAGAGTCATGCAGGAAAAAATGGCACTGGTGAAACCTCAGATTGACCAAATACAAAGCAAATTGAAGAAAACGAAAGATCCTGAAAAACAAAAAGAACTGCAAATGGAAATGATGAAAGTATATAAAGAGAACAATGTGAACCCGCTGGCAATGGGCTGTCTGCCTATGCTGATTCAAATTCCAATTGTTCTTGGCTTTTACTCAGCAATCCGCTCAACACCTGAGATCGCAACTCATACGTTCTTATGGTTTAACTTAGGACAAACCGATTTATTGGTGGCAGTCTTTGCAGGGGCTATGTATTTCTTGCAATTTTATGTCACGCAAAAATATGCGAAGCAATCAGGCACCCAGACAGAGGCTGCGCTGAAGCAAGCGAAAGTAATGGGCATGATTTTCCCAATCATGATGCTGTTTCTTTCAATTAATGCACCCGCTGCTCTTCCTTTATACTGGATGACAAGCGGACTACTACTCACGATACAAACGATTATTTTAAATGTCATGTACCAAAAATCAAAAACGAAAGCTGCGGCTAACGAACAAGCCAAACCAGCTGCTGAATAAAAATAACCCCCTTATCTAAAGATAAGGGGGTTTTCATTATGCCAACTCTTCTTTCAACCGGTCTGGCAATTGATCGAGGTCCTCAATTTTCCCAAGGAACTTATTTGGGTCCACTTGTAAAATCATTTTGTTTTCTCTCTCCACAACGCCGAAGAAATATTCAGAGGCCTTCGTGTTCATATGAAATGGCTTGATCTCGCTCTGCTCGATATCGATGATATCTTTTGCATCTGAGACAAGACAGCCAATCATTTGATCGTTAACTTCAAATAAAAGTACCTTTGACTGCTCGTTCACATCAAGAGGCTTTCCGTGAAGCATCACGCCTGTATCACTGACAGGAATGACCTCTCCTCTTAATGACATCAGGCCTTTAATTTCTTTTGGAAGATTCGATACTTCTTGTAAGTAAGGGACCTTTTCAATCGAACGAATATGCTCTACACTGATGCCAAACTCCTCTTGTCCCACCTGAAAAATAATAATCTTTTGCGTGCTCACAGAGTCTCCTGCCTTTACGATGGATTTGTCGTTTCTTCGATAATGGCGAGAACCATTTCAGCTGTTTTGACTAATTCTTCAATCGGCATTTTCTCATTTTTCGTATGAATATCTTCATATCCAACAGCTAGGTTGACAGTTGGGACGCCGTTGCCTGCAATGACGTTTGCATCACTGCCTCCGCCGCTCGTCTGCAGTTCTGAAGGACGGCCAATTTTTGCTGCCGCTTTTTTCGCCACTTCTACGACTTGATCGCCGTGTGAGAATTTGAAGCCTGGATACATGATGTCAATTTGTACATCGGCACTTCCGCCCATTTCTTTAGCGGTTTTTTCAAAGGCTTCTTTCATCTTCGCTACTTGAGCTTCCATTTTTGCTGGTTCTAAAGAGCGTGCTTCCGCCAAAATATCGACTTGATCGCACACAATATTCGTTTGTGTTCCGCCTTCAAAACGGCCGATATTCGCCGTTGTTTCTTCATCAATCCGGCCAAGCGGCATGCTGGCAATTGCTTTTGATGCAATGGTAATCGCAGACACACCTTTTTCCGGCGCGACACCTGCGTGAGCAGTTTTTCCGTAAATCGTTGCGCGTACTTTTGCCTGTGTTGGTGCAGCTACGATAATCGTACCAACCTTGCCATCTGAATCAAGGGCATAGCCGTATTTCGCTGTCATCAAATTCGGATCTAACGCTTTTGCTCCAACAAGTCCTGATTCTTCACCTGCTGTGATCACAAATTCAATTGTTCCATGCGGTAAATTTTTCTCTTTCAGCACGCGGATCGCCTCAAACATAGCAGCAAGTCCTGTTTTATCGTCAGCGCCAAGAATGGTTGTTCCATCTGTTTTCACATAGCCGTCCTCAATGACTGGTTTTACGCCATTCCCCGGTACAACTGTATCCATATGAGAAGTGAAATAAATCGTATCTGCCTCTTGATTTCCTTCTAATGTGCAGACAAGGTTGCCTGCGCCGTGGCCTGTTACCGCTTTTGAATCGTCTTCAACCACTTTTAGACCAAGCTGCGAGAATTTTTCTTTTAGGACTTCAACAATTTTCTCTTCGTGTTTTGTTTCTGAATCAATCTGAACTAATTCTAAAAATTCGTCTAGTAAGCGTTTTTCATTGATCATAATGATGCTCCTCCTCTTATAGCGGCATGTTGCCATGCTTTTTTAACGGTCTATCTTCTTCCTTACTGCGAAGCACATCAAATGAGCGGATCAATCGCTCTCTCGTTTCAGCCGGCATGAAAATATCGTCTATCAGACCTGCCTGAGCCGCTTTCCATACACTTGGTTTGTTCTCAGTCTCGCGCGAAGCAGGATGAACGATTTCGTCTGCGAACGTTTTCCCCATGACATCAATTTCGGCCTCTGGCCATGCATAAACAAAGTCAGCGCCTAAGCCCTTGCTATTCATCGCGACATATGCACCGCCAAACGCCTTTCTTAAAATCACAGTGATTTTTGGAACGGTTGCTTCAGCGTACGCATATAAAAGCTTTGCACCGTGGCGGATAATTCCCGCATGCTCGGCTTTCTCCCCTGGTAAAAAACCAGGAACGTCCACAAGGGTTAAGATCGGAATATGAAATGCATCGCAAAATCGAATAAACCTGGCCGCTTTATCGGCCGCGTCAAGATCAAGGCTGCCTGCCAGCACCTTTGGCTGATTGGCAACAACACCAATGGAAGCTCCTTGTAGTCTGGCAAAACCAGTGACAATATTTTTTGAGAAACAAGGCTGCGTTTCAAAGAATGAGTCTGGATCGGTTATCGCTGTCACCACTTGTTTGACATCATAGGTGCGTGATGGATCCTTTGGCAAATTGCTGCCTGGATCAGCGGTATCTTGCTTTCGTGCTTCAGCCTGCATGACAGCCTGTTGTTTCGTTGGTATGTACGTTAAAAGAGTTCGAACCGCTTTTAACACGTCCTTCTCATCTTCCCCAGTATAGTGAACATTTCCGCTTGTCTGATGCTGTACACTTGCACCGCCAAGACGGTCAGGACAGACCGTTTCTCCTGTTGCCTTTTCTATTACTTTCGGACCAGTTAAAAACATATGAGCTGTTTGCTCTGTCATGAAGACAAAATCAGTCAATGCAGGAGAATAGACTGCACCTCCAGCACATGAACCTAAAATAACAGATATTTGCGGGATTAGACCAGAGTACAGCACATTCCGTTTAAAAATCTGTCCGTATCCTTCTAATGATACCACACCCTCTTGAATTCTCGCACCACCTGAGTCTTTTAGACCGATGACCGGCATCTGATGCTTAGCTGCCAGATCCATTAAAGAGGTAATTTTTTTGGCATGCATTTCGCCTAATGAGCCCCCATATACGGTTGCATCTTGTGCATAAACACAAACGGGCTTACCGTGAATGAGTCCCGTGCCAATGACGACGCCGTCACCAACATGCTCTGACAGACCGCCTGTTGCAAATGACTGAATTTCCATCAAGCTGCCCTCGTCAAGAAGTTCGTGCAGTCGCTCTCGAACCGTCAGCTTTCCTTTGCTTCTGTGAGCTGCTGCTCGTTTTTCGCCGCCGCCCATTAACGCTTTCTTCCGCCATTCGGACAAGTCATTGAACGATTCATTCATCGCTATGTTTCTCTCCTTTCAAGGACCCGCACAATTCAAATAACACACCTGACGTTTCTTTAGGTGAAATAAATGCAATCTGCTTTCCGCCGGCGCCCATCTGTGCTGTTTTTTGGAGAAGCTCCACGCCAAGGTGATCGAGACGGCTAAGATCCATTTGAATGTCATCTGACTTTAACGCAATATGATGGAGCCCCTCTCCTCTTTTTGTTAAAAAGGTATGTAGTTTACTGCGGGCTGAGATGGGCTCAATTAATTCAATGTGCAGATCATCAAGTAAAGCGAAGGACGCTTTAATCTCCTGCTCAGGAATCTCTTGTATGTCTGAAAAATGCCAGTTAAATAGCTGATGAAGCGTTTGAGATGTTTCTTTAATAGAAAAGACGGCAATGGCAATATGATCGATTTGGTTCATCCGTTCACTTCCTTTGCTGATCACTTGTCGCATATGAAAAAACCAGATAAAATAAAGACAAGTGCGCTTGTCGCAAAAATCTTCGGTTATAGGGGTGCGATATGTCTCAAAAATTCATGAAATTTATGGTATTGCTTATGATTAGCCTGCTGTTAGTTTCTTCACTTTTAGCAGGAGCAGCAGCCTTTTTATAAGGTTTGAATAAAAGCAGACAAGCAGGTGATTCGCGATATCAACGAATGGCCTGTTTGTCTTTGGCAAGTTTTTCAAAGGAATCGTTTGAGGTTGTAATCCATACCTTTGTACCAATTGGAAGCTGATCAAACAATAGCTCTACATCTTGATTATGAAGCCTTACACAGCCTGCTGTGATAAATTTCCCAATCGAAGTTTCGTCACTCGTTCCGTGAATTCCGTAGGTTCTGCCATCTGTTCCTCGTGCATCAAATCCAATCCATCTTCGCCCAAGAGGATTATTCTTCGCACCGCCTTCAATATTCTTTCTTCTGTAATAGGGATCTTTCGCTTTGATCATAATCGTAAATTCACCTTCTGGCGTTAAATCTGCTGTTTTTCCTGTAGAGGCAGGATATACTTTTTGAATTTTCCCTTGATCAATAAAGGCAAGTTCATTTGTTTGTTTATTAATAATGACAAATGGGTCACCTGGCAGCGGGTTTTGTCCAAGCGGCCAGATTGGTGAAAGGGACATGGTCAGTACGGTATAAAATAAAAGACGCATAGGCTCCTCCTTTTTCATTAGATTGACCAATGAAGGAGGAACTCATGCGTCTCTATTCTTTCATCCCTTTAAAATAGCTTTTCAGTACTAAATATTGTTCCATTTCACCGAGGAAATGAAAGAGTGCCGCTCTTGCCTCAAATTCTTCTCGTGTTTGCGGGAGCGGAAGTGCATCGAACTCTTCTTTCATATCAATGAGACGTCTTAAAAACTTATGCGCTGTGTTCCCTGGGTGAATATGTTCGCGTAAGTCTCTAATGTATTCTGCAATGATTTGTCCATGCTCCGTTGTGACGGAAATCGACGTAATTTTAGGCAGCACACGCTCAATGATTTCAAATTGCTTTTGTCTCATGTTGAAATAATGATAGTACAGGTTTTCATGTCTTAATACATGGTTTTCAACATCACGATATGCGAGAGCTTTTGCTTCTTTAATCAATTGATGTGTCTCTGGTATTTCTTTTCCTGTCCAGTCTTGTTTCCCTGTCATTAAGTATTGCTCGATTTCCTCAAAGATTTTAGCAAAGTTGGCTTCAATCTGTTCGCTGTAGCGTTTGAGTTTTTTATCAACACTTGGCATATAGAGGTTCATAATCAGCGCTACCCCAACACCAATGGTAATCAGCAGCAGTTCATTCCAGATGAGATGCAGGGTAATCCCGCCAGACATGTATAAATGGAGGATGATGACTGAACTTGTGACAATCCCTTCTTTAATTCGAAGCAGAACCGTTGTCGGAATAAAGACAAGCAGCATCAAACCGATCACAAAAGGATGATACCCAATCAGATCGAAAAATAAATAAGAAAATAAAATGGCAAGACTGCAAGCTGCAAAGCGGGCCCCCGATGCTAACAGGGATCTTTTCTTTGTCACCTGAATACAAAGGATCGTAATAATCCCGGCAGCTGAATAATTTTGCAAGCCAAGCAATTGTGCAATATAAATAGCGATCGCTGTTCCTAATGCTGTTTTCAGCGTTCGGTAGCCGATTTTAAACATGATGTGATTCACTCTTTTCTGTCTTGTTTCCATTCACTTTTGTGAAATGATGAACTTTTTTTACTTTCCCCATTATAATCAAAAAAAGAAGGAGATGTTAAGTCTCCTTCTCTTTTTCTTTATAATATTTTTTGTAAGAAGTCTTGCGCACGCTGTGAAGACGGTGATTCAAAAAATTGTACAGGGTTTGCATCCTCTACAATTTTCCCATCATCCATAAAGATCACGCGGTCAGCCACTTCTTTTGCAAAGCCCATTTCATGTGTGACGATGACGAGTGTCATTCCAGATTGAGCCAGCTCTTTCATGACCTCTAATACTTCCTTGACCATTTCTGGATCTAGGGCTGACGTTGGTTCGTCAAACAGCATAATGTCTGGTGTCATCGCAAGCGCACGCGCAATCGCCACACGCTGCTTTTGACCGCCGGACAAACGGTTCGGGAAATCATCTTTTTTCTCTAAAAGCCCTACCTTTTTGAGCAGGTCTTCAGCTTGTTTGATGCTGTCTTCCTTCGATTGATTCTTCACATTCATTGGCGCATACGTGATATTTTCCAGCACCGTTTTATGCGGGAACAGATGGAAATGCTGAAATACCATTCCGATGTTCTCACGCACTTTTAGTGCATTCGTTTTTGGGTTGGTGATTTCGGTGTCCTTAATCGTAATGACACCAGAAGTCGGCTTTTCAAGTAAATTGATGCAGCGAAGGAACGTCGATTTTCCTGAACCAGATGGTCCAATGACCGCAACAACTTCTCCTTCTTTAATGGTGGTGTCGATCCCCTTTAAAACTTCATTTTTACCAAAAGATTTTGTGAGTTTCTCTATTTTAATCATTTGATTTTAACTTCCTTTCCACCGATTTGCCGACAAAGGTGAGAACAAGCACGATGACATAATAGATAAGACCCGCAAAAATAAGCGGTTCAAGATAATTATACGTAACGGCCCCTGCTTGATAGGCTCGTCTCATGACATCCCCCAGTCCGATGACTGTTACAATCGCTGATTCTTTTGTCAGTGTAATCGTCTCATTCACAAGTGCAGGTGAAATATTTTTAAACGCCTGCGGAAGCAATAAGTCCTTCATCATTTTAGCATAAGGGATGCCTAAAGCAACGGCCGCTTCTTTTTGACCTTTATCAATGGCATTAATACCCGCACGAATAATTTCAGATACGTATGCCGCCGAGTTGAGTGAAAATGCCGCTACAGCAGCCCAGTATTGGTCGATTTGAAACCCAAGAAGCTGAGGCAGACCAAAATAAATAATGAGCAATTGAAGCACAAGCGGTGTGCCTCGGAAAATTGACGTATAAAAATCTGCAAGCCAAATGAGCGGTTTAAACACACTAATTTTACAAAGCGTTAATAAAATTCCTAAGATAAATCCAAGTAAAAGGGACACCAATACTATAGAAAGCGTGACCTTAAGTCCTTCTAGAATAAAGGGCATCTGAGGTATTACATCTTTAAAATCAAACATGACATTCTCCTTTTTTCTGCCTTCATACAAAACAGGAAAAAAGTTCAACATGAGTTGAACTTTTCAGCGCTTTTCTACTTGATTTTCTTGAATGACGCTGATCCTTTTCCTGACTTACTTTTCATCAGCAAACCATTTTTTAATTAATTTATCAAGTTCGCCATTATCTTTCATTTCATTTAATGATTTATTAAATTTCGCTGTTAAGTCGCTATTTTTCTTGAATGCAATGGCTGAACCTTCGTTTGAGCTGTTCAATCCAAATGCTTGGAAGTCTTTTTCCTTTTTCAAGTAACCAGCAGCTACTTTATCTTCAATAATGGCTGCATCAAAACGGCCTGCTTTAATCTCTTGAATGATATCAGAAATTTTATTACGGTCTTCAACTGTTAGATTATATTTCTTTTGCAGTCCATTTGCTTCATCCTGTTGAATAGAACCTAATTGAACGCCGACTGTTTTGTCTTTTAAATCTTTCTCTGCCTTAATACCGCTAGATTTCTTTGATACAACCAAGTTTTTAGCATTGTAATAAACATCAGAGAAATCAACTTGCTTTTTACGTTTTTCTGTAGGTGTCATCCCTGCAAGGACAATATCAGCTTTGTTTGTTTTGAGGGCTGATACAAGGCTAGCAAAGTCCATATCTTGAATTTCTAGCTTGTAGCCGTTCTTTTTCGCTAGTGCTGTTGCAAGATCTACATCAAAACCGACAATTTTATCTCCGTCTTTTGATTCAAATGGCGGATAATCTGCTGATGTCGCCATCACGAGTGTCTTGTCATCTCCTGATGCGTTTGAATTATTAGAAGAAGTTCCGCATGCCGCGAGTGCAGCTGCAAGACCAGCTGTCATAAGTAATAATAACCACTTTTTCATATGATGATGCCTCCCAGTATTTAAAATCATGTATTGATTTGAATATTTATTCACTATAATGTATTTTAAACACTTTCTTTTTAAGATGCAATAGTATTTTGCTAAAATTATTTTGATTCTATTGTCTTATAAAACAAAAAGCAGACCGATCTAAAGACCGGACTGCTTTATATTTATTCATTCAAACGTCATATGTTAGATTTCTTCGCAATGCTCATCAAAAGCGGCTTGTAGTTTTGACACGACTTCCATTGGCTCATGCCCTTCAATTTCATGACGCTCGACCATTTTAATGATTTTTCCATCTTTTAATAAGGCAAAGGATGGTGAAGATGGCGGGAAGCCTTCAAAGTATTCACGAGCTCTTGCTGTTGCCTCTTTGTCCTGCCCAGCAAACACTGTCAGCAATTGATCTGGACGCTTATCGTAATGAACAGAATAGCCGGCAGCTGGTCTTGCAATACCGCCTGCACAGCCGCATACTGAATTCACCATGACAAGTGCCGTCCCTTTTTTAGTCAGTGCTTCGTCTACTTCTTCAGCTGACGTGAGCTCAGTGTAGCCTGCCTGCTTAATTTCTTCTCTCGCTTGTTTCACAATATCATTCATAAATAAATTAAAATCAATATTCATGTCCGTCCACTCCTTTTGCGTACCATAACCATTTTAACTCCATCATATCAAGGAAAACGCCTGCGGGCAAATGTGTTGTCTTATCCGCCGCCTCTTTTTCCGAACCTCGTTTATGAGCTGTCAAATTGGGGAAAAGTGATGATAAAGAGAAGAAAGGGAGAACTGCGTGATGGCACAATTCAAAAAAGCGATGCTCATTTATAATGGAAATGCTGGACAAAAAAACATGGAAAAAACACTCGGTCAAACAGTGCCTCTTCTTTCACTACATATTGATGAACTCATTTTGAAACCAACAAAACAGCCAAATGATGCTTATGATTTCTGCCGTCATATTGATGAGACGGTGGAATTGCTCATCATATTAGGCGGAGATGGTACCGTGCATGAATGTATGAACGGTATTGGCGGCTTAGAAAAAAGGCCCGCTGTAGCGATATTACCAGGCGGGACATGCAATGATTTTTCTAGAACACTAGGTATTCCTCAACAAATACAAAAAGCCGCTCAAATGATTGTAGACGGCAAAGAGAAAAAGGTCGACTTAATCAAAGCAGAAGATCGATACGTGTTAAACTTTTGGGGAATTGGGCTGATCGCAGACACGTCCAACAATATTAATGACAAAGAAAAAGCCGTACTTGGCAAAATCAGCTACTTCACAAGTGCCCTGCGCACCCTGCAGCAAACAGATCCTTTTCACGTACGCATTGAGACCGAAGAGGAAAGCTGGGTAGAGGAAGCTGTCATCGTTCTTGTCATGAATGGACATTTTATCGGTACAAATAAAATTGATTTGCCTCATGCAGCCATTGATGATGGAAAAGCTGAAATCTTAATTTGCAGAAATACGAGTTTCTCTGCTTTAAAAGAAATCTTCTCAATGAACCGGGAAGAGCTGGAGGATTTCACCGGCGATCTGTCTCTCATTCAAGCGTCCAGTATTCGTATCCACACAAAAGAGGAAATGGATGCTGATACGGATGGTGAGGTTTATATGACGGCTCCCTCTTCTTTAGAAGTGTTAAAACACCATTTGACCTTTATTGTTCCAGCAGAATAAAAAAACGCCCGATATCATTTTGATTCGGGCGTTTTTTTGATATAGCGTCTGTATAAATATTCAAGTGCATATCCGAGCAGCGTCCCGGCGAGAAGTGATATTCCTAAAAAGCTATTGGCTGCTCCTTTAAACCCGCCGACAATCAGCAGACAGTACACGATTTGAATAATTGAAACGATCGATATGATAAGCAGTAATCGTTCAGGATGATTGCGCGATTTAGAAATGTACCGCAGAAAAGCGAAGGCAATCGCTGTGATAAACATGAGACCAATCGTGAGAAAAGCAAAAAAATCTAGTCCAGACATATCATCGCTCCTTTCTCCTAGATGTGGAAATCCCCCTCTCATGCCGGGAGGGGGAAAATAATGTTTTAATAAACAGATGTCTGCTCGTCGATACCTTCAAGGATTTGTTTAATTCGTTGAAGAAATCTACCGCATACAAGACCATCTAGTACTCTGTGATCTAATGAGAGACAAAGATTGACCATGTCTCTTGCCGCAATCATTCCGTTTACGATCATTGGACGCTTCACGATCGATTCTACTTGTAAAATCGCCGCTTGCGGATAATTAATGATTCCCATAGATTGTACCGAACCAAATGATCCCGTGTTGTTGACAGTGAAAGTACCGCCTTCCATATCACTTTGCTTGAGCGTTCCTTGTCTCACCTTAAACGCAAGCTCATGAATTTCTTTGGCAATGCCCTTAATGGTCTTTTCATCCGCATCCTTAATGACTGGAACAAAAAGCGCGTCATCTGTAGCGACAGCAATCGAAACATTGATTGCTTTCTTCTGCACAATCTTATCTCCGGCCCACATACTGTTCATTTCAGGGAATTCCTTTAAGGCCTGAGCCACTGCTTTGACAAAGAACGCAAAGAACGTCAAGTTAAAGCCTTCTTTTGCTTTAAACTGATCCTTCAGCTGATTTCTTCTTGTCACTAGATTTGTCACATCGACTTCCATCATTGTCCATGCATGCGGAATTTCATGTTTGCTTCTCAGCATATTGGCGGCAATTGCCTGACGGATCGGCGTGACTGGCAGCTCAACATCACCAGGCATAGAAGGGACAGCAGGCGCCGCTTTTGCTTTAGATGACTGCGCAGGCTCCGGTTGAACGGCACGTTCATTGACAGGTGCTGTCTTCTCTTTGACGCCGCCGTTTTCAATAAGCTGCAGCAAATCTTTTCTAGTAATTCGCCCGCCTGCTCCTGTACCTTGAACAGCCGCTAAATCAATGCCATGCTCATTTGCTAAACGAAGAACGGCTGGAGAATAACGTTTCTTTTGACTTTGATTCTCATTTGTTTGATCTGCTTCAGGCGCTTCGCTTTGCTCAGGTGCTTCTTCTTTCACGCTCTGCTGCTCGCTTCCTTCGACTTCAATTTCACAGAACACTTCTCCTACTTGCAGCGTTTCGCCTTCCTCAGCCGATAGCTTTGTAATCGTTCCTGTAAAAGATGACGGGACTTCTGCGTTCACTTTATCCGTCATGACTTCCGCAATCGGATCGTATTTATTCACATGATCGCCAGGTGAAACGAGCCATTTGCTAATGGTTCCTTCTGTTACACTTTCACCTAGCTGAGGCATTTTCATTTGTTCAATTGCCACTTTGAAACCCTCCTCTTTCTTAAAACGCCGCCAGCTCTCTCATTTCAGCTTCTACCTTATCCGGGTTGACCATGAAGAATTTCTCCATTGTCGGCGCATAAGGCATTGCCGGAATATCTGGTCCTGCCAGGCGTTTGATTGGTGCGTCTAAATCAAATAAGCAATGCTCCGAAATGATCGCCGCAACCTCACTCATGATGCTGCCTTCTTTTGTATCTTCCGTTAACAGAAGCACTTTCCCTGTTTTAGAAGCCGCTTCTATAATCGCTTCCTGATCAAGCGGATACACTGTTCTCAAATCGAGAATATGAGCGGAAATGCCGTCTTTTGCAAGGCGGTCTGCTGCTTGCAGCGCAAAATGGACACAAAGGCCATATGTAATGACCGTGATATCATCGCCTTCACGCTTCACATCTGCTTTTCCAATCGGAAGAGTGTAATCCTCTTCAGGCACTTCTCCTTTAATCAGGCGGTATGCACGTTTATGTTCAAAGAACAATACAGGATCTGGATCACGCACTGCAGCCTTTAGAAGACCTTTGACATCATAAGGTGTAGAAGGCATCACAATCTTCAAACCTGGCTGGTTAGCAAAAATGGCTTCGACCGATTGTGAATGATAAAGCGCCCCGTGTACTCCGCCCCCATAAGGTGCGCGGATGACCATTGGACAGCTCCAATCATTATTAGAACGGTATCTAATTTTTGCAGCCTCTGAAATGATTTGGTTGATTGCAGGCATAATGAAATCCGCAAATTGCATTTCTGCAATTGGGCGCATTCCATACATCGCTGCCCCAATACCTACACCCGCAATGGCTGATTCTGCAAGAGGTGTATCCATGACGCGCGCTTCTCCAAATTGCTCGTAAAGACCCGCTGTCGCTTTAAATACGCCGCCTTTTTTCCCGACATCCTCTCCGAGCACAAACACTTTCGGATCTCGCTCCATTTCTTCTTTCATCGCCAGTGTAATGGCGTCTATATATGACATAACAGGCATTTTTCTTCCCCCTTACTCCGCATACACGTAACGAAGTGCGCTTTCTGCCTCAGCATAAGCTGCGTTTTCCGCTTCATCAGTAGCTTCGTTTACGATTTGCATAATTTCTTTTGTCATCTCTTCTTTCATTTCAGAAGTCATGACCTTTCCTTCGATTAAATACGTTTCATATTGGATGAGCGGATCTTTCTTTCTTGCTTCGAGCACTTCTTCTTTTTCTCGATAGCTTGAATCATCGTCATCACTTGAATGCGCAGTTAAACGGTAAGAGATTGTTTCAATCAATGTCGGACCTTCACCTCTAGCCGCACGGTCTCTCGCTTCTTTGACAGCGGCATATACTTCAAGCGGATCATTTCCATCAACAGTTACGCCAGGCATCCCATATCCAACCGCACGATCTGAAATGCGTTCACAGGCTACTTGTTTGTCATATGGCACGGAAATCGCATACTTATTGTTTTCACACATGAAAATAACAGGCAGTTTATGCACAGCAGCAAAGTTTGCGCCTTCATGGAAATCACCTTGGTTTGATGAGCCTTCACCGAACGTGACAAAGCTGACAAAGTTTTTCTGCTCTAATCGTCCAGCAAGGGCAATTCCCACCGCGTGAGGAACCTGCGTTGTGACAGGTGACGACCCAGTCACAATTCGATTTGCTCTTTGCCCAAAATGCCCTGGCATTTGTCTTCCGCCTGAGTTTGGATCGTCTTGTTTTGCGAAACCAGACATCATTAAATCTTTTGCTGTCATCCCAAAAGCAAGGACAACCCCCATATCACGATAGTAAGGTAAGACGTAATCTTCTTCTCTATTAAGAGCAAATGCAGCGCCGACTTGCTGCGCTTCCTGCCCTTGACAAGAAATGACGAATGGAATTTTCCCGGAACGGTTTAAAAGCCACATCCGTTCATCGATTTTTCTTGCTAGAAGCATTGTTCTGTATATATCAATTGCTTGTTCATCTGATAATCCTAATTCCTGATGACGCATGTTACTCATCATGTTTCCCTCCTTGATTAAAAATGGATCGCCTTCCCGTCAACAGCAAGGGCTGCCTCGCCAATCGCCTCTGATAAAGTCGGATGCGGGTGTATCGTCTGCCCCACTTCCCACGGGGTTGCATCAAGTACTTTGGCTAATCCAGCTTCAGATATCATATCTGTTACATGAGGACCAATCATATGAATTCCTAAAATATCATCTGTCTTTTGATCGGCAATGATTTTGACGAATCCATCAGACTCCCCGTACACAAGCGCTTTTCCAATCGCCATAAATGGAAATTTCCCTATTTTGACTTCAAAGCCCTGCTCTTTTGCCGCCTGTTCAGTGAGTCCAACACTAGCGGTTTCTGGGTGAGAGTAAACACATTTAGATACGAGCGTTTCATCGAGCGGCTTTGGATCTTTCCCAGCCATATGTTCAACAGCAATCATACCTTCGTGAGAAGCCACATGTGCCAGCTGAAGTCCGCCGATGACATCTCCTATTGCGTAAATATGCGATTCTTTCGTTTGATAATGTTCATTCACGACAATGCCTTGTTTTTCGGTTTGGATGTCCGTGTTTTCAAGACCTATGCCTTCGATATTAGGTACTCTGCCGACTGAAAGAAGGAGTTTTTCCGCTTCAAACGTCTGAATGTCTCCATCCTTTTCCGCTTGAATTGTCACGAGATTTCCCTGCTTTTCTACGCTATCTGGCAGTACCTTCGCATTTGTCACAAAAGTGATGCCTTTTTTAGATAATAGCTTTTCCATTTCTTTAGATATGTCCTGATCCTCTGTTGGCAAAATGTGGTCTGCAAATTCAATCACAGTGACGTTCACACCAAAATCATTGAGCATGGAAGCCCACTCGATTCCGATCACTCCGCCCCCCACAATCAGCATCGACTGCGGAAGCTCTGGCAGTTCAAGTGCATCATCTGAAGTGAGGATGTGTGTTCCATCTGCTTCAAGCCCTGGCAGCACACGCGGTCTTGATCCTGTCGCGATGATGACCTGCTTTGGAATGAGCATTTCATTTTCCTCTCCATTTGCCATTTCTACGGAGATCGTTCCTGGCATTGGCGAAAAGATAGACGGGCCAAGAATACGGCCGATCCCTTCATATACATCAATTTTTCCTTGTTTCATTAAATGTTTGACGCCGCCTGCTAGTTTTTCGACGATCTCTGTTTTTCTTTTCTGCACATTGGCAAATTGCAAGGCAACGCCTCCTGCCTCAACACCAAAATCAGCTGCGCGTTTGACGGTTTGATAAACTTCTGCACTTCTGAGCAGCGCTTTAGACGGGATGCAGCCTTTATGAAGACATGTTCCGCCGAGCTTTTCTTTTTCTACAACTGCTGTTTTCAATCCAAGCTGCGAGGCACGGATGGCCGCTACATAGCCGCCTGTGCCTCCACCCAGAATGACGAGGTCATATTCAGTTGCCATGACTTGTCACTCCTTTCTTTTCCTGTTGATCATTTGGGTATTCTTTCGGTGATTCTTCTTCTTTTAAAATACGAAGCGCACCTTCTGCTAACGATTGCAGCTCATTTTCACCTGGATACACGACAACATCTGAAATCCAGTCAATATAGCCGCGAATACTTGACGTAATTTGTTTGCTGTACGCAAGTCCGCCTGTTAATACAATGACGTCAACTGCTCCTTTTAAGACAGCGCTAGCCGCACCGATTTCCTTGGCAATCTGATAGCACATTGCTTCATAAATGAGCGCTGCCCGCTCATCACCCGCTTCAATCATGCGTTCCACTTTCACAGCGTCTGTCGTGCCAAGATAGCCCGCAAGTCCGCCTTCACCAATAATGCGTTTGAGCATTTCTTCTTGGGTATACTCCCCCGAAAAACAAAGATTCACAAGATCACCTGTCGGCAAGGTTCCCGCACGCTCTGGGCTGAAAGGACCTTCGCCATGCAGACCGTTATTCACATCGATGACTTTTCCTTTTTCATGAACACCAATGGTGATACCGCCGCCCATATGAGTAATAATCATGTTCAAATCTTCGTAACTTTTTCCAAAAGAAGCCGCTGTTTTTCTTGCGACTGCTTTTTGATTTAATGCATGAAAGATGCTTTTTCTTTCAATCGTTGGTAGCCCTGAAATACGAGCAATTGGCTTTAGTTCATCCACTACAACTGGATCGACAATAAAGGCTGGGATATTCAGGCCAAGTGCAATTTCTCTCGCGATGATTCCACCGAGATTGGATGCGTGCTGGCCGGCATATCCTTCTTTTAGGTCTTCCACCATTTGCTCATTGACTTCATATGTGCCTCCTTCAATCGGACGAAGGAGGCCGCCGCGCGCGCAAACTGCATCAAACTTTGAGATGTTCATCCCCTGTTCATGCAGTGTTTTCAAAATGGTTTCTTTACGGAATGAAAATTGATCAATGATATGAGGAAACTGCTTTAATTCCTCATCTGTATGTCTTAGTGTCGTTTCAAAAATAGAACGTTCATTATGAAACACACCGATTTTTGTTGAAGTAGAGCCAGGATTAATCGTGAGAATACGCCATTCTTTTGTCAGCAAAAACAAAACCTCCGTTTCAACTCATTCTTCAATTTAGCGACGGCTTAAAATATGTTGACCATTTTGCAAGAATTGACTTCTTGATTTGCGCATTCTTTCAATTCTCTCTTCAGCCAATCTGTCTGCCGCTTTATAAGTTGGAATGGCATCACGGTTTGAAATTTCAATTACACGTTCAATATTTTGATAAATGCCTTCGACTTTTTTCATCGCACGATCTGCATTATAGCCATAAAGCTCATCAGCAACGTTAATCACACCGCCTGCATTGATCACATAATCAGGAGCATAGACAATCCCCATTTCATGGATAAGGTCACCGTGATGCGTTTCTCTTAGCTGGTTATTTGCAGCACCTGCAATCACCTTTGCTTTTAACTTAGGAATGGTCACATCGTTAATGGTTGCACCAAGTGCGCACGGTGCATAAATATCACATGCTTGATCATAAATATCGTCAGGGTCGACTGCTTTTGCGCCGAAGTCTTCAACAGCTCGCTTGACAGAGTCTTTGTTGATATCTGTGACAATGAGCTGCGCGCCTTCTTCATGCAGATGTTTACACAGGTTGTAAGCGACATTTCCAACACCTTGGACGGCAATTGTTTTTCCTTCTAATGAATCGGTCCCAAATGCAGCTTTGGCAGCGGCTTTCATCCCTTTGTATACACCGTAAGCAGTGACTGGAGACGGGTTTCCAGAAGAACCAAATGCAGGAGAAATCCCTGTGACAAAATCGGTTTCTTCATGAATGAGATCCATGTCTTCTACCGTTGTACCGACATCTTCTGCCGTAATATAGCGGCCATTCAGCCCTTGAATGTAACGTCCAAATGCACGGAACATTTCTTCATTTTTGTCTTTTCTCGGATCGCCGATGATGACCGTTTTTCCGCCGCCAAGATTAAGTCCTGCTGCCGCGTTTTTATAAGTCATTCCTCTTGCTAGACGCAGTGCATCCTCAATGGCTGCTTCTTCGTTTTCATACGTCCACATTCTCGTTCCGCCTAGTGCCGGCCCAAGTGTTGTATCATGAATCGCAATAATCGCTTTTAAACCAGACTGCTCATCCTGACAAAATACAAGCTGTTCATAATCGTATCGTTCCATATATTTAAAAAGTTCCATTGTGTTATTCCTCCTATTACTTCCGCTTAATTTGATGTACAGATGGCAAGCGCAATTGAATAAAGCTTACTTTCGGCTGAATCAGATCGGCTTGTTAAAGCAATCGGCGCCTTCGCTCCTGCCACCACAGCTCCCACCTTTGCATGTGCAAAGTAGATGAGAGATTTATAAAGAATGTTCCCTGCCTCAATTGTTGGCACAAGCAAAATATCTGCATGGCCGGCTACATCACTCGTAATATTTTTATGAGAAGCTGCCGTTTGAGAAATGGCATTGTCTAAAGCAAGAGGCCCATCAATCAGGCAGCCAGAAATTTGCCCCCGCCGATTCATTTGCGCAAGACTTGCCGCAGTCAAAGTTGAATCCATTGCCGGATTCACGACCTCGACCGCAGACAATACTGCAACCTTCGGCATGTCGTTTCCGACAGCTTTTGCTACTTGAACAGAATTGATCGTAATCTCTTTCAGCATATTTAAATCGGGCGCGATGTTCATCGCAGAATCTGTGACATAAATAAAGCGGTCAAAGCCCGGCACTTCAAATGCCGCGACATGTGATAGGACACTCGCTGTCCTGAGCCCATATTCTTTATTCAGTACCGCTTTTAAAAGAACGGCTGTCGGGACATGCCCCTTCATCAAAATATCTGCATGCTTTTCGCTCACTGCCTGCACGGCAATTTTGGCCGATTCTTCGGGAGAATCTGAATGAATAATATCTATCCAGTCCTCATTGATTTCATGCTGCTTCACTAGCTCCTTCAGGTTGCGTTTGTTCCCAACCAGGAGAAAGCGAGCGACCTTTCGCTTAATTGCCATTTTGATGGCATGAAGCACTTCTTCGTCTTCTGCATGAGCCACAGCCGCCGTTTTATTCTGCAGCTGGGCGGCTTTCATAATCAGATCGTCAAGCTTCATATATGCCCACCTTTCCTTGTGCTCGGTTCATGTTTTATATGCAAGTTCCGTGCCAGTTTGAAATGCAGTGAAAATGAGGCAATTCGCATGACATTCGTGCAATCTTTTGCAGGTTACATGCATTTTATTGCATGCTATCTTTTGCAAGTTGATATTTATCCATTTTATAGTAAAGGTTCCGAATGCTGATCCCTAACGTTTTCGCTGTTTTCGTGCGATTGAATTGATGCTTTTCAAGGGTTTGTTTAATCAGCTGCGCTTCAAATGCCTCAACAGCATCAGAAAGCGTCTCTCCCTCAAATTGACTGACAGCCAGTTCCTGCTGCTCTTTTTCTTCCTGATCTTCTGACTCCATGAAAGAAATATGCCCTTCATCAATCCACTCTTCTTGCGGGTTCAAAAAGATCATGGCTCGTCCAAGTACATTTTCAAGCTCTCTTACGTTTCCAGGCCACTTATATGATCGCAGTCTTTTGAGTGCCTGTTCCGTTAACCCGCTCACGTTCCGTCCATAGTCTAAATTGATCTTTTGGATGAGACGTTTGCTTAACGAGTCAATATCCTCAAGACGCTGCCTTAGAGGCGGGATGGAGATCGGGTATCTGTTCATTCGATAATATAAATCTTCTCTGAACTTTCCTTCCGCCATCGCTTTTTCAATATTGACATTTGTCGCCGTGATCACACGAACATCGACTGGTATGGCCTTTGTTCCGCCTACTCTTACAATTTCTTTCTCCTGCATCACACGAAGCAGTTTCGCCTGTGTACTTGGCGTCATTTCACCAATTTCATCTAAAAAAATGCTGCCTTGGTTTGCCTCTTCAAACAGCCCTTTTTTCCCGCCCCGCCTTGCACCAGAGAACGCTCCTTCTTCATAGCCAAAAAGCTCTGACTCTAAAAGGGTCTCAGATAAGGCCGCACAGTTGACCCGTACAAAGCGATTATATTTCCGGTCACTTTCATTGTGAATGGCGTGCGCAAACAGCTCTTTTCCAGTACCTGATTCTCCCCGGAGTAAAATCGTGGCTGGCGTTTTCGCGCCTAGCTTTGCCTGCTCAAGAGCCACAAGCATTTGCTCACTTTCTCCAATGATGTCTTCAAAAGTGTACTTTGCTTCAAGTGTCCGGATGAGCTGCCTTGCTTTATTTAATTCATTCGTGAGTGATTGAATTTCTGATACGTCATGAATGACCCCGACACTGCCTTTTAAAATGCCATCAACGATGACTGGAGCTACGTTGACAATCACATCTTTTTTATTCGGTCCGACTTTCATTCTGACGCCTCGAACTGGTCTCCTTGTTTCCAGTACCTTCAAATGCATGCTTTCTCCTTCAGAAATATCTGCACCTGCTGGTTTCCCCACAACTTCTTTATCTGTTAATCCAGTCATTTTCGTGTATGCCCGGTTGATTAAGATCCCTTTTCCCTGCTCATCAACAACCGATATGGCTTCATCCGACGATTGAATGATCGCCTCCAGCATCGTTCGTACTTCTTTAAGATTGGTCACTTCCTCCGCAAGTTCAACGGCATCTGTAATATCTTTAAAAATGGATAAAGCACCTAGCATTCTCCCCGCGTCATCAATAATTGGCAAACGCGTTGTCACAATTTGTATTTGCTGATTCAGAAATTGTTTTTGATTAAATTCTGGCTCTCTCGATCTTAAAATGTCGGGAAGCTTTGTATTTGGGATCACTTCTCGTATATGACGGCCAATCGCATCTTTTTGCGAGCATCCAACCATTTTGGCCGCTGATCGATTAAACAGGACGACTTCTTCATCCATGTTTATAAAAATCATCCCGTCGTTCGTTGCATTAAAAATGCGGTCATGCTTATAGGTTTGTTCCTTTAATATTTGAATCAGCTGCTGTTTTTCTGACATTAATTCTGATATGACGTAAGCCATTGAACTTGGCACAATGACTGCGTGCTCTGGCTTTTTTTCAATCAGTTCTTTCAGCACTGCTGAACTGCCTGTTGTTTCAATGATGATATCAATGTCATCTTTTATGTATTCTTTCCAATCCGTTGTCGTCTCAATTCCATTCTTTTTCGCTTCTACCATCCCCGGTGCCTCAAGATCAAGGTCGGCGATCGCAATGATTTGAATCGTATTTGTTTTCAGCAATGTTTCAAGCAATGCTGATCCACCTTGTCCTGCACCGACAATCAAGACTCTCTGCATCCCGTTACCCCTTTATATGAAAAAATTTGCACACCATATTTTTCCGTTGCAAAAAATTGCACAACTCTTATATTACCACGTTTTCCTTTCTTGACAAAATATTTTTTGAATTAGACAATGGAAGTAAATGACGTTTAAGGGGACATTTGATGGGGAGAATACTTGCACTAGTGATTATTTTAATACCTGGCGCGCTTGCAGCACTTGGGATTAAGCTGCTGCGTGACACTGTTTTCGGCATCATCATTGCACCATTTCCATATTTATGGCTGCAAGGAATTGCAGGGTTGTTATTTTTAGGGGGTGGTCTTTATGTAGTGGCTGGCTTTATTTTATATAGAGACCGTAAACGAAATAAAGTGACTGCTCGCTTTAAGCAGAGATAAAACGTGAAAAAAGACCTGCTGATGATAGCAGGTCTTTATTTCATTTCTTCTCTTATTTTCACGGCTCGATCAGGAAAATCAGTGAAAATGCCATCGACACCTAAGGAAAACATGTTTTTCATTTGCTTTTCACTATTTACTGTAAACGGCCTGATCACTTGCTGAGCGGCATGGAGTGCTGACACCACCTCTTTGGTCACGCCGGCACCCTTTATATTCGGATGGTAGCCTCTTGCTGGTACTGTTTTTATATACATCTCCGGCTGATGGATCACATCCATTGTAAGAACAGCTAGTTCAACATGCGGCATCAGTTTGTGAAAAAGAGCTAAACTGCCGTGATGAAACGATGAAACAAGTACACGATCTTCTATTTGAAAATGCTCGATTTGCTTTTTTACTTTCTCTTCGATACCCGGATATCGATAAATGGAGTTTTTCAGTTCAATATTGATGATGAGTGATGATTGCTGCGTCACTAGCTCTAATACTTCCTCTAAAAGAGGAATGGATACAGCACCGGTTTCTTCGTAGAAAGAATGACTCGCATCTCCTGCTTTTAATTCTTCATATGTATGGTCTTTTACTAAACCTTTCATGTTCGTTGTTCTGTTCAGTTTCTCATCGTGAATGACAGCAAGTCTTCCGTCTTTCGTCAGCTGAACATCCAGCTCAATTCCGTCAGCTCCCGAAAGAAGTGCATGCTCGAAAGCTATCATGGTGTTTTCAGGATAAATGCCTTTAAAGCCTCTGTGTGCAAAAATTTTCGTCATAGGTCACCTCTAAATATGATGCTTCCTTTCATTATGACGTGTCTTTTTTCGTTTTTCCAGTTTTGAGCGCATAAAAAAACCTCTTCTGATTCATACGAAGAGGTTGACAGATAAATTCGATCACGTAATCGCTCTGATGGCTTGCTCTGTCGTCTCTGCGTCAAGAGCAAAAAGGGAAGAAACAACTGCGACTGCTGTAACAACGGTTACACCTAACAACAACTTTTTCATAAGATAACCTCCACTTTCTTTTGAAGTATTTGTGCATCGAATTTCTTTTCAAGAAAACGAATGGCATTTTGATAATCATTTCGTTCCTTGAAGTATTTCGATATTTGTTCAGACAAATCCTCAAGCTCCACATATAATCTATTTTTTTCTATGTAGTCTAATTTTTCTGAGAATACGTCTGCTGCCCCACTATTCTCGCACATCAAATCCAAAATTTCAAATTTTACTATATATTCATTATTTTGGATATCACAACTATACAAAATACCCTCTTTAATATATTCCCTCGCCTCTTGATCTCCTAAATGAACCAAGGCATTGGCCAGAACATATAAAGATTGGATGTAATAATGGCTATTGTCACGGTGAATTTGAATGCCCATCCCTTTTTTGGCATAATGTGCGCTTTTTTCATAATCATGCTTTGCATAATAAAGAACCGCTAAATTGTGATAGCATTTCCCAATGAGCACTTCATTGTTAATGCGCTTACTTTTCTCAAGTGCTTCTTTATACTTTTTCTCTGCTTCATCGAATTGGAACAAATCAATACAATTACTTGCATGTAAAATTAAGCTGTCAATCGCCTGCGCTGTGTACTCTTCATGCGCTTTGAATGTATCGATGGCTTTTTTAATATGATTAATGGATATGAAATTTTGTTTCAGTTCGTAATAGATCGAAGCAACCTTATGGTGAAAAGTTCCTACTTCCAGGTCTTCATTCACACGTTTTAGCCGCTGTTCTGCAATTTTGTAAAAGCTTATGGCTTCATCATACTTTTTCACATATGCAGCATATTGGCCTTTGTAAAAGTAAAAATAAAAATTAATAATGTCATCTGCCTTCTCATCGAGCGTTCCGACACTTTTCATAATTTGATTGGCTTTTTCAATATTTCCAAGTAACATTTCATGTCTGCCGTCAACAAGCTGATAATAAAGGAGAACTTCACGGTCTTCATCTGTATTTTTTAGCAAATTCTGAATTTTCTCTTTATAGACAGCAGATTTTTCTAAGTCATTCTGAGAAATGACCCTCGTCCACTTGCTAATTTCGTTCGCTACCTCAGCAGAGTGGATTTTCAGCTTTCCCATAACCTCACCCTCTTCTTTTCATTATTATAGCATAGTAAAAGAATGTGAAAATTATTAAATTCGACAATGGGAATATTCAGTTCAAATGGCACAATCTCTAAGAAGCCAGTGACTTTAAAACGCCAACCAATCAGGTCAATAGAAATAGAACTTTCGATCTCGTTTGCTTTAATTACCAAATCCATGAGACCTTTTCCTCTCATCCTTTTTCTTACGAATGAGCGTTTTCTTCTTCTATTTTGAAGACTTCATGATCGATTGGCGCAGCTGATTACCACTACTTTATGTCTTTTTTATTTTTTTCATGCTTTATTTTTCATTTTATTCTGAAAATAAAGCAGCCCGTTTGTCCAATTTAAACATTAAGATGATTTTATCAACCTAACCAATTTTTGACAACATCTTTCAAAATAAAAAAACGTCTCAATGAAGAAACGTTTTTTCATGAAAAAGATACTAGCTTGCTCTATGCTCTAATCGCAAACGATCAGCTACCATGGCAATAAATTCTGAATTGGTTGGTTTCGCTTTTGACATGCTGACAGTATAACCAAAGAGTGAGGAAATGGAATCAATGTTTCCTCTGCTCCAAGCGACTTCAATGGCATGACGAATCGCTCGTTCTACCCTGCTGGCAGTCGTGTTAAATTTCTTTGCAATGTCTGGGTACAACACTTTAGTAATGCTTCCGAGAAGCTCAATGTCATTGTACACCATAGAAATTGCTTCTCTTAAGTATAAATAGCCTTTAATATGAGCGGGCACGCCAATTTCATGAATAATGGTCGTAATGCTCGCATCTAAGTTTTTACGTTTCGGTTCAGGTTTGTTACGAAGAACACTGTTTTGGATTGATGAAGAGCGATGGGTAACTTGTGTGCCGTTTCCACTGACTTGACGAATATGACCTACTAGGTTTTCCATATCAAATGGCTTTAAAATGAAATAGGATGCGCCCAAATCAACTGCTTTTTTCGTGACATCTTCTTGTCCAAATGCCGTTAGCATAATCACACTTGGCTGTTTTGTCATTTCATTGTTTTCACGGAGGCGTTCTAGTACAGCAAGACCGTCTAAATGAGGCATAATAATGTCTAAGAGGAGAACGTCGGGCTCTTTATCTTTAAATAATGTCAGACATTCCTGACCATTATACGCCACGCCAAGTACTTCCATATCTTCCTGTCCCTCAATGTACTCTGTCAAAAGGCCAACAAGCTCTCGATTGTCATCAGCTACACACACTTTAATTTTCTCCACGTTCTTTCCTCCCCAATGTCGATTCCTTTAGTCTTTTGCATTTCTCTTCTGAGTGTTCAATTCGACAAAACCATGCTATCACCTTTAAAAAACTTTAATTTTCCGAATAATAGAGCATTATCTAGCTTTTTCTACGTTTTTCTTAACGAATCGACGATTATCGCAATTTGACAACAAGCTTTTTTCCATTTTGTCGAAAAATCTCTTTTTCCTTATTTTATAACATGATGGAAGAGAAAGAAAGGGTAGAAAAAAACTGCCGGAAAATTCGCGGCAGTTTGCTGATCAGCTTGCTTTTTTGTTTTTTTGATAAAGGTCGATTCCTGCTTCTGACAGCATCCATTCAATGTGTACGCCGTACCCGCTAGTCGGATCATTGACGAATACGTGTGTGACAGCTCCAATGACTTTGCCATTTTGGATGATGGGGCTTCCGCTCATTCCTTGGACGATTCCGCCCGTTTTGCTTAAGAGCCGCTCATCTGTTACCTTTAATACCATTCCTTTAGTTGCTGGGAATTTCTGCGGTGTTGTGCTGACAATTTTAATATTAAACTTCTCCACTTTATCATGATCCACAACGGTTAAAATTTCTGCTGGGCCTTCTTTTACTTCATTAGATAAAGCGACTGGAAGTGGTTTATCTGCTACATGATTTTCAAGCTTTTCGGTTAACGTACCAAAGATACCAAAAGGGCTGTTGCGGGAGATATCTCCTATTGTTTTTCTTTCGGAAGAGAATCTCGCCAATTTTTCTCCAGGATTGCCTCCTGTGCCTTTTTCAATCGATGTCACGGTTGATCTAACAATTTCACCATTGTCGACAACAATTGGTTTTTTTGTATCCATGTCAGAAATCACATGCCCAAGGGCACCATATTTTTTAGATGAAGGTTCAAAAAAGGTCATCGTGCCGATTCCTGCTGCAGAATCACGAATGTAAAGACCAATTCGATAGATGCCTTCACTTGCATCTTTTGCGGGTGTTAATGTTGTTTGAAAGGTTTTATGATCTCTCTTTATGAGCAAACGAAGCGTTTCACCCGTTTTCCCTGCTTTCTGAATAAATGGGGTGAGGTCATTCATTTTCTCCATTTTTTGACCATTGATTTCAATGATCATATCCCCTGATTGAATGCCTGCGGCTTCACCTGGTGATTTTTTGCCGTCTGCTGTTGTGATTTGATGAAAACCTACAACGAGAACTCCTACAGAGTGGAGCTTGACGCCAATGGATTGTCCTCCAGGAATGACTTTTAATTCAGGGAGAACGTCAACTTTTGTTTTCTTAATAGGAAATCCTTTAAAATCATAAACAATTTCGGCTTTTCCCGCCTTTTGTCCTGTAATATCCAGCTGATTCTTTTTCTCTGAAAGGCTAAAGGCTGGTGAAGAAGCATTGGCTGACGCTTCAATCGATGTGTCAATTGAGTGCTTTTGTTTTTCAAATACAGCAACATTTGTTGGAATGCTGATGTACTCCTTCACTATGCTCATAAACCCTGTACTTATTAAAGAAACAAGGAGAATCACACCAATGGCTTTTCTCATCTTTTCGGGCATTCATTTTTCACTCTCCTCGCTCCTTACCCACACCAGAACACTCATGTTTTGGCTACATCTTTACTTTTGCCTTCTTCGAGAGGATTTATAACCGGCAGCTTTAGAAAATGATTGGATAAATTGATAAAAGAAAAAGACGATTTTATGGGTATATACGCCGGCTTTTACACAACATAAAAAAAGGCAGCTGATGATTCAGCTACCCTGTTGTTTTGACATCATTTGCTTGGTGCAATAGTTCTTTTGCGTGTTGTTTTGTCAGCTCAGTCACTTCCACACCGGCAATCATCCGGCCAATTTCACTCACTTTTTCTTCATGACTTAATGGTTTGACACTCGTCAGTGTTCTGCCCGCTTTCGAGCGTTTAGAAATGAAGAGATGCGTGTCAGCCATTGCGGCTACTTGAGGCAGGTGTGTAATACAGAGCACTTGTGATCCAGACGCAACTTTGTAAATTTTCTCAGCAATGGCTTGTGCCACTCTGCCGCTGACACCTGTATCAACTTCATCGAAAATAATGGATGTGACGTCTTGTTTAGCTGAGAAAATACTCTTCACAGCGAGCATGACACGTGAAATTTCTCCACCTGAGGCTACTTTCGATAAAGATTTCATCGGTTCGCCTGTATTTGTAGAAATGACAAATTGTGCTTGGTCGATTCCATTTTTCCCGAGCTGGACAGGTTTTCCGTCTAATAGCGGACAATCAGTGCTGCCAAATGGCGCATATCGAACAGAAAAAGCTGTGTCAAATGATGACTTCTCCATATACAAATCCTTGAGCTCTGTTTGAATTTGCTTTGCTAGCTTTTTGGCCCATTTTTTACGCAGCTCCGAAACGTTAAGTGCTTCCAGCAGAGCATCACGGCTCATCGCATCTAATTTATTTTTGAGCGTCTGCAGATGGCTGTCTCGATTTTGGATTTGATCTATTTCTTCTTCAATCTTCGCCGCATACTCCAAAATTTCCTCAACGGTTGTGCCGTATTTTCGTTTTAACTGCTTCATTTCATTCAGCCTGGACTCAATAAAATCAAGACGAGCCGGATCAAATTCTAATTGATCCAGCATGCTTCGCATTTGGAAAGTTGAATCCTCTAATAAGTAGTAGGAGTTCGACACTTGTTCAGATAACTTTTTCAAATCATCGTTGATTTCAGACACTTGCTCAAGCTCGCTTGAGGACATACCAACCCAATCTAGTCCTCCTTGCTCATTACGCAAAGCGTTGTACGCGTTTTGGAGTGAAGAATAGATTTTTTCGTAGTTGCTGATTTGATGTCGCTCTTCCTGAAGCCTCTCATCTTCCCCCGGCTCTAATTGTGCCGCCTCAATCTCCTCTAGCTGAAATTGCAGTAAATCTAAGCGGTGCACCATTTCCTGCTCATTCTCAGACAGCTGCCTGAGCTTTTGAGCCGTCTTCATATATTGATCATATGCTTCTTGATACTGCAAGAGAGCCGGTGCAATTTCTTCTGCTCCAAATTGATCGAGCAAATGCAGATGATTTTCATCTTCCATGAGCAGTTGGTTATCGTGCTGTCCATGTATATCAAGCAAAAGCCGTCCTACTTCCCGTAAAAGTGAGATGGTGACAAGCTTTCCATTAATCCGGCAAATGCTTTTCCCGCTGTTGTTAATATCACGGCGGAGGATCATCATTTCATCTGATGCGTCAATTCCCTGCTCTTCGCATAGAGCAAATACAGGATGATCGGCTGGTACAAGAAAAAGCCCTTCCAGCTCTGCTTTTTTTTCACCGTAGCGGACAAATTCAGAGGAACCTCTTCCTCCCACGAGAAGTGAGACAGCGTCAATCATGATGGATTTTCCGGCACCTGTTTCCCCCGTTAGAACCGTTAGTCCTTTTTCAAATGAAACCGTTAACTCTTCAATGATTGCAAAGTTTTTAATGGTTAGTTCTGCTAACACTCATTTGACACCTCTTTTAATAAACCTGATTCTTTATAGAAGCTCTAAAATTTTGCTCGAAACTGTCTCTGTATCATCTGGGGTGCGGCAAATGATTAAAATGGTATCATCCCCGCAAATCGTTCCCATAATTTCTTCCCAATCTAAATTATCCATTAAAGCACCAATCGCCTGAGCATTACCCGGCATTGTTTTAAGAACAATTAAATGACTGGCAGCATCCATTTTAATAAATGCATCCATTAGGGACCGCTTCAGCTTTGACAGCGGATTAAACCGCTGATCCGCAGGAAGACTGTATTTATATGTTCCATTGTTCGTCGGAACTTTCACTAAATGTAATTCTTTAATATCTCTAGAAACGGTCGCTTGTGTGATGTTATATCCATCGGCTTTCAAAATATCGACCAATTCATCTTGTGTTTCGATTTCTTGGCTCGCAATGATTTCTCTAATTTTAATATGCCTTTGACCTTTATTCATATTTGACCCCCCTAGGCGTTTTATTCTCAGTTTGTCTTTACGTTCTATGTTATATGAAGCACAGTTCAAAAAACAAGCATTACGTGAGATACGGCCAATTCTTGTCTTTTGACCATGTAAAAAGGAATAATAGCGAGCTATTATTCCTTTTGTTTCAATGATTTCATGTGTCAGCCGGCTCAGGGCTGTTTTTCTTTTCTTTCAATACAGAATGGGCTTCCTTCACGACCTTCTCAAGTTGTGAAGCAGGAAGTGCCGCATTTTCTTCTTGATCAGGATGAAGCACTAAATGAAGCAGAAATTCAATATTTCCATCTCCACCAGTGATAGGCGAAAATGATACATCCTTTACATCATAACCTTCTTTTGCAGCAAATTGATTCATCTCTTCTAGTACACCAAGGTGGACAGAGGGCTCACGCACGATGCCTTTTTTCCCAACAAGCTCTCTGCCTGCTTCAAATTGAGGCTTGACGAGCGCAATACAGTCACCACCCGGCACAAGAATATGCTTTAAAGCCGGCAGAATGAGTTTGAGTGAGATAAAAGATACATCAATCGATGCCACTTCTGGCAACCCTTCAGTAAAATCAGCTGGGACGGAATGGCGGAAATTGGTGCGCTCCATGACGATGACCCTGTCATCCTGCCTTAATTTCCACGCAAGCTGATTGTAGCCAACGTCTACAGCATATGATTTGACTGCTCCATTTTGAAGAGCACAATCTGTAAATCCGCCTGTGGATGAGCCAATATCAATCAGCAATTTCCCTTCAACTGTCAGGTCAAATTCTTTGAGCGCTTTTTCGAGCTTTAACCCGCCGCGGCTTACGTATTTGAGAGGGTTCCCCTTCACTGTAAGCGGCGTATCACGAGCAATTTTCTCTCCTGGTTTATCCAAACGGTTTTCATTTGAGTAAACGATCCCTGCCATGATGGCACGCTTTGCTTTCTCTCTTGTTTCCATTAGTCCTTGTTCGACTAATAAAACGTCAAGTCGTTCTTTCTTTGATGTCATGATCCAATTCCTTTTCTTGGTGCTGCTGGAAGCAGGTCACGTAAAGTCTCAGCAACATGTGCTTTCGTCAGTCCAATTTCTTCAAGCAGGGCATCAACACTTCCATGCTCAATAAATTGATCTGGGATACCCATGCGTTCTACTTTGATATGTGATGCTTTCTTGTCGTGTAGATATTCTAATACGCTGCTGCCAAACCCGCCTTGGAGCACAGCTTCTTCAATCGTTAAAATCGGAATCCCTTCAGAAAGAATGTCGTTTAGCATCGCTTCATCAAGCGGCTTAATAAACCGAGCGTTGACGACACGAATTGATTTCCCTTCTTTTTGAAGTTCCTCAGCTGCTTGCAGCGCCATTTTAATTGTCGTACCGAATGTTAAGATGACGGCATCCTTCCCTGGGCGAAGAACCTCCCAAGATCCAATCGGAATGGTTTTGAGCTGTTCATCCATTTTCACACCAAGCCCATTTCCGCGCGGGAAACGCATGGCAATAGGACCGTCATCATACTGAATGGCTGTATTGACCATGTGCTGGCCTTCATTTTCATCCTTCGGCATCATGAGCACCATATTCGGCATATGACGCATGAAGGCAATATCAAACACACCTTGATGCGTTTCTCCATCAGCACCGACAAGACCCGCACGGTCAATTCCGATAAAAACATTGAGGTTTTGGCGGCAAATATCATGCAGCACTTGATCATAAGCTCTTTGCAGGAACGTTGAATAAATCGCTAAAAATGGCTTCATATCCTGCGTCGCAAGCCCAGCTGCCATTGTGGCTGCATGCTGCTCAGCGATCCCTACATCAAACATTCGCTCAGGAAATTCCTTTGCAAAGCCTTCAAGTTTTGAGCCAACAGGCATCGCAGGCGTGATGGCCACAATTCGCTCATCTTTCCGCGCCAGCTTTCTGACTGTTTCACTGACAAGACCACTCCATGACGGTGCAGCAGCTGCTGGTTTTACAAAATCACCTGTATCAATTTTGTATGGACCTGTGCCGTGCCATGTCCCAATTTTATCGGATTCTGCCGGCTGATAGCCTTTTCCTTTTTTCGTGATGACATGCAGCAGGACAGGACCTTTTGTTTTCTTTGCATATTCAAGGTTTTCAAAAAGATCTTCATAAGAATGTCCATCAACAGGACCTAAGTATGTGAATCCCATTTCCTCAAAAAACATGCCAGACACTAGTAAATACTTGAGGCTGTCTTTAATACGCTCTGCTGTAGCAGCAAGCTTTCCGCCTACAGCTGGGATCCGCTTAAATAAATACTCGAGCTCGTCCTTTACCCATTGGTACTTGCCTGCTGTGCGCAGTCTGCCAAGCATGGTGTGAATTGCACCGACGTTTGGTGCAATACTCATTTCATTATCGTTTAAGATGACGATCATATCTTTCTTTTCATCACCGATATGATTCAGAGCTTCAAGCGCCATACCTCCGGTTAATGCACCGTCTCCGATAATCGGCAGGATATATTCATCTGTCCCTTTAATATCCCGCGCCGCCGCCATCCCCATCGCGCCAGATAATGAGGTTGAGCTGTGGCCTGTTTCCCAAACATCATGCTCACTTTCATTTCGTTTAGGAAAACCGCAAAGTCCTTTATATTGACGAAGTGTATCAAACTCCGCCCCTCTTCCAGTTAACAGCTTGTGAACATAAGACTGATGTCCAACATCCCAAAGGAATTTGTCTTTCGGGCTGTCAAATACTTTATGAAGGGCAACCGTGAGTTCAACGACACCCAGGTTCGGACCGATATGCCCGCCAGAGTTAGCCAAGGACTCAATTAAAAACATGCGAATGTCAGCACTAAGCTCCTCTAATTCTGCATTTGACATTCCTTTTAGAAACGTTGGATTTTTTATTGATAAAAGATCCAATCAGGATCAACTCGCTTTCAACAAAATTTCTATCTACATATATAATGCCTTATTCCTATGAAAACCAAGCGGGAATAAGAGTTGTCTCATCATGATAAACTGTTTACAGTTTACCACAATTGCTCGAAGACCCTCAAATCTAGGCTGTTTTTAATGATCTCTTGAGGCGATCAGATCACATAACTCATGCAGCAATTGCTGCTCTAATTCAAGATTTGAGACAATTTCTTTTGCACGTGTGATGTGCTCGTGCAGCTTTTCTTTTGCTCCTGAAAGCGTTAATAAAGAAGGATATGTCGACTTTTCATTCGCTGTATCAGAGCCGACCCGTTTTCCTATTTTTTCTTCGCTACCTTCGAGGTCTAAAATGTCATCACGGATTTGAAAAGCAATGCCAATATGATAGCTGAACTCTCTTAGTTTTTCGATATCGTCATCTGATGCTCCTGCCAGCATTGCACCTGCTGTGACGCTGAATGTGAGAAGCTTTCCTGTTTTCCGGGCATGAATGGATTCTAGTTCAGCAAGCGGGACTTGTTTTTGCTCTGCTTCCATGTCATCAAATTGACCGCCTACCATTCCTAGTGCACCTGCTGACCGCACAAGCTCATCTACGATTCTGAGCTTTTGGTCAGGAGAGACGCTGCTAGATAGCTGCGATGTGATCAGGCGGAAGCTTTCCGTTAAAAGTGCATCACCAGCGAGAACCGCGGTTGCTTCCCCGTATACTTTATGGTTGGTCGGCTTTCCTCTGCGAAGGTCATCATCGTCCATGCAAGGCAGGTCGTCATGTATCAATGAATACGTATGAATCATTTCTACAGCACAGCCAACCGGTATGCCATCTTCTTCGTTTTTTCCGTAGGCATGTAATAAAGCAAGAACGAGAACAGGGCGAAGTCTTTTCCCTCCAGCTTCAAGAGAGTAAAGCATCGAAGATTTTAGTTCTTCTGGAATCATCAATTCCTGAACATATGTAAATAAATACTCTTCAATGGCCTGTTTTCGTGTTGTTAAAAAATCCTGCAAATTACTTGTCACCAGCATCTGCCTCCTTCACCGAGAAAGGAGCCAGCTCACCGTCCTCTTTTAAAATGAAATCCATCTGCTTTTCAACGTGCTGTAATTTTTCATGACAAAGCTTTGAAAGTGTCATGCCTTCTTGAAAATAATGAATGGCTTGCTCAAGTGGTACATCTCCTTCTTCGAGCTTTCCAACGATCTCCTCAAGACCTTTCATCGCTTCTTCAAATGTCATTTGTTCTTCTTTTTGTTTATTTGATTCTGTCATGATGATTGCCCCTCCTTCTCAATAACCTCACAAATCAGCCGTCCATCTTTCATGGTGATAGCCAGCTGATCTTTCGTATCGACTTGGTTTACACTTTTAATCAGTTCATCGTCTTTATAAGCTAAACTATAGCCTCTTTCCATCACTTGAAGTGGATTTAATGCATTTAGTTTACCAAGAACAGATTGGAACTGCGAATGAATTGTTTTCATTTGCACATTCATGCTGCGGATGAGCTGTTCTGTTTCATTGGCGTGGCGTTTTTTCGCCTGAAGCAGCTGCTCTTTTGGATGAAGCGGCTTCAGCCTGTATGTCTGGCGGTCTAGTTGACTGCGTTTTTGTTCAATTTGTCTCGTCAGCTGTTTTTGAAAACGGTCAAATACCAAATCGAATTGCTGCTCTTTTTGCTCCTGCAAACGTTTTGGAAAACGGAAGGCATAAGAGGATTGCAGCGCCACAAGACGGTCTTTCGCTTGTGAAGTTCGATTCTTTACGGCCCTTGTAAGCCGAATATCGATGGATTTGATTCGTTCTATTAAATCGGCTGTGCTTGGAACAGCGAGCTCGGCTGCTCCTGTTGGTGTGGGTGCTCTCATGTCTGCAGTGAAATCACTGATCGTAAAGTCCGTTTCGTGCCCTACTGCAGAAATGATTGGAATGTCTGATGCGAAGATCGCTCTTGCGACAGCTTCTTCATTAAAGGCCCAAAGTTCTTCGATCGAACCGCCTCCTCTTCCGACAATCAAGACATCACAGAGCTGTTTTTCATTTGCTTCCTTGATCCGCTCTACGATTGAACGAATGGCATTTTCACCTTGAACAAGCGCCGGAAGCACAATGATTTTCGCCTGCTGATAGCGCCGGTTAATCGTTGTGATGACATCTCGAACAGCCGCTCCTGTTGGTGATGTAATGACACCAACAACCTCTGGATATTCAGGAATTGATTTTTTATAGCGCGCATCAAATAAGCCTTCACTTGCCAGCTTTTTCTTCAGCTCTTCATAAGCGAGATGAAGAGCACCAACACCATCAGGCTGCATTTCTTTTGCATATAATTGATAGTTGCCGCTTGGTTCATAGACTTGAATCCCGCCGCGTACAAATACTTTCATTCCGCTCTTTGGTGAAAAAGGCAGCTTTGCTGCGGAACGCTGAAACATGACAGCTTGCATGCGTGCGTTTTCGTCTTTTAAGGTGAAGTACACATGACCTCTTGAATGAATCTTCACATTGGATAACTCACCTTTAATCCAAATATCTTCTAAATGCGGATCAACATCAAATTTTCTTTTTATGTATTTTGTAAGGGCTGTGACCGTCACAAAGGCTTTTTCACTCATGACGTATTCCTCCTCTTCAAAAACGCACATTCATCCACCGGCAGCATGCAGGTGGATGAATGGATAAAGCTTATGCTAATGTACGTTTTGCTGATTTAACCGTATTGTGTGCAAGCATGGTAATCGTCATTGGACCGACTCCGCCAGGGACTGGTGTGATATAAGAAGCTTTTTCTTTCGCTTCTTCAAAATCAACATCCCCAACAAGCTTCCCAGTATCTAAACGATTGACTCCTACATCGATGACAATTGCGCCTTCTTTGATTTGGTCAGCTTTAATAAAGTTTGCTCGACCGACGGCAACAACTAAAATGTCCGCTTTTAACGTATGTTCTGAAATATTCGCCGTTCTTGAATGGCAGTAAGTAACCGTTGCATTTTCATTTAACAGCAATTGTCCAACTGGTTTGCCGACAATATTGCTGCGCCCTACAACAACCACTTCTTTTCCAGAAAGACTGACACCCGTTTTGTTCAGTAATTCAACAATGCCTGCTGGTGTACAAGGTAGGAATGTATCTTCTCCAAGCAGCATTTTCCCGATATTTAATGGATGGAAACCATCTACATCTTTCTCAGGTGAAATACGTTCAATGACGGCTTTTTCAGAAATATGTTTTGGCAGTGGAAGTTGAACAAGAATCCCGTGGAATTGATCGTTCGCATTGTACTGATCAATCAGTTGAAGCAATTCTTCTTCTGTTAAAGAAGCATCTAAATGATCAAGCTGAAAGTGCATGCCCATTGCTTCTGCTGCTTTTTTCTTCCCGCGTACGTAAGAAAGTGAGGCCGGATCATCACCGATTAGAATAACGGCAAGACCAGGTGTGACTCCTTTTTGTTTTAGCTCTTCTACTTCTTTTGCTAATTGTTCACGTTTTTCTTTTGCTGTTTCTTTCCCATCGATGATTGTTGCTGTCATGTCGAATCCTCCTATTGCTGCTTTAGGTCGTTTTTAATGTTCGAAAGTACACCATTTACAAATTTCGGTGCTTTATCATCGCCGAATAATTTGGCGAGTTCAATCGCTTCATTCATTGAGACACTAACTGGGATGTCTTCTTGATACACCATCTCGTACACAGACAGCCTTAAAATGGCTCTGTCTACGTTTGCAATACGGTCGAGTTTCCAATTCACTAGATGCTGTGAGATCATGTCATCAAGCTTGTCCTTTTGTTCAAGCACACCGAAAACCAGTTCCTCGAAAAAAGGATCTGATTCTTGTTCATCCAGCGCATGTGTAATGGCCTCTTTCGGATCAATATTGCTCACATCAATTTGAAATAATGTTTGTAGCGCCTTTTCTCTTGCAGTTCTTCTTTTCATTATTTACTCCTTTAACCACTTTATCCGCTTGTCGTTAAGCCATACAGAGATCATAACATATTTTGACCGTGGTCGCACCAAGATCCATGCGAGCTGTGACGAAAAACGAATCAATCAACGTGTGACGTTATCAATATTCGGAAATTACTCAAAAATGGGCTTTAAAAAACCAAAGAGGCAATGCCTCCTTGGTTTCACTTGAACCCTTTTTTACATTTCTTGATCTACTTCAGCCTCAGGTGCTTTTGTATCAAATTGAATGCCAACGACATGAATGTTAATTTCATTAATTGTTAAGGCAGTCATGTTCAAAAGGGTTTGACGGATATTTTCTTGTACAGCAGTGGATACCTTTGGAATGGATAGGCCAAATTCAACCACACAATACACATCGATTGTGATGCCTTCATCAGAGACATCTACTTTTACACCTTTACGGTGATTTTTCTTACCAAAGCGTTCTGCTACATCAGCAGCGAAATTGCCGCGCATTTCGGCAATGCCTTCGACTTCTGAAGCGGCGATCCCAGCAATGACTTCAATCACTTCTGGTGCAATTTGCACTTTTCCCAATTGATCTTCATCAAGGTTCATTTCAAGCAAATTGTTTTCTGACACATCATTCACCTCCGAAAGCTGTGATTATTTCATGATTTGGTATGTTTCTAAAAACTTCGTATTAAAGTTACCTCTCACAAATGTTTCATGCTCGAGCAATCTAAGGTGGAATGGAATCGTTGTGTAGACTCCTTCAATGACGAATTCTTGAAGCGCACGTTTCATTTTTGCAATCGCTTCTTCTCTTGTCTTACCATATGTGATCACTTTGGCAATCATGCTGTCATAATATGGCGGAATCACATAGCCCGGATAAGCGGCAGAATCAACTCGTACACCTAAACCGCCTGGCGGAAGATACATTTTAATTTCACCAGCTGAAGGCATGAAGTTTTTCTCTGGGTTCTCTGCATTAATACGGCATTCGATCGCCCAGCCTTCATATACGACATCTTCTTGTGTAAGTGAAAGCTTCTCACCTGATGCAACCTTGATCTGTTCTTTGATCAAGTCTACACCTGTGACCATTTCTGTCACAGGATGCTCTACTTGAATACGAGTATTCATTTCCATGAAGTAGAACTTCTCTTCATTATAATCATAAATGAATTCGACTGTTCCAGCACCTGTATATTCAACAGCTTCTGCTGCTTTTACGGCTGCTTCACCCATTTGCTCACGGATGTCTGCATTTAGTGCTGGTGATGGCGTTTCTTCAAGAAGCTTTTGCATTCTTCTTTGGATCGAGCAATCACGCTCTCCTAAATGAATCGTATTGCCATGCTGATCTGCAAGCACTTGAATTTCCACATGTCTAAAGTCTTCAATGAACTTTTCTAAATAGACACCAGGGTTCCCAAAGTTTTGCGCCGCTTCCTGCTGCGTGATGGTGACTCCGTTAATAAGCTCTTCTTCTGTACGAGCCACACGGATTCCTTTACCGCCTCCGCCTGCAGTTGCTTTAATAATCACAGGATACCCAATACTAGCTGCTGTTGAAACAGCATCATCAAGATCTTTTACAATTCCTTGAGAACCAGGGACGATCGGAACGCCTGCATTCTTCATTGTTTCTCGCGCGACATCTTTCGTTCCCATTTTGGAAATCGCTGACGCAGTTGGTCCAACAAAGATCACATTACATTCCTCGCAAAGCTCTGCAAAGTCTGCATTTTCTGCTAAAAAGCCGTATCCTGGATGGATGGCATCTGTTCCTGTTAATTTTGCTACGCTGACAATATTTGTGACATTTAAATAACTATCTTTAGAAGCAGTCGGTCCGATGCAATATGCTTCATCAGCCATTTGTACATGCAGCGCATCACGATCCGCTTCAGAAAATACCGCAACAGTTTCAATTCCAAGCTCTTTACAAGCGCGGATAATTCTAACTGCGATTTCTCCTCTGTTTGCAATTAATAGCTTTTTAATCATGATCGTACTCCTTACTCTGCTTTCACTAGAAAGAGGGGTTGTCCGAATTCTACAAGCTGACCGTTTTCAGCTAATACTTCGACGATTTCACCTTTTACTTCTGCTTCGATTTCATTAAACAGTTTCATCGCTTCTACGATACATACAACAGTGTTTTCCTTCACCTTAGAGCCTGTTGTCACGTATGGATCTGCTTCTGGTGAAGAGGAAGCATAAAATGTGCCAACCATTGGGGATGTGATTTTATGCAGATTTTCAGACGCAGCTGCCTCTTGTGCAGGGGCTTCGGTCTGAGCTGGAGCTTGTGCTGTAGGAGCTTGTTGAGCTGGAGCTGCTTGGACAGGAGCCACTGGTGCTTGTGCCGCAACTTGCTGAACGACTTCTTTATTTTTCTTCAGTTTGATTTTTGCACCTTCGTTTTCGTAAGTAAACTCATCGATAGTAGAGTCGTCAATTAATTTAATCAGTTCATGAATTTCTTCGATTTTTAACATGGATTTGCACCCCTATGTATGGATTTATCTTTTTATTATAGGCTAGTACTAAAAGTACATACTATAACCATCTTACAGGAGGATTTCGATGAATTCAACTACTATTGTGGCGAAGCGCCTCGCGTAAGCACCTTGGAGAGGGCGTCAAGCCGCATCAAAAAACGCCCTTTTCCGCAAAGGGCGCCAGTTCTTTTTTATTGATTAGTGGGCTCAAAAGTGACAGCTACGTTATCAAGACCTCTCATTTCTTTTGTGACCATATCAATAATATCGGCCGCTTGAGATTTTGATTTTTTATCAGAACGAACCGTGATACTCACTTTATCTCCTTCAGCACTTACGAGCGCGTCTTTATAGCCTTTTGTTTTGATCAAGGTCTCAAGCTGACGCTCAGTTCCTTCTGCTTCACTGAGCGCTGTCATTTGATCGTATGCTTCACTTTTTTCTTGGGCTGTTGCATCGTCACTGGAGACAATTTCGTTGTATTCTTCGCGCTGCTTGCTTCGTTTATCTTCAAGCTCTAGTCTGTATGTTGTAAAAAGCTCATCGTCTGTTTGCTCTGACACAGCCTTTCCTTCTTCACCGCTTGTTTCGATATCCTCTTGTTTGCCGTTTGTTTCTTTGTCAGTGGATTTCTTATCAGCACCTTTTTCCGTTCCTTTATCCGTCCCTTTTTCTGTTTCAACCTTTTTCTCTTCAGTGCCTTTTGATTTCGTATCTTCTACTGTCACTGCATTTTCACCCTGTGGAGACATGATATAGTACACACTTAATACGACAACTAAACTTAGCATCGTTAATAGCCAAACCGTTTGTTTTTTTAACATCATTCCGAATCCTCCTTGATTTTTTTAGGGGCAACAGCCACTCTATGGCTCGGTACATCAAGCACTCGTGTAACCGCTTCAATGATGGTTTTCTTTATTTGAACGTTGTCTACTCCTTGAGCAACAACGAGGACACCTCGGATTTCTGGTTTTTTCGTTTGAACAACGACTGGTGTTTCTTCATTGCCATTTTTAATGATGACGACTTCTTCTTCCTTTGTTTGATCGGTGACACTTCGCACGCCGCCTTCTTTATCTGTTTCCTCGGTCGTTGTACTTTTATTGGATTTGTTTTTTTCAAACACTTTTAAAGAAGTTGCATCTACATTGACCACGATTGATACATCCTCAACGCCGATAATGGTCTCTAAAATTTCTTTCAGCTGATTTTCGTATTCTCGCTCCACGTCCTCAATTGAATTCTTTGGCTTACCTGAGGACGCCGGTTTGAATACCTCCTGCTCTTCTGAGGATGTTTTTTTAGAAGCAGGAACCGCAGCTTGTTGTTTGCTTGATGGCGGTGACAAGATCTGACTGACTAACATGAAAGATACGCCGATAATGAATACAAGCAGCAAGTAATGGTGCTTCGTTAATTTGGGTTTCCCTTCACCTTTTTCAGGCGGCTGGAAGAATGATTTCAGCTTTTGTTTCCAGTCCTTGTTATTCATGATCTGCTGCGTCACCTCCCTCAATGTTCAGCGCGATGTGCTCAGGACTCGTATTCCAAACATCAGCAAGTGTCTCTTTCACCCTCGTGATCTCTTTGCTAGAAGATCCAGCGCTTTCCTCCTTTTGCTTGGAGAGATCAATGTCCACCTTTGCCACCGTTTCTACAGCATCACCTGTGAGCGGGGAAAGAACTGCTTTGATGCGAAATTGATCCGCCTCCATATTCTGATCCAGATGCTCCTCATCAGCCAGCACTTCTACGTGTTTCATTTCATAGCTCTCCTTCTCCAGTGGCTCCTTTGCGCTTTTTTCTAGTTGGACAGCCATTTGCTTTAAAATATATGCACGCTGAGAGGCTTGTATTTCTTTTTTTTCTAAATTCATCTGATTTTTTATTTCTTCTGACTGCGCTTCTTCCTTCCCTTTCATCAATTCTGAAAAAATTTGATCAGGATCCGCTCGAAATAAAGCAAAAATCGGATTGAGCATGACCACGATGAGCAGCAGGCTGACGACCATTTTTGCATACTTTTGCATGCTCGAATTGGGAAGCAGAAGATCAATAACAATCGCAAATAAGATAAAGAGAATAATACTTGTGATCCATTCCGTGAGAAAACTCAAAAGGTGTCCCCTCCTTACTTCATCATCATGGTCAGGTTACCCGCAGTGATGATGACGGTAATGCTTAAAAAGAACATGAGCGACACAACAGCAAGTGCGGCAAATATATACAGCACACTTTTTGAAATGACATCAAGACAGCTGATGATGGGTCCGCCTCCTAACGGCTGAAGGATGGCAGCAGCAAACTTATAGATAAGGGCTAACGAAAGTACTTTAATCGCCGGGAAAGCGGCAATTGAAATCAAAATGGCAACCCCAACTAGTCCGACTGTATTTTTGAGTAAAACAGAGGCGCTGATCACGGTATCGGTCGCATCTGTAAACATTCTGCCTAGGACAGGGATGAAGTTTCCGGTAATGAATTTGGCTGTACGAAGAGCGATTCCATCCGTAACGGCCGCAGATGCACCCTGAACGGAAATGACGCCGAGAAAAACGGTTAAAAAAACGGCAAGCCCGCCAATTGCCACATTTCTTAACAGCTGGGCAAGCTGGGTGACCTTGTATTGTTCGGTCAACGTACTGATAATGCTCAATATTGCAGATAAAAAGATGAGCGGGAGAACGACATACTGAATGAAAACACCGCTCGTGTTCATTAAAAATAAAATAACGGGATGAAAGAATCCGGCTGAGACAAGCCCGCCTGATGAAGCAATAAGCGCTAGTAAAAGAGGAATAAGAGCAAGAATAAAACTGGTCATCGTTTGAATGGCTTCTGTGGCATAAGAAATCGCCACATGAAAGCTGTTGAGTGCAATAATAATCAGCACCATATAAACAAGAGCATATGCGACTTTGCTGACGGTGCTTTGTTCAAAGGCATTTTGTAAAAGCTGCAAAAGCGAACAAAAGATGGTGAGTAAAATCAGAGTACCTAGGAGCTTTCCGTTTGCAATGACCTCGTGAAACAGATAATGTACAAAGGCTTTCAGCCATGTTTGGGGAGACAGCTCTTTATCGCCGTCAATCATTTCCTTCACTGTGCCCTTTTGGCTTTCTGGCAAAAAGCCGCCATACTCGTCCAAAATGGTTTCCCAAAAGTCACTGATGGAATGAAGCTCAAGTGCATCAGCCTGTCCATTCGCCACTTCCTGTGCTGCTGGCTGTTCATTAGATAAAGGTTCTTTTTCTTCTGCCCCTGCATGCGGAGCAATCAGCCAAAAGAAAAGCATCAATCCCATTACAGCGGTCACCTGTTTCATTGTCATCACCTCTTTTCATTTACGTCATGGACGGGATCATTCCTAAGATCGTCTCAATGATGACTGTTAAAATCGGGACTGCCATCACCAAGATGAGGATCTTGCCGCCTAGCTCTATTTTGGATGCAATGGCGCCTTGTCCAGCATCCTTTGTCAGCTGAGCGCCAAATTCCGCAATATAGGCAATGCCAATGATCTTCAATATGGTTTCAACATACTTCATATTGACGCCGGCACTTGCTGCAATTTTTTCAATCATCGAGATAATGGCATAGATTTGATCAATTAAATAAAGAAAAATGACACATCCGGTAAACACAACAAGCATAAAGGCGAAGGTTGGCTTTTGTTCTTTGACGATTAATGCTAAAAAAGTAGCGATTAAACCAAGTCCAACAATTTGTATGATTTCGATTTGTAAGCCCTCCCCTATCCTTGAAATAGAAATACGGCTTTAATCTTTTTAAACAAATCGTCTACAATGGTTGCCACCATAAACAAAATGTAGATAAACCCAAGCAGCGTCACCCACTGAGCGTACTCTTTCTTCCCCATTTGGTCTAAAATCGTATGGAGAAAGGCCACGACGATGCCTACTCCGGCAATTTGAAAAATGACGTTTACATCAACGCCCATGCTCTCGACTCCCTTCCTCTCACATCAATAAAAGAATCAGTAGTAATCCGCTTAAAAATCCGAGGCTTCTGACCATTTTTTCATTTTTCGCTTGGGCGATTTCAGCTTCTTTCTCCTCTGATTCCAAATGGCCTAAAGCAAGCTTGATATACTTTTGCTGAGAAGTGACATCATGCTGGCCAAGTGTTTCTCCAAAGTGCTTCAACGCCTCATATTCGCCTTTTTTCAATACGGTTTTTTTCCAAACATCTTCAAGACTTTCGTTCCATGCATGGCGTGCAGAAAAGGTCCCCACTTTCAGCTTTTCTGCAAATTGTTCAAACAGCTGATTGACAGGTGGACCTACCTGCGCTGCAATTTGCTCTGCCGCCCGTGCTAAAGGGGTTTGACCATACATAATTTCAGCTTCAAGAGACTGGAGAGCAAACCGCAGCTGCCGAATTTGTTTAGGTCTGTCGCTATATCGTTTGGCAAACTCGAATCCTCCCCATGTCGTGGCCGCGACAATGAAAATAGCGCCAATGAGCTTTAACATACGTCCACTCCCCGCCTCCATTTCATCTCTTGGCCGTCCCCGCCGTACATCCGCCCGATCGTGCCAGGCCCATTGTTTCGATTTAATTCAACATATCGTTCAAACACACGAAGCTCCCATAACGGTTTAAATGAAGGTCGTTTATATACATCTTCAAGTGAATAGCCATGAGCTGAGACGATGATGCTGACTCCGGCATGAATCGCTTCTAAAAGTGCCTCTACATCCTCACTTTTTCCGATTTCATCGACAATCATGACCTCTGGGCTCATAGACCGAATCATCATCATCAACCCTTCAGCCTTTGGACACGCATCGAGTACATCAATCCGGTGGCCAAAATGGTGCTGCGGCACCCCTCTGATACATCCAGCGATTTCAGAACGCTCATCAATAATGCCTGTTTTTCTAGGAGGGATTGTCTTTGTGCCGGTACTAGCAAGACGTGCTATATCCCGGAGCAGTGTGGTTTTCCCCGTTTGCGGGGGACCGATGATGAGTGTATTGTGCCAGTGCTCTTCATATAAATAAGGAAGAAAAGGAAGCGCAATTCCGATTTTTTCTTTGGCAATGCGGATATTAAATGAAGAGATATCTCTTAACCCTTTGACGAATCCGTTTTCAACGATCACCTTTCCTGCAAGTCCCACCCGGTGTCCGCCAGATATGGTGATATAGCCCTGTTTTAGCTCTTCCTCAAGTGTGTACATGCTGTAATTGCTCAGCCTGCCTAATAGCTGAGACGCATCTTCCCAGGTGGTGTGATAAGAAAGGAAACGTGGTTTTCCTCCCTGCATCAATTCGATAGGACGATCCGTGCGAATGCGGATTTCTTCTATTTGCGCCCATTCTGCCTCTTTCAGCAGCCTGAGTTCTTGTCCAATCGAGTGCGGGAGAATATCCAACAAACTCCGCAACGAATTCCCCTCCTTTTTTTCTTCTCTAAAATGTATGATGTGAGCCGTTAATTATGCCAAGCCGTTTCACTTATAGATCCCAACAAGAATAAACACGACACCAATGAAAATGAACACGAGCTTTGCATAGGATAGCTGCCCGGCAATTTGATAGATTCCAATCGTCATCGTGATAATAAAAATGAGCGGCCCGATGATTGCCAATATACTATTGATGACTACCGCTTTCCGTACATCATTTGTGATTAAAATAAGGATGGCTGCCGTCAGTTCAATGGCGGCGGATAAGAATCTCATGCCTGCCATTGCAGCGACTGACGGGTGTAGACCTGGGAGAAATTGTTTCATATAGAACCTCCAGCTTTTTTTACACTATATGCTTGACCAGCTGGAAGTAGTCTTGTTTTTCAGGAAGGAAGAGAGATGAATGAGAGAATTGAGAGAAGGCCTGTCTTGAGGAGTCATTTTTCCAATAAAAAAAGACTGTAAACACGAGGTTTACAGTCTTTTTTCGTTCATTACGCTCTTGAAACGTATGAGCCGTCAGATGTATTAATCACTAGTTTATCTCCTTGGTTCACAAAGAAAGGAACGTTGACGATTAAACCAGTTTCAGTTTTTGCAGGTTTTGAGCCGCCTGATGTTGTGTCACCTTTAATACCAGGCTCTGTTTCTACTACTTCTAGTTCTACTGTGTTTGGAAGTTCTACTCCAAGTGTTTCATCACCGTACATCACGATTTGAACAGACATATTTTCAAGCAAATATTTCAGCTCATCTTTAATTTGTGCTTCACTTAGTTCAAGCTGTTCATAAGAACTTGTATCCATGAAGACGTGCTGATCGCCATTTGCATACAAGTATTGCATTGTTTTTGTTTCGATTTGTGCTTTCGCTACTTTTTCGCCTGCGCGGAATGTTTTTTCTTGAATGGCACCTGTACGCAGGTTACGCAGTTTCGAACGAACAAACGCTGCGCCTTTCCCTGGTTTTACGTGCTGAAAATCCACTACTCTCCAAATACCGCCGTCCACTTCAATTGTCAGGCCAGTACGAAAATCGTTTACTGAAATCATTTTGTCATCCTCCTACATTTCACCATCATAATATGATAAGTTCTTTCGGTGAGTGGGTCAATCGTTTATTGCCGTCAGCTGTCAGGACAATATCATCCTCAATTCTCACGCCGCCGACATCTGGCAAGTAAATCCCCGGCTCAACTGTGACGACCATTCCCTCTTCTAAGACGACCTCTGATCGTGAGGAAAGACCTGGCGCTTCATGTACTTCCATACCTAGCCCGTGCCCGGTTGAATGCCCGAAGTATTGACCATAGCCATACTTTTCAATGATGTCTCGTGTGATGCGATCAGCTTCTTTTCCTGTTAAGCCTGGCTTGATTCTATCCACACCAGCGTTTTCTGCTTCTAATACGATATGATAAATTTCCTTTAGCTTGTCGCTTGGTGTTCCGACAGCAATCGTTCTTGTCATATCAGAACAATAGCCTTTATAGTAAGCACCGAAATCGAGTGTCACTAAATCACCAGATTCAATCACCTTTTCACTCGCTCTTCCGTGAGGCAGGCTTGAACGAACACCTGAGGCCACTATCATATCGAATGAAGATCCTTCAGCACCTTCTTTTCTCATGAAAAATTCAAGCTCGTTCATGACAGCAATTTCCGTCAGGCCCGGCTTGATGTAAGTGAGAATATGATCAAAGGCGTGATCTGCAATCTTCGCAGCTTCCTCTAATATCTTAATCTCTTCACTAGACTTAATCAAGCGCAACTTTTCAACTGATTCAGAGACTGGAACAAGCTCTATACCGCCTGCTTTGGCTGCGTACTGCTGGTACGTGGCAAATGTCATATGGTTTTGTTCGAACCCAAGGCGTTTCACTCCAAATTCCTTTGCCGTTTGAGCAGCCGTTTCCACAATGTTTCCTTTATGTTCAATGATGTCATAGCCTTTGACTTGGTCCTTCGCTTGCTCTGTATAGCGGAAGTCCGTGATAAAAGCTGCCCGGTCCTTTGAAACGACAGCAAGACCGGCTGATCCGGTAAAACTGGTCATATACTGTAAATTAAAACTGCTTGTAATGACAAGGCCATCGATCTCTAATTCACTTAAAAGTGTTCTTAGTTTTTCAAGTTTCATGATACTGCTCCCCCTTCACTGACTAAATAACGAATCGCCAATTTATACCCTTCTAAGCCAAGCCCAACGATTTGCCCTTGGCATACTGGAGCAAGTACAGAATGATGACGGAATTCCTCTCTCTTATGAACATTTGAGATATGTACTTCAATGACTGATAAAGAAATACTTGCAATGGCATCTCTCAGCGCATAGCTGTAGTGGGTAAATGCACCCGGGTTAAACACGACACCATCGTACTGATCTTCTGCTTCATGGAGCGCATCAATCAAATCCCCTTCGTGATTTGATTGAAAGAACGTTAATTGGATGTTTGCTCGTTCTGCGAACTGGAACAAATCCGTCTCTAAATCTGTCAGCGTCTTACTTCCATAAACAGCAGGCTCTCTTTTGCCAAGCCTATTTAAATTGGGTCCATTTAGTACAAGAAAATGAGGCATATGACCACTCCTTCACCCTAATTCAATCTATATCGAGATCTGTTTCTTTTTCCTTAGAAACCTTTCGTTTCCAAAAATATTTTATCATATGAATAGGTGATTTACACTTTATTCTGTCTTTTTCCCGAGGGCCCTCGCAAGCTTCTGACTCGTCAATTCATTATATTCAAACGAAATGCTGTACCCGACAAACATGCCGTATAAAATATATAGGCAAAATGTCGTGACAATGGTGCTTTGCTGCAACTCTTGTACTTGCTTTACATCTGGGAAAATGGGATTAAATACGTAAAAAACGAGCAGCCATAAAAGCCCGCCATATACTAAACCCATCCAAAAGCCTTTGATCCTTTTTAAAAGCCCAAAATAAATAAAGGCGGCTCCAATCGATAAAATTCCTAACAGCACAATACTGATAAAAGTACCAAGTCCTCCCTTTTTCCATTCTCCAAGCACAAATGGCTGAAGCAGCATATTGGGACTCACCTCTGAAAAATGAAACACATGGGTCAGAAACCCGATAAAGCCCCAAAAAACACCGCCGACAAAGCCTGTAGCAGCCGCTCTTGCCACAAGTGATGTCGTTTGCACGGACTGATTTTTTTCTTCTTGGTTTTTCTTTTCATCACGTTTCATTTGTGAACACCTCCAGCAAGTAGTATGTCCAAAATGTCATGAAAAAAAAGGATTTCCATGCGTGAGTGTAAAATTTTTAAAACAGGGTATACTGGCTAAAAAGAGGTAGATAGAATTCTAGTAGATAATCGACCTGCGAGCTAGTGATTTCCGCTCATTTCCTGTACAATAAAGGTATAAGGAAATGCATGTAAATTACAGGAAACAGGCAGGTTGATGAAATATGTCCAATCAAACAAAACCTCCAGCTTATGGAGGGCAGGCAGTTGTCGAAGGTGTCATGTTCGGTGGTAAGAAGAACTATGTGACAGCGATTCGGCGAAAGGACCAGTCCATTGAGTTTTTGAAGCTTCCCCGGACCTCCAATAAACGAACCGCCTTTCTCAAGAAAATCCCCTTTGTCAGGGGTGTTGCTGCACTTGTTGAAGCAAGCGCAAACGGCAGTAAGCACTTAAACTTCTCTAGTGAGCGATATGACTTAGATCCTTCTGAAGATCATACTCTTGAAAAAGAACAAAAAGGCTCGAAATTATCCATGATCTTCGGCATTGCTGTGATCGGAGTTCTCTCTCTACTCTTTAGTAAATTTGTCTTTACCCTGGTACCTGTCTTTTTAGCAGAGCTTGTGCGCCCTATCTTTTCAGGGAATTTCGCACAAATCGCAGTGGAAACATTCTTCAAATTGGTCCTTTTATTAGGCTATATTTACTTTATTTCCATGACCCCTTTAATTAAAAGAGTATTTCAATATCATGGGGCAGAACATAAAGTCATAAACTGCTATGAACAGAACCTTGACATCACAGTGGAAAATGTCCAAAAGCAATCCCGCCTGCATTATCGATGCGGCAGCAGCTTTATTTTATTCACTGTCATTGTCGGGATGTTCGTCTATTTACTCGTACCGACAGATCCTTTATGGGTGAGAGTTCTGAACCGCTTGGCACTTATTCCGGTTGTTCTAGGCATTTCATTTGAAGTGCTTCAGCTCACGAACAAACTCCGAGAAGTGCCTGTGCTTAAAGTGCTTGGCTATCCTGGCCTTTGGCTGCAATTGCTCACAACAAAAGAACCTTCTGACGATCAAGTCGAGGTAGCCATTGCAAGTTTTAATGAACTTCTTCGTTTAGAGGAAGCGTCACTGAAACAAGCGTCAGATTCTGCTCATCAAGTGATCTAACTTATAAATCCGGTAAATTCCTTCGGAGGTGGACAGTTATGAATCGCCGAGTACATCCTGCTTTTACCATTATTTTCGCTTTAGGTGTTTTGGGGTTTGTGTACTTACTCACAACGAACCCAGGCAGACTTTTTACCATGCTGCTGTCTGTTGTGATCGTTGGAGCGGCTCTATTTTTCCTATTTAGATGGCTGATGAATCGAAGAACTGGAACAGAGGGTAATCTTTATCGTAAAGCAGTCAAACAATCAAAACGTCGCTACCAGCAGCCTAAGCCAAAAACGAAAAGCCAGATGAAAAATCGGGTCACTCATCTGCGAAGCGTGCCGACTGACCACAAGTCTAAGCCCGTCCTTCTCAAAAAGAAAAGCCAAACACATTTGACTGTGATTGAAGGCAAGAAAAATAAAAAGAAGAATCGCGCCTTATTTTAAAATGTCCAGCTTTTTAAAAATTGCTCGGCCTTCTGTCTGCCTAGATCGACGAGCGCCTTTTTCTTTTCTGTCATGAGTTGAAAATCAGTGGCAATGACGTGTTCTACAGGAATAAAAATAATATGACGTTCGTGTTTTGTGGCGATATGTCTTTCGTCATGAGCACCACGCATCGTTTCAAAAAGAGCGCCAAACAGTTCAAACGCATTGCGGATGGAGTGTTGAGGGCGTTCTTTTTCGTTTGGCGTTAATGTGACACCGACGAACGGTCTTTTTTTCTCTTCAGCAAACAGCCAAATTGGAAAATTGCTAAGCACTCCTCCATCTACAATGGTACAAATGCCTTTTGATGACTTCAGTTTGACAGGTTCGAAAAAATACGGCAGGCTGCAGCTCATTCGAATGGCCCTCGCAACGGAAAACCGCTCTGGATTTAAGCCGTATGAAGGAAGGTCGTCTGGCAGCACGAGGATTTTTCCATTCGTTAAATCGGACGCAACAATTTTCAACGAATCTTTTTTGAGGTCTCCAAACACGGTGACCCCTTTTCGTTTTAGCACATCGGTCAGCCATTTTTCCAGCCGGTCTCCTTTATAAAGACCGAGACGCCAGTAAATGGATACCCACCTGAGCATTTTAAACGGGATGAATTGACATCTCCTATCAAGCAATTGATGCTCATCCATTTCATCTAAAAGCGTTCGAATTTCCTGGCTTGTAAAACCTGCTGCGATGAGTGAAGCAATGATTGCTCCAGCACTTGTACCAGCAAGACGGACAAATTGAAATCCTCTCGCTTCAAGCGCTTCATAGGCACCTGCAAGCGCTGCCCCCTTAATGCCTCCACCTGAGAACACACCATCTATCTTCATCAAGGAGCCCCCTTTGATTTCACGCTAATAATAGTGTAGGAGCTTTTGCTTTCAATTAGAACTTTAATCAAAAAGGACACCCATGCTGAGGGTGTCCTTTTTGATTAAGATTCTTGATTTGTTTGTTCGTTTTTCTTTTGAATCGCTTTCAGCTGAACAGATCGCTCATCGTTTTCTTCAAAAAATTGAACGAGATCGCCGATGCGGTCAATGCTGTTCCAGCTGAGATGATGTTCAATGCCTTCTACATCATCATAAATTTTCTCTTCATCTACACCAATGATTCTTAAAAATTGCTCTAGCAGTTCATGTCTGTATACGAGACGTTTTCCAATTTTTTTGCCTTTCGGGGTTAAAATTAGACCACGATACTTCTCATAAATGAGGTATTCATCTTTATCTAGCTTCTGAACCATTTTTGTTACAGAGGAGGGATGGACAGCGAGTGCTTCTGCAATATCAGAGACTCTGGCATATCCTTTATCTTCTATCAGCATATAAATTTGTTCAATGTAATCTTCCATACTAGGTGTAGTCATAAAACCCCTCCATAATGCACCTTTACTTAATAATCAACCCAATTCTACACCATCGTTCATTAAAAAACAAGGAGTGTCCTTCGGCTTAACGCTTGTAATTCCAATCATCTGAGGCATATTTCGTTTTTGCGAGATGATGGACAAACGCTAATTCTTCATCTGTCAGCTCATAAGGTTCAAGCTCAATATTTAATCCTTTTTCAAACCCTCTTTTAAACGCAGCACGCGCATCGTCTATTGTACATGTTCGGCCTGAGATTTCATTGATGGCAACCGCTTTGTTTTTAAAGCTTCGCTGCATCCGCTCTCTCACCCGGTCGTTTGGATAAAGGAACAAATCGAACAATTTGTCCTCATCAAGATCAATTAAAATAGATCCATGCTGGAGAATGACACCTTTTTGTCTCGTCTGAGCACTGCCCGCTACCTTTCTGCCTTCTACAACAAGCTCGTACCAAGAAGGGGCATCAAAGCATACAGATGATCTTGGGTTCTTTAAGCTTTCCTTTTCTTTATCTGTACGAGGAATGGCAAAATACGCATCGAGTCCCAGCTCTTTAAAGCCCTCTAAAATGCCTTCTGAAATAACGCGGTACGCCTCTGTCACCGTCGCTGGCATTTCTGGATGTTCCTCTGACACAATCACGCTGTAGGTCAGCTCCTGGTCATGAAGTACTCCCCGTCCTCCGGTTGGTCTGCGGACAAATCCAAGACCATATCGCTTGACGGCTTCTAGGTTGATTTCTTTTTCAACGTTCTGAAAATACCCAACAGATAATGTCGCCGGATCCCATCCATAAAAGCGGATAACAGGCGGGATGAGCTTCTCACTATGCCAATAAAGCAAAGCTTCGTCCATTGCCATGTTAAAGGCAGGGTCTTGGTTTCCTGAATCAATGAAACACCATTTCTCTTTTTGCATATAAAATCCCTTCTCTTTTACGTAGTCAATGTTAGATGATGGTGGTGACCACCGGTTTTCTCTCTTCATCAGTCTATCAAATAGGGACGGAATTGAAAATAATTCTTACCATTTATGATGACAAGTTTCTTATGCTTTACTATAATAGTATTTGTCTAAAACGTACCATCAGACAGGCTACTGTGCTGATGCTCAAGAAGGAGTCGAGTTGTATTGTCAATATTCAACTATATCGTCCTCTCACTTTGTGGACTTTTCGTTCTTTATTCCATCGGCAGCTACATTTATCAGCAGCGCATTATGAAAACGCTGACGGAAGAAGAATTTATTAAAGGTTACCGCAAAGCCCAGCTCATTGATGTGAGAGAGCCAAATGAGTTTGAAGGCGGACATATTTTAGGGGCAAGAAATATCCCCCTTTCCCAGCTAAAGCAGCGTAAAAACGAAATACGTCCTGACAAGCCTGTTTATCTCTATTGTCAAAATAATTTTAGAAGCGGAAAAGCAGCCCAAACTTTACGTAAAAATGGCTGCCGTGAGATTTATAATTTAAAAGGCGGCTTTAAAAAATGGGGCGGCCGCATTAAAACGAAGAACTAACTAAAAAGACTCTGGGAGCATGATTCCCCCTGAGTCTTTTTTCTTTATTTTCTTTCAAAAACGAGAACTGGATTCCGTGCGGCCTTTGTTTCATCCATACGTTTGACAACCGTTGTATGCGGCGCTTCCTGCACCACTTCAGGATTCTCTTCTGCTTCTTTCGCTATCTGAATCATTGCTTCGATGAATGCATCAAGTGTTTCTTTTGATTCTGTTTCAGTCGGTTCAATCATGATACATTCCTCTACATTGAGCGGGAAGTAGATCGTTGGCGGATGATAGCCGAAATCAAGTAATCGTTTGGCAATATCCAGTGTCCGCACACCTAATTTTTTCTGACGTTTACCTGAAAGAACAAATTCATGCTTACAGTGACGATCAAACGGCAAATCATAATGAGCACTTAAGCGGCGCATCATATAGTTCGCATTTAACACGGCATTATCGGTTACAGCCTTTAAACCGTCTGGCCCCATAGAGCGGATGTACGCATAAGCTCTGACGTTAATGCCAAAGTTGCCATAGAATGGCTTCACGCGCCCAATTGATTCTGGACGGTCATGATCAAAGTAAAAACGGCCTTCCTTCTTCACAAGCACTGGCTTTGGCAAATAAGGAATTAATTCCTTTTTAACGCCAACAGGACCTGAGCCAGGACCTCCGCCTCCGTGCGGGCCTGTAAAGGTTTTATGAAGATTTAAGTGGACAACATCAAATCCCATATCTCCTGGTCTTGCTCTGCTTAAAACAGCGTTCAAGTTGGCTCCGTCATAATAAAGCTTACCGCCAGCTCCGTGAACGATTTCAGCCATTTCTAAAATATTTTCTTCAAAGAGGCCGAGTGTATTCGGGTTTGTAAGCATTAAAGCAGCTGTTTCCTCATTAACAACGCGGCGTAAATCTTCTAAATCAACAAGCCCGTTTTCGTCAGATGCGACGGTAATGGTTTCAAATCCAGCGACTGTCGCAGATGCCGGGTTCGTTCCATGAGCAGAATCAGGCACAATGACTTTTGTACGCTGATGATCTCCCCTTGCTTCATGATACGCACGGATCATCATGAGTCCCGTCCACTCGCCATGTGCTCCTGCCGCAGGCTGTAATGTCACAGCGTCCATTCCCGTAATTTCTTCAAGATGTTCACCTAGATCGTATAGTAATTCTAATGCACCTTGCACAGTGTCTGCCTCTTGTAGCGGATGAACCTGTGAGAACCCTGCAAGCCGTGCAACCTTTTCATTAATCTTTGGATTATATTTCATCGTGCATGAGCCAAGAGGATAAAATCCGGAATCGACCCCATGATTGCGTCTTGATAATGCTGTATAATGACGCATAATATCAAGCTCAGATACTTCAGGAAGCTCAGCTTCCTCATCACGGATGTACGTCTCATCAAATAAAGACGGGATCTCCTGTTCAGGTACATCTAAATCAGGCAGGCTGTACCCAATTCTTCCTTCTTTAGATAATTCAAAAATAAGCGGCTGATCTTGTTTATTCATGGCGATCCCCCAATTCCTTGATAAACGTATCAATTTCTTCTTTTGTTCTTAGCTCTGTCACGGCTACAAGCATGTGCTGCTGAAGCTCTGGGTAGTATAGCCCCAAGTCGTAGCCGCCGATGATTCCTTTTTCAAGCAATCGTTTATTGGCTTCTTTCACAGGCTCCTGTAACTTGATCACAAATTCATTGAAATGAGCTCCTTCTACATCCGCCTGCAGTCCATATTTTTCTGCCTGCGACTTGGCATAATGGGCTTTTTGCACGTTTTGATAGGCGATGTCTTTTATGCCTGTTTTCCCTAGTGCCGTCATGGCAACAGAAGCAGCTAATGCATTTAATGCTTGGTTTGAGCAAATATTTGACGTCGCTTTATCTCTTCGAATGTGCTGCTCACGCGCTTGAAGGGTCAGGACAAATCCACGAACACCATTTTCATCTTCTGTCTGCCCGACTAAACGACCTGGCACTTTTCTCATCAACTTTTTCGTCACGGCGAAATATCCGCAGTGAGGTCCGCCAAATGCAGCCGGGATGCCGAACGGCTGCGCATCACCAACGACAATATCTGCCCCGAGTTTTCCAGGAGGCGTCAATAGTCCGAGTGCGAGGGGATTGCTAGAGACAATGAACAGGCTTTTTCCTTTATGTGCAATGGGTTCAATGTCTTTTAACGGCTCGACTACACCAAAAAAGTTTGGATATTGCACGAGAACTGCTGCTGTATCATCGCAGACCGTCTTTTCCAATGCAGCTAGATCTGTCTGCCCTTTTTTCGCAGGCACTTCAACAACTTCAATGTTTTGTCCTTTGGCGTATGTTTTCAGCACCGCTCTTGATTCAGGGTGAACCGTTTCAGAAACAACCACTTTTTTCTTCTTTGTATGTCCCGCAGCGAGCATTGCCGCTTCAGCAAGTGCCGTCCCGCCATCATACATCGAGGAGTTGGCAAGATCCATACCCGTCAGCTCAGCAATCATTGTTTGAAATTCAAAGATCGCTTGCAATTCACCTTGCGAAATCTCCGGCTGATAAGGTGTATACGCAGTATAAAATTCAGAGCGTGAGATCACATGATCGACAATGACAGGCTGGTAATGATCATATACACCTGCACCAAGAAACGATGCATAGGAAACTGTATCCTTATTCTTTGCAGCTAGTCGGGATAATTCCCTGACAAGCGCTGTTTCAGATGCGGCTTCTTTGATGTTGTATGCTCCTTTGAATCTAACTTTCTCTGGGATATCTGAAAAAAGCTCATCAATCGACTGAACGCCGATGACATCCAGCATTTCTTTTTGATCTTGCTCTGTTTGCGGCAAATACCTGTGCTTCATCCTCTATTCCCCCTCGTTATTTGGCTCTTTTATAAAATGGTGTTGCGACGATTTTGGCTTTTAGACGTTTTTTGCGAACTTGTACTTCCACCTCTGCCCCAAGCTCTGCCACTGAGGTTTCGATCAAAGCAAGCCCGACATTTTTCTTTAATGTTGGGGATTGAGTGCCTGTTGTCACAATCCCAACCTGCTTTTCTCCTGAAAAGACTGGATAATCTGTACGCGGTATCCCTTTATCGATCATTTCAATGCCGACAAGCTTTCGTTTCAGTCCCTCTTCTTTTTGTTTTTTAAGTGCAGCTTTTCCGATAAAATCAGCTTCTTTATCCGTTTTGACAGCAAAACCAATGCCGCCTTCTAATGGAGAGATATCCTTTGTCAGCTCCTGGCCATAAAGCGGAAGTCTTGCTTCAAATCTCAAGGTGTCACGTGCACCGAGTCCGCATGGAATGAGTCCTTTTGGCTGCCCCGCTTCTAATAAAGCTGACCAAAGGTGGACCGCATCTTCTGACTGGCAGTAGATTTCAAAGCCGTCTTCACCTGTGTAGCCTGTTCTGGAAACGAGCACTTCTTTATTTGCGACCTCAGCTTTTGATAAAAACGTAAATGGCTTAAGCGATGTCACCTCTTCATCTGCCACCTCTTTGATGATGTCAGCTGCAAGAGGTCCTTGAAGCGCTAGCAAGGCGGTTTGATCAGAAATATTTTTGATCAATACATCATCCTTCTCTTGGTGCTTCAATAGCCAATCCACGTCTTTATCGATATTTGATGCATTGATGACAAGTAAATAGTGATTCTTTTCTTTTTGGTAGACGAGCAGGTCATCTACCGTTCCGCCATCTTCATAACACATCGCTGTATATAGTGCCTTACCGTCTGTCAGCTTAGACACATCATTGGTTAATAACCTTTGTAAAAATGGAAGGGCATCTTGACCTTTGACGTCCACCTCACCCATGTGAGACACATCAAAAAGCCCTGCTTTTGTTCGAACAGCTTCATGTTCTTCTTTAATGGAAGAAAATTGGACAGGTAATTCCCAGCCCCCGAAGTCAATGGTTTTTGCGCCAAACGTTTCATACGCATGAAAAAGCGGTGTTCGTTTCAACATCAATCGTTTCCCCCTTTTTTCTTACAGTGCAAATGCAAGCTGAATTTTCAGAAAAAAATCACAGCAAAAAAGGACAGAGCGCTCCCTTTTATCAAAAAGAAGTCTCTGTCCTTGCACCTGAAAGTTTACAGCACAATATCCTTGTGCGTTTTCCCCTTTGGTGGTTTGCTAAAACCCTTAAGCAAACACTCTCCAGAGTTGCGTCCGGTAAGAGTACTTTTGCCTGAGAGATTCACTGAATCATTCAGCTTGCTCCTTCGGCGCCTGCCAGTGCAAAATAACCGCCAAGTCTCTCCCCATACCATCATCCGCTCATATTTTTCACATTTATTGGACATACTATCAAAATGGGTGACTTATTTTCTAGATCACTTATCAACATCCTACCATTAGAAATGGATGAAGAGCAACAGAAAAATCATTAACATTTTTAAAACAACCTTTCGATATCGTTCGCTTTTATTCATATATCTAGTCTTTTAGAGACCTCTTAAAAAATGAAGCGTTTAAAAACAGAACAATTTTATCAGACCCTACTAGAAAGAAAGGCAGGCGACCACATTGAATATTCAAACGATTTTTGATCAGGAATGGGCAAATGAATTTCAGCAGCGGCTTTCAGCAGACGGCCCCTGGGCGAACTGGGATATGTATCGTTTAGCGACGCAGGTTCAAAAAGTCACAGCCATTGATTCATTCGAGGGGCTGCAAGCTCCCGCGCACCTGCCTGCATTCACACCTTTAAAGCACCAGCTCGAAGTAGCCAGAAGAGTCGTAGAAGAAATGAATGGGAAAGCCATTCTAGCAGATGAAGTGGGACTTGGAAAAACCGTAGAAGCAGGACTCATTATCAAAGAATACATGATTCGTGGACTTGCCAAAAAGATTCTCATTCTCGTCCCCGCCTCCCTTGTGTCTCAGTGGGTACAGGAGCTGCGGACGAAATTTTATATTGATGCTGTTGAACAAAAAAAGAGCTATGTGTGGGAGCAGTGTGACGTTGTCGTTTCCTCCATTGACACCGCCAAAAGACAGCCACATCGAGACACAATTTTATCGATTGCCTACGATATGGTCATTATCGATGAAGCACACAAACTGAAAAACAATAAAACGAAAAACTATGAATTTGTGAGAAACCTGAATAAGAAGTTCTGCCTGCTGCTGACAGCGACACCTATTCAAAACCGGATCGGAGAAATATTTAATCTCGTTTCCCTTCTGAAGCCAGGCCACCTAGGAAATGAACATCAATTTAAAGATCTCTTTGCCAAAAAGGACTTGCAGCTTGAAGACCATGACCGATTAAAACAGCTCGTCAATAAAGTGATGATTCGAAACCGAAGACAAGACACAGGCATCGAGTGGACAAAACGGCATGTCAAAACGATTTCCATTGATTTCTCTCCGACAGAACAAGCATTGTATGATGAAATCTGCAAGCTGAAAGAGAATCCGTCTTATACAAAGCATATGTTTTCCATTATGACCTTGGAACGAGAATGCTGTTCAAGCCGTGAAGCAGTTTATATGACGATTAAAAAAATGCAGGAAGAAGAAAAGCATATTCTCGGATCTTCTGCTATAACGCAAATCATGGAGAAAATCAATCAAGTGGAGCAAAACTCAAAGGCGCTTGAAGTGGTCAAACTCATTCAGCAGTTAAATGAGAAGGTCATTATTTTCACCGAATACCGTGCCACACAAATTTATTTACAATGGTTTCTACAGCAAAATGGCATCAGCTCTGTGCCATTTCGGGGCGGCTTTAAGCGGGGCAAAAAAGATTGGATGAAAGATTTATTCAGAGAACGGGCGCAAGTGTTAATTGCGACAGAAGCTGGCGGCGAAGGGATCAACCTTCAGTTTTGTAACCAAATCATCAACTACGACCTCCCGTGGAACCCGATGCGTTTAGAACAGAGAATTGGACGTATCCACCGCCTTGGCCAAGAGCGGGATGTGCACATTTACAATATGTCAACAAACGGAACAGTTGAAGAGCATATTTTAAAGCTTTTATATGAGAAAATTCAGCTGTTTGAAAACGTCATAGGCGATTTAGATGATATTTTAACGAGAATTGATATTGAAGATGTCGAAACAAAGTTGCATCAAATCCTCTTCCAGCATGATTCAGGCGGAGACATGAAAAAGAAATTAACCCAGTTTGCTTCTTATTTAACTGAAGCACAAACACCACTTTTAGAAAAAAGACAGCAGGGCTCATAAAGGAGAGTTGATCAATGGAGCAGCATGACATTCACACCTTTCTTCTCCGTTTTTTCAAGGCGAATCAATGCAGCATATTAGAAGAAAGTGCAGGACATATGACCGTACAGCTGACAATCGAAATGGATAAATTAATTATGAACCGTCCTTTTTATTGGCACTGGCTTGAAAAAACTGGCGGTGTACCTGAACCGCGGCAGTTGACATTCATCACAGATCAAAAAAAAGCGGGTGATACGACCAGTGGTGAATTTATCCATTTCGGCTCCCCACGGTTATTTCAAATATTTGAGGCGGTCAAAGAGCAGGGCCGTTTTATCCGGCTTTATGAACGAGTCAGCCCGCTCACGAACAACCAGATCGCCCTTGAGCCATGGCTTGGTCTCAATGTAAAAATCTCTTATCTGGCAGACCGGAAGAAGGATAAGCTTTTATCATTAGGCCTTCATCTCATTCGCGGAGAAGTCATTGAACAATTTCAAGAGAAGCTGGAAGCTCGTGAGCTGTCATCTCAAATTCCCGATTATTGCTTTACGATGAGTACAATGATTAAGCCAGAAAGCGGAATCAAACGGCTCTACAGCCTCATGGAGCGTTATGCCCATAAAGAGCCAGATGACTGGGCAGTGCGAGCCGTTCAAAAATGGAAGGAAGACTCCGAACTTTTAAACCAATTTTATGAAGGGACTTCAGACACATCTGTAGAATATGAAATAGAAAGACAAGCACTTAAAACTTTATATGAACCAAAAATCAGTCTTACGATTGAAAATGGCGGACTTTTTTACTTACAGCAAAAAAGAGGAGGTTGACTCATGGTCCCCCTCCCCTTTTATGTGACATACAATTTTCGATCAGTCTAAAGCAAAGTTTGTCTGTTTGTATTGGGCGGAAACATGACGCAAGCAAACTATGAGGTCTTACCACCTATGTCTTTCCATTTCATGCGTTAAGTGCCTGAAATACATGATTCAGTATTTTAGGAGGGTATTTGTATGGAAAAGAAAACGAACAAATTAGACAGTGAATGGATCCAATTATTACGCGAAGCTCGCAAGGCAGGACTAACAGTTGAAGAAGTCCGTCATTTCCTCAAATCAAATGAAAAGTCCTCTGAGTCTCCCCCTCTGGTAAGAAGTCATTCTATCAAACCTTTCTGAATGTGCTATAATATCGAAAGGAAGGTGATGACATTGATTGGCCAGCGTATTAAACAATACCGCAATGAAAAAGGCTACTCACTATCAGAACTGGCCGAAAAGGCTGGGGTAGCGAAGTCTTATTTAAGCTCAATAGAAAGAAACTTGCAAACAAACCCCTCCATTCAATTTCTTGAAAAAGTCTCCGCTGTTCTGGACGTCTCGGTTCATACACTTTTAAACGAAAAAGATGAAACCGAATACGATGGTCAATTAGATAGTGAATGGGAAAAACTAGTTCGAGATGCAATGACATCAGGGGTTTCGAAAAAGCAATTTCGTGAATTTTTAGATTATCAAATCTGGAGAAAAAAGCAAGAAGAGGAGTAAAGCGCACGTTTTAGCGCATACTCCTCCAATTGCTATGCAGACCTTGATATCAGCCTAAAGACTGGCTTTATTTTTTATCTTCGCTGTGTGCTTTTTCGTTTTCTTTCACGTAGCCTTTTTCATCCGTATGCTTTTTTGGATTGATCGTTAAACCATTCCACTGAGTCGCTTCGAAGGAAAGATCAATTTGAATCGCATCGCCTTGGTATTTATTTTGGATATAGTGACCAGCTTTATCCTTCGTCTGGTCATTGATAAATTCAATGATCATTTCCACTTTATCGTAATCAAACGGATTCTTTGGAATGCCGTCATACTCTGGAGCCACTGTTCCATCAACAGTTGCTACATTAATTTTCCCACTTTCATGTAAAAACTTCTCATCGACGGCATGACGAAGCTTTTCAAATGCGGTCTGATCCTGTTTTGACGTTAATTGATGCAAGTCAAGCAGGTTTGCATGGTCTAAAATAATATTTTTCGGATAACCATTTCCACCTTCGGCTCCAACCGTAAGAACACTCACCTGAAACTGGCTGAGAAATTCTTCAGCTGTATTTTTACCGCCATTCTTCGCGGAAGATCCATCTGTAAACTGGCTATAATCAAGACTCATCAGCACTTGGTTTATCGCTAATGATCCCTTATTATCAAAATGAAATTCTTTCTTGATCCGATCACCAGGTTTTAAGTTCGCAAGGTTGATGGCGCCGGAGTTCTCTTTAGCAGATAAATCCAGCTCTCCTGTTGAGTAGACCGCGTTTGCCTTTTCAATATCATTAAACGCCGCCCATGTTCCCCCGCCAATTAATGCAAGACCTAAAGCCCCTGATAATACACCTAAACGAATTGATTTCTTCATTGCCATGAATAATAAACCCCCTAATTTATTGTTTTATTGAAACCTGATTAGGTTACAAACGATTTAAGCTTGTTCCTCTTTCATATGTACATCAGCCGTGTGTCTACGATGTTTCGCTGCGCCCACAAAATGAATGGTTGAATAAACGAGCAGCATGACACCTGGTATGATAAGGAGTAAAGCAGTTCCAGCAGATGTCCCTGCATACGAAAGAAGCTTACCCGCATAAGGAATGTTCACTCCCATATACTGCGCAGTTACCTGATCCGCTTTTACCAGCGTGCCGTCCTGATACATATTGTTGTCACCCTTCGTCTCAAACGCTTTATATGCACCCTTTCCCTTCACCCCAACAATGCGGTGGGTCACAAAGGACTGATCCTGCTTTGTTTGAAACGTAATAATATCTCCTTTTTTGAGCGTCTCAGGTGAGGCGACCTGTTTTACGACAATCAGTGACCCAGCTGAAAATTCTGGTTCCATCGAACCTGATAATACTTGCTTCAATTGATAACCGAAGATCTGAGGTTCTCCTCCTGTTGTTCTTGATGACAACACGACAATAATAGAGGCTATCATCACCGTGAACACCATCACATAAAGAATACTCCCAGACATCTTCATCCATTTTTTCATAACCCCTTCTCCCCTTCGCCTATCATTTTTTCACTTTAAAAGTCAGCTCCATTCAGGACGCCTTTTCTTGACACTTTGAGAGCACCATCGGTTTAGACCAAAAGTACGCCTGATCAGATGCGCCAAACCCTTTAGGATAATAGATTTTAAATGCATAGCTTCCATTTGTTTTTGCTTTATCTGTCGTGACAGTCGCTGTTTCTTGCGACAACAGGGACTTTATGGAGCCCTTTTCAAGAATATGACCATCTTGTAATGGCTTCTGATCATTTCCTATTTTATGTAATTCCCACTTCCATTCAGAGTACGCAATAGGCTGTCCACTATTTTTTAGTGTCATGCTCAGTTTTTGAGGTGCGCAGACTGTTCCTTCGATCATCGTTTGATCGATAAGCTCCAATTGACTTAGGTCCCATTTTTTAGGCTGACAATGCTGATCTGTCTGTTCAAAATTTTCACATGTTTTCATGACAAAGTTTTTGTGCTCGACATCGTTAAAAGAAGCATTCGTTGGTGTCATGATGGAAGACGTCAAAATCAAACAAATGGCACAAAAGAGTACAAAGAGCGACTGTTTCATTCATTCCTTCAACTCCTTGAACTTTTGTTCTTTAAAAAGAACGATTATATACAGTATAAGGAAATACCTATAAAACCCAAAACGTCAAATTAGTCCATTTTGTTCTTAAACAAGAACCATTACGAGAAAATTCTCCCATTTTCTCATTTTTTCACCATATTCAATATTTTTTTGTGTGACATTTGTACTTCTTAAAACTTACATAAAAATGTAGGATTTGGTCAGGATATGAAGAGGTGAGGTGATGTTACAGTGCAATATGGAAAAATCATAATCATGCTCAGTTTACTGCTGAGTCCTATGATGCTAGAGTTCAAACCCGTTGATGCGAGAGGTTTGACTGCCGCCGCAGATCAATGGGAAACGCGGGCAGTTAAAGAAGCAAAAAAAAGATACCCGCTAACGCAAGTATTATTTAAACAAAAAGTATGGGACCGCCACCGCGATAAGGAATCTGTGAAGCAGTATCATATTACCTTAAAAGACCATACAAAGGAATTTGGGGTGTTTGTCACCATTTCCTATAATCCTTACTCAAATAAGGTGAATAAAGTGATTGTTGTGGAGGAATACAGCTAAAACGGCATAGAAAAACCGCCTGCTGGGCGGCTTTTTACTTTCGTCTATGGCGCTGGCGTTTTTTAAGCATCATGGATAAGCCAAACGGCAGAACCCCAAATAAACGCTGTGAAAACGGCGGTTTCGTTTCTATTTTTTCTTGTTTGTGTTCCTTCCGTTCGTCACGTGGTGTATTCATATATTTAATGATTTCCTGCGTCATATATTTTACATAGTCATTTGTTTTCAAGCACTTTCACCTCTTCTTCCTTCAAGTCTTACCAGGAAGAGGATGATTTTATACACTGGCTAATCAGGATTTGCCCATATCATGATTTCACCGGTCTTCCAATCCAGCATCAGTTCACGCTCATCGGATAAACCATCTTTTGTTTTCACCTTCACCAAAACAAGGACAAGTTTTTTCTTAAGATCGCATTTCATCCGCTTCAGTGTCACACGGCCTTCTTCAGTATCAATATGGGTTTTCTGTTTCGCACAAATACGTTCTACTGTGCTGGCAGCTTCACTCACACCCACCCTAAAAAGCTGCTGTTTTTTATAAAAAGAAATCGTCAGCTCTGCACTTTTCAGTTCTTTTTGAAACCCCATTGTTATCGACCCTAGGATCAAGAGAAAAAATAAAATCGCCGCAAGTACATGCGGATAGATAAACCCTTCCTCTCTTTTCACGATTTACGAACCACTCCTTTATATGTGAAAAAAACGGCTTCATACACTTTACCAGATCCATCTGTGACTTTTAGAATCGCTCTATGCTGACTCGTTCTCACGTGAAATTGTTTCACCTTATGCAATAAAGGAAGATGTCCAGCTTGATCCGTTCGTTTTCGAAGCATCTCTTGGTATGGCTCAATTGTTACCACTCGCCCTTGATCAGAAATATACTCTAACGCTTTTCCATCTTTCACTGATTTCACAGCATCGGCACGACTTAATTCCTCATCTAATTGCAGGACAGTCTGTTTCCACTCCATTTGGGAAAATCCGTTGATGTCTTCAAATGGACGAGCTTTCTCAGCTGCTGAAAAGATCAGTCCACAGCCAAAAGAAAGTAATAGAAATAGCTGCAACTGCCACAAAGCTTGTAAAAGGGTAAAAGCTTTGTCATCGCTCCACATGCTGAAAGCATATGGTCTCTTTTTTTTGTACTTTGTATGAAACACATCCCTTCTGTTTACGCCAATTGAAAACATACGTGATCTCGCCTCTCTTCTTTTTGATGGAAGATGTTGTCCCATTTATGAACGCTTCATTCATCTGTTCATGTAAAACCTGATAAGCTTCAAGCTTGGCTCTCACTTCCTTTTTCCCCATCATGAGTTTTTCATAGGCTGGAATGAGCACTAGAGCAGCAAATAGAAAGAGATGACAGGCAAACAGTGTCTCAAACGTACTAAATCCTCTATTGTTTTTGAACATGGATTCGCCCGCTTCCTAAATAAATCGTGAGTTTATACGATTGACTGCCAAATTCGACAATGAGAGATCCACCGCTGCTTGGATGTCCGTTTGCATTAAAATAGATACCTTGCGAGAATGTAGAAGTTTTGATGCTGCCCTTTTTATGTTGATATGAAGCAATGACTTCGTTACTCTTTTGATCTATTACCTGATAAGATACCTGCGGCGGATGGATCCCAACATGTACACGTGTTTTTTTGATAAATGCAGTATATGATGCCAATTGAAGATCTTGTTTCATGATGTTTACTTGTCTTTTGGCTTCAGCGCTCTCTATTATATTTGGGATTTTCCCTCCCATGATCGACAATACAATCGATAAAACAAGTAAAATCAACAGCTGTTCAATCAGGGTAAAACCCTTCTCATGTAAAAATAATTTATTCATGCTTCACGTTGCCGTTTTGAATGACAATCGCTTTTCCATTAGGACAAGTTAACCCCTTTTTGACATAACCTTCTTTTTCTAATTCAGCTAAAGATGGCGTCTTCCCATCATGCTCCAATTCATATGCCATCACTTGTGTGCTGACCATTGATTTAAGCCCTTCACAGCCCTTTGCCTGAATAGCTTGGTGATGACGTGTGATATTCGGTATGGTAATGAGTAAAAGAATGGATATTACGAGCATGACTATTAACATTTCTAACAGGGTAAATCCTTTATCATTCATGACTCTGTCCTCCTTCTTACACTTGCTCCATTAGTTGATACATTGGTAAAAGAATAGATAAATACACGATGAGTATAAGAAGTGCTGTTACCCCATAAATAACCGGCTGCAGCCAAGAAATCCATTTTTCAATTTTTAGCTCTGCATTCTCTAATAGAAATTGGCTGTACGTGTACATTTCTCTCGCAAGCATTCCACTGGCTTCACCATGCTTGATGATGGCTGCAAAATGTTTTTCGAAAAAAGGAGACACGCTTACTTGATGGGCCATGCTTTCTCCTTTTCTTAACTCTTCCATCATTTGTTCACCTATTTCTTGAAGAAAAGGCAGGTAGCTTTGCTGTTTAAAAGCTTGCAAACCTTCGTACATCGATAACCCAGCCTGAAGCAGTCCGCTGAGCTGAAGAGAAAAAAGGTACGTATGCATCAGCTGCATCCCTTTATATAAAAAAGGCAGCTTACTCATCACCCTCAATTTCTCAAGGGTCGACTTTTTCCTAAAAAAAACAGCATAATATCCAATAAGACAGATACACAGACAACTAGTGATGAGCAGAAAAGCATGAAGGAATTGAAATAGTCCAAACATCCCTTGAATCAGCCAAGACATGCGGGTATCCATCGATGAGTACAAAACAGAAAATTGAGGAATGATCATTTGCTGAACGAGTACCAGCACGACCAAAACCGTGAAGATGAGGAAAAGCGGGTAACGTAACATACGTTTAAACGTGTCTAACTGTTTGATTTTTTTCTCTAAAAAACGGGCGCTTTGTTCTAAAGCACGGGCTAGACTGCCATGCTTCTCAGAAAAACATAGTATAGCGATGACTTCCCTCTGAAAATGGAGTCTCTCCAGCACTACATAAAAAGGCTCGCCTTCGTGCAGCCACTGAATACCTAGTTTTAATTGCTGCCGCTGTTGTTTTGATAACTGGATATTCACCATCACTAATGCCTCAATCAATGTATATCCAGCCTGAATTAATTGAGCCAGTTTTGATAGGCATTCAGCTTGATCCTTTTTAGACCATACTTTAGAGGCTCGCTTCTTCATAAACCCAGCGATGGTAAGTGTTTTTTGATAAATAGCCGAGTGCCACTCCTTTACGAATTAATCTTTGCAGTGTTTCATATGACGAGTGAGCATATTCTCCTTTAGCCTCCTTGATACATTCACCAAGCTCTTTTCCGAACAGCAGCTCAAATACATTTGTTCGTCTGATCGGTCGATTTAATTTACAGTAAAGCTGACATCTTTCTCCGCAAAAAGGACAGGTGAGCTCGATTAATCGCTGGGCAGCAATCGCAACCATGGTTTGTTCAAGTTCATTCATCGTCACACCAAATTCAAGCATGCGGTAAAGGGCTCCTTTTGCATTTTTTGCATGGAGCGTACTCAATACTAAATGGCCTGTCAGTGCTGCTCTAATCGCCGTTCTAGCCGTTTCAGCATCTCTTATTTCTCCTAGCACAATCACATCTGGATCATGTCTTAAAATAGCGCGTAATCCAGCGGCATACGTGATGCCGGCTTTTTCATTCACTTGAACCTGCAGCACTTCTTCATTCCTTGTTTCGACAGGATCTTCAAGTGTAATAATATTTCGGTTAAAATTCTTTTTTGCAAACTGGATCAATGAATATAGTGTTGTTGTTTTCCCTGAATTTGTTGGCCCAGTAAATAAAATGAGTCCATGCGAGTGGTTTAAAAAGGATAATAATCTGGCTGAGGCTTTCGGAAATAATGATAGATGTTTTATTTTCGGAACATGATCCTGCGGTAAAATTCTAATCACTAAGCTCTCATCATTCACTGTCGGCAAGGTAGACATCCGAATAAACACTTGACCGTTTCTTAGCATTACAGCTAGCGAGCCATTTTGCGGCCTCCTTTTTTCCCCGATATCCATAGAAGATAAAAACTTAAAATGTGCAATAAGCCTCTCTCCGCTTTTTTTATCAATCGTTCGCTGCTGGATTAAATCTGAATCAACACGAAATGACACCGAAGCTTCCTTTTCTTTTGGCACAATATGCACATCAGAAGCCCTCATGCGGCATGCTTCTTCTAGCAGCTCTTGCCTTAAATATTCAATCCCATACAAGTGGATCACTCCTTTCTCTGATCACATTGTAGAATGGCGGAACGTGAATGACAAAAGAGCAATTTATGATTTTCATGACTAATCAATGATGAAAACCCTCAACTCACGATGCATTACATCATTTTTTAGAAAAGAGCATATAAAAAAACCTGACTTTTACAAGTACAGGTTTTTTGGTCATGATGTGGCTTCTTGCGGCTGCTCTTCAAAGATACGAAATCCTCTTTTTTCTAACGCTTTTGCAAGGCTATGCTCAGTATTTACTTTTGAGAAATCAATGCCCAGTTTCACTACAGTTTGAGCGATCTCTGGGCGGATGCCTGAAATAATCGTCTCAATTCCTAGCAGCTTCGCACTATCGACCACTTTAAACAGCTGATAAGCCACCATCGTATCAACAACGGGAACACCAGAAATATCAATAAATAAGTGTGTTAGACGCAGTCTTGAAGCCTGTTCTAGTACGGACTCCAGAATGATTTTGGCCCGGTACGTATCGATTTCCCCAATCAGCGGCAAAATCCCAATTTCCTTTGATACTGGAATAACTGGGGCACTTAGCTCTTGAATCATCTCTCTTTGTGCATTCAGCTGACTAAGTGTCACGCGGTCATATTCTTCTGATAAACGCTCAATCATGTCATCAAATGTGGCGTGAAAATGCTGATTCCACTGACACACATCTTGCAGCGTCACTTCAAGCTCTGTTTCTTGGGTGAATGTCTCAATTCTCGAACAGAAAATGTGGCGGAAAATCTTAAACTGTCCAATGATTTCATATAACGGCACCTCGTGCACTGCTCGATCACGTGCAATATCAACAGACCACTTTTTCAAATGGTTTTCTACTTTGTCAGACAGTGTCACAAGCGTGGCTGCAATGGTTTGAATAAACGCTGTGTTCTGTTCCTTCAGCTTCTTTTCCGTTTCCTCTGAAGCATGTTTAGAATATAATGAGCCTTCTTCTGTTCTTGTTTTTAGCCATTCTTCGGTCATGACAGGGGCTTCTTTTAGGATAAATTCGTATAATTGCTTTGATTTTTCATTTTTCATTTATTTCTTTCGCTCCTTTTTCACTAAAACTCGTGACATACAACTTTTATGTATAAATGACCGCAGATGGTGAACAATAACATTACACGTTTGATATTGGGCTATAGCCAAGTGGTAAGGCAATGGACTTTGACTCCGTGATCGTTGGTTCGAACCCAGCTAGCCCAGTTCAGCACAAAAACGAAGACGGCTGAAGCTTGTTTCAGCTGATCTTCGTTTTTTATTAGGATACCGATTGATGAATCGCTTTCTTCTTTGATATTTTCATGAGTTCTCCGGGATTATAGCCGACCACTAATTTATTCCCATCAATGATGATTGGTCTCCGGAGCAGCTTTGGTTTTTCAATGAGAAGCTGTAAGACCTCGTTTACTTTTAAGTCATTAATATTTAAATTTAAGCTTTTAAAAGCCTGACTTCGTGTGGCTAAAATTTCATCCATTCCTTCTGTTGTTAAAGAAAGAATCTTTTTTAATTCATCTAGTGTTGGCGTTTCTCTGAAAAGGTGACGCTCTTTAAAATCAATTTGATTCGCCTTTAACCAATGTTTTGTTTTGCGGCAAGACGTGCAGCTCGGGTATGAATAAAAAGTAATGTCACTCATTAGTCTTCCTCCTTAGGTCGTTAACCTTTTCTCTTATGGAGTAAGTACCCTCATGTTTTTCGGCATAAACACTTTTTCATCATTTTTTCAAAAAAATTTTTTCTACATTCAAAATAAATTGTTCACATGATGTCAAAAATGTAAATGTTTACATAACAAGTGATGATCAGCTATAATATGAATCAAAGGGGTTTTTAAGGGGAGGGAAAGAAATGAATCGCATGTTCCGCGTTCTTGGCTTTTGGACGGGTATTTTTGCTGTCATGTTCTATTTAGGACATATGAAAGATGCATCGCTGCTATTCTTCGGTCAAACCGTTCTTTTTGTATTTTTATCCTACTTGAATTTATCCGAAAGAATGTATATTTACATTTTCGGAGCGTACTTGACGATTTTCTTTGCCGGATTTACATATTATTCGATTTTCATCATGGTTCCCGGTACCGGACATTAATTGAAAAAAGCATCTCTATAAAAAGAGATGCTTTTTTCATACGTTTAAAGAGAAAATCCATTAATAAACGGATTTTGCTCCTGCTCCGTCAGCACAGTGGTTTCTCCGCCATGTCCACTTAAAACAAGAGTTGATTCTGGCAATGACAATAATTTATGATGGATTGATTGAAGCAGCACTTCCTGACTGCCGCCTACTAAATCTGTTCTTCCGATACCGCCTTCAAATAGCGTGTCACCAGAAATAACAAATCCTTCTTCCGCCGAATAGTAAGACACACTGCCAGGTGAATGCCCTGGTGTATGGAACATTTCTAATGTAAACGACCCAATTTGAAGCGTTCCTTCTGACGTAATCAATTTTTCAGCTTCTTTGACCGTAATTCCATTCCCAATCAATCGAGCTGAACCGTTTAATTCAGCGTTCGTGAGCCATTCTTTTTCATTTTCATGTACATACAGCGGCACTCCCCACTCTTCGCGCACCTCATCTGCCGCGCCAATATGATCAAAATGAGCATGTGTCAATAAGACAGCAAGCGGTGTGAGCTGTTTTTCTTTTACATAGGAAATCAGCTTTTGCGCTTCACCGCCTGGATCAAAAATTAAGCATTCTCCCTGTTCATTTTTCCAAATATATGCGTTCGCTTGTACATAGCCTAGTGGCATTCTTCTCCAATTCATTTTCATCACCTACTTTATTCATTCTTTTTTATTATGAAGGCTATTCAATAAAAATTCAAACAATCGTCAACTGGAATCTACTCGACAAGCTTTATGAAAACGGTTAAAATGAAAAGAAAGGAAATCAAGGGGATTGATGACAAAGGGGGACTTTCATATGATGCTCGTCATTATTTTTGGTCTAGTCACGATTTTAGCTGCGCTTGGCATCTATCGCTCACTAAAAAAAGTGAACGTACTTGCCATCGCTTTTGCAGGCGCTACATTTTTGGTTTTTGGATGGTTCACTGTCATGACCATCATCTATAGCGGTTATCCAACTGCACATTAAAAGCCTGCTTATAGCAGGCTTTTTTATTGATTTAAATGCTTATTCACGCTTTCTAATTTGCTTGTAAGTGTTGTGGTTTGATCCCGTCTGTCATCGATGCGAATATTGGTCGCTACTCGGTGCAATCCCTTTTCAAAAGGGGCTTCATGAATGCGCTGAATGACCTCAAATAAAACGGATAATTCACCTTCAATTAACGTATTCATCGGTGTTAATTGATATTTGATTTTCCCTTCTTGTTGAAAGCCTTCTAAAATTCTTTGTACATCTGCTACATAAGCACTGACACTTGGTGTTTCAGTGCCTATCGGAATGATGGTGACGTCTGCTATAGCCATAATTTTTCCCCTTTCCATTAAATTCTCATGTTTTCTCGTCCTCATTGTAACCTATCCTCATTCAATCATGCCATGCTTACGTTGCGTTTACGGCAGGTTTGTCTCGTTCTATCGTCAAATCCGCTCTCTCTACCTTCCCGATCTTTGTAAACAGAAGCAGGCATATACCTGAAACAGCTTCAATGATGCCGCCGGCCGCAATGACATACCCAGATCCAAATATTGTTGCCATATAGCCACCAAGGAGGGCGCCTAACGGAATCATTAAGTAGGAAATCATGTTGATGATCGCATACACTTGCGGCTGATCCTCTGCCTTTACTGACAATTGAATCATCGTATGTTCGGGTACGTTAACTGCACTAATTGCTGCTCCTAAAGCAAAAGCTGATATAAACACAAGAGGCAACAATGCGTTCATACCTGTGATGAAGAAGGCGATTCCATCAACGATCCCAGCGCCTATAAACAGCAATCCATACCGATTCACTTTTATCTTTGTCAAAACAAACCCCATCAAAAATGCGCCTAGTGCAGTTGTGACTTTGATGAATGAATAGACGACCGGTCCACTATGTAAGTCTTCTGTTAAATAAATAACAGACAATGCTTCCCATGGTGCCGCAGCAAAGTTTGAGCAGACACAAAAAATCGCTAATGGAAACAAAATATGGTGGCTTCTAACAAGTGAAAAACCTCGAATTAATCTTTTGCCGTAAGATAATCCTTTTTTGGCTTTATCGATGATGACGTCTGTTTGATATGAAATCAAGAACACCAATAAAGCGGACAAAAGGTAAAGAGGAATGATCACAAGCATTGTATAACCTACGCCTGCAAATGCAATCATGACACCACAAATCGTGACCGTCACAAGTCTTACTACATGACTTGCTGATTGGATGGTTGCATTCGCTTTTTGTATGAGGTCCTCATGGACAAGCTTTGGAATAATCGATACAGATGCCGGTTCATAGGAACCTCCTGTCGCCGAATGCAGCAGCATACAGCCAATGATGAGGACTAATGGTGTGAAACCATAAAAGTAACTAACCACAATTACAAGGATAATCGCTGCTCTTGTTAAATCAGCAAAGCACATCCAGAATTTCAATTGATGCGGCTTCATCATGGGCGTAATAAATGGCCCAACAATCGCTTGAGGGACAAAGCTGACCGCAATAAAAAAAGCTGTCCCTATGGCCCCTTTCCCTCCTAGTACTAAAAGCCACAAGATGGTGTTGAAAGATAAACTATCAGCCGTAATTTTGCACATTTTAGAAACAAATAAATAAGTAAAATTTCTTTTCCACAGGCTTTGCGCACTCAATAGTCGACATCTCCCTAAATCATATCCTTTTTTTTACATCCATATCTTTCACAATAGCTTACAAGGAGACCTTCGTCAATTGCTTCAACATTGTTTTTATTGACCATAAGCAATTGATTGTTTCTCAGAATATGAAAAAGCACCAGACAGGTGCTTTTAACACTTACACGCTTCCCACAAAAGCCGCTTTGTTTTTTCATAGATCGAATCAAATTGAACCATGGAAAGAGGATTTTTCCCTAGACCAAGCTCGACTGTATAGCCCTCATTATGAAATTGATAAATAAACCAATCGCGATAGCCTGCATAGCTGTCGAGATATTGGATCGGTTTGTAGCCGCTCACTTGTTCGAATCGTTTGACCGTTTCTTTTGAGATGGCTGGCTCATGGCCAAGAAAACCCCAATAGATCTCTTCTCCTTGTGTATGAAGGGCGATCAGCCGGTCAAATCGTTTTCGCAACGCAAGATTTGCCATCGCTTTCGCTTCTGGTTCTGTTAATGGCTCGCGCCCAGGATAATCCCGGTAGGACGGTGCTTTCGCCTGATGACGATAGTACTCGATCTCCCAATAAGCAGGGAACTGATTGTTTAAATCCACCCCTCGAATATTTGCTTTCCATTCCCGGTAATCGGAATATCCACCGTTTAGCAGAGTGAATTCTTCACGATGAAGACCTAGTGACTCCGGTCCATTACGTACCAAATCGACTCCATCTGGATTAACCATTGGCACGATGGATAAAGCGGTGGTCTGCAGGATATGAACCGCTTCATAATGTCTTGCCTGCACTGGGTCAGACGCTGCTAAGCAAAGCGATTTCAGCCATTTTAATAAAACAGACGTCGTGATCCATTCATTTGCATGAAATGAGGCATTGAGATGAATAGAATGTAAATGCTGAACAGGCTCTGTTCGGATCTCATAAATAGGTGTATCAAGCACTGAATGGCCAATGACGCTGATATGAAGAAAAGGAAATACAGCTTTCAAGCGGCTCAGCTCTTCTTCTAATTGAGCGCTATCATATTCAAATGTTCCATTGATCCAATCATCGGATTGCTGCAGTCTGTAAGGTGCAATAAATCTCTGCACATCACCTATCGAATCAAATACATGGACTCCTTCTGGAAGTCTATATCCTGGTAAAAGAAGCTCATCAGTGCTTGTTTGATTTGATAAATGAAAAGCCGCTTTTCCTATGCCAAGCTGCTTTGCCACAGCATCCCTCCCTGCTTCATCCAGCTGCCATTCAATTTTTCCAAACGACGTTGTCTTCATTTACATCCCTCCTCTCATACTATATGAGCCGGAAGGCAAAAAAAGAAAACCCCTGCTTCTAAAAATAGCAGAGGTTTTTTCATCTATTAGGACGCCTTTTTCAGCTCCGTTTCACCTTCTTTTTTGGATGGTGAATGGTCCGGGCTGTTTCGATCATAAAATCTAAGGAGATCCCCGTAGATGATTTGATCAGAGAACTGAAGCTCCTGCTTCGCCTTCTCTTCATAAGACTGACACACGTTTTTATCATCTGCTGGCTCGCCTGTTTCTTTATTGTAGCAAACACCATCTGTAAAAATGCTGTCTTTCGTAATAAAGCTTCCATCACGGAGTACTGTAAAGTCATTCTTATCTTTCGATAAAAGGTCATGACCAAATTGAATTTGTTTACTTGTATCAATCCCTAGAAGATTGAGTACAGTTGGGCGGATATCGACCTGACCGCCTACCGTATCAATTTCTTTTGGATGTTGATCTGTCACCCCTGGAATGTGTACAACAAACGGGACTTTTTGAAGCTGTACTTCTTCAAATGGCGTAATCTCTTTATTTAAAAATTGTCCCATGGCTTCGTTATGGTTTTCAGAAATTCCGTAGTGATCCCCATACAAAACAAAAATGGAGTTATCGTATAACCCAGCTTCCTTCATCTTTTTAAAGAAAAGCTTAAGTGCTTCATCTTGATAACGCACTGTAGGGAAGTACTTGTTCAGCGTTTTGCTCTTTGAATCATATTCATCAATGAGCTTATCTTCTTCATCTAAATCAAAAGGGAAATGGTTCGTTAATGTAATCAATCTCGTATAGAAAGGCTGCGGGATCGATTTCATTAATTCAGCGGACTGCTCAAAGAACGGACCATCTTTCAGTCCCCAGCCAACTGAGTTTTCTTCATTCACATCAAATGATTTAATATCAAAAAACTTATCGTAGCCAAAGCTATCGTAGATAAGGTCACGGTTCCAGAAGCTTTTGTTATTCGCATGAATAACAGAAGAGTGGTAGCCCTCATCCTTTAACAGCTCAGGTGTCGCTGTAAACTCATTGCTTGGATTTGTGAAGAACACAGCCCCTCTTCCAAGTGGATAAAGAGAATTATCTACAATAAACTCTGAATCAGATGTTTTCCCTTGACCTGTTTGGTGATAGAAATTAGTAAAGTTATAGCTCTTCTTGATCAATTTGTTTAAAAACGGAGTAATTTCTTTCCCGTTTAATTTTTCATTGATCACGAAACTCTGTGTAGATTCAAGTGATACAAGAATGACATTTCGTCCTTTTGCTTGACCAAATGTCTTTTCATTACGGTCCGTTTGATTTGCGCTTACATAGTTTTCAATTTCAGTTAAGCTATTACTGTCAGCAAGAGCTCGTTGGGCGGACTGCTTCGATTGCAATACCCCATCATAAATATGGAAGTTATATAAGCTGATATTTTTCACCAGCATCTCACGGTCAAATGAGCGAGTAAGAAGTTCTGGTCGTTCTGTTTCAGCTAAACCAAGGTTAAAGAAGAATGTAGCTGCCACAAATAAGTAATAGGCCGCTCGTTCTTTTCGTGAAATTGTGACATCTGTTCTAAAGGAAGGCTGTTTTTTATAGAGCCAAATTAAAATGATGATATCAACAAACATCAGTAAATCGACTGGTTCAATTAAAGAGGTAATACTTGACCCGAGGTCACCCATATTGTTTGTTTGAAATAGGACGGGGATGGTTAGAAAATCACTATAGAATCGATAAAACACAATGTTGGCTAACAAAACGAATGTTAGGATAAAGCTTGTCACGATGATATATCGATTGCGGTTTTTTTCTTTGAAAAATAAACCGATACCGAAGATAAACAAGAGAAAGCTAAGCGGATTAATAAACAGGATAAACTCCTGCATGAAATTTTCAATTTTAATATTGAAGCTAGATTTATAGATAACATAGGTTTTGACCCACATCAGCAATGTCGCAATCAGTAAAAATGAAATCGCCTTTAATCTATTCTTTCGCATTGTAACCTCCTTATGCTAAGCGCGCACCCAGGCTCTGGATATACCCTAATTATTGGTGCTTCTAGAAAAATAACTAAAGTATATCTTATCCTGTATATGATGGAAAATCAATGTCTTTTTCCTCATGACAAACTTATGAATATGCTAAACATCCAATTTCATGCCTATCTATCGCTTTTTTTAATAAAAATGACATCATTATGACTTTTTTGTTCAAGACAGCCATTTGGTTTTTGCCATCCATGCCCCGCCGATAACACCCGCATCGTTTCCGAGGGATGCAATTACCACTTCAACATCGTCAGCGCAAGGCGGGAAAGCATGTTGTTTCACAATGCGCTCTACTTTACTGCGAAGAAGCTCACCTGCTTTTGAAACACCGCCGCCAATCACAATTTTTGTTGGGTTTAAAGCACTAGCAAGATTCGCTAGGACAAGTCCAAGATGTGTCGTCACTTCTTCTACGACACGCATTGCAAGATCATCTCCGTTTTCTGCCGCTTCAAATACATTCTTTGCCGATAGCGAAGCGAGCTTGCCAAGTGAAGATGTATGCTGCTCGGTTTCTAATTTATCCTTTGCAATCCGGACGATGCCAGTTGCAGATGCGATCGTTTCAATACAGCCTGTTCTTCCGCAGTTACACGGTGCACCTTGAAATGGAACAGCACAAATATGGCCAATTTCTCCGCCAGCTCCTGTTTCCCCTTGAACAACTTCACCGTTGACGATGATGCCGCCGCCAACCCCTGTTCCAAGTGTGACCATCAGGATATTTTTTGCGCCATCGCCTGCCCCCTTCCACATTTCACCGAGTGCAGCAATATTCGCATCATTTTCAATGACAGATGGAAGTCCCGTCTCTGCCTCTAGGTGATCTTTCAAGGGGTAGTTTGTCCAGCCCAGATTCGTTGTTTTATAGACGATGCCAGATACTTTATCTACAGGTCCAGGTGCACCCATTCCGATCCCAATAAGTGCTGATTTCGGCATACTGATCTCAACCAGTTTATGGTCAATTGATTTGGCAATATCGACTGTGATCGTCTGCCCGGATTTATCCGTAGGAATCTCCCACTTATGCTGAATTTCACCATATAGATTAATGAACGCAAGCTTAATTGTCGTACCGCCAAGATCAATACCTACAAACCAATCCCCTGTCATATGCCCTCCACCTTCACATTGTTTTTCGATTTAATTTGGCTAGCTCCATTTGAAGAATCGTCATTGCGTTTGACCATTCGGTCCGGTCAATGATGCCTGATGTATACATTTCCTTCAATTCGTCTGCCATAAATTCTAATTCTACTTCACGATCTCCGAAATACACATAATTTCCAAATCTCATGAGCAGCTGCTGTACATCATATAACGTTTTCATTGTTTCCACCATTTCTTCTCATTAACAGTTAGGATAAGCGTATTCATAAATGCGCTTTCAGTCAAGTCATTCAACGTGTTTGACTATTTTCTATATATTGTTTCAGCTTTAAAAATTGATCATTTTGAGGATCTTGTTTTAACGCTTTCGCTAATAGATCCTCTGCTTTCGCTGTCTCTCCTTTTTCTACGTATAAAAGCGATAAATGATACAGTTTATTTGGATCATCTGGATCTTTTTCAAGCGACTTTTGTAAAAATTGAATAGCCTTATCAAGTCGGCCCTGCTGCGCTTCCGATAGTGCATAGATATGAAGTGCCTCAGCTGATGCATCTTTATCGTGCACATATTCCTCTAGTCGTTCACTTGCTTCGCTGTACTTTTTCTCATCAAATAAACTCGCTGCTTCACTTGCTGCCGCTGCTTCCTTTTGATCGTCAGAATGAAACCCTGTATACAATCCAAAACCGCCAATAAAGAGCAAAGCAGCACTCGCAAGAAGCATTTTGACAGGCTGCACCTGTTTAGGCAGACGGACTGCTAATGCGGTGAAAAAACCGCCAACCAGGCCGCCAAGATGCCCTGCGTTATCAATACCTGATACAGTGAAGCCTATTCCTAGGTTAATGAGGATAATGACAATAATATTTGTCCCCATCGTCCGAAAGAAAAGCTTTCGATTTGAGATGGCTAAATATAACAGTGCGCCTAAGCAGCCAAAGATCGCGCCAGATGCGCCGGCTGCAATTGCCGTATTAAACACAAAGCTCGCTATGGAGCCAAAAATGCCGGAAATGAAATAGATGAGCAAAAATCTTCCCGACCCATAAATTCTCTCAACAGCCGCTCCAACGGACCAAAGAGCAAAAGTATTAAAGAGTAAGTGCGTCAAGCCAATATGTAAAAACATTGGTGTCATCAGGCGCCACCATTCACCCTCTAAGATCAGCACATTATTTTTAGCACCAAATGCTGTTAAAGTTGCGGTATTGGTACTTCCGCCTGACAGCTCAAGTAAAAGAAACATCACCACTTGGACAGCGATCAGCAAGTAGGTAAAAATGGGTCTGCCATTTTGAAACAGGGCCCGTTCTCGTTCTCGCTGCTTTTCCTGATCATCAAATGCCTGAAGCACGTTCCTTTTCAGCTGCATGGCATCCTCAGCTGTATCTTCCTTCGCTTCTTCTACATTTACTGCAAGCGATGTATTCAGCCATTTTTGCAGTTCGTTTACATCGTTTTGAAGCGTGTCTGCATTGAGTAATACAGGAGTAACTGTCACCTTATTCTCTTTTTGCGGCTGACCGTTTAGGTCTTCCCAATCATCTACTGGAACATCAGATGTAAATTGCAGCTGCAGGAGATGAAGAGATCGTTTACGCATAGCTTCTCTCAGCTGATTGATCCGATATGTTTGCTCCTCGATATCTCGAACGATCTCCTGCCTGAAATTCACATCTTTTCTATATAGACGGATGAGATCATAACCTGAGTTTCGTGGTGCTTCAAAAAATATTTCATCTTCTGGGTATGGACTTTGAATCATCTCGTATCCTTTTTGTCTTAGTTCATCAACAACTCGCCAAAATAAACTATCTATGACATTCATACATTCGCGCTCCATTTTTTACATTATTATAGCAAGAATCGTTCTTATCCGCATTTCTAAACAAAAAAATCCCGGCTTTTGCGGGATTAGAATGCTTGGCGAATAAATTTCGTCCGAAAATATGGGATTTTCATCAGCCATTTAATCAAAAAGTGTCGGACTTGATTTTGCCCTAAAACCAAATTCATGAGCCGATAACGATTTTGCACGAGAACGAATGCAAATAGTGTGAACACAATGCTCCAAATCATTTTATTCATCCATATTCCCTCCTATGTTCGTATCGTGGCTTAAATAGGATTTGTTTATGCATGAACCATCGTTTTTATCGCTTAAAAGGTTCCTTTCATAAGCAGGCCTTCACAATCTAATCCCTTGCTCTTTTGATTGAATATAATAGACCTCTCCGCACTCTGATTGATCATAAGAAACGTCAAATTGATGAAGGTCGATTAAATCCATGAAAGTATGAGGCAGCTTACAATTCTGCTCTAACTCCTCCACCTTGTGCGGAAAGTAACTGTCGTATGGATTTGGTGTATAAACATATACAGCGTCTAAACAGGGTCATGTTCGTGAATACAAATCCAAGTTTGGTATGGCTTTTCAAAGCCTTCTAGCTGTTTTAGCAGCCTATAATATAAAGCGATATGAGCTTTGATATGCTCTCTTCTTATTTTTAAGCTATTTCCCCCGACTCCAAAAAAATCAAGGTGCGTATGCCAAAAATAAAACCATAGATCACGATCAAGTTTTAAGTCACAAGTATTCACTTCCTCCCACATATGACGGAAGTATCTTTTCTTTCCACGAAATTTTTTCAAAACATATCCCCCGTCAGCTAAAATGCCTTTTTATGAAGAATGTTGATTGCTATCTTTCTTGTGACTTTTGATCACAAACAAGACCTTCGCTCAACACAAAAAGCCCGTTCTTACGTATAAGCAGCGGACTTTTATTTTGGATATATGGTACCTTTCTCACTGACCATGATTGAGACCGGGATGTCGTGCGTTTCAGCCGGAATATGCTCAGTTTGCTGTACTGTCAAGCAAAGGGCAAGCGTTTCGCCGTGATAGTCAGCTAAGTAGCGGTCATAATAGCCGCCCCCATATCCGATACGGTAGCCTTGTCGATCGAAGCACACACCAGGCACAATGATCAAATCGATTGATTCTTTAGATGCAGCAGCCGACGCCAGAGGGTCTGGCTCTATTAACCCAAAGTAGCGGGATATCATTTTCGTTTCCGGTGTATATTCATAAAACGTCATCTCTTTTGTTTCCGGAAAACAGGTGGGTACACATACTGTTTTCCCCTCCTGCCATGCTTTTTCAATTAGAGGCATTGTCGGTACCTCTTTTCCTCTAGACATGGTGAGTGCAATCGTATCCGCTTGTTTCCATGCTGACAGTTGAAACAAGCGCTCATGAAGTAAAGCGGTGCTTCGCTTGAATTCCTCGGCACTCATCTGGTCCAGCTTGGCTAATGTTTGAAGACGAAGCTCTTTTTTCACACAGATCATCTCCCCTCATAAAAAAACAGCAGGAAAATTCCCTGCTGCTTACTTTGTTTCACGATGTAAAGTTTGTTTTTTATCACGTGAGCAATACTTTTTGAATTCAACGCGATCTGGATTGTTTCGCTTATTCTTTTTAGTAATATAGTTACGCTCACCGCATTCAGTGCAAGCTAGAGTAATATTTACGCGCATGTTTTTCCCTCCAAACTAAAATCAATTCACATTCAGACCTAACTATAATACCACTTCTAGCTTAGGAATGCTAGAATGTTTTTTCACCAATTTGAATTTCAGTGCAATCCATCCACGTTCTGATCCATATCACACGGTCATTTCATGAAAAATGGCCTGCTCCCCTATAAAACCTCAATCTTTGTCGTACTGTATACATGAGGAACCCTCTTTTATTTTGACAGCGAGCAAGATTTTCATACTCGTTTTTCATATAAAAAGAAAAAAGATGAAAAAAAGGTGATTTTTTCAGCAATTCCTTTTGAAACTAGCTTTTTTATGGTATAAAAAAGAAGGGTCGAAAACTGTCTGAAACAATCATGAAAGCCTTTTATGGCTTTCAGCATTAAAATATGAATAAAAGGTGATGAAACATGGAAATTGCAATTATCGGATTGCTTGTTGTCAGTATCGTACTGATCGCATTCTCATATTTTCAAAGAGAGCCGATTAAAGAAGTCGAGCAGGAACTTGAAACACTTCAACTATCTGCAATGCAAGAAATCTATAAACTGAAAAAGAAAATGAAGGTTCTTGAAGAAGAATTGCTTGAAACAAACATTGTCGTCCGCAAACATTCAGAAATTGATCCATCTATCGCAAGACAAATCATTTCAAAGCATCAAAATGGCATGTCTCCTGAGGCCATTGCGCGCGCTGAGCATGTATCTGTAGATGAAGTCAACATGATCATTAAAGACAACGAGAAGGTGCTTGTATGACGAAAAAAAGCATCCAAACGTTTGCGGCAGGTATGATTCTTGCAACTGGTGTTCTGGCGATCGTTTTTTTCCTCACTGGAAAAGATGAAGCTGCGGCTGATACAACCACAAAAGAAACACTCGCAGCGAAAGTAACAGACACTGATGTGAAAAACTATTTAGACTCTAAAAAAGAAGTCTCCGTCAGCCGTGAAACATATCAGCAGCTTCTTGATTATAAAGAAAAAGCACTGAAGGCAAATGAAGACGGCGATTCTAAAAATGATAAAGAAACATCAGACAAGCCTAAAGGCAAATCGGTCAAATTTGTTATTAAAAACGGGATGAGCACAAGTGATGTTTCAGACATGCTTGAAAAGGACGGAATCATCAATTCGTCTAAAGATTTTAATGATTACGTGATTGACGCCGGCTACCATAAAGAAATTCGTGCAGGCAAGTTCAATTTAAAAACAGGGATGACGTTTAAACAAATCGTCAAAGCCTTAACAAAATAACAGCAAAAACCCCCTGGCGGCGCTGACCTCCAGGGGGTTTTTGTTATCCAAATCGACCAGATATATAATCATTTGTTCTTTGATCATTTGGCTCAGAGAACATCACATTCGTATCATTGACCTCAACAAGCTCTCCCATTAAAAAGAAGGCTGTTCTATCTGATACCCTCGCCGCTTGCTGCATGTTATGCGTCACAATGGCAATCGTGTATTTCTCTTTTAATTTCATAATCAATTCTTCAATCTTTAATGTTGAGACAGGATCAAGCGCTGATGTTGGTTCATCCATTAGTAAAATGTCTGGGCTTGTGGCAATAGCTCTTGCGATACAAAGACGCTGCTGCTGACCGCCAGAAAGACCTAATGCAGGCGCACTTAAACGATCTTTCACTTCATCCCAAAGGGCAACATCACGAAGCGCTTTTTCAGCGATTTCTTTCAATTGCTGCTTGCTCTTCACGCCATGAATTCTTGGTCCGTAGACGACATTATCAAAGATTGACTGAGGGAATGGGTTCCCTTTTTGAAAGACCATCCCGACGTTTTTACGCAGTTCCACGAGATCAACGCGGCCTTTTAAAATATTGTCGCCGTTATACATCATATCTCCAGTGATTTTCACACCTGGCACTGTTTTGACCATAAGATTTAAGGTCTTGATAAACGTTGACTTTCCGCAGCCGGACGGACCGATAATTGCTGTGACTTCATGCTCTCTTATGTCTAAATCAATATGCTTGAGTGCGTGATGCTGTCCGTACCAAAGGTTCATATCATTTACACGAAACACTTCTTTTTTTGCTGTTTCAGTTGCTACTGCATTCATTAAAATTCACCCGCCTTATCCAAATCGACCATTGATATAGTCTTCTGTTTTTTGCTGTGCAGGACGTGTAAAGATACGTTCAGTGGCATCATATTCTACTAGATCACCGTTTAGGAAAAAGGCCGTATGATCAGATACACGTAACGCTTGCTGCATGTTGTGTGTCACAATGACGATCGAATAATCATTTTTCAACTCTGATAATAACTCTTCAATTTTTGCATTTGAGATCGGGTCTAGGGCAGATGCTGGTTCATCTAATAAAAGAACGCTGGGCTTCATCGCAAGTGTACGCGCAATACAAAGGCGCTGCTGCTGACCACCGGATAATGACAAAGCCGAGCGGTGCAGACGATCTTTGACCTCATCCCAAAGCGCTGCTTTTGTTAAGCTTTCCTCTACCGCATCATCAAGCACTGATTTTCTTTTTTCCCCCGCATACTTTAACGCATGGGTAATGTTATTGTAGATCGATTTAGGAAATGGGTTTGGTTTTTGGAAAACCATGCCGATTTCTCTTCGTAAATTCACCACATTAATGCGGTCATCCAAAATATTGAGCCCTTCGTACATGATCGCCCCTTCACTTCTCGCACCTGGGATCAAGTCGTTCATGCGGTTAATGCTGCGTAAAAAGGTTGATTTCCCGCAGCCAGATGGGCCGATTAATGCGGTAATTGCGTTCTTCTCAATTTCAAATGAAATGTGATTGACTGCTCTTTTTTCACCATAATAAATGCTTAAATCCTGCACCTGTAAAATCTGTTCCGCTTGAAGTGGAGCCTTTTTTGCTGCAATCTCTTTTTTTTCTGCTAGCATTTGAACCATATCCCCTTCACACCTCTCTCACATTATTTTGACGTAAGCTTTTTATGAATAAATGAACCAAGCCATCTAGCTGCTAAGTTGAATACTAAAACTGAAAGCACAAGTACGGCTGATGCACCATTTGCAATGGCCTCTGCATCTGGAATGATTCCTTGTGTATTGACGTTCCATATATGAACGGCTAATGTTTCTGCCGGTCTAAAAACATTCAGCGGTGACGTATCAGAAAATGGACTCCAGTTTGTAAAATCAAGACGCGGTGTGGTGAGGCCTGCTGTGAAAAGAAGCGCTGCTGCCTCCCCGAAGACTCTTCCTGATGCTAAAATCGCACCGGTAATAATAGAAGGAATCGCTCCTGGAATCAGGACCGTCTTCACTGTATGCCATTTCGTCACACCAAGCGCTAGTGATGCTTCCTTTTGATCCTTCGGTACAGAGCGAAGCGCGTCTTCTGTCACCCTCACCATCACTGGCAGGTTAAACACCGTGAGCGCAAGAGCTCCTCCGATGATCGTATAGCCCCAGCCTGTTAAATTGACAAACATGAGTAAACCAAACATACCAATGACAATAGAAGGAAGTGAAGACAGCACTTCAATACATGTGCGAATAAAATCAGTGACTTTGTTTTGAGGCGCATATTCAGCCATGTACACTCCGCCGCCGACACCAAGTGGTACTGTGATCAGCATTGTAATAAACAAAATGTAAAACGAGTTAAACAGCTGATCCCTAATACCGCCGCCAGAGCCAATTGCACTTGAGCGGGTTGTCAAAAAGTCGAAATTTAATTCTTTTGCACCGTTGAAGATGATATAAGAAAACAAACCAACTAGGATCGCCGTAATAATGGCAGCACATAATCCAAAAACAAACGTGGCAAAACGATCGGTCATTTTGCTATTCATTAAATCTTCCTCCTAGACGACAAGTATCTGATAATGAGTATGAACATAAACGATACAACTAGAAGGACAAGCCCCATTGACCAAAGTGTATTGTTTTCAACACTTCCATACGTTGTGTGACCCATGTTTAACGTAATAATGGTTGTTAAAGTACCAGCTGTATCCATAATGCTCTCTGGTAAATTACGCGTGTTTCCAATGACCATCTGAACGGCAAGGGCTTCTCCAAATGCTCTTGCCATTCCAAGAACGACTGCTGTCATTAATGTTGGAAGAGCTGCTGGTACAAGCACACGTCTAATCGTTTGCCATCTTGTAGCGCCAAGTGCATACGATCCCTCACGTAAGCTTTTTGGAAGGGAAGCCATAGCATCAGTTGCAATGGATGTAACGGTTGGCAGAATCATAATAGACAGGACAATCGTTCCTGCTAACACGCTATGCCCTGAGCCGCTTGACTTGAAATGTCCGATAAACGGCACCAATACTGTAAGACCTATGAATCCGTAAACAACGGATGGAATCCCTACAAGCAATTCAATGACTGGCTGAAGAATTTTCCGGCCCCATGCAGGTGCAATTTCTGTCATAAAGATCGCTCCTGCGATGCCTAGCGGCGCTGCAATAAGTGCCGATAGAAGCGTGACGGCGATCGATCCAAAGATAAAAGGAAATGCGCCGTACTCCGGGTTTTCTGCTGTTGGGTTCCAATTGATACTGGTTAAGAACTCAATTGGGCTTACACCATTTACGATGAAAGATTGTAAACCCTTAATTCCAAGGAAGATGGTGATGGCGATGGATACTGCAATCATTAAGAATGCGCAGAATTTCACCAAAATACTTCCTCTTACTTCATCCATTTGCCTATTTTTCTTCGAGCTGATCAGCCGATCGCTCGCTTCTGTATGTTCTATCTGCTTCATCTTTTTCTACACTCCTATGAATGTCATAAAAGGAAAAGTGAAATGCTCCACTTTTCCTTCATCAGCAATTCAAGACCTCTTACTTATCTGATTGTTTGCCTGTTGCGTCTCTTTCTACTTTCATATTAGAGACTGAGATGTAGCCTTGGTCTTTGACGATTTCTTTTTGTACTTCGTCACTCATAAGGTAATCTAAGAATTGTTTTGTTAGACCTTCCGGCTCACCTTTTGTATAAGAGTGCTCGTATGCCCAAATTGTATATTTACCGCTTTCTACATTGCTTTCTTCTGGTTTCACACCATCAATGCTGAGCGGTGTAATTTTGTCATCTGTTAAATAAGAGAATGCTAGGTATCCAATCGCACCTGGTGTTTCTGCAATCAGCTTTTTCACTGTGTTTGAAGAATCTTCTGTGATTCCTTCTGCAGGTGTTGCGCCGTCAAGTGCATATTTCACAAATGTGGCACGAGTTCCTGAAGAATCAGGTCTGTTGACAAGCGTGATTTTTTGGTCTTTCCCGCCAAGCTCTTTCCAGTTTTTGATTTTACCAGTGAAGATTTTTTTCAATTCGTCCTTTGTGATGTCTTTGACACCCACTTCAGGGTTTACAGCTGCGGCCATTCCAACAACTGCTACTTTGTGGTCTTTTAAAGCTTTTGCGTCGATTCCGTCTTTCTCTTCAGCGAATACATCTGAGTTCCCAATTTGTACAGATCCTTCTGAAACTTGAGAAAGTCCTGTTCCTGAACCGCCGGCTTGTACTTGAATATCGGCTTTTGGATGTTTATCCATGAATTTTTCTGCTGCCGCAAGAACTAAAGGCTGCATCGCAGATGATCCTGAGATGGTAATGGAACCTGATGCCTCATCTTTGTTTGAAGCATTTCCTTTACTGTCTTTTGAATCTCCGCTTGAGCTGCTGTTTCCGCATGCTGTGACGAATGCTAACAATGCGATAGTAAGGAAAGTAAGCAGCCATAATTTGTTCTTTTTCATTTCAAGAATACCCCCTGAATAATTTGTCCTACGAGTAATACATTAAAGGTTCTTTATTAATTTCGTTTAAATGGAATGTTAAGGTTTTGTAAATGTCGAAGTTTTGTAGAGAAATTGCGGCGTTTTTTATGAATTTTGTCAATTTAAATCGAAATTTTTGAAGAAAACGTAAAAAAACGCCCACAAAAAGTGAGCGTTTTTACCTATGAAAGGTCTAGTTATTTGTTTCTGCTTCATTTTCAATTTTGTTTTTGTTTTTCGCCTGTGTATCATTGCTTTCCTGTTTTGATTTCAGTTCAAAGTACTTATCTAATACTTGTTCACCAATATCATTTGTAATTGGATAGCGCTGGTTGTAGTCTTGATACACCCATGGCACGACAACGGAAATGGCCACTTCTGGATTATCAGCAGGCGCATACGCAACAAGAGTTGTGTTATACGTCGGTGTACCGCGCTTGCTTTTAATTGGACCGTCATAGAATGATTGAGCGGTTCCTGTTTTGCCAGCTGGATTATACTTTTTGTTGCCAAAGTTTGAATAGGCTGTCCCTCTTGGGTTCTGCATCACAAGCTTGAAGCCTTGCTGGACACGCTTGATTTCATCACTTGTCATGTCTAGCTTATTCAATACATCCGGTTTGACGGATTCCGTTACAGCTCCAATGCCTCGCTGCGGATCTGGCTCTCTCACTTCTTTAACAAGCTGCGGACGTAAACGGTACCCGCCATTTGCAATGGTTGAAACGTATTGCGCCATTTGCAGCGGTGTAAACGTATCATACTGTCCAATCGCATAGTCAAGTAAGAGCCCCGATTGTGTAGACGTTCCTCTGTAGCCCGTTGCTTCGTTTGGCAGGTCAATACCTGTTTTGACGCCAAGACCAAATTTACTGAAATTGTAGCGGAACGTATCAAATGCTTTCGGATCAATTGGGAGCGCCTGATTCTTACGATATTCGCTTTTCCCAATGGCGATTGCGGTTTTGAACATATATACGTTTGATGAACGCTCTAGTGCTGTTAAATCATTAATGAGTCCCATATTTTGATAGGATTTCTTTGGCGGCGACTGGGCGATATAGAGAGGTTCATCGTATTGGGTACTTCCAATATGAATAGCACCTGTTTTATATCCAGTCAGTACAGTTGCCCCTTTTACGGCTGATCCCATCGCATATGAGGATGTCATTGTTCCTAATGCGTAGTCATCGAATTTGTATTTTCCGTTTTTGTTTGAAATCTGCTTACCCGCAACAGAGAGAACCTCTCCATTTCTCGGGTCCATCATGACAACAAATGCGCGGTCAAGAAGCTCAGTTCCCCCTCTTTGTTTCGCACTTCTCAAGTTCTTTTCAATAATTTTTTCAACCGCTTTTTGCAGCTGAATATCAATTGTAAGCACAAGGTCTTTCCCGCTCTTACCTTCTGTTAACACTTTAGAGCTTGTGACATTGCCCTGTTTATCAGTTGTACTCTGTTCTTTTTCCTTTTGGCCCTGCAGGACATCTTCATATTGATATTCGAGATAGCTTTTTCCTACACGGTCATTTCGGCTGTAGCCGAGTGATAGATAATGCTCAAGAAGTGACTGCGGAAGACCTTCATCACTCGAAGACACACTGCCGAGCATACTGCGGAGCAGTCCTTTATACGGATAGCTGCGTGACCAGTCTGTCGTCACATCAACACCTGGCAGCTCGTCCAAATGCTCAGAGACGTAAGCAATTTCGCTTGGCTTTACATCTTCATTTTTAATAAATTGAGGTGTAAGTGCATAGCCTCCATCCATCTGCCTTTTAATGGCAAGCACTTGTAAATCTTTTTTCGTCAGTTGATTTAATTCCTTGTCTGTGATGCGTTTTAGCTGAAGCTCATATAGTTTATCATCAGAGACCTTATCGTCACCCTTTAATTCTGATTCTTTTTGAACAAGCTTTTTCGCTTCATTCGGATGCGTTAAGATCCAGAAATCTTTTTTGTCACGATCTGTGATTTTTTTCGTACTCACATGAATCATATCCGCTAATTTTGATGCCACTTTGAGCCGCTCTTCTTGTGAAGTCGTCGAGGTTCTCGTATATGTAATGGCATTCAGCGCTTTATTGCTGACAATCGTATTGTAGTTTCGATCATAAATTTTTCCGCGCGGAGCAGATGAGCTGACATTCACATCCTCTTGTTTTTCTGCCTGCTTTTTATAATCTTCTCCATTGACAATTTGCACAAACCCGAGTCTAACGACAACGCCGGTAAAAATAATAAAGGCAGCTAAAAATAATAAATTCAGCCGGATCGGAAGTGTTTTGCGCCCTTCCTTCGCGTCTTTTTTGTTTTTCTTGTTTCTCATCACATCACCTTTTCTATCAAGAAAGAAATGGCACCCCTTTTTGTGTATAAAAGGTGCCATCATCATTTTAGCGGTTTTTCTATCATTTATCTAGAAATTTGATGTTCCATTGGTAAGAAATTTTACCTTTCTCCCTTAATAAGGTTCGTTTGAGAAACTGGCTTTTGACCGTCAGCCTCTTTCATATCAGCTGTTTTTTCTTTCAAATGAATATCTTTTACAAAGTAATAAATGAGGGTGTGCCCCGCTCCGAGCACAACAAGTGATGCAGGGATTCCGAGCTCATCACCTAGTAAGGTGACAGACAGCAGGAACAAAACAATCGAACAAATACGGCCGGCATTTAAAAATAGCTCTCTGACCACAATATATTCAATTCGGGCCTTTCTGGCATACCTTGCATGGCCGATAACATCATATGTTAAGGATACATAAGGAACAAGCAGGAGCGGATATCCTATTGCAATGGCTACCGCATACATCAGAAGTGATACATAGGACAAGTGGAAAACGATTAAAAACAAAGCGCCGTATAAAATCAGCCCGCCAAGCATGATGGCCTTCTTCCGCCACTTTTTCTTAATCAAACGTGTAGCGAAGAAATAAGTAAAAAAGGCAACACCTGAATTCACTAAACCAAACGTCCCGAGAGCAAGCTCACTGTTTGTTGCAATAAACACGAAGACACTGATTAAGAAGACAAAGACCCCTTCACGAAGCCCTTGAAAAAAGTGAGCTGTTGTAATCCTACGCCAATTCTCATCTGCATGACGTTCTTTCCAAATTTGTTTGATCATAAATTTGCCTTTTGACTGCCTTCTTTTGAGGAAAAAGCTCATCACAACCGCTAGTGAAAACAAAAAGAGCGATAATGTGAAAATGACGGTGTAGCCTGTATCATCCGTTAACTGAGAAATGACAATCCCCGCAATGAGCGGACCGATCATGCCGGCAGTTGAGGAAAGCACCCCAAGAAATCCATTGAAGAAATCTCTTGTTTCAGGCTCGGTGATCTCAAAGGTGAGTACGTTAAAAGCAAGCCAGTAAAAACCATAGCCGATCCCAAGGACACTTCCCAATAAAACTAGCCGTGCGGCCGCTTGTTCTCCTGCCATTAAGACAATTAAATAAAAAGCGGCTAAAAAGATGACACCGAAACGAAGGACAAACGCCCGGTCTATTTTTTTTGCGAGCCGGCCAGCGAATAAAAAAGTAATGGGCTGAAGCACAACAATGGCCAAATTATAAATCGCAAGATCTGTGAATTTCCCAGACTGTTTCCATAAGTACACATTTACAAACGTATTCGAAAGCGCAATGGCAAGTGCGTATAACCCGCCAATCGTGAGGAGGAGCAATAAATCTTTTGTAACATCCATGTCCCCGAACATTTTCTTTAATCTGCTCATACCATTCATTCTCCTTTTCTACACAATAGTCTGTCTCATCAAAAGGCAGATATGTAAAAAAAGGAGGGAAAATATAAAAAGACCTGCTTCTCTAAAGAGCAGGTCTTTTCAAATCAAATGATTTATTTAGCCTCGCTGTAAAGGCGAGCTACTTCATCCCAGTTCACAACATTCCAGAATGCTGAAATGTAATCAGGACGACGGTTTTGGTAGTTTAGGTAGTAAGCATGCTCCCAAACGTCTAGTCCTAGAATTGGCGTTTTTCCTTCAGTTAAAGGAGAATCTTGGTTTGGCGTGCTTGTGATTTCAAGTTTTCCGTTGTTCACAACAAGCCATGCCCAACCAGAACCAAAGCGTCCTGCAGCTGCTGCAGCGAAATCAGATTTGAATTTTTCAAATCCGCCTAATTCTTTTTCGATTGCATCTGCAAGTTCACCAGTTGGTGCGCCGCCACCGTTTGGTGAAAGAAGCGTCCAGAATAATGAGTGGTTCGCATGTCCTCCGCCATTGTTACGTACAGCTGTACGAATGTTTTCAGGCACTGAGTTTAAGTTAGCCACTAGCTCTTCAATTGATTGATCTTCAAGAGCTGATGCACCTTCGATTGCTTTGTTTAAGTTTGTTACGTATGTGTTGTGGTGTTTAGTGTGGTGAATCGTCATTGTTTCCTTGTCGATATGTGGTTCTAATGCATCGTAAGCATATGGTAATTCTGGAAGTTTAAAAGCCATGGTTAAATTCCTCCTTAAAATGTATGTACTGAAATGCTTCCTTTGTAAGTCAGCAATTCACCCTACTCAAAGAGTATCAAAAGAAACAGCTTGTTTCAACGTTATTGCTCATGTTCTGAAACATTTCAGTGTTTATTTTGTATTTAGCCCTTTTGAAAAAGTTTTAAACACTCTTTTTCAACTTAACGAAGGACATAAAATAAAAAGATGCCAAGCATCAGCGCTTGAATCAATCCTTTTGCAAAAACACCTGATACAAATCCAATTAATGAGCCTAATCCGACTTTCACACTCGTCTTCAGATCTTTTTGATGAACAAGGAGCTCTGCAATGACACTCCCAAGAAATGGACCAATAATAATTCCTGCAATCGGTATCACAAAAGGACCAGCTAATAACCCAATGGTGCTTCCCCAAATAGCTGCCTTGCTGCCGCCAAAGCGCTTTACCCCAATCAAGTTTGAGACATAATCTGCCGCAAATAAGACGGCAGTAAACATGGCTTGAATAAGCCAGAACGTCAGTGTAAGCGGCTCGAAGCTAAAGAAGAAACCATATAAAATAAATCCGAGAACCATAAAGACCACACTCGGAATAATTGGATAAACCAGTCCTACAAACGCAATGATAAATGCACAGCCAATCAGTATCCAATACAAAACGTCCAAGACCCTGCCGCCTCCTTTTTATATGCTGTATACATTATGCCTCATTCCTTCTATCTTAACCAGTGATGAAGGCCATACTTGTACTTGATGGATAGACATTGATACAATATGAGAAATAGAAAAGAATGTAGGAAGTGAATGGGTATTGAACGTATTTAATCTATTGTTAAAAGGAATTTATTCACCAAAAGATATTGCTAAAGCACGCTTTACAGGGATCGGTAAAGCAATTTTATTCATTTTTATCCTTTCAATCATCGCAGCAGTTCCTCAGGGGTATCATATGAGCCAAGAGATCTCGAATGCGATGTCAGGATTTCAGCATGTGATCAAAAAAGATTTACCCGACTTTTCAATCGAAAAAGGAAAACTTCAAGCGGATCAAAGTGCACCAATAGAAAAAGAAGAAAACGGCATCACGATCATCTTTGATCCTGCTGAAAAAATAAAAGCAAGTGAGCTTGAATCAAAGCAAACGGCCATCGCTTTATTAAAGGAAAAAGCAGTGATTGCCATTGATGGACAAATGACAGATATCCCCTACCAGCTTCTTGGCGGAACGCTGACAAAAGATGAACTCGCCCGCGTCACAAATCAGAACCAAGCGATTATCATCCCTGTGATCTGTGTACTGCTATATCTATCAACTGCGGCTCTCATGTTTATCAGCGCAACATTCCTTGCGATGCTTGGTACATTTATTAAACGAATGCAGCAAAAAGAGCTGTCCTTTCAAATGCTTTGGAAGCTCTCCGCTTATTCACTCACATTAACAACGGTCTTTTTCGCCATTATGAGTGCATTAAACACGCCTGTTGCAAACTCATTTTTATTAAATTGGGTCATTAACTTTATCTTTTTATATCTTGTTGTGAAAGAAATTCCTGCCAAAAAAAGCAAATGATCCATCCAACAAGGATTTGTCTACACAATGAAAGCTCCCCCGGCTCGGAGGAGCTTTTTATGTATGTTCATGCTAGGACTCATCTGGATGGATGATCGCAAACAAATAGTGATCCTCCCACACTCCATTAATCTTTACTTTTTTACGATTTAATCCCTCATGTTCAAAACCTGTCTTTTCAAGTACACGAATGGAACCCTTATTACTCGGCTTTACTCCAGCCTCAATACGATGGAGATTCAACTCAAAAAAGGCATAGTCAATGATTAAGCGAATGGCTTCTGTCATATATCCATTTCCGCCCTGCCTTTGATCGAGTACATACCCGAGCCAAGCTCCTTCTATCGGACCTCTTACGACAGAACTTAATGAGATCGTCCCAATTAAGGCATCGGTTTCATTTAAGAAAATACCGTGCATGTAAGATTCATCTTGTGCACTTCTTTGCCTACTCCGCTGAATTCGCTCAATTTGGCGAGTTAACGTGAAGAAATCATCTTTGACCAAAGGAAATTCCTGAAAATATGAGCGGTTCTCAAGCTCTAATGTTAACAGTGATTCTGCATCATTTTCTGTTAGTGTTCTCACATATATATGCTGACTAACCTTCTTCATAAAATCCCCCCATTATTATTTTATCATACTGGCCATATGAGGTTGCTCTCCTATTTACTACACCAACGACCCAAGAAGTTTTTATTACAAGACATACTAGGACTAACTAGAACCATCCTTTCCAGCTTTTCTCCTCTTTTTGGTTCTATCATTTCAGGACATGCATAGACTGAAGTAAACTCTTAAAAGCGGTGAGTAAAATGCGGCGAATTCTTTTTTTACTAATCAGTTTGTTTGTCCTCTTTATTATCTTTTTTGATTTAAAAAATGGAACCATTCCTGTTGAGGAAAACCCAGCTGTCCCAGCAAGTGCCCTTCAAACAGCTGAGAAAAAGACATATAAGAACGTCACTGTAAAACAAGGTGAAACGGTCCTCTCCATCGTACATACAAGCAAGCCGCTTGATGACGTCATTAAAGATTTCGAGGAGCTGAATCAAGGTGTTAAAGCGAACGAAATCAGGGCAGGCAGCACATATAAGTTTCCTGTCTACAAGAGATAAAACGTTAATTCCTTGTCATTCATACAAAGAGACTGTTACAATATGAACTGTAAAACACGACGTACACGGCAAAGGATTGCTTGTACACTAAGGAGCGATTGACAAGTGAGTGAAGTCACACATCGTACTAAAACGCGTCCCGTCAAAGTGGGACCTTTAACTATAGGTGGAAATAATGAGGTTGTTATTCAAAGTATGGCAACAACCAAAACACATGATGTCGAAGCGACAGTCGCTGAAATTAAACGTTTAGAAGAGGCAGGCTGTCAAATCGTGCGTGTCGCATGTCCAGATGAGCGTGCAGCAAATGCAATTGCGGACATTAAAAAGCAAATTAACATCCCGCTTGTTGTGGATATTCATTTTGACTATAAGCTTGCCCTGAAAGCGATTGAAGCAGGCGCAGACAAAATCCGAATCAATCCAGGAAACATCGGAAGAAGAGAAAAAGTCGAAGCGGTTGTCAAAGCAGCAAAAGAAAAAGGCATTCCAATCCGTATTGGCGTAAACGCTGGTTCATTAGAGAAAAAAATTCTTGATAAATACGGCTACCCAACAGCAGATGGTATGGTCGAAAGTGCACTGCATCACATTAAAATTTTAGAAGACCTAGACTTTCATGACATCATCGTCAGTATGAAAGCATCTGATGTAAACCTTGCAATTGAAGCATACGAAAAAGCGGCTAAAGCCTTTGATTATCCTCTTCACCTTGGGATTACAGAATCAGGTACGTTATTTGCAGGTACAGTCAAAAGTGCAGCTGGACTTGGCGCTATTTTGAATATGGGAATTGGGAACACACTCCGCATTTCATTAAGTGCTGACCCAGTTGAAGAAGTAAAAGTAGCACGTGAATTGTTGAAATCATTTGGTCTTGCATCAAATGCAGCAACACTGATCTCCTGCCCAACTTGTGGACGAATTGAAATTGACCTCATCAGCATTGCAAATGAAGTCGAAGAATATATTTCTAAAATTAAAGCACCGATTAAAGTAGCAGTTCTCGGCTGCGCTGTTAACGGTCCAGGTGAAGCGCGTGAAGCGGACATCGGAATCGCAGGCGCTAGAGGCGAAGGCTTATTGTTCCGTAAAGGTGAAATTGTTCGTAAAGTACCGGAAGAAACAATGGTCGAAGAACTGAAAAAAGAAATTGATAAAATCGCTGAAGAACATTATGCGAAAATGGAAGCTGAAAAAGAAAAACAAGCGAATGCCTAACAAAAAACGCCTGACGTCATAGTCAGGCGTTTTTCTGTTCTTGTTAAAAGAACGGGGTGATAAATATGCCTAGGATGACGGAAACAATTCCGATCCCAATTGACCACGCGCCAAGCGCATGTGCTCCTTTTCTTCGTGCAATATAACCAACGACGATTGCCGCTACCCCTAATAGCACCGGCAAGACAAATAATGAGATAATCGCAATCGCGAGTGCTGTATAGCCTATCCCTTTACTGCCTGAATCGTCACCTGCTTGGTCACGTCCTCGTCTATCTTCTCGATCTCTTGAAGCTTGATATGGCTCTGCAATTTCAGCAGCTGTTTCCTCTAAATAGCCATCATCATTACTAAAGTGTGTGTCGATTTCACGATCATTTCTTCTGAAATCCTCGTCTCTTTCCATGATCAATTCCCCCTTTTGGTTAATAGAAAGGAGCTTTTTTAGTATGAGCAAAAATGTCTGTTTCATGATTGCTAAAACTTGCTGGAATTGTGAATTGATTATGTTACACTTTAAGAGTATAAAAATGAGGAGTGTGGGCATGTTACGTTTAGGAATTGATATTGATGGTACAGTGACGGCGCAGGACACCTTTGTCCCCTACTTAAATGAGTCGTTCCAATGTGCCATGACACTAGATGATATGACAGAGTATGATTTGACGAAGCTTTTAAAGATTTCTCAAGAAGAATTTTGGGGCTGGATGGATCAGCACGAGCCTCTTATTTATAAACAGGCAGAGCCTGCTGAGGGTGCAAAAGAGATCCTCGAACAAATGAAGCAGCAGCACAGACTGATTTATATTACCGCAAGAAGGCAGCAGCATTCGGATATTACCTACAAGTGGTTTCAAGAACATGACGTGCACTATGATGCTATTGAGCTGGTTGGAGGTCATCATAAGCTGGAAGCCGTTCAAAAGCATAAAATTGATGTATTTTTTGAAGACCATCATGGCAATGCCACAATGATTGCAAAAGAGGCTGACATCCCGGTTATCCTTTTTAACTCCCCTTATAACCAGATGCCGATCGACGACAGAATTATACGCGTAAACAACTGGCAGGAAGCATCTAAGTGGATCAAACAATACGAGCAGCGTCTGCAAACTGCTTATTAATGTAACTGAGCGAGCACCGAAGCGGATCAAACTTGAGGATTTGTCTACACGCTGAAGCCGATACATTTAATGTATCGGCTTTTTTAATGGAGCAAGCTGCCCTTCTTTCATGAGGAAATGGTAAAGTGCCCCCTTCATGCCTGCCTGATTTAAGTAGCAGCAAGTTTCCAGCTTCACCTGAATGTTCTTCCACGCATGCAGTGTATGTAAATGTTTTTCAATATTTTGTAATAAATCTGGTCTCGCACTTACGCCTCCTCCGATGAGAATTTTCTCCGGGTTAAGAACAGTCGCTACATTGTAAACGCCAATGGCTATTCGCTTGTACCATTGATCCACCAGCTTCTCAATGGCCGGATCATGCTTCGCCTTTTCAAAAATTTCTTGACCGTCTATTTGAGTACTTTGCGGTATTCCTTGCTTTTCTTTATAGCTCCGAATTAATCCAGCCGTTGAAGCGCTGCTGTTAAGAGTTGTAAACTGGCCATTTTCCGTCTCTGTCAGCATCATGCCGAATTCACCACCGCGAAATGATGCACCGCGCACAAGCTGACCATTAGCAAAAATACCCCCGCCGACACCCGTGCCAATTGTCATACAAATAAAGCTGTCACAATCTTTCGCATGACCGCTGTATTTTTCTGCGAGAGCTGCACAGTTCGCATCATTTTCCACTTCTACACGAAGAGACGTTTTCTCTTCTAAAAGTGCTTTTACATTTTGACCATTTAAGGCGATGATGGCGCCTGCAAATTCTGTATAACCTGATTCACTGTCCACAAAGCCTGGTAGACTGATGGCGATACCGCTGACATTCGTCATCCTTTGATATTCCTTGACCACATCTGCCATGGCTTCTAAAAACGGTTCAAGCTGCCGGCAGTTCGTCTGATAGTCACCGCTAGAGACCAGCTTTCCATCCTGATCCATTAATCCATGTTTCGTTCTCGTCCCGCCTACATCAAACACGACATAATAGGCCACCTTTACCCCTCCCTTTACTTCAAAATGTAGTACCTTGATCTCATTTTAATGAAACAGCCTCCCTTTGTAAAACGTTTTCAAAAGAGAAAACAAAAAAGCCAGCTCCAGGGCTGGCTTTCTCATGAGTGAACTTCCTTCGGTTCGCAGGAAGGACACGTTCCATATATTTCAAATTTATGTCCGCTAATATGATAATCCTCTAAATCGGCGTCGAGCTTGTCCATTGGGCAGGCATCGATCTCTTTTGTTTTCCCGCATGTAAGACAAATAAAGTGATGGTGATGATGGGAAAATGAACATTTAAAACGGAATAGTTTCTCCCCTGACAATTCTGTTGTTTCTAATATTCCAAGGTCTTCATATAGTGACAAGTTTCGATAAATCGTATCAAAGCTGAGACCAGGGTAGTCTTCACTTAGTGCCGTCAGCACATTTTTAGCCGTCAAGTATTTATCAGAATCAGAAAACAATTGAAGCATGTCTTCACGTTTGCTTGTATATTTGTAGCCTTTTTCCTTTAATAAATCAAGCGCTTCTTGTACGTTCATGTTGATTCCCCCTTCTGAATTTCCCAATACTAATACACCCGATTAAAATCAAGATAGACAGCATCACAATGGTTCCGCCTGGCGCTAAATCAAGATAATAGCTTAAAATCAATCCGGCCAATACAGACAATTCACCAAATAAGATCGAAAGGAAAATCGCCTGTTTGAATCCTTTGGCAATGCGGATACTTGCTGCAACAGGAAGCGTCATGAGCGCCGACACAAGCAGTGTACCGACGATACGCATCGATGCTGCAATGACAAGTGCAACGACTAAGATAAAAATAAAATGAATCCATTTTGCTGAAATACCAGAAGCCTTTGCATGCTCTTCATCAAAAGAAAGCAGAAACAATTCTTTATATAAAAGCACAACAGCTAACACAACAACGAGTGAGATCCCTACAATAATCCAAAGATCAAGTCTTGAAACCGCACTGACACTTCCGAATAAATAACTAAACAAATCTGTATTAAAGCCATTCGCTAGTGAAATGAAGATGACGGAGATCCCAATACCCCCTGATAAAATAATAGGAATGGCAAGCTCCTGATAATGCTTATACACTGAGCGCAGGCGTTCAATAAACAATGAACCCGCAACAGAAAAAGCCATCCCTAAGTAGAGCGGGCTTACCCCTGTCAAAAGGCCAAACTTTTTATCAAGAAATAGACTTGCGGCAATACCGGCAAGTGATACGTGACTGAGGGCATCTGCAATAAGCGAGAGCCTTCTTACGACAATAAATACACCAAGTAAGGGCGCAATAAAACCAATCAGTATACCTGCGATAAACGCATTTTGTAAAAATTCATAATGAAAAAATGGAAATAGCATTATTCATGTCCCCCATGATGGTGATGGTCGTGATGAATCACTTGAATGTCATGCCCGTAAAATTGGGATAGCGCCTGATCATCCATTGAATCAAACGCTTCTGCATCCCCGTGGAAATGCAGTGTCTGATTTAAACAAGCCACATGGGTGACTTTATCAGAAACGGTGCCAACGTCGTGTGTGACGAGAATTAAAGACATTCCTTTTTCTTTGTTCAATGTTTCGAGCAGCTGATAAAAGCCTTCTACTGTCCGCTGGTCTACTCCAACCGTGGGCTCATCCAAAATGAGCAGCTTTGGCTGGCTGACAAGCGCACGGGCAATAAATGCACGCTGCTGCTGTCCGCCAGAAAGCTCACCGATGTTTTGATGCTTTAAATCCTGTATGCCAACTGAGCGAATGGCATCTTCTACTTGCCATTTATCCTGCTTGCTCATTCGTTTAAACAAACCAATTTTCGCGGTCAGTCCGCTTGCGACGACCTCATATACAGAAGCAGGGAAACCCGTATTAAAGCTATTCGCCTTTTGAGAAACAAATCCAATTTGATCCCAGTCTCTAAATTTTGAAACAGGCGTGCCAAATAGCTTTAATTCACCTTGCTGCGGTTTAATGAGCCCAAGCAGGCATTTTAATAAGGTTGTTTTACCAGAACCATTCGGTCCAACAAGTGCTAGAAAGTTTCCTTCCTCTACTGTTAAATGAATGTGATCAATGACATTTCGCTGTCCATACGAGTACGAAATGTCCTTCATTTCAATAATTGGCTTTGCCATGAATCTTTCCACCTTTAATCAATATAAAAAGAATGATTACGATTTATACAACAAAAAGAAAATGGCTTTTGCCATTTTCTCTGTCCATACATACATTTCATTATATAAAAGAAAGATAAAAAAGTAAAATAAAAGCTAATGAATGGCTGTTTTGAACTTACCGCCTTTTGTTTCATGCGTATCCATAATCGTGATAAATGCTTGGTCATCAATTTCAAATACAATGGATTTCAGCTTTGTAATTTCAAGCCTTGTGACAACGGCGTAGATGACATCTTTTTCTTCATCTGTATAGCCGCCTTTTCCTCTCAGCTTTGTCGTTCCCCTGCCGAGTCGATGCAGAATCGCATCTGAAATTTCATCATAATAGTCTGATACGATAATCACAGCTTTTGTTTCATCAAGCCCTTGAATAACAGCATCAATTGTTTTCATTGCCAAATAATATGTCATGACAGAATACATAGCCTGCTCTGGTCCGAAAACAAAGCCTGCCCAAATAAAAATGAACACATTGACGATCATGACAAACTCACCGACGGAGAAAGGAATTTTTTTCGTCAGAAGAATTCCCAAGATCTCTGTTCCATCCATTGAACCTCCATTACGGATGACAAGTCCAACACCAAATCCAAGTAATAGCCCTCCAAATACAGTGGCTAAGATCGGCTGTGTTGTAAATGCCTCCACATGATGAAGTGAAGATTCAATCACGGCTAAGCTGACAATCCCAATCACAGTGGAAATCAGAAAGGTTTTCCCAATATGCTTGTATCCTGATATCATAAATGGAATATTTAAAATGACAACAATCGTCGCAAAATTTATAAACGGGTTATCTGTAAAGAGATAATCCAAAATAAGCGAAATGCCGATGATGCCTCCATCAATAATATTGTTTGGCACTAAAAATAATTCAATGCTGACTGCTGCACATGCAGCTCCTACTAGAATCAGAAAAATTCTCAAAATAAAATGAGGCACTGATTCCTTTCTATGCTGTTTACTATTTGCCATACGTTCTCCCTTCTACACATGTTAAATTTTCAATGAACATTTTATTCACTTTACTATTTTATCATTTCACAGAATAAAATAAAATTTTTTGCACATTTTCCGTTTTCGCCCATACATTGTTACAGAGGGGAGGAATGGAATTGATTTTAATTCAAAAAATTGTCCTGCAGCGGCTCAATCAGATCACAGCAAACGATCTGTTAAGGTATGCGAAACAGTACGGCGTCAGTTTAACGTCTCATCAAGCTGCTGAGGTTGCCAAACTCATGAACGGGAAAAACATCAATATTTTTAATGACTCAGAGCGTAACCGGCTTCTTAAGCAAGTGGAAGCGATTACTTCTAAACAGACAGCACAGACTGTGAATGATTTGTTTAACCAGTTTACAAGTTAAGCAAAAAAGGGCCGCATTTAGCGGCACCTCAACATGTTGCATCCTTTTTACTGACCCGTAATTTTATCTAGTAAGCCTTCATCAAATTGCTTTTCTTTCAGCATCGCAATTTCGAATTTGTAAGGTGGTTTTTTGTTCTTTTTATCTTCACCTACATAAGGCGTTTCTAGAATTTTCGGCACATCTTGAAGCTGCGGATGATGCACAATATAGCTCAGTGCATCGAAACCAATTTCACCAAAACCGATATTTTCATGTCGGTCTTTTCTTGCGCCTTGTACGTTTTTACTGTCATTAATATGAAGAACTTTGATTCGGTCAATACCGACGATTCGGTCAAATTCTTCTAATACACCATCAAAGTCACTCACAATCGGGTAACCAGCATCATGCGTGTGACACGTATCAAAGCAGACAGAAAGAGCTTCGTTATGTGTCACTCCGTCGATAATTTGGGCAAGCTCTTCAAAGCTTCTTCCGCACTCTGATCCTTTTCCTGCCATTGTTTCAAGTGCAATTTGAACCTCTTGACCTTTTACAATGACTTCGTTTAAACCTTCAATGATTTTTTGAATCCCTGCTTCTGCCCCTGCTCCGACATGCGCACCCGGGTGGAGAACAATTTGTCTTGCTCCCAGCGCTTTTGTACGCTCAATCTCAGATCGAAGAAAGTCTACACCAAGCTCAAATGTCGCTGGATTCACTGTATTTCCAATATTGATAATATACGGAGCATGCACGACGATATCCGTCATGCCATGCTCTTTCATATGCGCTTGTCCAGCTTCAATATTCAGGTCTTCAATTTTTTTGCGGCGCGTATTTTGCGGTGCACCTGTATAAATCATAAACGTATTCGAACCATAAGAGGCAGCTTCCTCACTCGCTGCAAGAAGCATATGTTTTCCGCTCATGGATACATGTGAACCAATCTTTAACAATGTTTCCCCCTACTTTCCATTACGCTTTGACTTTCTACGTTCCTGTCTTTTGATTTTATCCATCTCACGTGTCATTTTCTTTTTGTATCCAGGTTTGACGGCTTTCGGTTTTCTCACAAGACGTTTTGCTTTTTCTTCAATTTCATTCGGGGCTTTTTTACGTCTTTGACGCTTCAGACGGTCATCTGCATCTCGCCATTCGCCATGAACAATGGTTTTGTTTTCAAACACAACGCCCATTTTCTCAATTTGAATGAGTGCATCCTCATCAGCCAGCTCATAAATGGTCATGGCAATTCCAGAAGAACCCGCACGAGCTGTTCTTCCAACGCGGTGCACATAAAAATCAAGATCAGATGGAAGTTCATAGTTAATCACGTGGCTGACGCCTTTGATGTCAATCCCGCGTGCTGCAAGATCAGATGCCACAATATAAGTGAACTCCAAATCTTCAATTTGTTTCATGACTTTTTTACGTTCGCGCGGCGTTAATCCGCCATGGAGCACACCGATTTTCATTCCTTTTTCTTGTAGGAACGATGCGATTTCATCAACAGTTGTTTTTGTATTGGCAAAAATGATTCCTAAATAAGGCTGTACATTCGTCACCATTTCATGGAGCAATTTTAATTTATCACGCTGTTTAGACGGAACTAAAATATGCTGAATGTTTTCTGCTGTAATCCGTCTTGGTTCAACATGCGCATACTTTGGATTGTCCATATATTTCTTCAAGAAAGGCTTTAGTTTTTCTGGAATGGTTGCAGAGAACACAAGCATTTGCAGCTGTTCTGGCATTTGTGCACCAATACGGTCCACATCTTCTAAAAATCCCATATCCAGCATTAAATCAGCTTCATCAATAACAAGAGAGGTCGCTTTATAAACATTCAGCGCCTGCTCATGAATGAGGTCAGCAATACGTCCAGGTGTACCGACCACCAAATGCGGCTGGTTTTTTAGCTTTTGAATTGATTTCTGCTTGTCCGTTCCGCCAATGTAAAGCTTTGCTTTGATCTCTTCTTCTGGAGAAGCATTCTTTAAAATCGTTTGAGCTTCTTTGAAAATTTGATTGGCTAATTCTCTTGTAGGTGCAGTAATCACTACTTGTACCTGTTCTTTGCTTGGATCAATTGAATGAATCAGCGGCAGTAAGTAGGCATGAGTTTTTCCTGTTCCGGTTTGTGACTGGCCAATCACGCTTTCTCCTTTTAAAACAGCAGGGATGATTCTTTTTTGAATATCAGTCGGCTCATAAAAGCCTAGTTCATGAATAGCATCTATAATAAAAGGCTTTAATTCATATGTCGTAAATTTCGTTTCTTTCATGTTTTCACTCCTTAAGGCAATGCCTTTTTGCTCATCTCCTCATTATAGCTGATTTTCAGTAAAAAAACCATGTCCGCTTTTCCTACAGGAAACCAATTAGTGCTTCCTTGCATAACCTATGAAGAGAAAGAGAATGCAGTAAGGGAGGTACAAGTATGTTAGGGCAAAGGCCTATGGGCGATTTTCAGCCGCGCCGTCCCTCACGCCGGCACCTTGGAAATGGCGGACAGCCCGGAATGTTTCAAAGAGGGCAGCAGCCTCCTATCCAGCAGCCTTTTCAAGGGCAGGGCAATCCATTTCAGCAAATGATGCCTCGCTCCCCGTCTGTACAGGGAGGCGGTTTACCCGGGATGGGCGGTATTCCAGGAGGTGAGAGCCGTGCACTAGGCGGCGGAGCAGGAATTAAAGGCATGCTCTCTAAATTTCTTCCTGGCGCAGGAGGAGCTGGAGTCTCTGGAGGTGGTGCGGGATTACAAGGAATCCAGAGCTTCACAAATCCTGCAACCCTCTCAAGCATGTTAGGAAATGTTCAAAAAGTGCTCGGGATGGCGCAGCAATTTACGCCAATGATTCAGCAATACGGTCCTTTAGTGAGAAATTTGCCGGCGATGATTAAACTGTACAGCCAGCTTGGCAGTGCGGATGATGATGAAGAAAGTGCAAATGATGCTGATGCAGAATCAGCGGAGACCAGCGCAGAAACAGAAGTGCCCGAGGAAGAAGCACAAACTGACGAAATAGAAAAAAATAAAGAACCAGAAGACATCCTCGTCAAAAAAACAGCACCTCACACATCACCTGCTCCTCAAGCAAAACCGAAAAAAAGATCTGGCAGCTCTGTTCCAAAACTATATGTCTAGTGATCTTTTAACGGCGAAGTGTTCACTGCGTATAACAATCTTTGATATATACGCTTACTTTGGCTATAATGGAAGCAAGAGAATGATAAAAAGCCGTTTTTTACGGCTTTTTATATTGTTCTTCTCTAGCAGCACTTCCCTACAGGAGGACGAATAAATGAATGTAATTAAAATATCGCCGCGTGGCTATTGCTATGGCGTTGTGGATGCAATGGTCATTGCTAAAAATGCCGCACTTGATAAGAACTTGCCACGCCCAATTTATATATTAGGTATGATTGTGCACAACAAACATGTCACTGATGCCTTCGAGGAAGATGGTATTTACACACTGGACGGACCAAACCGCTTAGACATTTTAAAGCAGGTTGAAAGCGGAACAGTCATTTTCACGGCTCACGGCGTTTCTCCTGAGGTTCGTCAAATCGCAGAAGAAAAAGGCCTTGTCACCATTGATGCGACCTGTCCAGATGTAACGAAAACTCACGAACTCATTTCAGAGAAAACAGCCGATGGCTATGACATTATTTATATTGGGAAAAAGGGTCATCCTGAGCCAGAAGGAGCTGTCGGAGTAGCCCCTGACAAGGTACACCTTGTCGAAACAGAAGCCGACATTGAGGCACTCGATTTAACATCAGAAAAACTGCTTATCACGAACCAAACGACGATGTCGCAATGGGATGTCCACGACCTGATGGAGCTGATTAAAGAGAAATACCCTCACGTCGAGTATCATCAAGAAATTTGCCTTGCGACACAGGTGCGTCAGGAAGCTGTATCGCAGCAAGCTGGCCAAGCCGATTTAACCATTGTTGTCGGCGATCCAAAAAGTAATAACTCTAACCGTCTCGCACAAGTGTCAATGGAGATTGCCGGAACGCAGGCTTACCGTATTGGCGACTTAAGTGAACTCAAGCTGGAGTGGCTGCAGGGCGTCAAAACCGTTGCCGTTACTGCTGGTGCTTCAACACCAACACCTATTACAAAGGAAGTCATTCGTTTCTTAGAAAACTATGAACCAGATGATGAAACGACCTGGAAGATTGAACGGACTGTTCCCCTTTCTAAAATTTTACCTCGCGTCAAAACAAAGAAATAAGAAAACGTCAGAGCATATCCGCTCTGACGTTTTTTGTTTACATAAATTGAAATGGGTTTGTGTTTGATTCAGAAACAAAGAGCAGTACGTCATATTTTTTATCCGCACACAGCGATTGTAGCTTCGCCTTTACGCCCTCTTTCATAATTTTTTCAGCATAATGTCCCGGGTCTACAACGTTCAGCCCTAGCATCATGGCATCGTGCGCAACATGGAAATAAAGGTCTCCTGTCACATACACATCGGCACCCATTCTTTTCGCTTGATGGATGTATTTATTTCCGTCTCCGCCAAGCACCGCCACTTTTTTCACAACAGCATTTTGATCTCCTACAAAACGAGCACCATTCACATCCAGCTTCGTTTTCACAAATTGTGTGAAATCTCTCAGTGTCATTGGCTCATTTAGCTCTCCAATACGGCCAAGACCTTTTTGAATAGGAGGAAGGTCTGTCGTGTGTACACTATAGGCGACTTCTTCATAAGGATGTGCTTTGATCATTTCGCGAATCACTTGTTTTTCTATACTTGCTGGGAAAATGGTTTCAATCCGCACTTCTTTCACAAATTCTAATTGACCCGACTCACCAATAAACGGCTCAGCTTCTTCTGATGGCAGAAAGCTGCCTGTCCCTTCATTTGAAAACGCACAATGGCTGTAGTTGCCGATATGGCCGGCGCCCGCATTTCCTAAAGCTGTCCGGATGGCCTCTTCAAATTCCTCTGGGACATACAGAGCAAGCTGTTTGATTGGATCTTCGTATGTCGGCACTAACACTCTTGTTTCTTCAAGCTCTAAGGCCTCAGCAAGCAGGTCATTGACTCCGCCATCAGCTACGTCTAAATTCGTATGTGCCACATATACCGCAATATCATGTTTGATGCATTTTTCAATGATACGTCCAGCCGGCTGATCCGTCGCTACATGTTTTAATGGACGGAAAATCGGCGGATGGTGGGCAATAATAAGATCCACTTTTCGCTCGATCGCTTCATCTACTACATTCTCTAATACATCCAAGGTAATCATCACATTGGTTACTTTTTTATTTAAAGTCCCAATCTGAAGACCAATTTTATCCCCTTCCATGGCGTATGCCTTTGGTGAAAATTGTTCAAACAATTGGATGATTTCATGCCCGTTTACTGTTTTAGCCAACAGTCAAAACCTCCTTTAGCATCTTTATTTTCGCATTCAGCTCTTCAAGGCGTTCTTTATTTTCTTCTGTCCGCGCCGCCTGCTGAATTTGACTTTCTATCTTCTCCATATGCTGAAGCTCTTGCATCCACTTGCGCCGGAAGACGTCATTTTGCTCTTTCGCAAGAAACGGTCCAACCAGCATGCCTGCTTCAAGTGACATTCCTTCATAGGCTTTATCTTTATCGCCTTTTTCTGCGATGATGATTTCGTATATTTTGCCGTCCTCTTCTAAAATGACTTCATCTATCAATTCATACCCCTCTTGATAAAGCCATAAACGAATATGGTGAGCATGGATATTCGGCTGAAGAATGAGCCTCTCATGGCCTGCGAGCTTATGCCTTCCTTCATTTAGAATGCTTGCGATGAGCGCCCCGCCCATACCTGCAATCGTCACTGCATTCACTTCGCCTTTTTCAATGACTTCAAGGCCATTTCCTTTTCTGACCGAAATTTCTTCATCTAATTCAAGTCTATGTACTTGCTGCTGCGCCGATTGAAGCGGTCCATCGGTAATTTCACCAGCAATGGCTTTCACTGCTTTTTGATGCAGAATCGCATAGCATGGCAAGTAGGCATGGTCTGAGCCGATATCAGCGAAGACTGCCTCATCTGGTAAAAAGTCTGCGACTTTTTTTAATCGTTTCGATAAATTCATTTCATTCATACGTATCACTACTTTTCTTTAATGTTCATACTTGTCTATCTTATATAAATTATGGACTTTTTAAAAGTCGTTTTCAAATGAAAAAAGCTCTTCTTTTGAAAAAGAGCTTTTTGTGTAAGATTATTTAATTTTAGACACCCATTCCGCCATTTCATCGAGCTTTTCATTCGGAATCAGCCCGCCTGGCATCCCGTTGCCGCCTTCTTGGATTTTCTTCTTGATGTCAGCTACTTCAAGCTTGTCTCCAACACCTTTTAATGCAGGACCTGCGCCGCCTTCATAGTTTTCCCCGTGACAGCTTAGACAGTTCTGTTTATACAATTCTTCCGGCGTTGCATTTGCTGTCTCTTCTTGCTTTTGCTCTTTGCCCCCAGAGGCAATTTTTTCTTCATCTTTCAGCCCCTTCATTGATAAGAAAAAAGTGAGTCCAATACCTAAAATGGCAATCAATAAAAATGGTATAAGTGGATTCCGTTTCATTTCTTTCATCCTCCCCTTTGTAAAAACCCCTTTAAGACTATGCAAACAATTCTAATTCTACTTTAATTTTACAAAAAGTAAACGAATTATGATACAAAACTTTGGTCAAGTTCACAGATTAGACAAAAATGATTCAAGATGAGAAATGAAGCCTTCAGCACATTTAGATGTATTTTTTATACATCTTTTCTCTAAGAACGTTGCAAATTCATTTGTTATTCAGTAAAATATAATCAGATTGAAAAAAGCGTTTTCATTTTTGATAAGAAAGAACGGATCTCTTTCAAGATCCGTCCGGTTTCTACTCTAAGAAGTCTTTTAATCGTTTACTTCTGCTTGGGTGTCTTAATTTACGAAGAGCTTTCGCTTCAATTTGTCTGATACGCTCTCTTGTTACGCCGAACACCTTTCCAACCTCTTCTAACGTGCGAGTTCTTCCGTCGTCTAGTCCGAAACGTAGTCTTAGCACATTTTCTTCACGGTCCGTCAGCGTGTCTAATACATCTTCAAGCTGCTCTTTTAAGAGTTCATACGCAGCGTGGTCAGATGGAGATGTCGCATCTTGGTCTTCGATAAAATCACCAAGATGCGAGTCATCTTCTTCACCAATAGGTGTTTCTAAAGATACAGGCTCTTGCGCAATTTTAAGAATCTCTCTTACCTTTTCTGGAGTTAAATCCATGTCTTCAGCAATTTCCTCAGGCGTTGGTTCTCTGCCTAGGTCTTGCAGAAGCTGTCTTTGAACACGGATCAATTTATTAATCGTTTCCACCATATGAACCGGAATCCGGATTGTTCTCGCCTGATCGGCAATCGCACGTGTGATCGCCTGTCTAATCCACCAAGTCGCATATGTTGAGAATTTATATCCTTTGCGGTAATCAAACTTCTCAACCGCCTTCATCAGACCCATGTTTCCTTCTTGAATCAAGTCAAGGAACAGCATACCACGACCGACATAGCGTTTCGCAATGCTGACAACGAGACGAAGGTTCGCTTCCGCTAATCTTCTTTTTGATTCCTCATCGCCCTCTTCGATCTTTTGAGCATACGTAATTTCTTCTTTAGCAGATAACAAATTGACGCGTCCGATTTCTTTTAAGTACATACGAACAGGATCATTGATTTTGACACCTGGTGGTACGCTTAAATCATTCAGGTCAAATTCTTCTTCTGCTTTAGCCAGCTGCTGAACATTTGGGTCTTCTGTCTCTTCGTTTTCACTAATGAGCTCTACACCCTGTTCGCCTAAGTATTCATAGTATTCATCCATTTGGTCTGATTCAATTTCAAAGCTAGACATACGCTCTGCAATTTCTTCGTATGTTAAAACGCCCCGTTTTTTACCCGTTTCAGTGAGCTTATCTCTCACCTGTTCAAAGGTTAATTCAGTTTCGGTTTCGTGGGCTTGTTTATCAGCCATTATGGATCCCTCCTTCCAAAGCTTGCAACGAATTCTAAAGTAACTTGCGATTTACTTCCGCCCTGCTTTTCTCTCTCTATCAAACAGATGACGAAGCAAATAGGAAATAAAATAAATAATGATGAAGGCAAGATGCTTGCGGTCTTATGCTCCTCCCGTAAAGGATTCATTGCCAGCCGTAAGTCCTGTCATTAATAATAGACGTATTACTTCAGCGAACGGTTCAACTGAATAATTTCTTTTGCAAGTGTTGCCGCTTTGAAGAAATCTTTTTGCCTCTCCGCTTCTGCACGTTCTAGTTCTTTTTCCTTTATCATTGACAAATTCCGATAATTCAACACTTTTTTTACATAATCACTTAATTCAGCTTCACTTAGTTCGTCTCCGACTTGAATCATCAATATATCCGTCAACAGCTGATTCATGACATCATCTTCTATACGGTTCATCAGGTGCTGCGGCGTTGGTTCTTTGCCTTCTTCATACAAGGCATAAATGTACGTTGCCAGCGCCCTGTGCGAATCTATATTAAATTCAATCCCGATTCTGTCAAGTACTTTGCGGATCACGTCATCGCTTTTTAACATATGAGCAAGCAGCATTCGCTCTGCATTTTCATATGCCGGCCGCAGACGCTTTCTTCTCACTTGTGTTGACAGATGTGCACGCCGTTTTTCAAGCCCGTTTTCTTTCTGCGTGCTTTTGGTTTCGTGCCGCTGCTGTTTTTCAAACAGCTCCAGTTGTTCTTTTAATGAATCAAGTGAGATCGAAAACTCCCCAGCAAGCTGTTTCATGTAAATCTCTTGCTCCAAAGAGCCGTTTAACCGGCTGATTTCTCGGAGAACCTGCTTCATATAAGTAAGACGGTCTCCTTCGTCTGATAAGTTTTTTCCTCTTCGGAAAAAATTCATCTTAAACGTCATTAATGTCACACTTGCATCTATGATGTCATTCCTAAATTTCTCGCCGCCATATTTACGAATGTAATCATCTGGATCAAGTCCATCTGGTATCATGGCAACGCGAACTTTACATCCTCTTTTTCCAAGCAAATCTGATGCTTTCATGGTCGCTTCGTATCCGGCCGTATCAGAGTCATAGCAAAGGATGATCTCTTCTACGTTCCGCCTGAGAAGCTTTACGTGCTCTTCTGTAAGAGACGTACCCATTGTTGCAACACTTTCACCGACACCTGATGTAACAGCTGAGATGACGTCTGCAAATCCTTCAAAAAGAACCGCCCGTTCGCGTTTGCGAATATGCATACGTGCGTCATGAAAGTGATAAAGCAGCTTACTTTTATGAAAAAGCGGCGTTTCAGGACTATTCATATATTTAGGCTGCTGATCACCAAGCGATCTTCCGGAAAAAGCGATGACCGTTCCATGATGATCATGAATGGGAAACATGACACGATCTCTAAAGCGGTCAAAAAAGCCTGTGCCGTTTTCACGTTGAATCAAAAGACCAGCCTTCTCCATCATCACAGGATCAAATCCTCGTTTTTCTAAAAACTTGGTCACGAAATCCCAAGAATCAAGAGCATATCCGATCTCAAACTTGGCAATTGTTTCATCCGTAAAGCCTCTGGACCGTAAATAATCGAGTGCGTTTTGACCTTCCTTTGTATTTACCAGCAAATGGTGGTAAAATTTCTTAAGAAGCTCATGGGCCTCAATCATTTTATGATCTGCAGTGTCCTCTTGCTGAGAGGAACTCATCTGAGCATTCGCTACCTGATCAGGCAGATCAATATGGTACTTATCAGCCACATGTGAAACGGCTTCAATAAATGAGTAGCCTTCCATTTGTCTGAGGAAAGAAAACACATTGCCTCCTGCACCACAGCCGAAACAATGGAAGATTTGCTTATCTGCTGAAACAGAGAATGAAGGAGTATTTTCACCATGGAATGGACAAAGACCGAAGTAATTTCGACCTTGCTTTCTAAGCTGTACGTATTCTCCAATCACTTCGACAATGTCTGCGTTTTTTTGGATCTGCTCCAAAAGTTCATCTGGTATACGTTTGCTCATCCTAATAACACTCCGTCGTACATTATTCGCCTTTTAATTTAAAAATCCTTCATGATTCGACAGGATTTTTTGTAGTTGCGCCATAAATCGCTTCTTATCCTCTTCTAAAAGCTTTTTGGGACCTTTTCCGTATACACCTTTTCTTCGCTGTTTGCTAGAAACATGCCTGCGTTCCAAATCAAAATCAATTGTTTCGTTTGTGTACATTCGTCCTCTTTCAGACAGAACAATGACCTGTCTCGGAAGCAGTAAGGAGGCAAGACCAATATCTTGGGTGACGACAATATCATGTGCGGCAGCTGAGTTTGCAATGACTAAATCCGCTGCTTCCTTATGTGTATCTACAAACCGCCAATCTTCAAGTGGAGATCTTTTGGTTTGAAAATGCTCATATGAAGCAATGAATGTCACTGGTACTTGAAATTGAGATGCGACAGAAAGGATTTCGTCTTTTACAGGACAAGCATCTGCATCGACATAAATCGTCCTCTCTTTTTTACGTTCATTCAGGTGACTAATTCTCCATCCCTCCACCTTATTCCTGCTTTAGAGAAGCAAAAAGACCATACTTTTCCCCCATAAAGCAATCAACAGTAAAACTCATTTTGTCGAAAAGTTATGTTCAGAATCACTTGACTTCTGCCAATATTAGTTTATTCGTTCTTGACTTAACTTAAACCTAAAATCAATCATTTTATCACAATTTTTTATTATAATACAAATGCAGCAAATATGCCATTGTTTTTGTTTACCCGTTTCCCACCATAGGAAAAACCCAGGAGGAGCATCCTGAGTTTATTCGGAACCTCTTTTGGTCAGCATTTGATGAATGACATTTGCCGTTTCCTCAACTGCTTTATTCGATACATCAACGACTTGACAGTTAATGCGGTCAACCACTTTTTCAAAATACTCTAGTTCCTCTTTAATCCGCTCAATGTTCGCATAAATAGCGCGATCATTTAAACCAAGAGATTTTAAACGCTCTTTGCGAATATGATTTAGTTTGTCTGGACTAATTTTTAAACCGATACATTTCTTCGGATCAACTGAAAATAACTCTTCTGGCGGATCAACTTCAGGTACAATTGGAACGTTCGCTACCTTCAGCCGCTTATGTGCCAAATATTGAGATAATGGTGTCTTGGACGTGCGTGATACACCAATGAGCACAATATCAGCCTTTAGAATACCTCTTGGGTCTCTGCCGTCATCGTATTTCACAGCGAACTCGATGGCTTCTACCTTTTTAAAATAGTCCTCATCTAATTGACGTACACGACCCGGCTCATGTTTCGCTTCATTTCCATATGCCGTTTCCATTTTATCAATGAGCGGACCGATGATGTCATAATAAACGACACCGTTTGCTTCTGCTTCCTCGATTAAGAATTGGCGCATTTCTGGCACAACAAGAGTAAAGCAGACGATCCCATTATCTGCTTTCGCCAGTGAAATGACTTCTTTAATCGTACCAACATCCTCTACATACGGGATTCTTCTAATATTTGAATGGTCTGATGAGCCGCCATCAAATTGGCTAAGTGCCGCTTTGACCACGAGCTCTGCCGTTTCTCCAACTGAATCTGATACCACAAAAATTACGCGATTACTCATAACATCCCCTCGCAGTCTTCTGTCATTAGATTATTTCGTTCTCCGATAAGCTGACAAGTATTTTCGTCATGTTTGTTTTCGTAATTCTTCCGACCACTTCAAAGCCTTTATCCGTATCTTTTATCACAGGAAGTGCATCTATTTGCTTTTCAATCAAGTGCTTCGCCACATCCATAATGAAATCTTCCTTGCGGCAAACGGTGATGTTCGGCATTCTTGTCATAATAATATGGACAGGGATAGATGGAAGCTCCTGTTTCCCTATACTTGCGCGAAGGAGGTCTTTTCTGGATAACACGCCTGTTAAAATAGAGTGATCGTCCACAACGAATAATGTGCCCACATCCTCTAAAAACATCGTACAAATCGCATCATAAACCGAAACATTCTCATGTATTACCACTGGAATGGATTGAAAGTCTTTCACTTGAAGTTTTTTCAGCTTATCTGCGAGAAGCTGCGTGCCTGTTTTTCCTGTGAAAAAGTAGCCGACCCTTGGTCTTGCTTCTAAAAAGCCTGACATTGTTAAAATGGCTAAATCCGGTCTGAGGGTCGCCCTTGTTAAGTTCAGCCGATCGGCGATATGCTCTCCAGTGATCGGACCATTCTCTTTGACAATCTGTAAAATCTGCTCTTGCCGTTTATTTAACTCGATTGTACTCACCACCTTTAAATAGAGAGAGCGAAATCTTTATTTTATGTATATCATTTTCATAACTCATCATATTATAGCGCATCTTTGTCCGAATGAAACAAAAATCCACTCAAAAACCTTGAATTAAATGAGTAAAAAACGATTGCCCTTCGGAAAAGGCAACCGTTCTTAGGTATTTATTTTACAATTAAATTGTTCATATTCGCAAATGATTGAATAACTTTGGCTAGTTTGACCATTTGTGCTAAACGATTTCGCTTCAGTTTTTCATCATCCGCATGAACCATTGTATGATCGAAATAATGAACAATCGGTGTTTTTAACGTATCCAGCGCCTCAAGTGCCAAGCTGTATTGTCCTGCTGCTACATGTTCCTTTACAGCTTTCTCTACTTGCTGATACGCCTCAAACAGCTTTTGCTCATGTTCATTTTCAAACAGTTCAGGCTGAATCTCTGCATCTTCCCCTTTTTTACTGATTGAAATGACGCGCCCCAATGCTTCAGCCGTTTCTTTGAAGCTTTCTTGTTTCACACTCTCTTCAAGAACAGCTGCTTTTTTGACGACTGCATATGGCTCAATATTTTCAACATCCAGCACTGCATCAACAACATCATGGCGGATATGCTCTGCTTGAAGAACATATTTTAAACGATGTGTTAAAAATTCAATTAGAGCAGCTTCATGTTCTGCCTTTACTTGTGCAAGTGCTAGCAGCTCTTTAAATGAAATATTCCAATGACGGTCGAGCAGGATTTGAACGATACCGCTCGCTTGTCTTCTAAGTCCATAAGGGTCTTGAGAACCCGTTGGGATCACATCAATTGAGAAGAATGAACAAATAGAATCAAGCTTATCTGCTACTGCCACAATCGCACCAATCAAAGTGGACGGCGCCTCGTCACCAGCAAAGCGCGGCATATAGTGCTCGTTGATGCTTCTTGCTACTTCTTCATGTTCACCAAGAGCTCTTGCATATTTCTCACCCATGATTCCTTGTAATTCTGGGAATTCATAGACCATTTGAGTCACAAGGTCAAACTTCGAAATACTTGCTGCTCTCGCCACACGTTTAGTGGTTTCATCATCTGCTCCGACATGCGCCGCTAGACGAGTTGCAATGTCTGTCACTCTCTTCAGCTTGTCGCCGATTGTTCCAAGTTTCTCATGGAATACCACTTTATCAAGCTTTTTAATATTGTCTTCAATCACTAGTTTTTCGTCTTCTTTATAGAAGAATGCAGCATCTGATAAACGCGCACGAAGTACTTTTTCATTCCCTCTTGCGACATTTTCGAGCGCCTCACTGTTTCCATTTCTGACTGTAATAAAGTGCGGCAATAATTCCCCTTGCTCATTTTTCACAGGGAAGTAGCGCTGATGCTCTTTCATTGTCGTCACCAATACTTCTTCCGGTAATGCAAGAAACTCTTCTTCAAAGGAACCAGACAGCACAGTTGGATATTCTACAAGGTCGTTCACTTCTTCTAAAAGTTCAGGATCAACAGGAATGACCCAGCCTTTTTCTAAAGATAGCGCATCTAGCTGTTCAGTAATGAATTGTTTTCTTTTCTCTGAGTCTGCAATCACAAATTGATCGCGCAATGTTTGTTCATAGGAAGCAGGTGTGTCAATGCTGGCTGTCGTTCCAAGAAAACGGTGTCCTCTAGTCTCACGTCCGCTTTTCACCCCAGCAATTTCAACAGGTACAATCTCTTTTCCAAATAAACAAACAATCCATTTAATCGGACGGATATAGCGTAAATCCTCGCTTCCCCATCTCATGTTCTTTGGAAAACTTAATGAAGCGGCGATTTCACCTAACGCTGGCAGAAGGTCTTTGACTTGCTTTCCTTCTTGAAACTTTTGGACATGGACATAATCCACTCCTTTGATCTCTTTGAAATAGAGATCATCTGTTGAAGCACCTTGTCCTCTTGCAAAGCCTTCAGCTGCTTTTGTCCAATTGCCTTCAGCATCTTGGGCAATTTTTTTAGCCGGGCCTTTTGCTTCTTCTTTGATGTCTTCTTGTTTTTCTGCGACACCTTTCACAAGTACAGCAAGACGTCTAGGTGAGTTAAATAAAGCAGTCTCTTCGAATGAAATATTTTGCGTTTCAAACCATGCTTTTACTTTCTCACCCAGCTGCTTTGTGCTCTCTGGCATGAAACGAGCCGGCATCTCTTCTAAGCCGATTTCAAGTAATACATCTTGTTTATTCATGAGAAGCCGCCTCCTCTTTTAGCATAGGGAATCCCAGTTTTTCGCGTTCTTCATAATAGGTTTTGGCTACTTTTCTTGCTAACTGACGCACTCTTCCGATATAACCAGTTCGCTCAGTCACAGAAATAGCACCCTTTGCATCGAGCAGGTTAAACGTATGAGAGCATTTGAGGACATAATCGTATGCCGGGTGAACAAGCCCTTTGTCCATTTGGCTATGTGCTTCTTTCTCATAGGTTGTAAATAGCTCGAACAGCATGTCAGTATTAGATGTTTCAAATGTATAAACAGAGTGCTCATATTCAGCCATTAAGAATAAATCTCTGACCGTAAATCCGTCTGTCCATTCAAGATCGAAGACATTTTCTTTGTCCTGGATGTAAGAAGCAAGACGTTCAATACCGTATGTGATTTCAACAGAAACGGGCTTACATTCTAAGCCGCCGACTTGTTGGAAATACGTGAACTGCGTAATTTCCATCCCATCAAGCCATACTTCCCAGCCAAGTCCTGCACAGCCAAGAGATGGATTTTCCCAGTTATCTTCCACAAAACGAATATCATGTTTCAGCGGGTCAATGCCAAGTGCCTTCAATGATTCAAGATATAGCTCTTGAATATTGTCAGGTGATGGCTTAATGATCACTTGAAATTGGTGATGCTGATACAATCTATTTGGGTTTTCTCCATATCTGCCATCAGCCGGGCGTCTTGAAGGCTCTACATAAGCTACCTTCCACGGCTCTGGGCCGATGCTTCTGAGGAACGTGTATGGACTCATCGTTCCGGCACCTTTTTCTGTGTCATACGCCTGCATTAATACGCAGCCTTCATTTGACCAATGCTTTTGCAGCGTCAAAATCATGTCTTGAATATTCAATGATCGCACCTCCATCTTTTCTAGACCAACCGCTATGTATGGCGGGTGGGATGAGAACCTTGTAAGAGAACACAAAAACTCCCGTCTCTATGCTCGCAAGGTTCTTGCAAACATAGGGACGAGAGTTTTTCCCGCGGTTCCACCCTATTTGCTGGTGTAGTAGCACCCAGCCGCTTTGTTTTACGTTGCTCAAGAATGCCTTTCGTTACGCCTCCATCCTTAGCTCACACCGCCCTAAGGTCGCTTTTATGGATTTTACGTAAGTACTTCTTTCTGTCAATGCAACATATTTTATCTTAGATGATCTTACAAAAAGTCATGGGAGATGTCAACTTTTGTTTTCCCCGCCCATTAGCTTTTTCATGGATTCCATCTGATTCATGAATTTTTTTGATTTTAAATAGAGGCCGGAATATTCGTCATAGTAGTGATCAAGCACTTGCCGAATTTCTTGTTTCGTCTGCTGTTTCACATCAACCTGACCAAGCCTTGATAAATCAAAATAATGAAACAAACGGAGCAGCCTTGCAGCTGCGGGGGATAAGGGCAGTTTATATGGATCTTTCGAAAAACAATTTTGGCAAATGAAGCCGTTATCTCTTATTGAGAAATGGAACTGCCCTTCTTTTTGACCACAGTGCACACATTGATCAAGTTCAGGCTTCATCCCCATCACTGATAACATTTTGACCTCTACGATAAATAAAATAATATCAGCATCTGTACCTTCGTTGAGATGACGCAGAGATTGAAGCAGAAGCTCAAACAAATAAGGGTTTGGCTTTTTTTCTTCTGTCCCTTTATCCATCAATTCCGTCATATATGCGGCATATGCGGTCAGAAATAAGTCTTCCCGAATGGCCCGCATACTTTCAATCATTTCGCCTTGCTGGAGCGTTCCAAGTCCTGTTGATGATTGGATGAGAAAGGTGCCATATAAAAACGGCTGGCTTATAGCTGACAGGCGGCTGTTTGATTTTTTAGCGCCTCTTGCCATCACGCCAATTTTTCCATGTTCTCTAGTGAGCAGCGTGACAATTTTGTTTGTTTCGCCATAATCTGTTGTTCTAAGGACGATTCCTTCACTTTTAATGAGCATTTGTCTACACTCCGAGCATTGGAGGGGGTCAAGAATTATAAGATTGGAAAATCAAATCGTGCTATCTCTTCTTCAAGTACATCGGGTCTTTCCAGGTTCTCCTTTTCTAACTCTTTGAAAAGCAGATACGTGTCAACGCTTCCTGTTTGTGAAAATACGTTCCATGTAAAATTCAACATAAAAACCCCACCTTTCTTTATTAGAAGCAGCAACGCTACATCCAACATATTAATTTTATCTTGACCAGGCTACCTCCATTTCATGATAAACAATTTTTACTAATCGAACCGCACCATTGTCAGATTTGCTGACAAATGCAGCGATTTTTTAATATTCGTCTTCTCTAAATCCAAAATCACGCAGGTGAGTGGATTTATTACGCCAGTCCTTCTGAACTTTGACCCAAAGCTCTAAATACACTTTTGAGCCTAGAAGTGCTTCAATATCTCTGCGCGCTTTTTGTCCCACTTCTTTTAACAAGCTGCCTCGTTTACCAATGACGATCCCTTTTTGCGAATCACGTTCTACGACAATGGTCGCCGCGACATGGATCTTGCCATTTTCATCTGGCTTAATCGATTCAATCGCAACCGCAATACTGTGCGGAATCTCTTCTCTCGTTAAATGCAGCACTTTTTCACGAATTAATTCAGAAATAATAAACCGTTCTGGATGATCTGTTACTTGATCTGCCGGATAAAATTGAGGGCCCTCTGGAAGATAACCTTCAATCTGCTGAAGAAGCGTGTCGATATTGTTTCCTTCAAGTGCTGAAATTGGCACAATTTCCCTGAATGGGTAACGTGTGCGGTATTCATCAATTAAAAGGAACAGTTCATCTGGATGAATTTGGTCAATTTTATTAACGACTAGGAACACCGGTGTAGATGTTTGCTTTAGTCGTTCAATGATGAATTCATCACCTTTGCCATAGCCTTCCTGTGCGTTAATCATAAACAAGATCAGGTCGACTTCCTTCAGTGTATTTTGAGCCACCCTCATCATAAAATCACCAAGCTTATGCTTAGGTTTATGAATCCCCGGTGTATCGATAAAGATCGTTTGTGATGTGTTTGTTGTCAGAACACCTTGCACTTTGTTTCGCGTCGTTTGGGGCTTATCGCTCATGATGGCGATCTTTTGTCCAATGACACGATTAAGAAAAGTTGATTTCCCTACATTTGGTCTTCCAATAATTGATACAAATCCTGATTTGAAGCTTTCGTTAGTCATTTAAATCCTCCGGTGAAAATGCGCCTGGCAATAGTTCGTTTACTGTTGTTTCGTATATATGTCCTTTTAAGTTCGTTAGAATCACTGGCATATCAGGTGCACATAGCTCTGAAATGACCTGTCTGCATGCGCCGCACGGCGAAACAGGACGGTCTGTATCAGCCACCACTGCTAACATTTGAAAAGATGTAATGCCTTCTGAATAGGCTTTAAAAAGTGCTGTTCTTTCCGCACAATTACACATACCATATGCTGCATTTTCAATGTTGCAGCCGCCATACACTTTTCCATCATTCGACAGTAATGCTGCACCGACTTTGAATTTAGAATAGGGTACATATGCAAAATCTCTTGCTTTGATTGCTTCTGAAATCAACTCTTGTTTGTTCATTCCTAGTTCCCACTTTCAGAAGAAATGGTACCACTGTCACATTTATATTTTACATAATTCACGTGACATTTTCACGCCCATTTCTAAAAATGTTAATAAATAGTAATATTGTTCTATTGCATGATCTTCGGTAAGAAGATGATCAACCCAATCATAACCGAAATCGCGGCGTAAACGCAAACAGCGCCTGCCGCAGCGTCCTTCGCTCTCTCTGCAAGCGGGTGCCTTTCTTCTGTCATCAGATCCACTGTATGTTCAATGGCTGTATTGACAAGTTCAAGCGCAAACATCCCCCCGCAAAGAAGAAGAACGATCAGCCATTCAAATGGGTCAATGCGGAACCAAAAGCCGCAGATCACCACGATGATGGCTGCGACTGTGTGAAATCGAAAATTCCGTTCATTCAAGAAAGTTCGCCATATTCCTCTAAATGCATAGTAAAAACTCCGAAAAAAACGGGCGAGCGGCCTTCTTTTCTTACGATGATCTCGAAAGGCCATAATCATCCAAAATTTTTGTCTGTTTGGCGAACATTTCTTTTTCATCTTCCTCTGTCATATGATCGTACCCGAGCAAATGGAGGAAGCCATGAATCGTTAAGAATCCAAGCTCTCTCATAAAGGAATGTCCATATTCCTCTGCCTGCTCTTTCGTTCGATCCACACTAATGATAATGTCACCAAGTACAGGCGGGATATCATCCGCTCCTATGATTTCAATCTCCCCTTCTCCTTCTTCCTCAAGTGCAAAGGAGATCACATCCGTTGGTGCGTCTTTTCCGCGGTATTCTTTATTGATTTGATGAATCTCTTCATTCGAAACGATCGTCACTGATACTTCCGCTTGATCCTTGACCTCAAGTTCGTCTGCAGCAAACTGAAGAAGCTTTTCCACTTCTTCAAGCTGCTCTTTTGATACTTGTCCTGTTTCATCTATTAAATCGATTAACAATGTCATTTACTTCACCTTCTGCTTCGGGGCATCTGGATATTCAATCCGAGAATGGAAAATCCCCTTTAATGTTGTACAAATCGTTTGGCTGATAATATTTAATTCTTTAAATGTGAGGTCACATTCACTAAATTGCCCGTCCTGCATTTTATCTGAAATAATGCCTTTGACAAGCTTTTCAATCCGCTCTGGATTTGGATTATGCATCGAACGAACCGCCGCTTCAACGCTGTCAGCCACAGAAATAATCGCTGCTTCTTTTGATTGCGGCTTTGGACCAGGGTAACGGAATTCTTCTTCTGTCACCTGATCATCACGCTCTTTCGCCTTATAGTAAAAGAACTTTAAAAGAGACTTCCCGTGATGCTGTTCGGCAATGTCGACAAGTTCTTCAGGAAACTTCTTTTCTCTCAGCATATCAGCGCCATCTGTCGTATGGGCAATAATAATATTTTTACTCAGCTGAGGAGAAAGCTTGTCATGCGGATTATCAATGTTCATTTGGTTTTCGATAAAGTACTGCGGTCTTTTCGTTTTCCCAATGTCATGATAATAAGCACCGACCCTTGCTAAAAGACCATTTGCGCCGACTGCTTCACATGCAGCATCCGCTAAATTCGCCACCATGACACTATGATGATATGTACCTGGTGTCTCGGTTAAAATCTTTTTGAGCAGCGGATGATTTGGATTGGATAATTCAATCAGTTTCATTGTGGAAAGAATACCAAACATGCTCTCAAAAACAGGCATTAACCCAATGACCAAGATAGATGATGCAAACCCTGAAACAATCGCCATCATGAGGTTCACACCGATTTCAAGCCCTGATGGTGAAGAGTTTTGGATGAGTGTAATGGATAAAACCACAAGTACATTCACCAAAGCAACCAAAAGCCCAGCCTGCAATATTTTTGATCTTGCATTATGTTTTCTTAAAAATAAAATACCCGCCATCCCGCTCATCAGATAATAAGCGCAGATCACATAGTTAAAGACGCCGGTTACTCCTTGATTAAACATCATACTGCCGCAAAGAGCAAATACAAGACCGGAGAAGATCGCCAGCCGCTCATTAATAAGCAGCTTGATCAGCATCGTGCCAAGTGCCACTGGCACGACATAGCCTATCGTCGTATACTTCGTTTCCTGGAAGAGGCTGAACACTTCCATGATAATTAATATAATCGTGAAAATAAGCGAGTAAAGCAGTAACGACTTATTCTTATGGACAAGCGATTTTTTCCTCGATTCAAGGGAATGAACAATCGCTGCTAAGAAAAGTCCAATTAATATGAGAAGACCACTTACAGGCTTAAATAAATTTGAGCTGTTTAACAGACCCGTGAGTTCTAATTTGCGATAAACTTCCCGGTCAATGAGCTCTCCTTCTTCAACTAAGATTTGCCCCTGCTTAATTTGCACAGGCTGAATATTGTCAGCCGCTTCCTGTCTTTTCTTCTCTGTTGCCACTGGGTCAAATACATAGTTTGGAATGATCGCAAATTCACCGATTTCTTTCGCCGCATTTAAGTATTTTGATGGAATCGAATTGTTTTTAAGCTCTGTTTTGACTTGTTTTTTCTCATCTTGTAATTTCGCTGCTGTGATTTCTTTACTCATCAGTGAATTCACCACTGTGATGATGGAATCCTTAGTAAATGAGAGATTTTCATCACTTGCTTGGAGCAGTGCTTTGATGGATTGATCCGAAACAGCCTCCTGCATATCTGTTGTGAGCTTTTCTTTGACACGCTTGACCATTTCTTGATCTGATGGCGCGTTCTCTTTATCATCAGCTGCTTTCTTCTCTTCTTTAATGGCTTCAAAGAGGGATGAGATGAGGTCTACGCGATTATCAGAATACGCTTTTTTGAGCGTATATTGATCTTCTACCTGATCTGTTGCTTCTTGTTTCTTTTCTTCTGTCGCTTCTTGATCATCAACGGTTGACGGAGAATAGATGGTCTGTTCGCTCACTGAAAATAAATCTAAGTCGAGCGATTCAGGCTTTACATGGAAGAAGAGCACCACGAATAAAATGGTTGCTAAACCAGCGTACAGCAAAACATTTAAATAACGTGAGCGCTCCATTTTCTGAGGTTCTTTTTTAGACAGTAGTCTTTTGCGCTTACTGCCTTTTTGATTCTTTCTCAAGGAAAGTACCTCCTTTTTTACTTTAAACCACGATCGAAACAAAATGACCCGATGAAGACGATCGGGTCACTCAGTTCATTTTTGCTTTTCGTATGCGCCAATGATCTTCGCCACAAGCGGGTGTCTGACCACATCTGTCTGGTCTAATTCAATAAATGAGATGCCCCTGATCTCTGCAAGCATGTCCTTTGCAGCTGCAAGACCTGACTGCATGCCCTTTGGCAGATCAATCTGTGTAATATCTCCTGTAATGACCATTTTAGAGCCAAACCCAAGTCTCGTCAAAAACATTTTCATTTGGGCAGGTGTTGTATTCTGCGCTTCATCTAAAATCACAAATGCATCATCAAGCGTCCGGCCTCTCATATAGGCAAGGGGCGCTATTTCAATCACGCCGCGCTCGATTAGTCGTTCCGTATGATCACTGCCAAGCACATCATGCAGGGCATCATATAGTGGTCTTAAATAAGGATCTACTTTTTCCTTTAGATCGCCTGGTAAAAAGCCAAGACTCTCTCCTGCTTCAACAGCTGGTCTTGTCAGGATTATCCGTTTCACATGTCCATTTTTCAGCGAATGGACCGCATTGACGACTGCCAAATACGTCTTCCCTGTACCAGCAGGTCCAATTCCAAAGACCAGGTCATCTTTTTTCATCGCCGCAGCATATTCACGCTGGCCGATTGTTTTCACCCTGATCGACTTTCCTTTGGCATTTTTCGTAATTTCATCTTCATACATATTTTCAAAATAATTCAGCTTGTTTTTTTGCGCCATTTTAATGGCATAGACGACATCCCGTTCAGATATCTCAATTCCTTTACGGATGAGATGTAAAAGAGATGTGATCAAACGGCTTACTGTATCTCTCGATGCTTCCTCACCAGAAACATACACTTTTTCTCCACGCGTAATAATGGAGACGTTCAGCTCGTTTTCCATTAGTTTCAGATAAGCATCTTGATTGCCAAATAAAGCAATCGCTTCGTTTGGGCTATCCAATTTTTGTTGAATCTCAAGTAAATGTTCTGTCATTCTCTAGTCTCCCTGAACAATAGGTGTTGGTTGAACAATATCTTCTATTACTTGGTAAAGGATGATTAACTTAACTTTACCATTCCCTGTTGTCTCGTGCAAAACTTTTTCACTTTTCACCTCTCCTGTTTGACCTAGCTTCTCTTCTAATTCTTTTTTACCCATTTTAATCCCTGCTTGAACCGCTTCTTTATTTGTGTATTCGCGATTTATTTTCTCACTTTCGCGTGTAATTTCCTTTTCATAAGAGAATGGGAGCTGCATGTTTAAGAAATGAAGCGGATGAACTTCTGTTTCTGTTTTTGGCTGCTTAAAATCATCCTTTTTAAAAGAAAAGCCCCAAAATGGCAGTGAGCCTCCAAATGCGGAGAGCTTGTGCTTTGTCTTCATTTTACCCGTAAAAACGTCAAAAGATGTTCGAAGAGGGACAGAAACTTCTGAACGATACCATGTTTCACCATAGATTTTCGCTTTGGCTCCTACCGTTTTTTGCTGATCTTCGCTGCCAATGAGTCCAGAGACAAGCATCTGTCCTTTCTTTACATGTTCATCAACCGCGGCAAGCGGCTCCCCTTTTTCTACATACATTCTCGTGATGACAGCCTTTTTCTTGGCGACGATATGCTGAGGACTCGTGTATTTTTCTTTTTCAGGTTCATTTTTTTCCACAACTTTCATTTGAAAGGTTGTTCCGTTTAGTTCTACGCCGACCCATGTGATGCTTTGAATATTGGTTGTCAGGGATTTTTGAATTTTTTCAGGTGTTCCCATTAGAAATTGAAAACGTCCTTTTTGCACCCCAATGTCGTCTAAATGCTTTCTCATTTGATGTTCAGTTTCTGGATTGGCTCCTTTAATATCGATTTTCCATACCATGTTTGAAAGCGCCAATATCGTCACTAGAAAGCATACAATCCCAAGGGTAAATCCGATATTCTTCCTTGACCATAGGAGTAGAAATGGAAAGCCCTTTTTTTGATGAAATGAACATGTCACGTCATGATGTCTGCGTACCTTTCTGAAGGCATGTACATCTGATAAGCGAATAAATAAGCGCACGCTGTCTTGACGGCGGCTCACTTGAAACATTGTGATCCCCTGCCTCGTGCACTCATTAATGAGCCGCTCAATGCCATTTCCTTTGATCTCCACTTCCACTCTGCCAATAAAATAGGCGAACCATTTATTCTTCACGCTTCTCCCCTCCGTCAGTTAAGAATCAATATAACGGACCTCATCGATTTTCCCTTCCAATAAAATCTCTTCTGGCAAAATCGTTTTAATCACAAAATCTTTCCCTGAAATAATGCATTGTCCCTGTTTGAGCATCAGCCTTACCTCTTGATCACTGAAAAGCAAAAGCCCTTTATGGTTCTCTATGTAAATGTGGAGTCTGCCAACCATCGTAATACGGGGAAGATCCATCATCACGTCTGGAGGGATTTCAAGTGTTCTTGTCAGCCATGCTTTAAGTCGATTTTTTCTTTTTCCCATTCAATAAGAACCCCTTCCCACCTCATGTGTATGAGATCAAACTGAAAGATGGTGAGACTGATGAGAAAGCCTCTATATCATCCTATTCCTCAGGGGTTCATATCATGCTAATGAATCCTGTAAAACAGCTGTTTCAGCATTTTCTTTAAGAAAAAATGTCATCAGGCAAAAAAAGCCCCCTTTTTCATAAAGGGGGCTTTCTTCTTTATCTTTTATATGGCCGTTTCATCGTTCTGTGCGGCTTTTTCGCGCGCGGCTCTCCAAATACTTCTCCAAGGATCATTCCTTGAACAATTGTATCTTGGTTCAGCTTCTCAATGAATTTTGGCCTCATTTCAGCAGATGCAGCCTTTGGCCTTGTCAGCTCTCTTTCAAGCGATTGGAACTCTTTGTTCAGCTCGTTTTTTCTTTCTTCCATTTCGGCAAGTGTAGCCGTATAGCGATCTTGTAAGGACGGAGAAGTTTTTTTCTTCATCCCGCCATGATCATGTACATCACCGAAATCGTCCAGCTGATCCGTCACGACTGGATCTGGACTTGTTTGCTTTGTTTGCTTTTGGGGCACCTGCTTACGCTGAGGAGCGGGCTTCTTTTGCTGATTCTGCTCTTCGTTCTCCTCTTGTTTGCCGATCTTCCCAAAGACGGCAGAGATGATACCGATGATAATCGCAATTAGTAGCGGATTTTCAAATAGAATGTCCAATGGGCTCCCTCCTTAAAGCGTGAGAGGATGCTTATTTGTTTTCATTATCAGATGGACCTTTTGTCATTTTGCCAAATGAATCTCTCATATCCGTATCAGCATCGATATTCTTAATGTTCATGTAGTCCATGACACCAATATTGCCTTCACGTAATGCTTCAGCCATTGCAAGTGGTACTTCAGCCTCTGCTTCTACGACTTTCGCGCGCATTTCTTCAACTTTCGCACGCATCTCTTGTTCTTGTGCAACAGCCATTGCGCGGCGTTCTTCTGCTTTCGCCTGTGCAATGTTTTTGTCTGCTTCTGCTTGGTCTGTTTGCAGGATCGCCCCGATGTTCTTACCGATATCAACATCTGCGATATCAATCGAGAGAATTTCAAATGCAGTACCTGAATCTAATCCTTTACCAAGAACCGTTTGAGAAATCATATCAGGGTTCTCAAGAACCTTTTTATGATTATCTGATGAACCGATTGTAGAGACAATCCCTTCACCTACACGGGCAATAATTGTTTCTTCCCCTGCACCACCGACAAGTCGGTCGATGTTTGCACGAACTGTAATACGTGCTTTTGCTTTGACTTCAATCCCGTCCATCGCAACACCAGAGATAAATGGTGTTTCAATGACTTTAGGGTTTACACTCATTTGAACTGCTTCAAGTACATCACGGCCTGCTAGGTCGATGGCTGCACAGCGAGCAAAGTTCAATTCGATATTGGCGCGTTGAGCTGCAATTAATGCGTTCACAACTCGGTCCACGTTACCACCTGCAAGATAGTGGCTCTCCAGCTGGTTAATCGTCACATCAAGACCTGCTTTATGTGCTTTGATGAGCGGGTTGACCACTCGGTTTGGAATCACTCGGCGCAGTCTCATTCCTACAAGTGTAAAAATGCTCACTTTTACGCCAGCCGCTAGGGCAGAAATCCACAGCATCACCGGTACAAAGGTGAAAAAGATCGATAGAACAATCAAACCTGCTGCGATAATCACAAATAATAGTAAAGTAGATGGATCCATTTTATTCCTCCTCTAAAATCAGTATATCTATACTTTCCTCACGACAATGCGTGAGCCTTCCGCTTTCACAATTTTTACTTGTTCATCTTTATCGATAAATGCACCTTCTGACACAACATCAATGCGCTCATCTCCAAGTACGATCGTACCAGATGGACGAAGTGCAGTGGCTGTCACTGCGATTTGTCCAACAAGATCCTCTCTTGTTTCATTTGAGACATAACCGCTTTCTTTATTGGTTGAATCGGTTAAAATGAACTTTTTAAAGAATTTCATACGTTTCCCCAACACCTTTGTCAATAAAATAACTGCTATGGTTGAAACAGCAGTGGCAATCAAGATGGAAATCGCCATTTCTGTAAAGCTTCCAGCTGCTAAAAATAAGCTGACAACGACACAGATCAGTCCAATGACACCTACGATTCCCCCTGGCAAAAACAATTCCAGAATGATGAGTGCAATCCCTGCTAAAAACAGGAACAACGTCTCATATCCTGCAAAACCTGCCACGAGATGACCATAAAAGAATAGAAGAAGCGCTGTCACTCCCATGGTGCCCGGGACCCCAAAGCCAGGAGAATAGAGCTCAACAACTAACCCTAAGCTTGCAATGGATAAAAGGATTGGAATGACAATTGGGTGCGTAAGAAAACGCGCAACCTTTTCAGCAAAGCTCACTTCATCGTATTGAACAGAAGCGTCTTGTAATTTCAGCTTCTGAAGCAAGTCATCCATATTTTTTGCTTCCCCTTCTGCATACCCGAATTGAAGCGCCCGGTCTGTGTTGAAGGTGAGCAATTCTCCTTTTGGTGCACCGGCTTCTTTTGCGTCTATATCTACATCCGCCATGGCAAGAGCATACTTTGGATCACGCCCCTGCTTTTCGGCAGCATCACTCATTTCAGCAAGCCATAGAGATTCAGATTTTTGATCGGCAGCATTGCCTTCTCCATCAATGATCGCAGCAGCCCCCATTTTTCCATTCGGGGTCATATAAATTTGATCGGCATTTAGCGCGATGAAGGCCCCGGCTGAAAGCGCTCTATGATTGACAAATGCTGTCACTGGGATATCGGAAGCACGAATCGTATCTGCGATCTCAAGCGCTGCATCAACTGCACCACCCGGTGTATTGATGTCGAGAATAATATGCTTCGCCCGTTCCGACTTTGCCTGCTCAAACGATCGTTCAATGAATTTAGAAAGTCCTTTTTCTACTGTATCTTCAATTGGGATAACATGTACTTTCTGATCTGCTGATTTCGCGGTCAATTGAACCCCTAATAACAAGCATATTATAAAACAACTGAAGAGAGCAATAGAAATTTTTATTTTTTTCATCTATTTGGTGATCCCTCCTCTCTTTCTTCCATTTTACTGTTCCTTTACATACGTTACAAATGTATCATAGGTTTCATTTTTATATGACAGAATCACGAGGGCATAAAAAAAGTACCCTTCTAACAATAGAAGGATACTTTTTTATTGAGACAGCTGCTCGCTGACAAGTCTGTTAATGACAGCTCCATCAGCTTTACCTTTTACTTTTGGCATAATAGCGCTCATGACTTTACCCATGTCAGCCTTCGAGGAAGCACCTGTTTCAGTAATCGTTTCTTTCACGATCGTTTGCAGTTCTTCTTCAGAAAGCTGTTCAGGTAAATAAACGTCTAATATGTCAATCTCTTTTTGAACTTTATCTACTAAATCTAAGCGATTAGCTTTCGAAAATTCATGGAGGGAGTCTTTACGTTGCTTAATCTCGCGGGAAAGGACGGTTAGTTCCTCATCGCCGGTCAAACTGTCTTTCTTAAGCTTAATTGCTTCATTTTGCAGCGAAGCCTTTACCATACGAATGACAACAAGCTTGTCTTTCTCACGGTTTTTCATCATAAGCTTCATATCAGAATTTAATTGCTCAAGAAGACTCATAAAATCCACCCTCTTTAGAATTTACGTTTTCTAGCAGCTTCAGACTTTTTCTTACGCTTTACGCTAGGCTTTTCATAAAATTCACGCTTTCTTGCTTCTTGCAATGTTCCAGTTTTGGATACACTGCGTTTAAAGCGACGAAGAGCATCTTCAAGCGATTCGTTTTTTCTAACGACCGTTTTTGACATTCTCTTTCCCTCCCTCCGAATACACCAATCGACTGCATTAAAAAAAGATATACATGCAAAACATGTACCTAGACATTATAATATAAGCCCAGTGTGAGGTCAACTAAGTGATTTGGAAATATATTTTCGTCATGAGCAGGTAGACAAGTCCATATATTCATTGGTAAGAGGAGGACTTTTCTATGATGGCGATCATTTATTTTTGTGCACTTATTTTCATTTTTTTATGGTCAATGGGTTTGCTGAGAAAAGGATTAATGGCGCTTGCGTCGTCTCGTATTGAGAAATCACTTCTTCTCTTTACAGATCACCCGTTAAAAGCATTCTTGGTCAGCATTGTGTTTACAGGGGTTCTACAAAGCAGTTCTGCTTTTATGGTCATCGTCATCGGCTTTGTCAGTACTGGCATTCTCTCTTTTAAAAAATCGATCCCAATGATTCTTGGAACCAATATCGGCTCCACGTTTACGACAGAATTTATCGCCATTAAAATGGACGTATTCATGTGGGTTTTGATCATAGCCGGTCTTGTATTTATCCTTTTTGGCAGGACATCTTTTAGACATGCAGGAAAAAGTTTATTTGGGCTCGGGATGATCTTTTTTTGCATACAAGGCTTTTCAAAAATTGCAGGGATGATGACAAGCCAGCCTGAGACATTGCGTTTTCTTGAAATGATGCAGCATTCAGACTGGACAGCGCTGCTTTCGGGTACCATTTTCACAGCAATTGTTCATTCGAGCTCAGTCTGTATCGGTATTTTAATGGGATTTATGAATGAAGGAACTGTGGCACTTCAGGAAGGCATCAGCTTTGTGTTGGGGTCCAATATTGGGACATGTATTACGGCTGTGATGGCTGCGATATCCGGCGGCTACGCAGCACGTCAAACGGCTTATGCACACGTCGTGTTTAATGTGCTTGGGGTTCTTTTATGCCTGCCGTTTCTCGCCCTGATCACAGAGGTTGTCGCCCTTCTCGCAAGCTCTCCTGCCCAGCAGATTGCGCATTTCAGCCTGCTGTTTAATGTGGCAAGCTCTCTCCTCTTCTTTCCGTTCATTCGCCCTTTTCACGCATTGATCTTGTGTCTCATGCCGAATCAGTCAAAATAAAAGAAACCGGCTTGCCCTTTTGGCTGCCGGTTTTTTTATCTATTATGAGGTCATTCTCACTTTGTCTGGCTGCACATCATCGCTGATGCGAACGAATTGTCCTTCGTTATAAGGATAGCCCGCTTTCGTAATTTTCACTTTGACCAGACGGCCGATCATGTCCTCTGTCCCTTCAAAAACAACCTTCATGTAGTTATCGGTATAACCAACATAAAGATTGTGGTTTCCTTCTTGTTCTTTGAAGGATTCTTCCGGAATAATCTCTAGCACATCACCTTCGTAGGCTGATGCGTACTCTTTCGCAAGCTGGTCAGAAAGAGCGATCAAACGGTGGACACGTTCGTTTTTCACATTCTCATCCACTTGATCTCCCATTCTTGCAGCAGGGGTACCTGTACGTTTGCTGTAAGGGAAGACGTGCAGCTCAGAGAATTGATGATCTTTGACAAAATTGTACGTTTCCAAGAACTCTTCTTCTGTTTCCCCAGGGAATCCAACGATTACATCAGAGGTGACAGCAAGTCCCGGCAATGCTTTTTTCAGCTTTGTTAAACGCTCTGCAAAGAATTCCATCGTATATTTACGGCGCATTCTTTTCAGCACAGTATTTGAGCCAGATTGAAGCGGGATGTGTAAGTGTCTGACAATTTTATCTGACTGATCAAGCACTTCAATCACTTCATCTGTAATTTGACTTGCTTCAATAGATGAAATACGGATTCGTTTTAAGCCAATAACACGTTCATCTAATTCTCTCAGAAGCTTTGCAAAGTTATAATCCTTTAAGTCTTCTCCGTATCCGCCTGTGTGAATACCTGTCAGCACAATTTCTTTATAGCCCGCATCAACAAGCTGCTGCGCTTGATTGATGACCTCTTCTGGATCACGAGAACGAAGAAGTCCGCGCGCCCAAGGAATAATGCAGAATGTACAGAAATTGTTACAGCCTTCTTGGATTTTTAATGAAGCGCGCGTTCTGTCTGTGAAGGCAGGAACATCAAGTTCTTCAAACACACGTGCTTTCATGATATTGCCAACCCCGTTGATCGGCTGTCTTTCTCTGCGGTATTCTTCAATATAGCCTAGTAATTTATGTCTGTCCTGTGTTCCAACCACAATATCAACACCAGGAATCGCCATGATTTCTGCTGGTGATGTTTGCGCATAGCAGCCTGTTACACAAATGACACCATCCGGGTTATGGCGAATGGCTCTTCTAATGACTTGGCGGCTTTTCTTATCGCCTGTATTCGTGACCGTACATGTATTAATGACATATACGTCTGCTTTTGATTCATACTCTTTTCTTTCATAGCCAGCTTCTTTAAACAGCTGCCAGATCGCCTCTGTCTCATAGTGGTTGACCTTACAGCCAAGTGTATGGAACGCTACTGTTCCCATCATGATTCACCTCTTAATAACTCTGTTTGATAAGATATAGCGGAAAGCGCATATAAAGGAGCAGTTTCTGTTCTTAAAATGCGTGGTCCAAGCCCGCAAATGACTGCACCAAGCGTTTCAAGCTCTTCAATCTCCTTTTCTGCCAAACCGCCTTCAGGGCCAAAAACCACTAGCAAGGTTTGTCCGCCTTTCATCTGTTGAAGCACAGTTTGAAAGCGGCTTTGCTCTCCTTCTTTCGATGATTCTTCGTATGCAACGACACATTTATCGAATTCACCAGCTAATTGCGTCAGCTCTTTAAACGTTGATACTGAATAAACACGGGGAATGATATTCCGGTAGGACTGCTCGGCTGCTTCTTTCGCGATTTTCTCCCAGCGCTCTCGTTTTTTATGGGATTTTTTTTGGTCAAGCTTTGTAATAGAACGAGCCGCTTGAAACGGAATAAAAGCACTTGCGCCAAGCTCTGTGCCTTTTTTGATAATGAGCTCAAGCTTATCTCCTTTTGGAAGACCGCTTGCAATCGTCACCCTAATCGGAAGTTCTCTGTCTTGATTTGTCCAGCTTTCAAGGTGACAAATCACTTCTTCCTTTGTTATTGTATCAATTTTACTGAGCGCTTCAAAGCCGTCTGTCGTTAAACAAAGGATTTCCTGCCCTGCTTTCATCCGCATGACATTGGAAAGATGATGTACATCTTCACCTTTTATAACGATGGCTCCCTTTAACGTCACTTCTTCTTTCGTGAGGTCGATAAAATATCGTTGCATACGTGTCCTGACACCTACTCGCTTTATTTTTTCGCTATAATGCTGACCCAATCTTCCATTGACAGCACTTCAACAATGTCAAAACCCGCCTCTTCTAATGCTGTTTTGACCTGTAATTTCTTTTGTCCAATGATGCCTGATGTAATGAAATAGCCATCTTTCTTCAATAGGTCATAGGCTTGATCTGTAAAGCGCAAAATCACTTCTGCCAGAATGTTGGCGACAATCACATCACGCTCACCTGAAATTCCATCAAGCAAATTGTTTTGTTTGACCGTCACTTGGTCACTTACACCATTTAATTCGATGTTTTGCTTCGCACTTTCTACCGCAACGGTGTCGAGATCAAAGGCTTGAATGTCCTTTGCACCAAGCATCGCTGCTGCCACACTTAGAATTCCAGAGCCTGTTCCAACATCAATCACCGTATCGTTTTCCTTCACGTAGCGCTCAAGCGCCTGAATGCAAAGGACGGTTGTTGGATGCGTACCTGTTCCAAATGCCATTCCAGGATCCATTTCAATAATCAGTTCATCAGAATGAACCGGTGTATATTCTTCCCACGTGGGAACGATGGTGAATTTTTCAGAGATTTTCACAGGATGATAGTATTTCTTCCAGGCGGTGGCCCATTCTTCTTCATTTACTTCACAAATTGACAGTGTATTGCGTCCAAGGTCAATATCGTATAGAAGAAGGTTGTTGATGGCTTCTTTGATCTCATCTACCGTTTCCATCAAAAAGCTGTTCATTGGAAGATAGGCTTTCACAATGACACCTTCATCTGGATAGTCATTCGGATCGAGCTGGTAGATCTCACCGTATACATTTTCACGTTCCTTGACTAAATCAAGCGGGTCCTCAATCACGACACCACTTGCACCTGCTTCATGCAAAATATTGGTGATCGGTTCCACCGCTTCATTTGTTGTATGGACGCTAATTTCTGACCACTTCAATACTACCAACTCCTTATCCGTCTTACTCGCCTTTAAATGCGCGTTTTACCTTGTCGAAAAAGCTCATTTCTTGTTCGTCTGGTTTATTTCCGCTCACTTCAGCAAATTTTCTAATGATATCTTTTTGATTGTCTGTTAAATTTGTCGGTGTGACGACACGTACAACGATATGCTGATCACCTTGGCCGTAGCCGCGTACATTTTTCACACCTTTTCCTTTGAGTCTAAACTTCGTGCCAGTTTGAGTGCCAGCAGGAACTTTTAATTTTACTTTTCCGTGTAATGTCGGCACTTCAATTTCGTCACCTAATGCAGCCTGCGCAAAGGTAAGCGGCATCTCGCAGTAAATGTCATCTCCATCACGTTCGAAGAATTCATGCGCACGCACATGGAAGACAACGAATAGATCGCCTGGAGGTCCTCCATTTACGCCTGGTTCACCTTGCCCAGACACTCTGAGCTGCTGACCATCATCAACACCTGCAGGGATCGTCACGTTAATTTTCTTACGCTTACGCACTTTGCCAGAGCCGCCGCATGTTGAACATTTATGATCAATTTGTTTCCCTGTTCCGCTGCAGTAGTTACATACTCTGCGGTTGACCACTTTACCAAACGGAGTGGATTGCTCAACATTTAATTGACCAGAACCGCCGCAATGTGAACAGGTTTTTGCCTGCGTACCAGGCTTTGCACCTGATCCATGACATGTCTCGCAAGATTCTTCACGAGGGATTTCAATGGTTGCTTCTTTTCCAAATGCCGCTTCTTCAAACGAAAGCGTCATTGTATATTGCAGGTCCGCTCCTTGGCGCGGTGCATTTGGATCTCTTCTTCTGGCTCCGCCGCCAAAAATACTAGAGAAGATGTCATCAAAGCCGCCGAAGCCGCCAAAGTCTCCTCCTCCGCCAAAACCGCCGCCACCAAAGCCTTGGTTTGGATCGGTATGACCGAACTGGTCATAATGCGAACGTTTTTGATCATCAGAAAGGGTTTCATAGGCTTCTTTTACTTCTTTGAATTTCTCATCTGAGCCAGCTTCTTTATTAATATCAGGGTGATACTTTTTTGAAAGCTTGCGGTATGCCTTTTTGATTTCGTCCTTTGAGGCGCTCTTACTTACGCCAAGCACTTCATAGTAATCACGCTTACTCATCTCTTCACACTCCCGATTTTCTCACATAAATACGATTGTATCATTTTGATTTAACCTTTTTCAATTCCTTTCATCGTTGAAAAGAAAAAAAGTCAAAGCCAAGAGATCCTGACTTTGACTTTCTGACGAGTACGTTTCAGCAGTCTTTTTCAAAAGTAAAGGTGATTATTTTTTCTCTTGATCGTCGTTTACTTCTTCGTATTCTGCATCCACTACATTGTCATCTGCTTTTTGAGCACCTTCAGCGCCTTCTTGCTGAGCTTGTGCTTGTTTTGCAGCTTCTTCATAGAGCTTTGTCGTTAATTCTTGAACGATTGTTTGCAGCTCATCTTTTTTCGCTTTGATGTCTTCAAACTCGCCTTTTTCGATCGCAGCTTTTAGCGCATCTTTCGCGTCATTTGCTTTTTTCACTTGCTCTTCATCGATTTTGCCTTCTAGATCTTTTAATGTTTTTTCAGTTGTAAACACTAATTGATCTGCTTCGTTGCGCACTTCGATTTCTTCTTTTTTCTTCGCATCTGCTTCAGCATTTTCTTCTGCTTCTTTGACCATTTTTTCGATCTCATCATCAGAAAGACCTGAAGAAGATTTGATTGTGATGTTTTGCTCTTTGCCTGTACCCATATCTTTCGCACGTACGTTGACAATACCGTTTTTATCGATATCAAAAGATACTTCGATTTGCGGTACGCCGCGTGGTGCCGGCGGGATATCAGTCAATTGGAAGCGGCCTAATGTTTTGTTATCTGCAGCCATTGGGCGCTCACCTTGCAGGACATGGATATCTACAGCTGTTTGGTTGTCAGCAGCTGTTGAGAATACTTGAGATTTACTTGTTGGAATTGTTGTATTGCGTTCAATCAGCTTCGTGAATACGCCGCCCATTGTTTCAATTCCTAAAGAAAGTGGTGTTACGTCAAGAAGAACAACGTCTTTGACATCCCCTGTGATCACTCCACCTTGGATGGCTGCACCAAGTGCAACTACTTCATCAGGGTTTACACCTTTATGAGGCTCTTTGCCTGTTTCTTTTTTGATTGCTTCTTGTACTGCAGGAATACGAGTTGATCCACCAACAAGGATGACTTTATCAATCTCACTAGCAGATAAACCAGCATCTTTCAGTGATTGACGTACAGGTGTCATTGTACGCTCTACAAGATCTGCAGAAAGCTCTTCAAATTTAGCACGCGTTAACGTTAATTCAAGGTGAAGAGGACCTGCTTCTCCAGCTGTGATAAATGGCAGTGAGATTTGTGTAGAAGATACACCAGAAAGATCTTTTTTCGCTTTTTCAGCAGCATCTTTTAAACGCTGAAGCGCCATTTTATCTTTAGAAAGATCAATGCCATTTTCTTTTTTGAATTCAGCCACTAGGTGATCAATGATGACTTGGTCAAAATCGTCTCCACCTAGACGGTTGTCCCCAGCAGTTGAGCGCACTTCAAAGACGCCGTCTCCAAGCTCAAGGATCGATACGTCAAATGTACCGCCGCCAAGGTCGTATACAAGAATCGTTTGATCTTCTTCTGTTTTATCTAAACCATATGCAAGTGCAGCTGCTGTTGGTTCGTTGATGATACGTTCTACTTCAAGACCAGCAATTTTACCAGCATCTTTCGTTGCTTGACGTTCTGCATCGTTGAAGTAAGCAGGAACTGTGATAACAGCTTTTGTTACTTCTTCGCCAAGATAGCCTTCAGCGTATGATTTAAGATGCTGAAGAATAATCGCAGAGATTTCCTGCGGCGTGTAGTTCTTGCCTTCAACTTCTACTTTATAATCAGTACCCATATGTCTTTTAACAGACATGATCGTGTTCGGGTTTGTAATTGATTGACGTTTTGCTACTTCACCCACTTGGCGCTCTCCGTTTTTAAAAGCGACAACAGATGGTGTTGTACGTGCTCCTTCAGCGTTAGCAATGACTTTTGGCTCGCCGCCTTCAAGTACTGCAACACATGAGTTTGTTGTTCCTAAGTCAATCCCAATGATTTTACTCATATTCGATGACCTCCCATTATGTAGTTATTGATTTACTTTTACCATTGATGGACGAATAACTCGGTCTTTGAGTTTATAGCCCTTTTGCAATTCTTCTACAACGATATTTGAATCGTAGTTTTCATCTTCAACTTGCATGACGGCTTGATGAAGGTTTGGATCGAACTCTTTGCCGACAGCTTCAATTGGTTCTACGCCTTCATTTTTCAACGCTTCTACCAGCTGGCGGTAAACCATTTGCATTCCTTCTAACAAACTTTTCGTCTGCTCATTGTCTGGATCAATTCCAAGCGCTCTTTCAAAGTTATCAAGAGCTGGGAGAAGATCACTGACAACATGTTGAGAACGATATTTTTGCACGGTCTCCACTTCAGTTCGAGCACGGCGTTTATAGTTTTCAAAATCTGCTTGAACACGCAGAATTTTGTTTTCTTTTTCATCTAGAAGCTGCTGCAATTCATCGATTTTTTCTTGGAAGGCAGACTGTTCATCATTTGTTACTTCCTCAGTATCTGCTTGAACTGCTTCTTCTTGTGCTTCAACCTCTGCTTCTTGCTCAGGTGTCTGTTTTTCTTCTGACATTGTGTTCACCTCCCTCAAAAGATTCAAAAATACGAAGGGGCTGTGCCCCTATCTTTTATCACCCTACTCATCATACAAATTGGAAAGTGCGTTTGACAAGTCTTTTGATACATGATGCAAGAGACTGACAACCCGCCCATAATCCATACGGGTTGGACCAATGACGGCAATGGAGCCGAGTGATTTTTGATCAATCGAATAAGTAGCTGTGATTAGGCTACAGTTCTCCATCGCTTCCAAATTGTTTTCTGAACCGATTTTAATGGTGATTCCTTGCTGATTTGGATGAAACAGCTGCATGACATCATTCTTTTGCTCAATAAGCATCATGAGTGAGCGGATGCGGTCAATGTCATGAAACTCCGGCTGATTCAACATATTAATCTTCCCGCCAAAGAAAAGTTTTGATTCATTTTGAGTCGATGTAAATGTATTGCCGAGCGCATCTAAAATATGATCATAATCTTTTAAATGCGTACGAAGAAGCATCACAACTTCTTTATACATTCTGTCCTTCAGCTGATCCATCGGGACTCCGGCTAGGCGGCTGTTTAAAATATTCATCAGCTTCTCAATATCGGAGACATCGAGATGCTCAGAGAAGGTAATGGTTTTGTTTTCAACATGTCCGCTGTCTGTAATCATGATCGCCACTGCTTTGTTTGGCTGAACAGGGACAAGCTGAATTTGCTTTAATCGATTTTCACTTAGCTTTGGACCAAGCACAATCGATGTATAGTTTGTGAGATCTGATAAAATTTCCGCCGATTTTTGAACTGTCTTTTCCAGCTCAAAAATTTTCTCCTGAAAGGCCGACTGGATGAGCACAAGCTCTTTAGACGACAGTTTTCGCGGAGAGAGCAAATGATCTACATAATAACGATATCCTTTTTCGGAAGGAATTCTTCCTGATGAAGAATGGGTCTTTTCAATAAAACCAAGTTCCTCCAAATCAGCCATTTCGTTTCTAATCGTCGCAGAGCTGAATGTAATGTCTTCTTTTTTAGAAAGAGTCCTTGATCCAACTGGCTGCGCCGAACGAATAAAGTCATTAATGATGACTTGCAGAATCAAAAGCTGACGATTTGTTAACATCATCATCACCCCTGTTAGCACTCTCTTTCAACGAGTGCTAATTGTATAAACAAAATTACCAAACTCAAATTAAAATGTCAATTATAACTCACCGAGAAACGCTTGAAATACTTCATTGCCTAACAATTTTCCTTTTCTTGTTAAACGTATCCCCATGTCATCTTTTACAATGAGGCCTTTTTCTTCTAAATCTTCAAGAACAGTGGAAAAAAGTGCTTCTGGTGCAGCACCATATTTTGCTTGGAAATCAGCGCTTTTCACCCCTTCGATTTTTCGAAGACCTAAAAACATTTCTTCTTCTATTTGCTCTGCTTTTGTGACCTGATGTGTTTCCTTATACGGGAACCCAGTTTGGTCAATCAGCTCCAAATAATGTTTCACCGGCCCTGCGTTCACATTTCGGATGCCATCTACATACCCGTGTGCGCCTGCACCAAAACCAAAGTAATCTTCATTGCTCCAATAAGTCAGGTTATGCTGGCTTTCAAAGCCAGGTTTGGCGTAATTGCTAATTTCGTACTGCTTTAATCCATGGCGCTCCATTTCATCCATCACAAGCTCATACATTTCAGCCTCACGTTCTTGCGGCGGTAAATGAAGTTTTCCTTTTTGCATTAAGTTGTAAAAAACGGTTTTCGGCTCGACGATGAGTGAGTAAACCGAATAATGCTCTGCCCCCAGCGAGAAAGCCGTCTCAAGTGAATTCATCACATGATGCTTTTCTTGATGCGGCAAGCCAAACATGAGATCAAGGCTAATATTGTCAAATCCAACCGCTCTAGCTCGCTCAAAGGATGTAAGGACATCCTTCTTTTGATGAACTCGTCCAATTTTCTTGAGCAAATCGTCTTCAAAAGTTTGAACGCCAAAGCTAAGCCGATTCACGCCGGCTGCTTTAAGCACATGCAGTTTCTCAAGCGATAATTCGTCTGGGTTTGCTTCTACTGCAAATTCAATCAGGTTTTTTGTCGGCTTTAGTACGCGGTGAATGCTGTTCATGAGCTGGTCTAGCTGGCTGACAGTCAGTGATGTCGGGGTTCCCCCGCCAATAAAAATCGTCTTTAGTTCCTGCTCGCCTTTTTGCTCAATCGTGTGCTGCATCTCTGTCTCAAGAGCGGCTAAGTATTCGTCGACTGGCTGCGTTTTGATGAAAAATTTATTGAAATCACAATAGTGGCAAATATGCTCACAAAATGGAATGTGAATGTATGCTGCTTTCATTTGATGACACCTTCTTTACAGGTAAAGAGCCGCAGTTTATCGCTGCGGCGTCTTTGTTTGTTATCGACTATAAACGTCAAGGCAGACATTGTAAAGCAGGTAGCCTTGAGGATGTTATTTTTTTGGTGTGCTGTCGTCCATCTTCAGCACAGCCATAAATGCTTCTTGCGGGACTTCAACAGAGCCCACTTGCTTCATGCGCTTTTTCCCTTCTTTTTGCTTCTCAAGAAGCTTTCTTTTCCGGGAAATGTCTCCACCATAACATTTAGCAAGTACGTTTTTACGCATCGCTTTAATGGTGGAACGAGCAACGATTTTTTGACCGATTGCTGCTTGAACCGGTACTTCAAAGTGCTGGCGTGGAATCAATTCTTTTAGCTTTTCTACGATGATCTTGCCTCGTTCATATGCATAATCGCGGTGAACAATAAAGGAAAGGGCATCGATTTTTTCGCCATTCAGCATGATATCCATCTTCACCAGCGTCGAAGGACGATAGCCAATCAGCTCATAATCAAAGGACGCATAGCCTTTTGTGTTGGACTTTAGCTGATCAAAGAATTCGTATACGATCTCTGCCAAAGGAATTTCGTACACAATGCTCACGCGGTTCGCATCAAGATACTGCATATCAATGAAATTCCCGCGTTTTCCTTGGCAAAGCTCCATCACAGAGCCTACATAGTCATTCGGCACCATCATTGTGGCTTTTACATACGGTTCTTCAATTCGCTCAATCTTTTGCGGATCAGGCAGATTTGATGGGTTATCTACGACGATTTTTTCTCCATCTGTCATATACACATCATAAATAACACTTGGCGCTGTCGTAATCAGATCAATTTTAAATTCACGTTCAATCCGTTCTTGGATGATTTCCATATGAAGCATTCCAAGGAAGCCGCAGCGGAAACCGAAGCCAAGTGCTTGGGATGTCTCCGCCTCATATTGAAGTGAAGAATCATTTAATTCAAGCTTTTCTAACGCTTCACGTAAGTCGTTGTATTTCGCTGTATCAATTGGATAAAGTCCGCAGTATACCATTGGGTTTAGCTTTCTGTATCCTGGAAGTGCGTCTTTCGCAGGGTTTTCCGCGCTTGTGATCGTATCCCCTACTCGTGTATCACCGACATTTTTAATTGCAGCGGTTAAGTAGCCAACATCTCCAACGGTGAGTTCGTCTGTTGGCATGGCTTTTGGTGTGAAAACGCCCACTTCTAGTACTTCAAATTCTTTCCCCGTCGCCATCATTTTAATTTTCTGACCAGGTTTGACGGTTCCTTCGACAATTCGTATGTACGCAATAACGCCGCGATACGCATCGTAAAGAGAATCAAAAATAAGGGCTTGAAGTGGTGCTTCTGGATCTCCAGCGGGAGCCGGCACCTTTTCAACGATTTGTTCTAAAATATCCTCGATTCCAATACCCGCCTTAGCAGAGGTGAGAACAGCTTCAGACGCATCTAACCCGATGACATCTTCAATTTCTTCTCTTACACGCTCAGGCTCTGCACTTGGCAGATCGATTTTGTTGATAATCGGAAGAATTTCTAAGTTGTTATCAAGAGCTAAATAAACGTTCGCAAGTGTCTGTGCTTCAATTCCTTGTGCTGCATCTACTACGAGAATCGCACCCTCACAGGCAGCTAGGCTTCGAGATACCTCATAGGTGAAGTCGACATGCCCTGGTGTATCAATCAGGTGCATGATATATTCTTCTCCATCCTTCGCCTTATACTTCAGCTGGACAGAGTTTAATTTAATCGTTATGCCGCGTTCACGCTCTAAATCCATGGAATCAAGCAATTGTTCTTTCATTTCTCGCTGCGTAATCGCCGCTGTTTTTTCCAAAATACGGTCCGCCAATGTGGATTTCCCATGGTCAATATGGGCGATAATGGAGAAATTTCGAATTCTTGATTGCCGCTCTAATCGTTTTTCTTTATCTGTCACAATCTATCACTCCTACTATAAAACGCGGGTTGCGCTAGGTTAGATTATATCAATAGGGCTGTAAAGATTCAATCGAAATCAAGAAAAGCCGCTTATTGGTCAGCGGCTTTGATCAAAAGGGTGATATCTCATGAAATTCGTTTATTTCCCATTCACCCAATCATAAAGAGAACGGGCTGCATGTGTCATGCCATCAGACAGGGCTTTTCCTGCCTTGGAAAAGGCATTAAAGCCCTCTATTTCCTCCAGCTGTTTTTGTTTTTCGGCAAGATCCTTTTCTGTAACAGCCGTTCCTAAGATAGAAGCTTCCTTCTCTTCATTGTCGTTCATTTGAATGGAGAAAGCTCCTTTTAATTGCGGATCATGGTAGCCCTTCATTTGCAGCATGCCATTATTCGCTTGCTGCATTCCTAAAAAGACACCAAACAGCAAGACCAATCCTAAAATAATGGTTTTTCCAATAAATGAGCCCATATCCGTCACCACCTTAAGAGCGTTTTTTCTCATCCTTTGCTTTGCCGTCAACCTTTTCCGCGTCCCAGAAAATATCGCTGAATACATCAGCTGCCGCATTGGATGCATTTCTCAATTCTTCCATATTATTATCTACTCCACCAAATTCTAAAAGAAGGGCTTTGTCGGATAAATCTTGATTATAGATTCCATTATCGCCAATTTCTCCTTTGGCAAACACACCGACACTAAGACCTTTATATTTTTTCTCCATCAAATGGTGGAACTCTGTCGCAAGCTTTAAGTTTTTCTCATAGCTTTGATTCTTCTTCCCAACAACAAACGCAATTCTCGCATATTTCTTCCCTTTGATTTCGACAGTCGTATCTTTCTTTCTTCTTGAGTCCCGGTGAATATCAATTAAATAATCGAGGTCATCATTTTTCGCTAAGGCTTCTTTCACGACCAATCTTGATTCATTATAAGACTGCGGATACTTTAATCCTTTTTTTAACAGTCTTTTTTCAATTTCCGTTTTGTCGACTGTATTGCCGATTCCTTGCTGATCAAGCGCCTTTCCAAACATGTCGCCGACAAGGGTGACATTCACTTTTGAGTGCCGTGCATTATTTGGATTCGTTTCTCCTTTTAAAAATGGTAAATATGATTCCGTATTATGTGTGTGATAAATGTACACAGCTTTTCGTTTTCCTGTTGACCGGTCCGGTTCTTTGGCAGGCTTTTTCGGCGTATCATCATCGAGCTTGTCCAGCTCAGCCAAATTTGCTTCTTTTTCATCTTGGATTACTTCACTAGGCGGCGGTGATTCCATTGGCATATTGGTATAATCTGTTCCTTCACCCGCTAAGATGATTTTTGTATCAAAATGTTCAAATCCTGGGAGCTCTCTTCCTAGGAAACTGCGCGGGTCTTCTAAATTAATACTGGTTGCAAGCTTCAGTGACAGCCCAGAGAAATGAAATCCTTTTTGAGCTTCTGGAACTGCTGAGGCGAAATATTGGTTTTCCATGCCCATTAATGTGGCAAAAAATGCGCCAGAGAGCTCATCTGCTACACCATATAACGAGGCTTGCGGCCTCAGCTCGGGTTTTAAAGAGGTCAAAGCCCCTGTCATCACAAACACCACAACAAGAGAGGCAATAAATAAGAAGATGCTTTTGACTACTTTCGTTCCATTAATCGCAACGACCAACTGTCGAGGACGGCGGGGTCTTTTTTTCATGATTTACTCCCTCCAGCACGCTTTCTAGTAATTACACTATGAGCGAGCTAGAGAAAGTAGAACCGATTAATGATTATATGAACCCATGTTATCTTGAGTGATTTTTTGATGAAGCGCTGTGTTTAATCCGTTGGCAAGTACGTTTGCCATATCATCAATGAATGTATCGACTTCCTTAGGCGTGACCATTAAATTTTGCCCCAGGGGCGCAAGCACTTCGTGGATCAGCTGCCTTTTTTCTTCTTCAGGAAGGGTTCCTACGATGCCTAAGAATGATTGACGCGTTTCTTCATCTGGCAAGTCCTCTTCGTTAAGCACTTTTTTCTTCCCGAATGTCAAACCAGCTGGCACAAGAGAGCGGGATGGTCTATCATCTTTTAGTTCTCTACCAAAATGCTTTAAGACATAATCAATTGTGTCACTTGCAATGGTTACTGCATCCACCACTGTCGGAACGCCAATCGCAATCACTGGAATTCCCAATGTTTCTTCGCTTAATTCTTTTCGCTTATTCCCTACACCAGAACCGGGATGGATACCTGTATCAGAAATTTGAATGGTTGTATTCACTCGTTCCACCGCACGAGCAGCAAGGGCATCGACCGCGATGACAAAATCAGGCTTAGACCGCTCGATCACGCCTTGGATAATGTCACTTGTTTCAATACCGGTCAGTCCCATCACACCAGGTGACAAAGAAGAAACCGGGCGATAGCCTTCCTGAACATTTTCCGGCTGCAATTCAAAGAGATGGCGGGTTACAAGCAGGTTTTCAACTGTGAGAGGACCTAGTGCATCTGGCGTGACATTCCAGTTTCCCAGCCCTACTACAAGGCAGCTCGCATCAGCCTGAATGCCTCGGTCTTTTAAAAACTGAGCAAAATGACGTGCAAAGACTTCGACGACTTTTTCTTGCATCTCAGAGTCTTTCTCCCGAATGCCTTGTGCCTCAAACGTCAAGTATGTCCCTGCCTTTTTGCCGGTCAGCTCCTCCCCTTCTTTCGTGATTTCCACAGTACGTATGCGGATGCCCTGCTCTTCTTTTTCCTTTTCGACAATCCCTTGGATCCCGTCCTTTTTGACGACATTCGGATTGTTCTCTTGTTCTAGTATCTCTTTTGTTTCAACAGCGAGGTCTGTCCGGATTTGATAAACGCTTAAATCGAGTTTCTGTTTCTCCATAAAAAGACTCCTTCCACCAAGTAATTAACAGTAGTCTTTCCATCTCTTGAAAGAAACATTCGAGTACGTCATCAATGAAAAATACTTTACATTTATATTGCATTCTAAAGGTGTGTTTGATAGAATACAATTTGTTCTATTGTGAAGATTTAACCTTAAGACAATTGTGTTTAGGTTGTATCTTAGGAGGTGAAACACATGCCAAATATTAAATCAGCGATCAAACGTACAAAAACGAATAACGAACGCCGTGCACATAACGTAACAATCAAGTCTGCGATGCGTACTGCGATTAAACAAGTTGAAGTTTCTGTAGCTAACAACGATGCTGAGCAAGCAAAAGCTGCTCTTGCTTCTGCTGCAAAACGCATTGACAAAGCCGTTAAAACTGGTCTTGTACACAAAAACGCAGCTGCGCGTTACAAATCAAGACTTGCTAAACAAGTAAACGGACTTTCTGCATAATGCTTGCAACGCCTCAGTGATGAGGCACCTGTTTAACTGTACGTCCGTCCTGACCGGCCGAGCCTTAAGGACAGACTGGCAATTATACATCTAAACAAAAACGACCCTCTTTTTAGAAGGTCGTTTTTTTATGTTCAAGCGCCTAACAAACGAAGCAGGAACAATTCTAACAGCAGCTGCTTGTCCTTTTTACCGGTTTTCATTTCATAATCAATCGTTGAAAGCTCTTTGACGATCTGCTTGAGCTCTTCTTCTGAAAACAGTCGTGCCTGATCCATCGCAAGTTTGACCCGAAACGGATGGACTTTTAGATTTGAAGCAATTTGTTTTTGTCCATAGCCTTGCTGAGCGAAGTACTTCGTCTGCAAAATCAATCGAAATTGAGTTGAAATGAGTGCTAATATTTTAATGGGTTCCTCATTTTGCTTCAGCAGGTCATAAAACATCTGCATGGCCTCAGAGCGGCGCCTGTTTACGATTTGATTAATCAGCTCGAAAATATTTTGCTCTAAGCTTCTTGCAACGAGCTGATTGACATCTGCTAACTCAATTTCTTCCCGCTCTCCAATATATGTACTTAGCTTCCGAACCTCTTGGAATAGAGAGGAGAGACTTCCGCCGCATAGCATCACAAGCTGCTCAGCCGCTTCGGATGTAATCGTCTTTCCTTCTGTCTTCACCAGTGTGATGGTGAAATCAGTTGTTTCTTTTGGGTTTAACTCTTTCGCCTCAACGACAGCAGCTTTCTTTTTTAGCAATTTGGTGATTTTCTTACGCTCATCCAGCTTTTCATATGGTGCCAATAACACGAGAATGGTATAGGGCGCTGGCTTTTCTAAATAAGCTTCTAACACAGAAAGCTCATGCTCAATCTTTTCCTTTTTCTTTTCAGCTGTAAGAAAATAAGGATTCTTGATCACGACGAGACGTCGTTCTCCCATAAACGGAAATGTTTCTGCATCCGTCACAGCCTGTTCAAGCGGCACTTCTTCCATATCGAAGACGGAGTAATTAAAATCCTTCGTTTCTTCCTCTACTACAGCTTGTCTCAATTTAGCAGCGGTTTCTTGCAGTAAATATGTTTCTTTCCCATATAAGCAATAAACGGGATGGATATCCCCTCGTTTTAAATTGTTCCATACATCAAAGACCATCAATTGAATCCCTCTCTTTCACTTCCTCCTCTATCCTAAAGTGTGTGAAGACATTAGTAAAGAGGAAGCTGAAAGTGCCGCCTCCTCATTTATAGTAAACGTCCGGCGCAAGCTCCCGGGTCAGCCTGCTGTCAGACGATATTCATAAAATGATCATAAAATGGAAAACGGTTACTTTACCTTCTAGCAATTCCAAATGAGTTCAAGTATACTAAAATTAGCCAGGAGGGATGAAAATGAATGAATTTGAAAAAAATGTTCAAAGCAAGCGGAATGATGTGACCGACTCAGCCGTTGGTTTTATCGTCACATTCGGATTTTTCGCCTCAATGTTTATTTTGGCAACCATTATACACCTCGTTGGATCTTAACTTCATGAAGGTTACATGACTGCCGTTTTGGCAGTTTTTTTATTGAGTTTGTAAGATATCATATGGAGGGTGTGTGTAAAACGTTCCTTCCTCATCGAGAAATTCATACGTCACGCTCCCGTCGGTATCTGTACGATACACCTTCATTTGCTGGTCCTTTAATTTTTTCAAAACTTCCTGATGTGGATGCTGATAACGATTGCGTTCACCTGCTGAAATGAGTGCATGTGAGGCCTTGAGATGCTGAAGCCACTCTTCGCTTGTTGACCCTTTACTCCCGTGATGTCCAACCTTTAAGATATCTGCCCGCAGATGAGGAAAGGCTTCTATCATGTCTCGCTCCCCTTCTTGTTCAAGATCTCCAGTGAGCAGAAACCGCTTCCCGCCTAGAGTAAATGTCAAAACGAGTGAATCATTATTCTTAGTTGTAACCCGATCACGCGATGGATGAAGGACCTGAAATATTTGCTCTCCAATCTGAAGCTGATCTCCTCTCTCTAATTCATCAATCATGATCCCTTGATCAGCTGCTTCTTTTAACAGCTCCACATCCTCTGGACTCCGTGCAAAGCCTTTTGGAATAGCCAGCCGCTTTACTTTATTTCGTTTGATTAAACGAGCTGCTTCTCCCATATGGTCTTGATCCGCATGTGTAAGAATAAGAACATCAAGTTTTGCTATTCCTTTAGAATGCAGAAACGGGATCAGTGTTTGATCACCGATCGTAGACACCTTACGTCTTTTTTTCCACGGTTCTTCTTCAAAAGAAAGTCTGCCTCCTGTATCCACAAGCAGGTGCCCCTTTCGATAGGGAAGCTGAATAAACAAACTATCCCCCTGTCCTACATCCAGCATCGTCACTTCCCCTTTTTCGAAAAAATTCGGGGTGAAATAGTGTGCACTCAAGACACCAATAAGAAAAAGGATCGGCAGTGCATAGGATTTCACAGAAGTTTTGCTCTCCATCACAAATAACAGAACAATTAAGGCGCTCACCTCAAGCAGAATATGCCACCAAGCAGACTTCATAAAAATCAAGTTGAATTCATCAAAAACAGCCATATTGGCTGACAATTGATGACTAAGCTGAATCACCGAATCAAGCAGCTGAAACAATGTTTGTCCAAGCGGAAGATAAATGATAGTGAGAATAAAAAAGAGTAAGGACAGCGGCATAACGACCGTCGTATATAAAGGAACAAATATCATGTTCAAAGGTACGCTCAGTAAAGAGAATTGATGAAAATGATATAAAAGAACAGGAAGTGAAGCAAGCTGTGCAATAAAGGAAATCAGGAATAATTGCATGACTGAACTTTTTGCTTTTGATAAAATCCTAGTCGATAACAAAATAAAAAACGTGACCGCGAATGAAAGCTGAAATCCGATATCAAATAAATAAAGAGGATGAACCGCTAATAAGAGTAAAAACGTTGCACTTAATACCACAGCAGAAGGCTGTTTCATTTCTTTTGGCAGACTAGTCATCACTAAATAAATTCCTGCCATGAGGCAAGCTCTTAAAACAGATGGTGCAGCACCTGTCAAACAAACATAAATAGGAAGAAAGCATAATAGAAGAATACGTGCTGTCTCTCTTGTCACGCCTGCACGAAGGAGACACCAAAATAAACATGCAAGAAGCGTTTGCACATGCAATCCTGAGATCGCTAGTAAATGAATAATGCCGAGCATTTGATAATCTCTTAATGTGTCAGGTTCTATCAACTCACGATCGCCAAAAATTAGTGCCTGTACAATGCCAACAGAGTGTTTAGGCACATGATCTTCTAAAAATTTCAAACCCTTTTGCCTTATCACTTGAAGAAAATAGGAAGACCCGTCTTTTTTTGTACAGTTTTTGATCGACTGTGGCAGAAAAATGGCGTCAATGCCTTTTGATTTTAAAAATTGATCGTATTGAAACCCGTTAGGAATGGTTGCGTGCTTTGCTGGACGAACATCACCTGTCATGTGACAGCTCATACCAGGTTCTACCTCTTTTAATGCCTCTTTTTCATGCTCTGTTTGAATTGTATAAAAAGTGGCTAGTTGTTCATGGTCTGTTGAAACAGTCGCTGAAAAACGATTGCCATCTGTTTTCGGAATACTTTCAATCACAACGGAACCAGATAGGAATTTTTCTAGTACGGGTTGATCCGTTTCAAGAGACTCATGAATCATAAAAATGAGTATATAGACAGCCCCGCATAGGCTGACCATTAAAAAGAGCTGAGGCATTTTTTTCAGTAGGCTGAGAAGTAATATGATGAGAAGAAAGAGAAGGAAATACATATGAAGATGATATGCAGCCAGAGCAATTCCAACAGCTGCTGAAATTGCCCCAAACGGCAAATATTTAAACATAGGAAGTAAATAATTGATTCGCCTTCTCATGCATATCGCGAATTTCTGTTTCGCTAAGTCCTGATTCACTCAGCTTCCCAATTAAATCTGCAACAAAGGCCAATTTTTCTTGATTTTTTAAGTCGATGATCATTTCATCTAATTCAACTTGCTCTGTTTGAACACCCGCCTGCTCGAATAAATCAATCGCATATGGATGATTTTTATAATCCTTTGCATAGTACACTGTTCGTATGCCCGCTTGAATGATGGCTTTACAGCACTGTAAACAAGGAAAATGTGTGACATATATTTCAGCATCAGCTGTAGGTGCACCAAATTTGGCACATTGTAAAATAGCATTCATTTCCGCATGGATGGTGCGAACACAGTGATGATCAATGACATAGCACCCTACATCCGCACAATGAACATCACCGGCAATGGAGCCATTATACCCCCCTGCAATGATGCGCTTGTCCCTTACGATGGTCGCCCCAACAGCTAACCGCTCACAGGTGCTTCGTAAAGCAAGCAAATGGCTTTGTGCCATAAAATATTGATTCCATGAAATTCTTTCCACGAGCTGATCCCTCCAGAATGATGGTTGATATTAAGTGTACATGCCTTTCTTCTCTAACGTCAATTCTACTTCACGGTCAATTGACTTTTCAGCCGTTCAATCGTCTTTTCCCCAAAACCTGAAATGTTCCGCAAGTCTTCAATTTGTTGAAATTCTCCGTGTTCCTCTCTATACATTATTATAGCTTCGGCTTTAGCTGGTCCTATGCCGTTAATGGTTTGCAATTCGCCTGCATCGGCCTGATTGACATTCACACCTTCACTCTTTTCAACGCCCGTTGATGCGTCAGCTGATGCTGTTTGCGCCTCTCTTTCCGCTTCCCCCTGCTTCCGAACATAAATCATCATACTATCCTCTAATTTAGCTGCTTGGTTGATTTCAATCGAGTCTGCTTTGCTGGTAAAGCCTCCTGCCCTTTGAATCGCTTCCTCTACCCGAGCATCAGATTGAAACGTATAAACACCTGGCTTCCTTACAGCTCCTTTGACCTCTACAAAAATCGTCGATGGCTCTTTTTCTGTCTTTTCTTGTTTGTCTTCTAATGTGACTTGTATGTCTTTATTTTCCTTCAATACACTTGGCTCTCTGTTGCCCTCTCCTTTTCCAGTGAAAAAGAAGAAACTGAAGATGATCACGACTATGAGTCCAGCGGCGATATAAAGACTGTATTTTTTTAATGAAATGAGTCGTTTCACTTACTCACGCTTCTTTCAATCATATTTTTCTACTGCTCAACATACTGTTTAGAAGATAACAGATCCAATGCGTCTAAGGAGGGAGAACGTTTGAATATAGGGTTAATCGGTACAGGAAACATGGGTACCATACTTACTGAGGCATTTATTGAATCAAAGGCAGTCAATCCCTCATCGATTACTATTACAAACCGAACCATTGAAAAAGCGTTCAATATAAAAAAGAACCATCCAGAGCTTGAAGTAACGAAACAGCTTTCAGGGGCTGTCACGAATAAAGATTTCATTTTTGTTTGTGTCAAACCACTTGATATTTATCCACTTTTAAAAGAGCTGAGCCCTCTTTTAACGGAGCAGCAAACCATTGTCATCATTACAAGTCCGGTTCACCCTGAACAGCTTCAGGATATCGTTCCTTGTCAAACAGCCAGGCTGATTCCAAGCATTACAAACCGCGCTTTATCAGGCGCATCACTTTTAACTTTTGGTTCATCATGCAATGCCGCGGCAAAAACTGCGTTAAGACAGTTAGCTTCGTGCATTTCAACACCTATCGAGATCCATCATTCGATTACAAGAGCGGCTTCCGATATTGTCAGCTGCGGACCTGCTTTTATCAGTTTTCTCGTTCAGAAAATGATTGAAGCAGCCGTAGAAGAAACGGATATTTCTAAAGAAGAAGCCACCACCTTATCAGAGGATATGCTTGTTGGTCTTGGCCGTTTGATTGAAAAAAGAGTCTATACCCTTCCGACACTGCAAGACAAAGTATGTGTGAAAGGCGGCGTCACTGGTGAAGGCATTAAAGCACTTGAAGCAGGTGTGCAAGATATGTTTCACCGTCTCTTTCAAAACACCCATGAAAAATTCGATGAAGATCTAGAGGCGGTTGCGCTTCAATATCCGCCAAGCGTGTTCACTGATGATCGCAGAAATTAATCATCTTTGCAACAAGCGAAAAAAGGGTTTTAAAAAACCATCGTTCTATTAAACGATGGTTTTTGGTTTCTTAGCTGAGATGAAATACCTTTCGGCGAATTCACCGGGGGCTTCATTTGTAAAATCAGCAGTCACTTCTATTTGTTCAAAGCCAGCGGACTCAAGGAACGCTGCATATGTTTCAAATGGAAATGTGCGCTGTTCATGTGTCTCATCATAACGCTGATACATGTCTCCGTCTTTTACAAAAAAGCTTAAATCATGTATGACCGAATACATGTCATCCCCTTTATCACTCTGCCAAATATAGCTGATCTCTTCATCTTGATCTGCATAAGTCGAACCTGGGAATACCTCTTCCATTTTATAAGGCGTATGAACATCAAAAAGTAAAACCCCATCTGCCTCTAAAAGCTGAAACATGTTTTTAAAGGTTTTTTTGACGTCATTTTCGTTTTTTAAGTAATTCAAGGAATCACAGCAAATAACGGCTGCCTGGAAGGCTTGTTCAAAGCCCGTAACCTCTCTCATATCTTGATGTAAAAATTGAATCGACTGCTTTTTCGCCTGCGCTTTTTGCTGCGCGAAGGCCAGCATTTCTTCACTGAGGTCAATTCCTGTGACCTTGTGGCCCTTTTCAGCTAACCGAAGAGAAATCTCTCCAGTTCCACAGCCTACATCGATGATGGCAGCATTCGGCTTCATATACTGCTGGATCCACTGAACCCATTCATCATAAGGTGCATGTGTCATGAGCTCGTCATACACACCTGCAAACCCTTGATAAATCATGAGTTAATGCCAAGTGAAAGGGTTTCTCTTGGCGCATCTCCCCATAGCTTTTCTAGATTGTAGTATCCTCTTTCTTCTTTGTGGAACACATGGGCAATGACATCACCTAGGTCAATCAATACCCATCTTGCTTCATCAAAGCCTTCCATCTTCTTCACTTCGATTCCGCTTTCCTCTGCAAGATGTTTTACTTCTCTTGCAATGGCTTGCACTTGTTTATCAGAATTCCCGTGACAAATGAGAAAATAATCTGCAACAAGTGAGATTCCTTGCATATTAAGGGCAATAATATCCTCAGCCCGTTTATCATCGCATGCTCCTGCTGCGACGTTTAAAATTGATGATGAATCCATCCAAATTCCTCCTTAGTTGTTCTTATGCACAAGCGAGTTGTAAGTAGCAAGCGTATCTGGAAAGACTGGCTGATTCTTTTTCATTAGAAAACTGATGGTGTTTTTTAATGATTGGATCAGTGCACGATCTAGATCATGTTCTGCTAATTCCCTTACTTCTTCGACACCAGGGAAATGACGTCCTGGTTCAATATAATCTGCGACATAAATGACTTTTTCAAGTAAGGTCATGTCTGGTCTGCCGGAAGTATGAAATTCAATAGCTGTTAACACATCTTGATCATCAATTCCAGCTTCTTTTTTGACCAAATAGGCACCAACCGGGGCGTGCCAAAGCTCGGGCGAATATTCAAGCAATAAAGGGTTCATCTGTTCTTTTTGGATAATCCCCTTCATTTCTTCTTTTGGTCTAAATTTCGCATAATCATGAAAAATAGCGGCGATCTCTGCTTTTTTCACATCTGCACCGAACCGTTCCGCTAATGAAATGGCTGTCTCCATGACTCCGAGTGTATGTGTATATCTATGCTCTGTTAACTGCTCTTTGACACAGTTCAATGCTTCTTCACGATTCATATAAATGATGCTCCTTTATATAACGCTCAACAGCTTTCGGAATCAAATAATCGACAGGGTTCCCCTGCTCTATTCGCCGCCTAATCAATGTCGATGATACATCAAAAGCTGGAACATCTGCAAATAAAACAGGATATCCCGTACTTCCAACGTAACCCGGCCTTTTCATCCCAATAAAGGTGATCATTTGAAGCAAATCATCGATCCGATGCCATTTTGGCAAATACTCGACCATGTCCGCTCCTATCATAAAAAAAAACTGATCTTCTGGGTGACGCTTCTTTAACAGATCGACTGTATCTACCGTATAAGACGGGCCCTCCCGCTCCATTTCAATGAGCTCGAGCCGAAAATATGGATTTGACTGAATCGCCGCCTCCACCATTTTTATCCGGTGATGACTATCTGCTCGTTTCCGTCCAGTTTTATGAGGAGGCATATGGTTTGGGATAAACCAAATTTCATCAAGCCCCACTTGAATCCGCACCTCACTTGCCATCAGCAAATGCCCGTTATGGGGAGGATCAAACGTACCGCCGAACAACCCTATTTTTTTCATATCGCATCCACCTTTACGGCAGCTTAATTTGTTTATTTTCCTTAGATTCTTTGTAAAGGACAATCACATTTCCGATCGTTTGAACGAGCTCAGCCTTTGCACCTTTTACAAGTGCTTTCGCAACTTCCGTTTTGTCCTCGTCGCAATTTTGCAATACGCTGACCTTTAACAGTTCTCTTGCTTCAAGCGCCTCGGAAATTTGCTTGACCATATTGTCATTTACCCCGCCTTTTCCAACTTGAAAAATAGGTGATAAATGATGTGCTTGTGCACGTAAAAAACGTTTTTGCTTACCTTTTAACATGGTGTTCCTCCTAATTTCTCTATGACAATTGACTTCATTTTTCCGGCGTCAGGCGTAATGCCTGTCCACAGTTCAAAGGCTCTTACTGCTTGTCCAACAAACATGCCAACCCCATCCACTGTTTTCAAGCCTAAACCTGCTGCTTCACTGAGCAGTTTTGTTTCTATTGGATTATACACAATATCACAAACGACCGCTGTTTTTTTTGCGTTCGCTAAAGAAATCGGGGTTTCTTCAACATTCGGATACATGCCGATCGAGGTCGTATGGATGATGACATCATATTCCCCAAGCCGCTCTTCTGCTGCATTTAATGTGATTGCTTGAGATGTGATTTTCCCCTCTGCACTTTCAATTAAAGCTTCAGCTTTTTCAATGGTGCGGTTCGTAATATCAAAGCTCTTCGGTGCATACTGAGCAATTGTCGTATAAATCGCTCTTGCCGCTCCGCCAGCACCAATCAAGAGAAATGACAGCTCTGATAGCGGCTGATCCAAGGCTTCAAGCAATGAATGAAGGAAGCCTTCTCCATCTGTATTGTACCCAACGAGCTGATCCCCTTCGAGCCTCACCGTATTGACGGCACCGAGGCGTTCAGCTGTCACATCAATTTTGTCGAGGTACTGCATGATTTCTACCTTGTGAGGAACAGTGACGTTAATGCCGCTGATTCCTAAGGCTTTTATGCCGCTAATCGCATCTTTCAGGTCATCACTTTCTACTTGAAAGCCATGATAATGTCCATCAATTCCAGCATCCTTTAATGCTGCATTATGAATATCCGGAGACATTGAGTGGCCAACAGGGTTACCAATTACTCCGTATAAAGGTTTCAAGGTCTCTCCCCCTTTGAACATTTAAATTAACGAACGTCTCATAAACACATGAACGCCTTTTGGCGCATAAACTTTGATTTGCTTGCCCGCATCATTTGCAGTGACCCAGCCTAAACCTGAAAAGACGATGTCCATTTTTGGCTGATCAATGGTAAAGGTATGCGGAACGAGCGGCGGGAAATCTTCCATTCCCTCTTTTGATGGCGGTGACAAGAGTTCCCCTGCATGTTTTTCATATAAATCATCTGCGTTCTCCAGCTTTGTACGGTGAATGTTCAGCTCATTTGGCATATAGCAGACAAATGATGTTCTGCCGCCTTTTACGTAATCAAATCGAGCCAGTCCGCCAAAATAAAGCGTTTGTGCTTCATTTAATTGGAACGTTCTCGGTTTCAATTCTTTTTTCGGCGTTAAAATCTTCAAGTCATTTTTGCTGACATAGTGCGCCATTTGATGGCGGTTGATGATGCCCGGCGTATCAAATAAAGCAGACCCGTCATCAAGCGGAATTTCAATCGCATCAAGTGTAGTACCTGGATATTGGGATGTAGTAATAACGTTCTCTTCGCCAGATACTTCTTTGATGATTCGATTGATAAATGTTGATTTTCCAACATTCGTACAGCCGACGACATAGACATTTCTTCCCTCGCGGTAATGATCGATCGCTTCCATCACCTCAGGCACACCCTGGCCTCTGCTTGCACTGATTAAGAAAACATCGATAGGATTTAATCCGTTTTCTTTTGCTTCCCGTTTCATCCAATGAATCAGACGATCTTTTTTCACGGATTTCGGTAAAATATCCACTTTGTTGCCGACAAGTAAAATCGGATTACCGCCGACAATACGGCTCAGTCCATTGATCCAGCTTCCGTTAAAGTCAAAAATATCAACGACCTTCACAATGAGAGAATCTGTCTCTCCAATGCTGTGCAATATATTTAAAAAGTCGTCCTCTGTTAAAGAAACATCTTGAATCTCATTGTAGTTCTTTAACCTAAAACAGCGCTGACAGATCACATCTTCTTTCAATAGAGATGCTGCCGGCGCATATCCTAATTGATCTTTATCTTCCGTCTGAATGGCTACACCGCAGCCAATACAAACAACCTTTTCCATTATTACTCTTCCTCCCACTGAATGTGGCCCTTACGCTTTAAGGCTCCTAAAATTCTGCGTTCAATCTGCCTGTTAAACTTTGTGAAAAATCCGTCCGAGGCAGCAACAGGAACGACCAAAATCGTATGGAAGCCATGACGATTCCCGCCAAGAACATCTGTCATGAGCTGATCTCCAATGACAACCACATCTTCTTTTTTCAACTGCATATCAGCGACTGCCTTATTAAAGGCTCTTCCCATAGGCTTTCTCGCTTTATAAATAAACGGAATATGAACCGGTTCAGAAAAAAGCTTGACCCTTTTTTCATTATTGTTCGATACAATCGTCACTTGTATCCCGTGATCTTTCATTTCTTGAAACCATTCAATTAAGCGCGGTGTCGCACTTGGACGGTCCCATTCTACTAGTGTGTTATCTAGATCGGTAATAATTCCTTTTACATTTCGTTCTTTTAATTTTTGCGGTGAAATGTGGAAAATACTTTTCACAAATTCATCCGGTAAGAAATACTTCTTTAGCACAATTTGCACCCTTTCTTCCATTGGTTTTCAGCGATTGTGTCGAATCAAATCACAATTTGTCTGTCTATCGAATACAATGAAAAAGTTTTCGACATATGATGAGGACCTTCAACAGGTGTGGATAATTTTACACACATTATCCACCTATATTCCATCACGCTTTCATTCAATTATAAACACTCTACCCACAAGTTATCCACTTAACCATGTGGATAACAGAACGATTGTTCTTGTTTCCCATTCATGGTAGATTAAAGGTACTTCAAAGACAGTCGATCAACCTATGATGATATGTCTTTTCCTCAAATTTTATGCCAACTTTTTCAGGGGAGGTGTTTTTCCCATCATATGGGTTTCTAGTATGAAAAAGCTGTCAGATGATTTACTTATAGAATCGTATTATAAAGCAAATGAAATGAACTTAAATCGCGACTTCATTGAATTAATTGAGACAGAAATGAAAAGACGTTCGCTCGGGCATATGCTCTCTGTTTCCTCTTAATTCCATATCACAGGAACCATGCCTCCCGAGCACTCCCCTTTTTTAAACTCAGGTGACTGATATTATATCACTTGCGCTATAGGCTTACTACTATTTTCCGTAAAAAACACCCCTTCTGATGAAAGAAGAGGTGTCTTAATTGCAAGGCTGTTCATTCCAAAACCATAACCCTCCGCCTACGACTAAAATGACCACAAGGAACACAACAAGAAAAGCGTAACCGATTCCTGCTCCTTGTGCTGGATAAGGCGAACACGCAGGGTAAGGATAAGGACATCCCCACATATCAGTTACCTCCTTCTCGGAAGATATACTGTTAGACTATGCTGGATGGATGGTCTTGTTTAGGCAGATGGCCATCATTTAAAAATGTTTGATGACATCACGCTCTTTGATTTCGTTATAAATAATTCTCGCCCCTTTTGGTGTCATATGATTGCCAGAAGGGTCGATCAAACCTGATTGAATCAGGGCATGATCACTATCTTCTCCAGCTTCTCGGATGAAAGCTTTCCAGTTGTCGACAAGCGGCACCTGCTCATCATTCGCTACTTCTCTGATGATATCATTATAAGAGTTTTGCCAGGCTCTTGCCCCGCCTCTCCCGGCAAAATAAGATGACTTATATCTAGAGTAATAATACAAGCCCTTTTTCCCGCCTTCTACAACAGGCACACAGGTCATGAGAATCGGGGTTATGCCTTCTTTTCTACTTTCAGAAACAAAGTAGATTAAATTTTCTTTAAACCGTTTTTTCGTCACTCGGGGATGTTTCCCGTCTAAAATCGCCGCATCATTCGTGCCGAACATGATGAGGACGTAAGTTGGTTTCTGTTTTAAAATATCCTGCTCAAAGCGAAGTTTCGCGTCTTCAGTCGTCTGCCCGCCAATACCTGCATTCTTCACTTGAATTTGGCAGCGCTCGACGTTTTTCATGAGATTCACCCATTTTTCAGATGTTGGATAATCTCGAAAGTCCCAGTTTGATCCTCTTGTATTGCTGTCACCAAATGCAATGACGCTTTCTTGTACTGGCTTAGAGCAACCAGCAGCAACACATAGTAGGATAAAAAGGAAAACATATTTCTTCACAACATTCACCTCCAAAAGCCCTCTTCATATATTAAACGACAAGACTTTTGGTTTCAATGAATGAATGTTTTTGACGAATGCTGCCTATTGCAGCTGAACAGGCATATATGCTTTGTCATGGTGCAGCAGTTCACTTACTTTTACAAATTCATAGCCCCTCTTCTTCAACTCAGGAATCACTTGTTTCAATGCTTCTACCGTTTGCTTGCGATTTCCTCCGCCATCATGTAAAAGGATGATATCGCCGCCTTGAATATGATCAATGATTCGGCTTGCAATTTTACGTGCGCCTGGTCTTGACCAGTCCTTCGGATCTTGCGTAAAGGACCACATGACCACATCGTACCCTTGCTTTGATAGAATGCGGAATGATTTCATTGTTAAGCGTCCACCAGGAGGGCGAAATAATAAGGGACCGCCAGGCTGGAGTGAAGCGATATGAGCCGCTGATTCTTTTAATTCCCGCTTGATCTCCTTTGACGACAAAAGGTCAAAATACGTATGATTCATCGTATGATTGCCGAGTTCATTCCCCTCGTCCACAATCCGTTCTGCGATCATTGGATATGTATGAATTCGGCTCCCTATCACAAAAAAGCTTGCATTCACTTGATGGTCCTTCAGCACATCCAATATTTGATTTGTATACACTGGATGAGGTCCATCATCAAAGGTGATCGCAATCTTTTTCCGTTCCGCTCTCACATCCCAAAAGGCACGTCCCGTTTTTTCAAGATCGACTCGTTTTAATGTACGTGCCTCTATTTTATTAGGAATAAAAGCACATAGCAGCCATATACACATCAAGATATGCAGCCCTCTCATTCGACCGCCTCCTCCACCGAACATCATTACCGATAAATTGCCCGCTTTCTCATCAATTCATGCTCATATCCGCTTTTTTTTAAATAAAAAAAGCCGGCCATATTGGCCCGCTCTTTGTTTCACGTTTGGTTTCTCTCTTCAACTGTCGAACGTTGCTTAGAATTCATACAGACACTCTCCTTCTTGGATTTGATTTTGAGCCCATAATAATTTCTGATAATACTGGTTGGACTTCTTGTATTGTTGAGAGGCTTCTAAGGCTGTCGCAATTTCTAGTGAGATATCCTCTATATAAGAGTATAGGCTAAGTTTTTCCAAATAATCAATGGTTTTTTGCAGTTGGTCTTCATTGATTTCCTGAACATATAAAGCATCCAGGTACTCAAACATATGACAGAACAGCTGGTCTTCATGCTTCTTTGCAGCCAATTTCCCATCTTCTAATATGCGCAGGGCATCCGCTTGTTCATTCTGTCTAAAAAGCAGCTTCGCCAGCGTATAGAGCGTATGCGGAAGCGTTGGAAGCAGCTCTTTGCGGGCAAGATCAGCAGATTCCGTTAAATATCGTTCCGCTTCCTCTCTATAGCCAAGCTCACCATAACATTTTCCTAAATTATAGAGCGCTGAACTGTATATGCGCGGGTGATCAATTTGAGATGCGAGCTGTTTTGCCTTTTTTAAATGAGGCAGTGCCCGGTCTTTTCGTTTTAAATCTTGATAATTTCCTGAGATGACAAAGAGACATTGAATGATGCGAATGGTATACGCATCATGCTGATCGTATATTTCCAGCGCCTTTAAAATATGGTGCATGGAGACATGTGTTTGTTTCATGATATAGTAGGCTTCTGCCACTTTAAAATGAAACTCTGCCTGCTCAATATCATCAAATACCATGGACAGCTGCTTTTCTGCGACTCGATAATATTTGACTGCTTCTAAATATTCTTTTTGACTAAATTCATGCATGCCACGAAAAAATGCATGGTAATAATGCAGCATATCAGATAACTCATGATTGGAGTTTTCGATTTTATCGACTAGATTAGATACTGAGAAAGGTTGATATTTTGAAGGGTGTATATAGTCAAGCATGATTTGGTGCCGAAAACACATGAGCTGATAATAAATCAGTAAATGCTGGTCCTCTTCCATCTGTTCAATTTCCGCTTCAACTTCCGCTTTCAAGATTTCCGCATCTGGAACACTGAACTGCCGTATCATTCGATACCATTCATTAATTTTCATACCTACATGTGAAGATAGAACCTTCCCCATGTTCCGAAAAAACCCCTTCCTTTTCGGTCTAATATTACATATTTTAGCACGCTTCTTGACCGCCAAGCACCGCAAAGAAACCGCAAACATATGAGGGGAGCTGTAAAAAGAGACGAACATTTTTCGAAAAACATGATTTTTTCATCGTACAGACACAGACAATCCCCCCTTCACATACATTTGAGGATATAGGCAGCGGCCTAAACATGGTGGAGGTGAAAATCGTGGCAGGAGTATTTACAGCGATGGGATTGATGGTCAAAGAATTGGTGTTTTTAGTGTCCTATGTCAAAAACAATGCCTTTCCACAGCCCCTTTCGGGAGATGATGAAAAAAAATACTTAGCCCTCATGGCACAGGGTGATGAACATGCAAGAAACATGCTGATTGAACATAACCTTCGGCTCGTCGCCCATATTGTAAAGAAATTTGAAAATACCGGGGAAGACGCTGAAGACCTCATCTCCATCGGGACGATCGGACTCATTAAAGCCATCGAAAGCTATTCCTCTGGAAAAGGAACAAAGCTGGCAACGTATGCGGCGCGGTGTATTGAAAATGAAATTCTCATGCATTTACGCGCGCTCAAAAAAACGAAAAAAGATGTCTCCTTGCATGATCCCATCGGTCAGGATAAAGAAGGCAACGAAATTTCATTAATCGATGTCTTAAAATCCGAAAATGAAGATGTGATCGACACCATTCAGCTCAACATGGAGCTTGAAAAAGTAAAGGAGTATATTGACATTCTCGACGGCCGAGAAAAAGAAGTCATCGTCGGCAGGTTCGGCCTTGATTTAAAGAAAGAAAAAACGCAGCGGGAAATAGCCAAAGAGCTTGGGATATCGCGGAGCTATGTGTCACGTATTGAGAAGCGCGCGCTGATGAAGATGTTTCATGAGTTTTACCGGGCGGAGAAGGAGAAACGGAAAAGGGAGAAGGGGAAGTGAAAATAAATTTTCCTAACTTCTAACAAAAACAGACCTCACTAGGTCTGTTTTTTATTTCGGCAATAAGCTACTGTCTCTCTGCATTTCTTTTGATAATAGCTGCCGCCTTAGCCCTCAAGAACAGTGGCAAGATTTTGGTCATGAACTAAGGCGTGAAGGAAATCAATTCATTATGCTCCACTATTTAGAGTACTGCAGGAAATGATGGCAAAGCGATTTGCATATAAGTATTGTATTCTGCATTAATGCTTAAAAAATTTAAATACGAAAAAATAAAATATGATGCTTCGTGTATTCTTGCTAATCAATTTTTTTGAAGAGAAAAAGGCTCTGTTAAAAGTAAATGTTGATATTTGATACCTGTCAGAAAGCTTAGTATAATCAATACAAGAACAAACATTCGGGATATTAGAAGTATGAGGAAGGCGTTTAGTAATTTGTTAAAACACATTGATAAACTACCGCTTACCCAAAAGAACAACTTGCTGCAAGAGACCCTATAAACGTAACAGTTTCCAAGGGTCATGTTATGAAAACAAGGTTGATAGTATGATTGGTTCTAAACTGACACCAGATCATGTAGATTGTGTCGTTTAATTCAACAAGAATATTTTTCAGAGATAGCAGTACTTAAACAAACAATTTAACTTTGGAGTGATCATAATGATTAAGTTTTTTGAGTACAACTGGCAAGTTAGAGACGAATGGGTTAACTGGTGTCATCAACTAACAACAGAAGAGTTGTTACAAGACCGCATAGGTGGAGTGGGGAGTATTTTATACACTCTTTTTCACATTATCGATGTTGAATATAGTTGGCTCCGTGGTATTCAGGGTAAAGAAGACGTGGTATTGAATTTTGATGATTACAAGTCTCTGACGAAGGTAAAAACTCTCTCATCTACTTTACGACATGAAATCGTTGAAATTTTAAAGTTTCATTTAGATGAAAAACAAGATCGAATAGTAACAGTTCCTTGGGATGAAGATGAATACACTAAAAATGAAATATTACATCATATAATTGCCCACGAAATTCACCATATCGGTCAACTTTCTGTTTGGGCAAGAGAAAAAGAATTAACACCTGTATCTGCTAATTTTATCGGTAGAAAGTTAAAATCAGTACATTCTTATGAAAAGTAAGGTCAGTTAAAGATCCATTCATTTATTCCACTATGCCATTTTCTTTTAAAAAGCACTCAAATAATTGCTGACCTTTCTCTTCGATTTGAGCATCTTCAATTGAATATTCCCCAATGAATAAGCCTAAATGATTGTATTCCTCATAACTCTTTAAGAGATTCAACCCGTAACTTTTTTGATCAAAAAACAATAACCATCTTCCTGTTTCTAAACTCTTAAAAAACACGCCTTCATAATCACAACCTTGTTCATAATATCCTACATGTACATGCATACTCTAACCTATGTATTCTTTCATCTGTACACACTTTTATCTTGCTCCCTTAACTTTCATATCTTGCTGAAAATCAATATTCCTTAACTCAACCCAATCAACAAAATCAGGTACCGTTTTTGTCGTCAAAAAGTATTGGACGATTTGATAAGCCTGATTGCGGTCGACATAGCTGCACGATGGCACATGCAATGGTGATCCTGCTATGAAATGCTCGATCGTTTCGATCTTTTCTGCCTTTTGAAAAGGGACTAAAAAATCTGGATATCTGATGATAAAGAATCCATACGGCTCAGTATAAAAGAAAACTAGAGTCTCGCATTCCCAATCTTCCTCTATCTCAATGGAAGATTCCCCGTTACCTTGTTTCCAATACTCTTCACCCTCCTGAAAGAAGATCTTTTTCATGAATTCTTCTCCCGGATTTTCTACTGGAGCTCCTGTAGGCCCGTAGTATAAAAACATCAATATCGCTCCTTCATGCCTATATCAATTTGGATTTAACCAATTGTTCTATTCCCCTCAAAATCATAAAAAGCTTGTGTTTGCTGGTTTAATTTTAGCATGTGAGATAGCTTTGGGTTTAGCTTTTGAAAGGTTTGAGTGCTGACCCATTTTACTTCTTCAATATCCTGATCCGGATCTAGAATGTTCATCTCTCCTCCGGTGATTCTCGCAAAGAACGTAATGATAAGCGCATGATGTTTTTTATCTTGAAAGAACGCTTCTCGAACCGAATGAAGTTCATTTACTTTGACAACATACCCTGTCTCTTCTTTTACTTCACGGATGACAGCCTGCTGCAGGTGTTCACCTTTTTCCACAGCACCGCCCGGAAGTTCCCAATATCCCTTTACATTCTTGACTGTTAATAGATTTCCTTCCTCATCATAAATAATAGCTGAAACCACGTCTACTCGTTTCAAATAAATCCCCCTCAACATTCTCCATTCAATTGCCGAATATATGGCACGAACTGTTCATTTTATACATTCTTATTATACTGTATTAGTAGTCAGCGATTGGAGGCCAGAGCATGTGGATGATCATCATTTTACTTGTTGGGCTTGTGGGATTTACAGGAAATATCGTTTCTCTTTTGAGACAACTCAAAGCGTCAAACGAGAAAATCATTCAACTGTTAGAACATCAAAAACCGAAAAAAACACCTCACGCAACCGGAGGTGTTTACAATAGGAGAAATCTTATCGTTTTTCATCAAACAACATATATCTAATTCGCCGAATATAATGAAGCGCAATATGACCGAGACATAAAATAAGCCCAATCATCGCAAGGATATAGATGGGCAGCATCAAACCAGGTACATAGTTTACGACAAATCCCAAACTAAACGCTGTCAGCATATATATGCTGATCAACCTCATCAATACCATTCGAAGCCCTCCCTTTCTACAATCACTTTAACATATTTTCCCTTCATTCTCATAATTGGCTTTAAAAAAGATGCGAATCCATTAAGACATGCATCTTTTTTACGTATTCAATTCACCTTTTTCGCCCGGGCTTCCTTCCACTGCTCAAGCTCCGAGACTGTTAGTAATTGATATCCTTGTTTGGTCAATTCTTTGATGATCGTGACAGCTGCGTTTGCAGAGGTGTCATAGATGTCGTGCATTAAGACGGTTTCTCCGCTAGACGCATGTGTAAGAATGTAGTTGGCGACGTATTGGCTGTTGCGATATTTCCAGTCTTCAGGATCTACGTCCCAAAGCGTGACTTTCATGTTGACAGCCTCGTTGATCTGCCTGTTTGTTCCACCATATGGCGGTCTAAAGTGAGTCGGTGTGAACCCGCCTGCTTTTTCAATGATTTGCTGTGTATCTTCTACTTGTTTGATAGCTTGTTTTAATGGCAGTCTTGTGAGTAAAGGGTGGTTATAGGAATGATTTCCGATTTCATTTCCACCTTTTCTGATTTCACCCAGCATATCAGGATAATATTGAACCCTGCTTCCTAATACAAAAAATGTCGCATGTCCCTTGTTTTCTTTTAAAGCTGTTAAGATTTTTGAGGTCGTTGATGGATTTGGTCCATCATCAAATGTAAGGGCAATGGCTTTTTGATTTGGGTTGAATACTCCCTGTTTTGGCAGTTTTACGATCTTTCTTTTTGCGATCGGTTCTTTTTTCTCGTTTTTGTTCTTTTCTTTATTGATGTATTCTGGCTTTAACATACCTTTAAGCAGTGTTTTCTTAATCGCCAGCACTTGAGGGCCTTGTTTGACTGGTGCAATTTGCCCTGCTGGAAAGTAAAATTCAATAAAACGATCTTTGATGGCAAAATACTGATAATGCTCTGCCTTAGGAGACGTTCCTTGTTTGAGCAAATGCTCGTTTTCAGCAAGAGAGCGATCTTTTTTCAACTCCTCAAATGTCATTTGAGACAGTTTTTGCAGACTTTTTTTCTTTGATAAAAATAGATCATCAATTGATAAAAACTGCTGTTTCTTGAAATCAAAATTGAATATCTTCGTTTCATGTGCGCCTTTTACTCCGCCTTTCCATTCATATGTATTGAATTTGATCGCAGCAGTTTGTTTGGCATAATGAGTAATCTCGTAATCTATGTTTAATTCGTATCGATGATCTTCATCGACATCACTTGCTTCACTAAACGATGTTTTGAATTTGTCCAGCGCTGTTTCTGCAAATCTTTTCATCTCTTGATCTAGCTTTTTTTGATGAAACACAGGATAGTTCACAGCATATCTCAAGTATCTCCCGTCATTCACGAGGGTCACAATTTCAACTTCTTTATAGCTCGCATCTGGTTCTACCTTCTTCTTCTCTGTCCCGCTTGCCTGCTGATTATGATAAAACGCAGCGATTCCGATGATCATCGCAAGTCCGCATAGGACGAGACTGACTTTCCATTTCATTGACACAATGATTCTCCTCTCGTGATGCCGTCATGCCTGAATGACGTGTGTTTGTAGGATAGACTTTGCATGCACCCTTTTTAGTTTGCAAATCACATAACTGTCACATTTTCGACACATTTTTAGAGAGGAATAAAAAAAGGACTTGATTTCTCAGTCCTTTGATTACTTTTGCATATATAGTTGAAATAATTTCGTTTCTTCATCAATGGAACGCGCTCGATCAAATGCCGCTCTGACCGTCTTTGTATTGTTCATGAGCTCGTACAGCATGGTCAGCACAAAAATAAATGCTGCATTCCCATCGATGTAATCGTCCGGTGCCGTATAAGATGTAGCTCCTGACTCTAAGAAAGCATCTGCTAAATTTTTCTCTCCTAGTGTGCAGCCTGTAGAGATGACATGAACTCCTTTTAAGGAGGCATACCGCTTGATTTCATCCACTCCAAAGGCAGTATCTCTAGGCTCCTCATCTTCGTAAACATCTTCCCCTAATTCAGGCATGATAAATGCTCCTTCTTCACCGTGAAACGATAAAAGAAGGTAATCTATTTCACCTCTAGCTCTACCAGATAACACATGAATCAGATCATTCGGTCTTCCGATCCAATGCATATCGACTTTCACGCCGAAGTTTTCAAGTGCTGCACGCAGGGCAAAAGATTCCAGCTCACTATTGGGTCCTGCTGCTAATATGATACGCATGGCCTGTTGATCCACTTCTATCTCCTCCAGACTATGATAAAAATAAAACCATTTTTTCCTCATCTGCATATGTATCAGCCCATTTTAGCGCTTTTTCTTCGACAGCGTACGACTCAAATCCAACGGAGCGATAGAGGCGCTTGGCTGAGTGATTAGTTGTCACCACTGATAAATACATTTGCTCGATATCCTGCCGTTCTCGCGCAAAGGAAAGAGCTTTTGTCATCAAGGCCTGGCCTGCTCCTTCTCCGCGGGCACTAGGTGTTACATACATCGCTGTCAGATTCGCTCGGTGCTTTAACTTCTGCAAGGTTTCTTGGATGAGCGTGACTGCCCCCACAAGCTGCCCTTGATGAAAAGCGCCAAAAGTCCACATAGATTGGGCCGAAGCAAAACGCGCTTTATATTTGTCCTTTGTATTGATTTGCTCTTCCTCATAGCTCATCGCAAAACCCTCTGGATTTAATCGCAGTGCTTCTAGTCTGAGTGCCGCATATTCTTCAGCATCATCTGGTGTTAACAATCGAATATTCAGAAAACCGCCTCCAAAAGAATGATGGATACTTCCAATTTTATCTTGAAAGAAGATTTTGATCAAAGGATATTGGTCCCTCTGCACATATCTCTTTACCTATATGCAAATTAGACTCGCTTTCCCACCTGTGAAAACAAGGTATTTCAGATCATGTTTACGTGTTTTATTCTAGCAAAAACGATTCTTTTCTCACTTATCTTTTCACCTTTTTTATATTAATCTATAACTAATTCATGAAAAAAATGAAAAAAAAGGATTGCGATGAACTAAAAGATATCTTAAGATAAAATAGTAATAAAAATACAAAAAAGGGAGGAATTTGATATGACAGAAACAAGAAATGAAATCAAACTACATGTTCTTTTTGGTGCTTTAGCAGTAGGATTCCTTATGCTAGCTCTTTTTTCCTTCTCGCTACAAATACTGCCCGTTGCTGATCTAGCAAAAGAATTTGGTATTCCAGGCAGTGTTGCAGCTGTTGTTCTGAACGTGGTTGAAGCGGGCGGGGCTGTTACAACAATTGTCTCCATTTTAACTGCTGTAGGATCAGGTGGTCTTTCTCTCATTGCAGCGGCTGGTAAAGAGACAATTCGTCAGTACCTTAAAAACGAAATTAAGAAAAAAGGCCGTAAAGCTGTTATTGCTTGGTAATTCAATTTTATGACCCAATAGAAGGAGACTTTGTTCTCCTTCTATTTAAATTTTTATGCAGGTGAGAAGATGTTATATCCATTATTATCACTACTTCTATCAATTAGAATGAAACAACAATATTCAAATCTAGCTCAGTTTATAATACGCAGGGTTTCATTTTTCAAATCGTTTTCTTCTAAACAATACATATTATTTTCTTGCATTCTTGATACTTTATTCGGATGCCTGATTGTATTCGTTATTTATTCATATCTTTACTCTTCGGTCTATCAAATAGAATGGGAAAGTGCTTTTGTGATATTTTTGTTCCTTTTCTCTATTGTCAAAGGAATTGAATCTTATAGAAGAACGCATATTCTTCCTTTTGAAGAGTTAATACAGCTTGCACCTGTTTCCGCGAGACGCCTTTTTCAAACGCTTTTATTTTCAGAGTTGGTATGGCTTCTATTTACGAGCTTGAGTACTTATTTGATTTATTTTCTCTTTCAATATTTCATTGCTCAAACACATGACTGGATATTTTGGTTGAAGCATCTCAATGTTATATTGACAGGCTTCTTACTTTTTATCATCAGCAATAAGATATTTGGTGCTTACATCTATAACATTGTCGTAAAAAAAATTGGGATCATTCGTGTTCTTTTTTTCGCAAGCATCTCTTTACTTTTCTTCTTATTCGGAAGGGTTCTAATATCGAACGTTATTTTCCCTTTTTATCACACCTTCCGACAACTTTTTCAATCAATTTCTTCGCTTGCAGAAGATGCGTTTTGGATTACACTTTCAAACAACTTGGTGTCTTTATATCAGAATAATCTTCAGCAAATCCATCATGCTTTATTTTCACAGGATTCGGTATTTCTACAATTTCTAGCGCTTTTTACTTCACCTGTCACATTTTTCGTGGTGATATTAGCTGCAACACTCGTCATGAAGACTCCTGTTCGCTGGATTCCGACTGGGAAAGAGCATGATCAAAGCTCAAAACATTTTAGAGATTTATATTATTGGTACTTTCAAGCACTTGATAAAATTCAGGGCTCGCTGTTTCAAAAGAATATGTTGATTCAAAAAGACCTTAAGGTGTTAAAAGAAAAAAGGTGGCTGCTGTCTAAAGAGTTTTTTAATTATATGTTCATGTCATATGAAGCCTTCTTCTATGTCGGGGTTATGACAGGTTTGATCTCGCTTATTGATCATCAAGCTTTGCAAATTCAGATATTATTCACATTAAATGTGATGATTTTAGCTAATCAAACATATGAAATGAGAATGCTGACCCCTTCTATATTTTCTTTGAGTGCTGAAAAAAAGAATATTTGGCTCTATGAGCTTTCTCAAACATCTCTTATGCAGTTTTTCTTATCAAAAATCCAGTTATTTTATTGTTTATTTTCTATACCATCACTCTTTCTACTTTTCATTAATCTATCAATCATGAGTGTATATCACCTTTTTGATGTTCAGATGCTCATTCAATTGGTGGCATTGGGGATTGGCTTTTACATTTTTCCATTGATTCAGCTGTATTTGTTTCCATTCACAACAAAATTCAATTTTATTCACGAGCATGAAATAGGGACAACCAATGAAGAAATAGAAGTTATCGATAAAGGACAGGCCTTTGCAAGGAATTTTCTCGTGCTGCCTTTCATGTACTATATGATCTTGACCTCTTTTCTACCTATTTTGCAGCATTCTACAAGTCTCATAAGCGTTCTGTTTGCTTTATATTTTGTGATCGTTTCAGTGATATGCTGGGTGTTATGCCGCAAGACCATCTATAAAGGGATTGAATATGTTGAAAAAAATAAGATGTTTTATATCGGAGAATAGACTGATTCTACGCCTCGGTTACCTCTACGCTGCTATCTTTATTGCAGCTGTGCTAATCGGAAGCCTTCTTCCTTATGATCAGATTCCTTATCTTAAAAAGGATGAAGAGATGTTTTTTCTATCTATTTTCTTAAACAATTTACAAGTTGGAATGGCGATATTAGGAATTGGAGCTTTTACAGGCGGCATCATGTCTGCAGGCATTCTTTTTTACAACGGCTACATTATCGGCAAACTTGTTCAGTATTTGATTGTCAATCACAAAGCGCAGCAGCTATTCACAGGACTCCTGCCTCATGCTTTCGTAGAAGTCCTTGGATTAATTCTGTTTTCAATCGTCAGCTCTTATCCTTTTATTTATCTCTATCGATTTATAAAAGGAGAAACAATTGAATTAAAAAAACTGACTCTAACTGTGCTTCAATTGATTTTTGCAGCAGCCATTCTTTTATTCATGGCATCTCTTTTAGAGCAATACGTTAGCCATGTACATCTACCATAGAAGAAAGGAGAATGTGGTTCCATGGAGCTACTTTTACGTCCTAAGCAATTTTTCAATCAGAATCAATCGATTAAAACCATTGTAGGCCTTGTCTTACTATCATTATTTGTGTCGACTGTCTTTTTAACATTTTTTATTATTGATTTGTTAGTAGATGAACCTTTATCCACTGGGAAACAACTTGCCAGCATTGTTTTTATCTTTTTGCTGACAATCCCGCTTTATTTCATTTTAAATTTTCTCAGTACTGTCCTAACTTCTATTTATATGTATTTTTTTCATAAAGCTTTTATTCTACGCAAAATGTATCTTGTTATTTTGGTTTATAATGCATTTCTTTTAGTAGTGAATAGTGCAGCGATCTATTGTGTGATGGTGTTACAATTAGATCACTATTTTCTCTTGATTCAAATAGTTTCCTTCTTATTCAACTTATATCTTTTACGGATCCTTTATGATGGAATTATTTACTATGCTGAAGGATCAAAAAAAGCTGCCTTAGCAACTGTGATCTTGTATATGCTTGTGACGACTGCGTTTGTTATTGGAGGATTCATCAATGGCTAAACTTCAAGTGTCTCAGCTATCTTTTCGCTATGAAACAACAGAAGAGAATTCTCCCCTTCTCGATCATGTGTCATGTGATCTGAAAGAAAGTGATCGAGCTTGTATTATTGGAAAGAACGGCAGCGGTAAATCGACACTTTTAAAGATCATCGCAGGTCTGCTTCCTTCAGCATCAGAAACGATTTTACTTAACGAGCAGCATCACCCTGGAACCGCTCAATATAAAAGTCTGGTAGCATACATCCCAGATAAACCTTTAGTCTATGATGCGCTCACTGGTTTCGAGCATATGGAGCTTATCCAGTCTTTATGGAAAATGAAAAAGTCGGAAAAGGTTTTATACAAAGAGACCTTTCTATCGCTTTGTGATACATTTGATTTAACTCATGCCCTAAAAATGCCTGTCAAACAATATTCATTGGGCATGAGATATAAACTTTTCTTTAATTGTATGGTGGCAAGATCTCCAGAGCTGATCATTCTTGACGAGCCTTTTACCTCTCTTGATGAAGCCTCTCAAATACAATCGATTTCTTTATTAAAAAAAGAGTTCTCTCATCGATGTGTTTTATTTACAAGCCATCAGCGCTACCTTTATTCAGAGTTAGGAAATCGTTTCTTCCAGCTGGATCAGGGACAATTAAATGAAATGGAGCATTAGACATACAAAAGGCATCCCATAAAAGGATGCCCCCTTCATTACCACTTACAGCGCTTCACCGGACGGCAGCAAGGGTTTTTAATATCACTGCCGCAATCGTATTCTTCTACAATATACTCGTTGTGAGTCGATTCAGTGACAGGATAGTAGTTTTCGATTCTTTTGATGTTTTTATTGACGTTTGTGATATGCGTTGGATGAATTTTTCTGATCGTTTGTTCATTCGTTCTTGTGTTGACAATTTGACGTGTGGGGAAAACAACCGTTTCGTCTCCTCCTTGGTTTCCTCTGCGAGGTCCAAAGAAGAAATCATCTAATCGATTTCGGCTCATCTCAACACCCCTTCAAGTTGTCTTTCACTTACACTCTATCGTATGTCAGAGGCACCTTTCGTGATTAGATGCTTGTCTATTTAAAAAAAATCCACTATCGACCTCGTTTTCTCTTTCTTTACAAAAGGACAATTTTAACATATTATACAAATGATATCTTACGAAGACAGGTCATCCATGAAAACAAAACATCAGCTCTTTTTATTCAATGCATTTTTTCCACTCATTATCAAATAAGAGGTGAACGATATGATCAACACGACACAGCCATTCGAACGAAACAAGCTAGACATTGCACTTGAACTAACTCAATTACATCTGAATCAATATCAAACAAACCATCCTGATCAGCTGAGTGAAATTTACGCGAAATATTACGCACTGCTTGAAGTGCTGGATTTGTCTTCCTATGATCAATTGATTGATTTACTGCCAAATGAGCTCAAACAGACGCTTGAGTAAAAAACCATCTACCCACATGGGATAGATGGTTTTCTTAAATTTATACACGTGCAGCCATATCGGTTTCGATTTGCTCTAAGCTTCTTCCCTTTGTCTCGACTAGCACAAATCGGGTGAATAACAGCCCGATTAAGCAGATGACTCCGAATGAGGAGAAAATGACCCCAAAGCTGAATTGATCAGCCAGAATAGGGAAAACAAGTCCAACTGCTAATGATCCGGTCCAGTTAAAAGCAGAAGAGATACCTGCTCCGATGCCTCTGACAGAAAGCGGGAAGATTTCGCCGATGATGATCCAAGTGATCGGTGCCCACGAGAAGGCATAGCACAAAATAAAGCAGCAAAGTGAAATCAATGTCACCCAGTTTAAAATTCCTTCACTAACGCCAAGTGCCCCTAATGCGGCTGGAGCAAAGAAAGAAAGGGCCATTCCCGATCCCCCTACGGTGAGAATCGTTCGGCGGTCGAAGCGGTCAACAAATTGTAAAAAGATCACGGTCGTGACGACGAAAATGACACCGACAATGACTGTAAAACCTGCGGCGACCTGCGGCGCAAGACCTACATTCCGAGCGATACTCGTTGCATAATAGACAATGGAGTTCGCGCCTTGAATTTGCTGAAGGGTTGCCATTCCAACCCCAATGAAAAGAGCCATTCGGAATTTCTTTTGAAACAATTCACGAATTCCCGAGCGTTCTTCTTTGGCGACTTCTAAAATTTCCTGCATTTCTGATTCGATTTCTTCACGGGAAGAACGCAGTGATCCTAATACTTCCCGTGCTTTATGAGCCATTCCGTGTTTAATCAAATATCTCGGAGATTCAGGAAGCTTCAGCATGCCAATATAAAGCACGATCGCAAATAAAGCGGCACTTCCCAGCATCCAGCGCCAGCTGTCCGGGATGGGCTCAAACACAAACGCAACAATATAGCTGAGCAATAGACCAGTTACAATCATGAGCTGATTGAGCCCAGATAATTTCCCGCGGATTTTAGCAGGAGCGATTTCAGACATGTAAGCAGGAACCAAAGATGAAGCTGTTCCTACTGCTGTCCCTAAAAAGATTCGAGCGATGGTGAGTGAAATCTCTTCTGGTGCGATAGCTGATCCGATCGCCCCGACAAAAAAGATCACGGATGAGACCAAAATGAGTTTTCTGCGGCCAAATTTATCCCCTAAGAGACCGCTTAAGATGGAGCCAATGATGGCCCCGCCCATTAATGAAGAGACAACGATTCCAAGCCATAATGGGCTGAGCTGAAATTCTTCCTGAATATGTCCTTCCGCCCCTGCAATAATACCAATATCATATCCAAATAAGATGCCTGCAAAGGACCCGAAAAAGAAGATAAATTTGCTTGACACTTTTTTCTCCAAGTGGATGACCCCCTCACTTAATTAACCGCTTTCATTTCACCCGGTGCTTCTACTGTAACCAGTAGAAGACCTTTCCCCCTTCTATAAAACCACATATTCTGCATTGACTAGCTTTGCAAAGTGAACAATTTGATCAACCTTTAAATTGAGAGACACGACTGTATGATGGCCCCCGCCTTCTTTAATCCATGCTTTGACGCCATCCTGAAAATTCGGTTTGATTTTCCACAATACACGTGCAACTGGTAAATGAGGTGCTGCTTCCTCCGGCTCAAAGGCTTCGACTTCTTGTATCAGCCATTTAAAATGTGTTCCAAAATCAGCAATGGAAACAACGACACCCTCGCCTGCTTTTCCATCAAACACAAGACGTGCTGGATCTTCCCGATTTCCGATTCCAAGTGGAGATACGACAATGACGGGTTTTGTATGTGCGAGCGCTGGATCTACTTCCAGCATATGAGATTGCAGCACTGCTTCCTGCCCAGACGTCATTTCATACGTGTAGTCCTCCATAAATCCAGTGGATTGATGATGACTCATCATCTTTAATAAGCGGTCCAGTGCGGCCGTTTTCCAATCGCCTTCCCCAGCAAAGCCGTACCCCTTTGCCATCAGCCGCTGTACCGCAAGCCCTGGCAGCTGCTTCATCCCATGTAAATCTTCAAAGTTTGTTGTAAAGGCATTATAGCCGCCTTCATCTAAGAAACGTTTGATGGCGATCTCATATCGCGCCTGCACCTTGACACTTTTTTCCCATTCTTCAACTGAATACGTTCCATAATTTACATCATATTGCGTTAAATACTCAGCAAATAATGCATCTACCTCTTCGTCTTCTACTGCATTTACATATTCGACGAGATCGCCTATTCCAAAGTAATCAACGGTCCATCCTAATTGAATCTGCGCTTCGATTTTATCGCCTTCTGTCACGGCTACATGCCGCATGTTGTCACCAAACCGGGCTACTTTGATGTGAAAGCTCTCATGATAAGCAGCCGCAACGTCCATCCAATCAGCAATTTGCTGCTGTACCTCCGGCTTTGACCAATGACCGGTCACAATTTGGTTTTGTTTATTTAAACGTGCATTGATATAGCCATATTCTCTGTCTCCATGTGCGGATTGATGGAGATTCATATAGTCCATGTCGATCGTGTCCCACGGAATCTTTTCATAATATTGTGTGACAAGGTGCAAAAGAGGCTTTTGCAAAAGGCTAGTGCCGCGTATCCACATTTTTGCTGGAGAAAATGTATGCATCCACGTCATCACACCGACAACTTCATCGCGATAATTGACCTCTTTCATAAGCTGTGTGATTTGATCAGCGCTGACAGCCAGGTTTTGCAAGATCACGGGATAAGGAAGTAAACCGCTCTCATTTAAAGCATCCGTCATCTTTTGTGCATCTGCTTTTACTTTTTGCAGTGCTTCATCACCATATAAATGCTGTGACCCAACGATAAACCAAAATTCTTTTTTCTGACTTGTTAACATAGATATCCCTCTTTTCTTTATCTTGAAGGTTTTTGTCCGTAATACGCATGCTTTCCATGTTTTCTTAAGTAATGTTTATCTAAAATTCGCTGCGGTAATGGCTCCGCAAATTCGTTCAATTGCTTGGCAAAAAGGTTCATCTTGGCGACTTCATCTAAAATCACACTGTTTGTGACCGCACTTTTTGCATCTTTCCCCCACGTAAACGGCCCATGACCTTGAAGCAAGACACCCGGCACCGCCATCACATCTAGGTTTCTTTTCTCAAACGTTTCGATGATCAGCCGGCCCGTTTCTACCTCATAACCGCGATTGACTTCTTCTTCTGTTAGAAAACGAGCGCACGGAACGGCTCCGTAAAATGTATCGGCATGCGTTGTGCCCATTGCTGGTAAATCAAGACCTGCCTGCGCCCAAACGGTTGCCCACATAGAATGGCTATGTGAAATGCCGCCAATTTCCTCAAAGTGTTTGTAAAGAACTGCATGTGTAGCTGTATCTGACGAAGGGCTGAATTCCCCTTCCACTACTTCACCGTCAAAGTTCACAACGACCATGTCTTTTGCTGATAGCTGGTCATACGCTATGCCGCTCGGCTTAATCACAAACAAACCACTGTCACGATCACATGCACTGACATTGCCCCATGTAAATTTCACAAGTCCGTATTTTGGCAAATCTAAATTTGCTTGATACACTTCTTCTTTTAAGCGATCTAGCATACCGTCGTCACTCCTTTCTTTGGCATCAGATGCGCTACTGCCGCTTCTTCAATCGCAAGACCTTCTTGATAGCGCTTTAAAAATTCGTCAAAGCCTTTGACATCGAGTGGATCAGGCTCCATGAGCTCTTCTGATGTATGGGCAAATACTCGATGAGTGAGAAATTCAGCCAATGTTTGCTGCTGCTGATGGATCATATATGAAGCAAGGACAGCCATCCCAAACGCACCGCCTTCTCCCGCTGTTGAAACGACTGATACAGGTGTATTCAGCGCTGCGGCAACCATTTTTTGTCCAACGAGCGGTGTTTTAAATAATCCCCCATGCCCTAGTAAGCGGTCAATCACTACATGTTCCTGTTCCTTTAACCGGTCCATGCCTATTTTCATTGCACCAAAAGCGGAGAACAAATGGGTTCGCATGAAATTAGCGAGGTTAAAGCGGCTTTCAGGAGACCTGACAAAAAGAGGTCTTCCTTCTGGCAGTCTCGTAATATTTTCACCAGAGTAATAGCCATAGCTTAAGAGTCCGCCGCCATCTCGATCTGCTTTTAAAGCTTGCTGCAATAAGGATTCGTATAACCTTTCTGACTCCACTTGCAGGCCAAGTGCTTCAAATGCCTCTCTGAATATATTCATCCAAGCGTTTAGGTCACTTGTACAGTTATTCGCATGAACCATGGCAACTGGCAGTCCATCCGGCGTCGTGACAAGATCCACTTCTGGATACACACCTTTTAGATCCTGCTCCAGCACAATCATGGCAAAAACCGACGTCCCAACAGAAATATTCCCGGTCCGTCTTTCTACACTGTTTGTCGCCACCATTCCCGTTCCAGCGTCACCTTCCGGCGGGCAAAATGGAATGCCTGGCTGCAAATGTTTTCCTTGATCTAAAATGGCTGCTCCTGCTGCCGTTAACACGCCAGCCTCCTCACCTGCTAAATAAACATGCGGCAGAAGATGACGAAGCTTCCATGGATAGCCTTTTTCTGCGATCAAGTCTTCAAATTGATGGAGCATTTCTTCATTGTAATCTTTCGTTTGTTCGTCAATTGGGAACATACCTGACGCATCCCCAATGCCAATGGCCTGCTTTCCGGTTAACAGCCAGTGAATATATCCTGACAAAGTGGTCATATATTCTAATCGGGATAGATGTTTTTCATCTTCTAATACCGCTTGATACAAATGGGCTATGCTCCATCTTTCTGGAATATGAAATTGAAATACGTCTGTCAGCTTTTGACTCGCCTCGATGGTCGTTCCGTTCCGCCATGTTCGGAACGGAACGAGAACCTCTCCTGTATGATCACATGCCACATAGCCATGCATCATCGCTGATACCCCGATTGAGCCAATGGTTTGAATGGTCACACCATACTTTTGCTCGGCCTGTTCTTTCATCTCTCGATACGCCACTTGCAGACCTGTAATGATATCAATTAAGTTGTACGTCCATATTCCATCCTCGAGAAAACTTTCCCATTCATATGCACCTTGTGCAATTGGCTGAAATTCCTCATCTATTAAAATCGCTTTAATTCGTGTTGAGCCAAATTCAATGCCTAAAGATGTCCGTCCTTCTTTCAAGGCTTTGGCCGTCTCTTTGTGATCCACTCTACGTTCACCCCCATTTTTGATAGCGGTTTCAATTTTCTTTTTCTAGATTCATTGATTCTCTGGTACAATCACAATATAATATTTGTACGTACATATGTCAATAATAAATATAGTTGTACATACATAATGCGACAAAAACTTTCATTTTTTCTGAAGGGGTCATAACAGAAAAGGGAAGCGCCTGTTTTTGATCCGACAACCATGTTAAAATATGTCCATACAATTTCTTCTCAATCCGAGTAGATGATCAACTGAGAAAGAAGTGAAACGATGAAAAAGAAGTACCAGATCATTATTGATGATATAAAAAGCAAAATACTCACAGGGGATTATCGGATCGGGGAGCGTATTCCAACCGAATCAAGCCTGCAAGACATGTATCAAGTAAGCAGACATACAGTTCGAAAAGCCATTTTGGAATTGTCCAGCGAAGGATTTTTGCGCAGCGAAAAAGGTTCAGGCACATTTGTGACCAATCAATATCAAACAAAGCCTGCGGGACATGCACATATGAAAACGATTGGTGTCATTACAACATACATATCCGATTACATTTTTCCTTCTATCATTCGAGGCATTGAAAGCCGTTTAAACGAAGAGAACTATTCTTTATTACTGGCAAGCACAAATAACGATGTTGAGCAGGAGAAAAAAGCGCTGGAAATGATGCTGTCGTTTGGTGTGGACGGACTTATCGTCGAGCCGACGAAAAGCAATTTATATAACCCAAACATCTCGTACTATTTATCCTTTAAAGAACAGGATGTACCGCTCATTATGATCAATGCCTATTATGAGCAGTTAGAGGTTCCTTTTCTCTGTTTGGATGATGTAAAATCCAGCTATTTAGCCACAAAAGAGCTGATCACCTCTGGACATCAGCAAATTGGGCTTATTTCAAAAACAGATGATTTACAGGGAAAATATCGGATGAAGGGCTATATTCAGGCGCTAGGTGAAGCGAAGCTTAATTTCCTGCCTGAGCATGTGCTTTTTTTCGATACAGAATCGAAGCAGCATTTAGGGGAGCAAATTAACACATTCCTGATGGCGCACAGACATGAGCTGACCGCCCTTGTTTGCTATAACGATGAGGTGGGTTTAGAAGTAGCCAGCGTATGCAGCGAAATCGGGCTGTCCATTCCAGATGATCTCTCGATTATTGGACAGGATAATTCATATATCGCCCAGAAAAATGCCCATGTGAAGCTGACAACACTGACCCATCCTCAGGAGCAAATGGGCCGTGATGCAGCAGACTGGATGATTAAAAAAGTACAAGGAAAAAAGAATCTCCCTGATCAAACGTTTTACGAGCCTGAATTGGTTCCAGGTGAAACGATCAAACGAATAAAATGAGCCCCTACTCCAAGTGGCTCATTTTATTTTAGATTCCAGCATATCCAGCAGATCATACGCTATACGATCGGGAGAGTCTTGCGTGATTCGATTACGGTAGTTGGATAAAACGACCACGCCTGATTTTGAATGCGGGCGGAAGCCCATGAAACTGGAGAATCCAGACGTCGCCCCATTATGGCAAATGAGTCCTGTGTCATCGATGACCCAGCCGAGTCCCATTGACATGTTCCTGCCCATATCCCGTCTTGGTTCATGCGTGATTTTCCAAAAAGAATCCGCATCTGCGTGTAGATGGCTAGAGAGAAATGACAATAAATCTGTGATGGTCGAGCGAATAGCGCCAGCTCCTTGATAGTCAAGCATATGAAGCGGCGGAACCTCTTTTCCATTTTCCCGATGCCCTAAGATCATCTTTGCTTCTACATTATCCTTAATCGTAATAAAGGTACTTGATAGATGAAGCTCATCCACGATATATTCCATCAATAGCTGTTCATATGTTTTGTGACGAGACCAGCCCATGATTAAACCAAGCAGACCCATACCCACATTGGAATAACGAGATGGAAAGCTTTTTGGCTGATTCCACTTTTTCGAATTTAACAGTTTCATTAATTCATCGAGTGAATACTGACAGAACATATCTCTTCTCACTTTAGGAAGGAAGCATAGCTGCAAATCTCTAAGAAGACGATGCGGAGGAAGACCAGACGTATGGGTTGCCAGCTGCTCTATTTGAATGGGGTGATTCTTTCGAATGTGAGGACAATACAGAGAAATCGAATTATCGAGTTTCATCTGCCCTTTTTGCATCATGCTTGCCAATATACTTGTCGTAAAGACTTTTGAAATCGAGCCAATCTCAAAAATGACATCCTCTGGCTGCACTCGCTTTTGTATAGGGTGATCCCCGAAATGAAAGACATGCGTTTCCCCTTGATGAATCAGTCCGATCACAAGCAGCGCCTCCTTCTTTTTCTCTGTATAAGAGGAAGCGATTCTCTGTACTTCTTGTTTGAGCGTCATTCATTCTCATCCTTTCTCTTCGTTTTGATGTGGGATCAATTGATCAAGCTTTTCATAAATCGATGTCAATGTGGATATCTCATCGAAGGATAATGCTGAATAATATTTTTCAATAATCGCAAGCTCTACCTTTCGCATATTCTCAAGGTACGTTTTTGCCTTCTCAGAAAGTTCAACATGCAATTCCCTCCGGTTATTCGGGTTAATGCTGCGGCGAATCCATTCTTTTTTTTCAAGCGTGTTTAACAATTGACTCACTGCACTTTGAGTGATGCCTAATTGCTGGGCAATTTGAATAGGAGAACTTCCCCCTTTCTGCTCAATAAAATTCAGTACAATATGCTGCTTATCGGTTAACTCATCTACAAATAATTCTTCAAACTCTAATCGGAGCTTTTGATGGATGCGGGCTTCGATATTGTTTAGCTCTTGAATCATAGCTGTTTTGGATGTCACTTTTATCACCTTCATAATTAAGATATCTTAAGTATAAAGCAACCTTTATATTAAAACAAGAAAAAATCCCCATCTTTTTAGAAAGATAGGGAACTTGCTATTACGCTTCTTCTTTAGGAGTAGGCACCGCACATACGCCATCTGCACATGCTGCTTCAAATGAATTGGCAGACGCTTTTTCTGCTTGAGCTGCTTCCTCTGTCCAAGCTGTTTCAAGTGCGCGCAGGAACGTATCGGCCGGCTGCGCACCTGCAACTGAATACTTGTCATTGATCAAGAAAAACGGAACAGCATTGATACCAAGCTGTCTCGCTTCTTGTTCATCTTTTCGGACATGATCGGTAAATGCTTCGCTGTCTAAAACTTGCTGTACTTCCTTCTCATCAAGACCAGCTTTTTCTGCAATGTCTAAAAGAGTTTGACGGTCACCAACATGCTTTCCATCTGTAAAATATGCTTGAAACAGTTCTCCCATGACAAAATCGCCTTTCCCCATTTGACCAGCATATTGCGCCAATCGATGAGCATCAAAGGTGTTTGTCAACACGAGCGGATCAAATTGAAAATCGATTCCTTTCTCTTTGCCGGCCTGCTTCACCTGCTCATTCATCGCCATGGCCTGGCTGCGGCTCATGCCATATTTTTTGACGAGCATATCATGAACGTCATAATCGACTTGAGCAGGTGCATGTGGATCAAGCTCAAAGCTTTTAAACTCTATCTCTACCTGGTCCTTCTCTGGGAATTGTTCTAGCGCTGTTTCCAGCTGTTTTTTTCCTATATAACAAAAAGGACAGGCGATATCTGACCAAATTTGTACTTTCATTTTCATCTTCCTTCCGTGCTTGCACTTTTTCTTTAACGATGTAACTATTATAGTTACATCAAATCGGTTATGTCAAGATTCTGGGCTTGATTGAAATGAAAAAGCCTCTCCTTTTAAGAAAGGAAAGGCGTTGAAAATGACTATTCTAAATTTGCATGGTGACCGTACATTGTATGTGTATCGAGCTCTTTCATTTCCATTAACCGCAAAATGACCCCATCGTAAGTCAAAAGAAGCAGCTGCTCAAATAGTGAACCCATTGGCTGAATGGTATGATGACTTCCTTCCTGTTGATCCTTCGGTGCACCTGACAATAAGATGACTTCATCCGATAGATCAGCTAAAGGTGACTCAGCAGAAAGCGTGAACGCTGCCACTTTTCCGCCAATTGCTTTTGCCTTTTTTGCAAGGACAAGCAAAGACTCTGTGCGACCAGAGCCGCTCCCCACAATCAAGAGATCCTTTTTGGTAAAAGAAGGCGTATTCGTTTCTCCAATGACATAAGCCTTGACGCCAATATGCGTAAGTCTCATCGCAAACGATTTTCCCATCAAACCAGACCTGCCTGCACCTGCCACAAAGACTTTTTGTGCAGATAAAATACTTGTGACCAGGCGCTCTGCTTGTTCGTCTTGAATGGCTGGCGAATGCTCAGAAAGCTCATTTAAAATGGCCTTCACATAGTCGCTGGTCTTCATGATTGTGCGATCAGCTGCTTCATTTGTGCCGCTACTTCTGCTTTATTGTCCTGGCTTGCGATACCGCCGCCGACAATGATTAAATCAGGGTTTAATTTCACGACTTCAGGTAACGTATCAAGCTTAATTCCGCCTGCAATCGCTGTTTTTGCCTGCTTGACGACTTGTTTAATTGTCATAAGGTCAGCAAATGAGTTTTGACCAACCGCTTGCAGGTCATAGCCTGTATGCACACAAATATAATCGACTCCAAGCGCATCCAGCTCTTTTGCACGGCCTGCGATATCTTTGATGCCAATCATATCAACTAAAATTTGTTTTCCTCTTGCTTTTGCTTCTTTCACCGCTCCTTGAATGGACATATCTTCTGCCGCTGCAAGAATGGTGACGATATCTGCTCCTGCTTCGGAGGCCTGCTGCACTTCATAGCCGGCAGCATCCATAATTTTCAGATCAGCGAGTACACGTAAATTCGGAAAAGCCTGCTTGACTTCTTTTACAGCACGAAGCCCTTCGTTAATCACAACAGGTGTCCCAATTTCGACCACATCAATGGATGCTTCTACTTCTTTGATCAGCTCAATCGCTTCTGGTATATTCACTAAATCTAATGCTAATTGTAATTTCATCAACTTTCACTCCCGTTTTTCATCTCATCTTCAAGAGCTCCGCGGATGATGCATCTTGAACGATGAAATGAGTATAACAACAGGATGGACGCAATCCAAGTACGCACTTTTTTTTTACATACTATACTTTTCCGCATATGGTTACAAAAAAGATACTGTCTTTTGGCCAGTATCTCAGCGTAAAGACAAAGGGCTAAAATAAAGTTATTTTAGCCCTTTGCCTACAATCGGTCGTCTTTCTATTTATCATCTTTTAAAAAATTACTGTCGAGATACTGTTTTCCCCAATCATACATCGCCTCTAAAATCGGCATTAAGCTTTCTCCTAGTTCTGTGAGAGAATACTCAACCTTTGGCGGGACGACAGGATAAACCTCCCGGTGCACAATGTGATCTTCCTCTAATTCTCTTAGCTGATTGACAAGCATTCTTTGCGTAATCCCAGGCATTAACGACTTTAACTCACCAAAACGTTTTGTCCCTTCTCTGCCAAGGTGCCATAAAATCAGCATTTTCCACTTACCGCCGATAATATTTAGCGTCAGCTCTTTTTCGCAATTGAATACTTTATTTTCCATTCGTGATGACAACAACATACACTCCTTTAATTTCAAACCATTTACGCTTTATCATATACTGCGGCAAAATGAATTGCCCAAGCATACGGTCTTCGTTATTGATTTTGTTTTTTGACAAAAGCCATCACAGCCTCTGTCATTTTTTGTGCTTCTTTTGGCGCTCTGTCTGATCCAAACCATTTGTTCAGATCACTATGGCTTAACGTATGAACCCGAAAAACAAACCGAGAGCCTTTATCATGGTTCAGTTTTTCTGCAAATCGGTACACCTGAGGATTTTCCCAGCCCGTGACCAAATAGACAGGAGGTACATTCGCTTGATTCATATAAGTGACAGGTGATGCCTTTGTCCAATTTTTCTCTTGTTTGCCAAAGACTTTTTTGTACGATGGGATGGCTTGTATAAATTGATTGAGGTTTAACGGCCCATCTAAAATCACGATGGAATTAATCGCTTTTGGCGACAGCCCCACACGTTTTAAGTAGGTCGAATCTGTGGCAACCAATGCAGTCAAATGACCGCCCGCTGAGTGACCCATGACATTGATTTTTGATGAATCGATTTGATATTCATCTGCATGATCCTTCACCCATTTAATGGCGTTTGCTGTATCATCTGCCATCTGCTCATAGTTGGCATCAGGGTGAAGCCTGTAATTCATTGAAACAAACACATACCCTTGACCAGTAAAATAATCAGCCTTTGAAGCGACTCTATTCTTATCGCCGCCTGTCCAGCCGCCGCCATGGAGATAGATCATCACAGGATGCTTCTTCTTTTTGTCTTCATCTTTGCCCTTTGGCATATACATATCGAGTGTTTGCTGTTTGTTTTGTGTGTCTGCATAATGGATATTGGTTGTCGGCTTAGGCTGGTTGAAACGGAACACAAAGAATGCGCATACCAATAAACCAGCGATGACCGCCGCAAATAAGAGCCATTTCATGAATCGATTCAATGTCATTGCACCTTTCTGTGTTGGGATGGGGAAGTATATTTAGGCATATGTTGGTAGACTATCACGATTCATTTGATACGACTTGTATGACTTGAACCGTTTGACAATAAAAAGAAAAATACTGTTCTTCAAAGTCTTCGACAAAGTAATTCAAATTTTCCCAGCCCCTATCCAAAAGCTGAATGTCCAATAAAATATAGTCATCGTTTGTTAACTCCAAATCTTTGATTTGAACAGAAGAGACATTGGTGAATTTCAGATAAATGTCTGCTTTATGGATCGCAGATTCGTATGGGATGTGTAGATTAATACAGTTGATCAAGTCGTAATGTTCATTATACTCTTTAAAATAGTGAAATTCATTGATTTGCTTTAGATGGTTGATATTGAAATCAGGGATTTGCTTTTGGATTTTTTCATCTAAAAACCATGTCATCGTTTGTCCCCCATAGGTTATTGTATAAGTGCAATGATTCGTTTTCTTGTTTCTTCATGGTATTGAACGTAGGAATGTAATAAAGGATACGATTCAAGGATGTGTTGAAACGCTTTGATTTGAGGGTAATGCTCTTCAAATGATTGACGCAGCACGTTCAATTGTTTTTTCGGTATTCGTTTGTTATCGATCACATAACTTAAGCTTCCTGTTACAAGTGTGAAAAATTCATAAAAATCATCGGACCAAATGCCAGTTTCCTCCTCAAAAGATACGATATCTTCTGGATAAGCGGAATGAAAACAATATTGATAGCGCTGCTTCAAATCATTGATTAATGCTGTTTTATCTTGGCTGATGTTCATGGCCTTATGCTCCTTTTATATATAGACATTACTGATAATCATTTCTTTGTCTATCATTAGTAATTGATACTTCCTAATTTAAACCACAAGTACCATTACGGATAATTTGATAGCAATTGACTGAAATATTCATTGAATGTTTTTTGATCCTTCAATAACAGTTCTAACCAACTTGCTAAATCAGGATGATCCAGTGGTTTCCATCCTTCTTCTAATAAAATATTTTGGGAACACTCTTTTTTTGATACCATACCTATTATACAAATTTCCATATCTCTATCTGCCCAAATCGCCCACTGCAAAGAACGGGATAACCAAACCACTATGTTTGAGTTCGTAATTATATTATCAGCTATAGAACCTTTTGGGTGCATCCATAGTGCATTTACATAATCCTCACCTGAAATGTTCACACTCGCTTTCAGCCAATGATAATAACCAAACTCCTTCAAATAGTAATCAACTGGATCTGGCTTAAGGATTGCGGTCAAAAATTCTCTATCACGTGTTGAATTTGATAACTCCTTGATTGTTGGTAAAATATCATCACTTAATGCCCAATCAAACTCTTGAAACAAAAAACAATCAAAATTCTTACGGAAGACTTGCTGTGGCAGCCCTTTATTTTGATCAAATACATGATCCACTAAATTCTGATAGAACCTGAATTCTTTTTCTGAACGAACAAATAAGGGCTCAGGCTGGTTCAAGCAAAAAGCCTCCTTCTCATGTGATATCACTATCATTTTCCTAAAACTAACCCATATATCATCATCTTATCAAAATATCCCCTTTTATATATAAAAAAGCACCCTAAACGGATGCTTCCATCAAATGATATTTTTTCAAAATACGATAGGTAATTTCTTTTGCTTCTATGCCGGTGCCTTCGATATTTGTGGCGAAGATGTAGGTTTTGTTTTCATGTTTGATGAAGCCTGCGTACCAGCCGATGCCTGAGCCGGAGCCTGTTTTTCCGTATAGGGTGGCATGTTTCTCTTCTTCTTGTATCATCATTCGTTTGACCGTTCTCATGACAGACAGGTCAAATGGAAGACTTTCTTCATATAGCTGTTTGAGGAAATGGACTTGTTCTACTGGAGAAATTTTCAACGAACTGCTTAACCAAAATTGATCGATTCCTCCTGATATGTCTTCGTTCCCATAATGAATGGCTTTCACCCAATGACTCATGCGTTCTTCTCCGATGTCACGTGCCATGGCTTGATAGTACCAGACGACTGAATCTCTCATGCCAGAGCCCAGTGTATGATCCTTATTCCAGTTATCAATCTCTCTTTTCACTCCGTCCCAATATTTAATGTCGTATTCATCTCTCACTGCGCCTGTTTGGAGTCCGATGAGGGCATTTGCCACTTTAAATGTCGATTGTGGGGCAAAGCGCTTGTTCGCTCTTTTTTGGTTATACACCCATGGCGATTTTTCTTTTACTTCTTGGATGACAAATGTGCCTTCTCGGTCTTTCATGAATTCATCTACTGACCAAGCTGGAGATGTTCCCTCACTTGATGAAGGCTGGCCGATACAAAATGCCATCAGCATGATGGTGCAAAACAGCCATTTCATATGCTTTTTCTTCAAAAAAATCGCTCCTTTTCCTATGATTTGTATCGATTGTAGCATGCCTGAGTGATGAGACATAAGGTACGCTTGTCCTCTTTTCTGCCAAATAAAAAAAGCCGGTTTCATCCGGCTTTTTGATCATATTAGCTTTCTTTTTTCTCTTCAATGGCCTGCTTCGCGATTTTTGAAATCGTCATATCATCCATTGGCGGGTTATGGAGCCCAGCCCGGATATCTCGATAGTAACGCTGAAGCGGACAGCCGAGGCTTAAGCTTTTTGCACCGACTAAACGCATGGCTTTATCGACCACTTGCAGACTATGATTTACGACTGTATGCTTCACAGCACCGAATTCATTGATTAACAGCTCTCTTTTCTCTGGCTGTTCATACAATGTTGTCGTTGAATAGATGACGTGGCGTGCTTGCTTTAGTAGTAAATCAATTTCGCCAATCAGTGTTTGGACATTCGGCAGGTCACTAATCGTTCCGCTGATACTGTTCGGTGAATGGGTGATGGCATACTGAACAGCATAATCTCTTGCCGCTTGCGCAATCCCCAAATAGCAGGAAGGAATATGTGCGATCCAAGGGTTTAACGTACCGCCCCGAGGTCCTTTTTGCACTTCAACAAGCATATCATCTGATACCACAACTTGATCTAAGATTAAATCATGGCTTTCTGTTCCTCTCATGCCGACAACATCCCATGTTTCTTCTATAGAAACACCTTCTGTGTCACGGTGAATTAAGAAGAATCCCATCGCCTCTTTTTCTTCGATCCATACACCGACTAAAAAGTATGTGAGAGCTGGTGACATTGTTGTGAAAATTTTATGTCCATTGATCACCCAGCGATCACCTGATTTCATCGCTGTTGTCCCAGGCTTGCCGCCTCTTGTTGGGCTGCCTGTCTGCGCCTCACTCACAGCGCGGTTGACAAGGGCGCCCTTCTTCACTTCTTCCGCAAAGAATTGCAGCTGCTTCTCATTCCATAGTTTCTTTTCATAAATTTCACCAACAACTCCTTGGTGCCAGCCAATCGATAAGGCAGTCGCTCCGTCCATGCTGCCAAGCGTTTCTTGAAATAGAACCATATCTGTCACAGATTGACCCCCGCCTCCATATTCAGCGGGAAGAGACAGGGCTGTATATCCCATGTTTACTAATGATTCGATATTCTGTTTAGGAAAATAAGCGCCTTCATCATGTTTTTTTGCGTTTTGTTCAATCGTTTCACGAAGAGATTCCAGCTGATTAAGCCATGTTTTTTGAAAATCGGTATCGACAAATAATGCTTTAGACAAAACGTATCCAACTCCTCTGTTTCTCACAATCTATGATATCTCATTTTTCCAATCGGAATGAATAAAACACACTTTACTTATAGGATTTAATGTGTTAAATTTTATCAATATTAAGTACATCTGTCAAAGGAACGTGATGCTTTTATGATCTCAGCTACTAATCTACATAAATCTTATGGGCAGACCCATGTGTTAAAAGGCATTGATTTCACCGTACAAGAAGGTGAAGTGGTCGCAATTATTGGACCGAGCGGATCAGGAAAAACAACACTTCTCCGCAGTTTAAACAGCCTCGACATTCCAGACAAAGGAGAGCTGACTGTTGGAGAAGCCACGATTCAATTTGAACGATATCATAAAAAAGATCTTTTAAAACTAAGGCAGCAATCTTCCATGGTATTTCAGCATTATCACTTGTTTCAAAATAAACGAGCACTTGAAAATATTACAGAGGGATTGATTGTGTCCCAAAACATGTCTAAAAAAGAAGCTGAAAAGGTTGGAGAGCAATTTTTAGCGCGGATTGGACTGCTTCATAAAAAGGATGCATTTCCGAGTGAATTATCTGGCGGTCAGCAGCAGCGGATTGGAATTGCCCGCGCTCTTGCGATGAATCCTGCGGTGCTTTTGTTTGATGAACCAACGTCCGCACTTGACCCAGAGATGGTCGGAGAAATCCTTGAAATGATCAAAGATATTGCGAGCCAAGGGATGACGATGGTCATTGTGACGCATGAAATTTCGTTTGCAAAGGACGTAGCGGATACCGTGATCTTTATGGCAGATGGGGAAATCGTTGAAAAAGGCTCCCCAGAAGACGTCCTCATGAAGCCGCAGCATGAACGAACGAAACAATTTTTATCTAGGATTCATCGCGGAATGTGGCAAGGATCGGAGGAAGACATATGAAGCAAAAGACAGCATTCATGACAGCTGGTGTCCTTCTGATTCTCCTCTCCCTGATTGGCTGCAGCAGTGTGAAAACAACAACAGATGATGGAAAACAAATTGTGAAAGTCGCACTGAGTGCAGAGGTCAATCCACCTTTTTTAGCCACAAATGACCGAAACGAACCGATTGGCTATAACATTGATTATTTAAATGAAGTGGAAAAGAGACTTCCACACATACATTTTGATTACATCTTTGGCGAGGAAGAATCCAATTTAATTGGTGTTGGCGCAGGGAAGTTTGAAATGGCAGCTAATTGGTTTTTCAGTAACCCTGAACGCGAAAAACGGTTTCTTTACCCTCAAGTTCCGTACGGCTATTCGATGACAGGATTAATTGTGAATGAATCAAACCGGGATATTCAATCGCTTGATGATATGACATCAAAAAAGCTCGCTCCTGTCAGTCCCAGCGGCGGATTGCGTTCCATATTAAATCAATATAATGAAGAACATGATCCAGATATTCCGCTGACAACCATTGAAAGCCCTTCAAATGAACTCAACTTAAAGCGCGTTGAAAGCGGACGGTCTGATGCGGCTTTTATGAATATTTCGACCTTCGATACCATACAAAAGCATCTCAACCTAAAGGTCAAAGTTGGCGGCATTGTGTCAAAGGAGCCGATTTATCTTGTCTTACAGCCGAGTGAGAAGCAGCTTGCAGCAGATTTGGACCAGGTCACACAAGAGATGATTGATGATGGAACACTTCCTAAGCTTGCGAAAAAGTGGTTTGGGGTTGATTTCTTTCAAGATATTGACTACATCTCAGAGCAAGGCTATCAATATGAAGAAAGGAAGGAAGCGTCATGACGTTTACAGCTGGAGATTGGCTGCGAATTTTTTTACAGGTGCTTGAACGCCTGCCACTCACTTTTCTCATTATTGCGGTGTCATTGTTTTTCGCCATCATAATAGGGCTCTTATTTGCATGCATTCGTATAAAACAAATCCCAGTGCTGAAGCAATTGGCTGTTATCTATTTATCTTTTACACGAAGTACGCCATTAATTGTTCAGTTATTCTTAATTTATTTTGGACTTCCTCAGCTTTTACTTGTGGCAGGAATTCAAATCAATCATTGGGATCGTGTGTTATTTGTGATGATGACGTTCTCTTTACATACGGGGGCTTATTTATCTGAAGTTTTTCGCAGTGCGTATTCGTCTGTTGGGAAGGATCAGCTGGAAGCCGCCTACATTGTGGGGATGACAGATACACAGGCCTTGATCAGGATCATTATCCCGCAGGCCTTTCTCATTGCCCTGCCAAACCTCGGAAATTACACCATTGATCTTGTGAAAGACACGGCGATTGCCTTTACGATCGGACTCATCGATATTATGGGACAGGTGAAGATCATCTTAGGAAATAACTATGGAATCGGCATGTTTGAAGTGTATGTGATCATTGCGATTGTGTACTGGCTCATTTGTATGAGCATTGAACTAGTCACCATGCTGCTTGAAAAGAAATTTGTAAAAGGCCGTACCAGTCTGTCACGTTAAGGAGGCGATTTGATGCAAACCATTGATATTCCATTTGCGATTGACCAAGTACCACATATTCTAAAAGGTGTCCCTTTAACCTTATTAATTGCTCTTGTTTCCATGGCTGTGAGTCTTGTGATCGGATCTGTTTTTGCTTTCATTCGCCTCTTTCGCATCCCTGTACTCAGACAGCTCGTTACGCTATACGTCTCCTTTTTTAGAGGAACGCCGCTTATTGTTCAACTGTTCGCTTTCTTTTATGGGCTCCCTTTTCTTCTAACCAGTATGAGCGGCACATTCGGACTGACCTTTCATCCGGATATGGTCTCCCCTTTAGCTGTGGCTCTTATTACCTTCAGCCTGCATTCAGCCGCTCATTTAACAGAGGTGGTCCGAAGTGCACTTCTGGCAGTAGATAAAGGGCAGCTTGAAGCGGCAAAAATTGTAGGCATGACCACACGTCAGGCGATGATACGCATTATTTTGCCGCAGGCATTTGTTGTGGCCTTACCAAACCTAGGCAATCAGCTCGTTCAGTTATTAAAAGCGACATCTCTTGCGTTTACAATTGGGGTACTCGAAATCATGGGTATTTCCCGGATCATTGCAAATGACGGCTATCAGTTTTTAGAAACTTATCTCGTCTCTGCTTTGATCTATTGGCTGCTGAGCATTGTCTTTGAATTAGCCTTTGCATTATTAGAGAAACGTGTCAGTGTATACGGAAGAACTCTCGGACGTTAAAAAGTCGATCAGGCACAAAAACCTGATCGACTTTTTTATTCACCCTTTTTTGGTGTGTTAAATAGTTCTTTTGGTGCGGGTTTGAGCTTTGGTGCAGAGCCGAATACGACAGGTGCAGAAATATATCTGAACTCTCCTTTTCCATCCATGCTGCGGTCATGTGCCCATCTGCCTTGCTTACTTTCTTCCCCTCTTGAGAAGTTAAACAAGTCATAGGATACTTGTTGTTTTTCTAGTGAACGAGGGAAGGTGGTTGGTACGACGACATCTCCTTCTCGCTCTTCTAATTCTTTAATTGCGGCAATCCACATATTTTGATGATATGTATCACGAGCAATGAGGAAGGAGAGCATATCTTTGACGCCGCGGTCATCTGTCATTTCGTAAAGTCTTGTGACCTGAAGGCGGCCCTGGGCCTCTGCATTTAAATTGGCTCTGAAATCCGCCATTAAATTTCCGCTTGAAATGATGTATTTGGCATTCCACGGGTATCCTTGACTATCCGCTGCCATTGCCCCTAAACCTGCAACAATCGCATGCTGCGGGTTCATTCCGCCCATGACAGCTGCAAGTGCAGGATCACTTTGATACGCTTCTTCTTGTTCCTTAACTGGTGCATTATCAAGTAAACGCGCAATCATCGTTGCCAGCATTTCGACATGACCAATTTCCTCTGTTCCCACGTCAAATAATAAATCCCTATATTTTTGATCTGCCCGGCAATTAAAGCCTTGAAATAAATATTGCATCATCACGCTGATTTCACCATATTGACCGCCTAATACTTCTTGTAATTTCTTTGCATACACCGGATCCGGCTTTGAGGGCTTTGCTTCATATTGCAATTCTTTGATGTGATAAAACACGATGTCATCTCCCTTATCAAAAACATCTTTTCACTTATCACTATTCGACCGCAGCTCCCTTTATGAAAATGATCTGAATACATAAAAAAAGAGAACGGCTTATGCCATCCTCTTTGTTATCTTACTTATTCAGCACTGACTAAAATTTTCACTTGATCTTTTTCATTGATTAATGCATGGAAGCCATCCTCGATCACATCGTCCAGCTTGATTTTTTTCGTGACGAGTGTGTCTGCAGAGAAATAGCCTTTTCTCATTAAGTTTAATACAGATGGGAATACGTCTCTGTAGCCGATAATTCCTTTTACTGTACGTTCTTTAATGACAATGTCATTCGGCATAATTTCAGCGCCTTTTTCCCAAATGCTTACAATGACTGTTTCGCCTGAAATTCTAGTTGATTGGATTGCTTGCTTCAATACAACAGGTACACCTGTCACTTCAAAAGAAACATCGACGCCACCGTTTGTACGGCGAGCGATTTCTTGAACAACATCTTCATACTGAGATGGATCTACAATGATCGCTCCAAGCTCTTTTGCTTTCACTTGGCGCTCTTTTGATAATTCAACTGCATAAATATCAGTAGCACCAGCTGCTTTTAATGCTTCAATGACAAGTAAACCAATTGGTCCGCAGCCAAACACAGCCGCTGTATCCCCAGCTTGTACTTTACTAGAACGAACCGCATATAAAGCAACTGCAGAAGGCTCGACAAGCGCGCCTTGCTCATATGAGATTTCGTCTGGTAATAAATGAAGTAATTCTTCATCGACTGATACATATTCAGAGAACCCACCGCCGCCTCCGGCAAGCCCTAAAAAGCCCATGTTTTCATCTAAGTTATAAGCACCTTGATGCCCGTGAGTTGCAAAAATAGGTTCAACCACCACTCGGTCGCCTACTTTGTAATTGCTCACGCCTTCTCCTACTTCAACAACTTCACCAGAGAACTCGTGTCCCAGTGTAACGGGTGCTTTTTCTTTTGTAAGTGGATGAGGTTCATTCACAGGAATGAAGATCGGTCCGCCTAAATATTCATGTAAATCACTACCGCAAATGCCGCACCATTTTACTTTAAGTTTCACTTTTCCTGGAGCAACTGTTGGTTCATCAATTTCCTCTAGTCGAATGTCCTTTTGATCGTGCCAGCGTAGTGCTTTCATTTATAAGACTCCTTTTCTCATCAATTTAATTAACTTACTTAAATAATGATAACATAATTTTTTTAATTTTCTAAGTAGGATGCACTATTTTTTTGACAGTCAATGGACGAAAGATGACAAAACATAGCAATAGACAGATAAGAAGCATACATAGACACCCAATGATGACGGAAATTCTGATCGATAGAATATGAGCGAGTCCGCCGAATATTCCTGTCATGGTCATCGTCAGAATGGCTTCAACCAAAGCATAAAAGCTGGCTACCCTCCCCATCACCTCTACGGGGATATTTGTTTGATAGAACGTCATAAAACCTGTATTCGCAAATGCTAAAAAGAAGGCTAATATAAAAAATCCACCTGCGGCTGCAACTAGACTGCTGGAAAATGCATAAATAAGATAGCCAAACGCCACAAACAAACTGCCGATTCCAAGCATCAGCGAAACTGACAGCCTTTCGACAATGACCGAATTAAGACTTGCTCCTGCGATAATACCCGCTCCAGCTATACTGACAAGAAGGCCATATTGTGTATCAGTCAGCATCAATACTTCTTTTGCAAAGGCTGTTTCAAGTGAGTCTATGGCCGTAGGAAGGACCGATATTGCGGCACTAAATAATAAATATACCGTCATGATCTGGCGTGACGTCAGACTAAAACGCAGAACAAGCTTTGCATCCTCTTTTAACATTGAAAGGGAAAACCGCTTTTGGGCAGCATCTGTTTTGACCAAATTCGGTAAACACATCGTTAACAAAGCAGATATCAACAGGCAGATCGCATTTACATAAATTGAAAGCACAGGAGTCCCGATGAGAAAGAGCAGACCTGCTGCTGCGGGCCCAAGTAAAAATCCACCGGATTGTAATAAAGAGCGAATGGCATTAAACCGTTTTCGGTTATCCGCCGGGATTAGTCCTGTCATATACACCATCGACGCTGGATGAAACACCGCTTGTGCCATCTGTATGAAAAACACCATGACATATAGGATGATCAGATGTCCTGAGAATAAGGCAAAAGGGATGCATGCAATGAGCAGAGCACGGGTAATATCTAAACTGATCATCACATTCCGCTGATTCAGCCTGTCAATCAAACTGCCGGACCAGCTATTGGTCAAAAGAGCAGCAGCCGGTCTTAGTAAATAAACTGCTGTTACAGCAAGTACAGAGCCCGTTTTTTGAAAAATAAGCAGATGGAGAGCAATCATATAAATCCATTCTCCTATGTTCGCGATCCCGATGGCTCCAAGTAAAATACTCATATCCCGCCAATGTTTTTTCATCATGATCCCCCCTATTTGTCATAAAAAAAATCCCGCCCCCAAGACATGTCTGTCTTGAGGACGGGATTTACTCCGCGTTGCCACCTCAGTTCATTCATCTGTTGCCAGATGAACCTTAGCGGGTGATCATTCACCCTTCTCTGTAACGGGAGAAGTTCGCTGCACCACCATCCGAGGGAATCCGGTGCAGAGCTAAGAGGCTTGGTTCCATCATGCTTCCCAGCTCCTTCTCAGCTTCACGGAGTTCTCTGTGTGGGGCAGCTATGATGTACTCTTCTCTATTTGCGCTGTGTCTTTTTTTCATCACGATCTTCAGCTGAATTGTTACATATTGTACTGCGCCTCGATCAAAGCGTCAATATTTTTTTCATGTTAATCCGCATAAATCATTTTTCTAGTCATGCCGCCATCAACAACCAAATCTGTGCCGGTCACAAATTGATTGTCTTCATCAGTTAAATAAAAACAGGCTCTCACAATATCCTTTGGCGTACCCACTCGATTGGAAAGATGCTGCTGATGGTCAATTTCTCGAAGACTTTTCTCATCTTTCGTTTCAATCCATCCAGGGGAAATGCTATTCACCGTAATGTGATCCTGACTAAAAGAAACCGCCAAGGCATGAGTAAGCGCGGAAATGCCGCCTTTTGATGCAGCATATGCTTCCGTATGGGGCTCTGACATGGTCGCACGGGTAGATGAAATGTTCACAATGGAACCGCCGTTTGGATTCTCTTTGATATAACGTGCTGCTTCTCTAGCGCATAAAAAAGTCCCTCTTACATTTGTATGCAGCACATGATCCCACTCATCGACCGTTAACTCATAAGGCGATGCTGTGCACATGACGCCGGCATTATTAATGAGAATATCAATTGTTTTGCAGTGCTCTGCAGCAAACGACATTAAGCGCTGAATATCCTTCTCCTGTTTCACATCCGTTTTAATGAAATAAACTTCATAGGACTCTTTTCTCAGCTGCTCCTCCAAACGCTTTCCCTTTTCTTCATCTATATCCGCAAGCACCACACGCGCCCCTTCTTTTGCATAACCGCAGGCGATCGCTTCACCAATACCATTGGCTGCGCCTGTGATGATGACGGTTTTATGTTGAAAATTCATCATTCATCCAATCCTTTCTCCATGAGATGTTGTCGTCTATCATATCATTTTGAGGAGTACGCATGAATAAAAAACCCTCTATCGCAATTGAGAGCCATAGAGGGTTTTTAAAAACTAAAATGAAACGAAGAAAAGTGATTAATAGGATCTGATATTTTTCAAACCAATCACCATAAAAACAATCGTAAAAGCAGCTAAAACTGTTATGTCTAATAATAAGATTGATTGGTTGACAGTACCGCTCATGATCTCACCAAAACCCGACATCATCCATGTTTGCGGTATAGCCAAAGAGATCTTCTTCATAATGTCTGGAACGATATCTAAAGGCCAATAAATACCACCCAGCATACACGATCCTACGATAACAATTGCACTAAATACTTCAGATTGCTTTTTTGTATGAGATAAGGTGGCAATCATAAAACCTAAACTCACGACTAGCCCTATAACAAATGATCCAAACACTAGAATATGAATTACGTTTCCTAAGTACACATGAAAGAACACAGATAAGACAGTCAAAAGAACACCCAGTTGTATCCATCCAAGGAGGAAATAAACCACTAAATAGCCCAGAAGCACATATATTTTATGAATTGGACTCGAAAGCAATCTTTGCCATGTATAATCTTTATATTCCAAATGAATAGATGACACAGAGCTTGAAATCGCAAACATCATAAACATAATGGTAAAGCCAAGCGGTATTAAATTTGGTTGCTGGCTTGCTTGATCATCTTGATTTTTTTCAATCAATGAAATGGTGCCAGATTCATTTAACTTGTTCAATGCATTAGAGAGAGAAACACTTTTCTGCTTTTTCACACCCTGATTGATTTGATAAATGATGGTAGCTGTCTCTTTTAAATAAGGAGATAAGACTGCATATTCTTCAGTTTTCTTATAAACTGTCACATCAAAAATTTCTTTATTTTCTTTTAGATGGGACTTTAATTGGTTTGCGACTTTCACAGACGCCACTACCTTTTCTTCAGATACTAAATCTTTTGCGTCCCTTTCAGTCGCCTTTACCCAGAGAAATTTGGTGTTTTTTTCGAGAATTTGAAAAATTTCTTGATCCAGTTTCCCTTGACTAGGCTCTAGAATAAAAGCAACTGTAGGTTTCTTTGAATCAGATGCGGTACTTCCAAAGATAAAACTAAATACGATTGGCATAACAAATAAAAAAATGAGGGTCAATGGGGACTTTAATGTTTCTTTTAACTTTAACGTTATAATGGCTAATATTTTATGCATAACGATGCTTCCTTTCAAAAGACATTCTTAATAAAGCAATGATGAAGAAAGCTAGTCCCATCCCACAGCTAAGTAATAATCCGCTTTGAATTTCACTAAAATCAGCACCTGCCATACTTTTCAAAAACATTTGAAGTGCAAGAGAATTAGGTAAAAAATAGCTGATATCAATCACCCATTGTGGGAATAAGTATAAGGGCACCATACTCCCACCTAAAGCAGCTAACACTTGAGTTCCTAAAATCCCTACACTGTTAAACGTTTTTTCTCTATTGATAAAAGAACCAATCAGCACCCCGAAACCCGCAGCATTTAATATAAAACTACATCCGATCATAACAACAGTAAAAGGCTCTCCCCAGTTCACCTTAAAGACAAAACTAGTAAATAAAATAATGACCGCAAGTTGAATCATACTCATCAAAACAATACCCAATAACTTCCCAACGATGTAACTAGTATTGCTTAATTTTGATACAATCAGCCTTTTATAAACATCTTCTTCTTTTTCCTCTATCATACTTCCAACTAGAAAAACAACAGTCATTAATAAAAAAAGCACACCCATCCCACCTGCGTAGTATTGGAAGGATGTAATCGGCTGGCTGTTGATATGAATATTCCTCTCGTTCACCAGTTCTTTTTTCAGTTGATCAGACGCGATTTCCACTTCTTTACCTTGATTCAACGGCAACAGAATACGATTCATATGATAATTTTGAAAGAATTGCAAAACCACATTTTCCAGAACCATTTCCTGTAAGTTTGAATTGGGCCCTTTGAGAATATTCAATTGCACATGATCATAATTCAATAGGCTTTTTTCAAAATTCGGCTTGATGATTATACCCATTGTAATGTCTCTACTATTTAAATCTTTCTCTAGCTGATTTTTCGAGGTGACCTTCACATCAAATATGTCACTTAGTTCACTCTTAGACACTGTTGAAAGAAACATTCTACTTGTAGCGGACTTATCTTGATCTGTTATTCCTACTCGAAATGAATTGATCCTGATTTCACTATCTTTCTTCATGTTATCTCCAAATGCTGCACCTAAAATAGCAATTAATATGATAGGCATAAAAAAAAGTGTAAAAAAGCTTTTCTTATCCCTAAAAAACAATAATAGATCTTTCAGTACAACCCAAATGCTCATATGCTCACCTCCAAACAGCCTAATCTCTCAATTTTTTACTAGTTAAATATAAAAAAACATTTTCTAAGTTTGGTTCTACGATTTCTGCTGAAATAATTTGAACATTTAATGCAGTCACACCTTGAATGAGACGACTTAATAGCTGCTGAGGATGTTGATCAAATATTTTAATTTGATTTCCATGAATCACGATTTCCTTTAACGGATCTTCATCATTTATGTATTGGCACACACGATCTATTTCGCTCTGTCCATGTTCACGTTTAATAGTAAAAATAATTTCCCTTTGATTGCCGACAAGCTCACTTAATTCATGTTGATCCCCCATTGCAATGATCGATCCGTGGTCCAAAATAGCCATTCTTTCACATAAATATTCGACTTCTTCCATGTAATGACTAGTATATATAATTGTCATCCCTTCACTATTTAACATTTTTACTGTTTCTAGTATGTGATTTCTTGATTGTGGATCTATACCTACAGTCGGTTCATCCATGATTAATAGTTTCGGTTGATGCAAAATCGAGCATCCGATATTCACTCTTCTTTTCATTCCTCCAGAGAATACTTTCACTTTATCATTTGCTCTATCTTCAAGACCAATTAACTGAAGTGTTTCTTGTACTCTGCTTTTTAACTCCTTTCCTTTGAGTCCGTACATTCTCCCCCAAAATATTAAATTTTCTTTTGCTGTCAAATGTAAATATAACGCGATCTCTTGCGGGACAATACCAATCATTTGCTGTGCTCTATTTGTTTCTTTGTTTAAATCTAAACCTTCAATCGTTACAGAGCCGCTAGTTGCTCGGATAAGCCCTGTCAAGATGCCAATTAATGTGGATTTCCCAGCACCATTCGGTCCCAATAGACCAAATGATTCTCCTTTTTTTAAGTGAAAGGTTACCCCTTTTAATACCTGCTGATTCTCATAATTTTTCTTAATGTCTTGTACTTTTAGCAACCTATCTCTCTCCTCTATTCTGTCTATCTTTCTCTCACATAAAATCCCTTATAATAAATATCATCCAATCAAATCTTAATATATAGTAAAGAAATCTACTAAAGACTTATATTTCCAATCTTTTCATTTTAACATGTTACGGAATGCAGGAGAATAGTACAGGCTTTTTTAAATCTTGAAAACAAAAAACTTACAAGGTGTTCTTGTAAGTTTTTTAATCAATTTATGCGGATCAAATACAAATTTCGGTCATATTACAGCACAGGGGTGTCACCCTTCACAAATGTTTGAGTCTGTTTTGTCCAGAAAAGTTTAATCAACATTTTTATTCTTTCCTGAAAAGAGCAATCCAGTCATCCACCTCTATTGATTCTATCTGATCCTCTGTCATGTTCAATCTATAATATTGCTTTATTTTCTCGTTAGCATCTAACATGTATTTTGTAACGATCTCTTCTTCCTTTAAAGTTTTCGTTGTTCGCTTGACCCATTCTTGAAAAGGGTAACGTTTTTTTCGTTCCATTGATCTTACTTCTTTTATTCCCTCTTTATAAAACAATTCCCTCCATTGTTCTGTAGATAGACAGGACACATGACTTGGGTCTCTCAATCTTTCCAGCTCATTGATAAATAGTGCAAGCTCTTCATCATTTGGCGAAACATTATCAATAAAGAAAAACAGACCATTTGACTTTAATACGCGAGATGCCTCTTTGGCAAACTGTTCAGGGTGCGGGAAATGGTGTGCTGCAATTCGGCATGTGACCATATCAAATGTGCCATCTAAAAAAGGAAGGCTTTCTGCATCCGCTACTACATAAAAAATTTGTGGATACGCTTTTAAATGAAGTGATGTATGAGAAAGCATCTCTTTCGTTAAATCCGTCGCAAACACTTGATTCACATATGGAGCCAGTGCTTTTGCGGTATGCCCGCCACCAGTTGCTATATCGAGTACGACCCAGCTCTCTTCTGGGGCTGCCCATTCAACAATTAGATCAAGGTCTGCTCCCTTTGCATGAGTTTGACTCGTCACATACTTTTCTGCATTTCTTCCAAATTGTTCTACTACTCTTCTTTTGGCCTGATCTGAATTCATCTAATTCCTCCGCCTTGAAATGGATTTGTATAGTCTATGTGATTTTCCACAATAAAGAGCCGTCCCATTTTATTGAGCGGCTCCTTTCATGTTAAAAATTATCGAGAAAGCATCCCGTGCGGGTCAATGACAAATTTCTTCGCCACACCCGAATCAAAGTCACTATATCCTTTAGGAGCTTGATCAAGGTCAATGACGGTCGCATTGACGGCTTTGGCGATCTGTGCTCTGCCGCTTAAAATGGATTTCATTAGACTGCGATGATATTGCATAACAGGGGTTTGACCTGTCACAAAGGTATGAGCTTTCGCCCAGCCAAGTCCAATTCGCACTTTCAGAGAACCGACTTTTGCATCGGCATCCACTGCTCCTGGATCTTCTGTGACATAAAGCCCTGGAATTCCAAGCTTGCCTCCAACTTTGGTAATATCCATAATCGTATTTAAAACAGTTGCTGGAGCTTCTCCCTGGTCTCCATGACCCGAAGCTTCAAAGCCGACACAATCGACGGCACAATCAACTTCTGGCTCCCCTAAAATATTCGTGATTTGTTCGCCGATTCGATCATGTTTTCGTAGATTGATCGTCTCACAGCCGAAGCTTCTTGCCTGTTCCAGTCTTTGCTCATTCAGATCTCCAACAATCACAGCAGATGCGCCAAGAAGCTGAGCCGAATGTGCTGCTGCAAGACCTACCGGCCCAGCACCTGCAATATATACGGTCGAACCAGGCTTTACTCCAGCCGTATAAGCACCATGAAAACCTGTCGGGAAAATATCGGAAAGCATCGTGAGATCAAGTATTTTTTCCATCGCTTGATCTTTGTCTGGAAATTTGAGCAGCTGAAAATCTGCATATGGAACCATGACATACTCGGATTGGCCGCCAACCCATCCGCCCATATCTACATATCCATAGGCAGAGCCTGGGCGGTCCGGGTTTACATTTAAGCACACATGGGTTTTTTGTTCCTTACACATGACGCAGCGTCCGCAGGCAATATTAAACGGAACGGACACGAGGTCCCCTTTTTGAATAAACTCCACATCTCGCCCAACTTCCACGACTTCACCCGTAATTTCATGACCAAGGACAAGCCCTTCAGGTGCAGTCGTACGCCCTCTCACCATGTGCTGATCACTTCCGCAAATATTCGTCGTCACTACTTTTAAAATGACGCCATGCTCACATTTGCGCCCCACATTGGCTTTAGGTACACCCGGGCCGTCTTTTAAGACCAAATCAGGGTATCCAATATCCTCAACTGCTACTTTTCCTGCTCCTTTATAAACGACACCTTTGTTTCCCGACATGATTTCATTCCTCCCTTTTGTTTAAAAATGAAGTCTCTACAATTTTCTCTATTTCTTAAGCAATTTCCTTCTTCAAACAGCACATTATGTGAAAAAGAGGGAGACACATGTCTATGTGAGAAAGAAAAATGTGTCTTTCAGCGAAATAAAAAAGAAAATATTGAAAAAAAAGCTAAACTTTTGCAGAACGGTGTCGATATAAGAAATAAGCCAGACAGGTATCCTTAATCGACAAACAAATTCCTTATATATACTATCATTCCTTACACACCTGGCTGGCGCCTATATCACATACAAAAGGCTCTTCTGATGAAGAGCCTTTTTTTATTGCAGGCAAAGAGGCTCATCTGACAAAGAGCCTCTTTTTTGAGTGCTTGTTCATTACCTGGGAAATATTTTCATCATTTTAAGGCTTTGATACAGATGTATGTATCATAGTGATAAACCGAGACTTCTCTAAAGTGATATGCTGAAAACAGACGGCTGATCTCTTCTTCACTGTACGATGAAAAAGATGTTGACCGTTTTTGTTCGTTGATCAGCTCCTGCTTTTGGAAGGATAAAAATACTTCTCCATCCACTTGAAGGACGCGGTACACTTCCTTCATGACTTGCTCAATATCCTTCAAGTAATAGATCGTCTGCACCGTAAATAATTTATTGAATGATCTGTCTTCAAAAGGTAATTGCTCAGCCTTACCAAGCGTAATAACGGCTTTGTCCTGTTCCGCAAGCTTCTTATGTTTTCTTTTTGCATATTTAATCATATGACGAGAGGCATCCACTCCATATACTTTTCCGCGGTCAAGTTTTTCAGCTACCTTTGATAAGGTGATGCCTCTTCCAGTCCCAATTTCTAAAATTCGGTCATTTTCTTGTATATTTAAGAGTTGAAGCGTCCATTCATTGATATTATGATGATTTTTTTCCATATAGCGGGCAACCCATTTTGAGAACAAGCCTTTTGGTTCCCTCATTTGTTTTCCAATCCAGCTTTGAATCAATGTTAACACCTGCTTTTCACCAGTAAATAAACTATTTACAAATTTTCTTACTTTTCATATCGGCTCTCACCTAACAAAAATTAAGACCTAGTCCTAATTTATTTGTCTTTTATAAGACGCTCCTTTTCAGAAAATGTTTCGCAGAAAGTGAAAATTATTTTTTAACTTGAATAGGCGTTTTCATTATTTGTGCTCAGATTGATTTCGTTTTCTGCATGAGCTGCATAATTTATAAATGTATCTTGATTAGATAAAGGTGGTGCTAGATTATGGGCTTTGGCGGTTATTCTGGAGGCTACTGCGGTGGCTACGGTGGCGGTTTTGCAGGCGGATTCGCATTGCTTGTTGTACTGTTCATTTTGTTGATCATCATTGGTGCAAGCTGGATTTGCTAACGTAAAAGGAGCAGGAAACGTCATGGTTTCCTGCTCCTTTTCTTTAATACCAATAAGTCCGGTACTGATACATATAACGTCTGAGCATTTCCTCTTGCTCTCTTTGCATGCGGTATGGATTGCCGTATCCGTGCTTTAAGGAATGCGGAATAGATGCATACCCGTGCCCCACAGACGGAAATCTCATATATGGTGACATCGACATTCATTGATCACCTCACAATCACCGTTTACGGTATCATATGTGCAGGTGATCAATGTGGAGCGTGTCTAAACCTGGTCCTTCTCCATCGTATAACAATCAAGCATGGCTAGCATCATAAACATGTCAATCTCCTCCTTTTCACATTTTTCATTTCCTGTTTTAGTTCATATACTTTAGTTGTTTCTGTTTCATTTCTTCATAAATTGTTTCGACTTCTTGTTCGTAAAGAACTGTCTCAATGTCCTTGTATTTCCGCTTAATTGTCAAAGTAATAAAAAATAAATGGATTGTCATATACGCTCACCTCCCTTCAGTTCGCAGCACGCGAAATAGCCCGCAGATCTTCTTTATCAGTTGACCTGCGGGCACACAAAAATGCAGATCAAAAGACAGTGTCTTCCAACCTGCAATGGATGATACGTGTGAAATCCTCGTTTACTTAAACAGTTTTGAAGCGTGCACCGTATAAGGCAAAGGAAGGACACGAACTCTTCCACAGGCTGATGACATGATGAAATTGTTGGTTGAATTGATCACAAGTAGATACGAATAACATATTCTTCAGCCTCCTTTACGTTTTTTTTTAATTACTTTGTAAGTATATCCAGCAAGCACCATTTTGTAAACCTGTTTTTAGTCATATAGGTGATTTTTGTGTTTTTGACTAAATTTCTACAGTTATTCTTGTCCGATTATCCAATACAATAAAAAAAGCCTCCTCAGGCAAATGAGGAGGCTTTCGAATTAATCTTCATCTAATTCTTGCAGTTTCTTTTGAAAGAAAATCGCGCGTTTAACACAAACAAAAGCTGCTAATAAGAAAACACAATCTATTCCCATCATCAGCATTTTTGGAGATGCTTCGATGTGCTGGTTCGGTAAGATCGTACCAATATATAAAAAGGTGCTGACAGCAAGCAAAATAAAAGCGTACTGCTTGTAATCTGTCACTAAATCACTCCACTTTTTCTTCACTTGTTTCACCTTCCAGTTATCAATGTCTATTCATAGCTTAACATAGTGAGAGAAAGCGAGGAGCATGTAAATCTATCCATTCGCCAGTGCGCTTAGTCCTTGCTTGATATCATGTAGTAAATCATCCACATCTTCAATTCCGACGGAAATACGAATTAAACCATCTGTGATGCCAAGCTCCTCCCGGCGGTCTTTTGGAATGGACGCATGGGTCATCCGGGCAGGGACAGAAATTAAGCTTTCAACCGCTCCAAGGCTTTCTGCGATTGTAAACAGCTTAAGCTGGCTTAAAAATACATCGACATGTTCTTCTTTTCCAATATCAAAAGAGATCATGCCGCCGAAGCCGGATGCTTGTGTTTTCGCAAGTTCATGTCCAGGGTGAGTATCGAGACCTGGATAATAAACACGTGTGACGGCTGCATGTTGCTTTAAAAACTCAGCGATTTTCTGTGCATTTTGTTGATGTGCTTCCATTCTTAGTCCAAGCGTTTTCATCCCTCTCATGAGAAGCCATGAATCCTGCGGTCCAAGAATCCCGCCTGTCGAGTTTTGAACAAAGTGCAGTTCTTCTCCAAGTTCTTTTGTCGCTGTGACGACAAGCCCGCCTACAACATCACTATGGCCGCCTAAATATTTAGTCGCACTGTGCAAGACAATGTCTGCGCCATATTCAATCGGCTTTTGGAAATACGGTGTGAAAAATGTATTGTCGACAATCATCAAGATGTTGGCTTCTTTTGTCAATTCGCCGATGGCTTTTAGATCCGTCATTTTGAGTAAAGGATTGGTTGGTGATTCAATGTAAACGGCTTTTGTTTCAGGTAAAATGGCTTTTTTCACTGCTTCAGGATCACTTGTGTCAACAAAGGTTGCAGTAATGCCAATACGGTTTAGCACCTTTGTGATGACGCGGTAGGTTCCGCCGTACACGTCATCTGTCAGGACAATATGATCTCCGCTGTTAAACAGCATCATCACAGCCGTAATGGCTGCCATCCCTGAACCAAATGCGTAGCCGCTTGCTCCTCCTTCAAGATCACGAATGACTGTTTCCAGTGCAGTTCTTGTTGGATTTGCTGTTCTGGAGTATTCATACCCCGTATGTTCGCCTGCTTTCGGCTGCTTATAAGTACTCACTTGATAAATCGGCACAGACACGGCGCCTGTTCTTTCATCACCTGTTGTTCCGCTGTGAATCATCATTGTTTTTGGTTTCATGCTATTTTCCTCCCTCATAAATTCCTTTACTTAAATATCGCTCACTGCTGTCAGGAAAAATGGTGACAATGACTGTCCCAGGTGCTGCTTTCTTTGCTTCCTCTAAAGCGGCAAATAAAGCGGCACCAGAGGAGCTGCCGATGAGAACACCTTCTTTTTCAGCTGCTTCTTTCACCATTCGAAACGCATCACCATCACTGACAGTGTAAATCTCATCGAATAAAGCCTGCTCCATATAATCTGGGATAAATTCAAGGCCAATTCCTTCCGTTCTATGCGGGCCAGGGTCCCCTCCATTTAAAATTGATCCTTCAGGCTCCACAACCACTGTTTTTAACGCCTGATGCTGCTCTTTTAAATAGGCGGCACACCCTTGAAAAGTCCCGCCAGATCCTGCTCCAGCCACGAATACATCGATATTCCCTTTTAAGTCGGACCACAATTCGGGACCGAGTGTTCTGTAGTAAGTCAATGGATTTACTTGGTTTTTAAATTGTAAAACACAATAGGCATTGTCAAGGCTTGCCTCTAGTTCAAGGGCTCGATCAATCGCACCCTTCATGCCTTCTTTTCTCGGCGTATGAATAATCTCTGCACCGAGCGCCTTCATCAGCTGTTGTTTTTCTTGACTAAAATGTTCTGGTACACAAAAAATGGTCTGTAATTGATGCTTTCTTGCACTTAGGGCAAGCCCAATTCCTGTGTTTCCAGCAGTCGCTTCAATAATAGTTCCGCCTGGACGCAGTTTGCCAGATGCCAATGCTTCTCTGATGAGCATATCACCTAATCGATCCTTAATACTTCCACCTGGATTCATCATCTCAAGCTTTGCATACACCTCAACGCCTTTTGGGACGCCAATCCCTGACAGCTTTAAAAGCGGTGTGCGGCCAATTAATTCAGTAATATCCTTTATGACAGCCATATGATTCCCTTCCTTTGCATGGAAAAGAAGGGGGAAACCCCTTCTTTTATTGTGTTTGCTTTATCATACGCAAGACAAGGTCGGTTGAGTGAATCGCTGCTTGCTCAAGGAATTGATCAAAGGAGATATTGGATTCTTTCCCTGCAATATCCGATAGCGCACGAACGACAACAAATGGCGTACCAAAGAGCTGACAGACCTGTGCAACGGCTGCGGCTTCCATTTCCACCGCATACAGCTCTGGAAACTTCTCTCTCACAAACGCTACACGATCCGGATCATTCATAAACGAATCTCCTGTTGCAATCGTTCCTTTTGCCACTTGAATATGATCAATTTCTAAAGCAGATTCTTCTGCCAGCTTCACAAGCTTTTCATCTGCAATGAAAGCAGCTGGAAGTCCCGGCACTTGTCCATATTCGTAATCAAAGATGGTCACATCTACATCATGATGTCTCACATCAGTAGAGATGACAATATCACCTACATTTAATGAGTGGTGAAAACCGCCAGCAGATCCTGTATTGATCACATAATCTGGCTGAAAGCGGTCAAGCAGTAATGTTGTGCTGACCGCTGCATTTACTTTTCCAATCCCTGATTTTAATAAAATCACTTCTTTATCTTCATAAACACCTGTTGTAAATTCACACCCAGCGATGTTTTCTTGTGTAGCATTTTTTAGTTGATCTCTTAAAATCGTCACTTCTTCTTCCATTGCACCTATAACTGCGATTTTCAAATCAAAAACATCCTTTCATTCCCTTTTCTTCGCTTCTACGATCCAAACAAAATCATTCATTTGATGAAAGGATGTGCTAAAACCTTCTTCTTCAAAGATTTGCTTTAGCACATCAATGGATGGATAATATTCCGTTTCTAAATCCTCTGCAAGCTGATCGAACCCTGCGGCTCTCGCTTTGTCGATCTGAGCTTGATGTGCTGCTTGATTTTGAAACATTGTATCAGCAAAAACTATTTTACCATCTGAGTGAAGGATGTTGCTATAGGTGTGAATGGCTTGTTTTTTTTCTTCATCCGTTAAATGGTGGAATGCATATGAGCTGACGATCGTATCTGGCTCAAAAGGCGGCGCTGGAAATGATAAAAAATCCCCATCATGAAATAGATCTGGCAGTCCTTTTTGAAGAGCCGCTTTCTTCATGGCATCTGATGGTTCAACACCAAACACGTTTTTATCAGCTGCAAGGAGTAGCGCTGTTAGATTCCCCGTACCGCTTCCAAACTCAAGAACATCTTGGCCTGAACGGCGGGCAATTTCTTTTAAAATAGCCGGATACCGGCGAAACACTTCTCTATACTGCTCGTCATGACCACTTACCGTGTCGTCATAAGAGTCGGCCCAATGATCAAATAAAGAAAGAAATTCGCGTCCCATTTTCTTTCCCTCCACTTTATCTATTTATTCCTATGCGTATAGTATGTTTTATTCCGTCGAACAGTTCCTATCCTACCACAACTTCTGTTTCTTTCCTACTAAAAAATACTGGGAGAGACAGAAAAACATTTGCCCTCCTGAGGGAGAGAGATTAAGATGAATGAAGAGTATAGAGAGGTGAATCAAATGGATTTTCAGCTGGATTTTTTAAAGGATAAAATAGAATTTTTTGAAGCAACATCTTTAAAAGAACTTGAACAAAAGATCCAAAAACAAATTGAACATAATCAGGCGATTCTGCTGACCGTTCATTCTGTCAGTCATCAAACGACTGTAATCGATGAGCGGATTTTGTATACAGCAGTTGTTCATTTTAAAGCAAATGTTTAAACAAAAAAGATAGCATATCTGCTATCTTTTTTTCATGTTTATCTTAATTTTTCAACCTTCACAGGTTTCCAGCCTTTTTCATCTACCCACGTAATTTCCACACGGTAGCGTTCACCTGTTGATTTATCACGGATGGTTCCTTTTGCATCTTGAGGACCTCCGTTATTTCCTAACCAAAGAACGGTCATTTGATCTTCTGAAATTCCTGTCGCATAGGACATGGCTTTGATCATTTCTTTCCAGTCTTTTGAGCTGGAATCATAGGTTGCTGTATGTGAACCGGATTGCTCTGTTCCTACAGGCTCCCAGTCATCATTTTCGTATGTTTTGTCTACATCACTCGTTTTGCCGCCATCTGTTTCTTTGGCGTCTTTTAACGCATCTTTATTAGGCTTTTCTTCATCATCTGTCTTCTTCGTTTCGTCGTCTTGATCAGATGAATCATCTTTTTTTGCATCTGAATCATTGGATGTGTCTTTCTTTGGATCTTTCACATCTTCTTGTGAGTTTTGTTTATTTTCACTTGTTGCAGGTGCCGTTTTTGATGGCGCATCCGCTACATCTGGATCTTTCGGCTTATTAAAAATTAACAAACTCGATGCGACAACCAAAATAAGCACCACAACGATACCAATTAATATGTTAAGCACCATATTTGCCTTTCTGCGCTTATCACGATGTTCAAATCGAGAATTTCTACTCAAAATCTCTGCACTCCTTTGCCTCTGTTCCCTAAGTCGTTACTATTCTAACATGTCATGAAGGGATGTTCTATGTCTGTTTCTTTTCAATTTCATTGACCTTTTTTACAATATCATAAAACGCATCATTTGTCTTAGCCCGGCCACTTGTCTCATCAAGGTGAACAACGACAAGGGCGTATTTTGGTTTTTCTACCGGAAAGTATCCAGCAAACCACTTATGATAAAGCGGATTCCCCTTTTTGTCTTGACTGCCGGTTTGGGCAGTACCTGATTTTCCCGCTACATCGTATGGCAAATCTTGAAACCTTCTTCCTGTTCCCTTGTCAGAGGTCACCACCTGCCTTAAGAATTTTTGCAGCTTTTGAGCTGTATAGCGGTCAATGCTGCCCCCTTCAGGCCGTTTGTTTTGAAAGGACAGCATCGTTGTTCCGTTTTGATACAGCACTTTTTCTGCGATTTTCACTTCTTTTCGTTCTCCTCCTCTTGCGATCGCAGCCATCATATTCGCGATTTGCAGAGGTGTCGTTTTCACATTTTTTTGTCCTATTGCGGTTTGTGCAATGGCTTTTTTGACATGCTTGTCTCTTTTATCTCCCCACACACTGCCTGTTTCTTCACGATCAAACTGTTTGAAGTGCTGCTTATGATAGACATCCCCTTCCCAGCCAGCTCGATCTATGAGTCCAAGCTTTGCAGCCGTCTTTTCAATGATTTGATCATCTGTTTGAATGAGCTTTTCAGCAAGTGCCGCAAAGGTATAATTGCAGCTCTGCGAGAAACTGTCCGTCAGATTCAGCACTTCCTGTTTTCCTTCAGGCTCTCCATATAAATTCTTTCGACAGTCATACATGGTTTGTGGCTGGTCAAGGTTTTTTTCGATTGCTGCGGCAAGTACAGCTGTTTTAAAGACAGAGCCTGGAGCAATCGCTGTCAGCATGTAATTTCTTGCCTCATGCCGGTTTTTGCTTGTGACATTTGGGGTACTTGCCATTGCCAGTACACTGCTGCTTTCAATGTCGAGCAGAACGGCACCGCCTTTTTCAACGCCTTGGTCTTTGAGCACCTTCTCCATTTCAGCCTGCATGTCTTCATCTATCGTTGTCTGTACCTGAAGTGGATAAAAGGAATGAGCTTCTGCTGTATATTTGACGTCCATACCGAACAAAGGGTTTCCCCTTCCGTCCACATGATATAACAATTTTGTGTCTTGTTCGGGTAATAGAAATTCGTCAAAGGTGCTTTCCAGCCCAAATGTGCCGATTTCAGTACGTATGGAAAGCTCTTTTTTGTCAGGATAACGCTTTCTGAGTAGTTCTGGATTTTCGCTTGTGAAACCTAATGTGTGGAGGGCAAGTCTTTTTTTGTCCTTCTCTTTCATATATACGCCGTACACACCTGAATATTTCATATCATTGATGTCTTTCAGTTTTTTTTTCGTGATGTCATCTTTTAAAATGAGAGGTTTTTTCGTTTCTGTTAACTGTTTTTTGAGTTCATCCTCTTCCATCTCAAGAATAGAGGCGGTTTGCTGTAAGCGTGGAAGATCATATTGCAGGAAAGGAAATAAGATAACCGCAGGCTGTTCTTTTGTAAGAAGTGCTTGGCCGTTTCGATCTAAAAACTCACCGCGACCGTCTGAAATAACGACTTCTTCTGTTCGCTGTTTAACACTTTCTTGTATTAAATTGATATCAAGCTTTGAAAACGATTCTGTGAAGAACAGCTGAATTTCTGCCAGTCTCATCAGAAGACCGAGCAATAGTATAAAAATAATCGCACCTGTCCATTGAATTCTTCTTTTTTTGCGCATAAAAACACCTCGTCCCTATTGTGGACGAGGTGTTTACCTGATAAACGTGATTATGAAATTTTTACAATTTGGACGAACATTTCTCCGCCAGGTGTTTGAACGGTTACTTTGTCATCTACTTGTTTACCTAAAAGGCTTTTTGCAATAGGTGAATCGTTTGAAATCTTGCCTTCGAACGGATCAGCTTCTGCACTTCCAACAATTGTGTAAGACTCTTCTTCCCCGTCTGGTAATTCAACGAATGTCACCGTTTTACCAAGTGAAACCACATTTGAGTTTCCTTCATCTTCGATAATTTTAGCATTACGAATCATATTATCAAGCGTTGTAATACGGCCTTCTACAAACGCCTGCTCTTCTTTAGCAGAATCATATTCCGAGTTTTCAGAGAGGTCTCCAAAACTTCTAGCGATTTTAATACGCTCTACAACCTCTTTACGTTTAACCGTTTTCAAATATTCAAGCTCTTCTTCTAATTTACGTTTTCCTTCTTCTGTCATTGGAAATACTTTCTCTTGTGCCATGAATCATTCACTCCTTCTATTAATCCTCATCATACAAACTTTCTGCACGTGAGTGACGACTGAAATATACAAGAATGAGGACATGTTCAGGCCCTCATTCCTTCTGTACCATATTCGTAAAAGTCCATCTTACATGGCGTCCCTTTTAGATGCAACTATTATGCCTTTTATTAGACAGGACCACTCGCAGCGGTCTAAAATCGCACAAACTGTGGAAAGGCACAGGAAGCTCCTGTACCTCGTTCGGCCATTTCGATCATATGTAGAAGAATAGCTTATCCATTCTCCATCTTCCAATACATAATATGGTCAGTGTACGATATGTCTATGCTATATTATTACAAAATTGCATTTTGATCAAGAATTGTTTGAAAATTTGTGATGATTTGTTTGTCGTTTTTTTAATATACTTTTTCAACTTCATTCTTTCGCTATGTGGTAGTGATTTCTCCATCTCTTCTTTTCTTCATTGTTTTCTTATCATATCAAACCCTTAAGATTTTTTCCGAGAATGCTGCTTTAATAAATGTTCACACATAATTAACAAATATTAATAAGGAAATATTTGGTTTTCACTGAATTTTATCAATGCAAGACCAAATACATGCTAGGGAGTGTTTTAAATGAACATGAAGAAAACAATTGTTTCTGTTCTATCCATCTCTACCTTATCTTTTTCACTAATGGGCATGGCTTCCGCCAAAGAAACAGCGGATTTCACAGTCAATAGCTGCTCCTCGGGATTTAAAACATTAGATGTAATTTCGATTCAAAATTAAGATTTACCTATGAGAGTTGGTGAGCAATGCTCAGTCTATAATGCTGCAGCAACACGTTATTGGACAGATAACCAGAGTGTTGCTTCTGTAAGCTCTAGTGGGCTAGTGACCGCTCATTCACGCGGCGATGCCACTATCACTCTTTATAAAGGAACGTCTGTCTTAGGACAAGTTTTTGTGAGAGTTTGGTAAGATGATGCTGAAAAGACCTTTACACTGTAAAGGTCTTTTTCTTCTCCACCATTTACTCTGCTCGGTTTTGAAGAATCGTTTGAATTTTTGTCACCATTAAGTCTATCGCCACATGGTTTTGGCCGCCTTCTGGGATGATGATATCGGCGTATCGTTTCGTCGGTTCAATGAATTGATTATGCATCGGTCTGACAACAGATACATATTGTTCAATCACAGAATCGATCGACCGGCCTCTTTCCTTCGTATCGCGTAAAATACGGCGGATGATGCGAAGGTCTGCATCTGTATCAACATACAGTTTAATATCCATTAAGTCTCTCAAACGTTCGTCTTCGAGCGCAAAGATACCTTCAACGATAATGACATCCTTCGGCTCAACATGAACCGTCTCTTCTGAACGTGTGTTTAGTTTAAAATCGTATATTGGTTTTTCAATGGATTCGTATCTTAGGAGCTGTTCCAAATGCTCAAACATCAGGTCATTGTCGAATGCAAGCGGATGATCATAGTTCGTGAGCAGGCGCTCTTCAAATGGCATATGACTTTGATTTTTGTAATATAAGTCTTGCTGAAGCATGAGGATGGAATGTCCTTTAAATTTTTCATAGATTGAATTGGTGACGCTCGTTTTACCTGAACCCGAGCCGCCAGCAATACCAATGACAACTGGTTTACTCCTCATGTGGCTGTTATTTCCCCTTTCTCATCATGTTGCTAGGGTATACTTTTTGATCAAGCTTGAATTTGACGATTTGCAGCGGATGACGAGCAGCATCTAGTTCATTTCCTTTTTCATCCCAAATCGTTTCAATTTTGCATGTGAAATTCTCAATTTCTGGTCCGAAGAATTCGACTTCGTCACCTTGCTTAAAGAAGTTACGCTGCTGCAATGTCACGATTTGTTCTTTTTCATCATAATGAAGAACAAGACCTGCGAAATCAAATGTCGTTTTCTTTCCATGAATGCCAAACATTTGTTCATCTGTTCCTGGTACGCCTTCGAAAAAGGCTGGTGCTGTGTCACGGTTTGCACATTTATCTAATTCATCTAACCATTCCTGCTTAATGACAAAATTGTCTGGATCAGCACAATACGCATCAATGACTTTGCGGTATACACTTACAACAGTGGCAACATAATGAATGGATTTCATCCGTCCTTCTATTTTTAAGCTGTCAATTCCCATTTCGATCATTTGAGGAATGGATTCAACAAGCTTCAAATCTTTTGGACTCATTGCAAATGGCGCATCTTCCTCAGCAAATAAAGGCGCTTCCTCAGAACCTTCTAGTTTATAAAGATCATAATCCCAGCGGCAGGACTGGCAGCAGCCTCCGCGGTTAGAATCTCTTGCCGTCATATGGTTACTGAGCACGCAGCGGCCAGAGTATGCGATACACATCGCACCGTGAATGAATGTTTCGATTTCAATATCGACCTTTTCTTTCATTTCTCTAATTTCTAGCGCACTAGTTTCACGTGCGAGCACCACACGCTCAAGCCCTTCTTCCTTCCAAAACTGAACAGCTTTCCAATTTGAAAGAGATTGCTGTGTGCTTAAATGGACTTCAAGCTTCGGTGCAACACGTTTACATGTTTCAATGATCAGTGGATCAGCTACAATAATGCCTGCTACTCCAGCGCTTTCGATCCCTTGAAGGTATTCCTCCAGCCCGTCCATGTTTTCATTGTGGGCGAAGATATTTGTTGTCACATAAATGCGTGCACCATATTTGTTTGCAAATGCGACACCTTCTGCCATTTCTTCAATTGAAAAGTTATCTGCATTTGAGCGAAGTCCAAATTCTTTCCCGCCAATAAAAACAGCGTCAGCTCCGTAATGTACAGCAATTTTCAGCTTTTCCAAGTTTCCTGCGGGTGCAAGCAGTTCTGGTTTTTTTGTAATGACACGTTTACCATCAATCATTTCAGAAATACCATCTTTCAATAATGCCATTTCCTCTGCCTCCTCTTATCTTAATAAACCGTTTCTTTAAAGAAGAACCCTGTATCAATCGAACGATTCACTGGCTGAATCTCTTCAATCCGCTTCACCCAGTCTTCTTTCTGATCTTCATACGCGTCTTTGTCAGTCGTTAGTAAATCAATTGCTTTTCTATAAAGTGATGTCACCTCTGTCATATAAGAAAGTGACTTTAAAATTCCGTCAATTTTAAATGAGTCAATGCCTGCGTCAACAAACTCTTCTAATTCGTCAATCATACACACATCATTTGGACTCATAATATGTGTCCCGTTTGCATCCTCGAAAATAGGGTATTTGTTTTGACGCTCTTGGTCATGCAGGAATAGCCCTTCCTCCATATTTCTGCCTACGACATCCATTTGTTTGCCCTGGTATTCAAAGTAGTTGCCGATGAGCGTACGTTTTGATTGAAACATACATGTCATGCCATGAACTTGAATTTCAATCTCCACTTCAGCATTTTCTTTGATGTCGATCACACTGTCCATGTTCAGCTCTTTAGCAAGAACAGCACGCGATGCGCCTTTTCTGCCCCAATAGTTACAAGTGTAATAGTTGGTTCCAGTCGTTTCTGTACTCCAGTGAAGGTTCAGGTTCACCCCTGTTTCCTTTGCGGCCATGATCACGGCCGGGTCTCCAAAAACGACGCCGTCCACGTTTAATGAATCGAGAAAGGTTAAATAATCTCCAAGCAGCTGCACGCGGTCATTATGAAAAATCGCATTCATTGCCACATACACTTTTTTGTGATGGGCATGTGCAAGCTGAACCGTTTGTTTCACATCTTCTCTTGAAAACTCACCTGCAAGACGAATACCGTATGTTTGTTCGCCTATTAAGAATGCATCAGCTCCTGCCTCAATTAATGGCAGTACGTCTGACACGCTGCTTGGCGTCACAAGCAATTCTGGTTTCTTCATGATTGGTCACCTCTTTTTGTACTAATGGCGATCCCGTCTCCAACTGGAATAATGCACGTTTGGAAATCAGGGTTTGACATGAGCCATTGATTGTATCGATCAATTTTTCCAATTAATTGTTTTTTTCGTTTATCTTCAATTTCTTCTTCATAATTCGTTGCCACTAAGCCTTTAAATAAGACATTGTCTGTAATAATCATTCCGTCATGAGCGAGCATCGGTTCAAACAATTCAAAGAAACGCTTGTACTGCCCTTTTGCAGCATCAATAAAGATCACATCATAGGGCGCCATCGTTTGGACCGTTTTAGCCGATTCCATCGCATCACCAAAAAACACGTGTATTCTTTCTTTTAACTTTAATTCCTCAATGTTCCGTGTCGCTTCTTCATAGCGCTTTGCATTGCGCTCAATCGTATAAATCTCAGCATCTGGCAGAGCTGTTGCCATTCGAATGGCGGAATAGCCAATCGCTGTCCCAACCTCAAGAATTTTTTTCGGCTTTTTCATCGAAAGCAGCTGCAGTAAAAGCTCAATGCTAACCTTTTCCATAATTGGCACATGATGCTCTTTTGCATAGATCTCTAATTGAGCGATTGCATCAGGACTTGGGTGAATTAAATGTTCAATATAATCATTTATTCGATCATCTTCGATAGTCATTATCTGTCTAGCTCCTTCATGACCTGAAAAAGAAGAGTCCTGCCTATTGCAGCTCTCTCTCTCGTCAATCTTTCGTTCATCTAAGTAAAAACAACCCGATATATTTTACCACAAAGAAGTGGCAATTGCGAACCTATAAAATGGAGATTCCAACGAAAAAAACTGCAGGCAATCTCGTATTGTCTACAGTCTTTTTCGATTCACTTGTACATTAATTGCTGCCTGTGATGTATTTCGCTTTTGCTTTATTATGCTCATTTAACGTTTTCGTAAATACGACTTCGCCATTTTTCTTCGCAAGGAAGTAAACGTAATCCGTTTTCTCTGGATGCAAAGCGGCTTTCCAAGAAGATTCACCAGCATTTGCAATAGGTCCAGGCGGCAGCCCTTTGTTGTTATACGTGTTATAAGGAGATTTCACTTTTAGGTCTTTGTAATACACGCGGGATTTATGCTCACCAAGTGCATAAAGAACGGTTGGATCAGTTTGAAGCGGCATGTCCTTTTTCAACCGGTTATAGAATACACTTGAGATTTTTGCCCGATCTGTCTTTTCTGTTGCTTCCATTTCAATCAGTGATGCCATCGTTAACACATCATGTATGGACATGTTTCTCTTTTTCATGTCTTTTTCATACGTTTTCACGTATTGATCTGTTTGTTTAATCATCGTTTCAATGATCGTTTCGAGCGATTCATCCTCACGATAAAATGGATACGTAGCAGGGAATAAATAACCCTCCAACGGATGTTTCACCTGTTTTCCATTCACCTGTGATGTCACGGTTTTCGGATATTTTTTCATTAGTGTTTGAATAAAATCAGGATCATCCAGCTTCGCTTCAACTTCCTTCGCTGAAAAATTCGTCTGATTTGCAATAATGGCTGCAATATCAGACAGCTGTCTTCCCTCTGGAATCACAAGCTGAAAGGCGTAATCTGTCCCGCCAGATGTCAGCTTTTTGATCAGCGTGTCTGCGTCCATTGTTTGTTTTAAATGAAAATATCCCGCTTTAAAGCCGGACGCCTTTTTGTATTTTGCATAATAAGTAAAAATCGCGTCATTCGAAATGAGCCCATTTTCTTTTAAAATGCCCGCAATTTCGCGGACAGATGTCCCATTTGGAATATGAATATTAATGGTTTGTTTACTTTTTTGATCGACCGGTCCGAGTGCTGATTTAACATATAAAAAGCCTGATAATGCTGCAATGATGATGACAGCAAGGACAGATAACAGGACGATCCCCATTTTTCTTTTGAAGAATGGTCGTTTCTTTTGTTCTGAAAACATGCATGGCCCTCCTCACATCTAGCTTTTATAGTACATGATTCGACGGAGTTCGGCAATTCCTTGCTTATGCATGTCATGACAGAACTTGCCACAAAACGGCTAAACCAACGCCGCCACCGCTTCCAATAGCAGCCATGACATAGCTTCCATTCGGTAAGCCGCGCCCTTCATAAAATAATCTCACCATCATAGCAGCTCCTGACGCGCTGTAAGGATGCCCAAGGCAAAGTGCACCGCCTCTTCTATTGATCCGGTCATATGGTATCCCCAGCGTCCGGGCAATAAGTGCAGCTTTCAGCGCAAACGCTTCATTGATTTCAAATAACGCCACTTCCTCTGCCTTGATGTTCTCTTGATGTAAAAGCTTCTTGATCGCATCAATTGGTGAAGCAGCTGGAAAATGAGGATGTATCGCTGTCACAGCACTTCCGGCGTATCGTAGCATTGCCTTATATCCACTTGCTTCCGCTAGCGATCTTTCCATCACAGCGACGGCGGCTGCTCCGTCTGCTTCCTTACAGCTATTGGCGGCGGTCACAGTTCCTTTTCCCGGTAAAAATACAGGCTTTGCCCGCTTGATCAGCTTTGCCATCGGTCTTATTTTAGCAGCCGCTTCATCTATGTTCATCCCGTCAATCGAAACGATTTCTTCTGAATATGTACCATGTGTGAATGCTGCTAAACTTCTTTCCCAGCTTAAAAGGGCATAGTCATCTTGTTCTTTTCTCGTGACAGAAAATGCCGACGCGGTCAGCTCAGCTGCTTCTCCCATATGCGGATCTCCTATCCGCTCCGGTGAAAAGCGGGCTCTCTCTTTCATTGGTGATCTGGAAATGCTCTCAGTCCCGCCAGCGATATACATCGTGCCCTCCCCCGATTGAACCATGACGCAAGCTGTTCTGATCGCTTCAAGACCCGAGGCACACTGCCTGTCAATTGTCATACCGGGAACGTGTAAAGGAAGACCTGCTTCTAAGGAGGACAGACGGGCCATATTTCCACCGCCTCCGACGACATTGCCTAATATGACGTCATCCGGTGTCCTCATCTGAGACAAATGCCGAATAAGGGGAGCGGCTAATTGCTCTGGGCGATAATTTTTCAGCATCCCATTTTTGTCACCGAAGGGTGTTCGTTTTGCTTCTACGATCACTGCTTGCATGACAATTGCTCCTCCGCCCACTTTTTCATGCTCGCGCGGGCTATTTTTCCGCCGGATGTTTCAATCATTTGATCAATCACAAGCCATTTTTTTGGTACCTTGTAGGCCGCCAGCTTTTCTTTAACAGCTTGTCGAACCCCCTTTATTTGCGGCACTTGCTCCAATATGGCAACAGGGATTTCACCCCAATATGGGTCAGGAACGCCAACCACAATCGACCGTTTGACCTCTGGCTGTTCATTTAGCACACGCTCAATTTCTTCTGGGAAAATATTTAGTCCTCCATAGACAATCATGCCATTCTCACGACCGCACATATACAGATAACCGTCTTCATCCAGCCATCCCATATCGTAAACTGTCAGCCACTCCTCCGGCGGTTTCTGCTCATGCAAGTAACCTGAAAAAGTCATTGGGCTCTTTACATAAATCCTCCCTGTTTCATTTGGCTGACAGACAGATTGATCGGGCCGCCTTACTTCTACTTGAATGGAGGAGAAAAGCCGTCCAACAGAAGTAGGTTTTTGCATAAAGTCATTTGAAGACAAATAAGAGACAAAACTTAACTCTGATGTGCCATAAAAATCAAAAAAAGTGACATGTGGATAGTTGGTCACGAGCTGTTCTTTTGAAGAGATGCTCCAATCTGCTCCCGATGACATGACAAGAAGCGGATTGTCTTCTCTAAAAGCTTCAATTTGCAGTAACGTTTCTGTCATTGTTGGGACAGTATACATCACGGTGATATCACCTGCCTCTAAGGCTTTCTTCGCTTTTACTGGCACAAATTTTTCTAAAAGCGTCACTGTGCCGCCAAAGTATAATGTACTGATGGCACCATATAAAAAGTGAGAGGATAAGAGTGTACCTAATATAAGAGCATGATCTTGATGAGTGATTCCAAATGAAGCGGCGGTCATTTGAAAGCTCTCGATCCAAGACTGCTGACGCCTAATAAAGGCTTTCGGTGAGCCCGTTGATCCTGACGTAAATCCCATATAAAAGACAGGATCCTTCTCGGTATCGCAGCTGTTATATGGACTGTCTGTGAGAAGGCTCATTCTTTCCTTCCATTCAGATAAAGAAAGAAGCGGCATGTCCACGCTTCCCTGTTCAAATCTCTTTATCAATCGATCCTCTATAATGGCGAGATCCGCCTCACTTAACAGGAGCTTTTCGACACATTCTTCATGACTCCATCTCGGATCAAGCGGAACGGCTGTCCATCCTGCATAAGCAGCGCCCGCAAATATTTGCAAAAAAGAAGCACCATTTGATAATAAAAAAGCGATTCTTTTTTGCTGATGAGCCGTTCCTTGTAACCACTGTGCTGATCTCTGCACACGTTCATACCAATCTTGATATGTAATGCTTTCTTGCTCATCTATGATGGCAATCTGATCTGGTTTCATTTCTGCATGTACTGCATAGCTTTCCGTTATTCTGTTCAAACTGCACGCCTCCCTTTATGCAGATCCCTTTTTCGATATGACAGGGCCTGTATGATTTTGACCGTAAAGACAGCACACATTCCCGCTTTGATGAGATCACCTGGAAGATAAATCAAACTAAGGAAAGCCGCCTGCGAGACCTTCATATGCATCATCATGGCTTGAAAGGGGATGCCGCACATATACAAAATCACAATACTGCAAACCGCATAGATCACAAAAAGACGCAGTGCGGTTACTTTTTTCAGCCGGTTCACCCATAAGCTGATCATGAAGGCAGCAACAGGATAAGCAAGAAGAAAACCACCGCTTGGACCAAAAAAGACCCCTATCCCGCCTCTCCCGCCTGACAAAAGAGGTGCGCCTGCTGCCACAACCAAAAGAAAAAGACATAAACTGATTAGTGCTTGTTTAGGCTTTAACAGCCCGCCAGCAAGCAAAAGACCTGCGGTTTGCAATGTAATCGGTACAGGTGTAAATGTAAGTAAAATCGGCGGGATTAAGCCTAACATCCCGATGACCGCTGTCATTAACGCTATTTGCATCATATCTTGTATTTTCAATCTCCATGCCCCTCACTCAATTTATTGTTAAAAACAGAGTAAAAGGTACAATTCATTATGTCAACATAAAATAAAATAAAGTTAACATATTAATCATAAAAAAAGACCTGTGAAGAAAGATCAAGAAGATCTGTTCACAGGCCTTTTATTTGTTCTATTCTTCGTCTTCTTGATCTAAGAACGTATTTAACGTTTCTTCAATCATGTCCCATTCTTCATCCGTTTCAATCGGCTCTAGCTCGCCATCTTCACCGTCTTCGTTCGGTGTAAAGCTTGATGCATGAATTTCAATTTCCTCATTGTCTTGCTCAGAAATTGGGTAGTAAAGGACATAAGATTTGTTAAAATGGTCGCTTTCAAAAGTAAATAGTACTTCGCAAAGCTGTTCATTTCCATTATCATCAACGATTGTAATTTGCTTTTCTCCGTGTTCCATTTGATTCACCTCATTTTAATTTAAGCTGTCTAAATATCCTTGCAGGATCATAACAGCCGCCATTTTATCAATGACTTTTTTACGCTTTTGTCTGCTCACATCTGCAGAGATGAGCATTTTTTCCGCTGCCATTGTTGACAGACGCTCGTCCCAAAGCACAACAGGAACATTGTACGTGTTTTCTAGCACTTTCGCAAATGATTGGCTGGCTTCGCCTCTAGGACCGACCGTGCCGTTCATATTTTTTGGAAAGCCAAGTACAATTTTATCCGCTCCAAATTCTGCAACGATCTCAGACAGGCGGCTGAGACCAAAGTCTCCGCCTGCTTCATCAATTTTAATTGTTTCAATCCCTTGCGCTGTCCATCCCATTTCATCACTGATCGCAACACCAAGGGTTTTCGTGCCTAAATCTAAGCCCAGAATTCTCATGTTTTACGCCTCTTTATGTGTCTCTAAGTACGATTTAACCAATTCCTCAATTAATTCGTCTCGTTCTAGTTTACGAATTAGGTTGCGTGCATCCTGATGTCTTGGAATATAAGCAGGGTCGCCTGACAGCAAGTATCCGACAATTTGATTGATCGGGTTGTATCCTTTTTCTTGGAGTGCGTCATGAACTGTAATGAGCACTTCATTCACATTGGTTTCAGCTGAATCATCAGAGAAGTTAAACTTCATTGTCTTATCAAATGAACTCACTGCTTCTTGCACCTCTCTTCCAACATTCTACTAGCAAGCTTTTTTCTAACCGCTCATCTAATACCATTATTCTACACTACATCGCCTGATTATAAAACGGATTTGACAGATTCTTCGACAGTTGCCAGTGCTTCTTCAAGCTTTTCTGGTTGTTTTCCGCCTGCTTGTGCCATGTCTGGACGTCCGCCTCCGCCTCCGCCGCAGATTTCAGCTGCCTGCTTCACAAGCTTTCCTGCATGAAGACCTTTTTCGATCACGTCTTTTGTCACTCCTGCTGAAATGTTTACTTTTCCGTTTTGAACGGCTCCCAGGACGATGACAGCTGATCCTAATTTAGCTTTTAAGTCATCAACCATTGTTCTTAAATGGTTCATGTCTTTAGCGTTTACTTTTTCAGTTAATACTTTCACTCCGCCAACTTCTGTCACTTTCTCTAAAATAGAGCCTGCTTCTGCTTGGCTTAATTTCGCAAGGAGAGATTCGTTTTCTCTTTGAACCTCTTTTAAATCTGCCTGTAATGAAGCAATCCGTTTTGGTACATCCTTCGTATTTGACTTCAGCTCACTTGCTGCCTGTTCTAAAATCGCCAGCTGGTCATTTAATTCTTCATAAGCGCCTTTACCAGTCACAGCTTCAATACGGCGTGTTCCAGCACCAATACCCGACTCAGACGCGATTTTAAACAAACCGATTTCCGCAGTGTTCTGCACGTGACAGCCGCCGCATAGCTCGATGCTGTAATCGCCCACTTGGACAACACGGACAATATCGCCATACTTCTCGCCAAAGAGCGCCATTGCACCCATTTCTTTTGCTTCAGCAATTGGTTTCAGATCAATAGCAACTGAGATACCTTCCCAAATCTTTTCGTTCACGATTTTTTCAATCTGAGACAATTCTTCTTTCGTCACTTGTCCAAAGTGAGAGAAATCAAAGCGAAGTCTGTCTTCATTCACCAATGACCCTGCTTGGTTCACGTGGCTTCCTAATACATCTTTCAGCGCTTGATGCAGAAGGTGTGTCGCTGTATGGTTTTTCACAATGCCTTTTCGAAGAGCTGATTCCACTTCAGCAGTGACCTCGAGACCTTTTTGAGCCGTACCGCTTACGACGACTCCTTCATGGACATGCTGACCGTTTGGTGCTTTTTTCACGTCTTTGATCTCAATGATGGCTTCTGCACTTTTTAGTGTCCCTTTATCAGCCACTTGTCCGCCGCTTTCCGCATAGAAAGGTGTTTCATCTAACAAGATTTGCACCGTGTCTCCTTCATGTGCTTCAGAGACAAGTTCACCATTTTGAAGCAGTTCGATAATGCGAGTTTCCGCAGTTAAATTTTCGTAGCCAACAAAGGTACTTTCCACTTTAATATCGCCTAAAGCGCCGCCTTGAACCTGCATACTGCCGACATCTTGTCTCGCATTTCTTGCCCGTTCACGCTGCTTCTCCATTTCCGCTTGGAAGCCTTCTCGATCAACTGTCATGTTTTCATCTTCTGCGTATTCTTCTGTCAGCTCGACAGGGAATCCATACGTGTCATACAGCTTAAATACATCTTCACCTGAAATTTGTGAACTGCCTTTGTCTCTTTCTTTTTTGATCACTTCTGACAAAATCGCTAACCCTTCGTTCAGTGTTTCGTGGAAACGTTCTTCTTCGTTTTTGATGACTTTCGCAATAAATTCTTCTTTTGCTTGTACATCTGGGTAGAAATCCTTCATGATCTCAGCAACAACTGGCACTAGATCATACATAAACGGACGGTGGATATGAATCGTTTTTGCATAACGCACAGCGCGGCGCAGCAAACGTCTTAATACATATCCGCGGCCTTCATTGGAAGGAAGCGCACCGTCGCTTACAGCAAAGGCAACTGTCCGGATATGGTCAGCAATGACTTTAAATGCTGTATCTTTTTCCTTCGCCAAACCATAGCTTTCTCCAGAAATGGTTTCGACTGCACGAATAATCGGCATGAAAAGGTCTGTATCGAAGTTCGTTGGCACATTTTGAATGACAGATACCATTCGTTCAAGGCCCATCCCTGTATCTATGTTTTTCTTCGGAAGTGGGGTATATGATCCATCTGGATTATGGTTGAATTCAGAGAACACAAGATTCCATACTTCTAGATAACGCTCGTTTTCCCCGCCTGGATATAATTCTGGATCGTTCATGTCGTCACCGTATGATTCACCGCGGTCATAGAAAATTTCTGTATTTGGTCCGCTTGGGCCCTCGCCAATATCCCAGAAGTTTCCTTCAAGGCGAATAATACGTTCTTCAGGCACACCAATTTTATCTCTCCAAAGAATATATGCTTCTTCGTCCTCTGGGTGGACTGTCACAGATAACAAATTCGGATCAAAACCAATCCACTCTTCACTTGTGAGGAATTCCCACGCCCATTCAATGGCCTCTTCTTTAAAATAGTCACCAATAGAGAAGTTGCCAAGCATTTCAAAGAACGTGTGATGGCGTGCTGTCTTCCCTACATTTTCAATATCATTCGTACGAATCGATTTTTGCGCGTTGCAAATACGCGGATTGTCAGGTACGACGCGGCCATCAAAATATTTTTTTAATGTTGCCACCCCACTGTTGATCCATAAAAGTGTCGGATCGTCATGCGGTACAAGTGACGCACTCGGTTCTACAGCATGTCCTTTTTCTTTAAAAAAGTCTAAAAACATTTGACGTACTTGAGCTGAAGTTAAAGTTTTCATTCAAAAATCCTCCCTTTTCATTCATCAATCTCCACACAAACGAAAAAACACCCCGCCCTATGCAAGCACAAAACGACTTACACAGGGACGAGATGTTCTCGCGGTACCACCCTGATTATAGACAAATTCGTCTATCACCTTCACATCCGATAACGCCGGAAGAGAGCGGCAGTGTTTATCTGCACTCGGGACTAGCTTCCGTTAAAGGTCTGATAAGGCTTTTCACAGCAAATAAAGCCTCTCTCTGCAACAGCTTTTTAACGTACTCGGGTCCGTCATTGAATTTCAATATGTATGAATCGAAATTATTATAGACAACTCGGCTCGTCTTGTCAATGAACGCTTCGCCTCATCAGGATATATTGCACAATGATCACCCTAATAATCGCAGCTGCTGGTACAGCTAAAATCATCCCAATTAAGCCAAACAGCTCCCCTCCTGCAAGCAAGACAAGCATAATGACGACAGGATGCATATGAAGGCTTCGCCCTACAATGATCGGGCTGAGGACATTGCTCTCTAAAAATTGCAGCACCGCTACTGTGATCAATACAATGATGACCGATTTCACTGAGATGGTAAACGCAATAAAGATGGCAGGAACTGCGCCAATTATCGGTCCAAAATACGGAATCACGTTCGTTGCTCCTATCAGCATGCCAAGAACGAGCGGATACGGGATATGGAAAAGCCAGAGCACAATGGCTGCTGCACCCCCGATTAAAGAACAGACAAGCAGCTGCCCTCGAATATAATCACCAAGCGATTCATCCACTGCTTTGACAAAGGCATGCCCCCTCTTCCTAAATGATGGCGGCGTTAAATACCATGCCGCCCGCTTCATCGTGTTCATGTCTTTTACCATATAAAAAACAAGAAAAGGGATGAGTGCTGCAACTAAAACGTAATCAAATAAAACTTTACAGCTAAGAATCATCCGCTCAGCGCTATTGGCTGCATATGTCTCCGATTGAACAATGAAGCGGTCCAAGCGGTCGTGAAGTCCGTCAGGCCAGTGGCTCGTATGATGATGAATATGTGATAAAGCGCCATTATACGTTTCCGCGATGACAGGAATTTGTTCTGACAGCTCATTTAACTGTGCGATCATAACAGGCGCTCCTTTATAAACCGCAAAACCAATCCCGCCAAAAAACAGGACATAGATGAGTAAGAGACTGATTGTTCTCGGCAGCCCTCGTGCATGCAGTCTTTCGACAATAGGATAAAGCAGGTAAGAAATAAAAATGGCGATGAGAAGCGGAATGAGAACCGCCTTCAGCAATACAAAAACAGGCATCCATAACTCGTCGAGCTGCAGTAAAATGAGCAAGGATGCAAGGACAAGCAGGACCCCTGCAGCATATATCAGAAATTGGATCGGACGTTTCTTCACCTTTTTCACCTCTTTCCTTATTGTTTAACCATTTTCTGCAATTATCCACGTAAATAAAATTTGTCCTAACTTTGTTAAAAATGAATACACATGAAACATACAGCTCCATCCAAAGTCACTGTTTGCAGTAAAATCTCGTCAGAAAATATTCCATTATTTACTTCTTTTTACACAAGTTGTGCTAGAATCCACTTTAGCTTTAGTCAATGAAACACAAGAGGAGGTTCTTCATGATCACATTCGAAGAAGTCAACAAGCATTATGGCCATTTCCATGTACTTAAGGACATTAACCTACATATTCAAAAAGGGGAGGTTGTTGTGATCATCGGTCCTTCAGGGTCTGGTAAAAGCACGATGCTCAGGTGTATCAATCGTCTTGAAAGCATTGATGCGGGAAAAGTTCTCGTCAACCAAGTGTCTGTTCAGCATCCGAAGACCAACATCAATCTTGTCAGGCAAAATATCGGAATGGTCTTTCAGCATTTTCACCTCTATCCGCATAAGACGGTGCTTGAAAACATTATGCTTGCGCCGATGAAGGTCAAAAAAGTAAGCAAGGAAGAAGCAAAGGAAACAGCTGAATTTTATTTAAATAAAGTCGGCATTCCTGAAAAGGCAGACACCTACCCTTCACGACTCTCTGGCGGACAGCAGCAGCGCGTTGCCATTGCAAGAGGGCTTGCGATGAAGCCGGAGGTGATGCTTTTCGACGAACCGACATCTGCACTTGATCCAGAGATGATCGGCGAGGTATTAGATGTGATGAAGCAGCTGGCCCGTGAAGGCATGACCATGGTTGTCGTCACACATGAGATGGGCTTTGCCCGCGAAGTGGCCGACCGCATTGTCTTTATTGATGAAGGCAGAATTCTTGAAGAATCAACACCGGCTGCATTTTATGAAAAACCGCAAGAGAAACGCGCTCAATTGTTTTTAAGCCGTATATTAAATCACTAGGGGGAATGGTTTGATGAAAAAAATGAAACGCTTTGGCCTGATGCTCTTTATGACTTGCTGCATTGCCGCTTTGGCTGCTTGTGGATCTACTGAAAAAGGGTCAACTGATGCAAAACAAGGAAGTTCTTTAGAAACCATTAAGAAAGACAAAAAAATCATTTTCGGTGTAAAAAATGACACACGTTTATTCGGTCTAAAAAATCCGAGCAGCGGTGATATTGAAGGATTTGATATTGACATTGCAAAAGCCATCACAAAGGAAATACTCGGCGATGAAGGAAAAGCAGAATTCAAAGAAGTCACATCTAAAACGAGAATTCCTTTACTTCAAAAAGGAGATATTCATGCGATTGTTGCGACCATGACAATTACAGAAGAACGTAAAAAAGAAGTCAATTTCTCAGATGTATACTTTGAAGCAGGACAATCACTGCTTGTGAAAAAAGGAAGCGACATTCAATCCATTGATGATCTTAAAAAAGGAACGAAGGTGCTGGCCGTAAAAGGCTCTACTTCTTCTCAAAATATCCGCGAGAAAGCACCTGAAGCATCCGTATTAGAATTCGAGAACTATCAGGAGGCTTTTACAGCATTAAAATCAAACCAAGGGCAAGTGCTGACAACTGATAATGCGATCTTATTTGGTATGGCAGATGAGGATTCAAATTATGAAGTGGTCGGCGGCACCTTTACAGATGAGCCTTATGGCATTGCTGTGAAAAAAGGAGATCAAGAATTAACAGATGCGATCAATAAAGCCTTAAAAACGTTAAAAGACAATGGAGAGTATGACAAGATTCTTAAAAAATGGATCAAAGAATAGCATTTGATTCGTCAAGATCAATGCCTCAGGTGAGCCGCTCCTTGGCTCCCCTGTTGATCAGGAAGGAAGTGAACTGATTGCTGCGGTTTTCCATTCTCACTGAAAACGTTCATCTTTATTTAGAAGGCTTTAAATATACCATTGGTGCAAGTGTCATTGCTCTGATTGGAAGCTTTTTGATCGGTACACTCATTGCCATTATGAGAATTGCGCCACTCAGGCCGCTCAACTGGTTAGGGACGGCTTACGTGGAATTTATTCGGAATATTCCGTTATTATTGATCACCTTTGTTTTCTTCTTTGGTTTACCAGTGCTGGGTATAGTAGCAGATGGTTTTACTGCTGGAACGATCGCTCTTGCCATTTATACGTCTGCCTTTATTGCTGAAGCCATTCGTGCAGGGATACAAGCTGTGCCGCTTGGACAAATGGAAGCAGCCCGTGCTTCAGGTCTGTCATATGGCGGGACGATGCGGTATATCATTTTGCCGCAGGCGATTAAAATCGTCATTCCCCCTCTTGGGAATCAATTTATTAACCTTGTCAAAAACTCCTCTATTTTAGGTGTCATTGCAGGGTTTGATCTTATGTATCAGGGAGACCTCATTGCGTCTAGAACATTTGTGACGTTTGATGTCTACATCTTTGTCGCCATGTTCTATCTGCTATTAACCATTCCGCTCAGTCTAGGTGTTGGTTATTTAGAAAGAAGATTAGCAAGAAGCCACTAGAAAGGAGGAAACATCATGGATTTTATAGGTGCCTACCAGCCTGATCATCTCGCCTTTTTACTTGAAGGATTTGCTGTCACCTTAAAAGTGGCTTTTATTTCCATCATTTTGAGCTTTATCATTGGATTAGTCGTTGGCACATTGCGGTTCGCTCAAATTCCGGTTTTATCAAAAGTGCTTGCGGTTGTTGTAGAAACCATTCGGAACCTGCCGCTTTTACTGATCATCTTTTTCACATATTTTGCATTGCCTGAAATCGGCATTAAGCTGAGCATCACAGCATCTGCTATTGCAGCTTTAACCGTGTTTGAATCTGCGATGCTGTCAGAAATTATTCGGAGCGGCCTTAAATCAATTGATAAGGGTCAGATCGAAGCAGCCAGGTCTTCTGGTTTAACCTATATTCAAACATTGAAAATGATTATTATGCCGCAGGCCCTGCGCCGAATGGTGCCGCCAATTGTCAGTCAATTCATATCCCTTTTAAAAGATACGTCGCTTGCTGTTGTCATTGCGCTTCCAGAATTATTACATCACGCACAAATATTAAATGGGCAAAGCCAATCCTATTTACTGCCGATATTCCTATTGGCAGCTATGATGTATTTTGTCGTCAATTTCAGCTTATCTATTCTTGCAAGACGGTTAGAATACAGGCAGGCATAAAATGAACATCCGCTCTTGACGGATGCCTCAGCGTATAGACCGGTTTTTCGATCACGCTGAAAAAAACAAAGGGCTAAAATGAAGATCATTTTAGCCCTTTTTGTTTACATCATTCTCATAACACGTTTTCTTAGCTTTTTCATATCCCGCTTTGATGGCATATCATATCGGCTTGCAAAGTGATATGCGAGTGCACCTGCACCAAGCGTTAATAGTGAAGAAGTCATTTTGCCCATTCGAAATTCCCCCTTAACACTTATAATTGAATTGAACGTTCATCGTCACTAAACAGATCATCTAAGCTGCTTAGTGTCCCGTCTTCCTCCACTTGGTGTGTAGATATTTTGCCTTTCGACAGTGTCAATTCAATAAAACAGCCCCAGCAATAATATTGATTGACCCCAATTTTTCCGATGTCTTTACATTTGCAATTTGGGCAAATGAGCATAATCAGCACCTCTTTACGTTCGGTTTAGAACCAGTGCTTCCTTTTGAACGTTCATCAAGGTTCCGGCAGCCTGCAGCTGTTTCCGAATCCCTGATAGCTCTGTAAAGAAGCCGTCCGAGAGTTCATATGCTACGATTGTGCCCGAATTTGAGCAAAAGTATACATCTTCCAAAATGCCTAAATTTTCACCATCAGGTGACTGCATCATTTTCTTTTTTAATTTTGAAAATAACAAGAATGGAGCAGAGGAATCCATGCCCACTCCCTCCTGACAGCTCACATACAAACCTTTATCTGTCAGCTGATCAAAAGCAGAGAATGGAATGAGTGCACAGTCTTTCTTTTTCCCCTCTAACACATATCCTCCGCAGCTGCCTCCGGCTAAAAAGCAAATATCTTTTATGGAACCAAGTGATTGGGACAGCTCATCTGTATAGATCGTCATTCCTTCAAGTTCTCGGCATGTTCTCAAAATGTGCTCAACCACCTTTTGCGGAACAGTCTTATCGTGTGCGTTTGCTTCATGACTCATACGAAGAAATGGCTTCCATGAACAGAATGGGAGAAGTTCTTTTCATACTAAAAGGCTTCCATATGGAAGCCTTCTACTCATGCATAAAATCAAATGGAGTGATTCCCTCCATGCCAATATTTGCGTCATGTACACTAAACGGAAGCTCTTTTTGGAGCGCTTCAAGTTCTGCATCCATGAATTGTTCAGTTTGCACCAGCCGCATTGTTAAAGACGTTTGTCTGAGGGAATCCTCATTGTTTTTCACGCCCCACTCCAGCGCTGATTCCTCGCCGCACAGTATTAAAAACTTTTTACTGCGTGTAATGGCTGTGTACAGTAGATTCCGCCGAAGCATTCGGTAATAGCTCCTCACGACTGGCAGCACAACAATCGGGAATTCACTTCCTTGTGATTTGTGAATAGAGCAGCAATAAGCATGTGTAAATTGATGAAAATCTTTTTTTGTAAAGGTGATTTCATTTCCATCAAAGGAGATCACAGCCATGTCTTCTTTTTCTGTATTTTCTTTTGCATAAAAAATCGAGACAATTTCACCGATATCGCCGTTAAAAATGTTGTTCTCCGGCTGATTCACAAGCTGAAGCACCTTATCACCTGTCCGGTACACCACATCACCAAACGGGATTTCTCTGCCCTTTGGTTTTTTAGGATTCAAAATGTGCTGCAGCATTTTGTTGAGCTCATTGATGCCTGCTTTTCCTTTATACATCGGTGCCAGCACTTGAATATCCTTTGCCGAAAACCCTTTTTGAGCAGCATTGCTGACAACTTTCTCAATGACTTCTTTCATTTGATCAGCTGAACACTGAATGAAGGACCGATCCTTTGAGCGTGCAGTGATATCCTTTGGCAGCACACCATTTTTCATATCATGTGCAAGTTCAACAATGGTGGAGCCGTCTGCCTGCCGGTAAATATCTGTCAGGGTAACAGCCGGCACGGCTTTTGAGGCAAGCAAATCCCGTAAAACTTGGCCTGGTCCGACAGATGGCAGCTGATGTTCATCCCCTACCATAATCACTTGGATATGATCAGGAATGGCTTTAAACAAATGATTCGCCAGCCAAATATCCAGCATACTTGATTCATCAATGATGACAAGCTTTCCTTCAATCGGCTGTTCCTCATCATGAGAGAAGCCCTCCGAACCATTCCAGCCTAGCAGCCGGTGAATGGTGACAGCTGGAAGCCCTGTTGATTCTGTCATCCGTTTAGCCGCCCGTCCAGTTGGTGCCGCAAGCACAAATGGGAAGGATTCATCTTTTTTATAATCACTCGGATCAAGAGAAACACCGTGAAGATCACTGTAAAGCTCGACAATTCCTTTAATGACCGTCGTCTTCCCTGTTCCAGGCCCGCCTGTTAAAAGCAGCATCGGGGACATGAGTGCCTTTTGAATCGCTTCCTTTTGTGTCGGTGCATATTGGACGCCTAACCGCTCCTCCAGCTCACCAAGTGCTAGCAGGAATTCTGATTCAGGAAATTGATCTGCATATTCTGTTTGGGAGACGATTTTCTGAATGCGTTTGGCGACACTTTGTTCTGCATAAAATAAGGATGGATGATAGCAGCGGTCGTCTTCAATGATCATTTCTTTTCCTTCGCCAAGTGCAATGATCTGATTGGCAACATCCATTTCAGTCACTTTGTAATCATTGCCTGTTTGGTTGAGCAGTTTGCGGGTTTCGACGATCAAATCTTTCGTTTGTATGTACGTATGACCGTCCTGTAGACTGGCTGTCTCCACTGTATATAGCAAGGCGGCGCGAATCCGCTCTGGGTCATTACCTGAGATGCCTGTTCTAGCACCAAGCTCATCCGCCTTAATAAATCCGATTCCCTCGACATCCTTGACAAGCTGATAGGGATTTTCCTCGATTTTCTGCAGCGTTTCACTCTCATACACTTGGTAAATCTTCATGCTGAGCTGCGGACCAAAGCCATATTGATTCAGGCTGATCATGATTTGTTCCAGCCCTTGATGCTCCTGAAGCGCTGCGGCCAGCTTATCCGCCTTCTTTTTTGATAAGCGCGGTACATCATACAAAACAGCTGGGTCACGCATAATCTTATGGAGCGTCTGATTGCCAAGCTTCCCGACGATTTCTTCAGCCGTCTTTTTCCCTATCCCCTCAAATAAATCACTTGAGAGATAATGTATGATTCCTTGCTTCGTTGTTGGTACTTCCTTTTGAAAATGAGTGGCCTGAAACTGTTCACCAAATTTCGGATGGCTTGTCACTTTGCCATAAAAGGTGTAGGTTTCCTCCTCATGAAGTGCTGGGAAGTAGCCTGTGACAGATGCTGTTTTTTCCTCTAAGTTTTCCGATGTTTCAATGACTTTTACCTTTAACACCGAGTATAAATTACTTTCATTATGGAAAATAACGGCTTGAATGGTCCCCTTTAAAAACGGTTCGTCCTCAAGCTTCATTTGATCTGGATGTTCCTGCACAGGTCTTCCCTCCTTCCATCTATTCTGCCTCTTGAATCAGCTTTTGCGCATGTAGTGCCAGCATATGGTCAGGCTGCACGTCAATGGCTTTACCCAGCATCTCAAGTGCTTCGTCTTTTTTCTCTAAGTACGCATACGCAACACCTAAATTATAAAAGGCATCTGCATGCTGCGGATCACGCGTGATGACTTCACTAAAAGTTGTCACCGCTTCTTCCAGCATGTGTTCATTGGCTAAGCACATGCCAAATTGGAATCTTGCTTCATTATCTTCTTCATTTAGTTCAACGGCACGCTGAAGATACGGCATCGCAAGCTTTGGCTGCTCTAATTTGATGAGCGTCTGCCCAAGCATATAAAACAAATCACTATTTTCCATGCCCGCTTTTAGTGCTTGTTCAAAGTAGTCTTTCGCTTTCATAAAGTCTTCTTTTAATGTATATACATTTCCTGCTCCATAATAGGCTGCAGCTGCAGTATGATCAAGTTCAATTGCTTTCTGAAAAAAGTTTAAAGCGCGTTCAAATTCATTGATACTTGAAAGTAAGTTCGCAAAGTTAATATATGGAACCGGGTCCTTCGGGCTTTCTTCTATCGCTTTTGTAAAAGCTTCAGCTGCTTTTTCGATATTCCCTTGATTCAAGGCTTCTATGCCGATTTCGTTATAATTCATTCGCTCTCTCATCCTTTCATTAAAAAACCTCAACAGCGACGTTGAGGTTTTGAAACATGCTACACATACGACAGCTTTTGACCATCTTTGAAGACATCGTCAATTGTACCGCCGCCAAGACATTCGTCGCCATCATAAAAAACAACCGCTTGTCCCGGGGTAACAGCACGAACAGGTTCATCAAAGATCACCATCGCTTCTTGCTCACCTGTCATTTTGACCTTCACATGGTGATCTTCTTGACGGTATCTGAATTTTGCTGTGCAAGTTAATTCACCGTTTTCTCCGACAATATGAGGACGAGTCCAGCTGATATTAACAGCTGAAATGCTTTCAGAGTATAAAAGTGGATTGTGGAAGCCTTGTTCAACAAACAAGATGTTTTTCTCCAAGTCTTTTCCAACGACAAACCAAGGATCACCGCTGCCGCCAATGCCAAGTCCTTGGCGCTGACCGATCGTGTAATACATCAGTCCATCGTGCTCCCCTTTTACTTCTCCGTCCATTGTCTGCATCACACCAGGCTGTGCAGGCAAATATTGACTGAGGAACGTTTTAAAGTTTCTTTCTCCAATAAAGCAGATACCTGTTGAATCTTTTTTCGCTGCTGTTGCGAGCTCTGCTTCTTTTGCCAATTCACGAACCCTTTTTTTCTCTAAATCACCGATTGGGAACATGACTTTATCAAGTTGTTCCTGTGTCAGCTGATTTAAGAAATACGTTTGGTCTTTGTTTGCATCAAGACCTCGCAGCATTTTGACTTCATCACCAGTTCGATCAACACGAGCATAGTGTCCTGTTGCCAAATAATCCGCACCAAGTGAAAGTGCATGCTCAAGGAATGCCTTGAACTTAATTTCTTTGTTACACATGACATCTGGGTTTGGCGTTCTGCCCGCTTTATATTCATCAAGAAAATATTGAAACACTTTGTCCCAATATTGCTTCTCGAAATTCACTGCATAATAAGGGATTCCAATTTGGTTACATACGCGGATGACATCCTCATAGTCTTCCGTTGCTGTGCAAACACCATTTTCATCGGTGTCATCCCAGTTTTTCATAAATATGCCGATGACATCATAGCCTTGCTCCTTTAACATAAGAGCGGCAACTGATGAATCGACTCCTCCGGACATACCGACCACAACTCTTGTATCTTCTGGTCTTTTTGTCATCTTCATCAACTCCAATTTCAATGAAACAACATGCGCGTTTCGTTCTTCAGGTGCTTCGCTGTTTCATTTTTCACACACGAACAAAAGGAAGCATTTATTTGGCTAGGCGTTTGACAACAGCCGCTATCTTATGTGCCGCCTGCTTCACATGATCCTCTTCATTCCCAAGACCGAAGCTTATTCTGACTGAGGATGTCAGCTCTTTTGCTTCTTCGCCATACATGGCGCTTAACACGTGCGAAGGAAGGACAGATCCAGCCGTACATGCCGATCCGCTTGAAACAGCAATTCCTTCCATATCTAAATTCACAAGCAGCGATTCAATGGAGACGCCCGGGAAATGAACATTTAAAATGTGCGGCAATGTCTCTTTCGAATGTCCATTGATAGAGAAATTGAGAGATTCCTCTTCGAATACTTGCAGCATGGTTTCTTTGAGCTTACCATAATGCATCGCTTTTTCTCTTCTATTTTGCTTCGTTAATTGAACAGCTTCTGCAAGCCCAACAATTCCTGCCACATTTTCAGTGCCGGCACGGCGCTTTCTTTCTTGTTCGCCTCCGAATATTTGCGGAGAAAGTTTCACGCCTTCGTTTACATATAAAAAACCTGTTCCCATCGGACCATTCAGCTTATGGCCAGAAGCAGATAAAAGATCAATATGGAGATCTGCTGCATCAATGGGCACTGTGCCAAACGCCTGCACTGCGTCTGTATGAAAATGAGCAGTGTGATTACGCAGAAGTTCGCCAATGGCTTTGATTGGCTGAATCACACCTGTTTCATTATTGCCGTACATGACGGTCACAAGAATCGTATCATCTCTCAATGCTTGATTTAATTGATCAAGATGAATCAATCCTGTTTCGTCCACATCTAAATATGTCACTTCAAATCCTAGTTTTTCTAGGCGTTCACATGTATGCAGCACCGCATGATGCTCTGTTTTCACTGTGATGATATGTTTTCCTTCATGCTGTCTTGCCATGGCAACACCTGTAATTGCCAGGTTGTCCGCCTCGGTTCCACCGCTTGTGAGGATGATCTCCTGCGGTTTACAGTGTAATTCTCCTGCAATGACTTCTCTTGCTTCATCGAGCCACTTTCTTGCCTCGCGCCCATATGAATGAATACTAGAGGGATTGCCAAATATCTCTGTAAAGTACGGCATCATCTTGTCCACAATACGCTGATCCATCGGCGTTGTGGCCGCATGATCTAAATAGATTCGTTCCATTTCCGGTACACCTCTGATCTAAATATAGAACATATACGAGTCTTGATCCCCGTCATCTGTGTAGCTTGCCAAGTCTTCAAGAGTTGTATTGTCTAGTACGTCTTTTACTGCATCACGAATACGAATCCATAGTTCACGCTTTGCTGGTTCTTCGTTTTCGATGACTTCAACAGGACTAATGGGTCCTTCTAATACACGAATAATATCACCTGCTGTGATCTCGTTTGGTTCATGTGCAAGAACATAGCCGCCATACGCTCCGCGGATACTTTTTACAAGACGGGCATTGCGGAGTGGTGATACAAGCTGCTCTAAATAATGCTCAGACAAATCATTGTTTTGAGCGATTGATTTTAATGATGTAGGGCCTTCGCCATGTTTTTTGGCTAATTCGATCATGATCGTCAGACCATATCTGCCTTTAGTTGATATTTTCAAGTTAAACACCTCTGCGTTTTCTATTCTATGTCATCAATTATTTTTCTGATTTCATATACGCCGATAAATAGACCAGAAGCAATTATATCATACTTTCAGACAACTTTCATTTACGGGTTCTGAGCATGATAGAAGGACGAATCCCTTTTCTATTTGAAGAAATTTCGGTACTCTATACAAACAAGACATTGCTATAGGAGAGATAATTATGAAACCTTTAGCGTACCGGATGCGCCCAAGTCATATTGAAGACATTATTGGGCAGGAGCATCTTGTTGGAGAAGGTCAAATTATTAGGCGAATGGTCGAGGCAAAACATTTATCCTCGATGATTTTATACGGACCGCCGGGCATCGGCAAAACATCGATTGCAACCGCGATTGCTGGCAGTACAAGCATTGCTTTTCGAACGCTGAATGCGGTCATTCATAACAAAAAGGATATGGAAGCTGTTGCCGCTGAAGCGAAAATGAGCGGCCAGGTGATCCTTATTTTAGACGAAGTCCACCGGCTTGATAAAGGAAAGCAGGATTTTCTTCTTCCTTATTTAGAAAATGGCATGATCATTTTAATTGGGGCAACGACGGCTAATCCCTACCATGCGATCAATCCTGCCATTCGAAGCCGGACACAAATATTCGAGCTGAAGCCGCTTGAAACAGAGCAGATCAAAGCTGCGTTAACAAGAGCCTTACAGGATGAGCATCGAGGGCTTGGCGGCTATGAGGTGACAGTGGACGATGAAGCGATGAATCATTTTGCCAATGGATGCGGAGGAGACGTGCGTTCTGCTTTAAATGCACTCGAGCTCGCTGTCTTATCGACAAAAGCTGATGAGACAGGGCATATCACAATCACTCTTGCCGCAGCAGAAGAATGTTTACAAAAAAAGAGCTTCTCACATGACAAGAATGGTGATGCTCATTATGATGTCCTCTCGGCTTTTCAAAAATCCATTAGGGGATCTGATACAGATGCGGCGCTGCATTACCTTGCCAGACTGATCGAAGCAGGAGACCTTGAGAGCATTTCCAGAAGATTACTCGTGATGGCTTACGAGGACATTGGCTTAGCCAGTCCGCAGGCTGGCCCCCGCGTGTTAAGCGCAGTACAAACAGCAGAAAGAATCGGTTTCCCAGAAGCACGGATTCCACTGGCGAACGCAGTGATTGAGCTGTGTCTTTCTCCTAAGTCCAATTCAGCATATAAGGCGATTGATGCGGCACTTGGTGATATTCGTACAGGGAGAATTGGTGAAGTTCCAGTTCATTTAAAAGATGCTCACTACAAAGGCGCCACAGCACTCGGAAGAGGCGTCGATTACTTATACCCGCATGATTACGAAAACGGCTGGGTGAAGCAGCAATATTTACCTGATCCGCTGAAAAACAAGCAATACTATGTACCGAAACAAACCGGAAAATTTGAAGGTGCATTGAAACAGGTCTATGAAAATTTAAAACGCCAGAAATAAAAAAAGCCCCCTGCATGTTAGCAGGCGGGCTGTTTATTTATCCTTCACACGTGTAATTGGAATATCTTTTAAAAGCTTCATAATGACATGACCACCCATGATCAGCCCAGCAACAGACGGAACGAATGCATTGGATGATGGCGGCATTTGCGCCTTGCGAATCTTCGCTTCATCATTTCCAACTTCTTTTCTGACATCTTCACGAATAACAATCGGACTTTCATCAGAGAAAATGACTTCAATTCCTTTACGAATCCCTTCCTTACGCAGACGTGTTCTCACAACTTTTGCAATAGGGTCGGTATGTGTTTTTGAAATATCATCAATTTTGAAGCGTGTCGGATCTGTTTTGTTCGCAGCTCCCATACTTGAAATGATGTTCACACCTCGTTTCAGACACTCTTTCATTAAATGAATTTTATAGTGAATGGTATCTGAGGCATCAATGACATAATCAAGCGGATACTCAAAAAATTGTTCGTATGTTTCCTCTGTATAAAACATCTTCAGCGCAACAACTTCACATTCTGGATTAATATCAGCGATTCTCGCCTGCATTAAGTCAACCTTTGGCTGGCCAACTGTTGATAGCAATGCTGGAAGCTGACGATTTACATTTGTAATATCAATATCATCTTTATCAACAAGAACAATACGGCCAACGCCTGAACGAGCGAGTGCCTCAACTGCGAATGAACCAACGCCGCCCACACCAAGCACTGCAACTGTACTGTTTTTTAGTATATTTAAGCCTTCCTTGCCAATGGCAAGCTCGTTTCTTGAAAACTGATGTAACAAGTGCCTCACTCCACCTTTATTTAAAATGAATCGAAAGAATCATATCATATTCAGACTTCTCCGTCATCCTTCTCTAAAAGAAAAAAACACAAAAAAGTCCCGATGACGCCGCCAGCATTTCCTTCGTTTTGAACCCCGCACCATGCAGGTGGGTGCTTTCTTCCTGACTTTATAAGTCCTCTATAGAGGCATTTATGCAGAAAGGAAAGGCAAGCTCCCGTATAAAAAAATGTTCGGTCAAAACTAGGTAACCACCGTACGTATCAGGACTTTATTTATTATTGATGAAAGCATATCATAGGCATATTTCTTTTTCAAGCGTTTACATACCTATAAACATGCGCCTATTTTACTGTTTTACTTTTGTTTTAATCGCTAAACTCAGCTCATCAAGCTGCGCCTCGCTTACATGGCCAGGGGCATCTGTGAGAACGCAGCTCGCACTTGCCGTTTTTGGGAATGCAATCGTATCTCTTAAGTTAGAGCGGCCTGCAAGCAGCATCACTAAACGGTCAAGACCCAGCGCGATTCCGCCATGCGGAGGAACACCGTGCTCAAACGCATCCAGCAGGAAGCCAAATTGTTCGTAAGCTTCTTCTTTTGAAAAACCAAGTAAGCCAAACATCTTTTCTTGAATGTCCTTTTCGAAAATACGAATAGAACCTCCGCCAAGCTCGTAGCCATTCAGCACAAGATCGTAAGCCTGCGCCTTCATGTCTTCCGGGCTTGTTTCAATTAATTCAAGATCCTCGCGAACTGGCATTGTGAATGGATGATGAGCAGCATAGAAGCGGCCTTCTTCTTCATCTTTTTCAAGCAGCGGCCAATCGACAACCCATAAGAAATTGAATACAGACTCATCGATCAGTTCAAGCTCTTTACCAAGTTTTAAGCGAAGTGCACCAAGCGCATCATGGACAACAGACGTCTTATCTGCAACAAAAAGTAAAAGGTCGCCTTCTTCAACTTGCAGCTGTTCTTTTAATTCAGCTTGCTTTGCTTCATCAAAGAATTTAGCGATCGGCCCTTTTAATTCAGTCCCTTCTGCTTTTAGCCAAGCTAGACCTTTTGCACCGTAGTTCGCTGCAAATGCACCAAGTGCATCAATGTCTTTTCTTGAGTAGTTCGCTGCAGCCCCTTTTACATTGATGGCTTTCACAGATCCACCATTTTTTACAGCTCCGCTAAACACTTTGAAATCGGAGTCTTTTACCGTGTCTGAAATGTTCACCAGCTTCATCTCAAAGCGAGTATCCGGCTTATCAGATCCATAAGAATTCATCGCTTCATCGTATGTCATACGAGGTAATGGCAATGTAAGGTCTACACCTTTGACATCTTTCATCACCTTCGCCATCATCTCTTCAGCAAGCGTCATGATGTCCTCTTGACTCATAAAGGACATTTCAATATCGACTTGTGTAAATTCCGGCTGACGGTCAGCACGCAAGTCTTCATCTCTAAAACAGCGGGCAATTTGATAATAACGGTCCATTCCAGAAACCATCAGCAGTTGTTTAAATAATTGCGGAGACTGAGGCAGTGCATAAAATTCTCCCTCGTGTACACGGCTTGGAACAAGATAGTCACGCGCACCTTCTGGGGTACTTTTCGTTAAAATTGGTGTTTCAATGTCTAGAAAGCCGTTGTCGTCTAAGAAATGGCGGAATGCTTTTGTGACTTCATGTCGCATTTTCATTGTTTCAAACATTGCAGGGCGGCGAAGATCCAGGTAACGATATTTTAAACGAACATCTTCTGATACCTCATCTGCTTGATCTGAAATCACAAAAGGAGGAGTCTTCGCTTCATTTAAAACGGTGACCGTTTCGACTTGAATTTCAATTTTGCCCGTTTTTAAATTTGGGTTGATCGTTGCTTCTTCTCTTGCAACAACCGTTCCTTTAATATCAAGGACATATTCATTACGAATTGATTCTGCTGTCTCAAGCGCCTCTTTTGATAGGTCTGGATTGAAGACAACTTGTACAATCCCTGTACGGTCGCGCAAATCAATAAAGATTAATCCGCCTAGGTCACGCCTTTTTTGAACCCATCCTTTTAATACAACTGACTGACCGATTTGGTTTTCTGTTACTTCTCCACAATAAAAAGTTCTACCAAACACAAACATTCCACTCCTTCTTTACGCTTTCTGGTGGGCCTTCAACATTTGAATCAGCTCATCAAGCTTCAATTCAATTTGTTCACCCGTTGTCGTATCTTTCACATTCACAATTTGCTGCGCAAGCTCATCTTCACCAAGAACTGCAATAAATTTGGCTTTTAATCGATCAGCCGCTTTAAATTGTCCTTTTAGTTTCTTCCCTGTATAGTCCATTTCACTTGAGATACCTTCTTTTCTCAGACGGTTTAATAATGAAACAGAATAATCCTTCGCTTCATCTCCGAGAGCAGCAATGTATAGATCAATACCATCTTGCAGAGGAAGCTCAATTCCTTCAGCATCGATCGCAGATAAGAAACGCTCAATACTCATCGCAAATCCGATCCCTGGTGATTCAGGACCGCCAATTCCTTCAACGAGCCCATCATAACGGCCGCCGCCGGCTAATGTTGTAATCGCACCAAAGCCTTCTGCATTACTCATGATCTCAAATGCTGTGTGATTGTAGTAATCAAGACCGCGTACTAAATTTGGATCAACGACATACTCAATGCCTATATCCGATAAGTATTGTTTAACCTTTTCAAAATAAGTCCGCGATTCTTCATTTAAGAAATCTTGAATGGATGGAGCTGTTGCCATCAATTCATGATCACGATCCTTTTTACAATCAAGAATACGCAGCGGATTTTGATGTAAACGCGTTTGACAGTCGTGACAGAATTCCTCAATTCTTGGTTCAAAGTGCTTGACCAGTGCTGTGCGGTAGTCTGCACGGCTCTCTTTGTCACCAAGGCTGTTAATGACGAGCTTTAAGTTAGAAAGACCTGCTTTCTCATACACACTCATCGCAAGCGAAATGACCTCAGCATCAATGGCAGGATCTTTGGAACCAATCGCTTCTATCCCAAATTGATAAAATTGACGATATCTTCCTGTTTGCGGACGTTCATAGCGGAACATTGGTCCGATGTAATACAGCTTTGTTGGCTGAGCAGGCTGTGCAAACAATTTATTTTCAACATAAGAACGGACGGTTGAAGCTGTTCCCTCTGGACGAAGTGTGATGCTGCGTCCTTTTTTATCTTCAAATGTGTACATCTCTTTTTGAACGATATCAGTTGATTCGCCTACTCCCCGTGCAAACAGCTCAGTATGCTCAAAAATCGGTGTGCGGATTTCTTTGTATTGAAAGGCTGCACATGTATCTCTCGCAATTTGTTCAACATACTGCCAGCGTTCTGACTCTCCAGGTAAAATATCCTGTGTGCCTCTTGGAATATTAAAACTCATTTTTCGTCCTCCTACGACCATCATTCATTTTTTATGTGGACATATAAAAAACCCCCGCCTCTACTATGTGTATAGTAGGGACGAGAGTTATACCCGTGGTGCCACCCTAGTTGGAACATGATCCAGCCATGTTCCCGCTCAAATCCTTAACGCAGATTCACGTTCTCCGCCTATTGACTCATTTTTAGAGCGTTCAGCAGGAAACCTACAGAGTGTTCTTTCATGATAAATGCCATGCGGATTCGCTTTCAGCCTAAGGCGATTCCTCTCTGCTCACGCAATTTACCCTACTATTCTCTATCATCAGTTCCACATTTTAAATTTTCAAGTGTGTTGATTTATATTATAATAAGGTCGGTGCTGCCACTCTGTCAACCCTTGCCGTGCCTCTTTTTCTTTTCCAGCTCTTCTTTTGACGTACATCCGTATTCAGATGCGGTCTCTTCAAGGAAGCCTGGCTGATCCATTTCGTCGTGCTGCCAGCGGTCGATATCACGATGTCCATTATATTGCACTCGTCCTAATTTTCTGCTTAATCTCATGTTTGTACATCCTTTTATCACATTTTTATTTAGTATAAACAGATTGATTCATTTTTATTAGGGAAACTGCAAGGAATTCATCCACTACATAACGAATTAACATTCATCGGTTTTACAAGGGAGGGGAAAACACCGTTTTGAATCTGAAAAAACACAATCAAATGATGATGCTGCTTACTTGTTTTGTTCTCATCGCGAGTTCTTTGCCTATGACACATGCTACAGCACAAACAGATCAAGCTGTTGTCGCAACAGATGAAATCAATGTGAGGAAGGGCCCTGGTTTAAGCTATGGAATTGCAGCTGTTGTAAAACGCGGCGAAAGCTATCCCATTCTCACTGAACAAGGAGAATGGGTTCAGATCCAATTATCAAACGGACAAAAAGGCTGGGTCGTCTCATGGCTGATTACCACATCATCCGGCGCTCAAAAATCCGCGAAGCCAAAGGCGCAAGGTCAAAGCACGGCTGGAGGCAGTACAATTACATCAACAGCTTCCGACCTTCGCATCCGGACAGGCCCTGGGACTTCCTATCAAGTGATTGGTACTTTCCCGAAAGGTGCTACCGCTAAAAAGCTCGAGACAAGCGGCGAATGGACGAAAATTTCGTATAAACAAGCAGAAGGCTGGGTTCACTCTGATTATGTTTCAGGGGGACAGAAAACTTCTCAATCAAGCTCCGGCGAGTCCTCTCGCTCTAACCAGACAGGCACAGTTGGCGTATCGAGCTTGAATGTAAGGCAATCGGCCGCACCAAATGCACAAGTCGTCGCTTCACTTGCCCGCAACACACAGATCACCATTTTGCGAGAGCAGAACGGCTGGTATGAAATTGAGGGGAAAGGCGTAAAAGGCTGGGTTGCAAGCTATTACATTGTCACAGGCAAAGGAGCAGGCTCTGCACCTGAAAAGAGTTCATCCTCTTCGGCTTCTGAACAAAAAGCGTACATTGTCTATGATGGCACCAATATTCGAAAAAGCGCTTCTACCTCTGCTGGGATTGCAGAAAGAGCAACAAAAGGAGCTGCCTATCAAATCGTTCGGACGCAAGGTGACTGGTACGAAGTGACACTATCAAACGGCGGAACTGGCTATGTGGCGAGCTGGGTCGTTCAAACGAAGAAAAATAGCAGCGACGCGCCAAGACCTCAGCACGATTCATCGTCTGGAACTGGTTCTTTAAAAGGGAAAACGATTGTTCTTGATCCTGGTCATGGCGGAAAAGACAGCGGCACAATTGGCGCAGACGGTGCTTTTGAAAAGAACATCACCATCAAAACCGCCAATTTACTGGCAGGCAAATTAAGGGCTTCTGGTGCAAATGTATATTTAACAAGAAGTGATGATACCTTTATCAGCCTTCAATCAAGGGTGGCAACATCTCATTACCGAAATGCAGATGCATTTATTAGTCTTCATTATGATAGTTTTATGGATCAAAGTGTTAGAGGAAGTACAGCGTATTATTATCAAGCAGCAAAAGATCAGCAATTAGCGTCAAGCGTTCATTCAGAAGTTGCAAAACGCTCTCAAATCCCTGATAAGGGTGTCAAATTCGGAGATTACTTTGTTTTAAGAGAAAACAAACGCCCTTCCCTTTTATATGAACTCGGTTATTTAAGCAATCCTCAGGAGGAAGCGATCATTTATAGCGCCTCTTACCAAGAACGAGTCACAGAAGGAATGACTGAAGGATTAAAACAATATTTTCGTTAAAAAGAAAGAGGCCGCTGCGCCTCTTTTTTGTTTATCCGCAAAAGAAAAAGACTCTAAACAAACTCCCGCATGAGTTCATCTACAGTCTAAAGAGAATCTATTCTTTGCTGTCCATCAAGATCGTGACTGGTCCTGAATTGGTCAATGACACGTCCATCATCGCACCAAAACGGCCAGTTTCCACATGGATGCCTTTTTCTCTAAGGGTTTTATTGAAACATTCATAAAGCGAGTTGGCTGCATCCGGCTTGGCGGCTTTTATAAAATTCGGCCGTCTGCCCTTTCTCGTATCACCATATAGGGTAAATTGTGATACAGACAGAACGCTTCCTTTTATGTCCAATAATGAACGATTCATTTTCCCATTTTCATCTTCAAAAATACGTAAATGTGCAAGCTTTTCAGCTAAGTAAAGCACATCTTCTTCTGTATCTTCGTGTGTGACACCAACAAGCACCATATATCCTTCGTTGATGGCACCTGTGATCTCTTCTTCTACCTTCACAGATGCATTTGTCACACGCTGCACAACAAGCCTCATAGACGATATACTTCCTTTCTAATTCATGAATCGTCGAACAGAGTAAATGTCTTTGATTTGTTTAATGCGTTCGACCACTTTGTGCAAGTGATTAATATTTTGGATAAAGATCGCCATATGGATCGTCGCCACTTTGTTACGATCAGACTTCCCAGAAACAGAGGAGATGTTCGTTTTGGTTTCGTTGACTGCTTGAAGCACCTCGTTAAGTAAGCCGCGTCTATCATATCCTAATATTTCAATTTCCACATTGTATTCTTTACGGTTTTGAGCAGGCTGCTCATGCTCCCACTCGACGGGAATTAACCGCTCCTGCGCTTCTCCTGTCTTCACGTTCGGACAGTCGTCGCGGTGAACAGATACGCCTCGGCCCTTCGTAATAAAACCGACAATGCTATCGCCAGGAACAGGATTACAGCACTTAGATAAGCGGACAAGCAGGTTATCAATTCCTTTGACCCTTACGCCAGCTTCCCGTTTTTTCCCGTGATACGTCTTCGGTTCCACCGTCACTTCTTGAACGGTTTTCTCTTGCTCTTCTTGATCTCTTTGTTTTCTTTCTTTTTCCGTTAAACGATTGGCGACCTGTAGTGCAGTAATGCCGTTATATCCAACTGCTGCATACATGTCCTCTTCGTTTGAAAAATTAAATTTGTCAGCCACTTTTTGCAGGTTTTCAGCGGTCAGAATGTCTTTGACATCAAACTCAAGGTTTTTGATCTCTTTCTCCACGAGCTCTCGGCCTTTTTCGACATTTTCTTCACGGCGCTGTTTTTTGAAAAACTGTCTGATCTTGTGCTTCGCTTGGGAGGTTTGGGCAAGCTTGACCCAATCCTGACTTGGCCCGTAGCTGTGCTTTGATGTCAGAATTTCAATAATGTCACCTGTTTTTAGTTTGTGATCGAGTGTGACCATCTTGCCATTGACCTTGGCACCGATCGTTTTATTCCCAATTTCCGAGTGAATCCGGTAAGAGAAATCAATCGGAACTGAGCCCGACGGCAGTTCAATGACGTCTCCTTTTGGCGTAAACACAAACACCATATCAGAGAAAAGATCAATCTTTAACGACTCCATAAATTCTTCTGCATCTGTGGATTCGTTTTGAAATTCAAGAATTTCTCTAAACCAAGAGAGCTTCTTCTGGAAGACCGCTTCTTCCGTTGATTCTGCTGACTCTTTACCTTCTTTGTATGCCCAGTGTGCCGCAATCCCGTATTCTGCGATTTCATGCATTTCCACTGTACGGATCTGAACTTCAAGCGGATCGCCTTTTGGCCCAATCACCGTTGTATGAAGAGACTGGTACATGTTCGGCTTTGGCATCGCAATATAATCCTTAAACCTGCCTGGCATCGGCTTCCAGCATGTATGGATAATCCCGAGCACAGCATAACAGTCTTTAATGCTGTCAACCAAAATACGAACGGCAAGCAGATCATAAATTTCATTAAACTGCTTATTTTGCAAGACCATTTTGCGATAAATACTATAAATATGTTTTGGTCTGCCGGAAAATTCAGCCTTGATGTTTACCTCAGACACGCGGTCTTTCACTTCATTGACAACCTCGTCCAAGTATTCCTCACGTTCCGCTCGTTTGCGCTTCATCAGATTCACAATCCGGTAATATTGCTGCGGATTTAAATAGCGGAGTGCTGTATCTTCAAGCTCCCACTTAATCTTTGAAATCCCTAATCTGTGCGCAAGCGGTGCAAAGATTTCAAGTGTTTCATTTGAAATTCTCCGCTGCTTTTCCTGCGGAAGATGCTTGAGCGTTCTCATATTATGAAGACGGTCTGCCAGCTTAATCAAGATCACGCGGATATCCTGCGCCATTGCAACAAACATTTTTCGATGGTTTTCGGCCTGCTGTTCTTCTTGTGATTTATATTTAATCTTCCCGAGCTTTGTGACACCATCAACAAGCATTGCTACTTCCTCGTTAAAATGCTCTTTTAAATCCTGTAATGTCACATCTGTATCCTCAACTACATCGTGCAGGAAACCACCTGCAATGGTTGATGGGTCCATTTCAAGATCAACAAGAATACCCGCCACTTGAATTGGATGGATAATATAGGGCTCACCAGATTTCCGGTATTGCTCCTTGTGTGCATTTTCAGCATATTCATATGCTCGCTCTATAAATTGAATATGTTCAGCGGACAGGTATTCTCTTGCCTTGTCAATGACCTGCTGCGCCGTTAAAACTTGTTCGTTCGCCATGGAATCACCTTTTTAAATGAAAACTGTATTGTAGTTTATTATCAAGAAAAATTCGATAGATGTAAAGAGAAGAAGTCCGCTAAAAGATTTTTGATAGGAAAAAAGCACCCTTCTTACTGAGTGCTTTTTACGAAAACTCCATTAGTATTGCATTAACGTCATGATGTCGTAGCCGTCAAGCTTCTTTCTGCCGTCCAGATACGTCAGTTCAATCAAAAATGCAATCCCTGCCACAACGCCGCCTAATTCCTCTACAAGCTTAATGGATGCTTCAATTGTTCCACCAGTCGCAAGTAAGTCATCAGTAATCAGGACACGCTGACCAGGACGAATCGCATCTTTATGAATCGTTAATACATCTTTACCATATTCCAAGCCGTAATCGACTTTAACGACTTCACGAGGAAGCTTTCCTTCTTTACGAACCGGTGCAAAACCTACACCAAGTGCGTATGCTACAGGGCAGCCAATAATGAATCCACGCGCTTCAGGTCCAACAATGAGATCAATGTCTCTTTCCTTCGCGTAATCAACGATTTGATCCGTTGCATAACGGTACACTTCGCCTTTATCCATTAACGTTGTAATATCTTTAAATTGTACACCTTCCTTTGGGTAGTCAGGTACAACTGTCACATATTGTTTTAAATCCATCTTTTCCTTTTCCTCCTCGTACGTCAAAGCACAGGTGAGACTTCGCTCATCATGCTATTCAGCCATTCCTTCAGCTCTTTAGCTGAGGAATATGTTAGTGTTTGATCGAGTTCCATCAATCGTTGTTTTGCTGTATAGGATGCTGATGCCGTTAAATCTTTTTTAGGGGCATCAAGTACTATTGACAGCACACCATTCTCTATTTTAACAAAACCGAGTTCAAAAAACACCTTTGTCATAAAAATGATTGTATCTTTTGTCCAGCCTCTATGTTTGGCAAGGTCCATTCCTTGTTCTTTGATAGGAAAACTTCCCCGTTTAAACAAGAACCCATAAAACCATTTGAATTGGTCACGGCTTGGGAAAGAGGACATAAAATGATCTTCTTTTCTTTGAAAAACCGTATAAATTCTGGCAGGCTTTTGATTTTCTAAAAGCTGCTTCAGCAATTGCTCATCTGCGGGAACATCCGCAAAGACCACATATTTGCCCTGTACATCAAACGTTGATACATTTTCTGCATGAACATGATGAATGGGGATATCGACGTCCTGTTTTGTTGCTTCATCAAAACAGACAACCAAAGATTTTTCTGAATCAAGCGTCGAAACTTTCTTCTCCCAATCCTTTTTCCCGCGCAGATCAAACAGCTGCCATTCATCAACTCGTGCATCTTTTAGCATCAGCTGGGGCTTCTTCCGGTTATTCCATTCATTGACGGACATTTCTCCAATCACGGAAATGCGGCTTCCTGGAACAATTTCTTCTTTTAATTTCCCTTGGTGAAAACCGACACAGTCAAGCAGCTTGTCTTCGTCTTTCAGAGACATTTTAATATGGTTGTGATTTGCCCCAATCGTTCGGATATCTTCAAGCTTCGCATCTTCAATCATAATGAACGGTTTTGGGTTTGACATACCGAATGGTGACAGCATCCCCGCTTCCTCAATCGCTTCAACCGTCAATTCGTCTACCTTGCATACTGCATCGACCCGCTGTATTGGAATAAAATCTTCTTCCGTCAATGTTTCATTTGCATATTGATTTAATCTTTCCCTTAGTAAAGCGACATCATCCGCTCGAAGTGTCATCCCTGCTGCCATCGGGTGCCCCCCGAAATGCGGCAGGATGTCGCGGCATTTGCTTAGATGGAAAAACAGATCGAAGCCAGGAATACTCCGGGCTGATCCTTTTGCCATTTGCGTCTCTTCATCTATTCCAAGCACAATCGCCGGACGAGAAAAAGTATCCGTCAATTTAGAGGCAACAATTCCGACAACGCCCGGATTCCAGCCAGCTTTCGCTACAACGATCGCAGACTGGTCATCACCTGTCTCTTCCACCATTTGAATGGCTTCTTCTGTGATCGTACTGACAATCTTTTGACGTTCTTTATTCAGTTCCTGTACAAAACGAGCGAGCTCTTCTGCTTCATCCTTATCCTCAGTCATCAGAAGATGAACGGCAGGATCTGCCTGTTCAATTCGTCCTACAGCATTCAGCCTTGGCGCAATTTGAAAGCCGACCGTTTCCTCATTGGCTTCTTCTAGAGTGGCTCCCGCTTCTTTCAATAACGCTTTCAGCCCCGGTCTATTCGACTGCCGAAGCTGTACAAGGCCTTTTTTGGCGAGCCACCTATTCTCATCATGAAGCGGTACAAGATCCGCGATTGTCCCGATTGCTGCAAGATCTAACAGCTGTACTGGCAGCTTCCCAAGCAGTGCATGCGCCACTTTAAACGCTACGCCTACACCAGCAAGTTCTTTAAAGGGATACTCACAGCCAGGCTGCTTAGGATGGACAATGGCAAGTGCCTCAGGCAGCTCCTCACTTGGTTCATGGTGATCTGTAATGATCAGGTCTAACCCTATTTCTTTTGCAATACGTGCTTCATTTACAGCAGCAATGCCTGTATCGACCGTGATGACAAGCGATGCTCCTTGCTCCTTGATATATCGAAATGCCTGTTCATTAGGCCCATAGCCTTCTTTAAATCGATCTGGAATATAAAAGTCTACTATCGCAGACCGCTCTTTTAATGTATGTAAAAGTACAGACGTACTTGTCACACCATCTGCATCATAGTCTCCGAAGATCACAATCGATTCCTGCTCTTCGATCGCTTTGTTGATGCGCTCTACTGCTTCTTTCATTCCTTTTAATAGAAATGGATCATGAAATTCGGCTTTTTGATCAAATAAAAAAGACCTCGCCTCTTCTACTTCTTCAAGTCCTCTTTTTACGAGAAGCGATGCAGTCAGCGCTGAAATATTCAGATTTTCAGAGAGTGATTTCACTTTTTCTTCGCTTGGATGTTCATATTCCCAGCGCATTTTGGATAATAACATAAATTCACCCCTCAACCACACTATTATACTAGAGTGGCCTGAGGGGTTTCAATTTTTATTTTATGAAATTGTGCTGGAAGATTATTTTTCCTTCCGGTCAAATGATGCTGGCTGTTCTTTTAAAGGCGTGACATGAGATTTTTTTTGAAGATCTTTGTCTGCCTTTTTCGTCGAAGCAGCAGGTGCAGCGGCTGCACGCTCAGCTTTTAATGCTTTTAGTTCACGTTTCAGTTTCACAATTTGGAAGATTCCTGCAAATGCCACAATCAGCCCGCCCATTAAAACTGAACCGATAATGACAAGGATCAGCGGCCATTCAGCCGTTCCAAATAAGTAGTGTACCTCGACAGGCCGTACATTAATCACGGCAAATACTGAGACAATTAATACGAAAATAAATGCGAGTATGATGGTCCATTGTTGTTTGTTCATCTACATATCCCCCAAGCTTTTTCTTTTATTCTTCCCTTTTCGCTGCCTTTTTTAAACACCGAAAGAAAGCAGTGGAAGAAAACCTATCAGCATGGGCATCATCAGCTGCTGAGTTTTTCTTTAATCAGATTCTTTAATTCTTTTCTTTCTCCAGAAATGACAAGGGTATCCCCTTCTTCGATGATGGTATCTGGTCCTGGATTTAAAATCTTCTCATGTGATTTTCTCACAATGGCGATGACTGTTACTTGATAGTTTTGGCGAACATTGAGGTCACCGATGCTTCTTTGAACAGCTGGTGCATTCTTTTCAATTTTAAACCATTCAATCACCAGTTCATCAATGGCTACCTCTACGGTTTCAAGCGCTTTCGGCTTATAGACCATGCCGCCTAAAATAGCCGCAATTTGTCTTGCTTCTTCATCGTTTAGCAGGATGCCAGAAATCGTTTCTTCATGGTCGTCCTCATGAAAATGATACATTTCTCTTCTGCCGTCATCATGTGTAATGATGGCAAGCTTCTCATTATTTCTTGTGATCATTTCGGCTTTATGACCGATACCTGGCAGTTCAGTTTCCCGAACCTTCATAACAGCCCCTCCAATGAATAAAGCCAAATGCCTAAACAGACACTTGCTTTCTATACTGGTCTAAACGTAAGTCATTATAGCAAAAGACCATTTTAAGATCAATGAAACCCGAAATGTTTTTTCGAATCATCTTATTTTCAGAAAAATCGATAGAAAAAGACTGCCGAAAAAGGCAGTCTTTCTAGATTAAATATCTTGATCTGTATCAATCTTAGCTGGTTTTTTCAGCTCACGGCCTTTCCACATCAGCCAAATTTGTGCCGCGATATAAAGGGATGAGTACACCCCTGTTAATAAGCCGACAAGTAAGGCGATGGAGAAGTTTGTAATCGACGCTGATCCGAAGATAAGCAGTGCGACAACAACGACAAGTACAGTCAGCACCGTGTTGACAGATCGCGTAAAGGTTTGCTGTAAGCTTAAGTTCACAATGTACGATAGATCTTCAATGGTTTTCGGTTTACGTTTCTTCATTTGCTCACGAACCCTGTCGAAGGTAACGATCGTGTCGTTGATCGAGTACCCAATGACCGTGAGGATCGCGGCAATGAAGGTGACATCCACCTCTAAGCGCGTGATACTAAAGAAGGCGACAATAAAGAATGCATCGTACAGCAGTGAGATAATCGCCGCAATCGCCATCTTATACTCAAAACGGACGGATACATATAAAATGATCCCAATGGAAGCAATGATGACGGCATATAGCGCATTACGGGCAAGTTCTTTTCCGACAGTCGGTGATACTGTACTTACATTCGGCTCAGTGCCGTATTTATCTTTGAAGTAATCCTTCACTTCAGCGATTTTTTCTTTGTTCGGCACCCCGACAAATCGAGCAGCTGCCTGATTTTCTTTTTGCCCCGACAGCACAACACTGTCTGCTTCAAGACCAAGCTTTTTAAAGTCTTGCTCTACTTGTGCAGTTGTCAGCTTGTGATCGCTTTGAACATCAATTCTCGTTCCACTAGCAAAGTCAATACCAGCATTGAGCTTGAAGATCGAAAGGACGATGATTCCCGCAATAGTAACAGCTATGGAGAAAATCATAAAGCCTTTACGTTTGCTGACGAAATCCCATTTATCAAATGGCGTTTTCGGTTCGGTATTTTCTGTTGTTTCGTGGATACTCATGATGTCTTTTTTGCGGACACCAAACCAGCCTTTTTTGCGGTCGAGCGCACGGCTCTCTACAAGCAGTCCAAGAAGGAATCTTGATAGGAATACAGCCGTGATAAAGCTTGTTAAAATCGAGAGGATGAGCATTGTTGCAAATCCTTTTACAGAGCTTGTCCCGAAGAAGAACAGCACTCCGCCGGCAATAATACTTGTTAAGTTTGCATCAAAGATGGTCGCAAATGATCTGCGGTTCCCTGACCTGAAAGCAGAACGGACAGATTTGCCGAGCTTCAGCTCTTCTTTGATCCGCTCATAAGTAATAATGTTGGCATCAACAGCCATCCCTACCCCTAGAATAAGTGCGGCAATTCCAGGCAGTGTCATGACCGCGCCCATCCAGTCAAACACTTGCAGCGTAATGTAGATATAGGCTGAGAGTGTGATGACAGCTATAAGACCAGGTAATCGGTAATAAAGCAGCATGAATAAGAAGATAAATGCGATTCCTACAATTCCTGCGAACACTGTTTCGTTCAGTGCTTGTTCACCAAACTGCGCACTCACAGATGTGGAATATTTTTCTGTTAATTTTACTGGCAATGCCCCGGCATTTAAAATACTTGCGAGGTCTTTTGCCTCTTGGACAGTAAATTTCCCTTCAATTTGTACGTCACTGCTGTTAATCTCTTGATTCACATTTGGTGCAGATACATACTTGTGGTTTGATTTTGAGACTTCTTTTTTGAAGGAATCTCCTTTGTGATAATCAAGCCAAATGACAAGCTGGTTATTCGGCGCCATCGCCGCTACTTTTCTTGTGACGTCACCAAATTTTTTCGCATCCTTTAGTTTAACCGTCACAATTGGCTCATTCGTTTGACTGAATGTTTGTTTTGCACTGTTTTCGACTAGGTCAGCCCCGTTAAGAAGTTCTTTATCATTCGTATCTCTGAAGGATAGCTGTGCTTCAGTGGAAAGAATCTCCCTAGCTCTGTTTTGATCTTTTACCCCTGCAAGCTGCACACGGATACGATTATTGCCTTCAATCGAGATGTTCGGCTCACTTACACCTAGCACATTGGCTCTTCGGTTTAAAGCCTCCACTGTACTAACGAGAACACTATTTGTGATCTTGTCCTCTTTTTTCACTGGATGTACATCATACAGGACTTCAAATCCACCCTGTAAATCCAGCCCTAGCGTCATATCTTTCGCAACAGGCTTTGTCAGTAAGCCCACGCCAGTTCCGATTAACAGAACCACTAAGAAAAACGCAAGAATGCGCCCTTTTTTCATTATGTATTTCCTCCTTAAACACCTGAATCCATTAAGATGGCTTATTTCAACAGTTCATCAAGCATATTCTTGCCATCTTCACTGTCCAAAAAAGCAGACGTTTTAAACGACTGAACGGTTGCATAGTTCATAAATTCGCCTATTTTCACAGATAAAATATCTGCAACCATTTCATGAATCGGATACTCTTGTTTTTTCTTCCACTTCTTATTCTCTAAGTATGACCATAATTCCTCTAAATCTACATCTTTATAGCCCAAAACGATGAATTCTTCAAGCTTACTGAACAGAAAAGGCTTTAAATGGTCTTTGTATATAGCAGCTGGATGTTGTGTCATTGCGTAGCTCCCCCTTTTCAGTTTTTTATCGAGAGACTTGTCATGCTTGGACGATATACACGCATATCTTATTGTATATGATTCTATGTCGTTTGAGAAGGCAGGTGATCTGTGATTTGACGAAGCAAACGTTTTTAAAGGGGACCATTATTTTAATTTTAGCAGGTTTTATCACGAGAATATTGGGTTTTGTCAATCGAATTGTCATTGCGAGGTTCATTGGCGAAGAAGGGGTCGGGCTTTATATGATGGCTGCACCTACCTTTTTTCTCGCCGTGACGCTCACACAATTCGGACTGCCTGTCGCCATTAGTAAGCTTGTCGCAGAAGCAGAAGCCCGGGGTGACAAACAGAAAACAAAACGTATTCTGGTCATGTCCCTTGCGATAACAGGAACACTCAGCCTGATATTCACGCCGCTCTTTTTATGGTTTGCGCCCATCATGGCAGAAAATATGCTGACTGATCCTAGAACGGTCTATCCACTGCTTGCCATTACACCCGTCGTACCAGTCATCGCCATTTCCAGTGTGTTACGAGGCTATTTCCAGGGCAGACAGCAGATGAGCCCGCTTGCGATGTCTCAAGTTCTGGAGCAGGTCGCAAGAATTTCATTAGTGGCAGTATGTACAACGGCTTTCCTTCCTTACGGGATTGAATTTGCGGCAGCAGGTGCGATGATTTCATCTGTGATTGGAGAGATGATTTCACTTGCTTACTTACTGATCGCCTTCCGCTATAAAAAGACGATTCGTATTCGAAAACGATTTTTTAAGGCGATTCATGACGGGAAGGACACGTTTAAACAGCTGATGAGCATTGCCCTGCCAACAACAGGCAGCCGTTTTATCGGGAATATTTCGTGGTTTTTAGAGCCGATTGTTGTCGCGCAAAGTCTTGCCATTGCTGGTTATGCAGCTGTAGAGGCGACAAGGCAGTACGGGGAGTTGACTGGTCTTGCCCTGACCCTTTTGACACTGCCTAGTTTTATTACGTATTCACTCTCCACTGCATTAGTTCCGGCGATCAGTGAAGGAATGGAGCAGAACAAACGTAAAACGGTCGAATACCGGCTGAAGCAGGCGATGCGCCTTTGTTTACTCAGCGGAGGCATTTCATGTATTATTCTTTTCGTTTACGCAGAAGATTTAACGCTCTTTATGTATGGTTCATCGCACGCGGCCATTTATGTGAAATTCATGGCGCCATTTTTCCTTCTTTATTATTTTCAAGGGCCCCTTCAAGCCGTGCTTCAAGCACTCAATTTAGCTGGTGCGGCGATGACCAACAGCCTGATAGGTGCAATTGTGAAAACAGGGATGATTTTTGCCCTTGCTTCCCAGCCTGGCTTTGGCATTATGGGCGCAGCACTTGCGATCTTAATCGGCATCATCCTTGTCACGCTGCTCCATGCGGCAACTGTCGGAAAGGTGCTGCCTATTCATTTACCATTAAAGGAATATGGACTATGCGTCCTTGTGATTATCGGTACAGGGGCTGTCAGCCTTTGGCTGAAATCTCAAGTAGACGGACTCTTTTCTGCTCCTATTGAACTTGTGACGCTCATTTTTGTTACGTGCACGCTCTATGTCATTCTATTAATCTGCCTAGGGCTAGTGAAACGAGAAGAGCTGCGCCGCATCCCGTTCATTGGGAAGCTGTTTTAGCTCATCTCTTTTTGATCACTTCATCTTTCAAATCAATATAAAATGTTTTTTGATTAAAGCTGCAGTAAGAGATTTGATCGATATCATGATAGCCTCTTTTAGCAAGCTCATCTTTCAGCCACTGTTCATTTTGATTGATTTGCTTAAGGTGGTCATGCTGCACGACACCGTCCGCAACAAGTGGAAGCTCAAGCGCTGCATGTTTGCGCTTGTTTTCTTTTTCGACAACGGCGAGCTTTCCAGACGGCTCTAAAATGGCGTAAGAGACATCCTGAATGCTGTCGATGTTATTTTCTCTTAATTGAATGAGAAGGTCATCAAAATTGTATCGCTGTTTTCTCATTGCACCCTCGTCTATTTTCCCATTGATGATGAGCAGGGCCGGTTTGCCGTCAAGAAAGCGCCGGACGCCTTGGAATTTCAGTGAGAGGTAAGCAAGTGTGATTTGAATGAAGGTTAACAGCAGGATTGGCCATACCGTATGTAACATGTGATCCTCTACTTCTTCTATGGCGAGAACCGCAATTTCTGCGATCATCATAAAAATGACTAAATCTAAAATGCTCAGCTCGCCAATTTCCCTTTTGCCCATTAAGCGAAATATAAACCAAATAAGAAAATATAAAATGATGGTTCTCATGGAAATGATCAAGATATCCTGCATGTGATGTAAACCCTCCTTCTCCAACATAGCTTGTGTCAAAACACTTTATTTATGTAGAAAAGAAACGTCTGAAACATGTCTATTTTTTCTTCACTGTGAATACATTTTAGTAAAAGACAAGCTTCGTTCAATTGGAGAGGAGACGAATCTACATGCAGGAAACGAAACATATTGGAAAAGGCATTTTATCCGGCTTAATTGCCATTTTTATCGTGATGGTTGTCACAAGTTTACTTGTGTCGCTCATGCTTACATTCACAAGTATGCAGGAAACATCATTTAAATGGATGATTATGATTTTGTCCTTTGCTGCCCTTTTATTAGGAGGCATCATTTCTGGAGGGAAAGCAAAGGAGCGTGGCTGGCTGATTGGTGCGGTCACGTCTATCATTTTTTCCCTCACTGTATTTCTATTTCAATATTTGGGATTTGGAAAAACGTTTTCACCAGAGCAGTTTATCTATCATGGAGCATTTTTAGGCATTTGTATGCTGGGGGGAATGATTGGCGTCAATCTTCGAGGCAAATAAAAAAAGAGCGGTTATATCGCTCTTTTTTTTATGGCTATGTATCAGAGGATTAGCCTTTGTCAGCTAATTCTCTAATAGCACGACGATCGAAAGTTAAACGGTTGTTTTCGCTTGTTTTGATGACCACTTTTGATTCATCAATTGAGTCGATTTCACCGTGTAAACCACCGATTGTGACGATTTTATCGCCTTTTGATAAAGATTGCTGCATCTGACGCACAGCTTTCTGTTGCTTTTGCTGTGGACGGATTAACAAGAAGTAAAGCACAGCAAACATGACAACAATCATAATGATTGAACCCATACCACCATCCATTCTATTTCACCCCTTTCTAAAGCATTGTAAAGCCTTTCGTTTATGCGTTAAAAGTTTTTCGCATTCGGTTTGTTAAAGCCGTAACGCTCAAAAAACTCTTCTTTAAAATCACCTAAACGATCCTCACGGATAGCTTCTCTCACTTGCTCCATTAATTTTAACAGAAAATGAAGATTATGATAAGTTGTTAATCGAATTCCGAACGTTTCATTTGTTCTGATGAGATGTCTAATATAGGCACGTGTATAGTTTTTACATGTATAGCAGTCACAGTTTTCATCGATTGGTCTAAAGTCACGCTCATATTTTGCATTTTTCACAACAAGACGGCCTTCACTTGTCATCAAGGTGCCGTTTCTTGCAATTCGCGTCGGCAGTACGCAGTCAAACATATCTACACCGCGAATGGCGCCGTCAATTAAGGAGTCTGGTGAGCCGACACCCATTAGGTACCTCGGCTTGTCTGCCGGTAAAAATGGTGTTGTGAACTCTAGTACACGATTCATCACATCTTTTGGTTCCCCTACAGATAAGCCTCCGATGGCGTAACCTGGGAAATCAAGTGAAACAAGGTCTTTTGCACTTTGTTTTCGAAGCTCTTCGTATTCTCCGCCTTGGACAATCCCAAACAGCCCTTGATCTTCAGGACGCTGGTGCGCTGTTAGACATCGCTCTGCCCATCTGCTTGTCCGCTCCACAGAACGTTTCATATAATCGTACTCTGCAGGATACGGCGGGCATTCATCAAATGCCATCATAATATCAGAGCCAAGTGCATTTTGGATGTCCATGGCTTTTTCAGGAGATAGGAACAGCTTGTCTCCGTTTAAATGATTACGGAAGTGAACGCCTTCTTCTTCAATTTTTCTAAATTCACTCAATGAAAAAACTTGGAATCCGCCTGAATCTGTTAGGATTGCTCGATCCCAGTTCATAAATTTGTGCAGACCGCCTGCTTCCTTTACGATATCGTGACCTGGACGGAGCCATAGGTGGTACGTATTGCTTAAGATGATGCCTGCATCCATAGCCTTTAATTCTTCAGGCGCCATTGTTTTGACTGTAGCCAGTGTACCTACTGGCATAAATACAGGTGTTTCAAAGGAGCCGTGCGGTGTATGAACGCGGCCAAGACGTGCACCTGTCTGTTTACATGATTTAATGAACTCATAACGTATCGGTAATTGCGACAAAAATGAGCCCTCCTGTCTTTGTTGTATAATGTTATTGAATCAGCATGGCATCGCCAAAGCTGAAGAATCGGTATTCCTCTTTAACAGCCTCATTGTACGCTTTAAGTACGTGCTCTCGTCCAGCTAATGCGCTGACAAGCATAATTAACGAGGATTTTGGCAGATGGAAATTCGTGATCATGCCGTCAATTGCCTTGAATGTGTAGCCAGGGTAAATAAAGATCGACGTCCAGCCGCTTGAGGCTTTGAACTCACCATCATGTGCACTTGCAATGGTTTCAAGCGTTCTTGTTGACGTTGTGCCGACTGAAATAATCCGCCCGCCTTCCTTGCGAATGCGGTTAAGCTCATCAGCTGTTTCTTCATTCATTTCATAAAACTCTGCGTGCATTTCGTGTTCTTCAATACGTTCTGCACTTACCGGACGAAATGTGCCAAGCCCTACGTGCAGCGTAATGAAAGCAATGTGTACACCTTTCGCTTTCAGCGCATCCAGCAGCTCGGTTGTAAAGTGGAGACCGGCAGTTGGCGCAGCAGCGGAGCCAACCTCTTTTGAATAAACGGTTTGATAGCGTTCACGGTCGTCAAGCTGCTCTTTAATATATGGAGGCAGCGGCATTTCACCAAGGGATTCAAGCACTTCATAAAAAATGCCTGTATATTGAAACTCGACTTTTCTTCCGCCATGTTCCATTTCCTCTGTGCATACTGCTTTGAGCCGTCCATCACCAAACGTGATAACCGTCCCTTTTTTCACCCGTTTGGCTGGTTTGACAAGTGTTTCCCAGTGGTCTCCCTCTTCTTGTTTCAATAGAAGCAGCTCTACTTTGGCACCTGTATCCTCTTTCATACCAAACAGACGTGCAGGCAGAACGCGCGTATTGTTTAGAACGAGACAATCACCCTTTTGAAAATAATTGATGATTTGTGAGAATGTATCATGTGTAATCGCACCCGTTTGTTTGTTTAAGACCATCAGTCTTGATGCATCTCTTTTTTCAAGCGGCACTTGTGCAATCAATCTTTCTGGTAAATCAAAATCAAATAGTTCTAGCTTCATTTCCTTCACCTATTCTGTAGTTAACTAGTTAACGTTATTTCATCCGTCCAAAGATATTAAGTAATATGGTTAGCACGATGCTAATGACAATGCATGTAATGACAGGAAAAAAGAACGTTACATTTCCTTTTTTCACAAAAATATCACCTGGAAGCTTACCAACCAATTGAAAAACTAATCCTGCGGCAAAAAGGACACCACCTAAAATCATTAATATTTTAGGGAATTCAGTCACGAATCGGAACCTCCATTTGAAAATGTTCATACGCTTCTCTTGTGACGACCCGCCCTCTTGGTGTTCTTTGCAGGAAACCAATTTGCAGTAAGTACGGTTCGTACACATCTTCAATCGTATGTGATTCTTCTCCAATTGTCGCTGAGATCGTATCAAGCCCAACAGGACCGCCTCTAAATTTTTCGATCATACTTAAAAGCAGCTTATGGTCTATATGATCAAGGCCAAGCCTGTCGACTTGAAGACGCTCTAGGGCATCTTCCGCAATATCCTGCGTAATGGCATGATTCCCAAGCACCTGCGCAAAATCTCTTACTCTTCTGAGCAAACGATTGGCAACCCTCGGTGTTCCCCGGGAACGTCTCGCAATCTCTTCAGCAGAGCGAATATCGATCCCAATCTCAAACAGCTCGGCTGTTCTTGCCACAATGTGAGCCAAATCTCTTTGTTCATAGTATTCCAATCTTGCATGTACCCCAAACCTGTCACGAAGCGGCGCTGTTAACAGCCCGACACGGGTTGTTGCACCTACAAGCGTAAATGGCGGTAAATCAAGCCGTACAGAGCGTGCTGTATCTCCTTTTCCAATGACAATATCTAAACAAAAGTCCTCCATTGCTGGGTACAGCACTTCTTCAATTGAGCGCTGCAAGCGGTGAATTTCATCAATAAACAATACATCACCTGGCTCAAGAGATGTTAAGATGGCCGCCAAATCACCAGGACGTTCAATCGCTGGTCCTGACGTTGTACGCAGCTGAACATTCATTTCATTGGCAATGATCGACGCAAGCGTTGTTTTCCCAAGTCCAGGAGGTCCATATAAAAGGACGTGATCAAGCGTTTCCTGCCTCATGCGGGCAGCTTCAATAAATACGCTGAGGTTATCCTTTACTTTTTGCTGACCGATATATTGGCTAAGTGTCTGTGGCCGCAGACTTTGCTCAATGGCTGATTCATGGTTGTCTGCTTCAGTTGAGACGAGCCGTTCATCCATGAGACATCACCCTATTTCAACATTTTTTGTAAAGCTTTTTTCACATATTGATCGGTTGTGAGATTCTTTTCTTCTTTTAATAATGGAAGAACCTTTTTGATTTCACGATCACCGTATCCAAGGACATTTAAGGCTTCAAGCGCTTCATCTAATGCAGTTTGATGCGTTTCGACCTGAATGTGGTCCTCGTGATTAAATAAGTTGCCAATCATCTCTGGCACCACATCTGCCAGTTTGCCTTTTAGATCCAGAATGATTTGGCGTGCTGTTTTTTTGCCCACACCAGGGAATTTAATCAGGAACGCTTCATCTTCACGTTCTATCGCTGAAATGACAGCGCCAGGATCCCCGGAAGCAAGAATGGCGAGTGCGCCCTTTGGCCCAATTCCTGTGACATTTAACAGTTTTGTGAACAGCGCTTTTTCTTCTCGTGTTTGAAAACCGTATAACGAAAAGGCGTCTTCCTTTATGTAATGATACGTATAAATCGTTTCTTGTTTATTTACTCGATAGATAAACGGGTTTGGGGTATAGACTTGATATCCCACTCCGCCGTTTTCAATGACAACATATTGCGGGCACACATAATCAATGGTCCCTTTTACAAACTCTATCACCGTTTTCACCTCTTTGACTGTTCTTCATTGTAACATAAATCGAAGAGAAAACCGCAATAAAAGTTAACATACGTTCGCTCAGTACATTTTTATGATGAAACCACGAAAAACAGCTTGTGGCCTTCACACCAGCAAGCTGTTACACGCTTTAAAACGAAATTTCATTTCGGTAAGGCTTCATGACTTCAAGCACATGCTCAAATTCATCCTTTGTTCGAAAAGGAATGCCTTGCTCAAGCTGCTTTTCCACATGACTTTCTAAACGGGACGTATCAATTTGAAAAAAGAGATGAATAGGCTCCGCCCAGCCGTCAGGCCTTCCATGAAACGTAGAAATCACACCGTCCTCTGATAATCCGATATATCCATTTGCTTTACTTAATGGAGAGATATCATCAATTTGCTTTCTAAAAAGGGCAAAATCCTCTTTTTGTTCTACGAGCGTCCAGCCTTTATACTGCGCCCAGAATGTGTCTTTGTCTTCTAATGATGCCCGGTGTCTTTCAATACTCACATCGCCGTCTAGATAGACTTTTTCAAGCTGGACGGTAATAGAGTTTGACTGCTTTTGCAAGTGTTCTTTCCCTTCCATATCCGCAGCAAAAAAAAGCACACTTGTCATGATAAGTCCTGTAACGAAACATTTCATCTTCACTTTCACTATTTACACCTCTTTAGAACATGAGATCGATGCATGACATATGTAGTTTGACCCATTTTTCTAAACATTAACCAAATCGATCATTCAAATGTATGGTAAGAGTCTTTCGTTGTATCCTTCATTCGTAAATGTTATGTTTTATACAATCCATTGCTTTATCGAATGACACGGTTTTTTCATCATTCGTTTTTCAGCCGCATAAACTGAAACCAAAGAAGGTGAAGTCAATGTCAGATGTCAAAAGATTAGCCGAATCGATTCAATACCATGAAGAGAAACGTTTTCATAAGCTTGCCTATAAACCGGCAGAGCTTGAACTGTGCGGCAAAGGAAGAAGTGCCTATGTCTTTTTATACAAAAAAGACGGCAAGAAAATGGCACTAAAAGTCTTTTTCCCTTCTTATCAGCATATTGCCCGCAAAGAGGCTGCCATTTACGAAAAACTTTCTGGTTCGTCTTACTACCCTGAGATTTATGAGTCTGGGGATCAGTATATTTTAATGGAATATATTAAAGGCTACACATTCTATGAATGCCTTACAAAAGGAATTCCTATTAAAAAACAAATGATTGAACAAGTCGATGATGCGCTGGAGGAAGCGCGCGAGAAAGGATTGAATCCTTCTGATATTCATCTGCGCAATTTGATCTTAACAAAAGAAGGACGGATCAGGGTCATTGACGTTGCCAGATTCACGCAAACGAAAGCATGTCATCAATGGGATGATTTAAAAGCCGCTTATGCCTATTACCAAAAACCTTTTTTCCCTAAAAAAGCACCGCGTCTGTGGCTTGAAGTCATTGCCTATTTGTATAAAAAGAACTGGCTGTCCCGCGGGCAGCTTAATAATCGAAATGATTTTTCTGCATAATGAAAGCCGCTCTCTTTTGAGCGGCTCAGATTGTTGACAAAGGGCTAAAATGATCTTGATTTTAGCCCTTTCTTTTCAGCGTGATAGAAAACCTTTGCAGTCTAGGAAGGACGAGTACCGGAGCGGAGCGAATTGGACATTCGTGAGCAACGGCACGCAGAACTGACAACGAATGCGAGGGTTTGTCTACACGCTGAGCCGCTCTTTTTGAGCGGCTTTCTGCGTTATTCTGTTTCTACATGGATACTATTGACGTTTAATAGGTTAATGATTTCATTATTCAGCTTAAACCAATGATTGGCTTCTTCAATTTTTTTATACACATCATAGGTAGCTGGACGTTTGAGCTCGAAATCAAGCACTTCCCCATTGTTCATATGAAATGTTACCTTAAATACTTTCATCATAAAGATCACCTTCCACTCTTCTTGTTCGCTGGTCAAATAGATCAGCTCTTTTCATTCATTCTCTATTCAACTCGTTTCCCCTCCTTGTTTCCATTCAAACCCAAGAAGTTTAAATTTTGTTTAAATTCACACAACATATCTATCTCTCAGATCTGCAAAGAAGTATATTGATTAAAAAGGAGGCTGCCCTTAATGAAGCAGAAAAAGAAACGAACATCTCCCGTAAAACAAACAGTCTTTTTTCATTTAACAGATGCTCTCATTCCAAGTGTGGACATGCTGGCATATGCAGCAAAGGCATTTTTTCACCTTTTAAGAAAAGCCTTCTCAGCCGTTTGATAAAACCCCGCACAGCATGCGTGCGAGGTTCTTTTTTTAGGGCTGATAAATTTGACTTCCCTGACTGACAAACTCCTTCGCCTTCTTTTCCATCTCTCTTTTCACTTCTTCAGATTGATTGCGGATATCATGAGAAATTTTCATACTGCAAAACTTCGGTCCGCACATCGAGCAAAAGTGAGCGGTTTTAGCGCCTTCGGCAGGCAATGTTTCATCATGGAACGCCAAGGCTCTTTCTGGATCAAGTGACAGGTTGAATTGGTCACGCCATCTAAATTCAAACCTTGCTTTCGATAAAGCATCATCGCGCTTTTGAGCCGCAGGATGTCCTTTTGCTAGATCAGCGGCATGTGCCGCAATTTTATAGGCGATCACGCCTTCTCTCACATCTTCTTTGTTCGGCAGACCTAAATGCTCTTTTGGTGTTACATAGCACAGCATGGCTGTTCCGTACCAGCCGATCATGGCCGCACCGATTGCGGATGTAATGTGATCATACCCCGGCGCGATATCTGTTGTAAGAGGCCCTAACGTATAAAATGGTGCTTCCTTGCAAATGTCCATTTGCTTGTCCACATTCTCTTTGATTTTATCCATTGGGACATGTCCGGGCCCTTCAATCATCACCTGCACATCATGTTTCCAAGCGATCTCTGTTAATTCACCTAACGTTTCCAGCTCTGCAAACTGCGCCTCATCATTGGCATCAGCAATCGAGCCTGGTCTAAGTCCATCTCCAAGTGAAAAGGCGATATCATATTTTTTCATAATTTCACAAATGTCTTCGAAGTGAGTGTAGAGGAAATTCTCTTGATGATGAGCAAGACACCATCTTGCCATAATTGCACCGCCTCTTGAAACAATTCCAGTCACCCGATCGACTGTAAGCGGAATATATCTTAACAGCACGCCCGCATGAATTGTGAAATAATCTACACCTTGTTCTGCTTGTTCAATTAATGTGTCCCTGTACACGTCCCACGTCAAATCTTCTGCGACTCCATTCACTTTTTCAAGGGCCTGATAGATAGGAACGGTTCCTACTGGGACTGGGCAATTCCGAATGATCCATTCTCTCGTTGTATGAATATCCTTTCCAGTAGACAGATCCATCATTGTATCTGCCCCCCATCTGATCGCCCATGTCATTTTTTCAACCTCTTCATCAATGGATGACGTGACAGCTGAATTACCAATATTCGCATTGATTTTGACATGAAAATTCCTTCCGATAATCATTGGTTCACTTTCTGGATGGTTAATATTCGAAGGAATGACGGCTCTTCCGCTCGCTACTTCCTCTCTAACGAACTCAGGGCTTAGCTCTTCTCTTATTGCGATAAACTCCATTTCAGGCGTAATGATGCCTTTTTTGGCATAATGCATTTGCGTCACGCGCGCTCCTTGTTTCGCGCGGAGCGGCTTATGATGAAAATCAGTTTGGACAGAATGGAAGGACTCCTTCTCCCTTGAACGATATCCGTTATCTTCCGGTTTTACATGACGCCCTTCATAGCTTTCTGTATCTCCTCTTTCTTCAATCCATGCTGCCCTAAGACGCTTTAATCCCTTTGTGACGTCAATATGAACGTTCTCATCAGTGTACGGTCCACTCGTATCGTATACACGGACTGGTTCATTTTTTATGCCGCCCGCCTCTGTCACAGTATGTGAGAGCGCAATCTCTCTTTTCGGCACTAAGATATCGGGCCTTGATCCTTTCTCATACACCTTTCGGCTGCCGTCAAAGCTGGATAATAATGATTGGTTGGATGGGACACTTTTCTTTTCCTTCATTTGCTGTTCTCTCCTTTTCTTCTTGTCACCGGACAGGATGGAATCAGCACCAGCAAAAAACCAGGCTCTATTGAAAGAACCTGGTTTCGTCGTCAGAAATAAACATGCATATCATTGATAGGATACATGCATCATCTTCAACTTCCCCACGCTGGTACGAGCCAGATCAGGTCCAAAGGGTTAAGAAGCTTATGCTACTCTCTCAGCCCATTTACGGGCACCCCTAGTCACTTTTATTGATTTCCACATCAGTGTAGCATAGAGACATCATGAAAAAAAGAGAATTCAGGAAAATAGTTCCTTTCCCCTACAAGCTTTATGGATTATATTGATATACAGATTTCTATACATGATCTGTCTCTCTCATTTCAATTAAATCTGAAATAATCGTTGATCCTTTTCTCCTATTATGTATAATTAATCTAAACGGAGAATTTTTATACAATTTATTCAAAGGAAGTTCTAGTCGATTGCAAACATTTCTCACATTTATCGTCGTAGGATTCTCAATTGCTCTGCCTGTTGGAGCGATCACGGTTGAAATGACAAAACAGGGACTCAAAAACGGATTCTTTCATGGTTTAACTGTCGGAGCAGGCGGTATGACCATAGACTTATTACTTATCTTGGCTTTATATGCTGGATTTGCTCAGTTTTTATCTTTGCCGTTTGTTCAAATCCCGCTCTGGCTGATCGGAGCTGTATTTTTAATGATTCTCGCATACGACTCCATTAAACACGCGGATCAAGATATCCATTTAGCAGGAGAAAAGGTCAATAAATCATTCGCAAAAACATATCGAAACGGCTTGCTCGTGGCGGTATCTCCTGGAAATCTTGTGTTCTGGGTTTCTGTTTTTGGTGCTGTACTTGCGGATGCGTATACAAAAACAGATTCATCTGAATTTATGCTGGCTGCCGGCGGTATCTTGGCAGGGATTTTCCTTCATGACATCGGTCTTCTCACACTTGTATCGTTAACAAGAAAAGTGATGAATCGGACGATGATCAAGTGGACATCCATTATTGCTGGTATTTTATTACTAGGGTTTGGCTGTTATTTCTTTTACGAATTTTATATAGGCATCAAGGTTTATTTTTAAGAAAAGGCTAAAGTTCGTGATGAACTTTAGCCTTTTTGTGTCAAACTATCGGGTCATGCCTGTTTGGCCTGTTTCAAATTGCGTTCTTCTCATGTCTCTAAAGCGTGTGAATGCACCTTCATCTTTTATGACTTGGACTGCTCTTCCATCCGCATAACGAGTCGCTGCTTCTTCTACTTGTGATACGCCTTCTGACGTCAGGCGGCCATCTGATTTAATGGCAATATACACATTCTCATCCGTCACCATGACTTGAGAGTCTGCCACGTGATTCATTTTATTGACGCGGTTGGCAATTTTTCTTGAACGCTGAATGTTCTCTTGTTTATCATAGCCTGAGAACGACATTTGGTTATGATAATTCATATCTCCATGACTGTAGCGTCCATCTCCACCTGTGAGAGGCATTCGATCATCCGTTTGAGGACGTGTACGGTAATCAACATTTGTTGTATTTCTCCCGTTCATTCCCTCCATAAGTTCAGAAACTGGTCCTTGATGATCTTGGTTGTTGTCTTCTGCTCGTTGATTTGAATGATAACCAACCGGCTGGCCTGATTGATTATGACGTGTATCGACACCTGCGTTATTATTTGCACCACATGCCGTTAAACCAATAGGAAGAAGCACTAATGCGATTGTTTTTTGCCATTTTTGTCTCAAACGAAAAACCCCCTGTACAAATTCAATCTCATGAGCGCGAAACAGGCTCTGTTTTAGCATGTACAGTTAGGAAAAAAATCAAGCTGTCAGTTATAAACAAAAAAAGGAACGATTGAGATCGTTCCTTCTGTCATTAATCTTCTTCCTCTTCCTCCGGCCTTGCAAAAACGGATTGACCTGGATATGGCTGCATATAAGGCTGAGCTGGATAAGCCCCCATTTGGCCATAAGGAACAGGATTCGGATCATGTCCTGGCCAAGGCTGATGATGCTTCATGCCATCATCGCATCCGCAGTCTCCCTTTCCATATGCTGGATTTGAAACATTTGGATAAAACCCTTGATTTGCGTTGGCATTTGCGTTGGCGTTTGAATGCATATGGTGATGCCAGTGATGTCCGTCGTTTGCATGGTGCTCATGATTCTCTCCGTAGTAAGCTGGCGCTTGATACGCAGGATAATACGGATGAGCCGGGTATGGATATGGCATCATATGATGATGATAATATGGCTGGATTGGATAACATAGGCCTGATCCCGGTAAAATTGGCGATGCCGGCACCATTTGCTGCGGATATGGATACATCGCCGGCATGTAATGACCATAACCAAAATAAGGATCATATGGTTCATGATGATGGTGCTGATGATGATGCTCGTTATTTTCAGCCACTCCCCCTACCGCTGCCCCTCCCATATTTGGCATTTGCGGGAAGTTAGGAAGGTTCGGATAATTGCCATGCTCCATGTCTTTTCCCTCCTCTTTTTGATGCGGAATATGAATAAACGGATCATACCCCTTCGCCACTTCTTCTTTTAGATGACCTTTATTTTCATGATGAAAATGGTCCTTGTTATCTTTATGTTCCTTATTTTCATGATGAAAATGATCCTTGTCGTCTATATGTTCCTTATTTTCATGATGAAAATGATCCTTGTTATCTTTATGGTCTTTATTTTCGTGATGAAAATGATCCTTGTGATCCTTTTTGTGATGAACGTGATCTTTTTTCTCATGATGATCTTTTTTGGGAGGAGGCGTGAATGGCTGGTAGAGATTGGTCTGATAATAGTTCACATCGACTTGCGGAAAAACTGGCTGCTCGATCTTTGGCACTGGCGGTACATATGGTACCGGTTCATTTGGCTTTTCCTTCGGTTTCGTATCTTGCACTTGCACAACATCTTTTGGCTTTTCTTTCACATACGGATGTTCTTTCGTTTTTGGCATTTCTTTTGCTTTGTGATGATCTGTTTTCACAGGAACACCACTAGATGGAATTTTAATCTTCATACCCGGCATGATCAAATCAGGATTACTGAGCTGTGAATTTAGTTTTTTCAATTCTTGAAAGTCGACTCCGTATTTCTTTGAAATTTTCCAAAGGGAGTCTCCTTTTTGCACAATATGAATTTTCAACGTTTTCCCCTCCTATGCAAAACGTGAACGTAACGGTTATGTCAGAAGTACAATATGTTTCAACATAAATTTATGCCTATTTACAAGCCGATATGATAAAAACTTGTTTTCTGATAGGAGGGGCTGATTCATTATTTAATGGTGAGCATTTTCTTGAGTGCAAGCAATGCGTCTTTCGTGATGTCTTCATTGACCTGTATCAACCCGGCCGGCTGACCCTTCTCAATGCTTTCAAGTGACCATAACAAATGAGGCAGATCAATCCGGTTCATAGTCAAACATGGACACATATCTGGGTTAAGGGATTCAATTTGTTTATCTGGGTGCTGCGCTATGATCCGTTTGACTAAATTCATCTCTGTTCCAATCGCCCATTTGCTTCCTGCTGGTGCCTGTTTGATCGTATCAATAATAAATTTCGTTGAACCTGCTAGGTCAGAAGCCCTTACGACCTCATGCGTGCATTCAGGATGGACAAGAATTTGAATGTCACGGTCTTTTTTTCTCATTTCTTCTATATTCTGAACGGTAAACTTCTCGTGTACGGAGCAATGGCCTTTCCATAAAATCATCTTAATACGAGAAAGCGGCTGATCGGTGATGAGCTTTTCTTCTATCTGATCCCACACAGCCATTTCTTCTAGCGGAATACCTAAATCAAAAGCCGTATTACGCCCTAGATGCTGATCAGGGAGAAACAGAATCCGCTCTTTTTGTGTCAGTGCCCACTCGAGTACTTTTTTAGCGTTTGATGAAGTAACAGTTGCCCCGCCATGCTTGCCGACAAATGCTTTAATATCTGCTGTTGAATTGACGTACGTAAGCGGAAGTATTGTATCCCCAAACAGATCAGTGAGCTGCTCCCATGCTCTGTCTGTTTGTTTCATGTTCGCCATATCTGCCATTGAACAGCCCGCCCTCATATCTGGCAAAACGACGCTTTGATTCTTGTTTGACAGCATATCTGCCGTTTCTGCCATAAAGTGAACACCGCAGAACACAATGTATTCAGCCTCGTGATTGTCGGCAGCTATTTGTGCCAGCTGCAATGAATCTCCTGTGGCATCTGCAAATTCGATGACCTCATCCTTTTGATAATGGTGGCCCGGTATAAAAAGCTTTGAACCAAAAGCCCGCTTAATTTCTAACACTCGCTGCTTCATCTCATCATCAGAGCGGTGTTTATATTCATCTGGCATCATGACTGCATGTTGATTGGCTAATACATTAAGCATGGACATGAGTTGTTCCCCCTTTATGACTGAATTCCATATTCATACTAAAATCAAATGCTGGGGCTGAATGAGTCAGAAAACCAAGTGAAATAAGATCGACTCCTGTCCCCCTATAGCTTGGCAATGTCTCTAAGGTGATCCCCCCTGAAGCCTCTGTCAGAATGGACTCTGGCGTCATTTGTTTAAAACGTTTTACCTCGTCCGGAGAGCAGTTATCAAACATGATAACATCCGCTTTTGCTTCAATGGCTTCCATTAGCTGCGTTTCTGATTCAATTTCCACTTCAATTTTCACCATATGACCGGCATATGCTCTTGCTTTCTCTACAGCTTCACGGATAGAACCGCATGCGGCAATATGATTATCTTTAATCATCACCCCATCCGATAAGCCAAAGCGATGATTCTTACCACCGCCTGTCTTTACTGCGTATTTTTCTAACATACGCAAGCCGGGTGTCGTTTTTCTCGTATCACAAATCGTAATAGACGGGTCACCTAATCGCTGCACCGCCTCATGTGTTAAGGTGGCAATACCTGTCATTCGCTGCAATAGATTTAAAATGACCCTCTCTCCCTTTAATAAGTCCTTGACTGGGCCCTTTATTTTCGCCAGTACAGCGCCTGAATGAATCCAATCACCTTCTTGAAAAAACAGCTCAGTTTGAATCTGTTCATTCAACAGGCGGTACCCTGTATCAATCAGTTGTGACCCTGCCAATACACCAGATTGTTTCGCAATGATAAGAGCTGTTCCTTTCTTGTCTCCAAAGATGGCATCTGCTGATACATCTCCAAAGCCAATATCTTCTGTGAAAAAATGAGTGAGCATTTGTTTTAACTGTAAACGTTCCATTTGGCACCGATCCTTTCATTTTTCATAATGTGAATGTGGCCTTTTTCATGAACAATCTGCCTGCCCTGCCACAACGCATCACTCCGCTCTGGATAATCCATTCGATAATGGCCGCCTCTGCTTTCTGTACGAAGTAATGCAGATTTAGCAAGGCAAACCGCTAATGCCCATTGATTGCTTAATTCGATCTGTTCATTTGTGATATCCTTCACATTAATTTGCTGAAAATTGACATGTTGCAGCGAATGAAGCAAAGTCTGCAAGCCTTTTTCATCTCTCACAATGGCCGCAAATGTAGTCATCCATTGTCTTAGCTGAGCTGTTGAAATCATTGGGACCATCCATATTTCTTGAATAGAAAAAGGTGGACTTGTTTCTTTCAGTTTAGGCAGCTGTTCAATTCTCTGTGCCGCTTTGCTGCCTAACACGAGACCTTCCAGAAGAGAATTACTCGCCAATCGATTCGCACCGTGTAAGCCAGTGCAGGCCGCTTCTCCAATGGCAAATAGTGCTGGAACAGTCGTTTCTCCATATTCATTCACGCTGATACCGCCCATTAAAAAGTGCATACCTGGGGAAATTGGCAGCCTGCCGCTTGCCATATCGACGCCTGCACGCTGGCACATCGCATCTATTGCTGGAAAACGAGCTGAAAAATGCGGAATATTATGGATGTTAAGATACAATTGATGACCTAATTGCTGCTCATGAAAAATCGCTCTAGCGACCACATCTCTAGGTGCTAAATCAGCTTGCGGGTGAATATCTTTCATAATCCGCCTGCCTGTTTCATCTTCTAAATAAGCTCCCTCTCCCCGTACTGCCTCTGAAATGAGACCAGCTGCTTTTCCCGCGATTGTTAAAAGAGTAGGATGGAATTGAACAAATTCGAGATCCACTAATTGCGCCCCGGCTCGATAGGCCATCATCAGTCCGTCTCCTGTTACAGAAGGATCATTTGTGTTTGTCTCATATAGGGAGCCGCAGCCGCCAGTTGATAAAACAACGGCATCTGCGGTCATCGTATGTACGTGTCCTGTCTCGTCTTTCCACACAACACCCGTACATGTCCCTTCATGAATCAATAGATCAATGACATGATGATATTCGTATAAATGAATATGTGAGCCGAGCTGACTTTTCAGAAACTGTACAAGAGTTTTACCTGATTGATCTCCTCCCGCGTGCAAGATGCGATGAGTGGTATGTGCTCCCTCTTTGCCTAATTGCGGCTCTCCCGTCTCATCTTGATCAAATGGACAGCCTTCTGCTACGAGCTGCTCCACAAGATGTTTTCCAAGTTTCACGATTTCTTGTACAATTCTTTCATCATTGTGGTCACAGCCGGCAGCTAGTGTATCCTGCACATGCTGCTGAACTGAATCATGTGCTGAAAAGGCAGCAGCGATTCCTCCTTGTGCCAGCATGGAATTACTAGATGAACATTGTTTTTTTGTCATCATGATGACCTGGCAGCTTTTCGAAATGGTTTTTGCAAAGGAAAGCGCTGCAATGCCTGATCCCACCACAATGACTTTTTTGATTGATGACACCATCGCCCCTCCTGTCATTTACACCTGTCTTGACACATATCATTACACAACACTAAAATAAATACAAGAAAAAATTTTCACACGGGAGATGGATGGGTTGGTTTATTTAGATTACGCAGCTTCTACACCTGTTTCAGAGGAAGCGCTGCATGTTTTTGAGCAGCTGAGTAAAAATTTCTACGGAAATGCAAGCAGTCTTCATGATGCCGGGGGAAAAGCAAATGACATATTGACTTACAGCAGACAATCACTCGCTGCCATGATCGAGGGTGAACCAGATGGGGTCTACTTTACAAGCGGTGGAACTGAATCCAATCTCCTTGCGATTCAATCGATCATCAATGGACTGCCGACACATCAACAGCATGTCATCACAACTTCAGTTGAGCATCCTTCTGTTCATCATGCAGTTAGCAGCTTAGAGCGTCTTGGCGTAAAAGTCACGATCATTGAACCGAATCAGGATGGAATCATAACAAAGGACATTCTCAAAAAAGCATTATTGCCTGAAACAGGACTAGTATCTATTCAGCATGCTAATTCAGAAACAGGAATTATCCAGCCGCTTGCTGAATTAGCCCCTCTTTTAAAAGAAAGGAACATTCTTTTTCATACAGATGCTGTGCAAACATTTGGAAAGATTCGTGTGTCCATCAAAGAACTTGGAGTCGATGCCGTGTCCATCTCAAGTCATAAAGTGTATGCTCCTAAAGGCGCTGGTGCCGTTTATATGGGCGCACATGTTCCTTGGAAACCTTTATATACAGGAGCAGTTCAGGAAAATGGCTTACGTCCAGGGACAGTGAACGTTCCATGTATCGGTGCTTTTGCGGCCGCGAGCGAACAAACGATGCTTAGGCTGGATGAACAGCATAAATTAGATAAGCAGCTGCGTGATTATTTTCTTCAGCAGTTAAAAATAAGACAGCTGCCAGTTCGTACACTTCAGGACAATGACAACCGCCGCACGCTGCCTCATATTATTGGTTGTTTTTTTGAAGGGTTTGAAGGACAATATGTAATGTTAGCATGTAACCGGCATGGGATTTGTCTTTCAACTGGAAGCGCATGTGCTTCTGGTTATCACCATCCTTCCCCTGCTGTGAAGGCATTGCGTGTATCAGATCGTGATGCCCTTCAATTTATTCGACTATCATTTGGATGGCAGTCATCAAAAGAGGACATCGATCAGCTTTTGCATACATTTGAGCATTTGCAAAAGGAGAAGAAGGGAGCTTAGGACGTGGAGCAAGAGAGGAAACTCATTGGCGAAGAAAGAAGAAACGCCATTTTAGAGTGGCTGAAAGAAACAGACACACCGCTTACTGGAAGCTTTTTAGCTAAAAAGGCGGCTGTCTCTCGGCAAGTCATTGTACAAGATATTTCATTATTAAAAGCAAAAAACGAACCCATTATTGCCACAAGCCAAGGCTATGTGTATATGGCAGCGCAGCATGCGCCAGAAAGAGAAATTGAACAAATCATCGCCTGCAAGCATGATCCTGCTCGTACAGAAGAGGAACTGACCTTAATTGTAGACTTTGGTGTGACGGTGAAAGATGTGATCATTGAGCACCCTGTTTATGGTGAACTGACGGCCTCTATTCGCGTCAGTACACGGAAACAAGTCGCTGATTTTGTGCATCATATTTCTAACACCGGCGCTTCCTACTTGTCAGAACTAACAGACGGCGTGCACCTGCATACTCTCACTTCTTACAGCCAAAAGCAGCTTGACCAAGCCATTCAAGCGCTGGATGATGCTGGGTTTTTAATAAAAGACTAAAAAAATAGTGTCCTGCACGGGACACTATTTTTCATTCGTTAATTCATATGTTTGATAGCTGCCGAGCAGCTTAACCTCACAGCCAATCGCCTCTAATTCTTGAATCGCACCAGGAACGAGGACATCATCCATTTCTTTTTCAATATCAATAATAAATAAATAATGTCCAAGACCTGTTTTTGTCGGACGAGATTCAATTTTTGACAAGTTGAGATTCCGCCAAGAAAAAGCAGACAGCACGCGGTGCAATGCGCCTGATTGGTCATCCTTAGGCAGACTGACCACAATGGTCGTTTTTGGCTTTGATGAGAAACCAGAATTCATTGGGAACGATGCGTTAGGATCTTTATGTAAAATCACAAAGCGTGTATGGTTGTGCGGATAATCATGAATGTCTTTTTTCGCAATCGTCAAACCATACGTTTGTGCGGCAATTTCATTAGCAATAGCCCCGACAGCTTCATCTGGATGCTCACTGATGTATTTTGCTGCATAGCCTGTTGATTCCACTGGCCGATGAGGAATATGAGGGTACTGCTTTTTCAGAAATTGATGACACTGGGCAATCGCGTGAGGATGTGATTGAATGACATCTAACGTCTCCCAGCTCTCGGCTCTTGATGGGTGGACAAGCAAATGCTGCCGAATTGGTGCTGTCATTTCCCCCACAATGGACAGCGCTTCTTCATGAATTAAATAATCAATCGTTAAGTTCACAGAGCCTTCGAGTGCATTTTCAAGTGGAACGACCGCCAAATCGACTTCGCCCTTTGACACAGCATCCATACATTGCGGAATCGTTGCATAGGCACGCTGCACCGCATCTTTTGGAAAACAAGAGCATACGGCCAAATGAGTAAATGTTGCCTCTGGTCCAAAATAACCTACAGTTAATTGCTTCATCTGCTATGATCTCTCCTTTTACGCCCCGGAACCTAAAATTTCGACTTTTTCGACAAATTCAAGCTTTCTTAATTGATTCATGACGGTGTTGATATCATCTTCCATACCAGCTGTACTAATTGATAAGGTGACATTCGCTCTTCCTTGCAGCGGAATCGTTTGGTGAATGGATAACACATTACAGCCAGAGTCAGCCACAATTTGAAGCAGTCTTGATAAAGCCCCAGACCGGTCCTCAAGGTGGAAAAACAATGTGATGATCTGCTCTTTCACCATTGTATAAAATGGAAAAACAGCATCTCGGTATTTATAAAAAGCACTGCGGCTTAAATCCGCTTTTTGAACAGCATCGGCAACTGAATCAGCTTTTTTGCGATCGAGAAGCTTTTTGACTTCAAGCGTTTTTCGCATCGCATCTGGAAGTACATCCTCTCTTACTAAATAGAACGTTTCTTCTTTCACCTGTTTTCTCCCCTTTTAAAAACGGGAGAGCCCATGGTCTGGACCCTCCTTTTGATCAATCAATAAATTCGAATTCAAATTCAAGCAGACGAATGATGTCGCCATCTTTTGCTCCGCGCTCACGCAAGGCATCATCGACACCCATTCCGCGCAGCTGTCTAGAGAATCGTTTAACAGATTCATCTCTTGAGAAGTCTGTCATCTTAAAGAGCCGCTCAAGTGCTTTACCCGTTAAGACAAATGTGCCATCAGGATCTCTAGAGATCTCAAATGGTGCATCGCCTTCATCAAACCTGTACATCACGCGGTTATCCGACAGCTCCTCTTCATTATAGAGCGGGAATTCCGGTGTTGTTTCAAGCTGATTGGCGATTTCAAATAAGAGCTCACGAAGCCCTTCTCTTGTGATCGCACTAATCGGGAACACTTTATAGTCATCCGTTAATTTTTCCTTGAATGCCTCTAGATTGTCAGCTGCATCTGGCATGTCCATTTTGTTCGCAACAATGATTTGCGGACGCTCTGTCAATCTCATATTGTACTGCTCAAGCTCTTCATTAATCGTCACGTAGTCTTCGTATGGGTCACGCCCTTCAAGTCCAGACATATCAATGACATGGACAATGACACGTGTACGCTCAATATGACGTAAAAATTGATGACCTAAGCCAACGCCTTCGTGCGCTCCCTCGATCAGTCCTGGCAGATCCGCCATAACAAAGCTTCGGTTATCGTCTGTTTCAACAACCCCGAGGTTCGGTACAAGCGTTGTAAAATGGTAATCCGCAATTTTTGGTTTCGCAGAAGAAACAATCGAGAGCAGCGTTGACTTCCCGACACTTGGGAAACCAACAAGTCCAACATCTGCAAGTACTTTTAATTCTAAAATGACGTCACGTTCTTTACCTGGTTCACCGTTTTCAGACAGCTGTGGTGCAGGGTTTGCTGGTGTTGCGAAGCGTGAATTTCCACGTCCGCCACGTCCGCCTTTGGCAATTACAGCCCGCTGCCCATGCTCTGTCAAGTCAGCTAGTACTTGTTCCGTCTCTGCATCTGTTACAACCGTACCCGGCGGAACTTTGACAATCATTTCTTCCGCATTTCGGCCATGCTGGTTTTTACTCATTCCGTGCTCGCCGCGGTCAGCCTTGAAATGGCGCTTATAACGAAAGTCCATTAACGTTCTAAGTCCTTCGTCTACTTCAAATACAACATCTGCACCATTTCCGCCGTCGCCGCCTGCTGGGCCGCCCTTTGGTACATATTTTTCACGACGGAACGCCACCATACCGTTTCCGCCGTCACCGCCTTTAACATACACTTTAACCTGATCTACAAACATAACTTCCTCCGTTTCTCTGCATCACATATCTCGTTCTTGCCTCAAACAAAGCTCAATCATGGACTCATGAGGCGTCACATGAAATTGCGTTATACTCATACATGGATAGTTTGCGTCATGAAACGCATTTAACGCATCCAAACTTGTTAATTTTCCTTTGAAATCAAAATATAAGATCACATCATTTTCTTCATGATCTGTTTGGAACGTGACCGTTAAATGATTTTCAGTTTTTTGGCAAACTGATTGATCGAATATCGAAAACAACTCCTGTGATACCGTTAGCAGCTGCGATTCATATGCTGATAAGTCTCGGGTTTCACCAAGCACTTCATATTCTAAGGTGATAAAATGCGACTCCCAATTAAATGTTAGAAAGTAATAGGCCAATTGGGGAATTTTTAAATTTGAGAGTTTGGATTCATGCTGTGCTTCAATGACCATTTCTTCTATAATTTCAAACACGCGGTCATATTTTTCTAATGTCAAGTTGCCTTTGATCAGCTGTAATTTATTCATCCAGTCGTGTCTTGAACGACTGAGCAGATAGATCAATTCATTTGTTAATGCAACGTGAGTTAATTTTTCATTTTCTTTACTTGGTATCTCTTCCATTATCGCACTCCCAATCGTTTGGTCTCTCTTTTAGGAGTCTTATCATCAATATGTCTCCCTGAATTATAACAGAGAAGACAGCATAGAAAAACACTAGTTATGTGAGGAAAGGTTGTTTTTTCTGATCGTATAGGAGAAAATGAGGCAAAGTCAGCAAACGTTCTTTGATATTTATGGAGTGCATCTTCTTTTATCATCTTCGGTACTGCTTGTAAAAAGTGAAAAAAACTCCAGTCAATGACCGGAGTTTTTAGCAATTATTGTGCCGCAGGATATACGCTCACTTTTTTACGGTCACGACCGAAACGTTCGAATTTAACTGTTCCGTCGATTTTAGCGAAAAGAGTGTCGTCGCCTCCGCGTCCAACGTTTTCACCTGGATAGATTTTCGTTCCACGTTGACGATAAAGGATAGAACCACCAGTTACGAATTGACCATCAGCACGTTTAGCGCCTAAACGTTTAGACTCAGAGTCACGTCCGTTCTTTGTAGAACCTACCCCTTTTTTAGATGCGAAAAATTGAAGATCTAATCTAAGCATGAAGTTCACCTCCTATTTTTTTGTTGATATTCTCACATAATCGTGATAATCTCGTTCAATTGTCTCTAAGGAAACGACCATGCCTTCTAAAAGCAGCTGGGCTTTTTCAAAGGATACTGGATCTGTATCAGCTGGCAGTTCAAAAGAGAAGTAGCCGCCTTCTTCACCAATATCAAGCAGTGGGTCCAATCCTGTCAGTGCAATAATTGAATTGACTGAGCCGAAAACAACAGCTGATACACCTGCACAAACGAGATCCTGACCTTTTTCAGCAAACTCGGCATGTCCAGTCATCTGAAAAGACGTAATGCTTTCATCTGCTGAAGACCGAGTAATGGTTGCTTTGATCATATCACTCACACGCCTTAAGCGTTGATTTTTTCGATAACAACTTTAGTGTAAGGTTGACGATGACCTTGTTTCTTGTGGTTGTTTTTCTTCGGTTTGTACTTGAACACAGTAATTTTCTTACCGCGACCTTGTTTTTCAACTTTAGCCGTTACTGTTGCTCCAGCAACTGAAGGGTTACCCACTTTGACAGTGTCTCCGCCGACAAACAATACGTTTTCGAAAGTTACTGTTTCACCTGCTTCAGCAGCTAGTTTTTCAACATAAACAGTTTGACCTTCTTCAACTTTTACTTGTTTACCACCAGTTTCGATAATTGCGTACATCTCTGCACCTCCTAATAAACTCAGACTCGCCGAATACAGGGGGCCATAGGCACTTTACACCTGCTCCGCGCGGTTGTAGCACGGGTGCTACATATCCATAACATTAAAAAATATATCAAACTAGACGCAGAATGTCAATGTATTTTCACTATTAGTACGGTAAAAGAAGCTCTTCCATTGAGGAGGTGGTTCTGCGGTCTGAAAAATACGCATGGAGCAGTTCATTTTCATCAAGCTGGCTCATCTTCACGCCATCTCTTTCAATAATAATCGGATGTTTGCAGCCCCTTTGAAATCGTGCCATCACTTCGTATACTTTTTCCTCTGCACTTGCTCTCAGCGGAATTAGCTTTTCTACCTTTTGCTCTTTTTTACCGTAATACCGTTCTAGTAAAAAGCGAACCCTGACGTAATGCCGCTGCCTGTGCTCCATCACGAGTGAATAAGCTAAAAAAGTGAGCAGCACCCAGCCATTGAATTGCAGCGGTGCAAACAAAAGTAACCCTCCTGTCAATAGACCGAAAAAGAAAAGTGAGCCTTTTATTGCTAGGGCATGTGCACGTTGGAAAGGGTAAAAAACGGATAAGAGCAAAAAGAATAATTTTCCGCCATCAAGCGGCCAAACGGGCAAAAGATTCACAAGAAAAATCGCCATATTATAAAAGGTAAACATCGTAAAGACGTCATGCGAAATAAGAGAAGCCTCCATGAAAAGCCATGCCATGAGCTGGAGCGGTACATGCTGAAGCGGCCCGCACAAAATGACCGCCAGCTCTTCTTTTAACGGACGGTTCCCATGTTCCTCTACTTCCACCGTTCCGCCAAATGGCAGTAAAAAAATCCGCCGAATGCGCCAATGATAATAGCAGGCAGCCGCTGCATGTCCAAGTTCATGGACACAGACGATGATAAGCAGACAAAGCAGCGGCTTAATTTGGCCTGACAGAACCGCAAACGCCATCACAATCCACAGCAGCGGATGGATATGAATTTTCGTCAGCATGAGCAGCCATCTATTCAAAGGTCATCACCTGAATAGGATCGATAAATTGTTCATTTTGCTTAATGGCAAAGTAATACATGCCCTTCCCTTGATCATCAAGCGAAATCTGGCCAATTTTTTCACCCTTATCGACAAAATCGTATAAGGCCACATCCGCTTTCTTTAATTGACCGTACCAGCTATAGCTGTTATCTGCATGCTGCACCACCACGGTAAGCCCTGTATCGCTTTTCTTTTTCACCTCAACCACATAGCCTTCCTTCATACTATCTATGGCTTCAGCGGATGTCTCCACTTTGACACCTGCTCCATTTTGCGTAAAGGATTCCTGCACTTTACCAGAGGCAGGAACAGCCAGTTCTTGATTCGCTTGTACGTCCTTTTGGCCATCTTTTTTCTCTGTTAAAAAGGCCAGCGGATGTCCAACTGTTTTTTCAAACCAGCGGTTAGCAGCAGCAAATTGAAAATCTTGCTCAAAGGTCTGAGTAATCATCGGCTTCAGCTGCTGAAACGGACCTGTCTGACCTTTAAATGAAATGGCTGCAATCAACACAAGGGACGCTGATAATAAACATTTAAGCACAAAGGTATTCGGGTTAAATAAGGGATGACGATATTTCTTTGGCTGATGGGACGCCGGTTCATAGGAGGTCGAGCCAGAATGCTTTTCTTCCTCTGTCAGCATAACCCATGGCGGGATATCTTCTTTTTTCTTGAAATCCGTCTTCTTAGAGAGAGCAGCTGGCTGCATCGTTTTGCGGCGCTGCGCGATTTTCTTTCGGTACTCGTCCACTCTTTTCATGAGATCACCCTTTACATACAAACAGTTTGTACATTTTATGTGACAACCCCATCTGATATGCAACAAAAAGACCGATTCTCATCGAATCGGTCTCAGCGTGCAGAGAAACCCTCGCATTCAGTGTCGGTCTGCGCTCCGGTGCTCACGAATGTCAAATTCGCTTCGCAAAGGTTTTCTATCACGGTTCAGTGATTATGCTCTTACACCAAAGAATGCTTTCAGCTTTGCAAACATTCCCTTGTTTTCTTCTTCAAAAGATTGAAGCGGTACTGATTCGCCTAGTACGCGGCGGGCAATATTGCGATAGGCAATCGATACTTTGTTTTTAGCATCCATGACAATCGGTTCACCATTGTTTGAAGCCTTAATCACATCATCATCATCTGCTACGATGCCAAGTAGATCAATCGATAAGTGATGTACCACTTCATCTACATCCATTGAATCGCCATTTTTCGCCATGTGTGTACGAATACGGTTGACAATCAAACGAGGCGGTTCGATATCTTCTTGTTCTAACAAACCGATGATTCGGTCCGCATCTCTCACAGCTGAGATTTCAGGCGTCGTCACGACAATAGCCTTGTCTGCACCGGATACAGCATTTTTAAAGCCTTGCTCAATTCCAGCAGGGCAGTCAATGACAACATAATCAAAGTCTTGTTTCAATGATTGAATTAATTCTTTGATCTGTTCCGGCTCTACAGCCGTTTTATCGCTTGTTTGAGCAGCAGGTAAAAGATACAAAAGATCCTCGAAACGCTTATCTTTTACAAGCGCTTGATGAATTTTGCATCTTCCTTCTACTACATCGACTAGATCATAAATAATGCGGTTTTCTAGCCCCATCACGACATCCAGATTCCGAAGGCCGATATCGGTATCAACTAGACACACTTTTTTCCCTTGAATTGCTAGTGCTGTGCCTAAGTTTGCAGATGTTGTTGTTTTGCCAACGCCGCCTTTTCCTGAGGTAATCACAATAGCCTCGCCCAATTTCACATTCCTCCCTCAAGCCTTGTCAGATTAGGTCTTATATGAGCCAATTGCTGCAGGCGTTCAATGATCATATTGCCATCTATATCTAAATAAGCACATTCCATTTCATTTCCATCTTCTTTTTGGTCTGGTGCACGGTTAATAACTTGTGCGATGCGAAGCTGTGTTGGAATCATATGTGATGCCGCAATAACAGCCTGTTTGTTGCCATTACATCCAGCATGCGCCACACCTTTTAATGCGCCAAGCACAAAAATATTTCCCCCTGCGCGAATCGTTCCGCCAGGATTGACATCTCCTATTAATAAAAGATCTCCTTCGACATACAGCACCTGTCCAGAGCGTACAATTTTTGCTACAGAAGTAATTTCAGCCTCTGCTTTTAATCGTCTCGCCTCTTCAGTTGACATGACGTCACTTTCAATTGAGTGGATAACGAGATGTTCATTTTCAGACACCGCTTCGGTCAAACGTGTCTCCTGATCCTCTGTTAAATAACGAAAACCAAGCTTAATATGCACATTGACTTTATGTCCTTCTCTTCCATCTGTATATTGCTCAAGTAACAGAACCTCTCGCAAGCCAGAAAGAAGGTCATCAAACGAACAGTCATCATTTAACTGTAATGTTAATCCGTTTTTTGTGCCTTTTATCGTCACATATTGCTGTTTTTGAGTTTTCAAGATGCTCACCTCAACAACATACTCATTTCGCCGTAATTGGACAAACTCCTGCTTTTATTCGTCGATCAGTTCTTGTTTCACATGGGTGAAAAAGAGCCTTAGCGGCACAACAAGTATGAGAGACGCAGCAGTATTTAAAAGAATCGTTGGAATAAAACGTTCGATGACATACGTATTAAACGGCATAATCCCTGGTTGAATTGTCGCTTGAACGCCGTATACATAAAACTCCATCACGGAAACAGCAATAATCGACAGAAAGACGACAACTAACATATTCGTTTGCAGAACTTTAAAGGCTTTTGCTAACAAATAGCAAAGCGCCCCAAAGCCAAACATATGAACACCAAGTATACCTGTATATGAAATATCATATAAAAGTCCAAAGATAAACCCGTAAATCACACCATATTTTTGATTCACAAAAGCAGTCATAAATACAAGTGCGAGTAAAATGAAATGAGGAGCTAAAATTTGATTCTCTGAAACAAATGGGAGCTTCACTAAATCAACAAAAATGCTGTCAAATACGAAGATAAACAACATGACGAAAGCAAGAAGGACACGTTTCACGAGCCTTCCTCCTTCGTCAATTCAGATGCATCTGCTGTACTTGTGCTGCGATTCACCACAATCACGCGGTCTAAATTGTTGAGTTCAGCCGCTGGTTCTACGTAAATGATCTTTGTCAGGCCGTAATGGTCTGGCTCAATTTCACTCACCTTACCAATCGTTAAGCCTTGCGGGAATACGCCCCCTGCTCCAGATGTTTCAACAAGATCTCCTTTTTTGACATCCCCATCTGCATCGGATTTCAGAATATTCATAGTCAGCATTTTTTTCTTGCTGTCATAACCGTTAATGATTCCATTGAGTTCTTCTTTGCCCTTTTTCGCAAAAATTTTCGTTGAAATTCTATTATTTTGGTCAGTAGAGCTTAGCAACCTTACAGTCGAAGTAAAATTGTTGAGCTTATCACTTTCAATTTTTCCAATTAACGCACCACTCTCATTTGTGACCGCCATATCTTTGTCCACGCCTTGTTTTTTCCCTTTATCAATCATCACAAAGCTATCCCAAAGAGATGGGTTTCTTGCGATAACAGTTGAGAGAATTGGCGTGTAGTCACGAATAGAGTTCACATAGCCAAGCTGTTTGCGAAGCTTTTTGTTCTCATCTTCTAGTTCTTGAAGTTTCGCCTCATATTGGGTTTGTCCATCAAGTTTTTTTCGAAGACGCTCGTTTTCATCATATGTGTTCTTTAAATCTTGTACGTTCCCATAAATACCGGCAATAAATTGTGATGGTTTATGAAAGACACCTTGAAAAAAGCCTGTCGTATCCCCCACTAATTTTTCCGGCCATGAAGCACCTCTGCCGCTTTTCACTGAAAAACCAATCATGGCCACCAGTACGATGACACAGACAAGGAGCAACATTAATCTTTTATTCATAAAAAACTGCGGCATGTCTTACACCTCTTTAATTACGACCGATTATCGATTATCTTTTGATTTTCCTTTGAACAAATGAATATGTTCTAGTGCTTTCCCTGTTCCGATTGCCACACAGTCAAGCGGGTCTTCTGCAATAATGACTGGCATTTTCGTTTCATCACTAATGACTTTGTCAAGATTACGAAGCAATGCACCGCCTCCTGTTAAAACAATTCCGCGGTCCATAATATCTGCTGCCAGCTCAGGCGGGGTTTTTTCAAGAGTCATTTTCACTGCATCGACAATTGTTTCCACCGTATCGCGAAGCGCTTTTGCAATCTCTTCTGCCGTAATAGAGATTGTTTTTGGCAGACCTGTTAAAAGGTCACGGCCGCGAATGTCCATCTCATCATGTACATCAGGCTGCGCAGAACCGATTTCCATTTTAATCGCTTCTGACGTACGATCACCGATCATTAGGTTATACGTTTTACGGATGTAGCTGCTGATTGCATCATCCATTTCATCTCCTGCCACGCGGATTGATTGTGATGTCACAATGCCGCCAAGAGAAATAATCGCTACCTCTGTTGTACCGCCGCCAATGTCCACAACCATACTTCCTGTTGGCTCCCATACAGGCAGGTTAGCACCAATTGCCGCAGCAAATGGCTCTTCAATCGGGTATGCGTCACGTGCACCAGCTTGTCTTGTTGCATCAATGACTGCACGCTCTTCTACAGCTGTAATACCAGATGGTACACATACCATGACGTAAGGTTTACGAGCAAAAAGCCCTTTGCCTTTTAATGCTTGATTAATGTAATATTTCATCATTGTTGCTGTCGTCTCGTAATCTGCAATGACTCCGTCTTTCATTGGGCGTAATGCCACAACATTACCAGGTGTACGGCCAATCATGTTTCTAGCATCATTTCCGACTGCCACTATAGACTTCGTATCAGTTTCCAAGGCTACGACCGAAGGTTCTCTCACAACAATGCCTTTTCCTTTAATAAAAACAAGCGTATTCGCTGTTCCAAGATCTATTCCAAGGTCTTTTGTACCAATTCCAAACATATGTATGTATCTTCCTTTCTTAAACCAAAATTCCCTTAGGGAAAAACTCATAAACTCTATTATATCGTAAAACATTGAAAAAAAAAGTGTTACAAATACCCTTTTTCCTTCAAACTCACAAATTTTTGATCACCTATGACAAGATGATCAAGCAGCTGTATTCCAATCAGCTTTCCACATTCAAAAAGTCGCAGTGTGACTTCAATATCTTCCCTGCTCGGCGTCGGATCTCCAGATGGATGGTTGTGCACACATATAAATGAAGCAGCCGAACGTTTAAACGCCTCTTTGAAAATTTCACGCGGGTGAACGATGGATGAGTTCAAACTTCCAATAAACACAGTATGTTTATGAAGAACTTGATTTTTTGAATTGAGATAAAGACAAACGAAATTCTCCTGTTGTAAAAACCTCATATCTTCCATCACATATTTTGCCCCATCCTCTGGTGTGCGGATCACATAGCGGTTGTCCGTCGTTTGATGGTGTAATCTAGTGCCGAGTTCTAAAGCAGCTAATAGAGAGACCGCCTTCGCCTTTCCAACTCCTCGAATCTTCGACATTTCTTCAATTGAGGCTTCTCTTACAGAGCGAAGACCGCCAAATGTTTGCAGAAGTCTTGCAGAAATTTGGAGAACTGATTCCTTTTTTGTGCCTGTCCTTAAAAGAATCGCAACAAGTTCATGGTTTGACAGACTGCCGGGACCATATTTCATAAATCGTTCTCTCGGCTTTTCATCTTGAGGAAAATGCTTTAGCAACATAGGGAAATCGTTCATGATGCCCACTCCTTTTAGATTCCTTCCTGTCATCAAAAAGGGGTGATTCCAAATGTTTCGAGCACTCTAACTGTTTTGGCAATAGGGAGACCGACAACGGAAAAATAATCACCATCTATTTTTTGAACAAACAGTGCGCCTTTTCCTTGAATGCCATAGCTTCCCGCTTTATCAAGCGGTTCTCCCGTTTCGATATAGCGGTCTATTTCATTTTGCGCAAGTGTCCAAAACGTCACTTCTGTTTGTTCATAAAATGTTTCTTTTCTATTCTCTGACTGAATCGTGACACCCGTCAAGACTTGATGTGTCTTTCCTGACAATAATTGAAGCATTGAGGCCGCTTCTTCCTTGTCTTTTGGTTTCCCAAGACATTTGCCGTCAATTGCAACAATCGTATCTGCACCAATAATCACAGCTTCGGGATATAATCTTTGAATATCACTTGCTTTTTGTTCTGCCAACCATTGGACGTTCTCTGCAGGAGAAAGGTTTCGATTTATTTCTTCTTTTAATTGACTTGCTTGAATGTCATAAGAAAACCCTGCTAGATCAAGCAATTCTTTTCTTCTAGGGGATTGAGATGCGAGAATCAATTGGTTCATGTTTGTTCATCCTTTCAGGGTTTAGCCTAAGAAGTAAGATACCCATTCATCCTATCAAATGTACATCTTACCGACAATTTACGAAAATTCATTTTTCATGTTCCTTCATCATTATGTTGGATGCAAAAGAAAAAAACTAGTCATTTTTTGACTAGTTTGGTTTCTTAAAATAGGATTTTACGTATTTAATTGATCAAGCAGTACCTGCTGAGATTTCCACCCGTTTTCAGCAGTAGGTTCATTTAACAGCTGCACCGCTTTCAGCAAACTGCTTTTAGCTGGTGCGTCCGTTGTTTTGGCACTTTCAAGCTCAGAGATCAGCTGCGCAACGTCCTTTTGATCCACATCATCCCCTGCAATGACCTTAGAGGATAAAACAGATGCCTTTTCTATTAAACTAGTCAGCTCCTCCGGTACTTGAAATGAGAGCTCCTTGCCTCCCCACGCCTCAAAGTGCTGATCAATCAGCTTCTTCCCAACAGCACTTGTCATGCCCTGTTCTGTCGCAAGCCCGGCAATAACATAATAGCCATCATCCATTGAGACCTTTTTCCCCGCATATCCTGCTTCTTTTAAACTGCCAACTAATTCATCTGCTCCTTTTTCAGAGGAAAACTTTCCAGCCTGTACAACATATGTTGAAAAGCTGCCAGAGGCGCTTTTTTCATCTTTATTCTCTTTTGATTCATCAGCAGTATCTGCTGGCGGCGCATCCCCGCCTGCTTTCATTGATGATTGATTTCCGGAAGCTGAAACGCTGATATCTCCCCCTGATGGATTCTGATTACCATCTTGACTTAAGCTAAGTGCAAACACACCTAGGCCTGTCCCAAGAACCACTGCAAACACAATCGTTGTCATCACTCTCTTAAACGGGCCGCGGTTTTTACCGAACTTCTGATCAAAGGAGCCTTTTTTCTTTTGATAAGGTGTGACGACCTTTGGATCAGAATGATAAATATGATCAGCTGCATCATCCCACTGGAAATCTTCTTCTTTCGGTTTAGCCGGTTCTTCCTCGGAAGCAGCAGTCTCCAGTTCTGACTGCCTTTTTTCCTCCCAATTCGAAAACGTCACTTGATCATCCTCTTGTTGTTTTGGCGGCTGATGGTCATCTTCATGAAGCATTTCTTCTTTGCCATTAATATTGACTTTTAACCCCTGTTTTTTTACCTGCCTTTTTTTCACTGTCATTCCCCGCTTTCTGACATTGTTTGTAAGAAAGACCTTTTTGTCCAATGAATCAGCGCGAATGTAACCCGTCCTTCTTTCTGTTTCACACTTTAACATAGCGGATAAAAAAAAGAACAAGACTTTTGTCGGCAGGGAAAAAAAGTGTTCGCCAATTTTTTCAACCGGTCGACCCGGTGAATGGGAGCATGACATGAGCTCCATAGAGATACAGCCAAAAAGAAAAAGAGATCGCAGGAACAAAGGGAAATGGCTCATCTATTCGAAAGGAAAAAACCTTCGCATAGACGATTCCAGCGATACACGAGAGGAAAAGAATGAGAAGGAATGGCTTGAATCCTAAGCAAAATGCAAGCACTCCGAACAGCTTGATATCAGCTCCGCCCATGCTATTTGGCTTGAAACGATCTAAACTATAAAACAAGAGAAAGCAAAAAAGAAGCGAAGCCGCTCCTTCCCACCAAATAAGAAGAGGTTCAAGCGTGCGGTATATGACGAAAAGAGGGAAAAAGAAGAGAAACAGCTCGTTTGGCACCCTCATATAAAGGAGATCGCTCACGACAGCAATCACAAATAAACTACAAAGAATCACAAGAAAAAGACCTTCAAACGAAATACCAGCGATTCTATACATGAGCAAAAAAAGACTGCCTGACAGCAGCTCAATCAGTGGATATAGCAAAGACAGCCGAGTGCCGCAATGTTTACAAGTCCCCCTCAATAATGCATACGAAACTAGCGGAATCATCTCGCGCAAGGAAAGCGGCTGTTTACAGGCTGTGCAGTGAGAACGAGGAAAAAGAATAGACCGCTTCAGTGGCAGCCTTTCACCAACTAGATGAAAGAACGACCCCATGGTGATGCCTGCAAGAAACACAAAAATGCCTATCATATATTGTGACCCCTTCCGAGAATAAGATAGACCAGATTTTACCACGACCGTATTCATTGAGCACATAGCGAAAATATGATTTTACTTCCCTTCTGCGTATCAAAAGAAAAAAACGCAAGAGGCATTGAAGCCACTTGCGTTTTTTTGTTACCCGATCATACGATTTCGTATATCTGAAATAAAATAAAGAGAGCCTGTCACAAGAATCACCGCTGAAGGATCATCACTTTTTTTCTGAATGAACTCAAGCACTGTACGAGGGTCATCATCATAAGACTTTGCGTCTAACTGACTGCATACATAAAGCTTTTCAGCTGATTCGGCTCTTGGAAAATCAAATGAAACAAAATGGATAGAAGAACTAACGGCTTCAAGCTTTTGAATCATTTGCTTGTACGGCTTATCTTTTAAAGCACTAAAACATATATGCACCTGTTTAGTAGAAAAATGAGCTTGCACAGTTTCAATTAAACGGTCGATCCCTTCTTCATTATGAGCACCGTCTAAATACACTGGAGGATGATCTTTGACTTTTTCAAACCTTCCAGCCCAAACTGCCTGCCGAATGCCTTCATATATTTGCTCTTCTGTCACGCTAATATAGCCTTCTTGCTCCAGCCATTCAATGAGTAAAACAGCAAGGGAAGCATTTTGCCTTTGATGCGTTCCAATTAATCCTGTTTCAAGCTGAGGATACTGCCTTTTTGATGTGCGTAACGTGAATCGTTCACCTGTTTCTGTCGGCTGCTGCTCATCAAAACTACAAGTATCATGTAATGAAATACATTCGGCATTCTTTTCTTTGGCTGTGTTTTGAATGACAGCAAGAGCTTCAGGCTGGTGAACTGCCGTGATCATCGGAATACCCTCTTTGATAATGCCCGCTTTTTCAGCTGCAATTTGTTCAAGTGTGTCACCTAAAATGGCCATATGATCATGACCAATCGACGTAATCGCTGTTAAGGTAGGCACAGCAATATTTGTAGAATCAAGCCTTCCGCCAAGCCCTGTTTCCAAGAGGACAAAGTCTACTTGGTGCACATGAGCAAAATAAGCAAATGCACACGCTGTAATGATTTCAAATTCTGTTGCTGCGCCAAGCTCTGTTTGATCTAATTCAACAACAAGAGGTTTGATTTCATTCACCAAATTCAGCCATTCTTCATCCTCTATAGGCGCTCCGTTCACGCTGATTCTTTCATTGAACGTTAGTATAAATGGGGAGGTGAAAGTTCCGACCGAATAGCCGGCTGCCTGTAAAACAGAACGCGTAAACGCAATGGTTGATCCTTTACCATTTGTACCTGCAACATGTATTGCTTTTATGCTTTGTTCCGGATTTCCTAGTCTGTTCATCAGCCATTTCATTCGTTCAAGACCCGGTTTTACACCAAAGGCCAGTCTGCTGTGAATCCACTCAATCGCTTCATGATAGGTTGTAAACAATGTCATCTCTCATTTCATACGAAATTTTCAAAAAAGACGACTCCATTTCATTAGGAGCCGTCTTTTCAACCTTATGCTTTCAGCTCTTCAATACGCTTTTGAACAGCTTCGCGTTTTGCGACATAATCACGTTCTTTCGCACGCTCTTCTTCTACGACACTTTCAGGCGCTTTTTTCATAAAGCCTTCATTGCCAAGCTTTTTCTGAACTCGTTCCACTTCTTTTGTCAGTTTATCAAGCTCTTTTTGCAGACGAGCAATTTCTTCATCTAAGTTGATTAAGCCTTCAAGCGGCAGAATGAGTTCTGCTCCAGAAATGACAGCCGTCATCGCTTTATCACTAGCTGGAACATCTGTGCCAATTTCAAGAACACTTGGGTTCGTGAAGCGCTCAATATATGAACGATTTTTCTCTAAACGTTCCTGAACATCAGACGTAGATGCTTTAATGTAAAGCTCAACTTGTTTGCTCATTGGCGTGTTCACTTCACTGCGAATGTTACGAACAGAACGAATGAGTTCAACAAGCAGCTTCATATCAGCAGAAGCTTGTTCGTTGGAAAGCTCCGGCTTCACTTCAGGCCATGCCGCTACAGTAATAGACTCACCTTCATGCGGTAGATGCTGCCAGATTTCTTCTGTTAAGAACGGCATAAACGGATGTAAAAGTCTCATTGTTTGATCTAATACATACGCAAGGATCGAACGAGTCGTTTTCTTTGCTGCTTCGTCTTCACCATAAAGCGGAAGTTTCGCCATTTCAATGTACCAGTCACAGAAATCATCCCAAATGAAGTTGTATAAATGTCTGCCCACTTCACCGAATTCATATTTGTCAGCAAGCTGTGTGACACTTTCAATTGTTTCATTTAAGCGTGTTAAAATCCATTGATCAGCAACTGATTTTTCCCCTGATAAATCAAGCTCATCATACGTTAAACCATCCATATTCATTAAAGCAAAACGGGATGCGTTCCAAATTTTGTTCGCAAAGTTCCAAGTGGATTCAACCTTTTCAAAGCTAAAACGAAGATCCTGGCCTGGTGAGCTTCCAGTCGCTAAGAAATATCTTAATGAATCCGCACCGTATTTGTCGATGACCTCCATTGGATCAATTCCATTGCCAAGGGACTTACTCATTTTACGTCCTTGTTCGTCGCGGATGAGCCCATGAATGAGGACATCTTTAAACGGTTTTTCTCCTGTGAATTCAAGACCTTGGAAGATCATGCGGGATACCCAGAAGAAAATGATGTCATAGCCTGTTACAAGCAGATTGGTTGGGTAGTAGCGCTTGAAGTCTTCACTGTCTGCATCTGGCCAGCCCATTGTAGAAAACGGCCACAGCGCTGAACTAAACCATGTATCAAGCACATCGTTATCCTGTTCCCAGTTCTCAATATCCTCTGGTGCTTCAAGTCCAACGTATACTTCTTTCGTTTCTTTATGATACCAAGCCGGAATGCGGTGTCCCCACCATAGCTGACGAGAAATACACCAGTCACGGATATTTTCCATCCAATGTAAATATGTCTTTTCAAATCGGTCTGGAACAAATTGAACTTGGTCGTCCCCTTTTTGCAGATGAATGGCTTCGTCTGCCAGCGGCTGCATTTTCACAAACCATTGTGTCGATAAATACGGTTCAACGACAGCTCCACTTCGCTCACTATGACCAACTGAATGCATGTGGTCTTCAATTTTGAACAAAATGCCTTCCTCTTGTAAATCTTTCACAAGCTGTTTGCGGCATTCGAAACGGTCCATTCCTTTGTATTTCAGGGCATTCGCATTCATTGTGCCATCTTCATTCATGACAAGAATACGCTCTAGCCCGTGGCGGTTTCCAAGCTCAAAGTCATTCGGGTCATGAGCAGGTGTAATTTTCACAGCACCTGAGCCAAACTCCATATCAACATAGTCATCACCGACGATTGGGATCTCACGGCCTGTAATTGGTAAAACCACTGTTTTTCCAATCAAATGCTGATAGCGTTCGTCATCAGGGTGTACGGCTACGGCTGTATCCCCCAGCATAGTTTCAGGTCTTGTTGTCGCAATTTCAATTGAACCTGTTCCATCTGAAAGCGGATATCTCAAGTGATAAAACGCACCTTGAACATCCTTATAAATCACTTCAATATCAGAAAGTGCCGTTTTCGTTGCTGGATCCCAGTTAATAATGTACTCTCCGCGATAAATAAGCCCTTTTTCATACAATTGGACAAACACTTGGCGAACGGCTTTATTCAGACCTTCATCTAAAGTAAAACGTTCACGGGAGTAATCGAGGCCAAGACCCATTTTCGCCCACTGGCTGCGAATAAAATCTGCATATTCTTCTTTCCACTTCCACGTTTCTTCTACAAATTTCTCTCGGCCAAGGTCATACCGGCTTACGCCTTCTTCGCGAAGCTTTGCCTCGACTTTTGCTTGAGTCGCAATACCGGCATGGTCCATACCTGGAAGCCAAAGAACGTCATAGCCCTGCATCCGTTTCATACGTGTCACGATGTCTTGTAGTGTAGAATCCCATGCATGCCCAAGATGCAGTTTTCCTGTCACGTTTGGTGGAGGAATGACGACTGTATATGGATCTTTCGTTTTGTCATTTTGTGCTTCGAAGAATTTCCCTTCAAGCCAGTACGTATAGCGGTCTTTTTCAATCGCATTTGGATCGTACTTTGTTGGCATTTCTTGATTATTTGTTCCCATTTGTGTAACCTCCACATTTTTTCGGCTGATGAAACATAAAAAAAGCCTTTCCATCCTTATAAAAGGACGAAAAAGCTTTTTCGCGGTACCACCTTTTTTCACGAGACACATATACGTGTCCCATACACTCTAAAGGATAACGGGGTTCTCCCGAATTTCTCTACTTGTTCATTCAAGAAATTAAGCTCACAGGCGACCTTCCAAACAAGTACATCCTAGGAAACCTTTCAGCTCTTGGTTTCCCTCTCTTTAGGGTCTTGCTCGTACTCTTCCTGATCCACGCTTACGATATATCACGTTCATCAGCACATACTCATCTTTTATTAATATTACTAAATGCCTTTTGTTTTCGTCAATCATCTTTTCCGCTTTTCTTCTTCTTTATACAAATTGGGCAGGCACCCTTCGCCCTTTTGCCCATATGATAATAACAAAATGAAGAAGGAGGGCGTTTGATTTGAAGAAGATCAATCCTTACACACTTCCCCCCTGGCTGAGACAAATTCGGGCAGTTGCTTCCCAAGTCGTTCTCCCGATTGCTATATTTCAAGGATTTCGTACGATCATTTTCCCTACGACATTTGACGTCCTCATTCTAGGTATTCTTATTTTTCTCGCCTGTGCCTTTCACCTTGATTGGTTTTAAAAACTTATCATTATGTACCTGCCCATATAAAGCCAACGCAGCATAACCTCGTCATTCCGCCGATGACGAGGCACTTTGTTCTTCTTCAAGCCGTCTAGCCTGCTCAATCTCGTGAATCTTCATGACAGTCGGCTCTGAATTTTTCATCTGCCAATACGCTCTTAACAGCTGCTGGCAGCTTTCCATTTCATCCTGCCCGCCTGCTTCATAGGCTTTTACCGTATCAAACAGACCTTGCGGATAAGCGAGGTAGCTTAGGAATAAATGCAGTTCTTCCTCCCTAAGAGGGTTTCCTTTTTGATACGTATAAAACAAGGAAGTGCATTCAGGACAAGACGTGGGATAGGTTTTGAATGTCCGAAAGTAAAAGGTCAGAAGATCATAAATGGGGGCGGCTTTTTTAGACCGCTCAAAATTGGTGAAATGTCCTGTCCCTACATCATTATACAAAAAGTGATGGATCGATAGCTGTCCATGATTTAGCACAACACGCGTTGTCTCTTTGTCTGTCATTTCTTCATGCCAATCTTCTAAACGTTCAAGCGCAAATTCACTGGCAGACATCGCCTCTGAAAAATACATAGCAGCGGCCAGCTCAAATGGCGACATATACCACGTTTGTTCTGCCCGCTCTATGAATCGTTCATACATGTCTTTCTCTGTTTCCCATTTGGTCTTGATTTGTGTGTAATGTGCTTCTATCTCTTGCGCTGTGATATCCATCATGACTTCAGTCCGCTTATGAAGTCTTGCAATCTCTTGAAATAAATATTCATGCTTATCGTCCTGCTCTTCTCTCTTTTCATTCGTCAGCCACGGCATCAAATAGTATGCATACCGGCTTTCCCGATGACTTGAGAAAAAGGAACCGCTCTTCGTCCGATAAATCGGCACAAAGGAGCGATAGCCCTTTGATTCCAGTTCAAGCATTTGTTCTGTAAATTGCATATGCCGGCTGGCTTTTACTCGTTTCAGAGCAAATACACCCTGCTTTGTATAGACCTTGATGACAGCAGGACTGACAGGTTCAATATATTCAGCCTCAAGCCCGTATTCGTATAAGACAGATTGGATTTCATCCACGTTCACTCACCACATTTTCTCGGTCAGTCATCGCTTGCTATGCATTGCTTTTTTGATATTCAGGAATATAAAGAATCTGCCCTTCCTCAAGCTCCGCATCCATCGATAATGAGTTTGTGCGAAGAAGCTGCTGCACATTCAACTGATATCTCTCACAAATACGATCGACCGTATCTTCTTGCTGAACTATACATATTTTCATGCGGGAAAAATCTTCCTCCTCCTGCTTAGCGAACAGCTTTGTTAAATAAAGAGAGTTCTCACTGCCAGACGTTTCTCTCACGTCTTCTTCAAGCTCCTCTTCTTCTTGAGCTGACTCATATATTTTAGGTGCTTCCCGTTCATATAAACGCCCGAGCTGATATTCATCATCGTGCGCCTCATGCTCAGGTTCCACTTGATCAGCAGGTGTTTCAAAAGCCGGATACGACTGTACCGTTTCTTCCTGCTCTTCAGCAGCTTCCGGATCCTTTCTCACTTCCACTTCAAAGAACGGCTCTTCCCGCTCCTCTTCTTCTAATAGCTTTGGCGGTTCAAAAAATGGCGGTTCCTGCACCTGAGCTTCAGGGATGGATCGATAACCAAGCGCCACAGCTTCTTCTTGATTATTCGGCTGTTCCGGCTGTTCTGGCTCTTCAGGTTCTTCTAATTCTTCAGGTTCGTCGGACGCTTCCTCTACTTCCCTGTTCACCAATTCTATCTCAATTTCTTCTTCCTCTTCTTCTTGTACTTCCTGCACTTCCTGTTCCTCTTGCTCCGCGCGCGTGTCATGTTGGAATACAGGCTGATTCTCATCATGCTCACGTTCTTCGCCTTGCAGCTCTTCTTGTTCTTCATGTTCTGGCTGCAACTGATAATCGTAGGCCATATCGCCATAATCCACTTCAGGACGATGGACAAATTCATACGGCTCCTCTACAGGCGCCGGAGGCGTTTCCTCGTCTAATAAGCCCTCAATGGCTAAATCAGCCTGAATGGTGAGCAAACGATTCTCTGTCAGCTGGTAATCAAACGCATCAATAAACACAAACACATCATTTAAATGACTAATTTTGTTCTTCGGAATGGTGATATCGACTGGAAATTGATGCAAAAGCTCCGCCGTTCCGTCTTCTCTGACCTTTACCTCATCTGCTTCCCTGTATGTTGGAAAGGAACTCAATTCACCCAATAGCTCCTCTTGATTTATGTTGTATTCTCCTGTTAGCTCGAGTGAACCTCTAATGGAAACATAATCATTCACTTCTTGAACGAGAATGTCAGGGTCAAGAGAAATTGACAGCAGCTCACTGACTTCCTGTCCGCTTTTGAAATAAATGGATTCTTCTACTGAAAACTGTAATCGATTGTTTTGAGACAAGTCGGTGTCCTCCTTTCATCTAATCCTTAAAAAATAAAATTAGATGTCAATACAGTTGTATGAGGGAGGTAGTGAAAATATGATTGGTTTTCTCTAATGCAAAAAAGCCGATATGTCTCCATATCGGCCTTTTGTTTTATCGACGTAGTTTTTGAAAAACCTTTTCCACTGTCTCAATCGTATATTCGATGTCTTCATCTGTATGAGCTGTTGACAGGAATAGTCCTTCAAATTGAGAAGGCGGGAGGAAGATGCCGTGATCGGCCATTTCCTTGTAAAATTCAGCGAATAAAGCAAGATCAGCTGTTTTCGCTTTGTCATAATTGATCACTTCTTCATTTGTAAAGAAGAATCCGATCATGGAGCCCGCACGGTTAAACGTTAATGGAATTCCGTATGCTTTCGCCGCTTTCGAAATGCCTTCTTCTAAACGGTCACCTTTTCGTTTAAATTCTTCATAAGACTCAGGTGTCAGCTGTTTTAGGGTTTCTAAGCCTGCTGTCATCGCAAGAGGGTTACCAGATAACGTTCCTGCTTGATAAATTGGACCGCTTGGCGCAATTTGTCTCATAATATCCGCTCTTCCGCCATAAGCACCGACTGGAAGACCGCCGCCAATGACTTTACCAAGGCACGTCAGATCAGGTGTGATGCCAAAATAGCCTTGCGCGCAGTGATAATCCACACGGAAGCCTGTCATGACCTCATCAAAAATAAGCAATGATCCATATTGCTCCGTGATGTCTCTTAGTCCTTGCAAGAAACCTTCTTGTGGAGGGACAACCCCCATATTTCCTGCGACCGGCTCTACAATAACACCAGCGATATCATCTCCGAATTCTTGAAAAGCAACTTGAATGCTTTCTAAATCATTGTACGGCACTGTGATTGTGTTGCTTGCCGTCCCTTCAGGAACACCAGGACTATCTGGCAGTCCAAGCGTTGCCACTCCAGAACCCGCTTTAATGAGCAAAGAATCACCGTGGCCATGATAGCAGCCTTCAAATTTCACAATTTTATTTCTGCCTGTAAAACCACGAGCTAGACGAAGTGCACTCATCGTCGCCTCTGTACCAGAGCTGACCATGCGAATAACTTCGATGGAAGGAACCCGTTCTGATACAAGTTTAGCTAATTCATTTTCAACTAACGTAGAAGCACCGAAGCTTGTCCCATTTTCGGCTACTCGCTGAATGCTTTCAACGACACGGTCATTCGTATGTCCTAAAATAAGCGGTCCCCATGATAAAACATAATCGATGTATTCATTTCCATCAATATCATAGATCTTGGCGCCTTTGCCTCGCTCCATAAAAATCGGGTCTGTGTTGACTGATTTAAATGCACGCACAGGGCTGTTGACACCACCAGGCATTAAATGCTGTGCTTCTTCAAATGCTTGCTTTGATTTTTCATAGCTACGTCCCATTTCAACGTCCTCCTGTCTATCCGTTCTTTATTCTGAGAGCCATTTTGCTGCATCTTTTGCATGATACGTAATGATGAGTTCTGCTCCTGCACGTTTCATGCTTGTCAGCATTTCAAGAACAAGCTCTTTTTCAGAAATCCAGCCATTTTGAGCGGCGGCTTTCACCATCGCATACTCTCCGCTCACATTATAAGCAACAACAGGGAGTGTAAATTCATTTTTCACATCACGCATAATGTCTAAGTAAGAAAGAGATGGTTTGACAATCAAGAAGTCAGCTCCCTCTTCTACATCAGATTGCGCTTCTCTTAGAGCCTCTAAACGGTTTGCAGGGTCCATTTGATATGTTTTACGATCTCCAAACTGCGGTGTACTATGTGCCGCATCACGAAACGGACCGTAAAAAGCACTTGCATATTTCACCGCATATGACATGACAGGTACATGAATAAAGCCTGCTTCATCAAGTGCCTCACGAATGGCAACAACAAATCCGTCCATCATATTTGAAGGCGCGATGATATCTGCACCTGCACGCGCTTGGCTGACAGCAGTTTTCGCTAATAGCTGAAGAGATTCATCATTTAAAATTTCTCCATCTTCAACGATTCCGCAGTGTCCGTGATCTGTATATTGGCATAAGCAAGTGTCTGCAATGACCACGAGCTCTGGGAAATGCTTTTTGATTTCAAGCGTTGCTCTTTGAACAATGCCATGATCGTGATACGCCTCACTGCCTACATGATCTTTATGATCCGGCACACCAAATACAATGATCGATTTAATGCCAAGATCAACAAGCTCTTGGACTTCTTCGTTCACGAGGTCTACAGAAATGTGATATACACCAGGCATTGAAGAGACTTCTTTTCGGACATTTTCTCCCTCTACAAAAAAGATCGGGTAAATGAAATCAGATGGTCTTAAAAAGGTTTCTCTGACTAATTCTCTCATTCCTGCGCTTGTCCGCAATCTGCGGTGTCTGTTAAATTTCATCAATGGTTCAACTTCCTTTCAGATAAACGGCACATTAAATCAAGCATTCCGTCTATCGTATAAGTATCTGGGGTTTCAGAAGAAATCCCGTATTGAAGCAGTGCCTCTTTTGTCAGAGGACCGATCGTCACAAAACAGGTGTCAGATGCAGCAAGCTTCACTGCGTCTTGTTCCATCACATGCATAAAAGAATGAACAGTGGAAGAGCTCGTAAATGTAATAAAATCAAATGATTGCTTCGTCATTGCCGATTTAAGAGCAGCAATTCCTTCCTCATCCTTGACTGTTTCATATAAAATCCATTCTTTTACCTCTATGCCGAGCGGAATGAGGGTCTCTTTCATCACATCTCGTGACAGATGCCCTTTTGCTACAAACACACGCTCTCCTGGGCGTACATGGTCAAGTAATGCATCTGCCAGTTCCTCCGCTATAAATCGTTCTGGCACCACATCCACCTTCAAGCCATGCTGCTCAAGATAGGCAGAAGTTTTCTCTCCTACAGCAGCCACTTTCAAATGGGTTAAGCTCTTATGTAAATGATGGTCTTTTATGTAATTCAGAAAAAAAGACGCACCATTCACACTCGTGAAAACAAGCCATTGGCTATTTTGTAAGTCCTTTAAAAAGGCCTGCGCTTTTTCTTTTGTGAGCGTAGCCTCAAACCGAATAAGAGAGGTTAAAACCGCATGGCCGTTCAGCGCTTCGATCTTTTGCTGAAACACGCCCGCTTGACGTTCATTTCGAGTGACAAGCACCGTCTGTCCGTGAAGCGATTTGCCTATGCTCATTGAGACAGATCCTTTTTCACCTTGTCGATCAAATCCTTTGCTCCCTTATCGGCCATCTGCTTCGCACACGCTGTTCCAATGGCTTCAGGGTCAGTGCCTGTGACGGTTTCTCGAATAATCGTGTGGCCATCAGCAGATGCAACAAGACCTGTTAGTTCAATTTCATGATGCTCATTCATCGTTGCATAGCCAGCAATCGGCACCTGACAGCTTCCATCCATTTGTTTGAGGAAGGCTCTTTCTGCAAGGACCGTTTTCTTCGTATATTCATTCGTAAATTGGGCGAGAAGGTTAAGCAGCTCTTCATCATCCCCGCGGCACTCAATCGATAGCGCGCCTTGACCAACGGCAGGAAGGCAAGTCTCAGGAGATAAAAATTCCGATACGACCTCTTTGCTCCATCCCATTCTGGACAGACCGGCAGCCGCTAGAATAATGGCATCATACTCTTCATTTTTCAGCTTTTCCAATCTCGTATCAATGTTTCCTCGAATCCATTTAATCTCAAGATCTGGTCTTTCCTGAAGAAGCTGGGCGCTGCGCCGTAAGCTGCTTGTTCCTACAATTGCGCCCTTAGGCAGTTCGCTGAGACTTAGATGATCCTTCGAAATTAGTGCATCCCGCACATCTTCACGCTCAGGAATACAGCCAATCACTAAACCTTCTGGAAGAGCAGCTGGCATATCCTTCATGCTGTGCACCGCCATATCGATATCATGATTCAGCATCGCCTGCTCGATCTCTTTAACAAACAGTCCTTTTCCGCCAACCTTAGATAAAGTCACATCTAAAATTTGATCACCCTTTGTCACAATTTCTTTTATTTCAAAAGAATAAGAAGGGTTTAGTTCAGACAGCTTTTGAATGACCCATTTTGTTTGTGTAATTGCCAGCTTACTTCGTCTAGAACCTACTTTAATTGTACGCAATACGTCTTCCTCCCGACAATGCCTTTAAGACTCATCATTATTGAAACCAATGAAAGGTTGATAAGCTACCAAGCAGAAAATAATTGATCATCAGCACAAGAAATGAAGCGACATTCCATAGTGCCACGATTTTGCCCTGCATATTTCTCACCAATCTGATATATAAGTAAAAGCCGTATAAAAACAGCATAATAAACGAACCAAGCACCTTTGCATCTGTCCAGTACAACGTATCATACGAAATATATGCCCATATGATGCCAAGAATTAAACTAAGCAAGAGCATAGGCACACCAATAATGTTTAATACGTACGCCATATGATCCAGCTTTGATAAGTCTTCAATTCTCAGAAGCCATTTTCCCCATTTTTTCTTTTTCAGCAAACGATATTGAAAGAGATAAAGCAGTGAAAAAGCAAATGAAAGTGAAAAGGCACCGTAGGATAAAATCGCCATCGTAATATGAATCACGAGCAGTTCACTCGTCAGCTTCCCCGTTAGTTCTGCTGAATGGAGATCAGATGGTGTAAAGGTGTGAATCGCCATCATGGAAAAACCGATCACATTTGTAAAAAAGACAATAAATTCAACGCGCAATACCTTTGTGAGCACAAGAGAAAGTGTCACAAGCACCCACGTATAAAAATATAACCCCTCTGCTACATTCAACACAGGGAATCGGTCTGTTTCCATCATAATATAGAACATGTAGACTGTTTGCAGCAGCCAGACAATAGAAAGCAACCAGAAAGCCATTTTTCCAGCCTTCCGGTTGTGTTGAAGAAAATCTATGAAATAGAACAAGACACTTAGTGCATAGATTAAGATCGTTGCTTCATTGAGTCTCGCTACAATGGATTCCATCATCGCTTAATCACTCACTGGCAACTGTAGCAAAGCCTTGTGCCATATTTGGTTTGAACAGCTGAAATGATCCTTGCTCCACCTGTGCAGATTCGACCTTTTGCTCTTCATCTTCAACCTGTAAATCAAAGATTTCTTTAAAGAGTAAAAGCTTTTCCTCTGCATTCGGCTCCGCGGCAATTTCTTTTGCCTTTAAGATAGGATCTTTCAGCATTTGGTTGATGATGCTTTTCGTATGTTTATTTAACAGCTTCATTTCACGGTTTGTGAGGTTTGGAAGCTTCCGCTCAATACTCTGCATCGTATCGGCTTGAATTGTGAGTGCTTTTTCTCTAAGTGCAGAAATGACCGGAACAACACCTAACGTATTCAGCCATTGCTTAAATTCCACAATTTCTGCTTCAATCAGAAGCTCAACCTGCTCAGCCACTGCACGGCGCTCTTTTAAATTGGCAGCCACGATACCTTCAAGGTCATCAATGTCATACAAAAAAGCACCTTCTACTTCAGAAATAGCTGGATCTAAATCACGGGGTACAGCAATATCCACCATAAATAGAGGTCTGCCCTTCCGTTTTTTATTCGCACTTTCGACCATTTCTTTTGTAATGACAAATTGTTTCGCTCCCGTTGAGCTGATTAAAATGTCCGCTTCGGATAATGTCTTTTCTAATTGGTTTAAGCTCTTAGGCTCTCCTGAAAAACGACCCGCCAATTCCTTTGCCTTCTCAAACGTTCGGTTGATGACCGTTACTTGGCCGATTCCTTGACCTTGAAGGTTTTGAGCCGCCAGTTCGCCCATTTTGCCCGCACCAAGAATCAGGACATGCTTATCAGAAAGACGTCCAAAGATTTTTTTAGCAAGCTCAACCGCTGCATAGCTGACAGACACAGCATTAGACGCAATATCTGTTTCCGCATGAGAGCGCTTTGCAACGGTTACCGCCTGTTTAAATAAATAATTGAAAACGGTACCAATGGTCTTCTCCTCTTGAGCTACTTTAAAGCTGGAGCGTACTTGACCGAGTATTTGCGTTTCACCAATGACCATGGAATCAAGTCCACAGGCCACACGGAATAAATGCTCAACCGCTCCATCGTTTTCATAGAACTTCAAATAAGGAGAGACATCTTCCTTTTCTAAACCGAACCAATTGGCTAAAAATCTTTTTATATAAAACCGTCCAGTATGAAGCTGATCTACTACTGCGTAGATCTCTGTTCGATTACATGTTGAGATGACGATATTCTCTAGAATGCTTTTTTCTTCTTTAAGCTTGGACATCGCTGTTCCGAGCTCACTCGGTTCAAAGCTCAGCTGTTCCCGTATCTCAACAGGGGCTGTTTTATAATCTAAACCCACAACAAGAATATGCATAACTTCAGCTTGCACCCCCAACGCCCTGTCTAATTTATAATAATTACAATATAGAATTTATTATTTATAATGATTATAACATATATTCATTTTTAACTGGATAAAAATTGTGAACAGATTTCAAAAATGTTGTGATATAGTAGAAAAATGTTCGACACTGTTTATGCCATATCATCACTTCAAGCAATTTACCAGATTTGGCGCGTGCGGACAAATGATCTGCTTAAAAGAAGGTGACATCTTTGAAGAAGAAATCCATTTTGCTGCCGCTTACTTTACTGGCTGTAGCGCTATATGCCATTCTCTCAGGAGGTCAATTTGACATTTGGAAGGATCAAGAGAAATGGTATACACTTGTACTGCTTTTTGGTCTCGCTTTTTTATATCAAGGAAAGAAGGAGCAAGAAAGCGCTCATGTGTTTATCGGTATGCTTATGACAGGCCTTTCGCTACACTTTATTCTTCAGCCTAAATTGGACCACTGGCCAGACACATTTACAATGATTGTGTTCATCGTAGGACTTGCACTCTTTGTGAAATCATCTCAGAAAAAAGAATATCGTATTGAAAGTGTTGTGCTGATCGCACTCGGTCTGTTCCTTTATTTCTTTCAGCAAATTACAAAACAGCTAAGTTCCCTTTCGATTCCTACTTCTGGCTTTGAATTGTACTGGCCTTATGTACTGATTGCTGTCAGTCTCCTCTTATTATTTTTAAAAAGGAAATAACTTATACAATAAAAAAGCATCTGCTCATGGCAGATGCTTTTTTTAGCCGTTTACTTTCGCAAGGATTGCATTCCAGGCTTCGTCTTTTCCCTTTTTTGTTTCAGAAGAGAATAAGATGAGTTCATCTGATGGGTCAATGTCGAGCGTCTGTTTGACGACTTTCGCATGTTTTTCCCATTTGCCTTTTGGAATTTTATCCGCTTTTGTTGCGATGACGATCACGGGAACTCCGTAATATTTAAGGAATTCATACATGTTCACATCGTCTACTGATGGCTTATGGCGCAGATCCACAATTTGGACAACTGCTTTTAATTCTTCACGCATTGTAATATACGTTTCGATCATTCTACCCCAGGCTTCGCGCTCTGTTTTTGATACTTTGGCAAAGCCGTAGCCCGGAACGTCCACAAAATGGAGCATATCATTAATAATGTAGAAATTAAGCGTCTGGGTCTTACCTGGTTTAGAAGACGTACGCGCTAAATTTTTACGATTAATCAATGAGTTGATGAACGAGGACTTTCCAACATTTGATCGTCCAGCAAGCGCGATTTCAGGCAGCCCGCCGCTCGGGTACTGCTCTGGTTTCACCGCACTAATGACGATATCTGATTTTGTTACTTTCATCTTCCCTCTCCTACCAACGCTTTCTCAAGCACCTCATCTAAATGTGAGACCGGAATAAAGGTTAGTCCTTCTCTCACACTTTCAGGAATATCATCAATATCCTTCTCATTGTCCTTTGGAAGAATAATGGTTTTCAATCCTGCACGATGTGCGCCTAATGCTTTTTCTTTTAGTCCGCCAATCGGAAGCACTCTTCCTCTTAACGTTATCTCTCCTGTCATACCAACCTCTTTTGACACAGGACGTCCTGTGAGTGCTGATACAAGAGCCGTCGCAATGGTGATACCAGCTGATGGCCCGTCCTTTGGAACCGCACCCTCTGGAACATGGATATGAATATCGTGCTTTTCATTAAAATTAGGATCAATGTTCAGTTCATCTGCTTTGGATCGAATATAACTGAATGCTGCCTGTGCAGATTCTCTCATGACATCACCTAGCTTACCTGTTAACAAGAGCTTGCCTTTACCAGGCGAGAGTGATACCTCAATTGATAAAGTGTCTCCGCCAACAGTCGTATACGCAAGTCCTGTGACAACCCCCACTTGGTCTGTCGTTTCAGCCTGACCATAACGGTAAAGTCTTTTTCCGAGGAATTCAGATAAGTTCTTTTCCGTCACTGTGATGCGTTTGCGGTCTTCAGCCACAATCGCTTTTGCTGCTTTTCGGCAAATGGCCGCAAGCTGACGCTCTAATCCACGAACACCCGCTTCTCTTGTGTAATAGCGAATCGTATCATAAATCGCGGTTTCACGAAGCTGCAAGTTCCCTTTCTTTAATCCGTGCTCCTTTAGCTGCTTCGGCAGAAGATGGTCTTTCACAATCTCTGCTTTTTCAACCTCTGTATACCCTGCAATCGTGATAATCTCCATTCTATCACGAAGTGGACCTGGAATGGTTGCTAAATTGTTGGCAGTGGCAATAAATAACACCTGCGATAAATCAAATGTCTCTTCAATATAGTGATCGCTAAAGTTGTGATTTTGCTCTGGATCCAGCACTTCAAGCATCGCAGAAGACGGATCACCTCTAAAATCAGAGGACATCTTATCGATTTCATCTAAAAGAAACACTGGATTCATAGTGCCTGCCTTACTCATCCCGCGAATGATACGGCCTGGCATCGCCCCTACATATGTTCTTCTATGTCCACGAATCTCAGATTCATCACGCACACCGCCAAGAGAGATACGGATAAACTTTCGGTCAAGTGATTTAGCAATCGATTTGGCAAGTGACGTTTTCCCTACCCCAGGAGGTCCTGCTAAGCAAAGAATCGGTCCTTTTAATGAGTTGGTCAGCTTCTGTACAGCAAGGTATTCAAGCACACGTTCTTTGACTTTCTCCAGCCCATGATGCTCATCATCTAAAATTTCACTTGCAAGTTTTAAATCTAGACGATCTTCTGTATAAATGCCCCATGGAAGATTGATCAGCCAATCAATATAATTTCGAATGACAGAGCTCTCCGCAGAGCTTGAAGGAATTTTTTCATAACGGTTCAATTCTTTTAACGCCGTTTCACGAACAGAATCCGGCATGCTGGACTCTTCAATTTTAGACATTAATGAACTGACTTCGCCTGTTTTTCCTTCCTTGTCTCCAAGCTCCTTTTGAATGGCTTTCATTTGTTCACGCAAATAATATTCTTTTTGCGTTCGTTCCATTGAACGTTTGACGCGCTGTCCAATTTTCTTTTCAATTTCCAGCACTTCTTTTTCATTGTGGATTAAGCTGATGACGCGATTCAGACGTTTTTTGACATCCACTGTTTCCAGCACTTCTTGCTTGTCCTTTAACTTGAGCGGCAGGTGAGAAGCGACGATATCTGCCATTCTCCCCGGTTCTTCAATATCCGTCACCGTTGCATATGTTTCAGCTGAGATTTTTTTTGAAATTTTTATGTACTGATCAAAGTGATCTAACAAAGTGCGCATGAGTGCTTCTGCTTCTGCGTCTTTTAATTCTTCTTCTGCCAATTCTTTAATATCGACGGACGTATAGTCCTCAAGCTCCACGTATGATTCGATCTGCGCTCGATTTAAGCCTTCAACGAGTACACGAATCGTTCCATTCGGCAGCTTCAGCATTTGTTTGATTTTTGTGTAGGTGCCGACTTTGAAAATTTCCTCTTCACCTGGTTCATCTATTGAAATTTCCCGCTGTGTTGCTAGAAAAATCATATGATCGTTCATCATCGCCTGTTCTAAAGCTTGAACAGACTTCTCGCGTCCAACGTCCAAATGCAAGACCATTGTTGGATAAACAAGCAAGCCTCGCAGTGGAAGGAGCGGAACATTCTTTTTGATTTCATCTGCCATGTTGATTGACACCTCCGTCACTAGTATGAATCATTATAATATACCTGTTTCAGTCTTGTACAATGTAAAAGACTTGAGAAATGATGATCTTACCGTAGTATACCCTTTCTTTTTATCTTGAAAAAGAAAAAAAGATCTATTTCACTAAAAAATCCCCATATGTGATGGGGATTAAACAGATTTTCTTTTCATTTCCTCTTCTAGTCCATCTTTCTTCTCGTCTGGCGGGTTGACCAAACACTGATCCAGCACCTCTTGGAAGTGCTTCACAGGCACAATGGTGACGCCTTCAATCTCTTTTAAGATCGACTGCTGGTTGTCATAAGGAATAATCACGGTTGTGGCACCAGCCTGCTTCGCCGCCTTAATCTTCGGTATCACACCGCCGATCGGCTTCACCTGACCCTGCAATCCGATTTCACCTGTCATCGCTGTCAGATGATCAATCGGGATTTGATGAATGGCAGAGAAAATCGCCGCCGCCATGGCAATCCCAGCAGACGGTCCATCAATAGGGGCACCGCCTGGAAAATTAATATGGATGTCATATTCATTTGTCCGTATGCCCAAGTTTCTCAGCACTGTTAATACATTTTCAACTGATCCTTTAGCCATACTTTTTCGTCTAATGGATTTCGATTGACTGCCAATGCTTTCTTCTTCTGCAATGCCTGTAATGTTGATACTTCCTTTTTCGAGTGCCTTACATATATTCACTTCAATCTCGAGCAAGGCACCGCTGTTTGGTCCGTAGACTGCCAGTCCATTCACTACACCGACTTTTGGCTTTTCCGGTACTTTTTGTTCATATCTTGGTGTCAGCTGGCTTGAGTGAATGACCCACTCGACATCGGCGATCGTGATGTCTTTTCTGTTTTCCGTGACGGCCATTCCAGCGGCGATCTGCACCATATTGACTGCTTCACGGCCATTTTTCACATATGAGGTTAACAGGTTCAGCCCTTCATCACTTAATTCCTTTTGAATTTTTTGGACAGCCTTAGCAGCGACAATTTTCAGTTCATGCTGGTCAAGGTCCTTAAAGAAAATTTCCAAACACCTCGATCGAATCGCTGGTGGAATTTCTTCAGGTGTTCTTGTCGTGGCACCTATCAATCGAAAATCAGCCGGAAGTCCATTTTGAAAAATGTCATGAATGTGATTCGGAATTTGAGTGTTTTCCTCACTGTAGTAGGCACTGTCTAAAAATACTTTCCGATCTTCAAGGACTTTCAGCATTTTGTTCATTTGAATCGGATGCAGTTCCCCAATTTCATCGATAAACAGAACCCCGCCATGCGCATGCGTAACGGCTCCTTGTTTTGGCTGCGGAATGCCTGCCTGTCCCATCGCTCCCGCCCCTTGGTAAATCGGGTCATGCACGGAACCAATGAGCGGGTCTGCGATGCCCCGTTCATCGAACCTTGCGGTTGTGGCATCGAGTTCTACAAATACCGCATCTTTCTTAAACGGTGAATCAGCATGACGTTTCGCTTCTTCCATGACAAGACGGGCAGCGGCTGTTTTACCAACACCCGGGGGTCCGTAGACAATGACATGCTGAGGATTCGGTCCGCACAGCGCTGCTTTTAGAGCACGAATGCCGTCTTCCTGCCCTACAATATCTTGAAATCCCTTTGGCCGGACTCTCTCTGATAAAGGCTCACTCAGCTTGATTGACCGCATCTTTCTGAGTGCTTCCATTTCTTTTTTTGATTCTTTGTCTATCGTCACCTTTTGTGTGCGCTGATTTCGCAGTAAGTTCCAAAAGTACAGCCCGATGACGATACCAAAGAACAGCTGTATAAATAATACGATTCCTGTCCAGCTCAATCGGTGCTCCCTCCTTCATCTATCGTATGTATTGGTTTCTGTCTGCTAGTATTTCCTAGAGCTAGACGGAATAAACACGTCTTCTGCGATAAATAAAAAACTCCTGAATCAAAATGATTCAGGAGTGATAACTTCTCTTATGCAGATGTTTTTGTATCTTTATTGACGACTGTGCCATCCTTTAACACAAGACGCGGCGGCTCACCATCAGCAACCGTTGCACCAGTGATGACACATTTTTCAATATCATCACGAGATGGAAGGTCAAACATGACATCAAGCATGATGCCTTCAATGATCGAGCGAAGACCACGAGCCCCTGTTTTACGCTCAATTGCTTTTTTCGCAATTTCGCTAAGAGCATCTTCTTCAAATTCAAGCTCCACATCGTCAAGCTCAAGCATTTTTGTATATTGCTTAACAAGCGCATTTTTAGGCTTCGTCAAGATTTCTACAAGTGCCTTTTCATCTAACGGCTCTAGGCTTGCAATAACCGGCAGGCGGCCGATGAATTCTGGAATTAAACCGAAGCGAAGCAAGTCTTCTGGCAGTACTTTTGATAGAAGGACTTCTTTTTCAAGATCTTCGACTTTATTTTCCGCACCGAATCCAATTACTTTTTGACCTAAGCGGCGTTTGATGATTTGCTCAATCCCGTCAAAGGCTCCTCCACAAATGAAGAGGATGTTCGTCGTATCAATTTGAATGAATTCTTGATGCGGATGCTTACGTCCACCTTGAGGCGGTACACTAGCGACTGTTCCTTCAAGAATTTTCAAAAGGGCTTGCTGGACGCCTTCCCCAGATACATCGCGAGTGATAGAAGGGTTTTCTGATTTTCTTGCTACTTTATCGATCTCATCGATGTAGATAATGCCTTTTTCCGCTTTTTCTACATCATAATCCGCTGCCTGGATCAGCTTTAGTAAAATATTCTCTACGTCTTCACCAACATAACCTGCTTCAGTTAATGATGTAGCATCTGCGATCGCAAATGGAACATTTAAAATACGTGCAAGTGTTTGAGCAAGTAATGTTTTACCGCTTCCTGTTGGTCCAATCATAGAAATATTACTTTTCGAAAGCTCAACATCATCAATCTTGCTGTTGGAATTGATCCGTTTGTAGTGGTTATACACCGCTACAGCTAAGGATTTTTTCGCATTGTCTTGTCCGATGACATATTCATCAAGAATCTCCCGAATTTCATGAGGCTTCGGAACATCCTTGAATTCAACTTCTTCCTCAGTGCCGAGCTCTTCTTCAACTATTTCCGTGCAAAGCTCGATACATTCATCACATATATATACACCAGGTCCTGCGACCAGTTTACGCACTTGATCTTGCGTTTTTCCGCAAAACGAGCATTTTAATTGACCTTTTTCCTCGTTGAATTTAAACATTCTTTCACCCCTTATTCTTCTTCACTTGCCTGTAGCTAACAGTCAGCTACCTTTCTGGGTCCAGTATGTATGCATTTTACCATACTTTCCTAAAAGACGGTAACGATGTGTTTCTAACACTGCACATTGAGATATGTATGACAGAAAGATGCGACTTACACTATCGTTTCCAAAAGAAGCGATGATAAGTCAAAAATTGTACAAAACAAGGCACGAGTCACTCGCGCCCTGTTTTATTATTATGCACCATATTAACGGTTTTCTACAAGAAAATCAATTGCTTTACGAACTTTTAGATCTTCTTTCATTGCTTCAGTAGATCCGATCGCTTGTTTGATATTTTCAATTGGCATGTTGTATGCTTCAGCCATTTTTGAAAGTTCTTCTTCCACTTCTTCGTCAGACACTTGTAAGTTTTCTGCAGCAGCAATTGCTTCAAGTGTTAGGTTAGATTTTACGCGTTTAGCAGCATCTTCTTTCATTTGCTCTTTCAGCGCATCTTCATCTTGTCCAGAGAATTGGAAGTAAAGCTCAAGGTTCATTCCTTGCATTTGAAGACGTTGTTCGAATTCTTTCATCATGCGGTCTAGCTCTGTGTCAACCATCGCTTGTGGGATGTCAACTTCCGCATTTTCAGAAGCTTTCGCAACTAGCTCTTCACGAAGTTTTCCTTCTGCTTCGTTTTCTTTTGCTTCTTCAAGACGTTTCTTCGTTTTTTCAGTTAATTCAGCAAGCGTTTCTACTTCTTCATCAACATCTTTAGCGAACTCATCGTCAAGCGCTGGAAGTTCTTTTGCTTTGATTTCATGAATTTTCACTTTGAATACAGCTGGTTTACCTGCAAGGTCTTCAGCGTGGTATTCTTCTGGGAATGTAACTTCTACGTCTTTTTCAGCGCCAGCTTCAAGACCAACTAATTGCTCTTCGAAACCAGGGATGAATGAACCAGAACCAACTTCAAGAGAGTAGTTCTCAGCTTTTCCGCCTTCGAATGCTTCTCCATCAACGAATCCTTCGAAATCAAGAACAACTGTATCGCCGTTTTCGATTGCGCCTTCTTCTTTGACAACAAGCTCAGCTTGACGGTTTTGCATGCCTTTTAGCTCTTCTTGTACATCTTCATCAGTGACAGCTGTGTCGTCTTTTTCTACGTTAAGACCTTTGTAGTCACCAAGTTTTACTTCAGGCTTCACTGTTACTTTTGCAGTGAAGATTAAGCTTTCGCCTTTTTCGATTTTCTCAACATCGATTTCAGGGCGGTCAACTGGCTCGATACCAGCTTCGTCGATTGCTTTTGGATATTCAACTGGAAGAAGAATATCTAATGCATCTTGATAAAGAGATTCTACACCAAAACGCTGCTCGAAAAGACCACGTGGTACTTTCCCTTTACGGAATCCAGGGATCGATACTTGCTTAACCACTTTCTTAAATGCATCATCAAGTGCTTTGTTAAATGTTTCAGCGTCAACTTCTACAGTTAGAACGCCTTCGTTACCTTCTTGTTTTTCCCATTTTACTGACATGTGTGTTTCCCTCCAAAAATCTATTCAGATTGTGCGTTGCTCCATTCTAAAGCATCATAAAGACTTCGTCCAATCAAAAACCACGCACTCCGCTAAGAAGCTTGCATTATGTATACAACATTTGACTTGATTATACATATCGTCTTTCAACCGTTGGAATCTGACAACTGCACTATATATGCACAAATACAACCATTATATTATAACATAACAAGTCCGTCTTTCAACTAAATCGACAAATTACAAATAAGAAATTTCTTCAATATCTTTCAGCATTGTGCAAGCTTCTCTCAGCTCTCGTTCGTTAAATTCATACAATAAATGCAATTCTTCGAGTTCAATCTCGATCCCATGCATTTCATAGCCGACTTTATGAAGTGCCGCTGCCCAAAGACTCGGATCTGTGTATTTAGGAAGAAATGGATACAGCACAAATAAGTGCCGGCGCCATAACTCTTCCACGCCTTGGTAAAGGGTCGGATTCTCATTGCCGAGCGTGTCATCGAGCATACGAAGCACTTGCTGGAGAAGCGGCATCTGCTCTGGCTTTACAGCCTCAGAAGGAATAAGGGTTAAAGAATCACCGAATTTCGTCACATGAACCGGCTTTGCCACATCATGATCTGCCAGAAGCTGCAGGATCATTGATTTGACCAAAGGGTTCCCATCAGGGTTTTGTAAGATGGTATTTAATAGACCCATGTGCGGTGTGATGTTCCGGTCTTTCAACGAATGGATAAACTGTACCTGTTCTTCCGGCCGCTTTAGCATGTCATCTATGTTGATCTCACTTCCGGCGTCCTCATCTTCATCTAGAATCTCTTCAGGTGATTCGATCATTTTTCTGCTAAATTCGAGCAGCTTGTAAAAATGCTCCGCGCTTTCTGCTGGAAGGTGGTTTTCCTCGAGCACAGCCTCAATCGTCTGTTTGACTTCTTCATATTCTTTCAGCTGAATGAGGATCGTCATATACACTTGTAGCACAGTGAAATAGTGACCATATCCTTCATGCAGCATTTTTTCACAAACACGCTTTGCATCCTGCAGCTCACCCAGCTCCAGAAAACAAATGGCCATTCCGAGGTGAATATCGGATTCTTCATCGTCATCATACGATTTTGCTTCTGAAAACAAGTGAAGCGCCTCTTGATACTGTTTATCTTTTAATGCTGCCATTCCTTTTTCAATCAGTCTTTCTTTCAGACCAGGAAACAAAATGACATTATCTTTCTTCTTGTCATGCTTCATGCTTACGTTCCTTTCGGGCGCATATTTTTTATCAGTTTACCAACGAAGATTAGTAAACACAAGTAACGAGAGGTTTTCATGCAAAAAAGAAGCCGTCACACCTCGGGCGGACAGCTTCTCGTTGCTTAAGCGCGCAGCCAGCTGCTGCGCTTTTCTTCAAATGCTTGAATGTCATCTACTAATAGTAATGTTAATGAAATCTCATCATAACCATTTAGGAGCATTTCTCTCCAGTGAGGGTCGACTTGAAAAGGGGTGATATTCCCTTCATGATCTTCTATCTGCTGTTTTTCAAGATCAACTGTCATCTCATACCCTTTGTTCTCATATGACGCAGCGAAGGTTTTCCACACATCATAATCAAGGCGAATCGGAAGCATCCCATTTTTAAAGCAGTTTTGATGAAATATATCTGCGAATGATGGTGCGATGACAATTTTAAAGCCATAATCATCAAGCGCCCAAGGAGCATGTTCCCTAGATGATCCGCAGCCAAAGTTCTCCCCTGCGATCAAAATGGATGCTCCTTCATAGATCGGCTGATTTAGTTCGAAATCTGGATTTGGGCTGCCATCGGCTAAATAACGCCAGTCGAAAAAGGCAAAGCGGCCATATCCTGTTCGTTCGATTCTTTTTAAAAATTGCTTCGGAATAATTTGATCTGTATCTACATTGATACGGTTAAGCACAGCGGCTTTCCCTTTATGAGTGACTAAAGGCTCCATCTATGACAACTCCTTACACGACTGTTTTCTCTTGATTAAACTTCCTGACATCGACAAAGCGGCCATGTATCGCAGCCATTGCAGCCATTGCCGGGCTGACAAGATGCGTTCTCGCACCCTTCCCTTGACGCCCTTCAAAGTTACGGTTTGATGTGGACGCGCAGCGTTCACCCTCCGGTACCACATCGTTATTCATACTAAGGCACATACTGCAGCCTGATTCTCTCCATTCAAATCCTGCTTCAAGGAAGATTTCATGAAGACCTTCTTTTTCTGCTTGCAATTTGACACTTTGAGAGCCAGGCACCACAATCGCTCTGACATGATCTGCTACTTTTTGTCCTTCAATCATAGAAGCAGCTTGGCGTAAATCAGTCATTCTTGAGTTCGTACATGAGCCGATAAAGACATGCTCAATTGTAATATCTTCTATACGCTGATGCGGATGGACACCCATGTATTCGTAAGCACGAATCGCTTCTTTTTGATCATCTTCTTGTGCAAAGTCCTCAGGCCCTGGGATCGATGCATCCACAGGGAGTACCATTCCTGGGTTAATTCCCCATGTAACCATTGGTGAAATCTGATTTCCATCTAATACAATGGTTTTATCGTAGGTTGCACCTGGATCTGTTCTAAGTTCTTCCCATTCTTTAATAGCTGCTTCGAAGTCTTCGCCCTGCGGTGCATATTTGCGGCCGCGGCAATATTCGAAGGTGACTTCATCAGGTGCGATCAATCCTGCTCTTGCACCTGCTTCAATCGACATATTACAAACGGTCATCCGCTCATCCATCGTCATGTTTCTGAATACTTCCCCAGTGTATTCAATGACATAACCTGAGCCGAACTTCACGCCGTGCGCACCAATGACGGCTAAAATGACATCTTTGGCGGTTACCCCTTTTTGAAGCTTTCCGTCTACTCTAATTTCTAGCGTTTTCGGACGCTGCTGCCAAAGTGTTTGTGTAGAAAGTACATGTTCAACCTCACTAGTACCGATCCCAAAGGCAAGTGCACCAAACGCGCCGTGAGTTGATGTATGACTATCTCCACAAACGATTGTTTTCCCCGGAAGTGTCAATCCAAGCTCAGGTCCAACGACATGGACGATTCCTTGGTCAACACTGTGAAGGTCAGCAAGACGAACGCCAAATTCCGCACAGTTGCGCTCTAAGGCACTCACTTGCTTTTTAGCAATCTCATCTTTGATCACAAATCGATTCACAGTTGGGATGTTGTGATCCATCGTCGCAAACGTGTTTTGAGGTCTTCTCACCTTGCGCCCTTTTTGTCTTAATCCTTCAAATGCTTGAGGTGATGTCACTTCATGCACCAAGTGCAGATCAATATATAAAAGGTCTGGTTTTCCCTCGCCGCTTTTGACTACATGCTGATCCCATATTTTTTCGATGATTGTTCGAGGCATAACCCTTTTCCTCCCTCTACCTAATTCCACAAGATTCTATTTACACAATGGTTTGCACGCGCTGCTTGAGTGCGTCTACAACCGCATTAGTGATTTCTTCAGTCGTTTGATAAGTTCCCTCTTTTGCTGCTAAATCTTTTGTTCGTTTGCCAGAGGCAAGAACAGCTTCGACAGCTTCTTCTATTGCAGCCGCTTCTTCTTCTAATGCAAAGGAAGTTCTAAGCAAGCTTGCTGCTGATAAAATGGTTGCCAGAGGGTTTGCAACGTTTTGCCCCGCAATATCGGGTGCTGAACCATGAATTGGCTCATATAAATGAAGGCCTGTGCTTGATAAACTAGCAGATGGCAGCATGCCGAGTGATCCAGTAATCATCGAAGCTTCATCGCTTAAAATGTCACCGAACATATTCTCTGTCACAATGACATCAAATTGAGCGGGCTTGTAAATCAGCTGCATGGCAGCATTATCGACGAGCATATGCTCAAATTCAACTTCTGGATATTGAGCAGCAACTTCTTCTACCGCATCCCGCCATAGTTTACTAGAAGCAAGAACATTCGCTTTATCTACAGACGTCACTTTTTTCCTTCTCGTTAACGCCATATCGAACGCTTCTTTTAATACGCGGACAATTTCTTCCTTTGTATAAAGGAGCGTATCAACGGCAGCTTCTTTTCCTTCATCATCCGTATAGCGTTCGCTTGGTTCACCAAAATAGAGACCGCCTGTTAATTCACGAACGATGACGAAATCGACTCCGTTAATGTGATCCTGTTTTAACGGAGATGCCCCGCTTAAACTATCGAACACCTTTACAGGGCGGATGTTTGCAAATAAGTCCAGCTGTTTACGAATGGCGAGCAGGCCTTTTTCTGGACGAAGCTCTGGCGGGTTTTGATCCCACTTTGGTCCGCCGACTGCTCCTAATAAAATCGCATCAGCGTTTTTGCATACATCTACTGTTTCCTTCGGAAGCGGGTTGTTTTTTTCATCTATTGCGATACCGCCAATGAGCGCAGTTTCGAATTCGAATTCGTGCCTAAATTGAGCCGCCGTCTCTTGAAGGACAGCAACTGCAGATGTCACGACTTCCGGTCCGATTCCATCGCCGGGCAAAAGTGCAATTTTCTTTTTCATGAGAACCTTCCTCCTTTCCTATGAGATCGCGTGATGTTTCTCAATTTCAATCAGATTTGATTTGAAGATTAAATGCCTGTTTACTGCATTGACGTAAGCTTTCGCCGATGCTTCAAGCACATCTTGCGCTACACCGCGTCCTGCTGTTTCTTTTCCTTCTATTGAAACAGTGACATATACTTCAGCTAGTGCATCTCTGCCTTTTCCATTTGATTGAATGCGGTAGTCCAGCAAATGAATTCTTTCTTCCATACAGCGCTCAAGCGTGTTGTACACAGCCTCTACACTGCCTGCACCTGTAGCTGCTTCTTGAATGACTTCCTGTGTTTCTTGATTTTTCAGAGAAACTGTTGCTGTTGGCATTTGTTCTGTTCCATAGTGCACTTGTAGACTTTCAAATTCATAGCCGATTTTTCGGTCTGCTACTTTTTCTTCTAATATAATAGAGATCAAATCATCATCTGTAATTTCTTTCTTCTTCTCTGTCAAGTTCTTGAAAGTCTCAAAGAATTTATTGATTTCGTCTTCCGTTAGTTTAAAGCCTAGTGTTTTCAGGCGGTCTTTAAACGCGTGTCTTCCGGAGTGTTTTCCAAGGACAAGCACATCTGTTGTCACACCGACAAGCTCTGGAGAAATAATTTCATAGGTTGTTTTTTCTTTGAGGAAACCATCTTGGTGAATACCTGATTCATGTGCAAATGCGTTGTTTCCAACGACTGCTTTATTACGCGGCACAATCATTCCTGAGTATTTGCTCACTACATCACTTGTACGCTTAATTTCATTCAATTGAATCGTTGATTCGACCTGGTAAAAGTCTTTTCGAATATGAAGAGCTACTGCAATTTCTTCTAAAGCAGCATTTCCAGCGCGCTCGCCAATTCCGTTGACAGCCGTTTCAATTTGATCTGCTCCATTTTCAATGGCAGCAAGTGAGTTTGCCACAGCCATTCCTAGATCATCGTGACAGTGAGCGGACAAGTTGACACGGTCGATATTTGGAACGTGTTCCTTCATATATTTAAAGATGTTTCCGTACTCTTTTGGCGCTAGGTATCCAACTGTATCTGGCAAGTTAATGACACTCGCCCCAGCGTCAATCACCTTTTCTACAATTTCTGCCAAGAAAGCAAGATCTGTACGGCACGCATCTTCTGCTGACCATTGGACAACTGGAAAACGTTCTTTCGCATATTTCACCATTGCGACAGCCTGTTCTACGACTTCTTCACGTGTTTTCTTGAGTTTATGCTTCAGGTGAATGTCAGAAGTGGCAATAAAGACATGAAGCCTTGGCTCCACTCCATCTTTTAATGCTTCCCATGCAGCATCAATGTCACCTTTCACACATCGTGCAAGACCAGCTACAGAACAGCTTTTAATCGTTCTTGCTATTTCTTGTACGCCTAAGAAATCCCCTCGGGATGAAGCGGGAAATCCCGCTTCAATGATATTAACCCCAAGGCGCTCAAGCTGCTTTGCAATGATTAGCTTTTCTTGTGCATTTAAGTTCACTCCTGGAGATTGCTCTCCATCTCGAAGTGTTGTGTCAAAAAAATTAATTTTCCGCACCGACGCTCACCGCTTCCTTTTTCTTTCCTTGTTTAACGAAAGGCATCATTTCACGAAGCTTTCTACCAACGATTTCAATTTGGTGCTCATTTTCATTTGCATTGATTGCATTGAAACGTGGACGATTCACTTGGTTTTCAACAATCCATTCTTTTGCAAATGTTCCGTTTTGGATATCAGTCAAAACAGCTTTCATTGATTCTTTTACTTTTGCATCCACAACACGTGGTCCTGATACGAAGTCACCCCATTGTGCTGTATCAGAGATTGAATATCTCATGCCTTCTAAGCCTTCTTCATACATAAGGTCAACGATTAATTTTAGTTCATGCAGACACTCGAAGTATGCAAGCTCTGGCTGATAACCAGCTTCTGTTAACGTTTCGAATCCTGCTTTTACTAATGAAGTAAGACCTCCACAAAGAACTGCCTGCTCACCGAATAGATCCGTTTCTGTTTCTTCTTTAAATGTTGTTTCAAGAACGCCCGCTCTTGCTCCGCCGATTGCTTTTGCATAAGCAAGTGCTTTGTCTTTCGCTTGGCCAGATACATCTTGATAGATAGCAAATAGGGCAGGTACACCAGCGCCTTGCTCATATGTTCTTCTCACAAGATGTCCTGGACCTTTCGGAGCTACAAGATACACGTCTACGTCACTTGGAGGAACAATTTGATGGAAGTGAACGTTGAATCCGTGTGCGAATACAAGTGAGTTGCCAGCTTCTAATTGATCTTTGATTTCTTCATCATATACTTTCTTTTGCTGCTCATCTGGAAGTAGTACCATGACTACGTCTGCTTGTGCTGCTGCTTCTTTTACTGTGAATACTTGATGGCCGTCTTCTTGTGCTTTTGTATAAGATCCGCCTTTTCTCACGCCGACGATCACATCTACGCCGCTTTCTTTTAAGTTCAATGCATGTGCATGACCTTGTGATCCGTAGCCAATGATCGCTACCTTTTGACCATTTAATACGTTTTCTTGAATATCACCGTTATAATATACTTTTACCATTTGACTCTCTCCTTTTGTTTAGACAATTGAAATTGTTTTATTTGTTTGCGGCTTTTGCTGATTATCTCTCGCAAAGGCCGTGGTGCCAGTTCTGGCGACTTCTTTAATGCCGTATGGCTTAAGTAATTCAATGAGTGCTTCAATTTTTGAAGACTCACCTGTCACCTGAATGACGACACTCTCTCTGCTTACATCTACAATAGAAGCTCTAAAAGGTTCAATGACCCCTGTGATCTCCATTCTTGATGCTGGTGCAGATACGACTTTTATCAAAGCCAGCTCTCGCTGAACGATTGATTGGTTTGTAATGTCTGTTACTTTCAGCACATCGATTTGTTTGTTCAGCTGTTTTGTCAGCTGTTCGATGTCTTTCTCCTGGTCTACATGGACGACGAACGTGATGCGTGATACATCTTGAATCTCAGAATGGCCGACCGTAATGCTTTCAATGTTGTAGTGTCTTTTAGTAAAGAGGCCTGTGATTCTGTTCAGTACGCCTGATCGATTTAATACAGTCAACACAATAATTCTTTTCAAGGTTTCACCCCCACCATCTCATGAAGTCCTTTCCCCGGTGCTACCATCGGGAATACTTTTTCATCTCGCGCTACATTGACATCGATGAAAACAGGCTCTCTAGAGGTTAAAGCTTCTTCAAGCTTTTCTTTCGCCTCTTCGTCTGATGAGATTCTGATTCCTTTAATGCCATAAGCTTCAGATAATTTGACGAAGTCTGGCTGCTCTGAAAATTTAGAATGTGAGTAGCGTTCTTCGTAGAAAATTTCTTGCCATTGTCTTACCATTCCAAGGCTGTGATTATTGAGTACAATCACTTTGACTGGAAGGTTCAGCTCACGGATAACGGCAAGTTCTTGCAGGGTCATTTGGAAACCTCCGTCTCCTAAAATTGCCACAACAGTTGCCTCTTGATCAGCCAGCTGAGCGCCGATGGCTGCTGGTAATCCGAAGCCCATTGTGCCAAGACCTCCAGATGTGACCCACTTATCTGCATTTTCAAATGGATAGAACTGCGCAGCCCACATTTGATGCTGTCCGACATCAGTTGCGACAATGGCTTCACCTTTTGTGAATTGATGAATGTATTCAATCAGCTTTTGAGGCTTAAAGCCTTCTGCTTCGTTTTCAACGTACCAGAGTGGATATTCTTCCTTCCACTGATCTAATTGATTTTTCCATTCGTCTGATTCCCCTTGCTTCCCGTCCTGCTTGATCAGCTCTTCAAGAACGAGCTTACTGTCTCCAACTACTGGGATATGGGTATGAATGTTCTTGCCGATTTCCGCTGGGTCGATGTCAATATGAGCCACCTTCGCATGTTTCGCAAAATGATTGAGGTTGCCTGTTACCCTGTCATCAAATCTTGCTCCGATTGAAATAAGTAGATCACATTGATGAAGAGCCATGTTCGCTGCATATGTGCCATGCATACCAGCCATCCCTAGGAAAAGAGGATGCTTTGCCGGGAATCCGCCAAGTCCAAGCAATGTATGAGCGACTGGGATTTGCTGCTGCTCTACATACTGTCTTAATTCTTCAGATGCTTTACCATGAAGTACGCCGGCTCCTGCTAGAATGACTGGTTTCTTCGCTCTGCTGACAGCTTCTACTAATTTGCGAATTTGCAAATAGTTTGGCTCTACTTTTGGCTGATAACCAGGTAAATCAATTGGCTGATCATATTCAAACGTTCCTTCAATGCCTGCGACATCTTTTGGAATATCAATCAAGACTGGACCAGGTCTGCCTGTTGTTGCGATATGGAACGCCTCTTTAATGACACCCGGTAATTCCTCTGGATTTCTTACTTGGTAGCTGTGCTTTGTAATTGGCATTGTGATGCCGAGTACATCAGCTTCTTGGAAAGCATCCGATCCAATGACTGACGTTGCCACCTGCCCTGTGAATACAACAAGGGGAAGTGAATCAATCATCGCATCTGCAATTCCTGTCACAAGATTTGTCGCTCCCGGCCCTGATGTGGCAATGACAACACCCGGTTTACCAGATACTCTTGCATATCCTTCTGCTGCGTGAATCGCTCCCTGCTCATGTCTTGGCAGGACATGAAATAAACCAGAATCGTAAATTTTATCGTAGATTGGCAAAACTGCTCCGCCCGGATAGCCGAAAATGACTTCTACTTTTTCTCTTTTGAGTGCTTCAATTAACATGAGTGCACCGTTCATCGTTTGTGGTGCTTTTGATTTTTCCGTCTCCATTTGTACATTTGTCCCCATTTGATTTCCTCCTCTTTGTCTTGCTTCAGTCAAGTCCTTTCACCCTTTTCTATTCAAGATAGAGATATGAGACCATATAAAAAAGCCTTCTCACCCCACAATGACACTACTTTTCACTAGGTCAAAGGGGCGAAAAAGCTTTGTTTTTCGCGGTACCACCCTTGTTCACGGCAAACCCTGCTGCCGTCTCATGGACATCTTTCGTCCATTTTGGTAACGAGTGAGCAATGTCACTCGGTCTGCCCTACTATCATTTCAAGCAGACACTCAGAGGTGAGTTCACTTTAGAAAGTAACACCGGTTTCCAGCTAGCACCGGCTCTCTGTAGATACTGACTCTAAAGCTACTAGTCCTCTTCAACGTTTATCGATATCTATTTAGCTTGCATGAATGTTTTCATCTGCAAAAACGACTTTTTCTCCTTCTTCAACTACTCGCTTGCGGAATTGTTCAAGAAGTTTGTTTGTGTGGAACCCAGGTTTCCCTTCACCGATTGTACGGCCGTCAACTTTTACAACGGCGATGACTTCGGCTGCGGTTCCTGTTAGAAATACTTCTTCAGCTGTATACACATCGTGTCTTGTGAATGGTTCTTCTTTCACTTCGTATCCTAAGTCTTCTGCAATCTCCATGATGGCATTTCTTGTGATGCCTTCAAGTGCGCCGATATAACCTGGCGGTGTATAAAGCTTGCCTTTTTTATAAATAAACACGTTGTCTGCAGAACCTTCCGCCACGTACCCTTGATCGTTCAGCATCAGCGCTTCACTCACACCGGCCATATGGGCTTCGATTCGGACAAGAATGTTATTCAAATAATTTAATGATTTCACTTTTGGGCTAAGGACATCTGGACGATTTCGTCTTGTTGGAACCGTCACAATATCAATACCCGTTTCATATAGGTGCTTTGGAAAAATGGCCAGCGGCTCTACAATGATCACTGTATTGGCTCTCCCGCAGTTGTTAGGATCTAATCCAAGATCACCTGCTCCTCTTGAGACGACAAGGCGGATATAGGCATCCTTTAGGCCGTTCCTTTCAACTGTATGAATCATTTTCTCCGTGAGTTCCTCAAGTGAATATGGAATGTTCAGCATAATGGATCTGGCGGAATCATACAGGCGGTCTAAATGTTCTTTCATTCGAAAGATATTTCCGTTATATACGCGAATCCCTTCGAACACACCGTCGCCATATAAGAAGCCATGATCGTAAACTGAAATTTTCGCATCCTCTTTTTTCACGAGTTCATCGTTTAAAAAGATCCACTGTTCCTTTTGGTCTTCCATTTTCAGTGAGCACCCTCTCTTTCAAACAAAAAGTAGTTGAATTTTCAGACACTTTATATTGAAGTGTCTCTCGCTTGCACTGCGTGTTTGTTTAGCTTTTGTAGAACCCATCTTACGCCGCTTTCCATACAGTGTCAACAGCATTTTTAAAATTATTAGACAATTTAGACTAATCAAAATTAAATGTATACGCTTACACCTTTGCTAGACAAGGAATGAAAAAACTTAAAATTTTTTGTATTTTTTCTTCAATTTATTTACTTTACATGAACGGTTTTCTTTTGAGAAAACTTTTGTGATATTTTTTCACATGATTTTTGATGAATATTGTGAGATTTCAATCACTTCGTTTTTTCTTTTGGCATGCCTTTCTAAAGCGTTTTCCTATGAATTTATGATAGAATGAGAGCATCTAATAGAAGGAGGGCAATACATGGCTAACATCAGAGGTTATATCGGTACGTATACTAAGGGAGACAGTAAAGGTGTTTATACGTTTACATTAAATACGGACAAACAGCAGATTGAGCAAGTAGAAGTCGCTGCTGAACTTGAAAATCCTACATATTTAACCGTGTCAGAGGATCAAAAGTTTGTTTATGCTGTTGTGAAAAAAGGATCACAGGGCGGCCTTGCTGCGTATCAAATTGATTCAACAACAGGCAGACTTCACTTCATCAACCAAGAGCTTGCCGATGGAGCTTCTCCTTGCCACGTCAGCGTAGACAGTCAAACGAAAACGGCGTATACAGCGAATTATCATAAAGGGACAGCAGAGATGTATGAAATCGATGCTGAAACTGGCTCAGTGATCCGCACGCTCTCACAGGCGCAGCATGAAGGAACTGGCCCTAACGAAGAGCGTCAGGAAAAACCGCACACTCACTTTATGGGTCTCACGCCAGATGAACAATTTGCAGTGGCTGTTGACCTTGGAACAGATGGAATTTATACGTATAAGAAAGAAGACGGAAAACTTGAGCTTGCTCATACATTTGAAACAAAGCCAGGCAGCGGACCTCGTCATATCACATTCCACCCAACGAAACCTGTGGCATATGTAATGACAGAGCTAAGCTCCGAGGTCATTGTGCTTCGTTACTTTGAAGATGGTCATTTTGAAGAGATCCAAACAATCGCGACCATTCCAAGCGATTTCACAGAGAACAATCAAGGCAGTGCCATTCATGTCTCTTCAGACGGACAATTTGTTTATGCAGGAAATCGCGGTCATGACAGCATTGCGATTTTTAAAGCAGATGATGACGGCCAATTAAGCCTAGTCGAGATTGCTTCTTCTGAAGGAAACTGGCCTAGAGATTTTGTGCTTGATCCAACAGAAGAATTCCTCGTCGGTTCAAACCAAGAATCTAGCAATCTTGTGTTATACAAACGCGACAAAGAAACAGGACGTCTCACTGTCTTACAATCAGACATTACCGTCCCTCATCCAGTTTGCGTGAAATTTTTAGGGTAAAGAAAAAAGCCTCCAATAACGGAGGCTTCAGATTGTTGACAAAGGGCTAAAATGAAAAACATTTTAGCCCTTTGTCTTCTTATCAGCGTGATAGAAAACCTTTGCAGTCTAGGAAGGACGAGCACCGGAGCGGAGCGAATTGAAACATTCGTGAGCACTGGAGCGCAGACCTGACAACGAATGCGAGGGTTTGTCTACACGCTAAAGCCTCCAATAACGGAGGCTTTTCTTTATACAGACGGCATACCGCCATCCTCAAGCTTTTGATCAATCAGAGACGTATCCGTTTTTTCACCGAACCATTTTGACAGCCTGTCTTTTGCTTTCCCTTTCACATCATCATCAATGTACATCGCTACTTGAAGCAAAGCAAATGTGATGGCTCCTAAATCATCTGTGTAGCCGACGCCAATCAATGTATCCGGAATGAGATCAAGTGGAAGGATAAAATAGCCGAGTGCTCCAATAATCAAGGTCTTTGCTTTGACCGGCACTTCGGGTTTTTGCAATGTATAGTAAAGTAATAGCACAGCATAGACAAGAGAGACACCAGCTTTTTGTGCCGTCTTTTTTAACTTTTCCCAAAAGGCATGATCATTAAAATGCTTCTTTGAACGCTTTAATAGTTCTTTTTTCTCAGAACGATTCATCATATCGCCTCCATCTACAGCATAGCCCTTTTCCCTCAGTTATACAAGATATCCGCTGATTCGACAAACAAAAAGCAGCAGAAAGCTGCTGCATTCTACTGCTCTTTGTAAAACTTTTCAATTGCCTTATCGATGTACACCCATCCTTTATAAGACACATGAATCGTATCTTTAAAGAAATATGGATCGTACTCATGCTTAGTCAAATCCGCGACTTCATACCCATTATCTCGAATTTGACGATTGATTTTTTCATAATAACCTGTACGGCCTTCTTTCGGAAAACCGGTGTAATCATACCACTTTCCGTTGACAGGAATTGTCACAAACAAAGGCTTCGCCCCTGCCTGTTTTAAAATATCCAGCATAATCTGAAAATCTTTGTATTCTGGTGACTCCGCATAAGAATGGCCTTCACGGGAATCCTTCATCTTTTTCATGATCGGTTTCAGCTTGTGGTCAAATAGTTTTTGATTAATATAAAACGGGTTGTCCCCTGCTCTTTTCGCACCAAAAATGCTCGCTTCTTTTTCAAGCTCAGCCCAGGTTTTCCCTTTGACTGAAGGAGATGGCTGAAGCTTGCGCTCAGGCCCCGATCCAATCGTATAGTACATGTCTTTCTTTTGAAGCATGCCATAATACATTTTCGCAATAGGAGAAATCGCGCCATAAGCGAACTTGTTCCCAGATAGCTCTGCTTTAAAAAGTTCTGTGATCACCATGTCGTTTTTGACTGCTTTAAACTTCATGATTCTTTTGATCAGCTCTTTTTTCACAGTTGGATCAATTTCTTTATTATAGGCGAGATTCAGCGCTTGAAGCGCTGAATAGTTAGGTGCAAAGTGATTCTCGTCAGATCCCCATTTCACAAACCACTGCGGAGACACGATAAATACAAGCTTCTTCCCTTTTAATTCATCCATATGCGCTGCGAAGTTCATCGCATGAATTAATGATTGCGATCCACCTTTTCCAATAAGATAAGGTGTAAACCCTTGAGGATTCTCATGAAAGAAATTCGAAGGATGATATGGATCAAAACGTGATAGTTCAGAAGATCCATAGATCGGCAAATAAGTTGGATCTTTTAGCATTTCATCTTGTAAATAGAGCCCTTGAAACATCCCTGGATCTAATTCTGTGGCTGACTTTTGTAATTTGTCTTTTGGGATCAGGTGTGAGAGCCATGCATTTGGTACAAGAAGAACACCAATGAATAGAACAGCCGCTAAAATAAGCGGCCCAAAAAAACGCTTTTTCATTACTTCATCTCTGCCAGCTGCTCAGCAATATGATTCGGCGTATCCCACACATCACGATCGAATTCTGTAATCGGAACAGTGATTCCGAGTTGACTTTCAATTGCCATAAGCAGTTCTACTGTACCAAATGAATCAAGAAGACCTTCTTCAAAAATCGCAATCTCTGGATTTTCTTTCACAACGTCATCCTGACAAACCTCTGCAATAATACCGTATACTTGATTTTTAAATTCCATAATTATCTACTCCCTTAATCATTAATGATGAAATGGTTTTCCTGAAAAAATATAAAATCCGAAACAAATCACATGGAATGTAATAATGATAGACACAACCATTGTGACCTTATTATCCGGCCACCACTTGTGCTTTTTATTCCATTTCTCAAATAAATTGTAACCGGACATGACAACTGCATGATATAGTCCGTAAATAATATATTGAAGGGCAAGACCATGCCAAGCACCCATCAATAGAAAGAGGACAAAGTACCCAATATTTGATACAGCCATTCGGTTCTTGATCCACTTCTTTTTAGTCATAAAGAACACAAATCTCATAAACACGTAGTCTCTGAACCAGAAGGACAGGGACATGTGCCAGCGATTCCAGAAGTCTTTAATGTTTCGGCTGATAAACGGTTTATTAAAGTTCTCTGGTGATTTAATCCCCATAATATAACTCACACCTACAGCAAATGCTGTATATCCAGCAAAGTCAAAGAACAAATACATGCTGTAAGCATACATATATGTTAACTGCTGAACAAAGTGACTGCTGCTAATGTGATGGATATTCATCAGAATATATGTGTGAATCAGATAGCCAATAATGAACTTATATAAGAAGCCAATAAAAATTTTATGAATACCGGCATATAGAAGATCACTGTATGCTTCCTTTTCAGGCGGCGTATCCATATCCTTTTCAAATCGGCGGTAACGGTCAATCGGACCTGATGAAATCGTCGGGAAAAAGACAATGAAATAGACCAAACGGTGAATCGGAATTTTTTTCTTAATCAAGCCGTCTCTTGTCTCGATAATTAACTGAACACCTTTAAATGTTAAGTATGAGATTCCCAAAAAGCTCAGCCAGTTCATTGGCGCCGGCTGGTGCGGCTGATGAGTTAAAAAGAACGGTAAAATCTTTGACAGCACAAGCGGCAAAATAGATGCCACCACTGCTGCATAGAAAACAGATGCCTGATTCGCCTTTAACCGATATGCAAGGTACAGGCGGATGATGAAGATTTGCCACACCGTGAACAAGAAGAGCAGCAGCGCGCCATGAGCATCCTTTGAGAAAATAAGTGCCAGCGCCACCACCGTTGCAAACATGTTGTAGCCCTGCATTCTTTTGCCGCGAAGACCAAGAATGATCGTCGGCAAAAGAAGAATACCAATTAGAATGAAGAAAAAGAATGAACTAAACGGAATCATAGAAGAACCTCTTTCGCGATTCTCTTACGGTCAACCTTCCCGTTTGGCGTCATGTACAGCTGCTCCAGATACACAAATTTTCTTGGAATCATGTACGCTGGCAGTGAATCCGCCATTTCCTTCTTAATCGCACTTGTCAGCTGATACTCTTTTTCAAATGAATGAGCTGCTGGAACAATCGCTGCAATCAAGTACTCGACATGACCGTTTGGCTGGAATGGCACAATCACACAAGCATTGACATAGGTTGTCTCGCTCACATGATACTCAATTTCTTCAAGCTCCATCCGATATCCATGAAGCTTAATTTGATAGTCGAGACGGCCATGGCACGTAATTAATCCATCCTGCGCCACACCTGCGTCACCTGTACGGTAAGCAGGGCGTCCCTCGTATTCAAAGAACACTTTATCCGTTAAGGCTTGTTCACCTAAGTAGCCTCTCGTGACGCTTGGGCCCACGATGACAATTTCCCCTTTTTCACCATCAGGAAGTGTCTTGCCTTCTTCATCTAAAATGACGATGTCTGTATCAGGTTTGGCATAGCCGACTGGTAAAGAATCGTGCTGATCAAGAATCGCCTGCGTGACTTCAATTGATGTGATCGCAACAGTTGCTTCAGTCGGACCATACGTATTAAAGACCTGCGCCTTTGGAAAACGCTCCAGAAGTGCACTTGCTACAGCTACAGGAAGCGCCTCACCGCAGAACAAGAAAACTTTTAGCTCAGGTAAAAGCTCCCCTGTAAAGGAAGGGTCCATTAAGCACATTTGCACAAAAGAAGGTGTTGATGTCCACACTTCAACGTCAGATTGACCAAGTGCTGCAAACATATCCTTTGGCTTATTGACGAGATCTTTTACTAAACAGTAAAGCGTGCCGCCTGATTGAAGCGCTGGATAAAGATCCATCACTGATAAGTCAAAAGAAAATGGTGCTTGATTTAAGAATGTGCGTCCCTCACCAATTGGGAAGTCACGGCACATCCAATCTGTAAAGCTTTCTAAATTATTGGCAGTTACCTGAACGCCTTTCGGTTTTCCTGTACTGCCAGAGGTATAAATAATGTAGAAAACATCATCTTGTTGAACCCACTGCGTGGATGGCGGTGCTTCTTTTTCAAGTGCTAAAAGCGATGCCGCACTCTTCACTTCAATGTGTTCTTCTACATCTAATACATTCTGCTCATTTGCACAAATCAATAGACTGGCTTTTGAGCTTTCAATAATTGAGACGATGCGCTCGACAGGTATTGAGATATCGACCGGAATATACGGTCTGCCTGATTTCACACTGCCTAAGAAAGAAATCAGCATCTCTGGCTCCATATGACCGTATACAATGACAGGTTCACTGCCAGCTGCGACTGCATCAATCGCACCAGCCATTTGGTCTGATAAATGCCAAAGCTCACCATATGTGATCGAAGCATGTTGAGAAACAAATGCTGGTTGTGTTGGTTTCGTTTGCTGGTATTCATGAATCGTTTGTAATAGTTTCATAATTTAATCTCCAATTAAAAATCGTTGTAAATGAATGATCCCGTATTTGCTGTGTGGAATCCGTAAATAAAGAACAATAATAGCAAAATAAGTAAGTAAAAGCTTGTATATCCTATCCATTTTACAGACTTATTTTCTGATAGCTTTTTGAATAGCATATTGATAACCTCTTTTCTTTTGACACTTATAGAGACGCATGACTCATTCAAAGAGTTTCATATCAAACCATAAAATTTTTAAGAAATGCTAAAAAAATGTCGAACCTTGGAACGTCTCTTTTGAGCAAAGCTGTCTTATTGTAACAAAGATTTAATGTATTTGAAATGAAATTCGATCTTAAATTTGCCTTAAAATTGCTGAAAGCTGTCGAACTAACGCAAAAGCCATCTAGTTGGACTAGATGGCTTTGATTTCAATTACTTCTTATATTTATTGACTTCGAACATGAGAATGTTTTTGAACACCACATAATCCTTTTTACTTTCAAAAGGACCTTTGTTATTGTCATGCTCATCAATTTCATAAAAACCTGGTCCTTCTCCGGCATCACGCTTTTTGTACCAGGATAGGAAGGCGTTGACTTCTTTCATTGAAAGGTCATACTCTTTCTGTAAGCCATTGACCATGGTGATGATGAGAAGGGCATCACCGTCTTCATTTGTTGCATCGTCTTTTGGTGGTGTGGTTGGTTCTTGGTCTTTGTCTCCTGGATTTGTAGAATCATCTTTTGGTGGTGTTGTCGGTTCTGAATCTTTGTCACCGGGTGTTTCTGTGTTGTTTGGAAATTGCAAGTCTTTTAAAGATAAAGAGATGACGGATTTGTAGTTTTGATCTGCAATCTCTGTATAATTCGCATTATAATCTCTACCACCTATAAGGTATAATGTATCATCAATAACTACTGCTGAAGCTCCTATACGCATATTATGATAAGGTACTTCTATTCTGACTAATCCTTCTTGTTCAGTATCATACACAAATAAATCTCTTGGTGAAGCAGCAGGAAATACCATGTTATTTTTATAAGTAACACCACTTAGATACCCTTTAACAAATCCTTTTTTCTTGACAGACCAGGCTTCCTTTGATGCATTATATTCAAAAACTTCACCCTTATCATTTTTCCCAAATATATAAAATTTATCGTCTAGTACTAGGCCAATTGCACCTTCATTTTTAACATTTAGAGGAGCTTCCTCTTTCCATGTTTGACTGGTTAGATCATAACTAAAAAATTCTTTACCGCCTAGTACATAAATTTTATTTCCAATAACACCCGCTTGAACGTTATAAGAGCCTTTTGATTTGCTAATAAAGGGAATATCAGGTAGTTTTTCCCATTCACCTTTTTTTGTATCATACACCTCGAACTTATTATAAGTAAAACCCGTATGTTTTCCAGCAAGGACATATATTTTTGAACCTACTACTACTGATGCTGCTCCCCCTCTTCCAGTTGGTATATTATTTTTTTTAGTCCATTTATTTATAGATGGATCATATTCTAACGTTTCTTTGTCCGCATTAAACCCACCAATTACATAAATTTTCCCATCTACAGCATTAGCTACAGCTCCCACTCTTGCTGTTGGCAAATCAGCTAATTGATTCCACTCATCCTTAGCCGCATGTACCATTTGAATTGACTGCGTGAATGAAAGAATTACTAGTAACATCATGACGATCCATTTTTTCAAAAATAACACTCCCTTTTCATTATCTTACTTCTTCATTATCGGAGTGTTTTTAAATTTTTATAGAATAATTGATCTTTTTAAGGAGAAATTAATAGTAAAAAAGCATTAGAAAGGGCCTTACTAAAGAGAGCCTCTTAAAATAGCAAGTTCAATCAGAAACTGCCTGAGACTATAATCAGAGAACAATTTTAAAAAACCCATGGCTTTGCGATAAAAGATTTTTATATGGAGTGTCACATTCCCTTTTTGCAATTCTTTCAGATTGTCATTGAAGAGTACAGCAGTGCGCTAAAAAAGACAAAACAGTTGAAGTTATTCGAGATGGAATGCTATATCGGTTACGAATATCGGATCAAAACAAAGTGAATATTGAAAGCATCACAAAAATTTCTGATGTGAAAACGGGTGAACAAACCTCAAACATCTTAAATACAGCGGTTGAATTTACAGGAATAAATGATGCCATTCGAGTCATCACAGGGAGAGACCCTGTCACAGGTGACAAAGTTGCTGACATGGACCGTCTAGTATCAAGCTTGTACATGATACCAGGAGCTAAAATCGCTAAAGTTGGAAAATACGCATTTAAAATAATGAAAGGAGATAAAGCAGCCAAGAAGATTGTCAAAACACCTTCCTTCGGCAAACATTCCGTACCAAAAGGTCCGTATCGTGAAGTAAATGGTTTCCCGGCAAAAGTAAAACCAGGAGCTCAAGAGAAACATATTCCTGATACACCTAACTATAAACAGGAGATAGCTAATGGTAAAACAAAGAGTATCTTCTTTGGAGATAATAAAAAAGCACAAAAATTGCTTGATAAACATGCAGGTACTGGTGATATGTTAAAAACAAAAAATAAAGAAAGAGTGGATTTTGGTCAAGTCATAGGAGAGCATTACAATACAGAGACCAATAAGTATGAAGAGACTACAAGAGGCATTATACATTATAGTAAAAACGGCGCTCACATCGTGCCTTCACAACCATCCTAAATATGAGAAAAGAGGATTGACATGGAACCTAATTCTTTATTTAAAACATTATCAAAATACAAAAATAGAGACCTTAAATTGGAATATGAAAATGGATTAAGGCTAATCGGTAGAACTGATACATTTTTTGAAACTGATAACGGTCTAGAAGATGATGACATCAATTATAAAGAATATTACGCTACAGTCTTTCAAGTAAATAAGATTTTATCTCCTCCCCTTATTAATGAAAAAGACAGTTTATATACTTGGTTAATTGAGGGAAACACTTTGTTTGAGATTTCTCTTTATGAAGATACACCAAGTGCAGTTTATATAGCAGATGGCCCAAAAATATGGGAATTGGACAGTGATGAATAACTAAGAAAAGCCCCTTCAAATTAGAAGGGCTTTTCATTTGTTTCTGTTTTAAATATATCTAGTCGCTACCTTCAAATATAACTCTATTTTTCAATTTATACATTTTTGATTTTGATCCATTTACGTTCATAGTCATTGAAGAAGCTGACCAAAAATCAGCCACTCATTTTGATAGCTTCCTTGATACAAAAACAGGGAACGGAAATACTTAAAAATAAACCCGCTCCCAAAACCCTGTTTTGGAGCGAGTTACGAACTTAAGTTCCAAAGAACAAAAAAGCCTGAAACCCTTGATAATAAAGGGTTTCAGGCTTTTAATTTAGTACGTCCCAGGAGAGATTCGAACTCCCGACCGACGGCTTAGAAGGCCGTTGCTCTATCCTGCTGAGCTACTGGGACATGTTGTTATGTAGTGTGCTTTGGCATATTACCTCAGCGACAAGATTTATTATATTACTATTGTTCTTTAAAGTCAACGGTTTTTCGAAAGTTTTTTCATAAGGGGCAAATGCTGCACCCTTATGAAATACCTTCCAATGTGACAGTGTTTTCGAGGTCTTGTATGACCTGACCTTCGTCCGTGAAAAACTGTACGTTTGCTTCGCTTCCATCTAGTGTCAGTATAGCATAGCTGCGCTCTTTTCGCACTCTTGGCAGGTGCACGCTGCCTGGGTTAATGAGCAGTTTTCCTCTGAGCAGTTCACTGCCTGGGATGTGCGAGTGGCCAAAGCAGATAATGTCTGCGCCCAGCTCTTCTGCACGGTAGTAGACTTGAAGTAAGGATTGTTTGATGCCATGCAGATGTCCGTGAGTGAGAAATAGTTTTCCGCCTCCATCAAGTGGGAGCAGGAGCTCTTCTTCAAAATCGCCCATAAAGTCACAATTTCCTTTGACGACTTTGTATCCTTCGAGTGCCGGGTGGTTCGTTTCGAGTTCTGAATCTCCGCAGTGAATCATCATGTCAACTTCAGCCGCATGCCGTTTGGCAATGGTTTGAAGTTCGTCTGTGAGTCCATGACTGTCACTAATGATGAGTATCTTCATGGCTTCATTCCCCCTTATTCATTTGCGTCTAGCAGTGATGAAAGCTTTTGAAGCGCGACCGCTCGATGGCTGATCTTGTTTTTCTCCTCTGGTGTTAACTCGGCCATCGTCTGGTCTTTGTCTTTAACGATGAAAATTGGGTCGTATCCGAAGCCGTTTTCGCCGATAGGTTTTTCTGCGATGAAGCCTTCTACTGATCCTTCTACCGTTTTTGTTTCTTTTCCCGGTATGCTGACAGCAAGGGCACATCTGAATCTGGCTGTGCGGTCTTCTTTTTCAATGCCTTGAAGTTCGCTCAGCACTTTTTCCACATTCTCCGCATCGTCTTTATGCTCACCTGCGTATCTCGCTGAATACACGCCAGGTTTTCCGCCCAGATAATCAATCGACAGACCGGAATCGTCTGCAATGACCATTTCACCTGCTTTGGCTTGAATGGCCTCCGCTTTGATGATGGCATTTTCTTCGAAGGTTTGTCCTGTTTCTTCAATTTCTTCAGTAAAGCCAATGTCTGCTAGTGTTTTGACCGTGAATCCTTTTGGCTCAAGAATGGCTTTGAATTCTTTCGCTTTGCCCGCATTGTGCGTTGCAATGATGGCTGTTTTCATCCTGATCAAACCCTTCTCTTTATTCGATGACTTCTCCTGTTACTGCTTTTTGCTTTTCGATTAATTCTTTGATGCCCTTTTCGGCTAAATCAAGCAGTCCGTTTAGCTGTTCTCTTGAGAATGTCGCTTCTTCGCCTGTGCCTTGAAGTTCAACAAAGCGACCAGCGCCTGTCATAATGACATTCATATCTACTTCAGCAGAAGAATCTTCTTCATAGTTTAAATCTAACAGAAGACCTTGCTGAGAATCAATTCCGACGGATATCGCCGCTAAATAATCAGTAATCGGGTTTTCTTTGATGACTCCTTCAGCCCGTAGCTTTTGAATCGCAAGTGTCATGGCAACAAAAGCACCTGTGATCGACGCTGTGCGTGTGCCGCCGTCTGCTTGAATAACATCACAATCAATCCAAATGGTGCGTTCGCCAAGCTTTTCTAAGTCAACGACTGCGCGGAGTGCTCGTCCAATTAAACGCTGAATCTCCATAGTGCGTCCTGTGACTTTTCCTTTAGATGATTCTCTTATCGTTCTTTGTGCAGTTGCTCTTGGAAGCATGCTATATTCTGCTGTGATCCAGCCTTTTCCTTCTCCTCTTAAAAAAGGAGGTACGCGGTCTTCGATCGATGCGTTACAAATCACCTTCGTATTTCCCGCTGAGATTAAGACAGAGCCTTCTGGGTGCGTGATGTAGCCTGCCTCTATTTCAATTTTTCTCAATTCGTCATATTGTCTTTCATCTAATCTCATGTTTTACCTCCGTTACGATATACATTCCTCGCGAGTGCCAGCGGGGTTCTCCTACTAACTTTGACAACCTCAGCTCGTTCTAATCGCTTGGAATAAAAAAGAGGCAGCGAATATGCATGCCTCTTTTTCTCCATTATATCAATGTGTGACGTTAAAAACTACCTGTATTCACTTGTTCTGGTCGTGAAACCGGCTTTGTAAGCTCTGCTCCTTTTTCGTTCACAAGCTCAGCCTTGCCGTTCACCTTGACAGATACGCTTTTGACGTCCGGCAGCTCGGTTAATGTGAGCACAATGCTATCAAGAACTTTTTGTGAAATGACCTTTTTCTTTTCATCTGCACTGCCAAAAATGGACTCGTTGAAATCAAGTGTCACATGGCCATCTTTTACTTTTGGTACATCATTCAGCTTCACATCTTGATCGAAGTCTGTAAGCAGATGGCTTTTTTTGCTTGGTCCAGAGACGAGCTCATCAATCGCTGCTGTAATCGGATCATCCTCGTCTTTTGGCGCTCTTTTGGTCACCGGAACATAGTACGTCTGGTCATCAGATTCAGCTAAATAGTAAACCGTCACTGGCTTTGTCGCTGTCATATCAGCAGCAGCCTCGTGCTGGATATTAATACCGTCTTCTCTGCTTAAATCATCTGAGATAGGTGTACCGTTCACAGGCATTTCTTTTAGTTCATGTCCATTCATCTTCAATTTGACTTTGGCTATGGAATCAAACTGTGTTAACGTCCAAGTAACAGATTGCAAAATGCGCTGCTCGTCTTCTTTTTTATAGTTTTTAAATTCATTTGAAAAATCGACAACCGCCGTTCCGTCTTTAATATCGACAGATACGCTCGTATCCGCTGGCAAAACTGCTCTGAATCCATTCGGCATTAAGTTCGAAATAGGTCCCCCATCCACGAGATATTCAAGGGTTTGTTTGGCACTCCCTTCATTTTTCGGCAATGGAATGGATTGAGATACGACATACCCGTTTTTATCTATTAAATATAATTCTCTCATGACCGTATCTGCCTGCTTCTCTTCTTTTCCTTCTTTGGCTGTTTGTTTATCTTCTTTATTTTCTTTCACATATGTGACGTTTTGTGGCGGGTCAATCTCTGTTTTCGCTTGGTCTGTTTGAAACAATCCGCATCCTGACAAAAGCATGGCTGACGCGATACACGTAACAGCTGCTGTAGATCCTTTTTTCAGCATACTTCACCCTCCTCTAGTAGTTTGTACTACTATGTATACGAGCTCCCCCAGAGGATTAGACCCTTTTCATAAAAAAATAACCCACTTCAAAATAGAAGGGGGTTATTGCTGGTAGATGTGTTCAAGTGACACAGTTTCGACCTTCCCTGGCAGGTAGCCAAACCAGTCACGAGCGATGTTTTGAAAATTTTGCTGCTGCCCCGTTGTGTAAAATGTATGGACAGGCGCTTCTTTAGAGGTATTTAACAGCCCTTTATATGAAAGAATCGTACTCGCTTCTCTCGCTGTCTCATCCCCTGATGAAATGATGCTGACATCACTGCCCATAAAGCGCTGAATCGGCTCTTTTAAAATCGGATAGTGTGTACAGCCAAGTATAAGTGTATCAATTCCTGTTTCCTTCATCGGTTCAAGGGAATCTTTCACCACTGCCTCTGCTGTCTGATCTAAAAACGTACCGCTTTCCACAAATGGGACAAGGAGCGGACACGCCAGACTTTGAACTGTTAGACCTGCTTTTAGTGACAGCAGCGCTTCTTTGTATGCCTCGCTTTTGATCGTATTGACTGTGCCAATAACGCCAATATGCTGGTTGTTCGTCACTTTAATTGCTGTACGGGCGCCAGGCTGAATGACGCCAATAACCGGAATATCAAGCGTTGCTTTAATTTCATCCAGTGCGATCGCTGTTGCTGTGTTGCATGCAATGACGAGCATTTTAATATGGTGGTGTTTTAATAAGTAGTGTGCCATTTCCCATGTATATTGAAGAACTTCTTCTTCTTTCCTTGGGCCATATGGACATCGTTTTGTATCGCCTACATAAATGATTTTTTCTTTTGGCAGTTGTCTCATGATTTCCTTTGCAACGGTTAAACCGCCGACGCCGGAATCAATGACGCCGATTGGTTGATCCAACAAAATCGCCTCATTTTCTTTTCATTTGCTGCTGTAGTTTCGTTAAGGATTGGTTGAAAACGATGGCTTCTTCTTCTGAGAAAGCCTCTAGAAGTTCACTGACGTATTCTTGGCGTTTAGCAATCACTTCTTGAATGATCCGCTCGCCTTCAGGCAATAAATGAATGCGAACCACGCGGCGGTCAGATGGATCTTTCACCCGTTCGACAAGCTCACTTTTTTCCATTCTATCAATTAAATCAGTGGTTGTACTGCAAGCCAAGTACATCTTTTGTGATAGCTCGCCTATTGTCATATCTCCGAATTCATAAAGCCACTGAAGCCCAATGAATTGTGGAGGTGTAATCGTATATTGATTCAGGATTTCTCTGCCTTTTTGCTTAATAATTGCGGCAATGTGACGCAATGATTTTTCAATCTCTGCAACATGGCCTGACTCATTCGTTTCCATTTAATTGATACCTCACTATAGCATCTCACTTTGATTAAAACGTACATGTCTATTTTCCTCGTTTTTCAAAGAAAATGCAAGAAGAGACTCATGGAAACCATATAGAAATAACCGGTTCCTTCCCGATATGGAAGGAAAACCGGCTGACTTTAGAGCTCTAGCTCACCCATACGCAGAAGCTCGACTACAGCCTGTGAACGGCCTTTGACTCCTAGCTTTTGCATGGCATTCGAAATATGATTTCGAACAGTCTTTTCGCTAATAAAAAGCTCGCTTGCAATTTCTTTTGTTGTTTTATCTTGGACGAGCAATTCGAATACTTCTCTTTCTCTTTTGGTTAATAGCGGCTTGGATTGAAACTCTTTCTCCTTCAAGTATTGTAACCCTCCTTGCTAAGGTGAGAGCTCTAGTCTCTATAGAATGGGATTCTGTATAGTCGAGATATCATATGCCGGGTGCCTGAGGTAGGTGACGTTAAAATCAAGAAATCCCGCATATCAGCGTCCAATTTCTGCGCTTTCATCCACGCAAAAAAGGACGTGCCTCTTCCCCGAGACATCGTCCTTTTTTGCGTGGTATTTAAAAGATTGAAATGGCGCCTGTTAACAATGCAATAAGTGTTGTAAAAAGGGCAGTTAACACGGTCCATAGCAGTGCATATTTTTGCAAATCACCAATATCTTTGTTCAGCATACTGACAAGCAGCAGTGTTGAAGCGACAAGCGGACTCAGTAAGTGAACAGGCTGCCCTATGATAGAGGCACGTGCAATTTCCACCGGATCAATCCCATAAGCTGCGCCGGCTTCAGCCAGGATTGGCAGCACTCCGAAATAGTAAGCATCGTTTGAGAGCACAAATGTAAATGGCATACTCGTCAAAGCCACAATCAGCGGAAAAAATGAGCTGTAGGAATCCGGAATCATGTAAATGACCAAATTGGCAATGGCCTCAACCATTTTTGTTCCAGAAAAGATCCCTGTAAAAATCCCTGCAGCAAATACAAGTGTAATGACCGTTAATGCGTTGCCTGCATGAGATAAAATTCGCTCGCGTTGATCTTCAACCTTTGGATAGTTGATCATCAGAGCGATGACAAATCCAATTAAAAAGAGTACAGGAATTGGTATGATATCCATGACGAGTGTGATCATGACAGCAACTGTAAGGAAGAAGTTAATCCAAATCAGATTCGGTCTCTTGATATCGGCTACTCCATCTTCAATTGACGCAGCCAATTCAGGAGAAATGGACGGCTCTTCTTTGTACTGAATCTCTGCAATCCCAATCCGTTTTCTTTCTTTTTTCCCAAGTACATAAGCAGTAAAAAGTATAAAAAGACCGCCTCCAACCATCGTTGGGAGTAATGGAATGAAAAATTCGCCTGCATCTAATCCAAGCGCCGCGATTGCACGAGTAGCCGGGCCGCCCCATGGCGTCATTCCGCTCATAATTCCTAATGATAATAATGAAATTGTTCCTAAAATTAATGGGTTCATCCCGATTCTTAAGAAAAGTGGCAGCATCGCTGATACGGTAATCATGTACGTTGTTGTTCCGTCACCATCTAATGCAACAAGCATAGACAAAATTGCTACCCCAAAAGCAATTTTGACAGGATCACCTTTTACAATACGTAGAATGAGTTTAATCAGAGGATCAAACAATCCAGCATCCAGCATGACACCGAAGAATAAAATCGCAAATAACAATAAAGCAGCTGATGGTGCAACAGTTTTCAGTCCATCAAGCATCATGTCCCCTAACCCTTTGTTAAAGCCGCCGATCAATGCAAATATGATAGGTACAACGGTTAGAGCCACCACCGGATGCATACGTTTTGTCATAATGAGAAATGTAAATGTCAAGACCATCAAGATCCCTAAAATAGCTAGCACTTTATATCCCTCCATCCTCTTTCTTTACATGATCTGCAAGCGCCCCCTTGCACTTGCGATCTATATGTTAGCGCTTTCTATTTCAAGGATATAATAGCTTTTTTTATAATGAAAATATCGATTTTTTCGTTTATTCAATAAATTTCTTTTATAATCAACCTTGCTGATTTCTTAAAAACTCAATGAACGCTTTCACCACAGACAAATGAAGTGAGTCTGGCTGGTACATGAGCCATGTATCTCTTAAAACAGGCTGTCCATCTTTATACGAAAGTCCTTTTACAAATAACTCATCACTTGGTCTGAGGCAAATTTCTGGGACAATGGCATAGCCTAAACCATGCTTCACCATCTCTTTTGATGTATCCTGACGGTCTGTCTCCATCGTGACAAGCGGAGGCATTGTGAATGTTTCCTGCCACCATCTGTTAATCAGCCGTTTTAATGAACTGTCTGTATGATAGTCAATGAGCGGCAGATTCGGGAGATCCTTTAGCTGAATCTCTGATTTTGAAATAATGCAAAGACGCTCTTTATCAAGCAAAAAACGCTCTCCATTCCAGTCATAATCGCCTCTTAAAATCCCTAAATGCACACTTGATGTTCCTAATAAATCCATTACCTTTGTGCTCCAGCCTGTGTTGACCATAAATTGAACATGTGGATACTGCTTAGAAAATTCTTTTAATATTTCTGGCAGTTTATATTGGGCAAAGTTACTTGAGACCCCTAATCGGATCGTTCCTTTGACCTTTTTTTGCATATTGAGCATGCCATCTTTCGTTTGCTGCAGCTGTTTGAGCATGTCATTTGCGTATTTAGCCAAGTATTCGCCCTCTGATGTAAATTCAATTCCTCGTTTTCTTTTAAAGAAAAGTTTCATATCAAACTCCTCTTCAAGCTGTTTCAATCGATAGCTTAAGGCAGGCTGAGAGACAAATAATTTTTCTGCCGCTTTTGTGATGTTCTTTTCTTCATAAAGTACCTTTAAAAACCGCCAATCTTTTTCATCCATTGTATGCCCTCCTTTTTTACTAATTATAAAATATTTTTATTGATTTCTCTTAAAATAATGTATTTAACTTATTTCTTATTATACTTTACCATTTTGGTTAGATAAACAGTTCATTAAAAATTGAGGGTGAGAGTCATGAGAAAAGTTCCAATCACAATCATGCGAGGCGGTACAAGCAAAGGGGTATTCATTCACGCAAACAATGCACCATATGAACACGATGAGCTCGAGGCATTTCTATTAGACATTATGGGCAGCCCTGACCGGCTGCAGGTCGATGGGATCGGCGGCGGTAATTCTTTAACAAGTAAAGTGGCCATTATCGATAAAGCCACACGCCCGGATGTGGATGTGAACTATACTTTTGCACAGGTCAGTATTAATGAGAGATATGTCGACTTTAAAGGAAACTGCGGGAACATCTCATCAGCCGTTGGGCCGTATGCGATCATTAAAGGACTTGTTCAAGCGGTTGAGCCCATTACGACTGTACGTATTCTCAATACCAATACAAATAAAGTCATTACGGCAGAGGTCGAAGTCGAAAATGGGGAAGTTAAATTTGAAGGACAGGCAGAAATTCCAGGCGTAAAAGGAACCGGTTCTCCCATTTATTTATCCTTTGAGAAACCTGAAGGCGCTGTCACAGGTAAAACCTTTCCGACTGGAAACAAAATGGATACGATTCAAACAAAGTTTGGGGAGATTCCTATCTCGATCGTTGACATTGCAAATCCAATTGCCTTTATTCGCGCGAAAGATATTCAATTAAAAGGAACTGAATTACCTGAAGAGTTTACAGATGAATTACTGGATGATTTAGAAGAAATTCGTTCTCTCGCTGCTGAAATGTGTCACTTTGCACCAAAAGAAATGGCCACATTACAGTCTCCAGCTGTTCCAAAGCTTGCGCTCATCAGCGAGCCTGCTGATTATGTAGATACAAATGGAATCTTGAGACGAGCAGCAGATATGGACATCATCGTTCGTATGCTATCGATGCAAAGACCGCACCAAGCACTTGCCATTACCGGTTCTGTCTGCGTGACAGCCAGCTGTTTCTTGGATGAAACGCTTCCTTCTCAGCTGTTCCAAGGTCAAGATGACACCCTTCGTATTGGGCATCCTGCCGGGATTATGCAAACGGAAATTGACATCTCTCAAAACAGAGTCAAAGTCATTCGAACCGCAAGAGAAATTCTAGACGGAGTTGTTTTCACAAAACAAGACTATGTGATTCAGCCTCATATTAAAAGAGAAGCTTAAAGCAGACGAGAATATCGTCTGCTTTTTTTAATGCTGAAGCGGTGCATCGATATCTCCGGCAGAATGAGCTTTTATCTGCCCTTTCTCATCTTTTAGCTGGAGATGACCGTAGCGGTTGACTCCGCAGCAAATTCCCTCTTCCCATGTTTGTTTTTCACGGTCTAACGAGATCCGCAGCGGTTTAAGAAGACGATATAATCGTTTGTTGTAGAGGGCCGTGAGTGCTTCAAACCCTTCATTCTTCCAGCGTGTATGATATTTTTCAAAAGCGGCGACAAGTTCTTTCACAAGCTGATCAGCTTTTACCTCTGTAAGCTCTGATAGGCAAATGGTTTTGTACGGAACATGCTCCGGCTTTGTCTTCACATTGATGCCAACCCCGATATAAATGGCGGTACGGTCCGCTTCAATCAATGTGCCTGATACCTTTGCTTCATTGATGAGAATATCATTTGGCCATTTGATCGCCAGCTGATCCTCAGCCCTGATGAGAGGTTTGAGTACATCGTAGATCGCTAGTGCCGTCAGCGGAGCAATCGTTGACTGGGTGGAGAGTTCTTCTGGCGGCAAAACTGTCATGGTCACAGCGACATTCCCTGCAGGCGTTTCCCACGGTCTCCCTAGCCTGCCTCTTCCTGCTGTCTGCTGATGTGCATAGACAGCAAATGAAGGTTTTTCTCCTTTTTGCATAAGCCTTTTTGCTTCATTATTTGTACTATCAATGGTGTCATATTGAAAAATCTTCATGTGTTCTCCTTTTGTTTCTTCTTGATATGATCCTTTTATTATAACAAAATGAAGCTTACACGATGATGAGGGCTCTATGTTATTTATTTCGTTGAGCTTGAAATGTCTCTTTTTCTTCCTCTGTAAATGGGACAGGTGCGCCTGTTTCTTTATTAATTTGCACCATGGTGACTGAGCCGGTAAAGCATGGTTCCTGCTGCTCGTTTTCTCCTAAATAATGAAGGATAAGTGAGCTTGATCCGACTTTTTCCGGCTTTACATACACACGAAGCCGCTCCCCAATCTCCACCTGTTTGATGTAATCACATTGCAGGTTTGCCACGACTGTAATCGTCTCTTTCACACGTTTCATTCGTTTATCCACAATTCCTGTTTTTTGAAAAAAGGCAATCCGTGCTTCTTCAAAATATACAAATGGAGTGACATTGTTCATATGGCCAAACATATCCGTTTCTGAAAAACGGACAGTCGTTTCGACATAAAATCGAAAGGATGCTCTCCATTCTTCAAATGGTTCCTCAATATATGATGGAAGTCTCACTTCATCATCTCCTTATTCATCAATAAACGCCTCTCCCATATTGGAAGAGGCGTTTATTTTGTGTTCCATCCAGCCTCTTGTAAACACTCATCATGATTGGCAAAGAGGACTGAATGTGATGTTATTCTGCGTGATCGCTTCCGAAGAAGTTACGGAAAGCTTGTAATGTTGTATCTCGGTTAAGTGCTGCAATTGACGTTGTCAGCGGGATTCCTTTCGGACAAGCCTGCACACAGTTTTGAGAGTTCCCGCAGTTCGCAAGACCGCCGTCTCCCATAATTTCTTCTAGACGGTCAGACTTATTCATCGCACCTGTCGGATGTGCGTTAAATAGACGAACTTGCGAAAGCGGTGCAGGGCCCATAAAGGAAGACTTATCATTCACGTTTGGACAAGCTTCAAGGCAGACACCACATGTCATACATTTAGAAAGCTCATACGCCCATTGACGTTTTTTCTCAGGCATTCTTGGTCCAGGTCCAAGATCATATGTGCCATCGATCGGCACCCATGCTTTCACTTTTTTCAAGGAGTTGAACATGCGGCTTCTATCAACCTGCAAGTCTCTCACGACCGGGAATGTCTTCATCGGCTGAAGACGGATCGGCTGATCTAACTGGTCAATCAAGGCTGTACATGACTGACGCGGTTTTCCATTAATGACCATGGAACAAGCTCCGCACACCTCTTCAAGACAGTTCATGTCCCAGTTGATCGCCGTTGTTTTTTCACCTTGTTTATTGACCGGGTTACGTCTAATTTCCATGAGTGCGGAAATGACGTTCATATTTGGGCGGTAAGGGATTTCGAATTCCTCATCATAAGGCTTTCCATCTGCTGTATCTTGACGTGTGATAATGAATTGAATTGTGTTTTTTTCACTCATCTTATTTCTCCACCTTTTTCTTCGAGTAATCTCGTTTACGAGGTGCAATTAACGATACATCGACGTCCTCATAGTGGAATGCAGGCTTTTGATTTTTCCCTTTGAACGTAGCCATCGTTGTTTTAAGGAATTCTTCATCGTTTCTTTCTGGGAATTCCGGTTTATAGTGTGCGCCTCGGCTTTCATTCCGGTTATAAGCCCCGATCGTAATGACTCTTGCCAGCTGAAGCATGTTGTCAAGCTGACGTGTGAAGGCAGCGCCTTGGTTGCTCCATGATGCGGTATCATTGATGTTGATCTTCTTGTAGCGCTCCATTAGTTCTTCGATCTTCTGATCTGTTTTTAAGAGTTTGTCATTGTAACGAACCACTGTCACGTTATCCGTCATCCATTCTCCAAGCTCTTTATGAAGCACGTACGCATTTTCTGTTCCGTCCATGCTGAGGATGTTGTCCCATTTCTCCTGCTCTTTCTTCACGGCGCTGTCAAATAGTGCAGAAGAAAGGTCTTCCGCAGATTTTTCAAGACCGCTAATGTACTTCACCGCATTTGGTCCAGCGACCATTCCGCCGTAAATCGCAGAAAGAAGTGAGTTTGCACCAAGTCTGTTTCCGCCGTGCATTGAGTAATCACATTCTCCGGCAGCGAATAGACCTTTGATATTCGTCATTTGATCATAATCGACCCATAATCCGCCCATTGAGTAATGAACAGCTGGGAAGATTTTCATCGGCAGCTTACGCGGGTCGTCACCCATGAATTTTTCATAGATTTCAATGATTCCGCCAAGCTTAATATCAAGCTCTTTTGGATCTTTGTGAGAAAGATCGAGATATACCATGTTCTCTCCGTTGATGCCAAGCTTTTGCTCGACACATACGTCAAAGATTTCACGCGTTGCAATGTCACGCGGTACAAGGTTCCCGTATGCTGGGTATTTTTCTTCAAGGAAGTACCAAGGCTTCCCGTCTTTATACGTCCAAACACGTCCGCCTTCACCACGAGCCGATTCACTCATGAGACGAAGCTTGTCATCTCCTGGGATCGCTGTCGGGTGAATTTGAATGAATTCTCCATTTGCATAATGCGCACCTTGCTGATAGACGATGGACGCAGCAGATCCAGTGTTAATCATGGAGTTCGTTGATTTACCGAACACGATTCCAGGACCGCCTGTTGCCATGATGACTGCATCTGAACGGAAGGATTCAATTTCCATTGTCGTCAAGTTCTGCGCGACAATCCCGCGGCATACTTCCTCGTCATCTAAAACAGCGCCAAGGAATTCCCAGCCTTCATATTTCGTGACAAGTCCTGCTACTTCATAGCGGCGAACCTGCTCATCCAGTGCGTATAATAGCTGCTGGCCTGTTGTAGCTCCAGCAAACGCTGTACGGTGGTGCTGTGTTCCCCCGAAGCGGCGGAAGTCCAATAATCCCTCTGGTGTTCTATTAAACATAACACCCATACGATCAAGTAAATGGATAATGGACGGCGCTGCTTCACACATTGCCTTTACTGGCGGCTGGTTGGCTAAGAAATCTCCGCCGTATACCGTGTCATCAAAATGCTCATAAGGTGAATCCCCTTCACCTTTTGTATTAACCGCTCCGTTGATTCCGCCCTGTGCACATACAGAATGCGAACGTTTCACAGGTACGATTGAAAATAGTTGAACAGCTGTTCCCGCTTCTGCTGCTTTAATAGTTGCCATGAGACCAGCTAAGCCGCCTCCGACAACGATGATGCTAGAATTACTCATTGTAGCCCCTCTCCCTCTTCTACTAATCTATTTCCTCTTAAACAAAAGCGAAAATTGCTCTTAGCCCTACATATGAAAGCGCTATAAATATACCTAATGTCACATATGTGGAGATTCGTTGTGAGCGTGGTGAAACAGTAATTCCCCAGCTGACAGCAAATGACCACAAGCCATTAGCAAAGTGGAAAATAGTAGATAAAACGCCGACAATATAGAAGCCTAGCATAAATGGAGAGCTTAAAATATTCGCCATCATGTCATAGTTGACTTCAGCTCCAAGCTGAGCTTGAATTCGTGTTTCCCATACGTGCCAAGAGACAAAAATCAATGTGATAATACCTGAAATCCTTTGCAGTCTGAACAGCCAGTTTCTTAAGTAACTGAAGCGAGACGTGTTGTTTTGTGCCGTAAAGGCTATGTACACCCCATAAACAGCATGATAGATCAGTGGTAAGAAAATCACGAACAGCTCAAGTGCATATCTGAAAGGAAGCTGTTCCATAAAGTGTGCAGCTTTGTTAAACGCCTCAGGTCCATTCGTCGCAAAGTGGTTAACCACTAAGTGCTGTATTAAAAATAGACCGACCGGAATGACGCCAAGCAAAGAATGCAATCTCCGATAAAAAAATTCTTTGTTCCCCGACATTACTTTACCCCCTAGTAAAAAAAGTGCAATTGCTTGAAAATTGTCTTACCCCCGCTTCTTTCAATTGTAAGCACTTTATTCAAATTTATTGACAATTTCATTTTACTCCTATGTCAAAAAAGCGTCAAGAAACCGCGTACATAAATTAAAATTTTCCGAAATTTAAAAGTTTTAAATCAAAATTCGTTTTACTACAATAAGAATTTCTTAGACTTCAGGGAAAACTCTGTCATCATATGCCCACATAAGCTATAATAAATTGTTGAAAGAGGGGAGCCGTACAATGAATAAATTCGAATCTAACTTAGAACAGCTAAAAGAAATTGAAGTCAATGGATTTGCCTACGAGCTGATACGCGAAGTTCTGCTGCCTGATATTCTTGGTCAGGACCATTCATCTATGATGTATTTTGCGGGTAAACTGCTTGCTCGTAAATTTCCTCAAGAGTCATGGGAGAAGATCCCCGAATTTTTCCATGATGCCGGATGGGGGACTCTCACAATGGTCCATTCGAAAAAACAGGAAATTGAGTTTGAGCTCGAAGGTCCACTAGTATCAAATCGACTCACCTATCAAAAGGAGCCATGCTTTCAGATGGAAGCGGGTTTTATTGCTGAACAAATTCAGCTTCTGAATGAGCACGTGGCTGAATCCTATGAACAAGTGAAAAAGCGTGCTGAGAAAGTCATTTTAACCGTTAAATGGGATTTAAGAGACCCTAGCTAATACTCTTGATAAAAGGCGCGGACTTCAGGTCACGCCTTTTTTATATGTCTACATCTATCATAGCATACTTAATGAATGGGTCTACGCCCGTTTCAGCCGTTTCCATATAGAAAAAAGAGGCGCCCCTCTTTCATGAGAGCACCTCTTTACCTTTTTAAGAATGAGCAGCGGCGCTCACCTTTGATAAATCAAACGCATCATGCAGCGCTTCAACCGCTTTGACCATATCATCACGGCCGACCACTGTTGAGACTTTGATTTCAGACGTACTGACCATTTTCACTTGAATGTCTTTTTGCGCTAACACAGCAAACATTTCAGCAGCTACGCCTGGATTTGAGACCATCCCGGATCCCACAATGGATACTTTCGCTAATTTGCTTTCTGTCTCAATCTGCTCGTAGCCAAGCGCCCCTTTATATTCTTCTAATACTTCAACTGTTTTGGACAAATCATCCGTTTTGACAGAAAAAGAGATCGACGTCTGATTGGTGCTTGTGACAGACTGAATGATGATATCAACATTGATATTCTGTTTCGCAAGCGTCGTAAAAATGGTCGATAATGTTGTTAAACCGCTTGAAAGTCCGCACACTGTCACACGTGTAATCTGATCTTCAAATGCAATGCCTCTGACGACTAAATTTTGTTCCATGGATGATTCCTCCTCAATTAACGTACCCGATTCATTTTCAATACTAGAACGGACTTCTAGCGGGACTTGATAATTTTTCGCAAATTCAACAGCTCTTGGATGCAGAACGCCAGCTCCTAAATTAGCCAGCTCAAGCATCTCATCGTATGAAATGCCTGCAAGTTTCCGCGCAGATGGTACATAACGCGGATCTGTTGTAAACACTCCTGGTACATCTGTGTAAATATCACATTTATCAGCTTTTAGTGCGGCAGCCAGTGCCACAGCTGTTGTATCTGATCCGCCGCGGCCAAGAGTTGTGATATGTAAGTCATCTGCAATTCCTTGGAAGCCTGCCACAACAACAACTTTCCCCGCACTTAATTCCTCTTTTATTCTTGATTCATCAATGTCCACGATTCTTGCATTTCCGTGTACATGCTCTGTTTTCATACCAGCCTGCCAGCCTGTAAAGGAAATGGCATCATAACCTCTTCTTTGGAGCGCCATCGCTAATAATGAAATGGTCACCTGCTCACCAGTTGCGAGCAGCATATCCATCTCTCTTTTGCTTGGATCGTCTGTGAGTTCTTTCGCTAAGTCTACTAGAACATCCGTTGATTTGCCCATCGCTGATACAACCACAACCACATCATGTCCTGCCTCGCGTTCAGCGATCACTCTCTCTGCGGCATTGCGAATTTTTTCTGCCGACCCAACGGAAGTTCCGCCAAATTTTTGTACAATTAGTCCCATGTCTACCACCCTTTTTCAAAAGTTCACGTGTGAGAGAAGAGGCAGCTTTGGAGACTGTCCGCTCACTGCAAATAAAAAAGCAATGAGAGAACAAATCTCCCATTGCTTTAAAATCATCATTAAACGATGCAAACAATGAGATAGCCCTCCAAGAAATGAATTCTTGACAGCCCTACATTTCTTCAATGTACAGCCAGCGAATAAAATGAGTGGATTTTATTCACTTCGGCGACGCTCCCCTTTCAGCCCTCTTCTTAGATCCCATCGATCTCCGAAGGCTTACTCTTGAAGTTCGCACCTCTATCTTCAACAAACAACACGTTCATTTATTAAATTAGTCACATCTTAACAGACTTTTGGTAAAAGTACAATCTATTTTTTTAATGCTTCCATTAAAAGTTCAGCCGTCTGTTTCGGAATGCCAGCCTCCTGAAAGTCTTGGATAGAGGCTTCTTTCATCTTTTTCACAGAGCCAAAATGTTTGAGGAGCTGCTTTTTACGCTTCTCTCCGATACCAGGTACATCGTCTAAAATAGACTGGAATGCATTTTTCCCGCGCAGCTGCCGGTGAAAGCTAATGGCGAACCGGTGCACTTCATCTTGAATGCGCTGCAATAAGTAAAAAGCCTGGCTATTCCGCTCCAGCGCAACAATTTCAAGTGTATCTCCCATCATGAGATTTGAAGTCCGGTGTTTTTCATCTTTTACAAGACCTGCAACCGGGACAGACAGATTCAATTCATTTTCAAGCACATCGATGGCTGCGTTGATTTGTCCTTTTCCTCCGTCAATTAAAATTAAATCTGGCAGCGGCAGTTCATCCTTTAACACGCGGGTATATCGTCTTCTAATGACTTCACGCATGGATGCATAATCATCTGGCCCTGAGACAGTTTTAATTTTGTATTTTCGGTATTCCTTTTTATAGGGCTTCCCGTCCTGAAAGACGACCATGGCAGAAACCGGGTCTGCCCCTTGAATATTTGAGTTATCAAATGCCTCGATTCTGTATGGCATATAAATATTAAGCGCATCCCCGAGCTGTTTCACCGCACCAATTGTCCGCTCTTCATCACGCTCAATGAGCGAAAATTTTTCTTTTAAGGCGATTTTGGCATTTTGATGGGCAAGTAAAAGTAAATCCTTTTTCTTTCCTTTTTTCGGCTGGTGAACGTTCGTCTCAAGCAATTGCTCAATCATCTCTTGATCGACACTGTCAGGCACCAAAATTTCCTTCGGCAGAAAATGGTTGTTCTTTTCATAAAATTGCCCCATAAACGTGAGGAACTCTTCCTCAGGGTCCTGATACATTGGAAACAGGCTGACATCACGTTCAATCAATTTCCCCTGTCTGATGAAGAAAACTTGGACACACATCCAGCCTTTATCATAGGCATAGGCGAAGACATCTCGATCTGATAAATCACTCATCGTCATTTTCTGTTTTTCCATCGTTGAGTCGATATATGCGATTTGGTCTCTTAGTTCCTTTGCCCGTTCAAACTCTAAATTTTCAGCAGCTTCCTGCATCTTTTCGGTGAGTTCTTTTTTGATTTGCTGATGTCCTCCGTTTAGAAACCTTGTGATTTCATCCACGAGCTGCTTATTCGTTTCCTCGGAAATGTCATACACACATGGCGCAAGACATTGTCCAAGGTGATAATAAAGACAGACCCGGTCAGGAAGAGTGGCACATTTTCTCAGTGGATATAAGCGGTCGAGCAGCTTTTTCGTTTCTCGAGCTGCTTGTACGTTTGGGTATGGACCGAAATATTTTCCTTTGTCCTTTTTTACATTGCGGGTGACGATCAGCTTAGGATGGCGTTCATTCGTAATTTTTATAAATGGATACGTCTTGTCATCCTTGAGCATGACATTGTATTTTGGGTCATATTTTTTGATTAAATTCAGCTCTAAAATGAGCGCCTCAATATTAGAAGAGGTGACAATGTATTCAAAGTCTTCAATTTCACTGACAAGCCGCTGCGTTTTGGCGTCATGTGATCCAGTGAAATAAGAGCGCACCCTATTTTTTAAAACCTTTGCCTTTCCCACATAAATGATCGTATTTTGTCTATCTTTCATTAAGTAACAGCCTGGTTGATCCGGCAGGACTGACAGCTTTTCTTTGATTAGTTTGTTCATCTTTTCATCCGTCCTTGTTTTCCTCTTTCACTCCTTCTAGTGTATCACGAACATTTGTTTTATACCATGTTGAAAGAAAAGCGGCTCTCGTCTTTACGAGAACCGCTTCAATGATTATGCCGCTTGGACATAGATCGGTTTATAGATGTTTGTTGACAAGCTCAGCAAGTGCTTCTTTTGGTTTGAAACCAACAGAAGTTTCTACAACTTCACCGTCTTTTAAAACAAGAAGTGTTGGGATACTCATAACGCCGTATTTACCAGCAGTTTCTTGGTTATCGTCTACATCAATTTTTACAATTTTCATTTTGTCGCCCATTTCTTGATCAAGTTCTTCAAGAACTGGAGCAATCATTTTACAAGGTCCACACCATGGTGCCCAAAAGTCTGCAAGAACAACACCTTCTGCAGTTTCTTGTGAAAATGTTGCGTCAGTAGCTTTTACGATTGCCATTATTCATTCCTCCAATGTAAATTATGCTTTTTAGTATAGCATCTACCAATGTGACTTGCGAATGAAATGCTTACGAATCATTTTTTAGGAAATGAATTAAAAAACAAACCGTATAATCGCACCAATAACAACAATCGCACCGATGATCATAAGAATGGTTCTAAGCATATGATATGACACCCTTTCCGCTTCATTTACAATGTATGATGCCCCAACATTCATCTCATCAAACATCGAAATATGCAATTAAGCGAGGTCGACAGTTATCATGACCACTGACATTGGCGGCAGCTCCACCGTTAATTCGCCGGACTTTACAGCCATTTGCTCAAAGTCTTTTGGCTGAACAGAATGAAGATCATCGAATGTATTATGGGCATTCATGCGATCGGCCGTCAGTACACGTCCAGTGACTTTCGTTTGTTCTTCAATCCCTGCAATGGCAAGGGATATCTCTGTTTGTTCATGCGGATTCAAGTGACAGTAGCTAATATGCATCTTACCTGATGAACGCGAGGCTGACACACTGACCTGAGGAATTTTTTCACCTCTTCGTTCATACGGCTGTGAAACGAACTCCACTTCAAGCGCTTCTTCCTCTTGATGCACTTGAAACATGTGAAATACATGATACGTAGGTGTCAGAAGCATCTTTTCGTCCTTTGTTAATACCATCGCTTGCAGCACATTGACCGTCTGAGCAATATTTGCCATATGAATCCGCTCGCAATGGCGATGAAAAATATGAAAATGGAGTGCGGCCACAAGGGCGTCTCTTAGTGTGTTTTGCTGATATAAAAACCCAGGATTTGTCCCTGGCTCTGGGTCATACCATGTCCCCCATTCATCAATAATCATCCCGATTCGCTTGTCTGGGTCATAACGATCCATGATTTCTCCATGGTCTTCGACAAGCCGTTCCATCTCATAGGCCTTTTTCAGCGTGATAAACCATTCATCCTCATCGAATTCAGTCGCTGATCCTTTCTTCTCCCATGTACCCGGTACGGTGTAATAATGTAAACTGAGCCCATCCATCCACGGTGCGGCCCGCTCCATCAATACCTTCGTCCAATTCACGTCATTAGAGTTCGCGCCGCAGGCGATTTTGTAAATACGCTGCCCTGCAAACTCTCTTACGTACGTTTGATAGCGTTTATATAAATCTGCATAGTATTCAGGCGTCATATTTCCGCCGCAGCCCCAGCTTTCATTGCCTACACCAACATAGGTCAGCTTCCAAGGCTCTTGTTTTCCATTTTGAATACGCCAGTCTGACATTGGTGTCCCTTTTGGAAATGTCATGTATTCGACCCAATCGGCTAATTCTTGAACAGACCCGCTTCCCACATTGCCGCAAATGTAAGGTTCACATTCAAGCAGCTCACACAATGCCATAAATTCATGCGTACCAAATGCATTGGATTCAACCGTACCACCCCAATGGGTATTGACCATCGGCTTTCGTTCACTCAGATCACCTACACCATTTGCCCAGTGATACTCGTCTGCGAAGCAGCCCCCCGGCCACCTCAGCACCGGAATATGTAATGCTTGAAGGGCCTTCAGTACATCAGTACGAATCCCCTCAATATGATCAATCTCTGAGTCTTTTCCTACCCAAATCCCGTCATAAATCCCTCTTCCTAAATGCTCTTGAAAGTGCCCGTAAATGTGTTTAGAAATGCGTCCGATCACGTCATTGACTTTTACTGTCCCCTTCACTTGTCAACCGCTCCTTTTCTTCTTAATAACATACAAAAAAACCCAGAATACCTAGGCATTCTGAGTGTATGAGCGTTACGAGTGGATATTCATCTTTTTTAACTCTTCATTCAAAAGCGGTACCACTTCAAACAAGTCACCAACAATTCCATAATCGGCGATTTTGAAGATTTCCGCTTCTGGGTCTTTGTTGATGGCCACAATGACTTTACTGTTAGACATTCCCGCTAAATGCTGAATCGCTCCTGATATCCCGCATGCAATATAAAGGTCTGGTGTGACGACTTTTCCTGTCTGGCCAATTTGCAGGGCATAATCACAGTAGTCGGCGTCACAGGCGCCGCGCGAGGCTCCGACTGCTGCACCCAGCGTCTCAGCGAGTTCATTCAGCGGTTCAAAGCCTTCCTTGCTCTTAACCCCGCGCCCTCCAGCAACAATGACCTTTGCTTCTGATAAATCTACACCTTCTGACGTTTTTTTAATGACTTCCTTCACGATCGTCCGAAGGTTTTGAATGTCGACAGTAACTGGTGTGACTTCTCCGCCTCGTGACGTATCCCGCTCAAGTGGTGCCACGTTATTTGGCCGGATGGTTGCTAGAAGCAGACGGTCTGTCGAAATGACTTTTTCGAAGGCTTTTCCAGAGTAAATCGGTCTAGTGAAAACAAGATGTTCACCGGTAACGCTTACATCAATCGCATCTGAAATCAAGCCAGTCTGGAGACGTGCGGCTATTTTCGGCGACAAGTCTTTTCCGATAGATGTATGGCCAAAGAGTACAGCATCTGGATCAACCTGATCTAATATGGCTTGAAGCGCCTGCGCAAAACCATCTGACGTATAATATGAAAGGTGCGGATGCTCCACAATCATGACATGATCCGCTCCATAGTAAAGCAGTTCATCCGCTAGGCCTTTGACGTCATCCCCTATTAACACGCCAATGACCTCACCGCCCTCTGCCACTTTGTGAGCGGCAGCAATGGCTTCAAATGTCACATTTCTTAATTTACCGTCACGACTTTCTCCAAGTACAACAACTTTTTTACTCATCTTCAAGCTCCCCCTTGTTCTCGTGATATCGTAAAGTGGATGTTTAGATGACTTTTGCTTCATTTCTGAGTAGATCTGTCAGTTCTTTGACTTGATCCTGAAGCTCGCCGCTCAGCACCTTGCCACCCTCTTTTTTCTCCGGTAAGAAACGTTCAATTGTTTTGATTTTATATGGTACATCGTCTTCATCCAGATCTAAATCATCAAGTTCCAATTCTTCTAAAGGCTTTTTCTTTGCCTTCATAATGCCTGGTAATGATGGATAGCGAGGCTCATTGAGTCCTTGCTGAGCTGTGACGACAAGCGGGAGTTCGGCAGAAATGACTTCCACATCCCCCTCTGCATCTCGTTCAATCGATACAGAGCCGCCGTCAATTTGAATACTTGTTATCGTAGTCACATATGAAAAACCGAGTAATTCAGCAAGACGCGGGGCTACCTGTCCAGAGCCGCCGTCAATTGCTACATTCCCTGCTAAGATCAAGGAAGCCTCTTTGTCTTTTAAATAGTGATAAAGAATGGTAGAAGCTGAATATTGGTCCCACTCTTCTAAGTCATCTTCGACGTTTAACAAGACAGCTTGATCACAGCCCATAGCAAGCGCTGTTCTCAGCTGTTTCTCTGCATCCTCACCGCCAACTGTCACAACGGTCACTTCTCCCCCGTGCTCATCACGAAGCTGAATGGCTTCTTCAATGGCATACTCGTCATAAGGATTAATAATGAACTCTGCTCCATCTTCTTGAATTGCACCAGACTGAATCAAAATTTTCTCTTCCGTGTCAAACGTACGCTTCATCAAAACAAATATATTCATTTATTTCTCCCCCTTGTGTCGTACTTATCCTTTATTCCCCTTTAAAGTTCGGTTTGCGCTTTTCAATAAAGGCCTGGATGCCTTCTTTGGCGTCATTTGATTGGAAAACCTCACCAAATTTTTTGGCTTCCAGTTTCATTCCGCCGTCATATGAATACAGTTTTGTTGCGTTCAATAAATCAAGCACATATTCAAGTGATTTAGGGCTTTTTGCCGCAAATTTCCCCGCAAGTGTTTTGGCCGCTTCGAGCGCTTCTTCCTCTGTTTCTGCCAGCTTTGTAACAAGGCCGCACGTAAATGCTTCTTCACCTGTAATCGGTTCAGCTGTTCCCATCATTTCAAGTGCTTTAGCAGAACCAACGTAGCGCGGGAGGCGCTGCGTGCCGCCGAATCCTGGAATAATGCCAAGATTTAGTTCTGGCAGTCCAAGCTTCGCATCTTTTGTTGCGATTCGGATATCACAAGACATGGCAAGCTCAAGGCCTCCGCCTAATGCTGCTCCGTGAATCGAGGCAATGACTGGCTTTGGACACTGTTCAATCCGTTCAAAGACTTGCTGTCCTCTATCAGCGAGGCTTGCATAATCAGACTCTTCCTGTAAAGTCGTAAATTCTTTAATATCAGCACCTGCTGAGAAGAATCTGCCTTCCCCGTGGATCACAATCGCTCTTACTTCTTCATTCTGTTCGAGCTCATCGAACATGTCATTAAGCTCAGTGAGCAGCTGAGAGGATAAGGCATTTGCAGGCGGGTTCTGAATCGTGATGAGCGCTGTCTGTCCTTCATGATGTAAGCTGAGTATTTTTTCCATGTCAATCATCCTTTTTCACATTGTCTTTAGGATTGATGTATTCCGTTTAACAGCAGATCATGTACATTTTCTGCGAGTGCAGGCAGATCATACTTTTGATCATTCATGACCCATGTTGTTGCGGTTTCATCAATCGTCCCAAATACCATTTGTCTCGCTAAGCGGACATCTAAATTTTGTCTAAATTCTCCTGTTTTCTTTCCTTCTGTTAAAATCGACTCGAGCATATTTAAATACCCTTTTAGCACCTCATTGATTTTTTGCCGCAGCTCAAGGTTTGACTGCCTGAGTTCAAGCTGTGTCACAAGAGCCAAATGATGATTTTGCGCCAGCATGCGAAAATGCTCCTCAATCAACAGTAGAAGCTTTTCTTTGGCAGATGGTTTCTTTTGGATATCTGTTTCCATCCGTTCGATGAATTGTCCCATTTTTTCTTTGAACAATGAGATGAGAATATCCTCTTTGTTTTTGAAATAAAGATAAATGGTTCCGTCTGCCACCCCTGCTTGTTTCGCAATCTTTGAAACTTGTGATTGATGATAGCCGTTCTCCGCAATCACCACAACTGCTGCATCAATAATTTGCATGTACTTCGGTCTTTTCTGCTTCAATGTGCTTCGTCCCTTTCTAAATTGAATGAGCATTCATTCATAACTTTATGTTAAAAAGAAACGGGTGATTTGTCAAGAGATCTTCTTCTTTCTTTTCAACCTTTATCATACCAGAGCAGACTGTCATTATTCAAATCATCCGGCCGCTCGACCGGATGATGAAGGTCGTTATTTCTTCAATTGATCGACAGGTGTCTCAGATGATGAAGCTTGCTTTCTTTTTTCTTCTTCAATTAATACTCTGCGCAAAATTTTTCCGACAGCCGTTTTAGGCAGTGATTCTTTAAATTCATACACGCGCGGTACTTTAAATGAAGCAATTCTCGTTCTGACAAAGCGATCGAGTTCATCCTCTGTTAAATAAGCATCCTTTTTCGGCACAACAAACGCTTTTACTGTTTCTCCTCTATAAGGATCTGGTATGCCTGCGACAACGGCTTCTTGTACAAGCTCATGCTCATAAAGGGCTTCTTCGACCTCTCTTGGGTAAATATTATAACCGCTCGCAATAATGACATCTTTTTTCCGGTCAACGATATAGAAAAAACCGTCCTCATCCATATACCCAATATCTCCAGTGAAAAACCATCCGTCCCTTAATACAGCTGCTGTCTCCTCTGGCTGATTCCAATAGCCTTTCATAATTTGCGGCCCTTTGACGATAATTTCTCCGTGCTCATACGGCTCTTTAAGGCCACCCGTTTCCTCGCAATAAATACCTGCGTCTGTCCCAGGCCACGGACAGCCAATGCTGCCTGTTTTGTTCGCTCCCCATAAAAAGTTAGAATGGGTCACTGGCGAAGTTTCTGAAAGACCATACCCCTCAACTAAATGCCCTCCTGTTAATTTCTCAAAGCTCTGTTTGACTTCAACAGGAAGAGCCGCCGAGCCGCTTAAACATGCAGTGATGGACGACAGGTCATACTTTTCAATGTTCGGATGATGCAGCAAGGCAATATACATGGTGGGTGCACCTGGAAAGAGCGTCGGTTTCTGTTTTTCAATCGTTTTGAGGGTATCAGCTGCGTCAAATCGCGGAAGGAGAATCATTGAATGCCCTTCTTTCACAGCAAGGTTTAATACGGTCGTCATTCCGTATACATGAAAAAACGGAATGATGCCAAGGATTCGTTCTTTTCCTCTTGTCGTTTTATACATCCAAGAAGCGCACATTTCAGTATTCGCTAAAATATTTTCATGCGTCAGCATGACCCCTTTTGGTAAACCAGTCGTTCCGCCTGTATATTGCAAAACAGCGACATCCTCTTTCGGTTCAAAGGCAAGCGCCGGAATCTGTTCTTCTGACGATTCTTTCATAATTTGTGAGAAGTGATGAATGGTCTCGCTTTTCTCTACTTGGATGACCATTTTATTTTTTCTTTTTTGGACGATAGGAAACAGAATGTTTTTCGGAAATGGTAAATAATCCTGCAGTTTGGTGATGATCAAGTGCTCCATACTTGTCAGCGCTTTCATTTTATAGGCCTTTGGATACAATAAATCCAGTGTAATCAGCACTTTTGAGCCACTGTCCTCCATTTGATATGCCAGTTCTTTCTCCGTATAAAGCGGGTTCGTTTGAACAACGATGCCGCCTGCAATTAAAACAGCATAATATGAAATGACAGATTGAGGACAGTTTGGCAGCATGATTGCTACTCTGTCGCCTTTTTTCACGCCAATTTTCATCAGGTGACCAGCTAGTTTCAATGCTTCTTCCTGGAGCTGTTCATAGGTGATGTTTTTTCCTAGAAAATGAATGGCTGTATGCTCAGGTGCAGCCTCTGCGGAGCTGAATAAGTAAGATTGTAACGTCTCATTTGGAATGGTGAGTTCGTGGGGAATTTGATTCGGGTAATGCAGAAGCCAACGTTTATCTGACTGCATAAAAACCCTCCTTCCTGAACTTTCGTACTATTTTATTATAGCAAACTTTTCCTTAAGGCAGTTTTCTTTTTTCAAATAGAGCTTGGTTCCATGGCATCTTTACTTCTTTGCCGGTGTTTCGATCGATGCTCTTTTTCCTTCATGATGCCACTGTTCATATAATCCACCGATTGCACGAAATGACTCATTTACTCTCTCCACGATCTGTTGATGGATACTCGGGTCATTAGGTAAATGCGTCTGGATGTTGTCGACTTGATACTGCCTCATCATATCTATGTAGACTGTAAGAAAGATTGTGTCTTCTAAAATCCAGTAAATGACTTCATCCGCCGCTTTTGTTCTTTTATGCAGCATTTGGATTCCTCGTTCATATTGAATAAGAATATAGCCACTCGGATCGATTTGAATATAAGGGCTCAAATCATCAAAAAATCCAGTCGTTTGAAATGGACGTGCAATATACGGTTCGTATATGTCTCTTGGCAGGGAAGTCATTTGGAGACAAGTATCAATTCGCTTTATGAGTTCGTCTTTTTGCAGAATTTGCTTCATGTGATTCACCGCCTTCTGGTGAGATAAAAGCTGCCAAGGAATCCCTGACAGCTTTCTCACTTTGTCTTCTTCATTTCACAGGAACATGTAAACGGCACCAATGACCGCAAAAGTGCAGGCAACTACGATTAATACTTTTGCTAGCTTTTCCATGTCGTCTCCTTAAATGCCGGCTGCTACTACATAAGACAGCCCAACTGAAATAATGAGTGAAATAAACCCGACCGCTCTATTATCATTCTCAATTTCTTTGTCTACTTTAAATCGTGGTGTTAAAAATTCAAAAATGAAATAGCTGACAAGCAGCATCACAAAGCCGTATACGCCCCATCCAATCATTTGCAGAAGGGAATTGTGCTGTGCGATAGAATGCTGAAACACATTCGCAATCCCAAAAATCTTTCCGCCTGTTGCCATGGCAACAGCTAAGTTCCCCCGCTGGATCTCTTCCCAGTTTTTATAGGAGGTAACGAGTTCAAAAATGGTTAGAAATAAGACAAGACATAGGACGGCCACGCTGTAATAGGCGGCAATTTCCACAAGTTCATTTTCCCAAAAGGCTTTCATGCGTTTTCTCCTTTTTACTTTAATTCGACGATGGTAACGCCTGATCCTCCCTCGCCTTGTTCCCCAAAACGAGCATTTTTCACACTTCGGTGCTGTTTCAGTAATTCCTGAACCCCTTTTCTAAGGGCGCCAGTTCCTTTTCCGTGAATGATTGACACACGCGGATAACCAGCTAAGACAGCATCATCTAAATATTTCTCGACTCTGCTTAAGGCATTTTCATAACGCTCTCCCCTTAAGTCAAGCTCAAACGATACATGATAGTCTTTTCCTTTGACTGCCGTAATGGCTTTCTCCTGCTTAAATTCAGGTGCTGATTTGATAAATTCCATGTCTTTTTCTTTTACTTTCATTTTCAGAATGCCCATTTGGACACTCCATTCTTTGTCACCTGTTTGTTCAAGCAGCGTTCCTTTTTGCCCGAAGGTGAGCACTTTCACTTCGTCGCCTGATTTTAGCTGTCTTGCTGCTTTTTTCACCGGCTCTGGCTTTTTCTTCCGGTCAAACTCAGGGACTGCTTCTTCAAGACGCTTTCTCGCATCGATGAGTTCATGTTCTTTAAATGATCGATGCTCATTTTTTATCGAACGAAGCTCTTGAATGATGTCTTCTGCTTCTTTTGAGGCTTGTTCAATTTTTTCTGCCGCTTTTTTTTCAGCTTCTTCAAGCAGTTTGTCCTTTTGCTCATTCCATTCAAGAATTTGTCTCTGCAATTCTTTATGAAGCTTTTCTGCTTCTTTTCTATAGCCTTCTGTCTCATGCAGCTCTTCTTCTGCTAGTTTCTTGCTGTCTTCTAATGAAGCAATCATTTGGTCTACTTCATTATGCTCGGCATGCATATCCGCTTTTGCACGATCAATGAGGTGATCTGGCAACCCAAGACGTTTAGAAATTTCAAATGCATTACTTCGTCCGGGCACACCGATGAGCAAGCGGTACGTTGGTGATAAGGTTTCAATGTCAAACTCCACGCTCGCATTTGTGACACCTTCCCGGTTATATCCGTAAGCCTTCAGCTCAGGATAGTGAGTCGTTGCGATGACGCGTGCATTTGTTTGATGCACTTCATCTAAGATACTCATGGCCAGCGCGGCACCTTCTGCAGGGTCTGTTCCTGCCCCTAATTCATCAAATAACACGAGTGAGTTAGATGTCAAATTCTTTAAGATATCTACAATATTGACCATATGAGATGAGAACGTACTCAAGCTTTGCTCAATAGATTGTTCATCTCCAATATCAGCAAAGACTTGGTCGAATACAGCCACTTCCGAGCCTTCTTCAACTGGAATATGAAGGCCTGCCTGCGTCATCAGCGTAAGAAGACCAAGCGTTTTCAAGGTAACTGTCTTACCCCCTGTATTTGGGCCAGTAATAACGATGGTTGAAAAATCTTTGCCGAGCTCAATGTCATTTGCCACAACCTGATCCCTAGGCAATAGAGGATGTCTTGCCCGCTTTAAATAAATCTCCCCTTGATCATTCACAGCAGGCTTTGTGGCTTTTTCTGCCTTTGCATATTTGGCTTTAGCAAAAATAAAATCTAACGTCTGAAGCTCTTTTACATTGTGAAGCAGTTCCTCAATGTGTTCTGACACGCTCGCTGTCAGCATTTGCAGGATCTTTTCGACCTCTTGTTTTTCTTTTAAACGGGTTTGCTGCAAGGTGTTATTTAAATCCACGACCACTTGCGGCTCGATAAATAGGGTTGCTCCTGATGATGACTGGTCGTGAACAATTCCGCCGTAATTCGAGCGGTACTCCTGCTTTACTGGAAGCACGAACCGGTCATTACGAATGGTAACAATCGTGTCTGACAGCATTTTTGAAGCAGATTGTGAGCGAATCATGGATTCTAATTTATCTCGCACTTTTGATTCTAATGAACGTAATTGCGTACGTATTGTTCGTAGCGCCGGAGTTGCATGATCAAGCACTTCTCCATTATCACCGATACAGCTTTCGATTTCTTTTCTGACTTCAGGCAGTAATATCAGCGTCTCTGCATATGTATGAAGGCGAGGTATGTCTACACCATCTTCATACAGGGACGTGAGAAAGTGCTTCATGTTTTTCGCAGTGTATAATAGCGCTGCAATTTCCATGAGCTCAGATGGGCTTAATGTACTGCCGATTTCTGCCCGTTTGACCCCGCGTCTAATATCCGTCAGCCCGCCAAATGGCGCCGATCCCTTTAAGCGGATGACATCCTGTGCTTCTGCTACCTCTTCCAGCAAATGCTGAATGGTTTCTATATCCGTCAGCGGCGTTAAATCCTGCGCTCTTTCTTTTCCTAATGAGGATGCGGTATAGGACATGACTTTTTCTTTTACTTTATGAAATTCTAATGATGCTAACACTTTTTGTTGCAGCATGGTCCAGCCTCCTAACGACTACCTGTCACGCGTTAAAAACTTTTTAATCTCGTTTAGAGAAAAAGTATTCACGACATTTGCTTTTGGTGTCCAGCCTTTTCTTGCAGCTGTTACACCAACTTCCATATGATCCAGCATGGCGATATTGTGCGCATCTGTATTGATCATGATGTTCACACCTGCTTCGTTTGCTTTCATTAAATGCTCTGTTTTTAAATCCAGTCTTGACGGGTTGCTGTTGAGCTCTAGTGCAGTTCCCGTTTTCTTCGCAAGCTCTATGAGCTGATCTATATTTAAGGCATAGCCGTCCCGTCTGCCGATCAAACGGCCTGTTGGATGTGCAATTAAATCCACATGCTGATTCCGCAGGGCATTTTCAAGGCGCTCCATAATGACTTCTTCCGGCTGAGAAAAGCTCGAGTGGATAGACGCAATGACAAAATCCATGTCTGCTAAAAAGTCATCATCATAATCTAATGATCCATCCGGGAGAATGTCCATTTCGACCCCTTTGAAAATGTGAAAATGCTCGAATTCTTGATTCAGCTTGTCAATTTCTTTTGCTTGCAGACGTAAACGTTCTTTTGTTAAACCGTTTGCTACTTTTAAATATTGCGAGTGGTCTGTAATCGCCATGTATTCATAGCCTTTTGCGATACATGCCTCTGCCATTTCGCGAATAGAAAATGCGCCGTCACTCCATGTTGAGTGCATATGAAGGTCGCCTTTGATATCTTTTAACTCTACAAATTGCATACTTTCTTTATACGTATCAATCTCCGCTCCGGTTTCACGAATTTCTGGCGGGATGAGCGGAAGTTGAAAATGCGCATAAAAAGCGGCCTCGTCTTCAAACGTTTTGACTTCTCCAGTTTCAATTGTTTCCACACCATATTCACTAATACGCTCTCCGCGTTCCTTCGCCAGCTGTCGCATGCGAATATTGTGATCTTTTGAGCCAGTGAAATGGTGCAGCGTTGTTGCAAATTGGTCTGTTGTCACAAGCCGGAAGTCTACACTGATCTCAAAATCAAGGGCAAGAATGACAGATACCTTCGTATCACCACTTGCAATGACGTCTTTGACATCATCAAGTGCAACGAGCTGCTCTCTGACTTGTTCAGGATCGCTGGTCGCAATGATATAATCTAAATCTTTGACAGTTTCCCGTGCACGTCTTAGACTGCCAGCTCTAGAAAAACGAATAATACCCTTCATCTGTTCAAGCGCATGATCAATCCGCTCTGCCACATCTAATGCAAAGCCAATTGGCAGTCGTTCTGGCTGCTTTCCGGCCTCCTCAAGAGCTGCGAGAATCTTTTCTTCGGTTTTTTTACCGAAGCCTGCAAGCGCTTGTACTTTTTCCGCTTCGCATGCTTCTTTTAATGACTGTGCATCATGGACGCCAAGCTCTTGGTAAAGCTTCGCAATCTTCTTCCCGCCAAGCCCTTGCAATTTTAAGAGCGGGACAAGTCCTTCAGGCACTTCCTTTTTTAATTGTTCGAGCGTTTCTGATTGTCCTTTTTCGATATACTCTGTGATCACAGCAAAGGTTCCTTTTCCAATGCCGGGTAATGCTAATAGATCATCTATTTGAGAAAGGCTGCGGTCGTCTTGTTCCAGTGCCGCTGCTGCTTTACGAAAGGCAGAAATTTTAAAAGGATTATCTCCTTTTAATTCCATATATACTGCAATTGTTTCAAGAAGTTTGATAATATCTTTTTTATTCATCTCTCATCCTCCAGCCGCTTTGGCATCTTCCTATATAAATATACAAACTTTCCCTTCATCCTACAACTTTCTGTCATGTAATGAGAAAAAACTTCTCCAGAAAAGGAGAAGTTTTTAAACTCCATACGTCGACCATAGGTCTTTGACAAGACCGGACAGGTAAGGGGTGTTGTTTACGATCACATCTGCTAACATTGATTTGCTCATCATTGTTTGGAGCGCATCTACTGGAAGTAATGCAGCGACAAACAATAGAATAAACACAAATAAATAGGTTTCCAGAAATCCTAAAACACCGCCAAGCAGTTTGTTCACCTGTTTAATCACAGGTATACTTGCAATGGTTGTGAGCAATCCGCCAATGATGGCGAGCAGGATTTTGGTCAAGATAAACAGAATGATAAACGCAATGGTATTATAATAAGCTGTTTCTAGATTCCCGCTAAAGAAAGCGAGCTGCGGTTGACCGCCGCTAAAATTAGGTGCCGGAATCCACGTAAGCTGTGGTGCAAGTGACTGATAAAACATAGAAGCCACTAAGATAGAAACAACAAAGCTGATCAATTTAATAAATTGAAGAATAAACCCGCGCTTTAGACCGACAAGCGTTCCCATAAGAAGCAAAAACAAAATGATGATATCGATCACGGTAATTTCATTCCTTTTCTTTTAGCTGAATCTCTAATTTTTCGTATTGCTCTTTTAATTTCAAGTAGTCGTGGACGACATTGACTGCTGTCAGTACAGCTAATTTGTTTATATCAAGGTATGGATTTTTTTCATTTATTTCTCTCATTTTATCATCAACAATTGACGCAACATGTCGCATATGCATCTTCGTTTCTTGTCCGATGATCGTATAGGACTGTCCGTAAATCTCAACTGTTGTTTTCGTTTTACCGCCGTCAGACAACGTTTCTCCTCCATTCCACGAGAATCCTAGTCTCTATCATAACATGTTTAGACATTGAATGGAAAGACGAGCCCTTCCCTGTTATGGTACACTTTAGAAATCAATGATATCAAGGTAAAAAGGAGTTATCCACTGTGCCCCAATCCGTTTTAAAAGCAACATCAGAAGACCTCAAAAAAATGAAGAGCACGTATGCGCACCATTTAACAGACACTTTGCCGCCAGGCGCCCTCTTTCAAGCAAAAGTCCCTGGCTGTACGATTACAGCTTATCGATCTGGGAAAGTGCTCTTTCAAGGACAAAAGGCAGAAGCTGAAGCCAGTCAATTCAGCCATTTACAAGCAGCTGATACGAAAAGTCAAAAATCACCTGCTGTCACAAAATACAGTCCGCCGCCTGGCATTGCTTCCATGTCGGTCGTCGGTTCAGACGAAGTAGGTACAGGTGATTATTTCGGACCGATCACAGTCTGTGCGGCCTATGTTGATGCCAGCCAGCTTGCTTTAATGAAAGAGCTTGGCGTAAAAGACTCAAAAGGATTAAAGGATCCGCAAATTATCAACATTGCCAAGGATCTCATCAAAACCATTCCGTTCAGTCTTCTCGTTCTCCGAAATGAAAAATACAATACGATGCAGGAAAAAGGCATGAGTCAAGGAAAAATGAAAGCACTGCTTCATAACCAAGTCATCACCTCTGTGCTAGAAAAACTCGATGGAAAGCAGCCAGAGGCCATTTTGATTGACCAATTTGCAGAACCAGGCATTTATTTCAAGCATCTTGCCGGGAAAAAAATCATCCGGGAGCGGACGTATTTTAGTACAAAAGCAGAAGGCATCCATTTTTCAGTCGCTGCAGCTTCTATTATCGCAAGGTACGCCTTTTTAATTGAAATGGACAAATTATCACAGGCTGCAGGCTTTGACATCCCAAAAGGAGCCGGTCCTCATGTAGACAAGGCCGCCGCCAAGCTCATCAAGCTGCACGGTGAAGATGCTTTACGTCAATTTACAAAGCTGCATTTTGCCAACACACAAAAAGCGAAAAAAATGCTATAAAAAAAGCTAGAGCCCATGAGGCCCTAGCTTTTTTTCCTTTAACCGCGTAAGACGGCTTGATACGTATCTTCTAGTGCTTTCAAAACTTTTGTATGAACAGCTGTAACTTCTTCCTCGGTCAACGTTTGTTCAGGATTTAAATATTGAAGAGAGAATGCAACAGATTTTTTGCCTTCTTCCATATGTTCCCCTTCGTATACATCAAATACAGATAGGTCTGTGAGTAATTGACCGCCTGCTTCATAGATCACACGCTCCAGCTGTCCGCTTGAGATATGCTGATCAACAACAAGTGCAATATCTCTTGTCACAGCAGGGAATCTCGGAATCGCCGTATATTTCATATCCTTCGTTTCAGATGTCATCACATCTGTTAAATCAAACTCGAAGACATACGTTTCTTTTAAATCCAATTCCTTTTCAACGACTGGATGCAGTGCGGCAACAAAGCCAATGACTTGACCATTTAAGTGAACATCTGCTGTTCGCCCTGGGTGAAGACCCTCACGCTCTGCTTGAACATATGTGATTTGGTCTGACACACCAAGCTTTTCAAACAATCCTTCAGCAATTCCTTTCGCTACATAAAAATCGACGGCTTTTTTCTCGCCCTGCCAAAGATTTTTATGCCATAAGCCTGTCAGCGCACCAGCGACATGTTCTTTTTCCACTGGTTTTGCCCCTTCAGCTTCTGCTAAGAACACAGAGCCCGTTTCATAAAATCCAAATGAATCAGCTTGTCTTGCCAAGTTATATGCTACAGAATCAAGTAAGTTTGGAAGAAGACTTTGTCTTAGCACACTGCGTTCCTCACTCATTGGCAGAGAAAGTCTCGTTTCATAAGCTGGATGCAGGGCAAAAGCTGTGGACTTATGCTGATTTGTCAATGAATACGTAATCGCTTGAGAAAGTCCTGCGCCCTCTAAGAAACGTCTTACCTTTCTGCGCTTTACTTGGTATGGCGTGAGACCGCCAACAGTGCCGGCTGTCGCAGGCAGTGTAGATGGAATATTATCGTAGCCGTATAATCTTGCGACTTCTTCAATGAGGTCTTCTTCAATCGTAATATCCATTCTGCGGGAAGGAACTGTTACGACAAGAACATCATTTGATTCGCCCACTGTAAAGCCTAGTTTGTTGAAAATCTGAATCATATCTTCTTTTGAAATGCTCATTCCAAGCACCTTGTTCACACGCTCAGTTGATACGTGGATGACATTCATACTTGCTTCAAGGTGATTTTCCTCAACTGTACCACTTAGCACTTCACCGCCTGCATACATGCTGATCAATTGAGCTGCTCTTTCTGCTGCCGGCTTCGTACGCTGCGGATCGAGTCCTTTTTCAAATCGTGTGCTTGATTCACTGCGAAGCCCTAAGTCTCTAGAGGCTTGACGGACTGTTTGACCGTTGAAATATGCCGCTTCTAAAAGAATCGTCGTCGTCTCATCCCGCACCTCTGATTCGAAGCCGCCCATGACGCCTGCTACCGCGTGCGCTTTCGTTCCATTCGTGATGACAAGATGCTTTGATGACAATGTACGCTCTTGCTCATCGAGTGTTTGAATGATTTCGCTGTCAGACGCTTTACGAACGACCACCTGCTTTGAACCAAAGCGGTCATAATCAAAGGCATGAAGCGGCTGGCCGTATTCAAGCAGTACAAAGTTTGTAATATCCACAACGTTATTAATTGGACGGATACCTGCATTCATCAACCTTGTTTGCATCCAAAGCGGTGCTGGTCCAACCTTTACATTTTTAATGATCTTCGCTGCATAAAGTGGATTCGCTTCTTGATCCTCAATTTTAACAGAAATATAGTCTGCTGCTTTTTCGGAAGAAGTGTCATGTGCTGTATCAGGAAGCTTGATGTCTCTCCCTAAAATGGCGGCAACCTCATAAGCCACACCCAGCATATTCAGGGCATCGGCACGGTTTGGTGTTAAGCCAAGCTCAAGTACCGCATCATCTAATTGAAGTGCTTGAAGAGCATCATCCCCTGGTTTCACGTCATTTGGGAAAACAAAAATCCCTTCTGCATATTCCTTTGGTACGAGCTTGCTCTCTACGCCTAATTCTTGCAGAGAACAAATCATGCCATGAGACTCTTCACCGCGCAGTTTTGCTTTTTTAATTTTAAAGCTGCCAGGAAGGACTGCGCCAACCGTTGCGACGGCCACATACTGTCCTTTCTCCACATTCGGAGCCCCGCAAATAATTTGCACCGGTGCGTCTTCGCCGATATCAACAAGACATTTGTTTAATTTATCCGCATTCGGATGCTGTTCACGTTCAATGACGTGTCCAACGACAACTCCTTTGATGCCTTCGCCTTTATATTCAACGGCTTCCACTTCAATTCCGCTTCTTGTGATTTTTTCTGCTAATTCAGCCGGCTTGATGCCTTCTAAATCGACATAGTCTTCTAACCATTTATATGAAACAAACATGTTGATTTCCTCCTCTTAGTCCTGCTTGAATTGCTTTGTGAATCTAATGTCATTTGTGTAGAAATGGCGAATATCATCAATGCCGTATTTCAGCATCGCGATCCGTTCCACACCCATTCCAAAAGCAAAGCCTTGGTAAGTTTCTGGATCAAACCCGCTCATTTTCAGGACATTCGGATGAACCATTCCTGCACCTAAAATCTCAATCCAGCCTGTTCCTTTACATACAGAACAGCCCTTCCCGCCGCATTTAAAGCAAGACACATCGACTTCGACAGATGGTTCTGTGAAAGGGAAAAAGCTTGGACGCAGTCTAATTTCACGATCTTCCCCAAACATTTTTCTTGCGACTGTCTCCAGCGTTCCTTTTAGATCACTCATGCTAATATTGTGATCGACGACAAGCCCTTCAATTTGCATAAATTGATGTGAATGAGTCGCGTCATCACTGTCACGTCTATATACTTTTCCAGGACAGATGATCTTCACAGGACCTTGTCCTTTATATTTCTCAAGTGTACGTGCTTGTACTGGTGATGTTTGTGTTCTCATCAGTGTATCTTCGGTAATATAGAAGCTGTCCTGCATATCACGTGCCGGATGCTCCTTTGGGAGATTCAGTGCTTCAAAGTTATAATAATCCGTTTCCACTTCAGGACCTTCCTCAACGGTGTAGCCCATTCCGATAAATAAATCTTCAATATCTTCGACAACTATCGTTAATGGATGTCTTGCCCCCATTTTGATTGGACTTGCCGGCAAAGTAACATCGATCGTTTGAGAAGCAAGTTTTTTCTTCACTTCTTCTTTTTCCAGCTGTTCATTTTTTTCAGCAATGGCACTAGCAATCTGCTCTCTTACTTCGTTTGCAAGTGCACCCATTTTCGGTCTTTCTTCTGCGGAGAGCTTGCCCATTCCGCGAAGTACTTCTGTAATCGGTCCTTTTTTCCCTAAGTATTGAACACGAATGTCATTGACCTCTTTGAGCGAGCTAGCTGCTTCAACCTTCGCTATCGCCTCTGTTTCAAGCTGTTTTAACGTTTCTTGCATGAGTGTGATCCTCCTTTTGATATACAAAACCGTTCGGATAAACGGCTGTTTGATCGTTTGAAGACAATAAAAAAACTCGTTCCTCCATAAAAGAAGGGACGAGTTGTGGTCGCGGTACCACCCTTGTTAAGCACAAATGCATGTGCGAATAAGCTTCATTGACATAACGGAATCAAACGAATCCGGTCCACCTTTACGCAAAGCCTGCGGTCCCGGTGACAACTCCAGAGGTGAATTCCTGTTTCAGCATTCCTTAAATGCACTTTCAGTCTACGATGCATTCTCCCTAAAAGGCCGCTTCTTGAAACAATCTTCCTCTATCATGGTTTTTAAAATATTAGTTTTATTATAGTGAAAATAAACGCATGTTGCAACACTTAGCACGTAAGATTCCGGTTCTTAAAATGGGGGGTCGATTCCCTCCTAGGGCGTACCAAACTACTGAAACCATTGCGTTTTTAAAAACGTGATGGTTTTTTATGCTCATTTTTAATAGGTACAGTTCATTCATAAATACCACGAAAAGCACCCATACCTCAAATCGTTCCTATAAATATTTTAGGAGTGATTCCCATCAAACGAAGAAAATCAATCTCCAGTTCACTTGCCAAACAGACCTTCCAATCTATCACTGATGATACACAGAATTCATCATACGAATAAGCAGCAGAGGAATTTTTTAGGCATTGTAAGATTAAAGACTTTCTAATGAAGAGTTGGAGTATTTTAAGAAGTTAAAGGAGTATAATGACAGTTTTACAGAAGCAGATTCTAATAGCTTGAACCTGTTGGTGTAATTTCTGTTTATTTGGTCACGCTTAAAACAAGCACACAACGAATTCAGAATAGAAGACGAAGCTGCTATAAGTCTTGAAAAGCGGATGATATCTATTGATAAACAAATAAACCAGCACATGGTAGTGCTATGTATACCATTGTCTCAGCGGTTACAGTTGGCTAATGACATGGCTAAAGTGATGATTGAAGAAAGAAAATTAGAGCAAATGAATAATCAGAACCAGCAACCTGTAAACCCACTATTGACTCTATTAGATGAGTCGAAGAAATGAATAAAGGAGGATGAAAGTTTTCAATATAGACTATTTATCTGATTAAGTCTGCAGAGCAGTCTAATAAAAAGGATGTTTTATTACAAATAATAAAAAGCATACTTCTAGGGTTAAACCTAAAAGTATGCTAAATTAATTTCTTTTTACTCTTCTATTTCTAATGCTGGTAGACTGTTCACTAAATCCACTGTTTGAACAGATACGTTGATTATACGTAATAGCAAATCAAATATATAGCGTTCGTCATCAGAGAATAAGTTAGGGTCATCTACAATACCAGACTTCTTATCTGTTTTCACTTGATACTGGTCTATTATCCATTCAATAGCTGGGCGACCATTTACGACATAATCATATGCCTTTTCAGGGATATTCTTAATGGTGATGTCACTATTAAAGACAATAGTATCTAATTGTCCACGTTTTGGGTGTTTCATCTTTTGAACTTTATATGAAGGGTTTGTTTTTCCTTCGATAACTAAGTCAGTGAAAGGATCGACAGACTCATAATTCAGATGGAGCTCAGATAGTTTTTGACCTACGTAAACAAATTTATTTTTATCTTTTAGTATAGGAATGCGCGGTACTGATTTTTTCAAATCATTGGCATACCGTTCACGATATTCTGGTGAATGTAAAACCCCATAAACATAGTAAAAAACATCTAAGTCATTTAAACCCAATTTTTCTTTAATTGAATCACTAATATTGCTGTTGTCTGATAAAAGTGTAGACTTGTTAGAATTATCATATAGGAGAAATGCTTGCCCTGTATCCATTAGGTGATAATTAGGGATATTATCAACCATAATTGCTGAAAAATCTCGTTTGATACCTGTTCCTGTAACAAAAATAAGCTTATTGTTTGTCCCCATTTTATCTTTGTATTTTGCAGGATATTCTACTACATCTGAACTATAATACAGCCATTTTTTTGTGAAGGGACGATATTGACTATACCGTATTTTTTTAGCATCAAAATCAAACTTAATCCCACGTTTAAATGAGTTTCTCAACCCTCTTGTCCACTTAACAAAGTTATCAGAAATATTTATAGATGCCAACTTCTCATCTATATCATTGATGTTAGCTAGCCTGCTAATTTCTGAATTATAGTTGTCAATGAGTTTCTCAACCTTTTGCTCAACAGATATCTTTGAAAATCCATACGTCCAAAAATCCCGTGCTGTTTGAGCACCAATTCCATGGTCATTAAATATTCTATCTTCGTTATTAGAAAATAACGGAATATACGAGCTGTAATTTTCATCCCTTTGATTTATCCAATCAAAATTCTCGTCTGGTATAATTTCTTTCCAGTCAATATTGTTTATGGATTTTCTTTCAGAAATTATTTTAAGTTTTTCTTCACGAGTTAGATAATTTCCAATATCGTGATAATAAATTTTGTGATTTTCAGATCCATCCTTAATTAAAAGTGTTATAGCAATAGATGCTCTGCTACCAGATCCAAATATTTTCCCACCTTCTTTTCTTGATTGTTCGCCTTGAGTTCTTTGGTCGCCCCGAAGATTATACACATATATATAATTGAAATCCTCTGCTAAACATTTTCTTAAACCGCTTGTGGCGTTGCTATCAATAAATGAACCATTTGTAACAAACCCAACAATACCTTTTTCACCTAATCTATCTGTTGACCAGCGGAGTGATTTGATATAACTATCATATAGTGTGTTTTTTGCTGTGGAATTAGAAAATTTTGCATAAGTATTAGCGATATCTTCTTCTAACTTTAAATAACGAACGTTTTCATTAGCATCATTAGCATTATTTTTCCCTATTCTATAAGGAGGATTACCTATGATTGCGAAAATAGGGTTTTCCTGTTGCTTTTTAAGCCGAGTATTATTTTCATTAAACAATTCATCTTCAAAAGAGTTTTTTCTTTCGGTAGATTCAAATGTATCAGTCAAAACAATGCCTTCGAATGGCTGATATTCCCCTTCCATAATTGAATGGAATGTTTCTTCTATATTGATAGCAGCTATATAATAACTTAAAAGTACAATCTCATTTGCATGAAGTTCTTGAGTATACTTACGCAACAATTCATTTTTATTAATCAGCCCGCTTTGTAGTAAACGAGTAATGAATGTTCCCGTTCCGGTAAAAGGATCAAGAACATGTACTCCTTCGGTAGATAATGATTTTCCAAAATGTTTTTTTAAAGCATCATTAACTGAATGAATAATAAAGTCTACAACCTCTACAGGTGTAAAAACTATACCTAAACTTTCTGTAGTTTCCTTGAATCCAACTCTAAAGAATTTGTCATAAAGTTGGATGATTATGTCCTGTTTTGCCTTTAAATTATCAATGCCTTGAGCACGTATACGGACGCTTTCATAAAATTCTTGTAGTCTTTCCTGTTCTCTTACTAATCCTTGTTTATCAAGTACACTTAAAATTGATTCCATTGCTTGTGAAACAGGATTGTTATTAACAAAGCTATATGATTCAAATAATGCTTCAAATACTGGTTTAGTTATTAAATGCTGCGCCAACATTTCAATTGCTTGATTATCTGAAATAGTACTGTTGATGTTATAGCGTAAACTATTTACGAACTTCTGAAACTCTTGAAAAGCCTCGCTATTTTTATCATCCAGCATTACTCGAATACGCATCATATGCTGTTGAGCTATTTCTGCAACATCCTTAGACCAATCTTCCCAATATCGTACGTTACCGACTTTTTTAACGATTTTTCCATAAATGGCACGTTCAAGTTCTGACCAATCATCATCAGTAAGTGTGAATGCAAGTTGTTCATTTTCTGGAGAAGGTATCACTAAGTCATCATCAGGAGCATCTCCAACTCCAATAACTTGAACCTGGTCTGGCTTTTTTTTGTTTAATTCAAGTTTGTTTATAGTTGCGTCAAAACGTTCATCTAGAGATCGTAAAGCATTCAACACTTCCCAAACCACTCGATACTTTTCGTTATTATCTAAAACTGTATTAGGATCTACTCCAGAAGGAACTCCTATAGGTAAAATTACATATCCATAATCTTTCCCAGGGGCTTTCCGCATTACTCGTCCAACTGCTTGGGCAATATCAATTTTCGATTTTCTTGGCTTTAAAAACATAACAGCATCTAAATCGGGAACATCGACGCCTTCTGTTAAAAATCTAGCGTTTGACAAGATTCTACATGTACGGTCATTGACTCCAGCTTTTAACCATGAAATCTTTTCATTCTTTTGTAGAGCGTTCATTGAACCATCTGCGTGTTCAATTTCTATATTAAATATATCTGATTGGTCGTTTACTTCGTTTATATATTCATCAACTACACTTGAAAACATATTAGTAATTAACTTCGAGTCCTTAATTGTCCCTGTAAACGCGATTGCTCTCTTCATAGGTTGGCCGATTGTTTCGTTAGTGTTACCTTTCCGCTTAACCAATCCATTCCAGCAACCAATGATTTTAGTAACATCGTCAAATTCCAATTCTGATTCACGAGCAAGCATCTGTTGAAATCTACGAGCAATTACTTCTTCATCTACAGCTAGAACCATTACTTTGTAGTCAGTTAAAATATCTTTTTTAATTGCATCCCCGAATCCTATCCGGTAAAATTCTTCCCCATATATTTCAGAATTACCCATGTCTGAAATTAAGACAGACATTTCCTCTGCTTTCTTTTTCGCATCCTCACCGTACACTCTTGGTGTAGCAGTTTGGTATAAACGTTTAGCAGTTTTAATGTTGTTGTCATCGTGAACCTTCGTAAACGCACTTGCTTCTGTTCCGGACTCAGTAGCACCAGTAGTACGGTGTGCTTCATCACATACAACTAAATCAAACTCATAAAAACCATTTTTTTGTGCTTCAATAATTACGTCAATTGATTGATAAGTTGAGAAAACCACCAAGAATTTACTTGGATTATCACTTAAGTCGATTACATTTTGACGGTCCAATAATTTTTGATAATCAGTCGTAGCTGGATACCCTAGGTCAGCAGCTGCAATATCTTCAAATTCATTTTCACCTGATGTCTTCTTAGTAACTTTTCTATCAGAACAGACAGCAAATGTGTCCATATCTTTACGGTATTTAGAGTCTGCAGTCCAGCCTCTTAATGATTGGGAAAGTAACTGAATACTCGGTACAAGGTATAATACTCTAAACGTCCCATCTTTCTTTTCCGCCATTTCCTCAGCAATCACCAGTGAAGTATAGGTTTTTCCTGTACCAGGTGCCATTATCAATTTTCCACGGTCAACAGTTTCAAATCCGTTTACTACTTTCTCAATAGCAGGAATCTGATGTTTACGTGGTTTTTTTACTGCTTTCAATTCAACTGTCTTGGGATCATCAATCGAGAAATTTGACCAATCAATCTCGCTATCACGTAATTGGGATAAACCTATACGAACAATTTTTTTATCACGATCTAACAAAGCGTTATTTGCATTGCTACTCCATTTATCAGTTGAAGTTACAATAATTCCTTCTGCATAATAACTCTTTCCTACCTCGTTTAAAAAAGAATCAATGTGAGATTTCTGGATTGTTGTGTCCATTGAATAATACTTGCACTGTATAGCAACTAATTCACCGGTTTCTCTTCTTCGTGCAACTAAATCTACACCATTATCCTTCTTAGGGACTCCGTACTCTTCAGGTACACTTCCTAACATCCATACTTCATCAAACAGACGAGCATACATTGGCTCGTTTTTAAGGTATGTGGAAACTAATATCTCAAATAAAGTTCCTCGGTCTCGTTGTTCACGTTTCTCTCTATCAATCTCATTCATCAACGACACGAAGCTCTTTTGATTTGTTAACTTCAAACTCTTCACCCATCTTTCAATTTATAAAAAGCTATTTAAGTATCAATTCAACGCAGTTCTATCAACTACACTATTATTTTATCATGAAAGGGTGTGAACCTGATGGATGTTTTTGTTGGAGAGGAGTAGGAAAGTGAAACAAGATAAAATTTCATATGGGGAACTTGAAAATTCAGAAATGATTAATGTATTTGAGTATTTTGACTTCCCTTTGTTTTTCATTTCTAGGACTCCCGATAATGACTTGTATTTAAATTACTACTTTAAAGAAGTAAGCGATGATGTTGATAAGTGGTTCTTTAGTCGCATCTCAACTAAAGAGCATCTTGAGTTACTTCAACAAAGAATTTCTGTGTTAGGTTTGTTAATGAATTTGAAAAATAAAAATAGGTTAAATTATTTAATTGTTGATTCTACTGTTGAAAATCCAGATGCAGAAATTAATCTTATTAAAGTAGATGATAAAAACTTAAAACCATTGAGTTTTCCTGAGACCGATTTCTTTGTAGAATATGATCACTTAACTGATGAAGAGCTCTACAGGGTAGAGGAAGATGTTATTGACAGTTCTAGATTTAAACTAATCTTAAAGGATGATAATAATAGCCATGATATAGGTTTAAATGTCTTTTTGAAAGTATTGGATCACTTAAAGAAATCCATTAATGGGATTGCCCTTATGATATTGGCAGTAAAGTCATGGATCAGCTCCCTACTCATGAAATAAATTTGAGATTGGATTCCTTACAGCCTTCATCTTTTGGAGTTTAGTTGAAAACAGAGCCCAATGAAGTTTATCTATTTGAAGTACCTGAAAAATCATTAAATAACCTATTCGAGATAATTGATGATATACACAAAAAAGACATTAAAGAGCAGATTGAGATTGATGAGGAATACTCCTTAGAAACAATAAAAAGTATTAAAAATTTATTAAAAGATGTGGTAGATAATAAATTTGCACTTTCATTAGAAGCGAACACTAAGTCGCGTGGTGAAAAATCAGTAGAGTTTGGAAAAGAGTCATATGATAAGTTAGATATGTTGACGCAGATCTTAAAAGAAAAGAGCAAAACATTTACTTAAGAAGTGGAAGTTGAAGGATTGCTTACATCCATTAATACAACCTACAATAGATTTAGAATTTCTACAGATACAATAGGTGAAATTGGCGGTAAAATGTCATCAGATATGTTTAAAAAATTAAAAGATGAAAAAAACCTTCAATTTAGGGTACCAAGCATTATTAAAGCTACTATCACTAAAGAAACTGTGAATGATTATTTAGAAGGTGAACATAACACAAAGTATATCCTGACACACTTTGAACAACCTGATGATTAAAATGGGTGGAATATTAAATATTCCCCTCTCCTTGATCCTTACTCCTTTCGATTGACAAATATAATAGGAGTAGGGAGGTTGGTTTTGGTGAAAAAATCATTACTTGATGTGAGACCAAATCTAAAGAAATACTTTCATCCACAAGATAATAACAACTTAGAATTTCGTGATATTTCATATGGATCAAAAAGCAAAGTGTTTTTTCGCTGTGATAAGTGCAATAAACTTCAATCAGAAAAAGAAGCGAAATCAGTTAATAGTTACACCAAGTTAAACAGAAATAAAGACGCATTTCATAAAAACTTTGAATGTGCGTATTGTAATTACTTGGCAGTAAAGCACCCTGAAATAGCATCAGAATGGGATTGTGAAAGAAATACAGGTACTCCATTTGACTATAAAAGAGGCATCAGGTATAAAGCGTATTGGAAATGTGAACAAGGTCATGAATGGCAAACCTAAATAAATACTCGCACAACTAATCAAACAAGTTGCCCCGAATGTACGAGTTCAACAGGTGAAAAAGCAATCGGGAATATCTTGAGGGAGATGAAAGTCAAATATCAAGCAGAGTACCCTGTATCAATTGATGGGAAAATACGCAGATATGACTTCCACCTACCTAAATATAATGTGTATATCGAGGTTCATGGTAAACAACATTTTCAGGATGCTTTCACTCGATCTGTTGTAGATCAAGAGACGATAGATCAATGTAAGCAAATATATGCTGAAGAAAATGGATATTATATTATGGTGGATTATCGTGAACATGATCCTGTAATTGCAGTAAAGAGATTTTTAATCGAATGGAGAAAGTTCAAAGAAGTAGTATGATATGCTACTTCTTTTTCTATTGACAAAGAACATGATATTTCTTTTTATGGGTGCAATATAGGTTCGTTTTTGAGATAAATAACACGCATTGAATTCCAGTTGAATGATACTTAGCCCTTATGTGCCAATGAATACAGAAGTTTATTCTGCTTTTCGGTGCAACACTATCCACGCAAATGATAAACAAGAACAGCGGCTGCAACAGCTACATTTAATGATTCTGCCTGCCCATACATTGGTACATATAAATTTTGGTCTGTCATTTGCAGAATCTCTGGGTCAATACCAGCCCCTTCATTTCCAACAATTAATGCAAACGGACCTTCTGCCGTTACGCTTCTATACTCTTTCGCATCTTTTAAAGCACTTCCGTATACAGGTATGCCTCGTTCTTTCAGCTCCGTGATCGCCTGTTGAAGAGTTTGCTTTAAGATAGGCAGGTGAAAATGAGACCCTTGTGCCGAACGGAGCGTTTTTCCGTTAAACGCATCAACTGTTCCTTCTCCTACGATCACGGCATCAAGGCCAGCGGCATCTGCTGTTCGAATGAGTGTGCCTAAATTCCCCGGGTCCTGTACTGCGTCTAATAAAAGAAGCCGTTCAACCTTCTTTTCTTCAAAAACAGGAACTGTACAGACTGCGGCAATGTGCTGAGGCGTTTCTGTTTCTGTCATGGCAGAAAAGGCCTCTTCGCTCAGTTCATATAGCTCAATGTCAGGCTGGATATGAGAAGGAAGCTTATCGGGCGAGGTGACCATTAATTCCTTCACGATCCCGCTCTTTAATGCTTCTTCGACTAAATGTATTCCCTCAACGAGAAACAGCCCCGTTTTTGTTCGTTCTTTTTTCGTATGGAGCTTCTTCCACTGTTTAATGTTTGTGTTTTTAGCTGATTCTATATATTTCAAGCGACGTTAACTCCTTTAATTATCATGAATTTATTATATCTCATGCACACTACATAATAAACCTGTCTTTGAGACAGAATAGGGCTATTACCATCAAAAAAGGAGTGTGGGCAATGGATTTTAATTTAAGAGGCGCAGTCATTCAAAACATTACTGGCCATAATCAAGAACAGCTTGAACATACGATTTTAGATGCTATTCAAAGCGGCGAGGAAAAAATGCTGCCAGGCCTTGGCGTGTTGTTCGAAGTGCTATGGCAAGAAGCATCAGAAAACGAGAAAAATGAGATCCTTGAAACATTAGAACAAGGCTTAAAGCCTCAGCAGCAGCAATAAAAGAAGCCGGTTTGCTTATAAAAGCAAGCCGGCCTTTTTCATTTAGCCAGTGATAGGCGTTTCCATCCGAAGCGCTGGATCCCGCCAGATTTCAACCCATTTTTTCATCGCAAACACAATAATCACAAATCCTAAGATCAGCATAATGATCGAAAGCACCGCATTCAGCACGCTGTAACCGGATGCTTCAGGATTGAGATATACATTCGCTACCATCCAATAGCCTGCATAATTCACCGTCACATATAAGTAAGCAAGTGGAATTAAACAAGTCAGCATATATCGCCTTTTATCTGCAATTTTTAATACAACGGTTGCCCCAATGATTAAACCAACCGAGGCCATTAACTGATTTGAAACCCCAAACAGCGCCCAAATAGACCCGATGTCTCCTGAATAAAGTAAGTATCCCCACATAAAACAAGCAAGCGCACTTGCAAACACCGAACCAGGTACCCAGTCAGTTCGTTTAAGCGGTTTATATGCTTCACCTAAGAAGTCTTGAATCAAGTAGCGTGCCACACGTGTCCCCGCATCAATAGCAGTTAAAATAAAGACAGCCTCAAACATAATGACGAACTGGAAGAAGTAAGAAGCCAAATGACTAAAGAACGGAATCCCCGTAAAGATATACGCCATCCCTACCGCCAATGTCACGGCACCACCCGTTCTTCCTTCTAAGTCAAGGCCGATTTCCTTACTCAGCTGTGGAAGGTTTTCGACACTCATACCGAGTGTTCGGAACACTTCTGGTGTACTGTTTATCGCAAAATAATCTCCTGGATGCAGGGCCGTAGCCGCAATTAAAGCCATAATCCCAACTAAGCATTCTACCAGCATTGCGCCAAACGCAACAGGCTTCATATCACTCCAGCGGTCCAGCATCTTAGGCGTTGTCCCAGAACCAACAAATGCGTGGAAACCAGAGATCGCACCGCAAGCAATGGTAATTGAAATAAATGGCCAGACAGGACCAGCTAATACAGGTCCTCCTCCATTCACAAACTCTGTAAACGCGGGGAATTGAATGGACGGATTCACGACAAAGATTCCGGCAATCAGCGCAATGAATACACCAATTTTCATAAAACTACTTAAATAGTCCCTCGGTGCAAGCAGCAGCCAAACTGGCAGAGCCGCAGCAAAAAAGGCATAGATCGGCAGGGCAAGAGCAAGCGTTTTTGTATCAAGTGTTAAAAAATCACCTAGTGCCGTTCCTTGAATATTTGGCCCAAGGAATACACCAAACATCAGCAAAATAAATCCCGCAGATGTCGCCAGCTTTAAATTGCCTGTTTTTTTATAATACAGACCAACCCCCATTGCAATCGGAATCGTGATTCCAACTGCAAATGTCCCCCAAGGGTTACGTTCTAAAGCATGAAGCACAACCATAGACAAACCTGCCATTGTGATGGTAATAATAAACAGCATCGCAAGCCCTGTACAAAAACCAGCGACAGGTCCCAGCTCTTCCTTCGCTACCTCTGATAATGATTTCCCCTTTTTTCGCATCGACGCAAATAAGACGACTAGATCATGTACAGCTCCGCCTATGACTGCACCAATTAAAAGCCAAAGGAGACCAGGTAAATATCCAAATTGAGCGGCTAAAATTGGACCCACTAACGGACCAGCAGCTGCAATCGCAGCAAAGTGATGCCCAAATGTGACCCATTTATTTGTCGGCACATAATCTTTCCCGTCCTCTAGCGTGTGAGCCGGTGTAGGATGATCATCTGTGACCTTTAATACCTTGACCATCATAAATGTGCCATAAAGACGATAGGCAATCGCTAAAATACACATAGATCCTATTACAATTGTAACCGCATTCATTTAACCATCCCCTTTGTATAAACAATTTGTTACAAATATAACATAAATTGATTGATTTTTCTTTCTTTTAAAACCAAGTTGACAAATAAGAATAATGTGTTTATTCTTAAGGTAGCTTCACCTACTTCCATAAACTCTCTTTTGACAGGGCATTCTATGGCTCTGTCCTTTTTATTGCTTTCATCTTACAAAAATAAACGCTCGATCACATGTGCCTTATTCACTAGGAAATACGCTCTTCTTTTACCAAAAACAGTTCTTTTGACTCACCTCGAAAACACCGTTCATTTCCTGGGAAATTCAATAAAAAAAGCCTTTCCCCTGTACTGAGGAAAGGCATTCTTACTTAAGAACCGTACGTAATCTGTTCAACGGTTTTTTGATCAAGTCTTTTGATCACTTCTGTTAAAAGCTTCACTGCATTTTCATAATCATCTCGGTGAATCATTGCAGCATGGGTATGAATATATCTGCTGGGAATCCCGATAGATAGTGATGGAACTCCATGACCTGTTAAATGAATACCGCCAGCATCTGTCCCGCCGCCAGGCATTGAGTCATATTGATAAGGAATGTTCAGCTCATCAGCTGTTTGGACAACAAAATCACGAAGTCCTTTATGAGAGACCATTGAAGCATCAAATACAACAATCGTTGGGCCTTTGCCAAGTTTGCTAGTTGCTTCTTTCTCAGTGATGCCTGGTGTATCTCCTGCTACACCTACATCAATGGCAAATCCAATATCGGGCTGAATTGTAGCCGCTGCTGTTTTAGCTCCGCGCAGGCCTACTTCCTCTTGGACAGTTGCGACGCTGTAAGCAATATTCTCATGCTGAGCATTGTGCAAATTTTTCATGACATCAATGGCGACTGCACAGCCAATGCGGTTGTCCCATGCTTTTGCAAGGAGCATTTTTTCATCATTCATGACTGTAAACTCAAAGTAAGGAACGATTTGATCTCCAGGCAGCACGCCCCACTCCATTGCCTGTTCTTTGCTTGACGCCCCAATATCAATAAACATATCCGTAATCTCAATTGACTTTTTACGAGCTTCAGGTGACAAAACGTGTGGTGGCTTTGAACCAATTACCCCTGTGATCTCTCCCTTTTTCGTCACAATGGTGACACGCTGGGCGAGCATGACCTGTGACCACCAGCCGCCGACTGTTTGAAAACGAATGTAGCCTTTGTCATCAATTTTTGTCACCATGAATCCTACTTCATCTAAGTGACCAGCGAGCATAATTTTAGGTCCGTTAGCGTTTCCTTCCTTTTTAGCGATCAAGCTGCCAAGGCGGTCTGTAGAGACTTCATCTGCATATGATTCTATGTATGTCTGCATGACTTTTTTGACATCACGTTCATTTCCTGGAATCCCTTTTGCATCCGTTAGGTCTTTCAGCATAGTTAATGTTTGATCGAGCTTTGTCATTCCATTTATCCTCCTTTATCTTCATGGTGCATTCTTATTATACAAAACCTCTTTCGTTCAATACGATCTTTTTATGAATATTTTTTCGTTTTACGAAATATTTTTTTAAAAAAAGTTGAAACCTTTTGGCGTTTTCATTCGTAGTACATCAGATAACGGTATTGGAGGTGCATCCTGTCATGTTTGTAATCCTCATGAGACTAGCTCTTGTTGCACTGCTTGTCTACATCTTCTACATGGCGGTAAAATTCTTCTCAAATCCGAGAAGAAAGCTGAAACAAGCACAATTAAAAGAAGGCTTTTATTTTATGGACGAACAGCAAAATGCGCGCAAAAATTTTAATTTCGTCTATAAAGGTGTCTTGTTTGAAGGGGAGAAGCATGTTCCTTCTAAGGATCATCCTCTGTTTGTCCACTCCATTTACGTTTGGACGGAGTCACCTGAGAAGCTGAGTGAATTTACATTAGAAGACTTTGAAAAACTGGAGGAAAACATTATCGAGCGTTATCCTCAAACAAAAATTGATTGGGATCAGCCCATAAAAAAAATCAAACAAAAAAAAGGAGCAGACACGCCGTCCTAATGGCGTCTGCTCCTTTTTCAAATAACTTGGATATATCCCAATAGGATCAACTGCAAAATAATTAATAAAGGCATGCCGATTTGAAAGGCAGGATGCTTTGTTTTATGCCGGAAATACTGCATTCCTAGATACGACCCGGCAGCGCCAAAAAGAACCGCAGCACTCCATAAATGCGCCTCTGAAATTCTCCATTTATGTGCTTTGGCCCGGCGTTTGTCTTCACCCATGAGAAAAAAGCCATAGCCATTCACCAAAATAAGCAGCAGGATCAAAGCCATATTCATTCATTTCACCTCACATGATGAGAAAAAAAGATCACCCCTCGAAGGAATGATCTTTTATAGAACTTACTTGTCTAGTTGTGCTTTTGCAGCATCAGCAAGCTGATTGAATGCATTTAGGTCATTCACAGCAAGGTCAGCAAGCATTTTGCGGTTTACTTCGATACCAGAAAGCTTTAAGCCATGCATTAAACGGCTGTAAGAAAGACCGTTCATACGAGCTGCAGCGTTGATACGAGTGATCCATAGTTTACGGAAGTCACGTTTTTTCTGACGACGGTCACGGAAAGCGTAGTTTCCAGATTTCATCACCTGTTGGTTTGCTACTTTGTATAATCTATGTTTTGAACCGAAATAACCTTTTGCTAATTTAAGAACCTTTTTACGACGCTGACGCGACACAGTTCCGCCTTTTACTCTTGGCATTGTAATTCCCTCCTATGATTCCTATTCCAAATTACTTAATGTTTGCAAGTTGTTGTTTGATACGTTTGAAATCTCCAGCACTTACGATTGCACTCTTACGCAATTTACGTTTTTGCTTTGTAGATTTGTTAGCGAACAAGTGACTTGTGTACGCATGAGAACGTTTAAGTTTACCAGAACCTGTTTTTTTGAAACGTTTAGCAGATCCGCGGTGAGTTTTCATTTTTGGCATTGGATGTTTCCTCCCTCTGTTACTTTACTTTTCGACTTTTGGTGCAAGCATGAGGAACATGCTGCGTCCGTCCATCTTAGGTTTTGTTTCTACTGTTGCTACTTCAGCGCAGGCTTCAGAGAAACGGTCTAACACGCGCTGTCCGATTTCTTTATGCGTAATCGCACGGCCTTTAAAGCGGATAGAAGCTTTCACTTTATCTCCCTTTTCAAGGAATTTGATTGCATTACGGAGCTTCGTGTTAAAATCATGTTCATCGATTGTCGGGCTCAACCGAACTTCTTTTAAGCTAATGATTTTTTGATTCTTACGTGCCTCTTTTTCCTTCTTCTGCTGTTCGAATCGGAACTTACCATAGTCCATGATTCGGCAAACAGGTGGTTTTGCATTTGCAGCAACTAACACAAGGTCAAGATTGGCTTTAGCAGCAATTTCCAGAGCTTCCTGGCGGGTTTTAATCCCAAGCTGATCGCCATTTTGTCCGATCAAACGAACTTCACGCGCACGAATACCTTCATTAACTAATTGATCTTTGCTAATAGTGAGCCACCTCCATGAGATTTTGAATTGAGTTCACAATTCATTTGACCATTTCGTTGTATGTTTTACAGGCAAACAAAAAGTGTGGGCATATAAAACACCCACACTGCGAACATTTGCATGAAAAAATAAATGTACGGTCAACCTGTCAACTACAAACATGTGTCAATCAGGTGAGAAGCGGGTGCTTCTGCTTGTGATATCTATTCAATTCGTTAATTATTCTACACAATTTTCATTCGTTCGTCAAGTAACCGAACTCTTGAAACAACTTTTTCAGTTTAACATGATGAGACGAATTGGGCAAGACTTTTTCACACAATGACGCCATCAAAGAATCAACTGCATAAAGATTGGGATGACAATAACGGTCACAACTCCTACGACCACAACGGCGATACTTGCCATCGCTGCTTCTACTTCTCCCATCTCAATTCCAACAGAAACCCCAAGCGCATGTCCTGATGTACCAAGTGCAAGACCTTTTGCCACTGGGTTTTTAATGCGAAATAATTTTAAGAAGAAGGCACCTAGTGCATAGACAATGACTGCGTTAAATATGACCGCAAAGGCTGTGATATCTGCGATTCCGCCAATATCCTTTGCAATCGGAAGAGCAATCGCTGTTGTCGCTGCTTGTGGAAGCATGCTTTTCATCACAGCCGCATCTAAATGAATCCCTTTCGCTACGAGATATACGATCGTAATGGAACAAAGTGAACCTACAAAAATAGCGGATAAAATTTGCCACCAATATTTTTTAAGCAAGGCTCTCTGCTTATAAAGCGGGATAGCGAAAGCAATCGTGGCAGGCTCTAAGAAAAATTTGATAATCTTGCCGCCCTCATTATAATCTGCGTAGGAAAAACCGCCAATTTTCAAAAATAAAATGCCCAGTACCATCGCCACAAACAGCGGGGTGAACAAGAAGAAACCTTTTGATTTTTTAAATAAGAATGTCCCTATTCCAAAGGCGACCAATGAGACGACAATGCCAAAGTAAGGACTCATTGTACTTGTACCCATTTTGCATCTCTCCTTTAATGCGTACTTGAAGCTGGTTTATTTGAATGAGAAGGAGCAGATTTACTCTCCTTTGTCTCTTTACGTTTCTGCGGTCTTTCTGATAATTGCATGAGAAGCTGCGAAAACAGCCCTGTCGCTGCAAGTAGCATAATGGTTGCAATGATAATGACGCCGACTACTTGCACACCTACTTCTTGCATGACACCTAGTGATTGAATGACTGAGATTCCAGAGGGAACAAATAGAAAGCTAATGAGTCCTGTCAATGATGTACCTAATTGCTCCACCTGCTCCAGTTTAACGATTTTCGTTGTTAACAAAACAAATAATAGAACCAAACCAATGACGGATGCGGGCATCGGAATCGGTAAATACATTGAAATGAGATTAGAAACAAACATTACGGTTGCAAAAATAAATGCTTGAGATAGAAATCCATATACTTTCGTGGCACTCATGCCGCTTCACCTCTTTCTTCGACTGCCCTCAGTATAAGGCATGAAATAAACGAATGAAGCGTTTACAATAAAACTCGCTGGATTCAATGACTGAAATGCAAAAAACGAGTATTGAAATACAAACAAAAAAAGCCCTCCTACTCTAGCAGGAGTGACTTCTTTAATTCTTTGGCATATGTGCGGCTGACAGGAATGATAGACCCGTCTGTCATATGCAGATTATACGTCGAATTAAACCACGGCTGTACTTCTTTCATATGAGAGGTATTCACGATATAGCTGCGATGGACCCTCATAAAGTAAGCCTCAGGAAGTTTCTTTTCAATGACCACCAGCGGTTCTGAGACCTCATACATGTGATCCTTTGTTTTCACGACCTTTTTCCCCTCGCTGAGTCCTACATACATGATCTCTTCAACTCGCAGGATCACAATTGAGTCATCAACTGAGATCGCTAATTTTTGCTGGCGGGGCGCTTTCTCATCTGACAGCTGGTGCTCTTGCGTCTCAACAGATTTCCACTTTTTAAACTTTTGAATCGTCTGGAGCAGCCGCTCTTCATCAAATGGTTTTGTTAAGTAATCAAGGGCACTTACCTCAAACGCCTTCAGCGCATATTGATCAAAGGCTGTCGCAAATACAACCGCTGGCGGATCAGACATCCGGTTGAGCCTTTTGGCAATATCAAATCCGTTCTCACCAGATAAATCAATGTCTAAAAAGAGCAGATCCGGCTTATGATCGACCATCCGGTCAAAAGCAGATTCTATATTTTCTGCTTCCTGTATTTGAACATCCTCTTTCGTTCTTCGTAATAAGTATTTTAATTCATCCCTTGCTAACACTTCATCATCTACGATTAATACTTTCATCAACGAGAATCATCCTTTTTTACATAGTCCATCGGAATGCGAAATGAGATGTCAGTGCCTTGGTCACTATAAATGGATAAAGCGGCTTGTCTGCCAAAAATCCCTCTTAACCGCTGATCTAAATTAAAAAGGGCTGTCCCTGTTCCTTCTAGTGATTCGACAGGCGCTTTTAATAGCTGAGCCATCTTGTCATCATCGATCCCTTGTCCATTATCTGTCACTTTCATATAAACATGCCCATCTTTCATAAAAGCAGATACGATGACTTCACAATTCTTTTGATGTTTAGGAAAAGCATGTCTCACTGCGTTTTCAACAAGCACCTGAAGCACAAAGGGCGGAATCATCACCTGCTCCAGCTCCTTTTCGATTTGAAAGGTCACATGGTATCTATTTGGAAACCTTGCTTGTTCGAGTGATAAATATGCCTCCACATGCTGAATCTCCTTCTGCATTGGAATCAGCAAATGGCGGGCGCCTTGCATATTTGAACGGAAATAAATACTTAGCTGAAGCAGCAGCTTCCTTGCCATCTCCACATTGGTTCTGCATAAAACAGAGATGGTATTAATAGCGTTAAATAAAAAGTGCGGGTTCACTTGTGCTTGAAGTGCTTTGATCTCTGCATCTTTTAAGAGGCGGCTTTGAGTTTCCGCCTCCCCCAGCTCAAGCTGTGTGGAAAACAGCATCGCCAAACCTTCTGCAAGCTCCTCTTCCACCCTGCTTAATCCGACCGGAGAATTGAAATACATTTTTAACGTTCCAATCGTTTGACCGTTAGAAGTGAGCGGCAGCACGATGGCCGCTTCAAGAGGGCAATGGGCGACTGAACAATTGATTTCGCCCTTCGAATGCGCCTTCATAATCTTGCCGCTCATCAAGACCTGTTTCGACAGCCCTGTAATCAGGCTTTTAGATGGAATATGATGATCTGTTCCATCTCCGACATGTGCTAAAATCTTTTCTGTGTCTGTTAAGGAGACCGCATCTGTTTCAGTCAACCGATGAATGATCTCCGCCACACTTTTACATGACTGTTCATTTAACCCTTGGCGGAAAAAAGGCAGTGTTTGATCGGCGATCGAAAATACACGATGTGTCTGCATCGCCTTTGCCTGCTCTTCTTGCCGAATGACTGACTGTAAAATAGATAAAAAGATAAAGCTGCCGATTCCATTCACAAAGATCATCGGCAGGGCGATGATACTGACAAGCCCCCATGCATCCGCAAATGGCCTTGCAAACAGAAGGATAATGATCATCTGCAATGATTCCATCGCCACACCAAAAAGAGCTGCTTGGCGAGGTGTCACCATTCGATTCCTCCGCTTAAACCTGCTGCCGACATAGCCTGCAATGACACCCGCTAAAATGGAAGAAATCGCACAGCTGAGCGCGGTGCTTCCTCCTAAGGAATAGCGATGAATTCCAGCTAAAAGCCCTGCGCCAATCCCTACAAACGGCCCCCCGATTAAACCACCCATTTCGATCCCCATAATTCTCGTATTGGCGATAGAGCTTGACGAGCCAAGGTGATAAGAAAACTCATGATTCATGACAATTTGCTGCTGAATTTCAATTCCTGTGTAATTGCTGATAATACTAAAAGAAGCAAAAATGAAGACAAGAATTGCCTTTTTCCGAAACCCTTGATTATGTAGCAATAGATTGCGAAAGCCCTTCACATGGGCAAGCACAAATCCTAAAATAACGATGATCCCCACACGCTCGATCATCATGATAATTAAATGAAGCAAACCGGCCACCTCAAATGATGTATGTCATATCTACTGTCTTTCTATTCTATCATGTGCGGTCAATGATCAAATATCTCTCAAATCTTTTCTTTATTGCCCTCTTCTTCTATTGTAAAATGAACATGAGCCTGTCACTTGCAATTGAAGGTAACACATACATAACAAGGGAGAAGATCATGAAAGCCGTATTTTTCGATTTAGATGATACTTTGCTTTGGGATGAAAAAAGCATTCACACAACTTTTCAGGAAACTTGCCGGGAAGCGGAAAAGAAATATGGACTTGATCCAGAATCGTTTGAACAGATTGTACGTGAAGAAGCAAGAAAGCTGTACTCTTCCTATGAAACATATGATTATACTGTCATGATCGGCATTAATCCTTTCGAAGGACTGTGGTCGAATTTTAGTGAACCGATTAGCGAAGGCTTTCAAAAGCTGAACGCCCTTGCACCAGAGTATCGCAAAAACGCTTGGACCAATGGCTTAAGGGCAGCGGGAATTGACGATGAGGCATTTGGACAATATTTGGCTGATTTCTTTGCAGCAGAGCGCAGAAAACGCCCATATGTCTATGAAGAAACATACCCTGTTTTAAACCGCCTGAAAGGCAGCTACGAATTGCTCCTTTTAACAAACGGAGATCCTAGCCTTCAAAAGGAAAAACTGGCAGGTGTTCCTGAGCTTGCCCCTTATTTTAACGAAATTGTGATTTCAGGAGACTACGGGAAAGGCAAACCTGATCCGGGTATCTTTGAGCACTGCCTTCAGCTGTTAAACTTAACAAAAGACGAAGCGATCATGGTTGGAGATAATCCGAAAACAGATATTCTCGGCGCATCTCGCGCTGGCATCCAAACCGTTTGGATCAATCGCCATGGCAAGAAAAACGAAACAGATGTAACGCCTGATTATGAAATCAAAGACTTACATGAATTGTTTGATATATTAAAATAGAACAAAAAAACACCCTTCTCCTGACGACGAGATTGGGTGTTTTTGTAGTCTTAGAGCTATATGATTGCCGCTAGACTTTGCGCTTGCCGGTCTAAGCCGCGTGCTGCTTCTCCTACAACGATGAATTCTTCACTTGCCTGCTTTACAAGATCCCGGTTTGTAAACACGGTTGTCTTTGCCCGGCTTGTTCCGCTGCTGACTTTCTCTACTTCTGCATGGATCGCCTTCACATATTGATCTACCTTGACGATCGCTTCTTTTGAATTTGTCGCAAGCTTTCGAATCTCTGCTGCCACTACACTAAAGCCATTTCCATAGGAACCCGCATGTGCCGCTTCTATTGCCGCATTTAAAGCGAGCAGCTGGGTTTGTGAAGAAATGCTGTTAATGCTTGCAGCAATGGAGCTGATGGACTCTACCTGCTCCGTTAATCCTTTTAACAAGCTCATATTTTGATCGGTTTCGTTTGCTATATGATCAAAGGAGGCATTGACACTTTGACTATGCTGAATGCCAATTTCTGCTCGTTCCATTAATTTCGCAGACATCTCCTTTAGGTCTTCTACGACTTGCTTCATTGTATGTTCTCTCTCCGTAATATCTGTTGCCACTTTCACAACACCCACTACAGTTCCTTCTTCATCATGAACAGGTGAATATGTTGCTTCAAGCCATAAGCTGCTGCCGTTTTTTGTGATCCGCTGCACTTTTTCCTGAAAGACTTGACCTTCTCTCAAACGCTTCCAAAACATGTGATAGCTCGTGTGTTCTATAATATGCGGAGGACAGAACTGTCTATGTTGAAGACCGATCATCTCTTCTTTAGAATATCCCATGGCTTTTGCAAAAATATCGTTCACCCATAGAACTTCACCTGTCACATTAAATTCAATCATTGCCAGCGAGTGCTCTAATGCACGAAGAACAGCTGATTGCTCCAATATATGTGACGAAAAATTGTTTGTTGTTTGCATCATCGCTTTCATTCCCCCAATTTGTCTCGAACCAATAGTACATACTTACCCTTACTTTTGTACTATCTAAACGTCTCTTTTTAGGAATTGGATCACTAGTGGAAGTGTTCTCCAAAAAGAAAAAGCCAGTGATCTAAAGAGAATCACTGGCTGTGCTTATTATTTCTTTGCTTCTGCTACTGCATGTTTCACAAAGGCTTCAAGATCCATTGTTTCTGAATCTTGTTCCCCGTATTTTCTTACATTGACAGCGCCATTTTCTGCTTCTTGATCTCCGACGACAAGCATGTACGGAATCTTTTGCATTTGCGCTTCTCTAATTTTGTACCCAATTTTTTCATCGCGGCTGTCAAGCTCTACACGAAGACCTTCAAGCTGCAAACGTTCTTGTACTTTTTTCGCATAGTCTAAATGAACAGACGGTGAAACTGGGATGACTTGGAATTGTACAGGTGCCAGCCATGTTGGAAGGGCTCCTTTGTACTCTTCAATTAAGAAGGCAACGAAACGTTCCATTGTAGAAACAACACCTCTATGAATCACGACTGGACGATGGTGCTTTCCATCTTCTCCGATATATGTGAGATCAAAGCGTTCTGGAAGTAAGAAATCAAGCTGTACAGTGGATAATGTCTCTTCTTTTCCAAGAGCTGTCTTCACTTGTACATCAAGCTTCGGCCCATAAAATGCCGCTTCGCCTTCTGCTTCATAGTAGTCGTGACCAAGCTCGTCCATTGCATCCTTCAGCATCGATTGTGCTTTATTCCACATCGCATCGTCATCGAAATACTTCTCAGTATCTTCTGGATCACGATAAGACAAGCGGAATGTGTAGTCATTCAAGCCAAAGTCTTGATACACTTCTTCAATTAAACGAACTGTACGGATGAACTCGTCTTTGATTTGATCTGGACGAACAAAGATGTGTGCATCGTTTAATGTCATACCGCGAACACGCTGAAGGCCGGATAAGGCACCTGACATTTCATAGCGGTGCATTGTACCAAGCTCTGCAATACGAATTGGCAATTCGCGATAGCTGTGCGGCTCGTTTTTGTAAATCATCATATGGTGCGGACAGTTCATCGGACGAAGAACAAGATCTTCGTTGTCCATTTCCATTACTGGGAACATGTCTTCTTGATAATGCGCCCAGTGTCCTGATGTTTTATACAATTCAACACTTGCAAGAACTGGTGTGTACACATGTTCATAGCCAAGACGCACTTCTTTATCGACAATGTAACGCTCAATGACGCGGCGGATTGTAGCGCCTTTTGGCAGCCAAAGCGGAAGTCCTTGACCAACCTTTTGGGAATTCGCAAACAGTTTCAGCTCTTTTCCAAGCTTACGGTGATCGCGTTCTTTCGCTTCTTCCAGCAGACGTAAGTGTTCATTTAAATCTTCTTTGCTGAAGAAAGCTGTTCCGTAAATACGCTGAAGCATTTGGTTGTTACTGTCACCTCTCCAGTATGCACCGGCAAGGCTTAACAGTTTAAATTCTTTGATTTTCCCTGTAGACGGCAAGTGAATCCCGCGGCAGAGGTCAAAGAATTCACCCTGCTCATAAATCGTCACAGCTTCACCTTCTGGAATCGCCTCTAACAGCTCAAGCTTCAATTCATCACCAATCGCTTCAAAGCGCTTTTTCGCTTCTTCTCTTGATACTTCAATTCGCTCAATTGGCAGATTGCTGTTAATGATTTTCTTCATTTCTTTTTCAATCTTTGGTAAGTCTTCAGGTGTGATGGCAACATCGATGTCTACATCGTAGTAGAAGCCATTTTCGATGACAGGACCTACGCCAAACTGAACGTGATGCTCTTTTCCATACAGACGTTTGATCGCCTGCGCTAGCAAATGAGCTGTGCTGTGGCGCATAATGTCGAGTGCTTCTTCACTTTTATCTGTGATGATCTCGATTGTTCCACTTTCTAATAGCGGCGTACGCAGATCTATTTCTTTACCGTTCAATTTACCGGCAAGTGCTTTTTTCTTTAGGCCCGGGCTAATTGATGCCGCGATGTCTTCTGTTGTAGCTGTTTTGTCAAACTCCTTGACTGCTCCATCTGGAAATGTAAGTTGAATTTGTTCTGACATCTCTGGTCACTCCTTTTTTTGGCAATATAAAAACCCCGCCCCCTGGAAAGGGACGAGGTTGAATAAACGGAATCGTGGTTCCACCCTTTTTCCCGTATTTGCAGCTTGCTTTTTCATAAGCAAATACGGCTTGCGGTTCGATAACGGGAATTCCCGTCAGCCATTACTAAAAAGTTCACAGCTGATGTTCAAAGGTGGTAAAGCAAATGGTCCTCTGCTAGGAAGCTTTCAGCCGCGGCTTCCCTCTCTTTAAGCGGGTGTTCATTTGTTCATGTCCTTATCAATACGGTCTCTGTATGAAGTTACACCGTATTATAAAACGTTTTTTCGTGAAAATCAAGAAAGCTTTTCACTTTTCTTGTTGAAATGAGCATGTACAAATTGAACATTCTGCTCTTGGAATGAATGAGACGGGAACACCTCGACCCTTTCTTGAAAAATATTTTGAATGGTTTGCACCATCGAGTGACCTGTATCATTTGTAAACAGGTCAATTTTTTGCGGTGCAATGGAGACAAGCGGTGCAATCAGCTGCGAATCAATATACATTGGATGCTCTCTTACAAACTGTCTGTCTATGTATTGTTTTTGATCACGCTCAGAAGCGTAGCGAAATTCCCAAATCACCAGGCGGTCCTGATGCACAACATGTACTTTTTCGAGCCTAGGCTCTCTTGCCATCACATAGTCTCGAAGTGATTGAATGAAATTTTGATACTCTTGCTCCATTTTGTATTCTTCAATGGACACTTCAACATAGTTCTTCAGCCTTCGGTCATACTCTGACAGCCTAAATGTCATAAATGAACCAATTGAAAAAACACCTTGCTGTAAAGAAATCGCTTCAAGCTCCTTTTTTAAAAGGGCTTCTCTTGACGGGTCTTGCTGAATGCCGGGAATATCATCTAAGTCCCCGTTCATGATACTGTGAGCGATGGAAAGAATTTGGTGCTGCTCTTCAGGATCTTTAAATAAATACGTGTTTTCAAGAATGCTGCGCATGCGCTCATTTTCTTTGCATTCCAAAAAAAAGTGAACCAATAATGGCCGCACAATGTGCTCAAGTGCTTCTTCTGATTCCTTCGCCTCTATGAGAAGCCGGTCTTTCCCTTGTTGAATTGACATGTGATGCCGACTGTCTAAGTGTTCAGCAAGATGTAAAAAAGCGGCGGTATCATATTCATCTTCAAAGATTATTTCAAGCATGTTTGTCCCCCCTAACGACATCTGTTACATATATATGGGGAGAACATAAAAAATAGACGCCTAAAATAAATCAGGCATCTTTCTTTTTAAAATGAGTGGAACGGAAATAAAGATCAAATAAATCAAACAAACAACCGCTAAGGCGGCATAATTGCCGCTGACAAAGCTTGAGCCGAGAACATTTAACGCAATTGTACCCGGTATTAAGCCTAAAAAGGTGGCTGCCACAAATGCACGATAATTTGTACGTGAAGCGGCTGCCGCATAGCTGACAAAATCAAAATGAATCGGTGCAATACGCAATAACAAAATATAAAGAAATCCATGCTCCTGAATACGGGACGTCACCGCTTTCAGCTTCCGGCTGTTTGATTCCGTTTCCTTCTTTTTTGCTCGAAAGGTTGAAGCAATCATGAAGGAGCCTGTTGCCCCGGCTGTAGCTCCAATAAGGGCATAAATCGTCCCAAGGACACTGCCGAATGCCAAACCTGCTGCAAGCGAAAAGACCGTAATAGGGACGAGAACAAACGGGCGGAAAAGAGATAAGAAAAGAAAAACAAAGGGAGCCAGCATTCCAAATTGAAGCACCCAATTCTTCACATCTTTCGGCGCCAGCTGAAGATGCTGTTTATTCAGCCACCACAGCGCAGCAGCAAGAATGCCAATCACAAGAAAAAGCAGCCATTTTCTTTTGTTCATTTCATTTGCTCCTCCTTCAGGTGACATACGCTTTTATAAATGACGGCGGTTTTCTCCTTCGAGCAAGACAGGCTCTGCTAAATAGAGAATCCGTTCCATTAAACGAGCGGCTTTGACCTCTTCTTTTTCCCCCCGCTGCGAGTACGTAAAGTGATGCTTCAGCTCATTTGGGGAGAAATTAGAAGAGAAAAACGTCGGCAGCTGCTCTGCCATACGGTATTGTAAGATCGTACCGAGCAGTTCATCCCGCACCCAGCTTGTCATCGATTCTGCCCCAATATCATCAAGCATTAAAATAGGGGTGGACTTGACCATATTCAGCTTTTCTTCTAGCGTATGATCGGCTAATGAATTTTTTAACTCTCTCACAAATTCAGGCACGTAAACAAGGAGAGATGGGTATTCTTTTTCCGCTAGCTGCTGCGCAATAGCTGCTAGTATATACGTTTTTCCTACTCCAAACTTTCCGTGTAAATACAAGCCTTTTCCTTTTCCAGTCTCATCATAGCTTTGGAGGAATTGACCTACTTTTTGAATGACCTCTTGTCTTCCCACAACGTTCAGATCAGCGAACGTCGCTTGAAGGACATTTTGCGGAATATACATGCTTTTCATCAGCTCTTGCTGTTTTTTCTGTCTATCGAGCCGCAGCTTGACCAGGCAAGGGGAATATTCAATATCAATACTCTGACCTTTGATCACAAGCTTCGGGTGATACCCATCTAAAATGGCATTGACGTTTTCGTCATCTAAGCAGTAAGAGCAGCCCTTCGACTGCTGCACATATTCAAAGAGCCGGTTCAAGCTGCGATTGATCATGTCTTCATGTATCTCTTCTTGATGCTTCTGTAAAAATGCCTTCACATCTTCATCAGACAACACACTTTCTTTAATCTGATTGTATCTCACGCGAAAATCTACTCGTCCTTTTAGCTGTTCAAATGAACGACCGATCGGTTTCATCCCAACTCACCTCACCTTAATGTGCATTGTACTTTTTCATATTTTTAAACTGATCTAACAGTTTTTCTTTTTCTCGTTCAAGGTCTTCTGTAGACAGATTGTCCGTTTGCTCTTTTGCCGGCTGTTCTTTTGTTTCGGTTTCTTTCATCCAGTCAGGCAGTTTCTCTTCCCGGACGACTTTTCCTGAACCATATGGGCTGCGCTGCTTTTTCTGCTGCGCCCACTCTGTCATTTGTCTGTTCTCTTCTTTTGCAATTTTCATGGCCGCAGCAACGGTTTTGATTTTCTTTCTCACCCAATGAGAAGCGATTTTTTGCATATATGCTTTCGACAGCTTCATATCTGTTTTGAGTAATGTATAGTAGATGAGAACATTCATGACACCTGGCTCTAGCTGCTGCTCGAGCATGATATCTTCGACAATTCTTAAGTCGGCATATGTTGGCTCAATGCCATCTGCCATGTCTTTTAGCAGCTCCCTAGGCGAAATATGATCCAGCTTTTCAATCAATTTTGCATCTGGAGTATCTGCCGCCTGCGTCTTTGAAGCATCTTGGCGCAAGTGTCTTGGCTGTTTTTGATCAATCAGCTTTGGCTGTTCGCCTCTGTATTCAATTTGGTACCAGTCTCTTGCTGCTTTTCTCAGCTCTTCTGTTGAGATCATTTGATCCGAACCGCATGCACCTGCTACAATATTTTGCATTTGAAGCGGGGTGATGCCGTATACAACAGCTAACTTCTTAATTGTTTCTTTTACCTGCTTTGTCAAAGCCTTTCTTGGAATCATCATGTCAGACATACCGGCTAATAATAGATCGAAATCAAAGGATTCGTCCGAGAGCGGTGCCGGCTGACTCGATCCAACGGTCACATATTCATAGCCTTGATCAAGCGATGACGCCTGATGAATTTCTTCTGTCATCTTGCGCTCGCCTGGCTGCAATACGTGAAACACTTCTTCAAACGACCGTGAAATATTCTTTGCTTCTGCAGGAACACCCGGATAAGAGAAATAGTCGCGAAGCTGCATATATTTTGCTTTCTCTACACGATGGTACAGCAGGACATTCAGCATACCATCTTGGAAAAATTCATCTGGTCTTAGCGGCGGTACAAGCTCATATGTAAACAGTCTGCCTTCTTCCGTTTCCTGTTCATATGTGCGGAGTAAGCCGATCGCTTCAAGCTTTAAACGTTCCTCAAAAATATCATTTAAATTCGTTTGCAGCATGACCATGAGCTGCCGATGAGGTGCAGGTTTCCCCCACATACGATTTTGTTCCAGCTCTCCCCACAGCGTCATGTATAAGCTGAAAGCGGACATGCCAATAAGCGGCTGATATAAAAGAGTGATGAGCTGTCTATCGATGTCACCGAGCAATGAAGCGCTTTTGACGACATACGGATCGACGGCTAGCACTTCCTTCCAATGCTCTGTCATATGCTGATCCTCCCCATGAATTGCGATTGTTTCCATTGTACACTCTTTTTGCGTTTTACGCTTTACGCAGGAAAAAGAGCATGAAGAATCTCCAGCTCTTTTTAGCGTTCTTTCTTTAATAGGTCTTTTAATTCATCAATAAAGACATTAATGTCTTTAAACTGCCGGTAAACCGAGGCAAACCTGACGTAAGACACTTCATCAATTTTCGCCAGCTCGTCCATGACCATTTCACCTACAAGCTCGCTTTTCACCTCTGACATGCCTTGATTGCGCAGTTCTTTTTCAATATTAAAGCAGACATCCTCCAGCTGCTTTAAAGCGACAGGACGCTTTTCACACGCTTTGATGAGTCCTCTCAGCATTTTTTCGCGGCTGAATTCTTCTCGAATCCCTTCTTTTTTCACCACAATCAGCGGTAATTCTTCTAATTTTTCAAACGTCGTAAAGCGATATTGGCAGCTTTCGCACTCTCTTCTGCGACGGATGGATTTCCCTTCATCTACTGGTCTTGAATCAAGCACCCTTGTGCCAAGGTGCTGACATGTGGGACATTTCATTTCATCAGCTCCGATCTATTCTTGGAAGTTGTTTGTCTAGTTCATCATAAAGGGACAGAACGGTCTTTTGACTATAGCCGAAATCTGTTGGCAGGGCCGTTTCTGTTGTTACATTAAAATCGACAGCTGTTTCAAAAGGACGAATTGAAATGACAGTCGCCACGAGAAAGGCTTTTTTCGGCAATCGTATGTTTGCGCTGATTTCACCTCGTTCTGCTGAAACAGATGTCACTTGATAAGAATCGCTTCGGGAAAGAATGGTTTCCACCGCTTGAAAAACTTGTGTATTCGTCGATTTGTAGTAATGGCTTTTCAGTTCTGACACTGGATGCTCGTCAGATGTTTCTGTATGGTTTGACATGAACCGTTTAAACTTTTGTCTTAAAGTCATACACGTATCCCCTTTGCCATAATGCCTCTTTCTTTATTTTATAAAAAAAACCTTTGTTTTCCTAGAACAAAAGTATAGACAAGCTGGGGAATGTTGGATTTTTTATCAAAAAAATATAAAAAGGAGCATAACACAAAGGCATTCAATGCTTTTGGCCAGCTCCCATTGCAATCTTTTTTATGTTTACAGTGCTTTGGCTTGTGCCTGTTTTACTTGTACAGGTCCCATGCCTCGAGGAATTTCGATGTTTTCTCTTGTTTCAGCACCTAATTCATCTCCGATATGATCTGCTGCAATATTCGGATCTAGGTCACCGCAAGTATAAACATCTATGCTCGCATAACCATGTTCAGGAAAGCTGTGAATTGTCAGATGAGATTCAGAAATAATGACAACTCCACTTACTCCTTGAGGTGCAAATTTGTGAAAAGCAACCTCTCTTACCTCAGCTCCTGATTTCAAAGCTGCATTTACAAACGTTTTTTCAATAAAATCCATGTCGTTCAGTTTATCACAGTCGCATCCCCATAGCTCGGAGATAACGTGACGTCCGATTGTTTCCATCATGGACCCCCCTTTAAACAAGAATGAAAGAGTGAAGTTCTAAGCAGCCGGACCGGACATATACCACGGGGGAAAGTTAGTCCTAAGAGGTCCTAACCCTTTAAGTATACCCGAATGAGTCTGCGAACAAGAAGTTCACGAAAAATAGTATACTTTGTTTAGACCCATTTTGCAAGCTGTGTTTTTAGTGGGATTTTCTCTCATTTCTTGAAAAGGGACGATCGTCTTCTTCATTTCAAACAGCAGACAGCTCTTTCATCTGTGCGCCGACAAACTTTACAAGGTCAACCACTCGGCATGAATAACCCCATTCATTGTCATACCATGCAAGAACTTTCACTTTTCTCCCTTCCATTACCATCGTTGTCAGTCCATCAACGACTGCTGAATAAGGGTTTGTGTTAAAGTCCGTAGAGACAAGCGGCTCATCTGTGTAATCTAAAATACCGGCAAGAGATGTTTTAGATGCATTCGAGAAGGCTGCATTGACTTCTTCTGCTGTGACATCTTTTTTCAAGTCAACGACAAGATCAACCATCGACACATTGGAAACTGGTACGCGGAGTGCAAGTCCGTGTAATTTCCCTTTCATGTGCGGAAGCACTAAAGAAAGCGCTTTAGCGGCACCCGTCGTAGTTGGAATAATGGACTGAGCACATGCTCTCGCCCGGCGCAGATCCTTATGCGGGTTATCGATATTTTTTTGATCATTTGTATAAGCATGAACCGTTGTCATTAAACCATTGTCGATGCCAAATTCATCATCTAACAGTTTCACAACTGGTGCTAAACAGTTTGTTGTACAAGATGCGTTTGAAATAATGACGTGCTTTTCAGGATCAAGATCATCCTCATTGACACCCATCACAATCGTAATGTCTTCATTTTTACCTGGAGCTGTTAGAACGACTTTTTTCGCTCCGGCATCTATATGGCCCATCGCTTGATCTTTTGAATTAAATTTACCTGTTGCTTCAATGACGATATCAATCCCAAGCTCTCCCCATGGAAGCTGCTTCGGGTCTCTATTATTAAGCAAAAGAACTCTTTTGCCATTCACAATCAAGGCGTTATCTTCTGCTGTCACATCACATTCGTAACGTCCATGATTTGTGTCATATTTAATTAAATGTGCTAGCGTTTCGGCAGGATAGCTTGCGTTCACCGCTACAATTTGAATTTGATCATCAAGCATTGCTTTTCTGAAGACCATGCGTCCAATTCTGCCAAACCCATTGATCGCTGCTTTTACCTTCATGAACAGGTCACTCCTCTATTATGTGTTATACTCAATAAATTTATTTATGAAATTAGTATATCACATTAGAATGTAATTGCCAGTATATAAACGTATATTTTCTAAAAAGGGCTGTTCTTTTCAAAGGAAATCAGAATAAAGCATAAAAAAAGAAGAGTACGTGTATGTACTCTTACTTATCTGTATGTTCCCATTCATTTAATATGTTCTGCAATTGCTTTCTAATAAACGCGAGATCTTGTGTGTTCTCTATCACGCGGTCTGCTTTTTTACATTTCTCCTCAAGAGGCTGCTGAGAGTGAATACGATTCAGCGCTTCTTCCTCGCTGAGGTCATTTCGATTCATGAGCCGCGACAGCTGCAATTCGGGCGTTGTATACACCACAATGATGCGGTCGACGAGACTTTCAAGCTGACTTTCAAATAAAAGCGGGATATCGAGGACAACGAAGGTTTCCTTCTGACTAACCCCTTCATCTCTCTGTTTGAGCATTTCTTTTCTCACTTCAGGATGAACAATGGCATTCAGCTGCTTTCTTTTCTCTTCATCAGAAAAAATGACGGCTCCAAGCTGCTGCCGGTTCAGCTCCCCATTTGGCAGGAGAACATCCTCACCAAAGGTTTGAACGATTTGTTGAAGAGCTGGTGTTCCTTTGGCAACTGCTTCTTTTGCAATGACATCTGCGTCCACGACCCGGATGCCCTGCTCTTTTATCATTTGCGAGACGGTGCTTTTTCCACTAGCAATCCCGCCTGTTAATCCAATGACAAGCGTCAATTGATTTCCTCCTTTACAGCTTCCACACCCCAATTAAAATGAGCAGAAGCCCTGGTAAGCATGCAAGTTTATCGATCCAGCGCCAATTGGCCAAGTAATGACCGGAACGGAGCCCGATACACACAAAAAGTGAGCTCATCACGGCCACAGTGATACTCATGACAATTGGAGAAAAGCCTAGAATCGCAGCGCCAATCCCTGCGCCAAATGCATCAATGGATAAAGCAATCCCAAGAAGCACCGCTTCTATTCCATTGATCGTCCCAGAACGGTCAATATCTGCACTTGTCGGCTTTCGCAAAATTTGAATGACAAGACCAAGCGATTGCACTTCCACATTGAGCAATGTCTTTTCATGAAGGAGCAAATCACGCTCTTTCGCTGGTTTGTAAAATTGATAAAGGACCCAAAGTCCAATGGCGATTAAAATGCCTCCACCAAGTTTATCTGTCACTGAGACAGGGAGGAATGTCGTCAGCAGGCTGCCAATCAGCATGGAAATGAGCAGCACAATCCCTGAACAGCACGCAATAATGACAATCGCTTTAAATGGAATCTTCATTTTACGAAGTCCATACGTAAATCCTACAGAAAAGCTGTCAATGCTGACTGCAATAGCTAAAAACAGGAGCGAAATCGAAATCATACCTGAACTCTTCCTTTCTGTTCATGCAACGATGATCAAGAGTCTCTAGGCGTCCTTAGACTCTTCTTCACTATATGAAGAGCAGGTGGGCTGTGTGTCAGTCTACACCTTGCTGAAAAATGAATGTTTTTTATCGTATGCACAGCAAAAAGGAAGCATGCTGATGGCTGATTTTTATTGAGGACGCTTTTGGCAGGTCACACAAAAATGAGTGCCGCGCCCTCCGACTACTGTTTTCTCAATGATGCTTCCGCATGTTTGACAAGGCTCTCCCCGCCGGTCATACACAAGAAGCTGCAGCTGAAATGTGCCAATATCACCTTGTGAATTGATATATGAGCGAATCGTGCTTCCTCCTGCATCTACCGCTACTTGAAGTGTATCGATAATATGCCTGTGAAGCACTTTGCACGAATCAAGGCTGAGCTGATTCGCTTTTGTTTCTGGATGAATGCCTGCTTTAAACAAAACCTCATCTACATAAATATTACCTAGTCCCACGACAATCTTTTGATCAAGCAGCGCTGTTTTGACCACACGGGAAGTTTTTTTCAATTGCTCCCATAAATATTCCGGAGTGAATTGATCATCAAAAGGCTCATACCCCAGCTGCGAGAGCGGGAGTTCCTTTTCTTCTTCACCCGGATGAAATAAATGCATCGTGCCAAATTTACGCACATCATGATACCGAAGCTCAGTACCGTCTGTAAACGTAAAGACGACGTGTACATGTTTATCGTATGGCTCATGCGCTTCATGTACACGGTATTTCCCTTCCATCCTTAAATGGGAGACCATTACGTAGTGGTCTAAATGAAAGAGCAGGAACTTTCCTCTTCTTTCAATGGTTTGTATCGTTTCTCCTACCATCCTTCTTGCGAACTCTTCCGGCTCCCCAGGACGTTTGATGATATTTGGCCATTTGATATTGACCGTTTCAATCGTCTTTCCTTCGACTAACCGCTTGAGTGTGCGCCGGACGGTTTCAACTTCTGGTAATTCCGGCATGCTCCCCGCTCCTTTTTCTCTCTCTATTATTTTGCGTCGTACCAAGATGGCCCTGAAGCAAAATCAACTTTTAGCGGCACATCTAGCTGAAGTGCATTTTCCATGACTTCAGGAACAATTTTTTCGAGTATGGCAATTTCTTCTTTCGGCGCTTCGAAAATCAATTCATCGTGCACCTGTAATAAAAGATTTGCCTGCAAGTTTTCTTCTTTTAATTTACGCGCCATATCAATCATGGCCTTTTTAATAATATCAGCTGCACTTCCTTGGATCGGTGTGTTCATGGCTGTTCGTTCGGCAAAGCTTTTGATATTAAAATTACGGCTTGTGATATCCGGGATATACCGTCTGCGTTTGAGAAGCGTCGTGACATATCCTTTTTGTTTCGCTTCCTGCACGATCTCTTCCATATAGGTTTTCACGCCTTTAAAGCTTGTTAAATAGCGTTCGATAAAGGCAGCTGCTTCTTTTCTTGTGATCCCAAGGTTTTGAGATAACCCATAATCACTGATCCCATATACAATACCGAAGTTGACAGCCTTGGCTTGTCTTCTCATAGAGGAAGTCACTTCTTCTTCTGAGACATGGAACACGTCCATCGCTGTCTTCGTGTGAATATCCATATCTTGCGTAAACGCTTCGATCAAATTCTCATCCTGAGAAATATGAGCGAGTACACGCAGCTCAATTTGTGAATAGTCAGCAGCAAACATGAGCCAGCCTTCTTTTGATGGAACGAATGCTTGTCGAATCTTTCGTCCTTCTTCTAAACGAATTGGGATGTTTTGCAGGTTTGGGTCTGTTGAGCTTAGTCTTCCTGTTTGCGTGAGCGCTTGATTAAATCGTGTATGCACTTTATGGGTATCCTTGCGCGTTACTTTCATTAAGCCTTCCACATAGGTCGATTGGAGCTTTCCAATTTGGCGGTAATGCAGAATGGACCGAATGATCTCGTGCTTATCTTCAAGCTTTTCAAGAACATCCGCAGATGTCGAGTAGCCCGTCTTTGTCTTTTTAATAATCGGCAGTCCTAATTTTTCAAAAAGAATCACGCCAAGCTGTTTAGGAGAATTGATGTTAAATGTTTCACCTGCTAAGCGGTGAATGGTTTCTTCATATTCTTTCAGCTTTTTCGTTAACTCTTCACCCATCTTCTCTAGGCGCTCAATATCTACCTTTACCCCAAGGGATTCCATTTCACCTAGGATGAGGGCAAGCGGCAGCTCTAAGTCTTCATATAGTTCATGCTGATCATTTTTTTCTAACGCTTCAAGTGTTAAATCATGCAGAGCAGAGATCGCCGCTGCTTTTCGTCCAAGATGTTCCTTCAGTTCATCTTCAGGTGGAATCGCCTGCTTTGCTCCTTTTCCGTACACTTTTTCATCAGAAAGAGCGATGTTAAGACCATATTCCTTCGCCACACTTGCGACGTCCTCATACGATTTCTGAGGGTTGACGACATAGGAAGCGAGCAGGACATCGTTATCGACACCTTTTAGATCGACATCATGCCATCTGAGGGCGACAACTGCTCTTTTTGAATCAAAGACCCATTTCTTCTTCGTTTCATCCTGTACCCATTGTTTAAATGCGTCTGATTGAAGCGCATCTTCTTTCGTGATAAAAAACGCACCATTTTCATTATGGATCGCAAAACCAATCAAATCTGCTTCATGATAATTATCTCCAAGCTGCTCTACCACAAGAGCAGCTTGATCTGTCAGCATCTCATCCGTTACTTCGGTCATTTTTTTCACTTCTAATGCTTCTACTTCGACCTGTTCACCTGTTTCTGGTGCTTCTCCTAGACGCTCTAGCAGCGTTTGAAAGCCTAGTTCTTTATAAAGAGAGATCACTTGATCCATATGAGGACCTTCATATGCGAGATCCTTGCTTGATACATCAATTGGCGCTTCTACAAGAATCGTTGCGAGTTTTTTACTCATCACCGCCTGCTCTTTATATTCTTCAAGCTTTTCTTTGAGTTTTTTACCGCTGACTTCGTCAATATGTTCAAGCAGGTTTTCAACCGTTTCAAACTGCTTTAACAATTTAATCGCTGTTTTTTCACCTACACCCGGCACCCCTGGGATATTATCTGAGGAATCTCCCATCAAACCTTTCATATCGATGATTTGATCTGGGCGCAGGCCATATTTCTCTTCAATATGAGCCGGTGTGTAATATTCAACTTCTGTAATGCCTTTTTTCGTAATTGCTACCGTCGTATGGTCTGTTGAAAGCTGCGTTAAGTCCTTATCTCCTGAGAAAATTTTGACTTCAAAGCCGTCTTTTTCTGCCTCCACAGCCAATGTCCCGATAATATCGTCTGCCTCGTATTGAGGAAGCTCGTACCTTTTCACCTGATAGGCATCTAATAGTTCACGGATAAATGGCATTTGTTCTGATAGCTCTGGCGGCGTTTTTTGTCTTCCGCCTTTATATTCTTTAAATGTCTCGTGGCGGAACGTTGTTTTTCCCGCATCAAATGCGACAAGCATATGGGTTGGCTTCTCGTCCTCGAGCATCTTCATTAAGATCATCGCAAAGCCATAAATGGCATTTGTATGGACGCCTTTATCATTTGATAATAGCGGCAAAGCAAAAAAGGCTCGATAAGCGAGACTGTTTCCATCCACTAGTACTAATTTCTTTTTGTCTGTCATGTTTTAATCCTCCATCGGCTGAGCCATTTCAGCCGTCTCTTTCACACATTGTATCATCATTTTATCAAAGTTTATTTTGAAAAGAAAATAGTCGAACCTGCATAAAAAAAGGGACGAAAACAACAAGTGTTTTCGTCCTTACAAAATTGGCTCCTTGGATGAAGGGGTTCCTATTCATCCTACCAATGATTGTTTAACTAAACATGAATTCATTGTAAAGATCATGTAAATTTTAACGTGACTTTCCTTTTTTCCCTATTTTGATTTCAGGCTCACTGTAAAAGTCGTTCCTTTACCTTGTTTGCTATGGACCGAAATCGTCCCTTCATGCGCCTCCACAAGGTGTTTGACAATGGCAAGACCAAGTCCTGTACCGCCTGAATTTCTACTTCTATCTTTATCAATTCGATAAAATCTCTCAAATATTCTTGGAATCTCGCTTTTCTTCATGCCGATTCCTGTATCTGCTACATCAAATTCATAGGCGCCTTTCCGCGGTCTTGCTGAGATGGTGACACTCCCTCCCTCTGGTGTATAGGTAAGGGCATTGTTCACGAGATTGAGGAAGATTTGCTTTAACCTCAGCGGATCTGCCATCACATAGACAGGCTCTTTCGGGATTCGCACTTGTAATTGAATGCCTTTTTCTGCGGCCTTTTGTTTTAAAAGGACTTCAATCTCTTGAATGATTTCTGTCGCATTGGCGTCTTGAATATTCAGCTTGAAATGCTGCTGCTCGATTTTGGAAAGATCGAGTAAATCTTGAATGAGAGTTTCGAGACGGACACTCTCTTTTAGAATGATGGAAAGGAATTGTGCCAGCGCTTCTTTGTCATCAATCGCTCCATCAAGAAGAGTTTCGGAGAATCCTTTAATCGACGTAATCGGTGTCTTTAATTCGTGAGACACATTGGCGACAAAATCTTTTCGCATCTGCTCCAGCTGCTTTGTTTCTGTCACGTCATGAAATACAAGGACAATTCCTTTCCATTCATCGTCTGTACTTAAAATGGGAACACCATCCACCTGGAAGTAGCGCCGTTCAATGTCAACGGCGAGGCGTAAAAACTTCCGCACCTTCGTTTCTGTCATGAAAATTTCGTCAATCAGCTCAATAATTTCTTCATGAGTAAATGCTTCATGATACAGCTTGTGCATGTAAATGTGCTTTTGCACCTTAAACTGCTTGCGGAAAGTTCGATTGACTAGGTTAATATATCCCATCTTATCAATCAAAATAATTCCTGCACCGATGTTTTCAATGACTGTTTGCAGACGGTCCCGCTGCATTTCCCCAGTGCTGGTCATTTCTTGAAGGCTTTCTGCCAGGCGCTTCATTGATGTATTAAGCTCACTTGTTTCGATGATGAGCTCTTCATAATGATTGGTATCATAGTTCCCGCGTTCCAGCTGTTTGGCTACCTTTGTGGCATAATCTATCGGTTTTACATATTTCATCGACATGCGGTATCCAAAGAAAACGATAATAATAATCGCCGAGCCAAGACAAACGGCTAATGCGAGCCAAAGCTGGCCGTCAATTTCATTTAAAGGCTGGAATGACGCATGGAGAAATAAATAGCCCACTGGTTTGTTTTGTTTCAGGATAGGGACTGCGTAATGAAACAGCGCATCCTTCTCATCCTCAATGACGACGCCTTTTGTTTGAAGGCGTTCATTGTTCAGTGTGTTTTGAATGATGCCCCTTTGCTCCGCTTGACCCGTTGTATGTATGATATTCCCCTTCAGGTCCACAATTGACGCATTCATATCGAGATGCTGCTTTGCCTGATTGAGGATCTCCTTGTTTTGCTTCGCCTGCAGATCATCACCATCCATGGAAGAAAGAAGAAAGCTCGATTCATTTTCCATTCGTTCCGTTAATTTTGTTTCATAAAAAACATGGAACATGTGATCCAAAAAAAGGCCAAGTGCAACAAACACAATAAAAAGGAGAAAAATAAGGCCCGAAAACAGACGGGTTCTAATTTTACTCATTTGGCTTTGGCTCCTCCAATTTGTAGCCTAAGCCGCGAATGGTTTTAATGTATGTTGGTTTTTTCGTATTCTTTTCAATTTTGTCCCGCAAGTGGCTGATATGTACATCCACAATACGAGTATCACCCGCAAAGTCATAATTCCAAACGGCACTTAGCAGCAGATCACGTGTGAGGACACGTCCTTTATGCTTGGCCAAATAAAGCAGCAGTTCGAATTCCTTCGGCGTAAGCTCTAGGCGTTCTTCTTGGAAGTAGACTTCGTAGTGTTCTGGTAAAATGCGCAGTTCACCAATTTTGATTTGGTCTGCAATGACCTCTTCCTTCTCCTCTTGCGCGGGGACAGGCTGAGATTGCTGCGCTCTTCTCAAGATGGCTTTTACCCGAGCACCCACTTCTCTAGGACTGAATGGCTTTGTCATGTAATCATCGGCTCCAAGTTCAAGACCGAGCACCTTATCAAATTCATCGTCCTTTGCTGTCAGCATTAAAATAGGGAACATCATTTTTTGAATTCTCAGTTGTTTACACACTTCAATGCCGTCCATTTTCGGAAGCATTAAATCTAATACAATGAGATCAGGCTGTTCACTTGCTGCTTTTTCAAGCGCTTCTTCCCCATCTCTTGCTGTGACGACATCATAGCCCGCCCTTTCAAGGTTATAGCTTAGAAGTGTTACAATCGATTCTTCATCATCCACAACTAATATTTTTTTATTCATGTTGTGCCTCCAATTAGTGATTTCCCCTGCATCCGTTTTTTTGTATCTTATGTGAAAAGCGAGAAGTCATGCTTTCTCTTTCATTTTAACGAAAGCTTAACAAGAGGACAATTTAAAATTTCGACAAGATTGGTTTTGTAAACAAAAAGAAGGCCCCTCATAAGAGAAGCCTTCTTTTTTTCATATTAAGACAATACTTTCATGACGTTCTTAACAGATTCAACAGAACGGTCAAGCTGACTTCTTTCTTCTTCTGTCAGCTCAAGCTCAATGATCTGCTCAAGGCCGTTTCCACCTACGATTGTTGGTACACCAAGGTAAATGCCTTCGTAGCCATATTCACCTTCAAGGTATGCAATCGTTGGGATCACGCGGCGCTGATCTTTTAGAATCGCCTCAACCATTTCTACGAGTGAAGCAGCAGGTGCATAATAGGCACTACCGTTACCTAATAGGTTTACGATTTCGCCGCCGCCTTTTCTTGTTCTTTCAACAATCGCATCAATACGATCTTTTGGAATCAATGTTTCAAGCGGGATACCGCCTGCATAAGAGTAACGAACAAGCGGAACCATGTCATCGCCATGTCCACCAAGCACAAAGCCCGTCACATCTTTGACAGATAGGTTTAATTCTTGAGCAACAAACGTACGGAAGCGTGCTGTATCAAGAATACCCGATTGTCCAATGACTTTTTCTTTTGGTAATCCTGATTCTTTATAAACGGCATATGTCATTGCATCAACAGGGTTTGTTAATACAACAATAATGGCTTCTGGAGAATATTTAACGATTTCGCGTGTCACGCTACGCATGATTTTTTCATTTGTTGACACGAGATCGTCACGGCTCATTCCCGGCTTTCTTGCAATTCCTGCCGTAATGACCACGACATCAGAACCGGCTGTATCTTCGTAGTTAGAAGTGCCTGTAATGTTCGCATCGAAGCCTTGAACAGGGCTTGCTTCCAGCATATCAAGAGCTTTCCCTTTTGTTGGGTTCTCAAGCTGCGGGATATCAACTAATACGACATCCGCTAATTCTTTTTGAGCCGTTAGAAATGCTGTAGTTGCTCCTGTAAAACCTGCTCCGATGACAGATACTTTTTTACGCTTGTTTGCCATTTCCTTTTTCCCCTTTAACTTTAAAGTTTAAGAATCAAGACAAGTTTTTGATGAGCTCGTCAGCAAACTCAGAACATTTCACTTCTGTTGCGCCATCCATTAATCTAGCAAAATCGTATGTGACGACTTTAGATGCAATTGTTTTTTCAACAGATTGAATCACTAGATCAGCTGCTTCCTGCCAGCCAAGGTGCTCAAGTAAAAGCACGCCTGATAGAAGAACAGAAGATGGATTCACTTTATCAAGACCAGCATATTTTGGTGCTGTTCCGTGAGTCGCTTCAAAAATAGCGTGTCCTGTTTCGTAGTTGATGTTCGCACCAGGTGCGATACCAATTCCACCAACTTGTGCTGCAAGTGCATCAGAGATGTAATCTCCATTTAAGTTCATTGTAGCCACAACATCGAACTCAGCTGGACGAGTTAGGATTTGTTGAAGGAAAATATCTGCAATGCTGTCTTTGACAATGATTTTGCCAGCAGCTTCTGCTTCACTTTGCGCTTTGTTTGCCGCATCTTTTCCATCTTGTTCTACAATACGATCATATTGTGCCCATGTAAAGACTTTGTCGCCAAACTCTTTTTCAGCCACTTCGTAGCCCCAGTTTTTGAAGGCACCTTCTGTAAATTTCATGATGTTTCCTTTGTGAACAAGCGTCACAGATTTACGGCCTTGGTCAATTGCATATTGGATAGCCGCTCTGACAAGACGGGATGTTCCCTCTTCAGAAACTGGCTTGATTCCGATACCTGACGTTTCTGGGAAACGGATTTTATTTACACCTAATTCGTTTTTCAAGAAGTCAATTAATTTCTTCACTTCGTCTGAACCTTTTGCATACTCGATACCTGCATAGATATCTTCTGTGTTCTCACGGAAGATCACCATATCTGTGTCTTCTGGACGTTTCACAGGAGAAGGTACGCCTTTGAACCAGCGAACAGGACGTAAGCATGTGAATAAATCAAGCTCTTGTCTAAGTGCCACGTTTAATGAACGGATTCCTCCGCCAATTGGTGTTGTTAGTGGTCCTTTAATCGCAATTAAGTATTCACGAATGTCTTCAAGCGTTTGCTCAGGAAGCCACTCTCCAGTTTTATTGTAAGCTTTCTCACCTGCATATACTTCTTTCCAAGTGATTTGCTTTTCACCTTTATATGCTTTTTCTACAGCTGCTTCAAGTACTCTTGATGCTGCTTTCCAAATGTCAGGACCGATTCCGTCCCCTTCAATAAACGGGATAATTGGATTATTTGGTACATTCAATACGCCGCCAGTAACTGTAATTTTTTCGCCTTGTGACAATGATATTACCTCCCAGGTTATGTAGTGAATATTTGAAACTTCTTGGCTTGATGTCTGCAAACAAAGAAGTTTTTCACGTGATTCGTTTTTTTGTTGATATGGAGGCTGATTGGCCTTTTGAAATCAGCCCCCGCTTATTCTATAAACATTAGTCTCTTTCACTGATCGGAACAAAGGTTTGAAGATCAGGTCCAATGTAGTCAGCTCTTGGACGGATAAGACGGTTGTTGTCATATTGCTCTAGAATGTGAGCAATCCATCCAGAGAATCGGCTGATCACGAAAATTGGTGTAAACAAGTCATGATCAATCCCAAGACTGTGATATACAGATGCAGAATAAAAATCAACATTTGGTGGAAGATTTTTCTCTGATGTCACGATTTCCTCTGCGCGAACAGACATTTCATACCATTTCGGCTCGCCAGTGAGGTTTGTTAAACGCTGGCTCATTTCTTTTAGATGCTTTGCACGCGGGTCGCCTTGACGGTATACGCGATGGCCAAAGCCCATAATTTTTTCTTTCTTCTCTAGCTTACCATGAATATAGGAATCTACGTTTTCAACTTCGCCAATTTCTGAAAGCATCTTCATCACGCCTTCATTAGCGCCGCCATGAAGCGGTCCCTTCAGCGCACCGATAGCCGCTGTCACACCAGAGTAGATATCTGATAGTGTAGCAACACATACACGTGCTGTAAATGTCGATGCGTTTAATTCATGATCCGCATGCAGAATAAGTGCCTTATCAATGGCTTCAATTTCTACTGGTGACGGCTCTTCGCCATTTAGCATATACAAGAAGTTTGCAGCATAGCTGTATTCTTCTTTTGGCTGTACAGGCTCAAGCCCTTTGCGGATGCGTGAAAACGCAGCGACTAGTCCAGAAATTTTCGCCTGTAAGCGAATCGCCTTTCTGTAATTCGCTTCTTTGTCCATAATCTCTGATTCGTCATCAAGTAAACCTAGTAAAGATACTGCTGTACGAATCGCAGACATTGGATGAACCCCATCAAGCGAATAAGATTTAAAATGCTCAATGATTTCTTGCGGAATCTGAGCATTTTCATTGAGCTGCTGTTTTAATTCACTCAGCTCCTGCTCATTCGGCAGCTTTAAGTGCCATAACAGGTAGACAATTTCTTCGAATGTAGCTTTTTCAGTTAAATCATCGATATTGTACCCTACATAAGTAAGAGTATCATCAATAATTGAGCTTACGGATGAAGTTGTTGCCACGATACCTTCAAGACCTCTTGTTGCTGTCATGTTCAATCTCCCCTTTTTAAAAAGATTCCCCTTCGTTGCAGAATTCTCACTTTTTGAAAGCGCTATCCAATCCGGATAAGATAGCAGGCTCAGAAAAGAAAATGCTTACATTTACCTATACGGTTAGAGCGCTTTTAGCCTCATATCTCTTGTGTGATCAATGAGTTCAAAATTAAGCCTATTCCCATTATAAACAATAATCAGACATTTGTTAAATGTTTAACTATAATTTTTTTTGATATTTTTTTTTCCAGTCTCCCATATCAGGCATGGAATAAAGGGATTTTGCTTCTTTTAATATATTTAATTATGTTTTTTTGCAAAAGCTCACGCAAGAAAAAATTTAAAAAAGAAAGTGGCAGGAACCACTCTCTTTTCACCCGCTGAAAAATTTCACAGCCTGCATCGCCAAATAAGCAATTCCAGCCCCGATAAGCGGTCCAACTGCCACACCTTTAAATAAGCTGACTGCCAAAATGGTACCGAACACAAGCGCTGCCGTAATATGCGGATCATTTTCGAGTAGCACAATCCCGTTTTTTGCAATTAATGCTACTAATATACCCGCTCCAAGAGCTATCCAAGCATAGGAAGATTTCATCGCTTCTCCAAGCTGCTTAAATCCAATGTCACCTGTTGCAATCGGGACCAGAACTGCAATGGTAATAACGGTGACCCCCCAATTAATGCCTTTAGATTGGAGAACCGGGAAAATTTTTTGATCCAGGCCAATCAGCTTAATCGCGATCAGCACAGAGACTGCTACAATTAACGAATTGTTTTTTGCAATAAGTGCAATAACGAGTAAAAGAACCAAAAACAAATTTGCTTGAGTAAACATACGCCGCTCCTTTCTTTCTTTTTATTGCGACCTTTTCATATTACTAATCTTTTTGAATAAAATGAAGTATCGGACATGCTTGTTTTTTGGAGGGGATTGTGTGAATCACGCCTATGTGGCCATTTTTCTTCGAAGTTTGATGATGATCAGCATTGCTGTTTTTGCGGTTGTCTTTTTATATCAGTCTTTTCCGTTTTTATATCCTTTTTGGATCGCCCTTATCGTGTCTTGTTTAATTCATCCTGCCGTCTGCAAAATCGAAGAGATCACCGGGATGCCAAGAGGATTTGTTGTGGTCATTGTGCTCTTGCTCTTTTTAGTCGCAGCCGCCGGCTTAATGACGCTTTTAGTTGCGGAAATCATTTCAGGAAGTGCTTATTTGGCAAAGGTGTTGCCCCGTCATCTTGATCAAATGATTGGGATTGTAGAGCAATTTTTCACAGACAAGATTCTGCCTTTATATCATGATGTGACGGCCCAATTTAATACGCTTCAAGCAGGTCAAAAGGAATCGATTTTGGGACAAATTCAAGCACTTGGTGATGAAGCGGCCGCAAAAATCGGGTCTTTTCTTTCAAAAACATTCGAGCTTATTCCGGCTTTTTTAGGTCTTTTGCCTGATGCAGCAGCCACACTGTTATTTTCTGCTCTGGCGACTTTTTTTATCACGAAAGATTGGTTTACGTTAAAAACATATGGCTCACGTATCTTTCCCGCAAAATGGATGCAGCATACACGCGCTATTTTATCTGAAATCAAAAAAGCCATTACCGGCTTTATGAAGGCTCAGCTTCTGCTTGTTGCCATGACGATTGGTATTGTATTGATTGGACTCATCATTTTAAAGGTCAAGCATGCCTTCGTTATCGCTCTATGTATCGGGCTCGTCGATTTACTTCCATATATCGGGAGCGGCACTGTTTTTCTACCGTGGATCATTTATTCTGCTATGACAGGAAATCTTTCCCTCGCCATTGGACTGGGCATTTTGTATATTGTCGTCCTCATTCAAAGACAAATATCAGAGCCAAAAGTCTTAAGCAAATCCATCGGACTTAATCCTTTAGCAACGCTTGTGGCGCTATTTGTAGGGTTAAAATGGTTTGGTTTTCTAGGACTTGTGATTGGCCCTGCTTCCCTTGTCGTGTGGCAGGCATTCCGTAATGCAGGAGTTTTCAGAGATATTTATGAGTACATTCGGTATGGCATGCAAAAATAAAAGAGACCTTCAGCTGAAGGTCTCTTTAACGAATGATCGTGTAGCGGTTGCGATTAGACATGTTTCTAAGCCAGCGTTCAAAGAGCGGCTTGATTCCCTTTCTCGTCACCGGAATGAGCAGCAAAGCCCCAATGAGATCCGATAAGAAGCCTGGAATGAGCAGCAGCAGACCGCCAATTAGAATACAAAAACCATCGACAATCGCTCCCCCTGGCATCTTGCCATATTGTAAATCTCGCTGCACTTTTTGGAAGGCTTCTATACCTTGTTTTCTTGCAAAATAAGCACCTAAGGCACTTGTCAGCACGATGAGCAGCATGGTTGGCAAAATGCCAATGATTTTACTTGAGATTAAAAATAAACTAATTTCCACCGCAGGGAACAGAATTAATAATAGTAGAAAATATTTCTTCAACCATATCACCTCATGGGGTATCTTTCATCGAAAGCTGTTTACTTTTTTTAGTGTAACATAAAAAAAGAGAGGAGTCAGACAACTCCCCTCTTGGATGATTTAAAGAACGCTCGCACGGCCTTTGTAGATCGCTCCGCGTGCTGGATCTACTGTAATCTCTTCGCCTTCTTTTAATAGTGTCGTTGCGCTGTCAAGACCAACAATCACTGGAATGCCGAGGCTTAGTCCAACAACTGCTGCATGGCTTGTTAAACCGCCTTCTTCTGTGATAAGGGCAGATGCTTTTTCTAAAGCTCCCATCATATCACGATCTGTGCAGTTTGCAACCAGGATCGCACCATCGTACATTTTTTCTTCTGCTTCTTTTCCGCTTTGTGCAATGACAACCGGTCCAAATGCAGATTTACGGCCAATACCTTGACCTTTCGCAATGATGTCACCGACAACATATACTTTCATTAAGTTCGTCGTACCTGTTTCACCAACTGGCACACCAGCTGTAATCACGATTAAATCGCCGTGTCTTACATAGCCTGTTTCAATTGACTTTTCTACTGCATTCTCAAGCATTTCATCAGTAGACGTCGTTTTTGATCCGCTCTTTGCAAATACACCGAATACGAGTGAAAGCTTTCTCGCCACTGATTCGTTTGCAGTAACTGCTACGATTGGTGCTTTTGGTCTATATTTTGAAATCATTCTTGCTGTGTGTCCGCTTTCTGTCGGTGTCACAATGGCTGCTACATCAAGCTTCATTGCTGTATGTGCAACAGATTGACCAATCGCGTCTGTAATGCTGACTTCTACTTCTTCGCTTCTGCGAGAAAGAATGGCTTTATAGTTTAGTGCTTCTTCTGAACGTGATGCAATGTTATGCATTGTTTGTACGGCTTCTACTGGATATGTTCCTGCTGCTGTTTCACCAGAAAGCATAATCGCATCTGTGCCGTCAAAAATAGCATTTGCCACGTCACTTGCTTCCGCACGGGTAGGACGTGGGTTACGCTGCATGCTGTCCAGCATTTGAGTCGCTGTGATGACAGGCTTGCCTAAACGATTGCATTTTTTGATCAGCATTTTTTGAACAAGCGGTACTTCTTCTGCCGGGATCTCTACACCAAGATCTCCACGCGCAACCATTAAACCGTCAGATACCTCAAGGATCTCGTCGATGTTATCAACACCCTCTTGGTTTTCAATCTTAGGGATGATTTGAATATCAGTCGCATTGTTCTTTTCAAGAAGCTCACGAATTTCAAGAACATCAGAAGCTCGTCTCACAAAAGAAGCTGCGATGAAATCGACGCCTTGTTCAATTCCAAACAGAATATCATTGGCATCCTTTTCTGTAATACCTGGCAGGTTCACACTGACGCCAGGTATGTTGACGCCTTTTTTGTTTTTGAGCGTGCCTGTATTCATGACTTTAGTGACGATTTCTTTGCGGTCCTTGTTAATTTCTTTTACTTCTAAACCAATCAGACCATCATCTAATAGAATCGTTGAACCTACTTCTACATCATGAATTAAGTCTTCGTATGTCACACTAATTTTTTCCGTATTTCCAACAATGTCTTCCATACTCACGATAAGATCAGCACCAGCGACTAGCTCAATTGAGCCGTTTTCAACTGTACGTGTACGGATCTCTGGACCTTTTGTATCTAGAAGGATCGCAATGTCCTTGCCTAATGTTTTACCTGCTTTACGTATGTTTTCAATGCGTGCACCATGCTCTTCAAAATCTCCATGGGAGAAGTTTAGTCTGGCTACATTCATTCCTGCTTCAATCAATTCAGTCAGCTTTTCAATGCTTTCACTTGCTGGACCGATTGTACAAACGATTTTTGTCTTTCTCATTACTGTTCCTCCTAAGGTCTTCTCGTTTTATATAGAGAGCTCTTGTGAAAGTCGGTACATATTTTTATCGACTGTATGTTTTTTATCTAAGATTTCTAAAATATCGTGATGAACGAGTTCATTACTTTGAATGCCTACACAGCGTCCGCCTTGTCCTTCGAGAAGAAGTTCGACTGCATATGCTCCTAAACGGCTTGCCAGCACTCGGTCAAACGCGCTCGGAGAACCTCCGCGCTGAATATGTCCTAAGACGGATACACGTGTTTCAAGGCTTGTCTCCTCTTCAATCCGCTTACCAAATTCAACACCACTGCCTACGCCTTCTGCAACGATGATGATACTATGCTTCTTGCCGCGTTCGTGACCTCTTCTTAACCTAGCAATAATTTCGTCCATGTCATAGTCTGCTTCAGGAATCAAAATAGATTCGGCTCCGCCCGCAAGACCTGACCAAAGAGCAATATCACCAGCATGTCTTCCCATTACTTCCACTACGTATGTACGTTCATGAGATGTGGCTGTATCACGAATTTTATCAATGGCATCAATGACAGTATTCAGTGCTGTATCAAAGCCAATAGTGAAATCAGTACCTGGAATATCGTTGTCAATCGTGCCAGGGACACCTACACATGGAAAACCGAGCTCTGTTAATTTCTTCGCTCCCATAAATGACCCGTCTCCACCAATGACTACAAGTCCTTCAATACCGAATTTTTTTAAGTTTTCAATTCCTTTTTCACGACCTTCAACTGTCTTGAATTCAGGACATCTTGCCGTGTAAAGTTTTGTTCCTCCACGATGAATGATATCGCCTACTGAACCTATTTCGAGTTTCTCAATTTTACCGTTAATTAGACCTGAGTATCCATTATAAATACCGTAAACTTCAACCTTATGGTAAATTGCTTTCCTTACAACTGCGCGCACAGCTGCATTCATTCCTGGGGAATCCCCACCGCTTGTTAAAACTCCTATACGCTTCATCTTTTTCACCTCAGAGACCATATATGAATTAAACATACCATTTCCACTGCTTGAAAACAATCATGAGCAAATTTGGATGTTTTCAATACGAATTTCTAAAACCGTACTTATTATACAATTAAATAAACCGTTTTTAAACAAAAGTTAAGAACGTCATGAAAGCAAATCTCTCTGAAATCTGTGAAGGGAGGTGCTATAAACCTTATCATATCAAGGTTTTCAGACGTTTCAAATTTTATGAAAACAAAAGAAAATTATTTTCAAATAGCGCTTACATGAAGTCGGTTTTCATGAAAAAAGATGAAAAAAAATAAACGCCAGCCAAAATGGCTGTACGTTTATTTAGTTTACCCCAATATATTGATTTTCAATCGATACTTTCCCGATTGCTTTATATTTTTCATATCTTTGTTCGACTAGTTCTTCAGGTGTTAGTTTGAGCAAAGATGTAAGTGACTGTTTTAATGTTTTTTCCATGTAAGCTGCTTGTTGTTTCACGTCTCGATGTGCTCCACCTTGCACTTCTTTAATAACATCATCTATAATATCTAATTCTTTTAGGTCTGGAGCGGTAATTTTCATTGATTCTGCAGCTTTTTTCGCAAGTGATGAGTCCTTCCAGAGCAGCGCTGCTGCACCTTCAGGTGAAATCACTGAATACGTTGAGTTTTCTAGCATGAATAGGTGGTTTCCTACGCCTAAGCCTAGTGCGCCGCCGCTTCCGCCTTCTCCAATGACAATACAGACAACTGGTACACGAAGTCCTGCCATTTCGAATAGGTTTTTCGCAATTGCTTCACTTTGTCCGCGCTCTTCAGCTGCTTTACCAGGATAAGCTCCTTTTGTATCAATAAAGCAAATGATCGGGCGATTAAATTTATCTGCTTGTTTCATCAAGCGCAGCGCTTTACGATAGCCTTCTGGATGAGGCATTCCGAAATTACGGCGCAAGTTTTCTTTTGTATCTTTACCGCGCTGATGGCCAATAACCGTGACAGGAAGCCCTTTAAACGTGGCAATTCCTCCAACGATCGCTTCATCATCACCATAAAAACGGTCACCGTGACATTCGAAAAAGTTGTCAAACAGCTCTTGAATGTAATCGAGAGTTGTTGGGCGCATCGCATGCCGAGCAATCTGCACTCTGTCCCACGGCTTTAAATTTGTATAAATGTCTGCTTCAAGCTTGCTCAGACGTGTTTCAAGGCGCTCAATTTCTGCACTTAAATCCATTTCTGAGTTTTGTGTGAACTTTTTCAGTTCATCAATTTTCGCTCGAAGTTCAATGACAGGTTTTTCAAATTCTAGTTCTCCAGCCACTCTCGTTCACCTCCTGTGCTGTGTAGCGCTAAGATTCGGCCTAGTGTTTCTTTCATTTCTGCACGATGGATCACAGCATCAAGCTGTCCATGCTTCATTAAAAATTCAGCCGTCTGGAAGTCCTCTGGCAGGTCTTCACGAATCGTTTGTTCAATGATTCTGCGGCCTGCAAAACCAATTAAAGCACCAGGTTCTGCAAAATTGTAATCACCGAGAGACGCAAAACTAGCTGATACACCGCCAGTTGTTGGGTTCGTCATCACAGAGATAATCAAACCTTGATCCTCGCTGAACAGTTTTAATGCTGAACTTGTTTTTGCCATCTGCATGAGACTGAGAATTCCCTCTTGCATTCTCGCTCCGCCAGAAGCAGTAAAGATAATAAATGGCACCTTGTCCGCTTTTGCTTTCTCGATCGCCAGCGTGATTTTTTCACCAACAACCGATCCCATGCTGCCCATACGGAACGTGGCATCCATGACAGCAATCACAGCACTTTGGCCTTCAATTTCACCTTTACCTGTGACAATGGCTTCATTCAAAGATGTTTTTTCTCTGTCTTTCTCAAGCTTTTCTTCGTAGCCTGGGAAACCGAGCGGGTTTGATGAAATGAGGTGCCCGTTAAATTCTTCAAATGTGCCTTCATCTACAAGGCTTTCAATACGCTGTTTTGCATTCATTTGCAAATGTCTGCCGCAATTCATACAAACACGTAAATTTTTATCTAGTTCTTTGGTGAGCATTATTTTTTTACATTGCGGACATTTGGTCATGATGCCTTCAGGCACATCTTGACTTGCCTGTTCAGAGGGTACAGATGCATATTTTTTCTTTTTACTGAAAATATTCTTGATTGACAAATGACTACCTCCCTTTTTGAAGGGTTTTTTCTTTACACGCACATCCACTATTATAGGACATGTCATAACTGTACCGAAACTATTGTACTTTTTTTGTCAAACGCTGTCATCCTTCATTCAATTTTTTCAGTGGGGAATTGATGAGAAATGAGTATGTGTTTGGGGCGCTGAGCAGTTGATATGTTTGAATTGTGAACGTCTACAAAAAAATCTCATTCCGGATGAAAAATTTTTCGCATAAGAGAGGAAATGGTGCACGTTTTTCCTCCAGTTTCAGAAAGAACGTGCACACTTTTCCAGTTGATTATTCGCCGATAATCGTTAATTTTCTTGTTTTTTCAGCGACAGCTTCTGGGTCGACCTTGATTCTTGCAACGCCAGTTTCCATTGCTGCTTTTGCCACCGCTTTTGCTACCGCTGGTGCTACGCGTGCATCAAATGGTGCAGGGATGACATATTCAGCTGACAATTCTTCATCTGAGACAAGAGACGCAATCGCTTCAACAGCTGCGATTTTCATTTCTTCGTTAATGTGAGTTGCACGTACATCTAATGCTCCGCGGAAAATTCCTGGGAATGCCAGTACGTTGTTCACTTGGTTCGGGAAGTCAGAACGGCCAGTTCCTACAACACTTGCACCTGCTGCATGTGCATCTTCTGGCATGATCTCTGGATTTGGATTAGCCATAGCAAAGATGACAGGATCTTTTGCCATTTTTCCAACCATTTCTTTTGTTAAAGCGCCTGCTACAGAAACCCCGATAAAGACGTCTGCACCTTCAATGACTTCTTCTAATGAACCTTCTTTGCGGTCTTGGTTCGTGAATTTAGCTACTTCGTTTTTCACTGCATTCATACCGTTCGGGCGGCCTTCGTAAATAGCACCTTTCGTATCACACATAATGATATCACGTACACCGAAATGATAAAGAAGCTTGATAATCGCAATTCCTGCTGCCCCAGCGCCGTTTGCCACTACTTTGATTGAAGACATGGATTTTCCAGATAGCTTCAGTGCATTCACAAGTCCTGCTACTGTCACAATGGCTGTTCCGTGCTGATCATCGTGGAAAACTGGAATGTTTGTCTCTTTTTTCAAGCGCTCTTCGATGATAAAGCAGTTAGGTGCTGCAATATCTTCAAGGTTCACACCGCCAAAAGTCGGCTCAAGAAGCTTCACTGTTTCAACGATTTTGTCAACATCATTCGTTGCAAGCGCGATTGGGAAAGCATCTACGCCTGCAAAACTTTTGAATAATACAGCTTTCCCTTCCATTACTGGAAGAGATGCTTCTGCGCCAATATTTCCAAGCCCTAAAACAGCGCTTCCGTCTGTGACAACAGCGACCATATTGCCTTTCATTGTATAATCATACACTTTGCTTGTGTCGTCATAAATATCTTTACATGGTTCTGCAACACCAGGTGAATAAGCCAAGCTCAAGTCTTTCGCATTTTTCACTTGTACTTTTGATTTTGATTCGAGTTTGCCTTGATTCTCTTTGTGCATATGTAATGCTTCTTCTCTTAATGACATGTGATGAACACTCCTTCAAGTGGAAAATGATTTAATGATTTGCTAAGTTGATAAGCACATACTGGCAGTTTTAAATACACAGAATCTTTAAAATGATAACACAATAGGTGAATTTGTAAAACATATTCAGGCGATTTGTCATCATTTAATCACAACGTTTTGTTCACCGAGCAGCTCTTTTAACTGGAAAATCACAGCATGATTTGCATGAACTTTGTATGCATCTGGAAGTCTCATCGTCTTTTTTTGCTTCTCATAATACAAATAGACATCTGCTTCTCCGCTGTGCATCGAGAGGACTCGTTTTACTTGCTTTAGCAGCTCCTGCGTATGATTCTCTTCTTTGACCCGAATGTAGACAGACTCTTTTCTTTTTGCGTCCATCTCTTCCAGCAAAGCAGCTTCTTGCACGATGATTTGACTGCTGTCATTTCTGACCTCTACTCTGCCTTCAACATAAAGCATGGTGCCCTCCTCAAGTAAGGGGGACAGCTTTCTAAATTGCTCTGGAAAGACGACGCCTTCCATTTCTCCCGTTTCATCCCCAAATGTAACAAATGCCATCGATTGTCCATTTTTTGTCCGAATCGATTTCACTTTTGTCAAAAGACCACCCATTGAGATTTTACGCTTTATATAGGAAGAAAGTCTGATGATTTCCACTGCACCATTCTCTCTTAAGCGGTCTCGGTACGCTTGTACTGGATGATTTGATAAATATAACCCGAGTGCCTCTTTTTCAAATTGCAGGAGGTCAACAAGCGGCATTTCTTCTATCTCCGCATATTTTGGCTTAATGGAGAAGGTTGTATCCCCAAGAAAGTCCAGCTGATCCTCTGGATTTAAAAATGACACGTGGTCTAACGCAATATCTATCGATGCTAATAACGAAGCACGATTGGGATAAAATTCATCCATCGCCCCTGAAAAAATGAGCGCTTCAATCGTTTTTCGGTTGACACTCTTTGGTGATACTCTTGCGCAAAAATCAAATAAATCTTCAAACGGCTTTTCCTGTCTTGCTCTGTATATATCCTTTACAGCTGACACTCCGACATTTTTGATCGCTCTTAAGCTGTAGCGGATCTCCCCTTTTTCAACCGTAAATGGAAACTCACTCTTATTAATAGAAGGCTTCAACACAGATATCCCTTTTTCCTTCGCCTCATAGAAATATTGAGCAACTTTGTCTTCATTTCCAATTACACTCGTTAAAAGACCGCACATAAAATATAACGGATAATGCGCTTTTAAATAAGCAAGCTGAAAGCCAATCATGCTATATGCAACAGCATGGCTTCTATTAAAACCATAGTTTGCAAATTTGACGATTAAGTCATAAACGTCATTTGCAATGTTAACAGGATACTCCTTTTTTAGGCATCCTTCAACAAAATGGCTTCGCTCTTCATCAAGGACCTTTTTATCCTTCTTCGAAACAGCTCTTCTTAATAGATCTGCCTCGCCCAGCTGAAAACCAGCCATCTTCGCTGCAATCAGCATGATTTGCTCCTGATAGACGATGACCCCATATGTATCCTTTAATATGTCATACAAATCAGGATGAGGATAGGAGACCTTGACTCTGCCATGCTTTCGGTCGATAAAAAGCGGGATATTTTCCATTGGACCTGGACGATAGAGGGCATTGACCGCCACGATATCTTCTAAACTAGACGGCTTCAGGCGTCTCAGCACCTGTCGCATTCCCTGTGATTCAAGCTGGAATATTCCAGTTGTATCTCCGGCGGATAACAATTCAAACGTTTTCTGATCCTCGTATGAAATGTCACTAAAGTTAATGTGGACGTTTTCCTGTCTTTCAATCTGGTTTTTAATGGATTCAATTAATGTTAAGTTTCTGAGCCCTAAGAAATCCATCTTTAAAAGTCCAAGGTCTTCTAAATAATTCATGGCGTACTGCGTTAAATACACACCTTCATGGCCGTCTTGAATCGGAACGACCTCTGTCAGCGGCTCTTCGCTCAGCACAACGCCAGCTGCATGTGTCGAGGTGTGTCTTGGCAAGCCTTCTACTTTTAAAGCAGTTTGGAAGACCTTTCGAAGCTCTTCGGATTGCTGAAGCATCGTTTTTAATTCAGAAGATGCAGTCACCGCTTCTTTCAGCGTCGTTCCTGGCTTTGATGGAATCAGCTTGGCAAGACGGTCCGCTGCTTTTGAATCAATTCCCATCACACGTCCAACATCCCTTAAAGCAGCTTTTGCTGCAAGTGTTCCAAACGTGACAATTTGCGCCACATGCATGTCTCCGTATTTGTCTTTTACATAAGAAATGATTTCATCTCTTCTCGTATCGGGGAAATCAATATCTATATCTGGCATACTGATCCGCTCTGGATTTAAGAAACGCTCAAATAAAAGACCGTGACGGATCGGATCGACATCCGTTATAAACAGAACATACGCAACAAGTGAACCCGCTGCTGATCCCCGTCCAGGGCCTGTGACAATCCCTTTGTCATGCGCATACTTCATAAAATCCCACACAATGAGAAAATAATCACTGAAATTCATTTTTTGGATAATGCTCAGCTCATATTCAAGCCTTTTAACATACATGTCATTTGAAGCAATCTTTCTTTGCTTCATCCCTTCTGCGCACACTCTGCGTAAAAACTGATCTGCTGTTGATTGATCAGGAGTTGGATAGGATGGAAGTTTTGTCTGCCCAAGATTTAAATCGACTTCACAGCGGTCTGCAATCTCCACCGTTCTTGTCAGCAGCTCTCGATCATCTCTATACCATTCCAACATTTCTTCAAAGGATTTGAAATGCTTTTCTCCTCGGTCTTCCTCTATCTCTGAAAGCTGCTTACCTGCTTTAATCGCCTTTAAGCACGTATAAGCCATTTTGTCTTCTCGATTGATATAGTGAACATCACCCGTCGCAACAAGAGGAATGTCTGCACTTTGTGAGACGTCCCGCAGTTTGCCGGCGAGCGATTCGTCCTGCTGAAATGGCTGAAGTGCGATATACACATGTCCCTCGCCGAATATATGCTTCAATTGTTTGGCGGCTTCACGCGCTTCTTCTAACTGATCATGCTGCAAAAGCGTTTCAATATACCCAGATGCGCCTGGTGTGATGGCAATGAGCCCGCGGTGATAGCTTTTGAGCCATTTTTCTTTCAATCCGGCTTTTGATTTTGATTTCAGCACACTGCTGATTTTGATCAGGTTTTGATAGCCTTCATTGTTTTTTGCAAGGAGTACCAAGGGATAAGCCTCTGTCTCTTGTTCATCTATGAAGACAGAAGCTGTTAAACCGATAACCGGCTTGATGCCATGTTTTTTACATTCCTTATAAAATTCAACCGTGCCATACATCACATGGTCATCGGTAAGAGCAAGCGCCTTGCAGCCAAGTTCTTTTGCTTTCAGCACAAGCTCCTTTACTTTAGCTGCACTGCTTAATAAGCTGTATCCACTGTGGACCTGAAGATGAACATAAGACATGCTTAATCCACTCCTTTCGTCTAAAGTCATTCTTTCATTATAAAACGCGATGCGATGAGAAACAAATGTTCTTTCTTTTCTGTCCGTTCATACTTGTCCAGCACACGCCATATATTGAATAGAGTGAGGTGGACAAAATGGATGTGAAGGAAGCTTTTATTCCAAATTTTATTAGCTGTTATTTTATTGCCCTTGGGGTCATTTTGGGCGGTGCCATTATCGGCGGTGTTGGTGCGTATTTATCTGGTCAGCCGCCTTTATCCATTATTACTAGTCTTGCCAACCGTTTAAAGATTTGGGCGCTTGTCGCCGCTATCGGTGGAACATTTGATGCTGTTTATAGCTTTGAACGAGGCATTTTCGAAGGAAACACGCGTGATATTTTTAAGCAGATTTTATTAATTATCTCTGCCATGGGCGGTGCACAAACGGGGTATCTCATTATTACGTGGCTCACCCAGGAGCATGTGTCATCATGAGGGTGCCGGAGCTGTATAAACGCCCAGGCTGGCAGCGTTTTTTTGCAGGAATGATGTTTGGTGCGATTGTAAGCTGGCTCATTTTTCTCTTTACATACGGAACCTTTCAGGAAAAGCAAGTGACACTGCTGAGAAGCCAGCAGCATCATATGGACAGTCTGAAAGAACAAATCACACTCTATCGGGAAGATTTGCATAAGTTAAATGAGGATAATAAGAAGCGGCTGCTGATTCAAAGCGTAGATGTTCATCTCGTGAATCGTGAGCAGTATAAAATCCCAGAGCCAGATACGCTAAAGTTTGAAGATCAGGTCAAGGAGGATATCTCAGAAGTCATTACAAAGGATATTGAAAGTGTCTATAAAACAAAGGAATTACTAAAACGCACGGTCGAAAACAAAGAATATACCATTCGGGAAAAGGCATATCGCGCGAAAGTGACAGAGCTGACAATTTATACGAAGCTTTCACTTGAAGTACGTATTTCATTTGCTGAATAAGGAGGTTGTGGAATTTTTATGAATTTCTGCCCTCAATGATCGCTTTTCACGCTTCATTTTTATACACTAAAAGTAGAACGAGATCTTAAATAGAAAGAGGTGAGGACAATGGAGGTTTACAGCTATCGTCAAATGGCACGAGACAAAGCAAGCCGGATCAAAGACGGCATGTGCGCCTATGCTGAGACAGAAATGATGGCTCATTTAATTAAAAAAGAATTAAAGCATCAAAATCTCCAAGCCTATGAAGATTCAACAGACATCGGCTGCTGGTTTATCCCTGTATGCAAGTAACCCTTTTCTCCATGACAAAAAAGAGAGAAGGGACTTAAGTATCCCTCCTCTCTTATGATGATGATTTACATACTTCCTCTAAATCACGCAAAATCTCATCTGCTACTGCCCAATCATAAATGGACGCACCGGCTGCAAGCGGGTGGCCGCCGCCATGATATTTTTTCGCAATGGTGTTAATGACGACGCCTTTAGAGCGGAATCTAACACGAATCTGATCGTTTTCTTCCACAAAAAAGACCCATGCCTTAATGCCTGCAATATTTCCTAGTGTCCCAACAAGCTGTGAGGCTTGCTGCGCTGTTGTTTGGAACGATTCCAAAATTTCACGCTTAATGAAAACAGATGCAACCCCGTTCTCTGACAAAGAAATATGTTGAAAAATATAACCATTTAATTTCACGACATTCAAATCTGTCTCATACAATTGATTGAAAAGATCTGAAGATGAAAATGGATATTCGATGAGTTCACCTGCATATTTGAGTGTCTTTTTCGTTGTGTTTGGGAAAAGGAAGCGGCCTGTGTCTCCTACAATGCCGGCATAGATCAATTCAGCCGCCTTTGTATTCAGCTGATATCCTTCTTCTTTCCCCTCTAAGTACAATTCATAAATCATCTCGCTCACAGAGCTTGCCTCTGTATCCACCCAAAGCAAATCACCATAAGGATCTTCATTTGGATGATGGTCGATTTTCATCAGCTTATCGCCCATTAAATAGCGCTGATCATCGATTCTTGCTTGATTGGCCGTATCACAGACAATGACAAGGGCCCCTTTATACACGTCGTCTGGTACCTCATCGAGTTCATATAAAAATGAAAGGGATGGCTCAGGCGTTCCTGTCGCATAAATATTTTTTTCTGGATAGGTGGCACGCAAGATTTCCGTAAGGCCGCACTGCGATCCATACGCATCAGGATCTGGTCTTACATGTCTATGGATGATGATGGTGTCATATAATGATATGGTTCTAATCAGTTCTTTTTTCATAAAAACTCCTTCTCATGCGATACTCTTTTTATTATTAAATCATAATCTATCGTGACGGAAAAGTGAGGAATAGACAATTTATTCTAGTAAGCAAGCCTATTTACGTTTAAAATAGGGTTGTAACCACTTACAATGGAGGCTTGGCACATGCTTGTTTTGATTGTGTTTATTATTTGTTCTGCCATGTTTTATTTATACTACAAAGCAAAAAATGTCCGTACGAACCGGCCAGTCGAGAAAAAATTCTGGTCGGCGAAATCCAGTATGGCACTTGGCTGCTTTGTCCTGCTCTTCGGTGTGAATCAATTATTTTTAAACCGCTCGTCACTCGCATTTGTCATCGGATTTATTTTTGTTGCCGTTGGTATCGGCAGTACGTGGGCTGGGTATAAAGCCTACAAGCATTACCTTCCGCTCTTCTTAAAGGAAGGCGAAAAAGATCACGCGTAATAAGGAAAGGGGCGACATAAGTTCGCCCTTTTTATCATTATCCCCTCTCCATCAGCTGCACCATCAGCATCGCTTTGCCTACGATATTCGATTGGTGATAAACCTCCACTTCCAGCTTTCCAAACTTGCGCCCTACTTCTAAAATATTCGGCTTAATCTGGATTGTGGATTCCATTTGGACCGGTTTTAAGAAATAGACAGAGAGACTCTCGACGATCAGTTCGCCCTTTTTATGAGATTTTAAGAAGCGGTTGGCAGATTCGATTAAAATTTGTGTGAACACCCCATATGAAATGTTTCCAAGCTGATTCGTCATTTGCGGGGTAACCTCGTATTGATAAACCGCATCCGCTTTTGGTTTCTCTGTATCGGCTTCTTTAAACCCTCTTGAGACAACATCATCCAGCTTTTCTCCGACCTGCGGCTGCTTTTGAATCATTTGGAGCGCCTTGAGCACATCCTGACGGCTGATCATACCGATCAGCTTCGCAAAATCATCCACAACTGGCAGCACCTCAATGCCTTCCCACACCATCATTTGTGCAGCTGAGGCGACAGATGTCTTGCCAATGACCGTCAGCGGATTTTTCGTCATCACTTTTTCAATCGGTGTGGAGCGGTCATGCCCCGCAATATCCTTTGAGGTGAGGATTCCGTGAATCTTCATTTGATCATCTGCGACCGGGAAACGGCCGTGGCCAGTTTCATAATTCTTTTCATACCATTTTTCAAGCTTATCCTCTGGTGATAAATACACGGTGCGTTCAATCGGCGTTAAAATATCTTCTACAAGCACAATTTCTTTTTTAATTAATTGGTCATAAATGGCTCTGTTAATGAGGGCCGCTACGGTAAATGTATCGTAGCTTGTCGATAAAATCGGCAGCTCCAGCTCATCTGCGAGCTGAATGATTTCATCATCTGTTGAGAATCCGCCTGTGACCAGCACAGCCGCCCCTGCCTCTAATGCCTGTCTGTGGGCATTGATTCGGTTTCCGACGATGAGCAGGTTGCCAGCAGCCGTATAGCGCATCATTGCGTCCAGCTCCATCGCTCCAATGACAAATTTGTTTAACGTTTTATGTAATCCGGCGCGTCCTCCAAGGACCTGTCCATCAATGACATTGACCACTTCTGCATATGTCAGTTTTTCAATATTTTCTTTTTTCTTTTGTTCAATTCGAATGGTGCCGACTCGTTCAATGGTACTGACGAATCCTTTATTTTCAGCATCTTTGATGGCCCGGTAAGCGGTCCCTTCACTCACTTTCATTTCTTTCGCTATGCGCCGGACAGAAATTTTCTCCCCGACATCTAATGAATCAATATACGATAAAATTTGCTCATGCTTTGTCGCCAATCCCGTTCACCCTTTTTGTTTTCAGCGTTTTCATCTATGTTTCATTATAAGGGCAGGAGGCTTTTAATAGCAATTTGTCTTTTCTTTCAGCAGATGAAGGCAAATAAAAAAAGCCGGCATTTGTGTGCCAGCTTTATTCATATGAGGATTAAATCTCGATTGATTCCCCGCTGTTTAACACATGCCCGACGCCGCCATGCAGGCTGTCTGCAAATGCATGCGGATCCTGTTCAATTGGCGGGAATGTGCTGTAGTGGATCGGAACGACCTGTTTTGCCCGCAGCCATTCTGCTGCGATTCTTGCATCCTCCGGTCCCATCGTGAAGTTATCACCAATTGGAAGGAATGCGAGCTCAATATGATTCAGTTCACCGATCAGCTTCATATCTGAAAAGAGAGCAGTGTCTCCAGCATGATAAATGGTTTTGCCCTCTGCCGTGAATAAAATACCTGATGGCATCCCTGTATACGTAATTGTCTGTGCCTCTTCATCAATGACAGCTGAACCATGGAACGCTTGCGTAAGCTTCACTTTACCAAATTCAAACTCACGGCCGCCTCCAATAGAAAGCGGGTGCGTTTTCACCCCTTGCCAGCTTAAATACGTGGCAAGTTCGAAAGGCGCGACAACAAGTGCATCATTGTTTTTAGCCATTTCAATGGTGTCGCCGATGTGATCTCCATGTCCATGTGTCAGTAAAATGACATCCGCTTTCACATCTTGCGGTTTGATCTCTGTGTGCTTATTTCCATTTAAAAATGGATCAATCCAAATATGGTATCCGTTTGTTTCAATGTGTACAACTGAATGTCCATGATATGTAGCTTTCATGTGAGTATATCCACCTTTCAATTTTTGATCTCATATCATTTATTCCCTCTATAAAAAGCTGAAAAACTTAATGCCTGTGAATCACGTTAAGACCACCTGTTGCTTCAATGACGGTCCCTGTAATAAGATCTGAACGGTCATCGCATAGAAATGAGATGATACGTCCTATATCCTCTCCAGTGCCAGACCTGCCTATCGGCGTTTCATCGTCTTTGATTTGACGGGCTTCCTCTATTGTCGATTCTTTCATGTCTCCAACGATTTTGCCTGGACACACCATATTGGCCGTGATACCATTTTCGGCTTCTTCAATCGCAATGGTTTTCGTCAATGACGCAAGGCCCACTTTTGCCGCTCCAAAGGCTGATCTGTGCATCCAGCCTGGCGCATGGTCTGCACCTTGGAAGCCATAAGTGATAATGCGGCCAAAGCCTTGTTTTCTCATCATTGGGATGACCATTCGGAACAAATGGAATACTGCTGATAGGTTGCCTTCCATCATTTGATACCATTCATCCTCAGAATAATCCGCCAGTTTTTTTCGTTCAAAAATATAAGGGCCAGCATTGTTAATCAGGGCATCAATCCGCCCAAATCGCTCTGCTGCCAACTCTACCATGTTTTTTAAATCTTCTTTTTTTGTCACATCACCTTGGACAAATTGAAGCTTATCTTCGTACTGCTGTAGTTCTTCTTTCATCTGCCGGACAGCTTCATCATCACTTCGATAATTCACTGTCACAGAATACCCCATATTCAGTAAAGACTCGGTGACTTTCCGGCCAAGTCCTTTAGAACCCGCTGTTATTAATGCGTGTCGCACACAATCTCCTCCTAAAGCAAAGGTTGCAAGTTCACGTGTTTCTTTTGTTATCTTTACTTTACTATAAACCGGCATCTGGCGCACTTATGAACCCTTTATCGATATGAGTCAAACAGTATAGGGTGATTCATCCACTTTTTCAAATCCCATGAGCCATGGATATCGAGAAGCAGAGAAACAAAACGATAGCACTCTCTCACCTCATGAATATCTCGAGGAAGCGGGCAAATCTCTTCATACCCCAATTGAACATTGCGGGCAGCTTCTTTCGTCAAAAGGTATTCCAATGCAATAAAATCAAACGCAGCTGGTCCATATACGACATATTCTGTATCAACTAAACTCGTCACTTGATCATCATTTTCAATATATTGAGACGGATCTAAATCAATTAAAATAAGACTGGCTGAATCAGGCGTCCTTAGCTTTTCAATCTTTTGCAGCACAATTTCTGCATAACAGTGAAATTCAGGCTGATCAGCGTAATAGCGGTCTATGAGTTTGGATACAGCCTTTTTTAACACAGCATGGAATTCTCTCAAATGCTTCTTTTCAGCTCCGTAGACTGCACCAAAAAAGTCAGTACGATATGAATGAAGTTGTGCTAGTTTCCTCCCATAATCCTTATAAAAGTCTGATGAACGTCCCTCAAAAGATGTACAAGGTGTTCCTTCTACTTTTTCCATTACATAAAAATGTCTCCCTGCCTTCTTCACTTTACGAACAACTTCTGGAATATGAAAGGAATTCATATGAGACAGCTTTTGATTGATTTGATCGATATGCTCTTGTACAGTACGGTCATCTACTCCATAGATCATCTTGATCCCAAACACAAATTCACTTTCTTCTCTTGCAGTTTTAGGAGATTTGACTACATATTCCGTTTTATCTTGTAAGGAGATCAGCCACACATCATTAACCCGTCCGCCATATTGTTCTCCTAACGTTTTCACTGATACGATTGGTTGATGAAACAAAGCCTCAAGCATTTTCTTCATGATCTGCTGTCACTCCCTCTTCTGCTTGACGCAGGTATGCTTTCATTTCTCCAATGATCATCAATCTCCTTTTTCCATGACAAAAAAACCATCCGTATAAACGAATGGTTTTGATAAGTTATGCCAGGCAGGCTTTTGCTTTTTCTAAAGCGAGCTGAATTTGTTTGAATCCAGTTCCGCCTGCACTTGTTCTTTTTTCAACAGCAACATATGGGTCAAGAACTGTGTAAATGTCTTGTTCAAAAAGTTCGCTTGCTTCTGTAAATGTTTCAAAAGGAAGATCACTTAGATAGATGCCTTTTTGAATACATGTATACACAAGCTTGCCAACGATTTCGTGTGCTTCACGGAATGGCATGCCTTTTTTCGCAAGGTAGTCTGCCACTTCTGTTGCGTTTGAGAAATCTTCTTTTGTTGCCTTTTTCATGACATCTTCGTTCACTGTCATCGTTTGAATCATGCCTGTGAAAATTTGCAGGCTGCCAGCGATGGTTTTCACTGTATCAAACATGCCTTCTTTATCTTCTTGCAGGTCTTTGTTATACGTAAGCGGCAAGCCTTTCATAATCGTGAGAAGCCCCATCAGATTGCCATACACGCGGCCTGTTTTCCCGCGGATTAATTCAGCCATATCCGGGTTTTTCTTCTGCGGCATCATGCTGCTGCCTGTTGCATACGTGTCATCGAGTTCAATGAATTTGAATTCTTGCGAGCACCATAAAATGATTTCCTCACAAAAACGTGAGAGATGCATCATCACAAGGCTGCTATTAGATAAAAACTCTAAAATGAAGTCCCGGTCACTCACACCATCGAGGCTGTTTTCGTAAATGTGGTCAAAGCCAAGCTGCTCTGCTGTATATTCACGATCAATCGGGAATGTCGTTCCTGCTAACGCTCCGCATCCAAGTGGAGACACGTTAATTCGCTTCAATGAATCTTGAAAGCGCGCTTTGTCACGCTCAAGCATCCAAAAATAGGCGAGCATATGATGGGCAAACGAAATAGGCTGTGCACGCTGCAGGTGCGTATATCCTGGAAAAATTGTTTCAACGTGCTGTTCTGCCTTTTCTACAAGCACCGTTTGAAAGGAAGAGATCAGCTCAATAATATGCTCGACTTGGTTATTCAAATATAAGTGCATATCGGTTGCAACCTGATCATTCCGGCTTCTCGCTGTGTGCAATTTGCCGCCAAGCGGACCAATCTCATCAATGAGCATTTTTTCAAGGTTTAAATGAATGTCTTCATAATCGACTGAGAATTCCAGTTCATCCGCCTCTGCCTTTTTCATGAGCGTATTTAGTCCGTCTTTGATGGCAGCGGCCTCCTCATCGCCGAGGATACCGCATTTATTCAGCATACTTGCATGAGCAAGGGAGCCGGTCAAATCTTCTTTGACTAATTGTTTGTCGAAATGAATGGACGCGCCAAACTCATCGACCCATTTTTCTGGTGTTTTTTGAAATCGGCCTCCCCAAAGCTTTTTCATGCTTTAACCTGCTCCTTTTTATTCACGATGCTGTTTACTTTTGTCGGTAAGCCCCAAAGGTTAATAAATCCTACAGCTGCATCATGATCGAATTCGTCTGCTTTTGTATAAGTTGCTAGATTTTCATCATAAAGTGAATATGGTGATTTACGTCCTTCTACAATGGCATGACCTTTAAATAGTTTCACACGTACAACACCCGTTACGTTCTGCTGTGTTTCTTGTAAGAATGCATCTAGTGCTTCTTTAAGCGGTGAGAACCATAAGCCGTTGTATATTAATTCAGCCATTTTTTGTTCAACGATTGGTTTAAAGTGTGCCACTTCCTTGACAAGCGTTAAGTCTTCAAGCTCTTTATGTGCTTTAAGAAGTGTGACAGCACCTGGGCACTCGTACACTTCACGGGATTTGATGCCAACAAGACGGTTTTCAACGTGATCGATTCTGCCTACACCATGCTGACCAGCGACTTCATTTAAATGAAGGATGAGATCAGATAATGAATATTGGATACCATCAATCGCAGTCGGTTTTCCTTTTTCAAACGTGATCTCAATGATTTCAGGTGTGTCAGGCGTTTTTTCAAGTGGATTTGTCAGATCGTATGCACCCTCTGGCGGCGCAGCCCAAGGATCTTCTAAAATGCCACATTCGTTACTTCTGCCCCAAAGGTTTTGGTCGATTGAATATGGGCTGTCTAAGTTAATCGGAATTGGAATACCGTGTTTTTGTGCATAATCGATTTCTTCATCACGAGACCATTTCCATTCACGCACTGGTGCAAGAACTTCTAGGTCTGGATTCAATGCTTTAATGGATACTTCGAAACGAACTTGGTCGTTCCCTTTTCCAGTACATCCATGAGCAACTGCTACTGCATTTTCTTTTTCTGCCACTTCCACTAATTTTTTTGCAATAAGCGGGCGGGATAGTGCAGATACTAGTGGATATTTTCCTTCATACATTGTGTGTGCTTGTAATGCAGTGAGCGCAAACTCTTCAGCAAATTCTTCTTTTGCGTCAATCATGTATGATTGAACAGCTCCGACTTGAAGTGCTTTTTGTTGAACGAATGCTAAATCTTTTCCTTCACCTACGTCCAAGCAGCAAGCAACGACTTCGTATCCTTGCTCTTGTAACCATTTAACTGCAACAGAGGTATCAAGACCTCCGGAATATGCTAATACGACTTTTTTATTTTGTGACATGATTGAAAAGCTCCTCTCGCTTGTTTTGATTCTGTGAATGTTTTTGCATAAAAATAAGTTTTAATTTATAAACATGCATTTAGTATGTATACACTGTAACAAGGAAAAATTGTTTTTTCAACCCCTTTATGAAAAAAACTCTGCCAAATTTTCTTGGCAGAGTCATTTTGGGCTATTTTTGATCCTTTTCAAGCTCTCGTAAGACATGAGGAAGCTCTGGAATCACGAGTTTGGTCATGGCTAAACGAACGGCTCCGGTAGATCCCGGCGTGGCAAAGACAGCCTTTTGATTGACGACCCCTGCCGTTGCCCTGGATAAAATAGCAGCTGAACCTATGTCTTCTGTATAACTGAGCATGCGGAAGATTTCGCCAAAGCCAGGCAGTTCCTTGGAAAAAAGAGGGGTGATTGCTTCAATGGTCACATCCCTTGCAGCAATTCCTGTGCCGCCATTTAACAAGACGGCATCTATTTTCGGTTCGCTTGTTCCCTCCAGCACAGCGTCTTGAATCGATCCTATATCATCTTTTACAATATCGTATGCAAGAACAAGATGTCCCTGTTCTTTGAGCAAATCAATCATCAGACGGCCGCTTTTATCTGTATCTTTCGTTCTTGTATCACTGACCGTAATGACTTTCACATAAAGCCTTTCTTTCGCCTCACGTTTATGTTCTGTCACGCTCATCTTTCGCACCGCTCCCTTTTGCTTCATATTGGACAACATTATAGCATGCTGCTTTTAACAGAAAAAAGCTCTTTTCCTTATTGGAAAAGAGCTTCTCAAACTTGATTACGCTAAACGCATAACGTCTCTTGCAATCATTACTTCTTCGTTTGTTGGGATGACGATTACTTTTACAGGTGAGTGCGGGTAGCTGATGAATGCTTCTTCGCCTCTCATGTTGTTTAGGGATGGATCCCAGTAAACGCCCATGAATTCTAGACCACGAAGTACACGTGCTCTTACTTCTGAACTGTTTTCACCGATTCCAGCTGTGAAGATGATCGCATCTACGCCATTCATTCTAGCTGCATAAGAGCCGATGTATTTATGAATACGGCTCGCAAAAATATCAAGAGCAACTTCTGCACGGTCGTTTCCTTCTTCTGTTGCTTCTTCGATATCACGAAGGTCACTTGACAGACCAGACACACCTAAAAGACCACTCTTCTTATTCAAAGTAGAAAGCACTTCTTCAGCAGTATGTCCTGTTTTTTCCATAATAAATGGAATAAGGGCAGGGTCAATGTTACCAGAACGTGTACCCATTGCAACACCAGCAAGTGGTGTAAAGCCCATAGATGTATCAATTGATTTTCCGCCTTCAACTGCTGCGATACTCGCACCATTTCCAAGGTGGCAAGAAATCAGACGAAGCTCTTCTAGTGGACGGCCTAATAGCTCGGCTGCACGCTCTGTTACAAACTTGTGGCTTGTCCCGTGGAATCCGTATTTACGAATACCAAAGTTTTTGTAGTAGTCGTACGGAAGGCTGTATAGGTAAGACTGCTCTGGCATAGTTTGGTGGAATGCTGTATCGAACACAGCAACCGCTGGTACGTCAGGCAGAATTTGTTTGAATGCTTTGATTCCTACAACGTTTGCAGGGTTGTGAAGTGGTGCAAGCTCTGAAAGCTGATCAATGTCATTGATCACTTCATCAGTTAAAAGAACAGAATCGCTGAATTTCTCTCCGCCGTGAACAACGCGGTGTCCTACGCCATCAATTTCATTAAAGTCTTTGATGATGTGAAATTCAGTTAGTTTTTCAAGCAGCATTTTGACCGCTACTGCGTGATCTGGAATATCTGTCACTTCTGTTTTCTTTTCTCCATCTACAGAAATCGTGAAGATACTGTTGTCCATTCCGATTCTTTCAACAAGCCCTTTTGTTAAAACGGTTTCTTCTGGCATGTCGAACAATTGGAATTTAAGAGATGAGCTTCCTGCGTTGATTGCAATAATTTTGGACATTACTGTCGCTCCTTTTACTCAGTTGTTATATAAGGTTTCACGTTTTTTCCGGTGCTATATTCAACCTGTTTGACGGGTCTTTTATAGTTTAACGATAAGTCCGAAAAATATCTGACTTTTTCATTTAAACATTGAAAACTTTGCATTTCAAGTGCACCTTTAAACTGTTATCGCTTACATCAATAAGTCGTTATTTTCTGAATAGTAAAATAGCCAGAAATCACTCTGGCTATTCTTTCGTTTCTTTTTCTTCTATAAACCACTGGTCTAGTTTTCTCATCACACCGACCATTGCTTCCTTCTGTGAGAAAGATGGAAGATTGGCAAACAGCATTCTTTTTGGTGCTTCCAGCCCTTCTTTTTTCTTTTGCATCACAAATAAGCTTTTGGCGTGTTTTTTATCCTTAAACATGGACACTGGCAGCTGAATTAACGCATTCATATACGCATGATCTTTGATGAAATCCTTTAATTGTACGCTCTCTTTTCCTTCAAACAAATCATTTGGAATGATGAAGAATAAGAAGCCGCCTTCTTTTGTGTAGCGAAGGCTTTGTTCAATGAATAAATAATGGGCAAAAGCATGTCCTTCTTTTGCCTTTAATTCAAAGTCTGCTGCACGCTCATCATTTGGATAATAGCCGACTGGGAGACTGCATACAGTGACATCTGCCGGTGAGATCAGAAGCGGCTCAAGACTGTCCTGGTGGAAAAGCTCAACTTCTTTCTCCTCTAAATTCGCCTGCGCCCAAGCAATTTTAATGAGCACATCATCAATTTCAGACGCAAAGCCGCGTTTTGTTTCTGCAGTGAGATTATTTAAAACAGCAAGAAGTAAGTTTCCTGTTCCCGCTGCTGGATCAAAGACTACAAGCTCTTTTTGACCATCTAAAAATTTGTTCACCAAATAGCTGACAAACAGTCCAATCGTATCTGGTGTCATCTGGCGATTTGGATGAGAAATATCCTTTTGACCTTTCAATACGGCGAGCTGAAACGCTTTACGAATCTGCTCATGATCATAAGAAGCAAAATCTGCTTTCTCTATCAAATCCTTTAATAAACCGTTTCGATCATTTGCTTGGAAAAAGGCTTCTCCTGCTTCTGCCAATGCTTCAATATAAGAAATGCTCTGTTCCTTTTTTAATCGAATAGAAGCTGTATCGAGCAGTTCAAAAATCGTACTTACTTGATCTTTCTGCAATGCTTTTCTCTCCTCGCTTTGTTAAAAGCTATATGTTCTCATTGAAAAGAGCCCCAGGATGAAGCCGGAGCTCTTGTCGATGCTGCTTTTATAACAGTGATTTTGCAGCTTCAATGGCTTTTTCATAATTTGGGTGATTCGTTGCTTCACTTACGTATTCAGTGTAAACCACTTTTCCGTTAGGGTCTAATACGAAGACTGCGCGCGCCAATAAACGCAATTCTTTCATATACACTCCGAATGCTTCACCAAATGACATATCTCTGTGATCAGATAATGTTTCGACATTTTCAATTCCGTTTGCTCCGCACCAGCGTGCTTGTGCAAATGGAAGGTCTGCACTAATCGTATAAATATTGACAGGACCTAAACCCGCTGCCTCTTCATTGAAACGTCTTGTTTGTGCGTCACACACACCTGTATCAATAGAAGGAATCACTGAGATGATCGTCACTTTTCCTGCTAAATCAGAAAGTGAAACTTCTCCAAGTGAGTTCGTTAATACCGTAAAATCAGGAGCCTGCTCGCCTACTTTTACTTCATTTCCTACAAGCGTGACAGGACTTCCTTTAAATGTGATCGATGCCAAAACAATTCCTCCCTTTTCAAATGTATGGTTCTATCATAGTAGAGAAAGCAAAAAACTGCAAAGCCTAATCGTCCATTTTGCAAAAAAAGTTAACTGCAGCGCAGCTAACTTTTTAAAGGTCTATGTCATCTAGTTTTCGTTCTTGGTGACGGTGCTCCCGCTCATCCTTCTTAAACATGTGCTGAAGACGTTCAATTGCTTGAGGAGCAGAATCCAATATTTTATCGAGCAGATGGGTGTGTTCATCCAAATGAAGCATTCGAACTCCGTTTGTTCCTACAATTAAGAAGGCGATTGGTGTAATCGACACCCCGCCGCCGCTTCCGCCGCCAAATGGGAGTCTCGGCTCTTTTCGTTCCTGTTCATCAGAACGCTTTTCTTTCTTTTGGTTCCCGTTAAATTCACTGCCGCCGGCTGCAAATCCAAAACCAACCTTTGACACAGTGAGAATGACACTGCCGTCAGGGGTTTCGACTGGATCGCCGATGATTGTATTCACATCTATCATTTCTTTTAAGTTTTCCATCGCTGTCTTCATGAGACCTTGGATTGGATGATCTGCCATTTTCGGGTTCCTCCTTAAACAGATGATTCATTCTTCGTTGCTTGAAGAGAGGCACTTTTTCTCGCCTTTCTTCCTTTTAACCAATGGACAAGTAAACGAATGGCTGCAAGCATAGCATGTCCAATACGGAAATAAGCTATACATGTAAACTGAGTCTGTGACACATTGTGCTGAAAGGCCGGAATGACTTCATATATCGGTTTATGCTTAAAGGTGAGATGCTCCTGCATAAAGGCAAGCAGTGCTCCTTTAACTGACCACACACCGCCGGCTGCTACACCTGTTAAAGCGGCGTCTTGAAAGCCGATCCATGTCGACCAGTGAAACGAGTCAATCTTTACGTGGATGAAGAACTTGCGCATGATCCGGTTTAAATCGACAATCTCTTTTGTGATGCGCTCCATTTGATGAAGGATCTGCTTCATATCACGTTTTCCTACTTTTTTATGCATCGATTCTTTTTCGTGATCAGGATTTTTAGCGCTTTCCATTTTCTTTTCACGAATATCAATCGTTTGGTCTTCTGGATTGACCCTCACCATCGGAATCTCTTTTTTGAGTCTGACCAATCCATATAAGGTGATGACCTTCAGTGCAATGTGGTCATTGTCGTTTGTATGCGAATAGTCCAGCGAAATGGTTACTTTCATGAAAATCAACAAGATCACAAGAAACAAAAACGCTGCGATCCAAACGTAAAGCACTGTGCTCACTTCCTCCATAACAAATGATGCTTCCCCTACGATTATGGCTCTCATTCTGGATTTTATACCCAATCAATAAAAAAGAGTTTGACCGGTACCCGGCCAAACTCCTCTGATTATACGATTGATTCTGTTTTTTCATATAAATGTTCATGAACGACCACCGTATCGGCAAAGTAATCATGAACCCCTTGCTTTTTCGGTGAGAACCCAACGATAGCATAGAGAATAAAGATCGTATTAATGTAGCGTCCCACAATCTCTCTAAAGAAAATAACATCCCATGCCAGCTTCTTCTCAGGCTGAAGTGAGACCACTTTAATCCCAAATACCATCTTGCCAAGTGTTTGTTGAAAGATTTTCGTCATGATAGCGAAATAAAGGAGGAATACAATCGTCGTTGTGACGGAAAACGGAGAAAACCATCCCCCTCCTTTGGACCAGCCAAACAGACTAAAGATTGGAGAAACCGTCAAATGGTTTACACCCCAGACGACGAGCCAATCAAGAATAAATGCCCAAAATCTAATCCAAAAACCTGCAAACGCCTGTGCTTCAATTGAAGCGCGCTTCACAAAGGCCGGCTTCGATTCTTCCTCTTGGCTGCGGCTTTCGCTTACTTCATCGAATGTAGAATCCATCTATGATCCCTCCTTTATTTTGAATAGAGATACATCGGTTTAGACCCATTTGAGCCAGCCAGTGTTTCTTTTAAATTCAGAAAATCAATTTCGCTTTTAAAGAGCTTGCTTGCACTCATGTTGAAAAGAGAGTTCCAGCCAAAGCTTTGAGAATAGCTGACCACTGTTGCTCCTTTTAAGCCTTTTTCATTTTTCTTCATCGCTTTTAATGCATCTTCATAATACCCAAGCTCATCGACTAATCCGTTCGATTTTGCTTGTGTCCCGTCATATACTCGGCCGTCCGCAATTTTCTTGACTTCCTGTTTTGACATGCCGCGTCCTTCAGAGATCACTTTGACAAATCCTTCATAAGAGTTATCGACCATGCTTTGCATGATGTTGCGCTCATCTTTTGTCATATCACGGTTAGGAGACATGATATCTTTGAATTTCCCGCTCTTAATCGTTTCATATTTAATACCCAAATTATCTGCCAGCTTTGAATAATTCAAGCTTTGCATGATGACACCTAACGATCCTGTTAATGTTTCAGGTGAAGCAAAGATTTTCTTCGCTGGAGTTGACACGTAGTAGCCGCCTGAAGCTGCCATTGAACCCATAGATACGTAAATCGGCTTCTTCGCTTTTTTCACTTCTTCTAATTTTTTATGTATTTCAGCACTTTCATAGACACCGCCGCCAGGAGAGTTTACGCGCAGAAGTACACCTTTTACAGAAGCATCCTCTTTCGCTTTATCTAGTTCCTTGAGGAATGCACGATGATCATAACCTTCTCCGCCTAATAGGCTAGATGCGCCGCCATTATCTTGAATGGTTCCATTAATCTCAAGTACAGCAATCTTGCCTGCACCGCTGCCATTCTCTAGTACCTTCTCTTCTATTTCATCCCCAAATTGATAGCTCATTTTATTGTCATTGAAGCTATCGAACAAGGCCATCGTGACACTAATCACAATTGAAAATCCGAAAACACCAAGTGCAATAATTAGTGCTACCCATCTTTTCGCATTCATCTTTTTCTCCTCCTTTTTATCTCACTTCATTCATACGAATGCCCACACGAAATGTTTCACAGGAATTGTGGTTTTTTTACATTTCATGTAGGCATATGATAGCACCTCTCTTAAATAACGATCAACTTTACGTCGTCTACTTAGACATGCGCATGACGAAAAATTGGCTTTTTTATCCTCTCCCTGCACCTAATAGGCTAGATCTTCACCGCAACGAAACACCTAAACCATTCTTTCATGAGAAAACGGCTATTCAATTATGCTCAGGATTCAGCCATTTCAAATCACTCACATCGACTCATTTCTCATAAAGCAATCCGATCATCAGGTGGTTCTTTCTAAAGTTTTTACTTTCATATGAAAAAAGTGTAAAATGTGAGCAAGGGTTTTCATGTAAGCCCTTTATCATTGAAACTTATTTTTGACAGCAAAGGGGAGAACGTCAATGACAGACAATCGTCGCAATGTATTTTTCTTTTACAAAAAAGATCATGAATTGGATGAACACATTTCTTCTCTCGAGAAGCTCGCTACCGATCAGGGCTTTCACGTCGTCAAGCGTGCAGAGGATGCCCATATTATTGCTTCAATTGGCGGGGATGGCACATTTCTTCAAGCAGTACGTAAAACAAACTTCCGGGATGACTGCTTGTATGTAGGGGTATCAAAATCAGAAAATACGCACCTATACTGCGATTTCTCGTTAGAGCATTTTGATAAAATGATTGATGCCATGAACACTGAACAGCTTGAAGTGAGAAAATACCCGATCATCGATGTAAGCGTTGACAGCACAAACCAGTTCCATTGCTTAAATGAACTGTCGATCCGCTCCAGCATTATTAAAACATTTGTGATCGATGTGTATATAGATGATTTCCACTTTGAAACTTTTAGAGGCGACGGCATGATTATTTCCACTCCGACTGGTTCAACCGCTTACAATAAATCCGTGAGCGGCGCCGTGGTTGATCCGATGCTTCCTTGTATGCAAGTCACAGAGCTTGCATCGCTGAATAACAACTCATACCGTACATTAGGCGCTCCTTTTATCTTGAGCAGTGACCGCAAGCTGACGCTGAAGGTAGTGCAGGATGGAAACGATCATCCAATAATCGGGCTTGATAACGAAGCGCTCGGCACAAAACACGTCAAACAAATTGACATTGGCCTTTCAGGAAAAGTCATTAAAACGGTGAAATTAAAAGACAACTCTTACTGGGAAAAAGTAAAACGCAGATTCCTTTGAGAATTTGTCCGCGCGCTGAAAGCTCCTTTACGGGGCTTTTTTTTATGGCTTTTCATTCACCCTTATGGTTATGGTATGATGTCACAAGTATGAATGTACGAAAAGGAGAACACGATGACATTACAACATTTTGATCAATATCCATTAAGTGATGAATTGAAACAAGCGTTAGAAGCGCTTCACTTCCATACACCTACACCCGTTCAGCACGAGACATTATCCGTTGCTTTTTCAAAGCAGGATTTAATCGTCAAATCTCAGACTGGCAGCGGCAAGACTGCTGCCTATGGTCTGCCGATTTGTGAAATGGTTGATTGGGCTGAAAATAAACCTCAAGCCCTCATCCTCGTTCCGACACGGGAGCTCGCCATGCAGGTCAAACAAGACCTCACAAGCCTTGGCCGATTCAAACGAATTAAAGCCGCAGCCATTTATGGAAAAGCCCCTTTTCAAGCGCAGAAAGTAGAGCTTTCACAGAAAAACCATATTGTGTGCGGGACACCAGGCCGCATTTTGGATCACCTTGAGAAAGGCACCCTTTCTTTAGAAAATCTCAAATTTTTCGTGTTAGATGAAGCGGATGAGATGCTGAACATGGGATTTATCGATCAAGTCTCTTCTATTATTCAGTATCTGCCGCCAAAGCGCATGTCGATGCTGTTTTCAGCGACAATGTCTGATGACATGAAGAAATTGAGCGAACAGTTTTTACAATCACCAAAAGTCATTGAGATTGCACGTGAAGAAACGTCTGTACAGCAAATCACCCACACCGTGATTGAAACGGAAGAAGAATCGAAATTCTCCCTTTTACAGCGTACGATCGTCATTGAAAATCCAGATAGCTGCATTATTTTCTGTAATACACAAGACCGGGTGAATGAACTCACGATGAAGCTGGACGAATGGGATGTGCCCTGTGACAAAATTCATGGCGGCATGAGACAGGAAGACCGCTTTGATGTGATGGATGAATTTAAAAAAGGTGAATTCCGTTATTTGATCGCAACAGATATAGCAGCCCGGGGAATTGATGTCAGTGATATGACACATGTCATTCATTATGATCTTCCTTATGAAAAAGAACGATATATTCACCGAACTGGCAGAACAGGCAGAGCGGGGAAAAGCGGGAAAACGATTGCGTTTATGACAAAGAATGCAAAGCCCCTCATTGATGAATTGCAGCAGGATGCCGGCATAGACTTTCAAACTCAGCCTTATCCAACGAAAGAAGAAGCAGAAAAGCATGTAGAAAGCTTTGAAGAAAAGATTGAAACGCCTGTTCAAAAGGAAAATAAACAGGCAGGCGTTGAGAAGGATATTATGAAGCTTTATTTTAACGGTGGGAAGAAAAAGAAGCTGAGGGCTGTTGATTTCGTTGGGACCATTGCCAAAATAGAAGGCGTTGCCTTTGATGACATTGGGATTATTACAATTCAAGATACAAAAACATATGTCGATATTTTAAACGGCAAAGGCCCTCTTGTGCTGAATGCCATGCGCCACACTACCATTAAAGGCAAGCAGTTAAAAGTACATGAAGCTCGTTCATAAAAAGTGAAGGCCCAGCGCCTTTACTTTTTTTATTTATGATGAAATAAGCTCAAAAACCGTATCCCATCAGCCTTTTTGGTGACAAACATGACAAATGTCATATTGAATACATGATGGGTGCTACTATGAGCATGACACCTTTCCTTCTATACTTTGAAGTAGAAAGAAACGGAAAGGACTTGAACGTTCATGACGACTTCAACAAACACACAGCAGCAAGCCACTTTAAGAAAACAAGTGGGCCAATTCTCTGGTGCTAATTCGAAAAAAAGTATCATTCAACTCTTTAATACATTCATTCCATTTTTGGGGCTTTGGTTTCTTGCCTATTATAGCCTGAACATCTCCTACCTTTTAACCCTCTTCTTTGCGGTTATTGCAGCTGGTTTTTTAGTACGTGTCTTTATTATTTTTCACGACTGCTGCCATCAATCCTTTTTCAAACAGAAGCCGCTGAATCACCTGTTCGGTTTTTTAACGGGCGTACTCACCCTTTTCCCTTATCTTCAATGGCAAAGAGATCATTCGATTCACCATGCCACAAGTAGTAATTTAGACAAACGAGGTACTGGCGACATTTGGCTCCTGACAGTCAAAGAATATCAAGAAGCATCAGCATGGACGAAATTTCGCTACAGATTTTATCGTAACCCTTTTGTGATGTTTATTTTAGGTCCGATCTTTGTCTTTCTCTTAAAAAACCGTTTCAACGTCAAAAATGCTCGTAAAAAAGAGCGCTGGAACACGTATTTCACAAACGTGAGCATCATTGCGTTAGCAGCTGCAACGTGTCTTCTTTTTGGCTGGCAGGAGTTCCTGCTTGTCCAAGGTCCAATCTTCCTGATCTCAGGATCAATTGGTGTATGGCTGTTTTATGTTCAGCATACGTTTGAGGATTCTTACTTTGAAGCAGATGAACATTGGAATTATGTGCAGGCAGCGGTAGAAGGCAGTTCTTTTTACAAATTGCCAAAGCTTCTTCAGTGGTTAACAGGCAATATCGGTTATCACCATGTCCATCATTTAAGTCCGAGGGTACCGAATTATCACTTGGAGCATGCACATGATCATAGTGAGCCGCTTCAAAATGTTCCAACCATCACTTTAAAAACAAGTATTGAATCAATGAAATTTAGACTTTGGGATGAAGAAACGAAAGCATTCGTTACCTTTAAAGAAGCACGGCAATCTAAGAAGATGCCCGCACCTGTCATTAAAGGAGACATTCTAAAGAAAAATGCATAATTGGTGCAAGCTCTTTCTTACACTAGAAGGAGCTTGTTGTCATTTACAGGATGCAACCATAAGTTGAATTTGATAAAGTAAGGAAAAAGAACGAAAACGGAAAAGGTGGCACACGGATGAAAAAACAGTTTAAAATTCAAAAGTTGCATGGGATTTCTCCCTATATATGGGCCATTTTTTTCATCCTGCCCTTCTATTTTATCCTTAAGACACCTTCGACTTTAGGTATTGTGATCGGCATTATTTTGAACGTCGTCTTTTTCGCTGTGTATCGTTTTGCCTTTGTCGCAAAAGGCTGGTCATTATATGTCTTCGGCCTTTTATTGATCGCTATTTCAACTGGTTATGTGATGCTCTACAGCTATATTTATTTCGCTTTTTGCATCGCCTATTTCAATGGGCATATTAAAAGAAAAGTACCTTTTTATATCTTATACTATATTCATCTAGGGAGCGCTGCTATAGCGGTGAACTTTAGTTTGATCTTAAAAAAGGGCTGGTTTCTCACACAAATTCCTTTTGTCGTGATCACCCTGATTAGTGCCATTCTTCTTCCTCTCAGCATTCGAAGCAGGAAGGAACGTGAACGGCTTGAGGAGAAATTAGAATATGCCAATGAACGGATTGCTGATCTTGTGAAGCTTGAAGAAAGGCAGCGCATTGCACGCGACCTGCATGACACCCTTGGACAAAAGCTTTCTTTAATCGGTTTAAAAAGTGATCTTGCCCGTAAACTCGTGTATAAAGACCCTGAACAGGCTCGTGCCGAACTCAAAAGCGTCCAGCAGACCGCCAGAACGTCTCTCAATGAAGTGCGGAAGATTGTTTCCTCGATGAAAGGCATCCGAATCAAAGAGGAAATGTCGAACATCGAGCAAATTCTCGAAGCAGCTGGAATTGAATTGATTTATGATGAAAAGGAAGCACCGAAACACATCTCACTTCTGAACGAAAACATTGTGAGCATGTGCATCAAAGAGGCGGTGACAAATGTCGTCAAACATAGTGATGCAACGGTTTGCAAAATCACCATTCACCAAAAGTCAAAGGAAGCCATCATCACCGTTGAAGATGACGGAACATTTAAAGGCGACTATCCATCCTCTCAAACGAAGGGTCACGGCCTTTTAGGAATAAGAGAAAGATTGGAATTTGCAAATGGCCGCCTGCGTATTGAAACAAAAGACGGGACAAAGCTCATTATGAGCATTCCAAATGATTCAGCAGCAAAAGAAAAGGAGGGGATGAAATGATCAACATCTTTATCGCAGAAGATCAGCAAATGCTGCTTGGTGCACTCGGTTCACTTCTCGATTTAGAAGAAGATATGACGGTTGTTGGGAAAGGGACGAATGGCCAAGATGCCATCGATTTTGCCAAAACACACCCTGTTGATATTTGCTTAATGGATATTGAAATGCCAGGAAAATCCGGACTTGATGCAGCGGAAGAGCTCAAAGGATCGGATGTGAAAATCATTATTTTAACGACCTTTGCCCGCTCCGGTTATTTCCAAAGGGCGCTAAAAGCGGGCGTCAGCGGCTACATGCTGAAAGACAGTCCAAGCGAGGAGCTGGCAAGTGCGATTCGCAGTGTGATGAAAGGGAAAAAGGTGTATGCCCCTGAATTGATGGAAGACTTATATAGTGATGAAAATCCTTTAACAGAGCGAGAGAAATCGGTCCTTGAACTCGTCGCAGACGGTAAAAACACAAAAGAAATTGCAAAAGAACTCAGCATCAAAAGCGGCACTGTCCGGAACTACATTTCCATTATTTTAGATAAGCTGGAAGTGAAAAACCGCATCGAGGCCATTACACGCTCAAAAGAAAAAGGCTGGTTTAAATAAGAAAAAGATCAGGACACATGCTGCCTTGATCTTTTTTTATTGAAAATCCCCCCTTTATTTTTTATTACCAGCTATCAAAATGTCATTGACAACAGCCTACAGTCCTATGATATGATATCCAAGTGATAATAATTATCATTATCACTAATACAACCAATATCCGGCTTATGCGCCGATTTCAAAGGAGTCTACATTCATGAAGAAAATATTGTTCCCTCTGATGCTCATCTTTGTACTTGCATTGAGCGCATGTGGCAATAGCAGCAACTCTTCCTCAAATAAAGGAAATCAATCAGCATCATCAGACAAAATTACATATCAATCTGAAAATGGACCTGTGAAGCTACCAGCGCATCCAAAACGTGTTGTTGTGCTCGGCTCTTACACAGGGAATGTCATGTCACTTGGTGTGAACCTTGTCGGCGTTGACTCTTGGTCCAAAAAGAATCCGCGTTTCCAAAAGAAATTAAAAAATGTGGAAGAAGTATCGGATACAAATGTAGAGAAAATCATGAAGCTAAAGCCTGATGTCATCATTGGCTTAAGCAATACTAAAAATGTAGAAAAACTCAAAAAAATCGCACCAACCGTTTTGTTTACGTATAACAAAGTTGATTACCTTCAGCAGCACATTGAAATTGGAAAAGTTTTAAACAAAGAAAAAGAAGCAAAAGCTTGGGTAAAAGATTTCAAAAAACGCGCAGCTGAAGCTGGAAAAGAAATCAAAGCAAAAATCGGTAAAGATGCAACAGTTTCTGTCTTTGAAAGTGGCACAAAAGATCTTTACGTTTTTGGAGATGCATGGGGCCGCGGAACAGAAATTCTCTATCAAGCAATGAAACTGAAAATGCCTGAGAAAGTGAAAGAAAAAGCATTAAAAGCCGGCTACTACGCGGTTTCACAGGAGGTCATTCCTGAATTTGCTGGAGACTATATGATCATTAGTAAAAACAGCGAAATGGACAATTCCTATCAAAACAGTGAAATTTACAAGTCCATACCAGCTGTCAAAAAACATCGTGTGTATGAAGCCAATGCAGAGGAATTCTATTTTAATGACCCACTTACACTTGAATTCCAACTATCATTCTTTAAAAAGCACTTTTTAGGTAAATAAGCTGAAGCAAGGGACCTCTTCCCTTGCTTTTTTCTTGTCTGGTTCTAGCGGCAGGTCCTTTTTTCCGCTACAATGACAACAAGCGAATACAAAAAGTGTGGTGCTGATTTTGTTTAAGATTTTACTAATTGAAGATGATACAACCCTCTTCCAGGAAATCAAAGAACGTCTAGTTAACTGGTCCTATGATGTCTATGGGATTCAAGATTTCCATCAGGTGCTGCAGGAATTCACGTCTGTCCAGCCTGATCTCGTCATTATAGATATACAGCTGCCAAAATACGATGGCTTTCACTGGTGCCGGATGATTCGGCATCATTCAAATGTTCCAATCATCTTCCTCTCCTCAAGAGACCATCCAGCTGATATGGTCATGTCAATGCAGCTCGGTGCCGATGATTTTGTGCAAAAGCCCTTCCATTTTGACGTGCTCATTGCCAAAATAAGTGCGGTTCTTCGCCGCGTGCATGATTATAATGCAGAACCGGCCAGCCTAAAGGTATGGTGCGGCGCTGCGATTGACCTAGAAAAAAATACCGTAACAAATGATCATGGTGAGGTTGAATTAACAAAAAATGAGTTATTTATTCTCAAGGAATTGATTCAGCATAAAAATCACATCGTCAGCCGTGAATCACTCATTCAAGCATTGTGGGAGGATGAACGGTTTGTCAGTGACAACACACTGACTGTAAACGTCAACCGCCTCAGAAAAAAACTAGACGAGATCTCCCTTGGCGCCTTCATTGAGACAAAAGTGGGTCAAGGCTATCTTGCAAAGGAAAAGGATGATCAATGATGCTGCAAGCATTTTTAAAAGAACGAAGAAGCTGGATTCTTTTCTTTCTTAGTTTGCAGCTCCTCATTCTGTTTGTTGCTTATTTGGATACGACCATTCCAATCGCTTCTCTTTTTTATATTGTGCTATTGTCTACGTTTCTCATGATCGTCTTTCTCTTTTTCCGATACCGAAAAGAAACGGCTTATTATGAGAGGTTGAAAGAATGGGATGATGACATTGAACATCAAATACGGCTAACCCCCTCTTCCCCATTTGAGCAGCTCATCCATGATGCAACGTCAGAGCAAATCGCACGCTACCGGCAGATGGCAGCAGAGCAGAAAATTGCTCTCGAAGAAGAAAAAGATGAATTGCTCTCTTGGATACATGAGGTCAAAACACCGCTTACAGCGATGCGCTTAATGATTGACCGCTTAACAGATCAACCGCTGAAATCAAATATGACCTATGAATGGCTCAGAATACATTTATTAATTGATGCCCAGCTGCACCAAAGCAGAGTACGTCATATCGAAAATGATTTATTCATTGAAAAGCTGGACCTGCAAAGCATCATAGCGAAAGAAATCAAAGCGCTCCAATCATGGTGCATGCAAAAAGGAATCGGCTTTGAGCTGACGCTGGAGGAACGCACCGTATTAAGTGATATAAAATGGTTATCCTTTATGATCAGACAAGTACTCACAAATGCAGTCAAATACAGCCATTCTTCCGATATTGTCATTGAAAGCAAGCAAATAAATGAACAAGTCATGCTGACGATCACAGATCAAGGCAGAGGAATTGATCCAAGAGATATCTCTCGTATTTTTGAAAAAGGCTTTACCTCAACTAGACATCACAATGACACCGCCTCAACGGGAATGGGCCTCTATTTAACGAAAAAAGGAGCAGACGCTCTTCATATGACGATCGAGGTCAACTCCACGATAGATCAAGGTACAACCTTCACCTTCATCTTTCCGAAAAAGAATGATTTTATTCATATTGCGAGCATGTGACAACAATGTCACATGCTCGTCTGTTTTGTTCGCCAAATCGAAGGACGTCTGGCAGGCTTCTTTTTATACTAGAGTTATCAATTAAAAGAAAAAGGGGTTCAGCAAATGAACATTTTAGAAGCTCGCAAAATTTATAAAAGCTACGGAAATAAATTCAATAAACAAGAGGTGCTGAGCGGCATTGATTTGACCATTGAAGCCGGGGAATTTGTCAGTATCATGGGGCCATCAGGCTCGGGGAAAACAACCCTTCTGAACGTATTGTCCTCTATCGATTATGTGTCCAGCGGATCCATTCGTATTGCAGAAGCTGAGATGACGCAAATGAAGGATCAGCAGCTTGCTGAATTTAGAAAAAAGCAGCTTGGCTTTGTTTTTCAGGATTATAATTTACTTGATACACTCACAGTCAAAGAAAACATCCTTTTGCCTTTATCCATCTCCAAAACGCCAAAAAAAGAAGCTTTTGAACGTTTTCAGCAGCTCGCAGAAGATATGGGGATTTATGAACTAAGAGACAAATACCCGAATGAACTCTCTGGCGGACAAAAGCAGCGGACATCGGCGGTTCGTGCCTTCATTCATGAACCAAGTCTTATTTTCGCTGATGAACCTACAGGGGCACTTGATTCCAAATCTGCATCTGACCTGCTCAACAAGCTGCAAGATTTCAATCGCAAACGAAAAGCGACCATTGTGATGGTGACACATGATCCTGTCGCAGCCAGCTATTCAAGCCGCGTCATTTTTATCAAGGACGGACAGATTTATACACAGTTGAATAAAGGCGCTTTAGAAAGAAAAATGTTTTTCGAGGATATTATGAAAACGCAAGGTGTCTTAGGCGGTGTGAAGCATGAACATTAATCAGCTCATCTTCCGTAATCTGAAGAAAAATTTGAAGAATTACTATTTATATGTGTTTGCTCTCGTGTTTAGTGTCGCGCTCTATTTTTCCTTTGTCACCTTGCAGTACTCACCAGCACTTGATGGTGTAAAAGGCTCCATTAAAGGCGGCGCTTCCATTAAAGCCGCTTCAGTTCTGCTCATTGCGATCGTCGGTATTTTCCTGCTATATGCGAATAGCATTTTTATTAAGCGCAGAGGAAAAGAAATAGGTCTCTTACAGCTCATTGGTATGACGAAACAAAAAATTGCCAGACTGCTCAATGCAGAAAACTTTATCCTATACGTGACCGCCATGGTTATCGGCATCATTGCCGGCTTTATCGGTTCAAAGCTGATGCTGATGGTGTTATTTAAAGTGACTGGTGTTAACGCCATCGCCAATCTACATTTTTCAGGTATGGCCCTTCTGCAAACACTTATTGTCTTTTTCATTATCTATGGATTGATTATGCTGAGAAATAGGCGTTTTATTAAAAAACAGACGATTTTATCTTTGTTTAGAACAACATCTTCGACAGAACAGCGTGTGAAAAAGATCTCTGTGTTTGAAATCATCATTGGGGTTTTCGGTATTGTCTTGATCAGCTCAGGCTATTATATTTCTTCTAAGCTTTTTACCGGCTCGTATACGTCGAAGCTTGAGTTACTTTTAGCCATGATTTATATTCTAGCCTCTGTCATTATCGGTACCTTTCTTTTTTATAAAGGCTCTGTTTCTTTCATTGCCAATATTGTACGTAAAAGAAAAAATGGCTATCTCGCCATTCATGAAGTCCTGTCTCTGTCATCCATTATGTTCCGGCTAAAATCAAATGCACTGCTTTTAACGATTATTACAACCGTATCTGCACTTGCCATCGGTTTGCTGGCCCTTAGCTACATTTCCTATTACTCAGCAGAAAAAACCGCTAATCAGATAATCCCAGCTCATTTCGTCATGGGCTCAGAAAAAGAAGCAGCAACCTTCACTCGTGCACTTTCTGACAAACATATTGCTTATGATCAAAAGCAGTTCAAAGTGATTCAAGCGGATTTTGATGCGAAAAAAATCATGGATACAGAGTTGAAAAATATGAAGAATAAACCAGGCGTATTGACACTGCCCGTGATCAGCGAGAAAAATGCACCAAATATTCATGTGGAGAAAAGCGAAGTGATTTTAAGCGGCTACAGTGATCTATTAAAGAAATTCATGCCGATTCAAAGCTCAGGCGATGTGAAGCTTCTCATCAAGAAACCGCTTGATTTGAAAGTCATAGATATGAAGAAAGATTATCTCATTTCTTACAACTTCACTTTTGGCGGTCTGCCTGTTGCAGTCGTGAGTCAAGATGTTTTTGAGCAGCTCGACAAAATGAAAGATCCTAAATTGCAGCTTGAGAATAGCCAATATATCGCAGTCAATATAAAAGATGATCAAAATCTTGAACAAGCAAATCGCGTGTTTACATCTTTAAAACTAGGTGACAACAGCATGTCTCAACTAGCTTCAGCTCAGCAGCAAAAGCAGACAATAGGACTAATGATGTTTGTGGTCGGATTTTTAGGTCTCAGCTTTCTTGTCACATCAGGCTGTATTTTATACTTTAAACAAATGAATGAAAGTGAAGAGGAACAAAGCTCCTACACAATCTTGCGTAAGCTTGGTTTTACTGAGAAAGATCTATTAAAAGGCATCCGGCTTAAACAGCTGTTTAACTTTGGGATTCCACTCATCGTCGGATTGCTTCACAGCTACTTTGCTGTACAATCAGGCTGGTTTTTATTCGGCGGAGAATTGTGGACTCCAATGCTTATCGTCATGTTGATTTACACTGTCTTATATTCTGTTTTCGGATTCCTGTCTGTCCAATATTATAAAAAGGTCATCAAAGAATCCTTGTAATCAATTCCCCACAGGCATCGCCTATGGGGTTATTTTATTTACGAAGGTGTCGATTCAAACTTGTGTGATAAAATATGGTCTCTTGCTGCATAAGCTTTTCGTTTGACCTCTTCTAGGTTCACATCGACAAGCTTTCCGTTCTGTTTCACTGCTTTTCCAGCAACATAAACGGAATCAACATTTGAAGGATGTGCCGTTTGGACGACCGCTCCAGCCGGATCTGTCATCGGAAGAAGATTCATGCTTGTCCGATCGATCAGAATGAAATCAGCTTCTTTCCCAGGTGTAAGCGACCCAATTTTATGATCGAGCTGTAATGCACGAGCGCCATTGATCGTCGCAGCTTCAAGCATTTGATAAGCTGACAGCCCAAGTTCAGGCCCCGGCATGATTCCATCCATTAACAACGATTGATTTTGGATCGCGCGCTCTGCCTGAAGCCCGAATTTCATTTGAGCAAACAAATCTCCTCCTGTTGCTGTCACTACGTCTACACCGAGTGTTGGAAGAACACCTTGTTCAATCGCAAGTCCTGTGACAGGATAACCGTGACCCATCATCATTTCAATTTCAGGTGTAATGGATATGGAGCTTCCGCTGTCTGCCAGCATCTTCATTTGATCCGCATCGATTGCATTAATATGCACCATGTTCAAATCCGGCCCGAGTAACCCTGCTTTGTGAAGCCGCTCAATCGATCGATCCTCCGCTCCCCAATTCCCAAAGCCAATGTGCATACTGCATAGAGCATCTAGAGACCGGGCTGTTTCAATTTCAAATACCGACGTCTCCCATGAAGAAAACTCTGGACCACGAATCGCAACTCCCATTGTTAAAAGCTGATCTGATGATTGAAAATGCGCTTTTTTCACACGTGCTGCGTCCTCCATATTGGTGAGCGTACTCTCTCTATCCCAATATTCAGCATCTCCAGAGGAACCAAAAGCAAAAACAGCTCGTATGCCCGCATCTTTTAATCCTTCAATGAGCTCTTCTGTATGATCCATTGAATTGATCATCGTCCAGTCTAAAAATGTGGTCACGCCTGCATCTAAAGCCTCTAATGCCCCTAAATAATTGGCGATTCGATCGTCGGATGGGCGTCTCATCGCTCCATAGTTGCCATAATAGATTTTGCTCAAATATGTCTGCAAAGACCAATCCGTCCCTATGCCCCGGATGACAGACTGCCACACATGCCGATGTGTATCTACAAGACCTGGCATGATGACCATATCAGATGCATCAACGATGTCTGCATCACTTACATCAATTGAAGGTCCAACTTCTAAAATATGTTTCCCTTCAATTAATAAATCTCCCTTTTCAAAAAAACCTAAAGATGGATCCAGTGTTAAGAGAGCTGCATCTTTAAACAATGTTTTCTTCATCCATATCCCCCTTTTCAAATGACGAGGATGAGTGACCCCGCCTCAATGTTATTTTAAAACAGAAAAGGATCAAATTAGAAGAAAAGTGACTTGCTCCAATATGTTAAGAGCTGGTGTTTCTGAAATAGTTGTATGTGCGTTTTAATTTGATGTCACGCTTCCCTTTTGGACTTTCCATCATCCCAAACTCAAAGAACTTCACAGGTTTGATTCCGACATATTGTAAGAGAGCTCGTTTCATTAACATCTTGTGCGCATTTTGTAAAAAGAACAAAGGGTAGTTGGTTGGTCCTTGCATTGTCGATACACAAACGGCGCTTTTCCCTTTTAATAATCCTTCTGGTAGCAGACCGCCTGTTTGGCGATAGGCGAAATTCGCAGCAAACATGCGGTCAATAAAGCCAAGGAGCATAGCTGGCGGCCGCCCCCACCAAATGGGATAAACGAACACGATTTTGTCTGCCCACTTGATCTTATCCTGATACACCTGAATATCAGGGTCCTTATGCATATCTCGTCTTTTTTTCTCTTCATTAAAAACAAGCACAGGATCAAATTTTTCTTGATATAAATCGATGATTTTCACTTCTTGAACGATTGGATTATCTTCACTGCCTCTTACAATTTCTTTTAAAAAAGCACCATTTAAACTATTGTGATGAGGATGAGTATAGATAATGAGTACATTCATATTTTTCTCCTTTAGTTATCATTTGATAACAAAACAATACACCCCACCCAACTAGTTGTCAAATGATAATTGTTTTTTGATAATAAATTTGGTATGTTACGGAGGAGGTGATCATCATGCAACATCCACATTTCTTCAAGGAATTCGTCGCATTTGCTTCTACTTTTTCAGAGTTAAAACATGACTTGATGAGCAAAGTCAAACCACCAGAATTAACACCCTTACAATATTTGATTTTAGAGCAGCTAGCGGTCAGCGAACCGCTTACCCCTAGTGAAATCGCAGACTGCCAGCATATGTCTCTTCCAAATGTCAGCAGAGAACTGAAAAAGCTGCACGAAAAACAATTCATTGTTAGAGAAGAAGACCGTAATGACAAACGAAAGCATGTCATTATACTTTCTGACAAAGGCCGTGCCTGTATGAACGAAGCCTTCCAGCATATCGAAAGGGTGCTAATAGACAGCCTATCTTCCTCAGATATAGAACAAATGGATGATATCGTACAAGCTCTCCGTCTATTAAATCAAACGATATTCAAAAAATGACCCAATGAAAAAGCATGAGCGCTACGCTCATGCAGGATTGGGCTGCTGCACTTCCAACTTGACAAAAAAAAGCGCAGGATCATTACATCCAAACGCTTCTTTGTTCGATTCTCATGTACCTTACACAATCAATTGATACGCAATGTATAACGCTACCAGCCAGATCATGACCGCCGAAGCCTTATTGATACGGTTCATCCATTTGCCGTTTGTATCTAACTTTCCTAATATCTTCCCTAAAAGGGCGAGCCCCATAAACCATAACCAGGACACGATGATACAGGCAAGTGTAAACGCCAGCTTTTCTGCCCCGCTATATTGCAGCGAATTCATACCAATGACACCAATTGTATCGAGAATCGCATGGGGATTTAAAAGAGAAACTGAACAGGCAAATACAATTTGTTTTCTTGCAGGCATTAATTTCTGCTTCTCTTGATCACCTGATGATGAGCTTGTGTTCCATACAGACCATCCCATATAAACTAAAAAACAAAAACCAATGATATAAAGACCAATTTGCAGCACTGGAATGGTAAACACCACAACAGAAACACCTATGACAGCTAAAGCAATTAAAAGTGTGTCACAAAGAGCAGCCGTGATGACAACAGGCATAGCCCGATATAATCGAGGCTGCAGCGCTCCTTGTTGAAATACAAATACATTTTGAGCGCCCAAAGGTAAAATAAGACCAAAGGCAAGCACAATTCCATGAATGATTGCAATGGACATCTACTAACATTCTCCTTTTTCAGTAATTCCTACACATTTTAACATATAACATCATGCCCGCTTTCAACGAATTTGATATTTCATACAAAAAAAGCGCCGGATGCTTCCATCCGAACGCTTCTCGCTTCTTTATGATTGACCTTTTCGTGCAAGCTCTCTTTCTCTCAGCTCTACACGGCGAATTTTCGCTGACGGTGTTTTTGGCAGTTCGTCAATGAATTCGATTTCTCTTGGGTATTTGTACGGTGCTGTTGTGTTTTTCACATGTGTTTGCAGCTCTTTGATCAGTTCATCACTTTGATCAGTTCCATCACGAAGGACGACGTATGCTTTCACGATTGATCCTCTGATTTCATCTGGGCTCGCCACAACTGCACATTCCTTCACTGCTGGATGCTTGATCAGCGCATCTTCTACTTCAAACGGTCCAATCGTATAGCCTGAGCTGACAATGATGTCATCTCTGCGGCTTTCAAACCAGAAGTACCCATCTTCGTCTTTTTTCGCGCGGTCACCCGTAATAAAGTAATTGCCGCGGCGCTGCGCCTTTGTACGCTCTTCGTCTTTGTAGTATTCCTTAAATAAAGCCGGCGTTTCAAGATGGACCGCAATGTCACCAATTTCTCCAGGTGCGCAGACGTTTCCATCCTCATCAATGATGTCTACTTCGTTGCCAGGGGTTGGTTTTCCCATACTGCCTGGCTTGATGTCCATTCCTTTTAGCACCCCTACGAGCAGTGTGCTTTCAGTTTGGCCATAGCCGTCTCGTACTTCTATATCGAAATGCTTTTTGAATGTATCAATGACTTCACGGTTCAGCGGCTCTCCCGCAGAAACAGCACTATGCAGATTTGGCAGCTTGTACTGACTCAAATCATCTACTTTTGCCATAAAGCGGTATTCTGTCGGTGTACAGCATAGGACATTGATTTCATTTTTTTGAAGCAGCTCTAAGTATGTATTTGGATTGAATTTTCCTCCATACACAAAGCCTTCTGCTCCACTTCCTAACACAGATAAGAGGGGACTCCACACCCATTTTTGCCAGCCTGGTCCTGCTGTTGCCCATACTTTATCTCCTTCATTAATGGAGAGCCATGCTTTTGCAGCTGTGCGTAAATGTGCATACGCCCATCCGTGTGTATGAACAACCCCTTTTGGATTCCCTGTTGTACCTGATGTGTAGGATAAAAACGCCATGTCTGTGCGCTTTGTATCTGCCAATTCAAGTTCGTTTGATTGCTCTTCTTTTTGCGCTAGAATGTTTCTCCAGCCATGATCGTTTTCACCGATTGAGAATGTTTTAAAATCGTTTGGCTGTTTGGTTCCGTCGAACGATTGAATGAATGAAGAGTAAACGATCGCTCCCTTTGCTTCTGCATGTTCAATTCGATAATCTATATCTTTTGCACGCAGCATTTCTGAACAAGGAATCACGACCATTCCTGTTTTCAAAATCGCTAAATAAATGCTGTATGCCTCGAGCATGCGCGGCACCATCACAATGATTTTATCGCCTTTTTTGAAGCCTGCTTTTAATAAAACATGTCCAATTTTATTTGCCTCTTCCACTAATGCTGCATACGTCACATGCGCTTCGTGGCCATTGCCGTCCTGCCAGTGCAGGGCCATTTTCTCCTTGTCATGACTGAACGCTTCAATCTCGCTGACTAAGTTATATTGTTCTGGTGCAATTAAGTCTTCTCTTTTCATGGTACAGCTCCTTTTAGCCTCTTTCTTATGAAACGAAACATGTTTCAATTTACCTATTCTAACACTCATAACTGAAAAATGCTTGAATTAGGACCTACTCCTAGTATTATGCCATAATTTTTTTCATCCGTCTTCTTTTTTTAAAATATTCTAACTATTTATATGTACAAAAAGAAAAGAGCGGGAAGGATCCCGCTCATAAGCCATAGCTTTTAAATTGTGTGTCTTAGAAAGATCCGCCACCCATATGTTGTTGAGCGTAAGATACAAGACGCTTAGTGATTTCTCCACCAACTGATCCGTTAGCGCGAGATGTAGTTTCTGCACCAAGGTTTACACCAAATTCAGAAGCGATTTCGTACTTCATTTGGTCGATAGCTTGTGCAGCGCCTGGTACTAGTAATTGGTTAGAACTGCTTTGTCTGTTTTGTTGAGCCATGTGTTCTCACCTCCTTGTGAATATAGAATGTGTAGAAACACATGACTTCATGCGATTGATTTTATGGTAATTATTATGAAATTTTCGTTTTAGAATAAATCAGCGAATTCGTCTGCCGCTTTCTTTTCATTTGTCACAATAATTGTTTCAATTTGCTCTACTGCCTCGTCCAGCATCGGCTCGAAATCAGCAAAGCTTTCGTAGCGTTCTACCTTCTCAAGCTTTGGTTTTGTTTTAGGAGACGGCGGCGTAAAGATCGTGCAGCAATCCTCGAAAGGCTGAATACTTGTATCGTATGTGCCAATTCGTCTCGCTTCATCAATAATGTCATTTTTATCGACAGCAATAAGCGGGCGGATGATTGGTGTATTGGTCACATGGTTAATAGCATACATGCTTTCAAGTGTCTGACTTGCCACTTGACCAAGGCTTTCTCCGGTAATAATCGCAAGGGCATCGCGCTTTTCTCTTATTTTGTCAGCTATTTTCAGCATCATTCTTCTTGTTGATGTCATCGTATAGTTTTCAGGTACTTGTTTATGGATCAGCTCTTGAATTTTTGTAAAAGGTACGATGTGAAGCTTCACTTCGCCTCCATATGCTGCCAGGCATTCTGCAAGATCAATGACCTTTTGTTTGGCACGTTCACTTGTATACGGCGGGCTAAAGAAATGCACAGCTTCAATTTCAATTCCGCGTTTCATTGCTTGATAGCCGGCAACTGGGCTGTCAAAGCCGCCTGAAAGCATGAGCATCGCTCTTCCGCTAGAACCGACCGGCAGTCCGCCTGCACCTTTGACATCTTTAAATGTAATGTACGTTGCTTGCTCTCTGATTTCAATGCGTAAATGCACATCCGGCTGTTTCACATTGACCGTTAAGTTTTCCGTATTCTTTAGAACATGTCCGCCAATTTCTCGGTTCATTTCATTTGAATCAAGTTCAAATTGTTTATAAGAGCGTTTCGTTGAGACTTTAAATGTATTTCCTTGTTCATACACTTCCTGTACCGCTGTTAGTGCCGCTTCTTTAATCTCATCTAGATTCGTCTCACATTTAACCGCAAGACTAAAGCTCTGAATACCAAATACACTTTTGAGCTGCTCTGAAATCGGTTCAGGGTCTTCTCCGTTTAGCATAATCGTGATGCGGTCTCTATCAGATGCAAACTTTAATGCTTCAAAATCCTTTAAGACGAACCGAATGTGCTTTCTTAGTTTTTCAATAAATTTCTTTCTATTCTTCCCTTTTGTTGAGATTTCACCAAAACGGACTAAAATATGATCATATTTCATGCTGTTATCTCATTCCTTTTAATTTTTTCACACTTTGTGCGATCGATGTGATGATTTGCGGCGTTAGCTCTGGTCCTTGTCCATACGTCAAGCTGATTCTCATACTGCTTTTGGCTATTTCTTCTGGTTTTCCCATTGCCAGCAGTACACGGCTTGGCTCTTTTTTCTTGGCTGAGCAGGCAGAGGTTGTAGAAACATATATGCCTTCTTTTTCAAGCATATGGAGGAGGACTTCAATTTGAATACCCGGCACTGAAAAATTCACAATGTGCGGCGCACTTTGTGCCCTCGGTGTATTCATCACAATACCTTCTATCTCTCCAAGCTGTTTTTGCAGCTGCGTTTTTAAGTTCAGCATCTCATCATGATGCTTGTCAAGCTGTTCAAATGATTGTTTCATGGCTTTTGCTAAGCTGACAGCTCCAGCAGGGTTTTCAGTACCTGAACGAAGCCCTAATTCCTGCTCTCCTCCAGTAATGAAAGGGGCGAGAGTGACATCTTTCTTTAAAAAGAGTGCTCCAGTGCCTTTTAAACCATGAATTTTATGGCCTGACATCGTCAAAATGTCTACATCCAGCTGTTTATTGAGTGCGACCTTGCACATTCCCTGCACCCCGTCGACATGAAAAAGTGCGTTTTCGGCATGCTCGCGAATAATGCCAGCAGCTTCTTCAATTGGCTGGATGGCACCGGTTTCGTTATTGACGTGCATCATGCTGACAAGCACTGTATCAGGGCGAAGCACTTCTTTTAAATGAGTCATATCTGCATGGCCATGCTCATTTACTTGAATATAGGAGATGTCAAAGCCAAATAACGCCTTCAGCTGTTCAAACGATTCAATAACAGAAGGATGCTCAATTGCTGTGGTCACAATATGCTTGCCCCGGTTCATTTTGGCAAGTGCTGCCCCTTTAATGGCAATGTTATTCGCTTCTGTTGCACCAGAAGTAAAAATAATCTCATATTGTTTCAAGCACGTGTAGTGAAGCATTTGTTTTCTCGTTTCATTTAACAGCCGGCTTGCATCAATTCCGAGCTGATGAAGCGAAGATGGATTTCCAAAATAACGCTCACTCACTTGCTGATATACTTGTAAAACCTCAGGGTACGGTTTTGTGGTTGCACTATTATCAAGATACATCATGGCGAAACTCCTTATCCTCTTGCGTTTAACTAATATGATCCGAATTCCTTTTATTTCAATATAAAGCGGTATATTGACAACCTCATCAATTCACTATATCATGCATAGTGCCATTGTCATATTTTTTCCTAAATTGACAGAATATTTAAACATGGCGGAAAAATAAAATAATAGGGGGATAACCTTATGAATAATAAGTTAAGTCAAACAGACACATTAGCCATCGGCTTAATGTTGTTTGCACTCTTTTTCGGCGCAGGCAATATGATATTCCCTCCTGTACTTGGACAGTACGCAGGTGAAAACGTATGGCTTGCGATCGGTGGATTTTTACTGACAGGAGTTGGACTTCCGCTCTTAGGTGTCATCGCCGTTGCCCTGACAGGAACTGGTGCAAAAGGGCTTGCTGACAAAGCTCATCCAACATTCGGTACCATTTTCACCGTCATTTTATATTTATCCATTGGGCCTTTCTTTGCGATCCCTCGTACTGGAACGGTTTCTTATGAAATTGGGCTGGCGCCGTTTCTGTCTGAAGCGCAGTCTGAATCATGGATTCCATTATTCTTGTTTTCGATTGCTTTTTTCGGCATTACCTATGCTCTTGCTTTAAATCCATCGAAGCTTGTTGACCGAATCGGTAAAATTTTAACACCAATTTTACTCGCTGTCATTGCTTTAATTGTGATCAAAGCGATTGCGACACCAATGGGTGGAATTGGCAGTCCGCATCCAACCTATGAAGGAAGCCCGCTGTTTACCGGCTTTTTAGAAGGCTACAAAACGATGGATGCTCTTGCTTCGATCGTTTTCGGAATTGTCGTTGTCACGGCTGTGAAAGAGCGCGGTATGACAGATCGTAAATCGATTGCCGCAGCCTGTATTAAAGCTGGGCTTGTCGCAGCTGCTGGACTAGCTCTTGTGTACATATCACTCGCTTATGTCGGAGCGTCAAGTCCTGAGGCAACAGGTATGGTCGGGGCAAATGAAGGCGGAAAACTCCTTTCGCTTGCGGCGAACTTTTTATTTGGTTCTGCTGGTAATATTGTGCTAGGGGCTGCGATTTTATTTGCATGTTTGACCACAAGTATTGGACTGGTTTCATCCTGCGGGGAATATTTTTCTTCACTATTTCCACGCTTTTCTTATCGTACAGTTGTTTTAGTTGTATCTTTATTCAGTACAGTTGTAGCAAACCTTGGACTAGCGCAAATTATTTCGCTCTCTGTTCCGGTTCTTGTTGCGATTTATCCGTTAGCCATCGTGATCATTCTCTTATCTTTTCTTGATCGCTGGATCAACGGAAGACGGATTATTTATATCGCTTCACTCATTTTTACAGGTATCTTTGCCGTAATCGACGGGTTAGTGGCAGCGAAGATTCCTCTTGGCGGATTAAATAAAATTTTAGAAGCTACTGTTCCTTTATACAAACTTGGGATAGGCTGGGCTATCCCTGCCGTACTTGGAGCCATTATTGGTCTTCTTATTTCTTTGTTTACGAGTCCACCTAAACAGCCTGCTTAATCAAGCATCAAAACTAAAAACATCCCTTTCCATAAGAGAAAGGGATGTTTTTTTATGTTCTTCATATACTAAAATAGAAAAATTCATGACTTTTGTATGAAAACACATGTTGACATCAGACGTACATCCTTTATAATTAGTGAATGTTAATGAAGAACCGTTTTAGCAGCTAATTAACAGAATATTTCAACATAATATTGGAGGCTTTATATTCAATGAAGGCAACATTGTCGACGAAAGATACGATTATTATAGGTTTTATGTTATTTGCTTTATTCTTCGGCGCCGGAAATATGATTTATCCACCAGAGCTTGGGCAATATGCCGGAACAAATGTATGGAAAGCAATGGGCGGATTTTTATTAACAGGTGTCGGTTTACCTCTACTCGGGATTATTGCAATTGCTTTAACAGGGCGTGATGCAAAAGGACTTGCAGATAAGGCTCACCCAGTGTTTGGAACAGCATTCACCGTCATTTTATATTTATCCATTGGACCGCTTTTCGCTATTCCACGTACAGGAACAGTTTCGTATGAGATTGGGGCATTACCATTTTTATCAAGTGTACCAGCTTGGCTGTCCCTTCTTTTATTTACACTCGTCTTTTTCGGTATTACGTATTACCTTGCTTTAAATCCAACGAAAATCGTGGATCGTGTAGGGAAAATATTAACACCGATTAAATTTACGATCATTTTTATTATCATTGTTAAAGCCATTTTGACACCGATGGGCGTCATTGGTACACCAGATGTATCTTATAGCAACGGATCGTTTTTCAAAGGATTTTTAGAGGGCTATAAAACGATGGATGCTCTTGCTTCTATTGTATTTGGAATTGTTGTCATCAACGCGATTAAAGGACGCGGTGTGACAAGTAAAAAGGCACTGGCTTCTGCTTGTATCAAAGCGGGTTTGATTGCAGCTGCTGGATTAACCTTCGTTTACCTGTCACTTGCGTATCTAGGTGCTTCTAGTACACATGCCATTGGATTCGTTGGAGATGGAAGCAAAATCTTAGCTCAGTCTTCTCAGTTCCTTTTCGGCAGTCTAGGAAATATTGTGTTAGGTGCTGCCATCACAGTCGCTTGTTTAACAACAAGTATCGGTCTTGTCACATCATGCGGAGAGTACTTCTCAAAGTTACTTCCTAAGCTTTCTTATAAAATGGTCGTGACACTTGTTACATTATTTAGTTTCATTATTTCTAACTTTGGACTTGCTCATATTGTTGCTTTCTCTGTTCCAGTCTTAACAGCGATTTATCCGCTGGCGATTGTGATCATCGTTCTATCACTTGCTGATAAATGGCTTGGACATAGAAGACCAGTATATGTCCTATCGTTAATTTTAACAGGGTGCATCAGCTTATTTGACGGCTTAGCAGCAGCAAAGCTTCCAATCGGTCCAGTAAAAGACATTTTCCAAACAGTGCTGCCTTTTTATGACCTTGGCATTGGCTGGCTTGTCCCTGCGATACTTGGGGTCGCCATTGGGTTCGTGATCTCACTTTTCACTTCTTCTGCTTCAGAAGAACGCCAGAAACAGGCATCATAATACAAAAAAAGCTGAAGTCCTATCAATGGACTTCAGCTTTTTTATTGATGCTGATATTCTTTTTCGTGCTGAGCTAATAGCTTCTGAACGGCTCCAGGTGATGCTTTTTCAACAGCTGAGGCTGCTACATCAAATGAACCGTTATAATCGTACGCATAAAATCTTCGCTCTGCCTCTTTTAATTGTTCTGAAAGAATATGATTTTGGCTTCTAAAACGATTGCCATATTGAATGATTCGTTCAATTTGATCCACTTTAGTGAGCATTTCTTCCGTCTCATTCACAGCATGTCTCACTGTGTCAGAGGCTTCTTTTAATTGCCCATTTACGGCTGGCATGTTAAGCGGCAGGTTCTCCAGCTGCTCGTGCACTTGCTGAATCATCTCCTGCGCTTTTTCAGCCTGCTCTTTCATGTCAGCAGGTACACCTGGAATATTGCTTTTTTGCAGCTGACGCACTGTATCTGTCAGCATCGTTTTGAGCTCAGCCAGTGTTTCTCTCGCTTGCAGCTCTTCTTTTCTTAATGATTGAAGATGATCCTTAAATGTATCATGCAATGTTTTTGCATCATCGATAAAGGTCTCAAGCTGATTGATTTCATTCATTAATAGTGAATATGCGACATGATCACGATCAAGCTTCTCGCGAATTTGTTTCATGAGCTTTTCAATTTCTTCTAAGCGTTTTTCGAACGCCTTCTGTTGATCAAGCTCTCCGGCTGTCAGTTTGTAGCTTTCTTTTACAAGAGCTGTTTCTGCCTTGGTTTGGGTGTGATCCTGCTCGAGCTTTTCAAATGCTTCCGTCAGCTCAGGCATTTTACTTTTGATTTCCTGACCTGCTTCTACTTCCGCTTCCAGCTGATCATACAGCGTCTGAATGGCATCATCAATCATTTGCAAAATGCTTGATGCTTCTTCCAGATTGAGTTCATCAATCAGTAGTTTTTCCGCACGGGTCAGCTGTTTGTTTAAGTTCTCAAGCTCTTTAGTGATCTGGATGTGCTCGAGCTTGTAGCCTTTGTCTGTCATTTCTTTATATCCGTCTTTCAGCTTCGTCAGCTGGCCTGGTACGGTTTGTTTACAGTCTGCAATGAGCTTCGGTACATCATTGATATACAGCTGAAGCTGATCGAGTCTGCGGTCTTGCTCAAGCAAAATCTTTCTTGCTTTCATATAGTTGCCGTTTTCTGTCTCTTCTTCGTACTGCTTGATCCCTTCCCAGGCTTCATCTAAGTCCTGCTCCATTTTGTCATAAAGGGTGCCGTATAAATGGCTGTACGCAAGCAGATTTTTTCGAACTGTTTGATATTGTTCTTTGACCTTTTCAATGTCCTTGCGATTTTGCTCCTCGCTTGTGACAAGGTCTGCAATTTCTTTTAAAATGTCTTCAATGTTCGAATCAGCAGCACTCAGCAAGTCCTCAATGTGCGTAAGAACCTGCTTGGCTTTGGAGAATCGATATTTATCAGAATACTCTTCTGCATCATATAATAGCTCCTCTACCTTTGGAAGATGGGCTGTGACGATATCGTCCCACTCTGCACGCCATCTTTCAAAAAATTGCTCTGTTTCTCCGGTCATTTTTAAATGTTTGATCTTTGAAATTTCTTCTACAATTGATCTGTTTAAAATTTCAATTTTCCATGCTTCCAATCGGTCAATCTCTTTATATATATTTTTTCGCAGGAAATAACCGACTGAAAACAAAGCAAGCAAAATGACAATTAAACCGATGATTAACTCCATAATGAGCCCCCTTGTTGTGATCTAAGTGATGTCAGGGTAAAAGTGTCCCGAGTAGACCTGAGAACCCTTTCGTGTCCGCTTTGCATTTGTTTTTTATAAGCAGGATCGTATGTTTTCCAATACCATCCATTCACGGTTTTATGTATGTTTTTTCAAGAAAGTATTTGTGCGCTTTCTATCATTTGATCACACGTATCAATGTGACCTGCTTTTATGTATGCGGAAGCTGTCGTTTTCATTGTTATTATGATACCATGTAACCAGCATTTTTGGTCATGATTTTTCATTATTTTCGCTGATAAACATCACGTTTTTCAAAATATCGACAAGAGGTGACGACATGCTGAAACAAGATGCACATCTACATACACCGTTTTGCCCGCACGGTTCGCTTGATTCTTTTCATTCTTATATTGAAAAAGCCATTAAAAAGGGATTTGATTCCATAACCTTTACCGAGCATGCCCCGCTGCCTCCATCGTTTCAAGATCCAACACCTGAGCAGGATAGTGCCATGAAGCTCCAAGACCTTGAAGCGTATATAACGAAACTGGCTCAGCTGAAACAAGAATACAAAGGACAATTAATAGTAAAAACTGGGCTTGAGGTTGACTTTATCAAAGAGTATGAAGAGGAAACAAGAACCTTTTTAGACTGCTACGGTCCAGAACTAGACGACGCCATTTTATCTGTTCACTTTCTTCCTGCTGGCGATGATTATATTTGCCTTGATTTTGACGAGCATGCCTTCCAGCAGCTAATAAGCATCTATGGCAGCATCGAACAGGTCTATCAAAGCTACTATGACCAAATTCATTCTTCTATTCTATCATCTTTAGGCCAATATAAGCCAAAGAGAATCGGTCATATCACCCTTGTCCAGAAATTCAAACAGCTTTTTCCATATGAAATGTCACCTGAACTTTGTCAAAAGGTCACCCTTTGCCTTGAAGAAACGGCAAAAAAAGGCATGTCCTTAGATTTTAATACATCAGGTCTTCGTAAAACATATGCCAGAAGTATCTATTTAGATCAATGGATGATAGACCTTGCAAAAAAGAAAAAAATTCCGCTCATATTCGGCTCTGATGCCCATCAAGCGGAAGATCTCGGATATGCGTATGATCAATTCGAGGACATCATGAGGTTCAGATGAGAATCTAGTGCCGGCTCTTTTGGTTCTAACAGATAATGAAGCGAGCGGCTCAGCTCCTTAAAGTACATTTGATAGAAATACGGCTCACTTGGGTTCAAATAAAGCACCTCTGTTAAATATTGCGGCTGTAAATATGGCATCATGAGAAGTGATTTAAGCTGAATCATAAAGGATGCGAGTGAAAGCTGCTCACAAATAACATGGGTGCTTTTTCCTTTTTCAATGATGAGCTGAAACAAATACTTTTCTTTTGTTAAATATGTCGACATGATTTCTCTGATGAGTGTCGAATCAATCGTCACCTCCCGATAAACGAAACGGGTTAATTGACGGTGCTTGTGCTGATAAGATAAAATATCAAAAACCACATGTAGTAAGCATTCTTTTGCATGACGGGTTTCCATGTGATGGAGATGTGATTCAATCATGTGAATGTAACCTTCATAAAAATCGGATACGAGCTGCTCAAGCAGCCCTCCTTTTCCTTGAAAGTAATAAGAAATGTGGGCAACGTTGACGTTTGCTTCCTTCGCAATCTCACGGACAGAGGTTCCAGAAAATCCTTTTTGGTTAAAAAGTCTGATGGCAGCATCCATAATACGGTCTTTTGTTTGCACGGTTGTTGATGTTTTCATCCGCTCACCCCTCTTCATGTGTACATACTTCAAGATGAAGGCGGAAGTTCCTTTTACAATTGCTCGACAAATCCCACATGCGAGACGCAAGTTATGTATTTTTAAGATAGAAAGTAGGAGATTTTCATGTTTCATGTCGAAAAACAGTCTGGCGATCCTTCAAAAGACTATCAATTGCTTGTCAAACAGGTAGAAGCCATTACAGATGGTGAACCTGATCTGATTGCCAACTTGGCAAATGCAGCTGCGCTGCTCTATCATTCACTTCCTGAAGTCAATTGGGCAGGGTTTTATTTAGCAAAGGGCGGCGAGCTTGTGCTTGGACCATTTAACGGACTGCCTGCATGTGTGCGCATCCCTTCTGGAAAAGGTGTTTGCGGTACAGCGTTTGCGACAGGTGAAGTGCAGCGTATCGCTGATGTCCATGCATTCCCTGGACATATTGCCTGTGACGCAGCATCGCAATCTGAAATAGTCATTCCGCTCAAGGTCAATGGACAGATCATTGGGGTGCTCGATATTGACAGCCCTGTGAAAGACCGCTTCAGTGAAGTAGATGAGTCCTACCTTATTCAATTTACAGAAATTCTCCAACAGGCGTTATCCGTCTCTATGGATGCGTAATCATGCAGAAAAAGCAGGCACATTGTCTGCTTTTTTATGTTTCTTTATATAATGGAGAACGTCACCTCTGCCTCTAAATAGGTTGACTTCTCCTATCCAGCGTCATATAATAGAGTTTGTGTGAAATATGGCAGCCTTTTTGTTCGGCTTTTTTGTATCATTTTGTTCCTTCTATATTATGAAGGTGCATCTTGTAACTCCCTGCTGCTGGAGCGAGGATGCATGAAAACATAATGACGAAAAAGAGGAAGAACAGACGGTTTTTATTTTTCACAAATAAAAACAATAAGGAGGAGTCACATTATGGCTCGCTATACAGGTCCAAGTTGGAAGATTTCCCGCCGTTTAGGCATTTCATTAAGCGGAACAGGTAAGGAACTTGAAAAACGCCCTTACGCTCCAGGCCCACATGGTCCAGGACAACGCAAAAAACTATCTGAATACGGTTTACAATTACAAGAGAAGCAAAAGCTTCGTCACATGTACGGTGTCAACGAACGTCAATTCCGTACACTATATGATAAAGCTGCTAAACTTCCTGGTAAACAAGGTGAAAACTTCATGATCCTTCTTGAAACTCGCCTTGACAACCTAGTATACCGTCTTGGCCTTGCTCGTACTCGCCGCCAAGCTCGTCAGCTAGTAAACCATGGTCACATCCTTGTTGATGGAAGCCGTGTAGACATCCCATCTTTCTCTGTGAAACCAGGTCAAACGATTGCTCTTCGTGAGAAATCTCAAAACCTTGCAGTAGTGAAAGAATCAGTTGAAGTAAACAACTTCGTTCCTGAATACCTTTCTTTCGATGCTGAAAAGCTTGAAGGAACTTTCACTCGTCTTCCAGAGCGTTCTGAATTAGCGCCTGAAATCAGCGAACAACTAATCGTTGAGTTCTACTCTCGTTAATTTCTTTACTTCTCTAAGAGAGAGCAAAAAAACCCTAGATCCCTTGATTGTTCAAGGATTTCTAGGGTTTTTTGTATGTTCTCAATTATACATGAAATCATTTGAAGTCATCTTCCATTTTCAATACTTATTTTCCCCGGCTGCCTGCTCCATTCTTACTTCAATCAAACCTGTCTCTATTTTTATATACAAATATAGGAAACATTTCATTGAAGTGCCTTTTATCTATTGGTACAATCATGATAGATGACATATCAGTCGTTTGGTCTTCTATAGTACGCAGATGGAGGAGTTCCATGTATAGTATTACAATCATTCTATTCTTACTTTTAATCTTGGCAATGATTGCCTATTCTCTTCTAAGAAAAAAACAGATTATCGATGAGCCGCCCAATAGATTTGCTGCAAGTCTGTTTATCTTTCTGCTCTTTTTTTCTATCTGCTTTGTGATCGCGGTTCCAAGTCTATTGCTATACATCACTGTTCTAGGCGTGAATTTTCTTTTTGGAGAAACCATCACGTATGATTCGTTTTTTTCTTTGATCTCTTTCTCTTTGTTAGTAAGTGTTATCGTCGTTTTTTGGTCACCTGTCCTTCTATTCATAGGAAAAGGACTGGCTTATCTCCTTAAGCTTCCTGTATGGCTCACTTATACTTTGGAATGGGTGAGTTCTTGGATCGTTTTACATCTCTCTATCAAGTATGTCCTTTACTTAAATTTAATGAATGTATCGATAGGGGATTCCGGCGTATTGATTTTATCATTCTTTGTCAGTTTTTTAATTATTGAGATTGATCTCGTTTACTCACGTAAGAAACAACGAAAACAATCGCTGGACACATATCATTAGCATGAAAAAAGCTCCTAGATCTCTTTCTAGGAGCTTTCAAACTTTTATTCTTGACTTGTCCATTTTGCGATGAGCTGCTCTGTTGTCATGACAGTCGCAAATTCATCATGCAGGGTTGCAAGTGAGAGCCGGTGGATCGTTTCTGGGTCAAAATATGTACCATTTTGATCTGTTAGTCCAAAGGCGGCTGTTGCATCTGAGATCAGATACGTATCAAAGCCAAGATTTCCGCTCATTCTTGTGGTTGTTGATACGCAGTGAGGGGTTGTTAATCCTGCGATCACGACCGTGTCAACCTGGTTTGATCTTAGATGTTCCTCTAAGTTAGTACCAATAAAGCTGCTGTTGACTTTCTTTTGTATCACCATTTCTTCCTCTAGCGGTTTAGCCAAATCTTTGAAAAGGTGCCCTTCATTTGCTGGATGAAATACAGAGTCCGGATTGTTGGATGTATGCTGAATATGAATCACTTTCCAGCCTTTCTCTCGCCAAAACGTTAATAGCCGGCTAATATTCTCCTCTGCCTCTAGGTTATTGCGTTCTCCCCATTTTTCATGCTCGAACGCTTTTTGTACATCTACAATGATGAAAGCCTTTTGATTCGTTTTCACAAACGCCCACCTCCGAATATTCACATTCACTACATGTAGTGTAAGGAATGGCGATCGTTTTGTACATGTTTTTATTCAGCTATGTACGATGGTCTGTTTGTGTATCATCGTTTTGCCACCCTTTTCAATATCTCTAGCTGCCATATGCCAGCTGACATCAAAAAAGACAGCATATGCCGCTGTCTTTTTTCGTTTTTTAATTCGTATTCTGTCCTCCGCCGTTCAGTCCTTCTTTAATATACCCTTTCACTTGGCTTGAGGTTAATAGACCGATATGACCAACGCCATGGATCAGGATGTTTCTTGCGCCAATTAAACGAGAGAGGCTGTTGACGACAATAAGATCTGCCGAGCTATAGACGGATGTGTAAAGAATTTTTTGATTTGGATCTGTGCCTGGTAATGCTCTGCTTGAAACGAGTCCGTTTGCTCCACCAATTGTGACAACGTTCTCAATTTTATCGCCGCCATCTAGATTCTTAATATAGTATAGCGTGTTCGCCCCGCCCATACTATGAGCCACAATATCTACTTTTTTGGCACCCGTTTTGTCTAACACATCTTTGACGAATCTCGATAGACGCGGACCATTGTTGCGGTTATTTCCTGTTTTGTCTATGAAATCAATAGCATATAATTGGTTTCGATCCCAGCCTTGTGTGGCCAAATAACTTTTAATAGAAAAAAAGTTATAAGAGGCACCGCCAATGCCGTGCACCATCACAACCGGATTATGCTCAGCCGCCTTCACCTCTTTCGGCTGGATAAAAGCCATTGAACCAATCACCAATGCAAGCGCAATGAGAATTTGCAAACTCCTTTTCTTAACAAAGATCACTTTCATTCCCCCTTATTCATCTTATACGACTCTATTTTATACAAGAAAAATATGTCAGAAAAGTGAACAAGGTAATGTTTATGAGATGATTTTACATAAATATAAATAATCAAAAAGCACCTTGGACTTTTTTAAATTAAAACAAAAAGACTACGAGACTCTCTTTCTTTCATATATAATGTCAATAGACAAAAGGAGGTTCTACTTAGATGCTATTTACTCAAACACCTGCACCACCCTATTATGCCGTGATTTTCACATCAAAACGAACAAATGTCGAACAGAAACAATACGATGCGGCCGCTCAAAAAATGGAAGAATTAGCGAAAGATCTAGATGGGTTTCTTGGAATAGAAAGTGTACGAGATGAACATGGTGTTGGAATCACTGTCTCTTACTGGGATTCATTAGCAGCCATCAAAGAATGGAAAGCACACACAGCACATCAGCGTGTTCAAAAAAAGGGGGAAAAAGATTGGTATGAATCCTATACAACTCGAATTTGTAAGGTAGAACATGCTTATACAAACAAAGATTCACTCCTTGAACAAGAAGCAGACGAATGAGCTACTTCTACATAAAAAAAACACCTCAATGTATACGAACATTTGAGGTGCTTTTCCATGATGCTTACTGTTTCATACTTTATTTATACGTCACGAGGAAGTATTTCTTTTTCCCTCTTCTTAAAACGGTAAATTGGTTTTCAATTCGGTCGTCAGCTGAAAGAACATAATCTTTATCTGTTTGTCTCTCTCCGTTGATGTAGACGGCACCGTTTGTGATATCTTCACGTGCTTGACGCTTTGATGGAGACAGCTTTGATTCCACAAGGATATCGACTAGTGTTAATTCTTCTGTGCTGCTTTTCTCCATTGATGGAACATCCTTAAAACCTACTTTCACTTCTTCAGCTGTAAGAGATTTGATCTCACCTTTAAATAGCGCATTTGAGATGTTAACAGCCTGTTCTAGTGATTCACGGCCATGTACAAGTGTTGTCACTTCCTCTGCTAGACGGCGCTGCGCTTCACGCTTTTCAGGTGCTGTTTGCACTTTTTCTTCGTACGATGCGATCTCTTCTTTTGATAAGAACGTAAAGTATTTTAAGTATTTCACGACATCACGGTCATCTGTGTTGATCCAGAATTGGTAGAACTCGTATGGAGACGTTTTTTCTTTATCTAACCAGATGGCGCCGCCTTCTGTTTTACCAAACTTTGTGCCGTCTGCTTTTGTGACAAGCGGCATCGTCAGACCGAATGCTTTTGCCCCTTCTGCTTCAGACTTACGGATCAGCTCAAGTCCAGATGTGATATTTCCCCACTGGTCACTTCCGCCGATTTGCAGCTTACAATTTTCATTTCTGTAAAGGTTTAAGAAATCTAAAGACTGCAGGATGACGTAGCTGAATTCTGTGTAAGAAATCCCTGTTTCGATACGTGAGCTCACGATATCTTTTGCCAGCATGAAATTCACACCGAAGTTCTTTCCAATATCACGAAGGAACGTGATGACATTCATTTGGCTGATCCAGTCGTAGTTATTCACGATGACAGCTGGATTCTCGCCTGCTTCAAAATCAAGAAATTGAGACAGCTGTCCTTTGATTTTTTCTGACCACTGTTCGACGATTTCTGCTGGGTTGAGTGAACGTTCTGCTTTTTTAAAACTAGGATCGCCAATGAGTCCAGTTGCGCCGCCAACAAGAGCAATCGGATGATGACCTGCTTCTTGGAATCTGCGTAATGTTAAAATTGGCAATAGATGACCAATGTGTAAGCTGTCAGCTGTCGGATCAAAACCGGAGTATAGTTTGATTTTCTCTTCTGCTAACAATTTTGTTAAACCTTCTTCATCAGTTTGCTGCTGAATTAATCCTCTGAACGATAGCTCTTCCATCAATTGACTCATTTCCAAATCTCCTTTTTTTACAATTCAACATAAAAAACGCCCCTTCGAATGAACGAAGGGACGATATATATCGCGGTACCACCCTGCTTAAAAGACAAAAAATCTCGTCTTTTCACTTACACTGATAACGGACAGATCCGTTCTTTCACTAATCAGGGCATGCTCCTTTTCGTAAAAGCGGTTCGTGAGGGTAATTCGAATATCTCTTTGTACTGACTTGCACCAGCCGTCAGCTCTCTTCAACAGGGAAAGATCATTCTACTTAATCTCAGTCAAAACCTTTTCATATTCAACTAATGTCATTTTTAACACACTTTTGATATCAAGTCAACTGATGAAAAATTTAATCTTCCATTGTCGAAAGGTCGCCAGCAGGTAAATTCAGCTCCCACGCCTTTAGCACACGTCTCATAATTTTTCCGCTTCTCGTTTTCGGCAGTTTGTCTTTAAACTCAATTTCCCGCGGTGCCGCATGTGCTGCGAGTCCTTTTTTCACAAACGTACGAATCTCTTCTTTCAGCTCATCTGTCGGCTCATATCCACTTCTAAGCGCTATAAATGCTTTAATAATTTCACCGCGGACCGGATCTGGCTTTCCAATGACACCAGCTTCCGCAATAGCTGGATGTTCGACCAGTTTACTTTCCACCTCAAATGGACCGACCCGCTCTCCTGACGTCATGATGACATCATCGACACGTCCCTGGAACCAAAAGTATCCGTCTTCGTCCATATAAGCTGAATCTCCTGAAACATACCAATCTCCCGGCATAAAGTAAGATTCATATTTTTCAGGATTGTTCCAGATCGTATGCATCATAGAAGGCCAGCCTTTTTTAATCGCAAGGTTGCCCATCCGGTATGGCGGAAGTTCATTTCCTGCATTATCGACAATCGCCGCTTCTACGCCTGGAATCGGTTTTCCCATCGAGCCTGGCTTGATGTCCATGCATGGATAATTACAAATCAGCTGTGCTCCGGTTTCTGTCATCCACCAAGTGTCGTGAATCCGTTTGCCAAAAACAGCATCTCCCCAGCGGATGACTTCTGGATTAAGTGGCTCTCCCACACTTAAGACATGGCGGAGCGAGCTGAGGTCATATTTTTGAATAAGATCATCCCCTGCCCCCATGAGCATTCTAAAGGCGGTCGGGGCACTGTACCAAACGGTTACACCGAGTGATTCAATGGTTTCATACCACGTATCAGGATTAAACCGGCCGCCTAAAATCACATTCGTCGCCCCATTTAACCACGGTGAAAAAATACCGTACACTGTGCCTGTAACCCAGCCTGGATCAGCTGTACACCAGTAAACGTCATCTTCTTTCAAGTCAAGCACCCATTTACCAGTCTGACCTTGCTGGACCATTGCACCATGGACATGAAGCACACCTTTTGGCGTACCAGTAGATCCTGATGTGTAATGAAGCAGGAAGCCGTCTTTTTCATCCATCCATTCAATCTCAAGCTCCTTTGCTGCCTCCTCAAACGCCTTTTCATAGTGAATTGTCCGCACGCCATCGACGTCTTCGTTTTCACCGCCGACAATAATGACAGATTCAAGCTTCGGAAGCTCTGCAAATGGAATTCGCTCAAGCAAATCCGGTGTTGTCACGATCACCTTAGCCTCACTATTTTCTAAACGGTCTTTGACGGCACCTTCCATAAATGCCTCAAATAATGGGCCAACGATCGCTCCAATTTTAACTGCACCAAGCAAAAGAAAATAGAGCTCAGGTGATCTTGGCATAAAGATAAACACGCGATCCCCTTTTTCCACATGTGCCTCTTCTCTGAATAGATTCCCCGCTTTGTTTGTGTTGATTTTCATATCTCTGAACGTATACTTTTCATCCCGCTGTGAATCTTTGTAGTGAAGCGCCACCTTGTTCTGACGAAACGAGTCCGCATGTCTGTCAATCGCTTCATAGGCTGCATTTATTTTTCCTGTTTCATACCAGGAGAAGTTTTTTCTAGCTTCCTCCCATGAAAAATCTTTGTATGCCTGCTCATAATCATTTAAATGATAATCCCCTTTTACTGATGGTAGCGTTTCCAATTTCATCAAACAGTCCCCCTTTGCATACGTTTACAATGACCATTATAGTATAGATGACTTTTTTTCTCAATTTTTAAAAAACTTCTGATGAAACCGTTTTAATTATTGCAAGTTTTAAGATAGAATAGAGACGACTCACTAGAATTAGGGGCGGTGGATACGTGGAGCATCCTAAAACTTATTATTCAAAAACCATTGAGCGAGAAACAGGTTCCATCCTGATTGAAGGACCGGTACCTGCATCAGAGCTTGCGAACTATACGTTTCATGAAGGACTAACGGCATTTCGCACGCCTGAGGAACAGAAACAAGCACTTGTTGAAATAGCAGATCTTCCAGAAGGACGTATTATCATTGCAAGAGCGAATGAGCTCGTCGTAGGCTATGTCACGTATTTGTATCCTGATCCACTTGAGCGCTGGTCAGAGGGCAAAATGGACAATTTAATTGAGCTTGGCGCGATTGAGGTCGCTCCTCCATTTAGAGGATGCTCACTTGGCAAGCATTTGCTTGATGTGAGCATGATGGATGAGCAAATGGAGAATTACATCATCATTACAACTGAATATTACTGGCATTGGGATTTAAAGGGGACAAAGAAAAACGTTTGGGAGTACCGCAAAATGATGGAGAAAATGATGAACGCAGGCGGTCTTGTCTGGTTTGCAACAGACGAGCCAGAGATTAGCTCACATCCAGCCAATTGTTTAATGGCCAGAATTGGGAAACATGTGAGTCCTGATTCGATCGAGCGTTTCGATCGTCTTCGCTTCCATCAGCGCTTTATGTATTAACGTTCAATTCGTTTTTTTGGCAAAGGGGATTGGTAAACAATGATGATTGAACAAATTATGGAGCGTGATGTGATCACGCTGCGAAAAACCGATACGATTGAAGAGGCCATTCAAAAAATGAGTGCACACCACATCCGGCATATTCCGATCGTATCTGATCAAGGATCTGTCATTGGGATGGTGACAGACCGGGATATTAAAAATGCCAGTCCAAGTATTTTTGAAACAGAGAAAAGGAAGCTCTTTATTCAGCGGCCGGTAGAAGAGATCATGGTATTAGAGACGATCACTGCTCACCCGCTTGATTTCGTTGAGGAGATATCAAGTGTCTTTTTTGAGCACGGGATTGGCTGTCTTCCAGTGGTGAGACGCGGCAAGCTTGTAGGCATTATCACAAAAACAGATCTGCTTCGTACGTTTGTAAGACTGACAGGTGCAGATCAGCCTGGGTCGCACTTAGAGGTTGAAGTGGAGCAGATGACAGAAGGCCTCGCAGACATTACAGCCATTTTAAAGGAGCAGCATATTCAATTGCTGAGTGTGCTTGTGTACCCGCATGCCAATGAGGCATCTAAAGTGCTCGTATTCCGCCTTCAAACCATTCATGCAGATCATGTGACGAAGCTGATTCGCGCAAAAGGCTATAAGGTGCTCTGGCCTATGGAGCAGACGATCAAATGAAGGAAGCGACCTTTGTTTTTTCACCATCTTTTCAAACGTACCAGTTTAACCAAGATCATCCCTTCAATCAGCTTCGGGTCTACTTAACTTATGATCTTCTTCAAAAAATGAAGGCGTTAACAGAGGATGAAATCGTCGCACCGCGTATGGCTACTCTGGAGGAATTAAAGCTCGTCCATACAGCAGATTATATCCAGGCTGTGCAGCGGGCAAGTGAAGGAAAGCTGTCTACAGCAGAGGGTGAACGCTACGGTCTTGGCACTGAAGATACACCGATGTTCGCAGGCATGCATGAGGCGGCATCTCTCCTTGTTGGCGGAACATTAACAGCGGTTGATCAAGTGATGCTCGGTCATTCGCAGCATGCCCTCAATCTTGGAGGCGGGCTTCACCACGGATTCAAAGGGCGTGCATCTGGCTTTTGTATTTATAATGACAGCTCTGTGGCGATTCAATATATTCAAAAAACTTATGGCGCTAGAATTTTATATATTGATACGGATGCTCATCACGGCGATGGTGTCCAGTTCAGCTTCTATGACGACCCAGAGGTATGTACAGTCTCCATTCATGAAACGGGACGCTACTTGTTCCCTGGAACCGGACAAGTACAGGAAAGAGGCCACGATAAAGGCTATGGCTACGCCTATAATATTCCGCTAGATGCATTTACGGAAGATGAATCGTTCCTCGAAGCATACCGAACAGCAGTGACTGAAATTGCTGCTTTTTTTAAACCAGATGTGATTTTGACGCAAAACGGGGCAGATGCTCACTACTATGATCCGTTAACTCATTTATCTGCCACGATGAAAATATATGAAGAAATTCCTAGACTTGCCCATGAACTTGCTCATCAATATTGTGACGGCAAGTGGATCGCTGTTGGCGGAGGGGGATATGATATTTGGCGCGTCGTTCCAAGAGCGTGGAGCCGCATTTGGCTTGAGATGAAAGGCATTACACCGCCAGATGAGCTCCCTCAGGACTGGATTCAGGCATGGAATAAGCAATCGCCTGTTACCCTTCCACCTACATGGAAAGATCCTGACGATTTATATCCACCGATCCCAAGAAAAGCAGAAATCACAGAAAAAAATGCTCAAACAGTAGAAAAAGCACTGATGCCTGTTAGAAGAGAAAAGAAAAAGGCATAAGAAAAGCAGGCTTTCCCTCATAAGGTGAGCCTGCTTTTTTTGTTTTATTTTGTTGATTGTCTTTCTTCAATTCTGTGCGGAAGCTCAACAATTTGATCGTCCACTTGTTCTTTGTTCATCAGTTTTGTGAGCAGTCTCATGGCAACAGCACCAATATCATATGTTGGCTGAACAACTGTTGTCAGCTGAGGACGCACCATGAGAGAAAGTCTTGTGTTATCAAAGCCAATCACTTCTAAGTCTTCAGGAATAGATACCCCTCTGTCTTGTGCTCCATGAATGACACCTAGAGCCATTTCATCTGTAGCTGCGATAACAGCTGTCGGCTTGTCAGACTGCTCAAGCAGATGAGCAAGTGCTTCAATTCCAGAATCATACGAGTAATCGCCTTCAGCGACGAGCGTATCGTCAAACGCTATGCCCGCATCTTCAAGTGCTCGCTTATAACCTGCAAGCTTTCTCACGGAATTAATTGGTTCTGACATTGGACCAGAAACAAATGCAATTCGTTTATGTCCTTTTTCAACTAACAGCTGAACTGAGTCATAAATGGCCTGCTCATAGTTGATGTTGACGGATGGTGTTTGAGCCTGCTCTTCAACAGATGCTGCAAGAACAATCGGCACAGGAGAGCGCTTAAATTCTTCCACATGCACATCTGTGATATTTCCGCCCATAAAGACAATTCCGTCTACTTGTTTGCCGAGCATCGTATTTAACAAATGAAGCTCTTTATCTGTATTTTGATCTGAGTTGCTCAAAATAATGTTGTATTTATACATCGTAGCGATGTCTTCAATACCGCGTGCTAATTCCGAATAGAAGATACTAGAAATATCAGGGATGATGACCCCGACTGTCGTTGTTTTTTTACTTGCTAGGCCTCGAGCCACTGCATTCGGACGATAGCCAAGGCGGTCAATTGCTTCAAGCACCTTTTTTCTTGTTGTTGGTTTTACGTTTGGATTACCATTTACTACGCGTGATACCGTTGCCATACTTACATTTGCTTCTCTTGCTACATCATATATTGTAACATTATTCACATAAATCACTCCTTCAAATACACTTCATATCTATAGCATTCACCAATTGGATAGAGACATGTCAGATACGAGGAAAATAATATCCTATTTGTCATTAAAACGATGAAAAGAGACACATAATTTTTCAATCTACATCAAAATGACATTCTTTTATGAAATTATACACGTTTTTTTGTCATATGAAAACGTTCCCTTTCTTTTTATAACTAAATTAAACAAACTTTAATCAGCTTGTTACCTGTAAATTGAATCATATTTCATAAAAAAACATTGAGAACGCCAGCTATGACAATGATCTTAGCAGATTCTATCGAATTTTAAAAATGAAAACATTGTGAACAAGCACTTTTTAGGGTTGCAATGTGCTTTCTTCCTTTCATTCCCAAACTCCATGGTATTTCTCCATAAAAAAACCGCCGGGCAGTTATCCGGCGGCTATTTCTATCTATGATTACGCGTGAATATTCACAAGTGGTCTTAACGCATCTAACCATTTTTCGAATTGTGGAATGTCCATTTGCTGCGCTGAGTCAGACAGTGCAACAGATGGATCTGGATGTACTTCTGCCATGACACCGTCTGCTCCAATCGCAAGAGCTGCTTTTGCTGTTGGAAGGAGAAGATCTCTACGTCCAGTTGAGTGCGTCACATCAACGAAGACTGGTAGATGTGTCTCTTGTTTCAAGATTGGCACTGCCGAGATATCTAGTGTATTTCTTGTCGCTGTTTCGTATGTGCGGATACCGCGCTCGCAAAGGATGATTTGATCATTTCCTTGGGCGATGATGTATTCAGCTGCATTGATGAATTCTGAAATGGTCGCTGCAAGACCGCGTTTTAAAAGAACTGGTTTCTTCACGGAACCGGCTTCTTTTAACAGCTCGAAGTTTTGCATGTTACGTGCCCCAATTTGGATGACATCGATATGCTCAATCGCTTCTTCAATATGAGCAGGATTGACAATTTCACTAATGACAGCAAGACCGTATTCATCCGCTACACGCTTTAGAATCTTTAGACCGTCTACACCAAGTCCTTGGAAGTCGTATGGACTTGTGCGAGGTTTAAATGCGCCACCACGAAGTAGTTTTAATCCCTGCTGTTTCGCTGCTGCCGCTACTTCTGCGACTTGCTCGTAGCTTTCAACGGCACATGGTCCAACGATGAAACGCTGCTTTCCATCACCGATCGCTTCCCCATTGATATTCACGATTGTGTTTTCTGGCTTTTTCTTACGAGAAACAAGAAGTGCTTTGCTGTGGTCATCTTCTTGAAGCTCTAGACCTGCTTTGAAAATCTCTTTGAAAATATGCTGAATCGTTGAGTTTTCAAATGGCCCATCATTTTCTTCAAGAATTTGGTTCAGCATTGTGCGCTCTCTGACAGGATCATAACGGTTGACACCTTGCGCTTCTTTTGCTTTTCCAATTTCTTTGACAATGTTTCCTCTTTCATTGATCAGTTTTAGAATTTGAAGATTTAGTTCATCTGCTTGCTGCCTCAATTTTTCTAGTTCATTGTTGCTCATTTTTGTCATCCTTTCCTCTGCCTGCTCTCGCTTTTTATTTTTTCATTCTTGCATGATAGGGTTTATTATAAACAAAGATTTCGGAATTGTCACGAAAATTTTCTTTATTACCCAAACGCTTTTAAGCGATAAAGTATTGTATGTAAGATTATAGCATACTTTTCGTTCAAGTAAACCTTTTTTATAAAAAAAACGTCAGCCGCTGCTGACGTTTCTTTCTTTTACAGATTATGTTCAAGCGCTTCTTTTGTAATGCTTGAGTGAGAAGCATGCCATTTTACTTTTCCACCGCTAAAGACGAGTGCCTGCGGACTTTCGTGCTTTACACCTGATTTTTCAGCCACGTAGGATGAAAGCTCTCTCGTGTTTTGAATTTGCAAGAAATACGTTGGCACGTCTTCATGTGCAGACGCAAATGCTTCAAACTCTTGAAAAGCCGCTTGGCTGATCGGACATGTCAAACTGTGCTTAAAAAAGACAAAGGTCCCATCTTGATTCGTTAGTTGATCAAACTGTTCTTCTGTTTCAATGAGTTGTTTTGACATGATGTTCTCCTTCTTCACTTCGAGCAGTGAGAGTTAGCCTTTAGTAGATTGTTCTACTTTTTCTTTGACATCTTTGATGCCGTCTTCAATTTCTGATTTTGCTTCTTGTGCTCTTACTTTTGCTTCATCTGCTACATCAGATGCTTCGCTTGCCAAATCCGCTGCCGCATCTTCTGCTTCATTTTTCACATGATTAGCTTTTCCAGCCGCACGCTCTTTTATGTCTTTCACTTTGTCTAAAATCTGGTTTGACTGCTCTGCTACAAGCTGAGACAATTCAGACGTTTTATCTTTTGCAATCGTCACATATTCAGTGCCTTTTTCTTTTGCATCTGTTGTGAGCCGGTCTGTTTTTTCTTTTAACGCATTCGCTTGGGTGTTCAAATCATCGCGAAGCTCTTTCCCTGACTTCGGTGCTAAAAATAATGCTGTTGTTGCACCAACAATTCCACCAATAAGTGTTCCGATCAAAAAGTCTTTGCTATTGATTCCGTCTTTGCTCATGATTATTCCTCCTATGCGAATATGGTTTATTTTTGATGTTTACGCTGTTTCCATTTTTTATAAATTTCAAGTGCTGCGTTACTCCAGCTTACCACATCCGTCAATTTTTCTTGATTTCTTTCAACGGATGAAGAAACCGCACCAGCTGCCTGCTTTATGCTTGTATTAAATTGGTTGATCGAGCCGCCAATTCCCTGCACCGCATCCACAACTGTGTTAAGTTTTGCTGATTTGTCTTGAATATCTTCAGCAAGCTGATTCGTCTTATGTAGCAACTGTGCTGTCTCTGTGGTGATGCCTTGCATCTGACCTTCAAGACCTTCTAAAGTTGATGCAACATTCTTTAATGTCAGCTGTAAGGATTTTAATGTTTTGGACAAATAGATGACAAGAATGAGGAAAGCAATTGCAATCAGTGCAACGCTTAGATATAGAATAATAATCATCTGATACCTCCTTTGCTGCGGGCATATTCAATTCATTACCCTCTCGTTGTATCATTCAAACATCGCCTAGAATGACCGATTGAATAATAATTCTACACTTATTCGCTAATTCCTGTCCACAGCGAACGAAAAAAAGCGCCGCATGTTGACACATTTAGCCCTTTTGTCACATTTTATTCAAAATAAAAAAAGTGCCGTGTGAAACGGCACTTTTTTAAAGCATTTATACAGCGACTTTTTCATAAGCACGCAAATACTTCTGAATGTCTCCTGCTCCCATAAAGATCAGAATTGCATCTTCGTGCGTTTTCAGCACAGATGTATCTTCTTCCTCAATTAATTGGGCCTGCGGGATTTTTTCTCGTAAATCTTCAATGCTCAGCTTCCCAATGTTTTCACGGGCTGAACCGAAAATATCACAAAGGTAGACATAGTCGGCTTTCTTTAGACTGTCAGCAAATTCACTTAAGAATTGCTGTGTACGTGTGAACGTATGCGGCTGGAAGACAGCCACAATATCACGGTCCGGATATTTTTGGCGAGCTGCTTCAATCGTGACTTCAATTTCAGTTGGATGATGTGCATAATCGTCAATTAAGACCTGCTCACCGACCACTTTTTCATTAAAGCGTCGTTTCACACCGCTAAATGTCGTTAATGCGCCTTTGATAAGCTCTACATCAATGGACTCATAGTGACATAATGCAATGACAGCTAACGAATTGAGGACATTATGATTTCCGTAGGCAGGAATGTAGAAGGTATCATAAAACGTATTGCGTACAAATACATCAAATGTGGTACCTTCCGTATTTTTCACAACATTGCGTGCTTGGAAATCATTTTCTTCGTTGAAACCGTAGTACACAACAGGTACCTTCGCTTGAATCTTTGGCAGATGCTCATCATCACCGCAGGCAATAATGGCTTTTTTCACTTGAAGCGCCATGTTTTGAAACGCATCAAACACGTCATCAATATCCGAGAAATAATCAGGGTGATCAAAATCAATATTGGTCATGATCGCATAATCTGGATGATAGCTGAGGAAGTGTCTGCGGTATTCGCATGCTTCAAAAACAAAATACTCGCTGTTTTCTTTCCCCATTCCAGATCCATCACCGATTAAGTACGAAGTAGGTTTGGCTGCCTGCATGACGTGAGCAAGCAGTCCTGTTGTCGATGTTTTGCCATGAGCACCAGTAATCGCAACGTTTGTGAATGAATCCATGTATTCTCCAAGGAATTTATGGTAACGAATGACAGGAATCCCTTCAGAAAGGGCGCGTTCAATCTCAGGGTGTGTATCAGGGAATGCATTTCCTGCGATGACCGTCATCCCTGGCTGAATATTATCTGGGTCAAATGGTAGAATTTTAATATTTCGTTCTTCTAACGCTTTTTGTGTAAAGATATGTTTTTCGATATCCGATCCTTGGACAGTATACCCAGTATCATGAAGAATTTGGGCCAGTGGACTCATACCTGTCCCTTTTATTCCAACAAAATGATAAACAGTCATAATTGTACCTCCAACAAACGTCTATCTGACTTACAGTATATGACGCTCATTTCAATTTGCAACTTGTGATTTTGCCTCTAGCTGATCACAGATCGCAGCTCCAAATAAAGATTTTTTCCGATCTTCCTATTCTAATCAATATTAACTATGATTAGTATCCGACAACTTTCCCATTTCTAACACCTGTTTCCGCTTATTTTACATAAAAAAGCGCTCTGACAGACATGCGAAAAGCGTCCAATTACAAAATTGCACCTATGTGCTATCATACCATGTTTATGAAAAAAATGAAGTGGTTTGTTTAGATCAACTGTTCTAAGTCACTCAGTGTCATGAGCACTTCTCTTGGCTTACTGCCTTTCGCACCAGAGATCATCCCCTCGCGCTCCATCATGTCAATCAACCTGGCTGCACGGTTGTAGCCAATTCTAAATCTTCGCTGCAAACTTGATGTACTAGCGCTATTCTGCTCGATGGCAAAACGGCAGGCATCCATAAACAATTCATCTTCGTCTGTAATCGCAGAGCCCTGCAGCATGAGTTCCTCCTGTTCAAAAAGGAACACTGGCTTGCGCTGCTTTCTCACATGTGCCACCACTTGATCAATCTCACGGTCTGATACAAAGTTCCCTTGCAGCCTTGTCGGTTTGCCGGAGCCATTTTCTAAGAAGAGCATGTCTCCTTTTCCGAGAAGCTTTTCTGCACCTGCCATGTCAATGATCGTTCTTGAATCCACCTGACTTGAAACAGAAAACGCAATTCTTGTTGGAATATTAGCTTTAATGAGACCTGTAATGACATCAACAGAAGGTCTTTGTGTCGCAATCAATAAGTGAATGCCGCATGCTCTTGCTTTTTGTGCAATTCGGCAGATGCTTTCTTCGACTTCATTTGGTGCGACCATCATTAAATCAGCCAGCTCATCGATCACCACGACGAGATAAGGCAGTTTTTCTCCCATTTGTTTTTCTTTCACAAGCTCATTGAATCGTTTAATTTCTCTCACGCCAGAGTGTGCAAATAGTTCATAGCGTCTTTCCATTTCATCCACTACCCATTTCAGAGCAGCAGTTGCTGTCTTGGCATCAGTGATGACGGGACTCACAAGATGCGGAATGTGATTATACGGCGCTAATTCAACCATTTTAGGGTCAATTAAGAGCATTTTCACTTCATCTGGTGATGCTTTAAACATTAGGCTCACTAAAATCGTATTAATGCAGACGCTTTTTCCTGAACCAGTGGCTCCGGCAATTAATCCATGCGGCATTTTTTGCAGATCAACCACGACAGGCTGGCCTGAAATATCTAATCCGAGTGCCGCTGTTAAAGGAGATGGATTGTCTCTAAACGCACTGCTTCTGATCATTTCTCTTAAGAACACCATTTTACTGTGCAGATTTGGCACTTCGATCCCGATCGTGTTTTTCCCTGGAATCGGGGCTTCAATTCGAATATCCTTTGCGGACAAACTAAGTTTAATATCATCTGACAGGTTCGTGATTTTGTTCACTTTGACACCTGGTTCTGGATGTACTTCAAACCTTGTCACAGAAGGTCCCTGTGTGACGTGAACAACACTTGCTCTTACGTTGAAATTTTTAAGTGTCGCATTGAGCAGCTCAGCCCGCTCTTTCACCCATGTGCCGTCCTCTTCTTTTTGAGCTGGCGGTACGTCTAAAAGGGCAAGGCTTGGAAAAACATACCCTTGTGTATCGGCTGCTTTCTTTTGTCCTTGCACGCGCTGATCGCTTTTTAACATCATGACATTAAACGGAACCGTAGAGGTTTGCCCGCTTGTGCGTTGTGGCTGCGGAGATGTCTGTTTTGGTTCTTCTTTCATGACTTCATGCGTTTGTTCTTGCTGCTCTGTCTGCTCTATAACCGTTTCTGCCGCTTCAGATGTTTGTTCCTCTGTTACTTGTTCTACTGGCAGCACTTGATCTTCTTCAATTTCAGCTTCTTGGACCAGCTGATCTTCCTGCAGGTCATGTTTGACTGGCTCAGCTTCTTCAAATGCTGCCGCAGGCGCTTCTTCTTGTTTGTCTTCTATTGGATCAGCCGCTAGTTCTTCCACCGGTTCTGCTGAAATGTTTTCTGTTAACGCCGCTTCTTCTGATGGCATGTCTACTTCCATTTCAATCGCTGGCTGCGAAGGTTCCGGTGTTTCGAAGGTCAACATGTCTATTTCCTCAGTATGATCTTCAAACTGATGGACAAGCTCGTCCTTAATTTCTTCTTCATCACCGGAGACAGTCTGTTCCGGCTCAGACTCAACAGGCTGCTTCTGATAGACTTCTGCTTGCTGCTTATGTACATCAGCTTCATGATGATCTTCTGGCTCGTTTTCTTCTTGCTGGACGAACGGCTCGTCAGTTAAACGTTCCATCGTCGTTTGAACATGATCTTGATAAGCGAGTTCTTCTTGCAATGTATGCGGGGTTACTGCTGGCTCTTTGTCCGTTCTCTCTTCTGCTGACACTGAAGCCATTTCCTCGATACGTTTTTCTTTCTGTATAGACGGGATGTTCATTTGCTGTCTGACATTCCGTTCACGCTCTGCCTCTTCTGATAACAGTGTGACACGCTGCGCCGTTTCTTCTGCTACTTTCCTTTGAACTGAAGCTGTTTCTTCTTTTGCATCTGCCCGTTTTGGACGCATATCCTGATGATAGCCATAGATCGGTGATGGAATTTGCTCTGGCTTGAATGGCTTTTTATTTATATCAGGCTGAAGCGTTTGTTTAGGCTGATAGGTTTTCTGCTTTGCCTTTGGCTGGCTTGGTTTCACGCGTCTTCTCTCCTGCTTCACTCCATCACGCTGGGGTTCATCTGGAACGAGCGGAAAGCGAAAGTTCCCTTTTGGATATTCATAATACACTTTCGTATCTTCGATTTTTTTATATTCTTTATGCGGTTCAAAAGCTGTCTGCTTTGGTGCAGCTAGATCTTCTTCAGGTCTTGCAGCTTTTTCTTCTTTCTTTTCTTCTCCTAAAAATACACTGAAAAATTTATCTAACCAACTCATCATTTATCACTCACTTTAACTCCCCTTACGTTTTCTTGGGCGATTTTTAGTATACCATTGCTTTTTCATGCAGAAAAGCGAGAAAAGTGCCGCTTTATGCTGTTCATGCTGTTGTAGATGAAAAAAAGTCACTAAGTACGTACTTAGTGACTTTTGGTATAACACATTCTTCGCTCCTATGTGCCCGTTTATGGGAGGTTACGCTTTAAAGGGTTCGCCAGCTTGATGGCTTCCATCTAAAACAAGAATCCCTTTTTCAGCAGGTGCGTCTGGAAGATCTAACTCTTTTGCAGAACAAATCATACCGCTTGATGGAACGCCTCTTAGCTCAGCATCTTTGATGACCATACCGCTTGGCATCACTGCACCGACCTTCGCCACCACAACATATTGGCCTTGGTCAACGTTTGGTGCACCGCACACGATTTGTAAGGTTTCATCGCCCACATCAACTTGGCAAATGTTTAATTTATCTGCATTCGGATGCTTTTCTTTTTCCTTTACATAGCCGACAACAAATTTCGGTGATAGATCCACAGTCAACGTTTCACTGACACCGTTACGGTTTAAAATTTCATTGATATCTTGAACAATGGTTTCAGAAAGCGGAACAGATCCGTTTTCTTCAATTTTCATGTAAGTGGACGCATTGAAGATATTAAAGCCTGTTGTTTCTTTTGTTTCTTGATTGAAGATTCGTACAACATCTCCAAACGTCTCATGACCTACTTCTTCTCTCGTCACATCTTTCAATGAAATAAGGAGTGTGTCGCCTACACCTTCTGCATTATAAAAAACGTTCATTCTTCAAAATTCCCTTCTACTGCTGTTTTGGTCTGCTTTTTGCAAGTATAAAGATCGGTTCAAGCTTACCCTCGTCATATAAAAATGACAATGCGGTAATCGGAACCGTGCCGCTGGCGAAGAAGCTCATCGACATCTGTCCTAAAATATCATAGCCTGAATCATTGCGAACATCTGCAATGATGAATACATCTTGATGGGGAACAGAAATTGCCATCTGCCCTTCTATTTTTTGCGCGTATTCTTGTAATAACGATTCATTTAAAAGTCTGCTGGCGTCATACCCGTCATTTGCACGGAAGAAATAAAACCGGTTGCCTGCCACTTCATCCATTTTCACTACTGTTTCTAGCGAACGGACGTTGAAGCTTGCAGTTTCTCTGATTCGCTCTTTTGTCCAGTTTTCCTTTTGAAGCATCTTTTCATCAATTAATCGGTAGGTGCTTCCAAGGTCAAGCGCATAGTAGATTCTCGTTTCTGCTGTATGCTCATCAAACACAAGCGGAATCCCATCACTTGATGCCTCAGGAAAGGAAGTGGAACGAATGACCGGATAGATCTGCTTTTCTTTTCCTGAGATGTGCTGCGCTTCGCCTTTCATGGCACTCAGCGCTTCTTTCACATAATAGACGATCTCATCGATGGTTTCATCAGGCTTTACTTCCCACTTTGCAACAATTGGCGGGAGCTCTAGTGTGATGCCTTTGCCTGTTTGTTTATCTTCAATACGAAGCGTATCTTTTTCCCGGTCAAACTCGTGTGACCAGCTGTCGTTCGTCAGACGGCTTTTGAGTTCATTCGCAAGCTGTCTTGATGTCATTTTTGCCATCGTTTTAGACTCTCCTTTCGTTATTTAGAAAGAGAATCTGTTAAAAATGCTTCAATCTCTTCCTTTGTCTTACGATCTTTGCTGACAAAGCGGTTAATCTCTTGTCCGTTTTTAAAGACTAAAAAGCTTGGAATACCGTAAATTTCCCACTCTGCACAAGTGTCAATGAACTTGTCTCTATCGACATAGAAGTACTCAAATTCTGGGTAGTTTGCTTCAAGCTCTGGCAAGAATGGCTCAATAAATGTGCAGTCCGGGCACCAGTCAGCCGAAAATAGCAATACGGTTAAGTCTTCTTGAATCACTTTTTGTAATTCTTCGTTTGATTCAATTTTTTTCATGTTTCATTCCTCCAGTTTGTATGGTTAAATCTCCGAATTGTATATAGCCTTTCTTTCTCATCCATTCTGATACTACCAAACTAATCACTGCCGGGCCAACGATATGCAAGAGAGCGATCGCCAGAAATACAGATGGATGAAACCCCATGACGGTCAGCGTCATGAGTTGTCCAACAAGCCCGCTCGTTCCCATTCCCGCTCCTGCCGCATTATTGACCATCCCAAAGCCAATAATACCAATTGGCGCGAGAATCAGACCAGCAATTGTCGGCGGAATCAGGATGAGGGGGTTTTTCACAATGTTCGAAAGCTGCAACTTTGACGTTCCAATGCCGACAGCCGCAAGACCGCCAAAGCGATTTTCTCTAAAGCCTGCAGCGGCAAAGCCGACCATTTGAGCACAGCAGCCAATCGTTGCAGCACCAGCAGCTGACCCGCTTAAGTCAAGCATGAGCGCAAGTGCAGCACTTGAGATCGGAGAACTGAGAGCAAGTCCAACAATGGTCGCTACCAGCATGCCCATGATCATCGGGCTTTGATCTGTCCCCCACATGATGAGCCTGCCGAGCCCTGTCATCATGGCTTCAATTCCAGGTCCGATTAGGGCAGCGGTGAAAAAGCCAGTGATAATGGTGACAAGCGGCGTTAAAATAATATCAATTTTTGTCTCACCACTGACCAGCTTGCCTAGTTCCACACCAATTAATGCTGCGGCAAAGCTTCCAGCAGGCCCCCCAAGCTCTGCTCCTGCAGCGCCTGAGACAACACTTGCAAAAATGATCAAAGGAGATGCATGTAAACGGTACGCAACCGCTACGCCGATCGCCGGTCCCATGAGCCCCATGGCAAGGGTTCCCATTTTAATGATGAGTGGAAGTGATAACAGACCGCCTGCTGTTTTTAAAATCAGACCTACCACTAATGTAGCAAATAGACCTAAAGCCATATAAGAAAGTGCATCAATGAAATACACCTTTGGCGAAAGGGAGATCCCCTTTCTTTTTAAATAAGTCATCAACGTCGTCTTCCTGCTTTCTCATAGGAAAGACGAAGAGGCCTGTCCTTCCCATTATATGTAGTATTCTTGCGATGAAAAATAGTCTCTACCATGAATATCATAATCATATTTTTTTTGCTTTATCAAGCACTTCTTGTGTAACATGAAGTGAAACAGGACAAACCTTTACTAAGTTTGTACAAAAGGAGGAGATCGTTATGCAATTAACTGTCTATTTAGCTGGAGAAATTCATAGTCAGTGGCGTGATGAAATCAAGGAGAAAAGCCAATCTTTGAAGCTGCCGGTGACATTTGTCGGTCCAATGGAAAATCATGACCGCTCAGATAACATCGGTGAGGATATTTTAGGTGAGCAGCCGGATGCCATTTTCAAAGATGATGCAGCTTCTGATTTGAACAATTTCCGCACTGAAATTTTATTAAACAAAGCAGATGTCGTCATTGCGCGCTTTGGTGAGAAATATAAGCAGTGGAACACAGCCATGGATGCATCTGCTGCGATTGCAAAAGGTAAACCTCTTATTTTAATCCGTCCAAAAGAGCTGCACCATCCGTTAAAGGAACTCTCAAACAAAGCAAATATCACTGTGGAAACCGTAAACCAAGCGATCAAGGCGTTATCTTATGTATTTGAACAGCAATAATAAAGAAGGCTGCTCTCATTGAAGAGGCAGCCTTTTTCTATCACATTTATACCTGTTGATAAATAGAATCCACTGTGCTTTGATTACAATTTTTGACAAGGCGGACAATTAACTCTTTTGCCGCTGCGTAATCATCCACATGCAAAACAGAATGACTTGTATGAATGTAGCGTGCACAAACTCCAATCACAGCAGAAGGCACACCTTGGTTTGAAATATGAACACGTCCAGCGTCCGTACCACCCGGTGATACGAAATATTGATATGGAATGTTGTTTGTCTCAGCAGTATCAAGCACAAAGTCTCTCATTCCGCGGTGCGTAATCATTGTCCGATCAAAAATACGCAGAAGTGCACCTTTTCCAAGCTGGCCGAACTGTGTTTTGTCACCTGTCACATCGTTTGCAGGACTCGCATCTAAAGCGAAGAAAAGATCTGGCTGAATCATATTCGCAGCTACCTCAGCTCCTCTAAGCCCTACTTCCTCTTGAACAGTTGCTCCTGAGTACAGCTGACATGAAAGTGATTCGTCTTTTAATTCTTTTAATAATTCAATTGCAAGGCCGCAGCCATAGCGGTTATCCCAAGCCTTCGCTAAAATCTTTTTTGGATTCGCCATTGGGGTAAAAACCGTTGCAGGAACAATTTGCTGTCCTGGACGAACGCCAAGCTCTTTTGCCTCTTCTTCACTGTCTGCACCAATATCAATAAGCATATCTGACGGCTTCACAGGTTTGCTTTTTTGTTCTGGCGTGAGAAGGTGAGGAGGTGTACTAGAGACGACACCAGGAATTGGCCCGTGATCGGTATGGACGTCCACACGCTGCGCCAGCATGACTTGACTCCACCAGCCGCCAAGTGTTTGAAAACGAATCATCCCGTTTTTCGTAATCGATGAGACCATGAATCCGACTTCATCCATATGACCCGCTACCATAATTTTAGGTGCGTTTTCCGGTCCCTTGCGTACGCCAAACACTCCGCCAAGACGGTCTTGAATGAGTTCATCAGAATATTTTTCAAGTTCCTTTTTCATAAAAGCACGCACATGGTGCTCATTTCCTGGAGTTCCCTGTAATTCTGTTAAATTTCGGAAAAGCGACAATGTTTCTTCGTTCATTCTACAGTTTACCTCGTTTCTATGTAATGACCATATATATTCCTATAAAAATAACACTCACTTTATACTATAAGAATTCTTTCGGTTTTCCAAGTATCTCTCCAGAAATTTTGAATATGCTTTCAAGTATTCGGATTCCTTAACATCGTTGGACAAGTTTTGTATAATGGAAAAAACAGCAATACGGAGGTGCAGCACGTTGAAGTTAAAACATGTTCTGATTGGTGCGAGTATTGGCGTAGCCGCTGCAATTGTTGCAAAGAAAGTATTTTTCCCTACGTATATCTCATCTGAAAAAGCATTAAAAATTGTGAAATCTGCTTTTAAACAGCGCGGCCCGATTGATGGCTCTTGGATTTATACTGTACCAGAGCCGTATACCGTAAATGGCGAAACGATTGATGTATACAAATCTGGCATTACCCGCTCTGCCTTTGGTGAGCTTGAACAGTATGAAGTGATGATTGATGCCAAAACTGGCATGATCGTGGATGTAATTGATTCTGTTGCTTGATCAAGAAAGCTTCGCAAAGACATGTCCTTGCGAAGCTTTTTTTATATGGCTTTGATTTTTTTGTAGACAGGATGCCACATAGCGTCCTGCACAGCCTGAATGAGATCATCAGGCGTTTCTTCTGCAATTCCTTCATCAATTGCTGCCTGCGCCACACGGACGGCTACTGTCGCTGAAACGGTTCGAAGCTGATCGACACTTGGCAGCATCGCTGCACCCGGCTTCCCAACATTGACCATGCTTGCAATGGCTTCAGCACTCGCAACAAACATACTATCTGTCATGAGGCGTGCTTTTGACACAATTGTGCCTAGACCAAGGCCTGGGAAGACAAGGGCATTATTCGCTTGTCCAATTTCATATGTGACACCGCCATATTCGACAGGATCAAATGGACTTCCCGTTGTCACAAGGGCACGTCCTTCAGTCCACTCGATCAGATCTTGCGGCTTTGCTTCTGAAAGAGGTGTCGGATTCGACATCGGTAAAATCGCAGGACGCTCCACGTGTGACGCCATTTCTTTTACAATTTCCTCTGTAAATGCTCCTCCGACCGTCGAAGTGCCAATTAAGATTGTTGGTTTCGCCTGCTTGACGACCTCTAATAGATCAATCGAATGCTTTGGACCATTACGGGCATAATCCTTTACTTCGTCAGAGCGCCTTGCATACGGCTTTTGAAATGGCTGAATGTCAGGTGAATCATCTGTGAGCAGCCCCGTTTTATCAATACACCAGAAATGATCATAGGACTCCTCTTCTTTGACTCCATCTCTGACAATGGCATCACGGATTTGCTCGGCTATGCCAATACCTGCCGTACCCGCTCCAAAAATGACAATACGGTGATCTTTCAGCGGAACCTTCGAAGCTTTTGCACATGCCAGAACTGCAGCAAGTGAAACGGCGCCAGTCCCTTGAATGTCATCGTTAAATGTACAAATACGGTCCTTATATTTTTCCAATATCGCACGGGCATTCTTTGTCCCAAAGTCTTCCCAGTGAAGGAGTGCATTTGGGAAAGTAGCGCGGGCAAGCTCGACATATTGATCAATGAACTGATCATAGCGCTCTCCTCGAACGCGGGAGTGCTGGTTTCCAACATAAAGCGGATCATTCAAGAGACTTTCTTGGTTCGTTCCGGCATCAAGCACTACTGCCAGCACGCGGCTGGGATCAATGCCTGCTGCAGCTGTATAAACAGCAAGTTTTCCAACTGAAATGGCAATCCCGCCAACGCCCCAGTCTCCAATGCCTAAAATGCCTTCTGCATCCGTTGCAACGATTAAGTCGATTGATTCATCGACACCATAAGAGGCAAAAATCTCTTCCATGCCTTCCAGATCATCAATCGATAAATACAGCCCTCTTGGCTTTCGATATTCATGGCTATAACGCTGAATAGCCGTTCCTACAGTCGGCGTGTAGACAATCGGAAGCATTTCCGCCAAGTGCTCATTTAGCAGTTTGTAAAAAAGCACTTCATTTCTGTCATGAAGCGCTGTTAAATACACATTTTTCCCCAGTTCATCAGGCTGTGCCTTGAACTGTTCATATGCACGCTTTGCCTGATCCTCTAAGGTTAAGACCTTAGGCGGAAGAAATCCCTTTAACCCGAGCTCCTCCCGCTCTTCCTTTGTAAATGCAACCCCTTTGTTTAAATAAGGGACTGACATGACTTCCATTCCTCTTAATGGTGTTTCGATCACATCACCATGTACACGATAAAATTGGTTCACCTGCACTCTTCCTTTCACAAGTTCATTTTGTCGTTATTTTGTGTGAAAGGTGAAAAAAACATACAGATGATCTTTTATCTTCCTGTTTCTCTTTTGATTTCGTGTGTGATCTGCCCGTCTTCGTCCCATTTTACAGCACGATAAATGGCATCATGATAAAACAAGTACCATGCATTTTTTTCTTCTGCAAATGTCTGCCACTTTTGCTTGGCTGGAATCGAGGTCATTGGGTAATCATCATATGCCAAAACCCAAAGTGGATTTTTATGAGCATGTGTTGGCATGATATCAGCTAAATGAATCGCTGTTTCGCCCTCACTTGTGAGCGTTAAAATGCTATGACCATTGCTATGGCCGCCTGTATGATGTAGCTCGATTCCTTCTGTCACTTCGATGCTTTCTTCAAATGTGACCACTTGGTCTGCCACAGGCTCCCAGTTTTCTTTCCAATATGTATTTCTTGAGCGAATGTTTGGCGCTCTCATTTCATCCCATTCGATTTTCGATGTGATGATTTTTGCCTGCTGAAAAACAGACACGAGCTTATCGCCTTCACGTTTTGTTAATCCGCTGGCATGATCGAAGTGCAGATGTGTCATTAATACGTAATCAATATTTGATGGGCGCAGGCCAAGCGCCGCTAGAGATTCTTCCAATTTGGTTTCCTCTGTCACGCCGTAATTGCGTTTTTGTTTATCTGTCAGCTTCCCTGATCCGATGCCGGAATCCACTAACAGATGAAGACCCTTCCACCGAATGAGAATTGGATCACATCGTAATTCAATTTGATTGCGGTCATTTACCGGGTATTTTTTTGACCATAATGGCTTTGGCACGACACCAAACATCGCTCCGCCGTCCATGTGCGTATCTCCCCCGTTTAACCAAAACAGTTCCATTTCACCTATTTTCATTGTCTCCATTGCTGTCATCCCTCCTTTTTCTATCGTAGCAAATACAGCCAAAAATCGCATGCACCAATCTTTTCATAAAAAAAGCTGACTGCCATTTTTCTATTGCAGCCAGCTTGATATCACTTGTTATTCTGGGAATTTGACTTCTGATCGATAGATCGGTTGTCCCATAGACGAGAATTTCTCTTCATATTCAGTCATCACGTTTCCTTCTAAGCCGTCCTCATGTAAATCTAGGCTGACATACGTTAAAAGAAGGCCATATGCAGAAAAACTTTTTAAGGAATATTCAAATAACCCGCGGTTATCTGTTTTGAAATGTAATTCACCGCCTGGACGAAGAATATGTTCATATCGCTCTAAAAAGGTTTTAAACGTCAATCTGCGCTTTTCGTGTCTTGCTTTTGGCCACGGATCAGAGAAATTCAAATACACCCGGTCAATCTCATTTTCCGCAAACACATCTGTCAGCGTCTCAGCATTGATGTTCAAAAGCTTTACATTTTCAACATCTGTCTCTTTGATTTTATCTACTGCCGTCACAATAACACTTTTAAATAATTCAATGCCAATATAGTTGATATCAGGATGAAGCTTGCCCATTCCAGCAATAAAGCTCCCTTTTCCTGTCCCAACTTCGATATGGATTGGATGATCATTTCCAAACAGCTCATGCCATTTCCCTTTATATTGCTCGGGACTTGCTAAAGCAATATGAGCATTCTCAGCTAAGTAATCATCCGCCCATGGTTTATGTCGCATTCTCAATTTGATACACCTCTATTTTCTTTACATTTTATCAAGATACCATGAAACATAAAGACCCGCAAGACAGCATCTTCTATGTCCATATAAAAAGACCAGCCCTTCGCTTGAGCTGGTCTGCCGCATGTATAAATTGGACGCTGAATGCACAGTTTAACCTCATAAATGACACGCAGGAAAGGAGCATTTGTATGGGTTTAAACCGTCAACATCAGCTTCAATTAATCAAAGATATTTTAACCGATCACCAGCTGGATTGCTGCGGGACTGTTGCAGAATATGAACAGGTGGGACGCGTGATTCAATTAATGCTGGCAAAAGAAGATCTGGATGCCGACATTCGTCAGCTGTTAACAGATATTTATGATTACAGCCAAAAGGGCACCTCTGTCAGTTCAATTGATGCACATATTGAGGAGCATCAATCACATCTGTCTGAGTGGGTCGAGAACATTCCACTGTCTTAATGGATGTTTAACCGTTTTAAGAGTGCATTTAGCTCCGCTTGCACTTCTTTTTGCGCCTTTTCATTCCCTTTTCGTTTATGCCAAACGACAAACGATACGGTTTCAGCGAGCACGTACCACGCCATGCGCTTTCGCAAATTGTCCGTCAGCGGGGCGCCGTACATAGAGAGCCAGCTTTCCCAGTTCTCTTCCTCAACATAATGGTATAAAAGCGGTCCAAGATCAATCGCTGGGTCTGCAATCATCGCCCCATCCCAATCGATCAAATAGAGCTGGTTTTCATCTGTCAGCAGCCAATTATTATGATTGAGATCGCAATGACAGACGACCTTGTCCTCAAAATGGACAGCCTCCACATGCTTCTCTAAATACTGGATGGCACGCGAAATGTCTTGTGAATCAATTTGCTCGTTTAATATGGACTGTTTCAGATGCATCAGAATGGATTCTGGGTCTAGAGAGTGCTTCTCTAATCGTTTCAGCATATCGAGCAATTCTTTTGATGTATGGATTTTTCTTAGCTGCTCTGCTACAGGACGATCATTCATGTCCTTTGGCTTCAGCTCTCTGCCGCTCAGCCAGTGCTGTGCAGTAATCACATCTCCATTTTCCATCCGTTTTGTCCAGACAAGCTTCGGCACAATGCCTTCAGCTGACAAAACCGCAAGAAACGGTGACGTATTGCGTTTTAAAAATAGCTTTTGGTCATTGTGTGTTGCGAAGTACGCATCTCCCGTAGCGCCTCCAGCCGGAGAGATATGCCATTCGCTACCTAATATTTGTCCCAACCAGTTCATATCAATTTTCAACCCATCATTTCTTAAAATATTTTAAATCTTGCTTTTTTAGTCGACAAAATTCAGCCGATTGAGGATCAATTGGCTGTTTCTTTTTTTATTTATATGATCATAAAAACAAAAAGGACAGCTATTGAGAATGAGATGCTAAACAATAGCCGTCCTATAGATTTTATCGTTACCTTCTTATACTCGTCAAGCAAAACTAAAAAATCAGGACAAGAACCTTACGAAAAAGAAGGCTTTTTTCATGGTTCTTTGACTAAGGATATACCGCAAGTTATTTAAGCACGTAATTTTAAGGATCGTTCACTTGCCTTTACAAAGACAGGCGTTGCGCCGATCACTTCTCCATCTGCGTGAAATAAGATTTTTTCATCTGCTTCTAAAAACGCTTCCTCATGCTGAAACAGGGTAACCCCCTTCATCCCAAGGTGCTTTCGGAACACCATCGCGCTTAGAAACAAGAGGACTTTGAATGGATTCAAATCTGTGACAACCAACGTTTGAAAACCTGGCTGCCTCGCACTCACTTCCGGTGCCGCTTCCAGCCCTCCCCCATAATACGGGTGATTGCAGACGATCACAAACCACACTTGGCGAAAAACTTTCTTCTCATTTTCAATAAATAACGCAAGATCAAACGGCTTAAACGACCATAAAGAATGGAGAAATGACAGAGGGTAGATGATAAAGCCAAGCCCCAGCCGTTTCAGCCACTTTTTCCCTCTAAAATGCACCGTTTTCCTCAGTACATGTGCGTCAAACCCCGCACCGATATGATTGAGAAAGAGAACAGATTGCGGACTTTCGGCATGATCTTGAAAGGAGCCGAGAGAAAATGTTTTGGTGAGCATTCTCTTTTGCTTTCTCACTTCTTTTAGGACATCATGACGATGGATACCGAGACCCTTCGCAGCATCATTCCAATGACCAGCAGGGACAAAACTAAGCTGCACATGATCGATTTCCTTTAAGCCATTCAGTACTTCATGAATGGTGCCGTCACCGCCAATAACAATCAAGCGTTTTAGCCTGTCATCCTGCATGGCACTGATTTGTCTTGCCAAAACTTCTGCATGGCCTTCATGCTGGGTGAGAAATGATCGATAAGAGACCTCCACCTTTTGTAATTCTTTCTCTATGCTCCTCCATGTGCGGAGTCCTTTTCCATGTCCTGCTTCTGGATTAACGATAAAGTACCATTCATTCATATATTAGCTCCACTCAGGTCTCATTTTTCGTGACCTTCCATCATGCCTTTAATCGAGCCATTCCTGTCTTCTTTTGCTGTCTGATTCACCATAAGCAAGCAATGCCTTTGTCGCCTTAAATTGCTGATGCTTTGTCGGCGCCGTATTTTTCCGCTGCTTTTCAAACCACTCTTCTGCCTTCTTCTTATCGATAACCTCCATCCCATATGGAACTTCAGGTAAATCAATATAAGAGGTTCGGCTGATGAGGATTTTTTTCACAGGAAGGTCTACACCACTTTGCTGTAAGATCTTTGACACGACGGTGCCAGATCGCAAAAGGCTTGCACAAGGATTCAAGACGGACTGAACAGCTTTCCCAGTCGCCCGTTTTTCCCAAAAACGTTCCTTCGTTCCGATATAGACGCTGTCTGGCTCGGCCTCTAAGAAGGATAAACAGATCACTTCGAGCGGCGTGATGAGTATCGGACATAATTCCATCTCAGCTTTTTGAATGAGCAGCACCGGCTTGTACATCACAAAATAAGAATCCGGAAGCTGCCTTGCAAGCATCCGCAGCTTTTCATCATACCGAATATGATGGGAAACGGTTGAAATATGGGAAATCGTCGAACTCGCCCATTTTAATTGCACTTCAAAGAGATGGTCCTTAAAAAAGTGAATCAGCTTCGTTTCATCGGTAGGAACGTTTCTGAAAACCCCTTGCTCTATATCTGTCGGCTCGTTAAAAAGACTCAGGTCCCGTTCCTTTTTCATATCGGCTTCTTTTAGCTTTCTCTTTAAGGAGAATTTCTTTCTCTTTTCTTCCTCTTGTTCTGGCGCTTGTTGAGGAATTTGATCAAACGGTTGCTGCGCCTCCTCTTTTGAAGCCTTTTTTAACTCGTCCCATCTTTGTTTTTTCAACCGATTGAATTGATTGATGTAGTGATGCGGGTCTTGTTCATATCGTGATATATAATCTTGAATTTTGATAATTTGCGCCATCTGCTGCTCACTCCAACTTCTAGAATCATTTATGTAGTGTAAATTGTTTGATTGCGTGATAACGAGGGGTTTCCTTCGGACGTATTTCAAATAAAGTGATACGAGAAACCTCCATCACATATGGCTCTTTGCGTAAAGGTGCTTGCTTTTCATAAGGGTCATCCGCATTCCATTTGCGCGCAATCGTCATATGCGGATGAAACGGTCTCTTTTCAACAGGGTGTCCTGCTGACAAAACGGCTTCCTTTACCTTTTCTCTTAAATGCATGAGCGGCTCACTTTCATGAGGCTTTGCAAAAAAGACTCTTGGGCGTTCTTTCGCACCAAACTGCCCTACCTCATTCAGCTCTAGTGGAAATGCAGACGCTTCATTTGAAAGAATGTCAAGCAGCTGGATGATCTTTTTTAAACGCTCTTCTGGAATGGCGCCTAAAAAGATAAGGGTCACATGATAATCATGTGGTGCTGTCCATTTTTGAAAGAACAGTCCGCTCCTTTGATCAATGTCTTGTTTGATTTGATGCGCAAGTTGTTCAGGGATGTGAATCCCTATAAAATAATGACGGCTTTCTGACACAATATCACCTGTCCTTTTTTAACAAACTTTACGAATCCCCATTGATGATAGTATAACTAAAGAAATGCGGAATGAGAAGAAAGGGTGTCATCTGATGAAAGTAGCACAAAATATAGCTGAGCTGATTGGCGATACACCACTTGTCAAATTACAGCGGCTTCAGCCAGAAAATGCGGCGGCTGTTTACTTGAAGCTGGAATCATTTAATCCGAGCGGAAGTGTAAAAGACCGCGCGGCTTACAATATGATCGTCGAGGCAGAAAAACAAGGGAAACTCACAAAAGGAGCAACCATTATTGAGCCTACGAGCGGGAATACAGGGATTGGTTTAGCCATGAATGCCGCCGCAAGAGGCTATAAAGCCATTCTTGTCATGCCTGATACGATGACAAAGGAAAGAATCAATATTTTGAAGGCATACGGGGCTCAGGTCGTCTTAACCCCAGGAGAAGAAAAAATGCCAGGCTGCATCCGAAAAGCTGAGGAACTGGCTGCTCAAATTCCTCACAGCTTTATTCCCATGCAATTTGACAACAGGGCGAACCCAGATGCGCATAGAGGCACAACAGCAGTCGAAATTATGGAAGCTGTGAAACAACTTGGACAGCCTCTTGGAGCCTTTGTCGCAACAGCTGGAACTGGCGGTACTATTACAGGAACTGGAGAGGAATTAAAAAAGGCATTCCCTCATTTAACCATCCGTGTGGCAGAGCCTAAGGGTTCCCCTGTCTTATCTGGCGGGAAACCTGGGAAGCATAAACTCGTTGGCACAAGCCCAGGATTTATCCCCCATATTTTAAACGAGCACGTCTATGATGACATCGTTCAGGTAAGTGACGAAGATGCGTACCACATCACACGGCAGCTCGCTCAGCTTGAAGGAATTTTAGTAGGCCCATCCTCTGGGGCGGCTTGCTATGCAGCCATTGAAACAGCCAAGCAATTGCCGGCAGATCAAATTGTGATCTGTATGACAGCAGATACGGGCGAACGATACTTATCAAGTGATGTTTTTCAAGATTAAAAAAGGAACAGGGCGATGAATCCCTGTTCCTTTTTCTTCATTTCACGGTTAAGATGCTTTGACAGATTTCACTTCAGCCTGTTCCCCTCTGATAAGTAAAGCCTGTTCATCAGTAAGCGGACATAAATCAAGCGTCTGCTGATGCTTCTCTGTGATTTGCTGCGCAGCCTCGCCTAAATAGGCATTATGCATATGAGGTACTGGATAGCAGCTTATTTCATTGACACCTTGAAATGATGAAAGCTCCGGTGCCTTCTTTTGATCATCCATCAGAGAGATATATTCAATGCTTGGCGCCATGATAATACTCCCAGCAGACTCTCCGATGTACAGCTTGCCGTTGTTGATTTCTTCTTTCAACACGTCATCGAGACGATGCTTTCTTAATTCCTGCAATAAATAAAACGTGTTGCCTCCTGACACGTAGATCACATCATTTTGTTTGATCATTTGCGAGATCTCTTCAGCGGACTGTTTATCTATCTGCACAGTCTCAAGCAGCATCCCTAATTGCTGAAAGGCTTCCTTCGCTGCCTCTACATAGTGCGTGACTTCTTCTACAGCACTTGCCGTTGGAAAGAAAGTCACGCGCTTCCCTTTTAAAGATTCACCCGCAAAGTCACACAAGAGAGAATAGCTGTCTTTGAATGAAGAGCATAAGAACATTTTTTTCACTATGAATCCCCTCTTCTCTTTTCCATTTCTATTTTGCTAATTCATACATGGCTTGTGCATAAAGAGCTGTTGCTCTCAGTAAGTCATCAATTTCAATATATTCATCCTTTTGATGGGCGCAGTCTGGCCTGCCAGGAAATAAAGGTCCAAAGGCAACGCCTGCTTCTAAAGATCTTGCATACGTTCCTCCCCCAATGGCAATAAGGGTTGCAGGATCTCCCGTTTGTTCCTCATATACCCGCTGCAAGGTTTTCACAAGCGGATGATCTTTTGAGACGTGGTGCGGAGGGCTATCTTCGAATTTTAGCAGGGCTGCCCCTTTAATGCTTTCAATTCCTTTTTTGACGTCCTTGCCGTCTGCTGTTACTGGATAGCGGACATTTAACCCTAGCTTTGCTTCCTCATTCTGTTTATAGCGGATTGTCCCAACATTCAACGTCAAATCTCCACTAATCTCATCTTTGCAAGCAATTCCCAGCTTTTGTCCTCTTGTATCTTGATCAAATAAAGCGTTGATTTGGGAAGTAAAGGCAAGTCCCTGCTCATCTAATTCGTGTCCGCATAAGAAATTCGCCATATGAATGCCCGCATTTGTCCCATGCGCCGGCTCCATGGCATGTACGGACACCCCTTTTAATGTAAAATGCAGTCCATCTGCTGCGCTTTTTACCTCGCCAGATAATTGATGATCAGCAAGATAGGCTTCGAAGGCTGTTTTTAATGATTCAGCATCGTGTTCCTGTGCAGCAGTCATAGTAGCAGCTGCCTCATCTGGTACCATATTGAGCCTCATACCCGATGTAAATTGCTTCAGCGTATAGCGCGGATGATTCGCTGTTTGTTGATATGTAAATGACACAACCGCATCAATGATCCCTTTTTCCGCATGAATAATCGGAAAATCGGCATCTGGTGCAAATCCAATTTGCGGCATTGGCTCATGCTTGAAATAATGATCCACACAGCGCCAATCACTTTCTTCATCTGTTCCAATGATCATTCGGATTCTTTTCGTCAGCTGCAGACCAGAATCTTTTAAGATCTTCAGCGCATAAAATGCCGCCATTGTTGGGCCTTTGTCATCAATAGCCCCGCGTGCAAAGATTTTATTTTCTCTGATGTCAGCTGAAAATGGCGGGGTTGTCCAGCCGTCACCAGCAGGCACCACGTCCACATGGCAAAGCACACCTACAATGTCATCGCCTTCCCCATATTCAATATGACCCGCATAGCCGTCGACATTCTTGACTGTGAAGCCTTCGTCTTCCCCTTTTTTCAGCATATACTGCAGGGCATCATCGACTTTTTCACCAAATGGCTTCCCTTCTTTGCCGCCTTCTTCATCAAGGACACTTTCAATTTGTAAAAAAGATTGTGTGTCCTTGATCAAATCGTCTTTTTTTCGTATTACTTCAGCTTCCCAATTCATTTTTCCATTCCTCCTTGAAAAAAGGTTGCAATCCACCCTTAAAACGAATATTATATTAATTGTTTTGTAATAATGTTCGTAAATGGAGGATTTTATGTTTCAGTTAAAAGAAAATCAAACCAACATAAAGAAAGAAATAATCGCTGGTATGACGACATTCTTTACTATGGTCTATATTGTTGCCGTCAACCCGGGAATTCTTTCAAAAGCAGGTATTCCTTTTGACCAAGTCTTTACTGCAACAATCATCGCTGCTGTTGTCGGTACGCTCTGGATGGCACTATTTGCAAACTATCCGATTGCCATTGCACCAGGCATGGGGCTGAATGTCTATTTCACCTTTACCGTTGTCGGCGGTGGCGGCATCAGCTATCAAACAGCGTTTAGTGCGGTATTTGTTGCTGGTATACTCTTTATTATTTTATCGTTAACATCCCTTAGAAAACAACTGATTCAAGCCATCCCAGATAATTTAAAGTACGGCATTACAGCAGGAATTGGGCTTTTCATTGCGTTCATCGGCCTCCGTCAGTCTGGGATCATCGCTGCTGATCCAGAAAACCTTGTGAAGCTTGGCAATTTAAGCTCGCCTGTTGTCATTTTAACGCTTGTCGGCTTAATGATTTCGGTTATTTTAATGGTTCTGCAAATAAATGGTGCACTGTTTATCGGTATGTTAGCAACCACATTGATTGCGCTCGCAACTGGCCAGCTTCATTTCCCTAAAACGCTGATGGACATCCCTGCACTGCCTGAAGGCATGCTGATTACAAATCCAATCTCTGCCTTTGGTGACGTGTTCTCTCATCATTTGTATGCCGTCGTCTTCTCCTTCTTACTGGTGACGATTTTTGATACAACAGGCACGATGATCGGCGTTGCAGAACAAGCCGGATTAATGAAAAATGGCCAGCTGCCAAAAGTGCGCAGAGCCCTGCTCGCTGACTCGGCTGCAACGACGGTTGGTTCTATGTTTGGTACAAGCCCAACCACTGCTTATATTGAATCATCATCAGGAGTTGCTGCTGGCGGAAGAACTGGGCTGACGTCTCTAACGGTCGCTGCACTGTTTATTGTGGCATTATTTTTTGGCCCGCTCGTTCAAGCGATTTCTTCTTTACCATCCATCACATCACCTGTTTTAATCATTGTTGGCTGTTTGATGATGAACTCAGTGTCACGCATTCGCTGGAACGAACTAGACGAAGCATTCCCTGCTTTTCTTGTCATTCTTTCGATGCCGCTGACTTCTAGTATTTCTACAGGGATTTCACTTGGATTTATTTCATATCCGCTTGTGAAATTGGCGAAAGGGAAATGGAGAGAAGTACATGTGCTTGTTCTCATCTTTGCGGTCTTATTTTTCATTCAGCTCTTTTTCTTAGAAGGATAACAGAAACAAAAAAGGCACATCCTCACATGGAATGTGTCTTTTTGCTTTTCACTGAATTTTTTATTTTGTAAATTTTCTGTGTTTATTTTTCGGACATTTGAAAATGTCAGCTCCAATCGCATCCCTTATCATTATTGGGTTGTAACCGGATTCAAATCATGATATATACCATATTTCATTTCATGAAGACAAGTTTAAAAACACGTAAAGTTGACTTTTTGGTGGAACTAGATGCATAATAACGTGTATAATAGAATAAAACATTAACAAACACGAACATTTACCATTGTTGCATGTCCTTATTTCGCAGTTTTAGTGTAGTAAGTTGTGGTTAGTCAAGTCCATCCGATCTTATTGATAGGGAGTGGTTTTTTGAAACCTTCAACAAACCGTATGATGACTCGAATCAAATCAGTCTATATGTTCATTCAAGAGAAAGGTCTTGTGACGACACAAGAGCTGGTTGATGAATTCGGGATCACACCTAGAACCATTCAAAGAGACTTAAACGTGCTTGCCTATAACGATCTTGTTCATAGTCCGAGCAGAGGCAAATGGGAAACAACGAGAAAAAAAGTAAAAATATCATCTTAAGCGTATAATGAATTGTCCATATAACAAAAAGAACCGGCGATATGCCGGTTCTTTTCTTTTGTTCTTATGTTATTCACGATTCATTAAGCTGTCTAATTCTTCATCCGTCAATTCACGGTACTCTCCAGGTGCTAGATCTTCATCTAAAGAGACAGCCCCCATCGAGAGCCTTTTTAAAAAGATCACTTCATTTCCCACTGCTTGCGCCATCAGCTTCACTTGATGGTACTTCCCTTCAGTAATCGTTAAACGGATGCGTGTATCTTCGTCTTCATTCGCATCTACTTCCACCTTCGCCGGCTTCGTGTGATAATCATCTAAGATGACAACGCCCTCTTCAAGACGCTTAATGTCTTGATCTCCTAAAGGATATTTCAAATGAACCTCATACGTTTTTGGCACATGCTTTTTTGGAGAAAGTAATTGATGAGCAAGCTGTCCATCATTTGTGAGGAGAAGGAGACCGACCGTATCCTTATCCAGTCTCCCCACAGGGAATGGCTCCCTTGCGATATCCTCCGGCTCAAGTAAATCGACTACCGTTTCATCCCGCAGATCTTCAGTTGCTGAGATCACCCCGTCTGGCTTGTTCATCATTAAGTAAATGAATTCTTTATATTCTACACGCTCTCCGTGTACGAGCACTTCATCATTTGATGGATCAACATGATCTTTCACCTGCTTTGCCACTTCTCCATTCACTGTGACCGCCCGGGCCTTGACAAGCTTTTTCACATCTTTTCTTGAACCAAAGCCGCTGTTAGCAAGTAATTTATCAAGCCTCATGAATATCTACCTCTTCTTAACTCTTTTTTCTTAAAAATTTCGGCATACGGCTGCCAAGTACACGCTCTAGTAATCCCACCTTATAAGACAAGAACATATACACACCGCCGCCAGTGATCATGGAAATCAAAATGACGATACCCGCTTGTACAATTCCGCCTTCATAAAAAATCACTTGGCTCACAAGTTGACTTGTCACATATGCCACGACAGCCATGATCGCCGTTAAAATACCAATGAGAATAAAACGTTTGAAAATTCTGCGGAACGAATAGCCGGCATGGCGTTTAATCATGATAAACATATACAAGATGGACGCACTGTAGCCTAATGCTGTTGCAAGTACAGAACCATTTCCTTGCAGCCAGCTGATCAGCGGGATGTTCAGAACCGTTTTAATAATGATCCCTAACAAAAGACTGACGATGGCAAATTTTTGTTTGTTGATCCCTTGCAGAATCGCTGCATTAATGGTGAATAAAGAAAACAATAATGCAACAGGTGCATACCAGAACAAAATGGAGATCCCAATCTCAGGATGAACAGACGGATAGAAAAACCAATAAACCGGTCCAGCCAATGCAGAGATACCAAATGAAGCAGGCAGCACGAAAAATAAAATGACTTGCATCGTCTGATCAATTTGTCTATTGAGCAGCTTGTAATTACGTGCTGTAAATGATTCCGTTATCGTCGGAATCAAGGTTAAGCCAAACGCTGTTGCAAGTGACACAGGAATCATCACGAGCTTCGGTAAATATAACGTCACAATGGACAATACCGCTGTACTAATATCCTGATGTCCTGATGCAATCATGGCTCTGTTAATTGTGTTTGTATCGATATAAGAATAAATTGGAATCGCAAGTCCAACAAATACATACGGCGCTGCATAGCTAAACAGCTCTGTAAACATTTGCTTATAAGATAATTCAGAGTGAGAGCCTGTATTCGGCTGCATAGCTAAGAGTCGGTCTTTCCGCTTCAGCCAATATAAATAAAGCGTGAATAAACCGCCGAATGCACCGATCAGTGCGGCAAATGTTGCATATCCGACAGCAATGACAAGCCCGCCGTCAAGCACCTTTAAAATAATAAACGTCGCCGTTAATAGGAAGATGATTCTGACAAGCTGTTCAATCACTTGGGAAACAGCTGTCGGCCCCATCATGGAGTGTCCTTGGAAGAACCCGCGTACAAGACTCATGATCGGTACAACCAAAAGACCTAAGCTGACCATTCGAATCACATATACTACTTGATCGACAGTCAAACCGCCTGTTTCATTTGATCCGCCAAGCTGAATTTTGGCAAAAATCGGTGCGGACAAATATAAAATAGAAAAGGCGATAATCCCGGTGACAAGCATGACCGACATACCCGCCCTGAACATTTTTCTTGTTGTCTCATAATCGCCGATCGCATTATATTTGGAAACAAATTTTGATACCGCTGTTGGAAAACCAAGCGTAGCAATACTTAAAAAGATCGTATATTGATTGTATCCATATTGGAATAACGCTCCACCAGTTGCTCCAACCATTGCGCTAAATGGAATTAAATAAATCATACCCAGAATACGAGAGAGATACGTCCCTATCGTTAAAACCAACGTACCACGAAGCAGTTTATTAGACATGCGCTTAACCACCATTTTTCTAATGAATATTCAACTTAACTATTTTACCACATCAATTCAACACACAGGTAACAAATCCAATACGGAAGTCACAAAACCAATCAATTCATATTTCAGCCTTCCCTAATCTTCGATATAATAGAAAAATGACTGAAAGTAGAAAGAGGAATGTAACATGAAACATTATGATGTCATTGTCATTGGCGGCGGACCTTCTGGGCTGATGGCCGCGATTGCATCAGCAGAGCACGGCGCTACTGTTTTGTTAATTGACAAAGGAAACAAACTTGGCAGAAAGCTGGCCATTTCTGGCGGCGGACGCTGTAACGTCACCAATCGCCTTCCAGTAGAAGAAATCATCAAGCATATACCCGGAAACGGCCGTTTTCTATATAGTGCATTTTCTGAGTTCAACAACGAGGATATTATTTCGTTTTTTGAAAACCTTGGCATTGAACTAAAAGAAGAAGACCATGGACGTATGTTCCCTGTCTCAAACAAAGCACAATCTGTTGTGGATGCCCTTCTAGACAGGCTCCGAGCCCTCAATGTCACCATTCGAACGAACGAAAAAATTAAAACAGTTCTGTATCAAGACGGACAAGCAGCTGGAATTGTTACAAATAATGATGAAAAAATTTCAAGTAAGTCTGTCGTCATTGCTGTCGGCGGAAAAAGTGTGCCGCATACCGGCTCTACTGGCGACGGCTATGCATGGGCAGAAGCAGCCGGTCATACCATTACAGAGCTCTTCCCAACAGAGGTACCGGTCACATCCGATGAACGATTTATTAAAGAAAAAGTGCTTCAAGGTCTTTCTTTAAGAAGTGTGGCTGTCAGTGTTTTAAATAAAAAAGGGAAACCCGTCGTCACACACGTCATGGATATGATTTTTACTCACTTTGGTTTATCAGGTCCAGCTGTTCTTAGATGCAGTGGATTTGTTGTGAAGGAATTGAAAAAACAGCCGAGTGTACGTCTTCAAATTGACTTATATCCGAAGCTGAATGACGAGGAGCTGTTCCAAAAGCTTCATCGCGACCTAAAAGATGAACCGAAGAAAGCCATTAAAAATGTCCTAAAGTCTTGGATGCAAGAACGCTATTTATTGTTTCTGTTAGAACGGAACGGGATTGATCCACAAGACACATTCTCTGGTCTAGCCAAGGATAAACTGCGTGCATTTGCCCATGATTGCAAACATTTTATTGTGCATGCAAATGGTACGCTATCCTTGGACAAAGCGTTTGTGACAGGAGGCGGCGTTTCTGTGAAGGAAATTGAACCGAAGAAAATGGCGTCTAAAAAAATGCCCGGTCTTTATTTCTGCGGAGAAATTTTAGACATCCATGGCTACACAGGCGGCTACAATATCACATCAGCACTTGTGACAGGCAGGCTTGCCGGCATGAATGCTGCACTAGAAGCAAAGGAGAGAGATCAATGATCAGACGTGCATTACCGATTGTTCTTGCGGTCGTTATCAGTTTGACAGCTGCTGTTTTCTTGAAGCTGTCCATTACCCCGTTAAAAGTCGCCATTGTTTTGGCGTTTACCATTTTCGCAGTATGTTTAAAAGAATATGTCTACCGTCTTCGTAAACGAATTGAGGAAAAATCGTCTTCCCATATCGATAGTTGATAAATGAAAGCAAAACATGTTACGGTAAAGTAGAGGTCGAGTGAGAAGCTCGCCTCTTTTTGTTTGAAATAAGTTGAGTTAGGGGATATTAAGCGAAGTCCTCTGCTTAAACGTGTAGAACAACAGGAGAGTGAGATGGTGTGAAAAACGTATCAAGTGTATTTTGGATTGTGATTGCGATCACATTTGTTGCCGTGATGTGGGGAGCGTTTTCTCCAGACACATTGCAAAATGTCACAGATCAAATTCAAACATACATTACAAATGACTTTGGCTGGTATTACTTGTTAGTGGTATCACTGCTTGTCGGCTTTTGTCTATTCTTTATCTTTAGCCCAATCGGTAAGATTACGCTAGGAAAACCCGGGGAAGAGCCTGAATTTGGTTTATTTTCTTGGTTTGCTATGCTATTTAGTGCCGGTATGGGAATTGGTCTTGTTTTTTACGGAGCAGCTGAACCGATCAGCCACTATGCTATTCAGTCACCAACAGGGGAGACTGAAACAGCTCAGGCCTTCCGCGATTCCCTTCGCTATACATTTTTCCACTGGGGGCTTCATGCATGGGCTATTTATGCCATTGTTGCACTTTGCATTGCTTACTTTAAATTTAGAAAAGATGCACCTGGCTTAATCAGTGCAACGCTGCAGCCCGTTTTAGGAAATAAAATTCACGGATGGATCGGTAAAACCATCGATTGTATTGCGGTATTTGCAACTGTGGTTGGTGTTGCAACAAGCCTAGGATTAGGCGCGGCACAAATAAATGGTGGATTGAATTACCTTTTTCATATTCCAATTGCCTTTAGCACACAATTGATCATTATTATCATTGTGACAGTGCTTTTCCTTGCATCTGCTTTAAGCGGGATTGGAAAAGGCATTAAATACTTAAGTAATATCAATATGGTATTAGCAGCTGTTCTGATGTTTTTCTTACTTTTGGTAGGTCCAACTGTTTTTATCTTAAATTCTTTTACTGATTCGATTGGACAATACTTATCCAATATCGTTCAAATGAGCTTTCGTCTATCTCCCAATGATCCTGAAAAGAGAGAATGGATTAATGGATGGACGATCTTTTATTGGGCATGGTGGATTTCTTGGGCTCCATTTGTCGGGATCTTTATCGCTAGAGTGTCACGCGGGCGGACAATTCGTGAATTTTTAGTGGGTGTCTTAGTCGCTCCTTCCATCCTAGTATTCCTATGGTTCTCGATTTTCGGTGTATCTGCAATGGACTTACAGCAAAAGAATATTGTCGATGTTGCAGGTCTTTCAACTGAAACGATGCTCTTCGGTGTACTGAATGAATATCCGCTGGCGATGATTACATCGATACTGGCACTCATTTTAATCGCCGTATTCTTTATTACATCGGCTGATTCAGCTACATTTGTGCTTGGAATGCAGACAACCTACGGATCATTGAACCCTTCTGGCAGTGTCAAAGTCAGCTGGGGCATTATCCAATCGGCTGTTGCTGCTGTGCTTTTATTTTCAGGGGGACTTGAAGCCCTGCAAAATACAGCCAAGCTCGCAGCCTTACCGTTCTCCGTTGTCATTATATTGATGATTGTCTCGCTGTATAAATCACTAAATGATGAACGAAGAATCATCAAACAAACCAATCAAGTCAATAAACCAAGAAGTCCAAGAGTAAAAAAAGCATAATCGCAAGCGAGAAAAAGCCGTTCCTTATCCGAACGGCTTTTTTCTATATATACAATTTAAGATTGTCGCGAGCTTGAGGATTCCTTTAAAATAGTGATGAATCATCACTTTCTACATAATGGAGGTTTATATGACGTTACCTATGTTCAAGTACAACCCAGATCCAGTTTCGTTAAACGTGATCAAAAAAGAGCATACGACATGTCCTGTTTGTGAGAAAGAAAGAGACGCCAGCTAACCAAAGAAAAAGGACCCTTCAAGCAGGTCCTTTTTTGAAGCCGTCTATTTTTTATATAAAATGAGTGCAGAAAAACAGTAGAGCTGTTCCCCTCCCTGCTCACAGATCACCGCTACATTGTACTTGATGTCAATGATTTGGTCGTCATCCATTCCTTTTAAAAAATGATTGATTTCACTCTGCAAATCTTTCTCATGCTCTTCATCAAATACAGCTACCTTTAGCACCTATGCCACTCTCCCTTCTCTCGCTACTCTATCTTTATGCAAATAGAAAGAGGCATATGAACAAAAAAACCTTTCATCGTTAAGATGAAAGGCCTTCTATTTACAGCTTCGGTTTTGTTTCTCCTGTCCAAGCAAGCATCCCGCCAACGACATTTGTCGCTTGGTAGCCTTGATCTTCTAGGTAATAGCAGACATTTTCACTACGTTTACCAGAACGGCAAATAATATAATATTCCTGCGTTTGATCGAATGCATCCAGCTTCTCAGGGATATCGCCCATTCGAATGTGGATGGCTTCCGGGATCATACCTTCTGCTACCTCTTCATCCTCACGTACATCGATAAGCTGAATGGCGTCTTCCTGCTCCAGCTTTTGTTTTAATTCTTCTATTGAAATTTCTTTCACTGACACGACTCTCATCTCTCCTTTTCATTACAGTGACACCATTATAGCAAATGATTCACTTCACTGCGTATTCACCCGCTTTGATTGAAGGAAAGACGGCAGCCGCTTCTTCATTTCGGCTGTCTCGTACTCAATTTCAAACTCTACCTTTTTAAAAACTTGATAGGCCAGCCACATATGACCGTAGGCGAGTATGCTTACGCTGAAAAACGGCACGATTCCTGGTAAATAAGCAAACAGAACAAACAGCACAGCCGAGAAAACAAGCATAGAGAGTGTATATTGCAAGTATGAGATACCGAGCAGAAGAGAGAATTTCAGATAGAGACGTTTTTTCCAATCGTAATGCGCAAGTAGCGGAAAAATATAAAATAAGCTCACAATAAACAGAAAGCCGAAAATATATATAGCAAAGCGAAGCACATGTAAGAGCCAGCTCGCCGGATAGATATAAGCAAGGTCGACATAAATAATCGTTCCAATGATGCATAGCACCACTCCAATGATGTTAGAGCGTATAAACTCCTCCCTGAATACCTTCCAAAAAGTGCGGAATACATTGACCTGCTCATGCCCTTGAATCCACTTTCTCATCACGGAAAATAACGCAGTGGTCGCAGGCATCAAGCCAAATACGCCAAGCCCCAGGATGGTGAACAAAAGCCATAACAAATTCGTATAGGCGAGCCTCATCACCCACTCACACATCCTCAGCATTCTGCTCATTGAACCATCATGATCCATCTCTTTCCCCTCCTCTCTTTCTCTTTACACCGTCTCTTTATGGAACAATTCATCGATTTCAATTGGGCGCTTTTCTGCGACAGAGCGCCACATGCCTTCCCCAAGAGCAATCGAATAAGCACCAGCCTCTGCTCCTGCTAAGATGTCATAGTGAATCAAGGGATCTTTTCCTATAAATAAATCAGCCAAAAGCAGAGGATCTCCTCCGCCATGTCCGCCTGGCTGCTTTACGACTTCAATCGTCTCCTTTGATCCAAACATCGGGTAATAAGAAATTGTTTGTTCTGGGAATTGAAAAGGAATTCTTGATGGCACATGAAACTCATTTGTTTCAATACGCCCCTTCGTCCCATTAATGGCAAGACGATAGCCTTCATATGGGGCTGAGAATTGAATCGAATAACTGAGCAAAGCCCCTTGGTCATAAGCGACTGACGCCACATATGTATCCTCAATATCAATTTCCTGATCAAAAATGCAGGCATCAGGGCGATAGTTTGAGTACTGCTGCGTTTGCTCCTGACCGGATTCAATATGGTCGTCCTCCACCTTCGAGCGCTCAACCCGCGGATTCCACCTTGCTTCATAGTGACATATATCCTTCACATGACATGTTCCGCAAAATCTATTTTCCTCCCCCTGCAAGGGATTCCAAGGGCTTTCGCTGCCGTAATAGTTCAGCGCCCCGTAAGCAAATACTTGCTTCGGCTTTTGATCAATCCACCAGTTGACCAAATCAAAATGATGCGTCGACTTATGAATGGACAGCCCGCCAGAAAATTGACGTGTGCGGTTCCACCTTTTGAAATAACTAGCACCATGGTACGTATCAATGAGCCAGCTCAGTTCAACAGATGTGACCCTTCCAATTTTCCCGTCTAAAATAAGTTCTTTTACTTTTCGATGGAAAGGATTGTAGCGATAATTAAAGGTGACCGTGACCTTCCCTTTACTTTCCGCCTCTTTTTCCATCACTTTTTTGGCGTCTTTTGCTGTTGTCACCATCGGCTTTTCAGTGATGACATCTAGATCATGGTCAAGTGCCTGCATGATATATGTGACATGTGTGTCATCCCTGCCTGCCACAATGACGATATCTGGTTTTGTTTCTTTGACCATCTGATCAAATGCATCTTCATGAAAAAACGAAACGCCCCGGAGTGACGGAAAACGCTCCTGACAAAGTATATACCGCTGATGATCTATATCTAGGAGCCCTGTAATCCGATAATGCTCATTGAAATCCTCTATGAGCGGTTGAATAAACATATTGAACGCACGATGACTCAGCCCGCAAATCACGACCCGTTTCACATTCCCCACCCCATTTTCTATTGGTTTTCACGAAGCTGTTTCATAAGAGACAGCGCCTCTTCCGTCTTATCAGCATACACGGGAATGAAAGCGACCATATCCCGGTGTAATTGAAAGGTATAGCCGTTGAGTTTTTTCTTTCCTTTATTGATTTGAACCGCATAATCGACCGTTTTCCCTGTCTTTTTGTCCTCGACCGTATATGGTCCTGCTGCTTGACCGCCTATTTCCATCTCTTCAAGCAGCTGAAAGCTTTCAGGATCATCATATGTTCTGAACATTTCTTCTGGAACAAGCATCACGTCCCCCTCTTTTGAGGTAATTTCAACAAGAAGCTTTTCAGGAATCGCCGGAAAGATGTGGACGCTATACGTCTCTTGTTCCGGCTGAAAAGCCTTCGCCACTAATTGATCCTTCATCCCCTTTGACATATCAGAAAAAATCAGAACATCGATCCCGTTTGTTTTCCCCTGACAGGCAGATAAACAAAGGGCAGAGATGATACTGATGAGCCATACGGCGGCTCTTTTTTGCCTCCTCATGCCTTTTGAAAAACAGACAGCTTTTCTAGCTCAGTTAACGCCATAATAAAAGCGCCTGCCCCGTGCAAGTCATTAGTGCTCCGCTCTCTTCCAACGTAGTAATCATAAAATCCCGCAGATGTTCCAATACAAATATCATTGATGGTAAAATCACCATTTTCTTTCTCAGCCGTCTTATGCTGAATCAAGCCTTGATATGCTCTGACCACATGATCAACATAACGGAGGCTCACATACCCTTCATTCATGGCCTTTGCCATGGCATACATGAATAAACACGATCCCGAGCTTTCAAGCCAATTGTCACTGTGATTTCCTTTATCAATGATTTGATGCCAGAGACCTGTCTTTTGATCCTGGTACTTTGCCACACTTTCCAGCATGTCTGTCAGCGTTTCCTTCCACACCTTCCGCCTTTCATGATGCTCGGGCAAGTCCTCGATCATATCTGCTAATGCAAGGACATACCAGCCAAACGATCTTGCCCAAAACTCTGGGGAACAGCCGGTCTTTTGATCAGCCCATGGCATCGTTTTTCGTTCATCCCACGCGTGATAATACAGACCTGTTTGTTCATCTTTCGTATGCTTTCTCATGAGATGCTCTTGATGGATGACCATATCCACTAGTGACTCTTCACCTTTAAGCTGTGCATACTTTAAGGCAAAAGGACCGCCCATGTAGAGACCATCGAGCCACATTTGATAAGCATAATTGTCTTTATGCCAAAATCCGCCCTCAGACGTGCGGTTTAGCGTACGATATAGTCCGCGCAGCTTCTCCGCCGCCAGCACATACCGCTTCTCTCTCGTTCGTTCGTAAAGAGGGAATAAAATGAGTCCTGCTTGAATGGCATCAAGCTCATCCCTGCGAAATAACAGATTACCGTACTCATCAATGAGGGAGTCCGCATAGTTTTTCACATAATCGAAATACGCCTCGTTCCCTGTTGCCTCATATAGCTTCATGACGCCGCAAAGGAAAACGCCTTGATGATAATGCCATCTTCCAGCTGGCGGCAGCTCAATTGGTGTATACGCTTTCATAATGGTTTGTGCTAATTTCTCTGCATGCTCAAGCGGTGATCCCTTTGCAATCGATAAAGTCATTCTTCCTCATCTCCCTTTTTAATAAATACCTTCTTCCCCGAATTTCTTCGCTAAACGGTTTGCCAGCATGACCAAAATAAGTCCAACAGCTGCTTTAAATAAACCAACAGCGGTACTATAGCTGAATTGTCCTTGCTTAAGACCTGCTGTATAAACGTACGTATCAAAAATCTCTGCTACTTCCCGGTTCGTTGCGTTCAGTAATAGATAGACATGCTCAAAGCCAAGCTCAAGCGTATCACCGATTTTTAAAATAAGCAGAACCACAATGACACTTTTAATGGCAGGAAGTGTGATGTGCCACATTTGTCTCAGTCTCCCGGCCCCATCCATTTTTGCTGCTTCATATAGCTGCGGATCTACCGCTGTAATCGCCGCAAGGTAAATGATTGTTGACCATCCTGCTTCCCGCCAGATGACCTGTAAAATGTACATCGGTCTAAACCATTCCTGACTAAGAAGGAAGTTAATCTTTTCTCCACCAAAGAAAGCAATCAATTCATTCATTAACCCGCCATCTACTGTTAACAAAACAAAAGATAAGGACACGACAATCACCCATGACATGAAGTGAGGAATGTAAATCATCGTCTGTACAAATTTCTTAAACAATGCCAATCTCACTTCGTTTAAAAGAAGCGCTAATAAGATCGGAATTGGAAAGAAAATCACGACATTCATGGCAAATAAAATCAGTGTATTTTTTAATAAGATGAAAAATGTTGGTTCTGTAAACAATCGAATAAAGTGTTTGAAGCCAACCCATTCACTGCCAAGAATGCCGAGAAACGGCTGGTAATCTTGAAAGGCAATGATGAGCCCCCACATTGGCACATATTTAAAAACAATAAAATAAATGAGCCCCGGCAAAATCATTAAATACAAAAACTTTTGACTTAGCAATTGATTAAGTAAGCGCTTTCTTTTTTCACTTTTCAAAGCTGCCGCAGGCACACCCTTGGCAGTGACATCCTCTGTTTTCATTGATAAAGCCTCCCCTCATGCTAATGCATGTGTTAACTGTATCTTAAGGATGAAAAATCCGTCTACAATCATATCAACAGATCATATTTTCATAGGTGATGCTGATCAAAACGTTACATAAAACATAAGAAAATGATCCTAATCTCAGAAAATGATTATTGACAAACCTACCAGATTTTTGGATTAATAAATTAAGGGGAAAAGATTGTTTTGTTTGAAATGGGGGGTTTTATGAAAAGAAGGCAGTACAAATTTTATTACAAGCTAGTGACGTTTTTTTTCATACTTAGTACGATTCCTGTTATCATTGTCGGCATTTTTTCTTATCAGCATTCGCAAAAAACAGCACTTGAAAATATCTCAAATGAAAAGCTCGACAGCGTCAAACAAACGCAATCCAATATTGAGCATATTTTAAAAACTGTTGATCATTCTCTCACTCACTATGTCAGTTCGCCGCCTCTCCTTCAAACACTGGCAGAACCTTTAAATCCAGACCAATTTCAGCTTTATAATCAAGTACAGCAGGAACTGAACTACCTGCAAACCTTTGACACCGACCTTTCCAATATTACACTCGTCAGTAAAATGGAAGACTGGTACATGAACAATTCGGGGCTTTATCATGTCACAAGCGAAGACCAAGAAAAAGCGCTGACCTCTTACCTCAATATACCAAGTCACTCCAGCTGGGCACTTGAAGAGAATAATCCACTTGTTGCGACAAAAGAAGGAAAAGCATCCTTTTGTAAGTACAATGTGAATTTAATCAAACAACTGCCTATGAACAGCGTTCAAAAAAAGGGAATCGCTGTCGCCAGCATTCCAAGCTGCGTAATTGCTGATAACATGCCTGACTTCTCTCAATCAGATAGTATGTTTGTCATCGATACCAACGGAAAAGTGCTGCTACATAACCGCAAAGAACAAATTGGGGAATCGCTGAAACATCAGGATTTCGTCAAGCATGTGCTCTCACTTGAAAAACGATCAGGGCAATTTGATATGAAGATCGACGAACTCAACTATCAAATCACATTTCAAAAATCAGATTATAATGAATGGACGTACCTATCCTTTGTTTCTATTCCAGAACTTAAGCAGCAAACGAAATCAATTGGGTGGATTACCTTTATTATCTGCACTATTTTGTTAGCGCTTTCATTACTATTTTCATGGTTTGGTTCCAGACACTTTTATAAACCAATCCGCTTATTATACGAGTCATTTGCACGTAATGAATCATTTTTGCAAAAACAGCCTTTTCAAAATGAATTTGAGTTGATTGAATCGAGTATTAAACAAATGAAAGATCAAAACAATGATTTAGAGGAACGGATTGAGCAGCAAGTGACACACTTACAGCAATACTTTATGGTACGGCTGCTGCTTGGAAAGCTGACAGATGAAGAAGTTAACAACCGGTTCCAAAGCTTAGGCTTTCCTCAGGGCTGGTCTCATTTGTCTATGCTTGTGACCCAAATCGATACGTTAAAAGGAACACCTTATGAAAAAAAAGATGCTGACTTGCTTTTATTTGCGATCAATGGACTGATCGAGCAGATTATTCCGCAAGAGGAGCACCTTCAGCCAACCGTTGTCAATCAGCATCAAACGACGATTATCCTCAACCACTCAAAGTCAGATGAAGAGTTTACTGAATATTTAAATCAATTAGCAGAAAGCATTCAGCAGCGTATTGAAGAAGAGCTCGGTTTATCGATCAGCATTGGGATCAGCCGCCAGTTTAAGGAGCTCACGATGGCAAAACATGCTTACATTGAAGGAAAAGAAGCCTTAAAATACAGACTCAAAGCAGAGAAAAAGTCCATTATCTTATATGAGCATATCCAGCAAGGAAAGACGTTCAAAACCCATTTTCCAAAGCAGCTGCAGCATGATTTATTTGATGCGATGAAAGCTGGCGATCAAGGCAAAGCGGATCACTATTTACATGTGCTCCTGCAATCCATTTTTTCTAAAAATGCAGGACCGCACGAATATCATATTGCCCTCGCTCGTTTTTTAAACAATTTAATTGAGCTGATGCATTTGCTGGGCATTGAATTATTTGAGGTCGAAGATAACAAAATGCTCTATGATACGATTTTTGAATTTAAAACCTTTGAAGATACGGAAGCATGGCTGAAACATGAAATCATTCGGCCAATTATTGACCAGCTTGCTGCACGTGAAGACTCACAATACAAAAACATCTCAGAAAAAATCATTCATATCATTCATCAAGAATTCGACTCAGATCTCACATTGGATGAAATCGCCACACGTCTGCATTACAATCCCAATTATTTAAGCAGCATTTTCAGAAAGGAAATGGATATCTCCTTTAGTGAGTATCTCTCTTCCTACAGACACCATGTCGCTAAAAACTGGCTAGTAGAAACCGATATGTCCGTCAAAGAAATTTCGGAAAAACTGAAATATAAAAACCCGCAAAATTTCATCCGGTCCTTTAAAAAGCTGGAAGGTACTACTCCTGGGAAATACCGCGACCAGAAAAAAGGCATGTAAGACAAAGAGTCCCGCTCTCACAAGAAAGCGGGACTCTTTTATTTAAACTGTTCATTTAAGATGCTGTCTTCCAGCACGGAAAGCGGCTCTCCATACACACGTTCAATATGAGCTGCCCCCCAATCGCATAGCGCATTGAGAATTCTTTCGAGCGACTGTCCGTATTCACTTAATTCATATTCCACTTTAGGCGGCACCTGTTCATAGACGATCCGGTTAATGACCCCATCACTTTCAAGCTCTCTCAGCTGCTGCGTGAGCATTTTTTGTGTGATGTTTGGCATGAGCCGCTTCAATTCGCTCGTCCGTTTTTTCCCGTGTGTCAAATGACATAAAATCACACACTTCCACTTCCCGCCTATGACCTCAAGCGTTGCTTCCACAGAGATATTATATTTTTTCTTTTCCATCGAATGTTCACTCCTCTTTGTACGAACAGGCACTTTTTAGTACCTATATTACAAAAAAGTACGTACTTTTTTTTTCGTCATCTATGTTAGATAATAACTCTTGCCGATCGGCTTCGTCTATCAAAATGTCATCACAGAAGGATGTGAACTTACTTATGAAGAAAAAGCAAAACCATTTTGCTCTTCTCGCACTAGCGATTAGTGCTTTTGCTATAGGAACAACTGAGTTCATTAGTGTCGGTCTTTTGCCAATGATCTCAGAGGACTTTGGAGTGAGCGTCAGTCAGGCAGGCTGGACTGTCTCTTTATATGCACTTGGTGTGACATTTGGCGCGCCTATATTGACTTCCCTTACTTCCACGATGAAAAGAAAGACATTGCTTTTGCTCATTATGCTCGTCTTTTTGATTGGTAATACACTTGCCACCATTGCCCCGACTTTTTCAGTGCTGTTAATCGGCCGAGTGATTTCAGCCTTGTCCCATGGAATCTTCATGTCCATCGGTTCTACAATTGCTGCAAGCCTTGTCGTGAAAGAAAAACGGGCAAGCGCCATTGCCTTTATGTTCACTGGTTTAACAGTAGCGACTGTGACAGGTGTGCCATTCGGGACATTTCTTGGTCATGAGCTCGGCTGGCGGACATCATTTGGTGTGATTGTGATCATTGGTCTGACCGCACTGATAACCAACTATTTTCTTGTGCCGTCTCAATTAAAGCAGGGGGTGAAAACATCTTTTAAGGATCAAGCTGTTCAATTAAAAACAAAAAGAATTTTGCTTTTATTCGTCATTACAGCCACAGGGTATGGAGGAACCTTTGTCGTCTTCACGTATTTATCTCCTCTCTTGCAGCATGTGACAGGTCTTGCGCCTGGGGCTGTGGCCTTGATCCTGCTTTTATACGGAATCACGATCGCAGCCGGAAATGTCATTGGCGGAAAAGCTGCTAATGAACAGCCAATGAAAGCACTGATCTATATGTTTATCATCCAAAGCATTATCTTGTTTATCCTTAGCTTCACTGCTGGATTCACAGTGTTAGGCATTGGAACCGTCATGCTGATGGGACTGTTTGCTTTCATGAATGTACCTGGGCTGCAAGTAGCCGTCGTTGATTTTGCAGAAAGATACACACCCGGAGCGGTCGACGTCGCATCTGCTATGAATATCGCTGCCTTTAATGCCGGGATTGCCATTGGCTCATTTTTAGGAGGCATCGTGACAGATACACTTGGTCTTGTGCATACAGGCTGGGTCGGCGGCATCATGGTCCTCATCGCAGCCATTCTTACGATGATCAGTTATCAAATGGAACAAAAAGAACAAACACAAACCATTTAAAGGAGTTTTTATGATGGAACATTTACAAAGTACAAAAACATTAAACAATGGGGTCCTCATGCCAGGCTTTGGCCTTGGTGTATTCAAGGTGGAAGATGGAGCAGAATTAGTTGATGCTGTCAAAACAGCCATTCAATTAGGCTATCGCAGTATTGATACAGCGGCTATTTATGGAAATGAAGAAGGTGTTGGACGAGGCATACAGCTTGGTTTAGCAGAAACAGGACTGCGCCGCGAGGATATCTTTGTCACATCAAAAGTGTGGAATGCCGATTTAGGATATGAATCTACCCTAAATGCATACGAAGAAAGCTTAAAAAAGCTTCAGCTTGACTACCTTGATCTGTATTTAATCCATTGGCCGGTTGAAGGAAAATACAAAGAAGCTTGGCGTGCACTGGAAACCTTGTATCGTGAAGGAAAGGTCAGAGCCATCGGCGTGAGCAACTTCCAGCCGCATCACCTAGACGAACTATTAAAAGATGCAGACATCAAACCAGCGATCAACCAAGTAGAATTTCATCCAAAACTAACGCAGGAAACACTCTCTACGTATTTGAACTCTCATGGCATTCAAATGGAAGCTTGGTCACCGCTGATGCAGGGTGAACTGCTGCATCACCCGCTGATTACAGAGCTCGCAGACACATACGGTAAAACACCTGCTCAAATTATTTTGCGCTGGGATGTACAAAAAGGTGTCATCACCATCCCAAAATCAACGAAAGCACATCGTTTAAAGGAAAACGCTGATATATTTGATTTTGTCTTATCTGATGAAGATATGAAACGTCTTTCTGACTTAAATGAAAACAAACGTATCGGTCCAGATCCAGATAACTTCGACTTTTAATGAAAACACCCCCGCTTTTTTGCTTTGCGGGGGTGTTCCTATTGGTCATTTTGATTTTTTAAAGGAAGCTTCATATTCTTCTATGATTTTATTCCCACCATTGGATTTCCACTTCTCTACATCTTTCTTAAATTGATCTTCACTGATGTCTCCAAGAATGAACTTATAGGTCGCATCATCGATGATTTTCTTCAATTCGTTTCCACGCTCTGATGCTGTTTCTGAATACAGGCTTTCAGCAGGATTGGCAACGATGATGTTTTGATTGTCTTCTTCTAGCTCTTCATATTTAGAACGAACTGCATCCCCTTTATTTTTCAAGTAACGTTTATCAATTCCTACAAGACTGACAAGCGGCTGTACATCTGTCTGCCAGCTTTTCACTTGGCTTTCTTCCCTGACAAATGTATTTCCTTCTTCTTTCTTATAATGCTGGCCATCTATACCGTACGTCATGAGACCATATACATCTTCTTCGGCAATGCGGTCAAAGAAGGCCAAAATCCGCTTTAATTCTGCCTCTGATTTCACGCTTGTTTTAGGGAATGCGAAGATGCCATTATGACCACCTGATGCCCACACACGTTCTTTGCCATCTGGGCCCTTGATTCGGTTGATAATATCTACTTTCATGTTTTTATCTGTCGCATCATCTCTCAGGTTCACGGCATCTACCATATTTCCAACATAGATGCCTGCTTTTCCTTGTGAGAATAATTCCTGCTGCTGTGTTTTGCTTGTCACTGGGAAGTCTTTGTTAATATAGCCATTGTCACGCAGCTTTTTCATGTATTTCATTGTATTCATGTACTCATCTGTCATAAAGTCTGGCGTGAATTTCCCGTTTTCTTCTTTCCAGTCTGTGGGCATTCCTTCATATGAACCAAGTGTTTTAAATGCGCCATAAATTAAATCGTTCCGATCCGTAAAGCCAATTGTATCCGCTTTTCCATTTTGATTCGGGTCTTTTTCAGTAAAGGCTTTGGCTACTTCATATAGATCATCCAATGTTTTTGGTGTATCCAAATTTAAATTTTCAAGCCAATCCTTTCGAATGACAATCCCTTGTCTTGAAAGTGGTCTCTCTCTATAGATGCCATAAAGCTTCCCGTCTATAGAGGCGTTTTTATTAATCAATTCGTTCATCTTACTTAAATTTGGATAATCCTTTAAATACGGACCGACTTCCCAAAACATGCCTGATCTGAACGCATTAATCGCAGACGAATTTTTAATGTCTTGAATCGTCACAATTTGCGGCAAATTCCCTGCTGCAAGTGCGGAATTTAACCGATCTTCCTTCACAGCATCAGGCACCCATGTAATATCAAGCTCTGTATTTGTGAGTTTTTCAATCTCTTTTAAAACGGAATCCTTCGGCGGCTGCTGATGATATAAAATCGCCATCCATGTCAGCTTTACCTTTTTGTCTAGATCAACCTTCTCATCTGATGAGTTTGCCCCTTTACTTGAACATGCTGACAGAATACCGCTTGCTGCAAATAACAGGACAAACGCAATCAGCCATAATTTCTTTCTCCCCATAAGATCCCTCCGTTGTTCCTTCTTTTTAACCCTTTACAGAACCTAGTAATGCCCCTTTGTTGAAATGCTTTTGAATAAATGGATAGACAAGCAGAACCGGAATGGTTGCCACAACGATCACAGCCATTTTAATCGTCTGGTCTGGCGGTGGTGTGGATGAGCCCATATCCGACATATCTCCCTGCATTCCGCTTGAGACAATGACAATCTGTCTCAGCAGCACCTGAATCGGCCACTTCACTGAATCATTTAAATACAGAATGGCAGTCATATACGTATTCCAATACGTCACGGCATAAAAAAGTGAAATGGTTGCAATGGCTGGCAAAGAAAGTGGCAGCACAATTTTAAAGAAAATCCCTAAATCGTTACAGCCGTCCATCTTCGCTGATTCCTCAAGACTTGCTGGTATGTTTTGAAAAAAGTTTTTCAAAATGATTAAATTGAACGCATTGATTGCAACCGGTAGAATAAGTGACCAATACGTATCAAGCAGACCAAGTGTTTTCACCACAATAAACGTCGGAATCATCCCTCCGCTAAACAGCATCGTGAAAACAACGAGAAACATCAGTGTTCTCCGGCCTTTTAGCTCCTGGCGAGACAGACCGTATGCCATAAGCGAGGACAAAAACATGCTGACAGCTGTTCCAACGAGCGTCACAAGAATGGACACAATGAGGCTGCGATACACAATATCTGTAGAAAAAATATACCGATATGCCTCTAAAGAAAACGTCGTCGGGAACAAGATAAACTTCTTCGTGATGACCTCTTCTACTGTTGCAAAAGAGGCGGCAATGACATGGATGAACGGAAGCACACATATTAATGCGAACATGAGTAGAAAAGAGTAATTAAATAAATTGAACAATCGGCCTTTAATAGAACGATCTATGTTCATCACGCCCTTTCTTTGAAAGCGTTATCATTTCATCTGAAAGTAAGCTGCAGCCTGTGACGATATCGTGATTAAAATGTAACAAACGGGGGAAGAAAGCGTCTATAATCATTTTGACAGACCAACTGGATAGATCATATCAGCCGTGCTTTTATGCTCATGAAACAAAAGAATAAGATCATTAGCTCATGACATGATTATGCCCTATGCTTGATCATTGTCTCCGAGGATCTCCGTCGTATTGACATCTGGTTCATAGCCTAACTCCTGCTTCGTTTTCTCAGTAGACCACGGCTTTTCTTCATTCTCTGATACAGCATAATAGGTCCCAAAGGAGATATTCGTTTCAATCGCTGCCTTTATCATACCTGTAAGATCCTCGTGTGACAGCAGAGTTCTTTTTGTTCTTTGCTTTTTGTGCAATGCCTTCATCTCATCTGTTACAACTGTTCCAATTCTTAAATTGATGACAGACATTCCCGATTGATCGTGGAACAAACGTCCCAGCTGTTCGGAAGCAAACTTTAATATGCCATAGACATTTTTAGTCGCAGGCACATCGTCAGTTGTAATCTGCCGCCCAAGTAAGGAGCGTCCATCCTCTTCATAACGATCCGTCACATGGTTGCTGCTTGCAAAAATGACTTTTCGTATGCCATGCCGGGCGGCTGAACGAAACATATAATAGGTACTCCTCCAAAAAATATCAGTCATTTTTGCAAATTCTTCATGATCCATCACATCATGCGTCATGTCCATGTTTAGAAGATGCAAGATGACATCTGTATCCCGCGGAATTGCCTCATATACATTCTGTTCATTCGCTGCATCGGCTAAAATGACTCCTTCTACACAGCTCGTTAGATCAATAATCGTGACGCTGTACTCATCAGAGAGCGCTTTTGTTAAAAGACGTCCAATCACACCGCATCCGCCAATGATGGTGATTCTTTTCATCTGTCTCCTCCTTTCTTTTGACGTAGTATGTCCAAGCGTTTCTTGATTACAGCCACTTTTTCAAAAATCGTGTCGCCTCGTGACGCATAGCGGCTGTTTCAAAATGACCTGCATGAAGACGGGTAAGCTGATATCGTTCTTTCAATGAAGCAGCTTCATAGGTTTGACTCAATACCTTTTGAATCCTTTCAATGCCTTCAGCAGGCGTGAGCTGATCAAGTTTTCCAACTAAGCTTAAATGCGGTCTTGGAAAAATCATTTCTTGAATGTCCGCTGCTGTAAAATGCTTCGCCAAGCTCGGTACATAGTAATAAAAGCCATGTCTGTCCAAATTGTTCGTTTCAATTAATGTATGATGGTCCACCTGTGCACAAAGATCAATACACACACTGACCCTCTCATCAAGTGCAGCCGTCCACCAGGAAAGAAGACCGCCCATTGACATCCCAAAGACAGCTAACCTGTCCGCCAGCACATCAGATCGAGACAGCAAATAATCAATCGCACACATACTTTCATACAGCATCATGCCCCACATCACTTTTCCTGTTAAAAGCATTTCCTTAAAAATTTCACTTTCTGTTCTTCCTCTTCTCTCACCAAACCCTGCATGATCAATGGCCAGTACACTATATCCTTTAGACGTAAACTCTTTTGCATATGAAGGCGTTTGCAAATAATGAGCACCTTTTAACAGCTCGTCCTTCCCATTCACGTAATTCCCCCCATGTGAATGCTGGAACAGTACAACGGGTCTTTTTTTCACCGTATCCTTCGGTTTCACGAAATAAGCAGGGACTTCCTCTTCACCATTCATGGAGAGAATGAGAGTTTCCACTACATATGATTCACGTTCTTCCATTTTTAACGTATAAGCCTCCACGCGATGACGTTCTGGCATTTCTCCTAACAGACTGAGCAGTTGTTCACGTTTGCTTTCCTTTTCCATTGACGTCACTCCTCATTTTCTTGATCACCTGTTAAAATACGAGACCGATGCGGGAATCACCTTGTTTTCGACAAAATTATGTCCCGGGAAATAAAGAACACCCACCGGTTCATACCGATGGGTGTCATCATTAGTTCGCAACAATATTGACAAGCTTCCCAGGAACTGCAATCACTTTACGAATGGTTTTCCCTTCAAGCTGTTCTTTTACACGTACATCATTTTTCGCGAGCTCTTCTAACTGCTCCCTTGTTGCATCAGCAGGAACGGTTAATTTTGCTTTTACTTTACCGTTAAGCTGTACGACAATTTCTACTTCATCGTCGACAAGTTTTGACTCATCATATTGAGGCCATGCTTCATAAGAAATAGATCCTTCATGACCAAGTTTATTCCAAAGCTCTTCTGCTAAATGCGGTGCAATTGGAGAAAGAAGCTTTACAAAGCCTTCTGCATATTCTTTCGGCAGTGTATCAGCTTTATAGGCATCGTTGATAAACACCATTAATTGTGAAATGCCTGTATTGAAACGCAAGCCTTCATAATGATCCGTTACCTTCATGACTGTTTCATGATAGCTGCGTTCTAATGCGCCGCCAGATTGCTCTGTCACTTTATCACTGAGTGAGCCATCTTCATTTGTAAAGAGACGCCATACACGATCAAGGAAACGACGAGCGCCATCAAGTCCTGTTTCAGACCAAGCAATTGACGCATCTAAAGGTCCCATGAACATTTCATAAAGTCGTAATGTATCCGCACCATGAGATTCTACGATATCATCCGGGTTGACCACATTTCCTTTTGATTTACTCATTTTTTCATTGTTTTCCCCAAGAATCATACCTTGATTGAACAATTTCATGAAAGGTTCTTTTGTTGGAACAACACCGATATCATACAAGAACTTATGCCAGAAGCGTGCATATAGAAGATGCAGTACAGCGTGTTCTGCTCCGCCGATATACACATCAACTGGAAGCCATTTCTTCAGCTTCTCAGGAGAGGCAAGCTCTTCTGTGTTATGAGGATCAATATAACGTAAGAAATACCAGCAGCTGCCTGCCCATTGCGGCATTGTATTCGTTTCGCGGCGGCCTTTTTTACCTGTAACAGGATCTACAACCTCAACCCAGTCTTTAATATTGGCTAATGGTGATTCACCTGTACCACTTGGCTTAATCTCTGTCGTCTTAGGCAAGATCAGTGGAAGCTCTTCTTCTGAAACAGCTGAAGATGTTCCGTCCTCCCAATGAATGATTGGAATCGGCTCACCCCAGTAGCGCTGACGGCTGAACAGCCAGTCTCTTAAACGATATGTGACTTTCTTTTCACCTTTTTGATGTTCTTCAAGCCATGCAATCGCTTTTTCAATCGCTTCTTCTTTTCCTAAGCCATTTAGGAAATCAGAGTTAATGTGCTTTCCATCACCTGTGTAGGCTTCTTTCTCAATGTCTCCGCCTTCTACAACTTCTTTAATTGGAAGATCAAAGGTTTTGGCGAATTCATAGTCACGTTCATCATGGGCCGGAACCGCCATAATGGCTCCAGTTCCATAAGTCGCCAGCACGTAATCGGCAATCCAGATCGGCATCTTTTCACCATTTAAAGGATTGATGGCATACGCTCCTGTGAAAATACCTGTCTTCGTTTTAGCAAGATCTGTCCGCTCTAAGTCACTCTTTGATTGAATCTCTTTGATATACGCTTCGACAGCTTCTTTTTGAGCATCTGATGTAATTTTTTCAACAAGTGCATGCTCTGGTGCAAGCACTGCATATGTTGCGCCAAATAGTGTATCAGGACGCGTTGTGAAAACCGTAAACTGTTCGTCATGTCCTTCTACTTCAAAATGAACGTGCGCACCTTCAGAGCGTCCGATCCAGTTACGCTGCATATCTTTGATGCTTTCAGGCCAATCAATGTCCTCTAAATCTTCTAACAGCCTGTCCGCATATGCTGTAATCTTTAGCATCCACTGCTTCATAGGACGTCTTTCAACAGGATGCCCTCCGCGTTCACTTTTTCCATCAATGACTTCTTCATTTGCAAGCACTGTGCCAAGCGCTGGGCACCAGTTCACTGGTACTTCATCGATATAGGCCAATCCTTTTTCGTACAATTTTAAGAAAATCCATTGTGTCCATTTGTAGTAATTCGGATCTGTCGTGTTGATTTCTCGATCCCAATCATACGAGAACCCTAGTGATTGAATTTGGCGGCGGAAGTTATTGATGTTCTCTTCTGTAAAAGCCGCCGGATCATTTCCTGTATCAAGTGCATACTGTTCTGCTGGGAGACCAAATGCGTCCCATCCCATTGGATGAAGAACATCATATCCCTGCATGCGTTTCATGCGTGATAAAATATCCGTTGCTGTATAGCCCTCAGGGTGCCCGACATGAAGCCCTGCTCCTGATGGATATGGAAACATATCAAGTGCATAAAACTTCGGTTTATCTTCCGAGTCAGATGTGGCGAATGTTTTATGTGTCAGCCAATAATCCTGCCACTTCTTTTCAATTTCCCGATGCTGAAAACTCAATGTGAAAACCTCCTTTAATATGTACGGCTTTATCTGCTTAGATGGCCACTGCAAGAATTCAGATTTTTCTAAAATCAACAAAAAACCCTCATCCCTGGAAAGGGACGAGAGATTTTTTGGTTCCCGCGGTACCACCCTTGTTAGCGTAACATGCTGTTCGTACGCTCACTTAATATCTTTAACGCAGACATGCGACAGAAGCTTTAACGCAACTGCAACTCTGAGGCGAGTTCAGAAGCAGATTTGATTGACTTTCACCAGCCGTCAATTCTCTAAAGACAAATACTGCTTTCCTACTACTCCTCTTCACTGTTCTTATCGTAACCGTCATCTAAGTAGTATTTTATAGAATTATGATCATAAGTGCAAGCAGGTTTGTATACAATGGGAATGTACCCTAGACTAGGGTAAAGTAGAGGATATTATTCGTGTGGAGATCGGTTATGACGGTTGGAGCCTGCATCCTGTGAACGTTCTTCTCTCACAAAATCGAAGCTTCGCAGAACTGCTTCTCCTCCGTAACCTGAAATAATGGATAAGATGATCAAGTGCAGACTAGATTCGGGATTTGAGGATAAGACAAGCAGTGTAGCGGCAATCATCCCAACGAGCCAATCTTCAATAAACCCTAAGTAAATAAACTTTTTTGTCATTCTGGGCTTCTCTAGCCTGCCTTTTTTCTTTACGTGACCGAGAATGCCCATGACCCCTCCAATGGCGCAAGCAATAATGACTTGTTGCAGCATTTTCATCACCTTCCTAAAGCCCTTAGAATAGTAAAGCGACTTCAGGCTGTCCAGCCCCCTGTAATGCCATTCTGCTGTTCCGTCATAATCCATGTAAAAGGTCTATTCTCTCTAACGAAGAAAAAAAGCTTGTTTCTTCCATTATATGTGAATGACCTAAAAACAATCTTGATGCATTGGAATCATTTTTACCTAATCCATATTAACTATTTTTGTCATTTTATGAATGATGAGTAATTGATTCCTTCTTTTTCTAATGAAAAGTCTCCTTACTTACTCTATTCTAATGGAGGACAAACTATGATGACAAATTTAACAAAGCGTTTGCAATCGTTGAAACAGAACATATGTTATGTTACGTTTAAAAGGATTCATTTGGTTGAAAAGACAACCATTTGATATGTCTTATAGCAGCAAAGGAGGGTAATATGGTCAGCTCGAACATTTTCGGCTTGCAAAAACAGCTTGAACTCATCAAAAAAGCGCTGGATCATGCGCGGATCGGTGTTGTCATTACAGACCCTTCCTTAGAGGATAACCCTATCGTTTATGTGAATCACGGCTTTACACAAATGACTGGATACAAACCAGATGAAATTCTTGGTCGTAATTGTCGATTCCTTCAAGGAAAAGACACGGATCAAAAGCAGCTTGCTTTAATTCGTCATGGAATTCAAAACAAAACACCTATTACCACACAGCTAAAAAATTATAAAAAAGACGGCACTTTTTTTTGGAATGAACTCAATATAGATCCTCTATACATTGAACAAGATGACAAAACATTTTTCATTGGTTTTCAAAAGGATATTACGAAACAGAAAGAATATGAACAGCTCCTAGAAGATTCCTTACAGGAAGTCACCTCTCTTTCGACGCCAATCGTCCCAATTAAAAATGGTGTATCTGCTCTTCCGCTTATCGGAAAATTATCTGAAGAACGCTTTGATGCTATTGTCGCTAAGTTAACCTGTATATTAGATGATTCAAAGGATGATTATTTAATTGTCGACCTTTCTGGTTTAATCGAGGTCGATGATTCCGTCGCAGCACGTATTTTCAAACTGCATCATCTTCTCAATCTAACTGGAACCGAACTGATCATCACTGGGATTAAGCCGCAGCTTGCGCTGAAAATGAAAGACCTGGATACAGATTTCCAGAATACGATCACTTATTTGACAGTAAAAGAAGCCATAAAAGGATTACCATTAGCTGAAAACCCTGTGTAAACAGGGTTTTTTTAATTGAACCGCTCCCCAAAATGGAAAAATGAGGTATGATAGGTGTAAATAGCAATTTAGGGGGGCTGTTAGATATGCTGTTACTCATATTAGGTCTTTTATGTGTTTGTTTTGCCATCGGATATGCTGTCAATTTCTTCTTACTCAAACACCAGAACGAGCTGATTTTTTCAAAGAAACTTTTTTATCCTTTTTTGATCATTGGTCTCTTCTTTTCCATTATGTCATTACCGCTTACTGCTGGAAATGCGCCAAAGGCACAAGCCGATCCATCTTCCGAACAGCTGTTAAAGGATCAAAAGGAACTCTCATCTGACATTTCGCGCTTAAAAGCTGATAAAGAGTCGCTTACCTCCTCTTTAGAAGATGCGGAGAAGGAAAAAGAAAAGCTGGAAAAAAAGCTAGAAACCATCACCTCAGAAAAAGAAACGGTCAAACAGCAAGAAAAGACCATTCAATCGCTTGAAGAGAAAATAGACAAGCTCACCTCCAGCAATGAAACACTCAAACAAGAAATCAAGAATAGTAGCAGCGATACGAGTTCTTCCACCGTCCAGCGCTCCGCACCTAAAGATGAAGGAAAAAGCACAGGCGGTCATGAATCACAAAAGGAAACAAAAAAAGAATCGGCTGCCTGTAACATTAAAGGGAGTGTCAACGGTATTTACCACACACCAAGCAGCAGATACTACTCTAGAACAAAGAATGTAACCAAAATGTTCTGCTCAGTAGAAGAAGCAGAGCGTGCCGGATACAGGGCACCTAAGCAATAGCGATGTTTAATTAAGATAAAAAAGAACCTCCTGAGCACCCAATCGGGTTTACAGGAGGTTCTTTTTTAGATTTCTCTTCTTAAAGCTGCTAATACATTCGTTTTTGTTGCCTTACGTGCCGGGTTAAGCCCTGAGATGATCGCTACCCCTGCGCTGATCACTGTCGCTGTAATGACAAGGCTGAGTGGAATATAGGAAAAAGTAATCGAGAATTGATCGCTTGATCCTCCCTCAGACATGGACGACAAAATGGCTGGGATGATTAAATTAACGGCGAAACTAATCAAATATGAGATGATAATACCGATGATTGATCCGATTACTCCAATATAAGCACTTTCCATTAGGAACATCCGCTTGATAATGGATGGATTCGCGCCAATGGCTTTCATAATCCCAATCTCTTGTGTTCGCTCTGTTACCGCCATGGTCATCGTATTGAAAATTCCGATGGCAGAAATAATGACTGCAATACATCCGACAAAAATGAGTCCAATTTTGAAGACCGTAAAGAACATATCCATTCCTTCAAGCTGGTTCGTCACAGAGATGACTTGATAGCCCTCATCTGTCAGTTTATTCGTGAGCGTACCGACATTGTCGAATTTATCTGCATAAACAGAGGTCATTTTCTCGACATTTCCTGCTTCAGGAGACAGGTCGAGTATTTGACCAAATTCTTTTTCATAAGCATTCGGAATCAGAATTTTATGATCCTCCTGCCACTCCAAATTCGGCTTTTTCAAAACGCCTACTACACGGAAATCAAATGTTTTTTCTTTAACGACTTCACCTTCTTCATTTAGTTTTGGCACTTTGATTTGAATCACTTTATTTAAAATATCCTTCGTGTAGCCTTTTGGCTCCTTCGGTGTTTCTTCCCCATTTGACGTCTGGTTTAATTCTTTTTCATAGGCTTCGCGTTCTTTTTTTGTCCACAGTTGCTGCGCCATATGATACCCAACCACAATTTCGTTCGCTGATGTTGGGACTTTTCCTCGGTCTAGTTCAAGACCTGCTTCTTTTTCTTCTTTCATATCAGTCAAAGCAGCCTGCGTTTCACTTGAACGGTTATCGAGCTCGACGTTAATCGAAGGATTGATTGCCGTTCTTGAGACGACAGATTTCACATGATCATATTTCTTTAAATCATCAATCTTAACGTCTCCTTTTTCTTTTCCTAACACTTTAATTTCTGTGATGATTTGCTGCTTCATAATTTCATCTTGAGCTGATTTTTGCAAACCAAAACCGACAGACGCTAGAACGATTAAGAAAGAGCATGCCATTGTCGTCGCAAGAATGGTCATAAACACACGCAATCTATTTTTCTTCATATTTCTTCTAATGAATTTGACCTGATCTCTAAATTTCAATGGATTGTTCCCCTTTCTTTAATACACCGTCGTGAAGCTGGAACGTTGTGTCTGCGATTGAAGCGACTTCATCGTCATGTGTAATGATGACAAATGTAATTCCTTTTTCGCGATTGAGCTGCTGGATAAAGGCTAAAATTTCTCCTTCAGTTTCTGAATCCAGACTGCCTGTTGGTTCATCTGCTAAAATAATTGATGGATTTAAAATCAAGGCTCTTGCAATACTCACACGCTGCTGCTGTCCGCCTGACAGCTCATTTGGGTAATGTCCTGCGTGATGTTCAAGTCCTACTCGTTTCAGCATTTCTTTTACTTTCGCCTTTCGTTCAGACGGCTTCACTCCTTTTAAAGTGAGCGGAAGTTCAACATTCTCATACGTTGTTAAGCTCCCGATCAACTGAAAGCTTTGAAAGATAAAGCCAAAGTGATCTAAGCGAAAGTCTGCCCATTCTTTTTCATTAAAGCCGGTCACATCGGTGCCATCAATGACAATTTTTCCGCTCGTTGGCGTAATATAGCCTGATATTAAGTTCAATAAAGTCGATTTCCCCGAACCACTTCGTCCAACAATACAAGCAATATCGCCTCTTTTGATGGACAGGTCAATCCCTTTCAGCACAGGAATTTCATTTTCCCTGCCCTTTTTACCAATTTTAAATACATGATCTAATGCTTGAATCTGAATCATCTCTACTCCCCTGCTCTCTGTTTATCTTTTTCGATAGATTAAGAAATAACTCGTTAAGGCGCCTACGACTCCACCGATGAGCATGCCAACGATATAACCAAATATGGAATTATCTGAAGAAAAACCAAACCATCCAAACCCTAGAACACCGAAGACGATGACCATAATCTGAATAGGTCTATCCATACTTGAGTAAAGGAAGAAGCGGCCATTTCTTTCAATTGGATGTTTTATAAAGCTAATTAAGCCAATTAGATAAAACAGAACCACCATGACAATAGGTATAATGATTTTTTCGCCTGAGAACCAAAGAGGATAATCAGATCGGAAAGGTTCATCTATAATATAGTTGATTGGAGATATAGGCGATATCAAATAAGCGAAGCTCTTATCTAACCAACTCCCACTTGTCTTGATGATAAAATCTACATGAACAAGCGGTAATCCGATCACTAAAAAGGGTAAAATAGCTGTGCTGAACCCAACGATTGCTTGCGCAATGGAACTTCCGGTTAAAGTACCCGCTGCAAAAAATAAACTATAAAACATCAAGGAGGACACAAGCGAAATGATATAAACGCTATGAAAGCCAGGTGTCTCTAGTGGGTTAAGTCCTAAAATAAGTAAATAAGTAAGAACATAAGAAACGGCATGAGCGACTGCTATGATTCCAGCACCTAAGAAAAACTTTGTGTGATAGATTGTACTTCTGCTAAATGGCAAGGATAAGGTAAAATCCATCTGCCCTTTATTTCTCTCAAATCCAAGCTGCATGACAGCAAAGAAAATTCCCATTAGCCATGAAAGGGAGAGGAAAGGATCCGTCTTAAAGATATAAGAAAAACGTGGTGCATCCGTAATACATTCTGTATCGTTTAGGCACGTTTGAAAAGACGAATATTCCATTAAGAATGCAAAGGGCGTCGCAAGCGCAGCAACAATCATCACTAAAATGAATGTCAGCTCTGATTGCTTCCACTCCTTATATAATAATTGCCGCTTTACCATCTGCGTTTCCCTCCAAACTTCGCAATGAATACTTCTTCTAAATTCACAGGCAGTTCATGCCATACTTTTGGCTTCAGTGACTTCAAGTACTCTTTAGCTTCTTCGTCGGTTTTTAGAACAAGCGCTGTATAGAAAACGCCCGCTTGATCCAAAATCGCAACGCCATTTTTTCGAATACTTAAATTCACATCTTCTTCAAAAGCCATTTGGATTTTGACATAGTCATTCTTTAATTCATCTAAATCCATGACACTTGTGAGCTGATTTCCTTCTAAAAATCCAATTCGATTACACATGCGTTCAATGTCCTCTAAGCGGTGAGATGTAATTAAAATCGTTGTTTGTCGTTCTGCCACCTCGTCAATCATCAGCTGAAGAACGTCATTTCTTGTGACGGCATCAATTCCATCAGTTGGCTCATCTAATAAAATGACAGCTGGTTTGATGGCAAAGCTTAAAATTAATGACAGCTGTTTCTTTAACCCTGTCGACAATTCACGATACTTTACCTTTTCCGGAATTTCATAGCGGTTCACAAGCTCATTTGCATAGGTCACATCAAACTTTGGATATATATGCTTTAACAGCTGGACAAGCTGTCCGTAATTGTATCTGTCAAAGTAAGGATTCACGACCGGCATGAATACAATATTTTGCTTTACTAAAGGGTGGTCTTTCACCAGTACGTCTTTAAAATAAATCTCTCCTTCATCTGGAAGAAGAATTTGCTGAATCAATCTGAGAAGTGTTGTTTTCCCAGAGCCATTCCGGCCAAGCAGACCGAAGATCTCACCTTCGCCTATTTTGAAGGAAACGTCGCTGAGTACTTCGCGTCCATTTAATTTCTTTGATACATTTCTAACCTCAATCAACTTGTTTTCCTCCTTTTAAACTTGAGCCGATCTCTTCCAGCCATTCCTTGAGCTGATGAATATCAATACCAGCATGATGAGCTTCTATGATGAGTTGTCTTAACTGTTCTTTCATCTGGAGCACCTTCCCTTCATTCAGCTTTAACTGAGCACCTTCTGTTACATACGTACCGCGGCCCCGCAGAGTTTCAATAATCCCTTCCCGCTCTAGCTCTTTATACGCTTTACTGACGGTGTTTGGGTTGGCAATGATAATGGTGGCGAGCTCTCTGACAGAGGGCAGTTTGTCACCTGGCTTCATCACGCCTTTTAAACATAAAATTTTGAGCTGCTCAATGATTTGTTCATATATTGGCGCAGCGCTTCTTGGATCTATTTGAATCATGATGACTCCCTCTTTCCTCATTCATGCTTTTGCAGTCCTATTGCTTGTTCATGTCCTTGCATTAAAGGAACTGAATTGGGTATCAAATCTTTTTGAACTTCAAAACCAATGAAAACAAGAACGAAAAAAAATGTACATGCTAACGCAACAGCCAGCACCATCCACTTCAAATTAATTGGGTTTTTTTCTTTTTTCATGGTTGAACACCTTTCTTCACTTTAAGTGTCTATAGTGTATTAGTTGATGTAGTACACTTAATACAATATAGACACCCAGCATAAAAGTCAATAACTTATTAAGAAAATAAAAAACAGACCCTTAAAAGAAGGATCTGTTCATCATTCATTATCGTAAGAAATCCCTAAAATCATTTGATTTTGCAAGCTCTGAATTTGAACACGCGCCCTGTCTAATCGTTCTCTTTGCTGGTCATTGGCGACATCTTTTATTTTTTCTAATTCGTTGACCGTATTTTCAAGCATGAGCTGTGCTTTAGAAAACTCTTCCTCATTATAATGTTCCTGACGTGAGCTCAAATCAAATTGTTCACTTGCAAACTCAAGGGTTTCCGTACTTTTTTGGATAAATTCATCGATCGACTGCCTTGTTGCCATCTTACATTCCCTCCATTTCATCATCGCTCCCGCCTATTTTGCCCATGTAAAGCTTTTTCACTAAAGAAAATGTTGGACAGATTCAATTGTCCTCCTTCGTGATTTTTGTTAAACTTTAAGGATGCCTATTATTATGCAAGGAGGTTACTGACTTGGATCAGCATAACCCTTTTTTATATTCAAACAGCGAAAAACGTTATCACACATGGAACTACCATTTGCGTGAACACTTTGGTCATAAAGTATTTAAAGTAGCCTTAGACGGCGGCTTTGACTGCCCAAACCGTGATGGTACTGTAGCCCACGGCGGCTGTACATTTTGCAGTGCCGCTGGATCTGGTGATTTTGCAGGAAACCGGGCTGATGATCTCATCACTCAATTTAACGAAATCAAAGACCGGATGCATACAAAATGGAAAGACGGAAAATACATGGCGTATTTCCAGGCGTATACAAACACACACGCCCCGCTTCCTGTCCTAAAAGAAAAATTTGAAACCGTCATGAATCTAGATGGTGTCGTAGGTCTATCCATTGCAACAAGACCTGACTGTCTGCCGGATGACGTAGTGGAGTATTTAGCCGAATTAAACGAACGCACTTACCTATGGGTAGAGCTTGGTCTTCAAACGGTACACGAACGGACAGCTATGCTCATTAACCGTGCTCATGATTATGAATGCTACGTTGAAGGTGTAGAAAAACTGAGAAAACACGGAATTCGTGTCTGCTCACATATCATCAATGGATTGCCTCTTGAAAACCGAGACATGATGATGGAAACAGCAAAAGCTGTTGCGGATTTAGATGTGCAGGGAATTAAAATTCATTTGCTTCACCTTTTAAAAGGGACTCCAATGGTCAAGCAATATGAAAAAGGAAAGCTTGAGTTTTTAAGCCAGGAGGAATATGTTCAGCTTGTTTGTGATCAGCTGGAGATTCTGCCGCCAGAAATGATTATTCACCGTATTACAGGGGACGGCCCAATTGAATTAATGGTTGGTCCAATGTGGAGTGTTAACAAGTGGGAAGTGCTCAATGCCATTAATGCTGAGCTCGAAAGACGTAACAGCTACCAAGGGAAACGTTTCGTCAGATTGGAAGAAGCAGCCAAATGATTTTGAAACGCATGCTTCCTTTTAGTAAAGAGCTGTTAGAACGCGCTTGTCAAAAAGGCGACATCGTCATAGATGCAACAATGGGCAACGGCCATGATACACTCTATTTAGCGGACCTTGTAGGAACTGAAGGTCAAGTGTTTGCATTCGACGTGCAAGAGGAAGCCTTGCAGCAGACAAGCAAAAGGCTTGGCGGTCAATATCCTTACGTTCACCTCATCCATGATGGACATGAAAAACTGGCGGATCATCTTCCGAAGGATGTTTATGGACATATATCTGGTGCAGTGTTTAACCTTGGGTATCTGCCAGGAGGCGATAAAGCCGTCACCACTCAGGCTCATACAACCATTGAAGCCATCAAGCAGCTCCTCGAATGGCTCAAACCCGGAGGACTGATCGTCCTTGTGATCTACCATGGACATCCCGAAGGTAAAAGAGAAAAAGAAGTGCTACTCGAATATTGCAGATCACTCCCTCATGAAGAGGTACAAGTTTTATCATATCAATACATGAATATTCAAAACGACCCGCCTTTTGTGGTCGCCATTGAAAAAAAGCTAAAATGATGTGCATTTTAGCTTTTTTCTTCTTTTCAGCGTGATAGAAAACCTTTGCAGTCTAGGAACGGGCGAGCACCGGAACGGACGAATTTGACATTCGTGAGTACCGGCGCGCAGACCTGACACCGAATGCGAGGGTTTGTCTACACGCTGAAGCTCAAATCCTAATGGATTTGAGCTTTTTTATGATGATTTCATCCAAGGCATTTTCTGATAGGTCCGATAGGCTCTTCCGTTAATATAGAAAAAGAACGATGTTTTCCCGCTTGATTTGATCAGTCTTTTTGCCAGCTTGTTCATCTCTTTTTGGGCTGTCACTTTTTCATCGGACAAATAGACCGCCAGTAATCCTCTGTTAATCAATTTGTGAAAGTTTTCATGCGGAATGCCTTTCAGCTGCTCATCCGCTTTTTCAATAAAATGCTGAAGTCTATCCATCATCTCATGATGAGAATCATAGTATGAGCAAAAGTTCAGATCTCCCCCAAGCCTGTCCTCTTCTTGGTCTATTAAATAATCGAGTAAAATGTGCAGACCTTGAATATAAGGGAAATAGCTTTCGTAAATTTGCTTCGCCTGCTTTTCTGTAAAATCAGGCTGCAGCGCATACGCCACAAGACAGAATATCCCTAACGTTGATCCCGCACAAGCTGAAAACTCATACCATTCCATCTTCGGCAAATCTTTTTCATACTGGCGGAACCATGACTCTAGCCGTGGTACACGCTCATGGGGAACAACGTGCTTATGTACTTGCAGGTCACTATAGTAATCACACAGCGTGTGTAAATATGGCTGAATGATCGGATAATGTCGAACACGCGTAAGCACATCTTGACATGTGCGGACAAGCGCATGTAAATATCCATGATCCTCTTGATCATCACGGAATTGATAGTATGGCTTGAGCTCAGCATGAATATCAAGCGCATCTCTCATCGCTTGATGCAGCATATGGAAATCCTTTGGATCAAGCGACGTGCTGCGGTCACAAAGGTTATCTAAGTAATCACTGATGGTTTGATACGCCACAATGAATTCAATGCACGTTTCTTTCTCTTCACCTGCCAGAAGAGATAAAATACCTCCGCCTTCACAGTGAAACGTTTTACTCGATATGCTCGCTAGTGCCTGCGTTCTCAGTTCTTCATTTTCAATCATTTCGGCATGAGCCCGCCACTTTTTCAGCTCCTGATGAACAAGCGGAAAAATATCTTTATACACCTTTGTCATCAGTGCAAAAGGACGCTCTGGTACTGACAAATCACTCCACCCCCAACTTAAAGCTCACAATCAAATATATTGATCTGTAAAGGCTCTTGCCGCCTTAAACACATCTTCTCTTTCTGGTTCATTAAAAATTTCGTGATACAGCTCTTCCCATTCACGGTATGATTTATTGGTTGATTCTATGCCATTGAACCATTTAATCACCCTCGTTTTATCCACGATCTTATCATCGCCCGCCTGCATTAAAAGGAGCGGGATCGATTTAAAGACATTCGTCGGCTGCATCGCCGCATCGATATTTTTGATCAGCTCTCGATACCAGCGAACCGACACCTTTGTTACGTAAAGAGAATCATTTGAGTCTGCCTCAATGACCGCCTGATTTCGTGTGGCTAGTTCAATCGACAGCCCTGACTCCACTTTAAAAGACGGTGCCAGCACATTTAGACCTTTTGACGCAAAATCCATCAGCTTCTTCGGTTTAAATTGCAGACCTAAACAAGGTGATGATAAAATAAGGCCATTCAACTTCGTATGGGTATACTGCTTCATCCACTCAATTGAAATGAGTCCACCCATACTGTGTCCAAGTAAAAAAGTAGGAAGCCTGAATGATTTCGCATGCTCGATCCATTCATCGACTGTATCAATGTATTCTTGAAACGAACGAATGTGGCCTCGCGCACGTGTCGATGTGCCTTGCCCAGGCAAATCACCCATAACGACGTGATAGCCTGCATTCCGCCACATTTCAATCAGCCATTTATATCGGCCGTGATATTCACTCGCACCATGTACAATGACAATTGTACCAACTGGTCTTTCAGCATGCCAAGTCCACAAAGTAAACACCTCACAAATGTTGTATTAAGAAAGGAAGTCGAAAAAGTGATTTATCCATATCATCAGTTTACACCTGAGATTCATGAATCGGTCTTTGTCGCAGATAACGCCACCATTACCGGTGATGTCACAATTGGAGAATATTCGAGCGTGTGGTTCCAAACCGTCATCAGAGGCGATGTTGCACCTGTGAGAATTGGAAAGAACGTCAACATTCAAGATTTATCGTGCCTGCATCAAAGTCCTGGAAAAACACTTCTTATTGAAGATGGTGCTACCATTGGACACCAAGTCACATTACATAGCTCAATCATTCGAAAAAATGCCCTCATTGGCATGGGGTCTATCATTCTCGATGGTGCGGAGATTGGCGAAGGCGCCTTTATCGGTGCAGGAAGTCTTGTCCCTCAAGGAAAGGTCATCCCAAAAGGATCACTCGCTTTTGGCCGTCCAGCCAAAGTCGTTCGGCTGTTAACAGATGAAGATATCCAAGACATGGACCGAATCCGCAGAGAATATGTAGAAAAAGGACAATACTATCGTTCCCTTTTATCTCGTTAACATCATACGTGTATCTTCACTTTATCATGTTTTTTTCAGGATATTAAGCAATAACTATGAACCGCTTGTTATTTTACCCTTTTCCGCCACTTTCTATCATGACAAAAAAGGTTTTCAGCACAAAGCTGAAAACCTTTTTTCATTAACTGAAGATGACTTCTTTCGGTTGATGATTCAATTGCTCTGGATCAATACTGCGCTCCACATAAATGCTGTGCCAAATCATAAAAATCAGGACGGTCCAAATCTTACGGCTATGATCTGCTTTACCAGCACAATGTTCATTTAATAAATCAAGCACATACGCTTTGTTAATATATTCGTCAGTTTGACTGTTTTTAATGATGTCTTTCGCCCAAGCGTTCATCTCATTTTTCAGCCAATGACGAATTGGAACAGGGAAGCCCAGCTTCTTGCGGTTTAACACATGGTCAGGCACAATGCCTTCTGCTGCTTTACGCAATAAATATTTCGTTGTGCCATCTTTTGTTTTCAGCTCTTCTGGAATTTTAGAAGCCGCTTCAAATACGACCTTATCAAGGAAAGGAACGCGAAGCTCAAGAGAATTCGCCATTGTCATCTTATCTGCTTTCAGTAAGATGTCCCCGCGCATCCACGTATGAATATCAACATATTGCATTTTGTTAATATCACTGTAGCCTGCACTTTCCTCGAAGTATGTCTTCGTCACATCACGATACGTAATGTTCGGATCATACTGCTTTAAGAGGTTTTTCTTTACTGGCTCTTCAAAGATTTTCGCATTACCGATATAACGTTCCTCTAATGGTGTACAGCCGCGGACGATAAAGCTTTTTCCTTTCATTCCTTCTGGCATTAAGCGCGCCAGACGAAGAAGAAGCTTTTTCAGCATAGATGGAACAGATTCAAATGGTTTAAGAGAAAGCGGCTCACGGTAAATATTATATCCACCGAACAGCTCGTCTGCTCCCTCACCAGAAAGAACGACCGTCACTTGTTTCTTCGCTTCCTTTGCCACGAAATACAATGGAATCGCCGCCGGATCAGCTAAAGGATCATCTAAATGCCAAACAATTTTCGGAAGCTCGTTCATATATTCCTCAGGAGAAATTACCGCACTGAAGTTTTGTAAGCCCAGCTTATCAGCCGTTTCCTTCGCTACATCAACTTCACTAAAGCCATCCTGCTGGAAACCAACAGAAAACGTCTTCAGCTCAGGATGAAATTCTTTTGCAACAGATACGATGAAAGAAGAATCGATACCACCTGATAGGAATGAACCAACAGGAACATCACTTCTCATATGAACTTTCACAGAATCATAGATTGCATCGCGGACTTCTTCAATCAGCTTTTGTTCTTGAGTTTGCTCAGGCTTGAATTGAACTTTCCAGTAAGTCTTAAATTCAATCTCCTGTCCTGGGCGTAAAGTAAACTGATGACCAGGCTCTACTTTGTGCACCTTTTGATCAAGTGTATTTGGCTCAGGTACGAACTGGAATGACATGTATTGCTGCAAAGCAGTCTCATCAAATAAAATGTTCTCGTTCACTGCCATCAAGCTTTTGCGTTCAGATGCAAAGTACACTTGCTCATCCATTTGTGTAAAATAAAGCGGTTTGATGCCGAAAGGATCTCTTGCGCCATATAATAATTGCGCTTCTTTATCCCAAATTAAAAATGCAAACATGCCGCGAAGCTTAGAAGCCGCTTCTTCTTTATAATGACGGTATGTAGCAAGAAGTACTTCCGTATCAGAATCTGTGCTGAACGTATAGCCTTTTTTCACAAGCTCTTCCTTCAGCTCCACATAGTTATAAATTTCTCCGTTGAAAATAATCCAATACTTTTCATCTTCATAAGAAAGCGGCTGCTTTCCGTGCTCAACATCTATAATACTTAAACGTCTAAATCCAAATCCTACATGCTCATCATGAAAGTAACCCTCATCATCCGGACCACGATGAACGATGAGACGATTCATTTGTTTAATTAGCTCTTCCTGTTCAGTAGTTTCGGACAATGGACGGTGATTAAATACACCAACAAACCCACACATATTATTGCCTCCACGTTATGTTATTTCTTAAAAGTAGACCTATAATTAGACAGTATTTTGTCCGATTTTGTTTCACATTTTTTCGCTTTTTGAAGATTTTTTTTTAATCAAAAGGAAAACCGCTTAAAATAAGCGGTTTTTTATGTTGTTATTGTCCCAATGCTTCTTTGCGAAGTGTATCGGCTTTATCCGTTTTTTCCCACGGAAGATCTAAGTCGTGACGGCCAAAATGTCCGTATGCAGCTGTTTGTTTGTAGATCGGACGGCGCAGGTCTAGCATTTTAATAATGCCAGCTGGACGAAGATCAAAGTTTGCACGAACCACTTCAATTAATTTTTCTTCTGAAGCTTTTCCTGTCCCGAATGTATCAATTGAAATCGATACAGGCTGTGCAACCCCAATTGCATAAGCAAGCTGTACTTCACAAGAATCTGCAAGGCCGGCAGCTACGATGTTTTTCGCTACGTAACGAGCAGCGTATGCCGCAGAACGGTCAACCTTCGTTGCATCCTTACCTGAGAAAGCACCGCCTCCATGACGAGCGTATCCGCCATACGTATCAACGATGATTTTACGTCCAGTTAAACCAGCATCCCCTTGAGGTCCACCGATCACGAAACGGCCAGTTGGGTTAATGAAGTACTTTGTCTGTTCATCAATCAGTTCACTTGGAACGACAGGACTGATGACATGCTCTTTTAAGTCACTTTGAATTTGTTCAAGCGTCACTTCTGGTGCATGCTGCGTAGAAATAACCACTGTGTCAATACGAACTGGTTTGTTTTGCTCATCATATTCAACTGTGACTTGTGTTTTTCCGTCTGGACGAAGGTATGCAAGTGTTTCATCCTTACGTACTTCTGTTAAACGGCGAGATAATTTATGCGCTAGTGAAATCGGCAGCGGCATGAGCTCTTCGGTTTCGTTATTGGCAAAACCAAACATCAATCCTTGGTCACCTGCACCAATCGCATCAATTTCTTCTTCCGTCATTGTTCCTTCACGTGCTTCAAGCGCTTTGTCTACGCCTTGCGCAATATCAGCAGACTGTTCATCAATTGATGTAAGTACAGCACATGTTTCCGCATCAAAACCATATTTCGCACGTGTGTAGCCAATTTCCTTAATTGTGTCACGCACCGTCTTTGGAATATCGACATAAGTAGACGTTGTAATTTCACCGCTTACTAATACGAGACCGGTTGTAACAGAAGTTTCACAGGCAACACGTGCATTTGGATCTTTCTTTAAAATTTCATCCAAAATGCTGTCTGAAATTTGATCACAGATTTTATCCGGATGTCCTTCTGTCACTGATTCTGAAGTAAATAAACGACGATTTTGACTCATAATGGCTATTTCCTCCTGTACAAGACCACATCATCCCAAGATGAGGCCTCCAATATGATACGGAACTCGTTCCCTCTTATATTTGAAAACGTTTATATTAGAGATGTTATTGGCAATTTGTTCATATGATATCCCAAAAATAAAAAAACCATTTCCTTCATTGCGAGGAAAGGGTCTGAGATCGCATGCCTTTCACTCTTATCGCTCAAGGTGTTCTTGTACCTTGCATCAGGTTAGCACCTTGGTTTCTCAGCATTTTCATGCCTTTTAAATAAGAAACCGGTTGCTGGGCTTCATCGGGCCTGTCCCTCCACCAACTCGGGATAAGAGTATCCGTTCAATAAGATATCTTATCTTAAACCCTTGCGTCATGTCAATGCTTCATAAGAATTATCTCCCTCTTTTTTCTCCTCACCATTAGCATCACCAAAAAGCATATTTTCATAGCAGAAATGAAAAAACACACACAAAAATTTTTAAATAGTATAGACTATTATTATTAATGTGTTATACTAATCGAAACAAACAAATTCAACGGTAAAGGAAGGGTTTTTTTATGAACTCAGTGGATTTAAAAGAAGATTTGCAGTCATTGCTCTCATTAGAAAATACGCACCAAAATTTATCTGTTCCGAAACTTGTTGAAAAGATTTTGGCACGTAATGAAGGCGTTTTAACATCAACTGGAGCTGTCCGCGCCACAACTGGAGCCTACACAGGACGTTCGCCTAAAGATAAATTTATCGTCAAAGAAGAAAGCTCTGAACATAAAATCGATTGGGGTCAAGTAAACCAGCCGATCTCCAAAGAAGCATTTGACCGTTTATATACAAAGGTTGTGTCATACCTAAAAGAACGTGATGAACTATTCGTCTTTGAAGGGTTTGCAGGCGCTGACGAAAGATATCGTATGCCGATTACAGTTGTAAACGAATTCGCATGGCACAATCTTTTTGCCAAGCAGCTATTTATCAGACCTGACGGGTCAACACCTTCTTCAAACGAAAAACCTTTCACCATCTTATCTGCACCGCACTTTAAAGCAGATCCTGCAACAGATGGCACAAACTCTGAAACGTTTATCATCGTTTCTTTTGAAAAACGCACGATTCTTATCGGTGGAACAGAATATGCAGGAGAAATGAAAAAGTCCATTTTCTCTGTGATGAACTACCTGCTTCCTGAGCAAGATATTTTATCCATGCACTGCTCAGCAAACGTAGGTCAAGAAGGCGATGTAGCCTTATTCTTCGGGCTTTCAGGTACTGGGAAAACGACGCTTTCTGCAAGCGCAAGCCGCAAGCTGATCGGAGACGATGAACACGGCTGGTCTGGCACAGGGGTCTTCAATATCGAGGGCGGATGCTATGCGAAATGTGTGAACTTAAGTGAAGAAAAAGAACCTCAGATCTACAAAGCGATCAGCTTCGGATCAGTTCTTGAGAACGTTGTGCTTGATGAAGAAACACGTGAAGCGGATTACGATGATACTTTCTTTACTGAAAATACACGCGCTGCTTACCCAATCGAAATGATTGATAACATCGTGAAACCAAGTATCGCAGGACATCCATCTGCCATTGTCTTTTTAACAGCGGATGCGTTTGGCGTCTTACCTCCAATCAGCCGTTTAACAAAAGAGCAGGCAATGTACCATTTCTTGAGCGGGTACACAAGTAAATTAGCTGGAACTGAGCGCGGTGTCACATCACCAGAAACGACATTCTCTACTTGCTTCGGTTCACCATTCCTTCCTCTTCCAGCTCACGTCTATGCTGAAATGCTTGGCAAAAAGATTGATGAGCACGGTGCAAAAGTATTCCTTGTGAATACAGGCTGGACTGGCGGAGGCTACGGTACAGGCAAACGAATGAATCTCGCTCATACAAGAGCAATGGTGCAGGCAGCAATCGAAGGTGACCTTGACAATGCCGAGATGATTACTGATGACATCTTTGGCTTACACATCCCGCTTCATATACCTGGTGTACCAGATGAAGTGCTTCAACCTGCTAAAACATGGGATGACCAAGAGGCTTATCAAGAAAAAGCACACTTCCTTGCCAATGAATTTAAAAAGAACTTCCAAAAATTCAGCCACGCGGCAAGTGACATTGAAGCCAAAGGCGGTCCACTCGTATAACCAAATGAAAAAAGCTGAGGAGAATAAAATCCCTCAGCTTTTTTAGTTTGTTGAATGCAGGGACACAAGACGGTACGTCACCTTCGTGACATTGTCTGTCAGCTCCAGCTTTTCAACATGTGCAGTCCCTGTTTTTTCTCCGTCTTTCGTTTTGCGCACCTCAAGTGGAATATTTAATGGATAAATGCGGTATCCATCCTTCATGAGTTCAAATACATTTTCTTCAATTCTTGTCTCTTTTCCCTTTGTGACAATCATTGTATTAAATTCAACAGGCATTCCCATAATGAAAATCCCCCTACTTTCTATATTTCGTTATACTGCTTATTTTACCACATTTCCGCTTTTTCGGCTGTGCATCCATGTGGTCAGCCTTCTCACAATTTCTCGATTATGCTGCGGCGGGAAATAGTGGTTGTATCCGTGGAAATACCATGTCTCCACGGATTTCCCGTGCTGGCGCAGCGCATCTTCTAACAAATACGCATGCTCAATCGATACATTTTGGTCCTCTTCTCCGTGGATGATAAGGACAGGTGCTTCAATTTTGTCCACATCATTTAAAGGGGTTCTGTTCTCATATGCCTCTGGCACCTTATGCGGCGGGCCGCCAATCACACGCTTCATCATCCGTCTCATATCCACACGCTCTTCATAAGTCAGTTTCATATCACTGACGCCTCCCCATGTGACAAAGGAAGCTGCCTCCTGTTTCATTTCAACAGCGGTCCAGATGCCCATAATACCGCCTCGCGAAAAACCAAAGATATGAATGCGGTCCTTCTTCACTTTTTTGTGCTGTTTTAACAGTTGAAAGGCAGCGAACGCATCTTTTCGATCTTCTCCGGCAAAATCTTCGTTCCCTTCGCCTCCTTGGTTTCCCCGGTAAAAGGGAGCAAAGACGACAAAGCCCTGCGCGGCAAATTGCACAATCCGGCCCGGTCTGACCATCCCCACATTTTTAATGCCGCCTCGTAAATACAAAAAGCCGTCGTAGAAACCTTCTCCGGCTGGTTCAGCGAGCAGCCCTTTCATCCGAAGTCCATCTGCCTCATAGGTCACTGTATATAAGTGAATATGCGGATGGGGCGACGGAAACCTTCTTTTTTCCACAATCACTCGATTTCTCTCCTTTTCATCTTTGATTACGTCCATTGCTTCAGCATCGCTTCTGCGACAAGCTGGCCTGATTTTGTCACCATCGGCGTGCCGCCGCCAGGATGACTTGTTCCCCCAACAAACCAAAGTCCTTCAATATCCTTTGACTGATTATTGATGCGAAAGAACGCCTGTTTGAACGAGTTTGAAGACATACCATAAATGGCTCCACGATATGCCCCCGTTTTCTGCTGCAGATCGAGCGGGGTTTGAACCGCTTCATATTCGATAAGCTCATCCAAATCAAAAAGACCTTTTTCCATTAATTTGTTTTTTACATGCTGACGATATGTATCCTTTAGCATGTCCCAATCTTGCTCTTTTGTCACATAAGGTGCATTGGCCAGTACAAACAGGTTGCTTCTTCCCGGTCCTCCGCTTAAAGCTGGTTCTGAATGACCTGAATAGCATATGTATAGCGCCGGGTCTTGAGGCAGCTGTTTTTTCTGAAAAATATCCTTGAATTCTTGCTCATAATCCTCAGGGAAAAACACATTGTGATGGGCCAGCTGTTCATAGACTTTAGGTACACCTAATAAGAGAACAAAGCCCGACAACGACGGTTCAATGCCAGACAGTTTTTGATTTAAATAACGAGGACGGTCTTTTTCATCTATGAGATGACGGTATACAGTCAGCGCATCTGCTCCTGCAATGACTTGATCTGCCTCATACATCTGCTGATCCGTTTCCACTCCTTTGACCTGCCGATCCTTCACATGAATCTTGTTCACTTGTTCATTGAGGTGAATCTGAACACCTAATTCTTTTGCCAGTGTCTCAAATGCCTCAACTAAACGATATGTACCGCCCTGTATTCCATAAATCCCTTTCTCCCCTTCTAAATACGCCATCATATTAAAAATAGCCGGCGCCTCGTAGGGAGAGGAGCCAATATAAGTAGCATACCGTCCAAACATCGCCAATGTATGGGGGTGACGGAAATATTGACGCAGCAGGCGCTGAACGGATGTGAACGGTTTGACAGCGAGAAGTGCTTTCATCAGCTTTAAATCCGCCTTATCCTTCCAGCTCAATAACAGACGATTTAAAAACTGCTCCTCTGCCTTTTGAAAAAGCGCCTTTGATTCCTGCAAAAATGCACGGTATTGCTTCGCATCTTCAGGACTGAATGCAGCAATTTGTGATTCCATTTGCTCCATATTCGGCGTAAACTCGACCGTATGTCCATCTGGAAAAATATTTTTGGTAAGCGGAGAAATCGGATAAAAGGTCACATAATCCTCCATCCGTCTATGACAGGATGTAAACACTTCTTCAAAATATGCCTTCATTGTAATGGTACTCGGTCCTAAATCAAAAGAGTAGCCTGCCTCGTGACGGCGCTGCAATTTCCCGCCTAAAGCCGCTTCTTTTTCTAAAATGGTGACCTGAACCCCGCGTGACTGGAGACGGATCGCGGCTGATAATCCGCCAAGTCCGCCGCCGATGATGATCACTTTTTTCATTGGTACCTTCTTCCTTTCCATTCATACCCTTCTTTTTTCAGACCGATTTTCATAGAAGCAAAGCCAATGGCGATCAGGCTTAAAATACTGAGCGGCAATAAAAAAGCCATTGCAGAGGTCCGCCCGTTTTCAATATAAATTGCCGCTTTAATCGATACACCCAGCCCATAGCAAAGAATCGCTAAGCATATGCTCAAAACATCCAGCTGAAACAATGCGATCATGAAACAAATGACAGGAACCAAATAAAGGAGGGTGTATAAACAAAAGACACTGCTTAACAGAGGAATGCTTCGATTCACGCCCGGGAACAAATTTTTCCGGTAACCTTCCCAAACCTCTTGTCCACTCTCATACATTCTCATATACACAAATGGATGAATGCTTGCAAGTGTGAACGGAAAGCCTTTTTCCTTCACCCTTCTAGCCAAAGCCATGTCATCAACTAATGAATCCTTGATCGCTTCATGCCCGCCAATGTCGTGATAACAATTCTTTTCAATCGCAATAAAACCGCCATGTGCTGCGGCAAAAGCGGGATTCTTAGATTTTCTTACCCATTTCACTGGCAGATGACAGCCAATGGTAAACATCATCATAGGAACCACAAGATGCTCAAAAAATGTACCTGTTTTTTGTTCTGGAAAACCTGACAGCATGCCCGTTTTTTGCATACATAACTGCTTGTATACTGATTCAACTGCCCCTTTTTTTAACCGGACATCCGCATCTAAAAATAGCAGCCAGTCAGAAGCTGCTGCCTCTGCGAGCTGAGAACAGGCATATGATTTACCAAGCCAGCCCCGCTGTAATGGCTGACCTGACTGGACACGGATCCACGGGTATTTTTCTGCGAAGCGCTCCACCATCGCTCTTGTCTGATCTGTCGAATGGTCATCAAGGATGATGAGCTCTTTCGGGTAAAGACGTTGATCAACGATCGACTGAAGACAGGCTTCTATTCGTTTTTCCTCATTTCTCGCTGGAATCAGAATTGATAATGAAATACGTTCACCCGGCGAAAAGGATGCTGGCTTTAAAACAGGAAGCTGCCTCATATTCCATATGGTGAAAATAAACTGACAGAGCAAGAGTACACTGATCACGATTAAGAAGACCGCCATGTTTTCACCCACTTTTTAAAGGAATCAAACGCATCACTTGTTGATTGACTTGTCCTTGTCATCTGTCTAAATTCTTGATTGGTTGAAAAATCAGGGTCAGCGATGACCTGTGCTTGATGTGCGTTTAACTGCGTTTCAAGGAAATCCCTAAGCAGATACGTCACGTCCTTGCTTCGAAGTTCTCCGCCAGATACAAAGGTATCTTCACCAAACACAGCAGATACTGTCGGCTTTTGAAATTGATTAAATGTATAATGCAAGGTCACAGGCTTCACCACAACTTGCTCAAATTGTCTCACTAAAAAAGAAGCCCCGCCCTCCAATTCAAGCGGCCGCACATCCTGATGCATGATTTTCCCCTGTGGAAAAAGCCATACAGCCCTGCCAGCCTGCATGTTCTCTTTTGCCATCATTAATGCTTGCTTCACACTTTTCAGATTCTCTTTCTGAACCGGAAAGGCACCAAGCTTTCGGAAAAAGGCATATTGCTTCAGCTGTTTCTCCTCCATCATCATATAGTGATCGAGTTCGGACGCTTTTTCTGTTAAAAGAAAGATGATCAGTCCATCCCACCAGGAGCTATGATTAGCGAGATAAAGAACAGGCAGCTTCTCGTTTGGGTCCACAGCGCCTTTCATCATCACGCAGCGGAAATGTTTATGAAGTAAATACCGCTCAAGATAAAGAGAAAATATACGTCTAAACGATCGGCTTTTGTCGTTTTCTTTCAAATTGAACCCTTCCTTCACACAAAATAACAATGATTAGCGCTAAATAAAAAATGACATCGAGCCCGCCCTTTAATGCCAGCACACCAAAAAAGAACACCATTGCCTGATAAATACGGCTCGTCCAGCTAAGGGCCTTTTGACCAACCTGAACAAGCGGGAAGAGAAAGGAAAGTCCTGCTCCAATCATACCCCAGCTCACAAAATTCTCAAAAGGAATACCATAAAAACCACCGCCGTCATACCACACCCAAAATTTCCGTTCAGCCGCTACTGGGTCTAATATGAGGTCAAGCAAGACAATCCATATCCCCGTTTCGACAGCTCGTTTCCATTTCGACTGCTGAGTGGATAAAAAAAGGCTGTTTAAAAACACACCAACCCATGCAAAAGCAATGGTTAAAGGCACTCCTGCCACTAGAAAACCTAACGTCGGATAATAGTCATAGGCCCCGAAAGGAAAACCAGTTGTGATCCCTATCCATTCAACCGTAAATGTCAGCACACCGACAATGGCTGCCCTTTTGATCACACCAACCCATGCCCCATAAATATTTCGCCCAATCTCTATCACACAGCAGGCATACAGCACAAGGAAAATGCCATTTGCAAACTGAAGCCATGCTGGCACTTCAAAAGAGACCATTAATATGAGCCCTACTAAATACCATCCAAGAAATACCCAACTCACTCTATACACGAAACCGCCCCTTTATTTCTTCCAAATTCAAGAAAGCATTCATGCTTCTAGTATAGAAAAAAAGACACGTTCTATAAATAAACAATGCGCTTCTTATTTTCATCTAGGCACTCACCAAAAATCCCTTTTGACATACTTTAATTAGTGATCTAGAACAAAGGAGGCGAATTACTCTTGAATCGTTCCATCAAAGTCAGACTGGCATTCATCGTCGTTGTCCTGCTCTTTATTCCATTTGTCGCCTGTAAAAAAGAACAAGAGCAGACCGTACAAGTAGCCGAGGTGACCCATTCGGTTTTTTATGCTCCGCTCTATGTTGCCTTATCTGAGGATTTCTTCAAAGAAGAAGGGCTAGAGGTTGAATTAAAAACGACCTGGGGCGGCGATAAAACGATGACAGCTCTCTTATCCGGCGGTGCAGATATCGCCCTGACCGGATCTGAATCCTCTATCTATGTAGAGGCTCAAGACACAAAAGACTCTGTCATCAACTTTGCACAACTGACACAAACAGACGGTACATTTCTTGTTTCAAGGGAGAAAGTGAGCGAATTCTCTTGGGATCAATTAAAAGGAAAAGACTTTCTTGGACAGCGGAAAGGCGGCATGCCGCAAATGGTCGGTGAATATGTCCTGAAAAAGGAAGGCATTGATGTAAAAAAGGATCTCCGCATGATTCAAAATATTGATTTTGCCAACATTTCAGGTGCTTTCTCCTCTGGAACTGGCGATTTTGTGCAGTTATTCGAACCGACAGCATCCTTAATTGAAAAAGAAGGCAAAGGGTACATTACCGCCTCCTTTGGAGAGGCTTCCGGAAAGGTGCCGTATACCACCTTCATGGCAAAGAAGAGTTACTTAGAGGAAAACAAAGAGACAGCTGAAGCCTTCACTCGCGCCATTTACAAAGCGCAGAAATGGGTAGAATCCAAGCAGCCTGAGGAGATTGCCAAAACCATTCAATCTCATTTTCCTGACACAGAACTTGATGTTTTATCAACTGCCATTAAACGCTACAAACAGCAGGACTCCTATGCAGCAGATCCCCTTCTGAATGAAGAGGAATGGAACAAATTACAGGAAATCATGAAGGAGAGCGATGAATTGCCGAAATTTATCCCGTACAAACAACTTGTCAATTCATCCATTGCAAAGAAGGTCACAGAACACAAATAGAATAGGAGGTAGCACATGTCTTTCCTTCAAATTGACCATGTGACCCACACGTACTTCTCTTTAAAAGAAAAAACAACGGCCATACAGCATATCAATATGGAGATAGACCAAGGAGAATTTATCTCATTTATTGGTCCCAGCGGCTGCGGGAAAACCACCCTGCTGTCTATCATTGCAGGAATAACGCCGCCATCTGAAGGCCGAATTTTAATCGAAGGAAAAGAGCCGAATCAAAAGGAGCATCAAATCGGCTACATGCTCCAGCAAGATTATTTGTTCCCTTGGAAAACCATCAAGGAAAATATCATTCTCGGGTTAAAAATTACTAAGCAAGATTCACATGAAGCCACCTCCGCCGCTCTTGGCTTACTGCCTAAGCTTGGCCTTCATGATGTAGAGGAAAAATACCCGAAGGAGCTGTCAGGCGGTATGAGGCAGCGTGCGGCTCTCGCCCGAACGCTTGCAGTGAATCCCGGTCTGCTTTTACTAGATGAGCCCTTTTCAGCTCTAGACTACCAAACCAAACTCACTTTAGAGGATCTCGTCTTTCATACACTCAAAAACTATCAAAAAACAGCGGTTCTTGTGACACATGACATCGGCGAAGCCATTGCGATGAGTGATCGCATTTTCTTATTCTCAAAGCATCCTGGCTCGATACAGCGAATCTTTACCGTTCCAAATGATCTGAGGACTCTTTCTCCTTTCAAAGCGAGACAGACCCAGAGTTTCCAAGAGCTCTTTCAAACGATTTGGAAGGAGCTGAAAACAGTTGAAACACAGTGACCTTTTACATGAAGCCTATCGCAAAAAATACCGAATGGAAAAACGCATGACCCGAATCTATCAGTTCATTATTTTCGCCAGCTTCTTTTCGCTTTGGGAGCTTGCCAGTCATTTTCGTCTTATTGATCCACTGATATTTAGTTCACCATCAGCAGTCTGCCAATTGTTTGTACAAAAAATATCCGATGGGTCTTTAATAAATCATATGAGTATTACATTATTTGAAACGGTGCTCGGATTTCTACTTGGTACCTTTTGCGGCATTTTGCTCGCTGCCGCCTTATGGTGGTCCACCCGCCTGGCAAACGTTCTTGATCCTTATTTAGTCATTTTAAATGCCATGCCAAAAGTTGCCCTCGCCCCGATTTTAATTGTTGCCCTTGGGCCTGGCATGATCAGCATCGTTGCCATGGGCGCAATCATTAGTGTGATCATTACAACAATCGTCATTTATACAGCCTTTCAAGAGGTCGATGAGAATTATTTAAAGGTGATGAAAACCTTTGGTGCGAAAAAAAGCGTCGTCTTTCGCGAGGTCATTTTGCCAGCTAGTATTCCAACGATGATTTCTGCGATCAAAGTCAATGTCGGCCTTTCTTGGGTTGGGGTTATCGTAGGGGAATTTCTTGTTTCCTCAAAAGGGCTCGGCTACATGATCATTTACGGTTTTCAAGTCTTCAACTTTACACTCGTGTTCTTAAGTCTTTTCATTATTGCCGTATTTGCGACCATCATGTACCAGCTTGTGGAATGGCTCGAACGCCGTTTTCTTCAAAAATAAAAAGCACAGGGATTGTCACCCTGCGCTTTTTTTAACGAATCAAACCGTTCTTTTCTAAATAAGCAAGACTTCGTCTTAACACATCATCTTTCATAATAAAACTGAAATTCTTATTTTTTGCGATGGATCTTGGCAAGTCTGCGAAAAGAACGGGTCCTTTCGTTTCAAAATACGTGTCTTGCTTCACTAGCTTTTCAATATCAGCGAAATAAATATTCTTGACAATGACCTTTTCTCTGCCCAGCACCTGATATTGACCAATATACGTTAATTCACGAACAACAGCACCCGTCTCTTCTTGAATCTCCCGTATAGCGGCTTGGTCTGCTTCTTCATCCGGCTCAACTTTCCCTCCTGGAAACTCATAGCCCCGATCCTCATGTTCAGTGAGCAGCCATTTCCCTTGGTAGCGGCAGATGGCCCAAACATGCTTAGGATGACTTGAAAAAGGCTTCTCCTCAAAAGAGAGCTTGACCGTATTATGATAATAGTCTTTAAATACATGCATGTGAAATCCCTCATATCCTGTCCTTGCTTCTTGTAAAACATCATACCACAGATCACATTTATCTGAAGAATTTTTATCAAAAGTGAAACAAACGAGTGGTTCCAACTCGTCTTTATCTAAAATGAGGTATTGTTTCTAAAACCTTTTTATCATCTCCAACTTCACCCAATTTTAATCATGAAACCTTTTATCCCTATATGACGTAAATGAATCAGTGTTTGTCCTATGACAACGAGGAGGAAATCAGCATGAGTATAAAAAATGGGTCAAAACAAAACGCACCCCATGAGGTGATCAAGAAACACCTCGTGAAAGGGCAAAAGTTAGATTTAACAAAAGACAATCCAGCGGTCGACCAAATTCATATCGGGCTTGGCTGGGACCTTGCTGGTCAGCCAATTGATTTAGATACGCAAGTGTTTCTTTTAAATGAAGAGGACAAGCTGTTGTCTCCTAAGCATCTGATCTATTATCACCAGCAGCAAAGCTTAGATGGAGCTGTGCGTCATCTTGGTGATCATCAATTTGGCGGAGGGTATCGAGACAATGAAATGATTATTATGCAATTAAGCAGAGTCTCACCTGATATTCATAAAATTGTCGTCACAGCCACGATACATGATGCACACGAACGCCAGCATCATTTTGGACAAGTCACCAATGCCTACGTGCGACTTACGGATCAAATCTCGCAGCAAGAAATTTGTACCTTTCAGTTAACAGAGGATTATTCGTATTGTACATCCATTATATGCGCTGAACTCACGAGAGATCAGGAGGAATGGAAAATCACCGCGACCGGGCAAGGGACTACTCTAGATTTAAATGATTTATGCCGCATCTACAAATTTACATCTTGACGCAGGAAAGGAGCCGGCACCTATGGGATTTCATTTCAACACAATAGAAGAACTTACCTTACAAGCAGAAGGCAGCGGAATCTTTTTTGCCAAAAAAGGCGCCATGATTGCGGATCAAGGAAGTTTCCAATACCGCAAGCGATTACTTGGAACGAATAAAGGAAATATGGTCAGCCAAGTATTTAACCATATCAGCAGGAAATTCACAGGTGAAAACCTTGAGATGATGGAAGTGAGTGGACAAGGTACTTGCTACTTGGCGGATGCAAGCGAGCATGTAACAGTGATTAACCTTGAGCCAAGCGGTCCTTGGCAGCATGTAAGTGTAGAAAGTGAAGATTTACTTGCCTTTACTGAGGAATGCCATTACGGCGTCACACCAGTAGGCGTTGGTATTTTATCACAGAAAGGACTGTTTACATCAAAACTCTCTTATCAAGGGCACGGAGCGCAGGTCGCCATCAAAACGAATGGAAATCCGCTCATTTTAAAAGCCCCCTGCCGTGTAGACCCTGACGCAATTGTTGCTTGGACAGGCAAGGCACCGAAGGTCAAACTAGATGTGAACTGGAAGACTTTCATTGGACAAACATCTGGCGAATCCTACTTATTTGAGTTCCAGGAACAAGATCAAATCGTCATTATCCAGCCATCTGAGCGCACATCTGGGTTACGGGTGGGCTTAGATGATAATCGCTACAAACCTCAGAGCCAGAGCTCCTCTCATGAGTTCACCAATTCACAGCAGGAAAATAGAGGCGGCGGGATCAGCGATTTGATCGGAGGCATTTTACAACCGCGAAAATAAAGCATGTAGAGATTCTCTACATGCTTTTTCAATTCATCAAACCATTTGTCTCAATAAAGCTCCTTGTCTCTTCATTGCCGAGCTCATAAATCATTGTGTAAATCTCTTTTCTTTTTCTATCCATTTCATCATTTGGACTATCATAATGATATTCAAGAAACGGAACATGCGCCCGAAAGAAGCCTTTCCAATCTGTCATATACTGTTCATCGAAATAGTCTCTCAGCTGCAAAATTTGATCATCATCTGCTTCTATTTGAAATTGCCAAGCCGCTGCATCTCTATGCTGCGATATCGATCCATCTTGTACGGATACATAGTACGTGTGTCTCGCCATCTGAATCATCCTTTTTCCTTTAGTATGACCAGATATGAGGAAATTACGGCTTTTTGCGCAATTTATTTTTCAACATGTCCAATACATCAATAAACAACTGTGGAATGGGAACTCCAAGGGCTCTGGCTGTCGAGACGATTTGGTAAGATTCATAAATAATATAAAAGATGATCGCTAAATCCTTAATCGTCCCATTTGTCTTCAGCATGACATCGAAGAAATGCGCCATCGATATTAAGGAGACTGTCACGATCTTTCGAACAAGCCGCGTAAAAAACCGCTTCATTGTGAGCTGCCCAGTCAAAGATTCTCTTAGGCTTGAACAAATTAATTCAATAGCCATCAACGTCACTAAAATCATCAGTAAATATCCTGCTCCACCAAACAGAAAGCCCATCGCCGACAAACTCACTGTAACCAACGAAAAGATGCCTAAATCCTTGCTCACTTGGCATCAACATCCTTTCAAAGTGGAACTCCTTACCTCAATAGTATATGCCGAATTCTCGCAATAGCTTGGACGACAAAAAATAAAGGCGCTGTTATGTCCTCAGGGAGACGAATGAAACCAAAAAAAGCCGCCCCATGAGGCGGCTTCTCTTTTTAGACTCTGACATCAATAAATGAAGCATCTGAATCCTTTGGCTGAACAGCTTGAGGCTGCTGCTGCACTTGATCCAGCATCACCATAGCTTGTGCTGTATTCGTAGCAAGCTGTGAATTCAACAAACTAATATTGAGTGTCTTTTGAATGCTCGCTACTTGCTGACTCATCATTCCTGCAATAGAAGACATCTTCTTCCCTCCCTTCTCTTTTCTCTTCGGCTGAAAGTCCTATGATTTCAATGGGCTGTCTGTCCCGATTCCAATAAAAAAGAATGTCGGTCTATTTATGACCGACATTCTTTTCACATACGTGTATTATCCTAAATATGCTTTAAGCATCCAGTTGTGTTTTTCAATGGATTGATGAATCGCAAGCAGCATATCACCTGTAGTTTCATCGCCAACCTCTGCAGCCAGCTCCATTCCTTGCTTTAATTCCTCAGCGATATTGGAGAAATCATCATATAGATTTTTCACCATTTGCTCCGCTGATTCTTTGCCCTCTGCTTCTTGAATGCTGGAAATTTCTAAGCACTCTTTCATTGTCGCAACAGGCTGTCCATTTAAAGCAAGCATACGCTCAGCCAAATCATCAATATATGTAGCTGTTTCTGTATATAGTTCCTCAAATTTCTCATGGAGTGTAAAGAAATCTTTCCCCTTTACATACCAATGATAGTTATGTAATTTCACGTAAAGCACAGTCCAATCAGCTACTTGTTTATTGACGACGTTTAATAATTGTTCAGACATATTTATTCCTCCTTATGTAATTGCGTTTAGTATGAGAATACCCTTTTCTTATTATACTGAAACCTGCCGTCAATTTCTTCTATTTTGACTGCATGAAATATATGTTAATATGGAAATAAGGAGGGAGTTAGATGCTGTTACTTGGGATTATCAGCTTTATCATTATCTCAATCGTTGTCTTTTTATCATTGTGGACGACATCGAAGGCTTATGAATATAAGCATAAAGTCGATTCACCACAGGATGCAGAACCAAATCAACGTCCTAATCCAAAATAAATCCGCTTTTAATGATGTGAGGTTTCTTCTTCAGTAGATGAACTCTCTTTTTTCACCTCACCTACGTGGATGTTCGTTTTCGGCATATTATGCTGCTGTTTAGCTGTCACATGGACTTGTATGATATAAAGGCCATCTTTTTTGAAGGCTGTGTGCAATTCGTATACACCCTTGTTTTCTTTCTTTGGCTGAATCATCTTGCTGTTATCCTTGTCGCCATCTTTCCACACTTCAAATTGAACATCATCTGCATCATCAACAGGCGTATCACCGTATGTGACAGCTGCTTTTACTATAACGCTTTCATTTTTCTCCACTTGCTCAGGTCCTGTGAGCTTTACTTCTAATAGCTCAGGCACTTCCCCTTTGCCGCTATTTGCTGCAGAGTTTCCACATGCACTCAATAACGTGAGCATCAGAATCATTCCCAACATTTTTCGCATCCTGCGTTTCCCCCTTCTTTTACTGACATGTCCATTTTAACAAATATCCCCTATTTTGACATCTCTGTTTAAATTCAAATAAAAAACCGGACATCTAAATGTCCGGTTCATCATTCTATTAACCAAATACTTTTAAAAGCTCTTCTTGATCCTGAGAAAGCCAGAAACGCATTAAACGTTTTGCTCCTTCAAGATCATGAAGCTTCGCTTGTCCGCATTGCTCTTCGTTTGCAGCAGGAATTTCTGTTACTTCAACCGCATCCTTGAATGTTGCATCAAGAAGTTCAACGATCTCTTTTGGAGTTGGTGCACCACTGACAACTAAATAGTAGCCTGTCTGGCAGCCCATTGGAGAAATATCAATGATATCAAAATGATCATATTTCTCTGAGTGTGTTCTAATATTAAACGCAAGCAAATGCTCTAATGTATGAATCGTATCAGGTTTCATCGCCTGCTTGTTGGGCTGACAAAAACGAATATCGAATTTATTTACTTCCCCATCTGATCCCACTTTATGAACGCCGCAATGACGAACATATGGCGCTTTTACAGCATTATGATCAAGTTCAAAGCTTTCGACTGAAGGCATAATCACCACTCCTATAATTGCAATTTCCTATATTATAACATATTTCTCCGACCAGTTTAGTTTATAAAACTTTCCTTCCTTGTTCTTTTTTCTTATACTGTGGAAGACAGACAAGGAGGAACCTCTATGAAACAAATTTTTATCGGCATAATACGCTTTTATCAAAAATGTATTTCCCCTCTTACACCGCCAAGCTGCCGGTTTTATCCAACATGCTCAAACTATGGACTAGAGGCGATCAAAACGCATGGCGCGGTCAAGGGCGGCTGGCTCACCATAAAACGGATTTTGAAATGTCATCCGCTTCATCCTGGCGGCATCGATCCTGTTCCGCCTAAAAAGGAAAAATAACTTACTTTTCTTCATATCCGTTGACAACTAAGTCAAGCTTCCCTGTTCCAGGGTCAATGACAAGCCCGTGTACAGGTACATCTGATGGAAGAAGCGGGTGATTTTTCACTACGGACACACTGTCCTTCACGCTCTCTTCGACTGAACTAAAGCTTTTGAGCCACTGTTTAAAATCAATTCCTGAGTATTCCAGTACTTCAATACGTTTTTCTGGAATACCGCGCTCAACGGCTTTATTTAAAAGTGTCTGGCTGTCTATTTTACTCATCCCGCAATCATGATGCCCAATGACATATACCTCGTCAGCATTTAATTCGTAAACAGCAACTAAAATGCTTCGCATAATACTTCCAAATGGATGAGAAACAAGCGCCCCAGCACTTTTGACAATCTTAATATCACCATTTTTCATGTTCATGGCACGCGGAAGCAGTTCAACAAGTCTTGTATCCATACACGATAGAATGACAGCTTTTTTCTGTGGAAACTTTGTTGTTGTAAATTCTTCGTATTTCTTTTCTTCAATAAATTGTTGATTATATTCGATGATTTCATCTAAAAGTTTCATACGTTTGTCCATTCCTTTATCTTTTTTTAAAAATAAATATAGCACAATGTAAGAAATTTCGTCACGTTTTGCAGCTTATTTTTTTAGAGGAAACATCTGCTGACGAAAATTTTTTATTTTCCTCTTTTCAAATCGTAATTATTACGATACAATAACTCAGGACATTAAATCGTAATCATTTCTATCTATTAGATTGAGAGGAGACATTTTCTACATGAAAAAAATCTTTTTTATTTTAACAGCTGCTTTATTCGCGATCGGTCTTGCCGCTTGCTCAAGCAGTGCGGGCACTAATGCTTCAAAAGGTAAGGCAGACGGGAAACTAATCATTTACACCACGATCTTCCCAATCCAAGATTTTACTGAAAAAATTGGCGGCTCTCACGTTCATGCTCAAAGCGTGTATCCTGCAAATGCAGATGCTCACAGCTTTGAACCAAGTTCAAAAACAATGGTTGAAATGGCTGAAGGTGATGCCTTTATCTACAGCGGCACAGGGGCTGAAGCATTCGCAGACAAAACTGCTGCCACTTTAAAAGACCAAGGTGTGAAAACAGTCAAAGCAGCCGAAGGCATCAAATTGTTATCGACAAATGAAGAACATGCACATGAAGAAGGCGAAGATCATGACCATGAAGCTGAAGACCATGATCATGACGGGCACGATCACGGAGATAAGGACCCTCATGCATGGTTAGACCCGGTTTATGCGCAGCAAATGGCGAAAAACATTAAAGACACACTCGTCTCATTAGATCCAGATCATAAAGATGAATACACAAAAAACTATGAACATCTAAAAAAAGATTTACAATCATTAGATCAAGAATTCAAAACAACGTTATCTAAAGCTAAACATAAAGAAATCCTAGTTTCTCACGCAGCTTATGGTTATTGGGAAAAGCGCTATGGCATTGAGCAAATCAGTGTTTTAGGATTATCCGCTTCTGAAGAGCCATCACAAAAACAGCTCGAAAACATTGTACAAAAAGCGGAAAAGCATCACATTCAATACGTTATTTTTGAAAACAACGTCAGCAGCAAAGTATCAGATACAATCCGCAGTGAAATTGGGGCAAAAAGCTTGACCCTTAAAAATCTAGAATCCATTACTGAAGATGATGCCAAAAACGGCGAAAGCTACGTCAGCTTAATGAAACAAAACTTAAAGACCTTAAACACCGCTTTAAATGATTAATGCTTTGAACCCCGGCTGATCACCCGGGGTTTTTTACTGTCAAAAAAAGCACACCGTTATCAGGCGTGCTTTTTTGATTACATTTGATATTTTTTCTTAAACTGCTCGGCTCTTCCACCTTTTTCTCCGAATTTTTGGCGCCCTGTATAAAAAGGATGCGTATCAGAGCTTGTTTCTACTTTAATGACAGGATACGTTTTCCCATCTTCCCACTCTACTGTCTCGTTTGATGTCTTTGTTGATCTACTCAAGAAGCGGTAACCGCTGTTTACGTCCATAAATACAACTTCATGTGAGGTTGGATGAATATCTCTTTTCAATGTCAAAACTCCTTTCGTTAATAAAACGTAATGGTTACGTTTTATATTTATATTCTACTCCCTCTTTTACAACTTGTCAAAAAACAAGCTTTCTTAGTCAGGAAGAATAATCTAAAAATGGTGGAGAATAATAAGCATCATGAAAAAGAGAAGCGATAAGAAAGGCGGAGAAAAAATTGACTGATCTCGTTTTAGCTAGAAGCCTGTTCGGCACAACCATGGGCTTTCATATTATTTATGCCTCGCTTGGCGTTGGCATCCCGCTAATGATTTTGTTAGCTGAACTCATCTTTCAAAAAACGAAGGACCCTCATTATGCCATCATGGCCAAGCGGTGGACAAAAGCACAGGCTGTTCTGTTAGGGGTCGCCATTCCAACAGGTACAATTGCTGGTACGCAGCTTGCCCTTTTATGGCCAGGTTTTATGGAGGTCATCGGAAAGGTCATGTCACTGCCATTCCAGATTGAAATTTATGCGTTCTTTATAGAAGCATTATTTATGTCTATTTATGTGTACGCAGCGGATCGCCTATCAAATGCAATGCGCATCATTACCGTTATTTTTATCGTCATTGGTGCAGCTGCATCAGCGATTCTAATTACAAACGTACATGCTTTTGAAGGGACACCTGCTGGCTTTCAGATGGTGAATGGAGAAATCACAAATATCGAGCCTTGGAAGGCCTTTTTCAATCCAAGCTTTGCTGTAACTGCTACACATGTTGTGCTGTCTGCTTTTACAACAGGTGCTTTTGTGATTGCTTCAGTTGCAGCTTTTAAAATGCTCAAAACGAGAAAAAATGAGAAGCTCTATACATTTCATCGAAAAGCCCTTTTTCTTGGACTCATTGTAGGAGGACTTTTCTCCTTTCTAACAGCCTTAAATGGCCACGAATCCGCTCAGCTTCTGTATGAATATCAGCCTGAAAAGCTGGCTGGAGCTGAAGGTTTATTTGAAACGCAATCACATGCGCCTCTTGCAATAGGTGGTTTTACGGATGCTGATTCGCAGGAAATTAAAGGTGCGATCGAAATTCCTTGGGCGCTCAGTTTTCTGGCAGGAAATAGCTTTGATACAGTGGTCAAAGGCTTAAATGATTTTCCTCGTGACGAGTGGCCGCCTTTATTTATACACACATTATTTAACGGCATGGTCATTATTGGATCGGTGCTCATTCTATTTGCGGTATTAGCCCTGCTTTACCGTAAAATTTTAAAACGGGACAAATTTCCGAAGTGGCTTCTTTTTCTTTACTTATTCGGCGGGCCTCTTAGTCTTTTGGCTATTGAATTTGGCTGGATCTTTGCTTGTACAGGCCGCCAGCCATGGGTCATTTATCGAATGCTCAAAACCTCCGAGGTTGTCACATCATCTGGCTCGATCGGAACACTTTTTATCCTTTTTGCCATTGTCTATCTCATCTTAGGCATAGCAACCGTTATTGTGCTGACGTACTACTTTAGAAAAAATACGATTGAAGAAGACCTACGGTTAACAGAATCTTAAAAAAGGAGCGATCTTGATGCAAATGGATGTTACAACTGATGCGCTCATTGCAATCACCATCTTATGGGGATTCGTTTTTATCTATGCAGTGATGGCATCAATGGATTTCGGAGCAGGATTTTGGTCGATGATTTATATGAATAGAGAACAAACAAAAGCCGCTAATATCGCAAATAAGTACCTTTCTCCAACATGGGAAGTGACAAACGTCTTTATTGTCGCCATCGTTGTCGCATTGTTCAGCCTGTTTCCAGGTGCGACCTTTGTACTTGGCACCGTTTTATTAATACCCGGCAGCATCATATTATTACTTCTTGCACTGCGAAGCGGGTTTCTCGTGTTTTCTCATTCACTGCCTAAGAAATACCGAAAAGCGGTGACGTATATTTCAGGGATCAGCGGCTTTATCATTCCGTCCATCCTGATCATGGTTCTCCCAATCACCCATGGTGGCTTTATCTTTCAGGAGAACAACGCCTACTCATTAGATCTTGGACTGGTCTTTACAAGTGCAAATGTCTATTCTTTTGTCGGCTTTGCCATTTTCAGCACCCTTTTCCTTTCGTCCTTGCTTTTAGCTGATTTCTCTAATGTAGCTGATGAAGATGAAGCTTACAGCATTTATAGAAGAGGAGCGCTCATTACGGGTCCACTTTCACTTATGATGGCCTTTTTTATCATGCTGACATTACGAAGCGAGGCCAATTGGCTGTTCACAAAAATGATGCAGAACATCCCTATTCTTCTTGTATCTCTCCTAATGTTTCTGCTCGCAGGACTGGCTCTATTTTTACCAAACAGCCGGTTTAAGCACCGGAAAGGAAGACCACGCCTTGCCGTCATTGCGATTACCATTCAATATTTCTTAGCAAGCTATGTGTATGGACGTGCCCATTTGCCTTACATGGCTTATCCAGATATTACAATCATGTCTGGATTTACAGACCCTGTCACATTTAGGGCATTATTTATCACCTATATTGTAGGTTTTATCATCTTGTTTCCCGGATTTTATTTCTTCTGGAAATTATTTATGAAGGATAAGCGCTATATTCGTCAGGAAGATTAACATGAATGGACGAGCTTCATTTCGGTTACATTATAGATGAAAGACATACTCAAAAGGAGGTCATCTGTATGAGTCAAAAAATCCTTTGTGAAGTCAATAACTGTTCCTATTGGAATGCTGGAAACCGCTGTGGTGCAGATGCAATCTATGTCGTCAGCCACACAGGAAATACGGCTGAGAAAAGCGAAGAAACGGATTGTAAAACGTTTAAACCACAAGACCTTTAAGTCTCATTAAAGGAGGCGCTTCATTTTGAAACATGATCGGCTGCTTCAAACGTTTTTTGACGAAATTCATGACGCGGATGAAGACGCATTCCACCAAGCCGCTCACTCCTTTTTAAATCTTTGGGATTATGAATATGGACATGCATCATACATGCCAAATGAAATTCATCAGTATATCGGACAGCTTGCTTATGACAGCGAGCTGGTTGAAGAGTAAGAAAGAGCGGATCATCGCTCTTTCTTTTTTGTTCAGACAGGAAGGAAAAACTTTCTCTCACTATACCTAGATTCTATTGTGGATACAAAAGGTGATTCCTTCGTTTTTATCTCACAAAATCATGTTTTGTAAACACGTCGATTTTATCTGAAAACGAACGGAGCGCTTGGTAATCAACTTCCACGCCCATTCCTGGGGAGCGAGGCACCTCAATAAACCCATTTTCAACCTTAATTTCAGGAAAAATGATATCCTGCTCCCAAAATTTTGACGAAGCTGAAATATCACCGGGAATCGTAAATTGAGGAAGCGAAGCAAGTGCCACGTTCTGCGCTCGGGAAATACCTGTTTCAATCATCCCTCCGCACCATAACGGAATTTGATTCTCCTTACTGAACGTATGAATTTTAAGAGCCTCTGTCAGTCCGCCAACTCGTGAAGGCTTCACATTAATAATTTGACAGCTGCCAAGCTCTACAGCTTTTCTAGCATCATCTAAAGAACAAATACTTTCATCTAAACAAATCGGCGTTTTTAAATGCTTTTGCAAATGGCGGTGGTCCACAATATCATCTGCAGCTAGAGGCTGTTCAATCATTAATAAACGAATATCATCGAGCTGCTTAAGCTTGCTAATATCTTTTAATTCATAAGCAGAGTTTGCATCTGCCATTAATGGCAGATCAGGAAAAGACTCTCTGATCTTTTGAAGAAGTCCAATATCTTGTCCCGGTTTAATTTTCACCTTCACCCGCTGATAGCCTTGATCAACAAATTGCTGAATTTGCTCAAGCATATCGTCAATTGGGCCTAACCCCGCCACAACACCAGATGGTATTCTATCTTTTGTACCGCCTAATACATCGCGTAAAGACTTATTCTCACGCTTCGCATAAATATCCCAAACAGCCGCTTCAATGCCTGCTTTCGCCATCCTATTGCCTTTAAAATGATACAGACTGTCAGGGATTTCTGAAGGATGTGTAAAGGTGCGCGTCAGCACGTTCGGGATAAAGAAAGCCCTCAGCATATGATAGCAAGTCTCAATTGTTTCTTCTGTATACCACGGAGAAGAAAAAGCAGATACTTCTCCCCATCCAGTCAATCCTGTCTGATCTTTTACTTCAACAATAATAAACTCACGCTCTGAAATGGTTCCAAGACTTGTTGTAAATGGCTTTTTAAGCTTCATCGTGACATGATATAAAATTACTCGTTCAATTTGAATCATTTGAAAACCCCTTTGATCTGAGTCTGTGCCTTTGCAATTTATTCGACGCATTTCTTGGCAGCTCGTCCACAAAGTGAAAAGCGGCGGGCCATTTATATTTGGCTAAATGCGACCCACATAAAGCATAGAGCTCATTCTCCGGTATCTTATCATCTGTTACAAGGAAAGCAGCAGGTACCTCTCCCCATCTATCATCATACATACCCGTTACTCCGGCTTCCTTGACATGCGGATGTGTTAGCAGAACCGCTTCAATTTCCGCAGGATAAATATTTTCTCCGCCAGAAATAATTAAATCTGAACGGCGGTCAAGCACAAATAAGAACCCTTCCTCATCCACATAGCCAATATCACCCGTTTTCAGCCAGCCCTCATCAAAGGCAGCCGCGGTCGCTTCTTCACGGTAAAGGTAACCTTTCATCACATTTGCACCTTTCACCATAATTTCGCCATGCTCAAAAGGACGGCAAATGCGATCTCCATCTTGAATTTTCAGCTCACACCCAAAAAGAGGTTTTCCCGCTGACCCAATCTTCTCTACACTAAATTCGGGCGCAAGGGTCACAATTTGTGAACAGGTTTCCGTCATCCCGTACGATTGAAAGACAGGAAAGCCCTTCTCTTTGCTTTCTTGGAGCATCGCATAAGGCGCAGGGCCTCCTCCTAATAAAAGACAGCGCAAAGAAGATGGACATTCTGCCAATCTGCTTAATAAACGAGATAACATCGTCTGCACAACGGAAATCATCGTCACACGATGCCGTTCAATAGAATCCTTTACTTCATCGACGTCAAACTTCTGATGAAGCACGACTGTCATTCCATATATCACAGACTTAAATAAAGCAGATAAGCCGCTTATATGAAAAAGAGGCAGGGCAATGAGCCAGCGGTCATCCTCTCTGAGACCCAGATTCAGTGCAGAGGAAACAGCACTATGGAAATGATTGCCATACGTTTGCTCTACCCCTTTTGGACGTCCTGTTGTCCCAGATGTATACATGATGGTCGCTGTTTCATTCAAATCAAATTCACTCTCGATCTTGTTGATATGGCCTTGCCCTGGTTCAGGTAAAGTTTCCATTGTATAAACGGGTAAATCACCCTCATGATCGCTTGCATAACTAGATTCTGTTAATAACGCCGCGGCTTTTGCATCTTCTAGCTGATAGCGCCTTTCAGCTTTTGTCAGCTTATTATTCAATAGCACAATTTTTAACCCTAATAAAAAACAGGCATGTACAAGCATCACCATATGAGGATGATTGTTCATCAAAAGCGCAACCGTTTCCCCTTTTTTCAATGATGCCTGAGCAAGTCTATTTGAAAGCACTTCCGCTTCTTGAGCTAATTCGTGAAATGTCCACTCCTTCTCTTGATAAATGAGTGCGACTCGATCTGGCGTTAAATAGGCACGGTGCAGCAGCCAATTAGGTTGCTTCATCATGACACCTCCTTTTTGTAAAAGAAAACAGCTTAGTCTGATGCACTAAGCTGTTGTTCATTGATATCATTGAATCAAGGGAAACGCGGGAACTGGCCGAAGTCCGGCTTGCGTTTTTCCTTAAAGGAATCGCGTCCTTCTTTTGCTTCATCTGTTGTGTAATAAAGAAGTGTCGCATCTCCTGCAAATTGTTGAATTCCAGCTAATCCATCCGTATCTGCGTTAAATGCAGCCTTCAAGAATCGTAAAGCAGTCGGGCTCTTTTCTAGCATCTCCTCACACCACTTCACCGTTTCCTCTTCAAGCTGATCTAATGGGACAACTGTGTTAACAAGTCCCATATCAAGCGCTTCTTGTGCATTGTATTGACGGCATAAGTACCAGATTTCTCTTGCTTTCTTATGACCAACAATACGTGCAAGATAGCCTGAACCATAACCAGCATCAAAGCTGCCTACTTTTGGACCTGTTTGTCCAAAAATCGCATTATCTGCTGCAATCGTCAGGTCACACACAACGTGAAGAACGTGTCCTCCGCCAATCGCGTAACCTGCTACCATTGCGATAACTGGTTTTGGAATGACACGAATCAAACGCTGCAAATCTAATACATTTAGACGTGGAATTTGATCGTCTCCTACATAACCGCCATGGCCGCGAACTTTTTGGTCTCCACCAGAACAGAATGCTTTTCCGCCAGCACCTGCAAGAACAATTACACCAACTTCTGAATTATCACGAGCCCGTGAAAATGCATCAATTAATTCACTAACAGTCTTTGGGGTAAACGCGTTATGTACGTGTGGACGATTAATCGTAATCTTTGCGATCCCATTGTACGTTTCATATAAAATTTCGTCATACTGACGCTCTGTTTGCCATTCAATAGCCATCAATATTTCCTCCTCTAATCTTGCTCTAAAATAAACTCACTTACTATTTTACCAAAAAAATGTGGTTGTTCCACATGAACTGTATGCCCGGCATGCTCAGCCAAAATGAATTGACTTCCTTTCAGCTCCTGCTGCATACGTTTGCCGATATGGCAGAACTTTTCATCAAGCGTTCCGCAAATGAACAAAGCAGGCAAATGAATATGCTTTAACGCCTTCCAAACAGACGGCTGTGAACCTGTTCCAATTCCTTCTAAGCTGCGAGCCAGTCCAAGAGGATTGGCTTTGAGTCTTCCCTCTCTCAGCTCAGTCTGCCTTTCAGCTGATAAAGTTTTCTGCGACGCAAACAAAGGAATGCTTTCCCAAAAATCCACAAACTTCACTAAGCCTTCATGTCTAATCTTTTGAGCAAGCTGATGATCATGCTTTAGTCTTGCCATCCGCTCTTTAAAAGTGCGAAGCCCAGGAGACGTACTCTCAAGGATCAATTTATTGACACGATCTGGATAACGAGCGGCAAATGATAAAGCAATACGTCCTCCCATAGAATATCCGAGAATATTCACTTTGTGAAGCTTTAATTGGTTTAAAATCTCTACAAGATCTGCCAGCTGCTGAGACATTGCATATCTTCTCACACTTTCTGGCGAGTCCGTACGCCCATGTCCGAGCAAGCTGACCTGAATCAGTCTTGTATTCTCCAAATAAGCATTCAAGAACGTCCAAGACGCTGCACTTCCAGTGAATCCGTGTAAGCATAGTGTAGCATTTGCTGCCGAAGGGTTCTGGTCCACCACTTCGTACGCTACCCCATCACGCATTCTTATGATGAGAGAAGGCATTCTTTTTTCACTTCTTCCAATATGTCATCCATCATTTGACGATGCTTGTCTACACGGGAATGACGATCTGTTTCAATTTCAATTAAATGAAGACCAGGTTCATCGATATGCGCCTTGTACACATCATGTAACTCTTGTTTCGTTGCCGGTTTCGAATAGGTTCCCCCATATAACTTCGATGCATACTCAAAATTCAGTCCTGTCGGCGTACCGAAGAGCTTTTCATAATACGGTTCATCAGACGCCTGCGGAAGGAAAGAAAAGATACCTCCCCCATCATTGTTTATCAAAACAACTGTCAGCGGAATGTCCATCAGCTTAGCTGCAAGCAGACCGTTCATATCATGGTAAAATGATAAATCTCCAATGACTAAAGTGACTGGCTGCTTCAATGCTGCATACGTGCCAAGTGCTGTGGACACAACGCCGTCAATGCCATTTGCTCCGCGATTGGCCATCATTCGAAACGGCTTGGACTGAGTTTCAAAAAATGTATCTACATCACGTATCGGCATACTATTTCCGATAAAAAGGACACTCTCCTTTGGCAAGAGGTGCTGAAGCTGACGATACACATTCCCTTCAAAGGACAAATCCTCATCTGAATAGCGGGCTGCATGCGTTCTGAATGAAGAATTAACATTCTGCCAGCAGTTTAAGAAACTTGTCTCTTTACGTTGTACTGCTTGATTTAATGCTGCTTCTACAAAAGCAGAGACAGTACTTTCAATGACGTATGAAGCACTTAACCCAGGATCACGAAAACCTCCGGCTGCATCTACAACAATCTGCTTCACTTCCGCATGTTTTTCCAGCCACTTGAATAAGGGCTTAGATACAGGCATCGGGCCAAAACGAATGATCATATCCGGTAATAGATACTGCTGCAATGCTTCATCTTTCAATAAAGAATCATAAGCGTCGATAATTAGCTCTTTATTCTCATGTCCGTTGCGCAAAAGAGACAGCGGGTCAGCTAAAATAGGTAAATGCAGAGCTTTCGAAAGGCGTAAAACTGCCTCTTTTTCTTCCTGTGTATGAAGTTCACCAGCCACAATCAGTCCCTTTTTGGAATGGTTCATGACGGTTACGATTTCAGACATCACTCGATCATTTGGGAATGTCTGACCTGATGCTAATACCTTTTTCGTGTCTGATTCTTCTCTCGCGAAAGGATCAATAGACAGATCAGGAAGCAATGGTTCTCTCAGAGGTACATTAATCTGAACAGGCCCCTTTGGCTCCTGCATCGACATATGATTTGCTCTCGCAGCTGCTGTCTGAACATATCGCAGCATTGTTTGACTTTCCTCTGGCAAAGCTAAGTCTGTGAACCATTTAACAAACTTACCGAATAAGAATTGCTGATCAATCGCTTGAGGTGCTCCAACTTCCCTCAATTCGTGCGGCCGATCAGCAGTTAAAACAATAAGAGGTACACGAGAATAATGCGCCTCTACAATGGCTGGATAAAAGTTAGCAGCTGCTGTACCTGATGTACAAATAAGCAGCACTGGTGATTGACTTGCTTTTGCAAGACCAAGCGCATAAAAAGCAGCAGACCGTTCGTCCACTAAAACATGGACATGGATGTCTTGATGAGCAAGAGCCAGCATCGCAAGCGGAGTTGAACGAGAACCTGGACAGACAACTGCCTCTTTCACACCACCTTGGACGAATTCATCCATCAATCTGCCTATATATGTTGTCATGATGTGATTATTCAATAGGATGACCTCCAAGAGCAGACAGCATTGGTCTTAACTTCACTTGTGTTTCCTCATACTCCTGCTTTGCAAGGGAATCCTCTACAATTCCGCAGCCAGCGAATAAACGAACATGATCTTCCTCAATAAGACCTGACCGAATGGCTACAGCAAATTCTCCATTATCCTGAGAATCAATCCAGCCTACCGGCGCTGCATACCAGCCGCGCTTAAGCGGTTCGATTTCACGAATCACTTCTATTGCCTTTTCCTTCGGATATCCGCCTAGTGCCGGCGTCGGATGAAGCTGCTCAATTAATGAAAAAAGGGAACAGCTGCTTTTAATTTCTCCCACAATCGGTGTAAACAAATGCTGAATGTTTTTTGTTTTATAAAGACTTGGTTGATTTGGTTTATGCACATGAAGGCAATTCGCTTTAAATGCTTGCTCAATCATATTGACGACAATTTGATGTTCAATCAAATTCTTCTCATCATGCAGCAGTTCCTCGCCTAATGCGTGATCCTCCGCTTCATCTTTTCCGCGAACAATGGAACCTGCTAAACAGGATGAAAAGACCTCTCCGCCGCTTTTTTTCACTAAGCGTTCCGGCGTTGCTCCGACAAATGCTTGTCTTCCCTGTTCAACCGCAAATACATAACTTGTTGTTTGATGCTTTAATAATTCTGCTAATAGTGGAGCAAGTTCAATTTGATTTTTATAGTGAAGCAAGACTTCTCTTGCTAAAACAACCTTTTCATATTCGTTTGCACGAATGTGGTCTGTCGCTTCATGGATCGCCTTCATCCATTCGTTCACATCCAGCTCTTCCATATGAACGAGTTCAGCTTGTCCACCAGTCCGTACTGGCAATGTCTCGAAACGAGAGGCCTTTTGTTCTAATTCTTGAATAAGCTGATGAACATTCCCGTCCACCTGCTTCCACTCATTGATCGTAAGAAAGCTGCCTTCTTTTGAAACAGTCAGCATGATCGATGGCACAAAAAAATGAGCCTCGCCAAATGCTTCCCAATGACGCGCCTTCTCTTCGTGCGGATCAAATGAGAATCCTCCAAATAAAAGCGGACCAACAGCCGCTTGCTTTAACTCCTTCTCATCATGAAAATGGAACATGTGCTGCTTTAGCTGTTCCCATTCTTGATGGACTATATCGAATCGTTCCTTGCCTTGCTCAGATGATTTAATGACGGCCGCTCTGCCAAGTCCAGAAAATATCATTTGGCTTTCTGGATCAGACCAAAAAAACCGCTCGCCTAAAAAATCCGCTTCGCCGCTTTGGAAAAAGGCAAGAGGATCCAGATCGTCAACTCTTCTGGAGTAGCTTATCAAAACAGCATGGTTGACGTTATTCGCTTCTTCTAATGTCGCGAGCGCTTCCTGCCGGAAAGTACTTTGCACTGTTGTCACCATGATACATTCCTCCAAAATCCATGAAATAACATAAAAAAATAAAACCCATAATGAAAAAATACATGAACATTCGAATATGTCGAATGACCTGCTTTTCTATTATAAACCTTAACAGATGAACTTAGTAAAGAAAACAGCTTTTAAAACCTCGAATCCTTATTATATCACGCTTTCAAGATTTTTTCGCTCCTGCTTATTGAAACGAGAGCATCAAAGGTAAAATGGCAGGACCTGTTCTAAAATCAAGCTTTCCTTCGATATGGCAACGATTAGCAAACATCTTTTTCCCGATTCATCGCATCAATATATTGACACCTTTTTGAACTTTGCTAAACTGGAATTTGGACGTGTACGTATTTTTTTATTTAAAGGAGTATATTTTATGCAGCATCAATCGATATCAGATCAGCTTTCACCAATAAAGCCTGATAAAAACTGGCGAATTTGGTGGAATTTACTACGACCGCATACACTAACAGCGGCATTTATTCCCGTTACTTTAGGAACTGTTTTAGCACTTCCAAGTGGTCAAATACATGGTGGGCTATTTTTAGCCATGCTGTTCGCATCTATGTTTATCCAAATCGCAACAAACATGTTTAATGAGTACTTTGATTATGTTCGCGGGCTGGACAACGAGAAATCTGTCGGCATCGGCGGAGCCATTGTAAGAAACGGTGTGAAGCCAAAGACAGTCCTCACCCTTGCTTATGCACTATTTGCGGTTTCTTTATTACTTGGGGTATATATTTGCATGATGTCTAGCTGGTGGATTGCACTAATAGGTCTTATTTGTATGGCAGCAGGCTATTTCTATACTGGCGGCCCTGTACCAATTGCATATACACCGTTTGGAGAACTTGTTTCAGGTGCTTTTATGGGATTAGGAATCATCCTGATTAGTTTCTATATCCAAACAGGCACACTGACGTCTAAAGCTGTTCTCGTCTCACTACCAATTTCTATTTTAGTTGGTGCCATCTTACTGTCGAACAATATCCGTGATTTAGACGGGGACAAGGAAAATGGACGAAGAACACTTGCCATTCTTGCTGGACGCAAAGCTGCAGTGAACATTTTACTTTCCATGTTTTTGGTATCATATGTACTCATTTTTGTTTATATCTTCACAGATATCGTCGGTCTTTGGAGTCTTCTTGTTTTACTCAGTGTGCCAAAAGCCTATACAGCCATTAAAGAGTTTAAACAAAAAGAAAAGCCGATTGAATTAATGAATGCCATGAAATCTACAGCTCAAACCAATACATTTTTTGGTTTTCTGCTGACGATCGCTTTAATCTTACAATACTATATCGCGTAACAAAGAACGCCTGCAGCCGCAGGCGTTTTTTTAATAAGGAATTGCTTCAAATTGGAACTAGTCTTATATACAAAATTGCTCATACTAACAATATGTTTGATATGAAAGGATGATCGCTTTGTTGTCTAAAGACGAATTACATCATTTGAAGCAGCGCCTTCTCGATGAAAAGAAAGAACTTGAAGCCAAAAGCCATGACGATGAACAGAAAGTATCCTTTCCTTACGATTCGATCGGTGAATTGTCTGCCTATGATAACCACCCGGGTGATCAAGGGACAGAGCTGTTCGAGCGGGGGAAAGATATTGCTTTAAACAGCTTGGAACATGAACATATGTTAGACATCAATGAAGCACTCCAAGCCATTGCTGACGGCTCTTATGGTCTGTGCAAGGTCTGTAAAGCCCCTATTTCAAAGGAACGCTTAGAAGCCCTGCCTACTGCCGTCACTTGCACAGAGCATTCAAAAGAACAGACCGTTTCACAAAACCGTCCGATTGAAGAGGATTTATTAAGTCCTCCCGCGGGACAATTTGAAAATGAAGAAAGTGCTGCGTACGATGGAGAGGATGCCTACCAAGACGTAGAACGCTACGGAAACTCTGAGACCCCATCTGATATGGAATTCCCTCCTCTAACATACGATGATGTGTATACACAATCAGAAGATGAAGATTATGTGGAGGACTACGAAGGATTCGCAGCTGCTGATATTGAAGGAAAAGCCAGCAAGGTGTATCCGACCAAAGCACACGAGGCCTATGAAGAAGCACTAGACGAAGAAGGTGTCATGACGGTATTTGGTGACTTGAAACCGTACGAGGAAGAACCTTATACAGAAGAAAATCATTAGTCCCCTCATATTGGGGGCTTTATGTTTATATCATGTAATTATTGGGAAATCATTTTAAGAGTGAATTTGATTGGAGGAGATTCTTGATGGCTAGAAAAAGTATCATTTGGGCGATTGTCGTCTTCTTTATTACATACGCACTATTCTCTATTGCCGGATTCTTGTTCCCCATCGACAGAGAATGGTATGACGCATTGAATAAACCAGAATGGACGCCTGGTGGCGGTGTCATTGCTGCTGTGTGGGCTGTCTTATTTGCACTCATCTCATTGTCCGCAGCGATCATTTATGGAAAATATGGGTTCCAAAAAATCACTTTACCATTTTGGATTCTTTTCCTTTTAAATTATGTTTTCAATCAAGCCTTTAGCTTTTTTCAATTTACACAAAAGGATTTGTTTGCAGCTACAATCGACTGCCTGCTCGTCGCACTGACAGCACTTGCACTTGTCATCGTCTCACGTAAACTAAGCAATGTCGTTCCAATTTTACTGATTCCTTATGTCTTATGGGGCTTTTTTGCCACATACTTGTCTTATACGATCTATTCCATGAATATGTAAAAAAAGACCGCCATGATGCGGTCTTTCGTTTTGGAGAAAATAAAAAAGAGATCTTTGACAAGATCTCTTTTAAAAATGACCCGTACGGGATTCGAACCCGTGTTACCGCCGTGAAAGGGCGGTGTCTTAACCGCTTGACCAACGGGCCAGATCAATGGCGGAGAAGGAGGGATTTGAACCCTCGCGCCGCTTACGCGACCTACACCCTTAGCAGGGGCGCCTCTTCAGCCACTTGAGTACTTCTCCATTTGGCTCCGCAGGTAGGATTCGAACCTACGACCGATCGGTTAACAGCCGATAGCTCTACCACTGAGCTACTGCGGAAGATCATGGTGGGCCTGAGTGGACTCGAACCACCGACCTCACGCTTATCAGGCGTGCGCTCTAACCAGCTGAGCTACAGGCCCATGAACAGATATACAAATGGAGCGGGTGATGGGAATCGAACCCACGACATCAGCTTGGAAGGCTGAGGTTTTACCACTAAACTACACCCGCAAAAATATGTATGGGGCGATTGATGGGAATCGAACCCACGAGTGCCAGAGCCACAATCTGGTGCGTTAACCACTTCGCCACAACCGCCATACTATGAATATTTTGATAAAAGTGGCTCGGGACGGAATCGAACCGCCGACACACGGATTTTCAGTCCGTTGCTCTACCAACTGAGCTACCGAGCCAAGTATTCTCTTGAAAAATGGCGGTCCGGACGGGACTCGAACCCGCGACCTCCTGCGTGACAGGCAGGCATTCTAACCAACTGAACTACCGGACCATTTTGGTTGCGGGGGCAGGATTTGAACCTGCGACCTTCGGGTTATGAGCCCGACGAGCTACCGAACTGCTCCACCCCGCGATGATATGGGTTTTAAAAAATATGGCGGAGGAAGAGGGATTCGAACCCCCGCGGGCTTTGACACCCCTGTCGGTTTTCAAGACCGATCCCTTCAGCCGGACTTGGGTATTCCTCCGTATAGATGGTGGACCTTGTAGGACTCGAACCTACGACCGGACGGTTATGAGCCGTCTGCTCTAACCAACTGAGCTAAAGGTCCTTTATAGCGGCGGAGGGGATCGAACCCCCGACCTCACGGGTATGAACCGTACGCTCTAGCCAGCTGAGCTACACCGCCATGATCAAAATAATCTTTTAAAAAGTGGAGCCTAGCGGGATCGAACCGCTGACCTCCTGCGTGCAAGGCAGGCGCTCTCCCAGCTGAGCTAAGGCCCCATAAAAGATGGTCGGGAAGACAGGATTCGAACCTGCGACCCCTTGGTCCCAAACCAAGTGCTCTACCAAGCTGAGCTACTTCCCGATCTTAATGGCGCGCCCGAGAGGAGTCGAACCCCTAACCTTTTGATCCGTAGTCAAACGCTCTATCCAATTGAGCTACGGGCGCTTATTTATAATGCCGAGGGCCGGACTTGAACCGGCACGGTAGTCACCTACCGCAGGATTTTAAGTCCTGTGTGTCTGCCAATTCCACCACCCCGGCGTGGATGGTATAAGCGGAAGACGGGATTCGAACCCGCGACCCCCACCTTGGCAAGGTGGTGTTCTACCACTGAACTACTTCCGCATTACAGGATTTCTTTATTTTATTTGGCAATGCGGGTGAAGGGACTTGAACCCCCACGTCATAAAGACACTAGATCCTAAGTCTAGCGCGTCTGCCAATTCCGCCACACCCGCATGAAACATGGTGAGCCATGAAGGACTCGAACCTTCGACCCTCTGATTAAAAGTCAGATGCTCTACCAACTGAGCTAATGGCTCGCTTTAAAAGCGACTTGTCTATCTTACCATATGAAAGTGGTGCCGGCAAGAGGACTTGAACCCCCAACCTACTGATTACAAGTCAGTTGCTCTACCAGTTGAGCTACACCGGCTTTATCTATCCTAACATTATGTAAGAATAAATATGGTGGAGGATGACGGGCTCGAACCGCCGACCCTCTGCTTGTAAGGCAGATGCTCTCCCAGCTGAGCTAATCCTCCACTATGTAGGAATCTCTCGATCCGACAAAGATTATTATATACAGGTTTTAATCATTTGTAAAGGCTATATTAAAAAAATTTTATTTCAATTTTCATTGCGTATTTCTTTTAACAAATGATCGTCATTTCTCCTATTCAAACAGCTACTGTTCCACGTTCAGCAGCTGAACTTCTCTCTTCTATATTCTCTTTTAAAACGTTCGATTCCTTCAGAAATATTAGCAGTCCCTCATTTTTATACTTTAATGATATATGTATCTCTTTAGCCGTAAGCATTTATAAAAAATCATAGAGGCTTACACATCTTTAATTTCCCTATATAAGCTGATACTCTGTCTCTCTATTGTTTTTTTATAGATAATGGTTTATGCGATAGACTCTTTTTCTCTTTATATCCAAGTATTTCACACGCTGCTTGTGGACATAAAATGAAGCCACGATCTTTTATCAAACAAGTGAATGTATGTACCCTCAACTTGCACAAAAAAGACCAGTTCCGACTGGAACTGATCCTAATAGAAGCTTGGCGACGTCCTACTCTCACAGGGGGAAACCCCCAACTACCATCGGCGCTGAAGAGCTTAACTTCCGTGTTCGGTATGGGAACGGGTGTGACCTCTTCGCTATCGCCACCAAACCTGATGGAGAGAATGTTCTCTCAAAACTAGATAACAATGTTCATGCTTCACATTAGAATATAGGTTAAGTCCTCGATCTATTAGTATCTGTCAGCTCCACGTGTCACCACGCTTCCACCTCAGACCTATCAACCTGATCATCTTTCAGGGATCTTACTTCCTTGCGGAATGGGAAATCTCATCTTGAGGGGGGCTTCATGCTTAGATGCTTTCAGCACTTATCCCGTCCGCACATAGCTACCCAGCGATGCCCTTGGCAGAACAACTGGTACACCAGCGGTGCGTCCATCCCGGTCCTCTCGTACTAAGGACAGCTCCTCTCAAATTTCCTGCGCCCGCGACGGATAGGGACCGAACTGTCTCACGACGTTCTGAACCCAGCTCGCGTACCGCTTTAATGGGCGAACAGCCCAACCCTTGGGACCGACTACAGCCCCAGGATGCGATGAGCCGACATCGAGGTGCCAAACCTCCCCGTCGATGTGGACTCTTGGGGGAGATAAGCCTGTTATCCCCGGGGTAGCTTTTATCCGTTGAGCGATGGCCCTTCCATGCGGAACCACCGGATCACTAAGCCCGACTTTCGTCCCTGCTCGACTTGTAGGTCTCGCAGTCAAGCTCCCTTGTGCCTTTACACTCTGCGAATGATTTCCAACCATTCTGAGGGAACCTTTGGGCGCCTCCGTTACATTTTAGGAGGCGACCGCCCCAGTCAAACTGCCCACCTGACACTGTCTCCCTGCCCGATAAGGGCAGCGGGTTAGAAGGTCAATACAGCCAGGGTAGTATCCCACCGATGCCTCCACCGAAGCTAGCGCTCCGGTTTCCAAGGCTCCTACCTATCCTGTACAAGCTGTACCAACATTCAATATCAGGCTGCAGTAAAGCTCCACGGGGTCTTTCCGTCCTGTCGCGGGTAACCTGCATCTTCACAGGTACTATAATTTCACCGAGTCTCTCGTTGAGACAGTGCCCAGATCGTTGCGCCTTTCGTGCGGGTCGGAACTTACCCGACAAGGAATTTCGCTACCTTAGGACCGTTATAGTTACGGCCGCCGTTTACTGGGGCTTCAATTCGCACCTTCGCTTACGCTAAGCGCTCCTCTTAACCTTCCAGCACCGGGCAGGCGTCAGCCCCTATACTTCGCCTTACGGCTTCGCAGAGACCTGTGTTTTTGCTAAACAGTCGCCTGGGCCTATTCACTGCGGCTTCTCGGGGCTTTAACACCCTAAGAAGCACCCCTTCTCCCGAAGTTACGGGGTCATTTTGCCGAGTTCCTTAACGAGAGTTCTCTCGATCACCTTAGGATTCTCTCCTCGCCTACCTGTGTCGGTTTGCGGTACGGGCACCTCTCACCTCGCTAGAGGCTTTTCTTGGCAGTGTGGAATCAGGAACTTCGCTACTAAATTTCGCTCGCCATCACAGCTCAGCCTTTACGGGAAACGGATTTGCCTATTTCCCAGCCTAACTGCTTGGACGCGGATATCCAATACCGCGCTTACCCTATCCTCCTGCGTCCCCCCATTGCTCAAATGGTGAGGAGGTGGTACAGGAATATCAACCTGTTGTCCATCGCCTACGCCTTTCGGCCTCGGCTTAGGTCCCGACTAACCCTGAGCGGACGAGCCTTCCTCAGGAAACCTTAGGCATTCGGTGGACGGGATTCTCACCCGTCTTTCGCTACTCATACCGGCATTCTCACTTCTAAGCGCTCCACCAGTCCTTCCGGTCTGGCTTCACAGCCCTTAGAACGCTCTCCTACCACTGTTCGTAAGAACAGTCCGCAGCTTCGGTGATACGTTTAGCCCCGGTACATTTTCGGCGCAGAGTCACTCGACCAGTGAGCTATTACGCACTCTTTAAATGGTGGCTGCTTCTAAGCCAACATCCTGGTTGTCTAAGCAACTCCACATCCTTTTCCACTTAACGTATACTTTGGGACCTTAGCTGGCGGTCTGGGCTGTTTCCCTTTCGACTACGGATCTTATCACTCGCAGTCTGACTCCCAAGGATAAGTCATCGGCATTCGGAGTTTGACTGAATTCGGTAACCCGGTAGGGGCCCCTAGTCCAATCAGTGCTCTACCTCCGAGACTCTTACCTTGAGGCTAGCCCTAAAGCTATTTCGGAGAGAACCAGCTATCTCCAGGTTCGATTGGCATTTCACCCCTACCCACACCTCATCCCCGCACTTTTCAACGTGCGTGGGTTCGGGCCTCCATTCAGTGTTACCTGAACTTCACCCTGGACATGGGTAGATCACCTGGTTTCGGGTCTACGACCACGTACTCATGCGCCCTATTCAGACTCGCTTTCGCTGCGGCTCCGCATCTTCTGCTTAACCTTGCACGGGATCGTAACTCGCCGGTTCATTCTACAAAAGGCACGCCATCACCCGTTAACGGGCTCTGACTACTTGTAGGCACACGGTTTCAGGATCTATTTCACTCCCCTTCCGGGGTGCTTTTCACCTTTCCCTCACGGTACTGGTTCACTATCGGTCACTAGGGAGTATTTAGCCTTGGGAGATGGTCCTCCCGGATTCCGACGGAATTTCACGTGTTCCGCCGTACTCAGGATCCACTCTGGAGAGAACAACATTTCAGTTACAGGGCTGTTACCTTCTTTGGCGGGCCTTTCCAGACCTCTTCGCTTATATCGTTCCTTTGTAACTCCGTATAGAGTGTCCTACAACCCCAAGAGGCAAGCCTCTTGGTTTGGGCTGTTCCCGTTTCGCTCGCCGCTACTCAGGGAATCGCATTTGCTTTCTCTTCCTCCGGGTACTTAGATGTTTCAGTTCCCCGGGTATGCCTTCTCATACTCTATGTATTCAAGTATGGATACTACTCCATTACGAGCAGTGGGTTTCCCCATTCGGAAATCTCCGGATCAAAGCTTGCTTACAGCTCCCCGAAGCATATCGGTGTTCGTCCCGTCCTTCATCGGCTCCTAGTGCCAAGGCATCCACCGTGCGCCCTTTCTAACTTAACCATTTCTTACTTTAGAAAGAATCACTATGTGTGATGAACTTTGCATTGCATTCAATGTGAATGTATTACTTATTGTTATCTAGTTTTCAAAGAACAATCCTGTCTCGCTAGAGACATGTTTTGAAGGAATGATCCTTCAAAACTAAACAAGACGAAAACGTACGCTGCTCCATATATCCTTAGAAAGGAGGTGATCCAGCCGCACCTTCCGATACGGCTACCTTGTTACGACTTCACCCCAATCATCTGCCCCACCTTCGGCGGCTGGCTCCATAAAGGTTACCTCACCGACTTCGGGTGTTGCAAACTCTCGTGGTGTGACGGGCGGTGTGTACAAGGCCCGGGAACGTATTCACCGCGGCATGCTGATCCGCGATTACTAGCGATTCCAGCTTCACGCAGTCGAGTTGCAGACTGCGATCCGAACTGAGAACAGATTTATGGGATTGGCTAAACCTTGCGGTCTTGCAGCCCTTTGTTCTGTCCATTGTAGCACGTGTGTAGCCCAGGTCATAAGGGGCATGATGATTTGACGTCATCCCCACCTTCCTCCGGTTTGTCACCGGCAGTCACCTTAGAGTGCCCAACTGAATGCTGGCAACTAAGATCAAGGGTTGCGCTCGTTGCGGGACTTAACCCAACATCTCACGACACGAGCTGACGACAACCATGCACCACCTGTCACTCTGTCCCCGAAGGGAAAGCCCTATCTCTAGGGTTGTCAGAGGATGTCAAGACCTGGTAAGGTTCTTCGCGTTGCTTCGAATTAAACCACATGCTCCACCGCTTGTGCGGGCCCCCGTCAATTCCTTTGAGTTTCAGTCTTGCGACCGTACTCCCCAGGCGGAGTGCTTAATGCGTTAGCTGCAGCACTAAGGGGCGGAAACCCCCTAACACTTAGCACTCATCGTTTACGGCGTGGACTACCAGGGTATCTAATCCTGTTCGCTCCCCACGCTTTCGCTCCTCAGCGTCAGTTACAGACCAGAGAGTCGCCTTCGCCACTGGTGTTCCTCCACATCTCTACGCATTTCACCGCTACACGTGGAATTCCACTCTCCTCTTCTGCACTCAAGTTTCCCAGTTTCCAATGACCCTCCCCGGTTGAGCCGGGGGCTTTCACATCAGACTTAAGAAACCGCCTGCGAGCCCTTTACGCCCAATAATTCCGGACAACGCTTGCCACCTACGTATTACCGCGGCTGCTGGCACGTAGTTAGCCGTGGCTTTCTGGTTAGGTACCGTCAAGGTGCGAGCAGTTACTCTCGCACTTGTTCTTCCCTAACAACAGAGCTTTACGATCCGAAAACCTTCATCACTCACGCGGCGTTGCTCCGTCAGACTTTCGTCCATTGCGGAAGATTCCCTACTGCTGCCTCCCGTAGGAGTCTGGGCCGTGTCTCAGTCCCAGTGTGGCCGATCACCCTCTCAGGTCGGCTACGCATCGTCGCCTTGGTGAGCCATTACCCCACCAACTAGCTAATGCGCCGCGGGTCCATCTGTAAGTGACAGCCGAAACCGTCTTTCATCCTTGAACCATGCGGTTCAAGGAACTATCCGGTATTAGCTCCGGTTTCCCGGAGTTATCCCAGTCTTACAGGCAGGTTACCCACGTGTTACTCACCCGTCCGCCGCTAACATCCGGGAGCAAGCTCCCTTCTGTCCGCTCGACTTGCATGTATTAGGCACGCCGCCAGCGTTCGTCCTGAGCCAGGATCAAACTCTCCGAAAAAGTACAAAACCGAAGTTTTGCTTTTCGCCAGTTTGACTGACTACCTATGAAATTTCATAGGATTTTTTTATAAAAACTCGAATTAACAGGTACGTTTTGTCTTGTTTAGTTTTCAAAGATCATCTTCGTCGTCTCCCAGAGGCGACTTTATTAATATAACATTCTATCAAGATAAAGTCAACAACTTTTTTCTTAATGTTATTTATCAACCGCGCTGTTTCAGCGGCGAATACAAATATAACACCTTTTGAAAGAAGAAACAAGTATTTTTTCTAAATAATTTATTTTTCCTTATCTCTTCCTATATATTGATACAAATGCTGCTTATCTCGGGAATTGTCTATTGTTGATCCTGCAGGTCTTTAGTATATTTATAATAGATTGAAATTAAATAACCGCAGGGGGAGCTTTGTGCTGAGAGTGAACATTCGTTGTTCTGACCCTTTGAACCTGTCAGTTAATACTGAAGTAGGAATGTGGAATCACTTGAATACATACGGTGTATTCAAATCGATATGTTTTTCTATGAATAACATACTCATCCTTACACGGTCTCTCCTTGCTCAATTCATGAAAAAGGAGATTTTTTTATGCAGCAATCAAATCAATTGGTACGACTGATGGAAATCGCGATTATGACTTCACTTGCACTTGTATTAGATTACTTATCAGGTCTCTTTTTAAGAATGCCCAATGGCGGTTCTCTTGCGCTGATTATGATTCCCGTTATTCTCATGTCTATTAGATGGGGAATATCTACCGGATTTATCATCGGTGTGTTAATCGCAGGTCTTCAGCTGATGAATAGCCCGATCATCGCTACACCTGTTCAAGGATTCCTCGATTACTTCGTTGCATCTGTTGTCATTTCTTTAAGCGGCCTGTTTTCTGGACTGATCAAAAAAGCCATTCAGGATCAAAAGCGAAAACAGCAATTCTTCTATATTACCTTAGCTGTTTTTGTTGCTAGTTTATTCAGACTGCTGACGTTCTTTATTTCTGGCGTCGTTTTCTTCTCTCAATATGCACCGAAAGGAACACCAGGATGGGTCTACTCTTTAATTTATAACAGCACATATATGGTTCCTTCATTTATTATTTGCAGTATCGTTCTTTGTATACTCATCCCAAGTGCATCTCGTTTGGTTTTTCCTCGTCAAAAATAACCGGCTGATTTCAGCTGGTTATTTTTTTATGCATAATTTGCTGCTCTATGGAATCTATTAATAATAGAAGATTTCATGCTGGAGGTACGACAATGAGCCCTTACTCCATTATGCTGTGCTGCTATATTCTCAGTCTTGCTTATTTTTTGGCAGGTTTCTATGAAGCTTTAAAAATAGCAGGCGTGAAAGGAAAAGTAGAAGCTTCACCGTTTATTTCTTACATGCTGCTTGCTGTGCTCTTCACTTTTTTCTCTCATTATTACTGGAAGCTGACGATTTAATCCGCTGTACATGGTTATTCAATATAGAGAGCTCCCATCCATACCCTATTTCATTATGGTTCTCGCCAGCCAGCTCGAACTGGCTGGTAACGACAAAACTAGGTTGAAGTTTTTGATAAAATTGTTTTGCCGAATTTTGCTCAAACACCCATAGCATCAACCTCTGATACCCTTTTTCTATTAAATAATCGACACCTTTAGCAATTAAAGCAATACCCGCACCTGATTTCTGTTTCTGTTGTAATAAATAGATGGCATACAGCTCTCCATCATATGTAGAATAACGTTCGTCACGTTGTTTTCCGAAAGAAGCAAAACCAAATACGCCATCCGCATCTTCTGCGACAAACGTGCCTTCAAGCGATCTTTTTCTCCAGCTCTCTTTCCGATCTTTTATATTTAAACCATCCAAATAATCCTGATTAATAATGCCTTGATAAGTCGTTTGCCAGCTCTTCACATGTATTTCGGCGATTTTAGGAATATCTTGATGTACAGCATGTCTCACCTTCATCCGCACCACTCCTTTTAGTTTTTTACACCCTATCTTCATTATCATAAATTCCTATTACGTAGAATTCAATGGTCTGTATTTCAATGGTTAAAACTTCTTCTATAAAAAATAGACACCTTCTGCTGGAAGGTGTCTATTGATTTTATTCTTCTATTTGAGTATCAGCGATCTCTTTTTTTCTTGGCTGTTTGATTTCGTTTGTCAGCTCTTGAATGCTTTGCTTCACATTTCCTTTGCCGGAAAAGTTCTCAATAATTTCTTTCACATCTATTCCAGAGGATGCTTTCAGACTTTCTTGCAGACTGGACATGAGGTTTGTGGCATAGCCTGTAACTTTATTGGCACCGCTGCCTTCCCCGTTACCGCCCGTATCCACAACAGTAATTTTATCAATGTTAGAAAGTGGTGCAGATACTTGCTTCGCATATTCAGGTAGCATTTTCACAATCATATCAAGGATCGCTGCCTGACCATACTGTTCGAATGCTTCAGCGATTTTCTCTTTCGCTTCCGCTTCTGCAAGTCCTTTTAGTCTAATGACTTCTGCTTCTGTTTCCCCTTTTGCACGATCCGCTTCCGCTTTGGCAAGCCCGTCAATACGGACTTTCTCAGCTTCTGCTTTTGCCATTGCTTCAATGCTGTATTTCTTCGCATCTGCTTCAGCAAGGCGTTTCGCTTTTTCCGCGGCAGCCGACTGCTCAACAGCATAACGGTCCGCATCTGCTTTCTTTTTCACTTCAGAATCGTATTGACGTTCACGACGCTGAATCTCTTTTTCTTCTAATTCAATTTGTTTCTGACGCTCAATGATTTTGACTTGCATTTCTTGTTCAGTTACGTGCTGACGGTTACGAGCTGTTTCTAGATCGTACGCTTGGTCAGCACTTGCTTTCGCCGTATCCTGTTCACGTCTGAATTCTGCTCTTTTCAGCTCATTGATCTTTTCTGCTTCAGCGATTTCAGTAGCACGCTCAAGCTCAGATTTCTTCGCATCTTTATCTGCTTCGGCACGTTTGATACGTGTTTCTTTATCTGCTTCAGCTGTTGCAATATCTGCATCGCGTTTTACTTGGGCAATTCTTGGTTTACCTAGAGATTCTAAATAGCCATTTTTATCACGAACATCTTTAATCGTAAACGATACAATGACAAGACCCATTTTCGCTAAATCTTGAGAAGCGACACGTTGTACTTCTTGAGAAAATTTCTCTCTGTTTTTATAAATCTCTTCAACTGTCATTGATCCTAAGATGGAACGAAGATGGCCTTCTAATACTTCTCTTGCTTCGTTTTCGCGGTCTTCTTTTGTTTTACCTAAAAATTGCTCTGCAGCAGTAGCAATTTCTTCAATCGATCCGCCAATTTTTATGATGGCCGTTCCATCCGCCATGACTGGTACACCTTGTTCGGTATAGACTTCAGGGGTTGAAACATCTAGCTTGCTAGATAGTAAGCTGAGCGGCTCTGCTTGTTGAAAGACTGGAAGTACAAAGGTACCGCCGCCTCTTACAATCTTAATCTTGTTTCCACCTTCATCCACGTGGACATTTTTACTTCCTAGGTAACTTCCTGTAACGATTAATGCTTCATCTGGACCTGCTGTCCGGTATTTAGAAACAAATACACCAATAAGTGCAATAAGAATCACAAGCACGATTCCAATGATCACTAAAATAGTTGTTCCTGGCATAGCATTCCCTCCTAGATTTCTTCATTTGGTATAACAGATAAGACGCCTTTGTTCACTTCGACAACTAGCACACGGGTTCCATATGGAATCTCCTCTTGGTCGAAACTGACAGCTGGCTTTGAGATTTTCCCGCTATTACTGATTAACAGCACTTCTCCAAATCCGTCTTTTGGAACAGATACAATGATCTCCCCAGTTCTTCCTTTTAAATCGGCTTCCGTATAAGAGAGAGATTCTTCAGCAGAGGAAAGCGGGACTAATACAAATACATTCAAACAGGTCACAAGGATCACTGCGAGGATCGCAGATAATACTGCGCCAAGCCCACTTCCTACAATTGCTGTTTTTTCAGAGATAAACCCTCCAGCCGAGAAAAAGGTAAGAAATGCGAGGATCAATGTTGGTTGAAGGAATGGAACAGGGATCGCTTCAAATAATCCATCAAATACATCGCCGAAAAAGACGAAAACAAGTGTCAGGATTCCTGATATCATTAATATGTATAAATACAGCGTCTGAAGAGGCAGCCCGAACACATCCATCTTCCTCATCCTTTCTTCATGAAATGAACATCTTTTGTTTCATTTAGACCACACCCACCTCCAATGTATTCCTTCTAACAGGTAATACGAACCACTTTTGTAAAGGTTTCATATTTCATCACAATTCTTCAAAGGGATTTTCGGATAGCTCAAGAATGATTGTCATGTACCATTATGTTAAAATTTGATCTTGAGGTGATGAGAAAATGAGTATATTACATGAAGCGAGACAAGAATTGTGGCACGAGCTGCAAGGTTTGAGCGAAGAACAATTGAACCAAAAATTATCTGATGATACTTGGAGTATTCAAGAGGTAGCAGATCATTTAAAGAAAATGGACCTAGTTGCAGCAAAACATCTAGCTGCTGAGGGTAAAAAAGCACCGATTAAAGAATATGAACCAAAACCGGTAGAAATGGCAGAGGACCGTTCGAAAAAAGCCACTGCGCCTAGTATTGTTGAGCCTGAACGCAAGCATGTAACACCTACACATTTAAAGGATGAGCTCGATACTGCACGTGAGCAACTCAATCAAATTTTATCCACATTTACTGAGGAAGATTTCAAACGCGTCATTGCACATCCTGTGTTTAAAGAGCTATCCCTTAAGCAATACCTTGATTTTATCGGCGCACACGAAAAACGCCATATTCATCAAATCAAAGAAATTAAAGAACAACTATAGGCATAAAAAAGACTCCCTTTTGGGAGCCTTTTTTCATTGTTACACCGTTTTAGGTGTTAACTCAAAGCAGCGAGCATAAATCCATTTGTACGCTTTTTCGTTTAAATCTCTTGGGTTTCCAACTGTTTGCGGATCTTTCATTGCTTCTTTAGATAAACGATCAATCATATCTTTTGATACACCTTGTTCTTCTAATGAAGGAACTTCTAAATCCTCTACTAAATCATACATCCAGTTCACAGCTGCTTTGGCTGCTTCCTCTGTTGTCATTCTGCTTGTATCAATCCCAAACGCTTGCGCAATTCGAGCGAATTTTTCCGGATACCCTTTCCAGTTATACTCCATCACTGGTCCCATCATCGCTGCAACACACTGACCGTGAGCGACAGGAATAATACCTCCGAGTGTTTGACTCATCGCATGTGCAGCTCCAGCTGATTCACTTCCATAAGAAAGCCCGGCAAGCATCGCAGCTTGTGCCATTCCATATCTGGCTTCTAAGTCCTCGCCATCAGCAAAGGCACGGCGAATATAATGAGCTGCATATTCAATTGCCATGAGCGCTACCGCATCTGTAATCGGCTGAGCAAATTTCATCGTATAGCATTCAATCGCGTGAGCAAGCGCGTCAATTCCAGTCATTGCTGTCACATGAGGCGGCATGGACACATGAAGCTCTGGATCAATGACTGTTAGATGAGCTGCAATGAGAGGTCCACCAGTATTGAATTTGAATTCTCTTTCTTCATCAGTAATGACCGCCCACTGTGTTACCTCTGAACCTGTACCAGCTGTTGTCGGAATAGTGGTTAAAGGAGGGATTCTGTTTTCTAGCGGTTTTTTTCCCTCTGCCGCTTCGTAATCAAGGACTGAGCCTTCATGAGTCGCCTCTACTCCGATTGCCTTTGCTGTATCCATTGAACTGCCGCCGCCTACTGCGACTAATCCATTACAGCCTTCTTTTTCATATAAAGCAGATCCTTCGTTCACTAGACGGACTGGCGGATTTGGCTCTACTTTATCAAATAGAACGACATCGATTTGTGCTTCTTTTAATGAAGCAATTACTGGGTCCACCACGCCGGCTTGATAAATACCAGGGTCTGTTACAAGCAATACCTTTGAAACGCCGTATGCTTTTACTTCTTCCCCAACATGTTTCACTGCACCAATGCCGTGTTTGATAACAGTCGGAATTTCAAATGTGTGGAATTTCTGCATGCTTTCAATTTTCATATTTAGTGTCATAAAGAATCTCCTCCAAATGCTTAATTTTTATTTAAACCAATGAACCGCTTCAGGTTTTGTATTTCGATATAAATGCTTCAGTTCGGTATATTCTTCAAGCCCCGTGCGTCCTAATTCGCGCCCAATGCCTGATTGCTTGTAGCCACCCCAAGGTGCTTGAGCGAAATAAGGATGGAAGTCATTGATCCAAACCGTGCCCAATCTTAATTGTCGAGCCACTCTTTCGGCCTTGCTGATATCAGAAGACCACACAGCTCCTGCTAATCCATAAATCGTATCATTTGCCAGCTTGATGACTTCTTCCTCTGTACGGAAGGATTCGACTGTCAGGACAGGTCCAAAGACTTCTTCCTGTACAATCCGCATATCTGACGTGCAGCCTGAGAAAATGGTCGGCAAGTAGAAGAACCCATTTTGCAGCGCCTCTGCGTCAGGTCTTTTTCCGCCTGTCTCTAACTTAGCGCCTTCTTCTAAACCGATGCTGACGTATTTTTCTACTTTTTCTCGATGCTCAGCTGAGATGAGCGGCCCGCTCTGGGTATCTTCATCAAAGCCGCTGCCTAGCTTGATTTTTTTCGTACGCTTCACCAGTTCTTCTAAAAATTCATCATGAATGGATTCTTCCACCAGCAAACGTGAACCTGCTGAACACACTTGCCCTGCATGGAAAAACACAGCATTCATTGCCTGGTCAACCGCTACGTCTAAATCAGCATCTTGAAACACAATATTCGGATTCTTTCCGCCAAGCTCAAGGGCTATTTTTTTCACATTCCCGCTAGCTCCCTGCATAATTTTCTTCCCTGTTTCAATACCGCCTGTAAATGAAATCAGATCTACTTGATCATTTACAGCAAGCTCATCTCCAACGGTTGCCCCAGGTCCAAGCACTAGGTTTGCAACGCCTGCTGGAACGCCCGCTTCTTCCATGAGTTTAAATACTTTTATTGTGGTGAGTGGTGTGATTTCACTTGGCTTTAAAACGATTGTATTTCCCGCCGCAAGTGCAGGAGCGATTTTCCAGCTTGCTTGAAGCAATGGATAGTTCCAAGGAGTGATTTGTCCGCATACACCGACAGGCTCTCTGACTAATTCACTTTTCGAGTTTGGAATTGGCGATGCTATGATTTCCCCGCCATCTTTATCAGCCAGACCTGCGTAATATTGGAACACGTTCGCAATATCGTCCATATCTGCTTTGCTTTCCTCTAATGTTTTGCCTGTATCAAGCGATTCCAATTTGGCTAGTTCATCAAGATCACGTCTAATCAATTCAGCTATCTTAAACACAATATTTCCTCTTTCAAGTCCAGGCATGTTTGCCCAGTCCCCTTGATCGAAGGCTTTTCTCGCTGCTTTAATGGCTAGCTGCGCGTCATTTCTAGATCCTTCGCTGACTGTCGCGATCACTTCTTGATTGAACGGATTGATGATATCCCGTGTGTCGCTACTTTTAGCGCCAACCCATTGTCCGTCTATAAATAGTGTTTGACTCATAGAAGGAACCTCCTCTGATTCTCTTTGGTAAGTTTGTTAAATAAAAATTTAACGTTTTGAACATAATTAACTTATCATGTTCAAATTTTTCTGTCAAAGGGAGATATGCTTCATTTATTTTGACATTTTGTATTCTTTCGTTAACATATAGTCCATAAAGATTTTTTTGAACGGATTGAATTTTCTTAATAGAAAGCAGGGACAAAATGAAAAAGCAGGAAAAACCGCAAGCAGAAGATCGTATTTTAGCTGCTAAAGATCTAGTCATTGATTCCATAGCTGAAACGATGGATCTCTATGGCATTACACGAAGTGCAGGTATTCTATATGGAACGATGTATTTAAATGAGGAAATGACACTGGATGAAATGCGTGAAGAGCTGCAAATGAGTAAGCCGAGTATGAGCACGGGTGTGAAAAAGCTGCAAGACATGAATATTGTCAAAAAGACGTTTCACCGTGGTCGAAGAAAACACAGCTTTGTTGCGGAAAAAGACTTTTTTAAGTTTTTCACGAACTTCTTTCCGCAAAAATGGGAACGTGAGGTCGAGGTCAATTTAGCGGCAATTGAAGAAGCGCAAGAGCGGCTTCAAGAGGTGTCGCGTGATGATCAGCTGGAGGAACATGTAAGAGAAGAAGCGCAGCAGCTCATTGAGCAGCTTGAAAGCTCAAAAGCCTATTATGACTGGCTGAGACGATTAGCCCATTCTGTTCATTCTGGCGAAATTTTTGACTATATTCCAATTGAGCAGAAAGAAAAATAGACGATGTGTTTATGTTTTACAGCTTGAATTTCACAGGAGGATTGATTATAATAAATTATGTCGTCATACCTCGGGGCGTTAGTTCAGTGGGAGAATATTTCGCTGGCAGCGAAAGGGTCAGGGGTTCGAATCCCCTACGCTCCATACGAAAACCCATTCTTGAGAAATCAAGGATGGGTTTTTTATGTACATATCTCTTACAGTTCTGTTTGTTCTTTGTTTTTTCTTCATAACTTTATGATGCGGTATGTGATCACAGAAAGATAAGTTAGGATGAGAATGATTGTATAGGACACAGGGAAGTCGCTCGTCATTTCGTGATAAATGAAATAGATGAGCAACACTGACAGCATAATGATCTGGAGCAGTTCTTTTTTCATTTTTCTCTCCTCTCATGATAGGGATTTGGCCAATTATATCACAAATGATGTCACTTTTTGTTAGCTATCAGCAAGGAAGCATTTCCTCACTTGCTGATAGCTTTTTTTATAGATCATCATTTCTTCTGTAATTGTTCGATTTTGTTCTTCGTCTTCGGTCCGTAAATTCCGTCTGCAGTTAAGCCATTCATAAGCTGGAACCGCTTGACCGCGTTCGCCGTTTTCGGTCCATAATATCCGTCAATCCCGTTGTTTTTTGTCCCTTTGTCTGGGTAAAAATAGAGGGTAGATAAGGCTTTTTGCACAGCTGTGACTTGAGGGCCTTTTGTTAAGGGCTTGGTGACTTTTAAAATGCCAGATGGCAGATTTGACGATTTCTTTTTGGAAATGGGTGCTTTTTGGCTTAAGCTTTCTGCCTGAACAGGTTTTCTTGTGCTTTTGCTGCCGGTATGTGCTGTGGCTATTCCAGCTTTAAACTGATCCCATCGTCCGAGAAGTTTCCTTGGACACTCTTTCCCGCTCCAATGTTTATGAGGCACTACATTTGATAAAGGAATTCCGAAATCTTCCATCAGCTTTCGAATGAGCCATTGAGCATTTTCGACTGCTTGTTCAAAGCTGCCGTCTGCATTTTCACAAATTTCAATACCAATTGATTTCATATTGCCGGTGCCTCTGCCATCCCCTGCGTGCCAGCCGTTTTCGTTTAACGGTAAATGCTGATAAATCACCTGATCATCAACGGTGTAATGCCAGCTCACCCCGGTACTTGAACGTGCAACAAACGCTGCATGACTGGCCGCATTAGCGCCTTTTGCACTGTTAGACGTATTATGCACTGTAATATAGAGCGGCTTCATCGTGTTTCCTGGTCTGTTGCGATGTTGTTTTGGAATCAATGCTTGAATGATTTTTACCATGTCGTTTCTCCTTCAAGTATTATTTTGTTAGCCCTCTTTGTTTCAGAGCATCTTTTTGTAATTGGCCTTTGTAGGTCACATAATTGTTTTTAAACCAAGCGATAACGGCTGTAACCATAGTAAAAATCGTAGAACCTGCCACATATAGTGCCTCACCTGCGGTTTGTACTTGCTCCTCACTAATCGGCAGCACCGTCTGTCCAAACATGATAAGCGTTTGATTGATCAGAGCAATAAAAAGAAGCACTGTGCGAATCACAGTGCCTTTGTCGAATGTTTTCATGAGTTTTCCTCCTATTTTAAATTTCGTTCTATTTTGTCGAGTTTGTCGATCACGACGTCATACTTTTCACTAAACTTGGCTAGCACATCATTTTGCGCCTCGATTTGCTCATTGAGTTTGTTTTCTCGTTCTTTTGTTGTGTTGAGAACATAGAACAGAATCCAGCAAAAGAGAACGGCAAATGGGCCTTGGGTCATTAAGTTTTGAACAACATCTACTTCCATTGGAATCACCTTCTTTCCGGCAAAAAAATAAAGCCAGGCTTCGTATTTGTCTCCTGTTATGTCTTGGTAGTGATCTGTGAGTATCCATATTAACTACACAAAAAAGCTTTAGTAGTTTCATTATATGATGACTACCATAGTGGAATTTCCTCATTAATTTCAATACGTGTTACCTTTGACGGATCGTTTGCAATTAATCCATCAAATTTTAGACTACCATCTTTAGATAAAGACATCCTTGCAGACCCGTATGAACCAACCGTCGCACAAGTGAAAACAGTTAAAGAGGAAGGTTCATGCGTTAAACGTGCAATTTCTGTTTCATTAGCCGAAACTATTTCAAATGATCCTCTCAAATATAAAATATTTTGTCTGACAGAATATTTCAATGGATTGGCTGAATATTGTTTTATATTACTATTGAGATTTACATTATACCAGGCAGCATTTAAATCAGAAGACGTGAGATGTTTTTCCCATTCAGTCCATGTATAGTCAGTCTTCCTAATTCTATAAAAAGAGTTCAGACCATTCACTGCATCATATATAGTTTGTAACAGGGTATTCCCATAACTGATAACAATCATAAATGCCCTTTTGATCTCTTTTGGACCATTAAGGCCCGCATTATAAATGAGATACATTCCTGTTTCTATAATTTCGTTATAGTCGGTGGTTTCACTTACCCCTTTATAAATAGGCCTACCATTGTTTTGAGTCAATTTATACAGCTGCCCATTGTTCCATTTATCTTTTTCAGCTGCTGTCGGAATCTGAGTCCAAGTGATAGATAAATTGCTAGAATTATAGTAGAAGTAATATGCATTGCCTGATGTATCTATCGCAAAACCTGTTCCAATGTTATTTTGCCCCACTGTCTGTATCCCTCTAATGGCAAATTGTGAAGGGCTATCCTCTATTCCACTGGACGCATAAAATGTACATGTCCCTTTGTCTTTAATTGAGTCATAAATTTTTGTGCCGGCAGGAATATTTAAAAGTTGTACTCCATTATCTCCTGTAATTTTATACAGCTGAGACTCATTCCATTTCTTTTTTTCTACATCTGAAGAGTGCTGGCTCGAATCATTGATATGAAGAGTTATTTGTTCTGATAAACCAGTGTCATTATGAAACAATGTTTTCAACATATCATTGAACAGATCAGCATGAGCTTTATCACTCGTTTCAAAAGAACGAGGAGTTTTTATATCCAATGTGTTCTCTCCTTTGTACCATTACGTAAGCTGTTTCAACTAGATTGACGAGGCTTTATAGACTTAAAAGTTTTTTAACGTTTTAAAATCTTTGTTATCTTGTTCTAAATCTGAAACCAAACGTGATAAATTCATTAGGGTTTAGATCATTAGAACAATATTGAACGCAGACTTTTCCATCAGTACCTATATATGTTCTATGAATTTGTGGCGTGTTACCTTTTCCCATGCTTGATGCTACACCAATAAAGTGAGTCGATTGCATTGGTCTGAATCCTTCTTTTAAGGTAAAAACAACAGAGTCAAAACCAACCTTACCACCGGCAATTGATCCAATAATTTCAACAACACCAAATGAATCTATACTATATTGCAAGGTATGGGGGTTACCATCGACAGAATTATATATTTTCCAACCATTTTCGAGTTGCGAAAGGTCTACCTTGTTCCACTTCACCTCTGCATCTGCATCGGACAGTAATCTACGCCAGCCTTGCCAGCCCAAATTTAAATCAAGATAATTTGTAAAGACGTTATTACGATAATCCACAGCAATCACCCATCCAAAAGTTCCCTTGTTATTATTATCAGCAGATGTAAAGTGATAAAAACCGCGTGCAGATAAAGCAGAAGGATTGTCTAGTACTCCAGCTGGTGAATAAAATGTACCGAATGTTTTCCCTGCTTGAATAATTTTATCGAGTAAGCTTTCTGTAGCTGCTACAGATACACGAACGCCACCCGTATCATTTGTAATTTTAATGAGCTGACTGCCATTCCATTTATTTTGATCAGACATGTTTGGCAGAGGCGTCCACGTTATAGAAAGATCACTGGAACCATATAGAAAAGTATAAGCATTTCCCGCTGTATCGATCGCAAAGCCTGTTCCTGCATTCGCTTGGCCAACCGTTTGGATACCTCTTAATGCATTGGTTGTTGGACTATCTTCCGTGCCACGAGGAGCGTAAAATGTACATGTTCCTTTATCCTTAATAGCATCATAGATCTTACTAGCAGCTGGGATGCTGATTAAATGTGTGCCGTTGTCTGCCGTTATTTTATAACTTTGAGAATCATTCCATTTTTGTCTCTCTGCTTCAGTTACATGTTGTTTCGTATCCTTTTTATGGCGAGTGAACTGTTCCAACAGTTCAGTGTCATTTTCAAGTAAGACTTTAACCATTTCATTAAACAGGTCCGCATGGGCCTTATCACTAATTTCAAATGTTTTCGGTGTTTTCAAATCCATTTTGGACTCCCTCCATTAATAAATATCATCAATCTCAAAAACAAATTCGATGTCGCCGTCTTTTTGTTTGTCTGTCATGGTGCGGATGGCGGTGAATTTGCCGTCTTCGTCGACAAGTGCTAGTTCGTTGATCACTTCTCCTGCCAGTTCTCCTTCGGCGATCGTGCAGGTGTAGCGGATTTTTGCTGGTTCCATGAAGGTAAACGAATCAATATTTTTTTGGACTAGTTCTTTTTTGAGATTTTGTTCAGTGCCGTCTAGTGAGATCGGTTTTCCATCCTTCGTTCCCCCATTTCCAAAGGCCATTTTGACGACTTTTGTGAGTTTTGTTCCTTCGGCTCTTGCCTTTGCCATTTGTTGACGTGCATACAGTGTTGTTACGGTTAATTGATCAGCCATTGTGATCCTCCTTATAAATCTATTTTTTTAGAAGTTGCTGCTAGCATTTTTGATCCATCCAGCGGAACAGATCCATCGAGAATCCAGTAATGATCTTTGATCAGTAAGCTTCCATCCTGCTCAGTTTGGACGTGTACTGGCAGACGGAACGTCATCTTCTTCTTGGTTTGATGCTGGAGCTGATTTTTTGTGCGTAAAGTCAATGCCGCTCCTTGCTTCGTTACAAGTACCGCTCCAGTCATGACATAGTTCATGCGATATGCTGTTTCTGACTGATGTTGAAGAGGCATCCTCATGTTTAATGAATGCCGAAAACGAGCAGGCACATCCGTTGCACCTCGCGTTCCGCTGAGATAAAACGTACCATTTAAGACAAATTCACCATTGAGTAAAATCGGGATATGATCGAAAAAACCCACTCTGCTTCGCAGTGTGAGCCTCCCGTGATGATCATTTTTTTCATGTACGTCGGTATGATGACAAGCCGTGAACGTATAAGCCAAGTGCGCGGGCTTTAACGTTTCAAGTATTTCTACAATATATCTCGTGTTTTGCAGATCATCTAGGTTCACACGTAAGGCAAAGTGATAGCGATTGGTTGTGAGACGGATGACAGCACTTGGATTCTTGAGAAAGCGATTGACTGATTTCTCTAATGAAAGATACGTGATTGGGGGAATATTTGACATCATATTGAGTAAGCGTGCCCTGCGCAGTTCAATTGAATCATCTGATTCCCGCTGCACCTTCAGCATTCTTTCCCATCTGTTTAATCCCCATGTCGCTGTTAAAGGAAAGAACTGATCCGTTAAGTCGAAAATAGATTCGTCCAATTGCTCAAATTCCGGTGCCTCTGTCTTGAGCAGGTGATCCACTTCATAAATTTCTGTAAAATATGGCGGCAAGTAGGTTTTCATTTCATCCTGTTTGCTCAATAACCTTCACCTGCCTAAGACGCGGAATCTCAATGTCCTGTAATACTAAGTTTTTCGACTCGCCATTCAATAACACATCTGCATAATCTGACACACTTTCTGAATGGTACAAAATATCATTTAAAGCGGACATTCGAATGGTACTCTTTTCAAATGCGATTGATTTCAACAGCGTCTTGACCTTTTCTTCTATTTCTTTCTGAGCTCCTTCAAGGGTCCAGTCCATTTGAAGTTCGACAGCCACTTCTATGTCGATATCCAGCCATTTGGCGCTTTCAACGGTTGCTTTGGAGCCTATAGGCGCTTGTCCTTCTCCTTCACCTGGCACTGGGTCGATATATTCCTGTACTCTTTTGACAAGAAGGTCTGATGCAACATCTAGATTGCCATCTGTGATGACAATTTTGACCGTCCCTTCTCCGTTCCAAAGCGGGAACACTTTCGCTCTGCCAACACCGGGCACTTCTTCAGCCCATTTTTTATAATGCGCCCTGTTGGCACTGACAGCCTCCCGCCTCGCACGTATTAAATATCGATCATATAAAGAAGCGTCATCTTCCTCCTCTTGACCTGGTATCACCAGTTCTTTCATCTTAATCGATTCAAGTCCTGGAATTGTATCAAGTGACAGCAGCGGCTGATCTGTTAACTGAACATTGCCGGCTTTACCAGGTGTCTCGCATTCTAGCGTGCCATCCTTCGAATACTGGAAATAAACGTCTTCAATAAAAAAACGTGAACCAGCTGGAATGTTGATATTTTCTGGCTGAATGGCCGCTGACCAAACTGCTTTAGTGGCTGGTTTTCTTTCAATTCCTACTTCAGCAGCCCGCCGATCTAGAAACTCTCCTTGTGCTGTATCTGCAAAGACCAGCTCAAACACTTGATCAAGCCAAATATAGGACTGGGCCAATTCAGCGGCAGCAGGTGCCAAGGCATTCCAAATCACGCTGTTTTCTCTTTTATCTATATCATCTGGCAGTCTATCCAGCATTCTTTCCATTAATGCTTCGTACGTTTGTTCCTCAAACATCGCCCTCCATCACCTCCTCTATTTCTAATGTGCCCTCATCTGTGACAATCGCTAGTTTGACATGAAATGAGTCATTTTGCTTTGTGACCTCTAACTCTTCAATATGATCAATCCGTTCGTCAACAAGCAGCGCTTCCTCTAGCAGCCTTGGTATCTCCATTTCTTTGTATTCATCCGTGGCTTCTGTATCCGTCAACAGCTCCTGAATTTCAGTACCAATATCGTGGCTGTAGATAGGATGTGCATACCGCTCTGTCCTAAGTGTCATATAAACGAATTGCCGAATTGCCTCGATGCCTGAAATGGTTTCGCCTGTCAGCCTGCCAGTTTCAAAATCTATTCGATACGTCGTCGAGGTTTCGACCTCTTCATCTTCTTCTGTTTCCTCGATTTCTTCCTCTGGTGAAAGTGCCACGTTCATCACCTCCCTTACAATTTGTCGATGATGTAAAAGGACTGGCCTCCTGCCATTGCAAGCACCATAATACTGTCTCCCCTTTTCAGCTCATCATCCTCACCCTTATTTAAGCGCTTCGGCCAAATCAGTAATTCTTCTGGAATGATCAGCTTATGATTTTCATTTAATCGGATGCTCAGAGGGGAAACTGCCGTGACTTCTCCGATGACAAGATCAATTGGCGACTCTGCGTCTACTGCATTCACTGCCAATCGTTTAATCGCTTCACTTAATCTCACGCTTGATCACCCTTTGGCATGGAATTTTTCTCAACAACATCAATGGTCATGGTGTGTTTCACCCCACTGAATTCATGTTTGTCTTGATCGATCCAGTAAGTTTTTTTCACGTTGATTTCAGGAATTTTCAAATAGATTGGGAGACCGCTTTGCAGCTCTGGAATTCCTAACGCTTGTATGCTTTTGACTTCTTGTTTGACGCCTTTTTTCTCTGCCAGCCGTACTTTGGCTCTTTTTTGCAGCTGCGGCTGGTTGATTTGCCCTGTGACTGTCTCAACATGCTGTAAAATACCGTATTTATTCTGACCGGCTTTATCCTGTTCAATCACCACAATCTCGGATTTACTGCCTTTTTTCTTATTCTTCCCCTGTGCATCAGCAGACGTACGCATCTTGACTCGAGTGGCTGTCTCTTCAATCGAGGTGCTGTATTGATAACTGATGAGATTGACGCCTGATTCAATGACCCAGACGTCCTCTGGATCAGGCCAGGCTCTCAGCCCCATCTTGCCTTTAGCAGAAAAGATTTGATAGTTTCTTCCTGTTTGCCGCTTCGTTTCTTTCAATGCTTTCAATATCATGTCATACAGGCTCGTGTCATTTTTAAAGACTAGTGATTTTATGACATGTCCTGTATTGGAGATAGAAGTCATTGGAATTTGAAAGTCGGCTCCAATCCGCCTTAAGATTTGATCTGCTCTTTGATTTGAAAAAACATAGACATCTTGGTTTTTCACCAAATATTGGAGCATATCGTATGCAGTAAACGTCAGCTTTCCTTCAACCGGCGTCCGCGAAAAAACAATGCCTCTAAACAGCTCTTTTCCTTTCCATTTAAAAAGAACCGTGTCCCCTTCCGAGACACGGTAATATGTTTGACTGCCTTGTTTTGTGATAATATTTGCCTGAATTGAGCGAGGGGCTTGATACCTTTGCCCCTGAAGTGTCACACTCTCTGTGACAAGCTCATACATGGTGCCGCTTCTGATGGCAAAAAGCTCGATCAATGCCAGCCCCCCTATTGTGGTATTTTTAACCTTTGTCCAGGGAAAATCCAATGCCCCGGCTGCTTAATATTGCGTCTGCTACGTTTAATCATCGCTAATTTATTGGCATTCCAAATACGCCGCCATTTTGTACTGTCGCCATAAAACCTGCCAGAAATGGCCCATAGCGTATCCCCTTTTTTGACGGTGTACATTTTTGGTGGTGTTTTTGAAGGCCGCTTCTTTTTCGTTTGTTTTGCTTTTTTCTTCCGTTTGATTTTCCTAGGCGATGCAGTTTTGTATTCCTTTAACTCGATCGTAAATTCACGATCTCCAATATCATATGACCCTTCTTTGTGGGTGAAGCTTTCAATGCTGCACGTCATATTGATTTTTGTTCCAGTTACAATCAACCGCACGGATTTCTTTGAACGCATCATTCGTTCAATTTTCGCGATCGCATTCTCTGGTGATGGAATGCTTTTATATTCAGCAATCGGCGAATATTTCTTAGGAAATAATGAGGTGAAAGATACTTGTTTCGCCGATGGTACGTCAATAAAGGTCAGTTCTCCAAAAGAGGCGACCTTTACTGTTTCATTTTGTACGTTGTTTGTGATTTCGAGTTCGGATGGAAGGACAGGGAATCGCAACTTGTCCTTTCCTTGGGAAATCCACAATTGATACACAGATTTACCCATCAATTACGACCCCCTTCGTTCCTGTATGAAGCTCTACTTCTAGTTCATCTACAAGCATTTGTTTAATTTTTTCGACTAGCGATTGCTGATCTTGTCCATTATGGAAATGCTGATCTCCATTGAATTGAATCGTGATTTGTTTATTACCTGGCGATGTTGTACTGCCAGTAGACTGAGCTGAGGTAACTTGCTGCATCTGTGCTTTCGGTAAAGGAGCAGATGCATTTGATGGATCATATACTTGCATCCCAAGTGCCTTGGCTGCCTGCGTCAATAAATACCTTCCGCGAATGCCTCTTTCCTCTGGAATGATCCATTCGCGTTTATTTCCTTCACCGACTCTAGCCACCTGCTCTTGAGTAATCAATCCGCCATTTGCATAGCCTTTATAAGGTCCGCCTCTTCTCATACTTCGTAATCCCGGCGTGTTGAAGACTGTTCCATATCTTCCCTTAATGTAGTTAATAGCTGCTACGGCATTATGAATTGGGTTCCAAATGTCATTCATACCTTTGCCTTTATTGGCGTTAAACGTCGTTCCAATGGTTTGCATTAAGCCTTTAGAAGGGGTTCCCTTTTTGGCGTTGGAATCCCATAAGTTGATCGCTCTCGGATTTCCACGTGACTCATGCTGCGCGATGGTCATCAGACCTGGAAGCCAGCTCATTGATGTACCAGTTGCCATGATAGCCGCCATGAGCCATTGTTTAATATTAAGCCCTGAAGCTCCCATACCGCTGAAGGCACCGATTAATGAACCAGCCTGATTTTCAGCAAATTTTTTCACATCAACTGAGTCGAGCCCTTTTACGACACCGATCGATGCAAATTTCCCAAGACTCATCATGACGCGTGAAGGGGAATGAATGTCTAATTCCTCTCTAAACGCCTGTTCTACTTTCTTCGCCATTTCTTTGGCCGCTTGCGTGACTTCGCTTCCTTTGGAACGCATGCCGCTGTTAAAGGCGTCAATCATTCCAGAACCCCAGCCTGGTGATTCTTGTTTTGCTTGCAGGAATGGTTGTTTGATGTTTTGATCTACGTATTGGCTCGTGCCAATTGATGTGGCATTTTGGCCTGCTGCAAAACCACTAACTGTTCCAGAACCCCAAGTGGGTGATGCTGTCATGACTTGTTGGTAGGGTGCTTTTACACGACTTTGCAAGAAGCTGTCTGTTCCTGTTGGTGTCATCTGCTGACCGTTTGCAAAGGCAGAAACCGTTTGCTGACCATACTTTCCTGAGTCTGATGTCAATTGACCAAAAGGCTGCTGAATATTCTTTTGTTTCCATTGATCAAGAGAGATGACTTTACGGTTTAACCCTTGTTCAAAATCGTCATTAAATTGCTCGCCAATGCTAGAAGCTTGAATGTTCGCATTCATTGAGACTGATCCGCCTCCGCTCATTGAACCTACAGAAGATGATGCAGTTGTAGGAGCTGGGGAGCTTGATACTTGTTTTTTTCCAGCTGCTCCGCTTGGCATAACAGACATTCCAAGATGAGAAGCAGCCTGAGCAAGCAGCATCTTTCCGCGTCCTCGGTTATTTTGAGTTGGAATAACAAATTCGTTACCTGCTTCACCAACCCATGATAAGGTTGGCTGGGTGATATAACCGCCTGTGGCTTTTTTACCAGGTTTAAAATCCTTTTTCCCGTTTTCTCGACCTTTTTCAAATTTCACAATATGCCTACCAACGAGTTTTGCGCCTTCACTTTTGAGTAAATCCCATGAATCTCCTAAAATATTTTTACCCCAAGATTGAACATTACTCCACTTACTTGACCACCAGTCTTTATTAAATAAAGTTGAAGATATAGTTGCTTTTGCAGTTGACCAAATTGTTTTTGATTGTTCCCATTTACTTTTTGACCAACTTTTTACGTTATCCCACTTTTCCCCCCACCAATCTTTGTTAAAGACCGTTTCACGAATTTTCCCTTTAATTGAATTCCATATGTCGACTGCGCCATCCCATTTTTCTCTGGTCCATTTTTTTACATTATCCCACTTCTCTCCCCACCAATCTCCGTTAAAAACAGTCTCACTAAGTTTCCCCTTAATAGAATCCCATATTTCGACGGCACCATCCCATTTTTCTTTGGTCCATTCCTTTACATTATCCCACTTCTCTCCCCACCAATCTCCGTTGAAAACGGTCTCACTAAGTTTCCTCTTAATAGAATCCCATATTTCGACGGCACTATCCCACTTTTCTTGAGTCCAGTCCTTGATAGCATCCCATTTTTCACTCCACCATTCGCCATTAAAGACAGTAGATTCTAAAACTCCTGTAACGTATCCAGCTTGTTCTGCCCACCATTCTGAATTGAACAGTGTATTCGATGCTGTAGTTTTTATATCTTCCCATTTCTCACTTAAGTTTCCTAAAGACGTTTCTGCAGAAGTTTTAACACTCCCCCACTTTTCACTCCACCATTCGCCATTAAATAAAGTGTTTGAAATATTCTCTTTAAGTTTTGAAGTATCAAATATCTCCCCTAATTTTGATCCACCAAAAGTGCCAGCCATGCCTCCAGCAACACCACCGATTGCAGCTCCTACAAATGGTATTGGAATTAGAGCCTGACCAATTGCAGCTCCACTAACTCCTCCTGCAAGACCTCCAGAGAAACCACCTACTTTTTCCCCAACGTTTTCTTTGGTTGTTCCTATTAAATCTGTTGCACTTAATAAGTTCCCCAATACAGGCACTCTTTTTAATAACTTACTACTTCCTCTACCGATATTTTTTAATGAATCGCCTAAACTACTTAACCCGCCGCTACCTTTCATCAGTCCAGCAAGTCCCGCAACTGAGGCTACTATGCCTGTAGTTTTCTTCAATCCACTAGGGATTTTTTCAAAAATCTTACCTGCATTTGTTTTCAGTTTTCCTAGTCTACCTGGAGGTCTTCTATTTCTTTCAGCTCTAGAAGTGGCGGTAGGATTTGTGGGCTGCCTTTGAGCACGGCCATTTCTATTTCTAGTTCTATTAGAACCACGCCTGCTTAAACCTCGAGCACAACAAGGGCAACAGCTATTACGAAACAAACCTTTTCCTTTTTGTTTATTTGGCTGCGTATTAGGAGTTGAATTTGTTGATGCTTCAGTCGTTTGATTTTGAGCTGAAGAGTTACTGTTGTTCTCGCTTGATTGATTTTTCGGACCAAGGATCAAATCTAAGCCTTTGTTAAACCATTTGTCTAAATACTCCTCAGGATTGATTTTAATCTTCTCACTAATTCGTCCGATCACTTCTTGTTTGTATGCGTCGATTTTCGTTTCAATCCAAGGGAGTGCATTATTATCCCAAAAGTTTCTAGGACTCAATTTTTCCTTCAATTTATCTGAAACGTCACCTGCATATTTTTCAATTTCTTTTAGGGCCTTATTTCCCAAATTACCCAACCAGCTCTGTTTGTTTTCATTCGTTTTTGTAGCAGCTGTTGCATTAGGTTGCCTTTTTACTTTCTTTTCTTTCACAACAGACTCTGCCTGATCTCGTTTTTTCAGCTTACTTTTTGCATTGTCTTGAACAGACACTCTGATTTCGTGTTTGGACATCGTCAAGCTTTTGAGTGTCTTTTTGATTCGTTGAATTGCAGCGGTGGCTTGGTCAACCATGTTTAATCTCATATAGTACGTTCTGTTGATGAGCTGAAGAATTGATTTTTTGATCGATGACATTTTCGCTGACAATTGATCGTTTAGTTTAAACGTCAGCATAATGGGACTTGTCCCCATTTGTTTCAAACGATCTATGTTGGATTTAATGACATCCAGCCCCTTCGCCTGAAAGGATATGACCAGATGATCCGGTATTAGGTTTAACTGATTTTTTAATGCTTTTAGATCCCGATAGATTCCCTGATCCAGCCTCATAGAAAATACTGAAACTTTCCGCAATGATAACGTGAGGTTTCTTAATTTCTTTTCATCCATTTCCAGACTTATTTTCACTGGTTTTCTAAATGGTTTGAGCTGCTTCTCAAACGTTTGAAATCGTTTTTGAATGCGTAATAACTTCTTCGACACCCGGTCTTCTAATTCAAATCGTGCTGTAAGTTTCGCCAATTATTTACCTCCTTTCTTTGCTTCTTTTTCTAGCATGTCTAGCTTGTAGCTGATGAGTCCGAAAAGGAATGCTTTGAACGGTCTTGGTGATTCGTATAATTCCAGGAGTTCAGATGGGGAGTAGTGAAGTTCGTGCATTGCGTAATATAAAAACACCGCTTCTTTATCCCCATCTTTTATTAGTTTTTTGCTGCTTCTTCTAAATCTTCAATTTCATCTTCGAATCCGTTGATTTCGATCGCTTTGTTTAACCAGTTCGCATATTCACCGCCGACTGACAGAACACGTTTTGCTACTTCAACTGGATCTTGTGTGCTGTAGGCTTCTCTTAATTCCTTTGAGCGGAAATCTGGATAAATCGTCGATTCAATCGCAATACGTGCGTAGAAGCGCTGGCTGTCTAAGTCTTTCACACGTCCTCTGCCTTTGACATTTTTGAAGGTTGTGTTTTCTTTTTCCAATTCATCAATACGTTCAGTTGTAATGGCTTTAAAGACAAAAGGAATGACATTCCCTTTTTTATCAACAAAACGCTTAGAAATCGGTACTTTGACTTCTTCCGCTTCTACTGTTTGTCCCGGCATAAAAAATGAAAGATCAAATGTTTGTTTTTCACTCATGTTTAAAAACTCCCTTTGTTATGTTTTTTTGAATGCAAAAAAGCACATCCATTTTTTGAATGTGCTTTCCAATCTTTTCATGTATAATTTGAATTGTACAATTGAACGGCTTGCTCAAGGGCGTCTGGCTCATCCCCAATAGGAAGGGGGTGATGCATATGTCAACATTTGAAGCGATTTCCCTTATGCTTTTATTCGGGATGTTTATCTTTACTTTGTTGACGTATATAGACAAAAAATAGACTCCCCCTTGAGCTGTGGAAGGTTAAAGGGAAGTCTACCTAAAGAACCTATTCGAAAAGCCAGCCCCTTGAAGGGCCTCATTGTACATTGCCGGGATGTTAGAGCATCCTGGCTTCTTTTTATTTTATGCAAATCGCTTTGCATGTAAACATATTTTAATGAATCGAATACAAGACGTCACCAGACGAAATTTAGACGGCTTCAAGACGGTTGTATTACAACTGCATTATAGCATATTCAGTTATTATTTTGCTAATTAATTAGCTAATTTCCTCCACTTTTCTTAGAATGTATTCTTCAGCTTTTCAGGCAGATCAAAGTCCTCGAATGTGAAAGGAACTTCTTCTTCAAGCGCCTCTGAATCAACATCCAATCCAGCGATTTTAGCAGAATCAAAGTTGACATCAAATAATGTGACACGCTCAGTGCCACGGCCTGATGATTTATCGTCAATGACAGCTTGAAGAGTGAAATATGGATCTTCTCCTTTTTTCACATAATTGAGCATTAATTGAACGAAACGGGACGTAACTTTATAGAATGTTGCCGTTCCTGTTCCGTTTGCTCCAGTTGTTTTATGTCCAGTCATTCGGCGGCCCATGACGTTGACTTCTGATTTGTTTTTCTCCACGTTTGCTTCGAAGGTTTTGATAAATGCAAGCTCCTCACCTTCTAAGAAAAGACGACCTTCTTTACCTGAAATTGTATTTTGCGCTTTAAAAGCCATCTTACTTCACCTCCACATTGAAATAGAATTTTTCTGCTGCATCTACTGGTTGAACCGCTAAATCGATGATAAATCCATCACGATCTTCATTGAGACCGATCACGATATCTGTTTCTGAATTAAAGCCTGTAATGCCGCTGCCATCTTGAAGCTGTGTAAGATACTGAGTAATCAGTGTTTTCACAAGCTGCACACCATCATCTGATGCTGGAATGTCATTGCCGTTGGCTTTACGTAATTTAATCAGATTTTTTAATTCGAATGTTAAATCATTGTTGATCGCATCAAGCACACGAATGATTTTATTTTTCGCCAATTGCTGGTTCTTTTCAGCTGTAAAGCTAGTCAAGGAGTTAATATCTTTTTCAACACTCACGGTACGATCTCTCGCATCAAAGGTGAAAAGGAACTCCCCTTGCGATAATCGGTATTCTACTTGATCATTGTCAAGACGTTCTAATGTATCGACCGCTCCTTCGTATTCAACAAAGGTCAGTGACTGATTGAAATTTGCTCCGGCACTTGCACCTGCGACCCATGCTGTTGTTTGTGCAGGTGTTAGTTCGGTGCCATCTTCGAGTACAACACCGCTTGTCACATTGATGATTCCTTCTTGGTCAGCTGCATAATTAGCCACAACCCCTTGCACCTTACGTCCTTGCTTATCACGTAGACGCTCGATAAATGAAGCGAAGGTTGCTTTTAATTGCTCACTATTATCGACTGGAAGAGCAATGACATCGAAGTATTCTGTTTCTGCTGCTTCTAGGAAAGCTGTATAATCTGCGACACTTGCCACGCCGTTTTTCCCGCCGCTTAGTGCCACACCTGCTGTGATGACGGCTTCACCTTCACCAGAAAATTGAACGTATTTGTTTTTCACAAGGTCTTTGACATCAGTGACGACCTGTTTATCCACAATATCTGTTCCAAGATAAGTGATCACATCGCGTTTTGTGCTATCAAGTACATTTTCTGCGACTTGTACTGTGATCTCATTTCCTTTTAGGCCGCCATAATTTGCTGTGACGACAAAATTTTCAGCAATTTCGGCTTTGGCCGGCTCTCCTTCATTTAGGCGGTAAAGCAAGACCGTTTGCGCTTTTTTCTTTGCTTCACGGAAAAGAAGAAGTGACTTATCATCAATGTTGAGTCCAACCTTTTTATTTAAATCTTCCATATTTGAAACGGAAATAAAGGTTTTGGGTTCTCCCCAGCTCATCACAAGGGGAAGTGCCACTGTACCTCGATCGCCTAAAGTAATTCGCTGCTCTGCTGTTGTTTTAAAATTAAAGTAAATACCAGGACGCTTTTTCTCTGTACCTGGTGTAAAAGTGCCTCCGTTCATCCTTTAAACCTCCTTGGACAAAAAAGCATCAATGTGCTTTTTCGCTTCTGTTTTTGTAATTGGTTGATGTTTGATATAAAAAAGAGCCCCTTCAAGGATTTCTGGTTTGACCCCAAAAAGATCCTTACTGTGCTCCTTTAAGGCTTCAAATGAAAAGCCAAATTCTTTTTCTTCGCCGGCTGTTTGAGCGGGCTGAGCATGTTTAGTCTTGCTCACGTTTGATCACCCCATCTGAAAAGTTGATATCTTCAAGGCTTGCCTGTTTATCACGGTTGTACCAATAGCTGCTATCCCACGTCAGGACAATCGCTGCTACGCCTTGATCTATCATTCTTGTTTCCACTCTTTTTATGCGGACATAATCATCAAGCACCTCTCCGTCTTCACTCATCATCTGAATGATTTGACGATCAGCAAGCAATGCATCAACGATTGATTCTGCCGCATCATGTGCTTTTTCTGTATCAATATGAAAGACTTTCACTTGCAGCGAATAAGATTTCATAAAGGTAGAAACCGTATCTGGACCACTGATCACTGTCACAGGCGGCACGTAAACGGATGGCACTTGAAAGCGTTCTGGCAAAAGACGATCATACATTGTCACAGGAAAGTGTGTGTAGATATAATGCATGATTGCCCCGACTTCTTGATTCATTCCATCACCTCCCAAAATGTCGATCGAACCAGCTTTGCAGCTTTCGATCCAGCGACTGGTCAAACATTTGCTCATAGAGCATGACAGCATGATCCCAGTAGCCATTGCCATCAATCCATTGAGAGGCAAGCATCATTCCTGTACTTGCATTCGGATCATATTCAAAACGGCTACCAGTCCATCTGCCAGGCACCCATCTTCGCTCTCCACTTGAAGACGTGGCATGTCCATCATTGACATAGGAGGCATATTCAAGCTGCGTTCCCACTTCAAGTGTGAGACCGCCTTTTGAAATGAGAAAATGATTCTCCTTATCGCCTTGTGTAAAGGATCTAAGAAGCCGGCCTGTATCAACAGCATTCTCCTTGATTAATTCATCCTGAATGATGTCTAAAAACTGCAGGCCCATGTCCTCCAGCCAATCTTGATATTCTGCCTTTAAGCCGCCATCATACGCTGTCTGCAGCTGTGAGAGCAGCCGGTCAAGTCCATCAATTTTCATAGATTTTCCTTCCTGACTGCCATCACTTCGATGTGATGATTTTTCACTTTTTTAGGCTGCTGTAATTTGAGTGACACGCCATTCCACACCATTTTGTCATGCAAGCGAATATCAGTTGCTAAAGGAAAATGGACAAGATAGGATTGATAAATGACTGTATTCGGCTCTTCTTGCACAAGTGACTGGTTCTTTTCTATGACATAACAAGCTAGATCGGTCAGGCTGGGAGCATCGGGATAGGAAAGTGTCATTTGTAAATCATCAGCTGGAATCCCGTATTTCCCGCGGGCAGACTCCTTATGCTCAAGGTGAAAAAGATCACAGCGATCTGTTAATAGAGATTGATAGCTCATAATGATCTCACCTTTAGTTTGGCACTGCCGCCGGTCAATGTTGGTTCAATGTAATCTACAAGCAGGGCATATACATAGGGTCTGCCTTTCACTTGATCAGCTGCCTTCGCATATGAATAATCGCCCATTTTTTCTGACGTAAAGCCTTTCATCATAGATTCGTCATCATTCAGCATGGCAAAATATTGAGCCATTTTTAATAATGCGATTCTTGCTTTTTCAGGGAGGGGCTGATATTTTTCACTTGAGAAATCGTGACCTACGATCTGAAATACCGCAGCTTCTGCTTCGATAATATCTGCTGTCAGTCTTTCTACAGATCGATTTTTCACACGATCAAATACAGAATAGGCTTGCAGTTCTTCAGCAGAAATGATCATGGCCTGCCGTCACCTACTCTTTCACTTTCATCACTTTTGCTACAGCATCCTCTTCCTCAAATTTGCTGTCTAGCTTCGCTGTGAGGACAATAATAAATTTACGGCTGCGAATATCTTTTTCTACTTCAATTCGAATATTACGAGAGAAACCTACGATAATATTTTTAGGGTGTGTCAGCAAAATATCTGATACGTCTGTTCCCGCTTCGTCATATGGCTGCATATTGGCAAGACCTTTGACCGGCACACCGAATGCAGAAGAAAGTCCGCCTTGAATGGCCGCATCTCCAAGGCCTGTCTGACGGTTTGCTACTTGATCCTTCCACTCAACCTCTAAGCTTGGAGATGTGTAGAAACGGAAATCCTGAGGTACACGTAAATATTTTGACGGCATCGCTTTATAGGCTTGCTTAAACATTTGGCGGCTGATTTCCGCTCCGTTTGCATCTACGATATGAGAGACTGCTTGTTTTCTCACGCCATCCATTTGAGCTAAAAATGGATCTGCTGAAGTCGTATCGCCATTGACGATGAGCTCTTCAATGTCAACGGCTGCTCGTTCAGCTAGCATTTGCATAATCGTCTGCTGAATTCCGTCTTTCTCAATATTGTTTTCAATGCTGTCGTAGGTCATATGAATCTCTGCGATGACCTCTTTCGCATTTAGCTGGACAGTGCTTGTCGCTGGGACAACACGGTCTTTCGCATCAAGTGCTTTGCCTTCTTCTGCTGGGCGCAAAATACGCTGGCCAAAGCCGATTTTTTCGATTTTTTGTGAATCACTTTCCATTGGAATAATACGTGCATCATTTAAAACGGTTGGTGTATTTTGCATCATTCTAATGAATGTGTTGGATTGGGTTGCGTTCATGAGACCGCCGGTTTTTAAGCTGGCAAGTGTCATTTCGGCCTTGCGAATCAACTCTTGATTTCTCACACTGTTTCCTCCTTATTTAGGCTTATAGTAAGCCATCCCATATGGGCTTTGTACTGTCATTTTGTGTATCGTGGATTGTTTGTTTTGACATACCGCGCGCTTTTTCAAGCATGTGAATCCGCTCTGAAATAGGCAAAAGCTGCTGCTGAAGCACTTGCTCAAGCGCTGCTTTTTCTCTGCTGGCTGATTTCTCTAAGGAAGAAAGCTGATGATGAATCGGTGCAACGACTTGCTCAAGCACCTTTTGGACAGGTTCTTCCTCTGTTTGATCTGTTTCCTGCTGTTCTGCCTGCTGTAAGACGTTTTCAATGGCCATTTTTGCTTTTTCAAGCTCTTGTACTTGCTCCGTTGTCAGAGCGGCATCTTGTTTTTGTACGGAGGCTGGCCTTTCACCAATCGTTTGAAGCACATCCTCTGTCTTCAAAATGTCCTGCACGATTGGCAGCAATTGCTCAAGCGCTGATCTTACACCCGCCTCATCACCATCACTTGACTGTAAGGCTTCCAGCAGATGGTCTAAAACGCTCCAAAAATGTTGTGACATGTTTGCACCTTCCTCTTTCAAAAAGAAATTTTTCAGCAAAGAAAAAAGCCCTCTCTCATTTGTGCTTTGAGATAGGAGCTGATCTTGTTCTTCTATTGCTACGATGTCTGCCGTTCCAGCCATTGAATACCCTGTAATGTGGCCTTTCTGGATTTGATCCCAAATCTCTTGGGAAGCCTTTGTTACAAGTACCCAAGATCCTTTTCGAATCAGCTCACCGCCTACCTCAAAATCAGCGGGGGCAATGTATGATTCAACAACCTCGCCCACACCATGTTGAAAATCATGCTGCTTGTCAATGCGGCGGGCATCCTTCATAAAACCATGTGCCGCTCTTTCAATTTCTTTGGCAGACATAAAGTCTTGGTGTGCATCAGGTGTATTCGGTTCATACACGACACCATACACAAGACGATGAGCATCTTCTGCCTTTGTCAGCACACTAACCTCCTTTTGAAAATCAGGCTGGCTTTTCTTTGCCTTCATCAAAAAGAATTTCTTTTTGTTTGCGGCTCTGTCCACATAGGAAACATGCGTAATTTTTGCGTTTTTTAATTCTCTCGGCATATGTTCACCCCCTTTCAAAAAAGCGCATGCGCTTCGGTTTATTTCTTCAGCTGATTCGCCTCTCGTTGAGGCTCTTGTTCGGCTGATGTCATGCGGCTTTCTAAAGGTCTGTAATAGAGATCCTCCGGCCATTCCTCTAACGTTTTCCCAAGGATACGTCCTGCTAGATCTCGCAAATCGTTTGGTGACACTGCCCCAGCCTGAATAAACGGTGTCAGAACCTTGGCAATCTCTAATGGATCTCTAAAGTCAGGACCATTTAATAGGAAACGAACATGCCAAATATCAAGATCCGGCAAGAAAAGGGTATTGAGCTTTCCTGTGATGAGATGCCGTTCAGGCTGAAATACCTGTTCTTCTGTTGTTTTTCGCGCCGTATCGGCTGTCGCTTTGTTATAGTCTTGAGACTCACCTGTGTAAATAGGCGGCAGGCGAAAAGCAGAGCGGATTTTGTTTCTTGTTTTTTCATCGTATTCTAAAAAGAGTGCATCTTCTTGCAAGATCTCTGCTAGGGATTTGAAGTTCACTTTGACATTTGAGACATCTTCTTCTCCAGTTAACCCTTTTTCCGTCGGGAGACCTTCGACTTCAAGCAATAGAAATTTATGTGCATGATCAGAGCCTTCGATATCGTCCATATAATCCTGAAGCTGCTGATAGGAAGACTCAGACAGCATTCCATTTTCGACAATGATGGCACCAGGTACATGCCGCCCTTGTTTAAAATAAAGATAGTTCAATTCTTCTGCCTTGCGTGCCCCATACATATTGACGATGTTGCCAATCCAGCGGGGAATCCCATACGTTCCACTGCCGATTTTAAAATGAATCACTTCTGTTGCGCGCAGCGGCTCTGGGGTGGTGTCATCGTATTTGCCTGTTTCACAATGTAAAATGCGTGGATCACCATACTCCTTGAAGAAGACTTTCTTTTCATTGATCACCTGCACATATTTACGGAATCGTTTCTTTCGATTCATTGTTTTCAATTCGCCGTTTTCTGTATACCGGAATTCAACATCAACTGGCTCACTAAGCTTGCAAATACGGATATGGAGCGCATCTAAATACTCGATTCCTGCCGGCTTTCCCTGACCATCTCGGAGAACCTCTAAAAAACCATTCCCCGTTTTCTCCCGGTCTTCGATGACATAGCCAAGCACCACATCAGCAGACTCATCATAGTTCATGTATTTCGTAAACTCTTCAAGTCTTGTCCATTCCTTCTCTGCGGCCTTCTTTTTTGCTGGTTTCACACCTTCTGCATTAAAGTCAAAGGCATATTCTACACCAAAACCAAAGCCTAAAATATTGGTCTTATACGCATCAATACATTGCTGAAGAATGGTTGAATATTCTGCCATGCTTTTTAATTCATTGATATTGTAAGGCGGGGGAACAATGTCATCTTTTTCGTAGGAAAATTCATCTGCATACATTTGTTTTGTATGATCAGACATGTTTGCCTTCATAATGGTTGCTTTCAATTGTTTCATTGTATGGACCTCCTCTCTCTGTTTGGACGGACACGCTCTGAGGCGGTCTGTTTCAAATCTGTCACTTCATAATCATCCAGCGCATACCAGATGGCTGATAAAGTGTGCGGATCAATTTGAAATTCATCTTCCTCTAAACGTCCATCCTTATCTGCCTTATAGGTTAGTGATTGAAGTTCATAGATGGTATATGGACAAGCATCAGAACAAATAATTTTCTTAAACCGTTTGATTTTTTTTGTATACTGCAAACGTGAGCCTTGGAACTTATGTGCCGCTACCATTTGAAAGCCGCGCTGCCGAAAATAGTGAATGGTTTTAGGTTCGGCTGCGTCGGCTTTAATCAGTTCCTGTGATTCAATGAACTCTTGCAGGTCAGTGGCTGTTTCATCATCTGTTTTCCCGCGGTCGTAATATTCCCAATAAATATATAAGTACTTTTTTTCATGATCGACAGCTAACCGAATGAGCGCATTGTATGATTCAACAAATCCAAAATCCATGCCTGCTCGTTTCAGCGGTCTGTCAATCTGCTGAATGGCTTCTAATACATCAGAATGGCTTCTCACCTCAAATTGAGGAAAAACCTTTGTGCCATTAATGCCGAAATACCCCTTCCTCGCAATACGATAGAGATCTGGGTCATACTCTTTCAGCTCATCCAGCTGCTTCACGTAGCTTTTAGGAAGGAATAGGTTATCTTCCGCCGTGGAGTGATGGTAATACGTATCCTTGATGACAACGGTTCGCTTTTTGTATAATGTTTCGTCATCTAAAACAAATCGCTTCAGCTGTTCATCTCGAAAAAAATGTCTGTACGTCCAATTATCCTGACCAACAGGATTGGTCGATAACATCATATAAAGCGGTAAGGACGGATGCCTCAGCCTTCCAAGCAGCTCTTTAAAACCTTCATAAGAAACCTCTGAACATTCCTCAATCCAAATGATCGAGATGTTGTTGATCGATTTCAATTTTTCAGGCTTGTCTAGTCCTTTAAATAAGATGCTGCTGCCGTTTCGAAACGTTAGTGCAAGCGGCGAACTTCGGCACTTCACCACGTGGTCGATGCCGAGGTCGCTAACGATTTCTTGTAATAAAGAAAAGGTTGATTCGCGGTGCGTATCATACACCTCTCGAATGACAAGTGCTGTCCGCTTTTCTTCCAGCAGTTTTAAGACAAGCTTTAAAGCAATGTGATAGCTTTTGGAGGAGCCATAGCCTCCGACTAAAAATTGAAACTTTTGATTCCAATCGAATAGAAAGTGTTCAAAGTGAGGATTGACTTCTTTTTCAATCAATGGCGTCATGAGTCTTCCTCTTTTCGCTTGATCATGATTTGAAGATCTTCCTCTTTTTCTTCACGCACTGCTTTTTTCGTTTTTTCGATCGTCAGTTCAATTTGCTTCAGCCTTAATCTTCGTTCATCCTTCGCATGTGCGAGCTCTTCAAACTGTTTTATTAAACGCCTGAGTTCACCCATTGCACGGGATTGTGCATTTAAAAACGTCGCATGCCGATCCCATGAAAATTGAAACGAGTATTCTTCTGAGGTCATGTCTAGTTCTGTCTGAATGCCTTCGCCTGTTTCTTCTAATGAAGAAGGCATGTATGCCGCCTTTTTCAGCTCTTTGATCATGTCCTCTTGATCTGCTACATACATGATTCGCTGCGCCCGAATAATGGCTGCATATTGAATTTGAATTTGGTCCCAGATTAAATCAAGCGATGTGCGTCCATCCATTTTCTCCATGATTTCAATCGTTTCATCTGAAAGAAATTGATTGAAAATCGAGTGTGCTTGCTTTGACGAAGTTTTTTGTCTTTGCCATCCGTATCGTCTTTTCCACGATTTGACGGTATGGATCGAGACATTGTAATGATCAGCAATTTGCTGGTACGTCATCCCCTTCATATAATCCTGCTTGGCCTCTATCCGTTTATCTTTCATTTACATTCACCTGCCGCCTCCTTTTAATTCGAATGATTCCCTCTGAAGGAATCATTTGTGTAGGGCTAGCAAACATTCGTTTGGTCTTTCTAACTATAGGTGGCAATTGTAAGACAAGCTTTAGCTGATTTATTTTTGAACAGAAAAAACACCTATTCAGCAGCTCTGAATAGGCGTTCTTGTACTTTTTTGGACATTTTCGTCCGCGCTCTTTCCATATGTTTTTGCACAGTTCCTTTTTTGACATCCAGCATGTCCGCAATCTCGCTAAACGATAACCCTTGTGTTGTGTGCATAAAGAATACGTCCTTTTCTCGATCTGTTAAAACAGACAAAGCGTCATCAATTCTTTTTTTGTCTCTCTCACTGACTTCTCTTTCTTTCTCTTGAATAAGGGTATATTCATGTGATAAAGCCTCTAACACTTCTGGATTTGCGAGAATGGTACGCTGATAGACTGAACGTCTGTCTAATCCTCTGCGCGCGCCTGGCTCTCTTCCGATTTGAAGCCATTCTACTACGTATTCCAGATCGCTTACCATACTGGCGATCATTTTTTTATCATGCTTGTCTTGAACGGACAGCTGATGTTCTTCTTTTTCTTTAAATGGTTCATATTGTTTTCTAGCATTCTTTAAAGCTCTTTTATATTCAATGAGTAAATCTTGCATATTGGCTCTCTCCCTTTTTTAAAAAAATAAAAAACGGACACCAATCAGGCCCCTCTTAACAGGGTCTTGATCAGTGTCCGCAGGCTTTCCGTCTTGGACATATTGTGCTTTGATGTGTTCAGTCAGTTAGCTGATTTTAAAACCAATCTCGTGATCTACTCTTGCAAAATGACCTTTTGCCGTTTGAATAATGGTTTTTCCATGTTCAGGTACATCCATTTTATAAGCCGTTCCTACATTCCCATCTAACACGATGACTTGAATTTTTCCTTTTTCCATCTCACCGACAAATGTTTGGTTTTCTTGAATGAATAGTTGTTTTGGCTCGTTCATCTGCTTGTCTCCTTTTTTGGTGTTGGCCTCGTGCCACCACCTACCGTATTGATAATGATTTCAACTCTTGGACACATACTATAAAACTGTGAAACTCTTAGATCGACCATCTGCAGAGGCACTTCATCGGCTATAGAATGAAGTGCTTGTTGAATATGCTGTAGATTTGGCTGAAAGATGCTGACGTGTACAGGGCGTATCAACCCTTTTTCTGCGTAAGTACGCTTTTTTTGGCAGTCAGCTATATCAAACGGCATGTGATCAAATAAACGAATTTCAAGTGATAGTGCGCCTTTTAATTTTTGCGGGCATTGCCCTTTTGCAGCTGATCGTATTCTTTTCATCAATGTCTCTTTTGTTAACAAATGCTCATGTTCAATGATTAAATGGATGACCATGTTATGATCTCCCGTCATCCTTTGCCCACTGGCGGATGTCTTGTTCGTTTTTACTCGCTTTGAGCAAGCATTTCAAAAATGTCATGATTTGCTTCCATCGTTTCACGTTGACCTGATTCCTCCTTTTTTGTATCATCAACCTTAGCTTCCAGGAGGGTCATATATGTCTCTTTCTCTTCTGATGTGGCAAAAACAAACATCGGTGTCTGATGATGAAAGGCGATCCAGCCGCCAGCTTGGTCTAAACAAAGCTGCGCTTCTTTTCTAGCATCAAACGTCAGCTGATGTCTCATCTTCTTCAGCTCCCTCCAAGCTGTCCTCAATTTCTGTTTGGTATCCATATCGTTTCATGTCATATACCCAATAACTTTTTGGATAACCAAAGTCACTTATCTGAGTCACCATTGGATGTTCAATATTCATTCTGTTCGTCTCCCCTTTTCTAAGAACCGATCTTCTCTTAAACAATTACTCTTTTCGTGTAACTTTTGGCCAAAAAAAAGCTCTTGAACCCCGGTATTCAGCAGATCTGCAATATGCTTTGCTATTTCTAAGCTAGGCTTCGTTCTGCCCATTTCGATATTCGCATAGCCGCTTGTGTACTTATATCCCAATTTTTTCGCCATATAGGTTTGTGTTTTTCCTTGCAATATGCGCTCTTCTCGTAAATTTTCAAGTTTCATCTTTCCACCTCTTACTCAATATGTGTAAGTTATATTCATTATGATAATATACACATAACGAGTAAGTCAACCACATTTTTATTCTTTTTGTGTATTTATTTATCTTTTCCGTGTAATTCATGATAAAATTTACTCATAACATGAAAAAAGGTGTTTCTGATGGATAATTTGACTGGGAAGATTCTAACTGAATTAAGAGAGAAGAATGGATGGAGCAAGTCAACAGTTGCTAAAAAACTCGGATTAAAGGCGATGTCCACTTATGCAAACTGGGAATACGGCTTGAGAAAACCCGACGGTGAAATGATTGTGAAAATTGCCGAATTATATGGGGTCTCAACCGATTATCTTCTCACAGGTAAGGACAAAGGCAGGCCCGATGACGATCTTGCAGACGATCCTGATTTGCAAATTGCGTTTAAAGCAGCATCAGATTTTTCCGAAGAAGCACGAAGACAAACCATCGATTTTATTAACTACATTAGAGAGAAGGAGAAGCAAAAAGGTCGTCAGCCAAAAAAGCGAGACGACAATTGATCATCTCTTTTCATCTGCTTTACGCTGGGACGAACCCAGCTTTTTTTTATACCTCTTTTTCCCTTAAAAAAGAAATAGCATATGAATAAAAAATCATGTCTTTTCCAACATAATATGTGACAATTTTCGCCATAATTACTCTTTTTTTCACATATTTTAATTGACAAATAATTCTATTATTATTAATATATGTATATACCAAAAAAAGGAGTGTTACCGATGAAAAAATTCATGAAAATCTGTACATTGTCTTTAGCTGCTGTAGGTGCTCTTACATTCTCTCAAACTGAAGGTGCTCATGCAGCTGCACAGCCAAAAGAACCAGTCATAGCAAAAGCTCCTATTATGAATAAAGTAATTACGGTGAACCGTACGCTTTCTGTAGGTTCTTCAATCGCCGTCTCTCTTCCAGCAAGCCAAATTTCTGTGTCGGGTGCAACGTATGCGATTCAATTAGATCAAACGGCTCCAAACTTCACTTGGATTCGCGCTGTACAACGCGGTTCTGTGACAGTTTCCTACTATAATTCACTAGGCGAGCTTGTGATTAACTATATTACTGTTCGATAAGCAATCTAGCTTTACATATCTAAAGGCGATGACATGAAGTCATCGCCTTTTGGTGTTTAGAGTTGGTTTCATCTGAATCATGATTGCCAACACCCGCCCAATGTGTTAACTTTTAATAAAAATAAGTTAACATATTAAGGGGGCATTAACGATGAGAGAGCAGCTGTCTTTGTCTTGGGAAGCAATAGCGGAGAAGGCGATGAAAAATGAACCGATCACGGCGCAAGAGGGGCTAGACATTCTTGAAGCTGACGATAGAGAATTGTTACCTATTATGCATGCAGCCTATCAAGTGCGATTTCATTTTTTTCAAAAAAAGGTGAAATTAAATATGATTTTTAACGCGAAAAGTGGATATTGCCCTGAGAACTGTGGATATTGTTCACAGTCGATGATTTCAAAAGCACCGGTTGAAAGATATACAATGCTTGATCAAAAGACCATTGTAGCTGGTGCGCGTGAGGCTCTCAAAAGAAAAGCCGGAACTTTTTGTATTGTGGCAAGCGGGAGAGCGCCTTCTCATAGGGAATTAGATGAAGTCACAGCAGCAGTCAAGGAGATCACTGAAACGATGCCTTTGAAAGTGTGTGCCTGTCTTGGGTTATTAAATGAAGAAAAAGCGAAGCGGCTGAAGGAAGCGGGTGTTCATCGGTATAATCACAATATCAATACACATCATGATCATCATGCTCACATTACGACAACTCATACATACGATGACCGCGTGTCGACCATTGAGCAGGTCAAACAATCTGGCATGTCACCTTGCTCAGGGGTCATTATTGGAATGGGTGAAACCAATCAGCAAATTGTTGAAATGGCTTTTGCGCTCAGAGCACTTGATGCGGATTCAATTCCAGTCAACTTTCTTCATGCCATCGAAGGAACACCGCTTGAGCATCAAAAACGAACACACCCAATCAAAGCATTGAAAGTGCTGGCAATGATGAGATTTGTCAACCCAACAAAGGAAATTCGGGTATCCGGAGGCAGAGAGTTTAATTTACGGACACTCCAGCCGCTCGCACTGTATGCCGCAAATTCCATTTTTGTTGGTGATTATTTAACAACAAAAGGCCAGCAAGTCCAAACGGATCATCACATCATTGAGGATTTAGGGTTTGAAATAGAAGAATGTGCGTTATAAAAAAAGTCTGCCGGTGAATCGGCAGACTTTTAAGATTAGAATCTTTTATGAAAATCGACAGTTCCGCTTCCATCTTCTCGGTCAAAGCTGCCAACAAACGTCCAGTTAATATATCCACCGTCGCCATTATTGACAAACGTACCATCTTCAAATACCCAAATACCAAACGTAATCCCGTCATATTCAACACTATCATAGTAAACAACATTGTTCAGACCGCTAAAGTCGTGGTCTTGGCTTAAGTTTTGGACAACTACGTTGTAGTTTTGACCTGCTTCATAGAACGCACTGTATGCCGCATTTTTTACGAATCCATCACGATTTTGAGATGATTTTACTGCTTGTTCAATTTTATCGGCAATGGCTACTGGATCAATTGAGACACTTCCATCAACACCTGTTGTTGTAGCAGCTTCAGCCGTTTGACCAAAAGTCGTAAGAGATAGAGGGGCAGCAATCATTGACGTAGCGATGACAGAACCAACAAACATTTTGCTTGTTTTTCTCATTATTTCTAACTCCTCCTTTAATTGGTATGTTTATGTACTACCCCTTCATCTGTCTCTTAAACACTAATTTATGAAAAAAATTCTTATTCTACCAATTAAGAGGGTATTTTTACTGTTTAATTAGGCGAAATCACAAAAAAACTACTCTTATAAAAGAGTAGTTTTTTCAGATTGTTGACAAAGGGCTAAAATGATGTTTATTTTAGCTCTTTGTCTTTTTTTCAGCGTGATAGAAAACCTTTGCAGTCTAGGAAGGACGAGCACTGGCGCGGAGCGAATTTGACATTCGTGAGCACCAGCGCGCAGGACTGACAAAGAATGCGAGGGTTTGTCTACACGCTGAAACTACTCTTATAAAAGAGTAGTTTACAGTATTACATGAACAGGATAAATAAAATCACACCTAGGATAATTCGATATATCGCAAAAGGCACCAGTTTGATTTTATTGATCAGTTTTAGGAAGAATCGAACAACAAAGAGAGCCACAACAAACGCACTCACAAAGCCGACGATAAAGAATGGCAGCATATCCGGTGTTAAATATTCGGCATTTTTCACAAGGGTTAACAAGCTTGCTCCTGCCATAATCGGCATCGCCATGATAAATGTAAAGTCTGCCGCAGCACGGTGATTCAAACCAAGAATAACCCCGCCTGCGATCGTCGAACCTGAGCGCGAAAATCCTGGCCATAATGCTAAACATTGAAACAGTCCAATATAAAGCGCCTGTCTGTAAGTCATGTTATCGACAGAGCTTGTTTCTGATTTCCGTTTATTGATCCAGTCAGCGACAAGCATCAGAACTGCCCCTAAAATCAAACCGACAGCGACTGTTCTGACGTCAAATAAATATTTATCAATATAATCTTCAAATAAGAATCCTAAAATGACGGCTGGAACAAGTCCAACTGCAATTTGGGCGATAGTCAGTTTATGCCCGCTGCGCTTTTGCTCTTCGGTGATATTTTTCTTTAAGCCCAATAAGTTTAAAATACGATCTTTAAACACGATCATGACAGCTAAAATTGAGCCTAACTGAATCACGACTTTAAATGTGTTGGCCGCTTCTGGCGTAATAATTTCCTTTGATTTTAACCAAAGATCATCGACAATGATCATGTGACCTGTAGATGAAACAGGTGCGTACTCTGTTAATCCTTCGACAATTCCTAAAACCAGTGCCACGAATAAATCCCATAGATTCATGATTTTCTTTCCTTTCAATTCTGATCTTTTGAACACGCCAAACATCTATGTCCACATAAAGACAAGCTTCCTTCATCGAAAGCTCGTCTTTATGATACTATATTTTTTTCAAAAAAAGATTATGACATCAAACCTTTTCTTCTTTATACAAATTAGACCGCATTTTGAACCAATCAAATAAGTGAGTCGTGATGACCTTCAGAACGGCATACGTCGGAATAGCGACAATGATGCCGACCACGTTGAACAATTTACCAGCTGTTAATATAACAAAAATAATCGTAATGGGATGAATATGAAGGTTTTTCCCCATCACCTGAGGAGAAATGAATTTCCCTTCAACGAGCTGAACCACTGTCCAGACTATAATAAGTTTTAGCAGCATTACTGGTGACGTCACAAGTGCAATCACAATCGCTGGTGTAATCGCAATTGTTGGACCAAGGTAAGGCACTATGCTTGTACATGCAGCAATGATAGCGAGCAGCAGCGCATAGTCAAGTCCAATGATCATATAACCGATTAACAGAAGAACACCGATACAGAAGCTGACAATGATCTGTCCGCGAATATACGAGCTTAGACGGTGGTTCATTTCGTGAAGCATGATATGTGTATGTTCCCTCATTTTACTTGGGAAAAATTTCAATAGATAGTCAGGCAGCTTTTTGCCGTCTTTTAATAGATAAAACAGAATAAACGGCACAGTCACGATCGAGATGATGACTTCTGTGAGCGCCCCTAAGAATGTTCCTACACCGGTAAAGGTGCTTTCCAAAATCTTCGTCGCTTGACTGGATGCTTTACTTACCAATTCAGACACGTTAAAGTTCATCGAGTTTTGCACTTGATTAATAAAGTTACTTCCTGTTAATTGTCTAATTTGATCTTCTACCGTATCGACGTATTTCGGAAGATTATGAAATAGACTCATGGTTTGAGCTTGTAAAAAAGGAATAATGGACACGATGGTCACTGTAATAATCCCAATAATGACAATATATAAAAGCAAAATGGAATAGATCCGCTTGATTCTTGCTTTCTCTAACAAGTTAACAATTGGATTTAATAAATAATACACGACTCCTGTTAAAATAATCGGTAAGGCAATGGTTTTGACGAGTACAATGAGCGGTGTGAAAATAAATGATGTTTTCATGAAAACTAGGATATTCAATCCAATTAATAACAGGACGAGTAAAAAGAGAACAAACTTGTTATCAAGAAAAAATTTTCTAAATCGACTGCTCCACATTTGCATAGAATTCATATTGTTCCTCCAAACACGGGCTATTTTATGAGTAAATTGTACACTACTTGATCATGATTATGGTCGTCATTGTTTGAGCTTTTTTTCCCATTTTGCAATGGACATTGCCCATACAATGAGAATCGGCTGTCCAATAAGCCTTATCCATAGCAAGGCTTGTTCTGTATTTTCTTGACCTGGAAATGGTATTCCCTCACGAGCAGCAAATAAGTTTGCAGGGAAAATGAGTACAAGATAGACAGCAATGGATTTTGCCGCTGCAATCCTGACATTTGGCAAAAGCAGCAGCAAGGCCAGCAGCCATTCAAGACATGCAGTCGCATAGACCATTACATATGGAAATGGCCAGCCTGGCATCATGCGGGCAAAGCCGCTCGGCTCTATCACATGAAAAATACCAGCCGCTATGAATAAAAGCGCAAAGATGTATGTACTTCCTATATGCAGGACGCGCTTCATGTTTCCTCCTCTCCCTTCTATCCTGAGTATTACCCGAAGAAGGAAGAAACTACCCACTTTTCGTACATTTATATCCTTTATGTAAGACGCATCAGCCTATATAAAGGTTTCATCCGCTTTGCAATAAAAAGAATATTCTTTCATACAAACGCTTTCAAAGCATGTATAATCAGAGAAAAGCAGAAGGAGGGAATCACATGATTCGATTTGCTGTCATCGGAACGAACTGGATTACAGATCGGTTCTTACAAGCTGGTGAAGAACTAGCTGATTTTACATGTACAGCCGTCTATTCACGGTCCGCTGAAAAAGGACAGGCCTTTGCCGAAAAATATGGGATTGATACGGTTTTTACGAACTTACAACAAATGGCGGAAAGTGATACGTTTGATGCCGTGTATATTGCGAGTCCAAATGCCCTTCATAAAGAGCAGGCCATGTTGATGATGGGGCATCAAAAGCATGTTTTATGCGAAAAACCATTCGCCTCTCATCGAAAAGAAGTGGAAGAAATGATTGCCGCAGCGAAAAAACATCAAGTGTGTTTGATGGAAGCGATGAAAACGACATTTCTGCCTAATTTCCTTCAAATCAAACAGCATCTTGATCAGCTTGGACCTATCAGGCAAGTGGTCGCGCATTACTGTAAATATTCTTCAAGATACGATGCCTATCGAAGCGGCGAGCTTCCAAATGCCTTTAAGCCTGAGCTATCCAACGGTTCTTTAATGGATATCGGGGTGTACCTCGTTTACCCAGTCATATACTTATTTGGTCTGCCGAATCAAATCACCGCGAGAGGCTATAAGCTTTCTTCTGGTGTGGATGGGAACGGTTCAGTCCTTTTACAGTATGACGGGCATCAAGCACTTCTTTTTCATTCTAAAATTTCAACGTCTCATTTATCGGCTGAAATTCAAGGCGAGGATGCCACCATGGTGATTGATCAATTCCACCGTCCTTCACGAATCACGATACACGACCGTGACGGACATCAAACTGACATCTCTCTCAAAGATGATCAGCCAGCTATGTCTTATGAAATCAATCATTTTATTGAGTGTATTCAGCAGGGAATGGGGCAGTCTCCTGTCAATACATTTGCCCTATCTGTTCAAACCATGTCCGTCATGGACGAAGCGAGAAGACAAATGGGCGTGATGTATCCTGCCGACAGACAAAATGTATAGGGCATGAAATGATGAACAAAGGGCGAATGATTGATTTGTTCGCCCTTTGTTTTTTACGTTTCGTGTCAGTCGTTTATTTTGCGGCTAACACATCCGCAAATGCTTTCACATACGGCGGAAGGTCCGGCGGGCGTCTGCTGGAGATGAGGTGGCCATCTGTGACAACTGCCTCATCGAACCAGTCCGCACCAGCATTTGTCATATCATCTTTAATACCAGGTGTACTTGTCACTTGTCTGCCTTTCAGGATTCCTGCTGATATCAGCACCCAGCCGGCATGACAAATCTGACCGATTGGTTTTGCCTTCGCATCAAATGTACGGACGATGTCTAATACTTCTGGATAACGGCGCAGTTTATCAGGCGCCCATCCGCCAGGGACTAGCACAGCATCAAAATCATCAGCTTGAATGGAATAAAAATCTGCATCAGATACCGCCGGCACACCATACTTCCCGATGTACTCATGATTTGCTTTTTCACCTACAAGATGGACAGTCGCCCCTTCTTCTCTTAAACGCAGAACCGGATACCATAGCTCTAAATCTTCAAAATCATCGCTGACAAACGCAATGACCTTCTTATCTGATAAACGCATACTATCTCTCCTCTTCTTTCGATTTCCTCTATTGTACGAGATGTCCTCTTAAAAAGAAAAGCGGTTCCCCTTGAGGAGAACCACTTGACCTTATTCGCTGATCTTGAATTTTTTAATTAAATCACGTAATTCTTCCGCCATTTGGGAAAGAGTTGTGGATGAAGAACTAATCTCTTCCATAGAAGCAAGCTGCTCTTCAGCAGATGCTGCGATATCTTGGATGCTTGCTGAACTCTCTCTTGATACATCTGCAATTTCATTTACTGCTTTAGAAATTTGCTCAGATCCTTTCGACAGCTCGCGCACCGTTGTATTCATTTCATTCATTCTTGCTGCGATTTCCGCTGTTTGCTCATTTATTTGTGAGAAACTTTCTTTCGTTTGATCTGTAATAGTAAGACCACTTTTCACTTCTTCATTCACTGCTTTGAACATATTTTGAGATGTTTCGATTTCAGTAACGATTTCATTCACAAGCTTTTCAATCTCTTTTGCTGAATCCGATGATTGAACCGCTAGTTTACGCACTTCTTCCGCAACAACAGAGAAGCCTCTGCCTGATTCACCTGCGCGTGCTGCTTCAATGGCAGCATTTAGTGCAAGTAAATTCGTTTGATCCGCAATGCCGTTAATCACGCCTAGGATGTTTGTGATATCTTTTGATTTATGCTCTAGCCCGTTGATCACGCCTTCAGCTTCTTTCACTGAATGGTCAATCGTCTTCATTTGGCCAACAGTCTGCTCCACAAGCTGTCCGCCTGTTTCTGCGACTGTTTTTGATTGAACAGATGACGCTGTGATGACATCAGACGTTTCGGCAACTTCGTTCAGTCCTTCATTCATTTGTTTTAAATGAACCGCGCTTTGTTCCACCATTTCGCTTTGATTTTCGTTGCCGTTAGAGAATGTTTCAATAGATGATGTGATATGTTCGGTTGCTTTAGTTGTTTGACCTGCGCTTGCCGTCAGTTCTTCAGATGATGAAGCAACATTCTCAACAGATGTTTGTACTGCTTGAATGACATCTCTTAGGGACTCACTCATTTCATTAAAGCTTGTGCCAAGCTGTCCAATTTCATCTTTTGAGCGGACATCAATTTTTTCTGTTAAATCTCCCTGACTGATCTTCTTCGAAGAAGAGACAAGAGTGGAAAGTGGTTTTGTAATGGAACGGATGATAAAGAAGATCAGAATCCCGCCAATGATAAGCGCGCCGGCTAAAATGATGGCGGCCATGTTAAAGACTGGCTGTGCAGCTTCTTCTACTTCACTGACAAACATCGTCCCGACAATTTTCCAGCCAGTCGCCTTGTTTGTGGTGAACTCCATTTGCTTTTCTTTTCCTTCAAACATATAGCTCATAGATCCGTTATCTTGTGAATACATTTTTTCTAACCATTCACCAGATAATTTTGTTCCTGCTTTTTTCGTTGGATGTGCCACATATGTACGGTCTGGACTTCCAATAAAGGCATAGCCTTGTTTCCCAATGTTAATGCTATTGGACTCTTTAACTAGATTCGCAATGTCTAGGTTCATCGCGATGACGCCTGATCCATCCTCTAGTTTTTTAGAAATGGTTACCACAAGTGTACCGGTTGAAGCCGTTGCATATGGGGCTGAAACAGACAGCTCACCGTTTTTCGCCCAGCCGTCTTTGTACCAATCCCTCTCAGTTGCGACATAACCTGCAGGCATTTTTTGATTAGGATATCTTGAAAACACTTTGCCGTCACTTGAAGCGACAAAAATGCCTTCTGTGTCATCATTCATACTCATGAACTGCTCAAAGCGTCCTTGAATATCGGTCGTTCCTTTTTGCTTGAGCTTTTTCTCCGTGATCCATTTGCTAAAGAAATCGGCTGCGTCTGTTTTCACTTTGACAACCTTCGTAATATTTTTATCTAGCTGCTCTACGTTTTCCTTTGCACTTTGCATAATTTGATCATTTAAAGAGGTGCTTGCCGTATGGTATGAAGAGAATGCCAATACAATGATTGGACATAAAAGAATAAATAAGAAAGAGAATACGAGCTTTTTTGAAATAGATGGCTTTCTGAAATACTGTATGAATTTCATAAAAAAGAAAACTCCTTTTAGTAAGATAGTATATATATCGGAAGTACTACTAGGTTCTTTACTTTTTTAACTTATTAAAGTCTAAATAAGTCCAAATTACCCAATTTATATGCATCGAATGGAAAAACACCTGACGTTTTGGCGTCAGGTGCTTAAGATTGTTGACAAAGGGCTAAAATGTTCTTGATTTTAGCCCTTTGTCTTCTTTTTCAGTGTGATAGAAAACCTTTGCAGTCTAGGAAGGACGAGTACCGGAGCGGAGCGAATAAAAGATTCGTGAGCACCGGCACGCAGACCTGACACCAAATGCGAGGGTTTGTCTACACGCTGAAACACCTGACGTTTTGGCGTCAGGTGTTTCGCTACTCTCTTACATTTTAAATTGTTTAATAAGCTCCCTTAGTTCTTCTGCCATCTGAGATAAAGTGGCAGAAGATGAGCTGATCTCTTCCATAGATGCAAGCTGTTCTTCTGCTGATGCCGCGATATCTTGGAAGCCTGCTGAGCTTTCTCTTGAGAGCTCTTTGATTTGATTCACCGCATGAGAAATATCATTTGAGCCATGCGATAGCTCTTCGGCTGATCTGTTCATTTGTTTCATTTGTTCTGTCATTTCTGATGTTTTATCAGTGATTTTCTCAAAACTCACTTTCGTTTCATCTGTAATGTTTAATCCAGATTGTACTTCACCTGCTACTTGTTTAAACATTTTCTGCGATTTTTCTATTTCCTCCACAATTTCGTTCGTCAGGCTTTCAATTTCTTTTGAAGAGCTTCCTGACTGCTCTGCCAGCTTGCGGACTTCTTCTGCGACAACAGAGAAGCCTCTGCCTGCTTCACCTGCTCGTGCGGCTTCGATCGCAGCGTTTAAAGCAAGGAGATTCGTTTGATCCGCAATACCGTTGATGACCCCAAGAATGTTTGTAATATCCTTTGATTTCTGCTCCAAGCCTGCAATGACAAGCTCTGCTTCTTTTACTGCCTGCTCAATCGTTTGCATTTGACCTGCTGTTTTTTGAACGAGTTCTCCTCCAGCCTGAGCAGTTTTGCTCGATTCGATCGACGATTCCATCATATGAGAGGTTGTGTCGACCATATGCGATAAGCTCCGATCCATTTCGTTTAACTGAACTGAGCTTTTTTCGATCATATCATTTTGATGTTCAGTGCTGTTTGAGAACTGTTCAATAGATGATGTGATATGCTCGGTCGCTTGAGCTGTCTGTCCTGCACTTGCCGTTAACTCTTCAGACGAAGCAGCAACATTTTCAATGGAATTTTGGACAGCTTGAATGACTTGTTTCAGCTTTGCTGACATGTCGTTAAAGCTCTGCGCTAGCTTACCAATTTCATCGTGCGTACGAACTTCAATATGCTGGGTCAAATCACCTTGACTGATTTTTTCAGCCGATTCAGAGAGCTCTATCAGTGGCTTTCGAATCGATTTAATAATAAAATAAATCGCGATTCCGCCAATGGCAATCGCAGCCGCAAGAATGATCATTGTTAAGTCGAGCACTGGCTGTGCGGCTTCTTTTACTTCATTCACATACATCGTTCCAGCAAGCTTCCAGCCGGTTGCTTCATTTGTGTCAAAAAACATTTGCTTCGGCTGGCCATTGTATTCATATTCAAAGCTGCCTTCTTTTTTATCATATAGTTTTGAGATGAAGTCACCAGTCAGCTTTGTCCCAGCCTTATCGGTTTTATGGGCCACATAACGCTGATCTGATGTGGCGATAAACGCATAGCCTTCTTGGCCAATTTTGATGCTGTTTGTATCTTTTACAACCGTATTTAAGCGTACATTCACCCCGATCACACCAGATCCATCTGCTAGCTGTTCTGATATTGTGATGAGCAGGTCATCTGATGACTTATCGGCAAAAGGATCTGAAATGATGAGTTTCTTCTCTCCCATCGATTTCTGAAACCAAGTTTCATTTTTTGCGCTCTTTGCATTACCTTTGTGAATCTCCGAATATTCAGTTAGTTTACCATTTTGATCTGCAACAAATACTTCTACTACATCGTCATCTGTTTCCGATAATTGCTCTAATTTCACTTTGAGTAAATCTTTGTTTTTAGCAGTCAATTCACCCTTTTTGATCGATTTAGATAAGTATGAAACCATGTCAATTTTAGGCTGTATATCTTTATTAATGAGTTCGTTTAATTGTTGAACACCATTTGCAGCACTAGACATAATCTCATCATTAAGAGACTTTGATGCCACTTCATAAGAAAATGCAGCCAATACGAGAATTGGCACTAGGAGAATCGCTAAGAATGCAGTAATTAATTTCTTCGACATCGTAAAGTGCTTAAAAAAGTTGATTTTTTTCATGACTCTACTCCTTTTGATTTATGATTTGTGGTCTTCCTCTTCTATTCTTAGGTAATATGAATTATTTTTCAAGGAATAATGTTCAAAAAACCCAAAAAATAAGTATAATTACCCATTTCTTTTGATTTACCCAATGAAAAAGAGCCTCTATCTGGAGGCTCTTTTCTTCCTGTCTATTCAACCTTAAATTTGCTAATTAAATCGCGTAATTCTTCTGCCATCGAAGAGAGTGTGGCAGAGGACGAGCTGATTTCTTCCATTGATGCCAGCTGTTCTTCTGCTGAAGCAGCAATGTCTTGAATATTTGCCGAGCTTTCACGTGATACATCTGCGATCTCACGAACAGCCTCTGACACATGTGCCGAGCCTTTTGAAAGCTGAACAACGGTTTGATTCATTGTTTGAAGCTGGTCAGAAATTTCTTTTGTCATTTCGAAAATATTGTGGAAGCTTACTTTCGTTTGTTCAGTGAAGCTTAGGCCTGATTGAACTTCTCGATTCACCGCAGTGAATACTTCCTGTGATACGTCAATATCTTGTACGATTTCTTTAATCAAATTCTCAATTTCTTTTGCCGAGTTGGCAGATTGAACCGCCAGTTTTCTTACTTCTTCTGCTACAACGGAGAATCCTCTGCCAGATTCACCAGCTCTTGCTGCCTCAATCGCTGCATTTAGCGCAAGTAAATTCGTTTGATCGGCAATTCCATTGATGACACCGAGAATTTGGGTAATGTCTTTCGATTTACTTTCAAGTGCACTGATGACATTCTCTGCTTTTTTCACGGACTGATCAATGACATTCATTTGAGAAGCGGTTTTTTCAACAAGCTGGCCGCCTTCCCCTGCGATATCTGTTGATTTGATCGATGAAGCAGTAATGGATTCAGCCGATTCATTCATATTCTGAAGACCGCGGTTCATTTCCTCTAACTCTTCTGAGCTCAATTCGACTTTATCATTTTGGCTTTCATTTCCGCTGGAGAATTGTTCAATGGCTAGTGTAATATGCTCTGTTGCTTTACTTGTTTGTCCTGCGCTGGCCGTCAGTTCTTCTGATGAAGATGCGACATTCTCGACTGAAGTTTGAACGGCTCCAATGAGAGATCGCAATGAGTCAATCATCGTATTAAAGCCTTTACCGACTTGTCCAATTTCGTCATCTGACTGGATCTGAAGCTTATCGCGTAAATCACCTTCGCTGACTTTTTTCGAGAAGCGGGCAAGATTGGATAATCTTTTTGAAATAGAGCGGACGATAAAGAAAATGAGGGTTCCTGCAACAATGAGTGTGACACTGAATACGATAATGGCTGTATTGAAAACGGGCTTTGCCGCTTCTTCTACTTCAGATACGAGCATCGTTCCACCAATTTTCCAGCCGGTTAATTCATTGGTGACATATGCAACCTTTTTATCTGTTCCTTTGAGGGTATAGCTGCCGCTTCCTTCTTTATTTTTAAAAATAATACTGGCCAGATTTTCATTGACTTGACTTCCTGGCTTTTGGGTTGGATCTGCTAAAACTGTTTTATCTTTCTCCATGATGAAAGCATAGCCTTTTTGCCCAATTTTGATTTCTTTTAGTTTTTGGAGCAGGCTGTCAATTTCCATATCAAGACCAATGACACCTGAACCATCTTTCATTTTTTGGGCAATTGTGATAACCATTTTGCCTGTGGATGCTGCTACATATGGTTTTGTGATGACTTGTTTGCCGTTTTCTGCTTTCAATGCCTCTTGATACCATGGACGTTCTCTTGGATCGTAGCCATCTGGCATCTTTTGAACTGGATATTGCATAAACAATCCCTTTTCAGAGCCTGCATAGATTGCGGATACATCTTTTTCATTAATTTTTCCAAATTGCTGTAATTCTTTAATGGTCGCATTTCTATTTTTTTCTTCAAGATTAGACGCTTTGAGCGAGTCTGAAAACAGTGTCACAGCATCTGATTTGTTGCCAATATTCTCATTGATTAAGGTATCAAATGCATTAACCTGACTCATCGCACTGCCCATAATCTGTTTGTCTAGCTCTGTCTTTGATGTAAAAAACGCACTAATTGTCAGTGCCACAGTTGGCAGAATAAGGACGACCAAAAAGGCAATGATTAATTTCTTTGAAATGGATGGTTTTTTGAACCATTGGATCATTTTTCCCATTTTAACTTTCCCCCTTTACTTCTCTAAAGTTATTATCGGATGAAAGGTTTATTTTTAGAGGCTGGAAGGGAGGTTTAAAAATAAAAAAAAATATCCAGACAATTCTGGATATCTTTTCATCATCATTTAATTAATTTTAAATTGACTTGTGAGCTCTTTTAGTTCCTCTGCCATGTTGGCAAGTGTCACAGAGGAAGATGTGATTTCTTCCATAGATGCTAGCTGCTCTTCTGCAGAAGCCGCAATGTCCTGAATGTTTGCTGCGCTTTCTCTCGAGACTTGGCGCATCTCCTGCATCGCTTGTGAAACAAGCTTTGAACCGCTTGATAGGTCAATGGCTGTATCGTTTAATTGCGACAGTTTTTTCGACATTCCTTCTGCCGCCTCATAAATGTGCTGGAAGCTTTCTTTTGCTTCCTCTGTCATACCGAGTCCTGCGTTTACTTCTCGATTGACTGCTTTGAACATATCTTGAGATTTAGCAATTTCTAGTACAATTTCTTGGATGAGCTTCTCAATTTCTTTCGCTGAATCTGCGGATTGGACTGCTAGTTTTCTCACTTCTTCTGCAACGACGGAGAATCCGCGTCCTGATTCACCTGCTCTTGCTGCTTCAATTGCTGCATTAAGCGCAAGTAAATTCGTTTGATCCGCGATGCCATTAATGACATTTAAAATACTCGTAATATCTTTAGACTTGTATTCTAATTCTTTCATGACCTGCTCTGCTTCTTGTACAGATGTATCAATATGTTTCATTTGGCTTGCTGTGCTTTCAACAATTCGGCCGCCTTGACCAGCAGCTTCTGTTGATTGAATAGAGACAGCAGCCACTTCAGATGAGGTTTGTGACATATCTTGTAATCCTTCGTTCATTGCCACAAGCTGATTCGTACTAGATTCGACTTTCTCGTTTTGTGCTTCATTTCCATTTGAAAATTGTTCAATTGACATCGTGATATGCTCTGTTGCTTGACTCGTTTGGCTGGCACTTGCCGTCAGCTCCTCTGAAGCCGAAGCCACGTTGTCGACAGATTGCTGTACAGCGCGAATGACGTCACGAAGAGATTCACTCATCTTGCTGAAGCTTCTTGTGAGATCTCCTATTTCATCCTTCGATTTGGTTTCGAGGGTTTCTGTTAAATCCCCTTCACTCACCTTTTCTGAGAAATCAACAAGCCTTCTCAGTCCAATGGTAATCGAGCGAACAATGAAGAAGATAGCGACACCGCCAAGGATAAATGAAGAAATTAAAAGAATAATGGCAGAATTCCAAACTGGCTGTGCTGCTTCTTCTGTTTCTGATACAAACATCGTTCCAGCAATTTTCCAACCTGTTAAATCATTTGTGACAAAAACGATACGTTTTTGTTCTCCTTTATTCTCATAAGTTGATGTTCCTTCTTTGCCGCTGTAAAGGATTGATGAAATATTTCCTGTGACCTCAGATCCTGACTTTTCTTCTGGATGGGCTACAATTTGTTTGTCTTTATTTGCAATAATTGGATATCCTTCTCGTCCAATTTTAATTTCTTTGATTTTATCAACAATGTCTTGCACATCAATGTCGATTCCGATCGCTCCCGACCCGTCCTTCAGGCGCTGGGCAATCGTGACCACCATGCCGTTTGTTGTAGCAGAAATGTATGGATTGGTGACAACTGGCTCACCTTTTTCATCCTGCATCGCTTGCTGATACCAATCGCGTGTTGTTGGGTCGTAGCCTTTTGGCATGTCTACTTTAGGAAACTGAATGAAATCACGATTTTTACTTGCTGCATAAAATCCAACTACATCATCTTCGTTGATTTTGCTGTATATTTCAAAATGCTCATACAGTTCGTCCTGGTTTTTCTTTTTAAAGTCTGCAGCAGTAGTTGTTTGAGTAAAAAGTTTCACCGCGTTTTCTTTATTCAAAAGCTTTTGCTCGATCATGTCATTCATATCATTGACTCTTGCTTTTGCTCCGTACATGATTTCATGATCTAATTCTTCTTTGGCAATCTGATATGAAATCGTACTGAGTGTAATGATTGGCAAGACGAGAACAAGTGTGAATGAAATAATCAGTCTTTTGGAAATCGATGGTTTTTTCAACCATTTTATTGTACTTTTCATGTTTTTCCTCCTTTTAAACGATATGTTTTATATCGGACATCTTCATAGTATTTTCATGTTTTTCAAATAAAAAGGATGCTATTTTGTTTATTTTCACAAATTGATTCCTTGCCCAAGCACCCTGCATACGCTAATACAAAAGGGGGCGCTTTTCATATGATTATCCTTTCAGGACAGCCAGTGACAAATGAGCAGCTGGCATCTTTTCAGCTAGAGGGACAAAAGCGGATCATTTTGATGCAGTTACAGGCCTCGAATGATACGTTCCGCTATAGGCAAGCATCTGATTTGTTATTTGAGGTCACTTTAAGATCGAACATTATGAATGCTGCAAGAGATTTGAATAAAAGCGGTGCCTCATTCGCCATCTTTCAAAGGTCGCGTGCAAATGATGCGTTTTGGCGTGTGTCGGAAGCAGGAGCACTAGAGCTGCGCTATCAAGTGGAGCCATCAAGAGGCATTAAAGACATTTTTGAAAATGGCTCAAAATATGCATTTGAATGCGCAACAGCGATTGTCATTGTGTTTTATATGGGGGTTTTGCAAACAGTAGGAGAGGAGAAGTTTAATCGAAGACTTCGCAGTTTAACACTGTATGACTGGCACTATGATACTTTGTCGATTTATACAGAGCGCGGGAATGATTTTATCTATGGGGATTGTTTATATTTCGAAAATCCAGAGTTTAGCTATCAGCAGTCGCAATGGCGCGGGGAAAATGTGATTTACTTAGGAGAAGATCAATATTACGGTCATGGACTTGGAATTTTAACAGCGGCAGAAATTATCGACAAACTGAATAAGAGAAGACGGCCAGGTGCGGTTCAATCCGCTTATTTATTACCGCAGACTACCCGGATGGATGTAATTTATCTCAGGCAAATGTTTGGCAGCTAAAAAAAGCCTCTTGTCTATTGGTTATGACAAGGGGCTTCTGTATGCCTTGCGTTTACGATAATTTTGGAGTGTGCCAAGCATCGTGTTCGCAAGGATCTCCATTTCTTCTAAATCTTTTCTTGTGACCGGCGAGTCGTGCCGGCTCCATTTCACGTATCGAACAAAATAGTAATGACGAATGGGCGTAAGGACGGCAGGAGAATGAGGGAAATCATCAAACCAAAATTCAATCTGGCCTTTTTTTCGGTAGGAATGTTTTAAGATGTCCATCCTGTCACACCACCCATCATGATTTTATGTCTGCGTCAGTTCGTGCATGATGTCTTCAACGCTTAAAATCGAGTGAATACGTCCAACGCCCTGTCCTGCCCACAGAGCCATTTGATCAGGGTTACCGCCGGCAGCAGCTGCTTTTCGCATCGGTGTTGTGCATACATGCTGAACTGGGTAAGGAAGAACCCTATCTTCATGCAGACTTTCATCCTCCATCCACTGATTCACAATACCTCTCGCTCTTTTCCCAGAAAAAAGCCTTGTCACCCTAGTTTCACTGCCTTCTGCCTGTAAAATGGCTTTCTTGTATACCTCTGCCGCAGCACTTTCCTGGCTGGCTAAAAATCGTGTGCCGATTTGAACCGCATCCGCTCCAAGCGCTAGCGCTGCTTTCATACCTAATCGGTCCGTGATGCCTCCTGCTGCTATCAAAGGCACACGGCAGAGCGGTTTGACGTCAGAGATCAGACTGATCAGCCCCACCAAGGCGTCTCCTTTTGCACGTAAAAATGTGCCGCGATGTCCCCCTGCTTCACTTCCTTGCAGCACAATGGCATCCATTCCTTTTTCCTCTAGAAACAGTGCTTCCTCTTTTGTTGTCGCCGTTCCGATTAAAAAGATTCCCTTTTGTTTTAGGTGGTGAATCGTTTGTTCATTTGGACAGGCGAATGTAAAGGAAACGATCGGAACGTCTTCTTCCAGAAGAATGTTGATTTTCCGTTCAAAATCATCCCACAGCTCTTCTTCGCTTGGCATCCTATGAGCTTCGGGCCATACAGGCAGTCTCTTCTCCCAAAACGCCACATCCTCTTTTTTCACATCTGGAATTGGCTCTGGTACAAACACATTGACCTGAAACAGGCGAGATGTCAGCTGTTTGACCTGTCTAATCTGCTGTCTCAAATCGTCAGGCTGCACATATCCACTTGCCAAGCTGCCAAGCCCTCCGTAATTTGAAACAGCGGCTGCCAGCTGCGGTGTCACAGCTCCTCCTGCCATTGGTGCTTGAATGATTCCATGTTCGATTTGCAGTAACTTTTTGATGTCCCCCATTTATTTCCCCCATCTCTTACTCGTTTGACGACACTTGTACATAAAAATGACGATGCCTCGGCCCGTCAAACTCACAGAAATAGATTCCCTGCCACGTGCCAAGCACAAGATCTCCATCATGAATGAGAACATGCTGAGACGCCCCCATATAACTCGCTTTCATATGTGCAGCCGTATTTCCTTCCATATGGCGATCCTTTGGATGTTCCCACGGAAAAACTTCATCAAGCCGGCGAAGCATATCTCGTTTCACATCTGGATCCGCATTTTCATTAATGGTGATCCCTGCTGTCGTATGTGGACAATAGACGATGACAGTTCCGTTTTGTATGCCTGTTTCCCTGACATATTGGAGAACCTCATGTGTGACGTCGATCATATCATCGCGTCTGTCTGTTTGTAGATTGATTTTTTTCATATGAGCTGCTCCTTTTTCACGTTTCTATAAAAACCATACCCTTTTTATGTGAAACAAATCTTCTTATCTAAAGTTTACCAAGCAAAAAAACCTCGTCAAGCAATGCGAGGTTTTTAAGAAAAGTGAACCTTTTTGACTTCAATGGTTCGAATATGGTGGTCTTCAGCATCAATGATCGTAAATTCACAGCCTTCTGCTTCAATCGTATCCCCAATGTCAAAATCAAATTTATGCGTCATCATCCAGCCAGCAATTGTATCAACATCATCATTCTCAATGGCTAAATCCAATAAATCATTTACTTCATCAATCAATGCTTTCCCATCCATCACATAATGAAAATCACCTTTTTTAACGATGTGAGGTGTTTCATCCTGATCATATTCATCTCGAATCTCTCCGACAATTTCCTCTAATATGTCCTCCACTGTGACAAGTCCCGCTGTACCTCCGTATTCGTCTACGAGCACTGACATATGAATCCGTTCCTTTTGCATCAAAATGAGCAATTCTTGAACAGGGGTGCTTTCAATCACTCGGATCACCGGACGCATTAAGTCTTCAATCGATACATCTTGATTTAGAAAGCTGGCCTTAAATACATCTTTGCTGTTAATAACACCAATCACATGATCTTTGTCTTCTTTAATAACAGGGTAGCGTGTGTACCTTTCGTTCAGCATATAATGGGTCACGTCTTCTAAGGTCTGTTCAATCTCTATAGCTGAAATTTCTGTACGCGGAATCATGATCTCTCTTGCCACTCGGTTATCAAATTCAAAGATTTTATTCACATATTTGTACTCAGATTGGTTAATCTCACCCTTCTCATAGCTTTCAGATAAAATGAGACGCAATTCTTCCTCACTGATCGCCACTTCATGTTCTTTGACAGAATGATAACCAAATAATTTCACGATGCTTCGTGCAGCCCCATTTAATGCCTTAATAAACGGGTACATGACTTTATAGAAAAAGATGAGTGGTTTTGCTGTCACAAGGCTGACCGCCTCTGCCTTTTGAATGGCAATTGTTTTAGGCGCGAGTTCTCCCACAACGACATGTAAAAATGTAATGATCACAAATGCGATGATAAACGAAAGGATGTCAGTCAATGCAGAATGAAGCCCGATTTTTTCAAACAGCGGATGCAGAAAATGCTCCACCGTCGGCTCACCCAGCCACCCTAGACCTAAAGCCGTGATCGTAATGCCAAGTTGGCAGGCGGATAAATACTCGTCAAGATTTGATATTAGCTTTTGAACATGAATGGCTCTCTTATCCCCGCTTTCGATCAGCTGGTTGATTTTAGAGCCTCTAATTTTCACAATCGCAAATTCAGTGACAACAAAAAATGCTGTCGCAGCAATGAGTAATATGACTAAAAATACGTTTAAAATGTACAAAAAAACCCTTACCTAACAATGGTAAGGGCTCACCTCCTCTGGCATCAATTAATCATTACGGCCATTTAGGAAGATCATTACAAAACGGAGCAATTCAAACAGGGAGACAAGGGCCGCTGCTACGTATGTCAGAGCTGCAGCATTTAACACCTTGTTCACACCTCTTTCTTCACTGCTTCTAATGATTCCTTCTGAAACAATGATATCTTTTGCACGAGAACTTGCATTAAACTCGACAGGCAATGTCACAAGCTGAAAGAATACAGCTGCTGAGAACAAAATGATCCCAAGCCCGATTAAGTTAAGGCTGCTGAGCAAAATTCCACCAAGGAAAAGAAGCGGAGCAACACCAGATGCAAAGTTCACGACAGGAAAGATCTTATGTCTCAAAACAAGCGCACCATAGGATTCCTGATGCTGCAAGGCATGTCCAACCTCGTGTGATGCGACTGAAATGGCCGAAATGGAGTGGCCGTAGTACACAGGTTCAGATAAACGAACCACACGCTGCGTCGGGTCGTAATGATCAGTCAAAGTTCCTCTTACCGGTTCAACAGGCACGTCGTATAACCCGTTGCGATCTAAAATATATCGAGCGGTTTCAGCACCTGTTTTCATACTGGATGCTTCCACCTTTGAATACTTTTCAAAATTATTCTTCACTTTAAATTGTGCCCAAAATGATAATCCCAATGCGGCAAATGTTAAAAAATAAAAAAACAGCATGCTCATCAGCTTCCTTTTATTTTATATATTTATTTACAATTTTAATGACTTTTATGTACCATGTACAGCAAAAAGCACTAGGTCTTTTTCAGGGGGATAACCGCACCAACGAAAAAGAAGAACACACCTAAGCAAGCTGTATAAAAGGTTCCCGTACCATAAAGGTCTTGAAAAAAGTGCAGCCATGAAAAATCATTCATAAAATGATTCACAGCATTTAAATCAAACACGAGTAAGATGACAGCTGATGATAAAAAGTGCACACCAATAAAAAGAAGTACGGTCTTTTGAACAAACGACATTCGAATTCCCTCCTTCTTCTCCCTTATTTTAAGATATGGGTTCTATTTCAATACATGACGAAGATGAAAAAATGTTTCCTCAATCGGGCATACTGACATTAGCAGCCTCCTGAAAGGAAGAGTCCGATGAAATCAAACCGTATCTTTATCGCTTGGCTAAGGTGGCCACTTTATCTTCGAATTGCCATTATCATCTGTTTCTTGCTTCTCTTTTTTGGACAATTAATCGTTTTACTTGAACCGAAGCAATATCATACGATCTTTGATGGGATCTGGTGGGCGCTTATTACAGTCTCTACGGTTGGTTACGGTGATTTTGTGCCGCAAACCATGCCAGGGCAGGTGGCAGGTATGGCGCTCATTTTTATCGGAGCCAGCTTTGTCACCGCTTATTTCGCCACACTTGCCGCCGCTGTATTCAGCAAGCAGCACCATTATGTTGAGGGCAAGGTAGCCTTTAAGGGGAATGGACACCTCATTATCGTCGGCTGGAATGAGAAGACAAACAAACTGCTTCAGTCGTTTCAAACGATTGATCCAGCCATGCCGATTGTGCTGATTGATGACTCCTTGAAAGAAGGGCCTCTTTTGGAAAATGTTCATTTTATTAAAGGACATGGGACCGAAGATGTCACACTTCGTAAAGCCAACATTACCGGTGCAGATGCAATCATGATTACCGCGGATCAGCATGAAAATGAAGTGACAGCCGATATGCAGAGTGTTTTAACCTTACTTGCAGCAAAAGGATTAAACCCTTCTCTATATTGTTTAATTGAAATCTTAACAGATCGTTACGTGAAGAATGCCGAGCGTGCTGGCGCCAACCAAGTCATTCATACCTCTGATGCTGTCAATCATTTAATGGTTGAACATTTTCTGATAAAGGAACAGCTTACGGCGTTTAAGAAAAAACGACATATGACGCTGCATAAACACGTCACCATCATACCTGTACCGGCTTCATTGGCTGGAGAAACATTCTTAACGGCGCTCCATCACTTTCTAGAGCATCATGTAATTATCGTTGGCGTACAAAAAAAAGAAGGACCCATGATGAATCCTCCCTTTGGCTATGAGCTTCATCCAGAGGATGAATTGATCAGCCTTTAAAGCAGTGCGTCTTCTAATTCCTTGACGAGCGAAAAGCCAATCTCAGCATAAGCCTTTGATACATCCCCATCTTTCTCTTTTGGTTCTTGGAATTGATTAAAGGATGCACCCACATTTCCAACCATCGCATGATCATCTAACTTATCTTGATAGACATGCTTTAAGAGAAATGGATGTCCCATTTTCACCACAACACCTGGCTGATCGAGCTGGCCTTTCTCGGCTGTAAAAGGAACTCTGAGAAAGGTATAGCCATCACGGTTATCAATTTTATAATCAAAATACCCGTGATCATAATCCCAGTTGCCATTAATGACATAACCGAGCGGCTTCATCGTTTCTTCTAAATGGTAAAGTGAAAAGCTTTCACCAGGCAGCCTGGATGGTACATGAATCATACGAAACCCTCCTTTTTGTATAGGGTTCGTTAAAGAGAGGAATTCATACATTTCCCCCTCGTGATTTGTACATTGTTTGTAAACGCGGCATCAAACAGGCTTTGATTGGATGATTGATTCGTCTCGTTATCACTGCCGGAACCCGCTGTTTCCTTCGTAGCACTCTTAGAACAAATGCGTCCGACATTGCCAAAGTTAACGATCGCCTGCCCAGAAATATCATGAATATATATATGATTCGTCCTCATTTTTCACCCTCCTCCATTCATTATTCTATGTACAGCACACAGGAAAGCTTGCACAGGAACCTGAAGAAAACAAAAAAGGCACACCTTTATGAAAAGGTGTGCTTTTTGTTCTTATGATTGTTTTAAACGGCTTTCAAGCTCAGCTTTTTTCTCTTCGAAGCCTGGTTTTCCTAGTAAAGCAAACATATTCACTTTATAAGCTTCTACTCCAGGCTGATCAAATGGATTGACGCCTAGTAAATATCCTGACATCGCACATGCTTTCTCAAAGAAGTACACGAGGTATCCGAATGTATAAGCATCCATCTCAGGAATTGTCACGATAAGGTTCGGTACTTTTCCATCTGTATGGGCAAGCATCGTTCCTTCAAATGCTTTTTTATTGACGAAATCAACCGTTTTTCCTGCCAGATAGTTCAAGCCATCAAGGTCTTGTTCTTCTGCTTCAATTACAAGCTCATGTCGAGGCTTGTCTACACTCACGATTGTTTCAAACAAGTCTCTTCTTCCTTCTTGAACATATTGACCAAGTGAATGAAGATCTGTTGAGAAGTTAGCAGATGAAGGATAGATTCCTTTTTCATCTTTCCCTTCACTTTCACCGAATAATTGCTTCCACCATTCTGCGAAATATTGCAGACCTGGCTCATAGTTAATCAGCATTTCAATCGTTCTGCCTTTATTGTAAAGGACATTGCGGACGACAGCATATTGGTAAGCCGCATTTTCAGAAAGCTCCGATGAAGCGAAGTCTTCGCTTGCTTTTGCTGCACCTTCCATCATCTGATCAATATCTGCACCGCTCACAGCGATTGGCAAAAGACCGACTGCTGTTAATACTGAATAGCGTCCACCAACATCATCCGGGATGATAAATGATTCGTAGCCTTCTTCAGTTGCTAATGTTTTAAGTGCACCGCGTGCCTTGTCAGTTGTCGCATAAATACGTTTTTTCGCTTCTTCAGCACCGTATTTTTCAATGAGGAGCTTTTTAAAGATGCGGAACGCAATGGCTGGCTCTGTTGTTGTACCAGATTTTGAAATCACGTTAATGGAGAAATCTGCATCTTCCAATAGATCCATTACATCTGTTAAATAAGAAGAACTGATGTTGTTTCCAATAAAAATGATTTGCGGTGTCTTGCGCTTGCCTTTTGGCAAAGTGTTATAGAAAGAATGGTTCAAAAATTCAATCGCGGCACGTGCCCCTAGATATGACCCGCCGATTCCGACAACGAGCAGGACGTCAGAGTCAGATTTAATTTTGTCTGCACTTTTTTTAATGCGGGCAAATTCTTCGCGGTCATATTGCTTCGGCAAGTCCACCCAGCCTAAATAGTCACTGCCTGCACCCGTTTGTTCATGAATATTATGATGGGCTACCTTCACAAAATCTTTTAAATATGTAAGCTCATGTTCTTGAAAGAAAGGTAACGCTTTCGAGTAGTCAAATTGAATATGTGTCATCGCTTGTAAGCCCTCCATTACGTTAGTTCTGTCCCTTTCACTTTAGCGGAACTAGCTTTTGAAATCAAGTGATCGTCACTGGCATGGCAAAAAGCCGCTTCTCTTGATGAGAAGCGGCAATCTGGATTATAAAGAAGCTTTCAAAATGGATAGAATATCATCACGGTTAAGTTTCATAAAGTTACCAAAACCACCGTATTCCATTTCTTTTGCTGCAATGTCGGCAATTTTGTCCAGCTGATCTTCACCAATATCATAATCCGCTAAACGGCTTGGTGCACCGAGACTTGTCCAGAACGCTGACAGTTTGTCGATCCCTTCTAATGCGATGTCACGATCTGACTTTCCGTCTGTTTCGATGTCAAACATGTTCAGCATAAGGTTTTTAAAACGTTCTACATTATGATCGAGCGTGTGGCGCATCCAGTTTGGGAAGAGGATAGCAAGCCCGCCTGCATGCGGAATGTCATAGACAGCCGATACAGCATGCTCAATCGTATGGGACGCCCAGTCGCCAAAGTAACCCATTTGCAGCGTGCCATTTAAAGCAATCGTTGCTGCATATAGAATCGTTTCACGATGCTCATAGTTTTGTAAGTCTTCCAGCAGTTTTGGTGCTGTCTCGATGACTGTTTGAAGAACAGCAAAACACATCCGGTCCTGTAAAGGCGTGTTTTTCACATTATGGAAGTATTGCTCAAAAACGTGGCTCATCATATCGACCATACCATACACCGTCTGGTTTTCTGGCACAGAATACGTATGCTCAGGGTCTAGAATTGAAAAAGCAGGGTGAGTGACAGAGCTGCCCCACACATATTTTTCATTCGTTTCCCAGTTTGTGATGACAGAGTCTGGATTCATTTCCGAACCAGTTGCTGCAAGTGTCAGCACTGTGCCAAACGGCAGTGCTTTTTGAGCGGTTGTTTTTTTTGAAATAATATCCCACACATCACCGTCATACTCTGCTCCGGCTGCAATTGCTTTTGTACAGTCGATCACACTTCCGCCGCCAACGGCTAATAAGAAATCAATGTTCTCCTTTTGGCAGATATCGATTCCCTTTTTCACTGTTGTGAGGCGCGGGTTTGGTTCAACGCCAGACAGCTCAAACACTTCTGCATCTGCTTCATTTAACGCTCTGATGACATTGTCATAAAGACCATTTTTCTTAATGCTCCCTCCGCCATATACAAGTAACACTCGTTTTCCATAACGAGCGAGTTCGCTTTTGAGTCCTTCTAGCTGTCCTTTTCCAAACATCAATTTTGTTGGATTATAGTAAATAAAATTCTCCATCTGTTGAAACATCTCCTTACAACGAATATATCCAAAAACATGAAAGACTACTGTAACATATGTACACGATGAACTCAAAAAAAGATAACTGCCCGCAAGCAGCTATCCCTTTATTGTTCAATTATAAAGAAGCGTTCAAAATGGCTAAAACATCTTCTTTGTTCAGCTTTTTAAATTGACCAAATTCACCGCGTGCCATTGCACGGTCTGCAATTAAATCAATTTTCTCATCGTTGATGTCATAATCCGCTAAACGACTTGGTGCACCAAGACTTGTCCAGAAAGCTGACAGCTTGTCAATTCCTTCTAAGCCGACTTCTTCATCTGTTTTGCCCGCAGGATCTACATCGAATACACGGACCGCTAATTGTTTAAAACGGCCTGGGTTTTCTTGAATCACATGTTTCATCCAGTTCGGGAACAAGATTGCAAGACCGCCTGCATGGGGGATATCATAAACAGCTGATACTGCATGCTCAATGTTATGAGAAGCCCAGTCACCACGTGCCCCCATTGAAAGCATGCCATTAAGCGCAATTGTGCCAGTGAATAGAATCGTTTCACGGAGCTCATAGTTCTCTAGATCGTTGATCAACTTCGGTGCCGTTTCAATGACAGTGCGAAGAAGTCCTTCACACATACGATCTTGGTAAGGTGTATTTTCTGTGTGATGGAAATATTGTTCGAACACATGTGACATCATGTCAACCATGCCATAAATCGTATGGTTTTTAGGCACAGTGAATGTGTTGACTGGATCAAGAATAGAGAATTTCGGGAAAACTGCTGGACTTCCCCAGCCATACTTCTCATTTGTTTCCCAGTTTGTGATGACTGATCCAGAGTTCATTTCAGAGCCTGTTGCGGCAAGTGTTAACACAGTACCGAACGGAATAGCTTCCATTGGGACGTGCTTGCGTGTCACGATATCCCAAGCATCTCCATCGTACTTCGCACCAGCTGCGATTGCTTTCGTCGCATCAATGACACTGCCGCCGCCAACTGCCAAAATAAAATCAATGTCGTTCTCTTTGCAAAGTTCGACCCCTTTTCTTACTGTTGTTAAGCGCGGGTTAGGCTCCACACCAGCAAGTTCAGTGATTGCAGCTCCTGATTCTTTTAGGATGCTGACAACTTGGTCATAAAGGCCGTTTCGTTTAATACTGCCTCCACCATATACAAGTAATACGTTTTTTCCGTAGTGTTTGAGTTCATCTGAAAGGGCTGATACTTCTCCCTTTCCAAAAATTAATTTCGTTGGGTTCCAATAAGTAAATCGATCCATGTGATCTCCTCCTCGCGCTACATTATGCGCCTCATTCATTCCAAAAGTAAAGTAATTTGCTTTCATCCATTTTCTTACGCATAGTTTGGCTAAAAATCTGCAAAATATAAATGTATTGATGCTGTAGCGAAAGGAGGAATCACGATGAGTGCTATTCAGCGTATTGCCCTCGTGCTCACGATTATCGGTGCTATTAACTGGGGACTAATCGGCTTTTTTCAATTTGACTTAGTAGCAGCGATCTTTGGCGGACAAGGTTCTGCATTATCACGTATTATTTATGGTCTTGTTGGAATTGCAGGTCTTGTCAACCTTGGTCTGTTGTTCAAACCAAGCGAAGAAGCTGTTCGCCGTGACGAGCCGAACCCAGAAGTTCGTTAAATAAAAGGACATAAAAAAGGCTGCCTACATGAGGCAGCCTCAGCATGTAGACAAACCCTCGCATTCTTTGTCAGGTCTGCGCGCTGGTGCTCACGAATTCTAAATTCGTCCGCAAAAGTGCCCGCTTTTCCTAGACTTCAAAGGTTTCCTATCACGCTGAAAAAGAAGACAAAGGGCTAAAATTTTAGCCCTTTGTCAACAATCTAAAGCACCGTTTGAAGCGGTGCTTTTTTATTATTTCTTGATAAGGTCTTTACGGTTTGATTGCTCAATCCACTCTTCAAGTTTATCTTTAAGCGTATTGAAACCTTGTGGTGCAGCAGCTTCTTCTTTCACTTGCTGTGGTCTTTGTTTCTTTGGTTTGCTTTCTTTTCTTTCAGGTGCATCTTGTGTCGCACGGATAGAAAGGCTGATTTTACCTGCATTTTCATCAACAGAAAGAACTTTTACTTGTACTTCGTCACCAATTGAAAGGTGCTCGTTGATGTCTTTTACAAAGCCATGTGTTACTTCAGAAATATGCACAAGTCCTTGAGTTTCTTCATCTAATGCAACAAACGCACCATACGCTTGTAATCCTGTTACTTTACCAGTGTAAACACTGCCTACTTCAAACTTTGTCGCCATGATAACAACTCCTAAATAAATGTTTTAATATTCGTTTATACGCAATTAAAAACTATATCACAGAACAGGCAGTTACGCAAAATATTTTTTAAATGGGTTTAGATGAGATCAAAAGAGGGAATACCTGAAAACAAGAATGCTTTCTAGTATTCCCCCCTAATTTGTGAGGCATGAGTCCATTTGGATTGATGCCTTTTTTTATTTTAAGATGGCTGATGTTATTTTAAGATGGCTGATGCTTCTTCCTTCACTTGTCGAGCCTGCAAAAAGCGCTGAATTCTTGAAAGTGATTCCTGAAGATGATCAAGTGACGAAGCATATGAACAGCGGATATGACCTTCACCGCTCGGTCCGAAAACATTCCCAGGAACAACGGCCACTTTTTCGCTTAGGAGCAGCTCCTCAGCAAATTGTTCTGACGTCATGCCTGTGCTTTTAATCGATGGGAACGCGTAAAACGCTCCATTTGGCTGGTGGCATGTAAGTCCTAGTTCATTAAGGGAGCCGACAAACAAATTACGGCGTCTTCTATAGCTTTTCTTCATTTTCTCTACATCTTCAAGCCCATTTTTTAATGCTTCTTCTGCCGCATATTGTGCCATCGCCGGCGCGCACATCATAGAATATTGATGTATTTTCAGCATGGCATCGCGCAGTACAGGTGGTGCTGCCACATATCCTAAACGCCAGCCCGTCATGGCAAACCCTTTAGAAAAGCCTGAGATCAAGATCGTTCTTTCCTTCATATCTTGAATAGCCGCCACGCTTGTAAAAGCTTCATCGTATGTCAGCTCTGCATAAATCTCATCCGTAATAATGAGCAGGTCATTCTCTTTCGCAAATTGAGCAATATCTTCAAGCTCTTCCTTTGAATAAACAGACCCAGTCGGATTTGATGGCGAGCAAAGCAAAATGGCTTTTGTCTTCGGCGTCAGCTTTGTGCGAAGATCAGCAGAATCTGCTTTGAAATCTTTTTCAGCGGTTGTACTTAAATAGACAGGCACGCCGCCTGCAAGTGTCGTAAGTGCCCCGTATGCTACGAAACAAGGCTCTGGAATGATCACTTCATCCCCGCTGTTTAAAATCGCACGAAAGGCCAAATCAAGTGCCTGGCTTCCGCCAACTGTGATAATGAGTTCTTCTTCTGGACTGTAGTTAATGTGAAACCGCTTATATAAATAGTGGCTCAGTTCTTTTCGCAAAGAAATTAAACCTGCATTCGCCGTATAAGAGGTCAGCCCTTGTTCTAATGACATAATACTTGCCTCTCTGACATTCCAAGCTGTCACGAAATCTGGCTCGCCGACACCAAGGGAGATAACCCCCTCCATTGTGGCAGCCAAATCAAAGAATTTCCGAATACCTGACGGCTGAATGCTTTGTACCGTTTCAGATAAATAAGACTTTTTCATTTAAGGAGACACCACGATTCTTTTGTCATCGTCTCCTGTTTCAAACACTTTCCCATCATGTTTATATCTTTTCAAAATAAAGTGGGTAGTTGTTGAAACAACGGAATCAAGTGTCGATAATTTTTCAGATACGAAGCGGGCAATATCAGACATTGATCTTCCGCGGATCACAACGGAAAGATCGTAAACACCTGACATGAGATAGACAGACTCCACTTCCTGAAACCGATAAATCCGTTCAGCAATTTCATCAAATCCGACGCCTCTTTTTGGTGTCACTTTTACATCAATCATTGCTGTAACGCCTTCATGACCATCCACTTTTCGCCAGTCAATCATGGTTGAATAATCAATAATGACTTTTTGATCTTCAAGTTTTTGAATGATGGCTTCGGCTTCTTCTGTTGTCACGCCTGCCATTTTTGCAATTGTATTTAAATCGGCGCGGCTGTTTTCATCTAAAATCTCTAATATTTCAGTTTCTTTTTCTGTTAGTTTCATTTGATTTCACACCTCAGATTATAAAAGCTAGTTTTAAAAAATCTTCTGAACATTATAGCACGTTTTTCCCATTATGCTAAGCAGGGAAAAGATTCTAATAATAGCTTAAAATCCACTTTTTAGGGTACAATACAGTCACCTAACAGAGAGAGTATCAAGTATCGGAGTGAAGAATGTGGACATTGTTCAGCCAGCTTATATGAAAAGTACATTCGGTTTAGATATCTATTACGAGCACTATCCAAATGAAGGCAAAAAGACATTGATCTTAATTCACGGTCTCTTCTCTTCTACCTTCAGCTATCGAAAGCTCATCCCGCTTCTGAAACAGGACTTCAATTTAATTGCAATTGATCTGCCGCCATTTGGACAGTCCGAGAAGTCGAATACGTTTATTTACAGCTATCGCAACATGGGAAAAATTATTATAGAGCTAGCTGGTTATTTACAGATTCGGCATGCGATTCTAGTGGGTCATTCAATGGGTGGACAAATCGCCTTATACGCTGCATCTGAACGGCCGGACCTATTTGAAAAGGCGGTTCTATTGTGCAGCTCTGGCTATTTGAATAAGTCAAAAAGATCACTTGTTTACAGCACATATATTCCTTATTTTTATCTGTATCTAAAAAGAAAGCTTTTAAAACAGGGCATTATGAAAAATTTAACGGCTGTTGTGCATGATCATTCCATCATTGATCAAGAGATGGTCGACGGCTATTTAAAGCCGTTTTCAGATGATCAAATCTTTCGGGGGATATTTCGTTTGATTCGGCACCGGGAAGGAGATTTGACCTCGGACGTTTTAAAGAAAATGGAAACACCCGTGCTGCTCATTTGGGGCGAGGAAGATCGAATCGTTCCTATTCAAATAGGCGAAAGACTGCACAAAGATCTGCCAAATTCAACCATGCATGCATTAAAAAAAACCGGGCACCTCATTCCTGAGGAAAATCCGGTCTTTGTGTCTGATCAAATCGGACAGTTCAGCCTGTCTTAGCGTGAACAGGAGCTGCTGTCTCTTATGGCAAAAAGCTGATTCGCTGTATGCTGACAGCTCTCTAGCGGAAGAAGCTGTTCAAATGAGTGATGGTAGATGGCTTGAATCTCTTTTGCTAAAGATAACGGGTCTTCTGCGTCGTATAATGCACTGATGACGTCAGCAGGCTCCGTTTCATAAAAATCCTCTCCATAATGAAAAGGGTCCCATGCCTTAATGAATTGAATCATCTCTTCTACAGCTTGACTATCTTTCATCGATATCACCGCTTATAATAAATTTTGTGATGTTTATTTTAGCACAACCAAGAATGGTTGAAAAACAGCTAGAGGTGGGTTTCATGAATTTCGACGAACAGATCATACGTAAAGGTTCAAAATCAGTGAAATGGGATCAAGCAGAGTCTTTGTTCCTGACAACAGATGCCCTCCCGATGTGGGTGGCTGATATGGATTTTAAAGCGCCGCAGGTCGTCCTTGATGCATTGAAAGAGCGATTAGACCACGGTGTATTTGGCTATGCATTTCAAGATCAGGATACGCAGCAGGCAGTCGCTGGATGGCTCAAAAGAAGACATGGATGGACAATTCAGACAGATGCCGTCACCTTCACACCAGGAATTGTAACGGCACTTAGTTTTGCTGTTCAAGCCTTTACAGCACCGCACGACGAAGTAGTTATACAGTCACCAGTGTATACACCTTTTTATCAAATGATTGAACGAAATGGACGTACAGTCTCAACCAATCCTTTAAAAATAGAAAACAACCGCTATATGATGGATTTTGATGATTTAGAGAAAAAACTGAGCAGACCACAAGCAAAGCTCATGTTCCTTTGCCATCCGCATAATCCGTCCGGAAGAGCATGGTCAAAAGAGGAATTAAAGCGAGTCGGAGACCTATGTGTGAAGCATGGAGTCACAGTCGTTTCAGATGAGATTCACTCGGATTTGATGCTTTACGGGAATCAGCATGTGCCCTTCGCCAGCCTTTCTGACGACATTGCACATATCACGGTAACGTGTATTGCGCCGAGTAAAACCTTTAATCTAGCAGGGCTCCAGGCATCTGCTATTATCATTTCAAATGAAGAAAAAAGAACCCTTTTCACGAATGAAGTGCAAAGAAACGGACTGTCCAAACTGAATGCCTTTGCGATTCCAGCAATGGAAGCAGCATACCGCCACGGGGATGAGTGGCTTGATGCCCTTGTTCTTTATCTCGAAGGCAATATGAAAACGGCGATGGACTATATCGACGAAAATCTTCCAAATATGCGTTATATGAAACCAGATGCTTCTTATTTATTGTGGCTGGACATTCGGGATTATCAATTCAGTCAAGCGGAATTGAAACGGAATCTGCTGAAAAAAGGGAAAGTGATCCTAGAGCTTGGCCACGTGTACGGACACGAAGGAGACGGCTTTATTCGGATGAATCTCGGCTGTCCTGCTGAAACAGTCAAAGAAGGACTGAAACGTCTCCACCAAGCGTTCACGCTATCAGCTGAATAAGACCTATACGATAGAAAGAACATCCTAACGGGTGTTCTCAGCGTGTAGACAAACCCTCGCATTCTTTGTCAGTCCTGCGTGCTGGTGCTCACGAATGTCAAATTCGCTCCGCGCCAGTACTCGTCCTTCCTAGACTTCAAAGGTTTTCTATCACGCTGAAAAGAAGACAAAGGGCTAAAATCAAGATCATTTTAGCCCTTTGTCAACAATCTGAGAACATCCTAACGGGTGTTCTTTTTAAAGAAAAAAACCCTCCTTTTATCATATCTACTTTGTACATGAAATGATATAATGAGAGGAATTACAATTATTTACGAGGAGAGCATTTAAATGGAAATGTTCAAGGATTTTCTGCTCCATGTATCTTTTATTCTATTTCCAATCTTTTTATATCATGCGCTATGGCTAAGCCGGACCCCTGCTCATTTCCCAAAAACGAATAAACTGCTCATCACAGTATTCGCATCCATCTCTTCAGCACTATGTATTATGTATCCAGTTGGTTCGATTTTAGATTTGCAGACTGGGCTTCAATCCATTCCCCTTGTGCTTGCTATTTTATACGGAGGATACATGGCGGGGATCGTTGCCATCTTGATAAGCATCATTGTCAAATTCGTGATGTACGGCTCTTTCTTATGGATTGGGCTCATCGTTGTCCCAATTTACTTTTTCATCCCATTCCTGTTCTACCGAAAATGGCATCAATATTCGAAGCCAAATAAGCTGTTTTACGGAGTGCTTATCGGTTTATCCAAAGGATTCTTTATTTACATTGGCCTGCTTGCGGTCAGCTTAATGGCATACAGCCCAGCTTTTATTATGCAGCAAAAGCTCCTTGAGTTATTTTTCTCAACTCTTTACTACATATTCTTTCTTGTGCTCAGTATCTATTCCATTGAATTCGTGAAAGAAAATGCGGAAATGAGATCACAGCTTGTCCAGTCAGAAAAACTGACCATTGTAAGTGAACTTGCTGCAAGCGTTGCCCATGAAGTACGCAATCCGCTGACAGTTGTGAGAGGCTTTATTCAATTGCTCTTTTCGAGTGATAATACAAAAGAACCACCTGCCAATAAAGATTATAAGAATCTCGTTCTGTCCGAGTTAGACCGTGCGCAGGACATTATCACGAGCTATCTTGACATTGCAAAACAAAACTATTATCAAATTGAATCTCTTAATCTCTCTAAATTACTTGAGGAATGTGCATCACTGATGACATCCTATGCGAATTTTAAATCGGTCACAATTCATCAATCCATTGAACCTGACTTATACATTCAAGGGGATGTAACGAAGATCAAGCAAGTCATGATTAATTTAATCAAAAATGCGATAGAAGCGGCTCCTGAACATGAAGGGAAAATAGAACTTTTTGCTTCAAAAGAAAATCATAAGATCTGCCTTTATTTCGTTGATAACGGTGTAGGTATGACAGAAAGCCAAATGAAAAAGCTTGGCGAACCCTATTACACCTTGAAAAATAAAGGGACTGGGCTTGGGCTGACAGTGACTTTTTCTATTATTGAAAATCACCATGGAACCATTCGTTTCAAAAGCTCGCTGCAATCTGGAACAACCGTCACCGTGAAATTTCCTGAAGATACAAGAAGAAAATGATTAATCCATTTTTTTTGTTCTTTTTTCATCTATGCGCTCCTGCTTCTTAGATGCACGAACGATGAGCCGAAAACAAATAAACGCAGCAATAAAGAAAATCACCGTGGTGATAGCCGCTGGGATGTACTCCCTTTTATCTTCAGGAAAATATAGTAGAAAAAGTACGATGAACGACATCATTCGCCATTCCCCCCCTTTTGCTCGTTTACTTCACTATATTGGCTAAAAGAAATGAAATACCTTCCGATGAGAAGGAATTGGAGGAATTTCACATGACAGACATTCAAATTGGACAAGTTGTGAAAGGTTTTTATAAAACAGGTGTATACGTTGGGGAAGTGACAGCAGTGAAACCATCGACCTATCTCGTTCAAGTAAAAGCCGTTCTGACCCATCCCACTCAAGGCGACCTGCATCATCCGAAAGAAGCAGACGTGCCTTTTTTCCAAGAGAGGCGGGCTTTGGCCTATAGAGAACAAACAAATATTCCTCATCATATGGTGAAGCCTTATGATGGCGATATACCTGATTATGAAGAGTCACTGAAAGAAGCTGTAGATAAATTGAAACAAGCACTCCGTGCGGATGATTCTAAATGGGCTGAAAAATCAAGAGCGTGCCTATCTTCTCTTGAAAAAGATTATTTTCCAGAAGACGTCCGCTAATCAGCCGAATCAAAAAAATGTGAGAAATCGATCAGCTCACCAATTTTGGTTGTTTGCGGATTTTCCACATAGGCTCTGTCTTTTTCAAAAAGGGTGAACAGCTGATAAGTCGTCATGGCATCATCGAGTGCTTTATGATGCTTACCAGCTCCTTCACTGCCGTATTCCTTTGCCGCTTTTCGAAGCCCTGTCAGTGTGCGGTCACCAAAAAAGGTTTTATATTCAAAAGCCAGATCCCTCAGCTTCCCCTTAAAAGGAAAGGTAATATGATTGAGCATACAATTTTGCTTCAGTACCTTCATGTCCATGTTGCCCCACGTAATAATCTCACAATTCTCTCCCCCATCAAGTGACACGAGCTTCTCGATAAACGCCTCAAATGAAATCCCGCTCTCTACATCCTCCTGCGTAATTCCGAGGAAAGATTTACAGCGCTTCGTCAGCTTCGGGAACTTTTTCGGTTTGACGTAGCTAGAGAATGTGTCTATGATCGTTTCATCTGCTGCTTTCACTACCCCAGCTTCAATAATTTCAGGAAAAAAGTTTTGTGGATGATATTTTCCATCAGGCATCGTAAATTCAAAATCGACCACAAGCACCGTCTTCTGTTCCACCAGTTTCACCTCACTTTTTCGTCAGCTTTTCATTCTCATACCATTATATTAAGACGGACCTTGAAATCACTTCATTTTCGTGAAAATAATGCAGATTCACTATGCCCAACCTATTCATCTGATGAAAGATCGTTTATTTTCCTATATAATTATTAAGGAACACGAAATAAATAAAGAAGGTGGTCTCTATCACAAACAGGAAGAAAAACTTGTACATCATGTGGTTTGTGAACTTTTTTGTATCTGCGAGTATTACAATGATCGTCCCTTTTTTATCACTTTACATAGAATCTCTTGATAGCAGCTATTCAAATGAATTTGTTCAAAGATGGAGCGGCTATGTCTTTGGGGTCACGTTTTTAACAGCCTTCCTGATTTCTCCGATTTGGGGGCGGATTGGCGACCGGCATGGCTATAAAAAGATATTATTAATTAACGGTATTGGCATCGCCACAAGTATTCTATTAATGGGGCTTGTGCACACCGTGTATCAGCTATTTGCACTAAGGCTCTTCATGGGGCTTGTCACAGGCTTTATCTCGACTTCAATGGCACTGATTTCTGCACAGACTGAAAAGGCAACTGCTGGTAAAACCCTCGGAACGATGCAGATGAGTAATGTCGCCGGAGGATTGTTTGGTCCGTTAATGGGCGGATTCATGGCAGACAGCGTCGGATTTATTTATACGTTTTTCCTCACAGCGGCTGTCATTTATGTGTCAGCTATTGTGATTGTCTTCGGAGTAAAGGAACAGCCGATCCGGTCAAAAGAAGCAAAGCGAGTTTCTTACTCACGGAAGGATGTACTCATTCACATTTTCAAACAGCCTTTGCTTGTGGTCACGATGCTTTTAACGTTTATTACGCAGGTAGGGAACTTTAGCATACAGCCGCTTTTGGCTTTATACATTCATGATTTACATGGTCCTGTCAATCTCGCTTTTTATGCGGGGCTTGCTTTTTCTGCAACTGGACTTGGCAATTTGCTGTTCACGCGAAAATGGGGGGATCTCGGAGATCGAATTGGTCACGACAAGGTGCTGCTTGCCCTTCTCATCCTCTCCTCTATTTTATTCATACCGCAAGCGATGGCGGATTCGTACGTCATGTTAGTCATTTTCCGTTTCCTATACGGGATGGCACTTGGCGGAATTATTCCGTGTACGACGGCGTATATCCGGATCAAAGCACCTGCTTCTATGCAAGGGGAAGTGCTCGGATACAATGTCAGCTTCCGTTTTCTTGGGAATGTCGTCGGTCCGGTGATCGGAGGCATTGTGGCGAGTCATTACGGGATTCCAGCTGTCTTTTATGTCACTGCCGGCATTTTTCTGTTTGGCGCATTATTCTTATGGGCGGTCCGCTCGCATGCGAAGACGAATGAAAGGAGTGTCTGATCATCTTCAGATACTCTTTTTTCTTGCGTAAAAGCCTTATTCACTAGACTTCACGCCCATTCTTTTCTAAAAATAACCTTCTCGTATTCGCAAAAGAATGGTACGATATGGCTAGAAAATTGAAGAAAGTGAGTGACCTCATGTTTCGTGCAATTATTGGTTGGTTATTACTTGCTGCCCTCATCCCATTATTTGTTCTGACTTTTTATCTATCAAAGGAAGAAGCTGCAAGTGTAAAGCCTGTTAACGAAGTGCTTGATCAAAAAATCAAGCTGGAAAAGATAGATTTTTCCCAAAACAGTTATATGTATGACCGGGATGGTTCTCTTATCTCCGAGATCGTCTCAAACGATGAGAACCGGGTGTTCGTGAAATACGATAAAATCCCTGAACCTGTGAAGGAGCTGTTCCTTCGTTCAGAGGACCGCAACTTTTATGACCATAAGGGAATTGACTTTATGGGGGTTGTTCGTGCCCTTGCTGCAAACGTCAAAAACCATGGCATCAGCCAAGGAGCGAGTACGATCACACAGCAGCTGTCCCGCAACTTATATTTAAGCCATGAACGTTCATTCAGCCGAAAGTTTACAGAGCTGCTCTATTCCTATGAACTTGAGCGGAAATTCTCGAAGGATGAAATTCTCGAAAGCTATTTAAATACGATTTATTTCAGTAATGGTGTTTACGGTGTCGGTTCTGCGGCTAATTACTATTTTGATAAGCCGCTTAGTTCTTTAACACTTGCACAAATGGCATTTATCTCTGCTATTCCAAACAACCCAACACTGTATGACCCATTAAAGCAGTTCAAGCACACAAAGAAACGCCAAGAACGACTGCTTGGTATTTTGAAGAAAGATGGCGTCATCACCAAAAAGCAATACAAAAAAGCCGTCAAAGAAAAAATCAGCCTTTCTTTAAGTGAAAAGAAAAACCTATACCCTGACTATGTGACATATGCCAATGAAGAGTTTACCGATCTTGTGTCTGATCAGGAGGGCTTTACAAAACGATTGAAGAAAGCCAAAACAACTGAAGCGAAAAAGGCGATTCAAAAAGAATTATCCGAAAAGGTCAGTGCCCTGCTCCAGGATGGTGTGAAAATTTATACGGCGCTTGATCCTTCCTTACAGCAAAGAGCCGTCTATCAGCTCAATGCTCAATTGCCTTACCAAGGTGTGGAAGGCGGATCAGCCGTCATTAATCATGAAACGCATCAAATTGTTGCACTTGCTGGCGGGAAAAACTATAAGAAATTTGATTTTAACTACGCTTATCAAGCGCAAAGACAGCCTGGTTCTGCAATTAAACCGCTTTTAGACTATGCACCTTATATTGATCAAACCGGCGCAACGGCTTCAAGCACCATCAGTGCCGGCAAGTTTTGCAGCAGCGGATACTGTCCGCAGAACTATAATCATAAAACGTATGGTACAGTCACACTTGAAACAGCCTTTAAACATTCTTACAATACCCCTGCGATCCGAATGCTGGATACAGTAGGTGTCAAAAAAGGCTTCAGCTATTTAGAGAAGTTCTCATTTGAGCATATTGTAGCGGATGATTACCGCCTTCCTTCTGCACTTGGCGGATTTACGAAAGGCTTCTCACCGCTAGAAATAACAGATGCATATACCGTCTTTGGCAACCAAGGAGCCTACACACAAAGTCATTCGATCACAAAAGTGACAGACTTAAACGGTAAGACCCTTTACAAGTGGAAAGAGTCGCCAAAGCAAGTATATTCTCAGCGTACAAATGAAACGATGCGTAAGCTGCTTACCTCCGTTGTGAAAAGTGGGACAGGGAAAAAAGCGAATTTCAATGCCCCTTACATCGGTGGTAAAACAGGGACATCCAATGACTACAAAGATATTTGGTTTGTGGGACTGACAGATCAGTACACAATGGGTGTCTGGGTCGGAAGAGATAGAGGAACGGTCGAATCGATTTACAATTCAAGCCCGCACTTACGTATTTGGAAAAATACGATGCAATACGCCAGATAAACAGGAGGTTTGATTGCGATGCATTCAACACATCCACCCCATTTAATTTTATTTGACGGTGTCTGCAACGTGTGCAGCGGCGCTGTTCAGTTTGTGATTAAGCGCGATCCGAATGAACGGATGATGTTCGCTTCATTACAATCAGATACAGGGCAGCGTATTTTAAAGGAAAACGGTTTGCCTTTAGATGAGTTCAATTCATTCATTTATATCGAAAAAGGGACCCTGTATACGAAATCGACAGGCATCTTAAAAGCCGCGCGGCATTTAAAAGGAATCTACAGATGGAGCTATTTACTCCTTGCCATACCTCGCCCAATCCGTGATTGTTTTTATCAGCTGATGGCAAAAAATCGCTATAAATGGTTTGGTCAAAAAACATCTTGTATGATGCCTACACCCGATATTCAAAAGCGGTTTCTTTCATAAAAAAAGCATCCTCCATCATTGGAGGATGCTTTCTTTGTCTGCTTATGAAGGCAGACTTGCCATCACACTGTTATAAAGCTTAATAAATAAGTACAAAATACCGATCAAAAACGTCGCCCAAAACAGCAGAATAAACATCATAAACCCAATCAAATTCAGCATAGAAAGCGATTGATAAATGCGAACCACAACCCAGATAAAATAGACAAGACTTGCTAATGCAAAAAGTCCAACAAGCAGAATGAGCTGCTGCGTCAACAGAAATGCTAGCAAGCTGGCAAATAAATAAACAACGGATGCAATCCGAATTTTCTTTAAGTTCTCCCCTTCAGGGTCCTTAGCGAAAAAGAGCAGCGCCAGCTCTAATACCGTATCTGCAATCAGTTTTAAGGCAGATAAGATCATAAAATAAACAAGTGCAAAAGCAGCAAAGAGAGCAAGACGGATGCCCTGTTCTGAGAAAAATTCCAGCATTCCTTTTAAAATACCTGCTTGAGTCAAGAAATCAGTTGTGATACCTACTGTGAAAATCGAAAAAGCAGAGCTGAATAGTAAAATTGAAATCAGCGGAAAATATCCAGTCAAATATGTATTTTTCATAAATAGATCCTTTCTCATAAGCTCACATTTATTATGGCTCACTTAAAACGGATTGACAAGATGCTTTCAAAGTAAACTGACAGCAAAATCAAATTTATGATTTTGCACGTACATTCCTTCACAAACTTACATTTTCCCGTTAAAGTATTACTGTTACGAAAAAATCGTGCGTTAGGGGTATACTCGTGAAAAAAACTTTAAGACTGCAAACACGGCTGACGATCTTTGTGTGCATCGTTGTCCTGATCTCCCTTTGTATCACATTCTTTACGATATGGTCGGAAACAGCCAAGAACATCCATCAGCAGGAACGTGACATTGCTCTCTCTACTGCCAAAATGGTCGCAGAGGCACCGATCACCGCACAATCATTAGAAAATCATTCATATTCCGCATTACGAAAATATACAACAAGTGTTCAGCAAATCACCAAAACCGAATTCGTTGTCGTCATGGATATGAACGGTATCCGCAAAACACACCCGAATCCGCAGAAGATTGGAAAGCGGTTTGCCGGCGGTGATGAAAAAGCAGCATTACAGGGAAAAGAACATATTAGTACGGCTTCTGGAACACTCGGCAGATCCATGCGTGCTTTTGTTCCTGTTTATGATCAAAATGGAAAGCAGCTTGGAGCTGTGGCCGTCGGGATTACGTTAAAGGAAATTGACTTGATTATTCATCAAAGCTTACTTCCACTCTACTTCGTCACATCACTCAGCCTTCTATCTGGCATCATCGGGGCACTCATTGTGGCAAGAAAAGTGAAGAAGATTATGTTTGGACTTGAGCCGGATGAGATCGCCACATTGTTAAAAGAACGAAGCGCCATGCTAGAATCAACAAAAGAAGGGATTCTTGCCGTCGATCAGCACGGTAAAATCAAACTGGCCAATGCAGAGGCAAAACGGCTCTTTCATAATATGGGCATTATGGTTGATCCTAGAGAACAAGATGTTCAAACTCTCCTCCCTTCAAGCGGCTTAAAACAGGTCATTGAAACACGCAAGCCGCTGCTTGATCGTGACGTGAGAATGAATGGACTGGAGCTCGTCTTTAATGAAGTGCCAATTACGGTAAAAGGTGAAATTGTCGGAGCCATCGCCACCTTCCGTGACAAAACAGAAGTGAAACATCTGGCTGAACAGCTTAGCGGGGTCAAAATGTATGCGAATGCGCTCCGTGCCCAGTCACATGAATTTATGAACAAGCTGCATGTCATTTTAGGATTGGTTCAGCTCAAAAACTACGATGATCTTGGCACCTATATCAAAGATATTGCGATCTATCAGCAAACGGAAACAAATGAAATCATCAACCATGTGAAAAACTCTGTTTTAGCAGGATTTTTACTAGGAAAACAAAGCTATATCAGGGAACAAGGCGCTGCCTTGGAGGTTATTTGCAGCACACAAGTGCCAAATACGGAGGACCCGGCAGTGACGCATGATCTCATTACCGTGATTGGCAACTTGTTAAATAACGCACTCGATGCTGTTTCACATACTGACACGAAAAACATCTCGATCTCCTTCAGATACGTCCATGAGCAGCTTCACATTGAAATCACGGACACAGGTGTTGGTCTCACGAAAGAAGAACAAGACATCATGTTTGATCAAGGCTTTTCAACTAAAGGAGAAGACCGAGGGTTCGGACTCTACTTCGTTGACCAAAGCATCAAGAAATTGAACGGACATATGATTGTCACGAGTGAAAAAGGAGAAGGTACGACCTTTAGTCTCCGCATTCCATATAAACAAAAGGAGGATTCACATGATTAATGTGTTAATAGTAGAAGATGATCCAATGGTTGGGGAGCTGAACAAACGCTACCTGACCCAAATCGACGGCTTTGAGTTAAAGGGGATTGCCACCTCCTTTCAGCAGGCACTTGAAGTGTTAAAAACAGAAGTCATACACCTCGTCCTGCTCGATATTTATATGCCTGGTCAAAATGGACTGGCATTACTAACAGAAATTCGCCAGCAAAATCATGCCGTTGATGTCATTGTCATTTCGGCTGCAAATGAAGTTGATGTTGTACAGCAAACGATGCGAAACGGAGCAGTTGATTATTTAATTAAGCCTTTTGAGTTCGAACGATTCCAATCAGCACTGGCAGAGTACAAACGGAAACACGCCCTGTATCAATCCATGAACAGCATTTCGCAAAATGATTTAGATGCGAAGCTTTTTCATAAAAAAGCAGAGGCGGAAAAAGTCCTCTTGCCAAAAGGACTGACCAAAAGCACACTTAAACTCATCTGGACAAGCATTCAATCATTTGGCCAGCAGGCTTTCACAACCGAAGACCTAGCCAATCATACAGAAATCTCTCAAGTCTCCATTAGAAAATACTTGAAGTTCCTTGAGGATATCGAAGTGGTGGATGTTGAAATGGCATATGGGACAATTGGACGTCCTGTTTTCCAATATAAACTGAACACGAGCAATATGAATTTGATTCAGCAATATCTTTAAAATACTACATCTGACCTTTCACAAAGGCCAGATGTTTTTTTATGGCATACGATGTAACAAACCCCTTGATATCAGTAGTTCTGCTGTAGCGAAGCACATCACAAAAGCGGCATTATATCATATTTCAGCAGATAAAAAGACATCAAATAAACCCATTTAACATTTTTTTAAAAATAAAACAAATTTCTATTTATTTATTCGATCGGAAATGATAAATTATGATTGATTAGTTCAACGAGATATAAGTCTGATGTCTTACATCTTCTCTCCTGCCCTCCATAAGTTTCATGAGAAAGCAGGATAAAATACCCTCTTCAGAAGGGTGAGAAGAGATAGATCGGTCTTTTTTCGCGAGACTTTTCTGAAACTTTTAAATTTTATAGGGGGTTATGTTTTGAAGAAGCGCAAAATTGGACTAGCATTGTCCTTAGTCGTAGCAGCAGGAACCATCCTTGGAGCATGCGGCAACTCTGGCTCAAACAGCGGTGAAAGCAAAAAAGATAAAGATCAATTCACTGTTGCAATGGTAACTGATGTCGGTGGTGTCGATGACAAATCGTTTAACCAATCAGCTTGGGAAGGTTTACAAGCATTTGGGAAAGACAACAATCTAAAAAAAGGTAAAAACGGCTTTGATTACTTACAATCTAAATCAGATGCTGACTATACAACAAACTTAAACACACTTGCTCGTGAGAAATTCGACTTGATTTACGGAATTGGTTTCTTAATGGAAGATGCTATTTCTGAAATTGCGGATCAACGTAAGAAAAACCACTTTGCGATCGTTGATGCAGTCGTGAAAAAAGACAACGTAGCCAGCATTGTATTTAACGAAAACGAAGGATCATTCCTTGTGGGTGTTGCGGCTGCTCTTTCTACAAAATCAAACAAAATTGGATTCGTAGGCGGCGTTGATTCTGAATTAGTCAGAAAATTCGAAGTTGGCTTCCGCGCAGGTGTTGAAGCAGCTAATCCGAAAGCAAAAGTTGAAGTGAAATATGTCGGTGCATTCGATAAGGCTGACATCGGGAAAGCAACAGCTGAAAGCATGTACAAATCTGGCGTCGACATCATCTATCATGCTGCTGGCGGCACTGGAACTGGTGTCTTCACAGAAGCGAAAAACCTGAAAAAAGCAGATCCTAACCGTAAAGTTTGGGTTATCGGTGTAGATAAAGACCAGTATGACGAAGGAAAAGTACCTGGAACAAAACAAAGTGTCACCCTTACTTCTATGGTTAAGAAAGTAGACACAGCGGTACAAGACTTAACAACGAAAGCAAAAGAAGGTAAGTTCCCTGGCGGTGAAGTGATCACATACGGTCTGAAAGAAGGCGCTCTTGACATCTCTCCATCTAAGGAAAACCTTGATAAAGATGTATTAAAGAAAGTTGAAGAATGGAAACAAAAAATCATCAAGGGTGAAGTGAAAATCCCTGCAACACGTGATGAACTAAAAGATTTTAAAGCTTAATTTGAGCATCGGGATAAGCGCGCCTTATCCCCTTGCCTCTCCTTTACCTCCTCTTTATTCGTAAAAGGTGGTAAAAGAAAAGCTGCAGCCTCGTTTTGCAGCTTTTCTTTTGCTAGTTTTTATCTTCATCAGCACCCTAAAAAAGGAGCGGTTAAACCTGTGGATTATGTCATTGAAATGTTGAATATACGCAAAGAATTCCCTGGCATTGTAGCAAACGACAACATTACGCTGCAGCTAAAAAAGGGCGAAATTCATGCGCTGCTTGGTGAAAACGGCGCTGGAAAATCAACGCTCATGAACGTGCTTTTCGGACTGTACCAGCCTGAAAAAGGTGAAATCAAGGTACACGGAAAACCTGTGACCATCTCTAGTCCAAATGATGCTAGTGATTTAGGCATCGGAATGGTGCATCAGCACTTTATGCTTGTCGATACCTTCACTGTCGCTGAAAACATCATTTTAGGTAAAGAGCCAAAGAAGTTTGGAAAGATTGACAAAGAACAAGCCATACAGCAAGTACAAGAGCTTTCTGACCGCTATGGTTTGAAAATAGATCCTGCCGCAAAAGTATCTGACATCTCTGTCGGCATGCAGCAGCGTGCAGAAATTTTAAAAACACTTTACCGCGGCGCTGACATTTTGATCTTCGACGAACCAACGGCCGTTTTAACACCTCAAGAAATCAAAGAACTCATACAAATTATGAAAAACTTAATCAATGAAGGCAAATCCATTATTTTAATCACCCATAAGCTGAAAGAAATTATGGATGCCTGTCATCGCGTGACCATTATCCGAAAAGGCCAAGGCATTCGTACACTTGATGTGGCAAGTACAAATAAAGACGAACTGGCAAGCCTCATGGTTGGCCGTGAAGTGTCATTTAAAACAGATAAAAAAGCGGCTTCTCCTGCTGAGGAGGTTCTTCAAATTCAAGACCTCACAGTAAAAGACGCCAGAGGAATTGAAGCGGTCAAACAGTTGAACCTCTCAGTGAAGGCTGGCGAAATTGTCGGAATTGCTGGGGTAGATGGCAATGGCCAGTCTGAATTAATTGAAGCCATTACCGGTCTAAAGAAATCAGAATCTGGCACGATCATGCTAAACGGGAAAGCCATTCAAAATCTCCCGCCTCGTAAAGTGACCGAATCCGGGATTGGACATATTCCTCAGGATCGTCATAAACATGGACTTGTACTCGATTTTTCAATTGGAGAAAACATTTCCTTACAAACGTATTATCAGCGTCCTTATTCAAAATTCGGATTATTGAATATGAAAAATATTTATCAAAAAGCAAAACGAATCATTGCGGAATATGACGTCAGAACACCGAGTGAATATACAGAAGCGCGCGCTCTGTCAGGCGGTAACCAGCAAAAAGCCATTATCGGCCGTGAAGTTGACCGCAATCCTGATTTATTAATTGCCGCTCAGCCGACACGTGGACTTGATGTTGGTGCGATTGAATTTGTTCATAAACGTCTAATCGAGCAAAGAGACACAGGCAAAGCCGTTTTGCTCATCTCCTTTGAGCTTGATGAAATTATCAATGTCAGTGATAAGATCGCTGTTATTTTCGAAGGCAGCATTGTCGCCATTGTTGATCCAAAAGAAACAACAGAGCAAGAGCTTGGTCTATTAATGGCTGGAAGTACGCAACAGGAAGTGGGGAAAGAAGCAAATGTCTAATCGCTTAACAAATCTGCTGATTCCGCTTATAGCCATTGTACTTGGTCTTTTGGTTGGGGCCATTATTATGATGGCAAGCGGTTATAGTGTCATCGAAGGCTATAGCGCCCTTTGGAATGGCGTTTTCGGTGAAACCTATTATATGGGAGAAACCATCAGACAAGTAACACCTTATATTTTATCAGGGCTTGCTGTTGCCTTTGCATTTCGGACAGGCCTGTTTAATATCGGTGTAGAAGGTCAAATGCTTGTTGGCTGGGTAGCCGCTGTATGGATTGGAACAACTGTCCATGCACCTCTATATATTCATCTGCCGCTTGCACTCATCACCGCAGCTGCTGCAGGTGCTTTATGGGGCTTTATTCCTGGATTTTTAAAAGCTCGTTTTTATGTGCATGAGGTCATCGTTACTATCATGATGAACTACATCGCCCTTCATGTCACAAACTATTTAATCTCAAATGTCTTAACAGATAATAAAGATAAAACAGATAAAATCGATGCCACTGCGTCGCTCCGCTCTGGATTTTTTGAGCAGATCACTGATTTTTCCCGAATGCATAACGGTATTTTTGTTGCCATTATTGCTGCGGTCGTAATGTGGATCATTATTCAAAAAACGTCTAAAGGGTTTGAATTACGAGCAGTTGGTATGAACCAGCAGGCATCACATTATGCTGGTATGAACGTTCGCCGCAATATCATTTATGCGATGCTCATTTCAGGTGCTTTTGCAGGTCTTGCAGGCGCTATGGAAGGTCTTGGTACATTTGAATATGCTTCTATTAAAGGCTCGTTTACAGGCGTAGGTTTTGATGGAATTGCCGTCGCTTTATTAGGTGGAAATACGGCTGTTGGTGTTGTCCTTGCTGCATTATTGCTTGGTGGATTGAAGGTCGGTGCATTAAATATGCCGCTTGAATCAGGCGTACCGACTGAGGTTGTTGATATTGTCATTGCGATCATCATTCTTTTCGTCGCCTCAAGCTATATTATCCGTCTTGTGATTCAACAAATGAAGAAAAAGGGGGGAAAATAAGTGGGATTTCTGCAAATACTTGAAATCATCGTCCCAGCTACACTTGTTTATGCTGCACCACTTATTTTAACCGCTCTTGGAGGCGTCTTTTCAGAAAGATCAGGTGTCGTCAATATCGGTCTTGAAGGGTTGATGGTCGTCGGAGCATTTTCAAGCATTATTTTTAACTTATTTTTTGCTGATACGTTTGGAGCCTTGACCCCGTGGCTTGGGCTTCTCGTCGGAATGGCTGTTGGCGGTTTGTTCTCACTGATTCATGCAGTGGCGACCATTACCTTCCGAGCTGATCAAACGGTCAGTGGTGTGGCGATTAACATGCTGGCACTTGGCGCTACATTGTTTGTCGTCAAACTGATTTATGGAAAAGCACAAACTGATAAAATTACAGAGCCTTTCTATAAAGGAGATATCCCCCTTTTAAGTGACATTCCGATCATTGGTGATATTTTCTTTAAAGATGTTTATTATACGTCCATACTCGCCTTAGCTCTTGCGGTTGTTGCTTGGTTTGTTTTATTTAAAATGCCGTTTGGTCTTCGTCTTCGTGCAGTCGGAGAGCATCCAATGGCAGCTGATACAATGGGTATCAAAGTGTACCGGATGCGTTACATTGCTGTTTTCATTAGTGGACTGTTTGGCGGTCTTGGCGGAGCTGTTTATGCCTCAACGATCGCGCTTGATTTCTCACATGCCACCATTACTGGACAAGGCTTCATCGCACTAGCTGCGCTTGTATTCGGTAAATGGCATCCATTTGGCGCAATGGGCGCTGCTTTATTCTTTGGATTTGCTCAAAGTTTAAGCATCATTGGCTCTCTCCTGCCACTGTTCCAAGATATACCGAATGTGTATATGCTCATAGCACCATATGTGCTCACCATTTTAGCACTTACTGGCTTCATCGGACGTGCCGATGCACCGAAAGCACTTGGTACGCCTTATCTAAAAGGAAAACGATAAATATGATGTATGATCAATCCCCTGAAGGACAAACTACCTTCAGGGGATTTTTGTATGATAAAAAACTCAAAAACTCCTGTTTATTTTACTTTTATTACACTTATTTTAGTTTAATAAATAGAAGAGTGTCATTGAATCTTCTACAATTGAGACAAATAGCATTTGGGGGTGTTTATGTGGCTAATGCACAACAATTGAAATCGATTACAGACGATTCTGACAATAATAAAAGCGTTTTCCGTAAGATCATGTCTTGGAAAATTGGTGTTATTGATCTACCTGTGTATTTAGTACTTGCAGCGATTATTTTAACTGCCGCTTATTTTAATAAAATTCCAGCAAATATGCTTGGTGGTTTCGCTGTTATTATGATTTTGGGGATTTTCCTTGGAGATGTAGGACAACGTATTCCAATCTTAAAAGATATTGGTGGACCGGCGATTCTTTCTTTATTCGTACCATCGTTCCTGGTCTTTTTTAATGTTCTGAATCCGAACTCATTGGAAGCGGTTACGTCTCTTATGAAAACGTCGAACTTCCTTTACTTCTATATTTCTGCTCTTGTAGTAGGTAGTATTCTTGGGATGCAGCGAACTGTTTTAGTACAAGGCCTTATTCGTATGTTTGTTCCTCTAGTTGCAGGTACAATTGCAGCTGTGAGTGCTGGTATCCTTGTTGGCCTTTTAGTTGGTTACACACCGCATCATTCATTCTTCTTTATTATTGTACCGATTATTGCCGGTGGTGTTGGTGAAGGGATTTTGCCATTATCTATCGCTTATTCACAAATTCTTGATGTGTCAGCAGAGTCATTAATTTCTCAATTAATTCCTGCGGCTGTCATTGGGAACGTCATTGCCATTATCTGTGCTGGCGCAATGAAAAAGCTTGGTGAAAAACGTCCTGAACTGAACGGGAATGGCCGTCTTGTGAAATCTAAAGAAGCAAACGAAATTTTCGAGCAGCCAGATATGGATGCAAAAGTTGATTTCGGGTTAATGGGTGCTGGTGTACTCGTTGCTTGTACAACCTTCATCTTTGGTGGTTTGTTAGAAAGCTTTGTTCATATTCCAGGTCCAATCTTAATGATTGTTCTTGCTGCTTTAATCAAATACTTAAACGTGATGCCTCAGCATCTTCAAAATGGCTCACAGCAGTTCTACAAGTTTGTATCAAGAAGTTTTACATGGCCGCTAATGGTTGGTCTCGGTATTCTGTACATTCCACTTGATGATGTAGCAACTGTCATCTCCATTCCATTCGTATGCGTATGTATCGCTGTTGTACTCGCAATGGTTGGTTCTGGTTACTTCGTTGGAAAACTAATGAACATGTATCCAGTAGAATCAGCTATTGTCACTGGCTGTCACAGCGGACTTGGCGGTACTGGTGACGTTGCCATTCTTTCAGCTTCTGGAAGAATGGGTCTTATGCCTTTCGCACAAGTATCTACACGACTTGGCGGAGCAGCAACAGTCATCTGTGCAACGATCTTACTCAGAATGTTTAGTTAAACATTCACACATAAAAAGCATGGGCTCTCACATGGACCCATGCTTTTTTTATATTTCTTTTCTCCTATAGGATCTTATTCATCAGCTAATACAATTCGTAAATATTCCCTGGGCTGAAAAGGATACAGCTTGGTTTCTTGATAGCTCATGTGAAGAAGATGCTCAGAAAACAGCGGCCATTCACTCCCGGCCTGCCACCTTTTTTGATCATTTCGGTCGATCAAGAATGCTCCTCCTAAAATCGTGCAGAATAGGCTTAAGCTGATGGCGATCTTTCGTTTCATTTGATCAGCTCCTTTAAGAAAAGCATGTACGAAAAACAAAACAATATACAATGAGTATCATTTTTGATAAAATTATTTTGTGGTCAAAAGAACCTAAAACAAATACAGTTTGCTTGAAATCGTTTCAAACCAATGCACTATGGCTGTATTTACGCTATAATTTTAATTACCAGTTCTTTAGAACGTGAATTTATATTGATCAAAGGAGGTTCATTTTCTTGCAGCTTATTCACTTCGCCATCCTATCACCTTTTTTACTCGCTTTTGTTGTACCTTTCCTTTACAAATATGTGAGGCGTATACATACAGGATGGTTTGTTCTCATCTTGCCGATTCTTTTATTTACCTATTTCATCCAAATGTTACACATCACTTCGAATGGACGAACGCTTTTCTCACAGGCTGAATGGATTCCATCTTTAGGGATGAATTTCACTGTGTATGTCGATGGTCTCAGCCTGTTATTTGCTTTATTAATTACAGGTATCGGCTCACTAGTGGTGCTGTACAGTATTTTCTACTTATCAAAGGAAAAAGAACAGCTTGGCTCTTTCTACACGTATTTGCTCATGTTTATGACCGCGATGCTGGGTGTCGTTCTTTCTGACAACATGGTCGTTCTATACTTGTTTTGGGAGTTAACGAGTATCTCTTCCTTCCTCTTAATTGGGTATTGGTATAAGCGGGACCGCTCTAGGTATGGAGCAACAAAATCACTGCTTATTACTGTTTTTGGCGGATTAGCTATGCTTGGCGGCTTCATCCTCATTTACCTGATTACTGATTCATTCAGTATTCGTGAAGCAGTGAATCAGCTTCAGCTCATTATGGCATCACCTTACTTTATCCCTGCCATGATCCTAATCTTACTAGGTGCCTTTACGAAATCAGCGCAGTTCCCATTCTATATCTGGCTGCCTGATGCAATGGAAGCACCGACCCCTGTGAGCAGTTATCTGCATTCTGCTACGATGGTGAAAGCCGGTATTTATCTTGTTGCCCGCTTCAGTCCAATCTTTGCTATATCAGAGGTATGGTTCTGGACCATTTCCATCGTGGGACTTGTCACATTATTCTGGGGATCATTCCACGCCGTCCGACAAAACGATTTGAAAGCCATTCTGGCCTATTCGACAGTGAGTCAGCTCGGCATGATTATGCTCATGCTTGGCGTCGGCGCAGCTGCGATTCATGAAAACAATCCTGCCTTTTTTGGCGCAGCCGTTCTTGCAGCTATTTTTCACCTCATTAACCATGCTACGTTTAAAGGCAGTCTCTTTATGGCAGCTGGTATTATCGATCATGAAACAGGAACTCGTGACATTCGGAAATTAGGCGGATTAATGACGATCATGCCGATTACCTTCACCATTACGTTAATCGGTACATTTTCAATGGCCGGATTACCGCCATTTAACGGTTTCTTAAGTAAAGAGCTATTTTTCACAAGTATGATACGGATTTCCGATATCAGCTTTACGGACGTTTCAACATGGGGTGCCATCTTCCCAGCACTCGCTTGGCTCGCTAGTGTCTTTACGTTCATTTATAGTATGATGCTCCTCTTTAAAACTTTTAGAGGCCGTCTGAATATAGACCAATTGGAGAAAAAACCGCATGAAGCACCGATCGGCATGCTCATTCCGCCCATCATTCTAGCTGCACTTGTGGTCACCTTCTTCTTTTTCCCTAATATTCTTGCCTATTCTGTCATTGAACCCGCAATTGCGGCGATCATTCCTGAAGCGATTGAAACAGGAAGCCGGTTTTCTGTAAAAATTGAAGCATGGCATGGCTTCCAGCCAGAACTCTATATGACAATAGGTGTTGTTGTACTCGGCACAATCGGCTACTTGACGCTTTCAAAATGGCGTCCAATATACAACATCTTTAAGGAAAAATGGTCATTTAACGCTTTATACGACCGCTCTCTTATCGGTTTGGAAAAAGGTTCATACCGCCTGACAAACAGTTATATGACTGGTTTTCTTCGTGACTATCTTGTCTATGTGTTTGGGTTCATGATTATCGTCATTGGCGGCGTGATGTTTTATCAGCAGGCCTTTTCATTTCAAACAGATCAGGCTGCCTCAATTGGCACGTATGAGGTGATTCTTTCACTTGTGATGGTGGCGGCGACGATTGCCACAGTATTCGCAAGCTCACGATTAACAGCTATTATTGCTCTAGGTGTCATGGGCTACACGCTGTCACTATTCTTCGTGATTTTCAGAGCACCTGACCTTGCGCTGACGCAGTTGATTATTGAAACGATTTCAGTCGCACTGTTTTTGCTTTGCTTCTATCATTTGCCGAAGCTGAGCTTAAAGCAAAAAACGAGAAGATTCAAAATGACCAATTTCATCATTTCTTTAGGTGTTGGGGTTGTTGTCACTTGTCTAGCCTTCGCTTCCACAAGTCAGCAGTCACTTGACACCATCTCAACTTACTTTATTGAAAACAGCTACAAACTTGCTGGCGGTGACAATATTGTTAATGTCATTCTTGTAGATTTCAGGGGCTTTGATACCCTTTTTGAAATTACCGTGCTCGCCATTGCGGCACTTGGTATTTATGGGTTATTAAAAACACAAGTAAAACGGAAGAGAGGTGTGCGGCGATGAGAAAGATTGATACGAATGATATGCTTTTGCAAGTCACAACAAAAATCACAGCATTCATCATCTTGCTTTTCTCCCTTCACCTATTTCTTGCAGGACATAACAATCCTGGCGGCGGATTCATTGGCGGCCTGATGAGTGCTGCGGCTGTCGTTCTTCTGCTTTTAGCCTATGATCTGAAAACAGTAAGACGCATTTTGCCATTTGACTTTATTTATGTAACTGGAGCCGGTTTGCTCGTTGCGATCCTGACAGGTATGGGATCCTTTCTATTCGGTGCACCTTTTCTATCCCATGCATTTGATTATTTTCAATTACCGTTTTTAGGAAAAACAGAACTAGCGACAGCCGTCCTGTTTGATATCGGTGTGTATTTGGTTGTTGTCGGTGTCACCATGACCATTATTCAAATGATTGGAGAGAAGGAATAATGGAATTTCTAATGTCTATTATCGTCGGAATTATTTTTATGGCGGCGACCTATTTGATGCTGTCAAAGAGCCTTCTGCGGGTCATCGTCGGTACTGCTGTTTTGAGTCACGGCGTCCACTTGCTTCTTTTAACAATGGGCGGTTTAAAAAAAGGAGCGCCTCCCGTTCTAAAAGAGGGGCTCACATCCTATGTAGATCCATTACCACAAGCATTAATTTTAACAGCCATTGTCATTGCTTTTGGTGTGACATCCTTATTACTTGTCATGGCCTTCCGTGCCTTCCAAGAGCTGCGAACAGATGACATGGATCAAATGAGAGGAAATGATCAGCATGAATAATCTCGTGATCCTGCCTATTTTAATTCCATTACTAGCTGCTACACTGTTGATCTTTATGAATAAAAACATCATGCTGTCAAGAGTCTTTAGTGTCTTGGCATCTCTTTCAGCCATTATATGTAATGCATATTTGGTTCAAACGATTTTCACAAATGGGATACAAACCCTTTATTTGGGCGGCTGGAAAGCACCATTTGGGATTGCCCTTGTGGCCGATCAATTTGCTGCACTCCTTGTACTGACCGCTTCCGTTGTCGGGCTTGTGACAGTCCTCTTCTCCTTTCAAACGATTGGGAAAGAAAGAGAGCGTCTCTTCTATTATTCTGGCGTACAGTTTTTGTTAGCTGGCGTGAGCGGAGCCTTTTTAACGGGAGATATTTTCAACCTGTTTGTATTCTTTGAGTTACTGCTGATGGCATCTTATATGCTTATTGTATTAGGCGGATCAAAGCCTCAGCTTCGTGAATCACTCAAATATATTGTGTTTAATATCATCTCGTCGGCATTATTTATTGTCGGAGTCGCCTGTTTATATGCAGTGACGGGTACGCTCAATATGGCTGATTTAAGTGTGAAAATAGCTGAATCAGGGCAAACAGGGCTAATCACTGTTATTTCCATCCTGTTCCTCATTGTATTCGGCTTAAAAGCTGGGATCTTCCCGCTTTATTTCTGGCTGCCAGGATCGTATCACGCGCCGCCAGCAGCGATTTCAGCTCTATTTGGGGCTTTGCTGACAAAGGTTGGCTTATATGCGATTGCCAGAGTCTTTACATTAATTTTTATACACGATACAGGCTTCACCCATACACTCATGGCGTGGCTTGCCGCACTGACGGTGATATTCGGTGTGATAGGCTCGATCGCCTATTATGATGTACAGAAGATCGTGATTTATAACATTGTCACAGCTGTTGGGGTCATTTTGTTTGGATTTGCAGCCAACACACCTGCATCACTCCAAGGTGCCATTTATTATCTCATTCACGACATGGTGATCAAAGGGGCTTTATTTATGCTGGCAGGTGCCCTCTTTGTGTATGCTGGTACAAATCAACTGAAAAAAATGGGCGGACTGATTCAATCCCAGCCTCTATTAGGATGGATGTTCTTCATATCGGCTTTATCGCTTGCAGGAATTCCGCCGCTGAGTGGCTTTGTTGGAAAACTAAAAATTGTGGAAGGTGGATTTTCTGCTGGACACATGACGTTTTCTATCCTGGTCTTACTGTCCAGTCTTCTTGTCCTCTACTCTATTATGAAGATTTTCATGTCCGCATTTTGGGGCGAGGAACAGGATATGCGAAGAAGAAAGCCGTCAATTAAAGGAATGGTGTACCCTGGCGTACTGCTTGTCGTCTTATCGCTTGCCATTGGGTTAGGGACAGAGTTCATTGCCCCTTATATCAATCAAGCAGCGGAAATGCTCTCTACACCAGAAAAATATATTCAAGCTGTGCTGAAGGAGTAGATGAACATGGCCTTTCAAATATTACTAAACGCACTCCTCGCCTTTACATGGATGTTTATGAATGATACATACAGAGCCGCAGACTTTGTATCAGGTTTTGCATTAGGGATGATCGCCATTTTTATGCTGCGCCGATTTTTCCCGCAGCGTTTTTACGGCTATGCCCTTTATGCGATTTTCAAGCTGATCATCATTTTTATTCGCGAGCTGCTTCTTGCCAATTTAAGTGTATTAAAGACCGTATTATCTCCAAAGCTCACGATTAAGCCCGGTATTTTCGCCTTTCGTACGGACTTGAAAACAGATTGGGAAATCACCATACTGGCAAATATGATTACATTGACACCAGGTACACTAGTGATTGATATTTCCGATGATCGGTCCATTTTATACATTCATGCAATGGATATTGAAGATGCTGAAAAAGCCATTCATGATATCCGGGTTTCATTTGAAAAAGCGATTCAGGAGGTGAGCGGTAAGTAATGGAACTCATTTTGCAAATGTCACTTGGCATTCTTGCGCTGTCTACTTTGCTTTTTGTGATACGAGTGATCAAAGGTCCCTCTATTCCTGATCGCGTGAGTGCACTTGATGCGATAGGAATCAATTTAATTGGGATGACAGCCATCGTTTCAATTTTACTGAAAACCACTGCATTCTTTGAGATTATTTTACTGCTCGGCATCCTTGCCTTTATCGGTACTGTCGCTTTTTCCAAATTCCTTGAGAAAGGGGAAGTGATTGAAAATGATCGTCATCGCTAAAGCCATCGTGATTTTCTTTATCCTGCTAGGCGCTATCCTCTGTTTGATTTCAGCCATTGGTGTCCTTCGCCTGCCGGATGTTTACACACGTATGCATGCTGCATCAAAAGCATCGACCCTTGGCGTTGTTCTGATTTTAGTAGGTGTGTTTTTTCACGAATGGTTTCTTGCAGGCGTTATTTCTGCAAAAATCCTTCTCGGGATCGTATTCATCTTCCTGACAGCACCAGTCGGCGCGCACTTGATCGGAAGAGCCGCGTACAATACTGGTGTTAAGCTCGACAAGCGCAGTGTCCAAGATGATTATGGCGGTTTCCGTAACTTTGTGATTAAGCGAAAAGAAGATTCTTATTTATAAAAAGCAAAAAAGAATGGCCTGCCATGTTGGGCCATTCTTTTTTTATCGCGCAACAGCATACAAAAAAAGTTTCCGCTGCACCGGGAGCTTTTTTATATGCGATCAATGACAGCAAGTGTGCATCTTGACGTACAAATGTGCCGGTCTCGATCATCTTTTATATCGATTTGAAATACCATTGTACGCCGTCCTACATGTACTGGAACAGCTGTCGCTGTCACCACTCCATCGCGTACAGATTTTAAATGATTGGCATTGATTTCAATACCTGAGCAAACTTGCTGCGTTAAGTCCAAATGAGCAGCAGCCCCCATGCTCGCCACTGTTTCTGCTAGAGCAGCAGATGCTCCCCCGTGCAGCAGTCCAAATGGCTGTTTTGTTCTGTGATCGACTGGCATTGTTGCAACGCATCGTGATTTATTGCACTCTACAATCTCAATGCCTAGTGCCTCAAGCAGTGTATTTGATCCGCTCACATCCATTAAGGCCCTCTCCCTTCACACGTTTACAGCACACTTTCAGACTTGGCAATTAACACCGCTTCTGTACGAGATCCAACATTCAGCTTATTAAAGATGGATGTCAAACTGTACTCAATTGACCGTTTGCTCAAATGAAGCACATCGGCAATCTCCTGGTTCGTGTATCCTTTTTCCACTTCTCTAAGGATCAAACACTCCCGTTCGGTTAAGAGCTCGTGATCAGTCTGCTGCGCCTGTTCTGGCTTTTCTTGCTGCTGTGAAATTAATTTCTTTAAATAGGACAGCTGAATGACAACTTCCCCTTGCAATGTGCGGTGTATGTATTCAATAATTTTGTCTTTCGTCTCTGTTTTGCTAATTGCACCGTGTAATCCAGCCCGAATAGCCTCTTCAAAATAATCATCTACTTCATACCCTGTATAAATGATAATTTTCACTTGATGGTTGGTTTCTAAAATTTGTTTCGCAATGTCCATTCCATTGATATCCCCGAGATTTAAATCCATTAAAATCACATCATAGATGGAAAAGTCATGCGTCTTTAAAAAGGCGGCTTCTGCATCAGGACTTAAACAATCGACTGATAGCTGCTGGTCTGATTCTAATATGCTTTTTGTCCCTTCCATGACAGCCGGATGATCATCAATGACCAATATCTTCTTCATGTCTTCCTCCCTTTAAATCACTCACTTCCATTTTATATAAAAGACTTGGCTGATGCCAAGTCTTAATCCTTAATAAATCGTTACAATTCCATTTCAATTTTCACCTTGAGCCCTTTTTCCGGGGCTGTGTGAATTTGAAGCTTTCCATTTAACGCTTTCACTCGTTCTCTAATTCCCGACAGACCCATGCTCATTGTGTGCTGATCAAGATGACTGGCATCAAAACCGACTCCATCATCCTCATAGTGAAGAACAACCTGATCTTTAATACAAATCAGCATCACTAACACTTGAGTGGCTTTTGAGTGCTTCAGGGCGTTGGATAACAGCTCCTGAACAATTCGGTAAATATTCAGCTGTGAATCAATATCAATGTCCAATTCTTTATCAAAGCGTGTCGTATTCAGCCTAATATGAAACGGTGCTTCCTCCTGGATTTGAGAAGTCAGCTTCGATATCGCCTTTACTAAACCTAAATCATACAGCAGCTGCGGCCGAAGCTCATGACACGTTTCTCTCGTCGTTTGAATCACTTTGGACATTTGATCATTCCATGAGATAAGCGAATTTTCAATAGATGTCGGGCATTGGTTGTTTTGGAAATTCGTTAAAAACATCTCCGACTGCCTTTTTAGTGATATCAAGTCCTGCAGCACGGAATCATGAAGATCTCTCGCTAAATCTGAACGCTGCTTTTCTTCCATAGCAAACATGATTTTCTTCAGCCAGGCAGGATTGGCCTCGCGCTGCTTCAAATCGTCAAGGTGCTCCATCAATTCTTCGATTTTAACGACATTTTCCAAACTGACACTTGTATAAAAGGCCAATGTTTTCAGCCAAGAAATCTCATCGCGCGACAATTTCGGTGTCCGTAAATTAGATAAACAGCAAATCACAAAAGAGTGACCGCCCCGCTCACCAATTTTCATCATAAACCCTTTATCAAGCGCAATGATTTTCCCGACTTCATCTAATATATCTTGAAATTGATCCACATACTCTTTCCATAGCTCGCTATCTCCTGTTGACTCATCAATTTCAACAATTTGCCCATCAGCCTTCACCTCAAGTACAAAGGCTTTATTAACAACAAGCACTTCTAAAATGGTGTATTTCAAATGGTATAACACTTGGTGAAGTGATGACGCCTCACGAATGAGCTGCGTGAATTTAAACACACTGTCCTGGTAATTATGCTTCTCTGAAAAACGCTTCAGACGAAAACGGAAATCTAGAATTTCTTTGAAATAAAAAACAGCCAGCATGAGAGTATAAGTGATTAATGCGAGCTTCAATGTGTACTTCAAATCTTCTGGTTTCTGCAAAATGTAAAACGTGACTACAACGAAAATGGTTGGTGTGATGGCTAGAAAGCCATAGTATCTCAGTCTACTAATTAGAAAATCCATATTGTAAAGTTTGTTCGTCATAAATTGGTACACGAGTGAAAAAGGAATTAACAAAACGATAGATGTCAGGATAAAAGGATTAATCAAATACTTATCAAAAAATACATAGGGAATAACGAAAAATAAAATAAATGGACTGAACGACAAAACATTTATAATAGCAAAAAACTTTAAAACTGAACCATGTGCTGTTTTTTTATATCTCTTCATCCCTCTGACTATTAAATAAAGTGCTACTAAAACTGTTCCGAAAAAAAACAGCAAACTGATGCTTGGAACATATTTTCTCAATTCAGATGACACCGAAACTCCACTATGTACTGCAAGATTAAAAATAGGTATCAAGTATAAGCATCTGATTAGTTTTGGGTTCGTTAAGTGCACATCAAATTCTTTGAAGTATTGATAGATAAAATGAATATATAAGATGGATACACTCGATAAACACAATAAGAGAACATAATGGCTAAATCTATCACCAATTCCTGAAGTACCTGCACTCAGATATCCAACACAAATTGACAATAAGAATAAAATTAATAAAAATGCAGATTTTCGTTGCGGCTCTTTGTTGATTTTAATAATAAAAAAGATACAGAATAAGCATATTGAATATAGAAGAAGAGGGATTAAATAGATAAATAAGCTTTCTCGACCAATCAATGTTTTATTTTTAAGTGATATAATTTGGTTTCCTCTTTGAATATCAATTCTTTGTACATTTCTAAGCTTACCATTAATCATATGATCTTGAATTAAATTAGATTGTCCGTTTATTTTTAAAATAATATCTCCTTCTTTTAACCCTGACGAATAAGCTAAAGAAAGATATTCAACGTCAACAACTTCCGTTTGACCATTTTCATTCTTTTCTACACGTGCACCATTAAAAATATCAAATACATAGATATATGAAATATAGATCACAAATAAAAAAGACAAAAACACAAGAAATGTGGACAATTTTGTATAGGTAAGCTTCATGTTTAAAACATCCTTAAGAAAAGATCATTAAATAATCATACAGGTTGGATCTTAAAATTAATACTCCCAGATGTATTTCGCACTCATGTATCCTTTTTCTACACCTTTTATAATGGCTGCGGTTGTTTGTGCATCTGCATGAATTAAACTTGCATTTCCAGATTTCAATTCATCGATCACAACTGGGTTCTTCATTAGATGTGCAATGATATTTTGAATGTTCAATCATTGCCCTCCTTTGTCATAAATGCATATAATTGTTCCTTCTTCGTTTTAGGTAAATCAAGTTGTTCCATTCCACGCTTCATTTTTAACAGCATAATCTCTCTCATCGATACCATGTACTGAGTCAAACCAGCTTCAAGTAACTTCTGCTTCAGTTGAAACGGCTTTTGCTCTGACTCTTCCAGCCGGTTAGAAAAGAAGGAAAGAAGCTCTTGACTGGCATCGTTAAAACGTCTTTGTAAATAACTGAATGCCAGTGTTTGTTTTTTTTGAAAATCTCCGTTTGATTTTGAAAATAACGCAAAAAAATCGTTACTGATCTGTTCAGCAACACCATAATATATCGAATAAGATTCCACAGTAGCGTTTATTTTTCCTGTCGCTAAATAAACACCCAGTACGCTAGAAAGAGCTGTTAAAGATCCTGATTTTTTCCTTAAAACCTCTACACACTCTTCTTCTGTTCCATGCAAATGTCGCAAATCCTCATGCTGACCTTCCATTGACATTTTGATGAAGTGGAACAGTTTCTCTATTAGTTGAGAATTATTTTCACAAATTGATGTGATGAATTGGATACTCACCGTATACAAATACGTAGAAGCATTGATGGCCACTCCTTGGTCGACGTTCATCCAAGGGTAGGAATTATTGTCCTGATCTTCAATATCATCTAATATATCGGCAGATAAGATGAGAAGTTCAATCCCTGCTGCCAGTTTTGTAATCGCTTGCTTGTCTTGTCCGTCAAATGCCTCATAATGCTGATAAGCTAATTGACCAAGAGGAAATTCTTTTTTTCTATCTGTAAATTTCAAAAGCAGCTTTTGTAAATCATTCTGCCTGACTGCATGTTGAATAAAATCAGACATATTCTGCTTGATTTTTGTATTCTCTAGATAGTTTAGCATACTCGATCTTGTACCTCACCCTTCCGCCTTTTATTTTACTAAAAAGACATGAGCAAATGTCCACTGACATCACTATTTAACAATTATATAATAATATATCCTTTTTTTGTATGTATTTGGATAAAAAAAAGACTTGATGATTATCAAGTCTTTAAGAAATTTTCACATATTCATATTTGTCGTATTGATCAATGCTTTTGTTAATGTTATGAAGAGAAGCCGTTGTTTCTCTGATTTCGTTTTCAAGTTTCCATAATAATTGTTTAAGTTCTTCGATTTCATACTTTTCCATCGATTCCACTCTCCTTTTTTGGAAGATCAATGTATTTGTGTATGGTGATTGGGTCATAAGTATTTGATCTGTTACTAACAGTGTAAATGTAATTGAGTATTTTTTCACCGAAAAGTATGCACAAAACGTGTGCGCGATACCGCAAAATTCAATAGGTCTTTTTTCATCATTTTCTGACTTTTCAAATCATACTTTTATCTCAATTTCAAAGGAATTGCGTCATTTTTGCGACAGGAATAGGCATCATTCGTCACACTTCTCTCCCGATAGAACGTACGATCCCCTCTGCATCTTCGGTTTTGCGTGTCATAGGTCAGACGACAGATGCTATTGTGGACACCGCAATTTTTTGGCGACATTCACCGAAATTGACCGCAAAAGTACCTATTTTTATGCTGGAATTACAAAGATAGAAAGATCATTTTGATTCTTTATTCTGATTTTCTACATACATTTAGAACAGATATCCGTCCAATTTCACGTCAATGAGAGAAGAGGTGACCATGTGTTTTACTATGTTCCTTATCCTGCTTTGCAGGTTCCCGCAATGAGCCGCGCATACCCGCCGCGCACGCCAATGACTTTTCCTCCAGTAGATGCCCACTCATTTCAACGAGCCGCAAAAGAATCAGCCCGCCTCGTTGCTGATGCTTCACTCATTACGCAGCAAATTTCCAGCTCCCTTCCGTTTGCGCAGCGCATCATGGAGGCTGCTGAGCGCTCTGATTCCACAAGTGTCATCCGAATGCTGAAGCAAATCGGTGTGAAAAGCGGCATTGATATCCGCTTTAGTCCAGAAGGGATTCGCATCTACTTGTCTCTTGCCTCCAGCAGACTTTTTCTTCTTTTAAAGTGGGCATGACAAAGAAAAAGCCGCTCTCACGCGAGCGGCTTTTCTTAAGATTCAAACATTTTATGGCACCATTCAATGGCTTCTATATAACAGCCATAGGCTTCCTGTTTCGGGAGATTTCCATCTAACATCTCATCATCCCATTCATTTCGTTCAATACGTTTGGCCACACCTAGTACAAAAGAATAATCATTTTCATAGCCAAGCAGTGCCTCGCCAACTTCATCAGAAAGCGGCAGTTCCTTCACAAGTTCTGTGATATCTGCCCTGACAAGCGTATCAATCAGAGAAAACATACCTGTCAGCATATAAGAGGCGGGGTGCTCTCGTTCAGTACGAGAAGCAATCAGTTCACACGTTTTGGCACGAATGAATGACATTTTGATGATTTCTTTTTGGCTTGAATTAGCTTGGACATTCAGTTCTTTAAATGAAAGGATAAAGATCCAGCGCCGAATTTCATTAAACCCAAGCAGGATAATCGCCTGCCGGATACTTTTAATTTGATAAAGACGTCTCATGCCGCCTGAATTCAGCATTTTTAATAATTGATATGATAGCGAAAGGTCACTTTCAATAAAATGGGTCACGGTCTGGATATTCGGCTGGTCCTTGCTTAACTCATTTAAAAGCTGATGGTACGCATGGAAGCTGGTCGATAATGCTCGTCCCGATATCACATGCGGCTCACTAAAGAAATACCCTTGAAACAAGTGGAAGCCCGCTTCAAGCGCCTCTTCATATTCTCTTCTCGTTTCTACCTTTTCTGCTAGGAATCGAAGGCGATACTTTTTATACGAATGCAGAATATCTCTTCGTTCTTGCGTTGTGGTTTTCAGAAAGTCAATTTTTAAAATATCTATGCAGTAGAGGAGTTCCTCAAGCAGCTTGTCACTATAATGTGTTCCGTTTAGGAAGAAATCATCGAGTGCAATCGTATATCCCCATTTTTTTAACTGCTTACATCTCATAATAAGTGCCGGGGTAATCGGTACATTTTCTAATATCTCGATCACAAGCTGATGCGGATCAAAATAGGTGAGCAGATCAGATGAAAGCAAGCTTTCGGTGAAATTAATGTAGCATCGTTTTCCTTCTGTCAGTGTTTCGATGCCGATATTTAGAAAACTGTTGATAATGAGGTCCGTTGTCGCTTGATCACCGTCTTCAGCGCTATATGTATTGGTTTCACTATCTCTATAAAGCAGCTCATATGATACGACTTGTTCTTTTCTGTTAAAAATAGGCTGTCTCGCAACAAACACCCTCAACTGCTCCAATCCTCCTTTATGCCATGACAAACAAGATGTGCTTTCAGTATACCAAATGATTGCGGTTTTAGTTCAATTTCAATCGGTCAAAATAAAAAAAAGAGACCACCTGGCTTGATGGTCTCCCTTTCTTTAAATCATTCGCTTTCATAAAGCTCTTTTTTGATTTTATTTTTCACATCATGGATAAACTGCATTTTATTATCCCAGCATTTTTGACTCAAATCGACTGGATATTCTTCTGGTTTGCTGATTCGTTTGTATTCCTCCCAGAAGAGTCCAAGACTGTCCTGCACGTAGGCTTGAATCGTTTGAATATCCGGATTGTCATAGACAAGTTTTCCTTGTTCAAAAATCGGGACGTGAAGATCTTTCGCCACAAAGTTCGTCACGAATTTACTAATAAATGTATGCACAGGATGGAACATTTTTAGTTTATCTTCACTATGAACATCTTCCTCTTCAAGTGCAATGTAGTCGCCCTCAGAATGATGATTCAATTGATTGATAATCCGGTACACACGTTTACGGCCTGGTGTTGTCACTTTCTCTGGGTTGGATGAAATTTTGATGGTATCATTCATTTTGCCGTTTTCTTCAATGGACACCAGCTTATATACTGCACCGAGGGCTGGCTGATCGAATGCTGTGATCAGTTTTGTCCCAACACCCCACACATCAATTTTGGCGCCCTGTGCCTTTAAATTCATAATGGTGTGTTCATCAAGATCGCTTGATGCAATGACTTTAGCATCATGGAAACCTGCTTCATCAAGCATTGTTCTAGCTTTTTTAGACAAGTATGCAAGGTCTCCGCTATCAAGTCTGACACCAATGAAGTTGATTTTATCTCCAAATTCTTTCGCTACCTTGATCGCATTCGGAATACCTGATCTGACGGTATCATACGTATCGACTAAAAAGACGCAGTCTGTATGTGTTTCAGCATATTTTTTAAATGCCGTATATTCATCGCGGTATGCTTGTACAAGTGCGTGGGCATGTGTTCCTGATACTGGTATGTTGAAGCGTTTCCCAGCACGAACATTACTTGTCGCCTGAAAGCCGCCGATGAGTGCCGCTCTTGCTCCCCACATCGCTGCATCCATTTCATGCGCACGTCTTGTTCCGAATTCTAATGCTGTCTCATCTTCTATGATTCCTTTAATCCGGGCCGCTTTTGTTGCAATCAGCGTCTGGAAATTCACGATATTGAGCAATGCCGTTTCGATTAACTGAGCTTCAACAAGCGTTGCCTCGATGCGCATAATCGGTTCATTCGCAAAGACAATTTCCCCTTCTCGCATTGAATGAAGTGTACCTGTAAAGGACAATCCGCTTAAATAGTCAATGAAATCGCTTTTATAACCGAGTTCATCTTTTAAATACGCCAGATCGCTTTCGGTGAAAGAAAAGTCCGATAAATATTCAATCGCTTTCTCTAAGCCAGCAAATACAGCGAAGCCATTGTCAAATGGAAGCTTTCTAAAGAAGAGTTCAAAGACTGCCTTCTTCTCATGAATGCCGTCTCTCCAATACGTTTCTGCCATGTTAATTTGATAAAGATCTGTATGTAGTGATAAACTGTCGTCATTAAACCGATGCTCCAACTTCCATTCTCCTTCCCTTACTTAACCACTTTCGCACCAAGCGACTGCTCAAAGTGAGAAAGTGCCCACTCGTGCCCCGCTTCATTAAAACTCGCCACAGCATTTTGGTGAATCACAAGTTCGAAGCCTTTATTGTACGCATCAACAGCTGTATGAAGTACACAAATATCGGTACATACGCCGGCTAAGTGAAGTTCCGTGATGCCGCGCTCGCGCAGTTTCATTTCTAATTGAGTGCCTGCAAAAGCAGAGTATCTTGTTTTTTCCATATAGTAGACATGTTTTAAATGTTTTGACGTGTGAAATAGTGAACTTAGTTGTCCATAAAGTTCAATACCCTCTGTTCCGCGAATATTATGGGGCGGAAATAACTTTGTTTCTGGATGATAAGGGTCCTCTTCTTCATGATGATCGACAGCAAAGACGACAAAGTGGCCTTCATCAATAAATGAAGAAGTGATTTCTGTGATCTTAGACTCAATCGCCTGCCCAGGCTTTCCGCATGTCAATTTTCCATCGTCTGCAACAAAATCAACTGTATAATCTATACAAATCAACGCTTTGCCCATCCGCATCTCTCCCATATGCTCTTTTGAATCATTATAGCTTATTCATTTCACTAGGGAAACCTATTCACAGATTCATGAGAAAAAGCTTTTTGAAACAGCTCATCCTCTATATAGATATGCTCCTGATTGACCGCATCAGGCATCTCTATGACAAGACCAAAAGGAGAGTGCGCTTCGTGATGATTCACCACTTTAAAGGAACATCCAGCGGCATTTGCCATTTTGACATATTGAGAATAAGAAGCATAGGAAAGTTCACCATTTAAAAGAACTGTGGCCTGGCGATTGGCCTTCAATATTTGTTCGACTTCTTGATACGGTTTATTTCTTGATACCTGTCCCTTTGTCAGGGCGAGAAGCGCTCGTTCCCTTAATGAGCCAAGAAACATTCTTCGTTCATCGGGTTTTGTTTCAGCATGTCCAAATATCCCTTGCTGCAAATAAAAGTCTACGGATTCTTCTTTCATCGCTGTGTTCACTCCTGGTTTCTAAATTTACATTTCTGTGACCCAGTGCACAATCTTGAGTGCGAGGTCACGGGCTTCGTCTGTTTCTACTCTTTCCATTAAGGATTGTTCAAGCGTATGGATGAGCTGCTCCTTTTCGTCCTCATACGCAATGGAAATACTCCATTCAATGTCAGGTACGGCTACAAGCGTTTTATATTCTTTTTTATTTTCATGTAAATATACATTGTAGGTCTTTGGTTGTCCGCTTGTGATGTGTGCTTTTCTAATTTTCATTTGACTCAGTTCACACCTCTTTTTTCTTCTTACATCCATATCCATTGTACCATAAAAAAAGACAGCTTCTGAAAAGGAATTCCCTTTCAAAGCTGGCTATGCATTAAAGCTCTTTTGCTGGCTGATCAGGTCTATATCCCACATAAACGTAACGTTTGGACTGCTAAAAAATTGGACAAAGTCCCCTGCATTATAGGTACCTGATCCACCGGCGGAGTGATCGACACTTTTTGGCGAAATGGCAAAAACATCACCGAAATGTGCAGAACCATTTCCAATCACACGGTCAATATGAATAGGCCCAACAATCGCTGGCATCTTTCCACCACCTTTTCTCCCCACATCATATGCCCAGCTCAAAAATACGTGTATGAAAAATAAAAAAGACAGCTGATCTGTGACCATCAGCTGCCTTTCTATGCGTTAAATGATTGAGGCTGGCCAAACAATGTAAAGTCCCAAAGCATCGTGGCATTCGGATCACTTGTAAGTGACATATAATCACCTGAATTAAAGGCTCCCGCACCGCCAGTAGAGTGGTCTACAGCCAAAGGAGCAATGGCCAGGACATCACCGAAAGTAGCTGCACCGTTTCCTCCTAACGACTCGATATGAATAGGTCCAACGATTGCAGGCATCAGAATCTCCCCCTATCTGCTTATCTCAATCATCTTATGCAAGAAGGGAAAAAGTGTGCATCTGTCCTAGACGTTTAAATGCTGTTCTTTGCGAGATCGCTGACGCAGCTGCACCAATCTGACAATATTCAAGGTGATGGCTTTGAGCAGTGCATAGACAGGGACCGCAAAAATCATGCCAAGGATTCCGCCAAAGCTTCCTGCCCCAATTAATAGCAGGATGATGGTCAAAGGATGTGTGTTGAGGCGTTTCCCAATGATCAATGGAGAAATGACATTTCCGTCAATTTGCTGAACGACAAGAATGACAATGACTGTCACCACCGCTTTTCCAGGCGAATCAAGAAACGCAATAAGCACAGCTGGTGCCGCGCCAAGATATGGCCCAAGGTACGGAATCACATTTGTGACCGCAATGATAATGCCGAGAATGAGCGCATATTTCACACCGATTAATAAGTATCCGATAAAACAAGCCACTCCAACAAATAAACAGACAACAATCTGCCCTTGTATGTAAGCTGCAAGCGTATCGTTTAATTCTTTAAAGATTTTCAATCCTTCCTTACGGTAAGGCATTGGCAAAAATTGAACGAGCTTGTCCGGAAACTTATGTCCGTCTTTCAACATATAAAACAAAATGAACGGAACTGTGATCACAGCTAAAGCAATATTGGCAATCACACCAAACACAGCAGACATACTTGAAGCAATATTTTCCGGCAAACCTTTTAATGTCGAAACAATTGTCTGTTCAAACTTCGAGACGGAGACATAATCTTGGTTCATCATCCAAGTAAATGTTTTAGAATGCGAGAAGTCGTTGATAAATTTCTGCATATCCGTCACATAACCAGGGAAGCTTTTGACAAGTCCACCAACCTGCGTGACAATAACCGGTCCCGCAGCATTCACAATGAACGTGATGAGTCCGATGAACAAAAGATAAATGATCAGGATAGCAAGTGTCCTAGGAATTTTCCTGGACAAAAATCGAACAATTGGATTAAAGATGAAAAAGAGAATTCCAGCCAGCAAGATGGGAACAAACAAGGTAGATGCAAATAAAATAATCGGCTGAAATAAAAACGAAACCTTTGTAGATACATAAACAATGAGTAAAACAAGTAATATTTGGAATGTCCAAAAATGAACTTTAGATTTTAACAAAGATGCTCCTCCTGTTACGTATTGATCTTATTAAAAAACTACTATTCCACCCACCTTCTGTCAACTGCTTCTTGTTTTAGAACCTTATTTTTTGTAAAAAAAAGAACAATTGGTATATCATGCACTTTTTCCAGATATACATTCTATAAGCGTGAAAAAAGCAGACACCTTTGCGTCTGCTTTTTACACTCTTTCACTGTGATCAGGCATCACCGATACAATTTGCTGGATCCGCACATAAAAAACTGATTTTGTCCCCGCCTCAATGACAATATGATCCGGCATGACTTCCTTCAATTTTCCGCGCACTGTATCTTTCACTGTTTGAACAATCAATCTCATACCGATCACTTTCTGCAATGTTTGATAAACATATGGATCAACTAATGAAACAAGCTGCGGACTTCCTTGTTGTGCCATCCTACCTGCCCCTTTACTTGTGTATTTACCCACATCGTATGCAATGACCCATGTGAATGTCACTCAGGGCAAACCCACAACTCAAATACCATATTTTAACATTTTATTCAATTTTACATTTTTCGGAAGTATAATAGATTGGTGCTGCCAACAACTTAAATCATTTGAAGAGGTGAATGATCTTGAAAAAACTCATCTGTCTCGCTGCTGTCATGCTCTTTTTTTCCTTTGCAAGTTATGCGTATGCAGGATCAATTGGAGATGAACCTGGGACACCAGGAAAGTGGTTTAAAGGAGAAGAGCCGGTTCAAAAAGACGAGTCAAAACCACCACTTGTTTTTGTTCACGGCATTAACAGCTCCTCCTCCACATGGTTCGACCGAAACGACATGGCAAAGCAAGCTGTTCTGAACGGATACGAAAGCGCATTCATAGATTTGTATCCAGATCAGGATACGAAAAAGAATGGCAAACTATTAGCAGAAAAGTTAAAAGAAATCTATGATGTGTTCGGTCGAAAACTTATTGTGATTGGTCATAGTAAAGGCGGGGTGGATACACAGTCCGCACTCGTGTATCACGATGCCCATCCATATGTAGAGAAGGTCATCACACTCGGCTCCCCTCATTACGGGACGCCGCTGGCAGATTTAGCGTATAGCAAGGGCGGAAGCTGGCTCGCAGAAATTCTTGGACAAAAAAGCGACGCGCTCTATTCTTTGCAAACGGGGCTCATGGCAGCTTTTCGAAGTGAAACCGACAAGCTGGAGAAGTTTCCTCAAAAATACATCACGTATTCGGGATCGGAATGGGGAACATTTGGCGGGGTGCTGTATTTAGGCGGCATGTATTTAAAGAGCTTTGGTGCAAATGATGGCGCCGTCACGGTAAGCAGCACAAGACTATCATATGCAAACAATATTTTAACAGGGAAATGGGATCACAACTCCATTAAAAACGGCACAAGCATGTTCCCTGTGTTTCAGCATCAGCTACTGGCAAATGCCGCAAGCGCTGAAAAAGAAAATATAGAGAGCCCGAACTCTACTGAGCTGAATACAGATGTTTATGTGAAAGGCGGTGAAAGTGAAAAGGATAAAACAGAAGCGTTCTATGTAGAGGAAGGAACGAATGGCTTATCGATTCAGTGGTTAAATGAAAGGCATGAGGCGCGGCCAGAAATCATCGCCCCAAATGGAGACGTCTTAACAAATCTGAAGACATCGGAAGCATCTTTCCCATATGAAGGCGCATTTTCGCACCATGTGCAAATCAATAAACCCGTTCCTGGAAAATGGACGATTCGATCAAATTCAGGAAAAAAGGCTCCTTATTTGCTGCTCGTATCCTTTGATTCACCATTAAATGACGAAATCAAAGCAGAGGCAGCGAAATCAGGGGATGATGCATCGACCCATTCAAGCGGTCTGATTAAACGATTAAGCAAGAAAGTAGAAACCTTTTACTTTAAGGATGCCCAAAAAGATCATCCACTCAAAACAACTGCTTCATCCGCTGTTGAATTGAAAAAAGAAGGTGCTTATTCTGTCACGGTTCATTACACCGGACTCACTGCATCAGGTACATCTGCATTTAACCGTACCGTTATTCGCACATTGTATGTCGATCAGGATGGAAATATTCATGGAGACATTCCATACTAAACAGAGCGTTTCATAGGCTGAAGTGCCTGCTGCACTTTTTGATCCAATTCCGTGATTTTTTTCATTGCAAGTGATTCGTCTATTTGTCTGTAATGGTGATGTCCGCCAGGCTCTTCATCCATTTCATCTGCCTTCTTGACGATTTGCTGAAGTGTGTCCTTATGAAGGTCGCCCTCTGGCAAATATGAATCTGTATGAAGCAGAATCGCAAGCGCAATATCTTTGGCTGCCTTTGGTTCCTCACCGAGGCGTATGAGCAGTTTGTGAGCCCGCTCTGCGCCTTTAATGGCATGAATATCATTCCGTCTATATGTCTCGTAATCCCATTCTCCGCCAGCTGTATACCATTCATAGTGGCCAATGTCATGCAAGAGGGCTGCTTTCACAGCGAGATCTGGATTAATCCCAGCCTGCACCGCCAGTTTGAATGCGTGATAAGCACAAGCAATCGCATGGGCTTTTCCTGACCGATTTAAATATTTTTGAGCGACTGGATGGGTGTAAACATCCATTAATGTAACCTTTCTCATGGAAACCCCTCCTTATCTATATTTTTAGCATCCTAACATATTCTGAAAAGAAACTCAAATGTTCTGTTATATTTTCTATGAGTCTCAAGAACAGCTTATGTCAAATGAGCTGTTTTTGCTTGTACAATACGAAAAAAGCAGTCACTATGACTGCTTTTTTTCTCCTTTTTAGCGTGATATGAAAACCCTTGAAGTCTAGGAAGACCGAGTACTGGCGCGGAGCGAATTTGAGATTCGTGAGCACCGGCACCGAGGCCTGACACAGAATGCGAGGGTTTTTCTTCACGCTGCAGCAGTCGTTATGACTGCTTTTTCACATACTCACGTGCATCGTAGACACATCCGCCAGCTGGATCATCCGCTAAAAGATCGAGCAAAATACCTGCGACTTCATCTGGGCTCTTCAGCGTGCCTGTTTCATATAATTGCTGAAAACGGTCTATTTGTTCAAAGTCTTGTTTTGATGACTTCCGAATTTCCCCCTGCATATCTGTATCGATCGTGCCGGGTGAAAAGGAAAACGTGTTGATCGGATGCGCCTCGTCCTGCTGTTCCTCATGAAAAGTCCTCATAAACATGTCGAGTCCTGCCTTTGAACTGCAATACGCACTCCAGCCTTTATATGGGTTTTTCGCCGCTCCAGAAGAAAGATGAACGATCGTTTTCTTTCCGTTAAATGATTGAGTCTGCTTAGCAAACATATGGCTCAGTAAAACAGGAATGACAAGATTCAGCTTGTAATGCTGATGAAGCGTATCCTGTCCGCCTTGTCCAACGCGCTTGATAGGTGTGACCATTCCTGCATTGTTGACAAGTAAGATGTCATCAGCATCTGCCAGAGTTTGCGGCGTGAGACTATCTTGAATCCATTTGGCCGCTGCTTCTTCATCGGTCAGATCAACCTGGGTATGTGTAAGCTTCGGATGGGATATGGGCGATGCACTTCTTGCTGCTGTGTACACATGATCCCCGCGTGAAAGCAGCCTGTTCACAAGTGCTAAGCCAAAGCCTTTTGATCCGCCTGTAACGATTGAAATTCGAATGACAATCTCCTCCCTTGATATCACTATTTTACGTAGTGAAACGGTATGACATCAAGCAATCTGCATAAAGAAAAGCCTGCCTCTATTAAAAGAGACAGACTATTTCTTTTCAGCCTTCACATTCACCTTTGGAATCAGGATGATCATCACAACGAGACCAAGGGCTATCAAGAAACCAAAGATCATCGGAAGCAGTGCCGATGTCTCCTTCTCATGATCATCCTCAGATGGTGCTGATACAGCCGAATCACTAAAAGAGATATTCATCTCTTTCATCATACGAGCTGGTGTTTTGGGCGGGTTCTCCTTTAGATCACTAAAAAGCTGCGGAGAAAGAGATCCCCCCGGGGCTTTGGGCGGTTCAGCAAAATGAATGTCTGTTTTGATTTTTGACGTCGTTTTGCTTTGTTCGTATTTCGTTTGATCCCTCAATATACTCGAGTTAATATTAAGTTCCTTTTCCTGATATTCATTCGGCTTGACATTCGTATCCGTGTCTTCACCAGCAGCGAAAGCAGCAGGGATGAGGAGAAAAAGGGAAACGGCAGCGAGTGCCGCCCCTTTCACGAATAGATTAAGCTTCATGAGTCACATCACGTTCCTCTGTTTTATCTTTCCATAGCTTTTTCACAAGCGGTACGACCATGAAAAGGACAGTTAAAATCACTAACCCTGTGACGCCCATTCCAAAGGTGTCTCCATTTCCATATTGGATCGACAGGTATACGTCTGTCACTGGATTGGTAAAGTGGAAATTCGGCATCACCAAATCAATTAACGGTGCGACAAAGAAGAAAATCAGTGCCGTTGCTGCCATCCATCCGGCAATGGAACCGAAAAGGAAGGCCGTGCGAATAAAGGCAGAACACGCCACTAATAACAAAATGGTGAAGATCGACCATTGAATGGCTTGATCATCTGCAAGTTTGTAAATGTTCAGTCCAAACAAGCTGATCATGAGTCCGACTAATAGATTCAAGATGCCAAACAGTGCACCTTTGACCAGCATCGGAGCTGACGCATAATACGAGCTGAAAAAGCCAATTAACAAACTGCTGATCATCACAATGACCAAAATGACGACCGGCGGTACAGTCTGCGTTTTTTCTTCCGGCACATCGCCGCTGATTTTCAGCGGATTGGCTAAATGGTTATACACATAGTTGCTGTTGCCTTGATCACTTAATGTATTTCCTAAAATACCCTTTAAATCTTGCTGAACAAGTTTTGTAGAATCGACATTCTTGCTCCAGTTTTCATTCAGCGTATCTGCTTTCTCTTGAACTGTTGTGACACTCTCTTCAATGTTATTCGTATAATCCGCCACCCCTTTTTGGCGGTCGGTTAACGAACTCATATTTTCAGAAAGACGAAGCACTTCCTGACCAATTGAATCCTGTGCACTGACAACAATTGAACTGCCTGCAAGGTCTGCTGTATACACCGCATCTCCTTGATCAGCCATTTGCTCAGCTACATTGTCCGCACTTTCAGAAATTGTCTGTAATTCCTGTTCCATGCTTGCCTGCTGAGTCGTAATGTACTCCGCATAACCATCTGAAAACTTCTGCATCTCATCAATAAAAGTAGACACATCATCGTTTGATGTCAGCATCTGGTTTTTGAGCTTATCCCAGTTTTCAGTTTCTTCTTTTTTGATGGAGAGGATGGACTGGATTTCATCTGGTTTGGTGTCGACCAAAGAAGAAGGATCCTTCTCTTGATAGAAGCTGTTAAGTAATGCTTCATAATGTACTAATTCATTTGAATACTTTAATAATTCTGATGCATTTTCTGATTTTGTATTAAAATCCCTAAGTTTATCCATTTTCGATGTATATTGATTTAATGGAGATTGAGTTGTTTCTATTCGTTCTAATTTTCTTGTAATAGCAGATTCTTGTTTGATGATGGATTTCTTTATATCACTTATGTTTTTATTGTTGCTAGTTTCTATTCTTATTATTTTTTCTTCTAGTTTATCTATTTTATCTGTTAAAGATTTTAATACTTTACTCAAAAGATCGACTTTTCCTTGTAATTGATCATTATGAGCTGTGGTTTTCTCCTCGATATTCTTTTTCACTTCTTCTAATTTTAGGGACAGTGCTTTTAGTTGCTCTTTTGATTGAACTGACGTTGATTTGGTTTCCTCAGTTTGTTCTGGATTTTCTTCACCATTTTCTGAAGTAGGTGGCGTTTCTTCATTTCCAGACAACTCATCTGCCACTTGATTTATTTCTGTTGAGATTTCAGTTAATTTCTTCATCTCTTCTTCAAGATCGATTTTCAAATCGTCTGTCGAGTCTTTTTGGTCTTCACCTTGATTATTCGAATCCTCATTCGGATCCTCTTTCGGTTTCTCTGCTTCAAGCAATGCCTTTCTTGAAGCTTTCAATTGCTCTTGCAATGGAGTAATTTTATCCCCTATGTATGCAAGATATTGAGCTTCATAATTTCTAATCAGTTCTTCCTGAGACGTCTTCACAAGTTCCTTTAACCCCGTGGATTGCTTAGGAATAACGTCTTCTCTCGACTTTTGAACAGATTGGATGGCGCTGTCCGTTGTTTTCAGCTGACTTTGTACCCCGTTGATGTCTGTTTTTAGTCCGCCCATTTGATCACTAAAGCTGCGGGCATTTTGGTTTTGAATGTCAGCGAGTTGTTTGAGCCCTTGCTGGATTTGCTTTTGACTTGCTGATTGCGCTTTGATCAAGAGATCCTTTTGTTTGTCTTGATACTGCTGATATTGATCGACTGCTTTCACAAAGTCCTTTAACTGGTTCTTTGCTTCTTCTGTTGTACTCAAGCCGTCTTTATACTCTTTCTGTGAATCGGCCATCGCATTTTTTAATTCTTCTATTTGTTTCTTCTGCTGCTGGACGGCATCTGATAGTTTGTTTGAGTTCGGTTTATAGAAGTTGTACATCGTGTTTTGGAATTCGACTTCTTTGCCGACAATATGCTCAAACTCTTCTCTTACATTGCCGATTTCCTGTGATACAAAACTCCAGTATAGCGTCGACATCTGTTCATTCATTTTCTTTTGTGCATTTTCCAGCTCTCTTTGCACTTTCTCTTTATTGACTGCATTGAGCTGATCTTGAATTGAAAATTGAATGGACGCCTTTTCAGGATGGTCTTTATCATAGCTCAGCACATTTTTAGAGAAATCAGACGGAATATAAAGGACAGCGTCATATTTTCTGTTTTTCAGTCCATTTTCCGCCGCACTGCGATTCACTACAGTCCATGTATAATCAGGACGCTCTGACAATGCTGCCACAACATCCTGTCCGAAACGAGCCGTGTTTTCACTTTCGCTCGCTCCCATATCCTCATTGACCACTGCAATATTTCGTGTGGCATTCTTCTTCTGTTTTGCCGGGTCATCTCCAATCAGGTGGAAAAATAAAACCGGCAGCACAAGAATCAATATCATGGTGGATACGATTTTGATGGAGCTTTTTTGCTGCTCTGTCATTGAACACTCTTCCTTTCTACCGCACATAAAGGAACCTGGATTTTCTTCTCTTTTCCGTTTTCAACCAAATACCCGAAGCCTGGCTGAATCTCTGGTTCTTGTCTTGCATACGGGAGCGGTATGATGTTTTGCTCTGATTTTTTCATGAGTAACATAGCATGACGAACTTGTTTGATTTCGTTTGTGAGTGCATCATAGCCCTTACTGAACTCGGTATGATTCCCTGATGCAATCAGGCTGAAGCCTAGGTGTGCATATGACTTCATGAAATCAGCCAATTGATCTTGAAGACGCGGATCGATCGTCTGCTGAAAACGCGTAATGCCATCAATCACAAGCACAATTTGAGGAAATGACAGCTGATCGGTCTCCCCTTGGCGCACAGCTTCGACATACATTTCTTCCCGCACCTTGAATATGCGGTCCATTTCTTCTGCCCATTCGGTGATATCATCTTTTGTTTCAAGGTAATCAATGTTCTCTTCTTTTGCATAATGGGATAGACCTCGATCAATTGAATCAAAGACAGCCAGCTTTTCAGGCTTTGCCACTAAAAGCTGATCGAGCATCAGTTTTGTCACATTTGTTTTCCCGCGCTGCGTTTGACCGATGATGAGACAATGTTTATTCTTTTTCAAGTCAAAATAAACAGGTGCCACAGATTCCTCATCTAATCCGACTGGAATGTCATAAGGCGGTTTTTGTTCATCTAAACGACTCTCAAGCTCCCAAACTGTCAGCTTATCAGGAAGCATTGGCACAGGCTTTGGTTTTTCGGATGCTTCAAAGCGGTCATGAAGTAGCTGTATCTCTTGTTTCAAATGCTCAAACAATTCGAGATCGTTCTCTCCTTCAACTGGCAGAAACATTTGCGCAAAATAAAGCTCTTCTTTGTTAATAATGACTCGTCCTGGGATCGGCTCTAAGCTGAATTTCGGTCTGCCAATAATCGAGTACGCCTCTCCTTGATCCATTAAGTAATGGACAATCTTTGTTTTCAAATTGTTCATCAGCGATTGACGCACTGCATTTACCCGGGTTGCTGTAATCAAGAAGTATATACCTAGTGATTGTCCGTCACGGCTCAGCTGAATAAATTCAGATTCGAGATCATGCATTTCGTCTTTCACAATGTCAAAGTTGTCAATCACGATAAAAATGAACGGAAGCTTTTTCTCATTTAAGGCGTTGTACATTTTGATATGACTCATTTCTTGCTGTCTAAATAACCGCTTGCGATATTCAACCTCTTCCCGCAGACGCTTCATTGATTTTTGGATCTTTCTCATCTGATCCATTAAGAAATAATCCGCCGTATGCGGCAGTTTGGCTAACGGAAGCAATGTTCCGTTTCCGAAATCATAAATATATGCGTGCCATTCTTCAGGTGAATACCTCTCCGCAAAGCTCATCAGCAGTGTTGTAGCAGCAAGTGATTTGCCGTAGCCGGAGGAACCGAAGATGCCAATGTTCCCATCTTCCATCATTTGATAAGAAAGTGGATGCTGGCTTTGCTGATCTGGTTCATCAACAAGCGCAAAATGGAAGACATGCTCTTCACTCGACGCATAACGCGTTTTTGGAATCCGTTCTTCAAGCGGTGGAAGCCATGGACTTGGCAGCTTCTCAATTCCAAGCTCCTGCTGCATACGTTCAATTTCATCCACAACAGCGGAAATCTCCGTCACTGTCTCTTTTTTCACTGCTGGCTCTGTGCTTACCCCTGATAACGGAATAAGACCAGTATCTGTCACAATGGCAATGTCATCTTCTGAGCCGTAGCCATCTTCCATATATGGTGCACCGCTCCAAGCCGATTGGAACAATTCATAAATTTCATTGTTGCCCACTTGTAAATAACCGCGGCCTGTGACCGTAATGGACGCTGCATCACTATTTTTCAAAATTTCCTTACTGTCTGACGCATCTTGTACTTTTAGTGCGACCTTAAAACGGGAGTTACTCCAAATCTGGTCATCAATGACCCCGCCTGGCTTTTGGGTAGCCAAAATGAGATGGACCCCAAGGCTTCGGCCGATACGTGCAGCGCTGACAAGCTCCCTAATAAAGTCTGGCTCTTCACTTTTTAATTCAGCAAACTCATCAGAGATTAAGAACAAGTGAGGCATTGCCTGCTCAGCCTTTTTCTCCTTGTAGAGCTTCGTATAATCATTGATGTGATTCACGTGATACTGATCAAACAGCCGCTGCCTTTTCTTCAATTCACTTTTAATTGAGGCAAGCGCTCTTTCACTAAAGTTCTTGCTGCCTTCAATATTGGTGATCGTTCCAAGTAAATGAGGAATATTTCGAAACGGCTGCGCCATTCCGCCTCCTTTATAGTCAATCAACAGAAAAGCAACTTCATGCGGGTGAAAATGTACAGCGAGCGATAAAATATACGTCTGTAAAAATTCACTTTTCCCTGATCCCGTTGTCCCCGCCAACAGTCCGTGCGGGCCGTGCGCTTTTTCATGCAGGTTCAGATCGACAATGTCGTTTTTCCCCTTATAACCGATTGGCACTGATAATGATTTGGCCGTTTCTGAAGTCAGCCATTTTTCACGAATGCCAATGTCATCTACCTGTTTGGCATGGAAAAGATCAAGGAATGAGACCGTCTCAGGAATCGAATTGGTCATACCAACTTGATGATCCAATGTTCTCAGTGTTCTGGCAAACAGTTCATTGTCGCCGCGCTGATGTGTATCAAGCTGAAACGGAATTCGTACTGCCTTTTTGTGCTGAATGAGAATATCTCCTTCTTCTTCGTTAATATAACGGACAAGCGTCGAAATATTTTCAGCTAAGCTTTCCTTTGTTTCTGCTGCAAAGATGATGGAGATACCAAGATCTGTCCGGCTGCCTTCTAAGTATTCTAAAATCACATGCTCGGCAATGAGCTCATGATTTGTCACGATGAACACAAAATGAGGCGTAAAGATTTTCTTCTCTTTTTCTTCTTCTAAATCACGCTCGCGTAAAATTTCATAAATCGAGGACAACAGCTGATCGCGTGTTTGTTCGTTGTAAATAAACCCTTTGCCATATGTATGAGGCAGCTGGAAGTGCGGAAGCCATTTCATCCATTCCCATTTCTCATACTCTTGCTCATGAAAGATAAAGACAAATCTTAAATCGTGATAGCTGTGCGAGAAAGCAAGCTGTCCGACAAGCTGATGAAGCTCATTTTTCACAATCGCAGGCTTCCCAATTAATCCTGTTGGACCATCCGCAAGACCGAATGTAATCGGGACATTCTTCACTTCACGATATACTTTTTGCATGTGCTGCGTTTGTTCCATTAAGTCATCAATATCTCGATTGGCCATATCGCCGCCGCTCATCGATAATTCGTAGCTTGATGGGACTGCGCCTGTGCCAAGACGCAGGTGCAAGAAGTCGTCACTCACAAGCGTCTTTTCCCAAATGCGTCCGCTGATTTCTGATGTTAAATACTTCATTTGTTCAAATGACGGATAATGATACGTCAAAATATATTGCTGGCGGTCATACAGCTCCTGCAGCTCTTTCCGCTTATTTTCTAAATAAAGAGAGTAGACTCGCTGACGCTTCTCTTCTCGTCTTTTGCGCTGTGATTTTTCCTTAAAGTATTGAACGGACGATGTAATTAACGTCATGATAAACATCGCCATCGACACGATAATAAAGATTCCGCGCGGCTGGATTAGGGCAACAATCCCCATCACAAGGAGCATCACAAGCGGCGGAAGGACAACAAGCCAAAGCCCTCTGCTGTTATTTTCACTCTCCTGCGAAGGAAAGCTAAAGGATACCCTGTCATCTGGCAAATCATAAATCAAACGCGGTGTACGTCTGTATGAAGGGTATTTTTGTTTTGTTTCCGTACTTGGCGGTCTTGTTTTTTCCAAACGTGTATGAAAAGGTTCGTAAGCTGTCACCTGTAATAAATCATCGTCTTTAAATGTCACCGTCAGAAAGTTCCAGAACAGCTCATCTCCTGCATATACCTTCTCTGGACCGTGAATTTTCTTTCCGTTCACGTAAATCTTCTCGTCTTGAGGCATGACATACCATGTTCCTTCAATTTTCTCTAAAGTGAACTGGCTGGCATCTTGAAACATGGAATGGGCTTGTTCTTTCCACACATCTATCTCATCTTTCTCTTCACGTGAAAAAGACAGCTCCACTCTATTTCCTAGGTAATAAATATGTTGATCATGATGTGCATCCATTAAAATAAGTGTAAGTGAACCAAGCTGATATGGTTCATGTGGAAGTAATTTGCCCTTTTTCTCATCTCCCTGATAAATATAAAAACCATCATTCGGTTCTTCAGGAGATAAACGAATGACCCCTTCATCAAACGAAAGTGAAGGGATTGTCACCGTATGCTCTATTTCAGGTCCTATCAGAGCTTCTCGATTGAACTGCTCATCTAAACGGACAGTTTGATAATCCTCCTCATAAAAAACCCAAAGAAGACTCAAACGCTCCACCTCCTCATGGGACAGCACCAACTGTCAGTTGTATCGAAAGAATTATTTTTTCTCATCTTTTTTCGTCTGAGAGGTTTTCTTTTTCGCTTCAGATTCTTTCTCTTTTTTCTCTTGATCGGCTTTTGACTCTTTTTGTTCAGCTGTTTCATCTGTTTGGCTTGCGTCTGAGGAGTCACTTGTGCTTGTCTCGGTTGTTTCTTTTTCTTCATATTTCGCCATTTCCTTAATGATCGGATCTAGCTGTTTTTGTTTTTCTTCAGCAGAAAGGCTGTCATCGTTTTGAATTTCATTGCGGTAGGCGACAAGTGCCGTAAATATGTACCTGTCGTCTCCAAGTACCCGTGCAATATCAAGTGCTTCCTTGCTATTCCCTTGTCCAATATGAATCCAAAAAAGGAAATATTGCGGATCTGTCTGCAATGTGTACGTTTCTGTGATTTCTTTTTTATGCTGATCAAGCAACAGACTGCCTTGGTTCGTTTGTACATACGAAATGGCCAGTTCATATTGAAGAGAGACTGGCATTTGATTGGCTGGATATTTCTCTAACGTATCCACCACTTGACTGTACTGCTTGTTGAGATAATATTTGTTTGCCTCGACGTACGCTTCTTGTTTTGGCATGGCAAAAAAGAAGGTGTAAATGGTGTACACCAATGCAGGGATTAACAGGACAAGCAGACCTAATCCGATGTATCGCTCGATCTTCCATTTCTTTTTAGGAATGGTTAAGAGCGTTTTTTCTTTCGCATCGATTGCTTTGATCTTTTGCTCAATCAAAGCTGACAATTCTTCCAGCGACTTCGTTTCACTAATTTCTTTTGCCAGCTCCGATAATTTCAACGTTTCATTGTAAGCCGCATATTCTTCAAATTGATATTCATGGTCGACCACTCGAAGAACAACTGCCTTGACCTCTTTTAACAGGCGATACTCATCGGTTTCATATGGCGGAATGCTTTCTTTAACCCCATAATGCAAAAATGCAGGAGCTAAGCCTTGATGAAAAACAATGTTTTCAGGAGAAACAATAGGATGCAGCCGTTTCACATCGTGTTTAAGAACTGCATCGACAAGCTGGTATGAAAAAATCCATTTGCTTTTTTCATCCTTTGCATGGATGAAACGAAATTCCTGATAGGCAGGAGGCGGTTGTATAGAAATGATGACCTCATCTTCAGTTAATTGAATCTCTTTCTGAAATGAAGGATTGATGTCTTTGATCGGTGCCGCTTCTAAACCGTCTAAGAGTTTAATCGTCTCTTTTTGAAAAATAAAGGTATAGGTGCCTCCCTCTTTTTTCATGACTGCTTCTAATTGTTCTTCTAAATAGGAACTCTTTTTATCTGCCATTTACAAAAGTCCTTTCATAGTATTTCCAGCCTGTCTCCTGTGGTAATTCCACAGTCTGACAGCTTATATTCGCCTGAAAACACAGCTTTCTTATTGACTACTCGCACCCATCCGCCTTCTCGCTTTGGAAGTGAGATTTGTTTTGCCTGCCAGGCGATATGGATGACTTGTTTAATATGTAAATAATTTGATAGTCTCAAATCAAACACACTGCCATCATAATTTTTTAAGTCGATGGTAATATCGATATACACAAATTTCCACCTCACAAAATAGAAAGAGCGCCGGCATCCATTGACAGACTCGGCGCTTTTTCTGCATTTCACACTTAGAAAGGAAATCCCTTTGATTAGCCGCGAATTTGGCTTGCGATGTCTTGGTCAGTGCTTTCAAGTGTATTTGCCGTTTGATCAAGCTGATTGCTGACATCTGTTAATAGATCAGACATTTTGATAAAAGAAGGCTTAAGCTGCTCGTATTGATCAGCAAATGCTTCACTAGAAGCACCTTCCCACATTCCTTTTAAATCAGAGATCATTCTATTTAGACGATCAACTTGGTTTAACACTTCTTGACTTTCAACACCATATTGCTTAGCGGTCGCTCTTAGTTCTTCTGGGGTTACGCGAATAATTCCTGACATATTCCTCATTACCTCCCGTGCATAGCCGCCATATAATGGGCTAATCCACTTATTTTTTGACGTTATTATTATAAAAACAGAAATGATACACAGTCAAACAAATCTGTTTTTATTTTACAAAATGAGTCTATAGAATTACTGTTTTTTCGCTTTTTATCTAGTATTTAACAGTTTTTTGGTCATATATTCTTAATAAGTATGCACCTGCTTCGGTGGACCTTTCTGCCTATTGATTTTTTACTACGTTATTATTGTACTATTTCTTTTTCAGCGTGCTTCAACATCCATTTGCTTGCTTCTCACACTTTTTGTTTTTTTAAGTTTATGGCAGTTTTTTGTTGATTTACGTACCTCATTCTCTTCATAATGTAAGTACGTGAAATATTCGAAAAAGCAGGGGTTTTTTATGACAAAAAAGACAGATCCGTTTAAGTATAGTCTTGATCGTTTAGAGGATGTGGCAGACCAAATTAGTGATGTGCTCAATTGCCCTATTACTATAGAAGATACTCATCATCGATTATTGGCATATAGCACACACAATGATTTTACTGATCCCGCCAGAACTTCAACCATTATCTCCCGCCGAGTACCGGAAAAAGTCATTAATCGGCTTTGGAAGGACGGCATCATTCCTACACTCCTTAAAACAGACGAACCGCTTCGTGTCCCTCAAATTGCAGAGGTGGGTTTATCTAGCAGGGTCGCCATTTCGATCTGGAAGGACAAAGAAGTGCTCGGATTTATTTGGGCGATTGAATCCGCACAGCCTTTTTCAGAAGAAGAAATGGACCTTCTCAAAATGGCAGCGCATGCCGTGAAAAACAAATTACTCAATTTACAAATTCGAAAAACGAAAACAGAAGAACGTAATCAGGAGCTTTTCTGGAAGATGCTCACGGGTCATATTCATGAAAAGGATGAGATGCTTGACCTATTTTTAAGACTTGGCATCAGATGTCCAGACACATATGCCATCATCATCTTCCGTCTTCGTGACGAACTCACAGAGGAGACAGAAAAAAAGCTGTCCTATCTGCTTGAAACAACACAGCAAGTACAGGTACTGTTAACGACTGTTGATTTTCACGAATTCATTATTCTTGTCTCACCAAAAACAGAACATCCGCTTCAAGATATTAAGCAATTCACAAGCGGCATGCTGCAGCAGCTTGCGGACAGGTATCATATTCAGCATGTTCAGGCAGCAATTGGAGGAATTTACGATAACATCTCTCAAATTCAGCCTTCCTATAAAGAAGCACTGGCTGTATTAAAAACGAAAGAACGCTTTCCAGTTGAAACAGAACGTTTAAACAGCTTTTCTGAACTAGGCATTTATCAATATCTTGATGTGCTTGCTGAGAAGCGAAAGGGATCTTCTTACTCCAGTTACTCTTTATCAAAGCTGGAGGATTACGACCTGAGGCATCATTCCAACCTTGTCGAAACCCTTGAGCGGTTTATTGACTGTGACAGCAATGCCAATATTGCCGCAAAGCAATTAAACATCCACATCAATACCTTAAATTATCGATTAAAACGGATTACAGACATCGCAGAAATTGATTTAAAAAACATGAATGAGAAAATGACCATCTACCTTGATATGAAGCTAAAAAACGTCCATTTGTGAAATTTCACAAAGAGGCGTTTTTTTATTTTTTATTTCAACCGAAGAATTTTCTAAACTTTCCGGATACACTAGACATACAATATCAATAGATAAGCATAGGAGGAATAAACATGATCATCGGCATTCCGAAAGAAATTAAGAACAATGAAAACCGAGTGGCTTTAACACCAGGAGCAGCTTCTCAATTGCTTTCAGCTGGACATCAGATTTTAATTGAAACAAACGCTGGTTTTGGAAGCGGATTCACTGATGACGATTATGTATCTGTTGGTGCAGAGATTCTTGATCAGGCGAAAGATGTATGGGCATCTTCTGATATGATCATGAAAGTAAAAGAACCATTACCTGAGGAATATCCTTATTTCAAAGAAGGACTCATCTTATTTACGTACCTGCATCTAGCCGCAGAGCCCTCCTTGGCTGAAGCATTAAAACAAAAAGGCGTTACAGCCATTGCTTACGAAACAGTAACGGACGGAAAATCACTCCCTCTTCTCACACCTATGTCTGAAGTAGCAGGCAGAATGGCCGCTCAAATTGGTGCACAATTTTTAGAAAAGCCAAAAGGCGGAAAAGGTATTTTACTTGCAGGGGTACCAGGGGTATCAAGAGGAAAGGTCACCATTATTGGCGGCGGTGTTGTTGGAACAAACGCAGCGAAAATGGCGATCGGACTTGGCGCAGATGTCACCCTGATTGATGTAAACGCAGAACGCCTGCGTCAGCTGGACGACCAATTTGGCCATCAAATGAAAACGTTAATGTCCAATCCTGTCAACATTGCAGATTCAGTCAGTGAAGCTGATCTTCTCATTTGTGCTGTGCTGATTCCTGGTGCCAAAGCACCGACGCTAGTGACAGAAGAAATGGTGAAACAAATGAAGCCTGGTTCTGTCATTGTGGATGTAGCGATTGATCAAGGCGGCATTGTCGAAACCATTGATCATATCACAACCCATGACCAGCCTACTTATGAAAAACATGGCATATTACACTATGCTGTCGCCAACATGCCAGGCGCCGTTCCGCGGACATCAACTGTTGCGTTAACGAATGTCACTGTTCCATATGCGCTGCAAATTGCGAATAAAGGCGCTGCAAAAGCCATTAGAGAAAACAATGCCATCGCAGAAGGTGTCAATGTCATGAACGGACATATCACGTACGAAGCGGTCGCTCGTGATCTCGGCTATGATTACGTACCTGTCAGCAAAGCCATCGATGCTACTTTTATGACCGAAGCTTAATCAGCTACCCGCCCTATTGATGGGCGGGTTTTATTGTTAACCTAAAATAAAAACAAGTTGACAAAAATCCTTCTTCCCCTTAATCTATTTGTACAGATAAGACAGGGGGAAACATCATGCAAAAGAAGACAAGAACTGCTGACTTTGTGCTAGTGGGAATGTTTGCTGCACTCATGGCTATCGGAGCCAATATCACATCCATTGTGCCGTTTTTACAGGTCGGCGGAATTCCACTTACGATGCAGCCGTTTTTTTGTGTGCTTGCTGGTCTCTTACTCGGCAGACGGCTTGGCGCATTAGCTATGATTGTCTATGCCTTGGTTGGAATTGCTGGTGCACCTGTATTCGCCCAGTTCTCTGCGGGCTTTGGGGTCATTTTAGGCAAAAGCGGCGGCTTTGTATTATCGTACATCCCTGCTGCCTGGCTTGCTGGATTCATTCTAGAGAAAAGAAAAAACCCTGGCTTTGGCCGCTTTTTGCTTGCAGCCATTGCTGGTACGACCGTGATGTATGTGATCGGAACCACCTATACATACCTCGCATTAAATGTATGGCTCAATGCACCGATTTCCTATCAAACCACGTGGTTCTTTATGATCTGGTTTATGGTAAAAGACTACGCATTGACGATATTACTTGCGATGCTGGCACCTAAAATTTATCGCTCTGTTTCCAAAGCCACATCCTTTCGAAAACAAGAAGCTGTATCATAGAAAAAAGAGCCTGTCTTCATTCAGGCTCTTTTTTCATCATTACTCAGCGTATTGGTCTATGATTTCTTCCAGCATTCCTTCAAGCACTTCTACATTTTCAAGATCTGATGGACTGAAGCGGTAGCGTACAAGCTGTTCTCCATCATTATACATCTCCTCAAGCCAGCCTCTCAGGCCTCTTGCTCTACGGTCGACTTCGAAAACAATGTCTAATCCGCCTTCATCTATCAGAAAAATCAGCTCTAACTCATCAAGCATATAGCGAAAGTAGTCTGATGTCGGAATGAACTCGAATTCTTGGACGAATGGCAGGCGCCGCTGGAAGTAAGGTGCTTGTTCACAGTCTGCTTCGTTCAGGTGGAAACCTAGATTGCTAGTGGCTTCCAGCACATTTTTCACCCAAGGATGTGCTTCAACGAAAATACGGTCATAGTCAGATTTATCGATTCCGCCTTGGATATCAAGGTCTGTCATTACTGCAATTTCTACTTTTCCGATCGTCATCGGGGTATCGATAGGAAGAATAAATGAAAACGGAAATTCATGCTTTTCTCCAGGCTGGATGGTAAAAGAATCCGTCACCCGTAAAGTAAAGATATTCACATATTTTCTATGCTCTTCATCATCTTTCACAATCACATACTGTGTTTGAATCTTGACATTGATATAACGGATGTCCTGAGCAATTTTTCCGCCCTTTACATGGACAGTTCCCGTTACTTCTTGTCCTGGATAATAAGCGTTTTTCTCTAAAATGGTATCTACTTTTGCCGCACCAATTCCTGCACTTGCCGCTAGCTTTTTAAAAAATGACATGTCCCATCTTCCCCTTTTCATTTTTATCAGCATATATACGTAAGATAGAGGAAGAAAGATTCATTTAATTCATACTTTTGTCCTAATTATTTTTCATCTACGAACAACAAAAAAGCTTATAGAAAAAACATCATCGTTTTCTCTACAAGCTTTTCATTTTACAGAATAATGGCCGCCAGCCAGCCGAACAGAACAAGCGGAATATTATAATAAATAAAAGTTGGGACACAAGTTCCCCAAATATGGTGATGCTGTCCATCCATATTCAATCCAGATGTTGGTCCAAGCGTACTGTCACTTGCAGGTGAACCTGCATCTCCAACAGCCGCAGCAGAGCCAATAATGGCAATGGTGGCCATTGGACTAAATCCTAAGTGTAAGCAAAGTGGAACAAAGATGGTTGTAATAATCGGAATGGTTGCAAATGATGATCCGATTCCCATTGTCACAAGCAGACCAACGAGCAGCATTAAAATCGCCGCAAGACTCTGGCTGTTTCCGATAAATTGGGAAGATGCTTTGACAAGGGATTCAATGTCTCCTGTTTTTGTTAACACGTTGGCAAATCCAGCCGCAACAAGCATGACAAAACCGATAAATGCCATCATATTCATTCCAGATGTAATCAGTTCATCTGCTTCATCACGTTTCATCATTCCTGTCACAAACAAGACAAGCAGTCCTGAGAGTGCACCGAAGATCATTCCTTCCACACCAAGGCTTTGCGATAAATAAAGCTGGACAATCAACGAAACAAGAATAGCAAGACCGGCAAAGAATAAGCTTTTTTTCGTATAAGCCGATTTTTCTACATCTGTAATTTCACGATCCTCATATACCTTCGGCTTTCGATACACAAAAATGGAAACGATCAAACCAAGAACCATCCCCGCAACAGGAATCAGCATGGCATATGGAATATCTGCTAAGTTTACAGTCAGCCCCGCTTCCTTCATATTGTCACGAAGCATTCCGTGGAAAATCTGTCCGAAACCGACTGGAAGTAATATATATGGTGCAGTGAGTCCGAAGGTCATGACACACGCTAGCAGTCTGCGGTCAATCTGAAGCTCGTTAAACACCTTTAATAACGGCGGAATTAAGACTGGGATAAAGGCAATATGAACAGGGACGACGTTCTGTGAAAAACAGGACACGATCAAAATGACAAGAACGATGAGCACTTTTGATAGTGTTTTCCGTCTTGAATCGCCTTCTTTTCCTAGAAGCTTCACTGCTCCTTCAACCATGGCATCTGGAAGACCTGTTTTCGTCAGTGCCGCAGCAAATGCCCCTAATAACGCATAACTAATCGCCACTGTTGCATTTCCTCCGAGTCCGTCCGTAAAGGCGTCCACTGTTCCTCCCAAGCCTAATCCACCTGCAAGTCCACCAGCTAAAGCGCCTATAGCCAGCGCAATCACGACATTGACCCGCAGCAAGCTTAATATCAACATTAAAACAACCGCTAAAACAACTGCATTCATGGTGAAACCCCCGAAATCCTTTAGTTTACTAATGTAGTAGATAATTAAAGTACCAACGTATGTTACCATAGAAAAAAAACTTCGTCAAATGGCGTATGTCCTACATAAAAAAAGCCCTGCCACTTGGCAGAGCCTTCTCCTTTATTTCTTTCCTTCAAATCGTTCCACAAATGTTGCGAGTGATCTTACCATTACACCTGTTGCCCCTGTTGGTCCAAAGCATGAAGGTTTTTCTGTTGTAGCTGTTCCTGCAATATCTAAGTGAACCCAAGGGGTATCCTCTGCGAATTCGCCAATGAAAGCACCTGCCATGATCGCATGACCATCACGGCCTGGCGAGTTATTGAGATCCGCCATTTTGCTGTTTCGTACTCGTTTCTTATCTTTTTCCGTAATGGGCAGCTGCCAGATCATTTCACCGCATTCTTCTGATGCTTCTTTAAACTGAGCGTACAGCTCATCGTTATTGGTCATCGCGCCTGTTGTCTCATTTCCAAGCGCCACAATGACACCGCCTGTTAATGTGGCCACATCTACAAGGACAGAGGCACCGTGCTGCTTCGCATATGTCACCCCATCTGCTAAAACAAGACGGCCTTCTGCATCCGTATTGAGCACTTCGATTGTTTTACCGCTTAGTGACACGATGACGTCGTCAGGCTTCATAGCGTCTGCCGAAATCATATTATCGGTTGAGGCAATGACCGCAATGACATTTTGCTCTGGACGAAGTTCGCCGATGATTTCCATTGCACCTAAAACAGACGCTGAGCCGCCCATATCTGTTTTCATGCCAACCATACTCGCTCTTGGCTTTAAAGAATAGCCGCCGGTATCATACGTGATGCCTTTACCGACAAGGCCGATGACGTCTGTCCATTCTTCCTTGCCTTGATATTTCAATACGATGAGTTTTGGCGGTTCTGTTGAGCCTCTATTGACGGCTAAAATACCGCCCATTCCTAGCTCTTCCATTTGTTCTTTATCTAAAATTTCAATCTCAAATTCATATTTATATGCAAGCTCTGCCGCATACGAAGCCAGATCAGAGGATGTGAGCATGTTCGGCGGCATATTCACAAGGGTACGGGCCGAATTGACTGACTGTCCGTACACTTCGCCGACTTTCAAACTTGCCTGAATTTCAGCTTGATCATGCTCTGTCGTTGCATAAACAAACTCGATAAAGCGATCCGGTTCATTTGTTTTATGTTTAAAATCCTGTAATTCATATGTAGCTAAAAGGCAGCTTTCAGAAAGGGCATGGGCTGCATCTTGAGCAGGCAGATCCTTTCCAATAAACGTATCCAGCAAGACAGAAACCGCTTGCTTTTTATCTTGATGAAGCTTTTTGAATAAATGGGCAAACACTTCTTTTGCCTCTTCAAACGTGTAATCTGATTCCTTCCCAAGCCCGACAAAATAAATGCGTTTGATGCCTGTTTCAGGGGATGGGAAAAACTTTGAAAGCTGATTTCGTTTGGATGAAATGTCGCCTTCTTTTAATAATTCAGTGATTCTTCCTTCAAGTAATTCATCCATTTCTTTTGCTTTTCCTGATAATTGGCTCTTTTGAAAAAGTCCGATCGCCAGTGTATCTTTATGCTGCAAATCATTTGTCGAGAAAAACATATTTATCACACGCTCCTTAATGAACTCCATTTTTCACATTGGAACTTCTATTATATCAAAATTTGCGTTCCTATACGATCATTGCCAGTCTGTCTTTACTTGATGAACATTTATATTTTCACACGCGGAAGGGCATCATGAAAAAGCGGCGAAAACCTGAGCAGCCTGTCCGTGTTCTCCTCGTTCCACATCTACTTTCTTTAATGTTATAATGAACATGGACTTGGCAGCTTTTTTTACTGCTATCATTTTTTCATCATACTAGGATTTTTAGTTCATCATTTCGCACGATATTTTTTCTTAAAGAGAGGATGTTTCTTGTTCATGAGCGTACTGACGAATTTTCCGCTGCTTGCCAGCCTAGCAGCCATCTTTTTTGCACAATTTGTAAAAGTACCGATTCAATTTATCATTTCTAGACGACTAGATTGGTCGCTCATTACAAGCACAGGCGGAATGCCAAGTTCACACTCCGCAGCAGTAACAGCACTCTCCACAGCAGTGGCTTTAGAGCACGGGCTAGATACATCTATCTTTGCCATTTCCGCCATCTTTGCCATTATTACCATGTTTGATGCGACAGGCGTTCGCAGACAGGCAGGAGAACAGGCGACTGTTCTCAACAAGCTCGTAACAGATTTTAACCGATTTGTTTCCGAAGCAAAGAATTTCCCAAATGCGGAAGAAAAAGAAAAGCAAAAGAAATTAAAAGAGCTTCTTGGTCATAAGCCGATTGAAGTCTTCTTCGGCGGCTTAACAGGGATCTTGCTGACACTCATCTTAGATTATTACTTCATGTAGAAGCGAAAAAGCTTTGGACCTTAAACGGCCCAAAGCTTTTTTATTCTTTATTGGCTTGAAACTGCTGACGGAATACTTGCATCGATTCTGCTTCATTGAGCTGATTTAAGTCTTTTTCCGTTAACGTCCCTTCACCCTTTTTGATGATATACACATCGAGCACTTTTTTACCCCATTCTCTATACACATCATCAACGGTTTCATAGTATAAATCAAGCTTATGACCTTTAATGGCTTTCCCGGTATCTGCAACCACACCGTAGCCATAGTTCGGGATAAACAGCACCGTTCCAATCGGAAAAACAGATGGGTCGGCTGCCACTGTTGAATATAAATCACGTTTCACTTTAACGCCTGAATATGTAATGCCATATGCATGATGTTCCTTCGTTTTGCCTGTTGATTCCACACCTGCTGTATAGCCGGTTGCCACAACCTTCTGTTTCGGGTAATCGTTCCAATTAAACGCCTCTTCGAGAGAAACAGACCTCGCATCTTCACTTTTGAGTGCCATCGTTTCCCTTTTTGGTTGCTGAAAAAAAGAAGATACTTGCCTGCCCGCATCGGTCTCTTTCACCCACGCAGCTAAATCACTTGGTTCGACTCCAGATATGCCCGTAAAGCTTGTCAAAAGTGCAAGCATGAATAGGGCTGTCATGAACAATCGTTTCATCCATGTTTTCATCTCTATTTGTCACTCCTCTACCCATCTATTTGTTTCCAAACAAAATGGAAACTATGCAAAGGAGAAACAAAAAAACCCACTTGCGTGTCCACAAGTGAGTTAAAACATTTGATACCCTCTTTTTCGAAGTGCATTAATGACAAAACCTGATGTGATTGCACCGATCAGGCCGCTTAATAAGATGATGATATCTGCCGCAGCGAGTGAGACGATCCGGTCTCCTATTCCTGAAAAAGCGGTGCCAGGCTCTCTTACATAAGCGATCATCTTTTGATTGTTGATAATGAAAAGGCATACAATTGGATATAAAATAGCCATAATCCATGACATTCTCAGCAGCATATTGAGCAAAAAGCCAATGCCGAAGAATAACACGAAAAATAAAATAACTGAAATGATAACGACTGGTAAACTGATCACTTCATCTCCACCCCCAAATATCCCATCATTAGTTTAACTTGGAAATAGAGATGAAGTCAATCAATGGAAAAAGCAGATCGATTAACGCTTCTTTCCTGTCCCTTTACATTCCTCACACGTTTCAGATCCGCCGAGCAATAGCTGAAAGTACCCTTTTCCTGAACAATATTGACAGGTTGATGTTTTTTCCTTTGTTTGTGCATTCATATTGCTCACCCCTTAATCTAAATTTTCTGATAATTTATCATAACATATTTTGCTGCCGATAACCAAGTGAGAAAATATACCACAACTTATAAAAAAACGTGTATCACGAGGATACACGTTTTTGTCTATAATGGTTTAGAAGAACTTGAATTTTCCTTTTTTCAGAACAAGTCCTGGTCCGCCAACCATGAATAAAGAACGGTTGTCGATGATTTTCTTCATTGCAGAAGCTTTTGTTCCTTGAAGTTTTTTACCAAACGCAACACCTACAGCGTCGTGTTCACCAAGAGAAGCTACTGTTCCTTTGATGTCTGGCTTAAAGCTTTCAAGAGAACCGCCTTTTACTAGTGCTGCAAGGTTTTTCGCTACTGTTTCACCTTGCTGCATAGCGATTTGTGCAGTTGGTGGGTATGGACGGTTGATTTCTTCATTGATAATCAATGAACAGTCACCAATGATGAAGACATCATCATTTTCTGGTACACGAAGATCTGGAGACACTTTTACGCGGCCGCGCATGTTTTCAAAACCGGCTTCTTCAACGATTGGGTTACCGCGTACACCTGCAGCCCAAACAACAGTTGCAGCTTTGATTTCTTCTGTATCATCGTCTTTTCCAACAATGATCCCCTCAGGCGTACATTCTTTGATCGCTGTACCGATTTTGAACTCAACACCTTTACCTTGAAGGTAGTTCATCGCATAGTCGATCAATTCTGGATCGAATCCAGGAAGAGCTGTTGGCGCAGCTTCTACACAGATGATACGCACGTCTTTTTGATCAATGTCATACTCCTTGCAAAGCTCAGGCACACGGTTTCCAAGCTCACCAAGGAACTCAATACCTGTGAATCCTGCGCCGCCGACAACGATTGTCAAACGCTCTGGACGTTTTTCAGCATCCGTATTATACGTCGCAAATTGAAGCTCAATGTGCTCACGAAGCTGACGAGCAGAGTTGATGTTAGAGATTGAGAATGCGTATTCTTTCAGTCCTGCAATACCAAATGTTTCAGGAACAGCACCAAGTGCAACAACAAGGTAGTCATAAGAAAGTTCGCCCTCTGATGTCACAACTTTCTTTGCTTCCTTATCAATGCTTTCAACTGTTGCTTGTACAAAGTTGACACGGGAACTGTTAATCACATCTTTGATTTGATAACGACAGCGGTCATGATGAAGAGTACCTGCACTTGCTTCATGAAGCCATGTTGTTTCGTAATGATAATTATGCTTGTTCACAAGAGTAATGTCCGCATCATTTGTGCCAAGCTGTTTTGTTAATCTTGTTACAGTCATTAATCCGCCATAACCTGCACCTAATACAACGATTTTCGGTTTATTCACTGGAATCACATCCACCTTTTTTAAATTTGCTGTAAAACGGATAAAGAATTACATATCGTTATTCTCAACCGCTTTGCGGCATTTTATGAAATTTAAACAAAAAAATAAGTATGTGAAAATCTGAACTTTCACCTACATAAAACGAAAGCATTTGACCGTATCCGACAAAAATTCATAAAAAATTAATATTTAGTTCCCTTAACAATAATAGCGAGTTCTGCTCCAATTTTCAAGGCTTTAAACTGAAAATCCTTATGATAAACGGTCTTTCTCACTTTTTCCTTCTTTTCAAAGCTTCAGCATCAAAAAACGACAAGTTTTTCAAAACAAGTCAAACGACGATATGTGGTATGATATGATATAGTGATAACAATTTTCATTTGGGAGGATTAAAGGAATGCAAGAAGATTCTAAGGTATATGACATTACCGTTATCGGGGGCGGCCCAGTTGGATTGTTTACTGCGTTTTACGGAGGCATGAGACAGGCAAGTGTGAAAATCATTGAAAGCCTTCCTCAGCTCGGCGGTCAACTTTCCGCTCTTTACCCTGAAAAATATATTTATGATGTGGCTGGATTCCCAAAAATCCGCGCACAAGAATTAGTTGATAACTTAAAGGAACAAATGGATAAATTTGATCAAACCATTTGCTTAGAGCAGGCAGTTGAAACGGTTGAAAAACAGGCAGATGGGATCTTTAAACTTGTGACAAATCAAGAGATTCATTATTCTAAAACAATCATCATCACAGCTGGTAACGGTGCATTCCAACCGAGAAAGCTTGAACTAGATGCAGCAGAATCATTTGAAGGAAGCAACCTGCATTACTTCATTAATGACTTGAACCAATTTGCCGGCAGACGTGTTGCCGTTCTTGGGGGCGGAGACTCTGCGGTGGACTGGGCACTTATGCTTGAACCAATCGCAAAAGAAGTCTCCATTATTCACCGCCGCGATAAATTCCGCGCGCATGAGCACAGTGTAGAAAACCTGCACAACTCGAAGGTCAATGTACTGACACCATTTGTACCAACTGAGCTCATTGGTGAAGACCGCATTGAACAAATCGTGCTCGAAGAAGTCAAAGGCGACAAAAAACAAGTGCTTGATGTGGACGACGTGATCGTCAACTTCGGTTTTGTTTCCTCCCTTGGACCAATCAAACAATGGGGCCTTGAAATCGAAAAGAACTCCATCGTGGTGAAATCTACAATGGAAACAAACATTGAAGGCTTCTATGCGGCAGGAGACATCTGTACGTATGAAGGAAAAGTCAAATTGATCGCAAGCGGATTTGGTGAAGCACCAACTGCTGTCAACAATGCGAAAGCTTACATGGACCCGAAAGCCCGTGTACAGCCTCTCCATTCCACAAGCTTATTTGAAAACAAATAAGAGCGGATCAAAAAAGGAGTTCCCACTCGCGGAACTCCTTTTTCGTTTATTTAAAAATCCCAATATAGGCATTTGCCATCCCAAGTACCATTGCAGCAAGCAGCACCACAACAATCCCTGCCACAACCAAAATCACCCGATCCTTCACACGTTCCTTTTTCGGAAGCGGCTTCTCAATCCCGCAAGACGGACACGTTTTGGAACGATACGGAATCAGTTCATGACAGTTCCTGCAATTGATTTGTTCACTCAAACCTCAGCAACCTCTTTTCTGACTACAGTTTATGTTTGGTTCTCATGATACTCTTTTCGAGTGGAAATAGCCAGTTGTTCGGGCAAGCTGTAACAAAATTGAGCGATTTATACATTGTTGAAGAGAAAATGAAGATTTCATCTGATCAACCCGATATAGGAAATGAAGAAGTTCATAATGAAGGATAGGTGTAAAGATGTTAAAGCGTTTAATGATCAGTTTGAGCTTATTACTGATGATTGGAGGCTCAGTTGAACTGTTTGCAAAGGACTTTAACAAACGTAATGCTGAGTTCGCAGCAGGGTTGAATATTGATATTAATCAATTAGAACCTTTTTTAAGACATGTCTCCTCTTCGATTTTGGATTCTGGTTTGAATGATCAAGACATCAAACAGATACAGTCTGAAATAAAGAAAATGCAAAAGGACAATGAAACGAAAGAAATCGGTACGTTTGAAGTCATGTATCGCGGAGAACCAGCAAAGATTCGAGTTGAGGTTGAAGTACATGTGGAAGATGTCAATAAAGAAGTCTTGATCTATTTGTTTAGTACACATGAGTTGATCTATGTCCTCGACAAAGAACTGTTAAAAATCGAAGAAGAAATATGAGAAAAAGATGCTGAGTGAGTGTCTTTTATCTTTGCTCTCAGTTCGATTAAAAAAGCCTGCTTGATCGTGTTGTTTACAAAACAAACGAACAAGCAGGCTTATCTTTATCCATGACCAGTTGTTAACACTCTTCCGGCGTACCGGTATTCGTCGCTGTTCTGAAAGAAGAACCGCACCCGCATGACGCGATGGCGTTCGGATTGTCAATCGTGAAACCGCCGCCCATGAGTGATTGTTTGAAATCAATGATGGTTCCGTTCATGATATCAAGGCTTTCGGAATCGACAAGGACATTGATGCCGTGCTGTTCGAACTGCGTGTCTTTCTCTGAGACTTCATGGTCAAAGCCCATGCCGTATGAGAGACCGCTGCAGCCGCCGCCTTTTACGCCCACTCGAAGGAACGCATTTTCTTCTTCATGTTCTTTCATCATATCTTTAATCTGCAGTGCAGCAGCTTCTGTAATGGTTACTGGTGTACTCATGATCATCCCTCCTTTTGACTGGATGTTTCTTTTCAATTATAAACGTGATGATGCCTTTTCTCAAATAAATGGTTTAGAGATAAAATGTGCCGTCACAAATCGTTTCAGCAGGTCCTGTCATGAGCACGTGGTCATTGTCTTTCCAGCGAATGATGAGGTCTCCGCCTGCTAAATGAACGGTCATGTCTGTTTCTTTTTTCGCCTGACCATTCACAATTGTGGATACAGCCGCAGCACAGGCCCCTGTTCCGCAGGCCTGTGTAATCCCTGAACCTCTTTCCCACACACGAAAATGCAGTTCTGTTTCACTGACAACTTCTACAAATTCTACATTGACGCCTTCTGGGAACATGTCGTGTTTTTCGATGATTGGTCCAAGTGTATGAAGCGGTGCTTTTTCAATGTCCTCTAAATAAAAAACGATGTGCGGGTTTCCCATTGAAACGGCCGTTCCATTTAAAACTGCCTTGCCAAAATCAAGTGCCTCATTAATGGTTGTGCTGGCCGGTTCACCAAGCATTGGCATCGCTTCTTTTTCAAAACGTGGTTTTCCCATATCTACTGTGACTAGCTGAACGTGACCATCCTGAGCGTGAACGGTCGCTTCAACGAGTCCTGACAATGTCTCAATCTGGAACGTTGTGTCCGTCACAATTTGATGCTCATACACATACTTTGCAACGCAGCGCAGCCCATTACCGCAGTTTTTACCCTCTGATCCATCATTGTTGAAAATGCGCATCTTCACAGGTGCAACATCTGATGGGCAAATAAGAATCATCCCGTCAGAACCGATTCCTGTATAAACAGAAGAAACGCGAATCGCTATCTCTGATAGCTGCTCTTCTGGAAGCTGTTCCTTCATCTGATTGACGTAAATATAATTATTTCCTAATCCGTGCATTTTCGTGAATTGAAATGATGTCATGAGCTTCCTCCAAAAATGTTGTTTCTTTATAGTATAAAAGGAGTCGATTCAGGAGACAATCTTATCATCCCCCGTTTTTCATACATAGAAGCTCTTTGCTGCCATGGCAAAGGGCTTTTATTATGCATATGCCTCTTTTTCTCTCGTGTGATGCTTCATATTGATGATATTTTATTAGCATAACATATTGGATGCGCTTTCTATTAATTCTCCTTAAAAATGGAAGATGAAAATGTGAAAAAAATGCACCTCATGACCCATGTGGTGCATTTAAAACATGTCGTTTTCCTCTATAAAAGCATAAATACGCTCGACTAGCTGCTCTGCATTTTCTCCTGAAACAAATTCTCCATTCACAAGTGCAAATGGGGAGTCCATACATTTGCCGCAATAGCTTAAACAGCCGTATTCCATTACGTCTAGGTTTGGGTCTTTTTCAAGCTTCTCTTTTGCTTCTTGAGACCCTTGTGCAAGATTACTTACACAAAATTCGATCAGTGGAAACACTGTGCTTCACCTCACATTGCCTTACCATCCTACCGAAATTCCTTGTATTAGTCAAAATATGAGCTTCATCTGTATCGTTACGCCTATTCCTCGTAAAATGTTTTACTATTTAGGACTAACTGATGAATATGTAGGTTATTTTGAAACAATTATTGTGGTTTCACAGTAAATTCGATATAATTTTATTTGGTATTTTAACTTAAAGTTTTTTAGTATAAGTGTTTTTCAATGTCTACGGGGAAAAGGAGAATCGTCATGAAAAATTTAGTCTTGATCGGCGGAGGTTACGGGAATATGCGGGTTCTCCACCGCTTATTGCCAAATCAATTACCTGATGATGTCACTATCACATTAATTGATCGAAATCCTTACCACTGTTTAAAAACAGAATATTATGCACTTGCTGCTGGAACGATCTCTGATCATCACATTCGAGTATCTTTTCCAGAGCATCCGAAGCTGGATATTCAATACGGGGAAGTAGAAAAAATTGATATTGAAAACAAACAGATCTTATTCAGCGACCGTGAACCGATTCCGTATGATGATACGGTGATTGGACTCGGCTGTGAGGACAAGTATCATAATGTCCCTGGTGCGAAAGAACATACATACAGCATTCAAACCATTGATCAGTCAAGACATGCGTATAACAAATTAAACAATTTGAGCGCAGGTGCAACGGTTGGCATCGTCGGTGCTGGACTTAGCGGGGTAGAGCTGGCCAGTGAACTAAGAGAAAGCCGTGCTGATTTAAACATTATTCTTTTCGACCGCGGAGAGCTGATTCTATCGAGCTTTCCAAAAAGATTAAGTTTGTATGTGCAAAAGTGGTTTGAAGAAAATGACGTGAAGATCATTAACTGTGCCAATATTACAAAGGTTGAAGAAGGTGTCGTTTACAACCATGATGACGCGATTGAAGCAGATGTCATCGTGTGGACAGCAGGAATACAGCCAAGCAAAGTGGTACGTGAGATGAATGTTGAAAAAGACGCACAAGGCCGCGTCGTATTAACTCCTCATCACAACCTCCCAGGGGATGAGCATGTATATGTTGTAGGTGACTGCGCAAGTCTGCCGCATGCCCCAAGTGCACAGCTTGCTGAGGCGCAGGCAGAACAAATTGTCCAATCTCTGCAAAAACGCTGGAAAAATGAGCCGCTTCCTGAGGCTTATCCACAGTTTAAGCTAAAAGGTGTTTTAGGTTCTTTAGGGAAAAAAGCCGGCTTTGGCTTAGTCGCAGATCGTCCACTTGTTGGCCGGGTGCCAAGACTCCTGAAATCTGGACTCCTTTGGATGTACAAACATCACAACGGCTAAAATCATGTGAATTTTTTCTCAAAGCTCCTTCGTGACGAGGGAGCTTTTTTCTATGAAACGGCATGTGCCGATGAGTGGGTCCATTTGATCGGAGCAAGGGCAAGGATGCAGTCTTTACGAAAGGTTCTCATCGTTTTCTTCGATAAACAATACGCCTGGATGAGTTGATCCGTTTGACGGTGTACAATGATTTTTCTCTTTGTGCACTCTCCATTTTTCTTCATATAAATCATCTCAATCGGTATTTGCTGATGAAGAGATTGTTTCAGTAAATAATTCATGATGCTCACGCTCCTTTCATTTTATTATAAACGAACACACGTTCCTTTTCAACACAAAAAAGAACGTTTGTTCGTTTTTATTTTTCAAAAAAAGAACAGCTTAATCACTGCTCTCCTTGTACCCGTATTTCTCCATTTCTTGATAAATGTCTTTTAATTTTGGATTGCCCTCTCCAACGATTTGATCCTCTACTAAGACAAGCGGATAAAAGAATTCATCATCAAGAATTCGTTCAGACAATTCCTTTTGTTGTTCATTTTCTGGCGGGTGCTCAATATCAATATATGTGATGCGAAATGGCTGATTCGGATATTTTCGTTTTAATGCTGCATCTAACCATTCAAACGTATCTTTTGAAGAAGGCAGATTCACACAGCTGGCGCACAGTACATCTCTTCCATATACATAAAGATCGACGGTTTTGTTCATTTGACAAGCCCCCTATTCTTACTTCATTTTAGCTGAATTTTCTGGATGAAAAAAGCAAAAATCACTTTTTGTTTCAAGATGAGATTGTGCTATAATGAAAAGGAAACTTTGAAACCAATCAATAGATTTTTATCGTCCAGATGAATATAATGGTGATATGTTGTGAAAGGAGCGATTATATCTAATGACTGAAGTCGAAATGAAAGACCAAGTACAGGAAGTACTGGACAAACTTCGTCCATTTCTATTACGTGATGGTGGAGACTGTGAGCTTGTAGACATTGAAGATGGCATTGTGAAATTACGTCTTCTTGGTGCATGCGGCAGCTGCCCAAGTTCAACCATTACATTGAAAGCCGGTATTGAGCGCGCATTATTAGAAGAAGTGCCTGGCGTTGTAGAAGTTGAACAGGTTTTCTAATTCATATATGACATGAAAACGACCCAATTAGGGTCGTTTTTTTCATGATTGACAAAGGCTTTAGCCCTTTGTCTTCTTTTCAGCGTGATATGAAAACCCTTGAAGTCTAGGAAAGACGAGTACTGGCGCGGAGCGAATTTCCTATTCGTGAGCACCAGCACGCAGGACTGACACCGAATGCGAGGGTTTGTCAGCACGCTGAAGCAGCCCGATTAGGGACGTTTTTTTAGGCTAGCTTTTCTCTAAACCATTCCTTTATAAACGTCAGTCTTTGAATGCGCTGCCCCGGGTGGCCGCTTCTGGATAAATCATGAGATGCCTTCGGGAATTTGACCAATCTCGTGTCTTTCCCAAGCTCCTTCAAGGCCACAAAAAGCTGCTCTGCCTGATCAACTGGGCAGCGATAATCTTCATCGCTGTGCAAGATGAGAAGCGGTGTGTTCATCTGATTCACATATTTTAGCGGCGAACGATCCCATAGCTTATCGACAGAATCATAAATATCCCCATCAATCTGCCACCTTGTAAAGAAATAACCGATATCACTTATGCCGTAAAAGCTAATCCAGTTTGAAATGGAGCGCTGTGTGACAGCTGCGCGAAAACGGTCGGTCTGACCGACTATCCAGTTGGTCATAAAACCCCCATAGCTGCCGCCTGTCACGCCAAGCCTTGTTTCATCAAGGAAATCATAGGCTGTGAGCACATGATCAACAGCCTGCATGACATCGTCATAATCAACGTCACCATAGCTTCCTCTCACACGGTTGGTAAACATCTGTCCGTATCCATGACTGCCATGCGGGTTGATATACACGATGGCGTAGCCTTCAGAAGCGAGCATTTGAAATTCATGAAAATACGTATGACCATACATCGCATGCGGTCCGCCATGAACCTCTAGAATGAGCGGATATTTCTTTCCCTCTTCCATCTGGGAAGGCTTCATAAACCAGCCATGCACCTCGTCTCCATCTTTTGACTGAAAAGAAAATGGTTCAGGTTCCGATACGATATGCTCCTTTAGAAAATCATGATGCTCGAATGTGATTTGCTTTAGTTCTGTCTCCCCTAATGTCATCTCATACAGCTCACTTGGTGAGATAGGTGAAAGCCGGCTGAGCAGTAGTTTGGATTCATCTGGATGAAGGCTGAAATTGGTGATATGTTCCGCCTCTAGTCGAACAGGATAGGCTAAACCTTCAATAGAGAAATAATAAATCCCTGTACTGCCTTGATCAGAAACAAGCGCATAAAACCCTTGGCTGTCCTTTGTCCACTGCGGAAGCTGATAGACCTCTCCCATCACGCTATCTCCTGCCATACAGTTCCCAACATACATATCGAGCATTTCTGACAGTTGAACCGTCTTTTCTTCCTTCAGATCATACAGCCATAGTGATGGGAAGGTGGCATTTTGAAATTCGCGCTCATGTCCAATATACAAAAGACTCTCTCCATTTGGAGAAAAAGATACGGTGGAATAAGCGCCGTTTGCTTGTGTGATCTTTTTTGTCTGACCATCTTCTAATGACAGAAGACACACGTCACTTATGTAAGGTATCTGTGGATTTAATTGAATAAAGGCTAGCCATTTGCCGCAAGGAGAAATCGTATGATTCATATGATGAACCTGCTCGCTCGTGACAGGCTCTATCTCTCCTGAATCGATATCCACCTTCACGATCTGCGTGACACGCCCATCTAAAAAGCCTCTTCCATCTGCTTTATAGGTCAAATCATCATATACCGCTGGAGCAAAGTCATCTTGCTCTTCCTTTTTTTCATCATGAACAGATTCTGATTGTTTCAATGACACAGCCGCATAAAGAAAAGCACCATCTGGAGAAAAGACAGGATGAGATACTCCGTAAGGAATCGTCGTTAAGGTTCGCACGCCGCCTCCTTCGCTCTTCATGAGCGCCAGCTGAGGGACTTCCTTTGGCTTTTGTAAAATAAAAGCAAGCTGCTTGCCGTCTTTTGACCAAACTGGCTGATGATGCTTTCCATCCTCAAATGTCCATTGTGCCAGCTCCTCTGTCTCTTCATCTCGAACCCATAAATGGATATTGTAATCGTCCTTTTTCTCATTCACAGTGACTTTTGTAAAGACTGCCTTTTTTCCATCTGGTGAATAAACCGGATGGGAAACAGAAACAATCTTCGTTAAATCTTCTGCCGTCATCAATTTCTTCATGAACGTATCTCCCCCTTTTATGCTTAAAAAATAGTTCGATCCTCTAAATAATAATCCCTGCTTCTTCCCATAAAAACAAGCATAAAAAAAGAACGTGCAGATTCACAGCACGTTCTTTACTTGATTAACAGGATGATGCTGCACGACAACACCTTCTACTGGCACCGTCAGCAAATCGACTTCGCAATGCGGGAAGTTTTGGGCAAGCTGTTCTTTCAGCGCTTCTCCCTTCCCTTTTTCCACTAAGGTGAGGATCGTCGGCCCAGCACCGCTCAAAGCCGTTCCATACGCTCCTTTGAGCGAAGCGACATGCTCTACCTTCGACAGCTCTGGAACGAGCATTGTGCGGTAAGGCTGATGAAATAAATCCTTATTCATCATTTCTCCAACAAGCGGCCAGTTTTGCGTCATTAAGGCGGCCACAAGGACGTTGCTCACAGCACTCGCACTGACGGCATGCTTATAGGAGAAATCCTCTGGCAGGACATCGCGGGCATCCTTTGTCAGCACTTCATAAAAAGGAATCACCACGACGACATCTACATCCACATGCTGCACTTTCACGGCATGTGTTTTGTCTTCTTCATGGAGTCCAATTAGTAAACCACCAAATAAAGAAGCACCCGCATTATCTGGATGACCTTCTACCTCACTTGCATAAAAGAGCTTCTGATCATCTGTCATATTTAATTCAAGAAGCTGATTGGCGAGTTCAATGGCGGCCACGATGGCAGCAGCACTGCTGCCAAGCCCCCGTGCCAATGGAATGTCACTCCACACTTTGACATGAACAGGCGGGAGTGTTTTTCCAAAGTCATCTGCGACCTTTTTGGCTGTTTGGTAAATCAGATTGTCGGTGCCTGATGGAATCCCAGACACGACATCTGTTTCTGCTTCAAACAGCCAGCTATCATGGTCAAAGACCGATAGCTTTAAATAGCGGCTGAGCGCCATTCCAACTGAATCAAAGCCTGGTCCTAAATTGGCAGTGCTTCCCGGTACTGTGATTGAAAAAAGCATGGAGGCTTCACTCATACGCGTGCGGCCTTCTCTAAGTGTTCAAGAATTTGATCTTCATTTGCATCGAGTGTGACCGGCTTGATTTGTGAAATATCGATAGCCGTATTTGGATCTTTCAGCCCATTGCCTGTTAGTACCGCAACAACTTTACTGCCTGGCTTGATTTCTCCAGATTTCACCTGCTTTAGAACGCCCGCAATCGACGCACATGAGCCCGGCTCTGCAAACACACCTTCTTCACGTGCAATCAATTGATATGCATGAAGAATTTCTTCATCAGTCACTTCATCAATCTTTCCGTTTGATTCATCTGCGGCTGCCACAGCTTGTTTCCAGCTCGCTGGATTTCCGATACGGATAGCCGTTGCCACTGTTTCTGGCTGCTCAATCACTTCATTTCGAACGATTGCCGCTGCACCTTCTGCTTCAAAACCGCGCATGACAGGCAGTCCTGTTCCTTTTTTCTCGTGATATTCCTTGAAGCCTTTCCAGTATGCCGTGATGTTCCCGGCATTTCCAACAGGAATCGCCAGTACGTCTGGGGCAGAGCCTAGCTGCTCACAGATTTCAAATGCCGCTGTCTTTTGTCCTTCAATTCTATAAGGGTTGACCGAGTTCACAAGGGCAATCGGCGCTTTTTCACAGATGCTGCGGACGATTTTCAGTGCATCATCAAAGTTGCCGTCAATGGCAATGATTTCTGCTCCGTACATGACGGCCTGTGCAAGCTTACCGAAGGCAATTTTCCCATCTGGAATGATGACAATACATTTCATATCAGCACGGGCTGCATAAGCCGCTGCTGCTGCAGAGGTATTCCCTGTTGAGGCGCACATGATCGTATCATTGCCTTCTTCTTTCGCCTTTGCAACGGCCATGACCATTCCTCGATCCTTGAAAGAGCCTGTTGGATTGACGCCTTCTGTTTTCACATGAAGCTCAATCCCCAGCTTTTCTGAAAGCTTGGCGAGGTGGACCAGCGGTGTATTCCCTTCATTTAATGTTAGTTTAGGTGTAGATTCGTTTACTGGTAAGAATTCCTGAAATTCTTCAATGAGTCCATTCCATTTCATCGGCTTAAACCGTTCCCTTCTACTCGGTACGTGCTCTTCACTTGAACCACCACGTCGAGGTCGTTTAATTTTTGCAGGATATTTGAGAAATCTTCTTCTGAGGTCTGATGTGTAATAATCACAATTTCAGCCAGCTCATCATGTCCTTTCACAGGAAGCTGAAGAATCTTTTCAAAACTGATCCCTCTTTCAGAAAAAATAGATGTAATGCGGGAGAATGCCCCGACTTGATCTCTAACATGAATTCTTAAAAATTGCTGAGCAAATATTTCTGATGAGGATTTGATTTTCTTCTCAAACTGCGGTGCGATAAATCCGCTTCCGTTCACGCCAAGGCGCATGTTTTTCATTACTGCGACTAAGTCTGATACAACAGCTGTTGCTGTCGGCAGACTTCCTGCTCCAGGTCCGTAAAACATCGTTTCTCCTACAGCACTTCCGTAGACATACACCGCATTGAATTCATTGTTGACAGATGATAATGGATGATGATCAGGAAGTAAAGTTGGCTGAACGCTGACCTCTACTTTCTCTCCGTCCCGCTGAGCAATTCCGATCAGCTTCATTGTATAGCCAAACCGCTTACTGAAATTAATATCCTCATCAGAGATATCAGAAATACCTTTCACCTTGACATCCTCTAAATCTACATTCATGGAAAAACCGAGCCTTGCAAGAATCGCCATTTTTCTTGCTGCATCCAGTCCTTCTACATCAGCTGTCGGATCTGCTTCTGCAAAGCCTAGATCCTGTGCTTCTTTTAAGACGTCCTCATATGCGCTTTTATCGACATTCATTTTCGTTAAAATAAAATTCGTTGTACCGTTCACAATCCCCATCATCTTCGTGATTCGGTCAGAGGCCAGCCCTTCCTCCAGCGTACGCAGAATCGGAATTCCTCCGGCGACACTTGCTTCATAATAAAGATCACAGCCATTTTCTTTCGCTACATGTAAAAGCTCCGTACCGTAAAGCGCCATTAAATCTTTATTGGCTGTAATGACATGCTTCTTCTCATTCAACGCATTTATTAAATATTGTTTTGTCTCTTCAATGCCGCCCATCACTTCAATGATGACGTCGACCTCTGGATCTCTAATCACATCGTATACTTCAGTTGTGAAGACCTCTCTTGCGACATCCACATCTCTTTTTTTATCGGGATTGCTCACAAGCACTTTTTGTATTAATACCGGACAGCCGATTTGGTGCATTAATTTATCCTGATGGTCTTGGATAATTTTTACGACACCGCTTCCCACTGTTCCTAATCCTAATAGCCCAACTCGAATTGCCTTCACCTGAAATTCCACCTTTCTACGTAAATGTCCTCTCTAAAAAGACATTTGTTAACCTTACACAGACATTCAATGTACACACATTATAAAGGGGTATCCTCATTTTGACAAGGTAATAAAATAAGAGATTGTCAGAATGAAACCGCTTAACAGCTATTTATATCAAGATTCTATATTTTCAAAATATTTTTGTAAGAAAAGCTCCCGAACACCGGGAAGCCTTATATTATAAACGAACCGGCGTTTTGGCTGGCTCGTCTTGTAAGACAAGCGCAATATTTTCAGCACATAAACGCATCATTGTTTTTCTTGTTTCGACACTAGCACTTCCAATATGAGGAAGGACTGTGACGTTACGTAATGTCGTTAACGGATGAGATGGGCTGACAGGTTCCTGTCTAAATACATCCAGACCAGCGCCGGCAATTTTTCCTGTTGTGACAGCCTCGTATAAAGCATCCTCATCCACAGTCTGTCCTCTTGATACGTTAATGAAATAAGCAGAGTTCTTCATCAGATCAAATGCTTTTTCATTAAACATGTCTTTCGTTTCCGGGGTTAACGGCGTCAGACAGACGATGAAATCAGACTGCTTGAGCAGTTCCTCAAAAGCCGCATAGGTCACGCCAAGCTGCGCTTCTGCTTCGGGTTTTCTTGAACGATTATGATAAAGGACATTCATATTAAAGCCTTTGGCCCGCTTGGCAAGTGCTGTTCCAATGCTGCCCATTCCGACAATCCCGAGCGTTTTGTGATGAACATCAGCACCGGCAAGAAGAAGCGGCCCCCAGCCTGTCCAGTTTCCATTCTTAATCCAATCACTCGCCTCGACAATGCGTCTAGCTGACGCCATCAGAAGAGCAAAGGCTAAATCCGCCGTCGATTCTGTTAAGACGTCTGGTGTATGACATACGGTGATTCCGTGCTTTTTGGCTGCTTCAAGATCAATATTGTCATAGCCAACAGCAAGGTTTGCAACCACCTTGATATTCGGAGCCTTTGATAAAAGCGGCTCATCTATTTGATCTGACAGCATGGTGAGAAGCGCATCCGCTTTAGCAGCTTGTGTTTCTAACTCTTCTCTTGGACACGGCTCATCCTCGCTTGGCCACATCTCAACATGAGCGACTTCTTTTAATGGTGTAAGTGATGCTTCATCCAGCTTTCTTGTGATATAGACATAAGGTTTTGGCAAGAAGAACACTCCTTTAATTGATTTCTTTAAGCATAACGAAAAACGTCTCAAGAGAAAAGAGACGTTTCGTCTGTTCACTAAAACTTCAAATCAGCTGCAGGCTGAATCCAGCCAACAGCCGGAATGGGGGTCCCGCCGCTTCGCATGGCACTCATTTCTTGAAAGACCTTTAGAAAGTATTCATAGCGATTGGCATCATTTAAGACGTAATCTAACCGCTCTTCATAGTATGACTTTTCATTTTCTCCCGACATATAGTAGCCTTCCACAATTTCAAAGTAATGAAGCGGGAACAGCAGGCGGCTGTATAACAAACGCTTTGAAAAGGAGGAAAGAGGTGTCACCTCCTCATATTGCTGAAGAAAGGAAAAGCCTTCTTCAATTAAATCCTCCTTATGCTGTACAAAGGTCTCTCTTAAGTATTCAGCAATATCACGGGTTGGATGATCAAAGACCCAATCCACAGGTAAACGCAGCGGCTGCTCATGCGGCCATGTCATACGTGAAAAGCGCTGATGACAGACAGTGCCTGAGTCACCTTCTTTCGGTTCATCATCAAGCTCAGTATCGACTAAATATTGAATGGCATTCTCCGTTAATCCAAGATAATACGGAAACGATTCAATGAATTTTTGTTCAAACCGTTCCAGCGGTTTTTGATGCATTTGCTGCATCCAAAAGCCTTCGAGCTGATCTAATCGTTTTGCCCATAATTCCTTCCAGGCACCGACACGTTTTGTTTCGGATACTTCATATGGAAAGCCTCTTCCCCTGACATGAAAGGCTGCCAGCTCTGAAGCTTGCTGAAACGAGCGGCTTGAGAGCGGTGGCGCCGCTTTTAATAAAGCGTACTGCTCCTTTCCATGAGTAAAGGTGGGCTTCTCTTCATTTGTTAATTCAAACACAGCGACGTATGGGTCTCCAGCATTCAGTAAATACTGACTGATATGATACAACTCCGAGAGTTCTTCTTCTCGCAAATGAGACACAGGAACAATGAGGAAGAGAGCCTCCGCCGTTTGAAAGCTCTGATAACTGCCATATGGCGTAAATTGACGAACATCAATACCAAATGTGTGATAAATGGTTTCTTTCATGTTTTCACCTGCGTTCCTATGATCAATCTCTTATCATATCGTAGTCGCAGGTTGAGGGATTTATGAATACTATTTACTATCCGAAGCTTTTTACACGTTGTGGACAAATTACGAGGATTGGGTGAGGAATACATGCCGCATCATCATGAGATGAACGAAGTAGAAAAAACAGCAAGACGCCGTTTACAAGAACGAGGCGTAACCATTCAAGATATAGCAGACCTTGTCTACTTTTTACAGGAAAAATATCATCCTGGCTTAGACATGACAGAGTGCATCCACAATGTGGAGCGTGTCATCGCAAAACGTGAAGTCCAAAATGCGATATTAACGGGCGTTGAACTAGACGTACTCGCCGAGCAAAAGAAGCTGACTGAGCCGCTTCAATCAATACTTGAAACGGACGAAAGCCTGTATGGCGTTGATGAAATTTTATCCTTTGCTATCGTCAATATTTATGGTTCAATCGGCTTTACAAATTACGGATATATCGATAAAGAAAAACCAGGTATTCTGGGGAAACTCAACGATAAATCCACAGGCGAATGCCACACCTTTTTAGATGACATTGTTGGCGCTATTGCTGCTGCCGCATCAAGCAGGCTGGCACATAGTGCAAGAAATGCAGAATAAAGAAAAAGAGGACGCGCGCGTAACGCTTGTCCTCTTTTTTTATGATAATCGCTCAATCCACTCGGATAATGAATCAATGACATAGGTTGGCTGCTTTTCGTACTTCTGAAGCAGCTCTTTTGTTGTCACACCTGTATGGACGAGTAATGTGTCCATTCCTGCATTCATTCCTGCCATAATATCCGTATCATAGTTATCCCCCACCATGAGCGTCTCAGACACATCTGTCCCAAGTACACGCATCGCTTGTTCCATAATAATGGATTCCGGCTTTCCGATAAATGTCGGCTGAACCGTTGTCGTCACGGTCAGTACGGATGTTAACGAGCCGTTCCCTGGCAAAAGCCCTCTTTCTGTTGGAATAGCTATATCTCCATTTGTTGAGACAAATTGTGCGCCTTGATGAATGGCAATCGCACCTACTGCTAATTTTTCATATGTAATGCCCCGATCAATTCCAACAACAACGAAATCAGCGTCTTCCTGACCAAACGTCAGCCCCTTTTCTTCAATGGCCTGCTTGATTCCTTCTTCACCGATCACGTAAACTGACGCATCTTTCTTTTGTTCAGCAATATAATTGGCCGTCGCCATACTTGTTGTAAACACTTGTTCTTCTGTTGCTGGAATATCAAATGAAACGAGTTTTTCCGCTACCTGCTTTGGCGTACGTGATGAGTTATTCGTGACAAACAAGTAAGGGATGTTCAACTCATTTAACTTTTGAACAAATTGACCTGCTTCCTCGATCTTTTCTGTTCCTTTATACATGGTCCCGTCTAAATCAATTAAATAGCCTTTGTATTTCATGATGCTCACAACTCCAATGGTTTATTTAAACGCTGATACTGGGCCAAGCTCCTGTTCCAAGTAGGTACGGATGCGGCTTGGAAAGACCTCTAGCGCCTGCTCTACTTCGCTGATCACCTGCAATAAGTCATGATGAACCACTTCCTGATATTGCTGCACAAGTGTTTTGCGGGATGAGACAAGCTTTTTCAGCTGACTTCCTTCCACTTCTGGTACAACCTTTTCATCAACAAGTATATCCATGATGTCATCATAGCTTCCTGGGTCACGCATAATAAAGCCATCAATCATGTCATTTCCAGTATCAAGAATACATTCGACGAGCAAATGAACAATTCGTTCCAGCGCTTTTTTCTCAAGAGGACTTGTCCATGTTTGATGACTCTGCATCAATCCATATTGCTCCTCGAAAAAACGTAATGTCTCTTCAATCTTTTTTCTGTCTACGAAATACATTATGACGCTCCCCTTTGCGTTATTTTCTGATTCGCTTTAAGACAAAATAGGCACAGCCAAAATTACAGTATTCATAAATGTATTCATCGAGTGTGCTGATTTTAGTATCAAATGTGGCCTTTTGGTTTTGGTCATCAAAGAACCCTTTCAGCCTGAGCTGATTATAGCCCCAGTCCCCCACAATATAATCATACTTATTTAAAATATCTGAGTACCTTGCTTTAAACGCTTCTTCATTAAAGCCGTCTTTGATATCTCTTACAAGATCAAAGGTAGCATTCTGAACGACGATCATCTTCTCACCTCTTTTTAAACGATCCATCTTTAATGATAATTCATTGGAAGAACTCCATCAATTGCTAAAGCATGTTTTTTACGATTTAGACGAAGCTAAAGGAAAAAGGAGGTCACATTTATGAAGAAACAACTGACAGCCGCGATTCTCCTCAGCATGCTTTTAGGCGGGTGCGGCTTTCAATCAGGTATGAACCGGCAAGTGGATGAAGATTCTTCAAGTAAAACCATCCGTCTGTCGGATCGTCATGAAGGAAATAATTCCAACATGCCAGAAGCAGATACAAACAGAGCAGGATATGTTCGTTATCAGCGCCAGCAAGTAACGGATCAAAAAGAAAGAACCCCTGCTTTAAATCGTGAGCATCTTGCCCACGTGATTACAAGTTTAACGGTGCAGCTGCCAAACATCAAAGATGCAGCCACACTTGTGACAGATGAGGATGCACTCATCGTGTATCGAACAGGAAACAAAAATCGTGATGAATCTGCCGATCAAGTAAAGAAAACGGCGGTTTCTGTTCTCCCTCGTTATTATCATGTATACGTCTCTGATAATCCAGAGCACTTTCAATCCATTGCCAATTTTTCACGTCTTCAAACCAATTCACGTGATTTTGACCAAATTTTAACCAAAACGATTCAGCAAATGAAGTATTCTCCTCAAGGCGGGAACATATCGAATCAAGAAGATGCAAATGGGATGACGAATTCCGACCGTACGATGAGAAGAAACGCCCCTTACGGCCAAAATTAATACGAGAAAAACGCCAGAGAGCTCTGGCGTTTTCTTTGTTATGCTTGCGCCTGACGTTTTTTAGACGCTTCGTTTACTTGTTCATCTGCATGGTAGGAAGAGCGCACAAGCGGCCCAGCTTCACAGTGGCTAAAACCTTTTGACATCGCAATTTCCTTCAGCTCTGCAAACTCATCCGGATGGTAGTATTTTTGAACTTTCAAATGCTTTTTCGAAGGCTGTAAATACTGGCCAATCGCCATAATATCCACATTATTGGCAAGAAGATCATCCATGACTTCAATGATTTCTTCCTTCGTTTCACCAAGTCCAATCATAATGCTTGATTTTGTTGGAATGTCTGGCTGCATTTCTTTTGCACGACGCAAGAATTCTAATGAACGATCATATGTAGCACGCGCACGAACTCTTGGCGTTAATCTGCGAACTGTTTCAATGTTGTGATTTAAAATGTCAGGACGAGTGTCCATTAACGTCTTCAAGTTATCATAATTACCGCCCATATCTGAAGGGAGAACTTCAATGGTCGTGAATGGGCTTTTTCTTCTAATCGCACGAACGGTTTCAGCGAACACACCTGCTCCGCCATCCTTTTGATCATCCCTTGCAACCGCTGTTATGACAGCGTGCTTTAAATTCATTAAGGCTACTGAATCTGCCACGCGTTCTGGCTCTTGCAGGTCAAGCTCAGTCGGAAGTCCAGTTTTCACCGCACAGAAACGGCATGCGCGCGTACAAACAGATCCAAGGATCATAAATGTAGCGGTTCTTCTCACTGCCCAGCATTCATGAATATTCGGACATTTTGCTTCCTCACAAACGGTATGCAGGTTGTTTTCCCGCATCATTTTCTTTAAACCGGTATAGTTTTCATTCGTATTCAGCTTAATTTTAAGCCAGTCCGGTTTTCTTACGTGCTCTTCCTTCTTTGCCAATTCCATCATCTCCATATGAATTCGTTAAAGGTGCATCTACAAAAATCTTCCTGCTATATACGATGGATGCAGCCAAGAAGCTGCAAAAAATTGAATCTTCGGCCTAAAGCCTTTTCTTTAGACACTTTAACATAGTACAGATTGAACAACAAGGGAATGAGCTGCAAAAATACCCAAAAGCCTCCTAAAAAAACAGAAGAAAATTACTAACATTTTCTTCTTATGAAATAGAGTGTTCTAACCACACTAAACGGTAGAAGATGATGCTCGATGAAAGGAGATGGACGTTTGTGAAAGTGGTTTTAGCCATCATGATTGCTCTTTCAATGCTCCCTTTACCTGTTCATGCAAAAGGGACGGGCAAGCAGCCAGATGAATTGAAGCAAAGAATGGCCCTATATGAAAAAGTCTCCATCACAACACAGGTTCCATGGTATGTACTTGCTGCAGTTGATCAGTATGAACACAATATTCGAAAAAGCAGAAGAGATTTACCGAAACAAAAAGGCGTCATTGGCATCTACATTCCCCGGGAAATGTGGATTGGACCAGAAAACCCGAATAAACAGGATACCTCTCCTTTAAGCATTAAAGTGTTTGATGGAATTGGTCTTGATGGGAATGGGGATGGCAAAGCAAGCAGCGATGACGATGAGGATGTATTGTTCACGTTTGCTCAATACTTGCTTCACTACGGCAGCAGCATTGATCAATTAAAAATTGGCTTATGGGACTATTATGGACGTGATCAAACCGTTGGAATCATTTCATCTTTTATGAAGCTATATAAGCACTACGGCCATCTTGATCTTGGAAAGCATGCTTTTCCTCTTCCAGTTGGAGCTGACTACAGCTACCGAAGTACATGGGGAGATGCGAGAGGGTTTGGAGGCAGAAGAATTCATGAGGGAACCGATTTATTTGCCCATTATGGACTTCCCGTTCGTGCGACATCGTATGGCGTGATTGAAATGAAAGGCTGGAACCGTTTTGGCGGCTGGCGGATAGGTATTCGAGATATTCATAATCATTATCATTACTTCGCTCACTTAAATGGCTTTGCGAAAGGACTCAAGACAGGTCAAATTGTTGAACCTGGCCAGGTGATTGGGTCTGTCGGAAGCTCCGGTTACGGCCCTCCTGGCACTGCAGGAAAGTTTCCGCCGCATCTTCACTATGGCATGTACAAAGACAACGGCAGAACGGAATGGTCATTTGATCCATATCCTCATTTGAGGGCGTGGGAAAGAGCTGAACGGAAACGAAAGTAAATAACAGCCCAATCTTTGTTGGGCTGTTATTCCTTTTTCTCCTTTTTCTCTGGGAGAACAATTGATGGAGCACCTGAGTTTGTTCCACTGCCATTATAATAATCTGGTACGTCTCCTTGAACGGCTTGTATGGAGACAGGAACAGAGTTTTTAACTACGATTGTTTCAGAAGCAAATGGGATAATGACTCTTACCTTGACCTCGATCAGAACACTAATATCAATCAAGGCATTGTTGATACCATAAGGCTTAATGTTTTTTTCAACGTCCGTATGCGGATCACCAATCACACTAAAGCGCACAGGCACTTTTGGTCCGAGGTTGGCGATGAGTGCATTTCCGGATGCTTGCCCAAGCGGAATGTTATATATAATGCCGTCATGTCCATCTGTTTGATCCTTTAATGCTTCTTTTGCCTCTTTTTGAAAGTTCCCCTTTTCAATGTCCTCTAAATTTTTTTGAAGATGACGCGAGAGGTCAGCCATTGCTTTCGATGTTGCTTGCGCATTAAAATCGATGGTCGTCACTTTTCCGTTCTCACTTGTATTCATGACCACCATATCCTTCATATTCTCCTGATCATCTGCAAAGTCTTGCACTGAATATTGTATGAGGTGATTGGCGATGCGCTCTGTTTCGAGTTCAGCAATGTGAATAAGGGTAGGTTTAATGGATCGGTTGATAAAAAATAAACTAATCACGGTTGAGAGCACAAAGAATAAGATCGCAAGCAGCATGACGTAACGAAATGGCAAAGGGCCCTTCTTGTAGGGGCGATAACGGCGGTTCATTCTCAATAAAAAATCCCCCCTTCTCCATTACATGTGTATGCAGACAGGCGGGGGGATAGGAATCATCTCTCTATTTTATTTCACCATTTTTAATAATGCATCTCTTCCAATTGTTCCAGCTGAGATGCCCAGCGCTTCTGCGGCGTATGTCACAGATTCTAAAGGAGCATCGAGCAATTGCTCAATGGTTCTTACACCAACTGCTCTTCCTGCAATAATTCCTCTATCTGCAAGCTTTTCATTCAAGAGCCCGACATCCAGTGCACCGCACATAATATACCCATGTTCATTTGATACTGCCATAAAATTTGTCTTCGGCAGCTTGACGGTGACCGCTGTAAAGGAATGGCCATCAATTGTAATAGGTGTTAAATTCACCAAATCCCTTCACTCCTCTCATCACAATCTATGTGAAAAGAGGGCGCGTGTTGTTAGGCTGAAGCGGATTTCAATTGGCTTCCTTCAAGCGCCATGTCAGAACATCACGTAAAAATTCAGGCATGAAATATTCAATGTGTTCGTGATCACGGATATGAGGAAAAAGAGAGCCTAATGTATACATATCGACTGTGCCAACTGTATAGGAGGCGTCTTTTTTGATCAATTGACCATGTACAAAGACATCCTTCACCCGTTTGGCATCGCCTTCCTCTAACGTATAGCTGAGTCCGCTATATAGCATTTTCCCCATTAGCTCACCTCTAAATCCGAAGCCTTTGATGCGCAGCTGTTCCATTTTTTCTTCACAGCCCCGTCGAACTGTTTCGATAAGCTGTTGACCGGTAAGCGTCACCCGAATGGGATTAATGGGATGCGGACATATCCGGTGGATTTCTTCTCTTGTGACGATCCCTGCCTCTAATGAATCAAGCACCATTCCTGCATTCATCATGCCAATATCTGCTCCGCACCAATCTTTAATGGCATCTGTTAAGAGCTGCGGAAGCGGAGATTCGTCGAACCATTTCGTTTCTAGCTTCGACTCAATCGTTGTCACTTTTTCCTGCATGAGTGCTTTCGCTCTTCTTTTTGCTTGCTGTAAGGTGGTGATGGCTTCATCTGATTCACTGATGAGCTGATCTACTGACTGTACTGTCGCTTTTTTCTCTATCAGCTCTTTGCGCGCTGTATCGATCGTCAGCTCAACACAGCCAATATAATGCCCATACTTTTCAGCGCATGCAAGCAGCACACCATTGTCCATTTCACCTTGTTCTAACAGATGATGCGTGTGTGAGCCTAGGATGATGTCGATGTCAGGGAAATCACGGGCGACCTCTCGATCATGGATGATACCGAGATGGGATAAAAGCACAATGACATCTGCCTGTCCCTTCACTTCCTGCAGCATGTCCCGTATGCTGTCAAACGGATCAGTAATGTTCCAGCCCAGCTTTTCATATACAGGTGTATACGCAATGGTCACGCCTAAGAGACATATCTTCAGTCCGTTTTCCATTGTGATCATATGATAGGGCTTTGCCCATGATGGCCTTTTGCCTTTCTCAAATAAATTAGACAGGACCACTGGAAATTGTGCATTCTCATATAAGTGATCCAGCTGATCATGGGGCAGCGTAATGCCTTCATTATTCCCGATCGTGACTCCATCATAGCCAAGCTGATTGAGGAGCTTGACGTTTACCTTTCCATAATCCGCTTCGGATACGAGGTTCACTCGATCCATATGGTCGCCAATATCAAACAAGAGCATCTGATCGTGAACTTGACGCTTTTCTTCAATATAAGCTGCAATTTTTGGCCAGTTCTCAAAGTGGCTGTGCAAGTCGTTTGTATGATATAACCATAGCTTCTGCAGCATGTTGATCTCTCCCTCAAGTTGTCACTGACCGTCTCATTCAGGTTGAAAGCTTCAGTCAGCTCTCGGTTAACTAAATAAATCTAACTGCTTCGGAGACAGGTTTGAATAGGTGATATCCAGCAAATCAATCATCTGCTGGCCATTCGCCGCTGCATCTCCGCCAGAGTTATTATTAAACACGACATAGACATCTTTCGATTGCTGATGCAGGATGTCGAGATTCTTTTTCCACTCTTTTAATTCAGCTTCATTATATAAATATAAGTATCTTACTTCACGCCAATTCTCATGGTCTGCCGGGTGAAGCCAGCCCTGTTTATTCCTCCCGTGAAATCGGACCAAGGTTTTATCACGGTGTGTAGCTTGTATGACTGGCGGAATGGAGCCTTCTCCGACTTGCGGTTCATCACAGACGGAATGAATCCATCCTTCCTTTTCCATAAAAGACAAAGTCTGCTCATAAAATTCCTCTGAAAACCATGTACGGTTTCGGAATTCGAGAGCACATGGAATATCTCCCATCTTCTCCTTACACCATCTTAAATAGTGAACGTGCTCTTTTTTGCAATCAAACCAAGGTGGAAATTGAAAGAGCACCATGGCCAGTTTCCCTTCACGAATGAGCGGAGTCAGCGAAAGAATAAATGCATCAAACATGTCCTCCTTCGAAGCAAACGGAATCTCGCCCCTTTGATGTCCAGTCATTCCTTGGTATGCTTTCACAACAAATTGAAAGTCATCTGGCGTATCCTTTATCCACTTTTCATGATTACGCTCAGGCTGAACCGCATAAAAGCTGGCATCCAGTTCCACAATCGGAAACGTTGATGCGTAGTGAAACAGCTTTTGCGCGCTGCCGATTCTCGGCGGATAAAGACTGTCATGATCTCCCCAGCCAGTTAATCCGATATAAATCATGTTTCTCACCTCTTGCCACTCTCATGTATAGACGGCTTCCTCACATCAAAGCCTTTATTCCTTGTGATACCCATATTTCTGAAAGAAATTCTTCTGTCTACAACATATCATATTTGCTCGTAATTCTGAATGAAGATGACTGGCGGCACGTGATTTTGTCCTGACGCTCTGTTTGTTTGTTATATGAATTGACAACTTTCTATCTAAAATGATTTTAGCTGATAACATAAAATGCATATCAGAGATGTTGACAGTGATTGTCCATTTTTTTATTCATCTTCACCAATAAAGGAGACCCAGTGGATATGAACATAGACGATAATCAGTTTAAAATTTTACAAAAATTGGCCAAAAAGATTCACAAGCCCATCTATTTGTTTAACCAGCATGGACGTATTCTCTATACCTCTTCCCCCATGATCACGAGCCCAGAATGGATGCACATTCTCCCCTTTTTCCAAAGCAGGACAACTCATTCTTTTTCAATGATACATGCAAAACAAACCTTTTCCATCTTTCCAATTGATCTAAACGAACAAACATGTGATTATCTGGTCATCCTTGCTTTCATTCACCTTCAGAATAAAACTTTGCATGGGATCATTGCAAAAGCAGTAAACGAAATGTCGATTGCACGTATGAGACAATATGCCGCCCTGCAAACGGCCAAGCGTGCTAGAAATGAGGGCTTTCGCAAATGGATAGAGAGGGCATCGTCTTCCCAGCAACATCCCTTACATTTCGCTCAGGCATTTGGATTAAACGCCGAATGCCGCTATCTATGTATGATCTGTCAGCTTGACGAGCGCAGTGATTCCACATGTTTTATGAAGCAGCAAATGGTTTTAGATCAAATGGTTGATCTGCTCGAAAGTGCACTTCCAAGCTGCCCATTTCCTGCTTTTCTGTTTGTCAAAGGTGATATGGGTGTTGTATTGATGGAGGAGACTGGCAGTTGGCCGGAGGTTAGCGGCAGGCTCAGCTCTTTTTTAAAACAGTTGCAGATGCTTGTTAAACTGCAAGTGAATCATACTATTTCTTTTGGGGTGAGCTTGACGGGCTGCCTCATCTCCCATCTGTCTGAAGGCTACAATGAAGCATTAGAGGCTCTTCAAACAGGACATCTCTCATCGCGTACTGAATATATTCAATTTTATCAAGCGAAGGATGTGCCAGATTTACTAAGGCTCATTCCAAGAAAGGATATGATCACGTTTCACCAGCTGCACCTTCACCCGTTATCTGAACCATCACAAGTCGATCAAAGCCTTCTTCACACCTTATCTGTCTATTTAGAAACCCATTGCCACATTTCAGAAACAGCCAAACGATTGTCCATTCATCGCAACACGGTCATTTATCGCCTCGAGAAGTGTGAAGAATTGCTTCGAATCAGCTTAAAAGATTCTGACGCAACATTGCGGCTGCGCTTAGCATTCCGTATTCAAATGTTTCTCTCATCCCATCCTGATTGAATTTTTTCTTCTGAAACTTCATATAGTTTGGAGGAGAAAAATGAGACTCAAGGAGGGATGATAAATGGATGATGAGCTCCGTCACATCCCGCAGCCCATTCGAAAGGATGGCGCGGGTGCCACCGACTTAGGCCCGCGCGATGTCCTTCGAGATTTAGAGAACCCAGATATGCTCGTTCCCCCTAAAACCGATGCCGGAACAATCCCCAATTTAAAATTTTCATTTTCTGATACACACATGCATTTGAATCACGGCGGCTGGTCGAGGGAAATTACAAAGCGGGAGCTGCCGGTTTCAACAACGATTGCAGGTGTCAACATGCGGCTCACACGCGGAGGTGTTCGTGAGCTTCATTGGCATAAGCAGGCGGAATGGGCATATATGATTTTAGGCAAAGCCCGCATCACATCTGTAGATGCAGAAGGGCGAAATATGATGGCTGATATAGAAGAAGGCGATTTGTGGTATTTTCCACCTGGTATCCCGCACTCTATTCAAGGACTTGAGGATGGTTGTGAGTTCCTTCTTGTATTTGATGATGGCGATTTTTCTGAATTTGATACATTCACGATTACAGACTGGTTTGCCCATACATCGAAAGAGATTCTCTCCGCCAATTTTGGTGTTCCTAAGAAATTGTTTGACCATATTCCGAAAAAGCAGCGCTATATGTTTCAAGGCTCGCCGCCGTCATCCTTAGAAAGCCAAATGGTATCTGATCCATACGGCAGCATCAAGCCGCCATTTACGCACCAGCTTCTTCGTCAAAAACCGATAACGACCTCTGGCGGAACCGTCCGAATTGTCGATTCACGGAATTTCCCGATTTCAAAAACGATTGCAGCTGCACTTGTTGAAGTAAAACCTGGCGGCATGAGAGAAATGCACTGGCACCCTAATAATGATGAGTGGCAATACTATTTAACAGGTACAGCTAAAATGACGGTCTTTGGAGCAGGAGGTACTGCCCGCACCTTTAATTACAGAGCCGGTGATGTTGGATATGTTCCTTTTGGCATGGGGCATTACATCCAAAATATCGGCCAAACGAGCCTTTGGTTTTTAGAGATTTTTAAAAGTGACCGGTTTGCAGATATTTCGTTGAATCAGTGGATGGCCTTAACCCCGCCTCAATTAGTGAAAGAGCATTTACACGTAGATGAAGCGATGATTCGTGCGCTTCATAAAGAAAAATCACCTGTCGTGAAATATGAGAGATGATGCGATTTTGTTTATAAAAAAACCGATCATTTTTAGATGATCGGTTTTTAATCATGGTTAACCCTTATCGATACCACACTTTTGCTAAATTGTTTTTAAAGTTACTATCTTTGAAAGGTACGTTTGCACTACCAAAGTCTGTTGTATTCAGTGCATGTCTTGCAGCCGGCGTTAGATCATCCCAGCCAATTAAAGGCTGCATTCCTTTTCCGCTCACATTGCCGCTTACATTCAACTCATGATTTAATGGCCAGTTGCTATCATAACCTACTAAAGGATTTGTCCCTAAAATACTTGCTGCACTCGGTGCTACTTTCTTATATTGTCCATGACCTGAGTAAGCAATCGATTGAACACGCGGATTGGCTACAGCTGGATTGTCAATCCAAACGACAATGGATTCCCAATCATGACGATGACCAAAGCCTGGTGAAGGATTATATTTTGGGAAATACCAAGCATACATAATCGCCCAGCTGCCATTGTACCAATCTGAACGTGAATATACTTGACCGATATTACTGCTGCATCCACCATTATGTGAACCGCTCGTTTTTAACCCTCTGCTTGTGTTTCCAGCAGCATCTACAGCTGGGAATGGTACACATCCATGCCATACTTTCAAATAAGGCTGAAATTTTTTCGCCGCTTTTTGTGTAACAGTTGTTGGGTTGACTTCTCTAAAACCAACTACCTTGTCATGATCAATTTCTGCCGCATGACTGCTGAAGGCACTGCTGTACTAAACATGGTGACGATAAAAAATATAATGGCAAAAATAAACTTCTTCATTTTCTATCCCCTTTTCTCTTGATTATCTCAGTTACCTCATGCTGTCGAGATTGATGTTACCATTGCGGAAAAAACCAATCAATCACTTTTTACATAAAATGCACAATTTAGTATTTTATTAACAAATTTTTATCGATCCTAAAGACCTAAATATATGGATTCTCTCTTAGAAATATTGATAAACTCTACTATTCATTTAGATAAAATATAAAACATATACTATTTCTAATTGAAATTTTTCTAAATACATTTCATTCAATAAAAAAAGACTGTAGATCAACTACAATCTTCCTTGCGCTGCATGAGCATGCTGCACTTTTTTCCCCCACACGATGGATGCAGCGAAGCTTACGCAAAGCACCAGTGTTCCAAACATAAAAGGAAATTCAATATTCATATCAAATAATATACCCGCAAGACTCGGTCCGACGATATTGGCAAGGCTCATAAAGGATGTATTGAGACCGCCTGCTACCCCTTGCTGATTGCCTGCCATCTTGGACAGCAATGTATTGAGGGCTGGACGGACGAATGACGTAGCCGATAAAAATAAAATCGAACCTGTAAAAATCAACCAAAAGGACGGCGCAAAACGGCAGGCGATCAGCATGAAAGCCGCACCTAACAGCGCATAACGGACGACTCTCATCTCTCCAAATCGTTTCACACAGGCATTCACTAACGCCCCTTGAACAAGCACCCCGGCAAGACCTGCAACCGTAATCACAAACGCAATATCTTTAGGTGAAAATCCGTGTTTTTGGTCTACATATAAGCCAAAAATCGATTCAAAATGAATGATTCCGAAATTGAGGACAAAGGCCAAGATAAACAAAAAGCCGTACGATGTCCTTAGAGCCTCGATCATTTGTACAAAAGGATTGAAATGAATATCCTTGTTGAGGCGTGCCTCTTCCTGTTTTTCCTTTGTTAATGTTTCAGGTAAGAAGAGGATGGATAACAAAGTAGAAAGAGCAGCAAAGGAACCGGCAATCAGAAATGGAAATGCGATCCCGTACTCAACCAAATAGCCGCCTACGCCCGGTCCAATGACAAAACCTAGTGTCATCGCTGCACTGAATAGACCCATTCCTTTCCCTCGATCCTTTTCACTTGTGATATCAGCGATGTATGCAAACATGGCCGGCATAAGCAAAGCCCCAGCAGCACCGCCTAAAAACCGAGACACGAACAGCATCCAAAGCTGATCAGCAAAAGCAAAAATAAACTGAGCAATCGTAAAACCCGCAATCCCCGCAATGATCAATTTTCTTCGTCCAAATCGATCGGTCAGTGCCCCGGCAACCGGCGATAACGCAAATTGTGTAAAACCTGTTGCAGCGACAAGAAAACCGAGTGTTTTCCCTGTTGCACCAAAGGCTTCGATGTAACTCGGCATAACAGGTACAATGAGGCCAAAGCCAAGCATGGCAATAAAAATATTGAGCATCAAAATGTATAATCTGCCCATCTTCTTCATATAAAAACCTCTTTCTGCAAAATAAATGAAAATGATGACAAAAATGGTGAGAACTTCTCCAGTATAGCGATAACCTCATCTATAAGTCTAGTTTTTCAAAAATTAGCGTTCTTTTCCAAAATAAAAATACCCGCCAATGGCGGGTATTTTAGATATCGTTATTCAGCTTGTTCATAGATAGAAAGAGCCGCCTGAAGCCCTGCTCCGCAATGGATAGACGCACCATGTTTGATGAGGATCGCTTCAAGCCCTGCTAACACAAACAGCACATTTTCCTTTCGGCAGCTGTAGCCCATTGTCCCAATTCTCCATATACGGCCGGCAAGTGGTCCAAAGGAGCTTGCAATCTCAACCCCAAAATGATGGAGCAGGTCGGCACGGACCGCTTCTCCGTCAATACCACTTGGAATGACAATACAAGTCACAACCGGCATTTTACAATCTGGATCACCAAACAATTCAAGCCCCATTGCTTCAAGACCTTTCATCAAGGCTTTCTCATGAAATGCGTGCCTTTGAAAACGTTCAGACAGCCCTTCTTCCAGCACAAGACGAACCCCTTCTCGCAGTGCATAGAGCATCGTTGTCGCTTCTGTATGATGATTTAATCGTCTTGGGCTCCAATAATCCTGAAGCTGGCTTAAATCAAAATAATTGCTTTTGATTGGAGAAATGTCCATTTGTTTTTGTAATTCATCCTGTGTCGCAATGCCTTTTTCTACTTTCTTTCTCGATTCAATGACAGCTGCGACCCGGTCATTATACGTAATAGGTGACATACCTGATGGAACAGATAAACATTTCTGCGTGCCGCCAATCGCCGCATCAATTTTCCATTCATCCACTTTTACCTCGACACCGCCAATGGTTGCCACAGCGTCTACAATGAACAGCGCATCAAGAGCCCGGCATGCTTGCCCGATTTGCTTGAGCGGCTGTAATCGCCCGGTGGATGTTTCCCCATGAACCATGGCAACGATTTTAGGCTTGACCTGATTTATTTCTTTGATGATGTCGTCAGGGTCAAAAACCGTCCCCCATTCACATTCCATTGTATGTACCTCAGCACCGTAGCGCTGTCCTATTTCAATGAGCAGGTGACCGAAGCGGCCAAAGACAGGTACAAGCATTGAATCTCCCGGCTCAATCACACTGGCGAGCACAGCTTCAAGCCCTGAACGGGACGTACCGTCAATTGGATAAGCCCATCTGTTTTCTGTTTGAAAAAGTGACCGCAATAAGGTCATTGTTTCATTCATAATGTGTGTAAATGCTGGATCAAATTGACCGAGAATAGGCGTGCTCATTACACGGAGTACTCTCGGGTCTACTTCTACGGGTCCCGGTGTCATAATTGTTCTTGAAGGTGTTTGCAGTTCTTTCACGTGATCCATCCTCTCCCTTGCTGTCCATCCTTATAAGCCCACTTATACAGGAATGCGCTTAAAATAGCAATCTCTTTTCCTATGAACTTATTACATAAAATTTACGAGAAATCCATTTATTTCTTCATGGCAATATGATAGAAATAAAGAGAATACATTCCCTATCAAGGAGGAAATCGAATGAAAAGAACTTTATTTGGAACTGTGGCCGCCGGAATCATGATATTCGGCACATTCGCCGCCCCGCTGCCTCCAGCTGCAAATGCTCAAGCCTTCACGCTGAATGAACCAAGTCAAACGATCACCTTTTCCCCGTTACAGCTTCAAAACGAAACATCTGCACAACAAACGCAAACTGCCGCCACAAGTCAAATCGATTCCTATTACCAATCTGCTGCTGGCAAGTCAGGACCCGCTCTTAAGAAAGCCTTACACGATATCATTGATGATCATACGCAGCTCTCCTACAGCCAGGTTTGGAATGCATTAAAGGAAACAGATGAAGACCCCAATAACCCAAACAATGTGCTGCTGCTTTATAGTGGTGCCTCCCGCTCAAAGCAGTCGAATGGCGGAAATGTGGGCCAGTGGAACCGGGAGCATGTCTGGGCCAAGTCTCACGGCAATTTCGGGACAAGCCAAGGGCCTGGGACAGATCTCCATCACCTTCGTGCGGCAGATGTGCAAACGAACAGCACACGCGGAAATTTAGATTTTGACACGGGTGGTAATGAATACAAAGGAGCGCCGGGCAACTTCTACGACAGCGACTCATTCGAACCTCACAACCGGGTCAAAGGAGATGTCGCGAGAATGCTCTTTTATATGGCGGTTCGCTACGAAGGCGATGACCGCTTTCCAGATTTAGAATTGAACGACAAAGTGAATAATGGAAGCTCTCCCCTTCACGGCAAAATGTCTGTACTTCTCAAATGGCACAAGCAGGACCCAGTCGATCAAATCGAACGGAACCGCAATGAGATCATCTATCAAACGTATCAGCACAACCGCAACCCTTTTATTGATCATCCTGAATGGGCAGGCGAGATTTGGGAATAAAAAAAGGGCACTGCTACGAGCAAGCAGTGCCTTTCTTTTGTTCAAGCGGACAAACAAGACAATAATCGAGACTCTCCGATTTTTTCTCAAGCTTATAATACATACAGCAGGTCTTCCGGTTGGATGTTTCTAGTAAACTGTCGTCTAGGTTTAGGCTGTGCTGAAATGGATTTTGCTGAGCTCCGAATACATCACCAGCCGCTTGCTTCAGATACAGATAATCCTCCCGCACACGCTGCTTCACCGCAGGTTCTTCCGCTTCCCGCATCATGCTTCGATAAAGAGAGTTGATTCGTACCGCTACATTTTCCCATAAAATACGATAAGAGAGTTTTGATGTGCGGTTCAGCACGTCTAAAAGAGGCGTGACACACTCCGTAAACAGTGCACGCACGACCTTCTCTCTCCACTCATGCCGGTCTCCTTCTAGTGGAACAAACGAAGACGCCGTCTCATCCAATTCAATTTTCCGATCCTCTCTAAATGCACATGCTGCTGGTGGAAACTGATAGACACCGTCATACATCGTCATCAAGTATAAAGAGGAACTGACGGCTAAGTAGGCGTACCGCTTTGAAAACATAGAAGCTGCTACCGCAAGATTCGGTGCATGCATCGCTTCCTTTTCAGCTTCTAATAAACGCATGACGGCTGCTTCTGAAAAAAGCGCAGCAAGTGTGCGATCAGATGTCATTGGTCCATTTGTGATGTGTACCCCAAAATCAAGTAATTCTCTCTCAACCCACTCTGGCCTCATATCAAAACCCCCCTCTTCTGTTTATCGATTGCGCTGTTGATATAACAAATAAATAAAGAATGGTGCACCAATGGCCGCCGTAAATACACCTGCTGGGACGTCTAACGGTAGAAATGCGGTTCTAGCCACAAGATCAGCCAGCATCACGAGAATACTTCCAACAAGCGCAGATGCTGGGACAAGTGCTATGAAAGAACGGCCAATAATCATCCGTGCAACGTGCGGCGCCATGAGTCCAACAAATTCAATGCCGCCTGCAAATGCGACTGCAACACCAGCCAATGTCACACTCATCAGGAGAAAGAATAATCGTTTCGCCTGCACTTTTACCCCGAGACCTGTTGCAAGATCATCGCCAAGTTCTTTTACATTCATCGTTCTTGCTAACACCATGACAATCGGTAAAATGATCATCACCCAAGGAAGCATCGCAGTGACGTCTTTCATCGTAGAACCATATAAGCTGCCCGTCAGCCAGATGTATGACTTTGTCGTTGTCATCGTATCACTAAGTACAAGCGTAAACGTCACACATGCCTTCATAATGGCAGAAATCCCGATTCCCATCAGGACAAGTGTGATCGGCTTGACCCCTTTTTTCCATGAAAGCAAATAGATCAGGCACGATACTGCAAAAGCACCCGCAATCGCCCATAAGGATTGATAAGCAATGGGCACAGTGCCCATCCAAAAGACAATGAACATAATCGCACCAAACGAAGCACCACTTGTAATTCCAATGATGTCAGGTGATGCCAGCGGGTTGCGGATCAATCCTTGCAAAATAAGCCCTGATACCGCAAGCGCGGCTCCGACTAAGACAGCCAGCAGCGTTCGTGGAATCCTCAGCGTATTTAACACAAAGGAGTTTCCCTCTCCCTGACCGATTAAATGAAGCAGCACATCGATCGGCTGAATGAACCGGCTTCCCATACTGAGACTGAGAATAAATAAACAAAAGGCAATGGCCGTCAATAAAAGTAAAATCAAAAACGTCCGCTTTGAAAATTGAAATGAAATGCGCCCGCCTTTAGAACGCACTGTATATGTTTTAGCCACCTGTCTTCAACCCCTTGCGCACGAGATAAACAAATAGAGGCGCTCCTGCTACCGCCGTCATGACACCAATCGGCACTTCCTGCGGCATGATCAGAAAACGAGCCGCCAGATCCGCGGCAAGTAAAAGCGACGCCCCCACTACGGCACAATACGGCAGTACCCAGCGGTGGTCAGGCCCGACAAGCTTTTTCACAATATGCGGCACAAGAAAACCAACAAAACCAATTGAACCAGCAACAGCGACGGAACCACCTGCTAAAAAGACAACGAGTACACCCATCGTTATTTTCAGCAGCAGTGTACGCTGGCCAAGTCCTTTGGCAATATCGTCTCCCGACAAAAGAACATTAATAGAACGTCCCAGAAGCAGCGCCACAATAGTCGCACCTAAAATATAAGGCAAAACAGGGATTAACATATCAATGCTTCTTCCAGACACTGAACCAGCCATCCAGAACAGAATACTTTGAATCGACTGTTCATTCACGATTAAAAGACCTTGTGTAAAAGACGCAAACAGTGCAGATATCGCCGCACCTGCAAGGACAATTTTGACCGGCGTCAATCCATCTCTTCCAATGGAGCCCAATAGAAAAACGAGCATCCCTGCAATCGCTGCGCCTAGAAAGGCTGTCCACATGTAGCCTGTTAACGACTCTGTTGAAAAGAAAACAATCGAAATCACGATAAAAAATAGCCCGCCTGCATTAATTCCTAATAAATCAGGCGCCGCAAGCGGATTTCTTGTCAATGCCTGCATGAGTGCACCTGAAATCGCCAGGCTAGATCCAACGACCGTTGCGATTAAAGCTCTTGATAATCTGGATGTCATGACAATGACACTGTTTGGATCCGATTCATCAAATTGAAGAAAAGCATGGATGGTGGCTTTGAGGGAAATAGAGGTTTGCCCAAGGGAAATACTGAGCATAAAAAAGACCAACATCAACACAATGAATCCAGCAAAAAGCAGTGCCTTGCTTGAATCCTTTTTTAATAAACTTCTCATCTGATTCCCGCTTTCAATCTGTTATGGAAAAAAGGAGAAAATGGTATGTTCACATTTTCTCCTCTGTTATGTCTTATTTATCAATTCCTAGACGATCGTAAATATCATCAAGCATCATGTTTGCTGCGATAATACCGCCGCCCATGTTCCAAGTGATTTCATCTACTTTATGCACTTGTTTCGCTTTCACTGCGTCAAGCTGCTTCCATAAAGGATGACTCGTCCACTCTTTATATGCTTTTTCAACTGCTTTATCCTGATCATCCATAAAGTAATAGATCACATCTGCATCCATTTGCGGAATGCTCTCTTTGTCTGTAAGTGTAATGATGTCTTGCTTTTTATCTTTGACATTCTTAGGTCCTTCAAAGCCTAGCTCTGTTAAAATGGATCCTGCGAAACCAGTTTGATAGATTCTAGCATGATCTGCACGGAAGTTCACCACAGATACACTCATCGGCCAGTTTTTGATGTCTTTTTTCGCTTTTTCTTTGAAATCAGCGACGCGGTCATCCCACTTCGTCAGCAATTCTTTTGATTTGTCTTGCTTGTTTAATGCTTCACCCATTAATTTCACTGTGTCTTTAAAGGTGAACACTGTTTCTGTTGCAACAGTTGGAGCGATTTCTTGTAGCTGATCAAAAATTTGCTCATGGCGGATTTTTGATGCAATGATCAAATCAGGCTTGAGCTTTTCAATTTCCTCTAAGTTTGGCTGTGTTTCCTGCCCAACAATTTTAACATCCTTTAAGTCATCTCTTAAATATTTATACGTAGGTGCTTCAAGCCAAGATTCTACAACACCCACTGGTTTAATGCCCATAGCGACTGCTGCATCCGTTGCTCCTTGGTACAGCGTCACAATACGCTTTGGTTTATCCTTGATATTGTCAGTTGAACCGATAGCGCTTTCAACGGTCCTTGTTTTCTCTTTATTACCTGACTTGCCGTCACTGCTATTGCTGCCGCAAGCTGCAAGTAAAACGATGGAGAGCACAACTAAAAGCGACCAAAAAGATTTCTTGAACATGTACCTCACCTATCCATTCTATATGTAGTCATATCGTTTGATAACGATTCTCATTATCACACTATGATTTTATCATAGAAAAGGATGGTGTCAATGTAAATTTTTAAGAAAACGGGAGAGTGTTGACTAGTTGCTCATGCTAAATAGAACGATTCCACACTTGGATAGTTCTTCCAATCTGTTTTCCCACTTCTAGTAGAATCGACAAATGGGTGTGTCCATCCAGCACTTGATAGACTGATTGTTGTTGAATCGCTTCATTTGGCAGCTCATGATAGGCAGGAAATTTTTCTATATCAAACAGTTCATCCTTGCTGCCTACTAACATCGCATATGGCCGATCCATTCTCGCAAATTGTTTTTTAGGTGCTGATGGGGTTAAGGCAAGTGATAGTTTGACGGTGATGGCTGTCAATAAAAGCGGATCCTGCTCGACTGCCCATTTTGGATAATGAAAACGTACGGCTTCAGAATGACTCATCAGCATTCCTTTTGTCATGGCAGACAGAACGAATTTCCATACTTGAACGGCCGCAAAAGGAATTTGATCTGGCCTCGCAGTATCTGATTGATAGCCAAATTCAGGTGCAATAAAAAAGTAGCCATCAACCTCTCTTTTTTCTTGCCAAGATAGATAGTTTAACCGCAATCCCGCTCCAGATGAATGACCGCAAAGATAAACGGCTCCTTTATGCTTCTGTTTAACCGCATCCACGATCTGCGAAATATCCTGCCACACATCCGTGATATTAGGTGTATCACCCTTTTTTCCATCCGAATGGCCGTGACCTCTTAGATCGAGCAAAAACGTATTCACATGAAATTCATGCTGCAGCGTATGGGCGATATGCTCATAACCAGCCAAACTATGAGCACCACCGCCATGAATTAAGATCACATTGGCCATCGTCTTCTTTTCTGATAAAAATGGATAATACGCAAGGCTTGTACCATCATGTGATGAAATGTATTGTCTTTTCTGGAATATGTACAGGGACTGCCTGCTGCATACTTGCAAACGAGAATGGTTCGGTCTTGATGTCTGTCAATTTTTTCGCTCCTTCAAACAGAAACAAGAATGGCCAGCCGCGCTAGTCATCCTCATTTCTATTTCTTATTCATTGCACTCTTTCAAAGGAAAGGTATTACTTTCAATAATCGCGACAATTTGGTTTAACGCTTTTTTTGCTTCTGGTATAGGGAAGACAGGAAACACGTGATTCATTTTAGGATATTCTATATAGTTTATTGGAACCCCCTGCTTATCTGCCATCTCTTTGAATTTACGGGCATCTGGGAGGAAGAATTCGTGAGTGCCTATAAAAACAGAAATTCGCCCCAGTGACTTGATCTCTCCATAGATTGGACTGACTAAGTAGTGTGTTTCATCCATGTCACCCGCATATCTTTTTCCTGCTTCAATTAATAATGCTAGATTGAGCATTGGTTCTTTTGGAACCATAGCAGCGATATCAGGGTTGCTTAATGTAACATCTAGCCATGGTGATAAAAGAATGATATTCCCTGGCTGCGGCAATCCCTTTTTTGCCAAGTATTGAGCAAAGGCTAACGATAAACCTCCGCCAGCAGAATCACCCATGATGACGATATTTTCAGGCGTTCCTTTCTCTAAAAGAGCTTGGTACACAGGAAGGACACTTTCGATCGCATCCATATACTGATGGTTTGGTGCTTTTGGATAAACCGGCACATACACCCTACTATTTAATTGCTTCGTCAATCGGTCTAAAAAACGCCAATGCCAAGTCAAAGGCTGTTCAATATAGCCGCCACCGTGTATAAACAACACTTGATGGTCATCCGGCTGGACATTTGATTTCAGCATATACGTATCGACTGGAAACGAGTGATTTTGAGTGATTTTGTACTTATTCTTAAGTTTTTCAGGCAATTCATAAGGTAATTGATTCGCCCTTCTTCGTTCTTCTAGATAATCATTTACGTTGAGTTTCTTTTTCGTCAAAATAAGCAGCTGTTCTACTAAAAAACTTTGAATACTTCGCATATGATCGACCCCTGTTCATAGAATCATGATGATCGATGCCGATGGAAAGATAAGGCTTCTAAAGCATACCATATGAAGACGTACATCAGGAAAAACCTTTTATCCAGCTGATCACTCACCACAACAAACACTTATTCATTAATGAACAACTGTTTATTTATTGTTACTCATATTCTACTTTTTAGACGCATGACAATCAATTGTCAATCTGACCCTAACCGTTCATTAATAGACAGATAACGACCGAGTGTTCATCTCGTCAATGTCTAGACATGAAAAAAGACGAACTGGACAAGTTCGTCTTCTTAATTGAGTACGATTAAGGCTGCAAGCTTAGGATTTTTTGAATCGTATGCATGACCCCGCTCTCTTCATTTGAAAGCGTAATAAAATGAGCAGCATCTTTTACCTCTTGGATGGCATTTCTTACAGCAAAACTGTATTGAGCGGATTCCATCAGTTCTAGATCATTACGACCATCACCGAATGCCATCGTTTCCTCTTCTGTCACACCCAATATGTGCTGAAGCTGTTTCACGGTGGTTCCTTTGTGAACGCCAATATTGGCAATGTCAATCCACGTATCCTCTGAAGCAACAACATATACTTGTTCAAAGAATTCACTTATTCTCTCCCTTGTTTGTACGCATTTTGCCTCAGGATCATGAACGGTAATTTTCACAAAGTCATCTTGTATGTCTGCAAAGTTTGATACCTTGAGTACATTTGTATAAGAGCCCGTCACAAATCTCATTTCACTCTCAGATAAATGCTCATTGACCACTGCACCATTTTTCGTACATGCAATGATCGTTTGCTCTTTGCTTATCTCCTCCAGTTTATGGATGATCGATAAACCTAGATCATTTTTTATTAATGATTCATAAACAAATTGCCCATCCTTTTTAATTCGCGTTGCACTATCCCCTAAAATCCAAAAATCCTTTGCATCATCACCAAACAATGCCTCTACTCGTTCACACTGCTTACCCGTACAAGGAGCGAACGCCACATTTTTCTCTTCCATTAATGCTTTTATTTTCTGAAATAAAGCTTGATCAAATGATCCTTGGCGGTTTAAAAAGGTGCCGTCTAAATCCGTAATTATTAATTTAATCATGTTCTTCCTCCAATTCCTTAGCTGAACAAACACTATACGATGAAAATTGTATATGTGTACGTGTCAGTAAGTAAATAAGCCAGGAACATGTTGTTTGTCATCACACATAAAGGCACTTGTTACATGTACGTCACACGGTGTTTCATGAATCATTCTATACAAAAAAGACGAACGGTCATCGTTCGTCTTCTTTCCTTACTTCACTTCCTCATGCTCTTGAGCAGCATTTCTTTTGCTCGCGATAAAGAGTGCACAGGTCATGGCAAGAATGGCCAGCGCCCACCAGAATGTCGATACTGCCTCTTCATGATCAATGATAATCAAACGGATGACAGCTGTGATCCCTATATAAATAAAATAACGAAGCGGAAAATGAAAGTTAGATTTAAAGTATTTAATAATTAAGGCAATAAACTCAAAGTACATAAAGAAGATCAGCAGTTCCCCAAGCATTCCATAATAGCTTTCTCCTTTGTTGAACAGTGTCTTATAAACAAATTGGACAATGTACCATGTTTCACTGATTAATAGAACGCTTAAGGCAATGGCCAAAAAGAACAAACAGATATTGAGAAGGCCTTGCAAGAGATCAGGTATCTTTTGGAAATTGTTGAATCGTTTCATTGGGCTGTCTCTCCATTCCAGTATATTCATTTGTTTTCTACATTTTGATGTTCCAAAATCGCAGCACGATGTAGTAAACATCGTTCCTTTCTATACTTTCAAACTGCCCGTGCATGCGGGTCATCATTCGTCTGATACTTCGTTCACCAAGTCCATTGCTTTCCGGCGTAACCTTTGTCTCTTTTATCGCATTGCTGACATGGATCTCAAAGATTTCTTGATCGGATAAAAACGTGAGATTGATATCCTTTTTAGGATCTGCGTATTTCCGTAAATTGGACATCACATTATCAAATACTCGGCCAAGCAGTTCGACATTCACATTGATATAGCTGTCAGGCAGCTCTCCTAAAAGATGAACCTTAAAGTTCTCTTGATGCAGGATGGCCACCTGATCTGACAGAAGATCGTAAATCACCTCTTTGACTGCAACGGTCTCAAGCTCAGATTCATGTTCTTTATCCAGCAGAAAATAGGCAAACAGATTGTCAGACAGATTTTTTAATTGCAGTGCTTTCCCGTAGGCACTCGCTATATATTGATCCTTACGGGTATCCGCTCCAGTCTCCTCTTTTTTCGCAAACTCCAGATTCATCATCAGCGACGTCAGCGGTGTCCTCATATCATGGGACATTTCGGTGACCAAGCTGCGGCTCTCTTCTTGCAGCTCATCAATGGCTTGAAGCTTGTCCAAAAAGGCTTTACGCAGATCCTCAATACTTTTGGCAATCATCGCTAATTCATCATGCCCTTTTACCGTCATTTCATAGTCCAGCTCTCCGCCTTCAAGAATATGAATCTCTTGATGAATCGTTTGCAGATAGCGCAGACTTTTGCGAATACCGAGAAGAACAATGAGGAGAAAAATAAGCGTCGCCCCGAGCAGCTCGAGTGTAAAGGCAAGATCGTGGTAGCGAGATGAATAGAAACCGTCCACCATGACGCAGCCTTTACCGTCGCTAAACTGAACCGGATATGAATGATGCTCAGCGTACTGGGTCATCCTTTCTTTTCCGTACGCCGATTCATCGTCAGCGGAATAAATAGAGTCATATTGCAGCACTTGATCCTTGAAGATGGTCAAATTAATGTAATTTTCTTTTTTCACCCACTCGCCAAACGCTTTTCGATCCGTTGAAGACAGCTCATTCTCAGACACATAGCGGCTGAATTTTTGAATGTACTTGGCTGACTCCTGCTCGTAATACTCGTCTGAACTCAAATATCCATCGATCAAATCATTGGTGATCTTTTGCAGCGTCAAAAAGACAATACCACTCACGATTGCAGCCGCCAAAATCAGCAGTGACAGCTTTTTGGCCAGTGTATATTTACGATGTGCCAAATCGGTATCCTCTTCCCCATTCAGTTTTGATATATACAGGACGCGCAGGATCATCTTCAATTTTGGCACGAAGCTTTCGAATATGCACCATCACCGTATTGTTGGAACAATAGAAATAGGGCTGTCCCCACACGCTTTCATAAATATTTTGAGCAGAAAATATTTTGTTTCGCCTGCTCATGAGCAGCTTTAACATCCGATATTCTAGATCAGAAAGCTTAATTTGCTGGCTTTCTTTCCATACTTCATTAAATTCTTCACTTACCCTCAACTTGCCCCCGACAAGAAACGTATCTTCCTGCTCCCTTTTTTCCTGATAAATGGTATATCTGCGTAATTGTGCAATGACTCTAGCATGAAGCTCATCTTCTGAGAAGGGCTTTGTCATATAATCATCCCCGCCGGCAAGTAATCCTTCAGTTTTATCGAAAGTGCTCGACTTGGCTGTCAGAAATAGAATCGGAACGTTAGATGAGGCTCTTATGTGTTGGCATGTTTCGATGCCTGAGAGCCCCGGCATCATCACATCTAAGATCACCAAATCGAGCGAATCCTCCACAAGCTTCAATGCTTGCTCGCCATTCATCGCTCTTAGCACCTCATATCCTGCACGTGTAAGGGATTCCTGCAGAAGGTCACCAATATCCTGATCATCTTCTACGACTAATATTCGATGGGTCATGTCTCTCACCTCATGTAATGTGATGCTCTTTCTTTTATGTCTTTACTATATATCATCTAGCTATATGAAAAGATACAGCATAAACCTTAACAGTTTATGAATTTGACCATCTGCCATCAATTCGTCACATTCATTTTCAAAAAATTGGATCTTCATAAATTGTTAAGAATTGGGCCGTATATTGATTCATTGTAAGGATCGATGAATTGATCCGCATTACATTTATCATAACAAGAAAAGGAGCATGGATATGAATGCAAACAAAGTAGCACACGGACAACCGATGAGTCTGCGCGAACGGGTTCATTTCTTGGACATCGTACGAGGATTCGCCTTAATGGGGATTATTCTAGTCAATTACTTTTTGATCGTGGATTCAGCCAAGGGATTTGACATGCTGTCAAATGATGTCTTTCACAATGTGGTGAATTGGTTTGCCTCGGGGAAATTCATTACACTGTTTTCCTTTCTATTCGGGGTTGGTTTTATGATTTTTATGGACCGAGCTGCTCAGAAGGTGGACAGCCCGAACAAGCTGTTTGCCCGCAGATTAACCATTCTCTTAGGATTTGGCCTTCTGCATTTGACCTTTGTTTGGATTGGTGACATTTTGGCCTATTATGCAGTCGCTGGCTTTTTATTGCTTTTCTTTTACAAACGCACAGCTAAAACCATCCTATACTGGCTGATTACACTATTTGTGATTCAATTGCTTACACCTTTTTTCACGATGCTGTTCAATACCATGAACACAGCATCATCAGCCAAGCCGGATTTTGCTGATTTCGAGCTGACCAGCCACAACAGTCTGACTTATTTAGCATCAATTAGTGATCGGTGGACAGATATGGTCACAATGGCTTCCAGTTCTTTTTCCACCGTCTATTCTATGTTTTTCATGTTTTTACTTGGTGTGTATTTTGTGAAAATGAAGTTTTTCAAAAACATGGAGGCGAAAAAAGCGATTTGGAATCGCATTTGGATCATTTTTGCTATTGCTTTTCTCATCACCCAAGGCAGTACGATCATAACAGCGGTCAATCCTTTTGAAAATACACTCTGGATGAACATAGCCTCTGCCCTTGAACAAAACGGCGGATTAACAGGCAGTATGTTCTATATGAGTACACTTGCGATGCTGTTTCTTCACGTCCCTCAGCTGCGTGGTGCTTTGATGGTCTTTACCAAAGTTGGACGGATGTCATTGACCTGCTATTTGCTTCACTCCATCATTGGCACAATGCTATTTCTGAAATATGGAGCCGGACTTGCCGATCATCTTCAGCCGGCTGGCACGTTCATGATTGGACTCGGGGTTTATGTCTTCCTCTTGCTCTTTAGTACATTATGGTTAAAGCGGTTTAAATACGGTCCGATGGAGTTTATCTGGCGTCAGCTGACGTATGGGAAGGTTGATGATCAACCGAAAACAAATACCTTTCATGCGGCGAAGTAAAAAAAAGAGGCGAATTGCTATAATTCGCCTCTTTTAATATGTGGAGTTTTTTGTGATTCAGAGACAATTCGTTTACTTTCAATACTGATCAATCACTTCTCGCAATTGATTCAAATAACTTTCTTTCAATTCATCTGGGTATTCAATTTTCACATGTTTCCCAAAAGACATCAAATAGTGTGTCATATACGATAATTCTTCTTGGTTGTACCCACCCACAATATAAGGAATCTGATCAATGATCTCCAATCTCATATTTGGGTAATGATGCTTTAAAAACTTTTCTTTTCCTTGTTCCGTTAATCGACATTTAAATGAGATATCATGATAAGTTTTTTCATATTCGAGCTGCAGTTCTTTTAATTCTTCCTTCGTAAAGGTGTCTTTGCCGTCTTCTTCAATCACCATGTCCTTCATAAAGTCACATCTATAGATGCCCCACTTTTTATTTTGAACATCATATGCTTGAGAAAACCAAATACCATTTCGATAAAACAGCTCAAGAAATTGCAGCCTGATCCATTTATTTTCATATTGAGTGTACGTCATCTTCACGATTTGATCTTTCATCATTGCCTGTAAAATCAATTCCAAATGATTTTGTTCACTAACTGGTGCGACATTATAGTAATGAATCACATCCAAAGTCTCCGTAATCATTTGCTTTTTCTCATCAGACATTGTGGCAAACAACTTTTGCCGAATTTGTGAGTAGGATTTTTTAAATGGTGTTGCTGACACTAGATCTAGAGCTTTTAAAGCGAAAAAAATAGCTTGGACTTCTTCTATATTGAAATAAATAGGAACCAATGGAGATTGATTCACCAGTCGATATCCTCCGTGTCTGCCAGGTTCAACGTAAAAAGCTAAGCCCATTGACTCTAGCTCTTCTATATCTCTTAAAGCCGTACGTTTAGAAATGTCAAATTCGGATTGTAAGTCCTTTAACTGAAAAGAGTGTTTATCGCTTAAAAAAATAAGTTCTTGGTTTAATCGTTCTGATTTTTTCATTTGTTTTCCCTCTTAAAAAGGTGCCTTCTTTTGTCACCTTTATCATTTATACTCAGCTTATCAAAAGAAAAGGAGCATGTACATGCAAACATTAATCATTAACGCGCACCCAGATTTCACTCGAGAAAGTTATTCAAACAAACTGCAAACACTATTTTTAACACAATTTAAAGAAAGGTTTCCTCATGAGGAACCAACCATTTTGCATTTATATGGAACTGAAATTCCTCGTATCGAAAAAGAGCAGCTGCTAGGAATTTGGGATAAACAAGCATCCGAACAAGCATTAACGGCCGCCGAGGAAAAAATCGCCGCTGCTTCATCTGCTTTATTGGCTCAATTCAAAGCACATCATCGAATTGTGATCGTGTCACCTGTTCACAATTTCAATGTGACTTCACGAATGAAAGATTATATAGATAATATCTTTATTGCGAGAGAAACGTTCAAATATACAGAAAATGGTTCTGTTGGTCTGATGACTGACGATTATCGTGTACTTTTACTTCAAGCAAGCGGCTCAATTTTCACAAATAACGATCGATATACACCTCTGGAATTTTCACATCATTACCTAAAAGAAATATTTCAAAACTTGATGGGGTTTCATCAATTTCATATTGTCCGAGCACAAGGAACAGCGATTTTAGAACAAGATGCGATCTTACAATCTGCATCTGATGATATGACGAAAACCTTAGAGGAGTTTTATGACCCGAATTAATCTCTATTTAATCAAAAAGACCCAAAACGAAAAATCGTGCTTTTTTTAATAAAAATCACCTTTGTCGTTTTAGGGTGCTATAAAATCTTTCAGTTGGTGTGCATCGGCGGGATCACAAGCACTGCGATTTCATTTCAATTACGACATTCTTTATTTATCCCACATTCTCAACTGCTGGTAAGACTATTTTTTATAACCAATGCTGCCGTTTCACTCGGATGGCTAAGAGGAAAATGATGGCCATATGGAACAAAATCAACCTTACCAAGATGCAACGGAGCAGAATAGCCTTTGTCATACTCCCCCCAGATAATATGAGGATTATCCTTTGTTAATTCATTGAATTCACCTTGATCGGTTTTCAGTAGTAAATGATTAAGCTGAACCGTCGTATTTAAAATTCTAGGAGACGTAAAACTGTTTCTGATTTTTTCAATATAATGTTCAGGGATGCTCTCCGCCCTTTCAAACAAACCATTACTTAATAAATAACGCTCTATCATTTTAGGAGTTGCTAATTTTAAAGACCATTTGTTCATCCGTTGTGGAACATTTAGCGATTTAGCATTTTTTTTAGCAACAGGCGGCTGAAGTAAAGTGATTGAATATTTCTTATCTATATACCCTTGTCCCAATGCTTTCAATAGAATAAACGCACCGAATGAATGGCCAATTAGATGTGCACCATGAGCCGCTTTCTCCAATACCTTTTTCACTACATTCAAATAGATATCTAGAAGATGTTTCTCTCGTTTAAATGGGGAACGCCCCAAACCTGGAAGATCCAAGATCCATACAGGCTGACCCGTTTTTTCATGAAGCTCTTGTGCTAAAGGGAATAAATCCTCTCCATCACTCAATAAACCATGTAATAAAATAAACGGTTTCCCTTCTCCTTGTAATTGGTAAAGGGTGTTGTTATCGCATAATGTTCGCTCAAATACATGATAATGCTCACCATGTTGATCCATCATACGATAATCCAGATCAGCTACTACAGCAGGGAAAAAGTTCATGACACTCGTCTTCTTAAACCAATCTTCCCCCATCATTTTTTTCACTGAAGCATTTGAAAATGTTCGTTTTGTCATAAAATTGAGTCCATCAGAAGGAATGTTTGTTATTTTACTTACTCCACTTTTCATCATTGCTTTCATAAACGGCATTGGGACAGAGATTTTTGGTGCCCTCATATTCATACTTTCCGACATCACACTTAATAATTCAGCAATGTTCTGATCATGCTCTTTGTCTTCCACAAGTGTATATGTTTGAATAGCCGGCTGCTCCATCCTGAAAACCTGCACAATTAACTTCGCAAACTCATCGTTTGAAATCAGTGGCAGCCTATATCCTTTACCTCCAGGAATCACTGGCATAAGCCCTCTTCGCATACTTGTCACAAGCAATCCTAATCCTGCTATCTGTTCTGTACTCCCTGTTTTACTACTGCCGACCACAGTTGGCGGATTAATGACAGACAGCGGATAACCGACAGCTGATGCTTGTTGACGGATATAAAGATCTGCTAAAAATTTTGTTCTCTCGTAAGGATTCTTTATTTTCAGGTAATCATTTCCTTCTTTAAACACATCAATTGCAATCTTGCTATTTTCATCATCAAAGGGGCTCATATAACCGACAACATGAATAAAATGCTGCAAGCCCTTCAATTGATGAATATTTTTAGCCAATTCACCAATATATTTGGCGCCATTTAAAAAGACGGAAGCTGCCTCTTTACTTGTCGCTTGAATATCCATAGGGCCTCCTGCGTGAATCATCACATCCGTTTTCAACACCATCTCCATATCTTTAGCACTTAGACCTAAATCTATTTTCGTCAAATCACCTTCAACAAAGTGCATCACTGACTCTTTTAAAATACCTCTTTCTTGAAAAATGCGTGTCGCTTTACTTTTCGACCTCACTAAAAGAAGAATGTTCACATCCTCTTTGGCTAATTCTTCAACTAATTGCTTTCCAATAAAGCCTGTTCCACCTGTTAAAAATACTGTTTTCATATAAAATCTCCTTTTTAGTACTATTCAGTACTAATTTGATGTAAAAAAAATGCTTCTTTATCGAAGCAAGTTAAATAAATGATCTGCTGTTTTTGTGATGACAGTGGCATCCTTCAGTGTTTCTGAAATAAATAACGCCCCTTCAAGATTTGTAATAAAAAGTGATGCCACCTCATCAATCTGAATCGTATCTCTGAATTCCCCGTTCTCTACACCTTGTTTCAGTAATAGAGAAACTTTCTTTTGTAATCCTGTAAAAAAAAGACCTATTTTTTCTTTTATTTGCGTGGCCTGTGCAGGACTTTGAATATAAAGAGTAATAAATGGACAGCCTCCCTGATACTCTCTCGACTGGACGCCTTGTGATAATTGCTTTAAAAACATTTGGATACGATCTTCAACTGAAAATTGGGTCTGAGAAATTACGTCGTCTATTGCAGCTTGATACATGTCAATCCAATAATCAACGACCCCTGCTAATAATTCCTCCTTATTAGAAAAGTGATAATACACATTCGACTTTGATACTTTGCTTACACGAACTAATTCATCCATACTTGTATAAGTAAACCCTTTTTCCAAAAATAATGTAGCAGCTACTTCAAGCACACGTTTTTGATTCATTAATTTTACCTTTGTCATAATTAGAACTATACAGTACTAATTTAAATGTTGCAAGTATTTATGTTCATTTAGAAATAAGTTTGATTCCACAGAAAAATATGATGGCTTTAATGATGATGATATTGGAGGGATGGATCTGACTTCACGAACTAAATACATCTGTCGTTTCTTCAGGAATGTGAGTAAGAGCCATTTGTTGATGATGAACACTGGATACTTCTCCACATTTACATAAAAAAACACAACGCCATGAAGGCTTAATTAACAAGTGGTATCACTCGAAATTAAATGCCTTCAAAAAGCGTTGTGCATCAATGTTCTTTATTAACCAATAGAACCTTCCATCTCAAACTTGATTAATTGTGCGAAAAACAGCTTTAAATCAAATATAAAGAAATGGCCTTATAACAAGGGTTTGACGATTTTTTTAAAATACAATAAAATGCAAAACAAAATCATTTCGGCACGAAATCGGCATGACTCGGCATGAAGGTTTACTGTAAAATACCACACGTAACAAGGGTTAAGATTAATTTTCTACATCACTGTGCCCATTTATCAAGTTACAAAATAGAAAAAAATAGATTTAAATGATCATTGAATTAATACATTTTTTACCATTAATTACATATATTTCAAAATAGAAGAAAAGAATTCTATGGGCATTTTTATGACCAAAAGGTAAGGAGCTTTCCCTTACCTTTAACTACTACAGTAACCCCATTATTAAGCATATTTATAACTTTAAATTACTACTTAATATAATTTGATTTCTCTTAATGCAAACCCTAGATTTATTAACCTTTTATTTGTGTATTTATAATTTGAGGAAGAACAATCATTATTTAATTTTTTGTAGTCAAAATGCCACAAAGATTAGTACCGTTGATTTTTTTATCTCCATTGTCCACTTTCTTGTTTGTGGTAAATATTAACTTTAACATATTGCCTTATTGTTTCAATACCGGCTATCGCTTGAACACATGGCCAAAATATAGCATTAAACTCAGCGTATGCAGTAGTAATTGCAGCAGGAATTGCTGTCCCTAAAGAAGCTGCCGAAGCTGATGTTAATCCATATAATGTAGTTAAAGCTTTAGTAATTGCAGCTCCAAAACAAGCATTTAACTCCCTTCTAATTACATCATTTGCACTACTTGGGTATTCCAACCTAGCAATTATTTTATGAGTACCTGTTCTAGTTTGAACACCACATGGATAGGTTACTTCTCTCGGACAAGTTCTCCCAGGATTTGGAATAGTAGGACAAGGCACCCTTATAGTTCTGGTACAATTCTTTGTCTTAACCTCAGGTACCCCTGATAAAGATAAAAGTGTCCTTTCATTAACAACATTTTCTCTCATCTCATAAAAAGGATTAGTCGAGATAATAAATCCCTCTGAATTTCTAGCAATACATAAACGTGTATCTGGAGGATAGGGATCAAAATAAGGATAGGAGCTTGGATAATAATAATAATAATAATAATAAGGATTCTCTGACATGTAATTCATTTTATTGATACCACCTTAAATTTGTTCATAAATACATTATTCAATAAAACAATTTAGGTGCTTGTGTATCTATGTATAAAAACAATACAGCTTTTACGTTTTACACACACTTCACTGAATTTAATAAACTTACCATTTCTTCGTAAATTTTAGATAATAAAGCTTTATTATATGCTTATGTATTTTTTAAGCAAAACTGGTTTGAGGATTAGTGAAGCATTGGCACTGCGATGGTCGGATATTGATGGGGATAAGATAACCATCAACAAACAAACAAGTCGTGATGATAATAACAAAGTAAAACTGACAACACTAAAAAACTCTTCGTCATATCGAACAATCAAAATTGATAACGATTTATTACGTGAATTGAAAAAATTCAAAATGAAGCAAAATGAATTAATTCTAGGAAGTCCAAGATTCAGAAAAAATGGAGATGGAATTATCTTTCAAAATTATAACGGTCATTATTTAACACCTTCTATTATTCGTGAAACGATCAGAGGATATTGTAAAAAGGCTGGTGTTGAATATATAGGCACCCACGGATTCAGACACACGCACGCGGTTTTGTTACTTGAATCCGGAGCAAGCCTAAAGTATGTATCAAATCGTTTAGGACATAAGACCATTAAAACAACTGCGGATACTTATCTTGATATTACGGAAAAAATAGAAGAAGACGAACTTCAAAAGTTCGCCTCCTACACCAAAAGATAAAACTGAATCGGCACAAAATCGGCACGCTTGCAATTTTACTACTAATAATAACCTCTTAAACCCTTGATATATAAAGGTTTTTAATATCTTACCCGATTGAACCTTCCATTTCAAACTTAATCAAACGGTTCATTTCAACGGCGTATTCCATTGGAAGTTCTTTTGTGAATGGCTCGATGAAGCCCATGACGATCATTTCTGTTGCTTCTTCTTCAGAAATTCCGCGGCTCATCAAGTAGAATAGCTGTTCTTCTGATACTTTTGATACTTTCGCTTCGTGCTCTAATGAAATGTTGTCGTTTAAGATTTCATTGTAAGGGATCGTATCAGACGTTGATTTGTTATCCATGATGAGTGTATCACACTCGATGTTTGAGCGTGCACCCTCTGCTTTGCGTCCGAAGTGAACGATTCCGCGGTATGTGACTTTACCGCCTTGTTTGGAAATCGATTTCGATACGATTGTTGAAGATGTGTTTGGTGCAAGGTGAATCATCTTCGCACCTGCATCTTGGTGCTGACCTTTACCTGCTAGGGCAATACTTAATGTCATACCACGAGCACCTTCACCTTTTAGGATGACCGCTGGGTATTTCATTGTCAGCTTAGAACCGATGTTTCCATCAATCCATTCCATTGTTGCATTCTCTTCACATACTGTACGTTTTGTCACAAGGTTGAAAACGTTGTTTGCCCAGTTTTGAATCGTTGTATAACGGCAGTAGCCGCCTTTTTTGACGATGATTTCAACAACCGCACTGTGAAGTGAGTTTGTTGTGTAAACTGGAGCTGTACAGCCTTCTACGTAATGCACATGTGCGCCTTCGTCAACGATGATCAGTGTACGTTCGAACTGACCCATGTTTTCAGAGTTGATACGGAAGTATGCTTGAAGTGGAGTATCTACTTTTACGCCTTTTGGTACGTAGATAAATGAACCACCAGACCATACAGCCGAGTTAAGCGCAGCAAATTTGTTGTCAGTCGGAGGAATGACTTTTGCCCAGTGCTCACGGAAGATGTCTTCGTTCTCTTTTAATGCGCTGTCTGTATCTTTAAACACAATTCCTAGATCTTCAAGGTCTTGCTTCATGTTGTGATACACAACTTCAGATTCATACTGAGCAGATACACCAGCTAAATATTTTTGCTCTGCTTCTGGGATACCAAGCTTATCAAAGGTTTGTTTGATTTCTTCTGGTACTTCATCCCAAGAACGCTCAGAGCGCTCTGATGGCTTTACGTAGTACGTAATTTCATCAAAGTTTAATGCATTTAAATCTCCGCCCCATTGTGGCATCGGCATGTTGTAAAAGTGCTCAAGAGATTTCAAACGGAAGTCGAGCATCCACTGAGGCTCTTCTTTCATACGAGAAATTTCTTCAACGATCTCTTTTGTCAGTCCGCGCTCTGAACGGAAAATGGAAACGTCTTTATCAGAAAAGCCGTATTTATATTCACCAACATCTGGCATTTTTTTAGCCATCCATTTTCACTCCAATCTTATGATTTGCCGTTATCTTCGGCAGATGCGCCTTTTTCAAGCGCCTTCCAGGATAATGTTGCACATTTGATGCGGGCAGGGAACTTTGCCACTCCCTGCAGCGCCTCAATGTCTCCAAGATCAATGGAATCGTCGTATTCTTTTCCTAGCATCATATCGGAGAAAATCTGAGACATTTTCAAAGCTGTTTCAATATCTTTCCCTTTAATCGCCTGCGTCATCATAGAGGCAGATGCCATCGAAATCGAGCATCCTTCTCCTTCAAATTTCGCATCGATGACTTTTTCGTCTTCGATTTTCATCGTGAGACGAATGCGGTCACCACACGTTGGGTTGTTCATATCGACGACAATGCTGTCGTTTAGCACACCTTTGTTTCTCGGATTTTTATAATGATCCATAATCACTTGTCTGTACAGTGTATCTAAGTTTACATTAAAAGACATTCGTAAAATACTCCTTTGTCTTACGGAGCGCTGCAATAAGTTGGTCAATCTCTTCTTCTGTATTATACAGATAGAAGCTTGCTCTTGCAGTCGCTGATACACCAAGCCATTTCATGAGCGGCTGTGCACAGTGGTGTCCAGCACGAATGGCGACACCTTCCGTATCCAGAACAGTTGACGCATCATGCGGATGGACGTCGTCTAAGTTAAACGTCACAAGCCCAGCTCGGTGCTGCGGTCCATAAACAGTCGCACCGTCAAGCTCTTTAAAGCGCTCAAGCGCGTAAGTCGCAAGCTGATGCTCGTAACGGCTGACTTCCTCCATACCAATGTCATTTAAGAAGTCAATTGCTTTTCCTAGTCCAACTGCTCCAGCAATAATCGGTGTTCCCGCTTCAAATTTCCACGGCAGCTCTTTCCATGTAGAATCATATAGATCCACAAAGTCGATCATTTCACCGCCAAACTCAGCAGGCTCCATATTATTCAAAAGGTCCTTCTTCCCGTAAAGCACACCGATGCCAGTCGGTCCACACATTTTATGCCCAGAGAATGCGAAAAAGTCACAATCTAGATCCTGAACATCAATTTGCATGTGCGGGGTGCTTTGCGCACCGTCGACGACAATGATTGCCCCATGACCGTGGGCAATTTTGGCGATCTCTTTAATCGGGTTGATGGTTCCTAATACGTTTGAGACATGTGTGACTGCGACAATTTTCGTTTGATGTGTGATCGTTTGCTTCACATCTTCAAGCGATAGCGTGCCGTCTTCCTGTAACGGAATGTATTTCAATGTGGCGCCAGTTGCTTTTGCTGCTTGCTGCCAAGGGATGATATTCGCATGATGCTCCATATGCGTAATGACAATCTCATCGCCTTCTTTGAGGTTGGCTCTAGCATAGCTGATCGCCACTGTGTTTAGTGCAGTTGTTGTACCTCTAGTAAAAATAATCTCCTGGACAGATGAAGCACGGATGAATGCACGAACTTTCTCTCTCGCACCCTCGTATGCGTCCGTTGCTTTTGTGCCAAGGGTATGAACACCCCGGTGGACGTTCGAGTTGTAAGACCGGTAATACTCATTCATTGCATCAATGACCACTCTTGGTTTTTGAGAAGTCGCTGCACTGTCCAAATACACCAAATCATGTCCGTTCACTTGCTGATGAAGGATTGGAAATTGCTCACGAACGTCTTTGATATTCATTATTTTACTTTCCTTTCAATCACAGAAATCAGCTGCTTTTTAACTCCTTCAATCGGCAGTTCTTTTACAACTGGATTTAAGAAGCCATAAATCACAAGTCTTTCTGCATCTTCTTTGGAAATCCCGCGGCTCATGAGGTAGTACAATTGAATTGGATCAACACGTCCAACAGAAGCGGCGTGCCCTGCTGTCACATCATCTTCATCAATTAAAAGAATTGGGTTTGCGTCACCGCGTGCTTTCTCACTCAGCATGAGGACACGTGATTCCTGCTCTGCATTTGACTTTGTTGCGCCATGCTCGATTTTGCCAATTCCGTTAAAGATAGAAGATGCTTGATCCTTCATCACACCATGCTTCAAGATATACCCTTCAGAGTTTTTACCGAAGTGGATGATGCTTGTTGTGAAGTTTTCTGTTTGGTTTCCTCGGCCGACAACAACTGATTTCGTATCACCGAATGTACCGTCGCCCATCAGTTTTGTGATGTTTTCAGATACGACGTCTCCATCATTCATCAAGCCAAGCGCCCATTCGATTTTACTGTCACGGCCATTTGCCATACCGCGTCTGTTTACATATACTGTGACTCCTTCTGCAAGGTTATCTACAGCACCGTATGTGACGCGGGCGTTAGCGCCTGTGAACACTTCAGAAACGATATTGAAGATCGCTTCTTCCGGTTTTGCTGTACTGATGTAGTTTTCTACATATGTCACAGCACTATGATCGTCTGCTACGACGATGACATGGTTGAACAAAGTCGTTTCATCATTTTCATGAAGATAAACAGCTTGAATTGGTGCTTCAAGCTCTACGTTTTTCGGTACATAGAGGAAAGCTCCGCCATTCACTAAAGCAGCATGTAAAGCTGTTAGTTTATGCTCATCCACTTTCACTGCATCTGTCATGAAGTATTGTTTCACTAAATCTCCATGCTCACGAATCGATGTATGAAGATCAGTGAAGATCACACCTTTGTCTTTTGCTTCAGCTGAAAGAGACAAATAGGCCGGCGTTTGATCACGCTGAATGTAAACTGTCTTATCTGTGTCCTCTAAATCAATCAGAGATTTCACTTCTTCTGGAAGCTCTTCTAATGATCCAAATGGCGCACTTTCGACTGTATGCTGTTTGAAATTCGTTAAATTCCATTTTGAAATATTCGTTTTGTCAGGCTTTGGCATTGGGAGGTCTTCTGCTTTTTCAAGAGCCTGTAAGCGAAGGGAGCTCATCCATGCCGGTTCCTGATGCTTCTCGGAGAAGCTTTTGACATAATCTTGATCTACTGATAATTTCGTTTCTAATGTCATCAATAATCCTCCTAACGCTTACGCTTCTTGACCAACAGTTTCGTCTTCAATTCCTAACTCTTTTTTAATCCAGTCATAGCCTTCTGCTTCTAGACGCTGCGCGAGTTCTGGTCCGCCAGATTTCACGATACGACCTTGCATCATGACATGAACGTGATCTGGTGTGATGTAGTTCAGCAGACGCTGATAGTGAGTGATCATTAAGCAGCCGAAGCTTTCGCCGCGCATTTTGTTAATTCCTTTAGAAACAACTTTCAAGGCATCGATATCAAGACCAGAATCGATTTCGTCAAGGATGGCGATCTTTGGTTCAATCATCATTAATTGAAGAATTTCGTTGCGTTTTTTCTCCCCGCCTGAGAAACCTTCGTTTAGGTAGCGCTGTGCCATATCTGGGTCCATTTCAAGGAACTCCATGTTTTCGTCCATTTTGCGGATGAATTTCATAAGAGAGATTTCATCGCCTTCTTCTCTGCGTGCGTTAATTGCAGAACGAAGGAAGTCAGCATTTGTAACACCGCTGATTTCAGATGGGTATTGCATCGCAAGGAAAAGACCAGCTTGAGCGCGCTCATCTACTTCCATTTCAAGGACATCTTCGCCATCAAGCAAGATGCTGCCTTTTGTTACTTCATATTTTGGGTGACCCATAATGGCAGCAGATAAAGTAGATTTACCTGTTCCGTTTGGTCCCATTACTGCGTGGAATTCTCCACCTTTTATCTCGAGGTTTACACCCTTTAAGATTTCTTTCCCTTCAATCTCAACGTGCAAGTCCTTAATTGTTAATGTCGAAGCAGTCATATATCGATACCTCCAAAATAATCATTATTCTCAATTTATTCTCATTCTAATTTTATAACAAATTAAAACTGAATACAACACATTCACGATAAGCGTGAGAGGATGCTCTCAAAATTCTAACAAAAAAAGCAGGTAGATAAAAGGATTTATGTCGAAAAGACTGTTTTCATAAAGAAAGGGCGGGAAACTGTTCTCCCCGCCCCTCAGCTATTATTAGCCTCGTATATTCATTTTTGCGAGCTGTCTTTTCTCATCTCGGTAGGACTGCTCTCGTTTATATTCCACTTTCATCCGTAAGTCATGGTCTCTTTCGTACTCTGCATAGCTCATGCCATGAGCTTGATGCATGGCCTTTTCCATCTCGGCGGTATAATCCAATCCTAGTGTACTATGGTCCGAACAAATAATAAACCATTCCCTTCCTTGAGTGTAGCTTTATTGTAGCAAACGTATGCGGCTTCACTCAAAAGGGATATGACACCCTATGCTGGCATATTTTCTCACACAAACGGATGAGAAGCGCTCAACTCCCTGAGATGGAAAAATACCGTGTTATGCTTCCCTTAATGCGTCTGTCCTCCAAATTCATCAATACATTGCTGAACGACAGTGATTCCTTGGCTTAGTGCTGCTCCGCCGCCAAAAGCTGCCGCCACGCTGACAACCTCCAGCAAATTCTCTTCTGTCGCCCCTTGATCGAGCGCTCCCTTTGTATGATAAATCATGCAGTATTCATCCTGCGCATGAATACTGATACCGAGGGCAATCATTTGTTTTTCCTTTTGCGTTAATGAATCGCTTTGGAAGCACTGCTCCGTAAATTCATTGAATTTCTTTCCAAACACCGGCATTTTCTTCTGGAATTCACCCATTGCGGTTTTATAATCAGTCAGTGATTGCTGCATGGATCCGCTCATATGCTGTTCATTCATCTTGATTCCATCCCTTCAGGTCATTTGTACGTTTTTATTATGAGCGAGATTTGAAAAAATACACAAAAAACCTCGCTTTGGTAGAAGCGAGGTTGCAGATTGTTGATTAAGGGCTAAAATGATCTTTATTTTAGCCCTTTATCTTCCTTTCAGCGTGATAGAAAACCTTTGCAGCCCTAGGAAGGGCGAGTACCGGAGCGCAGAACTGACAAAGAATGCGAGGGTTTGTCTACATGCTGAAACCTCGCTTTGATAGAAGCGAGGTTGAAATGTTGTTATTCAGATACAGGCAATACTGCACCGTCATATTTTTTGTCGATGAATTCTTTGATTTTATCAGAGTGAAGAACTTCCATTAGTGCCTTGATCTTATCTGATTTTTCGTCACCTTTGCGAACCGCAACGATGTTTGCATATGGGTTGTTCTTTGTTTGCTCAAGTTCAATTGAATCTTTTTTCGGATTCAATTTATTTTGGATCGCATAGTTGACGTTGATGAATACAGCATCGCCTTCACTGTTTTCATAAGCTTTCGCAGTTAATTCAGGCGCGATTTTTTTGAATTTTAGGTTCTTTGGGTTTTCTTTAATGTTTTTTACTGTTGCGTTGATTGTATCAACCTTTGGATCAAGCTTGATGACACCAGCATTTTGCAGCAGGGCAAGCATACGGCCTTGTTCAGCTACGTTGTTTGTCATGATGATTGTGCCGCCGTTTGGAATATCTTTTACAGATTTGTATTTCTTAGAGTAGATACCGAAAGGCTCAAGGTGAACCGCACCAGCACTCACTAGGTTATAATCTTTGTTTGATTTATTTTCTTCGTTTAAGTAAGGGATATGTTGGAAAAAGTTCGCATCCACTTCTTTTTCAGCTAACGCTTTGTTGTACATTTTATAATCGCTAAGCACTTTCACTTTTAAATCGTAGCCTTTTTCTTTTAGAAGTGGTTTTGCTTCTTCAAGAATTTCGGCATGAGGCGTTTTTGAAGCGGCAACCGTAATGGTTTTGCTTTCACTTGCGTTATTTGATGAACCGCACGCAGCTAAAATACCTGCAAATGCTAGAAATAGTGCACTTAATATCAATTTCTTCATGAATAAATCCTCCCTTAACGTTTATCAATTTTATTTGTAATCAAATCACCGATTATTTGAATAATAAAGACGATGATGAGAATAAACACAGTAGCTACAAGTGTGACATCTGTATTACCAGATTGGTACCCTTCCACATAGGCGAGGTCACCAAGTCCGCCTGCTCCAATTGCACCTGCAATCGCAGTAGAGCCAATCAGAGCAATTGCTGTTACGGTAATACCTGAAATAAGGGCTGGCAATGATTCTGGCAGCAATACTTTGAAAATGATTGTCGACGTTTTCGCTCCCATTGATCGTGCTGCTTCAATGACTCCTTTGTCTACCTCACGCAGTGCAATTTCGACAAGACGTGCATAGAATGGAGCTGACCCTATGACAAGGGCAGGGAGTGCTGCATTTGGGCCTAGAATCGTATGCATTAAGAATTTCGTGAACCCTAGTAATAGAATAATTAAAATGATAAAAGGAATCGATCTGAAAATGTTGACGACAGCGCCGATGACAGCATTAATCGGTTTATTTTCCCAAAGACCGCCTTTACTCGTTAGAAAGAGTAATAGTCCAAGGATGATACCAATGGCAAAAGCAAATGCCAATGAAATGAGTGTCATATACACTGTTTCACCTGTTGCACTCCAGATGACGTCTAAATCAACGTTCGGAAACCATTTCTCAAACATGTGTCATCACCTCGATTTCAACCTGTTTGCTTTGGATATAGGCGATGGCTTTTTCTACCTCGGTCTCTTCTCCATTAATGTGGATAAAGAGTGTTCCAAACGCGCCTTCCTGCGTTTGAGAAATCTTCCCTTGAAGGATATTCACATCGACGTTGAAGGATCGAATGATTTCAGTGATCAGCGGCTGCTCGGCAGAATCTCCGATAAAGGACAATCGTACGACCTGACCTTCTTTTACTCGCTCTAGCACATGCTCAATTGTTTCTTTCGCTTCCTCTGGTTCTGCAAGCTGTTGCACAAATCGTTTCGTCATTTCTTCCTTCGGTTGTCTGAAGACGCGTAATACTTCGCCTTCTTCGACAATGCGTCCATTTTCCATGACCGCAACGCGATGACAAATTTTGCGAATGACGTGCATTTCGTGTGTAATGAGCACAATCGTGAGCCCTAATCGTTTATTGATATCCGCCAAAAGCTCAAGGATCGAATCGGTCGTTTGCGGATCTAGCGCAGATGTCGCTTCGTCACATAGAAGAACCTTTGGATCATTCGCTAATGCTCTCGCAATGCCGACACGCTGTTTTTGCCCGCCGCTCAGCTGAGACGGATACGCATTTTCTTTTCCTTCTAAACCGACCAATTTAATCAGTTCATTCGCACGCTCTCTCCGTTTTGATGTCGGTACACCTGCGATCTCAAGCGGGAACATAATATTTTGTCTCACCGTTCTTGACCAAAGCAAATTAAAGTGCTGGAAGATCATGCTGATTTCTTGTCTTGCTTTCCGAAGTTTCGCATTCGATACTTCATTGATCCGGTTGCCTGCCACTTCAACAATTCCTTCTGTTGGCAGCTCCAGACCGTTTAATAGGCGAATAAGCGAGCTTTTTCCTGCACCGCTATACCCGATAATTCCGAATATTTCACCTTTATCAATATCCAGGTTGACGTCTTTCACGGCATCAACATTTCCGCTTTTTGAATGGTACGTTTTTGATACATTCTGTAAATGGATCACAGTCTGATCACCTGCTTTCTTGCTGAATCTATAGGTTTCCATCACATACGTTATTTATTCTTCTTTCTGTCATGACTCTAGCCTGGCGCCAGGTCAGTAAAAAAGACCTAACTGCAACGCAAGCAGAAAGGCCTTTTATGTCAATTACGCCTTTCTCTCATCTTTCAAAGCGCTGCGGCTTTGAGTGAATTGGCACCAATTTCAGCTATGCTGACGGTTGCCGGGTTTCATAGGGCACGTCCCTCCACCTCTCTTAATAAGAGAAAATATGTTGTTTTATGTGATGTTCATGTTTTTACTAACGTAGAATATCATGCTACCCGAGATATGTCAACGCTGTAAATCGCTAATTTCCAAGTAAACAACTACGTTATCATTTTTCGAAAAAAGCCGTTCGTCAGCCAAAGCACTGCCTCTAGTCTAAGAAGCGCACGGAATGACCCTTTGACTTTGACTTGTCCCCTGCTGATTAACTGCTGTAAGGACATATCTCCGTCTAATAATTGAAGAATTTCTTTCCTCTCACCATAAAAGATGAGATCCGATAACTCAATTGCAGGTAGTTTCTTCACTTCACCACGTTCATCCACAATCAATGTACAAGAGTCAGTTTCCGCCTCAAATGTAATCTTCAAGGATGATGATGAGAGCAGCGGCTTTAATAATAAACGCTGCCCTGTGTTACCATGGGCTTTCACATTTTCCACATGTATAACCTCCCTGTCATTTGGTTATACATAACATTTCTCTACAAACATCTTCTTGTCCTTTATAAATAACTCGACAAATTTTCAAATGAATTTCTTGAAATATGACAAAAAACCGCTTTATTTAGCGGTTTCAATCATTTCATGAAGATATGGAACTGAGTGAAAGGCATAGCCTTTTTGCACCAATTCACCTTTTTTAAACAGGAGAAAGCAAGGAACACTCTCGATTTCAAATGCTTTCGCAAAGCCTGGTGAATAGTTTAAATTGTTTTCGTAAAATGGTACATCCGGCTGCATAGCGTCTACGACTGCCAGCATTTTCTTTGCCAGCTGGCATGTTCCGCAAAACGGTGTATATAAGTATAAAAGAAATAAATCGTCCTCTATCTCCTTGAATTCGTGTTCTTCAATCTCTTTCATATACGTCCACCCTCATAAATATTTCGAATGAACATCAATGTTTGCAGCTAATAGGATAGATGCAATGTGGGCTGAGGGTGAAGCGGCCACTTCGCGGTACGTTCTGTCGACAAAAAGATGAAGTGCTTCAGGGAATTCTTTTCGAAATTGCTTCCGCAGTTTGTCGCCTGCATCGTCACTGTCAGCTAATATGTAAACGTCTTTCCCCAATAAATCGTCCACAAGCTGATCCAGCTTCGATGTACTGATCGTGCCATTGGTGCAAATGATGGTAACAGGTTCACTTATGACTTCTTTTAGCTTTTGTTTGTCTGTTTTACCTTCTACAATGATGACCTTTTCTATCTCGACATTCATCACGATCACCCGGCCCTTTTGACGTTGATTCACTTCTTCCTTAGATTACAATCTTTCATTCAGGTTGTAAAGATTGAGCGCCTCGTCATCAAAAAGACTGCAGCTTCTGTTCACTGCAGTCTCATCTGTGATTAGCACCAGCCATTTTCATCGTCACAGTCAACATATTTTTCTGTCCCATCGGTCAATGTATCCGTTAAACGATAAAAACGATTTTGATCATAGGAATATCCCGATTTCAGCTCATATTGGTTTTCACTAATCATCGTGCCAATCTCTTCATTTTGATGATAAAGCACCATGCCGCTTTCTTTGAATCGTCCAGTGACATGCTCTGTTATATCCACGTGTTCTTTTTGAAAAGACAAATTGGACACCCCCCATAAAGGTAGAGTGTCCAATTTCTCATGAATTAGTCTTCTTTTGTCATTTCTTCATATTGCTCAGCTGTCATTAAGTTCTCGATTTCAGATGCATCAGCTGGTTCTACAACGATCATCCATGCCTTTTCGTATGGAGAGTCGTTGACGAATTCTGGGCTGTCATCCAGCTCATCGTTCACTTCAACGATTGTGCCATTGATCGGTGCATAAAGTTCAGAAACAGTTTTTACTGATTCTACACTTCCGAAAGGCTCGTCCGCTGTGATTTTGTCTCCTACTTCAGGAAGCTCAACGAACACGATATCGCCCAGCTCAGATTGAGCAAAATGCGTAATACCGATACGCACCTTATCTCCTTCTACTTTGACCCATTCATGTTCTTCTGAATAACGTAAATCTTTTGGTGTGCTCATTCAATACCCCTCCAGTCTTTTCTTACAATCTATATTGAAGATACCACAATCTGAATGAAAGTTACATCATTTCCAGACGCTTTTAAATGTATCTTCATTAAATCCTACCGTGACTCGTTTTCCGTCTGTTGTAATCGGGCGCTTAATCAGCATTCCGTTAGACGCGAGTAATTCTAGCTGCTCGTCCTCTGACATTGCAGGAAGTTGATCTTTCAGCTGCAGCTCCCGGTATTTTTGTCCGCTTGTATTAAAGAATTTCTTCAGCTCTAAACCGCTTTTTTCGTAAAGAGCTTTTAATGTTTCTTTATCAGGCGTCTCTTCGACGATATGTATGCTGTTGATGTCTTTATTGTGTGCTTCCAGCCACTTTTTTGCTTTTCGGCATGTACCGCAAGATGGGTATTCGTAAAAATCTAAAGCCACCATTTTCACCTCCTGCAAATTGTGACAACATTTTATCACAAAATATTTTAAAAACCTAAATGTATGCTTACAAAAAGGTGCGGAGTGATATCCGCACCTCAGATTGTTGACAAAGGGATAAAATGATCTTTATTTTAGCCCTTTGTCTTCTTTTCAGCGTGATAGAAAACCTTTGCAGTCTAGGAAGGACGAGTACCGGAGCGGAGCGAATGAAACATTCGTGAGCACCGGCACGCAGGACTGACAACGAATGCGAGGGTTTGTCTACACGCTGAGGTGCGGAGTGATATCCGCACCTTTTAAGCCGTCCTTATACGATATATTTCTCTGCTTCAAAGATTCGTTTTGCCGCTTCGCGCTTTTTGGCGATGACATTGATCGGCGTAAATCTCGTCAGCTTGCGAAGGGCTGACAGGCTCATGCGGAGTGAATCTCCTTCCTCCATCGCAATCAAGGATTCTTTTGCATGGGCTTCAATCTTTAAGAAAGCCTCCTGCGTGAAAATTTGTGTGTAAGCAAGCTTTTGTTCATTCTTTTCTGCCCCTGTTGCAGCGATTGCCTTTTCTGTGCGCAGAATCGCTGATTCAGCAGCAAAAATTTCATTGACGATATCGGCTATGTTCACAAGAATTTCTTGCTCTTTGTCTAAGGCTTTCCCGTATTTCATGGCTGCCATACCAGCCACCATTAAGGCGATCTTTTTCGCATGAGCGAGCAAATATTTTTCTTGATCGAGCGGCTGATCGCCTGGCTCTTCCGGCATCATCATCATCAGCTCTTCCTGTAAGGTTTGCGCTTTTTGAAGCAGCGGAAGCTCTCCTTTCATCGCTTTCTTCAAGAATGTACCTGGTACAAGCAAACGGTTGATTTCGTTTGTCCCTTCAAAAATCCGGTTAATTCGTGAGTCGCGATAGGCTCTTTCGACCTCGTATTCTTGCATGAATCCATATCCGCCGTGAATCTGCACGCCTTCATCCACAATATAATCTAACGTTTCAGAGCCGAGCACTTTACAGAGAGAACATTCAATCGCATATTCCGCAATGGATTGGGCAATTTGTTTGCCGTCTTTTTGCTCTTCATCACTTAAGAGCCCCATCCGCTGTTCAAATAATCCAACCGTACGGTAAACAGCACTTTCCATCGCATAGAGCTTTGCTGACATATTGGCTGCTTTTTCACCAATTAAGCTGAATTGAGAAATTGGTGTTTTGAACTGCTTACGCTGGTTCGCATATTCTGCCGACAATTGAATGACGCGCTTTGATGCACCGATTGTGCCGACTGCCAGCTTATAGCGCCCAATATTCAAAATGTTAAACGCAATCACATGACCTCTGCCAGCTTCACCAAGCAAATTCTCCTTCGGTACTTGGGCATCTTCAAGAATTAATGTTCTTGTCGATGATCCTTTAATGCCCATCTTTTTCTCCTCAGGTCCCGTTTTGACACCTGGAAAATCCTTTTCGACGATAAAAGCAGAGAAGTGTTCACCATCAATCTTCGCATACACAACAAAGACATCGGCAAATGCGGAGTTTGTGATCCACTGCTTTTCTCCATTCAGGACATAATGAGTACCTGCTTCATTCAGAACTGCGGTTGTTTTTGCTCCAAGAGCGTCAGAGCCTGATCCTGGCTCAGTGAGTGCGTACGCTGCAATGGTTTCACCAGAGGCGAGTCCAGGCAGGTACGCTTCCTTTTGCGCTTGATTTCCGAAGAGCACGATCGGCAGAGAACCAATACCAACATGAGCGCCATAGGAAAGTGAGAAGCTTCCTGCTCTAGCGAATTTTTCAGTAATGATCGCTGAACTGATTTTATCTAATCCAAGCCCGCCGAATTCCTCAGGCACATCAGCTCCAAGCAGCCCAAGCTCACCAGCCTTTTTGAGAAGCCTGACCGAATGCTCGAACTCATGGTTTTCAATTTGATCAATATGCGGAACCACATCTTGTAAAATATAATCCTCTGTTGTTTTTCCAATCATTTGATGTTCATCAGAGAAATCCTCCGGTGTAAAAATATGCTCATAATTCGTCTCATCAATTAAAAAGCTTCCACCCTTTTTTACATCTTCCAATGCTTTCATCCTGATTTCCCCCTTTAGATCAATTCAAAAATGCCTGCTGCTCCCATGCCCCCGCCGATACACATTGTGACAATGCCAAATTGCTCGTTTCGCCGTTTCATTTCATGAATCAGTGACAGCGTTAGTTTCGTTCCTGTACAGCCGAGCGGATGTCCGAGCGCAATGGCCCCGCCATTGACATTCACCTTTTCCTCATCAATTCCTAAATGGCGAATGACTTGAATTGCCTGAGAAGCAAACGCTTCGTTTAATTCAAACAGGCCAATATCCTTCAGCTCAAGTCCAGCGATTTTCAGCGCACGCGGAATGGCTTCAACCGGACCGATTCCCATCACTTCAGGCGGTACACCGCCAACAGCAAATGCTCTGAATTTAGCGAGCGGCTGAAGAGAAAGTGAGGATGCTTTCTCGCGGTCCATCATCATCACACACGCAGCCCCGTCACTTGTCTGCGAAGAGTTCCCTGCGGTCACCGTGCCTTTTGTTGAGAAGGCTGGACGCAATGTGGAAAGAATCTCCTCCGTTGTGCCTGCTCTCACACCTTCATCCTGTGAGAACGTGAATTGATGCTCTTCTAATTGATATTGATCTCCTACCCGTCGCTCTGTTACATCAACGGGTACAATTTCATCTGAAAATTTCCCTTCTTGAAGTGCCTTTGCTGCCTTTTGATGACTTCTCACCGCAAAGGCATCCTGATCTTGACGTGTAACCTGATACTTTTGCGCCACTTGCTCTGCCGTGTGACCCATGCTCATGTAGTATTCAGGTGCTTGCTCTGCCAAGAGAGCATTTGGACGAATAGAATGACCCATCATCGGCACCTGCGACATTGATTCGACTCCTCCGGCTAAAATCGTGTCTGCCTGCCCGAGCATAATACGTTCACCCGCATAAGCGATAGATTGAAGACCAGACGAGCAGTAACGGTTTATGGTGATGGCAGGTACTGTATAAGGCAGTCCCGCTAATGCCCCAATATTCCGCGCCACATTTAACCCCTGCTCTGCTTCTGGCGTTGCACAGCCAATGATTAAATCATCTATCTGTCCGTCGTATTCACCGGCACGCTTTAACGTTTCTTTTACACATAATGCGCCCATATCATCAGGCCGGACATGTTTTAACGATCCTTTTTTCGCCTTTCCTACTGGTGTTCTTGCGCCAGCGACAATGACTGCTTCTCTCATTTTGACTCCCCCTTAGTTACGTAAAGGTTTTCCTTTGACGAGCATGTGCTGCATACGTGCCTGTGATTTCACTTCTCCTACAAGACTTAAAAAGGCTTCTCTTTCAAGCTCTAATAAATATTGCTCCTCTACCTCTGTTCCAAATGGCAGTTTCCCGCCGGAAATGACATGAGCTAATTTTTTTACAATGGTCATGTCATGCTCTGAAATGTATCCAGACAGTCTCATATTTTCAGCAGCCAAAATCATCGCTGCATAGCCTGTTTCTCCCATGACCGGCACCTTTTGCTTGAGCGGCGCACGATAACCGGCTTCATCAAGAGAGAGCACCAGTTGTTTTGCATCATAGATCAGGTGATCCCCGTTCATACTGATCCGGTCGTTCACGCGGAGCATGTTCATATCCCGCGCTTCCTCAGCTGAAGTTGATACTTTTGCCATCGCAATTGTTTCAAATGTTTTCAGCGTGGCATCCTGTATAGCCGTCTGCGACGGCTTCACTGACCCTTGCAGGTGACGAAGATATAACTCTTTGTTTCCGCCGCCTCCTGGAATCAGTCCTACTCCCGCTTCCACAAGTCCCATGTACGTTTCGCTGGACGCCTGAATAGCTGCTGCCGGCAGACAAACTTCTGTTCCGCCTCCTAATGTCATCCCAAACGGTGCGGCTACGACTGGGCGATTGCTATATTTCACCTTCATCATTGCCTGCTGGAAGCGTCTGATCACAAAGTCAATTTCAAAGAAATTGTCGTCCTGTGCTTCCATTAAAATCAGGGCAAGGTTAGCGCCAACACAGAAGTTCTTCCCTTGGTTTCCGATGACAAGCCCTTTATAATTCTTTTCTGTCTCATCAACAGCACGATTGATCATATCGATGACATCTAGTCCAATGGCATTGCTTTTAGAGTGAAATTCGAGCAAGGCGACATCATCACCAATATCGATCAGGCTCGCACCAGAATTTTTGAAGATGACGTCGTGTTTCTTTTTCAATCTAGCTAAAGAAATATGTTTGTCGTTTCCTTTTTCCTGTTCATAAGCCCCGTTATGATAAAACGCTCGCTCTCCATCAGCATTCTCTTGATAGAATGTCTCGTGTCCTTTTGACAGCATGTCTTGCACCCACGCTGGGATGCTGTGACCTTCTGCTTCCATGCGTTCGGCGGCTTTTTTGACACCTATTGCATCCCACAGCTCAAATGGGCCGTGCTGCCAGCCGAATCCCCATTTCATGGCGTTATCGATAGACTGAATATCATCCGCAATTTCACCTTTTAGATGAGCTGAATAAAGAAGCACGGGCGCTGTCATATTCCAAAGCAATTGCCCTGCACGGCCATCCTGATAAATAAGCGCTTTCAACTTTGCTTTTGCACCCTTTTGCTGTTTCGCCATCTCAATGCCTGGATCTTTTAGCTTTGTGCGTTCTCCATATGTGAGCGTCACTGGGTCAAGCTCTAAAATGACCTTCCCATTTTTTTGATAAAAACCTTGGCCTGCCTTGCTGCCAATCCATCCTTTTTCGAGCATTCTTTCAATAAACTCAGGCAGCTGAAAAATCTCTTTTTCCTTTCCTTCTACCTGTTCATATACGTTTCGTGCCACATGAGAAAACGTGTCGAGTCCCACTACATCCAGTGTACGGAAGGTCGCACTTTTCGGTCTTCCAATGAGGGGTCCTGTGACAGAATCCACTTCTCCAATGGTGTATTTGTTCTCAAGCATTTCACGCACTGTGACAAGAAGTCCATAAGTGCCAATGCGGTTTGCAATAAAGTTCGGTGTGTCTTTTGCTTCAACCACACCTTTGCCGAGTACATCCTCGCCAAATGTTTTCATAAATGACAGTACTTCTGGATCTGTTTCTTGAATAGGAATGACTTCTAAGAGCTTTAAATAACGAGCTGGGTTAAAAAAATGTGTGCCTAAAAAGTGGCGTTTAAAGTCATCTGATCGGCCTTCTGCCATTTTTTCAACTGAAATACCGGATGTATTGCTTGATACGATGCTTCCTTCTTTGCGATGTTCGTCGATGAGAGAGAATACGTGTTGTTTGATGCTGAGCTTTTCAGTGACGACTTCAATGATCCAGTCAGCATCGTGTAATAAGGAAAGGTGGTCTGTGAGATTTCCCGGTGTGATGTATGATAGGTTTTTTGCTGAAGTAAGAGGTGCTGGCTTTTGCTTTAATAATTTTTTCATCGCTTCTTGACTTAATCGATTCCGAACACTAGGGTGATCAAGCGTCCGCTTTTTCGCCGTTTCTTCCTTTGTCAGTTCATTTGGCACAATATCTAGCAGTGTAACTGGTATCCCAATATTGGCTAAATGTGCAGCAATGCCTGAGCCCATGACACCTGAACCAATGACAGCCGCCTTGCGAATATGTTTGCCCATAAATATCCCCCTAAACATTTTGAATGAACAGTCATTCATTTTTTGTCCAAAAAAAAGCAATGCCTCTTTCTTTATCTTAAAAGATTTTCCGAAACAGTTCAATAGCAGATTTCAAAAATTTACACATTCTCGTGTGCCTTATTTTGCGGCGTATGAATTAAAGATGAGAGGGAATTGTAAGAATGGAGGTGATGTCCACATGTCTCGTTTGAAGAAAAACCCATCGAAAGCAGGCGTAAGTGCTGCAAGTGTAAAAGGAAACGCAGGTCCATCACAGGAAGCAGACCTTGGCGGGAAAAAAACCAGTCAAAATCAGCAATATAAAAAGAATCAGTAAGGAAACAAAATCGTAAGGAGGAACACATGTTGAATAATCAGCAAATGAATATGCCCCCAGAAGTCATTTCAGTGAAGGATTCCTTGTACTTAGAGGATATGCTCAACTGGAACTTGATCGCCATGAAAAAGGCTCATTTTATGGCCGAGCATTGCCAGGATCAAACCTTGAAACAAGAATTGAATCAAGTTGGGCAAATGCATCATCAGCATTATACACAAATTCTTCAGCATTTAGGCAGCTCAGGGCAAGGCCTGTCTACTGGCTTTATGCAATAGGAGGAAAAAACATGGAACAGCAAAACCAACAAAAAATCGGGAATCCACAAACTCCGGTTCCCACAACAACCAACATGAACGATCGTGATTTTGTCACAGATCTCTTGTCGACTGAAAAATATATGACAAGTGGATACAACACAGCGCTCAATGAATTCAGTCATGAATCTCTTTATCAGGATATTCAGCGAATTGCACTGGAAACACAGAAAACACAAAGACATTTATATGATGTCATGTTCCGATATGGCTGGTATTCTGTTGAAGCCGCTGATCAGCAAAAGCTCCAGCAGGCACACCAGAAATTCCAGCAAACACTGATAGATCAATCGCCGTACGGTTCATCACAAATGTCATAAGAAAAAAACTGCCAGTCTAGTGCTGGCAGTCAATTGTTGATAAAGGGCTAAAATGATTTTTATTTTAGCCCTTTGTCTTCTTTTCAGCGTGATAGAAAACCTTTGCAGTCTAGGAAGGACGAGCACTGGCGCGGAGCGAATTGAACATTCGTGAGCACCAGCGCACAGGACTGACAAAGAATGCGAGGGTTTGTCTACACGCTGCTGGCAGTTTTTTAACGGTCTTTATTGGCGCGATGAGCTTCGTTCAACTGTTTGATCCGTTGAATCGTGTGTTTGATTTCTTCTTTTGCTTCTGGATACGTTTCATTGAAATGCTTTGCTAGCGGCGGCATGCTTTTTGCAATATGAGAGTAGATCACCCACTGTTTCACATCTTGTTTCAGCTCGTCTGTTGATTCACCGAGCAGCAGCTCTGTATATTTATCAAGCAAGCCTTTCAGCTTTTCATCTAATTCATTTCCCATTGATATTCCGCTCCTTTTTCAGAAAAAAGCCTGACTCTGTGAGATACAGATGTCAGGCTTTTGACATACGATTATCTTGCAGCAAGAAATGTTTCAGCTTGCGCTTGCTGCACAATACAGCGTCCTCTACCGTGCGGAATACATAATGGTGTTCCAAATAAAGGATCTGTTGTCACTTGGCAATTCATATCAAAGACATTTTTCACGAGATCACAATTAATCACTGTTTCTGGTCTGCCTTCTGCATAGATTGACTTGTCTTTAATCGCCACAAGATGATGAGCATATCTGCATGCAAGATTGAGGTCATGAAGAACCATCACAATCGTGCGCTGCTCTTTCTCATTTAAATCAAACAGAAGGTCCAAAATTTCGATTTGATGTGTCATGTCTAAATATGTCGTCGGCTCATCTAACAAAATAATATCGGTCTCTTGGGCCAGCGTCATCGCAATCCATGCACGCTGCCTTTGTCCACCTGATAATGAATCAACGGTCCGATCAGCAAGGTCTTCCATCTTTGTTGACTTTAATGCGCGGTTCACTGCTTCTTCATCTTGCTTCGACCACTGCTTCAGCCAATTTTGATAAGGATATCTGCCTTGCTTCACTAACTGATGCACGGTTAATCCTTCTGGCGCTTCTGGTCCTTGTGGAAGAATGGCGAGTTGTTTTGCTACTTCTTTTGTAGGTAATTTTGCAATGGAATGACCTTCAAGCAGGACAGAACCACCCATTGGCTTCATGAGACGGGCCAAAGAGCGAAGTAGCGTGGATTTACCGCATCCATTACTGCCAATAAATACTGTGATTTCACCCTTAGGGATTGATACATTTAGTTCATCGATGATCATTGTTTCTCCGTAGCCTAAGCTTAAACCTTCAGTAGAAATGGCACTCATTCCGCTCAAACGCTCCTTTTCTCATCCAAATTTTTATATGAAATATCGTCTATGTACAGACGTAAAAGATCACTTATCTCAATTTAGTGTATCAGATTTAAGTGATCTTGAAAATCATTTTCATTTAAAAAATGAGAAAGTCTCGTTTATTTCTTCCTTTGGAATGTACGTTTGGTCCCATCTTCTAGCTTCAGATCGATCTGTATCCGCTGATAATCATCATCTAAATTAAAAGCAGCTAATAGTTCCTTTACATACACTTCATTGATCTTTTCACTAGGAATCGACATATCATTCAGCTTCATCTTCATTTCGCGCAAGGCTTCTTCTCCTTCATAGCGGACCCCATTCATATGATCACGAATGATCGCCTCCTCTTTGCCTCTTGCCTGACGATAAGTCGCTTCGTATAATTCGTTTTTCTGTCCATATTGTACATGCAGATGCACATGCTGAAATGGCAGTTCCTTCATTTGAACAGCTGACAGACTTTCTGCTTCTGCTTCATGTGTTTGTTGTAACGGTTCAACTGATTGACAGCCGGACAGCATAAAGAGCAGCACTCCTATTCGTCCCGCCTTCTTCCAACACATCATGTGTTTCCTCCTATTTCACAGCATCGCTTTTTATTCTTCTCCAGGCTCCTTTTTGTTATTCAATAAAACATCGCACTATGATAAATTGAAACAAAAAGGAGAATGGGATGATGAAAAGAACAGCCATTGTAACTGGTGCCAATAGCGGCTTTGGCAAGCTCATCACGATGCGTCTCGCCAAGCGGGGCTATACAGTGATTGCCGGCGTCAGACAGGAAACCAATGCCAAAAAGCTCGCTGAAGAAATTGATCAAGCCTCTTTATCTGGCATGATACATATTGAAGCGTTAGATGTGACCGATACGCAGTCGATTCAAGCATTTCAGAAGAAGCTTCATGCCTATGCACCCATTACCCTGCTTGTGAACAATGCGGGAACAGCCTTTGCTGGTTTTGCGGAGGAGGTTCCTGTCGACACGTACCGCCAGCAATTTGAAGTGAATGTCTTCGGTGTGATGGAAATGACCCAAGCAGTGCTGCCGTTTATGACGAGTGGTGCAAAGATTTTCAATATGAGCAGCATCAGCGGATTAATGGGGATGCCTGCACTTTCTCCATATGTATCGTCTAAGTTTGCGTTGGAAGGCTATACAGAAAGCTTGCGGATTGAACTGGCTTCGTTCGGTATACAGGCGGCCTTGATCGAGCCAGGCTCTTTCCAGACGAATATTTGGAACACCTCCATGAACGAGCAAATGATTCAGCCAGCAGAAGGATCGAAATACACAAAACTCTATCAAAAGATGATGGCCCATATTGATGCCCAGAAATCCAACTATGGAGATCCTCGTGAAGTGGCAGAGCTTGTTGTACGATTAGCAGAAAAGAAGCGGCTGAAACGGCTGAGATATCTTGTTGGAAAAGGCGTACGGCTTTCATTCACAGCAAAGCAGCTTCTGCCTTGGAACATGTGGGAACACATCATTCTACGGACACTCTCTTCAAAAAAATAAGCACAAAAAAACAGGTGGATATGTCAACATGTCCACCTGTTTTTTTCATTTATTCGCTATCTGACTGTCCAAGGGTAATATCTAGATTTTTGTTCTTTCCTTCACGGATGACAGTCATTGTGGTTTTATCGCCGACTTTTGTTTCTTTGTAAAGAATTTCTTTCAGCTGAGAGCTGTTCACTACGTCTTTCCCTTTGAACTTGATGATGACATCTCCAGATTTCAAGCCTGCTTTTTGTGCAGGTGAACCTTTTGAAACATCCTTTACGTAAATGCCTTTGCCGATTTGTTTATCAAATAAGCCGAGCGTATTTTCCTGATATGTCTCAGGCACTTGCTCAAGGTCAATCATTTGTACGCCAAGGTATGGACGTTCAACTTTTCCATTTTTTAACAGCTCATCTACAATCGGTTTGACATCGTTACTTGGGATCGCAAATCCGAGTGATTCCACACCGCTTTCGCTGATTTTCAAGCTGTTGATGCCAATGACTTGACCGTCAGTATTGATCAGTGGCCCCCCGCTGTTTCCTGGGTTAATCGCTGCATCTGTTTGCAGCACATTCATCTCCACCGTACCAGATGACGTATTTGCTTCTACAGTACGATCAAGACCACTAATAATTCCTTCTGTCACAGTACCTGAGAACTGTGCACCGAGCGGATTCCCAATGGCAATGACTTTATCTCCAGCACGAAGCTTAGAAGAATCACCAAAGCTCGCCACTTTATCAATACCGTCTGCGTTCATTTCAACAACGGCTAAATCTGTCATGACATCACTGCCGACAAGCTTTGCGTCTTTCGTTTTTCCATCATAAAGGGTGACCTTGATTTTATTGGCACCTTCGACAACATGGTTATTTGTAATAATGTACGCTTTTTTGCCATCTTTTTTGAAGATGACACCAGAGCCTGTTCCAGCTTCAGCTTCTGTTTGATCACCGCTCAGGCCAAACGAATTTTGTGTAGATTGATAGTTTGAGACCCCAACAATGGTTGGCTCTAAATCTTCTACCATATCAGCCACATTTGTGGCATTGGTGATTTGTTTTGTCGAGAAATTATCTGAGGCTGCCGGCTCGCTTGATGCTGTCTGCGTTTGCGTGTTGGCAGCTGTATCCTGTGACTGCGGCAAAAGCGGTGTAATGCCAAGTACAAGACCCCCGCCAATAATTCCTCCAAGAATCGGGCTCAGCCATGCCGCCTTCCGCTTTTTCTCTTTTTTCGACGCACGGTCATCCACCATTTGAGGAGAATGATTTGTCACACTCTCCTCTGTAGCAGATGCTTCGTTTTCATGCTGGTGAAAAACAAGTTCCTTCTCTTTTTCTGGTGCGTCTATTTGTTTCTCATTCTCTTGATGGGTATCTTTTTGATGATTCATTTCATTGTCTTGATTTTCTGGATGATTCATCTTATTCTCTTCATCTTCTCTTCGGAAATCCATCGCTTGCACTCCTTTACATCATGTTTCATTCATATGTCTAGATAGGACTTCAGGTCCTCTTATTGGAAAGATCATTGAAAAATACTTTATGGCAATATGTCAAATTATATAATACTTATTCATAGAAAAAAAGCAAGGTGCGCACATTGATGAAAAGCACCTATTCATCCGCCTTTTGTCTATGCCCTTTTTTCCCTTGACCTTATCATAATCAAACATTATGGGATAATGATGAGAAGAATATGTGAAATTGTGAAAAAAGCGTGTGATTGTTGACATGCCGCCTTCGTATCCCGTTATAATGACGTTGAGAGGATGTGGAAGACTTTGTCGTACACCATTTATTTAGTTGAAGATGAACAAAATTTAAATGAACTGTTAACCAAATATTTAGAGAGTGAAGGTTGGAATGTCTCCTCTTTTTTAACCGGAGAAGCGGCACGCGAGGCAATGAACAAGCCGCCGCATCTATGGATTTTAGATATCATGCTGCCTGATACAGACGGCTATACCCTCATAAAAGAAATTAAAGCCGCATCACCTGACGTACCGGTCATTTTCATTTCAGCCCGGGATGCAGATATCGACCGTGTCCTCGGTTTAGAGCTGGGAAGCAGTGATTATATTGCGAAGCCGTTTCTTCCGCGTGAGCTGATCATTCGGGTTCAAAAGCTGCTGGAGCTTGTGTATAAAAACAGCGATACACCGCAGCAAAGCGTCACTTCAGTTTCTTCTTATGTCATTCATGAGGATGTAAGAGAGGTCTATGAAGAGGGACAGCTCATTAACTTAACTTCTAAGGAATTTGACTTGCTGCTTTTATTTACACATCACCAGGGACATGCTTTTTCTCGTGAAGATATCCTCGTCAAGATTTGGGGACACGATTACTTCGGGACAGATCGTGTGGTGGATGACCTTGTCAGACGGCTGCGCAAAAAAATGCCCGACTTAAAGGTCGAGACCATCTATGGATTTGGCTATAGGATGCTTAAAGGATGAAGAACAAACCGCTCGCTTTTCAAATTTGGGTCGTGATCTCTGGCATTTTGCTCACCATTTCCATTGTCCTGATTATTCTATTTTCCAATACATTACGTGACTTCTTCACAAATGAAATTTATAAAAATATCGAAAATGAACAGCAAGTGCTGACAGAATATCCATTGAACCGAGACGGCTCGCCAAAATCGACACCGGAAAACCGCTCCGTGCAGCACATTTTGATCCCATCAGATGAATTAGATCAAATGGCGCAGTTTTTTCCGCATGCTTTTATTGAGAAAATCCAATCGTTTGTGAAAAAACAAAAAAGCGCAACGAAACGGTATTCTGAAGAGGTGAACGGCCAGCATATCTTTTTTGTCATCAAAAAGGTATCATCAGGCAATACACAATATATTCTTCTGTCCTATGCACCAGATTCTTATCGAGATGACCTGTCCTTTACCCTGTTTAAACAGCTGATCTTTATCTTAGGCACCGTTATTTTACTAAGCTGGATTCCATCGATTTGGCTTGCCCGCTATTTATCCCGACCAATCGTTGCGTTTGAAAAGCACGTCAAACGGATTGCCCAAGAGGACTGGGACGATCCTGTCATCGTTGACCGGCAAGATGAAATTGGCAAACTTGGTCATACCATTGAAGAAATGAGACAAAAACTCATTCAAAAAGATGAAACAGAACGGACACTTTTGCAGAATATTTCACATGACTTAAAGACACCTGTCATGGTCATCCGCGGCTACACTCAGTCCATTAAAGATGGTATTTTTCCTAAGGGAGATCTTGAACAAACGGTGGAAGTCATTGAAGGTGAAGCGGAAAAGCTTGAGAAGAAAATCAAGGATCTGCTGTACTTAACAAAGCTTGATTATTTATCAAAACAACATCCCGCACATTCTTCCTTCCTACTCAGTAATACGATGCTGGAAGTGGTCGACCGAATACGCTGGTCGAAAAATGAATTGCAGTGGAACGTGGACTTAGATGATGAGGCTGCTCTTGAAGGCGATCCAGAACAATGGAGCAAATTATTTGAGAATGTACTAGAAAATCAACTTCGGTACGCAAAAAGTAAGATTGATATTCAGATGAAACAGGAAGAGGATCAAATCCGCATTGTCATTCGTAATGACGGTCCTCCAATTGAAGAACATATGCTGTCCAACCTATACGAGCCTTTTAGTAAGGGAAAAAAGGGCGAATTCGGTATTGGATTAAGCATTGTCAAAAGAATTCTTTCAATGCATCAAGCGTCCATATCTATTGAAAATGATGATCTAGGTGTACGTTATACAATTATGGTTCCAAAGAAGAGACTGTAGGTTTTTGACCGCAGTCTTTTTTAGATGAATGAATACCCATTGAAATCACGGTATGTGGCTTTGATCTTTTTGCCAGCTTGATACATCCATTTCTTTTCAATGGTTGTCTCTTTCGGCATTTTGACTTTTTCTACTTGAATCCCTTTTGTTCGCAGGCGTCTAATCATATCATCGATTTCTCTCATGGAACATCATCCTTTCACATATTTTGACCAGTTGGTCACCTTACTTTATAATATAAAGAATTACACTGTAAAAAACAAGTTACAATCTGATTAATTTTTGAAAACTTTCGTCGTTTATGACCGATAAGTCACATCTCTTTGCGCACGTTTCCTAAGACATTTGTCTCTCGGTAAGAAAGGATGACATTCATTTTGAAAAAGAAAGAAAAAATGATCATTGAGGCTGGCATGAAATTATTTGCCAGCAAAGGCTATAACACAACGTCTGTTCAGGAAATTGCAGATGAATGCCACATGTCAAAGGGTGCTTTTTATCTTTATTTTAAATCAAAGGAAGCACTGCTCATTTCGATCCTTCATTACTATTACGATAAGGTATTTACCCGGATTCATGAGGTTCAAACAGAGGGCGGCACACCAAAAGAAGCCTACCGCAAACAGCTCACTGTCTATTACGATAATATTTTGCAGCAAAAGGATTTTATTAAAATGCAGCTGAGCGACAGGGCGCTTCCATTGAATGAAGAAACGCAGCAGCTCGCAAAACAAATTAGGCTTGCAACCATCCAGCTTCACATCGATAACATTAAACAAGTGTATGGAGACGCTGCTATTCCATATATGGCTGATTTATGTTTGACGATTGAGGGCATGAGCCACGTTTATTTCGAGCTTGCCATTTTATATGATTTTCAGCTGGAAGCAGAAGAGCTTGCCAAAACCATGATTCATCGTATCGATGATTTGATGGGCGGTATGATGAAGCGAAATGATCTTCCTCTCATTTCTGTAGATCAAGCGAGCGATTGGTTTGGTCCAATTTATGAACGGTCATTCGATCCGCTCACAGAATCTCTTTTAAAGGAATTAAGAGAGATTGCTGAAGCACACTATGAAGTGAAAGACGAGCCTGAGTTATTTGAAGCGCTTGGCATCCTGGAAAATGAATTAAACAAACAAAAACCAAGACAAGTCATCGTGAAAGGCATGCTGTACCAATTGAAATTATATGCACCGCTTCAAACCAATTCTGATTCACTTTTGCGTATTTTGAAAGAGGATCATTTGTAAACACATATTTTCAATGAAAAAACCAGGGGCAGCTGCCCCTGGTTTCTTATTTTGCTTTCGGTGTCACCATTTCCTCTGGTTTCACAAATTGCTCGAATTGCTCTTCAGTTAACAGCTCTAATTGAAGTGCTGCTTCTTTTAGTGTTAATCCTTCTTTGTGCGCAAGCTTCGCAATTTTTGCTGCATTTTCATATCCGATGTGCGGGTTAAGTGCCGTCACAAGCATCAATGAATTGTTCAAGTTTTTCTCAATCGTTTCAAGGTTTGGTTCGATTCCAACTGCACACTTGTCATGGAATGAGTTCATGCCGTCAGCAAGTAGTTCAACTGATTGCAGGAAGTTATAAATGATGACTGGCTTAAATACGTTCAGCTCAAAGTTTCCTTGGCTTGCCGCAAAACCGATTGTGGCATCATTCCCCATGATTTGCGCTGCAATCATAGTTAATGCTTCACTTTGGGTTGGGTTAACTTTTCCTGGCATAATGGAGCTTCCCGGCTCATTTTCAGGAATGATCAATTCGCCAATTCCGCAGCGAGGACCACTTGCAAGCCATCTTACATCATTGGCAATTTTCATTAAATCAGCTGCAAGTGCTTTTAAGGCACCGTGTGCATACGTAATTTCATCATGGCTTGTCAGCGCATGGAATTTGTTTGGTGAAGAATTGAAAGTTTGACCTGTCAGCTGGCTGATTTCCTCAGCAACATATTGACCGAACTCAGGATGTGCGTTAATTCCTGTACCAACAGCAGTTCCGCCAATGGCTAATTCTCTCATTTTTTCAGTTGATTCTAGAATCATTTCTTTTGAACGATCCAGCATGTATACCCAGCCGCTAATCTCTTGACCAACTGTCAGCGGTGTTGCATCCTGCAAGTGCGTACGGCCGATTTTCACAATCTCTTGATACGCTTTTGCTTTCTCATCAAGAGTTGTTCTTAACTGGTCAATTGCAGGCAGCAATTTTTTGTACACAGCTAAAACAGCTGCCACGTGCATAGCCGTTGGGAATGTATCATTTGAGCTTTGGCTGCGGTTAACGTCATCATTCGGGTGAATGCTGAACTCGCTATTTTTATCTTTCAAGTAAGCAGTTGCTCTGTTTGCAACGACTTCGTTCATGTTCATGTTACTTTGTGTTCCACTGCCTGTCTGCCAAACAACAAGCGGGAAATGCTCGTCATACTTTCCGCTGATGATATCATCACATACAGCAGCAATTGCTTCTGCTTTTTCGCTTTCAAGGTTGCCAAGTCGTTCGTTCGCAATCGCTGTGCTACGTTTCAAAATTGCAAACGCATTCACAACTTCCTTTGGCATTTTCTCAGAACCGATTTTGAAATTTTCTTTGCTTCGTTGTGTTTGTGCACCCCAGAACTTGTCCTTCGGCACTTTGATTTCGCCCATTGTGTCTTTTTCGATTCTAAATTCCGTCATTATGTATCCCTCCATAGCTTCTCATCACTCAACTCTATTCTATACAAAAAACGAAAATCCTTTAAGCGTTTTCAATTAAAATTTTATCTTTATTTTAATTTTAGTTCAATATAAACGCGAACATCCTTCGAATATTTATATTTTGGGTTCGTTTTTCCGTAATCCTTTGATGTATAGGTCACCTCATAATGCTTGTCAAACGACTGTAGAATACGGTCGATCTCCTCTTTTGTTCCTGCTAAACGAATCTGTGCCATCTTGTTTCCTCCAAAACCCTCATTCTTTCTTTTACCACAAAATAATGTAACACAGAATATTGTTTTTTCAAGCAGGTAATGCTAAGAAAAAGATTTGAGGCGGGTGATCCAAATGAACCAAACTCCATTAAAAGAGCACTTATACGATAATCTCTCCGTCATCCTTCCACAATTAAAAGAAATGGACGATTTGGTCCATGAGAAAAAAACACTGCCTCACGGACAGGTGGTTTACTATTTATACATAAAAGAAATGAACGAAACGATGGAGATTCAAACCTTTTTAAAGCTGCTTCTCCAAGATCATACGTCTCTCACAAAAGAGAAGCTGGAATCCAATTTATCGATGATGACCACCCGTTCGGTGAAGACCTCCGAGGAATTGGTCGATGCGATTTTTGAAGGGCATTGTGTGGTACTGATTAACGGATTTCAGCATGCGTATATTTTAGAAACGCATGGAACGAAGAAACGCAGTATAGGTGATGCTACCTCTGAAACAATTGTGAGAGGTCCGAAAATTGGCTTTATTGAAGATTTAGATACGAACTTAGCTCTTGTGAGACAGCGCTTGAAAAACCCCAATCTTAAAACCGTCGACATGAAAATTGGTCAAAAAAAGTACACCCAAGTGACCATCATGTACATTGACGGTATGGCTCAATCGTCTGTTTTAAAAGAAGTGAAAAAAAGGCTCAAACAGGTCACGATTGATGATATACAAGATTCTGGTGTTCTTGAGGAACTGATTGAGGACAATGTGTACTCGCCTTTCCCGCAAATCCAAAACACAGAACGGCCGGATAAAGTGGCATCTGCTTTAAATAATGGACGTGTCGCCATTTTTGTTGATCATTCACCTTTTGTGTTAATTGTACCTGCTTCTCTCGCGACGATTATGCAATCACCTGATGATTATTATGAAAGGTGGATCGCCGCCTCTCTCATTCGTATGCTGCGGTTTACCTCTATCTTTCTGACATTATTTTTATCAGCCATTTATATTGCGCTTGTGTCCTTCCATCAAGGACTTTTACCAACAACACTGGCTATTTCGATCTCAAGTACAAGAGAAAATGTCCCCTTTCCGCCTATTGTGGAGGCACTCATCATGGAGATAACGATTGAGCTGCTGCGGGAAGCTGGTTTAAGGCTGCCAAATCCGCTCGGTCAAACGATTGGACTTGTAGGCGGAGTCGTCATTGGGCAGGCGGCCGTTCAGGCTCATATTGTGAGCTCGATTATGGTGATTATCGTCAGTGTGATTGCCCTTGCTTCCTTTACTGTGCCTCAATACGGGATGGGCATGTCGTTCCGCGTGCTCCGCTTTGTGTCCATGTTTACGGCAGCTACCTTGGGTTTATATGGGATTGTGCTGTTCATGCTCGTTCTCCTTACCCATTTAACACGGCAAAAAAGTTTTGGTACGCCTTATTTTTCGCCAGACTTTGTGTTCAGCTATAAAAATGAAGACAATTCCATCATTCGATTGCCTTTGAAAAATCAAAAGAAAGGAGAACGATATGGTCAATCATAAAGAGTCGATCACCAGCTATCAGGCAAGTGCCATTATTGCCAATACAACATTAGGTGCAAGTATGATGATTCTGCCCAGAGCAATGGCACAGGCTGCAACTACACCTGATGGCTGGATTGCACTCTTACTCATGAGCGTCATTTACATTGTATTTATTTTTGTGAATGTCCTTATGATGAAAAAAGTCCCCTTCTCCTCTTACTATGATTATACAAATGAGGGGCTTGGAAAGTGGATTGGTGCTCTTGCTAACCTGCTCATTATTGTTTATTTTCTTGGCGTTGCCAGCTATGAAGTACGGGCTATGTCAGAAATGGTGAAGTTCTTTCTGCTTCAAAACACACCTGTAGCGGTGACAATGATCAGCTTTATTTTGGTTGGTCTTTATCTCGTAGTCGGCGGGATTGGTGATTTTGCCAGACTGTGCCCTTTTTTCCTCATTGTGACCTTGATTATCTTATTTGTTGCATATGGACTCAGTGTTCAAGAATTTAAGTTAGATAACCTCCGGCCTGTTTTAGGAGAGGGATTCTCCCCTGTCTTCAAATCCCTTAACGCATCAGCCATTTCGTTTGTCGGCATTGAAATGATGCTGTTTATGCCTGTCTATATGAACACGCAAAAACACACCTTTGCTTATGGCGCAATCGGCTTTTTGATTCCTGCGATCATCTATATTTTCACCTATATTCTTGTCGTTGGTGCGTTCACCGTGAAAGAAACTGCGACGTTGACTTGGCCGACGATTGCTTTATTTCAATCGTTCGATATACAGGGGATTTTTATTGAGCGAATTGAATCTTTTTTGCTTATCGTTTGGCTTGTTCAGCTTTATACGAGCTTTGTAGGATATACGTTTTTTGCTGCAATGGGGATATCCAAACTAACAAAATTACCAAAAAAGATCGTGCTCGCGTTGATGGGAATTGTCATCTACTTTGCCGCCGTTTTCCCAAAGGATGTTGATACAGTGCGTGATTATTTAACCTATGTGAACCATTTATTTTTCCTTTTATTCGGCATCCTCCCGTTTCTCTTATTTATCATCGTGTTTTTTAAAAGGAGGCGGAAAGCAGCATGAAAAAAAAGGCGGCCTTTGCATACCTGGCCCTTGTTCTATTAAGTGGATGCTGGGATAGTACCAATATTGAGGAGCTCAACATGGCGATTGGTTTTGGCTTAGATAAAGGAGATGACGGTCATAAGCTTAAAATATCTATGCAAGTCCTTGTTCCTCAAAAAATTGAGCAAGAATCCAGCGTAAAAGACCCAACAAAGATTATTGAAACTAGTGGTGATTCCGTACATCAAATATTCCGAACAACAACGCTCAAGAGTCATCGGATTTTCGCCCAGCAGCTGAGGGTGTATTTATTTTCTGAGGAGCTCATCAATGAGAATAATTTCGACCTCGTCATTAATCAATTTATTCGCGACAATGAAACACGGAGAGGAAGCCTTGTCTTTATGACTTCTGAGAAGCCTGGGGACTTGCTGAAAATCAATGACGATGGACAGCCAGCTTCTTCTACATTATATGATATTTCTAGGAATACTAAATCGACTATACGTATGCTCAAGCCCGCTTCATTAGGAGATATTTCTTCTGCTATGCAAAACAACGTATCTTTTGCTGTTCCGAAAGTCGGTGTGGATCAAGGGAAATTAATGCTGGACGGAGCCTCTATTATAAAGAACAGACGATTTCTCACCAACATCTCTCCGTTAGCCGTGCAGTCGTATAACCTGTTGACCGGAGACGGAGAAGGCGGAGTCATTGAATTTGAATATGATCACAGCATCTATTCTTTTGAGATTTTTAAACTGAAACACAACATTGAAACGAATAAAACAGCCAGCGGAAAATATCAATTTAATGTGTCAGTGGCGCTTGAAGGAAGATTATCTGAGGATTGGAATGAGCGGGAAAATGCATTTAATGAAAAGTATCTCCAAGAGATTGAAGGTGTTGTGGAGCGTCGATTAGAGAAAAACGTAAAAGATTTCATTGGGGAATTACAGCATGAGATCAAAGCAGATATTTGCAGGTTTTATCAAAAAGCGAGTATTGCGTATCCAAAGGACTTTCGAAAAGAAGCGAAGCATTGGGATGAAATATTTAGTGAATCGGACATTCGTTACAAAGCAAATGTGAAAATCCGTGACTTCGGGACTAAGGGCGCAACACAATCTTTATAGAGTATGTTAAAATGGTAAGAAAAAAAGGGTGTCAATCATGAAACGAGCTTTACTTTCGGCCGGCATTCTATTTTTGATTCTAGGGATACTTCTGTTAATCGTTGTATTCACGCAATCAAAAGAAGATTTCTTCATTGAAGCCGACAGCTTTTCAAGCACATTTTTGATCGTGGTTTATTATGGACAAACCCCTGCGCTCCTTCTGTTGGGAGGCGGATTATTCGTCGGACTTTCACAGATCATTGATTTGCAGGAAAAAAAAGCGGCAGCAGCAAAGGAGAGCGTAAAGCTTTTATCCGAAATGAAGAAAACCCTGGAAGAAAAACCGGCCAAGGAGCAGGAGGCTTTTCCAGTTCCTGAGCTCCATCAACTATCCGAACGTCCGATCACAGGACAGAAGGACTAATTTTACGCATGTTCTAGCAGCTTTCACTTGAAAGCTGTTTTTTTATTGAATCAGCTTATGACGGTGCGCATACACAGCCGCCTGCGTTCGATCTTCCACATCAAGTTTGGAAAGAATGTTGGTAATATGGGTCTTCACCGTTTTAATTGTAATAAATAATTCCTCGGCAATGACCTTATTCGATTTCCCATCCGCAATCAGCTTCAAGATCTCCATTTCTCTTGCCGTTAATGAATCGTGAAGGATGGACCCATTTGATGAATGACGGAGTTTATTCATGACCTTTCCAGCCACTTTTGATTCAAGTCTTGGTTCGCCGATACTTGCAGATCTGATGGCATCAGCAATTTCTCCTGCCTTGGATGTTTTTAATAAATAGCTTAAAGCACCCGCCTCAATCACTGGATAGACTTTATCATCGTCAATAAAGCTCGTCAGAACGATAATCTTGGCATCTTCAATTTCCTGACAAATTCTTTTCGTTGCTTCGATGCCATCCATCCCCTCCATGACAAGATCCATTAAAATCACATCTGGCTTTAATTCAACGGCTAGCTCTACACCTTTTTGTCCATCTGACGCTTCACCAATGACTTCAATATCAGCCTGCGCCTCTAAAAAGGCCGCAAGACCCATTCTCACCATTTCGTGATCGTCGATTAAAAGCACTCGAATCATCGAACGTTCTCTCCTTTTCCTTCATCAAAAATGGGAACCTTCACATCAATTTGTGTGCCTTTTCCCTCAAATGACATAATCTCTGCGACACCGCCTACTTCACTTGTTCTCTCTCGAATCGATTCAAGTCCGTAGGAGGCTGTCTTCACATGGTCTGTTTGAAAGCCGATACCATTATCAATAATCTTTAGCTGCACTTGCCGGTTTCTTATGAGCAGGCGCACAGTTACCTTTGTCGCCTTTGCATGCCTAAATACATTAGACAGGGCTTCTTGCACAATTCGGAAGAGGTGGTCCTCTACTCCTTTAGATAACGGAACATCATCTTCGATTTCCCAATCAATATCAATCGGCTGCTTTGCTTGAAATTCATTTAGCAGCTCAATTAAGCCTTTTTTCAGGTCTTTTCCTTCTAGCGTGATCGGTCTTAGATGAAGCAGAAGAGCACGCATCTCATTTTGTGCATCGCCAGCCATTCGTTCGACAAGCTGCATTTGCTTTAATATCTTTTCGTCCTTTTCCTTCATGCCTTCAAGAATAGCTGAAGTCATCATCGAAATCGCAAATAACTGCTGGCTGACCGCATCATGGAGCTCTCGTGCAAGCCGCTGCCGCTCTTCTGAGACGACCGATTTCTTCATTTGAACCTGCCATTCAGCCCGTTCATTTGAAAGCTTTTGTAAAGAGGCTACTTGCCCTTCCACCCGCTTCGCCATTTCATTTAATTGATCGGCGGCTAAGCCAATTTCATCGTCGCCAAGAGACGGCAGTCTGTATGCAAAGTTTCCATTTTCAAATTTCAAAATCGACTCTACAAGCTGATCGAGGCGCTTCTTATGCTGATAGCCAAATACACTCCCGGCAGAAATCCCAATCGCAAGACTAACGATGAGTAAAATACAAAAAAACGGTATGCCAAACCAGCGGGTAGAAAGCAGAATCATCGGATCAAGCTGATAATAAAAAAACATCGGCAGTGTCGTCATCGTCACAACACCGAGCGAGATACCGACGCCAAGACGAACAGATTGCCACTGGAGGCCTAAATGGAATTTCCTCATAAGTATCTCACATCCACATCTCCGATCAATAGAGAGATGGAGATTTTCACTTTTCGTTTGCTCTCATCGTAATCGTTGGTCATCACGTACACTTTACTGCCGAACCCGCTTCTTTTTTCATCTATGATTTTCATATCACCAATCGCGGCGGAAGCACTCACACATACTTCAATATCCTGCGGTACGTAAATATCCACATCTCCGATCAGCCCGCTAATCACGATCGTACTCTCTTCTTCTGCGATGATCGCCTTTGATAAATCGATTTTCACATCGCCAATAAAACCTGAAATCGTCAAATCACTTAATTGAAACGGCTTTTTCATCAGCCTGACTTCACCGATAAAAAAGTCATGCTCTTTGCGCGGCTTTGTCTGGCTTTTTGTTTTCTTCTGATCGTCCTTTTTTTCAAGATTGACTTTCAGTGAAGGCTTCCCGTCGTCTGATGTTTCCTTTTTATCGACATCAAAAACAGGTTTATTTTTCAATAAGCGATAGCCGGCATAAATCAAAAAGGCCGCAAATAAGTAACCTGTTAAACTAAATGTAATATTGAGCAGAAATTTTAAGAAGAGAAAGCCGGCAAAAATATAGGAAACTGAACCGAGCCAACGTTTGGATCGTGAGTGCAGCCAATAACCTGCCAGCGCAAAAAACACAGGCCAAAACAAATCTGCTCCGATCCCAATAATTTTGAGAAATAAATTAATACCAAATATCACGACAATGATGCCTAAAATTTGATTCCTTGTAAAACGCAGTTGACTCGCCTCCTTCCTTTCTTTCAATCATTACCGCAGCTTGAGGTTACCACTTGTCATTTCAATATCGACTAAATGTGTCCCTTTCCCCCGCGTACCTGTAAAGCCTCGACCTTCACTATCCACTTGATCAAAGTCATACGAGTGATCGACGCTTCCACTTGTTTTTTTCACCTGAACGTTGAAATCTCCGTCATCTGGCAAATTAAATTTCGCGCTCCCTGATGTCATATGAAAGGAGACAGGTGACTCAATTGTATCAAAACTTGCTGTCAACCGGCCGCTTGTCATACCCAATTGCAGCTCGCCTTTGACATCATTAATATCGGCACGCCCTGAAGTTGCCCCAATATCACTATCCTTCGCATCAATGTGCGACACTGCCAGCCTGCCAGAGGTTGCTTTGATTTCTACATTTTTTGCTGAGAAATTCTCAGCTGTGAGGTTTCCGCTCGTTGATTTGAGTATCACATCTTGAAGGGACAGCTTTCCTTCTCCGTTCATCTCGCTGACTCCGCTTCCACCCGTAATCTTCACATTTTTATGATAATCTGTTGGAATTTTAACTAAAAGCTCTCCTTTTTCAAATTGAGTGAAAAACAAGAAGCTTTTATTTTCAGCACGAATTTTGAACGTACCGCCTGTTTGCTCCGCATACATTTTCCCTTTTCCATTGAGAGCAGTCACGGAAATATCGGAACGATTTTCAGGTTTTACCTTCACGCGAAACCCAGAAAGAGAAATATCTAATTGATCAATCTCCTCTTTTTTCGCTGAAGCTTTTGTCACTGGTTTTTCACGGGAAAAACTTAAATGAAAGAGATCTTCATTTTTGAAAAGCATGCCAATCATTAAAAAGATACCTACAAGTATACAAATTAGACCGATTAATCGCTTCATTCATACCATCCCTTTATCTTCTGACCTTTTCATTATAAGGAAAAGCGAAACAGAAAGAAATCAAATATCGGAAGAAAAAGCCTGCTTTTCTTCCGATGTGATCTCTATACGTTTGCTTGCTGTTGTTCAGGCTTTTTCTCGAGCTTCAGCTTCTGCCATTCTTTTTCAACCTCGTCGGCATAATCTAAATGAGCATATGCACCTTGATCCGCAAATTGTGCATAGCTGCCTGCTTTTGTTTCCATTTCTTCAATACGGTTCTCCATTCGGAGAAACTCTTTATATGCACTTTCACTGTCTACTTTATTGATGGAATCATTCATATGCTGCTTTGCCTGTGCGGCATTGGCTCTTGCAATCAGTGCCTGCTTCTTGTCTTTTATATCACGCAGCTTCGTTTCTAAGTGCTGCAATTGCTCTTTCAGCTCTTTCAATTGTTTCACAGATTGCTGGTAGGCTTCCTGATATTCGTTGTGCTTTTCTTCAAAATACTTCATTTCTGTGAGCGCTTTTCGTGCAAGCTCCTCTTCTCCCGCATGATATGCCAGCTCGGCCTGCTTCTTTCGCTTTTCAGCAAATGCTTCCGTCTCTTCTGCTTTGCGCAGGAAGCCTTGCTGAATCGTTTGCTGTTTGATGATGGCATGTTTCGCTTTCGCAACATCATCCTCCATATCACGAACGTATTGATTCAGCATGACACGCGGATTCTCCAATTTATCTAAGCCTTCATTGACAGTTGCAACAAACATATCTCTTACTCTTCTTAATACCATTTGATGTTCCTCCTTTTATTTTTTCTTTAAAAAGTCTTCCCATTCTTGATCAAAAGACGTGTGAAGCGGTTCTTCCGTATTAGGTGCCGTGTTTGGCTCCATATATGCTCTGCTTGATGATTTTTTGGTAGATTCACCATTGATCATCGACCAGCCAAAATAAAGAAGTACCCCTGCAAATGCGATGCCAAGTATAAACGGCAAAAATTGCACGACGATCAATACACCAATGACTGCTAGAATGACACCTAAGGTTTTACTGCCTTTTTCGTATTTTTTAACACCTACATAGATGAGGCCTGCCCCAATCAAAACCGGGATCAGTCCACCAAATGAACCACCAAAGAAGATGGATAAACCGACAAACAATAAAATTGAACCGATAATGGTTTTACTTGTTATTTTCATCTTCATGCCTCCTTTCTTGCTCCTTGCTTTAACTATAGTCAAAAAAGAAAGCCGGCAAAACGTGTCACAGATTGATCTTTGATTGCGACTAGAGTCGTAACAATGCTCAGACTGAGCGGCAAAACCTAATAAAAAAGCACTCTTCTATTTGAAGAGTGCTTTCCTTATTTAGAACGAAACACGTCGGCACTTCGTTCATATTCAACATCAGCTTCACCAAGCCGATGATTCACGATTCGGGCGGCTGCAAATAAATAATCGGATAGACGGTTTACGTATGTGAGCGCAGCGGCTGGAATCTCCTCCTGTTTCGCAAGTGTCACAATATGCCGCTCGGCTCTTCTGACGACTGTCCGCGCCACATGTAAGAGAGCAGCGCCTTCCTGACCGCCTGGTAAAATAAACTTGGTGAGCGGCGCGGCCTCTTCTACATAGACATCCATCCTTTTCTCAAGGGCTGTCACAGAGGCTTCTGTTAATTTGCCTTCTTTACGTGGTTTGACTGCTGCCAAATCACCGCCGCAGTCAAACAGCTCATGCTGAATAACAATCAGCTCTGACAAAAGATCCTGAAACAATTCGCCATGCTGCCGTAAATTTGCATGCGCGAGTCCAATAAAGCTATTCGCCTCATCTAGCGTTCCATACGCCTCTACTCTCACATCATCTTTATCAGCTCTTCCGCCGATCAAGCCTGTTTGACCCTGATCCCCGGTTTTCGTATAAAGTTTCAACGGTTTGCCCCCTTTTCTACTGCTTTGTCCTTTTAGTATAACCTGAAGTTAAAAGGAAGTATTTGTTTAATTATGAAACATCTTAACTGAAAATCCCCCTAACCCCCTTATATATGTTGAATGATGAAACATACCGTTTTATAATGAATGAAAGCGCTTTTTAAAATGAGAGATGGGTGGGATGTACGTGAGTTTACAAAATAAAGTAGCGATCATTACAGGTGCAAGCAGAGGGATTGGCCGCGCCATTGCGGAGGCACTTGCCTGCGAAGGAGCGCACGTCGTTCTCAATGGAACAAACGACATGCTGCTTCAAGAGGTTTGCTCCTTACTGAATAAAAAAGAGAAACGAGCCGTTTATGTTGCAGGTGATGCTAGTTTACCAGAGACAGCATTTTCACTCGTGGAGCAAGCGAAAACACATTTTGGACAGATTGATCTGCTGGTCAACAATGCTGGGATCAATTTACGAAAATCCACAGTCGAGACATCCCTTGATGAGTGGAAACGATTGATTGATATTAATTTGACCGGCACGTTCCTCATGTGCCAAGCGGTCATTCCTGACATGATCAAACAACAAGGCGGAAAGATTATTAATATGAGTTCTACAACTGGCAAAACCCCTCATCACAATGCATCACCTGCATACGGTGCATCAAAGGCAGGCATCAATTATTTAACCATGCATCTTGCCAAAGAATTAGCAGAGCACCACATTCATGTGAATGCTGTCTGCCCTGGTCCAATTGAAACAGACATGAGCAAACAGTGGAGCGATGAATACCGGCGTTCGGTTTTAGATAGAATTCCTTTGAAAACGATTGGAACACCAGAACAAGTCGCAAATGTTGTGACATTTTTAGCTTCTGACCAGTCGGATTTTATCACAGGAGAAACCATCAATATGAATGGCGGAACGTATATGAACTAGAAAAAAAGAGCCTCCTCTTAAAGGCTCTTTTTCTTCTCATATTGATTTTCTCTCGTACCAGAAAGCATGATGGCCTGTCTAATAGCTTCTTCCATGCTCGCAGAATCGGCTTTTCCTGTTCCTGCGATATCAAATGCCGTCCCATGATCGACACTTGTACGAATAATCGGCAGCCCAACTGTAATGTTTACACCCGACTCTAAGCCAAGCACCTTAATCGGTCCGTGCCCTTGATCATGATACATCGCCACAACGATATCAAAGTCACCTCTTACTGCCCTAAAGAACAAGGTATCAGCAGGCAGCGGCCCAAATACTTGAATCCCTTCTTCCTGCGCTAGTTCAACCGCTGGGATGATCTTCTCCTCTTCTTCTCCGTTCCCAAACAACCCATTCTCCCCAGCGTGCGGGTTAATCCCGCATACAGCGATTTTAGGAGCAGAGATCCCAGAACGGACGAGTGTATCATGTGCCAGCTTAATCGTCGTGTATACACGCTCAGGATTAATTTTTAAAATGGCATCCATTAATCCAATATGTGTGGTGACATGAACTACCTTTAAGTTAGGGGCCGCCAGCATCATCGCATAATCTTCTGTACCTGTCAGGTCAGCTAAAATTTCTGTATGTCCTGGATACATATGACCTGCCTTATGAAGTGCTTCTTTGTTTAGCGGCGCTGTGCAAATGCCGTCAATTCTACGGTCATTTGCAAGACTAATGGCTTTTTCAAGATATCGGAAAGCAGCATTTCCTGCTTCTTTTGATATGTCCCCAATTGGAATCTCGTTCGTTAAGAGCTTAAGGTCTAAGCACGGAACTGCTCCGGCTTTCACCTGCTCCGCTTCCTCTGGTTCTTTGATACTTACAATCTCCACATCTGTACTCACAAAGTCTTTTGCCCTATTTAATATACTGGTATCTCCGATCACAAATAGAACGGCTTCTTCATGTAAACGCGTTTGCTGAAAAGCTTTTAAAATAATTTCAGGACCAACGCCAGCCGCATCTCCCATCGTTACAGCAATGATTGGTTTTGACATTCGACTTCCCCCTCTATCTTTTTCAGCACTTCTACCGCATGGAGTACTGAATTTTTTTGACCGTAAGCTCCAGCTTTCGTAACCGCATATAAATTCGTATCAACAAGCTGACCGAGCGGGATGCCAGGTTCAATTTCTTTCAGCAGCCGAATACCTCCTGCTCCAAGCCCCTGGCAAATCGCCCGCGCTGTATCTCCGCCAGTTAGGAAAAGTCGTCTCATTCCTGATAATGTGACAATGTCTTTTGTGATCATTCCAAGAAAGACGGACAAAGCACTTCCAACCTCTTGTCTTGTCAGCCCTTTCTTTTCTCCGTAAATCAGCATCTTTTCAACCATCTCTGGCCGTGCATCTGTGTAAAGGAGAATATCTTCGTTCTGACGCTTACGCAGTTGATCGAGAACTGATTTTCGTTCCCATGCTTCACGGCCGTTTAATACATTCAGCGGGTTCACTTTTATCTCAAAACAATCGTGAGTTTCTCTTAAATAAGCAAACTGCTCATTTGTTTTTTGAGAGGCACTTCCAGATACGATGAGGACAGGTCTCTGTTTTTTAAGGCGAGAAGTATTTCTATTTTTAGCGACATATGCAGATAATGCACCAGCTAGTCCCGCTGAACCGACCCATAGTATTCTTTTATCCATCTTCATAAACACTTCCACAATCCGCCCTAAATCATCACTTGTTTCTGCATCACACACAAACCATTGATGACCATGCTTCAATAAGGATGATACCTCATCACTCGTTACTTTTAGCTCTTCGCCGATTGTCTGTTGAGAAAGGTTTTTTGGTCTGACGTTCGTCTGCTCCTCAATTAAATCTGATATGCTGGATGTCAACACTGGTGTTTTCGGATCCTTTGCTGCCTCTGACAGATGAACAGGCACTCCTTCCACATAATGTATGCCATTATTGGTTGCTCTTTGTGCATCTGGGTAGGCAGGAGCGATAACCGCCGCATCAAATGGGCCAATATCCATTAGTGCTTGCAGTTCAATTCCTATATTGCCTCTTAACGTTGAATCTATTTTTTTAAAGAAAAGGTGCGATTCATCTTGGAGAAATGGCTGCACCATTTGGCTGACCTCATGGTAGGCGTTCTCTGAAGACATACTTCGTGAATCGGTATCCACAATCAGCACATCCTCTTTATACCTGTCAATGCCTTCAAATGACGGCTGAAACAGGACAGAGGCTGTGAAGCCCGCTTTGACAAATTGAACACCTGTATCGTTGGCACCTGTCAAATCATCCGCCACAATGATTACCTTTTGCTCTAATTTCGCTCCTTTTTTTAATAGATCGTTTGTCATTTAGACACCTCGGCCTCATTACATATTATTCCTTTAGCTTTCTCCATAGCGTCGTACGATTGATATTCAACCGCTTTGCCGCCTTTGATTGATTCATATTTTCTTCTTCCAGCACCGTTTTGATAATCCGTCTTTCAATCTCATCAAGCGTTCCATTCAAATAGCTGGACAGCTGTTTTTCTTCATTTTCAAAGGCAAGCTGATCAATTGCTGCCTTTGCCCTATTCAACGTGATATATCCACTTTTTGTTGTCAGTACCAGTTCCTCAATGATCCGCTTGAACTGCCTGACATTTTCTCTGAATTTCTGGTGTTGAAAGGCTTCAATCACATCTGCTGACAGCCCAACCACCTGCGTCCCGTAAAGAGAATTCAGTTCCGCAATAAATAACCTGCTCATGTCCTCAATATCTTCCGGCCGTTCAGACAACGCAGGGACATGAATTGTGAGCTCCTGTAAGCCTGTATATAATTCCTCACTAAACTCTCCAGATTGCATCAATTTGAACAAATCCACTTGAGACGCAGCCATCCAGCGAATATTCTGATGATAATGCAATTGCTCGGCAATGAGCTGCTGTATATCCATTGGAACGCTCTCAATATCCTTTAGAAACATCGTCCCTTTTTGATGCAGAGGGATTGATTTTATATCTTCCGGTTTTGTCAAACGTCTGCAATGTACTGTCGTAAAGCTCTCATTTTTCCTCTCGCTCATTTGATGGATAGCAAATGCAAGGCATGATTTACCCGTTCCTTGTTCACCATACAGGCAAATCGAGCGCTCCGTTTGACTAAACGCTTTTGCCCTATTGATCACATCTTTCATTTTTGGGCTTTGATCTGTAAAAAGAGCAAATGGATGTTCTGAATGAATAGGCGACGCAAGCGTCCAAATACGATGACCTTCTTGATTCATCACAGCCGAAGGCTTTTCAATCGTGACAAGCAACTCGCCTTTCGATAGCATGCTTCCTTTGACATGCCACACTTGCTGCTGATGGGATATTTGAGAATAGCCATTTTGTTTCCCTTCTCGAATCGCCTTTAGTGCCGGTTCAAGTGCTGGACACCACGCAATCACATCAGCATGAGAAGTAGACGGTGCAAATAATCCTTTTTCTGTCCATTGTTTCATTTGTTGATTCATAAAATGTAGCTGGTTGTGCGGATCAATGATGAGCATCCCTTTCGGCTCTTGATCAATCATTTCACGAAAGAGACGCTGTTCAGCTGTCGCCTCTTTATATAAACGATACATTTGTTTTGCTTGATGAAATGCTTCTTTGACCGATTCACGACCTGATGTAATGAGCATACTCTGCATTCCCAGCTCTTTAGCCGCTTTATCAGTAATGACATCTCCAAGCACGACCTGAGTCCCTTGTTCTTGTAATTGTTTTAAGAGATCCCATACCTCTTCCTCTTGCTGCACTGTGTAAATATCAATTTTAATCCCGTATAATTCCCCAATGGTGCGTACACCTTGTGTAATATTTTCAAAACCCACGACCGCTTTTTTACCTTGATAATCTTTTATCAGTGTTAAGGCACGAAGCAAGTCATACCCTGACACAGGGATATCAACTACTGGGATGTTCACATGTTTTTGAATGAGCGCAGCTGTTCCGCCCCGGCTCATAATGATATCCATTCCTTGAGCTTCTGCTTGTTCTGCAAGAGCAACACCAGACCGGAGATCTCCGACTACAAGCTGGAATGTCATATTTTCTTCTTCTTTGGCAAGGTCGATTAACACATCGCCCAACCCTTTATACGGCGCAACACCTAACACTTTGATATTCATGAAAAGGACCCCCATTTTTTATCTCTTCATCACGAGACATAGCTTGAGGGAGTCCAGCCGATAGAAAATGGGGACAACCCTCCAAACATCAATTATAAATGAAGCAAATGAGGGTTACAATTCACCAGAAGCAGGGCCCTCTTGCAGTTAAGAAGTGCGATTGACCCATTCTTCTGTCACACACACATATTTGATCGCCTGCCGATAATACGTAAACGCAATATGCAGCTTCCCGTCTTTTCCTTCCGTGATGGATGGATAAGAATACTCTCGATTTAGTTTGTCCTTTGAATTGTTTGTCATCGCATATCCATCACCCACTTCAAGGTTACGTCTGATAGGCCATGTATCACCATTATCCTCAGAGAGCGCCAAAGTCATCGGTGCACGCGGTGTTCCCCAAAAGGCTGGACGTGCTTCTGTATCAACAGCCGTGCGCGTATCGCCTTCATCCTCAATTTCATCATATAAAGAAGCTCTTCGTTCTGTTTGCTCATCCGCATTGATATGATTATAGACGAGGGCAAGATGCCCATTTTGGAGCACGGTAAATTGAATGGATGAATTATTATTGGGCAGCTCCGTCGCCTTTGGCTCAGACCATGTCCGCCCATGATCGACGGAACGGCTGATATAAATCGAATCAGCAAACCGGCTTCTAAAGAGGGCTATGAGGGAGCCGTCTGCACACTTTCCAATATTCATATGAACACAGCCCGTGCTGTTTGGTACAATGACCTCATCCCATGTCTTTCCTTGGTCGGATGAAATCTTCACAGCACTGACATCCCGGTTCCCCGTCCATTTGACGCCTGGAATGGTCTTACAATAGAAGACCGGCAGCAGCCAATCTTGATTATCCAGTACAACAATCGGCTGACGTATAAACGTACCCGGCTGTTCAAACAAAGTATCAATCTCACCCCATGTCTCACCTCTATCCTCTGATAGCCGGTATCTCACGATGGCCGTATCTTGATTCCCAGATAGCTGTGCGGTATACAGCAGCCATAGCCTGCCATTTTCCTCTTGAAACAGAACTGGATTTTGTTCAGAGCGTGCAAGATCGTTAGATAACTTCACTGCCTCTGTCCACTTGTTACTTCCCCGTTTGAGTCTCGACATATAGATTGAGATATCAGGTATTCCCTCCTGCGTTCCGCCAAACCAAACACATAATACATCTCCATTATCCAGCTCAAGTAGATTGGCCGCATGATTCTGCACACAGTCTGTTGGCAGAAAGGCTTCTTTTCTCTCTGTATCTTGTTCATTTTGTCGCAAAATTCCATCTATTTTTATCACAGTCTCTTCATTTTTCATGACAATTCTCCTTTCAATGGTTGATCCTTTTTAGCAGGCGGACTGAAAAGTCGATCGATTACCAGCACAAGGAAAGGAATGATAATGGCAATATACATATTATCGATTCCGAATGGATTATCGAGTAAATACCAAACCGTCGTGGTAACACCTGAAGCAGCAAGGCCAATGGTCGCCCCTCTATTTGAATTAAAGTACGGCAAGTAAAAGCCCATTGCTGCTACAACAGCGATCGATGTTCGAAGCGCCCTTGTAAAAAAGGAAAGGGACAGCAGCTCCGGCGCAAGTGCTACTCCTACAAGAGGCACAATTCCAACGAGTACAGCCACATACCTCGTGACTTTCATTCTCTGCTCCGGTGTTGGTTTCATTTTCGGTACATAAAAATCATCCATAATTAAGGTTGTTGTCGCAAGCGCAACCGTCGACACACCGACAAAGATGGATGCCACAAGCGATGTTGCCACAATGGCACTCAAAATTGGATTCATATGCTGTAAAAAGACAGGGAAGGCATAAATAGGATCAATGTCTGGATACAAATAATGTGCAGCTACGCCGATCACACCGATTGCAATGGCGAGCGGCAAACAAAGCAGAGCCGCATAAAGTGTTGATTTCTTTGCCTCACGCTCACTTTTCGACGAAGTGATTGCTTGAATGATAAACTGCGTAGCAAAGATGGCACCCATGTTTCCTATAAACCAAGCTCCTATCGTCCCCCATCCAATTGTCCCGTCCCATGTAAAGAAATGATCAGGCATCGTTTGTTTCATTGGTTCAAAGCCTTTTGTTAAGTAAAGAGCTACCCCTAGTGTAATTAAAATCCCCGCATACTTCACGATCGAATGAAGGATCGTGACCCATGCAACCCCTTTCATTCCTCCAAATGTAAAATAAAATGTACTCACAACGGCCGTAATGATCGCACAGGTCATTAAAGGAAGCCCCAAAATGGATGCAATAGCAGCTGACCCACTTAAATAGTTTCCTAGATTCACAAGCAGTAATGCAGCAATCATAATAACAGAAACAACTAGCTTCGTTGATTTTCCAAACTTCTGATCGATAATACCTGAAATGGTGTACTGTCCTGTTCGATAAAACTTGCCTACTAAGAAAAAGGAAAAGATAAAAAAGGCGATAGCAACAGTCACAATAGACCATGAAGCAGAAAGCCCATGCGTAAAGGCAGATTCTGCAGTTCCAACAGTGGATTTCGTTCCAATGAATTCACTCATGAGCAAAATACCGACTACAATGGCTGGAAGTGACTTAGCAGCATTGTTAAATTCTGAATTGGATTTACTGCGGAAACGCATCGTCAGCCAAGTCGTAAATAGTATATAGAGAATAATGACGATCAAAATAAATGTGATGACAGAACTGCTTAAGACATTCATTTAAAATCCCCCTTTGTGTGCAAGCCGTGTGAAGCAACTTCTCATTCCCATCCCAATGAAGCGTTAAGCGTCGAGCAGTTTCATGTATACCTGTTCAATATCAGAAACAGACATTGGCTTTGGATTGTTGTCCATTAACCTCTTCACCTCTGAAGCTGCTTGAGCAAGTGCCGGTACATCCTCCTTGGACACGCCAAAAGCTTTGAGCTGCTGTGGAATGTGTAAATCCGCTGTCCATTCTTCAATTTGATGAATCACACGCTCTGCAAGATCCTGCTTTGTGTGAGCTCCCGCTAGTCCTATTGCTCTTGCCACATGTTCAAGCCGATCAATGATATGATCTGCATTAAAAGCAGTGACATGCGGAAGCAGCATGGAATTAGCAACACCATGAGAAATCTTGTATTTCCCCCCTAATGGATAAGCCATAGCGTGAACAGCAGCAGTTCCGGCACTTGTAAGCGCCATTCCTCCATACATTGCACCAACAAGCATATTTTCTCTTGCCTTCATGTTCTCCCCGTGATGATATGCCTCCTGAATACTTCCTGAAATCAGCCGCATCGATTCCAGTGCAAACATATCACTGAATGGGTTGGCTTTATTTGAAATATAAGATTCAAGCGCATGCGTAAAAGCATCCATACCTGTAGCTGCGGTAATAGATTTCGGCAAGTTGAGAGTAAGTGCTGGATCTAAGATGACAAGGTCTGGCAAAAGATGCGGACTAACCATTCCAATTTTCAATTCCTTTTCTGGAAAAGTCACAATTGCATTTGGTGTCACCTCAGATCCCGTACCAGATGTTGTCGGAATGAGAATCGTTGGCACTCCCCTTTTTTCCACAAGATTTGTGCCAACGAGAGCAGAAATCGGCTGATCGTTTGTCTTAAGAACAGCTAAAATTTTTGCAGCATCAAGGACACTCCCGCCACCAATTCCAATAATGGCGTCATGCTCTCCTCTTAAAAATGTGTGTAATACGTCCTCGATATTTTCTTCTGTTGGTTCAGGTTTGATTTCTGTACTTATCTCACTTGCTATCCCCTTTTTCGCAAGTTCTCTTTTGATGTGATCTGCATAACCAAGTGATACGATAGATGGCTGCGTTAATATAAAAATGGATGTGAGTCTGCTAAGCCCTAAACTATCTAATTTCTCCCCAAGAAGGTCTAAAGAACCTGCGCCAGATACAATGTGTGATGCCGTCTGAAAGTGATAATGCGTGATCGTCATCTCTTCACTACTCCTTTGCCCCTTTTCCTTGTTTGCGATAGTCTTCAACCATTTGTGCCACAGCTTCTAATGCCTCACCTGACAGCTCTTTTACAGGGCTTTTGGGCGGGCCAACTGGAATTCCATAAAGCTCTGCTGCCTTTTTCAAAGGCGCTGGTAATGTCCCTAAACCGAATGTTGCTCTTAATGGCTGCAGCTGCTTCTGGAAGTGCTCACTTTCGTCAAGCTTCCCTTTTCGAAAAGATTCATAGAGTCCAACGACAGTTTCAGGAAGTACATTTGCAGTTGCTGCGACCGCCCCTGCTCCGCCGAGTTTCAATGTCTCCAAAATGAGTGAGTCCGTACCTGCAAGGACAACAAAATCTTCATCTTTTGTGACATCCAGATATGCCTTGATATTTTCAATGTTTCCACTGCTATCTTTAATGCCTAGCACATTCGGCAGTGCACTGAGCTGCGCAACCGTCTCTGGTGCTAGAGATACTCCTGTTCTAGATGGAATGTTATAAAGCAGAATCGGAATATCTACATTCTCAGATATGTGACGAAAGTGCTCATACAGCTCTTCTTGGGTTGGTGCAACAAAGTAAGGTGTAATGATAGACAGAACATCTACCCCTCGATCTGCCAGTTTGTTTGACAGCCTGATGGTTGCCTCCGTACTATTTTCACCTGCTCCAATGAATACCGGCACTCGTCTGCCAACAGCATTCACGACAGTTTCAGCAATTTGAAGCTTTTCTTCCTCTGAAAACAAATGAAACTCTCCATTTGTGCCTAAAGCAAAGATGCCGTGTACACCTGAGTCGATCAAACGATTCACTAATTGCGTTGCCACTTCGGGATGAAAATGTTCTTCCTCAGTAAGCGGTGTCAAAATAGCTGGTATAATCCCTTGAATGTCCAAATAATCCTCCCTTTCTTATGTGTTGCATTTTTAAACACGTCATATTTTAAGCGCTTTCATATTTTTTATTATAAAAGGATTGTGATTTAATTAGCAACACTTTTTTGATTTTTCGTTATATTAAGTTCATTTCTTATGCAGCTGTTGATGTTTTCAACAAAAAAAGCGAACCATTTTGGTTCACTTTTGAATGGCATTCAACTTTTGAAGAAGCCCATGCACCTTTTGTCCTAATCTCTCGTGTAAAAGGTCAGCATCTTCCGTTTCATGCGTATTGGGTGTAGCAATACAAAGATGATGGATTGGAATGCTTGTTTCTTGCTTCATGATGTGCATAAGCTGCCCCATGAGCTGAACAGCTGCTCCGTCTGATAAAGATCGTTTCAGGATAAGCCAAATGGCCAACTCTTCTTGCTGAAGCATGCCGCAAAGGATCATATCGTCTTCGGCGTCTTCTGCGGCAAATTGTGCTAATCCGTTAGCTTGCTCGAAAAACAGCATATCTTCAGATGACTCTAGCTGCTCATGAAGCGTCTTCTTTCCCGTTCCAATAGACCTTTTCCAAAAGAACCCGCCGTTTTTCTTATGTGAGGAAAGGATGCGAAGAGGCTGATTAATGGAAAACGTCATTCCTTCTGAGCTATAAGTCCTCCAGCCATCCGCTATGTTTACAATTGATGCTTTTGAAGGGGCTGCAGGCTCAACCATCAGCTGGGGGTTAGCCCTAAATGGATGCTGGAGCGGTGTCACATTTGTTTCATACACACGGTTGATTCGTTCAGTGGTCAAGACGTGATGCGGCAGTCCTAACATGTCTGTCTTTCCTTCATGAAGCAGAAGCAGCCGATCACAATATAAACTAGCGATGTTCACATCATGGAATACACCAATGACCGTTAACCTAGAGGAATCAGTTTCTTCTTTAATTAAATCAAGCAAATCTTTTTGATAGGCTAAATCAAGGAAACTCGTTGGTTCATCCAGCAATAAATATTCAGGCTGCTGCGCCAATGCCTGTGCTAAATATACACGCTGCTGTTCTCCTCCGCTTAACTCATGGATGGATTGATTCTTAAACTGTGCAACACCCGTTTGTTCCATTACTTTGCTGACGACCTGCACATCTTCTCGCGTGACAGATTGCAGCCACCCTTTTTGATATGGATAACGACCGAATTGGACGGTTTCTTCCACCGTAAATGAAAAAGCTTGGTCCGTTTTCTGCGGCAGAACTGCCACCTTTTGCGCAAGCGCCTTTGGCGGATAGGATTGAATAAGGTGACCGCCGATACGCACCTCTCCGCTATTAGGTGCTAAAATCCCTGCCATCATTTTAAGAAGGGTCGTCTTACCGCTCCCGTTTGGACCGAGTATACCGAGAAATTCTCCTTGCTTTACTTCAAGATTAATGCCTCGAATGACCTCTTTCTCTCCATATCCACCTCTGATTTCCTTCACTTGAATCATACGTGCGTCCCCCCTCTATATTTACGAATGAGGATGATGCCAAATACAGGTGCACCAATTAACGCAGTAATGATGCCAATCGGTAATTCAGTCGGCTCAATGATGGTACGGGATAACACATCTGCTAATACAAGAAAGGAAGCACCGTTCAGCATAGATAAAGGCAGCAGATGCCGATGATCTGTGATAGTGAAGAGGCGGATAAAATGCGGAATCACAAGTCCTACAAAACCGATCGTCCCTGATACCGCTACTGCACTTCCGGTCAGGATCGAGCCCGCCAGCAGCACAATATATTTGCTCCTTTTCACATGAACACCTAATAGCTTTGCCTTCTCCTCGCCATACGTCATCACATTCAAATCCCGCCCCATCAACATTAACGCAAAGGTCCCAATAAGAAAGAAAGGAAGAAAAAGCACAATATAACGCCAGCCCCTCATGGACACACTGCCAAGCAGCCAATGAATGATCTCTTTTAGATCATCACCTGTTAAAGCAATCATCAATGAAATGAGCGCACCCAAAAAAGAGCTGAAAATTACTCCTGTCAAAATTAAAGAAGAAATGCTCATCCCCCGATGAACAAGACGCGCAAAAAAGAGAACGAGACAGAGGGTCACAAGCGCTGTTGTCATACTGAATAATGGCAGTGTGAAACTGCCAAAAAGCGGGAGCTGCAAGCTGAAAAACAGGGTCGCTACGGCTCCAACTGATGCCCCTTGAGATACCCCCAGCGTATAAGGGTCAGCGAGAGGATTTTTTAATAAACCTTGAAAAGCTGCACCAGATAACGCAAGTGCTGCTCCGACTAATGCCGCTAATATGACTCTTGGCAGCCGAATGTTCATCATAATATTGCGATCAATGGAATCAATGGTTCCAAACTGCACTCCGAATAGTTCATGAACAAATATACGAAGAATAGAAGGAATGGGAATCCCTAAGCTTCCAAAGGAGATTCCCATTCCAATGCTCATCACAAGAAGTAAAACACTTAGTGTATATGCGATGATCAATTTATTTGAACGTGTCAGGATAGACGTTTTTCGCAAGAGCCTCGACTCCTTCAACCAATCGCGGTCCCGGTCTTGATGCGAGATCCGTATTCAATTGAAAGACTTGTTTTTCTTTCACTGCTTTCATTGCATTCCAGCCGTCTCTTTTTTTCAAATCAGATAAGCCTGATCCATCAATTGTAACGATGACATCAGGATTTCGCTTGATGATCGATTCTTCCGTCATTTGCACCCAGCCAGTTTGATCACCTGCAGCATTTTTGGCATGGATAACAGAAAGCATTTCATCCATAAATGTATTTTTACCAGTTGTATAGATTTCAGGTGCACCTGATACTTCGACAAAGACTGTTTTTTGCTTGTCTTTCGAAATCCCCTCTGCTTGTTTCTTGATGTCATTCAGCTTTGTTTTCATTTCGTCTACAAGCTTTGTTGATGCTTCTTTCACGCCAGCTGCTTCACCGATCATATTGATTGATTTGTACACATCCTTAAAGGACGTTGCATCATTTACAGTCAGCACTTGGATCCCTGCATCTTCAAGCTGTTTAAATCCATTTTTTGATCCCATCTGAGATGCATGTGCTAAGACAAGATCTGGCTTTAAGGAAATGACCTTCTCGACATTGAATTCAAGTCCGCCAATCTTCTCTACCTTTTCGACTTCCTTTGGATAATTGTCAAAGTCTGATCGTCCAACCATTTTATCTCCAAGACCGAGTGCATAAGCAATCTCCGTATTACTTGGAATTAACGAAACAATTCGTTTAGGCTGTTCTTTGATTTCGACTGTTTTGCCAGCTGCATCTTTTATCGATACGGGAAATGCCGCAGTGGCCGTTTCTTTATTTTGTGACCCTTTTGCTTTGTGATCTGTCTCAGCGCCTGCACATCCTGCTAAAACACCCATCACAAGCAATAACGATAGCCAAATAGCTGTTAACTTTTTCATGAGTGAACCCCCTGGTTTATGTACTGCTTAACGAAATCTCTTTCGTCAATTCTTTTCTAATTTCGGGAATATTATACTACAGTGCAGATAGGTTGTATATGTGATTTCTAAAAGCGTCTTTTCTGTTCATAAAACAAAAAAACAGCCTCTAAAAAGACTGTTTTTCACTCTTCAATGAATTGATTTGTTCTCCATTGATGACGACTTTCTGAAAAGCAGGAGAAACGGCATGCTCTAAAGATAATGGATACGCCACATCATCTATGACACAATCTTTCATTTTAAAGTGAGTCACAGGAGAATGTGCATATGCGGCTATTTTCACACCATATCGTCCGCCGCTGCTTTTGAGTCCTTCCACTTCAATATGACGTACAACAGGACGATGCGGACCAGCATCTCCTTCCTCATACATCATGTCGATACAGACCACTTCATGCTTTAGACTTTTGACTGTATTGTTTTTAAAATAAATATGTTCAATGGTGCCGCCTCTGACAGAGTTGGTTTTAATACGCAGTGCCCGGTCAAGGTTCGGACTGTCCATGACATTATCTTCTGCATAAACATGCCTTACTCCGCCAGAGATTTCGCTCCCGATCGTCACACCGCCGTGTCCATCCCGCATCTCATTTCTACGAATGACAATGTTTTCAGATGGAATCCCTAATCTCCGTCCATCCTCGTTTCTGCCCGATTTGATGGCAATACAATCATCTCCGTTATCAAAATAACAATCTTCAATGAGCACATTCCGGCAAGATTCCGGATTGACACCATCTGTGTTTGGTCCATGCCCAATGATTTTAACGCCGCGGACGATGACGTTATCACTTAACACAGGATGAATTTGCCACATCGGTGAATCCTTCACTGTCACTCCTTCGATTAGCACATGCTGACATTGGTATGGCTGAATAAAGCTCGACCTTAAATAATGACCTTCTCCAAATACCCTTTCTTCTACCGGTATTCTCTTTTCCGCCATTTCAAACAAAAGCTGGCGATCCCGATCCTGAGAGGGCTGGCCATTTGTCCCATACTTCCAGGGCCACCAATGATGCTCATCCCCTCTGCCATCAAGGGTTCCGGCTCCAGTTATAGCGATGTTTTCTGCATGGTGTGCATAAATGAGAGGTGAATAATTATAAAGTTCAACCCCTTCATATCTTGTCAGTACAAGAGGCAAGTAATCCTTTGGGTCTTGGCTGAATGTCACATAGGCTTTCTCATGCAGATGAAGTTCTACATTGCTTTTCAATTCTAAAGCACCTGTCAAAAATGTCCCTGCTGGGATCAGCACCCGTCCCCCTTTCAACCGATGCGCATCATCAATGGCAGACTGAATGGCATTTGTAGAAAGCTCTTGCCCTTCCGCATCTGCTCCATAATGCACCACATTCAATTCACGATCTTGGAACTGCGGTGCTTTTATCTGCTTTAGCACTTGATCAATTCCGTTTGCTTTCTTATTTTTCTTCACTTGCTTTGCTAAACGAGCAATTCCGACTCCAGTTAGTACCGTTCCTGCTGTGATATACATCAAATCCCGTTTTTTAGACACTTTCTCATCCCCCAGTCGCCTTAAAGTGTGACACCTGTTTTGAAAATAGCCAGCTCTCTAAAATTGTTTTTTTCATGATTTAACAGCTTCCCGCTCGCCACATCAATGACAGTTGAAATGAATTTTTCTAATACAACATCTTCCGGTACATCTTCAAGCAGTTCTCCGGCATTAAAGTCAATCCAGTGCTTTTTTGTTTCATATAAGGCTGTGTTGGTTGAGATCTTCATTGTTGGCACAAACGTACCAAATGGTGTCCCCCGGCCTGTTGTAAACAGGACCATTTGACAGCCAGAAGCAGCAAGTGCAGATGAAGCAACTAAATCATTACCAGGTGCACTTAATAGGTTCAATCCCTTTTGTTTCAGCAGCTCTCCATATTTCAATACATCTTTAATATCAGAAGTACCTGCTTTTTGTGTACAGCCAAGAGATTTATCCTCTAATGTCGAAATTCCACCTGCTTTATTTCCCGGGGAAGGATTTTCATATACCGGCTGTCGATGATCCATGAAGTATTGTTTAAAGTCATTGATCATTTGCACAATATTGTCGAAAGTCTTTTCTGATTCCGCTCTCTCCATTAAAATCGTTTCAGCACCAAACATTTCTGGCACTTCTGTCAGCACAGTTGTTCCGCCTTGCGCGACAAGAAAATCGGACAGTCTGCCTAAAAGCGGATTTGCGGTAATACCAGAGAATCCATCTGATCCTCCGCACTTCAAGCCAATTTTCAGCTCAGATAACGGAATGTCTTCACGATGATCTTCTTTCGCCGCATCATAAATTTCCTTGAGTAAAGCGACTCCCGTCTCAATCTCATCTCCTACTTCTTGGCTTCTTAAAAATTTCACTCTCGTACGGTCATATTCACCTAATGTGGACTGAAAATCCTCAATGTCATTGTTTTCACACCCAAGCCCAAGAACGAGTACTCCTCCAGCGTTAGGATGCTTCACCGCATTTTGTAAAATGGTTTTGGTATTTTCATGATCGTCCCCAAGCTGTGAGCAGCCATAATTGTGCTTTAATACAAGGGCTGTTTCAAAAGGATGGATGTTTCCACCCATTTCAGCGATGAATATTTGGATCATTTGATCGGCGATGCCATTCACGCATCCAACGGTAGGAACAATCCAAAGCTCATTGCGGATTCCGCTTCCGCCATTTTTTCGTTTATACCCTTTAAATGTAAGATTCGTTTTTTCATAGGGGTTTTCTGATAATGAAGGCTGGTATTCGTATTCCAGCTTGCCAGATAGATTGGTTTTGATATTATGCGTATGCACCCATTCTCCAGCAGAAATGGCAGTCACTGCATGACCAATGGGATAGCCATATTTGATAATATTCTCTCTTTGCTTGATTTCAGCCAATGCAAACTTATGACCTTTGGCGACGGTCTCTTTTAAGATAATCGTATGTCCTTGATGCTGCAGCTCCTCCCCTTGCTCAAGTCCTTTTAAAGCAATACCGACATTATCTGAAGGGTGGATGACAATAAAGTCTTTCATGCTTTCTCCCCCTGACTTTCATATTGATGAAGCATCATTCGATGAACAGCTGCTCTCATCCCATGCGTCTGTATGAGGGTAAGCTGATCAGCTACAGCTTGACTCAATCCATTTATATCTGTTAAATCTCTGCCCCATAATGACTCGCATGAAAGAATTTTCGCTGCAACTCCTTCATTAGAATGGTTTTCCTCGTCCCATGCTTCCTTCATGAGCGTTAGCACAGTTTCATCATCCTTTACCCTTCCTGCATGTGCTCTGTAGAAATAAATGAGACTGCTAAGTGAAAACACAAGTTTCATTGGCAGCTGTTTCTTTCGCTCGACATAATCAAGCAATGACGGAAGATTACGGGTTCGGAATTTGGATACCCCATTCAGCGCAATATCCAGCAATTGATGCTTTACAAATGGATTGCAAAAACGATCCCAAACGGATTGTGTATAAAGAAGAAGCTCATCTTCAGGGAGTTCAAGCCCTGGCAATACTTCCTCCTTCAGCATACGCCGGATGAACGGACCAACATGCTCATCATCCACAGCTTCCTTTACAGTTTCTAAACCGCATGAATAGGCAATCGGCACCATCGCCGTATGTGCACCATTTAAAATTCGTACCTTGCTCATACGATAAGGCGCAATATCCTCTACAAAAAGTACATTTAATCCTGCTTCTTGAAAGGGGAGCTCCTTTTTCACAAAAGCGGGCGCTTCAATGACAAAAAGATGATAATATTCTGCCGTGACAAGCAATTCGTCGATATACCCTTCTTCCTTTCGTACGATGTCAGCCGCTTTCTTAGAGAATCCAGGGACAATCCGGTCCACAAGCGTATTACAAAACGTGTTGGCTTCCTTAATCCATGTAAAAAACGCAGGCGGCAGTTCCCACTCAGCTGCCATACTGATCACATATTCCTTCAATCGATCACCATTTTGTTCAACCAATTCACAAGGCAGAATGATCAGTCCTTTCTGCTCATCTCCAGCAAATGCTTTAAACCGGTGATACAAGAACGCTGTCAGCTTTCCTGGAAAACTGGCTTGCGGCCGATCCTCCAAACGATCCTCCTTTCTGAGCACAAGTCCTGCCTCTGTCGTGTTTGAGAAAACAAAGCGGAGATTCGGGTTTTCCGCTACGTGTAAAAATTCCTCGTAATCCGTATACGTACTAATTCCTCTGCTAATCGATTGGATGATCATACGTTCATTCATTTCTTGCTGGTCATGATATCCCTGAATACATAATGTGTACAAGCCATCTTGTTCATTTAATGCTGCTACCGATCCTTTTCGAGGAGGAACAACAACCGCTCTTCCTTTAAAATCTGTGCAGTCGTTCAGCTTCTGGATGTGCCAATTGATAAATCCTCGCATAAAATTTCCTTCACCAATCTGCAAAATCGTTTCCGGATACTCAGGTGCCGGGTATATGGCTTCTGATAATCGTTTCAAATGGATTCCCCTCTCCAAGTATTATGCACACGTGAACATTTTTCTGAGAAGGTGCTGATTACTGCACCTTTTTGACTGAATCTCTTATCATCAGCTCTGTGTGGACATACACTTTTTCCATATGATCTTCTTCTTGCTCTTCACCGTTTATCACTGAAAGGATAGCTTCTGCTCCAAGTGCACACATTTTTTCAATCGGTTTTTTCACCGTTGTCAATGCAGGTGTGGTATAGGATGAAAAGGCAATATCATCAAAACCAATAATAGAAATATCACCTGGACACGTTTTGCCTTTTGCAAATAATGCATTCATTGCACCAATCGCCATGTCATCGTTTGAGCAAAAGAGCGCTGTTGGCGGATCATCAAGGGCCAGCAGCGATTCCATTGATTCATAGCCGCTTTTCATGTGATAGTCGCCTTTCATCATATATTCTTTCTTCATAGGTATTTGGTGATCAATTAACGCTTGCAGGAAACCAGCTTTTCTTTCTTGAGTTGATTTAAAGCCTTCTTTCCCTTCAATGATGGCGATTTGTTCATGACCTTGCTGAATGAAATGGTGTGCAGCCTGGTAAGCTCCTTGACTATCATCTGCTAATATATTCATGACCTCATGACTTTCTACACGGCGATTCAGCACAATGATGGGAATGCCCTGTTTCTTCACATGATGGATAAATGCTTCATCGTGTTCGCTTTGACTCATGAGCAAAATGCCATCGTAGCGTTGTTTATGAATGGTTGTGTAATCGTGAAAGTCGTCAATTCCTCTTACAAAGAGATTATAATACTCTGTCATGACGCTGTTGACACCTTTTAACGCATCCACAAAGAAGCTTGAAGATGTGCCTTCTGTTAAACTCGTAAAAAACAGACCGATTGTAAATGATTTTTGTGATACTAGGCCTCTCGCATGGACATTCGGTGAATAATTCAGCTGTTTTGCAATCGACAAAATCTTTTGTTTTGTCTTCTCTTTAATAAAAGGACTGTTATTCAAAGCCCTTGATACCGTGGTATGAGAGACGTTTGCCAATTTTGCTATGTCTTTAATTGTGACTGTCATGCTATTCCGCCTTTTATGATTTTTTACCATCTTATCATAAAACCGCTTTCATTTTCTTCATGTCATTTTGTTTGGGTGATGCTTGAGCTTATTTGCCCGGTCAAATTGGAAATACTGCCTGGCATTTTCATAGCTGATTCCTTTCACGATTCCCCCTAACAGCTCAAGATCATAAGGGGCTTCTCCTTTTTCTACCCAATCTCCAATGATATCGCAAAGCAGTCTTCGAAAATATTCATGCCTTGTATACGACAAAAAGCTTCGTGAATCTGTCAGCATCCCAATGAAACGGCTGATCAGCCCAATACTGGATAGAGCCATCATCTGCTCTGTCATCCCTTGTTTCGTATCATTAAACCACCAAGCTGTGCCGTGCTGGATCTTCCCAGGTGTCGTCCCGTCTTGAAAGCTTCCAGCCAATGTGGAAATCACAACATGATCCCTAGGATTCAAGGAATAAAGAATGGTTTTTGGCAGTGCCTGTTCTTGTTCTAAACGGTCCAATATTCTGCAAAGCGGCTTGGCAATGTCTTCATCATTCATCGCATCATACCCTGTATCTGGCCCAAGCCGCTCAAACATTTTCGTATTGTTGTTCCTAAGCGCATTGATATGAAGCTGCATCGCCCAGCCCCGCTCATAGTAAGCCTGACCTAGCTTTATGAATGTTTGTGTTTTAAATTTGATCTTCTCTTTTTCCGTCAATGAATGCCCAGACATTCTTTTATGAAAGATGGCTTCCACTTCTTCTTCCGTCGTTTCTTCAAACGTCATTTCGTTAATGGCATGATCTGAGATCAGGCAGCCCTGTTTATGGAAAAAATCAATTCTTGTACGGAGTGCTTTCAAAAAGTCTTGGTAGGATTGGATTGGAGTAGATGAAGCCTCTGCCAGTTCGTGAACATACGCTATAAATAGGTGATTCGTTATATCAAGTGCCTTATCAGGCCGAAATCCGGGCAGTACTTGCACAGTGAATCCTTCTTCCCGCAGTTTTTGATGATAGCAAAGCGAGTCGACTGGATCATCTGTTGTCACGACTGTTTCAACGTTCGATTTCACAATGAAGTCTCTTGCACCAAAACCCTCTCCTTGCAGCTTTTCATTTACTTTTTGCCAGATGATGTGTGCGGTTTTTTTGTTTAAAAGTTCTTCAACTCCAAAATATCGTCTCAGCTCTAAATGAGTCCAGTGATAGAGCGGGTTTCCAATGGTCATGGGAACGGTCTTCGCCCACGCCAGAAATTTCTCATAGTCTGAGGCATCCCCTGTGACGTGCGATTCGGGTATGCCATTAGCTCTCATGGCACGCCATTTGTAATGATCTCCGTAAAGCCATGCTTCGGTGATATTATGGAAGGTTTTATTTTCATAGATTTCTTCGGGGCTTAAATGACAATGGTAATCTATAATTGGAAGGTCCTTAGCAAACTCATGGTATAGCTTTTCCGCCGTCTGACTGTTGAGTAAAAACTGTTCATCTAAAAAGGCTTTCATCAAACTCCCCCATTTCTCATATAGATAAAAATAATTTGTTCACGTTAACAATTTTATTGTAATCGTTTACAAAATTGATTTCAATCCTAAAACAGGAAAAAACGATCTCCTTTAGAAAAGAAAATCGTTTTTTGGCTATTTTACAGGTGATGATTTTTTTAGGATAATCGCAATAGTTGTTCCAGTGCCTAGTTCACTTTCAACTTGAATATCACCGTCATGCAGCAAGACGAGCTCTTTTGCTATCGCAAGCCCGAGACCTGTTCCGTTCGTTGGATCATTTGTATTTGTCCCTCTGTAATAGCGGTTAAATAGGTGATCCACCGTTTCCTGTGCCATTCCGCGGCCATTGTCTTTCATTTCGATCCGAACTTCTTCCTCTGTTTCAGATAAAACAGCTGTAATATGGGTGCCTTTTTCGTTATGCTTCACTGCATTCGCCAGCAGGTTCTCAATCACTCGTCTGAACCATGCTTTATCGATCTCAAATATGACACCATCTGTTTGATCTTCAAAGGAGCATGGATAATCCTCAGATGAAGAGCTTCTTGAAAACTCGTCCATAATGGAAGTTAAAAATTCACTGAGTTCAACCGGTTTCCGATTAATAGGCAGGGCACCATTCTTCAATCGGTACGTGAGGTTTAAATCCTCAATCAGTGTCGACATGTATTCTGATTTCTCACGAATCACCTGTCCCATTTCCATGACTTCTTCTTTGGACCATTGATATTGATCGGATTCAAGCATGAGTCCATAGCCGTAAATCGTACTTAGAGGCGTTTTCAAATCATGAGACAATCCTGCAATCCATTCTTCCCTTGTGGTTTGAATTTTTCTTCGGTTTGCTTCATTCTCTTTTAATGTAAGCGTGAGCTGATCCATTGTTTTTAGGATATCCTCAAATAATCGGTATTCCCGCTTAATACGGCCTTTTTTATTTTTACTGACTGGAATTCCCTTTCTATTTGTTGGTTCCTGCAATTTATTTTTTGATAAGAAAATCAGCCAGCGAATAATGTGATAAATTGGCAGCCCATAACGATACGAATACCACAATGTCATGACAATAATAATAGTGAGTGCAAGACCTGCAATTAAGATGGTTGTATATTGATTTAAAGCGTCTCTCTCTTTATCGTAAAGCTCGTCTGGGCTGTATACTTTATTTGGTACCGAGACGATGATATACAGGTTTTTATTCACCTTCATATAAGTGAGGTCACTTCTAAACTCCCAAGGCTTCGATTGATACTTGAGCAATTCAACATCTGTTACGTTATGTTTCAAACTAGTGTTGGCCCGAATGCCTTTTAAATATTTTCCTTCTTCATTGAACAAATGAACCGATCCATTCATTCTCTTCAAGAATTCTTTCGTTTCAACCGAATATTGAGATAATGCAGCCAAATTCTTCTCGTGCTGTTTCAGATAATTGGCTACCTTTGTGCTGTTCGTTTTGAACCCATATAACACAGTAAAACTTTCTTGATCAATCTCAATTGGCCAGAAGTACATCTTGTAATCTTTAAATTCCCTTTTTTCAAAGATCTTGATCATTTCATCCTTTTGATAAGACGTTGGAATTGATTTAGGGCGGTGATAGCTATAAACGGTATTCTTCTTTGAATCAATCACTTGCAGCCAGCCGTCTCTTTTTTCCACTGCTTGCTTGAGCTGATCGTCGGCTTCCATTTTTCCATCCTCGTTAAAATAAAGCCAGCTCATGAGTGTATCTCCATCAGCTTTTGTTAAACCAGTTTCGGTCATGTTCTCATAGTATTTATTTAAATATAAGTTCTCAGAGAACGTATTGCCGATCGTCAGAATGGCAATCACAATAAACATTTGTCCGACAAAGTGAAAGAAAAGTTTTGCTCGTAAATTCATAAATTATTGAAGGACCTTTGCAGGGTGCGGTATAAATTTATATCCCATACCACGGATCGTCACAATATATTCTGGCTGACTCGGATCTAATTCAATCTTTTCCCTCAGCTTTCGAATATGAACCATGACAGTGTTGTTATCACCATATGATGGGACGCCCCATACTTTCTCATAGATTTGATCTTTTGAGAGAACCACATTCGGATGGTCACAAAAGTACTTCAGCAAAGAAAGAAGCTGAGCAGAACATGCCGTCACCTCTCCTCTTACTTTCAATTCGGCTGCATGAGGATGATAGGAGAAATGGGCATAATGATATTGGCTTTGAGTGTCTTCTTGCTCCTCCTGTAAGGAGATATAAGTTCGGTTTAGGTGAGCCTTAATTCTAGCCACTAGCTCAAGCGGGTTAAATGGCTTTGTGATGTAATCATCTGCCCCCTGTGCAAAGCCCGTCAGTTTATCGACATCAGACGTTCTTGCAGTTAAATAGAAAATAGGCACTTTCGTTAACTTTCTGATTTCAGGCAGAACGTCAAAACCAGACTTACCGGGCATCATTACATCTAGAAGTAAGAGGTGGATGTCCTCGTTTTTGACAATATCTAATGCTTCATCTGCATGGTAGGCTTTATAAATATGCTTGAATCCTTCTTTTTTTAATACGCGTTCAACCATTTTCACAATTGCTTCTTCGTCATCTGCAATCAATATTTTTGCTGTTTCCACGCATCTCTTTCCTTTCTAGCTATGATCTCTAACCGTATATTACCATTGTCTAAAGTAAAAAAGTACCTCTTTTCCGCATAAAAGCGAAAAAATATCAACTGGAGAAAATGGCAGCACGAGGAAGTTTCAAACATGCAAAAAAACCCGGCAGCTGCACCGGGTTCCTTTACATCTATTATCCATTCACAGCTTCTAGCTTTCGTTCATGATTCATTAAGTCATAGGTTAAACAGATCGGCTTATTCGTTCTAGGATCAAGCACAATTTCTGCATCAATATGGAATACCCGACTGAGTACATCTTTGGTCATGACCTCATGAGGCGTACCATCTTTTATGACTTTCCCTTGATTGAGGGCAATCATGTAATGTGAAAAACGCGCCGCATGATTCAAATCATGGATGACCATCAACACAGTTCGGCCCTGCTCTCTATTTAAGCGTTCTAACAGCTGAAGAATCTCGAGCTGATGTGCAAGATCCAAATACGTCGTAGGTTCATCTAATAGGAGCAGCTCTGTTTCCTGGGCAAGTGCCATCGCAATCCATACACGCTGACGCTGTCCGCCGGAAAGTGCTTCAATTGGCCGATCATGAAAAGCAATCATTCCCGTTTCCTCAAGTGCCCACCTAATGATTCGTTTATCTTCATTTGATAAGCGGCCAAACCCATTTTGATGCGGGAAACGTCCATATGACACGAGCTCATACACTGTCAATCCACTTGGTGCTTCGGGCGTTTGCGGTAAGATCGCCATTTGTTTTGAAATTTCTTTTGTCGGCGTCTCATGGATAGCCTTGCCATTTAAGTAAACAGCTCCTCGATTGGATTTCATAATACGAGACATCGTTTTTAAAATGGTTGATTTCCCGCAGCCATTCGGTCCAATCAGTGTTGTCACCTTGCCTTTTGGGATGCTGACATTCAAATCTTCTACAATCAAACGGTCTTGATAACCGATACAAAGCTTTTCTGTTTCGAGCGATTTCATATGTTGTCTCTCCTTCCTCATTAGTTCGATTTCATCAATAAGTAAATGAAGTAAGGTGCGCCTAAAGCAGAAACGACAAGGCCAACTGGCACTTCTGATGGTGCAAGGATGACGCGGCCAATTGTATCTGCCAGTAATAATAACAGCGCGCCAATCAGCGCGGAGGCCGGTATCATTCCTTGATGCTTTGGCCCAACAAGCTTTCTAGCCAAGTGCGGTGCGGCTAATCCTAGGAAAGAGATACTTCCTGCAACAGCAACACTCGCACCTGCTAATGCAACGGCAATCAGCATGAGAAGACTTCTTTCTTTATGAACAGAAATGCCCAATCCATACGACAGCTGATCACCTAAATTCATAATGTTTAAGTAGCGTGATCTGACAAGCGCTAATATAAGGAAAATCAGCATCCATGGCAGAACAGATAGGACATACGTCCAGCTCGAGCCATAAATGCTTCCAGATAACCACACGATAGCTTGGTTAAAATCATTTGGGCTCATTTTCAACTGGATGACCACAATTGCTGCTGAAAACGCAGCATTCACACCAATACCAGTTAAAATCAATCGAACAGGTGTGATGCCTTTTTTCCACGCTAACACATAGATGAGAAATGCAGCAAAGCCTGCACCTACGAACGCGAAAAGCGGCAGTATAAAAATCGTAAGATCACCTAAATTTGTCATCGTGCCTTGAAATGCAAAGATAAATAGCACAACGGCAAAGCCTGCACCGGCATTGACACCAAGAATACCTGGGTCAGCTAAACCATTTTGAGAAACACCTTGCCAAATCGCTCCTGATACAGCGATAGAAGCGCCGACAAGTAAAGCGATGACCATTCTTGGAAGCCTGAACTCGAATAATACGAGTTCATCCATTTCACTTCCGAATCCAAAAAGTGTTTTCAATGTATCCATCGGAGAGATCCGAATTTCTCCGGTATTTAAACTAATGAGAAACACAGCTACGATCGCGAAAAAAATCATGAGCATCGTTCGTTGATATTTCTTTTTCTTTGCTTGCTGCACCATTTCCATTTAAATCCCGCTCCTTTCACGTCTAGCTAAGTATAAGAAGAAAGGAACGCCTATAATCGCCGTAATGGCACCGACTGGCGTTTCAAACGGAGCATTGACCAGCCTTGCAGCAATGTCTGCATAAATTAACAATGTGGCCCCTAAGATAGCGGAGCATGGGATAATCCAGCGATAGTCCACTCCGACCAAGAACCGAGTGACATGAGGGATCACAAGCCCAATAAAACCAATAGAGCCTGCTACCGACACGGCAGCACCCGTTAAAAGAATAACAACCACTATACCAAGCACCTTGACCGTTTTCGTATACTGTCCAAGCCCTTTCGCCAGTTCTTCACCTAAGCTTAAAACCGTGATCGAACGGGCAAGGATCATTGCAATGATTAGTCCTGCAATGGCAACTGGAATGATGATATGAATGTTACTCCAATTCACACCTGCCACTCCGCCAGCATACCAAAAGCTCATATCTTGAGCGACGTCAAAACGGATGGCAATGGCTGAGGAGATGGAGCTCAAAAGTGCTCCAACCGCTGTACCAGCTAGTGCGAGCTTTACAGGAGTCAGCCCCCCTTTTGACATAGTACCAACACCAAATACAATAGAGGCACCGAGTGCGGCTCCAACAAATGACCAAAGAATTAATGTAAAAGAAGATTGGCCAGGGAAAAATGCTAGTGCAATGGCAATCGCAAATGCGGAACCATTTGTCACACCCATAATCTCAGGTGACGCAAGCGCATTTCTCGTCATTCCTTGCATAATGGCACCTGATACGGCTAAAAAGGCACCGACGAGAGCAGCTCCAACTGTACGCGGCAGCCTCAATTCCCGAATGATTTGATGTGAAGTTTGATGTGGATCAAAATGAAAAACGGCTTCCCATACAGTCTGTAGATGAATGTTTGCCGCTCCTAATGATACTGATAAAAAAAGACCAAATGCTAAAGCGATCATTCCTATGATGATAACAGCTGCTGTTCCAAAAGGCTTCGTGACAATATCGATCGTATCATCTCTGGCTGGCAGCTGTTTATTCGATTGTGAGCCCAAAACCAGTCTCTTCCTTTCCGTTCATGTCTATTCTCTATTAGTGATAATGATTATCAATCTCGAAGTCTAGTATATCACTTTCTTTTCTTTTTGAAATCACTGTTCTGATAAATTTCTTTATTTTCCGCAAAAAACTGTGAGAATTTCATCATTTTTCTTTTGGTTCTAAATTAGCCGATGCATTTTTATTCCTATCATGGTACGATAAAATTGAAAATGAGAATCATTATCAAGTAAAAGTGAATAGGAGAGAATTTTTGTGAAAAAACGAACTGGATTTCTTTTGATTTCTTTATCCATCCTTATGATCTTTACAGCCGCTTGCGGCAGCACTTCAAATAAACAATCTGCAACGAAAAAGAAAGACATGATCACATATCAGGATGCCAAAGGAGAAGTGAAGCTTCCGAAAAATCCGAAGCGAATAGTGCTTCTTGCAGAAAGCTATTACGGGGACCTCGTCACACTCGGCAAGACGCCGGTTGCTACGACATCACCCATCTTTAAAAACCCTTTTTATAAAGGGAAAACAGATGGAGTGAAGAATCTCGGAAGGACCCCATCAGTCGAAAAGGTAGCCGCTTTGAAGCCAGATATGATTATTGCATGGGGAGAAGACGAGAAGTTTGATCAATACAAAAAAATCGCCCCAACTGTAGCGGTTAAATACAACCAATATTCCTTCAAAGACCAGCTAAAAGAATTCGGTAAAATGACAGGTACACCAAAAAAAGCAACAGAATGGATCACGAAATGGGATACTAAAATTGCTGAGGTGAAACCAAAGGTAACAAAAGCTGTCGGCAGCAAAACGGTTTCGATCGTATCGCCATTTGATAAAGGTATTTATATCTTTGGAAACACCTTTGGCCGCGGGGGAGAAATCATTTATGACGAGCTGAAATTAAAAGCACCGAAAGTCGTCAAAAAAGAAGCGATCGACAGCGGTGTCGGCTATGCAAACATTTCTCTTGAGAAGCTGCCAGAATTCGCAGGCGACTATATTTTCACAGGTCCATGGAGCGGCTCAAAAAGTAATGGTGACCAAGTCTATCAAAGCAGCATTTGGACATCACTTCCTGCCGTCAAAAATAAACGTGTATTTGAAATAGATCCCGTCGGTTACTTCTTTAATGACCCAGTGTCACTAGAAGGTCAGCTAGAGTTCATTGTGGACCGATTGACATCTGCATCATAAAAAAACGTTTCTCCATCTCTGGAGAAACGTCTTCCTTATCTTATACCGTTTCTTTGGCAAATCCTTTTGACATGAATGGATAAAGCAAAATACCCACTAAGAATAGACCGATTCCAAGACCAAAAGTTTTCAAGTCGGCTGTTCCTGAAATAATGACCCAAGCCGAATACCCCATCGCAACAAGTGCAATGATGCCGTCTCTTGTTCGATTTCCTTTTTGAAGCTCATATGTGTCACCTTGCATGATGACCTTAAAGCTGTAGATGGAAGACACAATATACGGAATAAGATACGCAAGTGTCGCTGATGTGGTTAAAAAGGTAAAAGCTTCATTAATCGTACGTGACATCACAGAGAAGATAAACAGCTGTGACATAATATTTGTAACAGTCAAAGCGAAAGCAGGGCTTCCTTTTTTGTTTGTTTTTGCAAATACTGCTGGAAAATCACCAGCCTTTGCTGCTTGATACGGTACTTCTGAACCAAGTAAAATCCAGCCAAGCATCGAACCAAACAAACAAATAATCGCCAACAGTGCCATGACAATTCCGCCAGCCGGCCCAATAATAAGCTGAAGCACATCCACGAATGGTTTGTCAGAGCCTTGCAGTTGATCATGCGGCAGAACGCCCATTGTAATCAATGTGATAATCATGTAGATCGAAAGTGCGATTAAAAGACCTGTAATCGTCGCACGTTTCACATCACGCTGTGAGGATGCTCTTCCTGATAAAATGACAGCTGATTCAATCCCAATAAATGCCCAAAGTGTGGAAATAGCCGCATGATGAATTTGGCCTCCAAGTCCGAGCACTCCTTCCCCGCCTGTTTCAACCGGGAAGTAATAATGTTCAAATAATGCCGTTTGAAAAGCAAATAATCCCGCAACAATAAAAAGGACAAATCCAAGCACCTTCGAAAAGGTCGTAATAAAATTCAATTTACTCGCAGCACTTAAGCTTGTGATTAAAATGGTATGTGTTCCCCATAGAAGAAGAGTACATACGATAAACGTCATGAGCTGGCCAAGTGTGACCGCTTCTTTTCCAAAGGTAAAAACCTCAGTCTTCACGGTGAGAATAGGGAAAAAAGTCGTTAAATAACCAGCAAGGCTCGTAATAATCGCGACATTACTAATCCAGCTTGCCACCCAATATCCCCAAACCATTGTAAAACCGGCCGCTTTCCCTTTTTTCGGATCTTTAAAAAGCGCCCTTGCATAACTTTGTGGTCCAGCCGTCAGCTGCGGCTTATGAATGGACAAATGCCCTAATACAAGCGCAATCATCAGCACACCGCCGCCTGTGACAAGCCATGCCATCGTCACACCTAAAGGACTGGCGTGCTGGGCAAGCGTACTTGGCAGCATAAAGATGCCTGAACCTACCATATTTCCGACGACAAAGGCCGTCAATAACCAAAAACCCCATTTTTTTGTCTGTTCCATTTCCGTACCTCCGTTTTATTCACTTTGGACCAGACCCGGCAGTATCTTCATTGATATATTTGTGAAGCAATGACTTGCATTCTTTATGTTCATCATGGATTACCTTTTTAACAGCATACCCTTATTTTTGTTACTCAGAACATAAAAAAAAGCCTGAACAAAAGTCCATGCTTTTCAAAACATACACCTTGATCTCCGGATAGCCCTCCACGCTTTAAAGACGTGGCAGTCCTGCATTTATTCAATGCAGACCCAGCATAAAGAAAGTTGGAGCTCTCTTTACACTTCGGCGCTGATGCCTTTTTTCTCATGATCTACGATTCCATCTCTCCTATGAGTGACTCATCATCCGCGCAACCTCTACCTCACTGAGACATAGCGTGAGGATTTCTATTCATTTTTACTACACGAAGGTTATCAAACATTCTCACATCTGTCAAAGGGAAAAACATAGAAAAAAGGCAGAGAAGTGTTTCTCTGCCCTTTACCTGCTTATTGTTGGTTGTTTTTCTTCTTTTGTACAGCTTCCTGAAGCGGGTCGCCTGCTAGCTCTTTACTTGCTTCCTCTAACAGCTGATCTACCTGCTGATGGTCTTTCTCACTTTTCGCCTTTTTATCCTTTTGGAAAAATGACATCGCTGTTTCCTCCCTTTTCATAAAATGCGATTGCCTGTTTAATTTGTGCTACAGCGCTCAGACTTATTCAAGGGAAGAGGCTCAATCATCATGAAAGGTCTGTCTCATTTTTTGCAAGTACGACAGAAAGGTTTTTAAATCTTCCTTTGTGAAGTCTGACATCATATGCTGAATCACTTTTCCGAAAAGACGTGTATGCTTTTCATAAATCGCCATCCCTTTTTCCGTGACTTCTAAACGAACAAGTGATGAATCGTCCTTGTCCCGTTCTCTCTGAATATAACCCTGCTCACATAATTTATTGAGCGCAATAGAGGCTGCACCAGGGTTTAAGGAGAGTCTTTGCTTCAGCTCTTCAGCATGTGATACTTTTCCTTGTATCAAAATAGAAAGAGCATATATCTGCGGAGGCGTGATGTCTTTCTCTAACTCAAGTAACTTGCGGTTTAATTTACGGCTGACTTCATAATGTACAAGAACAATTTCTTTTAAAATGTCTGCATTACCCATCCGAATCGCATCCTTATCGTTAGTATCAACATGACTTCCCCCTTATTATAGAATGTTTTTCCATTCAGCCAACCCTTTTGGCCTCTTTTTCTTTAGAAAATAAGCCTTGCTGAATGAATCCACCCTTGATATAGTGAGTACTTGAACTAAGATAGAACAGGAGTACGCATCATGACAGGAAAAACACACATCATGGGCGGAATTGCCGCCTCCACTGCCGTTGCCTACTATTATGGATTCGACCCAGTGATAATGGCTGCCGCTGGATCAGCAGGTGCCCTGATCCCTGACCTTTGCCATACAAAAAGTAAGATCGGCAGAAAATTCCCGCTGCTCTCGGCACTGATCAGCAGTGTGTTCGGTCATCGCACGTTTACACACAGTTTATTATTTTTGCTGATCATTTATTTTCTAGCGACAACATACATTCCAAATGACAGCCTAAGTATCGGTTTACTAGTCGGGATGGCAAGCCATCTCATCCTGGATGCAGGAACAGTGAACGGGATTAAATTTTTATTTCCAGCTTCTATTAAAGTGCGTCTTCCCTTCTATGTCAAAACAGGCAGCGCAGGAGAACAAGTCGTACTGGCTGCTCTTACCGTCGTTACCTGCTATTACATCGCTGTCATCTGCGGCATATCCATCCCATTCTAATGAATCAAAAAGAGATTTCCAAAAAACACAGGATATGAATTGATCATTCCTCATTTTTTTAGTAGGTTTAAGATAAGTGTTTTTGCCTTGCAGCTGAATACAGAATGGTGAGGAGCTACATAAATGAAAGCGTTTTTCAAAGATCACTGGTTTTTAGTGTACTCCATCCTCTTCATGTGGATGAAAACATACATCATTTATCAATTCGGATTTCACATACGAACAGCCAATCTGTTTCATGAATGGCTGCTTTTGATCAATCCACTTAGCTTTTTGCTCCCTTTGTTTGGGATTGCTCTTTTTTTAAATGAAACGAAGCAAAAGTTTTTTTTATTGACCGCAAATTTGATTTTGACGGCGATTCTCATATCGAATACGATTTTTTATGGATTTTATATTGATTTCATTACGATCCCTGTATTATTCCAAGCGAAAAACATGGGAGATATGGGCAGCAGTATGACAGAATTATTCCACCCGCTGTTCTTGCTGATGCTCATTGATTTCGTGGTGCTGGCTTGGCTGTTAAAGCGCAAACCTTTAGCGCCAAAAGCCTCCTTCAAGACGATCAAAACATATTATGCCGTGTGCTGCAGCTTTCTATTGTTTCATGTCAGTTCAGCCATGCTGGATCACCCTCGCTTTCTGACAAGCTCTTATGATCGAGAAGTGATTGTTCGAAACCTTGGGCTGTTCCAGTTCCACCTGTATGACGGCGCTGCCCAAACAGCGCGTATTGGACAAAAAGCCTTTGCAGATGAAGATACACTTTCAACCGTAGCAAACTACACAAAAGCTGATTACAGTGCACCAAACGAAGAGTATTTTGGACTTGCTAAAGGCAAGAACGTTGTGTTCATTTCACTCGAATCAACCCAGCAATTTGTCGTTGATCAAAAGGTGAATGGACAATACATCACCCCCTTTTTAAATCAACTCGCTAAAAAGAGTTTTTATTTTGATGAATTTTATCAGCAGACTGAGCAAGGGAAGACGTCGGATTCAGAGTTTATTGTCGCAAATTCCCTCTATCCATCTAGCAGCGGCGCTGTCTTTTTCACAGCTAGTGACAACGAATACGACACGTTATACAAGCAGTTGAAAAAAGAGAACTATCAATCCGTCCAATTTCATGCGAATAATAAAACGTTTTGGAATCGTGATGTGATGTATGAAGCGTTTGGGATTGACCGCTTTTATGATGTCGATTCGTATCAGGTCAATGAACAGAATTCAACTGGCTGGGGCTTAAAGGATATCGACTTCTTTGACCAATCCATTGATTATTTAAAAAAGTTGAAGGCGCCTTATTACAGCACGTTCATTACCTTGACCAATCACTTTCCATTTGAAATTGATCCAAAGGATCAATTGATCGATGAATATGATTCGTCCAGCGCCATTTTAAACCGCTATGTGACGACCGTCCGCTATCAGGATGAAGCCATTAAGAACTTTTTTGACCGTATGAAAGAAGAAGGACTGTATGACAATACAATGTTTGTTCTCATGGGAGATCACTATGGCATCTCCGAGGCACATCATCAGGCAATGGCAGAGCTGCTCAAAAAAGATGAGATTACACCGTATGATGCTGTGAAATTGCAGCGGGTTCCCTTTTTGATTTACATTCCGGGAGTCACAGATCAAGCACCGCAGACAATCTCTGAAACAGCTGGGCAAATCGACGTGAAGCCGACACTCCTGCACTTACTCGGTATTGAAACGAAGGATGCCATTCAATTTGGCAATGATTTATTTTCAAACGAACGGACGCCTTTTGCTGTTTTGAGAAACGGGAACTTTATTACAGATGATTATCTCTATACAAAGAACACCTGCTATGATCAAAAAACAAAAGAACCTGTTGAACAGGATGAGGTGTGTCAGCCTTATATCGAAAAAGCCAATAAAGAGCTTTCCTTATCAGACAAAGTGATCAATGGGAATTTGCTCCGTTTTTATCAGCAATAAAAGCCGCCTTCTGGCGGCTTTTTCTTTTCTCTTTTTACTGAAAGCCTATGAATGGTCAAATAAGTTTGCTTATAATAAAGGATACAGATGATATTGAATAATAAGAGGTGTGAACATGAAGTATACGTTCTTCGCCTTCATCGCCATCTGTTTGCTCCTGAGCGGGTGTCAAACAGAGATGAAGTCATCGGATACAACAACCAAAAAAACAGAGCTTGTCATTTCAGCTGCGGCAAGTCTTCAGGATGCACTTAAAGAAATTGAATCTGCCTTTAACGATGAGCATCCGAATGTGACATTAACAAATAATTTCGGGTCATCCGGCGCATTGAAGCAGCAAATTGCACAAGGGGCAAAGGCGGATCTCTTTTTCTCAGCAGCTGAAGCGCCCTTTGATGAGCTTGTGAAATCTGGAGACATCGATCAACATTTTATTAAGGATGCCATCCAAAATGAGCTTGTACTCATTGTGCCAAAAGATCACTCTTCCTCTATTAAAAGCTTTCAAGATGTCGAGCACATAAAAGGAAAGGTTGCTCTTGGCACCCCTGAATCCGTTCCTGCTGGTACATACGGCAAAGAGATTTTTACAAAACTGAACATCTGGGATCAAGTGAAAAAGAATACTGTGTACGGCAAGGATGTACGGCAGGTTTTAAGCTACGTAGAAACAGGAAATGTGGAAGCAGGTGTTGTGTATAAGACAGATGCCCTCGTTTCCAAAAAAGTAAAGATTGCGGCTGAAGCCAATCAGGACATGCATTCCCCGATCATTTACCCAGTAGGGATCGTAAAAGGGACAGAACATTTAGAGGAAACCAAGTCCTTTTTTCAATTTCTACAATCAAAAGCAGCCAAATCCATTTTTAAAAAGTACGGTTTTCAAGTGACATAATGCCCATGCTGACTGAAGAATTTCTATCTCCCATCTGGCTGTCCGTGCAAGTTGCCGTTGTGAGCGGGCTGCTGGCAACTGTTTTTGGTACAATGATTGGCTATTGGATGGCGCGAACATCATTTAAAGGGAAAATGATCGTAGAAACACTCTTGATGATGCCGCTTGTCCTCCCGCCAACGGTTGTAGGGTTCTTATTGCTCGTCATATTCGGAAGGCATAGCATGATCGGGGACGCGATTGAATGGATCTTTCACCAGCCGGTCATTTTCACATGGTGGGCGGCGGTAATTGCATCAACGGTTGTGGCATTCCCGCTTATGTATCAATCAGCAAAAGCTGGATTTTCTACGATTGAGTCAGATATTGAAGGGGCTGCAAAAGTAGATGGTGCTCATTCATTCCAAGTCTTTGCCTATATTACAGTACCACTTGCCCTGCCTTCCCTCTTGTCAGGCAGCGTCCTCAGCTTTGCCAGAGCCCTTGGAGAATTTGGGGCGACCTTAATGTTTGCCGGCAACATCCCAGGAAAAACGCAAACTCTCCCAACCGCTATCTATGTGGCGATTGATTCTGGACGAATGGAGCTCGCTTGGGCCTGGACGATTTGTATTGTGATCTTATCTTTTATCATGCTCTTGGCTGTGCGCCGAAGCAGTACGTAAAAAATCCTCTTTCTCATATAAGAAAGAGGATTTTATTATTTATTCAAACCCAACCGTCATTGTCTCTGGATTTGAGCCGACGCGTTCGTTATTGTTTAATGCATCGATTTTTTCCATGTCTTCTTTGGAAAGCTCGAAGTCAAAGATGTCTGCATTTTGTTTAATGCGTTCTTCATTGATTGATTTAGGAATTGTCACAACACCGCTTTGCAGATCCCAGCGCAAGATGACTTGAGCAACAGACTTGTTGTAGCGTGCAGCAATGTCTTTCAATACGTCATGATCTAATAGCTTCCCTTGCATCAGCGGAGACCATGCCTCAATTTGAATGCCTTTTTCCTTTGCATATTGACGCAGTTCAACAAGTGTCAGTTTCGGATGAAATTCAACTTGGTTCACAGCTGGAACAACCTCAGCATCTTTTAACAGCTCTTCTAAATGCTGAATGTAGAAATTGCTGACTCCAATGGCTCTGACTTTCCCGTCTTTATAAAGCTTCTCAAGTGCGCGCCATGTGTCTTTAAATGTATCTGCATTTGGTCCAGGCCAATGAATCAAATAGAGGTCTAAGTAATCAAGACCTAATCGGTTTAAGCTTGCGTCAAACGCTTCAAGCGCTTTGTCATAGCCTTGATCTGTGTTCCATACTTTAGATGTGATAAATAAGTCTTCTCGTTTCACGCCAGACTCTTTAATCGCTTTTCCTACGCCTGTCTCATTTTTATAAACAGCTGCCGTATCAATGCTGCGATATCCGTTTCGTATGGCTGCTTTTACGGCATCTACCACTTGATTGCCGTCCTCCACTTTGAATACACCTAAACCAAACCAAGGCATTTCGACTCCGTTATTCAATGTTACGGTATCATTCAAGCTTTTGACCATTTTAACAACCACCTTTTTTATAGATTCCATCTCTTTCATTATCTCATGTTGTACTTCAAAACTCTATTATCAGGCGTTTCTCTTCGCTTCGATGGCTAAGAGCAGCGCACCTGTCATGCCAGCCTTGTCCTCAAGTCCAGGGGAGACAATGTATGTATCAAGCGGCGGCAGGTCCACATAATCATTGACATAAGCAGCCAGCTTCTCACGAATTAGTGGGAATAGCTGCTTTTGCTTCATGACGCCTCCGCCCATGATGATGCGCTCTGGGCTTAAAATGAGCGAGTACTGCATAAGCGCCTGCGCTAAATAATCCGCCTCAAGTGACCAAACCGCTTCTTCCTTCGTAAGCTCTTTGGCAGGTTTCCCCCACCTTTTCTCAATCGCTGGTCCAGCTGCCAGTCCTTCTAAACAATTTCCATGTGCCGGACAGATACCTGCAAACGAATCCGATTCATCCGGTCTGATTAGGATATGTCCCATCTCAGGATGTGAATGGCCGTGTAGAAGCTCATTTTTCACAACGGCTCCCGCACCAATGCCTGTACCGACCGTGATATACAAACAGCTGCTTAGCCCTTTGGCTGCCCCTTTTGTTAATTCACCTAGTGCTGCAGCATTGACATCGGTTGTAAAAGATACTGGGACACCTAATTGCTTCTCAAGCTCAGGAATGAACGGATAATGCTTCCACTCCACTTTTGGCGTGTTCATGATATAACCGTATAAAGGATCATCCTTTTGAACACAAATGGGTCCAAAGGAGCCAACCCCTAATGCTGCAATGTCATGCTGCTCAAAAAATGGAATGAGCTTTTGTATTGTTTTCTCCGGGTGCTCTGTCGGAATCGTCATTTCCTCTAAGATGTCTCCATGCTCATTGCCGATTGCACAACAAAATTTTGTACCCCCAGCTTCAATTGCTCCATAATACGCCATCATTGATCCCCCCTGCTTGTTCTCTTTCTTCATCATAAAACATGGGGGAGAAGATGACAACATCACGTATTGGTGAGCAGAACAGCTTCCATGTCATTGATATACTCCCTTAAATGATGGGCAATATCACGATTGATCTCACCGTCTTCATATAAGGTTTGAATTTCATTTCGAATCGTCTGTACAGCTTGGAAGTTCAGCTCTTTTTTCTTCCGGTCAAATGAACGGTCTTTTTGCTGGAAGAAGCTTGGACCGTGTTCACAGCGGAAAATCACTTGATTGTAAAAACCAATGACTTGGTGGCACGTTTGTTGGTTTTCATCTGTCATATGATGTTTGATCGAATCTACTGCAGCTTCAGCGGTTTTCTTACGGATTTGTTTGTACGATTCCTCGTTTTCTAAAATGCCGCTTGAAATGTGCTGATTCGGCCGCCATAATTGCAGCCATTGAAGCAAGCGCAGAAACTTCACCTTTGAAAAGCGAATTTTGAAGGAGTTTGAATACAGCATTTCCAGCTCATGAAATCTTTCTTGCAGCTCATAGGCTTCTTCCTTGTCAATTTTCTCTTCCTCAATTAATTGTTGAAGTTTCATCTGTTCTGCTTTGATACCGTGCAGTCTGATTTTCCGCTCTTGTCTTCTCATCCCAAATTGGTATGGTTCACGCTGGATATTTCTCAGCTTCATTCGGTAATCATTGATGAGTGCAAGGGATACTTCCCTGTTGTCCTCATTCATTCCTTCTTTTAAGGTTTTAATGGCACTTCTCAGCAGCTTTCGTTTTGCATGCTGAATCTTTGTATCCAAGTCCACGTCGACTTGCTTGTCTTTTTTCTCTGATAAAAGAGGCAGTAACACACTGGCTAAAATGAGCGTACATAAAATCACACCAGCTGCGAGGAAAATAATCAAGTGCCGCTCTGGAAATGGTGATCCGTCCGCAAGCGTAAATGGAATAGAGAAGGCACCGGCCAATGTCACAGCCCCGCGGACACCAGAGAATGTCATGAGCATCGAGGCGCGAAGCTTCGGCTTTTTCACATTTTGCTTTTTCGTTGCACTCCATTTTCCTGCCCAGAACAGCCATACCCATAAGAACCGCAGCACCATGAGACATAGTGTAATAATTAAGATGTAGCCAATCACCTGCATGTTGTTAAAGGCTTCATCCTGGAAAATAACTGTGGAAACATCCGGAATCTGCAGTCCAAGTATGACGAAAACAAGGCCGTTTAAAATAAATAAAATAATATTCCAGGTGTTTGAAGAAGCAATTTGCAGCTTGGCTAAATTCGCTTCCATTCGGTCCTGCTCAATGGCATGTGTCACACCGCCAGCCACAACAGCTAAAATGCCGGATACACCGATTTCTTCCGCTGCTAAATAAATCACAAATGGTGTAAGGATTTGCAGGATGATATGCATTGTGACATCGTCCATTCCTAAACGGCGGAGGAAATAGCGAAAACGAATGATAAAAAAGGATAGAATAAATCCAGTCAATAACCCGCCTGCTGCAATCAGTACAAAACTAAAGGATGCCTGAGCAATTGAAAAAGCTCCCGTCACCGTTGCAGCAATGGCAAATTTAAAGGCGACAAGTCCTGATGCATCGTTCATCAGCCCTTCGCCTTCCAGCAGTCTCATGATGCCCTTTGGCATATTCACACGGCTGGATAAAGCACTTACTGCCACCACATCTGTCGGTGATAAAATTGCTGCAAGCGCAAATGCGGCTGGAAGCGGTATGCTTGGAATCATCCAATGAATGGTATATCCCGCTACAATGACGGTTGCAAACACTAAACCAAGCGCTAAAAGAAGAATCGGTGCTCTTAATTTCCATAGCTCGTCCCTTGGGGTACGCTTCCCGTCATTAAATAACAGCGGCGCAATAAATAGAACGAAGAAGAGTTCAGGATTTAAAGAAATATGTAAACCTGAAGGAAAAGCTGCCACCAATATTCCTAAGCCCACTTGAATTAACGGAACGGGAATAAAGGGGACAAAACGATTGATAATATTAGATGCTGCAATGAGTGCCAGTAGTACGAGCACTGCCAAAAAAATCTCCACTAGTACATGTCCCTCCTATGTATATTTTTCGTCAAGTTTTGCTTACATGCAAAGATGTGTTCATTACATCCGTCCGCTCAGAAGTGCTTCTTTAGTATTCCGCAAAAAGTGAAACCAACACATAACAATCCATCTAGGCAAAAAAAGGCTGAATCCAGATATTCAGCCTGCTGACAAAATTTTCATCATATGTATTGTTCAAATGATGAACAAAAGACCCTGCTTTTATTTTACACGAAAACTCCATCATCTGCTGATATTCAGCTCTTATTAAACACAAAAAAAGAGCGGAATCGCCCTTTTTCGTTTTACCCTTTATTTAAAAAATAAGACCTGGCGGGAAGGCGCCATTTGAATAAGTAGGAACAAACCCTGCATACGACGAGGATGACAAACAGCAAATATAAAGCAAGCTCTCCTTGCGCTAAGCCGAGTCCAACGAATAAGCCGCCAAGGGCTGCCCATACGGCGTAAATCTCTGCTTTTAGCACAAGCGGCTTTCGCCCTGCTAATAAATCACGCACAATTCCGCCGCCGCTTCCAGTCAATATGGCTGCCACAATGACTGCACTGAGCGGGAGTTCTCTTTGCACAGCAAATAATGCGCCTTGAATCGCAAACGCTGCTAAACCGATCGCATCCGAGAAATTTCCCCATGTGCTCCAGTGCTTGAGCAAAAGCTTTGGAAAAAGAAACACAATCGTAATGGATACAAGGGCAATCGTAAACATTTTGCCCTGTGACCATAAAGCAGACACCGGAAGACCAATTAATAGATTCCGAATCGCTCCACCGCCAAATGCTGTCACAATCCCTAAAATGTACACACCAAGAATATCGTACTCTTCCTCCATTGCCACAATCGCACCACTAATAGCGAATGCGACAATGCCAATGATACTTAAGACTTCCCATGCCATTTTCCGCTTATCTCCTTACCTTTATCTGATCATCTAACACTACTCCCTTAATGTATATCTGACACAGGTGAAAAGCAATACAAATTTTCTTTAAATTTTATCTTTTTGCAAAAATAAAAAATAGCCCGCTTATAAGCAGGCTATCTCTTTCAATCTTCTTTTGCATTTAACAGCAGCATACTAATGATGATGAGAATAAATGCAATAAGGGCTAGCAGTGGAATGGTGATAAAACCAAACCAGTTCAAATAATCAACAGAACAAGGAATACCGCTCAGGCAAGGGCGGATCGATGCAAAGCCAGGTATCTTTTGTTCCATATAATGATAGATAGAAAAACAAGCGCCAATCACAGCCAGAGGCAGAACGTAATATTTCACTTTCACATCGCCTCTGAATGTCGCAATTCCAAGTAAAAGCACGAGCGGGTACATGAAAATGCGCTGAAACCAGCACATATCACATGGGATAAACTTCTTTACTTCACTTAAATACAGGCTGCTCATCGTCGCAACGATAGAAACGATCCAAGCACTGTATAAGTAAACAAGTTTATTCTTCATGATTTTTTCCCTTTGAGCTCTTGATCAATTAATTCTTTGATTTCATCATAGTCATAAAAGTTTTCGACTTGTTTATTGTTAATGAAAAGAGTTGGTGTTGCATTCACTTTATATTGGTTCACAAGCTGATCGTCTGTGTTCAGCTGCGGCTGATATGTTTTCTTTGATAGATGATCTTTAAGCTTGTCCGTGTCTATTTTTGTTGTCTTTTTCGCTAGCTCTGTCAGCTTAGCAGGCGTGACCCATTCTGCTTCACTATCTGGCTGTGCTTGATAGACAGCTTCATGAAATGCCCAAAAGTTTTTCGGATCTTCTTTCCACACTTCTTCAGAAGCTAGTGCTGCCAGCACTGCGCCATCTCCATGAACAGGAAGTGGCAAGTTAATAAACGAAAATGATACATCGCCTTTATCTATGTAGTCCGCTTTCAGCTTTGGGAAAATGTCTGTTTCAAATGATTTACATGATGGACATTTATAATCCCCAAACTCGACAATTTGTACGGCTGCGTTTTTATCTCCCATGACAGGCTGTCCTTTAATAGAAGGCTTACTGTCAACCGTTTGTGCTTCTTTGCTGTTGTTGTTTCCAATGACGACGAATAATCCGATGAGAAGAGCTGCGATAATGGTTAAAATGACAGCAAATTTAATGGATGATGATTGATTATTTTTTTTACTCACATAAGCACCTACCTTATCTTTTTCATTCCTTCAAAAGAAAAAGGATAATAGCTTAGAATAATGCCATTATCCAACTTCTTCTATTTTAACAAGAGGGGATTCATTATGAAAGATGGTATTCATGAATTTTTCCTAACAATTTTATTTCATTACCCTCATGGCATTTAAAACAGCGAGTACAGTCACACCGACATCCGAGAAGACGGCTTCCCACATGGTCGCAATACCAAATGCTCCGAGTAATAGGAAAACCCCTTTAACTCCAAGAGCAAATGCAATGTTCTGCCATACAATTCTTCTTGTTCGTTTAGCGACAGCGATGGCTTCTGCTACTTTTGACGGCTGGTCTGTCATAATGACGATATCAGCCGCTTCTACCGCTGCATCTGAACCAAGTCCGCCCATCGCAATTCCTATGTCTGCTCTTGCTAATACCGGTGTATCATTAATGCCGTCCCCAACAAATAATAATTTTTCTTGAGGCGCTTTTTTCTGATCAATTTCTTCTAATTTCATTACTTTATCCTGCGGTAATAATTCGGCATGTACTTCATCAATGCCAATTTGCTGGGCGACCGCTGTTCCAACTTGCTTGGCATCACCAGTCAGCATGACTGTTTGAATGCCAGATGCTTTTAGAGCTGAGACCGCTTCAATTGCATCATCCTTTAATTCATCTGCAATCAAGATCGATCCGGCAAACTCACCGTTAATGGCCATGTACACAACTGTTCCGCTTCGTTTTTCTTTTTCATACGAAATGCCTTCTCGTTCCATCAAGCGATGATTACCCGCTAACACTTGTGAACCACTGATGGTCGCTTTAATTCCATGTCCCGCAATATCCTCATAGGCTTCGATCTGGCTTTCATCAAGCGGCGAACCATATGCCGCTTTAATCGATTCAGCAATCGGATGTGATGAGTGAGCTTCTGCTAAAGCTGCAAAAGAAAGCAGCTCCTCTTCTGACCACTTGTCGTTCGTTGTCACGATATTGGTCACCGTAAAGTTCCCTTTTGTGAGTGTGCCCGTCTTATCAAATACAGCATAACTCACAGAGTTTAGTGCTTCTAAATAGTTACTGCCCTTTACTAAGATGCCTCGTTTAGAAGCTGCCCCAATTCCCCCGAAGAACCCTAATGGGATGGACACGACAAGCGCACAAGGACAAGAAATCACTAGGAAAACGAGTGCCCGGTAAACCCAGTCAGACAATTGTGCTGATGGAATGAGAAGCGGCGGCACAAAGGCAAGCAGCAATGCTAATACAACGACAGCCGGTGTATAGTATTTTGCAAACTTTGTGATAAAGTTTTCTGTCTGTGCTTTTCGGCTGCTCGCATTTTCAACCAAATCTAAAATTTTCGTCACGGCCGATTCACTTAGCCCTTTTTGCACTTCAATTTCAAGAATACCGTTTTGATTCACAAATCCTGCAAGAACTTCTTTCCCTGCTTCTACATCCCGCGGCACAGACTCACCTGTTAATGCAGAGGTATCCACAAGTGAAAATCCTTCAATGACAAGACCATCAAGTGGAACTTTTTCGCCCGGTTTTACGACGATACGGTCACCGACTTTTACTTCTTCCGGCTTCACTTTTTTTGTTTCATTTCCTACTTTGAGATTTGCATATTCAGGGCGAATATTCATTAATTCACTAATGGATCGTCTTGAACGATTCACTGCTGCCCCTTGGAATAGCTCTCCAATTTGGTAAAACAGCATCACTGCCAGTGCCTCTGGATATTGCTGAATCACAAAAGCGCCAGCTGTTGCAGTGGTCATTAAGAAGTTCTCATCAAATAATTGACCGCGCACGATATTTTTCAGCGCTTTAAAAACCACATCACCGCCGACTAGTAAATACGCTGCGAAAAACATGATAAATTTCAGTAAGCCATCTTCTGGTATAAAATAAGCTGCTGTTCCAATAACTGCACCGCCAATTAATTTCAGCACAATCGCTTTTAAATTCTTTGTCCCATGATCATGATCGTGGTGATGTCCCTCTTCTTTTGGTGATACACTCACATGAGGTTCGATGGACTGAACCGTTTTTTCAATACGCTTTGACATCGTTTCTTGCTTATCTGCATGTGTGACAGTCAATGTCCCTGTCGCAAAATTAACGGAACAGGCTTCAACGCCATCCATTTTGCTGACACCTGTTTCAATTTTACGTGCACAGTTTCCACAATCAAGACCGCTTAATACGTATTCATCCTTCATTTTTTTCATGTTCTCACCTTTTTTCTATATGATAAGTAACGTTCCCTGGATCGATGAAACCTATTAAAAATCAAAAACTTTATATATGAGCATATATTCATATATTAGATTACCTTTATTATATGAGGAGTTCTTGTCTTCTGTCAATCATTTCTGAAGAAATCATTGGTTTTTTGTGTCCAATTCTGTCACACGGATTTTCAATAAACCAAGCTCATGTCCCCCGCTCCCCGCATAACATAAAAACGATCATTTGCAGTTTTTCTCTTTACAAAAGAAGGACATAAGCTTAGAATAAAATAAAAGTTTCCCTAAGGAAACAAATTAGCGTTAGTGAATCATTTCATCCTTTAGTCAAAATTATTTAATGTATGCATATATCTTTAGGAAGTGCAATGATGATTGAAAGGGGCCGCAAGAGATGTCAAATGCTTTAACAATCGACCGTCTTCATGTCTCATATCACGGACAGGATGCATTAGAGAATGTCTCTCTTTCCATACAGGAAGGGACAATGACAGGAATCATCGGTCCAAATGGTGCTGGTAAATCGACGTTACTCAAGGCATGTTTGGATCTCATTGAAAAAGACCAAGGGGATATTCGTTTTTTTGAGCAGCCCTTTAAACAAGTCAGAAAACAAATCGCCTATGTACCGCAGAGAAATGATTTAGATTGGACGTTTCCGATTCATGTACTGGATACCGTACTACTTGGAACATATCCGAAGCTCGGACTAATCAAACGTCCAAAAAAAGAAGACCGGGCATATGCGTATCACTGTTTAGAAAAAGTCGGGATGCAGGTCTTTGCCAAAAGACAAATCGGTGAGTTATCCGGCGGACAGCAGCAGCGTGTCTTCCTTGCAAGGGCACTTGCTCAAAACGCACAGCTTTTCTGTTTGGATGAACCATTTGTCGGGATTGATATGGCAAGTGAAGAAACGATGGTTCGCATTTTGAAGGAATTACGAGATGAAGGGAAAACCATTTTGGTTGTCCATCATGATTTGAGTAAGGCAGATGATTATTTCAGCCATCTTGTTCTGTTAAATAAAAAACTCATCAAAGCAGGGCCTGTACACGACATCCTTCGCCCAGAAATCATGCTGGAAGCATATGAAACACAGCTGCCATTCTTAAAATCAGCAGGAGGAGACGTGTAATGGAATTTTTAACCGGACTCTTTGAATATGCTTTTTTACAAAAAGCGCTATTTACATCCGTCATGGTAGGCATCATTTGCGGCGTTATCGGCTGCTTTATCATTTTACGCGGCATGGCCCTGATGGGAGACGCCATTTCACACGCCGTACTGCCAGGTGTCGCCATCTCTTATATGCTGGGAATTAACTTTTTCTTCGGGGCCGTTTTAACTGGGGTGTTAACAGCGATTGGGATCGGTTATGTGAGTCAAAACAGCCGCATAAAAAATGATTCTGCCATCGGCATTGTCTTCACAGCCTTTTTCTCAATCGGAATTATTTTGATCACATTTTTGAAAAGTTCAAGTGATCTATATCATATTCTATTTGGAAACGTTCTAGCTGTTCGATCATCTGATATGTGGATTACACTGGGAATCGGTATTTTTATTTTGCTAGCCGTCATTGTTTTCTACAAGGAACTGCTCATTAGTTCATTTGATCCGGTGATTTCTTCGGTTTACGGTTTGCCGAATCGTATGATTCATTATTTTCTCATGACCTTATTGACCCTTGTGACCGTTGCATCACTGCAAACCGTTGGGATTATTCTTGTTGTTGCCATGTTGATTACGCCGGCAGCCACCGCTTATCTCTTAACGGACCGGCTATGGATCATGATTTATTTATCTGCTTTTTTCGGTGCTGTTTCTGCTGTCGTAGGTCTAGGGCTTAGTTTTACGTATAACTTGTCATCAGGCGCTTCCATCGTGCTGGTCGCGACTATTTTATTCGGCAGTGCCTTTATCTTTTCACCAAAGCAAGGCATTCTATGGAGATCATTAAAATCTAAACGAAAACGAACGCACTTAAAAAAGGAAGCGTCTATGTAAAAGGAGGACATATATGAAGAAGGTATTTGCTATCCGTTTGACCGCAGTATTCATTGCCCTTATGATCATCGCAGGCTGTTCGACCCAGCAAAGTAATTCCGGTAAAGATGACGGCACATTAAAAGTTGTCACGACCTACTCCATTCTTTATGACATTGTGAAGGAAGTAGGCGGGCAGCATGTCTCTATTCACAGCATTGTTCCCATTGGTACAGATCCACACGAATTTGACCCGCTGCCAAAGGATGTTCAGTATACGACGGATGCAGACCTTGTTCTATATAATGGCTTGAACCTTGAAACAGGAAACGGCTGGTTTCAAAAGCTGCTTGAATCGAGCAGCAAGGACGGGGATGATGCACCTGTAGCCGAGCTGAGTAAAGGCGTCAAAGTGAAGCATTTGTCATCAAAAGGCCTTGAAAGCCAGCAGGATCCGCACGCATGGCTGAATGTCGAGAACGGGATCATTTATGCCCAAAATGCCCGAGATGCGCTCATTCAAGCAGACCCTGAACATAAAGAGGATTACGAAAAAAATGCAGAAGCCTATATCAAAAAGCTTCAAGCGCTTCACGATGAAGCAAAAGACAAGTTTGATCAGCTGCCAAAAGATAAAAAGCTCCTTGTCACAAGTGAAGGGGCATTCAAATATTTTGCAGAGGCGTATGGATTGAAAGCCGGCTATATTTGGGAGATCAACACAGAAAGTGAAGGAACACCAGGACAAATGAAGCGCATTATTCATTTTGTCAAAGATCATCAAGTTCCTGCGCTCTTTCTTGAAACAAGTGTTGATAAACGCAGCCTTGAAAGCCTCTCTGAGGAAACCGGGGTTCCGATCAAAGGAAAAGTCTTCACTGACTCCATTGGAAAAGAAGGTGAAGATGGAGACAGCTACTATAAGATGATGAAATGGAATATCGACACCATTTACAAAGGGCTGTCATCATAAGAAAAGACAGGTGGAGTGAATCCGCCTGTCTTTTTTGTCAGCCTGTTATATTTTCTGGATGTTTTTTCGGCCAAATGACGTAGCTGATGCTAATGATGAAATCAATAGTTAAGATCATCCCCCATGTATTGACAAGCTGCATCAGCGCTTCCGTCCGCTCTGGTGCTTGGATGAGATAGGTTAATCCATATAACAGCCCCGCTCCAATAACATAAGAAATGAAATGCCGCGCCCAGCCGACCATTTCATACACAGACCGCTCTTTCCCGTACTTTGGTTTTCCCTTTGGCTTAGGGCCTCCTGCAAATCGATAGGCAAACCTAGCATCTGCCCATTTCACCATTTGATGTCCGAAGGCAAGGCTCACACCAATATAAACAGCCGCAAGCCCGTGGATGACACTCGCCACAGCCCCTTGCCTTAAATCTATATAAGTTGCAGCAAGAAGGATTAAATCCAAAATCGGCGTACAGACAAGAAAAAAAGCACCCCACTTTTTCTGTTTAAACACATAACGCAGCGTTAAGCCCATTAGAATAAACAGCCAAAAACCAATTTCACATGCCACAATCAATAAACCGACCAATTTCTCCACATCCTTTTTAATACGATTGTATTAAATAAAAAATAACACAGATGTGTTAAAAAAACAACAGCTATGCTAAAATCAATGTATGCCAAAAATCGTCGATCACCATAAACAAAAACAAAAGGTCGCTCAAGCTGCAATGAGAGTGATTAAACAAGAGGGATTGGAAAGCGCTTCTGTACGAAAAATAGCAGTCGAAGCTGGAATTTCAGCCGGCTCTATGCGTCATTATTTTTCCACACAGCAAGAGTTATTTCTATTCTCTATGAATTTAATTCAAGAAAGAGTCAAGGAGCGGATTACAGGGCTTTCATTAAACGGTTCAACGGAGGAAAATGTCCTCACTTTATTGGAGCAGCTTCTTCCACTTGATGAAGAAAGAAAATTTGAAATGGAGGTGTGGCAGGCTTTTGCAGTCAAGGCGCTGACTGAACCAGATTTACAGCCGCTCAATGCAAAGATGTATGACGAGCTTTTCCAAACGGTCCAATATTGTTTAATGAAATTGAAAGAGGATGAGCTGCTGCTAAATGATATCGATCTTTTATTAGAAACCGAACGGCTTTATGCGGTCATCAATGGGCTTGCATTGAATGGAATCGTGCAGCCCGAACGTATACCGCCTCAGCTCATACGCTCCGTACTGCAGATGCACCTGCAATCCATCACAAAAAAAGACATGTCTCCTTAATTGGAGAGCATGTCTTTTTTTAATCTTCCATAAAAATACGTTTCGCTTCGTAGTAAAGCACCTGCACAAATTTCTTCACATTGATACGGGTGTGTTCTTCTCTTCCGCTCATCTCTTTCGTCAATTCACTCATTTTCTTTCGTACGATGGTGAAATCGAAAAATTTAGATGCGTAATTTTCAAACGTTGGATGGGAAAAATCGGTTAGCCCAAGTGATGCGATGTGTTTCAATGATTGATTGATCGCACGCCTTACCCGCTGTTCGGCTGCCTTTGCTTCTCTTGCGATGTCTGCCGATGTGTAGGGCTCACTTAACTTATCCTCCGTAATCCCAGTGAAAATGATTTTTAAAGAAGGAAAGGAATCATGATGATCAGCATGCAGCGCTAAATACTGGTCTGTAAACAGAATCATATCTAATAAATCTTTAGACCCCTTCTCCCCAACAATACCAAGCTCCGCCAGCAAAAACTGACCTGCCTCTGCAAGACTTTTCCCCCGCTGCTTCGTTTTCGTCTGACCGCGCTGCTGAAATTGCATGACTGATTTGAGTGAGTGCTGAATATTTTCAATTGAATGCTCTAAATGAAGACGTTCAATCATCAGATGGAGGACACTTAAGACCTCTACACGATTGATCGGCTTTGTCACATAATATTCGACGCCAAGCGTATACGCCTGTCCGATTAATTCCTTTGTTTCAACCTGTGACAGCATTAAGTATTTCCCATGAAACTCATCCTTGATCGCTCGAATCGTTTCAAGCCCGTCCCTTTCCGGCATCAATAGATCAATACATAAGATATCAATGTGCAAATCATTTAAGTAGCTGGCTGTTAACTCTGCGCCATCCTCTGCTTCCCCGGCCACAATGCCAAGCTCTTCATCTTCAATGAGCTGAGCCAGTGAAGAACGAACGGCTTCATCATCATCAACTATAAAAAATCTCATCTCCCAATCCCCTCTTTTCTACTGACTTGATCTACTGGTATCGTTAATGTGAAAATCGTTTGTTTATTTGGGATACTCTTCATCTCAACACTTCCGCCAAGCTTCTCCGCTGTATCCTTTACATAGGCAAGCCCGATACCGCTAGATGGATTCCCAGCCTGGTCGTATTTCAAAGTGAAGCCCGGTTTAAAAATCACATGATGATTACGTTCTTTTATGCCAGGGCCGTTGTCGCTGATCTGAAAAATCACGTGGTTTTCTTTCTGTGAAATAGAAAGTGACACCTCTCCATCTACAGGAATGGCTTCAACAGCGTTGGATACGATGTTATTTAACAAAGATAGAATGGTATACACGTGATAGGCGGGATGCTTCCCATCTTCATCATAATGAAAGACGATGTTTTTTTTAAGAGATTCTGCGTAATTTTCATGAATGCGAATGACAAGCCCAGCGATATGAGAAGGACTCTCATAAGCCTGGAAGTTTTCCTCATGAATCAGCTTTGATAAGGCAGAAAAAATCCGCTGGTTATCCTTTTTGATTTCATGCACCTCTCCTGCAATTTGCAAGGCGGTTTTACCGAGCTTTTTCAAATCCAATGATTCCGCATCCTTTGCGTGGTGAAGGGATTGATACAATTGATAGGATGTGGCCGTAATGTGCTCGGCATGTGCGAGTGTTTTATGGAAATATGTAGATTCTGTGTAAAGGTTGGACAGAAGCATCAGCAAATGTTCCTTTTCCTTTTTCATCTGACGCTCTCTCGCCTGCTCTTCATATAAGCGAATCATTGTATAACAAGCCAACACGAAAAAGCTTCTGAAAATCGCTAAAACAAATAATTGGAACAGCGTCCTCACCGTTAACATTTCATCCATCGTGCCTCGAAGTGCGATGATTTCAACAACGCTTGCGCACAGCTCCATGACGATGCCTGTTGCGCCAATCAGCCATGGCTGATCGCGGAAACGTCTGACCTTCAATAAATAAAAGAGTGTGCCATAGACAACATAATAAAGCAGGGAAGGAAATCTTAATGAAACTGCCTCTTCAAGCGGAAGATGCCCTGTCACAGCTGTATCAAGCAGCACGCGAAACGCAAAAACAGATATCCCAGCGATGATGCCGCTTGCCCATGCCGGAAATCTTTTCATTTGAAGCAGGATAAAGAAAAAGACAACGGTTCCAAAGCTGACCCGAAAGCTGTCCTCAAATGGATAAAATTTAAACTCTCCGCCAATCGGCGTCAGTACAATGAGCAGCACAATTAAATAAGGCTCTGTATTCAGCCATTTTTTCAGTAGATTCAAACGCAGTCACATCCCTAATAATTGACGATAGTATACTATGTGAGCTAAAGAAAAACAAACCTCCATGAAAAAGCGCACACCGGAACTTTGCCGGTGTGCGCTTCTCATGATGCCGCTTAATCTTCTAAACGATCCTTTTCTAAAAGTGATGCACCAGCAATACCTGGTTTTGTCATTTCAAAAGGATTTAAGATGACATCAAGCTCTTCCTCTGTTAACACATCATTTTGCAGACAAAGCTCACGTACAGATGCACCTGTAAGGATGGCTTCTCTTGCAATTCGTGCAGCCGCTTCATAACCAATGTGCGGGTTCACCGCCGTCATGACACCGGCACTCTTTTCTACATATTCTTTTAATCTAGATTCATCTGCTTTTAGGTCACGCAAGCAGTTGTCCACGAAGGACTCGAATACATTTTTCATCATGCTGAGAGATTGAAGCAGGTTGAACACTAACACTGGTTCCATAACGTTTAGTTCAAGCTGGCCAGCCTCTGATGCAAGACAGATTGTGTGATCGTTCCCAATAACTTGGAATGCCACTTGGTTCATGACCTCAGGCATAACTGGGTTGACTTTTCCTGGCATGATGGATGAACCTGGCTGTCTCGGCGGCAGGTGCAGCTCACCAAAGCCCGCTCTTGGACCTGAAGCCATTAGACGAATATCGTTCGCCATTTTGGACATGTTCATCATACATACTTTAAGCGCAGCCGATACTTCTGTATAAGCATCCGTATTTTGCGTTGCATCGACTAAGTCTTCAGCACCAACTAACGGTAATCCGCTAATGTCAGATAGGTAGCCAACCACTTGGCGAATATACTTAGGATCTGCATTCAATCCAGTTCCGACTGCTGTTGCACCCATATTGACTTCATATAAATGCTGTCTAGACTGCTTGATACGTTTAATATCACGAGCAAGAACTTTTGCATAAGCACTAAACTCTTGTCCAAGTCTGATTGGAACAGCGTCCTGAAGATGCGTGCGTCCCATTTTGATGACATGATCGAATTCCTGCGCTTTTTCGGTCATGACTTGATGCATGTTTTCCATCGTATAAAGTAGTTTTTCAATCATATTCAATGTTGAAATATGAATCGCTGTTGGGAAAACGTCGTTTGTTGACTGCGACATGTTCACATGCGTGTTTGGACTTAGCTCAGTATAAGCGCCTTTTTCCTTTCCTAGTAGTTCAAGCGCTCTGTTTGCAATGACTTCATTGGCATTCATATTCATTGAAGTGCCAGCCCCGCCTTGAATTGGATCGACAATAAATTGATTGTTCCATTTTCCTTCGATGACCTCATCTGCGGCTTGAACAATTTTTTCTCCAAGACCAGAATATAGTCGCTGTGTATCCATATTTGCAAGTGCGGCTGCCTTTTTGACAATCCCTAATGCTTTGATGAGTTCCTCATGAATACGGTAGCCTGTAATTGGAAAGTTCTCCACTGCACGTAATGTTTGAATTCCATAATATGCTTGAGTGTCTACTTCCTTTTCACCTAGAAAGTCTCGTTCGATTCGAACTTGCTTGTCCTGTAGCTTCGTCATTTGAAAAGATCTCCTTTTTTACGCTGCTTTTGTTTGTTGTTTTAATTCCTCAATATACTTCTTCGATTTCTCTTGATCAAATACTTTTTCCCACTTAGACATGACAATGGCTGCAAGTGAGTTACCAAATACGTTCACTGTTGTACGAACCATGTCAAGAAGTCGGTCGATCCCAACGATGAAGGCAAGTCCTTCAAGCGGCAGTCCCATGGCACCAAGAGTTGTGATGACAACAACGATCGATGCACCTGGTACACCAGCCATTCCTTTAGATGTCAGCATTAAGATTAATAGTAACGTAATTTGCTCATAGATGGAAAGCGGCATGCCGTACATTTGTGCAACAAATATCGCAGCAATGGATTGATAGATGGCACTTCCATCTAAGTTAAAGGTGTAGCCTGTTGGAATAACGAACGATGTGATCGCTTTCGGGCAGCCGAACTTCTCCATTTTGTCCATTAATCTAGGCAGTACAGCTTCTGAACTTGCTGTTGAGAATGCAAGAATGATTTCTTCTTTTAATACTTTAAATAGTGTAAAGACGCTTGTTCCAGCCATTTTCGCAATAATGCCAAGTACAACAATGACGAAGAATGCCATTGTACCGTAAACGACAAGTACCAGTTTGCCTAGCGGGAGAAGCGCTCCGACCCCGAATTTGATCACCGTCACACTGATGAGCGCGAATACACCAAATGGTGCAAACTTCATCACTTTATTGGTTACCCAGAACATGGCTTCGAGTATACCCTCAAAGAATCCTAACACTGGTTTTCCTTTGTCTCCAACTGCGGCAATTCCTAATCCGAATAAGACTGTAAAGAAGATGGTTGGTAATAGATCACCTTCTGCAATGGATTGGAAAACGTTTGTCGGTACAAGATGCACCAACGTTTCTGAGAAAGTCGCTTTTTCAGAAGAAGCCTTAGATGTCTCTTCATATTTAGAGATATCGCCTTTCTCCATGTTGCTCATATCAATTCCTGTACCAGGATGGAACAAGTTTGCTGCAAGCAGTCCAACTGCTAATGCAATCGTTGTCACAATCTCGAAGTAAAGAATGGTTTTTCCGCCGAGTCTTCCGATCGTTTTCATATCTCCAACACCTGCAACTGCTACAATCAATGCAGCAATAACAATTGGAAGAACGATCATTTTAATTAAATGGATGAATATATCGCCAATCGGCGTTAACACATTAATAACGGTTTCATTTTGATAAAACAGCGCTCCCACGACAACACCCAGAACAAGTGCAATGAGTATTTGAGAAGCTAACCCTAACTTTTTCATACGTGAACCCCCTTTTATTGATAACGCTTTCTTTGTTGCTTAATCGCATCTTAACGACGAACCTACAAAAAACGACAAAAAAGAACAAAAAGAAGTGAATTTTTTATGAAAAATCTTTAAAAAGGTGGGTTTTTCCACAATATTGTAAAAAAAAGACTTCGCTTTTGGCGAAGTCTCAGATTGTTGACAAAGGGCTAAAATGATGTTCATTTTAGCTCTTTGTCTTCTTTTCAGCGTGATAGAAAACCTTTGAAGTCTAGGAAGAACGAGCACTGGCGCGGAGCGAATTTGACATTCGTGAGCACCAGCGCGCAGGACTGCGGGCGAATGCGAGGGTTTGTCTACACGCTGAGACTTTGCTTTTGGCGAAGTCTTAATGATTTTGCATCTGTTCACTTGGTGTATGCTGATTTGGAAAAAATCCATCATAAATCGTATATCCAATGAGCACAAGAGCAACGTATAACAATGCACTAACGGTCCAAATCCATTTGACATTCATCTTCATTCTGCCACTCCCTCTCTGACTGGCTTCAATCGCTGCAATCTGAGCGCATTCAGCACAACGGACACGGAGCTAAAGGCCATTGCTGCTCCTGCAAGCCATGGTGCAAGGAAACCAAATGCAGCGATCGGTATCCCAATACAGTTATAGGCAAGCGCCCAAAATAGGTTTTGTTTAATGTTTCTCATTGTTTTTTTACTAAATTCCAGCGCATCTGCAATGGCATGGAGATCTCCCGTCATGAGCGTAATATCTGCTGCTTCCATGGCAACATCTGTCCCTGTCCCCACAGCCATCCCAATATTCGCTGTTGCAAGAGCTGGGGCATCATTGATACCGTCTCCGACCATGGCGACTTTCTTTCCCTGTTCCTGAAGCACTGCAATGTGAGCCGCTTTTTCTTCAGGCAGCACTTCAGCAATGACATGATCAATGCCCGCCTGTTTCGCAATCGCCTCTGCTGTAAGTTTATTATCACCTGTCATCATCACAACGTGAATCCCCTGCTCTTTCAGACGAGCGATGGCTTGAGGAGAGGATGATTTGATCGTATCTGCCACTGCTACAATGCCGGCGACTTCGCCGTCAATCGCAACAAGCATAGCCGTTTTTCCTTGCTCCTCCAGCTTTGTGACAGATGCTTCTATTTGCTCATATTGGATATGATGTTTCTGTAATAGCTTCCGTGTACCAATGAATAGCTTGTGCCCAGCGGCTATTGCTTCAATTCCATTACCTGGATCTGCTTGGAAGGCTTCAATTTCGACTGCTTCAAGACCTTGTTCTTTCATACCGTCTGTGATCGCCCGGGCAAGCGGGTGTTCCGACTGCTGTTCTGCCGATCCTGCTAGCTGAAGCAGCGTATCTTCTGTCCAGTTGGCATATGCCAGTACATCTGTCAGACTAGGCTCTCCTTTTGTTACAGTCCCTGTTTTATCTAACACGACCGTGTCGAGTGATTGAGTCACTTCTAAATGCTCTCCGCCTTTAAACAGAATGCCTGATTCAGCCGCACGGCCGCTGCCAGCCATAATAGAGGTTGGTGTCGCAAGGCCGAGCGCACACGGACATGCAATGACAATGACGGCTATAAAGGTTTCAAGTGCAGACGTCACATTTCCTGGGTCAACAAAGAAAAACCATATGAGGAATGTGAGCACAGCAATTCCAACAACAATGGGAACAAATATTCCTGATATTTGATCTGCCATTCTTTGAATTGGTGCTTTTGAGCCCTGCGCTTGTTCTACGACTCGGATAATCTGTGAAAGAGCAGTCTCTTTCCCGACTTTAGTCGCTTTTATTTTGATGAATCCATTTTTATTGATCGTTGCCCCGATGACCATATCTCCTGCTGTTTTATCAACAGGCAGACTTTCTCCTGTAATCATGGACTCATCTATTGCGGTTGTCCCCTCTATGATCTCCCCATCTACCGGCACTTTTTCCCCGGGTTTGACAAACACAAGGTCATTCACTTTCACGTCTGAAATAGGCACAGTCATCTGTTTGCCATCTCGCTCGATAACCGCTTCTTTCGCTTGTAAGCCCATGAGCTTTTGAATCGCTTCTGATGATCTTCCTTTAGCTCTAGCTTCCATTAATTTTCCGAGCACGATTAACGTAATGAGGACAGCACTTGTTTCATAATAGAGGGCTGCCTCATGTGTGCCTTGAACCGCTGACTGAATGCTTTCATATAAACTATAGAAAAACGCGGCAGATGTCCCAAGAGCGACAAGAACATCCATATTGGCACTTTTATTTCTTAAAGCCTTATACGCCCCTACATAAAAGGGCCAGCCGACAATGAACTGCACAGGCGCTGCCAACGCCAGCTGTACCCATGGATTCATAAACGCTTCAGGCAGCCAAATAAAGGACGTAATAGAAAAATGGCTGACCATTGCCCAAAGAAGCGGCAGTGACAAAATCATCGAGAATAAAAAGCGTGCCGTTTGCTTCTCTATTGCTGCTTGGCGGTGATCTTTCTTTCCTTCCTCTGCTTGATCTGCGGCTGGTTCAATTAAAGAATACCCAATAGACTGCACCGCATCTTTTATGTCATTTGTAGACGTTTGGCCCGGATGATATGTGACCTGAAGTGTCTCAAGCGCAAAATTTACAGACCCGTGATCGACACCGTCCATTCGGTTAATTTTTTTCTCGATTCGGTTTGCACAAGCAGCACACGTCATTCCCTCTATATCAAATTCTGCTTGCTCCATCACCACATCATAGCCAAGCGATTGAACTTTTCGCTTTAAATCATCTGGTGTTATCTTCTCTGTTTCATAGACGATATGGGAAGTGTCAAGCGCCAAATTCACACTGGCATCCTCCACACCTTCCAGCCTGTTCAATCCCTTTTCGATACGGCCTGCACAAGCAGCACAGGTCATCCCCGTAATTTGAAAGTCAATTTCCTTTTTCATTGATCTCACCTCTCCACATACTCCATGGGGGTATTATTTTTTGAAAAAAATACGTGCTGTACTGCAGCACGTATACTTATTTATACGACATCATATCCCTGTTCTTCAATCACATCAGAAATACGGTGTAACGTGACTTGATCCGGATGAAATGAAACCTCCACCTGTCCTTTGTCTAAATGGACTTTCACAGATTCCACACCTGCTAATTCTCCTACATTTCCTTCGACTGCTTTCACGCAATGTCCGCAAGACATGCCCTGCACTTGAAGTGTTGCTTGTTCCACTTCTCATCGCCTCCATCAATCATTTTCTACAATTTACTATACCCTAGTAGGGTATTGATGTAAACATAAATGCTACGATTTTGTCAGTTTCGTAAAGACCGTCATTAACTCTTCAATGGCTTCATCCCCATTGCCGCTCTTGATAGCATCTGCAACACAATGATGTGTATGCTTTTCCATCAAATGAAGACTGACTTTTTTCAAAGCCGCATTGACTGCAGAGATTTGATTCACAACATCTATACAGTAACGATCGTTTTCAATCATTTGCTGGATCCCGCGAACTTGTCCTTCCACTCGTTTCAAGCGATTGATCAATTGGTCCTTTTCCTTTTCGGCTCTAGGCGAAGCCATATGTCTTTCTTCATGTTCTGTCATGTGATCACCTTTTTTTCATTATGACTTGTCTTTATCTAAATTAAAGCATATCTCCACCGAAAAAGGCAAAGATATGCTGAGCACCGCATATAAAGCTGTTTGTCCTAATTTGTTAATTGTTCGATATCCTGCAAAAGATTGACGGATTGCTGAAGCTGTTTCATCAATCCCTGCTGATCCTCCAGTATGGCGGCAACATCGATATCGCCTGCTTTCAATTGCTGTATATATGTTTGAATCTCCTCTGACAGCACTTTATTTTTTTCAATGATTTGTGCATGAAGATCTTCTGCCATTTTTGGCGCTGTGACTTCATTAAAATCTTGTATGTCTGCCTTCAACGATTCAAGCTGCTGCGTTAATTCTGCCTTTTTGGCGGCGTTTTGCACAGCTTCTTCAGCGAGCTTTGGAAATTCCTCTGTAAATTGCTGAATGTCCGTCACATAGTCATTTGCCTCAGTGACATACGTCGTTGTATCGTTGACCTGATCAAGCAAGCCGGAGCAACCGCTTAATACAAGCGTTCCGGAAAATAGACAAGCCATCACGTATTTTTTCAAGATCGATCATCCTTTCATCTGTAGGATTAAAAGCATCATTTGTTCCGCTTCCCTATCACACAGATGCAAAAAGACCTTAAAAATAGCCAGACCTTTGCCTCATGTGTGATAGGCAAAGGTCTGGCTAACATTGTTCATGCCGGAATGGCCGAGAAACAACGAATGTTTCTGTAGTGACGACCAAAACCGTAAAAGCTACTCCCCTTTAGGAAACCGTTCAAATGTTATGTTTATCATATCGAATGTCAGGACAACAGTCAATGAGGAAGATCCTGCTCTTGATACAGCACATGGCCCTTACCAGTGGATGCATAAATCCGGTTCCGTCCTTGGCGTTTTGACATATACAAGGCCTGATCCGCTTCAAATAGAAGTGTCTCTAATACACAAGGATCATTGGCTGTGTGAGCAATTCCAAAGCTCGCTGTCACTCGCACTTTTTCCTTATCATTCGTAAAGAAACTTGCTTCAAACGAATGTCTTATTTGTTCCGCGATATGACATGCCTCTTTAAATGACTGATGAGGCAGACAAATGGCAAACTCTTCTCCCCCATATCGTCCAAATAAATCATCCATTTGTAAATGCTCCTGACAAATAGAGACAACATGACGCAGCGCTTCATCCCCGATATGATGTCCGTGTGTGTCATTGATTTGTTTAAAGAAATCAATATCAAACAGCATAACAGCGGTATCCTGCGCATCCTCTTCAAGGATCAACTGCGTTCGTTCGATGAAAGAAGATCGATTGAAAATATTCGTCAAACCATCGATATACGCACGACGCTCCAGCTCTTCCTGCAGCAAACGCTGCTCTGTAACATCACTGATCACTATTTGCCTGCCCTCAATCTCTCCTCTTCTATTAAATAGAGAGGAAGCGGTCAGATGATAATAATAGGACTGGTCTTTTTCTTTTTTCCACATTAAATCATATTGCGAATGATCCTGCGGAGAGCGCAGCCATTGAATGAACGCTGAATCTTTGATGATTGCTGAGAAAATATCGTCGATCTTATAGCCAATTCCCTTTTTATTCGCAAGTGCTGGAATGATCGATGCAGCAGCGGGATTGTAATCAATGAGTGTCCGATATCGATCTAAAATCAAAACCCCTTCAGACATATGCTCAAACACACGCTCCATTGCAATGGGAGACAGCTTAAACAGCTGGAACGACATAATTGCCCATAAATAGAGTGCGTTGGTAATAAACATCACCACAGGAACCGGATCAATATGTAGGGGTGTAACGCCTAATAAATAAATAAAAGAAGTCAAAATTGGTAAGGACATTCCCACTAACAGTATCAGAATCTGCTTTAAATATTCTTTTTTTGTGACACGTAAAAACCAAAGCAGCATAAAAATAGCAAGCATCGAACAGCCAAACGTATAAACGCCATGAATGATATACCAATAGCCAATCGTAAAATCAGCCAATAAAAACCCATCTACTGGATTCATCGTGATGCTTCGATAAAAGAGTGAATGTAAAGAGTTGGTGAACACCATAATGGTTGTGAGAGTTGGAATCAATAAGATGAGAAGCACGCGGCGCTTTGTGAAATATTGATGGAACCCCGTAAATTGCAGCACAATCAGCAGACTGAGCGGTGCGATAAACGGAAGACCTATGTATTGAAAACAAACCCAGAACATGATTTCTTCAGGGGTACGAGCCAATAATTCAAACGTATGCCCAAAGATATAAATCGCAGTTGCTCCAGACATGTACATAAACAATTGACAGCCAATATACCGGTGGCGGTTCGCATGAGCAATGATTGATAATATCACGGACAGAATGCCAGAAACACTCATGATCACAATAAAATGTAAAACAATCGAATCCATGTAAACGCCCCAATTTCAGTTATTTAGAACTAGTCTAATCTTACTATATATGAGGAAGTCAAAAATGGGAAGATGTGATTTTGAATTGGTTGGAGGTTTTTTGTAAAATTTCAGGCGTTATCTGTTTGTGATCCCTTATATTTTCACTACTTTTTGCTTAATTTGAGGGAGAAGTATGTTGCGTCTGGAGAAATATCTGTACAATGTGGAGATCAATGGAGAGGAGACTCGAAAGGAATATGACTTTTTGGATGATTATGACGGGGCTGTATATGTTGATTCTTTTAGAAAAACCGTTTGAAAAAAGAAGTTCTGGATTGTTATTTTTGATCAGTTATTTACTGCTGATTGCGGTTTATGTGATTCAGACAACGTTTGTAGAACTTGTGCCGGATGGATTTTTGTTGATGATTGCGGTGGTTGTCGTTTTTCCTTTGTTTGTTCGGTTGGTGCAGTCTTCTCAAAGGAGTATTTAACTTCACTCCATAAAAAACCTCTACTTGTTTCTATACCAAGTAGAGGTAATCATCTGATTTAAATTTATTTACTCGTAAATACTTTCTTCACAACCCGCTCACTTGCCCTACCATCTTCTAATGAACAGAATCTTTCATGGAATACATCATATTTTTCCTTGTAAGCATCTTTTACGCTTTCGATGTTTTGTATGCTATTTAGAACTTCTTCAGACGTATACAATAATGGACCTGGTAGATCTTTTTCAACATCTATATAAAAACCTCTCAGCACATCTTTGTATTTATCAATATCATACGTAAAGAAAAGAATTGGCTGCCTTAAGTTTGCAAAATCAAAGAATACAGACGAGTAATCAGTGATTAGGATGTCGCTTGAAATATATAAATCATTTATATCGTTATATTTGGAATAATCAAAGGCAAATCCTTCAAATCCAGTTAAATCAATATTATCTGAAATAAAATAGTGCATCCGTAATATAATGACATATTCTTCGCCTAACTTTTCTTTTAGTAAATTTAAATCTAAGGTAAGATTAAATTTATACTGACCTGCTTTATGAAATTCATCATCTCTCCATGTTGGTGCATATAAAATAACTTTTTTATCAGCAGGTATACCAAGTTTCGATTTAATTTTGACTTTATCCTCATCAGTAAAGTTTTTCAAAATATCATTTCTTGGATATCCATAAGTTAATATTTTTTCTTTCGGATACATAAATGCACTTTCAAAGATTTTTTCGGAATATCGGTTTGCTGCAATTAAGTAATCCCATTTACGTGACTGCAAGTAAAATTCTTTTTTATAATCGGGATTAGCAGATACTACATTTTCCATATCAAATACTAATTTCTTCAGTGGTGTTCCATGCCAAGTGGATAAAATAATTTGTTCATCTTTTTTATAAAGCCACTTTGGCTGTCTCATGTTTAAAACAAAGTATTTGGCGACGGTGACATAATAAAAATATTTCCAGCTAAATCGCTTAATCACTTTGACGTTCTTATGCCGAAATTCTTCTTCATTTGATACCATTTCTTTATCATTAAGAATCCAAACATGCTTCCATTTGTTTGGTTCATTTTTCAGCAAATATTTAAAAATCGCTTTTGGACTATCCGAGTAGTTTCTTCCTAAAAAGCTTTCATAAACAATTGTGTGGTGTTTGATAGGTAATCTAGAAAAAAACATTTGTTGAACTGTTCTTTGTCTCGCTCTCTTCTTTTTCGGTTTTATACTCTGATATAGAGTATAATAAAGAACGCGTTTTTTACTTAGACGATATGCCTTATTGTAATTCCCATTCTTAATAGCATCAATCTCTTTTGTATGTCTTCTCTTCAATTTGAATGGATTTGACTCTGCATTCAAAATGGTTTGAAAGTACTGATAAATAGGCGTTAATCGTTCAGTTCCTACTTTAAATATTGGGCTTTTTACAACTTTATACAAATATTGACTAATTGCTTCAACCTTTACTTGCTTAACCAAAGCCAAATCATCACATTGTTCAATTGACTTACTTAATGTTCGAAACAATTCTTCGAATCGATGATCATGATCTTCTTGAGAAAGTGATGCATAATTGATAGGATCATTATGAATCAGCTTATAGTATAAGCAAATTGAAGTCTCCAAAATAGAGAAAGCATCTTGGTAAATTTTCATTAAGAAAGGAATATCACTATACAATGGTGCGCTTTCATCAAACTGTATTTGTTTGTTCAGCAAATATTTTTTTTGCACAACGAATCCGTGTGATTTAAATTGGTAGGATATCTTTTTAAAGAATTTTTCTTTTGCAATTTCATGATAATGTGCCGAAACCACATTCTCCTCAAAAAGCATTTGCATGACTTTGTTTTCATCCGCATTAACATTTAATTTTTTCAAAACATGGCTTAAATTATCTAAAGTATCATGCTGATACAAGGCCTGCTTCTTTTCTTTTAATGTTGTTTTTCTATCTACGATTGTCTTTTTAACTTTTAGTTTGAATACATTCACTTGTTCTTGATCAATAATTTGCTTCGCATATATAAGTGCATTAGGATGTAAGAAATCATCTGCATCTAAAAACAAGATGTATTCTCCTTGGGCTTCTAATATGCCTTTATTTCTACTAATGCCTGGATTAGTATGAAGTCCCATATTGATGGTTCTATAGTTAAAGGAATAAGACTCTAATATTTCTTCTAAATGTTGACTATCTTGATGAATAAAAAGCACTTCGAAATCTTTAAAAATTTGATCATCTAAACTTTTGATGCAGTTATCAGTATACTTTTTATTGGTATCCTTATAAGGAATAACAATAGTAAATAACATAAGATCCCTCTTCCGAATTTTGTATAAAAATATAATGATGTTTCAATTTCTCCATCACTTAAGTTAAATTCAAAAACAATAAATATTATAACAAAAACATGTTTTTATTCAAAAAAAAGATTCGTCTATAAAGACGACTCAATAGAATAATTTGTTGATTTAATAATGCCTTACCTTTTCACTTCTATGATACAACAATTTATCATACTTAACATAAAAAAACCACATTTCTTACCGACTTGAAATAAAAATAACAAGAATACATTTTGCATTCTTACTTTTGCTAATATAATCTTATAAAAAATAAAAAAATGACGCTATAACAAGCGTCATTTTTAATTATTCATGTTTCCAGACCCGCATCAAGGGCTTTCAAACTCTTGATACGGCTGCATTCTAAAAGTTTTGATGGAGACGGTGGGAGTCGAACCCACGTCCAGAGACATCGATTACTTAAGCGTCTACGAGCGTAGTCAACATATTTACGTGTTCACTCATCCTCATGCCTGCTGACGGGCGCTTGGAGAGCTAGTCTGATGAATCTCTTCTTACGTCCTCAGGCGGAAACGTAAGCGTAGCCTACTTCATTGGGCTCCTCACAGACACATAGGCGATGTCAGGAAGAGCTCGCTGCGCTTATTAGGCAGCTAGTGCTAAGTTTTGGTTAAAACTTTTAGTTTTGCCAGTTACATTTAAGTGCGTGTTAACGAGATCGCCTCTCGGCTCGCAGCCTAAGCTCGAACCATCCCTGTCGAATCCGTAACGTCCCCTTGTAAAAGGGATATACGGGATGGAAACGTTCAGCTTAACTGCTTCCGTATATAACTATTATAACAATCTCATCGCTCGAAACAACTGGTGGTTTCTGTCAAAACAGCGATGATTGTTTACTGCATAACATATTGTAGCATAATGCTTCCGCTCTCAGCAAGCCATCTGCATTAGGCTAGAATTGCTTTTGACGATCGCGGAAGGCACGTTCGATTTCACGTTTTGCATCTTTTTTCTTCAGATCTTCACGTTTATCGTATTTCTTCTTCCCTTTTCCGATTCCGATCAGCACTTTGGCAAAGCCATTTTTCAAATAAAGTTTCAGAGGCACAAGTGAGTAGCCTTCTTCCTTTGTCGCACCAATCAATTTGCTGATTTGCTTGCGATGAAGCAGCAGCTTTCTCGTTCTCAGCGGATCATGGTTATAACGGTTCCCCTGTTCGTATGGGCTCACGTGCATATTATGAAGAAACACTTCTCCTCGCTCGATTTTGGCAAAGGAATCTTTTAAATTCACTTTTCCAGCACGAATCGATTTGATTTCAGTTCCTTGTAATACTAGGCCGGCTTCGTATGTTTCTTCTATAAAGTAATCATGATTTGCTTTTTTGTTTTGGGAAACAACTTTTCCCTCTCCCTTTGGCATTGGCGTACACCCTCCTTTTGACACAAACACGGTCCAAATCGTACGGATTATTTTATCAAACAATCCAGCTTTCGACAATGCTGACGCCATGTGGTCAAAAAGCAAATAGAGCGGGATGCCCTATTTGCTTTTTGGCACGTTACTTTTTCTTTTTGCGTTTTTGTTTCGGTGCGTTTTCAAATACGCGTTTTTTCTTTTTCTTCTTTTTACGGTTTGTGAACCAGTCACTTCCGCTTTTATCCTCTTTGCCTTTTTCCCCAGAGGCTTTTTGACCTCCACGCCCTTTTTTCGCTGGTGGATCTGTCCGTTTTTTGAACTTGAAATCTTTTGGAGATTTACGGCGAGTGCCTTTCATCCCGACGATTTCAAAATCAATTGAGTGCTCATCTTTATTAACATTAACAACTTTGACAGTGATTTCGTCACCGATACGGTAGACATTCCCTGTACGTTCACCGATCATGGCAAAGTGCTGTTCATCAAAGCGATAATAGTCGTCTGTCATGTAGCTGACATGGACAAGACCTTCTATCGTATTAGGCAGTTCAACGAATAGTCCGAAGTTCGTCACAGAACTAATCATGCCATCAAACTCTTCACCGATTTTATCTAGCATAAACTCTGCCTTTTTCAGATCATCTGTTTCACGCTCTGCATCGACTGAGCGGCGCTCCATCGTGGACGCATGATCTGCGATTTCAGGCAGCAGCTGGCCCCACTTTTCTAAGGTCGCTTCATCTGTCTTTTTCTGAATCAAATAGGTTCTAATCAGTCTATGCACGATTAAATCCGGGTAACGGCGGATCGGTGATGTGAAGTGTGTATAGAATTCCGTTGATAATCCAAAATGGCCAATGCTTTCTGGATCATACTTCGCCTGTTTCATAGAGCGAAGCATCACAGTTTGAATGACGACTTCTTCCGGTTGATCCCTGACAGCATCGAGGACACTTTGAAGTGCACGCGGGTGAATGTTCGTTGACGTCCCTTTCACAATGTAACCAAACGTCGTTACGAACTCTAAAAAGCGCTGAAGCTTCTCAGGGTTTGGTTCTTCGTGAATTCGGTAAATGAACGGAACATTCATCCAGTGGAAATGCTCTGCAACCGTTTCGTTTGCAACAAGCATGAATTCTTCAATTAATTTCTCTGCAACGGAACGCTCACGAATGACAACGTCTTTCGCTGCGCCTTCATCATCTACAAGTACTTTTGCTTCCTTGAAATCAAAGTCTACAGCTCCGCGCTCCATTCGTTTGTCACGAAGAATCTCTGCAAGCTTCTCCATCTCTTGAAACATCGGCACTAGCGGCTCATATTTGTTTAAAAGCTCTTCGTCTTGGTCGACTAAAATCTTATTCACATCAGAATAGGTCATTCTCTCCGTCGTTTTGATCACACTTTGGAAAATCTCGTGTTTGACGACTTTTCCGTTTCGATCAATGACCATTTCACAAGACAGTGTGAGACGATCGACCTTTGGATTTAATGAACAAATACCGTTTGACAAACGATGCGGAATCATTGGGATGACGCGGTCGACGAGATACACACTCGTTCCACGTTCATAAGCTTCCTGATCAATCGGCGAATTCTCTGTGACATAATGAGAAACGTCTGCAATGTGCACGCCAAGCTTATATTTGCCATCATCCAGCTTTTGCACAGTTACAGCATCATCTAAGTCCTTCGCATCTGCACCGTCAATCGTCACAATCGTTTCATTGCGCAAGTCGCGTCTGCCTTCAAGGTCTTTTTCATCAATCGTTTCAGGTGTGTCTGCTGCCTGCTGAAGTGCTTCTTCTGGGAACTCACCTGGCAGACCGTGTTTATGAATGATCGACAAAATATCAATGCCAGGGTCATTTTTATGACCGAGGATTTCAGTCACTTCACCTTCTGCACTCATTCTTCCTTCAGGGTAGCTTGTCAGCGTCACAACGACTTTATGACCTTCGACCGCACCGTTTTTAGCGGATTTCGGAATGAAGATATCGTTTGTGATTTTTTTATCATCAGGAATGACAAAGCCAAAGCTTTTCGTTTCTGTGTAGGTACCGACAACCGTCTGAGTATTACGCTCGAGAATACGGATAACAGTTCCTTCTTTTTTCGTGCCGTTTGATTTGTGGCTGACACGAACCATGACGGTATCTCCATTCATCGCTGTGCCTAACTCATTTGGCGGGATGAAAATATCATCCTGTCCAAACTCTTCAGGCGTCACAAATGCAAATCCTTTTGCATGAGCAGACAGCTTTCCTTTTACCAAATTCATTTTTTCTGGTACACCGTAACGGTCGCTGCGCGTGCGAACGATGAGTCCTTGATCCTCCAGCGTCACAAGTGCTTTGACGAGCTCTTTATAATCATCAGGATTGGTAATCTCCATCATGACTTCCAGCTCTTGAACGGTTAACGGTTTATACGCTTCTTCTTTCATAAAAGCGAGTAATTCATCCATAAATTCTTCTTTTTGCACACTCTAACCCCCTATATATTTAAATTGACCAATCAAGTGATTCTAAGAATGCATAGACATCCTGATGAACCTTCTCCCGCTCTTTATCAAGCGTGATAACATGGCCTGATTCTTCATACCATTTCAAATGCTTATCATCTGTCTCTACTTCGTTATAAATGATATTCGCACTGTCTGTATTAATCATATGATCGTGACGTGCCTGCACAACAAAAGTAGGTGAATAGATCATGTCGACATTGTTTCTAACATCTGCAATCAGTTCTTGCAGGCTCCTCAGTGTATCCATTGGTGTTTTCTTGAACGATTCCATTTCTTGTTCAATTTGGTCCTCTGACTTACCCTCAAATTTCTTATAGTTACGGGCATAATCTAGTACACCCTGGTACATGACTTCTTCACTTTTTATGTACATAGGTGCACACATAGGTACAATTCCCTTTACAGGTACAGTGTAACCTAATTTCAATGAAAAAACTCCTCCGAGGGATAGTCCGCAAACTGCAATCTCCTCATAACCCTCATCTTTTAAGAATTGATAGCCTTCTTCAACGTCTTTCCACCAGTCAGCCGGGCCTGTATGGACAAGCTCTTCTGGCGGCACACCGTGTCCTTTATATTGAGGTGCATGGCATGTATATCCTCTATCGTTCAAATAACGGCCAAGCATTCGAACATCGGCTGTATTCCCAGTAAAACCGTGAAGAAGAAGCACCGCCTTTTCTCCACCTTTAAACGTGAATGGTTTTGGTGTAACAACTTTCATGATGTGACTTCCTTTCCTTCTGGTATGGTTTATATTTTCCACTTGTATGTATGAAACAAACACAAAAGAGTGCTGATAATAAAAAAAGGTCTGAAAAAAGATCAGACCTTCTGTTACTCGCGCTTTACACGCCTAAATATGCCAATGCAAGTGTTAAGATGAAGAAAAGCACTGACAAAATAACCGTTAAACGGTGAAGAATCAAGTCAAGGCCTCTCGCTTTTTGCTTACCGAAAAGCTGCTCGGCTCCACCTGAAATAGCGCCTGACAGTCCAGCACTTTTACTTGATTGTAGTAATACAACGATGATAAGTGCGATACTGACAATTACGAGTAATGTGATAACAAATGCGTGCATGAAAACACCTCCAGACAAACTGGTACACATAACTTTATTTTACATGAAAACAAGGTGCATGTCACGAAACATCAAAATAAAGATTTCCTATATATTGTCGACTTGATTCGTTATTTTGATACAATTTCGTTCCAAAGTGCTGGCTGCAGCATTTTTATATGCAATTTTTCGGTTAAAAACACATTTTTAATGAGTTGCTTCTTCCTTCAATAGCTGTTTTAATTCTACTAACAAACGTTCAGCTCCTTCAGGACTCAGCATCACGTTCCCATTTCCATAGCTTTTGTTGTACTTCGTCACTTGTCCCGTCAGCAGGCAGCTCTTATCTGCATCATATTTTTTCAGCATAATGGTTTGATCTTCAATGAAAATTTCTAACAGCTGCTCTTCTTTAATATTGAGTACCTTGCGCATTTCTGAGGGCAGAACAATTCTGCCGAGAGAATCAATGTGTCTGACCATCCCAGTCCTTTTCAATGACATTTCCTCCTTAATGATGATATGATGATATCATTCATTGACTTTTGTCAACATTTTCATAGTAAAATAGATCTTCAAATTTTTTATCAAAGTAATGAATCATTTTGCCAATGACAAGCTGTCCCGGTTTTCGGTGACCATTTAATACCCTGCTAAGTGTGGCAGGAGAGATGCCAATTTCATCAGCGAGCTGATTTAACGACATATCGTTCTCGATCATATACTGCATGACAAAAGCCCGCCTGATCTGAATCTTTTCGACCATCATTACAACCTCCTATGGAATCATTATGTACAACATGTAAGACTCTCACATCAAGCAGATTCATTAACTTATGTCAACACTTTTACCCCTCTGCTATTTCCTTTGGTCAATGATCATACTAAAATAAGTCATATACTGAAATGTGAGGTTCGATGTCATGAATCACTTTGGTGAACAATTACGCATTTTAAGAGAAAATAGAAAAATGTCGGTCAATCAGCTTGCCATGTATTCAGGTGTAAGCGCTGCTGGTATTTCTCGTATTGAAAATGGAAAGCGCGGTGTGCCAAAGCCTTTAACCATAAAAAAATTAGCACACGCCTTGAAGGTGCCTTATGAGGATTTAATGCTGCTTGCCGGTCATATTGAACAGGAACAAGTTCATGAAATGAAACCGAAATATGAGTCCATGTTAAAAATCTATCAAACGGCGCTTCAAAAGGATGTAGAACATCTCCCCATTTTTGACGGGGACAAATGGGAAAGGCTCTCCGCACAAGACATCAGCCAGCTGAATGAATACTTTCTCACGCTCATCAACCAAAAAAGGTGAACAAATAGCGGGGCATAAACCTAATGTACATCCACCATTAACTAATGTCAATATTTTCATGGTGTACTTATTGCCAATAGTCAACAAATCAAGTAAAATAGACATATCTAATCTATAACCATGTGAGGTTTTGCGTTAATGAACTTTGGTGCATATTTAAGAGCATTACGTGAGGAAAAGAAGCTGTCGGTGAACCAATTAGCGATGTATTCTGAGGTCAGCGCTGCCGGTATTTCTCGTATTGAAAACGGGAAACGCGGCATTCCGAAACCTCCTACGATTAAAAAGCTAGCTGGTGCGTTAAAGGTACCTTATGAAGACATGATGCAGGCTGCGGGCTATATTGAGGAAGCCGCTTCTGTCCAACAGCTCGAGGAAAATGATCTTTCTTTATCCAAAATAAAGGAAGCCGCAGCGCAATATGAACTTGGTGATCTCGAAATATTTGATGGTGACATATGGTCGACCCTTTCGAAAAAAGAAATAGAGGACCTCAACCGCTATTTGTTATTTATGTTAAACAGCCGTTCGTCCTCATAAATGTTTAAGCTTTTTGCGCCGATTTATGACAGATTTACGGTATAATGGGTTCAGATTGGAGTGAAGAAAGATGAATCAATCTGACATGTGCCCGCGGTTTGAAAAAGCAGTTGAGTTATTGAGTAAACGCTGGGTGGCACTGATTGTTTTTCAGCTTCTCTCAGGTCAGCAGCGCTTTAGTGAAATTGAGGCGGCTCTAACAAACTTAAGCGGAAGAGTATTATCTGAGAGATTAAAAGAGCTGGAAGCAGCAGGTATTGTAAAACGGGAGGTTTTTGCTGAAACACCCGTGCGCATTGAGTATTCTTTAACAGATATGGGGCGTTCACTTGCACCCGTTTTTGAGGAAATTGCGAAGTGGTCCTCTGAATGGATCACGCTTGAATCATAAACCAGCATTCGAACCACCTGATCTTCATAAAACAACCTCCCTTACAGATGTAAGGGAGGTTTTGTCTTTTCAACAGCTTAAGCAGATGTGATGTTTTTTTCAGCTAACGCTTTTCTTTCTTTTTTCTTGTTTGTCGGGCTTAAATAGCGTTCGAGCCAGCCCATGACAAGGTCAGCGATAATAGCCATAAGTGCAGTTGGAATCGCACCTGCTAAAATGATGGCTGTTCCGTTTGTGGCGTTTGACCCTCTGATGATGATATCACCAAGACCTCCCGCGCCCACAAATGTTCCAATCGCTGTAATTCCGATGGCAATGACCAGTGCGGTTCTTAAACCAGCCATAATGACTGATAAAGCAAGCGGTAGTTCAACCATTCTCAGCACTTGCCATTTCGTCATGCCCATCGCTTTACCTGATTCTAAATAGGCATGTTCAATGCTGACAATGCCTGTATACGTGTTTCTGATGATCGGCAGAAGCGAATACAGAAAGAGTGATAGGATGACTGTATTTGCGCCAAGTCCTAATACAAGCATCAACACGGAAAGCATCGCTAATGCCGGTATCGTTTGGATGACGTTGGTAATGGCAAAGACCCAATTGCTCAGCTTGCGGTAATGCGCTACAAAGATGCCTACTGGAATCCCGACAATCGCCGCAAACAACACCCCATACGCCGACATGAGAAAATGCCGATAAAATTCTTCTAACACATATGACCCGTTCTGCTGATAATACGTCCATAATTGCTGCAGTGTGTCCATCAGCCGTGACACCTCCCCATCTTACTCAAAGTAATTGTGTTTTTTCAGGAAATTCTTCGCAACGGTTGCTGGTTCTTGAAGCTCTCCGTCGACTTGATAGTTCAGCTCTTGCATTTGTTCTGTATCGATTTTTCCGATCAGCCTGTTGATCACCTTATCAAGCCCTGGATTTTCTTTTAAGACTTTCTCCGGGACTACTGGCGATGCATCATATGGCGGGAAGAACCGTTTATCATCTTTTAAGATTTTGAGATTATAGGCTTTGATTCGTCCATCTGTTGAATAGGCAAGTACAATATCCATTTTTTCATTTTTTAATGCATCATAGACTAAACCAATCTGCATCGGATATGTGCTGCCAAATTTGATTCCGTATGTTTTCACAAATCCGTCATAGCCGTCGCCTTTCTTTTTGAGCCATATGTTATCGACCCCAAATCGGTAATTGGTCGCATTCTTTTTCAAATCAGAGACCGTTTCTAAATTATTTTCCTTCGCCATCTTCTGCGTTACGGCAAAGGCATACGTATTATCAAATCCATAAGAATCAAACCATTTGTAATCATAGCGTTTTTTAAATTCTTTTTGGACGATCTCCATCGCCCGCTCCGGGTCTTTTTCCGCATCCATTCCAAGCGTGCTTGTTAAATCTGTGCCTGAATATCTTGTGGCAGAAATGTCGACATCTCCGTTTTCCATTGCTTTCTGCTGCACAGTGTTGGAGCCTAGGTTTTTCACAATGGTCGTCTTTTTATCAGTGTAATGTTCAATCATATCGCTAACCATATAGGCCATAATTTCTGATTCGGTAAAGTTTTGTGCTCCAATTCGCAGCGTGCCCCCTGAGGAGCCGGCTAGTCCAGGAAGTGAACAGCCGCTTATCAATAGCAAGCATCCGGCAAGCAGTGCACTGATCCATTTTGTTTTTCGATTCTTCACATAAGCCAACTCCTTATGAAACTTCCTTCAATCCTTTTAAGCCTTCAGGTGTTACTTTTTTCTCCAGCTTCATTAATGATAGGTCGATGATGACTGCTAAAATTGTGACTGGGATCGCACCCGCAATAATGAATTCCGGCTGATACAGCTGAAGTCCAATCAAAATGTAGTCACCTAGACCGCCTCCACCGATAAAGGCTGCAAGTGTTGTCCAGCCAATCAAATAAATCGTTGACGTTCTAACACCTGCCATAATGACCGGTACAGCAAGCGGGAGTTCAACAAGACGAATTTGTTCCCATGTTGTCATCCCGATTCCTTTACCGGATTCAAGCAAGTTTTTGTTCACACCTTGTACCCCGGCATACGTATTTCTTAAAATAGGTAAAACCGAATAGAAAAAGAGAGCAACGATTGCAGGTATTTTCCCAACCCCCAAAATAGGAATAAAAAAGGCAAGAATCGCTAAACTAGGGAGTGTTTGAAAGATATTCACGATACCGATGATAAAACCTGCGCCTCGCTTCATTCGTGTGAGTACCACGCCTAAAGGAACGGCAACAAGAATACCGAGCACGACAGCAATTAAGGAAATATATAAATGCTCCCACATTTTTGTGAGGAGTTCCCCGCCATTTTTCTCTAGAAAGTCGATGATTTGATCCATGTGTACACCTCCCTTACTTCATTTCAGTGACAGCTGCCGGCGTATCGTCTCCCCAAATGGAGTCGTACACAACATCTACCAGACTTGCACGTGTCACAATGCCTTTTAAGTGCCCTTCTGCATCCACAACCGGTACATATTTAATGCCGCGTATTAAGATTTTCCGGACAGTGTCTCTTAGAAGTGCGCCTTCTTGTACGGTATAGAACTCTGTATTTAAAATATCACCAACAAAAGCTGCTTTTCTGCGGTTCGCATCGATTGTTTCAATATCGATATAGCCTTTTAGCACATGATGTTCATCTACTACAAGCAAGGAATCGACCCGCTTTTCTCTCATGATGTAGATGGCATCTGTTAATGTTTTTTCAACTGTAACGGTGACTGGTGACGTGTTCATCATTTGTTCTACACGTTCCATATTCGGATTTGATTGAAGCAGACGTTCTTTGCCGATGAATTCTTCTACGAATTCATTGGCTGGGTTTCGCAGAATATCGTCAGGCGTACCTACTTGGACAATCTCTCCATCTTTTAAAATCACAATTCGATCAGCTAGTTTAATAGCTTCGTCCATGTCATGTGTGACGAATACGATGGTTTTATTTAACGTTTTTTGCAGTTTCTTAAATTCTTCCTGCAATGAATCTCGTGTGATTGGATCAAGTGCGCCAAACGGTTCATCCATGAGGATCAGAGGGGGTTCCGCTGCTAGTGCGCGAAGAACACCAATACGCTGCTGCTGTCCTCCGCTGAGTTCATGAGGATAGCGCTCTAAATATTCCGGTCCCATGTCGACAAGCTTCAGCAGTTCACGCGCCCGTTCTTTTCGTTTTTCTTCCGGCCATTTTAACAGCTTCGGAACAAGTGAAATGTTTTGTGCGATGGTCATATGGGGGAACAGTCCAATTTGCTGAATCACATAGCCAATTTCTCTTCTTAATTGAACTGGATCTTTTTTCATAATGTTTTCTCCCTCGATGAAGATTTTTCCTGAGGAAGGTTCGATGAGTCGGTTGATCATCTTCATGGTTGTTGTCTTACCACAGCCACTCGGTCCAATAAAACAAATAAATTCTCCTTTTGCTATTTCTAAATCAATATTTTTGACAGCTTTTTTTCCGCCTTTATACGTCTTAGATACATTCTCTAGTTTCAGCAAATGAGACACCTCCAATTAGTCGGATCAATATTTTCAGAAAATTTACACCTTATTTATTATAGTGCAAACTTTATAAAATAAAAAGTTTACGATGTGTTTGTATTGCATAACATTTATTTAAAATTTTCAGTTAACGGCCCGATAGATAGAGATCTCTCCTTTTTCCTCCAAATTACGAGCAAATACTCAATATTTATTGTTTTCATCAACAAACAGGTATATGATATATTGTGTTACAAATTGTCAGTCGTGAAGGGATGAATCGGGGAGTGGACAAGCTAGCGTTAGGCGCCATTCAAAAAGCACAGGATCATTATATTGAAAAAGCTGCCGAGAACATGAATGCCTTTGGTCTTTCTTCTACAGTGGGTAGAGTGCTTGGTATCATTCACATGAACCGTAAACCAATGACGCTTGGGGAGCTATCAGAGGCGACAGGCATGAGCAAAACGAGAATGAGTCAAGTCGTTCGAGAAATGCTTGATTTGAATATTGCGGAAAAGGTTTATGAAAAAGGAATACGTAAAGATCTATATGACGTTGAGCAAGATCAATATCAAACGTTTATTTCCTTGTTTGCAGCCAATTGGTCCCGAGTTGTCAGCAAAAACCGCAAGGCACATAAGAAAACGTGCAAGGAATTGCTGGAGCTGCTTGAACAGGACGACCTGCCAGAAGAGACAGAGGATAAAATCAATCTGCTTCTTTCAGAAATCAAGGAAAGTCTTGATTACTATGATTGGATTAGCCGCTTAATTGAATTCTTTGAAAGTGAAGAAGTGTTTAAGCATGTGCCGAAACCTTAAAAAAAGCTGTTTTATTTTACATCATTGTAGAAAAAACAGCTTTTTTATATACACTTATTGCATAAACATTGGAAACATCCCTTTTAAGCCTGCGCCGATCATCTCAACTGCCACTACAGCAAGAATTAATCCCATTAACCGCGTCACGACATTCATCTCTGTTTTCCCCATTTTCCGCATAATGAAACTTGAATAATGAAAGGCATAAAAGGTCATTGCCAGAACGATGACAATGCCAATTACAATCGCAAACATGTGAAGCATCACTTGACTTCCCGGGGTTAAGCTCATCACTGTAGCGATTGTACCAGGACCAGCGATGATCGGGATCGCCAGCGGCGTAACGGAGACATCCGCTTTCTCTTTGCTTTCTGCCTTTTCTTCAGAATGTGGATTTTGGACATGTGACTCCTTTGCATTCAGTAAATTGTAAGCGATACCAAAAATAAAAATACCTCCAGCGATGCGGAGTGCATGAATATCGATCCCAAACAATTTGAAAATAAGCCTGCCTGCCAATAGAAAGGCAATCAGAATGATGAAAGAGACCACAATGGCTTTTTTGGCTGTCTGGGAGCGTTCTTTCTCTGTATATCCCTCTGTTAAGGTGATAAAAAGAGGCACGTTTCCAATGGGATTTGATACAGCAAATAATGAGACCACGACATGAATCATAAAGGAAATCAACAGACACCCTCCTTTTTTCATAGTGTCTGCCAATCTGATGTGAATATTCCCTTGTGATGTTAAAACCTGTATATATTTAACCGATGTTAATAGAGGTTTTATTGAAAGGGGAATCACACATGAAGAAAACAATCACTATCGTCCTTCTATCTGTTGCGGTTTTAGGCGCAGCCGGCTGGATGGTTTGGCAGCAGCAGACCATCAAAGCAGCAGAGGAAAAACATCAGCAAGAAAGCAAAACGAACACTGAGCAGCTTTCGCAGTTAAAATCAGATCAAGCGGATATGAAGCATGAAAACGAAGATCAAAAAAAGAAACTGTCGACCATGTCGAAAAAGCTCAAAAACGAAAAGAAAGCCTATCAAAAAGAAGTCAAGCAGCGAAAAGCGCTTGAGGCAAAAATTGACCAGCTTCAAAAAGAGCTGACAGCAGCGAAAGCCACTGCTCAAGCGAATAAGCAGAGAGCACAGGCTGCAAGGAAACCAACTGTCAAAAAAGACCCAAATGTCACCCACAATCCGCCCTCACAATGGGTACAGGATCAATATGATTGGGGTGTGAAACAAGGGTATATTAAAGAATAGAAAGGATGAAAAAACATGATACACATTCGGCCATTGTCAGGTGATCAATCTGTCCCTATGGATCTTTTACTCTTAGCTGATCCTTCCAAGGAAAAGGTTCTTACTTATGTGCAATCCGGCTCTTGTTATGCCGCGTATCATGAACAGGACGTGATTGGCGTCTATGTGCTTTTATCTCTGTCTCAGCAGACAGTCGAAATCATTAATGTCGCCGTGAAGGAATCATGGCAAGGAAAAGGAATAGGGAAGCAGCTGATCCGCCATGCCATTGCTGAAGCGAAAGCCGACGGATTTCACACAGTTGAAATCGGCACAGGCAACTCGAGCATTCAGCAGCTCGCACTTTATCAGAAATGCGGCTTCCGCATGACATCTATTGACCACGATTTCTTTCTTAAGCATTATGATGAACCGATTTTTGAAAATGGCATTCAGTGTATGGATATGGTACGGCTGTCACTCACTTTGCAAGCAGACTGATGTTTTGTTCCGTCTGCTTTTTTATGTTCTGCGCTTTTTTACCACATGCTTCACATATTGAATGAAGAAATAAAGGACGGCGCCAGCTAAAAAACAGACCACACATCCAAAGAGCGTCGCCTCTGAGCTGAATTGATACTCTTCAATTTTCATGATATAAAATGGCATGCCAAACAATGTTGGGCTTGATTCAACATGATTGACCTCTAGCAGCAGTAAAAAAACAGGGGTCATAAACACAGCAAATACATACAGCATCGCAAGTGTTATACCGCTGGAAAACGAATGAAATACTTTGATCATCTCTTTCTCTCCTTCATCTCTTTTAAACTGGCTGTGATATTTTTCCCGTCTGGACAAGCTGGATGCAGCATCACCGTATTTAGTAAAGAAAAAAACAGCAGCTGATGACTGACCGGATGCTTCCATATCATAATAAGCACAATCGAACAAAGCACCGGAAAGAGCGGCCCTGCAAGTGCCACCATCATATTGAAGCTCGGCCGGACAAATGTTTCATGGACAACCGCCACATGCTTCCAATCAATCGTGACCACAAAATCAAAGAGCGGCCTTTTTTCGAATTTGTTACACACCATGACCATCAGCATATGTCCGAGTTCATGTATCACCACAACCGCTAGGAAACTGCACACAAGTTCTATCATCGCAAGACAGGCCTCTTTAACATGACAGCATATATACAGATAAAGAATGCAAGTGAACCTAGCAGATAGGCGGTGGCGAGAAGATACACATCTGATGAAAGCCACTTCAATAAAAGCATATCGATGAAGCTGAATACAGCAATCATCATCACGATGACAAACAGTTTATTAAACTCACTGATCTTCACGATAAACCCTGTACAGGCCGCCATGGCAGTGATCAACAAAATGGACAAACTTGCGAGGCCATGCCCTTCACTTTCAATGCCTATCACCATAGATGCAAGCCAAATAAACACAAAATATGTCAACAAATTAATAGCGTAATAAAATAAAATTCTCGACAATAAATAAGCACTCTTTGATGTATTTAACATAAAAATAGCCCTTTGATTCATATGATATTCTCTGCCAATCATCAGCGGAAGCATGATCAATATTTCCTTTAATGCATACTGCACAATAAAGGCATACAGCCAGCCGGTTTCTAGCGGTGTAAAAACAAATGGCAGCCCCGCCGTCAAACAAACGAGAAATAAAAACAAAATGCCCTGTTCTTTAAAAACAGCTGACCGGCTGAAATAGACCAATTCCTGCCGCAGGTGCGTCAGAAAGGAAGATTGCGTTCTGATTTTCTTGTAAGAAAACGACTTCACCTCTGTTTTCAGCTGCAAGAACATCCGATGGACATAAGAAGCCGCTACCCCCTTCAGCCATAGCCAGCCAGCACTTAGAAGGATCACCAGAAATATGAGATAGACTGATGGCCATACACGGATCATCTCCATTGCTTTTTGCAAAAGGAGAAACACCAATAGATTCAGCACCGCAAAGCCTAGCGTTTGCAGCAGCAAATGCTCTTTTGTTTTTGATACGAAATGGCTCACAGCAATCCGCATCACCATCCAAGAAGCAAGTGCAAGCAGCGCCAGTACACAGCAAGTCATGCATACAGCCGTTATCCAATACAAAGATGGCGTAACACCACTGATCAAAAGGCCTAAGACAATCGGTAAAAAAAGCAGTCCTACCATGAGAAAACAAAAGAGCATCGGAAAGAAATACACACAAAGGACAAATGGCACACTTTGTATCGCACTATTCAAAAAGTAGAATTGATATTCCTGTCGCTTTAATTTATTGCGGGATAACAAAATAGCTGCACCTAAAAGTAAAAGCGTCATTTTCATCAATTGGAGGTATAGAGCAGCCGGCTCACTTTCTCCTGCCTGCATGAAAAAGCGCAGGCTGATAACGACGTATATTGCGTACATGAGCAAGAAAAAAGCCGCGGCTGCGAGAAGCTGTATAGGGTACTTTTTTGCAAGCTGCTTTCCTTTCGTTGTCAGCATTCCCCATTCTATTTTATGAAGAACGTGTCGTGTCCAGATCATTGAGTAACCTCTCCACCTGCATATAGTAATCTCGATTCACTTCTTTATAAATCTCTTCAAGTGCCTGATGAGGAAATGTCTGATTCGTTTCTTGGCGGGACATATCCAGCTTGACGTCCCCATTTCTTAAGATCATGAGATGGTCATAAAGCGTATCACCAAAGCTCAAATGATGGGTTGAAATGAGAATGCCAGCGCCTTGATTTCTCAGCTTCATGAGCACCTTTTTTAAGATGATCATCATATCTGGATCAAGTCCGTTCGTTGGCTCGTCGAACACATAATAATCACATGGCCTGAGGAGCTGGGAAATGATCTGCGTTTTCTTTTGATTGCCATGAGACAGCTGAGCGATAGGCTGATCCATATATGAACCCAGCTCAAACAGTTCGATGAACGTCTCCTCCCGTGTGACATCTTGCTCATTTGGCAGCTGAAGTAATTGAAAGTATTCCCTCGGTGATAAATAATCGAACAACGAATGCTCGTCAGGAATATAGGAAACATGTTTTTTCAACAAGGAGATGTGTTCTGAGGATTGAAGGTTCAGCTGTTTACCGTGTAAAGTGACGCATCCTATAAATGGTGTCAGCCCAAACATGGATTGGATCATCGTCGTCTTTCCCGCACCATTATGCCCCAAAAGCAGCAGCATCTGCCCTTTCTCGACATTCATTTGAATATTACGGAGAGAGAAGGTGCGGCTATATGTTTTTTCTTTTAATTGTAATGTCAGCATCATATCCCTCCGTTTGTTTCAGATAGAACAGATGACCTTGCATCTGTTCTCATCCCTGTTAAAAACCGCACTGGATTTTAACGTACATGCCTAATAATTTGAACTCTCCTAAAAATTTCGAGCCCCGTCCAAAGGTCTTGCATGCCCAAATCAATGCTCCGAGTGAAATAATGCCTAATATAGCGGCAAGGACATAAATCCAAAATGCGTTTTTCTGTACATTCTTAGAAGTTAAAATTCGTTGCTTCCTTTCATCATATGCCGCCAATAGGTGAAGGACATACATATACACACCTACTGGAAAACGAAGGCTAAAAGGATTCAGCATCTCATCACCCCCTAATATATGTAAAATGATACCACCTCCTTACAGAGAGCATAAGTTCATTTCAGATCATATTTTTAGTCGATTTTTCATGATTTAGTGCTTATAAATGGAGAGGATTTTGGCTTCTTCTCTAACTGAAGGAGGATTTTTTACAGAAATAGGATAAGCCAAATGAATTAGCCACCGGATTTTCGCTCAACACAAAAAAAACGCTGCGTCCCGCTCTCATGAAAGAGCGGAACGCAGCGCATAGCTGACATTATTTATTCAAGTTATAGAATGTTGCAATGCCGTGATATTGTGCTGTTTCAGCCAATTGATCTTCGATGCGAAGTAATTGGTTGTATTTCGCCACACGGTCCGTACGAGACGGAGCACCTGTTTTGATTTGTCCAGCGTTTGTTGCCACAGCGATGTCTGCAATTGTGCTGTCTTCTGTTTCACCAGAACGGTGAGAGATAACAGCTGTGTATCCTGCGCGTTTTGCCATTTCGATTGCATCAAATGTTTCAGTTAATGTACCGATTTGGTTTACTTTGATCAGGATTGAGTTACCAACGCCGTTTTTGATTCCTTCAGAAAGCTTCTTCGTATTTGTAACGAACAAGTCGTCTCCTACTAGCTGAACCTTGCTGCCAAGGCGCTCAGTTAATAGTTTGTGACCTTCCCAGTCGTTCTCATCAAGGCCGTCTTCGATAGAGATGATTGGGTATTTCGATACCATATCTTCATACCAGTCAACCATTTCAGCAGATGTTTTCACAACACCTTCGCCTGATAAATGATATTTACCGTCTTCTTTGTTGTAGAACTCAGAAGATGCAGCATCCATTGCAAGTTTCACTTCTTCACCTGGTTTGAAGCCAGCTTTTTCGATCGCTTCAACGATTGTTTGAAGTGCTTCTTCGTTAGAACCAAGGTTTGGAGCGAATCCACCTTCGTCACCTACAGCTGTGTTTAAGCCTTTTGCGCTTAATACAGATTTCAGGCTATGGAAGATTTGAGCGCCCATGCGAAGTGCTTCACGGAAGTTCGGTGCACCTACAGGCATGATCATGAATTCTTGAATGTCTACGTTGTTATCCGCATGCTCTCCGCCGTTGACGATGTTCATCATTGGTACTGGAAGCGTTTTGGAGTTGAAGCCACCAAGGTATTGATAAAGTGGAATTTGTAAGAAATCAGCAGCCGCACGTGCTACAGCGATAGATACGCCAAGGATTGCGTTTGCGCCTAATTTCCCTTTGTTTTCTGTTCCGTCAAGTTCGATTAACATTTTGTCAATCGCTACTTGTTCTGTTACATCAAAGCCTAAAAGCTCTGGTGCAATGATTTCGTTTACGTTGTTTACAGCTGTCAGAACACCTTTTCCAAGGTAACGGTCTTTGTCTCCGTCACGTAGTTCTACTGCTTCATATTCACCAGTAGAAGCACCACTTGGAACAAGCGCACGGCCAAAGCCGCCAGATTCTGTGTAAACTTCTACTTCAACTGTTGGGTTACCGCGAGAGTCTAATACTTCGCGTGCATATACGTCAACAATGTATGGCATGTTTAATTTCTCTCCTTTTGAATCAATTTTTTTATTTCTGAATTAATGATGTTCCTGTCATCTCTTTTGGTTTCTCAAGACCAAGTAAGTCTAAAAGCGTTGGAGATAGATCGGCTAAAATACCGCCTTCTCTAAGCGTCGCACCTTTTTTCGTCACGATGACTGGTACAGGATTCGTTGTATGTGCAGTATGCGGCTTTCCTTCTTCGGTAATGAGCACGTCTGCGTTACCGTGGTCTGCCGTGATGATGGCATGTCCGCCTTTTGCCAGGATTGCGTCGACTACAGCTCCTAAGCACTCATCTACTGCTTCAATAGCTTTGATTGTTGGCTCAAGCATACCTGAATGACCAACCATATCCGGGTTAGCAAAGTTCAGGATGATCGCATCATGCTTGTCAGCATTGATGTCTGCAACAAGTGCATCCTTTACCTCATAAGCGCTCATTTCCGGCTTGAGGTCATAGGTTGCCACATCTGGTGAATTGATTAAGATGCGGTCTTCACCAGGAAATTCTTCTTCACGTCCACCACTCATAAAGAACGTCACGTGAGGATATTTCTCTGTTTCAGCAATCCGCAGCTGTTTCAATCCGTTTTGAGAAAGCACTTCTCCTACTGTGTTATCCAAATTCACTGGTTTGAAGGCAACATAACCATCAACCGTTTCACTGAAGTGTGTGAAGCAGACGAAGTGTAAATTCTTCGGATGAGCTTCTCCGCGGTCAAACGAGCGGAAATCTGCATTTGTGAAAGTGTTCGAGATTTGGATGGCACGGTCTGGACGGAAGTTATAGAAAATCACAGAGTCACCGTCGTTTACTTTGGCAACCGGCTCACCATTTTCTCTCGTAATGACAGATGGAATAACGAATTCATCGTAGATTCCATTTTCATAGGAGTCATCAACGACATCATAAATGTTTTGATAACTTGGGCCTTCACCATATGCCATCGCGCGGTACGCTTTCTCCACACGATCCCAGCGTTTGTCACGGTCCATTGAGTAATAGCGTCCAGAAAGTGTTGCCACTTCACCGACACCGATTTCTTTGATTTGATCTTCCAGCTGTTTCAAGTACACTTTGGCTGTCTTCTGACCAACATCACGTCCGTCCAAGAAGCCATGAATGTATACCTTTGTTAAGCCTTCTTTTTTCGCCAGCTTCAGCAGGGCAAAAAGATGCTGGATGTGACTGTGCACACCGCCGTCTGACAAGAGTCCAAATAAATGAAGCGCCTTGTCATTCTCTTTTGCATAAGTCATTGCATCTAGGAACGTTTCGTTTTTCTCAAATTCCCCTTCACGGATGGCAACATTCACCCTTGTTAAGCTTTGATACACAATACGTCCTGCACCGATGTTCAAATGCCCAACTTCAGAGTTTCCCATTTGACCTTCTGGGAGGCCTACTGCCTCACCTGAAGCCGTTAAGGTTTGATGCGGAAATTCATTCCAGTAGCGGTCAAAGTTCGGTTTTTTTGCTTGTGCGACAGCGTTACCGACTGTTTCGCCTCTTAAACCGAACCCGTCTAAGATGATTAATGCAGCTGGTTTCTTACTCATATTGACCTTCCTCCAATAATTGAACGAAAGACTGAGGTTCTAAGCTTGCGCCGCCTACCAAAGCACCGTCAATATCGGATTCTGCCATATATTCTTTAATATTTGCCGGCTTCACGCTTCCGCCATATTGAATGCGAAGGCTGTCTGCCGCTTCTTGACCAAATTCGCTTGCAACGGTTTGGCGGATGTGTGCGCAAACGTCGTTTGCATCTTTCGCTGTAGAAGATTTTCCTGTACCGATCGCCCAGATTGGCTCATATGCAATCACAGATTCAGCGACTTGCTGCTTCGTTAAACCAGCTAGTGCTTTCTTCACTTGATCAGCGACAAGTTCATTTGTTTTGCCAGCTTCACGCTCTTCAAGCGTTTCACCTACACAAATGATTGGAACGATGCCATGCTTGAATGCAGCATGTGCTTTTTTGTTCACTGTTTCATCTGTTTCAGCAAAGAATTCACGGCGCTCTGAATGCCCAATCACTGAATAGCCGATGCCTAAATCTTTTAGAGCAGCAGGGCTGATTTCACCAGTGAATGCACCATTTTCTTCAAAGTGCATGTTTTGTGCACCAATTTTAAGGTCTGTTCCGTTTGAAAGGCTGTTTAACTTTTCAAGGAAAAGAGCTGGCGCACAGACAATGGATTCCACTTTGTCAGGAGATGGAATAGATGACTTGACTTCTTCAACGAAGCTGACTGCTTCGCCAAGTGTTTTGTTCATTTTCCAGTTCCCAGCTATAATTGGTTTTCTCATGATTGACACTTCCTTATAGCAGTTTTGGTCTTATTTATCGTTTAATGCAGTAACACCAGGAAGTTCTTTGCCTTCCATAAATTCAAGTGAAGCGCCGCCGCCTGTAGAAATATGGCTCATCTGATCGGCAAGACCAAATTTCTCAACAGCTGCTGCTGAATCTCCACCGCCAATGACAGAATATGTATCTTTTGCTTCTGCCAGTGCTTCTGCGATAGCTTTTGTTCCTTTAGCGAATGCATCGATTTCAAATACACCCATTGGTCCGTTCCAGACAACAAGTTTGCTGTTTTTAATAACGTCAGCATACTTTTCTCTTGTCTCTGTTCCAATATCAAGTGCTTCTAGATCACTTGGAATTTCAGAGATTGGCACAATGCTTGTATTCGCATCATTTGAAAAGTCGTCGGCTACCAGAACATCTGTTGGAATCAGGAAGTTCACGCCTTTTTCTTTTGCACGGTCCATAAAGGATTTCGCTAAATCGACTTTATCTTCTTCTAGTAGAGATTTCCCTACCTCGTGGCCAAGTGCTTTCACAAATGTGTAAGCAAGTCCGCCGCCGATGATGAGGTTGTCCACTTTATCAAGAAGACTTTCAATCACACCGATTTTATCCTTTACCTTTGCGCCGCCGATAATCGCTGTAAATGGGCGATCAGGATTTGAAATGGCTTTCCCTAGAACCTCAAGCTCTTTTTGCATGAGGAAGCCTGAAACAGCCGGAAGATAAGCTGCAATACCAGCTGTCGATGCATGTGCACGGTGTGCAGCACCGAACGCATCATTGACATACACATCGGCTAAATCAGCAAATGCTTTTGATAATTCAGGATCGTTCTTTTCTTCACCAGGATAGAAACGAACGTTTTCAAGCACTAGCACATCTCCTTCTTTTAAGTCAGAGATTTGCTTTTTCACGTTGTCGCCGTAAGCTTCATCTGCTTTTTTCACTTCTTTTCCAAGAAGCTCTTGCAGACGTTTTGCCACAGGTGTCAGACGCAGTTCTTCAGTAACTTGACCCTTCGGACGACCCAAATGACTAGCTAGCAGTACCTTTGCGCCTTGTCCTGTTAAATACTCAATTGTTGGTAATGCTGCACGGATACGAGTATCATCCGTCACTTCTCCGTCCTTCATCGGAACGTTAAAATCTACGCGGCAGAACACAACTTTACCTTTTACGTCAATGTCTTTTACTGATTTCTTATTCATGCTCGTCAGGAGATCCTCCTTTATTCTGGTTTCCTTACGCATTGGACAAGACTCTCTTTATCCTTTTCCCATTTTGCCCTCATCAAAACGAGAAATCGTGCAGAACGGATAAAAACAGAGAAAAAGGGAAAGGGATGCTTCCCCTTCCCTTGTCCGTCTTCATTATATCGTGTCTCTAGGAAAGAACCAAGTGAGTTCCTTCAGTGTGAGAAATTAAAGACCTTGTTTTGCAATGTAAGCTGCAAGGTCAACAACGCGGTGAGAATATCCGCTCTCGTTATCGTACCAAGAAATCACTTTCACCATGCTGCCTTCCATTACCATTGTAGAAAGAGCATCGATTGTTGAAGAGTTTGCATTACCATTGTAGTCACCAGATACTAATGGCTCTTCGCTGTAGCCAAGGATTCCTTTAAGTTCTCCTTCAGCTGCTTCTTTAAGTGCTGCATTTACGTCTTCAGCTGTTACATCTTGGTTTAATTCAGCCACAAGGTCAACTAAAGAAACGTTAGGTGTTGGAACACGCATAGCGCCGCCGTTTAATTTACCTTTAAGTTCAGGCAATACAAGTGAAACAGCTTTCGCAGCACCTGTAGAAGTTGGGATGATGTTTTCCGCAGCTGCACGAGCACGACGGTAGTCTTTGTGCGGAAGATCAAGAATTTGCTGGTCATTTGTGTATGAGTGAACAGTTGTCATCATACCGCGTTTGATACCAAATTTATCGTTAAGTACTTTTGCAAATGGAGCTAAGCAGTTTGTCGTACAAGACGCATTAGAGATGACATCGTGGCTAGCTGCATCGTATTTGTCTTCGTTTACACCCATAACGATTGTGATATCTTCTTCGTTAGCAGGAGCAGAGATGATGACTTTTTTAGCGCCAGCTTCTAAGTGTTTCGCAGCGTCTGCACGTTTTGTGAAGAATCCAGTAGATTCAACAACGATTTCTACGCCTTGTTTACCCCAGCTTAATTTCGCAGGGTCACGCTCAGCTGATACTTCGATTGTTTTACCGTTCACTACTAAGTTTGTACCGTCTACAGAAACCTCTGCATCTAGTTTTCCGTGAACAGAGTCATATTGTAAAAGGTGTGCAAGCATGTTAGCATCTGTTAGATCGTTAACCGCTACTACCTCAACTTCAGGATTATTTAATGCTGCACGAAATACGTTACGTCCAATACGTCCAAATCCGTTAATACCGACTTTTACTGCCATGATGTTTCCTCCTTTTATAGGTCACAATGTTTTATATTGAGGGATCAATTGACTCCCTTAATAACTCTTTTGCGGCTCCTTCGTCTGTGACGAGAACCGTTCGGCGCGGTTTCTTGAAATAAGCTTCAATCGCCCCCGCCTTTGATGATCCACCTGCAACAGCAATGATGTGTGGAATGCTTTCTAGATCATCTAGCTGCATACCGACGGAGTGCACTTTGTGTACGACCTCACCATCACGATTAAAGTAATAGCCAAAGGCCTCTGTCACTGCGTCATGCTCATCAATCTTTTTTAAATCTTCAGCTGGTGTATTTCGTCTCATCGCCATTGTTTTTGCTTCACCAATACCATGAATAAGCATCGTGGACGATTTAATCGTTTGAAGCACTTCTTTGACGGACGGCTCTTCAATAATGGAAGAGTAAGCACCTTCTGACAGCTGCCCTGGAACAAACAGCAGTTTGTAAGTACCGGAAGCTTTTTCAGCCATGTGGGCACAAATGGTGTTTGCCTGATTTTTTACATTCTCCCCAAGACCGCCTCTCGCAGGGACAAACATCATATCGCGGTTTTTGGCATCAGGGGTCATCATTTCGGCAACGGCTTCCATCGTCGTTCCGCCAGTGACGGCGACGATATTATTTCCAGTAAACCTTTTTTTCATGCATTGGACAGCAGCTCTTCCCATTTCTTGCTTCACCCACGGGGATTCGTCACTGTCACCAGAAACGATCATGACTTCTTCCAGGCCTAACTTTCTCTTTAATGTATTTTCCAAAAAGGTTAAACCTAAAACGTCCTTCATCATTCCTTCAAGCATTTCAAGCAAAGCGTGACCCTCACTCGTCAGCATCATGCCGCTCGTTTTGACATCCAGCAGATTTTGTTCTTTTAAAAACTGAACTTCAGCACGTAAGATGCGCTCGCTGAGACCAAGACTCGTCGCAAGGCTTCTGCGGCCAATTGGTTCAGCTAATCTGATGTACTGCAAAATGTCGTAGCGTTTTTGCATAACAATGAGAAGATCTGGCAATAATTTTTTTTGAGCTTCCAATAAATGATTCATGGCTAACGACCCTTTCTTTTCACGTTGGACCAAAAACGTCCCACTGTGACAAAAAACGTCCCGCCACAGCCAAAAAAAATCAATCCCTGCTTTCTTTAATTATTTTAACAGGATAATCTTGCATTTTCAACTCTTACAAACACATTTAGACAAAAAATAGACACATTTTCACCGATAACCTGCTTGTCATCAAGGTTCTTGCTATGATATTTCTTTTCAAAATATTTATTTTCTTTTATATAGAATGTATTCACGATGCAAAATGTGCATGCTGGTGAGATCAGCATGCACATTTTTTTCAGGATTTGCTTATGTTTTTGTGATGGTTCCAAACTGTTTTGCCTCTTCTTTCGGTTTGATTTTGAGATAATAAATGATGTAACAGGCAGCCATGAACGGAATTCCGCAATAAAGACCGATCCGCTGATCCTCGATAAAAAACAAGCTGATGAGGACAATGCCAAATGCGATAAAGCCTGCTAATGGGACAAATGGATAGAGCGGTGTTCGGAAGACGAGATCCTTTACATCTCCGCCCGCCTTTATGAATTGTTTTCTAAAGAAATACTGGGACAAGCAAATAGACATCCACACCACAACAAGAACCATACCAGAAATAGAAATGAGCCACACATACACCGTTTTTGGTGCCACAACACTTGTCAGCAGAGATAGTGCAGATACGCCCATTGTGACCAATAGTGCATTGATCGGAATTTTACGCTTGGACAGCTTTTTCGTAAAGTCAGGTCCTTTCCCGTCTTTCGACAGCGCCCAAAGCATACGTGATGATGCATATAATCCAGAGTTTGCTACAGATAAGACCGCTGTGATGATGATAAAATTCATGATATCTGCAGCATACGGTATGCCGACCTTGTCCAGCACGACGACAAACGGGCTGTCGACGGTGCCTGCTGTCTGCCACGGAAGAAGTGCGGCCAGAACCGCAATGGATAAAACGAAAAAGACCATCGTTCTCCAAATAATATTTCGTATAGATCGCGGCAATGTTTTTTCAGGGCTTTCACTCTCTCCTGCGGCAATCCCTACAAGTTCTGTTCCTTGAAAGGAGAAATTGACCGTGACCATGGTTAATAAAATAGCAAAAACGCCGTTAGGAAATAGTCCGCCATGATCCGTCAAATGACGAAATAGAGGGGCTGGTTCTCCATCTTTTAGATCAATCATTCCGAAAATTGCGCCAATTCCAATGATAATAAATAATAGGATGGCAGCGACCTTAATGGCTGAAAACCAAAACTCGGTTTCAGCGAAGCTGCGAGCTGAGATGGCATTCACGGCAAATAAAATTACGCTAAATGCAAGACACCACAGCCAAACAGGGATATCTGGGAACCATCTTTGGAGCAAAATGCCTGCTGACGTAAACTCCAGTCCTATTGTACATGCCCAGCTAAACCAATAAAGCCAGCCGATCATAAAGCCTGTGGACGGACCTATATATTTGGTTGCATACTCCTGAAAGGAACCCGCTGTCGGCATCGCCACTGCTAATTCTCCAAGACAGAGCATCACCAAATACATTAACAATCCGCCAATGATAAAGGATAGAATGGCTCCCCCGGGTCCAGCCTGATGGATAATGAGTCCTGACCCAAGGAAAAGACCAGTACCAATGACGCCGCCTAAGGCAATCATAAAGAGATGCCTGCTTTTCATGGAACGTTCTAGTTCATTATGCTGCTCTTGCTTCAAATCATTTTCCCCACTTTCACTCTTCTATTCATCATCCTTTGACAAAATTCGCTGTTCGTTGAAAGGGAAAGGGAGAAAGTGAAGGTTTCTCCCCCTTTGACATTTATGCTTGAAATAATGCTTCAATATGACCAATCGCCCAGTCTAAATCTTCTTTAGAAATCGTGAGAGGCGGTGCAAAGCGGATGACGGTCTCATGGGTTTCCTTACATAACAGTCCTGCTTGTTTCAGCTTTTCACAATAAGGTCTCGCTGCCTCTGTCAGCTCCATGCCGATAAATAATCCGCGGCCGCGCACTTCCTTGATGACAGGACTTTGAATGCGCGTGAGTTTGTCTTTTAAGTATTCGCCAAGCTCCATAGAACGCGCTGCAAGGTTTTCGTCGATTAAGACATCCAGTGCAGCCAGCGATACCGCACACGCAAGAGGATTTCCACCGAAGGTAGAGCCGTGAGATCCAGGGTTAAACACACCTAATATATCGCGGTTTGCGACCACACACGAGATTGGGAATACACCACCGCCTAAAGCTTTCCCAAGAATCAGCATATCTGGCTCAATGTCTTCCCAGTCGCATGCAAACATCTTGCCTGTTCGTGCTAATCCGACCTGAATTTCATCCGCAATGAACAGCACATGTTCCTTTTCACAAAGCGCCTTCGCTTCCTTCAAGAAGCCTTCTGGCGGCATGACAATTCCCGCTTCTCCTTGAATAGGTTCGATCAGAAAAGCCGCTGTTTGTGGTGTGATGGCTTCACGTAACGCTTCAATATCTCCGTAAGGAATCAGCTTAATGCCTGGAAGCATTGGACCGAAACCTCTTTGATATTCTGCTTCAGAAGAAAGGGAAACAGCCGTCATCGTTCTGCCATGGAAGTTACCGACGCACGCAATGATTTCTGCGCGATTGTCTTCGATTCCCTTGACGTCATAGCCCCAGCGTCTTGCTGCTTTGACAGCTGTTTCTACAGCCTCAGCTCCAGTATTCATCGGGAGTGCCATCTCTTTATTCGTCAGTTGACAAATTTTCTCATACCAAGGACCAAGCTGATCATTGTGAAAAGCTCTTGAGGTCAGTGTTACCCGGTCTGCCTGTTTTTTGAGCGCTTCAATAATGCGGGGATGGCGATGCCCTTGGTTCACTGCGGAATATGCACTCAGCATATCCATATATCGATTGCCTTCAGGGTCTGTCACCCAAACCCCTTCAGCCTCTGAAATCACAATTGGCAGCGGATGATAGTTTGCCGCACCGTATTGTTCGGTTTGTTGAATCAATTCATTTGTCTGTGTCATCGTCTATTCCTCCTTCTATAAGCTAGCCTCTTTTTCATTAGGTTCATCTACACACATATGATATGCAAGGATCGTGCCAACTTTCTGCCTGCATTATGGCGGTGATTGATCTGGTTTTTTATGCAAAATATTTTTGCATCCGCCAAATTTTTTAGAGGAAACCGCAAAATTTTTCATGTAAAATAGAGGTAACGTCTGGAGGTGGCGCAATGAAAGAAGATTCGTATACTGCAAAGCTCGAAAATGAGATTGATCTGTATAAACAAATGCTCGATTTAATAGATGTCGGGGTTCATGCAATTGACGAGAATGGCAACACTGTTGTCTATAATAAAAAAATGATGGAGATTGAGTCTTTGAAACGCTCTGATGTTCTCCATAAAAATGTATTAGACCTCTTCGTCTTCCAAGACGACATGCACAGTACGCTTGTCCAAGCGCTGCGTACTGGGAAACAAACCGTTCATGCAAAGCAGACGTATCATAATTACAACGGAAAAGAAATCACAACGATTAATCATACATACCCGCTCGTTCGAGACGGCCTCATCCAAGGAGCGGTTGAAATTTCGAATGATGTGACCAAGCTGGAACGGCTGATCCACCACAATATGAAGAAAAAAGGAAGCACACGCTTTACCTTTGATTCCATTATTGGACAAAGTCCTGCGTTTTTAGAGGTGATTGAGCATGCAAAACGAGCGACACGCACCTCTTCCTATGTGCTCATTGTTGGAGAAACAGGGACAGGAAAAGAACTATTTGCGCAAAGCATTCATAACGGCAGCAGCCGGTCATCTGGACCATTTATTACCCAGAATTGCGCGGCACTGCCTGATAATCTCATTGAAAGTCTGCTCTTTGGTACACAAAAAGGGGCTTTTACAGGCGCAGCTGATCAGCCCGGCTTATTTGAACAGGCGCAGGGAGGTACACTGCTGCTTGATGAGATCAACTCATTAAATCCTGGTCTTCAAGCAAAACTGCTGCGTGTTTTACAGGAGAAGCGTGTGAGAAGGCTTGGCAGCACAAAAGAAATCGCTGTTGATGTAAGAGTCATTGCCAATATGAATGAGGATCCTGTAGATGCAATCGCAGGCGGACGCATGCGCAAGGATTTATTTTATCGGCTGGGTATTGTCACCTTATTTATTCCGCCGCTTTCTGAGCGAAAAGAAGACATTCCTACGTTTGTCAGTCATTTTATTCAAAAATATAATGAGCTGTTTCAAATGAAGGTGAAAGCGGCTGACGAAGAGGTACTAGCCCTTTTTCAAGCGTATGATTGGCCGGGTAATGTACGAGAACTGGAGCATGTGATTGAAGCGGGGATGAATATGATGATGGATGAGGATTACTTAAGCCTGCATCACCTTCCATATCATTTTAGATTTAAGCATGGGGAAGGGCGTCCTGCAGCGCAATTACAGACGAATCCTTTGCAGCATACCGCAGCAGCTGACACGTTTATTTATACAAGCCAAGAACATACGACTGATTTTCAAACCCAAATGGAACGATTCGAAAAACAATACATCGTCCATTACTTAGAAAAAATGGACGATAATATTTCACAGACTGCAAAGATACTGGGCATGAGCAGGCAAAGTCTGCAATATCGCATGAAAAAACTGCATATTTCTCGTTAATAATAGAGCTGTGCCCTTATTCGGCACAGCTTACTGTGGTTCTGACTCTTCTGCCGGTTCTTGAATCACGTCACTCAGCAGTTTTTCTACATTTTTTAAATGCGTGAGCATCGCTCTTTCTGCTTCTTCTGGCTGTCTTGCCAAGACGGCTTTGTAAATGTGTTCATGTTCTTTGTAAAGCTGCCGAATGGAGGCTTTTTTTGAAAACAAGACGGCTTTTCTCGTCTCACGCATCGTTTCTACCAGCAAGGTGGAGATCTGATTCATTAATGCTTTTAATAAATCATTCTTTGAGGCTGTGGCTATGGCGAGATGGAAGAAGAGGTCTGCCTCTTCACCAGTTTCTTTATGTGCTTCTGCGAGTTTCATTTGTTCGAGTGCCTCACGCAGCTGATGAAGGTCATCGTCCGTTCGGAGCAGCGCTGCCTTTTTGACAGCACCCGTCTCAATAATGGTTCTTAATTCAAGGAGCTGCGTGACATCATGCTGCTTCATCAAAAATGCAGGAGACAGACTAAATGTGAGCTGTTCAGGATCGAACTGCTTCACATATGTACCTTCCCCTTGCTTCATCTCTATTAATCCGATCGCTTTGAGAGCAGACAGCGCCTCTCTTACAGCAGAACGACTGACTTGAAAGCTTTCTGAGAGCGCTTGAACCGAATCTAATTTTTCCCCCGGAAGAAGCTCACCTGTACGAATGGATTCAATTAATGCATCCGCAATTTCTTCATATATTTTTTTCGTTTTGATTTGTTTATATTTCAATTGGTCTCACCTCATCACTGTTGTCTATCCCTATCGGCTCATGCCCTATCTTATACTTTACCCCAAAATTTCCGATCACACGTCTCCCCTCTTTAATTTTCAAGAAATCTTCGGGCTGCCTTGCTTTCAACAAAAAAAGAAGCACGTGCCATGTTCTGGCAAGTACTTCTTTTTAATCGTATCGCTTCCGCAGCGTAGAGGATGGAAGATTCATTTGTTCGCGATATTTTGCAATGGTTCTGCGTGACGCCCGGATGCCAAAGGTTTGCTGAAGCAGCGTCATGATTTGCTGATCTGAATACGGTTTTTTCTTATTTTCCGTTTGGATGAGCTCTGCAATGTGCGTTTTGACAGTGTAGCTGGACGCCTCTTCTAGTGAATGCCCTTCTAATTTTGCTTGGAAAAATTGTTTCATTTCCATGAGACCATAAGGGGTTTGCACCATTTTCCCTTTTACAGTCCGGCTGACTGTTGACTCATGCACTTGCAGTATATCTGCAATCCGCTTCATCGTAAGCGGTTTCATTTTATGTTTCCCTGTTAGGAAAAAATCTGTCTGATGTGAGATAATCTCACGAACGACATGAGTCATCGTTTGCTTTCTTTGCTTCAGCGCTTGGACAAGCCAATTGTACTGCTGCTCTTTTTCCTTTAAATACGTGTATGCTTCATGCCGCTTTTGTTCTTGAATCATGGCGAAGTAGCCTTCATTCATTTCAACGTCTGGAAAAGCGCGCTGATTCAGCTCAAATGTGATGTGATCCTGCATCACAGTAATCGTCACATCAGGCTCTATATACAGATGCTCCTCATCATATGAGAAATGAAGGCCTGGTCTTGGTTCAAGCTGAGACACTACATCTTGTACCGCTTGGAGTGTTTTCATTGAAACACCTGTTTTCGCCGCAATTTCCTTCCAAGCCTTTCTGGCAAAAAGAAAGAAATGCTCTTCGATGATCAGCTCGGCTTCATACCAGCGTTCCTTTTTTCTTCTCAGTTGAAGGAGGATACATTCCTGCAATGATCTTGCGCCAATACCGGCAGGCTCTAGGGATTGCAGCTGATGAAGGACGGCTTCTACTTCTTCAGCTGGGACCTCTAAGACAGCTGCCATTGCGTCAATCGGTTCATTTAGATAGCCATTGGAATCAATGGACTCAATCATAAAGTAAAAGATTCTTTGATTCTTTTCACTTAAATTTAAATCAATCGCCTGTCTCTTTAAAAACATTTGCAGGCTTTCTTTTTGATGCGTTCGATACGGCTCTGTCATTCGATCGTGTGATTTTTTATGATAAACTGGTTGGTAGCTGTCCGTGTCTTTCCGCTCAATCAGAGGGTTCTCAAGTGCTAACTGGTCAAGATACTCGCCGAGCTCTGTGCAATTCAGCTGCAGCAGCGTAATGGCCTGCCTGAGTTCTGGTGTGAGCACCTGCTTTAATACCTGTTCTTGTTGCAGTTTAAGGCTCATTGTCTCCCCTCCCTCTCATCATTTTACATGAAGATTGACGGACCGTATATACGAAATAGGAGTGATTTATATGTCTGAACTTTTTTCCGTTCCATACTTTGTCGACAACTTGAAGCAGCACATCGCCATGAACCAAAATGAAGACAAGGTTCATGCCATGAATGCCTATTACCGCTCAGTGGTGTCAACGCTTGTTCAAGACCAGCTGACCAAAAATGCGGTTGTATTGAAGCGAATTCAGCATCTTGATGAAGCCTATCAAAAGGTGAAAAAAGAAAGCGAATGAACGAAAAAGAACACCCTTTGTCAAGATGGCAAAGGGTGTTTATCATATGCGAAAAGTTTCTGATCCAGCCTCGATTTATACATCATCAAAAAACCAGACCGCCCGACAGTATAAATGATAAAGGCAAACCATAGGCCATGATTGTGCCAAAGGGGCGTGACTGCGGTTTGAACGACGATAAACAAAATCATCGCAAACAGCATCGAATTTCTAACAGGGGCAATTTCTGTCGCACCTGTAAATACGCCGTAAATGACCAAACCGAAACAAGCCGCAAACGGATAAAGAACGAGCCAGTCTGCATAGCGTAATGTCACATCAAGCAAATGAGGGAGATTCGTAAACAAGCTCAATATCGGCTCTTTTAATAGAAAATAAACCGCCGCAATGACACATGCCATGACAAGTGCCCACTGCCTTGAAAGGGTTAAGGTTCTTTCATAGAGGGTGCGGTCATTTGCACCAACTGATCGGCCAACAAGGATGCTGGACGCATTGGCAAAACCATCGAACAAATAAGCCATGATGTAGTGAATTTGAAATAAGATGGCATTGGCTGCCAGCAGCTCTGTACCAAAAGAAGCACCTTTTGCGGTAAACATGTTGATGACCACTAGCAGACAGATCGTACGAATAAACAAATCCTTATTCACATGAAACATTTTCTGCACTGCCTGTGTATCCATGATTTTCTTAATGGAAGGCATCTGGAATCCGTTTGACGAATGCTTCATGATGATCCATGCCCCTAACACAAAAGCGGTTAGTTCAGATATCAATGTCGCAGCCGCAACTCCTTTGACTGCAAACGAAAACACATGAACAAGCAGAAATGCGAGCGCCATATTCATAACATTGATCAAGATTTGTAATGAAAGAGCTTCTTTCATTTTAGCCATCCCCATCAGCCAGCCCAATATGACATAATTCATTAAAGTAAATGGCGCTCCCCAAATGCGAATATGAAAATAGTCTGCGGCAAATTGACGGACATCAGCATCAGGAGAGATGACTAGAAAAGCAGATTGAATGATCGGCCATTGCAGAGCAATAAAACAAAGTCCGACGATGACGGCGACGAAAAAAGGTCTTAGAAAAGCAAGAACGCCTAGTTCCTCATTCTGCGCTCCGTTTGCCTGGGCGGCAAAAGCAGATGTACTGACCCGCAAAAAACCAAACAGCCAATATAATGTACTGAAAATGAGACTGCCGACCGCAACGCCTCCAATGTAAGCAGGATTTGCGAGCTGACCGACAACCGCTGTATCAACAGCTCCAAGTAATGGAGTGGTCATCGTTGAAATTGTTAAGGGAATAGCCAAAGCCAAATACGCCCGATGGTTCACACTGCCACCTGCCTTTCATGAAAAATAGCCTCTTCTAAAAGAGGCGCAGTTTGCCTGCAAAGGGCTAAAATCTTTCTTTTCGCCCTTTGTCTTTTTTTCAGCTTGAGACCTACACGCTGAGGTATTAATAAAATGAAGTTTTACCGAACCGGTCTGCCAATCGTTCGTGACAAAGGATGGTCTGCGAGCATTGCATTTCTCATTTTCCGCACCGCTTCCTTTTCTGATGAAAAAAAATCATCCTTTGATTGAAACTGGGCAGCAAGCTCTCCTTGATCAAGAATCGCCAATTGATCACATAAGTGATAGGCTGCTGTTATATCATGTGTAATAAATAAGTAAGCCACACCCAGCTCCTTCTTTAATTCTACTAATAAATCTAAAATGACAGCCTGCGTCACCATGTCTAAGCTGCTGACAGATTCATCAAGCACAATGAGCTTTGGCTGGAGCAATAAGGCTCTAGCGATGTTGATCCTTTGCAGCTGGCCGCCGCTGAATTGGTGCGGATATTTAGACAAATCCTTTTCACCGAGCCCGACTCTTTCCAGCCAGTGAATCAGTATGTTTTTACGTTCCTTCCGGCTCATAAATTCATAGTTTTCAAGCGGCTCAGATAAAATTTGTTCGACTGTCCACCTTGGATTTACCGCCGAATAGGAATCCTGAAACACCGCTTGCACATGCCGGCGAAAATGCTTACGTGTTGGCTGATCTGCACGATAGACATCCTGACCTTCAAAAAGAACCTGTCCAGCTCTTGGTTTCTCTAAACCAAGTATGATGCGGCCAAGTGTACTTTTCCCTGCGCCGCTTTGTCCCAGCAGCCCAAGGCAGGTGCCTTCTTCAATAGTTAAATCGACGCTTTTCAGAACAGGGGCTGCGCCTTTTTTTCTGACTAGAAACGACCGGCTGTTGTATGCATGACTGACTGCTTTCACTTCTAATAAATGCAAAGGACTTCTCACCTCAAATCGGACAAACAGCTGGGATGGATGGACGAGCTGCTAATAGTTTTTTTGTATAATCATGCTTTGGTTGTTCAAAAAGTTCAAGAACTCCCGCCTTTTCAACTATTTCTCCTTGTTTCATGACGACAACTTGATCTGCCATTTCAGCAATGACACCAAGATCGTGGGTAATGAGTAAAATGGCCGTTCCATGTTCATGACGAATTTGGTTCAGATGCTGAAGCACCCGTTTCTGATTGTGTACATCTAATGCGGTTGTCGGCTCATCTGCAATGATGAGGGGCGGGTGCATACAGGCAGCCATGGCAATCATGACACGCTGCAGCATCCCTCCGCTTAATTCAAAAGGATACTTATTGAACAGCTGGTCTGGCTGCGGCAGATTCATTTGCGCTAACGCATCCATTGCCTGTGCTCGTGCCTGCCTTTTACTGACAGCAGTATGCCGGCGGATGGTTTCAACCAGCTGATGACCGATTGTCCATACCGGCGTAAAGCTGTTCATTGGATTTTGCATAATATACGAGATGTCTTTGCCCCGAATGGAACGCATATCCTTCTCACTTATACCAATCAATTCTCGTCCCTGTAATGTGATACTGCCAGTGGCTTCAGTTGTTTTTCGATCAAGCATACGTAAGATCGACATACTTGTTACTGTTTTCCCGCAGCCGCTCTCACCGATTAATCCAAGAATTTGACCACGCCCTACTTCAAACGAGACTTCTTGAATAAGAGGGGTTGTCCCTTGAGGAGTTTTCGTCTGCACATGCAGGTTCTCTACTTGTAAAATGGACTCTTGCACATTGATCATTCCTTTACACACGGCGTTTGATGCCATATTTCTCTGAAAGGGCTTCTCCTAGTAAATTAAACAGAACCACCACAGCCATGATCACAAGACCTGGGTACAGCATTAACTGAGGATTCGTTTGAATGTACGACTTTCCTTCATGAATCATCGCTCCCCATTCAGGCATAGGAGGCTGAACGCCTAATCCGAGAAAGGACATCGCTGATATGTCCATAATCGCCCAGCCCATTTCAAGTGTTCCAATGACTGCTAATGGCGGCAGAACATTGGGAATCATATGCTTTCTCATAATGTTCCAATGCGAGGTCCCACTGATTTTTGCAGCTGCAATAAAGTTCTGTTCTTTTAAACTGAGCACCATTCCTCGGAAGACGCGGGCATAATACACCCATTGCACTAGCATCAAGGCAAGTACGACTTGAGAAAGTCCCGGACCGAAGATGCCGACTAATCCAAGGATCAGCACCAGGTTGGGAAATGCCATGACGCCGTCACAGATTCTCATCAATACGTGATCGATCCAGCCGCCTTTGTATCCTGAAAACAGGCCGACAATTAAACCAATGAATAACGAAGAAAGAAAGATTAATAACGCACAGCCGAGCGAAACGCGCGCACCATATAAAATACGAGATAAATTGCACCGCCCTAATTGATCTGTCCCAAGAGGATACTCCCACGAAGACCCCTTTAGCTTCATCGCTAGATTGACAGCTGCCGGATCATGTGGAGCGATCCATGGTGCACATATTGTCACAATCAGCAGGAGACCGAGCAGCAAAGCGCAGATCGAGATCATCTTTTGATGAGAGAAGAGATGTTTTACTTTTGTCATCATTGCTGGCGGCCTTCCTTTCTAGAAATACGGGGGTCTATGATCAGCTGAACTAAGTCAACGATCAAGCTGCTCAAGATAAAAATACAGGCTGACATGAGGACATAAAATTGAATGACAGGCAGATCCCGGTTAAAGATCGCTTCAATAAAAAAGCGGCCAAACCCCGGCCATGAGAAAACGGCCTCTACAATAATGGTTCCGGTTAACAGCTTGCCAAGGTTCACCCCTAGTCCGGTCAGCATCGGCGATATCGCCATTCTGAACACATGCTTGAACATGATCGATTGTTCCTTCAATCCTCTGATTCTCGCATATTGAACGAAAGGCTCTTGAAGCGCCTCACTCACACTTGACCGTAACAGCCTTGTATACGTAGCAATTAAAGGGACTGCCAGTGTAATCGACGGCAGAATGAGATGCTCCCATGTTCCAATCCCTTCAACTGGTAAGAGGTCAAGCTTCACTGAAAAAAAGAAGATGAGCAAATACCCCAAGACAAACGTCGGGATAGATGCTCCTAGGAAAGAAATGAGCCGGCTCACATGATCCACGGCACCATTTTTCCTCATGCCGCTGAAAAAGCCGAGCGGAATGCTGACACAAATAGCGATCAGCAGACTGGTAAGCGCCAATTGAATTGTCGCCGGTATTCGATAAATCACCTCATCAACGACAGGCTGATTGGACATATACGACTGGCCGAAATCAAGGTGAATGACTTTTTCAATGGTATGAAGATACTGCATATAAAATGGCTCATCTAAGCCGAATTCACTTCGTTTTTGCGCTAATATTTCATCCGTAGGCTGAATATGAGCCGCTGCTAAATATGCCTCAGCCGGGTCAACTGGCGAGAGGTGAATCATACCAGTTGTGAGCAGTGTGGCTAATAAAAATACAGGAATAATTGATAGCACTCGTTTGACGATATAGCGGCCCATTTCCTTACCTTCCTTCTGTTACTTCAGCTTAATGCCTGTGAAAGGATGTTCATCACGATTTGCAGGGAATTCAAAGTCCTTCACAGCTTTTTGATAAACGGCTGTCTTTTTAAAATAAGAGATTGGCACAATTGCCCCTTGATCCTGTAAAGAGGATAAGACAGACGAATACAGTGCTTTGCGTTTCTTTTCATTTGTTGTGGATGGAATTTCCGTCATTTCTTTGATCAGCTTTTCCTTATTTGGGTAGGCTGAAATGGCTTCTTTGAATCCAAAACCATCTGATGAGAGAACGTTCATAAATGTATGCGGATCATACGGCGCTCCGTAGTTGCTAAAGAAGTTCATATCAAACTTATTGGCTTTAAAGCGCTGAACCTGTGTTGCCAAATCCACACCCTCAAGCTTAACGCCGACACCAACGGCTGCCCATTCTGCTTGCAGCGTTTCCGCCATCGCTTTTTGAATCGATTCCGCTGAGTCATACATCATACTAAACTCAAGCTTTTTCCCATCTTTTTCACGAACGGATTTTCCTTTTGGAAGTGTCCAGCCCGCTTCATCCAGCAATGCTTTTGCTTTGTCCACATCATATTTGAAAGACTTCACTTGAATGTGTGACGTATACGGCATGTTAGTCGGAAGGATGTGATCTGCTTCATCCTCTAAACCTGAGGTGACCCCTTCTACCATTGATTTTTTATTGAAGGCATATTGAAGGGCATGACGCACTTTCTCATCTGACAGCTGATCCACTTTTGTGTTCATAACAAGCTGTCTCGTTGCAACAGGCTCTGACATTTTTGTTTCATACTTGCCGCTTGCCTCAAGCTGTTTGTAAGAATCAAGGCTAATGGTTCCTTCTCCGTAAAGTAAATCCACATCACCTTTTTCAAATGCCATGACTCTCGTTTCCGCATCTGGGATGACCTTTACCTTGATTTCTTTTACCTTTGGTTTTTCTCCCCAATAATGATCGTTTCGTTCGAAAATGGCATAATCATCTTTCTTATATGTTTTTAAAACCCAAGGGCCTGTCCCCACTGGTTTTTCAATTCCTTTTGACGTATCTCCGTTTTTAGGGAAACCTGCTTCACCTAAGAAACGAACTGGACGAACAACGGCTAATTCTTGCACAGTTGGATAATATGGTGCTGTTAATGTGAGTTTAAATGTCTTTTTATCAACGGCTTCTGTCTTTTTGATTTTCTTAATGACACCTAACCAGCTATGTAAATCTTTATTTTTTAAAATCGTATCGAAGTTCTTTTTTACAATGTCCGCATTAAATTTAGAGCCGTCTGAGAATGTCACTCCGTCTCTTAAATGGAACGTATACACCTTGCCATCCTTTGAAACATCCCATGATTTCGCTAATTCAGGTTTCAGCTTACCATTCTTTTGATAGCTGACCAATGGCTCATAAATCATTGATTGCGCAAATAATTGTGATGGGTTGTATACGTGTGGATTCATTTCACCAATATCTCTTGGCCACGCCATTGTGATCATATCAGGATGATCCTTATTGCCTTCTGCTCCATTGTTTGTTTGAGAGCATCCTACTAGTAAAAAGAAAATAAGCAGGAATGGTAATGTTGAATTTATTTTAATTTTCGGAAAATTTCTCCAAATAGACATAAGTTGTTCCTCCTAATTGATGCTGATAATCATTTTCATTTTAAGGAGGAAGGCACCTGTTGTCAATATCATATTTGATACGAAATGACAATGATTATTCCTATTTATTCCATAAATTGAGGAATTTGATAGAAAGAGAGGCAGGCTGCTTACGAATGAGCAGCCTGTGAAGAGGTAAATGTTTTTTCTCGCAGCATGTCATGGAGTATATGGATGATACGCTCCTGATCTGCATCTGTCATGCTCGTTCCAGACGGAAGACAAAGCCCGCGCTCAAATAACAGCTCAGATACAGGAGTGCCTTTTTCCGCAGTATAAAAAGGGCAATGACGAAAGAGCGGCTGCTGGTGCAGCGGCTTCCATACACGCCTTGCTTCGATTTGTTCTTTTTCTAAAGCACCAATGATATCTGCTGGAGACAATTGTGTGTCACGTTCAATGGTTAAGGCCGTCAGCCAGCGGTTGGATTTCGTTTCTTGATATTCTGGCATCAAATGAAGACCCTCTGATTTTGATAAAGCGTCCTGATAACGCTGGAAAATGCGGCGCTTTTGTTCAACACGCTCGTCCAGCACTTCCATTTGAGCAATCCCGACCCCTGCTAAGAGGTTGCTCATGCGATAGTTGTATCCCATCTCTTGATGCTCATAGTGCATCGCTTGTTCTCTGGCCTGTGAAGCAAGAAAGCGGCATCGTTCAATCGCAGCTTCATCATCACTCACAAGCATTCCGCCCCCTGATGTTGTAATGATTTTATTTCCATTAAAAGAATAGATACCGAACCTGCCCATTGAGCCGCTTTTTCTTCCTTTATAAAGCGCGCCTAACGATTCAGCCGCATCCTCAATGACTGGTACATCATATGCTTCACACAAAGCCATGATCTCGTCCATTTTTGCACTTTGCCCATATAAATGGACAACGATGACCGCGCGAGGTTTTTTACCAAGACGTTTTGATTCAACAAAGGCTTTCTCTAAAGCAAGCGGGCACATATTCCATGTCTCCCTTTCAGAATCAATAAAAACTGGCTCAGCTTGTTCATATAAAATCGGATTTGCCGTTGCAACAAACGTGAGGGTGGAACAAAAGACAATGTCTCCTTTTTGTACACCTATCAGCTTTAAAGCAAGGTGAATCGCTGCTGTTCCTGAGGATAAAGCCGCTCCTGACTTCACTCCTGCATAGTCCGCCACTGCCTGTTCAAAATCATTCACAAGCGGTCCAAGCGGCGCAATCCAGTTGCTCTTGAAGGCTTCCTCTATTTTGAGAGACTCTTTTCCGCTCATATGCGGAGGAGATAAGTAAATTCGCTTCCTTTCTTTCATCACTTCCCACCTTCTCTCCGGTCTTTGATTTCAATTGCAGGAATTCCTACAGCGACCTTATGATTATGTATATCTCTTGTCACAGCCGCTCCAGCGCCAATGACCGTCCAGCTTCCGATCGTTGTACCGGGTGTCACCACGGCACCAGCCCCAATATGGGCACCTTCCCGCACGGAAACACCGCCAGTCAGCACCGCGCCTGGTGACAGGTGCACAAACGATTCGAGTTTGCAGTCATGCTCGACGATAGACCCTGTATTTATAATCGTATGCTCACCGATGGCTGCATCTGCTTGAACCACTGCCCTTGCCATCACGACAGTCCCCCTTCCAATGACAGCTGACGGACTCATCACCGCCTCTGGATGAATGAGTGTGGCAAATGCTGTATTTTCAAATGAGAGGCGTTCCTTGATAAGCTGTCTGATCTCATTTTGTCCGATCGCAATCAGCCATTTCATATGAGGCATTGTCTCTCTCAGCTGCTCACTCATGGAGATCGGTCCATACAAAATCCCGCTTTGAGTGACCGCCTCTTCAAATTGATCATCTAACACCGCACATAATGAGTAATCGGCATGTGCAAAAATGAGATCTTGGATGACTTTGCTATGTCCTCCGGCCCCAATTAAACCAATGGTTTTCTTCTTATATATCGGTTCCTTTGAATTTTTCAGCTGTGGCATGATCCGGCTGCTGCACCCCCTCTGTTTTCATGACCTTCAGCAAGGTCATCCACAAAATTTTCATATCGAGCCAAAACGATTGATGCTCGACATACCAAAGATCATAGGTGAATTTCTCCTCCCAGGTAAGCTTGTTCCGGCCGTTCACCTGTGCCCATCCTGTTATGCCGGGCTTCACAAGATGACGCCTTGCTTGTTCTTCTGTATACATAGGCAAATACTCCATCAAAAGCGGTCTTGGCCCTACAAGACTAAGCTCTCCTTTGAGTACATTGACAAGCTGCGGCAATTCATCAAGACTAAGCTTTCGAATCAAGGCGCCGGTTTTTGTTAATCGCAGATGATCTGGCAGCAGCACCCCATGTTCATCGCGTTCATCGGTCATCGTTCGAAATTTATATAGCATAAAAGGCCGGCCATACAGACCAGGCCGCTTCTGCCGAAACACCACAGGCGTTCCAATTTTCCATCTAATCAGTCCATAGATGAGAAGAAAAAGAAGACTGCCTGCGATGAGCAGCGTCAATGCCACCGTCACATCTATCATTCTTTTCATCATTGCATCTCCTTTTCATATTAGCGGGAGACCGCATGTTTTACCTTACGCATCAGCTGCATCCGCTCTCGTTTCGTTCCTGCAAACAGATACAAGTAGCCCATATAGAGAATGAAACAAAGCCCGCCAATACAAAACAGCTCCCACCATGAAGTCACGTTATATACCGCCTGAATCCCCGCACAGATGCCCCAAATAAATAGCCCTCCAGCAAGTGGAACCAGTGTATGCTTGTAAAAGATAGTGCGTTTCTGATTCGTGATCCTGGCTGTATAAAATGGCAGAAACACAATATTTTTAATCAATAAAACCATTGCCCCCGCTGATGCAATGCCATATAAACCAAGCTGCAGCATATGAGTCAATCCATAGGCAAAAAGCACATTAGAGACACCTAATATAAGGGTGACAACCGCAGGAATTTTCAATCGATTAAACACAGTCGGCACATATGTGAGCGGTAAAAACATCAAGGTCAAACATAAATAAGCCGCATGAATCATAAGAAGCCATTTCAGCTCTTCAAAGTCAGGCCCAAGCCATAAAAGCATGAGCGGACCAGCGAGACCTCCTAGAAGTGCGGCTGGGAACGCAACAAATAAGCCGCTCCACTTAATGGCGTTTGCAGCATATTGAATGAGTCCCTCTTTGTCCTGATTCGAATAAAATTTCGTGATCGTTGGTGCAAACACAACGGCCAGTGTCCCTGCCAGTGTGCGTAATAATAATGGGAACTGTAAAATTGCCGCATACTGGCCCGTCGCTTCCGCTCCAATGAGCAAGTTGGTCATCAATAAATCAATTTGTAAAAACAACAATATCCCCATTTGCTCAAATGAATGCCAGACCCCTGATCGAACAAGAGTGAGACTAGACGATAATGAGACGTGCCGCCACTTGAACGAAAACCAAGGGATGAGTTTCTTAAAATAATAGATACCGATTCCCATAGCCGCTAAGCTTCCAATGACGGCCGCAAGCGGGATATGCCAAATGGCTGGTGTCGTCCATGTAAACAGGATGACAATCATCAGCGCCCTCAAAAACATTTGAATCGCCTGTCCAACACTTGATACATAGAGCTTATTTGCATAAAACGGTGCAGCCCCAATGCCAGACATGACGAAATTGAGCATAAATAAAAGACCCCCTAAAATAAAGGCGGTCTGTGTGTCTTTCGCGAGATGAACAGGCACATGAAGCCACTCAACCAGCTGTTGAGACATGAAAAGACAAAGCAAAAAGAGACTGATCGATAGTAAAAACGAACTGACGAAATAGGAAGCGAGATAGCGCTGCGCCTTCTCCATCTCTCCTTTATGAGCCGCCACAGAAAAAAATCGCACAACAACCGCACTTAACGAAGCCGTAATGACCGATAAATAGTTGATCATATTTTGCGTCAGATGGATTAAGCCGAATGCTTCCACCCCAAGCGTATGAACAATATAAGGTGTTAAACAAACAGACATGAGCATCATTAGAACAAACGTAATTAAGTTCGCACTGGCATTGTAAAGAAACGCCCGATTCATTGTGCTTTCACGCAGCGTTTAAGAGCCCTCATCCAGCTTCCTCTCCCTTTTGACCGCTTGTTTTCATCAGCTGATGAACGGCCTCTTTCACAGCTACCTCATTTGGTTCTTTTAAAAGGGTCATAAACGGAAGGTGAGCCACCCACTCAAATCCCTCCATCACCTTATGATCAAACGATCTAAGGACAACACACGGTGTATGAGTGATCGCACAAAAGATCATGCCATGCAGACGATCTGTCACGACGACCTGCGCTTGTTTTAACTCCGTCCACAAAGACGTTAACTCCTCCAAGCGAGTCGTTCGATCGACTCGTCTGCCAATTGTCGTTGTGATTAAACCGACTTGATCATATGTCTCTTGGATATGCTGCTGCAGCTGCTGGCGCTCCTTCTTTGTGAGATACGCTTCTTGATCCTCACGCAGACAAAGCAGAACCCCTTCACGTGTTTCATCCTTTGATGATTCGTCTAATGACAGCACCATATCAGGCTGTTTCCACACATCTTGATCAGGAAAATGAAGCTTCATCCATTCATAGGTTGTTTGATCTCTTGCCATGAGAAGCATTCTTGGATGCTGACTATACGTGTGAATGGCGCGGCGCTCCTCTCGTTTCCCTCTCTTTGTTTCTGTAAAATGTACAGTAGCAGGCAGCTGGATCATGGGATAGGACTTGAAGGTCTTGATGATAAATTGTCTCGTCCATTCTTCGTACCGGTATAAATCCCCCATATTGCCCCCGCCGATCATACAGACGATGTCTTCTGGATGCCGGCTGCGCTTTAGCGGACGGGCAAGGCGATAGATCTCTTTCATGTCCACTTCTATGATGTCATAGGCTGGAAAGTGTTTCTTTAAAAAACAATAACTCGCATAGGCAATCGCATGATCCCCTAAATTATCATGGCCCGGCAGCAGCGTGAGAATGATTTTCTTCTGATGACTCAGCTCTGGCAGCCTTTGGCGGCTCAGTCTATACTCAAGCGGATATTTGACCTTTAAGAGCAGCCACTCTGCGGTTTTTGCCTTCAATTGCTGCACTGTCAATCCCATCACCCCTATTTCCTTGTCTGATATTCGATCCATTTTTGATAGCTAGAAGCCGCGGCAGAAAGCGGATAAACCAATCGGCACTTAGCAAGAAATAAAATCATTCGCTTTCGAACCGTGAGCTTCGATAGTTCCACCTGTTTGACGGCATGCTGAAAAGTATCGTGTGTCACCATTTCCCGCATGTGATCAAGCTTTTCCTGAATAGAGAGATCATTTTGGCTCTTCCATTCGTTGAGCATACAATGAAGCGTATGATTGACGATAAAAAAGTCTAATGCTTTCTCATACAGATAGATGTCATCATGCTCTTTTAAAAAAGAGCGCTGTGCATGATAAAAGGTCAGTCCATGATGAAAATACTGCTTCTGATATCGCTGTACAATAGATGACAGATGAACCCTGTAATAATAAAGAGGCTCATGAACAAAGGCGATGCTGCGTGATAAAGAAAAACAGCGCAGCGTCACATATTGATCTTCAATGTTCTCAAGCTCACCCCGCAGCGGAAATCGAATGTGGTGTTCCTCCATAAAGGCACGCCGATACAGCTTATTCCATGAGAATCCAGTCAAGTCTCCGTGTAATAACGCTTTGATTAAATCCGTTTTTTCGGCTGAGCGCTTGTCTAACAGCGTCGTTCCTATCGTTCGCTTTGACTGTTCAAATTGAATCCAATACTCGCTCACAATAAGATCTGCCCCGGTCATTTCGGCTTTTTCATACATAGCTTCACAGTAATGAGGAGCGAGAATATCATCTGAATCCACAAAGGCGAGATACGTCCCCTTCGCTTCCTCGATGCCCCGGTTTCTCACAGCGCCTAACCCTTGATTGGGTTGATGGATTACCCGGAAACGCTCATCACGCTCAGCAAATGCTTCAAGCCATTCACCGCTGCGGTCGGTCGATCCATCATTGATAAGAATGACTTCTATATCAGAAAAGCTTTGATCTGCAATTGATTGAAGACATTGCTCCACATATTGACTCGTATTGTAAACTGCGACCAATAGACTGATAGCTGGCATTACAGCATGCCCCACCTTTCTTCAAATCTACTTTGTAAATATCGTTCTATACGGCAAAACCGAAGAATCAAACGGCATCAGCATGATGCTGTACAGAATATAGCAAACAGCAATCCCTACATACATAAACACATTAGACCGCTGATCAAAAATGCGTGTGAAATATGGCAGTAAAATGAGCTGATACAAGCCAAAATAAATATGAAATCTTGCATAAATGACATCCTTCGTTGCAAGGATGCCAAACAAGAAACCAAGCAAACAAAAATTCACAATGTAATCACTCTCAGGCGTCAGCTCACGAAGTCGTTTTCGATAAAAAAAAGCAAGCAGAAGCGGTAAAATCAAGACACCGATTTTTGTCACATTCATTCCATTCGTATTCGTTGTGAGCCACTCCTCGTAATGACCATATGAACTGCCTTGCAGCATCACGACAAACACCGAGACAAAACGGTCATAAAGAGCGGTTAAGCCTAAGAACACCAGGCATAAGACCAGCATCATCCAAGACCAAGCCTTAGTTCTCACAATAAAATACACAGGAATCATGATGAGAGCGGATGAATGAAACAATGAACATACAAGGACGAGCGGAAAATACAATTTCCACTGTCCATTGATCACCAACCGAATGGCGTAAAAGAGGATCGCTGCCACCATATACTGACGCATGCCATTAAATGACGCATAATAATGAAAGGTCCCAAGAAAAAGCAGCATACTCAGCTCAAATGGACGGCCATATTGAATAAGCGTCTTGATGATAAAAAAATAAGTAATGGCTCCGACTGAGATATACATGATTTGCGGATCATGAGACAGTTGATTAAGCATCCATAAAATAAACGTAAACCCTGGATCCGTTGCGGCCTTATCCACACCGAATCCAAATATATGCCAAGGCTTTTCGTAATTGATGGAGAACTCATACATCTGGCCATATGTGACAAAATCGGTTCCTACTTTATACCGAATACCAGCTACGATACAAAGAAACAGAAACGGAAAAAACACCAGAAGCTTATTAGGCCGCCATCCGCTTTGAATGGTATCATCACGCCTGCCGTAGAATGCGGCATAGCTCGACCATAAATAGACCATGATCATGTTCACCAAATAAACCGCCATCTGCTCTTCCTTCCTTACAGTCCGTATAGATTCATCACACGTGTAATATTCTGTTTCACATCAAATCCTCTTTTTTCAAGTTGAGAGGTAATGGTCTCTTGAAGAGGAGGTTCTGCATGATATGCTTCAAGCACCGCCTTCATCCATTCATGCGCGGAATCTCGCAGCGACTTCCTTTTCACAAGCCCGCAGCCTAAATCTACTTCCTCTGTAATATGATCTGAAATCACACAAGGCAGACCAGACGCCTGTGCTTCCACTAATACAAGCGGAAGACCTTCAAACAAGGAAGGCATCACAAATACATCAAATGCTTTCATATACTGCGGAACGTCTGTTACGACGCCTGTAAAGACAATGTCCTCCATCAAGCCTGCCTTCTCTGCATACGATTCGACTACTTGCTTCAGCGGTCCATCTCCTACGAGGACAAGCTGAAATGAAACCCCTTGCTTCTTTAAGGTCTGTGCCAGCTCCATAAAAAAAACATGATTTTTTTGCTCATGGAACCGTCCAATATGACCAATGACCATGTTTTTTTCGCGAAGATGGAGGTGCTTTTTGATCTCCGCCTTTTCTTCTGGATTGGGCTGAAAAAAAAGGGATAAATCAATCCCATTTGGCAGCACCTCAACTTGCCCGTTCTGCATTTTTTTCTGTCCAAATAAAAAGACACCGGCATCCTTGCCGCATGCAACAAGCTGTGTAGAGAATGTAAAGATCAGCTGGCGAAACCCTTTGAGCATCATATGATCCATCCAGTTTGGCGACGGCTTCCACGCTGTATTATGTGAATGGCAAATGCGTACCTTCACCCCCGCTAGTTTGGCAGCAAGTGCGGAGAAGCCTGTCTGAAAATCCGTATGTGCATGCACTGCCTGATAGGGCCCTGTTTGCCTAATTGTCTTGGTCAATGTTTTCACAAAAGCAACCGGAGAGGACGCCCCAATACTTGGTACGTAAAAGATGCGTCCCCCAAGCCGGCGAATTTCCTCATCATAATCACAGACGTCCTGCCGGTGGGTAATGAAATCAAATTGAAGGATATTCCTGTCGAGTGCACGATAAATGTTCATAATCATCGTTTCAGCTCCGCCGCGGTTCATCCCGCCCACAATATGAAGCACGCGCTTTGGCTCACTCATCCCGAACCGCCCTCCTCTTCAGCATAGACGACGCCAGCTTCCGGCGATGATAAAGCTTCATGATCTTCGGTGACAAGAAGGCACGGACCACCGGCTTTAGAGCAAATAAATAGTCAAGCGGCGACAGCTTTAATAGCCAGCATGCTTTCAAAACGAGCCAGGCATTATCTATCGAATATCGAAACTTCCGCCGCTGAAAAGCCGCATCATCCTCTCTCACCAGATATAACGGCTCTTGTAAATTAAAGCCTTTTCTCCCAGCAGCAAAAAAGCGGATCCAAAGATCGATATCTTCCATCCGCCTTGTTGTTTTTACAGAACGATATCCATGTAAAGCCTTGTAAGCAGAAGCCCTCATCATAATGGTCCCATGACAAAAAGGAGTCCCTCTTGCCATTATCTTCCGATCAGGCTCTGACACAAGTGCCCGTACACCCTTTGTTCCAGATTCATCAAAAACCGTCATCGCCGTACCGACCACATCATATTCAGGATATGTATCGAGGAAATGAACCTGTTTTTCTAAACGAACAGGCACAGAAATGTCGTCGCCATCCTGCCTTGCAATCAACTCTCCCCTCGCTTCAGCCAGGCAGCGATTGAGACTGGCAGCGAGTCTTTGATTTTGTTTATTGCGGATCAGGCGGATTCTTTCAGGATGTCGTTTTGTATAAGACAGCACTTTCTCATAAGTGCCATCTGTTGATGCGTCATCACATATGATGAGCTCCCAGTTTTCATATGTTTGATGAAGAATAGATTCAATGCTTTCTTCTACTGTCTCTTGGCAATTGTAGACGCCCATGATCATAGACACCTTTGGTTTATGCATGCTGTATCACCTTCTCTGCTTGATCCATATAGATTGTATAAATTTCTTCCATTGCACTGACCGTCTGCTCCTGTGCAAATGCATGAGCCATAGAACGTCCCGCTTTTCCCATGAGGGGCAGCTGATCTTTTTTGTCGTAGAGCTGCTGCAAGTAATCAGCTAAACTATTCACATCTTGCGGTTTAACTAAAAAACCATTGACGCCATGTTTGACAAGCTCACAATGTCCTCTATTCTCCGTTGCAACCACAGGTTTTTCTGCAGACATCGCTTCAAGCAGGTTCATTCCAAGCCCTTCTCTCAAGCTGGTGGAAACACATACATCGCTCATATGCATCCATTCCTCCATTTGTTTGCAAAACCCAGCAAAGTGGATATGCTTTTCAAGATGGAGCTGGCGGGTAAGCTTTTCATAGTTCGGTCTCATTGTCCCTTCCCCCGCAAACACGATCTTTATATTTGGTATTTTCCTAGACAGCTGTGCACATGCTTTGATGAGCATCCCTTGATTTTTATTCGTATTTAATTCGCCAGCACACAGCACGATAAAATCTTCCGAGGGAAAGCCATAGGCTGCGCGAAGACGCTGCTTCTCATTTTCATCGACAGGTGCGAACCGCTTCATATCCACACCCATACCGGGCACATAATAAACAGATGTCCGCTCTTTTGATAGACGGTCGGCTCTTTTAAAATCTTCTCCATTAATGGTGATCAGAGCGTCTGTATAGCGGGCGAGAAATCTCTCTATTGGATAATAGAGCAGCCAGTTTTGAAGCGGTGCCCCCTGCCAAAAGTGAAAGCCATGTGCCGTGTAGAGAACCTTCGTTCCTTTTTTGCGCGTACCTTTGGCTGCGAGCCTGCCAATGACACTTCCCATTGGTGTGTGGCAATGGATGAAATCATAGTGCTCTTTTGCTAACAGCTTCTTCAGTTCTACATACGCAAGCCGGTTGCGTACATGAAAAGGAGAGCGCTGAATCGGAATTGAGTGAGCTTGATTCACATAGGGCAGCTTCAGCTGGCCGTTTGCCGCTGTATGCACTTCCCATCCTTGTTCCTGAAACCACCGGAAATACGGAAGATGAAAGGCTTTAAAGTGATAATCAACCGTTGCGCAAAACAAGACTTTTTTCTTCATTGACAAGCGGCTCCTCCTCTCGTTTCATCTGTTCTGACAACATATCATGCGACTCAATGGCAGCAAATAATGCTTGTCTCATTTGCTCTTCGCTCATCATGTCAAATTCATGGATAAAGCGGTTCAGCACATATGGGTCACCATCCAGCGCATGGCCGATATGAATTTTCGGGAAGATTTGCTCCTGTGCTTTTTCATGCTGGTTGAGTAATTCCTCGTACATTTTCTCTCCAGGACGAATGCCTGTGAAAGTGATCGGAATCTGGTCTGTGGTGTAGCCTGAGAGGTGAATGAGGTTTTCTGCGAGGTCCACGATTTTCACTGGCTCCCCCATATCTAAAACAAAAATCTGTCTTCCTTCTGCCAGTGCACCTGCCTGAATCACAAGCCTTGATGCTTCTGGGATGGTCATAAAATATCTTGTCATGGCTGGGTGCGTGACCGTCACCGGCCCGCCTTGCTCGATTTGTTTCTTAAAAATAGGGATGACGCTCCCTCTGCTTCCGAGTACATTTCCAAATCGAACGGCAACAAATTTTGTTTCGCTGCTTGCCCCCATTTGCATGATCAGCATCTCAGCAAACCGCTTTGTGGCTCCCATCACATTGGCAGGGTTGACCGCTTTGTCAGATGAGATGAGGACGAATGTTTCAATGCCGTGCTCGTGTGCGGCTTCTGCGACATTTTTTGTCCCGATAATATTGTTTTTCACAGCTTCTTTCGGACTGATCTCCATGAGCGGGACATGCTTATGTGCCGCAGCATGATAAATCATATCCGGCTGAAATTGACCAACGATTTCACTCATTTTCTGTTTATCTTGAATATCCGCAATTTGTGGATAGAGTCTGATGCTGCCTCCATATAATTCTTTCAGCTCTAGTAAAATAGAATGAATGCTAAATTCTCCATGTCCCACAAGTACAATCGCTTGAGGAGCAAACACACAAATTTGACGGCAGATTTCTGATCCAATTGATCCGCCTGCCCCTGTGACCATGATTGTTTTTCCCTTTAAATGAGCAGATAGACGGCTCGTATCTAATTGAATCGGTTCTCTCCCTAGTAAATCCTCTGGCTGTACATCCCGTAATTGATTCAGCGCATGGGTTCCTTTTAAAATCTGCTCCATTTCCGGCATGATCTGTGTTTTGACTCCGGTCGCGACACATTCCTTATACAGCCCTTTTAAGGTGTGGCTGCTTTTGGACGGAATGGCGATGATGATCTTCTGAATATCCATCATGACGACAGCTGTTTGAATTTGTTCTTTTCCTCCTATGACAGGCAGACCCATAATTTCAAGCCGATGTTTCGTCTTGTCATCATCGATGAAGGCGACTGGCTCAATATGTACATCACTCGATTGCTGAAGCTGACGAACGAGCATGGTCCCCGCTGATCCGGCGCCAATAATTAATGCCCGCTCTTTTTCTGCTTGAAGCCGTTTAGCCCCATCATGAAATAGCCTAGAAGCCATACGAGATGCACCGATGAATAAGATATGAAAAAGCCACACGATGAATAAAAACCGAAATGGCCATGTCTGCACGAAAAGGTACAGCATCGTCATCGAAAATAAAAAAGAACACACAAAGGTCTTCATTAAAGAAAATAACTCTCTTACTCCTGTATAAGCCCATACTTGCTTGTACACATGAAACATGCAGGCAAATATATGGTGCCCAATGAGCAGACTGAGTGAAGAAATGGCGAGCATTTCAAATGTATAAACGGTTAAAGCCGCCTCTTGGACAAATTGAAAACCAAAAAAGACGGCAACTAAGATGAGATATGAATCTAGTGCTACGATGATTGATAATCTTTGGGCGTAAGTCAACGCTCCTCCCCCTTTTTAAAGCATCACTATTCTTACGTAACATGGGCATCAAACCCGTCCTCACATCCCACTACTGATGACGAGCATCTAAGGCACGGTTATGCCCACAGCAGGATCGAGTGCCTCCATTGTTAAAGGTTAGGAGACATCACCTATCAATCTTTTTAATACATATACAGCCTGCCCTTTTTCTCTTTCTTGCCATTTAGCATAGCTCCAAGCAGTTTACTTGTTGTTCCTTCTAATACTTCTTTTGATTTCTTCACAGCAGCAATCTTTGTTTTGCCGCTTAAGACAACGAGAATGCTCCCATCCGTCCGGTTCGCCAAGATCTTTGCATCTGCAACTGGCAGAAGCGGCGTGGAATCAACAATCACCATGTCATATTGCTGTTCAATCTCATAAAATAACTGCTTCATCACAGAAGAGGAGAGCAGCTCAGCTGGATTCGGCGGAATGGTTCCACTCGGAAGCAGCTCTAAATGCTCAATCGGTGTCGGTAAAATGGCTTCTTCCAAGCTGCAATTATTTAATAGCACATTCGTCAAACCGGTATGATGACTCAGGTCAAAATATTCATGGACGGCCGGCTTTCGCAAATCAGCGTCCATGAGCAGCACCCGCTTGTTCTGCTGTGCAAAAACAGCTGCTAAGTTTGCAGCCGTAAATGATTTCCCTTCCTTCGGTAAGGAGGAGGTCACTAATATCGATTTCAGCCTTGTTTGGATCGATGTGAATTCGATGTTTGTTCGGATCGTACGGAATTGTTCCGCAATGACAGAGTGAGGATTTAATACAGAAATACAGGATAAATCTCTCTTTTCTCTTTTCTTCCTCTTAAAGATCAATGTTCTGTCCTCCCGTTATGACGGACTGCTTGTCTTTTTTGGCCCTCCTGTCTGCCTGCATCTGATAGACACTGCCAAGCGACGGCAATCCGATCTCTTCTCTTATTTGATGTGTTCGTTTTACAGTATCATCGAGTAAATTCATTAAGAAAATGAGTGTCATGCCTCCTAATAAAGAGGCGCCTAGTGCCAGAACGATATGAACGAATTTCCTTGAATTCATCAGAATCGTGTTGGACAGCTTGGCTTCAGACAAAACATTAATGCGATCCATATTCATTGTTTTTTTGATTTCTTCTTGCAACACCTCTGTTGCGGTATTCGCAATGGCGACTGCCTTCGCGCGATCCTCATCTTGTACAGAAATATTGATGACCTCAGACTCATTTTCTGTACTTGTGGCAATTTTGTGTTTTAGTCCTTCAGCTGATTCTGTGAGATGGAGTGTTTCTTTTACTTTTTCAATGACGATTGGGCTTTTTAATAAAACTTGAAAGGTACGTGTATATTGAAGGTTCATCTGAATATCGTTTAAATCTGCTTGTGCGTCATTGCTGCGTTTATGAACAAGAATTTGAGTGGTTGCCTGATATACAGGAGTCGAGACATAGAACTGATAATAGGCTGAAATGCCCGTTACGATCAGGACAATCAGGATCAGAAGGGCCATTTTCTCTTTAATGACAGAAAACAGCTGCTTAAAACCTATATTCTCATTCATAGATACCTCCCGATTTCATCATAAAAAGGTTATATATGGTTTCTTTTTGTTAATGATTGGATTATAAAAGATAATACCCGCAAAGAAAAATGTCATAATAGGTCTTATAGTTCTTTTTAAAGAACGAAATCGTTCGTTTTCTTTTGTTTACTTCCTGATTCTTACGTTTTTGAATTTTATAAAGAACAATTTATTTCTTATAATGAACGAAAAGGTCGCAGAACTATTCGCCGGGGAGAAGGGAGATCATTGATCGAATGATAGGCAAGGTGATACGCATTTACCGAAAGAGAAAAGGATACTCGATTCAGCAGCTGGCTGAGGATGCTCATGTCTCTAAGTCATATTTGAGCAAAATTGAGCGTGGTGTCCACAGAAATCCATCTGTCCAGTTCTTAAAAAAGGTATCCTCTTCATTAGAGATCGATTTACAAGAGCTGTTTGATGCAGAGACGATGATGTTTCATTACGCTGAGGGTAGTGAACACGAATGGCGGGAGCATATTGTGAGTGCCGTCCAATCAGGCATGCCTAAAGAAGAGCTCTATCAGCTGCTCCAAACGTACCGAAAGGAGCAGGAAGAAAAGTCGTTACATGTCACCCATAGAAAGCTGACCGATTCAAATATCGCAGAGTGGAAGCGTCTAATGAGTGAAGCGAAGGCAATTGGTTTAAGCATTGAGGAAGTAAAAGCTTTCCTCAACAACATGGGAGAACGCCGGGCGTAAGCCTTTCAGGAAGAATGATTGCGGGGAGAGGCGTTTGACGCTTCGATGAAAAAGAGCCTTTGATTCATGAAAGGCTCTTTTTTCTTTTATTCTTCTTTTTTTGTTCGTGCTTTTTTCGTTATATCATTGTTTTTCCAATAGGCCCATAGTGATGTAATTCCCAGAAAAGCCAGCGTGATAAATTGCTGAACGCCTTCTTCATCAATAGGAATTGGGCTTTTTCCCGCAGCGGTTAGCGCACTGTTAACAAGCGCCAGTAAAAGCAGCACAAGCCTTGCAATTGTACCTGCACTAATTTTTTGAACCTCCAACTGTAACCCCTCCCTTTCCTCTTCTTACGGGCGGTATTGCTTGTTCTCTCTCATATGTATGCAGCCGCAGAATGAATAGAAGAACGAATCAAAAAAAGAGACATCATTCCTATATGCAGAATGATGCCTGATTTCACTTGCTATTATTTAGAAAACATCTCTTTTGCTTCATCCAATGCCATTTTATTGCCTAGAGCTGAATAATCGAGCCACGGCTGATCAGCAATCGGATAGACTTGGTTTTTCTTCACTGCTTTTAGACCCTTCCAAATCGGAGTCTTTTCTAATTGCTTGAATGCCTGCTGCGCTTTATCATCACGGTTGACAACGACAAAGATCGCATCAGCATCATAATCAGGAAGAACCTCTTGAGAAATCACTTCAAATGGGCGCTTGCTGTCCAGCTTTTTCACACCATCGACAGGTGTCAGGCCTAAATCCTCGTATAAAATAGGACCCATTGGGCGCTTCATGCTAAATACACGAAGCTCCTTTGCTGTCACACGGATCGCCATGACTTTTCCGTTTCCAATCTTTTTCTTGATGAGCGATTTGACTTCTTTTGCTTCTTGATTGTAATTCTTAATATATTGATCCGCTTCTTTTTCTTTATTGACGTGTTTGGCGATTTTTTTCAAATGATCCCGCCATGTGCCATCATTTAAATTAAACACTTCTGTTTTAGCGATCTTTTTATATTTCGATAAGTCTTGTCCGGCTAATTCTTCATCAACATAAATGACATCTGGTTGTAACGCAAGCAGTGATTCCATATCTGGATCAGCTGCAATGCCGAGCTTCTTCGTCTGACTCAGCTGCTTTTTCGCATGTGGAAGGAAATCTTTTAAGTCTCCTCCTACAACAGAGCCCGCCGGCTTGATACCTAGTGCTAATAAGTCATTTGTTAAATGAATAGACAAGGAAGCTATCTTTGGTGTTCCATTGGTCTTTTCATTTGTTGTATTCTTTGTTTCCTGTTGTCCGCCGCAAGCGGCAAGCAGCAAGAAACAGAGCGTTAATCCAAACACTAGTAATTTTTTCATGATGAGTTCCTCTTTCGTGTTTATTTCGTTTTAGTTAATAAATAAAGAAAATATGGGGCACCGATAAAGGCCACGACCACACCCGCCGGTATCGCATTTGGAGCAAAGATGGAACGTCCGATTGTATCGGCACTGACCAAAATCAACAAGCCAAGCAGCGCACTAACTGGTAAAAAATACTGATGCAATGAACCGACAAGCCGTCTAGCCAAATGCGGGGCGACTAGGCCTATAAAGCCAATACCGCCTGTCATTGAAACACTTGCACTCGCGAGGCCTACCGCTAAGGTCAGCAAAAGGAGGCGTTTACGCTGGACACGTACACCTACACTTGAGGCGACAGCATCTCCTAATGTCAATGCATTGAGCGTGTTTGACTGCATCAGCGTAAGCGGCACAAGGCATACAATCCAAGGCAGAAGCGCCAGCACATGAATCCAGTCTCTCCCCCATACATTGCCCACAAGCCATCTTGAAGCAAACGTATATGTATCTTCATCCAGCTTCAATGACAAATATAAGGTGAGTGCACTAAATCCCGCAGCAACCGCAATGCCAACTAAGATCAGCCGGATAGGAACAAGCCCTTCATGCCGGTCATATGCAAGAAGCACGATGACCGCTGCCGCGAGCAGTCCGCCGCCAAACGTAAAGAGCGGAATAAGAAGAGACGGATTGCCTTCAAGTGCGTGAAAATATGTCACAAACACAATTAAGCCAAATGCCGCCCCTGCATTCAGTCCAATTATCCCAGGATCGGCCAGCGGGTTACGGGATAAGCTCTGCAAAATGCCGCCCGCAATGCCAAGACCAATACCAGCTAACATCGTCACCACAATTCGAGGCAGACGATAGTCAAACAGCACCGTTTCACTTTGAAAATCTCCAAAGCCAAATAACGTCTTGACGACCATGACAGGGTTTAGTTTCAGCGTACCGGTATTTAAACTATACAGCACAACAGCCGCACTCAGGCAAAGCAAAACGACTGTCACGACAAGAGCACGCTGTTTCTCTCTCATGACAGGTTCCTCCCTTCTTTTCTGGCAATGTATAAGAAGAAAGGAACACCAACAAGTGCCACCATCACGCCAATGGCAAGCTCTCTTGGCGGATTGACTGTACGGCTGGCAAGGTCTGCAAAGACAAGCAGCATTGCGCCTAATATCGCTGACATTGGAATGACGAAACGATAGTCTACACCAACAAGCTTTCGTGCAATATGCGGGATGACGAGACCGACAAACCCAATCGATCCAACTGCTGATACAGAAACCCCTGCTAATAACACAGCAGCGGCCATTCCTAGTATTCGCACTTGTCGTGTTTTCACCCCTAAATTTGCCGCTGTATCTTCACCGAGCGATAGTAAGGAAAGGGACCGGCCTAATAGTATGGCCCATACGATCACAATCAGAATAACTGGGGCGAGAATCGTCAGCTGCGGCCATTTCACACCAGCTACCCCGCCTGCATACCAAAAAGCCAGATCCTGACTCAGGTCAAAATAAATCGCGATCCCAGAGCTGAGCGCATGAAGCAATGCAGCTACAACCGCTCCTGCTACAGTGAGGCGCAGCGGTGTCAATACGCCGCCAGCCGCTCCAATCGCAAAGATCAGCAGCGTACTGAGCACAGCACCAATAAAGGAAAAAAACATCAGTGCTGAATAAGGCATTCCTGGGAAAAAAGCAAAACAGAGAGCGACCACAAACATCGCACCGCCATTAATGCCCAAAATCCCCGCATCTGCCAGTGGATTTCTTGTGATGCCCTGCATAAGAGCACCCGCTACGGCAAACGCCGCTCCCACTAGAGCTGCCCCTAAAACACGTGGAAGTCTTAATTCATGGATGATCTGCTGCTCTGTGACATTTGACTGGTAGTCAAATACAGCTGTCCAAACCGTTTGCAGAGACAATGTTTTTGCACCGTATGACACAGCAAAAAACATGGCAGCCGCTAAACCAATGACGGCGAGAAAAAATATCAAAAAGAACAGAATATGTGATGATCGTTTTTGTTGAGGTTTTCGCTTATCCTGCAAAATCGGTGTCATCCTTTTCTTCATTAAAAGTCAGTTTGAAAATGAGAATCATAATCAACAAAATTATAGCCGTCAGCCTCTAAAAAATCAATGTACGCCCCTTTTTTTAATTAATGAAGGTATGTGCGGAGCATCGGGGTGGGAGGTTCTTTTTGCCGCTCAGTACGGCCTATCATTTTTTCTCATAGTTTAATAGGAAAATAGTTGACAGTTCGCATGAATATCCCCTAAAATTACAAAAGTAAGTCAAATGTTATAAAAATATTACAAACAGATGTCAAACTAATAAAGAATGACCCGTCATGAGAGGAGATTTGAAAGTTGTGTCAGTAAAGGGAAAATGGAGTATCGTCCTATTTGCGCTTGCAGTCGTCATTGGAGCAGTTGCTTTCTTTCAAAATCAACAAGCAAGCGGTACAGAGAAAAAAAATGTAAAGCAGGATACGAACTATAAAGATGTAGAAATTGTCACTCTCGTAAATGACGGGAAATTTATGAGATATGCAGTCAACTATCCTCTTTTTCATCAAAAAGAGCTAGATGACAAGATTCAAAGCTATGCCAATTCAGCATTAGAGCATTTCAAAAAAACATTCAGTGAAGCAAAGGATATTGATGAAAATAAACGCTATGAACTGAATATTGATTATGAAATGGTGCATTATGCGAAGCAGTCTGCTGCCATTCGCTTTACGACCTATACGTATACTGGCCAGCAAAATGGAACCACCAATCATCTCACGATTAACTTTGATTTTCAGAAAAAAGCCTTTCTTGACACCAAAGATTTATTTCTGCCTAAAACCAATTATTTAAAGAAATTATCCTATATTACATATACAGAGCTTCGGAAGGACAAAACCTTATCTAAGGATCAGCCTCTCCTTCAGAAAGGAACAGCCCCTGATGCTCAAAACTTCAGTCAATTTGCCTTGAAAGACAAATATGTAGAATTTTATTTCCCTGCATCTCAAGTAGCCGCAGAGGATCTTGGTCCGCAAACACTCGCAATCAAAAAGACATTGCTGAAGGACATATTAAAGCCAGAATATATGGATAAACTCAAAAATAAAAATGAAATGAAAGAACCGAATCCAAAAAGAAAAGCCGTCAAGCTACCGCAAAAATCAAAGCTTGACCCGAATAAAAAAGCCATCGCACTCACATTTGATGATGGACCGAATCCAGCGACAACCACAAAAATTTTAGATGCGCTGAAGAAAAATAAAGGACATGCCACCTTTTTCGTATTGGGCAGCAGGGTGCAATATTATCCTGGAATGCTTGCCGATATTTTAAAAGGCGGGAATGAGATCGGAAACCATTCCTACAATCACCCTTTATTAACAAGACTGTCTTTAGATGAAGCGGTGAAACAAGTGAAGGACACCCAGCAGCTGATTGAGAAAGCGAGCGGATATACACCTACGCACTTTAGACCGCCATATGGCGGTACAAATCAAGATATCAATCATGCAATTGGGATGAAGGTCACTTTGTGGGATGTTGATCCTGAGGATTGGAAAATCCGCAACAGCCAGCAGATCACAAACCGCGTTCTCTCACATGCAGCCGATGGCAGAACAGTGTTAATGCACGATATTTATGAAAGCTCAGCCCAAGCAGCCGTAAAGATCATCCATGAACTCACCAAACAAGGCTACCAGCTCGTCACAGTGAGTGAACTTGAACAATTAAAAAAAGAACGACATGAACAAACCCCTGTAGAGTAAACAGGGGTCTCAAATTGTTGACAAAGGGCTAAAATGATCTTTATTTTAGCCCTTTGTCTTCTTTTCAGCGTGATGGAAAACCTTTGCAGCCCTAGAAAGGACGAGTACTGGAGCGGAGCGAATTGTACATTCGTGAGCACCGGCACGCAGGACTGACAAAGAATGCGAGGGTTTGTCCGCGCGCTGAAACCCCTGTAGAGTAAACAGGGGTTTTCTTTTATGACTCCAAAGACTTTTTTTGTTTCAATAATGCTTGAAATGCCTCTTCAAGCTCTTGCGACGGCTCAATACTTAAACGGCTGAGCACTTCAGACAGCTGCATATCAATTAACAGAAGCTCCTCTTCTCTATTTGTCACAGCTGGTTTTTCTTCCTTTTGTTTATAGGCTTCATATGTGCCGTCAAATGCTTCAATACGTTCCTCATGAATATGGAAAATACGAGTGGCAACCTCTTCAATCAGCCTGCGATCGTGGGAAACAAACACAACGGTACCTGGGTAATCCTTCAATAGACCTTCAAGTGCTTCAACTGCCGCCAGATCTAAAAAGTTCGTCGGTTCATCCAGCATGAGAACATTGGCATCACTGACGAGTAAGGACGCAAGCATCGTCTTCACCCGTTCTCCCCCGCTTAATACCTCAACAGGCTTGTGCACATCATCCCCTCTAAATCCTAGTCTCGCCAAAACCGTTCGAACCACTGTCTCATCTTGAACCGCCTCTTTGAGCGCATTTTGTAAAATCGATTCATCTGCCTTCAGTCCTGAAAGATCCTGACGAAAATAGGCTAGCTTGACAGCCTCTGAACGAGTAACTCCGGGGTGTCCATTCACTAACATGCGGAGAAATGTCGTTTTTCCGCTCCCGTTCTTTCCGATAATGGCAACCTTGTCTCCGCCCCTCACTTCCACATTCGCCTGCTTCCAAAGCACTTTATCGCCCGCCTTGCCATCTACATTTTCCACTCGCAAAATGGTACGGCTTGCTACTTCCTTCATCGTATGCTGAGACATTTGAATCGGCTGAATGTCCTTTACCTTCTCCACCTTTTCTAATTTCTCCATCCTTGTTTCAATGGATTTGGCTGTTTTTTGCAGCTTTTTTTGCTTATTTGCATAGTAGGGCTTTGCAATTTTAGGCCCTGAGGATTTCACCTTTTGGGAGGGCTTTGTCGCTTTGTCCGCCTTTTTCTTTTTCTTTTCCAGTGCATGCTCTAACTGTTTTTTCTTTTGTGTATAGGCTTCATACGCTTCCACCTGCTGACGATGTGCCAGCTCTTTTTGCTGTGCAAAATATGTGTAATTGCCTTTGTAATGATGAAGCTTCCCATGATCCAGCTCCCAAATCTCCGTACATATTGCATCTAAAAAAGCACGATCATGTGAAACAACAATGAGAGCTCCTTGATAATGACGCAGCTTATCTTCCAGCCACTCAATATGCTCCGTATCCAAATGAGTGGTCGGTTCATCTGCTAATAAAAGAGCAGACGGCCGGCTTAATGCTCTTTCAATATAAGTCTGGGTCATTTCACCGCCACTCTGTCTGCCGTCTCCTTGTTTCAATTGAGGAAGCAGCGTACAGACTGCTGTGGCGGCAACCGTGCCGCTGTCTGGTGTTTCCTGCCCCGCCAGCACATGCAATAAAGTCGTTTTTCCGCTGCCATTTGTCCCTACAAGACCAATGCGATCACCTTGATGGATGGCGAGCTCCTCAATATCAAATAACAAGCGATCTTTTCGAAATACCTTTAACTGATTGGCTTTTAATAACATCCAATCCTCTCCTTTCATATCAGGAGACATGAAAAAGCCTCCCATTCTCAGAATAGGAGGCAAAATGGTGTACAAAAATAAGCGGATTGATCCAGCATGGAGGGCTGTTCCTATTTGAACACACACATCCCGCGTATCAATCACTTCATTTTTTGATTCCCAAGCTGTACCATCCTATTCCGAAGCTAAAAAATGAAAACGCAGCAAACATGGCAAACGGATCGTTTGCTCACTGCCTTCGTTCGTTCATTTTGCTTACAGGTCATAGGATTAGTACTTCATTGCATTGGGTCACCCTTCCGTCGTTTGTTACATATACGATAAAAGATTGGTTATTTTTTGTCAAGCTGAAATGGCATAAGTGAGTCAATTAACTGGAGTGTAAATGGATGGGACACTTCAAACAGTTCGTCCTTTTTGCATTCTTCCACTAGGCTTCCTTCATGTAAAAATAGGAGGCGGTCACATAGATACACCGCTGCTTCTACATCATGAGTAATGAGAAGCATGGTCATGTCTAGCTCTTGTTTTAATGTCTCAAGCAGCTCCAATATTTGTACTTGAACAGAGACATCCAGTGAGCTTAAGACTTCATCTAGTATGAGAATGGCTGGATGCGTCGATATGGCTCGTGCGATGCACACTCGCTGGAGCTGACCACCGCTTAGCTGATGAGCATATTGATTCAGTACAGACGAGGGCAGTCTGACTTGCTCAAGTAATGACAAAACCTTCTGATCCAGATTCTGATTCTGCTTTAACAAACGCATCGGTTCTGCTATGATCTCTTTCACGGTAAAGGAAGGGTGAACAGAAGATAGATAATCTTGAAAGACAACACTCATTTTCCCCCGATTCACCCTCCGCCATTTGTCAGCTGTCATACCATCAATCTGTACCTCTCCTCCATCTATTTTTTCTAAACCGAGCAGGATACGTGCCAATGTACTTTTGCCACTGCCGCTCTCACCGACTAATCCGGCACATTGTCCTTTTTCGATTTGAAACGAAACATTTGATATGCGGTCTTTTGATTTCCTTTGATTTGAAAAAAGACCTTTCTTCTCACCGTGTTTGACTAGATCGATAGCTGTGATCAACATGGAAACGCCTCCACTCTCTTCTGCTGCCGCAGTGCTTCAGTAGGGGCAGATAATCGAAGCCTCGTCTCAAGTAAATGCTTTGTTTGGGGATGCTCGGGTGATGTGAACACTTCCTTGGCTGACCCATGCTCAAGCATTACTCCTTGGTGCATAACCATCAATTCATCAGCGATTTCCTGAACGATGCCTAGATCATGCGTTATGACGATTAAGGTAACAGCCGTTTCTTCCTTTAAACTGTGTAATTGTCTGATGACTTCACGCCGATTAAAGGCATCAAGTGATGCAGTTGGCTCGTCTGCAATGATCACATCTGGAGAAAGCATCATCGTGATGCCAATCATCACACGCTGAAGCATTCCTCCAGACAGTTCATACGGATATTTTTTCATCAAATCATATGGATTTTTTAAATGGACACGTGTAAGCCCAGCCATAGCATGTGCTTTCCCTTCTTTCCCTCGTAAGCCCAAATGCTGCTGAAATGTTTCCACCATTTGATGACCAATCGTTTCGATAGGGTTGAATGCATTCATGACATCCTGTGAGATGAAACCTATTCGTTTCCCCCGCCATTGATGCGCTTCTTGATTTGTTAATGTTTTGCCGTCAAAAATGATCGTTCCTTCCACTTCTAGCGAAGGGGCGACAAGATCAATTAACGCTTTAGCGACAGTTGATTTTCCACTGCCACTTTCCCCAATGATGGCTAAACAGCGTTGTTGATGTAAAGAAAGTGTGATATTCGTCACTATATTCTTTTGCTGCTGTGGATCATGTACGGACAGATTTTTTACGGCGATTAAAGGCAAATGGCCTCACCCCTTTCTTTCTGGTATGATGCATGGCAGGATTCGCGGCATGCTGAAGGCTGTCTCCTAAAAAGCTCAACGCCATGACCACAAACAAGATGGCAAGTCCAGGCGCAAGCATATGAGCTGGATGTGTCACCATGACATTCTTCGCCTCGTTGAGCATCATGCCCCATTCTGGTGTAGGTGCACTCACACCTAATCCAAGAAAAGACAGTGCTGATATATTTAAGATCACCCAGCCCGCATCAAGTGTCGCAAAAACAGCCATTTCTCCTGAGATGCGAGGAAATAGATGTCTCCTCAATATGTAAAGGGGTTTGCCGCCTGTCACCTTTGCAAATTGAACAGAAGGTTCATTCGCATATTGAAGGACAGACGACCGAATCATTCTTGTATACCAGGCCCATTTCGCTAGGACATTGGCCAAAATAATATTGAATAGTCCAGGTCCGAGTATTCCCACAACCGCAAGAATCATCACCTCTGCTGGAAAGGACAGCATGACATCACACAGCCTCATCAAAACCCCATCCACCTTTCCTCGAAAGAAGCCTGCCATGAGTCCAAGTGCGCTGCCAATGAGCATCGTGATACACATCGTCAGCATAGCCGCAAGCATTGTTGTCCGAATGCCATATAAAAGCCGCGATAATACACATCTCCCCAGATGATCCGTTCCGAGTGGGTAAGTAAGACTGATACCGGCATATTTTTGAAGAATGTTCGTATTTGTTGGGTCATGTGGTGCTAACATTGGAGCAAACAGTCCAGCTAATGCGACAAGCACTAACAGCCAGATTGAAAGAATCGCCATACGGTCTTTTCTTAATTGATGCCACCCTATCATTGTTGTCATACCTCCTTTCGCAATTGCGGATTCATGGTCATTTGCATCATATCAGCGATGAGGTTGCACATAACAAACAGGAACCCCATCACAAACAAATAGGCTTGAATAATAGGGAAGTCAGCATGGAAAATAGCCGTTACACACAACCGGCCCACCCCTGGCCAAGCAAAAAGGTTCTCAATAATGACGGTTCCCGCAATGAGCTTTGGAATAGACATGCCAAGTGCTGTTACCGCTAATTGCAGGGCATGCCTCATGACTTTCAGTTGAACGGTTCGTTCCTTTAAACCACGTGCTCTTGCATAAAAAACAAAGGGCTCGTGCTGAAATTTTAGAATTTGATTACGTATGAGTCTCACATAGGTCGATAAGTAGCCTAATGATAATGTGACAGCTGGAAGAAGAATCGATTTGAACCCTTCCATTCCACTCGTATTAACCCAATTGAATTTGACAGAAAAAAGCCAAATCAACAAAATTCCCAGCCAAAAACTAGGCATTGAAGCGGCGATAAACACAAAGGCTCTCAATAAACGGTCCACCCAAGTGTGAGCAGCATATGAACAGATCCCCCCGAACAATAAACTGAGCACTATGATAAAAAAGAGCGCTGCTCCTGCAAGCTGCAATGTCGCAGGCAGCGCCTCCATGATAAGATCAAAAACGGGCTCCTGCGTGACATAGCTCCTGCCAAAATCACCTGTTAATCCATTTTTAAGCCATGTGGCATAGCGTATGAAAAATGGCTGGTCTAAGCCTAACTCCTGCCGCATCGATTCAATCATTTCTTCTGTTGGAGTGACTTGATTCACCCGCAAAGCGACTTCTGCTGGATCACTTGCCCGCATCGTCAGCAGTACAAAAGCAAAGAAGGTGATGAAGATCATAAGCGGAAAAAGCATCAGTATTCGTTTTAAGAGATAGCGAGTCATGTCTCTACCTCCGTTTTATGACGCAAAATACATACGGTCAAATGGGATTTCATACTGAGACACATGAAAACCTACGCCTTTCAGGCGCTTATTATAAACAGCCTTTGTCACAGAATAAGAGATTGGGAGGTAGACATTTTCATCATGGATATACGTCAATATTTCTTGATACATTTGTTTCCGCTTTTGCTCATCTGGTTCTACTAATACTTCCGTAATCGTCTCGTCCAGCCACTTTTTCTTTTTCAGTCCTAATTGAGCTTGATAATCAGCATGGGATGCTACACGGAATGAAGAGACATAAGTTTGTGGATCATAAGGAAGCCCCCAAGACAGCGAGTACATCAGATCGAACTTTCCTGTTTTTTGGCGATCTAAGAATGCCTGTTTTTCTTCTCCTCTAATATCCAGCTTGATCCCCACCTGCTTGAAATCTTGTTGAATCGATTCACTGATCGTTCTTTCCCCTGCATTATCGGAATTATAGTAAATAGCCACACTCAGCAGTTTGCCATTTTGATAGCGATACCCGTCTTCTTTCATCCTCCAGCCTGCCTCATCCAATATTGCCTCTGCTTTCTTCTTTTGATAAGTTTTCTTTTTCAGTGGAATATCTGCGTAAGGGACAGAAGGAGCAAGCAATGTGTGTGCCACCTTTTCCGTTCCATTTAAGATGCCTTCAGTGATCATGTCCTTTTGAATGGCGTATTGAAAAGCTTCTCTTATTTTCGGATCTTTTGTGATTGGCTGGTTTGAATTAATCACAATCGATCTTGAACCAACAGGAGGGCTCACGGTAACACCATATTGCCCTGCTTCTTTTAAAGCCTGGAATGAGTCTCCATCAATCATGTCACCATCTGCTCCAAATAAAAGATCAATCTCTCCTTTTTGAAGCGCAAGTAAGATGGTTTGGTGATCCGGCATGACTTTCCATTTCACAGTTGAAATTTTCGGCTTTTGCCCCCAATAGTGGTCATTCATTTCAAAAACGGCATATTGATTTTTCTTATGTTCCTTTAGTACATAAGGACCTGTACCTGCATAGCTTTTAACTCCTTTTGCAGTCGTTCCATCAATGAAGCTTTTTGGAGAAATAAAACGGAAGGGGCGTGTTAAGCCCAGCTCTTCTAACGTAGGATAATAAGGCTCTTTCAACGTGAGAACAAATGTATCGTCATCTACCGCCTTTGTGGATTTGATTTCAGATACGAGATTAAGCCAAGCGTTCTTTTCAATATTTTTGACGACAGCATCAATATTCAATTTCACTGCCTTTGCATTAAAAGGCTCACCATCTGAAAAAGTCACACCTTTTCGAAGATGAAAGGTGTAGGTCCTTCCATCCTTTGATATGTCCCAGCTTTTCGCTAAGGCAGGCTGAACGCCCTTCTCTGTATTGACGACAAGCGATTCAAACACCATATTTTGAGCAGCCATCTCTCCACCGTATAGATGGGGATTGATGTCCCTGATATCTTTTGTACTTGCATACACGAGCTCATCTTCTTCTCTATCATTGCTGGAAGATGCTTTGTTTTCAGAGCATGATGCCAATAAAAAACAAGCCATCACTGAAAACAGCATCAAGGTGTATGTCACATAGGGATGCCTTTTCTCATATTTCTTTTTTATGTAAACAGGTTGATCATTCATATGTACTTCCCCCAATTCAACATTATCGTAATCATTACGATTATTAATCGAAATGATTACGAATTGAATATTAGCATACAGAAATGGGAAATACAACGTCTTTTCATAAAAAAACAGACTCATGATTGAGTCTGTTTCGCTTGTATAAATTGGTCGATCACCTTTAATGCTTTTTCTGTTCCACCTGCCGCTTGGAAGCTTTCTTCAATTTTCTCAATCCCCGCACGGTACGTGTCACTGCCTAAAACCTTCTCAACAGTTTCTCTTAGCTGCTTTGGTGTCAGCTGATCTTTATCAAGTGTACAGGCAGCAGATAATTCGGTCAGTCTTTGTGCCACCATCGGCTGATCTTTATCGACTGGAATGACAACCATCGGAACGTGGTAATGAATACCTTCATTGACACTATTCATCCCGCCGTGCGTTATAAACACATCTGTCAGTTCGAGCACTTCAAGCTGCGGCACATAAGGCTCGATCAGAAAATGAGCAGGCGCCTCTTTTAAGAGAGAACGATCTACTTTTTCACCTGTTGCGATAATCACTTTTCCGTCAAAGTCTTCGAAAGCATCTATACACATATTAAAAAATGCTTCTGTATCCCCAAGAACGGTGCCCATGGAAATGAAAACGACTTTTTCTTGCTCAAGTGCTTCCAGCGGGAAATCATGCTGGTCGGCTCTTTTTAGAAAGCTCGGTCCAATGAAAACAAACGAATCGTTCAATGAATCAACAGAAGGCTGGAAATATTCACTTGTATAGACGATATTCAGTTCTCCACGGTTTTTCATAAATTGCATCAAACGCGTCGGCTGAACGCCAAAACGCTCTTGTATTTTTTCTAACAGATGATCGGCTTTCTCATCCTTTCTGTATAGCGGTGTATCAAAATGTGCCTCTTGCAGCACAAAAGATGGGTTGGAACCGATGCTTGGAATGTGCAAATAATCTCGAACAAGCTCCCCTGCCCCAAACATATCAAAGTAGACCAAATCAAATGAATGCTTCTCGGAAAGTGTTTCCACCACCTCTAAAATATCATAGGATGTTTGCAGCATGGCATGAAAGAACGGCTGCATAGAATCTAAATCTCCTTCTTCCACATGTAATGTCCGAATATAGTCTGGATGTATATGTACGTGAGCGCCTAAGCGTTTGATTCGTTCCTCATAATGTACAGTTGTGACCGCATGCACTTCATCGCCTCGATCCGCCCATGCTTTAATCATTCCTAACATAGGGTTCACATGTCCTTCAGCTGGAAACGTAATCAATAAAATCTTCGCCACAAGAAATTCCTCCTCATTGTCAATTCCCTTCCATGTTAATCATATACAGCAAGCCGGCTCAACAAATACGCCTGAAAAGGGAAGAAATGAGTCTTACGTCCAGTATTTCATAATGAAGTGGCATGAAAAAAGACAAAGTCTCCTAATGAGCACTTTGTCTTTTTCACATTATGGTTTGAGCAGCATTTTTTTAAATGCAGCAGACTGTTTTTCAATGGAGATCGGATCTGCATAGATAAATTCCTTGATTGAGTAGTACAAGACATGCCCTTGCTTCACCGCTTGATTTTTCTTCCATACACCGCTGTTCGTTATATCAAGATTTGGCTTTTTTCCATCCTTTGTTGGTACAAGTAAATAGTCCCCTGTATACTCGTTCATCTCTTCTAGTGAAATTCCGAGATAACCTTCCTTGGGAAGTGCCTTTTCTGCCTTTTCAGGCAAGCTGAACCCATAGCCTTGATAGATGACTTCCCCGCCGCGGCCAAAGTCCGTACCAAATAAATACACTTGCTTTGGCTGAACATCCATAATGGAGAATGTCTTGTCATCACCAATTTTCGCTTTCACTTCTTCCCCGTCTTTCTTCAGCTTCTCGTCCATTTCTTGTATTTGTTTTTTCGCTAACGCTTCTTTTCCAAGAATCTTTCCAATTTCAATATGCATCTCTTTGAAGCTGTGTTCACTTGTCGTAAACGTGATCGTTTTGGCAATCTTTTTATATTTTTCAATCTGTTCGTTTTGTGAATAAGCAATGATCAAATCAGGCTTCAGCTTTGCAATTGCCTCCACATTTTCAATCGGTACCCGCTTCACACCTGTTTCATCTAAAAATGATGATTTAGGATAAACATCCGTCATGCCAACAGGTGTCACACCTAACTTTTTAAAGTTCCCAAGCTGCGCTGTTAACACAACAATCCGCTTCGGTTTGGCAGGAATGGTGATCTTTTCACCCGTTTCCGTTGTATATGTACGCGTACTTGCTGCTTGCTCTTTATTCTCTTTCTGCCCACATGCCACTAACAGCAGTGCCAGCAGACTGACCAGCCAGATCATTTTTTTCACTTACGAAACCACCTTTAATTGAGAATGATTATTAATTATAGCATAAATAATCATTCATAGATGAAAAGTTTTAAAAGTGAATTATACATGAGGCGGAACGAAAAAAATCCTCTCCAAAGGAGAGGATTTCGTGAGACCATTGTCTATCGTTAGCAAGGTCAAGTACGCGCTCGGAGAACGTACAATTTATGTCTATGATTACTGTTGTAACTATATTTTAAGATGATTTGGTGCAAAATTTGTGCAAAGAATATTTCTGTGTCTAATTAAAACAAGACAATATTTATTAAAATTTTTGTAATGATCCTTAAAATTATTTGTTTTGATTTCTTTCTTCTAATCAGAAATTTCATTTTAAAAAGATTTATATTGGCTTCAATTTCTTTGATGTTTTTTTGTAATTAATGCCAGACTGAAATCCTAATTTTTCCCGTTAAGCTTGTTCTCGCACAAGTCATTTTTCGAAATTTTAATTTAAATCTTAATTATGTGCAATTTTACCTTCAAGATATTTAACCCAATGTTATTTTTCAACTGTGTTATTTTTATTATTTCACATCAACAATCTACTCAATTACAAGATGGATAAAGCTGTATGTGAAATTATTGAAAGTGATAATAATTGAACAAATTTGATCCAAAATGATGGATGTTAGTTGAATACTTGTTTCCTAAAGATTTCTTTTTGCCGTTTAAATTCTAAAAGGTCTATCATTTTCAGAAAATGTAACTGCAATATTTGATTTTTGTAAATCAATATCTTGAATTTTCTCTTTTAGAACTGCTACAATGTATTGACATTCTATAGAGTTCACGATAGTGATAATGGCATTTAGAGCTACCTTGTCGATAGTTTCTATTACATCATGAACTATAAAATTGGGGACTTTTTTCTCCAAATCCTTAGCTAGTTGTTGATAGGCTAAATCAAATGCAACAATAATGGATTTCCTCGTACCTGTACTTAAACCCCTTTTTACGTTATCAATACCAAAAGGGAAGCCTTTTTCTGTTTTATAGAGCATAAAGGATTCTCCATTAGTCTTTTCACTATATTGGGAAAAATATTTATTAAAGATAGACAAAGAATCTTCCTTAATAGTAGCTTCAGCTTCAGTTTCTTCTAATTGTTTAACAAGCTTCGCCACCCGACTCTCTAAAAGATTATAAATTGATCTAATGTTCTTATTACTCCCCAACTCTTCGTTATATTCCGCTAGTTTACTTTGCAATGAAGTATACTCATCAATTTTATTTTCTTCTATTAACATAATTACATTCTTATGTTTTTCAAACAGTTGATTCTTATCTTCTTCAAGAACACTAATTTTTTCTTCTAATTTTTCTAACTGAAAATTAAAATACCTTATTTTATTGTGCATAAGTTCATCATTAAACTTTACTAAATCTTCAAATTCCTTATGTAATTCACCCATTGCTTCCAGAGTTTCATTATATAAATTTCTTAGAACCTCTTTATCAATGGCATTTTTTATTTCCTGCTCAGCATCCTCAAGAATATCTATGATTCTCTTTCTTTTAAATAAAAGTTCATCAATCCGATCACTATAATCAGAATACATAATTTTTATTTCAGATATTTTTTCTTCATTTTCTTTGAATTTCCTTGAATTCACTAATATGTTCATTTGATCATTTAATTCATCAATAGTCGACTTTAGTAGATTTACCTTTTGATTGACACTATCTATAGATTTAAAATTGTTTATAGACATAAAGTTTTTTATTTCTTTATTTTTCTCTGCAATTTCTTTTCTTAAATCTAAAATTTGGTTACTTATTTCCTGATCTTGCATCTCAAAAAGATACGAATAAATATTCTCATAGGTTGCATCATTAGTTCTTTCCAAAAATTTAAGGAACTTATTATTGTCTGCCCGTTGATCTATTCTAACAAACATATTAATTAACTGTCTAAATGTAGGATGATTAGCGAGATTAGAAAAGAAAATCTCATTAAGTTGTGGCCAGTAATCAATTTGATTCACTTCTATACCATTGATATATCTTTTCCCCCGAGGATAAAGATCCACAGAAAGAATATGCACAGTTGAATCTTCCTCGTCGAAAGACTCAACAACCTCCAGTTCAACATTAATTTTGTTGTCAATAATATAGTTTTTTAGTATCTCATTTGTTTGCTTTGTTTCATCATCAAAGTAAATAAATTTCTTGTCTTTTGCTCCCAAACATATATCTATCAACTTTAAAATAGTCGTTTTCCCAACACTATTTCCCTTTTCCTGATCTTTTCCAGCATCGACAATAAAATTCATTCCCTTAGCAAAACGAATGTTTCTAATGATTTTTTGAGCAGGTTTTGTTTCTTTAATAATCAAACGCTTTATGAACAATTTAGAAATCCCTCCTTACTAATTGAAATTTTATCAATAAGAAAAAGAAAATCCAATGAAAGTAAATAGATTGTGTATTCAAGAGAGTCATTGTATCGCTTCTTTAAAGTTTCGTATAAGTCCTCAACGTTGTGCTTGTTTAGAGAAATAATTTCTAAAATACATGCTGAGATGTAGTATACGGTATCTTTAGGATTTGAGTCTCTGTCAATTATCATCTTATTCAACATCCTTAGGCACTGGCTTTAAAAGTTTACATTTAGTAAATGCATAAAACATAATCAGATAAATGGCTTCATCGACTTCTTCATCTAATAAGTCAGATTCACTGATTAGTGCACTATAACAAACTTCTTCTTTAATACGATTAAACACTTGGTTAATCACATAATCACCATCAAATTTTTCTTCTTCTCTTACCTTTTCCACTTCTAAATAAACCGTCCGAATTTTTTTGACCATTATTGACTTTTTTAAATAGCCGTTTAAAACCTTAGAAACTTCATCATAACCGTCCGAATAATTATCAAAAATCTCCACATAAACTTTAACTTTATTGTGCTCAAACTTTTCCATCCAATCAGAATTGTTCTGAATAGAATATTCATCATCATAGTCGATATCAAGCTCTGCTATTATTTTACAGACATCAAAGATAGCACTTCGCTTTAATATTTTAGGGGTTTGGCTGCCAATATTAACAGTTGTAAGTTTATTCTCATTACCAACAATTGAAGTTCCATTATCTCCGCTTCTAGCACTATTACTTAACGCCATTACTTCCCTCCACGAATATTATTCCCGTTTCCTATTATGCTGTTCCCATTTTCACCCGAAATAGCCTTTTTACTAGACAATACATCTTTTTTAGATGAATCCAATGTAATATTTAACTCTTGTTTCAAATGTTGTTCAATTTCTTTATTTTTGGCAGATACCTTTTTTGAAAAAACAATTGAACAAATAGATAGGATTGAAGCAATAATTCCTAACACGAGATTTATAGTTACCATCATTACACCTCGTTACAATTTTTTTCTATTTTACCACAATACAGAAACTTATTTCATAAAGAACAATACAAATAAAACGAGATGTATAAATTAAAACTATCTCTTATCAAAGGGCCTGATTTTGTAACGTCAAAATCAAGCCCTTTGATAAGAGGACGACAGTGGCGAAAGAAAAAGACTACCGGTTAAAGTAGTCTTTAAAAAATAATCATTTAGATATTGATCTCGCTTGGAAGATTGTTTTACTTCTCGCATTAGTTTCACTAATGTGGGGTCTTCACTTTCAAAATCTAAAGAACTGAAAAATTCCGCTTCAGTCATTCCGAGACCACCTATGATCTTTTCTAAAGTTGAAAGAGTAATATTAATTTCGCCTCTTTCGACACGACCTAAATCTGTGAACATTGATCTATCAATGTTTCTATTAACGTTAACTGCGGCATACCTGTCTATTACACACAACACCGAACAGCTTTCAAAAGTTCACTCTCAAGCCTATAAAATCATAAAATTTCTTTGCACTTATATGATAAGTCCATTTAGAATTTAATTTAACAGTTGTGCCAAAAGGCAAGACAGAACGTTGCAATCCAATACGTACAAATTGTTCTGACTTCCCCAATAGCTTAGCCGCCTTTTTCAAAGACATTTTCCCACTAAAACCATCCGTACTTATTTTATCAATATGCTCTAAAGGACTCTTCCCCAGAACTTCAAATATCTTAATTTTCCTATTTCGATTAGGTTCATTCTTACCTGATACATATTGACTTATTGATGATTTCCCTATCCCCGTCAACTTTGACAATTCAGCCTGTGACATATTTGTTTCATCCATAGCTTTCCTTAAAATTTCTGCAAAACTCAATCCACCTATCTCCTCTCTGTTATTTGCTTTTTATCCATTCCATGTCCTCTCTTCTGGCAAACCATTCGGAAACGGATCATCTGCATACACTGGCTTCAAAAGAACCTCGTCATATTCCTTCGTTTCCGAATCCATATGAGCATACATATGAGCGTATAGCTCTAATTCCTGTTGCACATCCACCATAACGAGATTCACCCCCATAGGCTGTGATTTCAGTTTCATGCCATACTTCCCCATATAAGACCATATAAGACCAAATAGGACTATAAAACTTACGACCTCCATCTACAAGTTCATACGTGATTCTTTTGTCTTTCTTCTCCACCTGTTCATCATTAAATAAGTGACCTGTATGGCGCTCAACGTTTATATGCGGAAGCTCATACGTAATGTCATACACTGATGTTTCACCCTTAATTTCACTGCTATGCTTCGTTTCTTCCTTTCAACTAAAGAACGGTTTCCGCTTTTCTTGTATGTCAAATAACTATCAACCATATTAGTCGGGACTTCAAAATCAAATGCAGGCGCAATCTTTCCTCAGATGTTATTTTTATTTAGATATTATGCTCATGTTATGAAGGAGTTTAGAGAAGAAGAGACTATAAGTACTTTAGATTTGTTCCAAAATGTTAATACTCGAAATTTACACAAGTGAAAAATTTGTGCAAAACCAATCGAATTAATAACGTTTACTTACATATTCAATCAAATAAAAAACAAAGAAAACCCTTTATTTAAAAGGGTTTTCTCATTTTTCACAATTTATTAATCGAATCCTATAAGATACTAAGTACGCGCTCGGAGGGATTCGAACCCCCGGCAGACGTGGTACCGGAAACCACCGCTCTATCCAACTGAGCTACGAGCGCACGATATGTTTTTTGAACGTCAGCATATCAAATTATAAGGGAAATACTGCAAGAAAGCAATGATTAATCATTCGTCATGATGATGTATTTTCTTACTTTGTATTCATACACTAATATGATGGTTTGAAGTGGAATGATTTTGGGGAAAATGGATAGGGGTATTTGAATTTAGGTCAGCGTTTTGTTTGACCTTTATTGACCAAAAATGTATCATTGAATTACATACTTACCTAAAAGGTGAAGGAGGAACATTATGAATTTAATACCTACAGTCATTGAGCAAACAAATCGTGGGGAAAGAGCTTACGACATTTATTCTCGTCTTTTAAAAGACCGTATTATCATGCTTGGTTCTGCGATCGATGACAATGTTGCCAACTCCATCGTGTCACAGCTGCTTTTCTTAGAAGCTGAAGATCCAGAAAAAGATATTTCTATCTACATTAACAGCCCTGGCGGTTCAATCACAGCTGGTATGGCCATTTACGATACGATGCAATTTATTAAACCAAAGGTATCAACTATTTGTATTGGTATGGCTGCATCTATGGGTGCGTTCCTGCTTGCTGCTGGTGAAAAAGGTAAGCGTTATGCTCTTCCAAACAGTGAAGTCATGATTCACCAACCACTAGGCGGTGCCCAAGGTCAAGCAACTGAAATTGAAATTGCGGCAAAACGAATCCTTTCTTTACGCGATAAACTGAACCAAGTACTTGCTGAACGTACTGGTCAGCCAATTGAAGTCATTGAGCGCGATACAGATCGTGACAACTTCAAAACAGCGGAAGAAGCACTTCAATACGGACTCATTGACAAAGTCTTGACCCGTAATACAGAAGACCAAAAATAATCATCACAACACAAACCGTCTGTTCCTGAACAGACGGTTTTTTGTTTTCATCATACTTTAAGACAGCTCCGTCCATTTCTGCTGAAGAAACGGTGTTTGATAAGAAGCCATCTGCGTGATTAATTCCTCCGGTTCACTCGAAGCATGTAACAATTGAAGGTGAGATTCATTCGAAAAACCTTCCTGTACACTGAATTTCACCATGTCTATGAGCGGGTTGAAGTAGTCATTCACTTGATACAATCCAATCGGCTTTTGATGGATGCCGATTTGTGCCCAGCACAGCACCTCAAATAATTCTTCATATGTACCAAAGCCGCCTGGCATCGCAATAAACCCATCGGCCAGCTCGCTCATTTTCGCTTTTCGTTCATGCATGCCTGTTACCTCAATTAGCTCTGTCAGCTCTTGATGCACGACTTCTCCTCTAAAAAGCCCCTTAGGCATGACCCCGATCACTTGCCCGCCATGTCTCATGACCTCATCGGCAATCGCACCCATTAACCCAATACGCGATCCGCCGTAAACAAGACGAATGCCCTGCTTCGCCATATAAGCACCCAGTTCTACAGCCTTTTGTTTGTAGACATCATTTACACCTGGATTCGAACCAGCAAACACACAAATCGTTTTCATCAAAACAGCCCCATCTCTCTCTATGATTTCTTCACCCACTCATTCTACTATAATGATTTGTAAAGAAACAGCCGTTTCTTCTATATATAGTGTAAAATCAAAAGAGTGAACACCATATAAGGAGCTGTATAGAGAGAATGCAAACAACTGAGATGGAGAAGTGGATCAAGGATTTTTATCAAACGAGAAATTGGACAGAATACGGACCGTTTATCCGGTTAGGCTTCTTAATGGAAGAAACGGGAGAACTCGCTCGCGCTGTTAGAGCAATAGAAATCGGACGAGACCGGCCTGATGAGCAGAGACAGGAATCATCTGAGCTGAAGAAAGAACTCATTGAAGAAATGGGAGATGTTTTAGCAAATCTCCTCATTTTAGCGGATCAATATGATGTCACAGTAGAAGAGGTCTTCAGCGCTCATCAACAAAAACTCAACAAACGCTTTTCTGGAGAAAAAGAGCCAGTAAAAAACACGTGACCAAGCTGTCACGTGTTTTTTTACGCCTTAAAGATGCTGTGGTGAGATGTCATCCGTTCGTTCAAAGAAATGCTGTTTTCCGATATGATGGAATAGACCCGTTCGATGCAAAAGCTCCTTAGGCTGTGATTGAAGTCCAACGATCATCAGCTTTCCATTATGATGCTTTAACCGATTGGAGATATTCATTAGAACCGCTTCTGCCGATGTGTCCATGTAATTGACTTTATTCATAAGCAGAATGAGCGTTTTCGGTTTTGTTTGAACATGATCCAATATCGAATTTTCTAATGAATCTGTTGTTCCGAAAAAGAGCGGCCCTTCAATGGAATACATACTGATCCCTTTCTCCTCTGTCTGTTTTTCTAAAGCAGCTGCTGTTTCCATTTGAGGAACAGCGACATTGGTATGAATATTGGTCGTCTGGCTCATTTTTTTGATAAAGGCGATAAACGCTAAAATGAGACCAGCAGTGACGCCAATAATCAAATCACCGATCACTGTGAGCAGGAAGGTCACGACCAGTACAAGCGAATCAGCATTTTTCACTTTCAAAATATTGATAAACTCTTTTCTCTCACTCATATTCCAAGCAACAAACATTAAAATCGGTGCCATTGCAGCAAGTGGAATCATCGACGCATACGGCGCAAATACCATTAAGATCAGTAAGACGACAACGCCATGCACCACACCAGAAATCGGACTTGCCCCGCCATTTTTTATGTTCGTTGCCGTTCGGGCAATAGCTCCCGTCGCTGGAATTCCTCCGAAAAGCGGTGCCGCCATATTGGCAATTCCTTGCCCCACAAGCTCTTTATTGCTGTCATGCTTAGAGCCTTTCATATTATCAGCGACCATTGCGGATAAAATCGATTCCACGCCGCCTAAAAGCGCAATGACAATTGCTGGAGGCAGGAGGTATATCATTTTTTCAATCGTCAATTCAGGAAAAGCGAAGGTTGGCAGCTGACGAGGGATTTCACCATATGCAGAGCCAATCGTTTCAACTTGTCCTTGAAAAAAGAGAACGGCTAGAAACGTAGAAGCCAATAAACCTAATAGAGCACCAGGTATTTTGGGAATGTATTTTTGTGCCGCCAAAATCACGATGAGCCCGATGACGGCTGTGATAATGGCGAGACTGTTTGTGGTACCAAGATGGACCACGATTTCTCTCATATTGAGGAAAAAGCTTTCATGTTTTTCAACACCCTTTAATCCGAGGAAGTTGGCAATCTGTCCTGAAAAAATAATGACAGCAATGCCAGCAGTAAAACCGATGATAACCGGACGAGGAATAAATTTCATGAGCTTTCCTAGTTTGAATATTCCGAATAATACAAGCATACAGCCTGCCATAAAACCGGCAATGAGCAAGTTTTCAATACCGTACTGGCTGACGATCCCGAATAAAATGGGAACAAACGCCCCGGTCGGCCCGCCGATCTGATACTTTGAACCACCAAACAATGAAATCAAAATGCCGGCAACGATGACTGTATATAATCCATATTCTGGTCCGACACCAGATGCTATGGCAAATGCCATGCCTAAAGGAATTGCCACAACCCCCACGACAAGCCCAGCGATTAAATCGCGTCTAAACTTTGATGAATTGTACCCTTCAAATCTTCCATAAAAACGCATGGTATGTGTTGGCCTCCTTCAAGTATGTGTAGATGATTTAGGTATACTGCGGGTCAATCAGTTTATCTTTCACTACGACATCCAGCTTTCCTGTTGCTGGGTGAATCACCAGTCCATGAACAGCCACATCACTTGGCATCAGTGGATGCTCTTTCACTAATTTCACACTTTGGGCCACGCTTTCTTCAACTGAATCAAAGCCTGTCAGCCAGCCCTTTAAATCAACTCCTGAGTTTTTCACAATGCTTAAGCATTTCTCTTCGATTCCGCGTGCTTTCGCCTTTTCAAGTAAAGGGTCCGCCGCAAGACCTGCCATTCCGCATTCATGATGCCCTACAATGCATACTTCCTCTGCCTTTAGTTCATAGATGGCTAGCAGGATACTCCGCATCACACTGCCGAACGGATGTGTCACGATGGCGCCTGCATTCTTAATGATTTTTGCATCCCCGTTGCGCAGTCCCATAGATTGCGGCAATAATTCCAAAAGACGGGTATCCATGCACGTTAAAATAACCAGTTTTTTCTCAGGAAATTTCCCCGCTTTGTAAGGCTCATAATGTCTCTCATTCACAAACTCTGAATTGTGCCGAAGAATCTGTTCTAATTTTGACTCCATTTTGCCATCTCCCATCTTTTTTTAAGTAACGTAAGCTCGTGCCTGTCCTCCTTTTCTTTCTTGTGTTCTCAAGAATAGAGAAGAAAAATGATAGAAAAAAAAGAAAAAAATGAGAAAACGATGAGAAGAAATATCATCATTTTCTCTATTTTACGCTGCATCCCAACGGCTTCGCGGGTTTGTTTTCAATCTATTGTTCTCATCACACCAAAAGACAATAAAATGGTTTAGTAGAAAATGACCATCCCGTTTAATACATTTCAAATATAATAAATTTTCTACCAAAAAGTCTCGATCTATTTTCCAGTTTGTCAGATAATCTCTCGTAAAATTTTGCAATTTCACATGTATCATCTACTATCAGCTTATTTTTATATAGATAAAAAATGCATCAGATGGCATAAGAATCTACTTTTTCACTAAGAAAATGTCTTTCTTTACCGTTATTTCAGTATATTAAATATTGAGCTGCTAACATTCAAACGTGTTCTGCCGAAATCGTTGCTATATAATAAAAGGAGTAAGATGACCATGTGAAAGGAGCGAATTGACTGTGACACCACACATTTTTGTCGCCAAACCCTTACCTGCCTCTTTTGAAGAAATGCTAAAGGAACATTGTACATACGAGATATGGCAATCCAAAGACCCTATTCCAAGAGACATTTTGTTTGAGAAGCTGCAGCACGCTGATGGTCTTTTAACGTCTGGAACAAAAATCGATCAAGAGCTGTTAGATCACGCACCAAAACTCAAGGTGGTGAGTAATAACTCTGTCGGCTATGACAATTTCGATATAGAAGCGATGAGGCAAAGAGGCGTGATTGGTACGCACACTCCTTATACCCTCGATCATACCGTGGCTGACCTTGCCTTTTCGCTCATTCTCTCCTCTGCGCGAAGAATCGCCGAGCTTGACCGTTTTATCCGTGAAGGAAAATGGACGAAATTCGTACAGGAGGAAGAGATCTTTGGCATCGACGTACATCACCAAACGCTCGGTATTATTGGCATGGGACGTATAGGAGAACAAGTGGCCAAACGGGCAGCACATGGTTTTGATATGAACGTTCTTTATCATAACCGAAGCCGGAATGAAAAGGCTGAAACGGCGTATGGCGCTGTCTATTGTGCACTTGATGATCTTTTAAAACAAGCTGATATCATCGTGTTGATTACACCGCTGACCGAGGAAACATATCATATGATAGGGAAACGAGAATTGAAGTTAATGAAGCAAACGGCTTTATTTGTAAACATTTCCCGCGGGAAAACAGTGGATGAAAAAAGCCTCATTCAAGCACTTCAGGAGGGATGGATCAAAGGCGCTGGTCTTGATGTGTATGAGCAGGAACCGCTTCAAGAGGATCATCCTTTCAAAGAGATGAATAATGTCACCTTAGCCCCTCACATCGGTTCCGCTACTGAAACAACAAGGGATCTCATGCTGAAACGAGCCATTCATAATGTGATTCATGGAATAGATGGGAAGGCGCCTGTTGATGTTGTGAAGGAGCTTGCTTCATCTTGAACAGATAAGACGCAGAAACTGCGTCTTTCAGATTGTTGACAAAGGGCTAAAATGATCTTTATTTTAGCTCTTTGTCTTCTTTTCAGCGTGATAGAAAACCTTTGAAGTCTAGGAAGGACGGCTACTTTTGCGGAGCGAATTTGACATTCGTGAGCACCAGCGCGCAGGACTGACAAAGAATGCGAGGGTTTGTCTACACGCTGAAAGACGCAGAAACTGCGTCTTTTTATTTATTTCTTTTAGGAGACATCAGGAGAAAAGACTCATTTTAGCAAATATCCTGATTCTTTACATTTCCTTTATGTTCGGGTGCTATAATATGAGCTAGACAAGCATCAAGAGGACGGCATCCGATTTCCTTAATAGGAGGATGAAGATGAAAAGATTAAGTTCGGTTTTTACTATGTTCGCTCTGATCGCTGCTATTCTGTTTTCTGGATTTGTCCCGCAGCAAGCTCATGCAGAAACACCTCTTACACCAACAGCCACAACTGAAACTGCTTCTATTCAGCTCACGCCGGATGTGCGTACCCTTGCCGTCATTAATACGTTTGATGGTGTAGCAGATTATTTAATTCGCTACAAACGACTGCCTGATAACTACATTACGAAATCACAAGCAAGTGCTCTCGGATGGGTGGCATCTAAGGGAAATCTAGCCGAGGTGGCGCCAGGTAAAAGCATTGGTGGAGATATTTTCTCAAACCGGGAGGGACGTCTTCCTTCAGCAAGCGGCCGAACATGGCGTGAGGCAGACATCAACTACGTTTCAGGCTTCCGCAATGCTGACCGTCTTGTGTATTCAAGCGACTGGCTCATTTACAAAACAACAGACCATTATGCGACTTTCACCCGTATTCGATAATCAAAAAAGACAGCCCTATTTGATCTGGGGCTGTCTTTTCGTATGGTGGTTTACGGTATCAGGTTTTTCACGTAATCCTCAAAAGGAATCGGCAGCGGCTTTTTCGACACTTCTTCATGCTCATGTGTGGTGACATGATCCTCAGTAACGACCACACGTCCTGTTGGCGTGAGCTTTGAGGCAAGCGGTCTTTTGTTAAATGGAGAGGATTCATTTTCATAAATCTCGTGTCTCATTTGGGCCAATACAGCCTCGTCCACCTCGTTCAATGTGAAAGCATAGCCTGTTTCAGCGCCATCTCCCTTATCTAATTGGAGCAGATGTGTCCCTTTTTCGGTTTCCTCAGCTTTGACGCGAAACCGCATTGACCCTCCTTCCACCCAATCTCCTGTAAAAGGCACAGGTTGAAGAGGTAAATTCACACCAAATCCCGCATCAATGAGGAAGCGTTCGTTGTGATGCTTCAACATGATGGCTACATGCGTGCCATCAATTGCCCACGTACCCGCTTCTTTGTTATACACTGTGCCTTGAAGAAGCTGTACAGAGAGCCCTGCCTCTTTTAACACATAGTATAAGAGAGGATTGAGATCGTAACAAAGACCTCCTCTGTTTCCTTCAAGTAGATGCTGCTTCAACCCTTCTTGATTCAAAGCGTAGGATTGTTTGTTCAGAACAGCTCTATTTTCAAACGGAAAGGTAAAGGCCATTTTTTTTAATACTACAGGCAAGTCATCAAAGGTGATGGACTGGCCTTCATATTCGATCTTCTGTAAAAAAGCTGATTGAATCATGACATTCCCTCCTAAAAAAACTGAGCCTTTGAAGAGACTCAGTTTTCTTGATTGATAAAATCCGTTAACGCCTCAATGGCTTCTTGCTCATCCGCACCATCTGCGATCAGTGTGACAGTAACCCCAGAGCTGATCGCAAGACTCATGAGACCCATAATGCTTTTCGCATTGACTTTTTTCCCATCTTTCTCTAGAAAAATATCAGCACCAAAGCGATTGGCTTCTTGTACGAACAAAGCAGCTGGACGTGCCTGCAAGCCTGTTTTCAGCTGGATGGTGACCGTTTTTTCCACCATATGATCTGCCTCCCTTTTTCATTCTCCTATTTGAGTGTAACAGCTTGTCCGTTTCGTAATTGTTCTGCGATTTGATCTAGCTTTCTTAAACGGTGGTTAATCCCTGACTTGCTGATCTTGCCGCTTTCTACCATTTCCCCAAGTTCCTTCAGCGTGACCTCTTGATAGTCGACTCGCAGTTTGGCAATTTCACGAAGCTTTTCCGGCAGGGCATCAAGTCCAATTTTTTCATCAATGAATTGAATGTTCTCGACCTGACGCAGTGATGCACCAATCGTTTTATTCAAGTTTGCTGTTTCACAATTGACGAGCCGGTTGACGGAGTTCCTCATATCTCGGACGATCCGCACATCTTCAAAGCGGAGCAGTGAGTTATGAGCGCCCACAACACTTAAGAATTCCGTGATTTTTTCTGCTTCCTTCATGTACGTAATGTACCCTTTTTTGCGCTCAAGTGTTTTACTATTGAGATGAAATTGATTCATCAGCTCACAAAGGGCATCATTATGTTCTTTATATAGTGAAAAAATTTCAAGGTGATAGGAGGACGTTTCTGGGTTATTCACAGAACCGCCTGCTAAAAAAGCACCTCTCATATAGGAGCGCTTGCAGCATCTTTTCTTCACAAGCTCTTCTGAAATATTGCGCTCAAATACAAATTGCTCACCTAATATTTTTAAATCCTCTAAAATGGTTCTCGCTCGTTCTACCAGTCTGACAATATACACGTTATTCTTTTTCAATCTCATTTTTTTACGGACGAGCAGTTCGACTGTCACATCGTATTTCTTCTTGAGCAGCGTATAAATCCGTCTTGCAATGGCTGCGTTCTCTGTCTGTATATCTAAAATCAATTTTCGATTAGAGAAAGATAATGAACCGTTCATACGGATGAGGGCAGAAAGCTCTGCTTTTGTGCAGCAGTCCTTCACGTCCAGATTAGTCAGCTCTTTTTTTGTTTCGGATGCAAATGACATCCTTGCCACCCCCATTCCTATTTTTTCTGATGCAGCAGGTCGACAAGCAGCGAGGCTACTTTCAGCGTGTCATGACGAATGACATGCTGGTCATATGTAATGATTTCTCCAGGAATCACTTCTAGTCCCATTGCTTTCAGTGCATCTGTGTCGAATTGGACAGGCTGTGCCTGTTCTTCTGCATATTTTGCTTTGATTTCTTCTGGAATTTCTTTATTGTTCACAAAAATCGTATCGATAAATGGACGATCCATATGATCATTTAATGCCTGAACATGATCAGCTGCACTGTAGGAAAGCGTTTCCCCCGGCTGCGTCATGACATTGCAAATATATACTTTTTTCGCCTTAGAGCGAATCACTTCTTCTCCAATATGCGGGACAAGCAAGTTTGGTAAAATACTTGTATACAGGCTGCCGGGCCCAATGACGATCAAATCCGCCTCACGAATGACTTGAATGGATTCTGGCAGTGGTTCAATCGTATCGGGTGTGAGGAACACTCGTTTGATTCGCTCACCATAGGTGGGAATTTTCGATTCTCCTGTCACCATTTGCCCATTTTCTAATTCAGCATGAAGAACAACACTTGAATTTGCTGCTGGCAATACTTTTCCTCTCACATTTAAAACCTTACTCATTTCAGTGACGGCATGAAAAAAATCACCGGTTATATTTGTCATGGCCGCAAGAATGAGGTTGCCGAGTGAGTGGCCTGTTAAGTCATTCCCTTTGTTAAAACGGTGCTGAAATAGATCTTCTACTAGCGGTTCCACATCAGAGAGAGCCGCAAGGACGTTTCGAATATCTCCTGGAGGGGGAATATTCAAATCATGCCGCAGTCTGCCTGAGCTGCCTCCGTCGTCAGCAACCGTTACAATAGCGGTAATGTCCACTGGCTTCGTTTTAAGCCCTCTGAGCAAAACAGATAAGCCAGTGCCCCCGCCAAGAATGACCACCTTTGGTAGTGTCGTCATCTATTTTCTGCTTCTCTTTTCAATGTCCCGGTGAGTGACATGTGTATAGTAATCGTTTTTAAAATACTCCGATAAATAGTTGGCCAGTGTCACAGATCGATGCTGTCCGCCTGTACAGCCGATGGCAATCACAAGCTGGCTTTTTCCTTCCCGTTTATAGGACGGAAGCATAAAGCTGAGGAGATCGATTAATTTCTCTGTGAATTTTTGCGTTTCACTCCATTTCATCACATAGGAGCGCACTTCTTCATCGTTTCCAGTCTGTGGACGCATGCTCTCAATATAGTAAGGATTCGGCAGGAATCTCACGTCAAAGACAAGATCAGCATCTATCGGCAGGCCGTATTTAAAACCAAAGGACATCACATTTACTGTAAACACCTGTCCTTGATTGGTGGCAAAATGCGTGACAATTTTTTCTCGCAGCTGTTTCGGTTTTAAATCCGATGTATCAAAAATCATTTGAGACCGGCCTTTTAACTCCTCTAACAGCTCGCGCTCCATTTCAATTCCTTCGAGCGGCAAACCTGTTGTCGCAAGGGGATGCGAACGTCTCGTTTCTTTGTATCTTGAGACAAGCACCTTATCATTTGCATCTAAAAATAGAATTCTTGGCGTGATCCAGTCAAGATCACTCATTTCATCTAAGGCGGCAATTAAGCTGTCAAAAAATTCGCGTCCGCGCAAATCCATCACAAGAGCGACCTTGCTCATCTTGGAATTCGATTCCTTCATGAGCTCTAAGAACTTCGGTAAAAGTGATGGCGGCAGGTTATCAACACAAAAGTAGCCTAAATCTTCAAAGCTTTGAATGGCGACGGTTTTCCCCGCACCTGACATTCCTGTAATAATCACAAGCTGAATATCTTCTTGTTTGTGTGTATTCATGCCTGCTTCCTCTCCTTCTTTATGAAAACGGTTCATGTATTATTCTCCCTGAGGATCTAACCGATAAGCAATCAGCTCAAAGTCGGGTGTATACGTAAAAGTGCCGTGCAGTAGTCCTTTTCCTTTAAGCATGAAATCAAGAATATGGGAATCTCCTGGGGCCATCGGCAAATCAGGCACATCCTTTACGTCATGCCATTTTAAAACGCCTTCCTCTGACTCTGTTACGTTTTTTCCGGTAAATGAATCTGCCATGAAGGTGAACATCATCCACTCTTGAACGATTTGATCGCCTTCTTTTATGATAAAGGTAAAAACACCTTTCAGCTGCGGATTTAAAATATAAATACCTGTTTCTTCTCTATATTCTCGAACGACTGAATCCTTGACCGATTCTCCGCTTTCCATTTTGCCGCCCGGTGCTACCCACCAGCCCCGTCTTGGCTTTTGCAGCAAGAGAACTTGATCTTCGTGATGCAGCACACAATTGGTTACTCGTTGCATCAGCTGTCACCTACTCTTTTATGTCTTTAACTTATTATACAGGTTCAACCTGACTCCCACAATGAACATGCCCGTTCTTCCCCGAAAACAGACCGGTTTTCGTTTGAATCGTGTAACGGGCAATTTCTCTACTCTTTATTTTACAGCATCTAATGGTTCTCCATGCGTCATTTGTGAACATCTAGTGAATTTCTGATTTCAGGCAAAAAAAAGGACACGGATTCACATCCGTGCCAAACATGTATTCCTTATAAAAGGGGGTCAATTACTAGTTTCATCATAACGGAAAATTATTTCACCCGTGTTACATTCCAGTTAAAAGCCCATGACGCTATATTAAGGATTTACGACAGCCTTTTATTTCGTTGCTTTGAGTTTTTCAGCAAGCTCTTCTACATAATGCTGTGCGCTTTGTGCTGCAATACTTCCGTCACCTGTTGCTGTCACAATTTGACGAAGTGTTTTTTCACGAATGTCACCAGCGGCGAAAATACCTTCCACTCTTGTTTCCATTCTTTCGTTTGTCTCAATGTAGCCTTCTTTATTTGTAATGCCGAGATTTTCAAATGGTTTAGACAGTGGCAGCATGCCGATATAGATAAAGGCGCCGTCTGTTTTAAAGTCTTCTTCTTCACCAGTCACCGTATCAACCAATGTCACACTGCCGACTTTCCCGTTTTCTTCATTGATCTGTTTGACGGTTTTGTTCCACTTGAAGTCAATTTTTTCATTATCAAAGGCGCGTGCTTGTAAAATGCTTTGTGCACGAAGTTTATCGCGTCTATGAATAATCGTTACTTTAGAAGCGAAGCGTGTGAGATACACACCCTCTTCTACCGCAGAATCACCGCCGCCGATGACGACAAGCTCTTTGTTTTTAAAGAATGCCCCGTCACATACTGCACAATATGATACGCCGCGGCCGCCAAGTTCTTTTTCACCTGGTGCACCGATTTTTTTGTATTCAGCCCCTGCCGCGATAATGACAGAGCGTCCTTTGTATTCTTTTGAGCCGGCTTTGACGATTTTATATTCTTCACCGTTCACGATTTCTTTAATATCGCCATATGCATACTCTGCACCGAATTTCTTCGCATGCTCAAACATTTTATTTGAAAGTTCCGGCCCTAAAATGCTTTCAAAGCCAGGATAGTTCTCGACATCTTCCGTATTCGCCATTTGTCCGCCTGGAATTCCTCTTTCAATCATTAATGTTGAAAGATTTCCCCGTGATGTATAAACAGCGGCTGTCATTCCGGCAGGACCCGCTCCAATGATGATCGTATCGTAGATTTTTTCTTCTGACACAACTGTCACTCCCTCTTCAATTGCTGCTCGCATTTCTTATTAGAATGCCCTTGGGTGATGCTTCCATTCATGACAGAGAGCATCATTTCCACTCTTAGCTTTTATTCCTTACCCATATCCTATTAAATCTGCGGGGAATAAGCGAATCATTTGCTCATATCTTCAAAAAAAGAAAAAGCTTCCTTAAACTGCTGTTTAAGGAAGCCTGTTTACGGTTATATAAAAAGTAATGATTTATTCAACGACTCTTCTTACAACGCCATTGAAAGCTTTTTTCCAGTATACGTTGTTCATTGAGTCAACTGAAACACCGCGAGAGCTGTTATCGTTCAAGAATGAACCGTTTCCTAAATAAATACCAACGTGTCCATTTACTTTATACGTATCAAAGAACACAAGGTCTCCACGTTTCATGTCAGATGCACTTACAGCTCTTCCCTTACCTACAAGCGTATCGGTTGTTGTACCGCCAACTGGCCCAAGGTTGATGCCTGCTGATGCGAATGCCCAGCGAACGAATGAAGAACAGTCAAAACGACGTGCGTCAATATCGGCTTGTGATCTGCCGCCGCCCCATTTATATGGAGATTGTCCAACAATACTAGAACCTGTGCTGATCGCACCTTCAATTCCGCCTACGTTACTGCTGACAGGTGATCCGCCGCGAGAAGATGGCTTCTTGCTTGGTGAACTGCTGTTGTTATTATTGTTGTTGTCATTAGATGATCCACTGTTACTTGAAGACGGGCTGCTATCGTTATTTGAGCTGTTGTCTTCCGCTTGGACACTAGCTTGACGCTGCTGCTGTTGTCTTTGCGCTTTTTCTTCTTTTGCTTTTTGAGCTGCTTCTCTTGCTTCTTTTTCAGCTTGTTTTTGTGCAGCTACTGTTGCGTCTTTTTCAGATGCGATGCTGTTAGCCTCACTGTTTAACTCACTGATTTCAGAAAAAGCACTTCCTTTTTGCTTTTTCACTTGCTTGAATAGCTTGTCTTTTTCATCAAGCTGTTTATTCAAGTCTGATTGAAGCGTTTCAAGCTTGGCAAGTGTGTTTTGCACATTTTCAAGCTTTGTGTTTAATTCGTTTTCAGACTTTTGAAGTTCTGCTTTGTCTTTTTCCTGCTCTTTAATGATTTCACTGTCTGCGTTGATCAATGTAGATACTGCACCTGCACGACTGATGAAATCGCTAAAGCTTTTTGCTCCTAGTAATACATCTATGTATTTCGTAGAACCGCCGCTCTCTTGGAGTGCACGTACACGCTTTTTCAAGAATTTGTTTCTATCCTCAATACGTTTTTCTGTATCAGCAATTTCTTTTTTCAATGCTTTGATTTCTTTTTTTGTTTTTTCATTTTCTTTTTGTTTTTCTTCGATTTGATCACTTGTTTTTAAAGCTTTCTCATCAATATCTTTAAGCTTTTGTGCAAGTGCCTCTTGTTTTGCTTCAAGCTTTGAAAGCTCTTCTTTTTTCTTTTGAAGATTCTTGTTTACCTCAGATTGCTTGCTGTCTAGTTCTTGTTTCTTTTGTTCAAAGTTCTGTGCGTTTGCTTCATGCGTAAATGGAATAAATAAACCGCTCGCTCCGATCACCGAAGCTAAACCGAAAGTAATAAACTTTTTCACGAATAGTTCCTCCTTTGACAATTTCCCAAGCGACATTAGAAAGCAGCAAATTCTCTGCGACCAATCTGTGCTCTCTATGTCTTTCTTCCTGATTGTTCAGTCAGATGTTGACCAGATTGTTTCTATCACTAGGTGTTTCATTATGTATAGTAAAATATTTAAATATCTATCTTTGTTTTATCCACGAGTTTCATTATACATGAGACATCGACAAAATGAGCTAATATTTTTATTACATTTATGTTTCAAAAACATGTCGTGATTGTCATACTTCGCCAATTCCTTGCAAATCCCACCTTTTTATCCAAGAAAAAAGCATGACCTTTTCGGCCATGCTGCGATGTTCTGAATCTATTTACCTAATTTAATCGATTAACGTACAGATCTCTCGTTCGTATTTAGACAGTGTTTGAACACTGATCTGAAAAGCGGACGCAACATCTTTTTTGCTGAGAGCTGCTTCTTGTTCATTCATCCATAGATAATAAGATGCTGCTGCCCAGGCAGGTGCATTTTTCTTATCAATACCAGAAGCACGTGCCTGCTGAATAATATGGAATAACCAAAAATAAGGCATATGGCTGTCAGGCTGAACCGCTTCCTCCAGACTGGATGCCGCTTGTTTTGCAAAAACTGCATCTTCTGAAAAAGACTTTTCTTTCATTTCATCTTCATACAAAAGCAGTTCTATAAATTGCTGTTCAAAGGCCGTTTTCGCTGCGCGTGCATCAAGGACAGACTGCAGAACGTCACGTTCCCCTTTTTGTTTACTGACATAGTACGCAGTCAGCCGTTCCTCAATCGAGACCATTGGCTCAGTCTCCTCAGGTTTATCCTGCCACGGCTTGATTTCATCTGCGTCGATATCTTCTTCAACCATCTTATCCCAAACCGTTTGGGCGAGCGTTTTGTGGCCTGTATGATAGGCTGCGCTTGCAAGCCAGTATAAAAATGTACTATCTCCCTGAAAACCTGTTTTGTACAAAGAATAAAGCCATTTAAAGGCCCATTCAAATTCTCCCACAAGGGCAAATGTTGCGCCAAGCTTATAACGCTGTTCACTTAGTATTGGATACACGTGCGTTAATTGCTTCGCTAACATGTTGACCTTCTCTTCTTCTTTCTCATAATGGTAGAAGACAAGCTGATTGCAAAGGGCATGCAGATTACCGGGATTTTCAAGAAGGACCCGGTTCAACATTTCTTTCGCCTGATGGATTCGGCCAGAATAAAAATAGGCCAAAGCAAGATTATTATACGCTGACCAAAATTCTGGATACTCAACAATCATCTGTTCCAGCATCTCAATGGCTTCATCGAGTCTGCCGCTTTCTAACAAATGGTTTGCTTGATCCTGCTTCACAATCAGGTCATCCTGATCATAAGGAAAATCTTCGTCCTCTTCGTCGCTCATATCGAGCAGGTCAAGAAGGTCTTCATTTTCATCCGCAAATTCCCCGTTCTCTTCCAGCGCGGCATAAGCAGTAGCTGATTTATATGCCTCTTGAAACAGTCCGAGATTCGCATAATTATTGGCTTTAAAATAGTGGCACTCAGACATGTTTTCATCGATGTGTTCAAGGATAAAATCAAGCAGTTCGTTTGATTGCTGGTAATGACCCATTTCAGTATAAATAATGGCAAGCTGCGACAGCATTTCTACATTTTCAGGCTCAAGTACGATGGCCCGCTGTATCAGCTTACTTGCTCTGGACAGATTTCTTTCTCTATATGCTTTAAGACCTTTATGAAAAAAGTAATGCCCATCTTGAAATAGCTGGACGACTTGTGTGTGATTATTTTGAGAAGTGTATTTACTCACCGATACCCTCCATTTCGAACAGTGTACCGTGTGTAGTATAACATACTTCACCAGTCGTCACATAGAACAAAAAGAAAGGAAGGATTTGTTTTTCATTTAAAATAAAAAAGCCAGGGATATCCCCCGGCTTTTCATTCACCTTGATGACGTTTTTTTAATACCTTTAATACATCATCAAGCGGCAATTGCTGTTCGCGTAATAATACTAGAAGATGATAGAGGAGGTCAGCAGTTTCCCATTTCAATTCTTCTTGATCCCGGTTTTTCGCTGCAATGATCACCTCGGATGCTTCTTCCCCTACCTTTTTCAGGATTTTATCAACCCCTTTTTCAAATAGATAGGTTGTATAAGCCCCTTCTGGCATTTCCGCCTGACGCTTTGCAATGACCTGTTCAAGTTCATTTAATATCGCAAAACGATCCTGCTCTTCGCTTTGGCGCTTCACGCCTTCTTCCGAAAAACAGCTATAGCTGCCAGTATGGCAGGCTGGGCCGCTTGGCGCGACAAGGACAAGCAGAGCGTCCTTGTCACAGTCATATCGAATAGAAATCACTTGCTGGGTATGTCCCGAGGTGGCGCCTTTGTGCCAAAGCTCGTTTCTCGACCGGCTATAAAACCATGTTTCACCTGTCTCCAGCGTTTTTTCATAGGATTCTTGATTCATATACGCAAGCGTCAATACTTCCTTACTTTGAGCATCCTGTACAATCGCAGGAATCAGGCCTGCCTCATTAAAGGTTAATTCATTTGCCTGTTTCATCTGACCTTCACCCCGTGTTCTCTCAAATATGTCTTCACCTCATGAATGGAGGTTTCTTTATAATGGAAAATAGATGCTGCTAATGCTGCATCAGCTTCTCCTTTTGTAAAGGCCTCGAGCATATGCTGGGCATTGCCAGCGCCGCCAGAAGCAATAACTGGCACATTGACTGCCTCTGATACAAGCTTTGTCAATCGATGGTCAAAGCCTGTCTTTTCACCATCGGCATCCATACTTGTCAGCAAAATCTCTCCTGCCCCTCTCTGCACAGCTTCCTTCGCCCAGTCGCTGACCTCTAAATCTGTTTGACGGCGTCCTCCGTGTGTATAGACCATGTATGCTTTTTTCTCTTCATCGTATTTTGCATCAATTGCAACAACGATACACTGGGAGCCAAAAAAGTCAGCACCTTCTGAAATCAGTTCCGGCCTTAACACAGCTGCTGTGTTGACAGATACTTTGTCTGCACCCGCTCTTAATATACGCTTCATGTCATCAAGGTGGTTAATCCCGCCTCCCACCGTAAATGGTATCGCAAGAGTGGACGCGACTTGTTTGACCACATCCACCATCGTTTTCCGGCCTTCATGAGAAGCGGAAATATCAAGGAAGACAAGTTCATCCGCCCCTTCCTCATCATAGATCTGCGCTAATTCGACCGGATCACCAGCATCCTTTAAGCCTAGGAATTGCACCCCTTTGACAACACGCCCTTCCTTCACATCAAGACATGGGATGATTCGTTTTGTCATCATATGCGGTCAAGCCCTTCAAATGCTTCTGCTAAAGTAAACTGCTTTGTGTAAAGTGCTTTTCCAACGATCGCACCAGACACACCAGACTGTTTTTGCGCTGACAGCTTTTGAAGATCAGCTACTGCGCTGACACCACCTGAAGCAATCACTTGTTTGCCGGTTGCTTCTGCTAAGCGAACCGTGCTTTCTACATTGGGACCAGACAGCATGCCATCCATTTGAATATCGGTAAAAATAAAGACCTCTGCGCCTTCCTTTGCCAATTCCCTGCCGAGTTCCTCTGCCTTCACTTTAGACGTTTCAAGCCATCCTTCAGTTGATACAAAGCCATTTCGCGCATCAATCCCAATTGCGATTTTCTCTCCATATTGCGCCAGCATTTTTTTCACAAAGACTGGGTTCGAAACAGCTGAGCTGCCGAGAATCACTCTATCTACGCCGCTCTTTAAATAAAAGGCAACGTCTTCTTCCGTCCGAATACCGCCGCCGATTTGTACCTTCACATCTAAGGAGGAAGCAATCGCCAGCACATGCTCATGATTGACACGTTTCCCTGCTTTTGCACCATCTAGATCGACAAGATGAATCCATTTAGCTCCTTCTTTTACAAATTGCGCGGCCATGTCGAGCGGTGAATCTCCATAAATGGTTTCTTGATCATAATCTCCTTGCACAAGACGTACACATTTGCCATTTCTCATATCAATCGCTGGATATAATGTAAACTCACTCATTTGTTCACCTTCTGTTCGTTTGCTAATTGAATAAATTGTTTGAGCAGCGCCATTCCCGTTGTACTGCTTTTTTCAGGGTGAAACTGTGCTCCAAGCACATTTCCCTTGCCAACAACAGCTGGTACTTGAACACCATAGTCCGCGCTTGCTAATTGCTCATCTGGATTCATATCACTCACATAATAAGAATGAACAAAGTACGCAAATCCTTCTGGCACACCGTCAAACAATGGGGAGGGCTGATGAAACGTGAGCTCATTCCACCCCATATGAGGTACCTTCAGCCTTTGCCCGTCCTGATCACGATCCTTTAAAAGAACGACACGCCCTTTTAACAGACCCAATCCTTTTGTGTGTCCTGCCTCTTCGCTTTCTTCAAATAACAGCTGCATGCCAAGGCAAATGCCGAATAACAGCTTTCCTTCCTCTACGACTTGATGGATAAACGCCTCAAGTCCAGTCTCTTTTAACAGCTGCATTGCATCATGAAACGAACCGACCCCAGGCAAAATATAAGCATCTGCTTTTTTCAGCTCCTCTACATCAGAGGAGACGATATAGCGGGCACCTGCTCGTTCCAGTGCTTTTGATACGCTGAACAAATTTCCCATTCCGTAATCAATGACTCCGATCATTAGAGCATCCCCTTTGTTGAAGGAATTCCTTTCACACGTGGATCAATGGTTGTTGCTTCATCTAAGGCACGTGCCATCGCTTTAAAAATGGCTTCAATTATATGATGTGTATTGGTTCCGTAGTGAACAATGACATGAAGGTTGATCCGGGCTTCAAGTGCAAATTTCCACAGAAACTCATGCACTAGCTCTGTATCAAAGGTACCAACCTTTTGACTTGGAAAGGCCGCTCTCATTTCCAAATGAGGACGATTGCTTAAGTCGACCACGACCTGGGCAAGTGTTTCATCCATCGGAACAAAGCTTGATCCATACCGCTTAATTCCCTTTTTATCGCCTAACGCTTCCTTAAACATTTGCCCAAGTACAATGCCGATATCTTCTGTTGTGTGGTGATCATCAACATCCGTATCTCCTTTCGCATCGACGGTCAAATTAAAGTGTCCATGCTTCGTAAATAAATCGAGCATGTGCGTCATAAAAGGGACATCTGTTTGAATATCCGCTTTTCCTTCTCCATCAATTTCTAGCGCTAATGAAATGTTCGTTTCATTTGTTTTTCTCGATGTTTTCGCCTGTCTCATTACGATTCCTCCCGCTTTCTCGCTTCAATCGACCTTGCATGTGCTTCAAGCCCTTCTAATCTGGCAAAAGCCGCAATGCTTTCCCGGTGTGTTTCAAAGGCTTTTTGACTATATGAAATAATGCTCGTTTTCTTTTGAAAATCAGTCACACCAAGCGGACTGGAGAATCGAGCTGTTCCGTTTGTTGGCAGCACATGATTCGGTCCTGCAAAATAATCGCCCACCGGCTCTGGACTATAGCGTCCCAAGAAAATTGCGCCAGCATGCTTGATTTGACCAAGAAGTGCTTCTGGGTATGCTGTCAGCACCTCTAAGTGCTCTGGTGCTAATTGATTGATGACGTCTACTGCACGATCGATTGATTCTGTCACGTAAATACGGCCATGATCTTGTATAGATTTTGCTGCGATTGATTTTCTCGGTAAACTATCAAGCTGCTTTCTTACTTCAGCCTGCACGCTTTCAGCAAGTGTCTTAGACGGTGTCACCAAAATACTAGATGCCAGCGCATCATGCTCTGCCTGCGAAAGTAAATCCGCCGCTACCTCATGCGCGACTGCTGTTTCGTCTGCTAGAACTGCAATTTCACTTGGGCCTGCAATCATATCAATGTCTACCTGACCAAATACTTCCCGCTTTGCCAGCGCGACATAAATGTTGCCTGGACCTGTGATTTTATCAACAGGTTTGATGCTTTCCGTTCCATAGGCAAGTGCCGCAACCGCCTGGGCACCGCCCATTTTATACATCTCAGAAATACCAAGCTCCTTCGCCGCAGCCAAGACAGCGTCAGAGAGACAGCCATCTTTCCCAGGGGGTGTCACAAGAACGATTCGTTCAACGCCTGCGACTAGCGCAGGGATCACATTCATTAATACAGATGATGGATAGGCAGCTGTTCCACCGGGGACATACACACCTACCGCATCAAGCGGTGTTACTTTTTGACCAAGCATTGAACCATCCTTTTGGTGATAAAACCAAGAGGACGTCAGCTGGCGCTCGTGGTATGTGCGAATATGCTTGATAGCCGTTTGGATAATCTGAATCATCTCTTTATCCAAGCGGTCGCAGGCTTTTGCCATTTCCTCCTCTGTGACAAGTGGATCTTCAATCAACACCCCGTCAAATTGCTTTGTAAAAGACCGTACAGCTTCATCACCATTTGTTCTCACTTCTTGTATAATGCGCTGAACAGCCTGACGCTGCTCTTCTGTTCCTGTATCTAAGGACCGTTTGAGTGAGAGAGTATCTGTCTCACCTTCTTGTATGCAGGTGATGTTCATGATGTTTCCTCCCCTTCTCCAATGATTCTTGCAAGACGCTGCGCCATTTCATCGATCACCTTATCCTTCATCCTATAGCTCACAGGATTGACAATAAAACGTGACGTGATATCACAAATATGCTCCGTTTCCACAAGGCCATTTTCCTTTAGTGTTTGACCTGTGGAGACAATGTCCACAATGCGATCGGCAAGCCCAATGAGCGGTGCTAATTCAATGGAACCATTCAGCTTAATGATCTCCACCTGCTCCCCTTGCTCTCTAAAATAGGACGATGCAACATTTGGGTACTTTGTCGCCACACGCGGTGCGACACCCCCCCAGCTCGCTCCTGGCAAGCCAGCAACAGCTAAATGACATTTACTGATGTTTAAATCGAGCACTTCGTACACATCACGAGCTTCTTCAAGCATGACATCCTTCCCTGCAATGCCAACATCCGCCACGCCGTGCTCTACGTAGGTGGTCACATCCATTGGCTTGGCTAAAATAAAGCGGAGGTTTTCTTCTGGTACATCAATGATTAATTTTCTTGAATCCTCGAATTCCTCTGGCAGCTGGTACCCCGCCTGTCTTAACAGCCCTGCTGCTTCTTCAAATATCCGGCCCTTTGGCATCGCCATCGTCAACACTTTACCCATTTTGCTCTTCCTTTCTAGCGCCGATAAAATAAGTCACCTGCTCAAATGCCTTGGTCATCGCGTCAATATTTTCAATCCCCGCTAAGTCTTGCAGGACGATCTTTTTCCCTTTTGACCGCTCCTTTTCTGCAAAAGCAAAAGCTTCCAGTCTTTGTTCTTTGCTAAAAATCACAGCCTCCTGCGGCTCAACAATTTCTTTTGCATCGAGCGCTTCAAGAAGACGGTCTAGTCGAAGTCCGAACCCTGTAGCTGGCGCGGGTGCATCAAAATGAGCAAGCAATTGATCATATCTCCCGCCGCTTCCGATGACCGACCCAACATGATCTGCAAATACTTCAAACAAAATACCCGTATAATAGCTCATATGACTCACCATGCTTAAATCTAAACGGATATATTCTGTACAGCCGTAATCTTCAAGTGTCTCCCAAAGCGACTTTAACTGTGCGAGCACTTCTTTTCCTTCTTGTGAAACGACGATTTCCTCTGCCCGCCCTATAACCTCTTGGCCGCCTCTTAACTCTAAAAGCTGTAACAGCCTCGTTTTATCGATGGAGGAGAGCGGTAATTGTTTCACATGCTGACGGTATCCCACATAATTCTTTTCATATAAGAAGCGGCGAAGGACATTTGCACGCTCTGTATTTCCGAGTACATCGACAAATAACGTCTCTGCTAAAGCGACATGCCCGATCGCGATTTTGAAGGACCTTAGCCCGGCATTTTTTAAGGCAAATACGGCAAGCGCGATGACTTCAGCATCTGCACTAATCGAACCATCACCAATCAATTCAATTCCGACCTGCTCAAATTCTGACGGCCTTCCGCCTTCTCTTTCCTGCGCTCGGAACACGTTGGCTGCATACCCAACACGAAGCGGATACGCCTGCTGGTGAAGCTTGGAAGCCGCCACTCTTGCAATCGGCCCCGTCATATCAGGTCTCAGTACAAGGGTTTGCCCGTTTTGATCAAGCAGCTTAAAGAGCTGTGTATCTGTAATCGCCGATTGAACACCGACTGTATCGTAAAATTCAAGCGTTGGTGTCTCCATCAAACGGAAACCCCAACCAGTCATGACCTCTGTTAAAGAATGTCTCACTTTTTTCTTCGTCTCATACAATCCAGGTAATGAATCTCGCATACCATATGGTTTCTCAAACATAAACATGTTCTTCCGCACCTCCAACACATTAAAACAAAAAATTCCGAATCCTTTAGTTCGCTAATATGATAATATGCTAACAAAATAAAGCAATTAAATCAATCATTTTTATTTCCCCCTATTTTCATCAACATATTCTGGAATTATTACATTCAAGTGACACCTGTGCCTTTTCTGTATGTTCGAAGAAAGAACGTGCTATAATACTTAAAAATATTGAATAACACAGGAGATTAACAGTGAAGTTCATCCAGACATTCATCTTAACTTTGTTGTGCGCATGTCTTGTTTATTTCGGCTTTATATACGTTTCGCAAATCGATCAAGTCAAGAAAACAGCTTCGCCGCAAAAAGCAGCAAAAGAAAACGATACGGCACTTGCAGCTGAAGAAACTCGTTCAACGAAAAAAGCAGAAACCACACATCATTCATTAAAAGGAAGCAAAAAAGCCATGGACGTCACCCTCTACAATCAAATGGATGCGCCAAGGCTTTATAACGGATGCGAAGTCACGAGCTTAGCGATGCTGCTTCATTACAGCGGCTATGAGCATGTAACGAAAAACAAGTTGGCAAATGAAGTAAAACGTGTTCCGCTCAATTATGAAAATGGCTTAAAAGGAGACCCTCATGACGGGTTTGTAGGCGATATGGAGAATGGGCCGGGTCTTGGTGTTTACCACGAACCGATTTATCAGCTTGCGAAAAAATATGCAGGCGATCAAGTTGTCGACTTAACCGGAAAGCCTGTTAAAAAGGCCATCTATCAATCACTTGAAAAGGGCTATCCTGTCTGGGTGATTACGACATCCACCTTTGACAAAACAGATAACATCGAAACTTGGAATACACCGAATGGCAAAATAAATGTAAGCTTTAATATGCATAGCGTGGTCATCACAGGCTATGACAAGGAGCATGTCTACTTGAATAACCCCTATGGAGAAAAGAATCAAAAAGTCGACCGTGATCAGTTTGAAGATTCTTGGGAACAGATGGGCAGTCAGGCGATTATCATTAAAGCGTAAAAAAACAACCTCTATCCGCATAGAGGTTGTTTTTGAATGATTTATTTTTCTAATAATTCCTTCAGGCGGTCTTCAAGCTTTTCAGCTGTCATCGCACCTCCGCCCAGGCTGAAGTATTCTTCCCCTCTTTTTAATAAAAGTGTAGGATAGCCGTTCACCTGAAGTTGATGAACCTTCGCAAAGTCGGCATACGCATCATTCATCGCTTCTTTTGTTTTCATGCGTTCAATGACTGCGTCAGGATCAAGATGATGCGCCAAAGCGATCTCCCGATACGTTTCTTCATCACTCAGGCTTTTTCCGTCTTGATAAAAAGCCTTTTGCATCGATGAAGCCAAGTGCAATGCGCGCTCAGGTGCGATGGATCTTAATGAAGAAAAACCAATGGCCGCAGCCTCAGAGTCTAAAAGAAACGTTCCGTTTGCTAACAGCTCCTGATAACGTTCACCAAACTCGACACCAGTCAGCTGACTAATACGCTGATTTGCTTCTGAAATGTGTGGATAATCCTTTATTGGAAGACTTCTTTCCCCTACAAATAAACCACCCGACACAAGTGTTAATGATATCTCCGGATGATTTTCATGCAAAGTGCGGATACTATTTGAAAATCCATAACACCAGCCACAATACGCATCCCATACATAGATGAAAGACAATTCTTGCTCATTCATACGTTAGACTCCCCATTTATCATTTTTAGGCGGTCATGAAACTGCTTATTCAGCTTCAGATACAACGGTAAAACGTTCTCCAACATGGGCTGCCTGCTCCACCTCATCAACCAGCGCAATGGCGTAGTCAGCATAGCTCACATAGCTGTCACCTTTAGAATTGACAATCAGATGGTCTTTCCCTTTCACGTAAGAACCTGTACGTTTGCCAGCTGGATTAAAGAACGCAGCTGGACTGAGGAAGGTCCATTTTAATCCCTCTGTCTGTTGAAGATCTTTTAGGTTTTCTCCTTGCTGTGAAGCCGTAGCAGCATATTCTTTAGGAAACTCTGGTGTGTCCACTAGTCTTGTTGTTTTCGCCTCATCTACAAATAGACTTCCTGCTCCGCCCACAACGATCAAACGAGTCTCAGGTGCCTCTTTTAAAATATCGATCAGCTTTTTCCCAGCTTCTACGTGAAGGTGCTCTTTTCCAGCAGGTGCGCCAAATGCATTTACAATCACATCAAAGCCTTTGATGTCTTCTGCTTGCAAGTGAAACACATCCTTCTCAAGAACAGCTAGTGATGAATCTGTCACCTTTTGTGCATCTCGGACGATCGCCGTTACTTCATGTCCTCTTGATTGAGCCTCTTTCACAATTTCTTGTCCTGCTTTACCTGTTGCGCCAATAATTCCAATTTTCATGTTAACTCCTCCTGCAATATGGTTTTATGTTGATAAAGAAAGGTGTAACTAATACGGTTACAACAGAGGTAAAAAAAATTGAATAGATCATCCAATTTTTTTGATTAGCACATGCGTTAGTTCACTTAATTTGATCTCAGCAAGTACTTGCTCCATCGCACTTTGAGCGCGGCATAAAATTAATTCAAGCACCGCTTGAATATTTGCACCGATCGGACAGTCAGGATTTGGGCTTTCATGAATTTGAAACAATTCTCCCTCATCCACGACTTCAACCGCTTTATACACATCGAGCAGTGTGATGTCGTCTTCACTGCGGTTCAGCTGAGAACCGCCTTTGCCAAGACTCGTTGAGATTAGGCCAGCTTTTTTTAATTTACTCATAATGCGGCGGATGACCACTGGGTTTGTATTCACACTTCCTGCGATATCCTCCGATGTCTGTAATGATCCTTTTTCAAGTGATAGCAAGGCCAGAATATGGACAGCGACAGTAAATCTGCTGCTGATTTTCATGTTTTCTCACCTCTGTTGTAATCATTATAGTTACACCATGTCACATTGTCAACAAAAAAGTCTGCCGAGCTACTCAGCAGACGTAGATTGACGTGCTTCCATTTCTTCTTTCGTATAAATCATGCGCATTGGATTTCCTCCAACAAATGAGCCTGCTGGCACATCCTTATGAACAAGTGTACCAGCCGATACGATCGCACCATCCCCAATGGTCACACCAGGTAAAATAGTTGAATTAGCTCCAATTAAAACTTCATCACCAATATAGACTTCCCCAAGTCTGTACTCTTTAATCAAATACTCATGGGACAAGATGGTCGTATTATAGCCGATCACACTATTTCGACCGACAGTGATTTTCTCAGGAAACATCAGATCAACCATCACCATTAAGGCGAACGCCGTATCCTCGCCGACCTTCATACGAAGAAAGGTTCGGTATATCCAATTTTTCATTCCCATAAAAGGCGTGTACCTTGCCATTTGAATAAAAATGAAGTTTTTCACCACTTTGAAAAAGGGAACTGTCCGATAGACTTGCCGCAGTGAATTGACCCCTTTTACAGGATAACGATCTGTTTTTCTCAACTTAATCAGCTCCAACAATCGCCAGGAGATCACTCATTTTCTTCAGCATGAAATCAGGGCGATGCTTTAAAAGCGCCTCTTCTCCCTTAATAGACCAAGCAACACCTGCCGTTTTTGTTCCGGCCGCTTGACCAGACAAAATATCGTGATAATTATCACCGACCATCACCGCTTCATGCGGATCACTGCCAAGCTTTGATAATGCCAGCTGAACAGGCTCCGGATGCGGCTTCTCATTTTGCACATCATCGAGCGTCACAATGACCTCAAAGAACGGCTCTAAACCGGTCAGCTTCAATCCCATTAAAACCGTATCCCGTATCTTCGTTGTGACAATACCGAGCTTAAATCCTCGATCCTGCAGGACTTTCAATGTGTCTATAACGGTCTCATATTCAGTCACAAGCAGATCATGCTGCTTATGATTAAACGTGCGGTACATCTGAATCATATCATCCGTCAAATCAGGGTCCATCGCAGAGAATGTATCAAACAAGGACGGACCAATGAAATGAAGAATATCCTCACGGCTGTACTGACCAGGGTAATAATGATCCAGCGTATGCTGAAATGAAGCAATAATTAATTCATTTGTATTGATTAATGTGCCATCTAAATCAAATAGCACTGTGTTGATCGTCGATTCGTTCATATGGCTTCCTTTCTAACAGCTGCAAGTTCCCGCTTCCGCCAAATATAGCTAATAGCAGCTGTCAATAAAATTGCAGAAATCAGGCGGATGACAAGAAGCGGCCATACTGGAATACCAAGTGGTATAAAAATCAGCGTATCTTCGACCACCGCATGGCAGGCAACGAGGAAAATAAAGGCAAGAGTTAAGTCCTTTTTACTCACACCGTCCTCTTCCACTGCCTTCATCATCACGCCGGCTCCGTACGCCAGACCAATCGTTAATCCAGCCACCATCGTCATAGATGTATTTTCTTTCATTCCAAGCATTCTAGTAAAAGGTGACAGCCACTTAGACAGTGTATGAAGCCACCCTAAATCTCTCATGAATTGAATGATGATCATGAGAGGGATGACGATACAGGCGAGCTGGAGCACACCGAGTACAGCTTTTTGTAAAGCAAGCAGGACGATCATGTACCAGCTGGAAGGCACATCAGCCGCCTGAGCTGCCGTCAGTAGTCCATATTGCGCCGGCTCCTCGCCTCCCTGCCAAACGAGATGAATGACAATAGCCGAAATAACAGCAAGACTGATTCTGACCAACAAAATCACAGACACTCTCAGTCCAACCTTTGCTGCCACTGTCGATTCGATGATCAGGTTATGGCAAAAGGACAGCATCACTGCCAAAATAAACACTTCCTTCACAGGAAGCTCTAATGTCAAAATGGCTGCAATCCCCGCATACAAGTTCAGCATATTTCCTAATACAAGCGGAATAGCCGCTTCTCCCGAAAGACCAAACACCCCCATAAATGGCCGAATGAATTGTATGATCCAACCCATTACAGGTGTATGCTGCAAGATACTGACGAGAATGGTAACTGGAAAGATGACTTTGCCAAGTGTCCAAGTTGTCGATAGCCCTGCCTTCAAGCCGTTTTTCCATGTCTCTCCCATCTCTTATGATCCCCCCTGCTTAATTCGATGAGTTGTTCTCTTTATACGGAATCGATGCGTATCCTTTCATTCTTCTAAAGAAAATCAGTAGAACAGCCACTACGAATATCGCAATCGAAATCATCTGTGCGATTCGAAGATGCTCTGTCAGCATTAAACTGTCTGTTCTCATCCCTTCTATGAAGAAACGGCCGATTGAATACCAAATTAAATAAGACAAGAAGATTTCGCCTCTTCTCAGCGATGTTCTGCGTAGTAAAATCAATATGACAACACCGGCAAGATTCCATAATGATTCGTATAAAAACGTCGGGTGATAATAGGTCCCATCAATATACATTTGATTAATGATAAACTCAGGCAGATGCAAATTTTCTAAAAAGGTTCTTGAAACCGCCTCACCGTGCGCTTCTTGGTTAATAAAGTTCCCCCAGCGCCCAATTGCCTGCGCTAGTAAAATACTAGGTGCTGCGACGTCAGCTATTTTCCAAAAGGATACCTTTCTCACTTTTGTAAAAACGATGGCTGTCAGCACGGCACCGATCAGCCCGCCGTGAATCGCAATTCCACCATTCCAAATTTTAATGATTTCGTTTGGGTGCTGCTGATAGTAATCCCATTCGAAAGATACATAATAAATTCGTGCACAAATAATTGCTATTGGAATGGCAAATAAGATTAAGTCAATAAACATATCTTTATTGATTCCTCTTTTTTCACATTCTCTCAGTGCGAGCCAGAGTCCAAGCAAGGCCCCGATCCCAATAATCACACCATACCAATGAACCGAAATAGGTCCAAGCTGAAAAGCGATCGGATCAATTGGCTGAATTGCTTCGTTCATATAGTCAACTCCTATTCATCCTGGCCATTGTCTTCAATGACATCGGCAAGTTTACTTGTAAATTGTTCTGCTGCATTATGTCCCATACGTTTCAGCCTGAAGTTCATCGCAGCCACCTCAATGATGACAGCTAAGTTTCGACCTGGCCGTACAGGGATCGTCAGCTTCGGCACATCTGTATCGATGATGCGCATTTTCTCTTCTTCAAGTCCTAAACGATCATACTGTTTGCCTTGTTCCCAAAGCTCAAGGTTCATTACAATCGTAATTCTCTTATAGCTTCTAACAGCGCCTGCTCCAAATAAGGTCATCACATTAATAATACCTAACCCGCGGATTTCCAAAAGATGTTCAATCAGCTCTGGTGCGCTCCCGACTAATGTATCCTGATCCTCTTGACGGATTTCCACGCAATCGTCTGCGACCAGCCGATGTCCCCTCTTCACTAATTCTAAGGCTGTTTCACTTTTTCCTACTCCGCTTTTCCCAATTAATAATACACCTACACCATATACATCTACGAGCACACCATGAATAGCAGTCGTTGGTGCAAGCTTACTTTCTAAAAAGTTGGTCAATCGACTCGAAAGTCTTGTCGTTTTTAGGCTAGATCGTAAAACGGGCACGCCATTTTCATTTGATGCTTCGATTAATTCCTTCGGGACATCACGATCTCGTGACAAAATAATGGCAGGGGTAATATCTGTACAAAGAGACATCATTCTCTGCTTTCGTTCGCGTTCTGGGAGCTGTTCAAAAAAAGAAAGCTCTGTTTTCCCTAAAAGTTGAACTCTTTCTTTTGGGTAATATGTAAAATAACCAGCCATTTCAATACCTGGTCTGGAAAGATCACTGATTGTAATGGGACGATTAATCCCTTCTTCCCCACTTACCAGTTCAAGATGAAATTGTTCCATTATGTCCTTCGTACGAACTTTCGGCACGCTTCTTCCTCCTTTTATCACAGGCGATTCAGAAATACAGCTCTATTTTATCACTTTCAATGATGAACCCAAAACAGTATTTTATCCTGTTCCTGTTTGACCGCCCTAACTGGTATAGACAACTATACTTAAAAAGAGTAAACTTAAAGTAAAGATAACGAATAAGGGGGCTCAAACATGAGCGGTTCTTTATTGCTCTCCAATATTCATATTGTGACAAAGACAAAGATCATTGAAAACGGTTTTGTCGGTTTACGCGATGGCAAGATTGACTATATTTCAACATCTCCACCGACAGGAAATTATGAAAAAGTATATATTTCCCGGGAAAACTTTTATTTACTCCCTGGAATGATTGATATTCACATCCATGGCGGATATGGTGCAGACATGATGGATGCGACAGCAGAAGCAATGAATACACTCGCTGACAACCTTCCGTCCGAAGGAACGACAAGTTTTTTAGCGACAACCATCACACAAAACCATCATGAGATTGAGCAGGCACTTAAAAATGTCGCTCAGTGGAAACAAAGTAATGAAGAACATGCAGGAAGTCAGGCACAATGTATAGGAATCCACCTAGAAGGTCCATTTATTTCTAAAGATAAGGCAGGGGCACAGCCTGTTCAATGGATTAAACAGCCCGATATTCCGCTTTTTAAAAAATGGCTGGATGCTTCTGAACAGCTCATTCGAATTGTCACGTTTGCGCCTGAGGAAGACACAGATTTTGCTTTCCTTTCCATGTTACAGGAAATGAACATGATCCCTTCTATTGGACATACGAATGCCCATCATGACATGATGAATTTAGCAGCTAAGCATGGTGCACGCCATGTAACACACCTTTATAATGCACTGAGTTCGTTTCAGCATCGTGAACCGAATGCTGTAGGTGCTGCTCTTACGAATGAGAACCTTTATACCGAGCTGATCACAGATGGGATTCACTCCCACCCTCTTTCCATCAAGCTTGCGTATTTGGCAAAAGGAAGTGATCGTTTGATCATGATCACAGACTCAATGCGTGCAAAAGGTCTTGGGAATGGAACATACGAATTTGGCGGTCAGACGGTCACAGTCAGCGGCGAAAAAGCATTGCTGGACGATGGGACACTTGCAGGATCAATTTTGCGAATGAAAGATGGCGTCAAACGGATGAAACAGCTCACAAATTGTGAATGGACAGAGATTGCGAAGATGACCTCAACCAATGCAGCCGCTCAACTGGGTCTTGACCAACAGCTCGGTTCCATCGAAATTGGAAAATTAGCAGATTTGGTGATTTGGGATGAATCTGGTGAACTGATCATGACGATCTGCCGTGGACAAATCGCCTTTGAAAAAAAGGAGGCCAACCACTCATGAACATCATCGAATTTGAAAACAAAGATCAATTAGGAAAAGAAGCAGCTGCCATTATTGCAAGGACAATAGCTGCTAAACCCGATGCCGTACTCGGCCTAGCAACGGGCGGTACACCTATTGAAACTTACAAAGAGTTAATTCAACTTCATCAAGCGAATCAACTGTCTTTCAAGCAAACAAAAACAATCAATTTAGATGAATATGCAGGACTCAATCCAGAACACGAAAATAGTTATATGACCTACATGAAACGTCATTTATTTGACCATATTGATCTCCCTCAGGATCAGTATTTTCTTCCAAATGGCAAAGCAGCTCATTTAGAAAAGGAATGCTTAAGATATGACCAGCTCATTGAGGATGTAGGCGGCATCGATCTTCAGCTCCTTGGAATCGGTCAAAATGGGCATATCGGTTTTAACGAACCAGGTACCCCTTTCAACTCAAAGACTCATGTCGTGCAGTTAGATGAAAACACGAGACAGGCTAACGCAAGATACTTTTCTTCTATTGATGAGGTACCTACACATGCCATCACAATGGGAATCGCGAGCATTCTTTCAAGTAAAAAGATTCTCCTTCTTGCTTCGGGAAAATCAAAAGCGAAAGTGATACAATATTTAGAACGGGCAGAGATTCATCCGGACTTCCCAGCGTCTGCACTGAAACTTCATGAAGATGTAACGGTTATGATTGATCGAGAAGCTGGATCACTACGCTAAAAACGAGAGGATTTTCACATGTTTATTGATAAGCAGTCACCTATTCCGATGTACCATCAGATTATGGAGAACTTGAAAAAGCAGATTGAGGATGGAACATTAGCACCTGATACACTCATTCCTTCTGAAAGAGAATATGCCGAACGCTTTGGTATTAGTCGAATGACTGTCAGACAAGCCTTATCGAATCTTGTGAACGAAGGATATTTGTATCGTCAAAAAGGAAAAGGCACCTTTGTTAGCCGGAAAAAATTTGAACAGCCGCTTCAAGGCTTAACAAGCTTTTCAGAGGATATGCGCCAGCGTGGGCTCAAAGCATCAAGCCAGCTGATTGACTTTAAAAAAACCGCATGTCCAGAGCACTTGCTGCCCGTCTTACAGCTGACTAATAGTGATGCTGTATTTGAACTAAAACGGATACGCCTTGCAAATGATGAACCGATGGCGATTGAAACGAGCTATATACCTGAAAGATTTGCAGGAGATTTAACAAAGGAACATTTAACTGGCTCTTTATATGAATATATTGAAACTCACACTGGCCATGTCATTGCTCATGCCAAACAGGAGCTTGAAGCCAATGTTGCCTCAAAGGAAGAAGCACACTTGCTGTCTATTCTAGCAGGAGACCCTGTGCTGTCCATAACAAGAACGACTTTTTTTCAAAAAGACATTCCATTTGAGTATGTTGTTTCCGTTTATAGAGGGGATCGTTACAAGCTCATTCATACAATGGAAAGATAAACAGTGCCCCTGACACGGAGCACTGTTTTTTTATTTCCTAAGAAATTTTATTTCGTCATCATCTTTTGTATGAATTTTCCATATTGGAGAAATGGCTTTTCCTTGAAAACGATCTTTTGCTACAGTGTACCAATAATAATCTTCATTTGGCTTTAAGCCCTTCCACTCAAAGCTCGCTTTTTTGCCGCTTTTTATGCCTCGAGCCTCTCCTAGAAGAACATTCGTATACACATTGAGTTCAAAATAATTGGTTTTGACAGATTTCATTTTCGGTGTCAAATCCACATCGATTGAAAATTCATCTTGATCTCCATACGTTTTAGGATCATAAAAATGCTCTTGATTCAAGTAAGGTGAGTATGTCGTAAAATGAAGCTGATTTTTTTCTTGATCGGCTGTTATTACCCTCATAAACCCTTGACCACCTTCAGGTCCTGACTGATAATCGGCGAGTATTTGATATACTTTCCTGTCTACTTTTCCATCATGGTCATCATCAAGCTCATCTACTTTCCTGCTTGCTCCATGGTAATGGCCGCTAAATACGGCCACAATATTAGGATGGCGTTTCACCACTTGATGGAAGATGAGGTCGCCAATCGGGCTTCGGTTGCCGCTCACTAACAAATACTCATGGAAATTTAAAATGACGATACGATCTGGATGCTCAGAAATGACACGGTTTAACCAATCAATTTCATCTTGCTTAATCCCCCAGCCCATGTACACCATCATATAATCATTGCCGCCGGCAGAGATGAGATCATAATGACCTTTATTGTTTCGATAGGATTCACCATAGTAAGGCTTATCCGCAAAGCGTTTTTCCCCGAAATATTTTCCGTATTCCGCATATAAACCATCCTTGTGTCTAACATCATGATTTCCTGCTAAAACACCATAGGGAATGTGATTCTCATCTAATACACGCATAAACGTATCAGCACGGTGCCATTGCTTATCCTTTGAATCATCCACAATATCGCCTGTATGGAACACATATTGAATGTTTAATTTTTCCCTTTGATCTCTGATCCATTCGACCATTTGTTTAAAGATATGAGGATAGCTCTTTGCATAATATTGAGTATCAGACATCCATATCATCTTATATGGCTTTTGCGATTTGCTGATTTCATCCTGTACTAGCAAATCAAACGTTTGATTCTTCATGTACTGTCTCACTGACAGCAGCCCTTTCAGGTAAAATTCCTTTTGATCCTTGGCAAAGTGATGAGTGATTTTATCCCACTTTTCCTGCTGGTGATTCCACGCGTACATTGTCACCTTTCTCCCTGACAAGGAACTCCCTTTCCATACAGCTTCGACGACATCCTTTTCACGTACATCATGATGAACCTTAATTTGAAAACGATGATAAGGAAAGCGCTGTAAATCCTTCGTTTCAACTGACTTCCCATCAACAAATGCAATGCGGTTCCTTTCTTGATCAGAAAAAATCATTTCTCCTTTTTGGAGATAACTCTTAGGCGGTTCTGTCTCTGCTGCATACTTAAAAATCTTCATTGAAGGATGCAGCGATGTATATTGATAGGCACGATAAAAAGAGTAATCTAACTTATCATTCGTTGGATCCTTGGTTAGCACAGTTTGTTTTGATGATTTCATTTTCGTCTTATCTGCCACCCGCTCTGGTGTTTCAGGATGCTCATGTACCGTCTTGAACTCTTTTTTCAACGTCGACATGTTCCCGGCAGCGTCTTTTGCTTTAATTGTAAACGTGTGCTTTCCAGGCTTTAATTCACTAGAGGACGTCTGATATGGCAAAGAAACTGGTTTGCCATCTACATATGCCTTCAACTCCTCTATGTCACTCCAGCGATCCGTTACTTTTGCTTTTAATGTAAAGGCGCCTTTATATTGATCCTTTGCTTGTACGTTGGTCTTAATTCTCGGCCCAGTGTTATCAACTTTCACACGTACTGAAGCGTACTCGTCTGAGGTTTTGGCCTCAATCAGGTGCGGCCCTTCTTTCAGCCTTTTTGTGTCCCACTTTATATAGATTGAGACATACGCCTCTTTTGGAATCTCAAATTGAAACGTTCTCACCTTTTTTGCGTTCCCGCTGTCTCCCATTCTCCATTCTTTTAGCGGCTTCGCATTGATTGGCGGAATTTGTGTTCCATTTGATAAAATCATCCTGACGTTTTTCAATTCAAAATCATCATGATTCTCTCCAGGCAGCCGGTCCACCGGAGAAGACTTTGTACCAGCGTGAAAAGAGATCGTTTGGAGACCTGCCTTTTTTATCTCTTCTTCGGGTATTGGCATTGTATAGGTACGGTACACTTTTGTCGAATCATCAAAAATAGAAAGTAAACGCCTACCTATATACACACCATTTTTAAAATATAAATTTGTTCCTTTGACATCAAATGCGATATATGGATCTGCTTCAAGGGCAGAGGATACTTGCTGATTCCGTTTTCCATCTATCCGTAATTCGATGCTTTTTTTCTGATCAGACGTTGCCTTTAATGAAAATAAACCTGATACCGTATCTCCCTCTTCTACATTGAATCGCAGACCGTGGGCTTTACTGACCTGCTCCACATCAATCGTTTTTTTCAACGTCTTGGCTTCATTTTCGCCGTCTGACGCTTCAAGCTGATATTCCAATTGTTCTTTCCCAATCAACTCAGGTGAATAAATAATATGATGAAATAGCCGGTCATTATGGTCTTTTTGCAGCAGGATTTCCTTAAACGGATCTTTTCGATTCGTTCGATAGCGCAGCTTGACGGTTTTTACGGCCTGATCATCTTGGACATCTGCTTTAATCTCTACACTTTCAGTGGGTTTCACCGGTTTCCTTACCGTCATATCTTCAATCACAGGTTTATGGATATCTTGAGAAATTTCCTTTTTTTCAGATGGAATTTGTGCTTTTAGCACTTTACCTGGAGTGGGTTCTTCCTCAATTTTCGAAATCAGCTTCGTCTGCGTAGTACCATCCATTGGATACTTAAACAGCAAGGATTTATGCTCGCTAAACCATGATGGCTTCAAACGAAATGCGGCAGAAGAAATCTCTTCACCTATATTTGTTGTGATCGAAACAAGACGAGATTTTGAGTTGGACAGCCCTTTGCTCTCGATAATGGATAGATGCTCGCCCTCTTTTAATTGGCTTTTGTACATGGCATTAAAGTCCGCTGCCGTTAAATGCTCCTGCCCTTTTTTTCTCAGCCAGAATACATAAGGTTTTCCAGGTGAAATGGTGACTGGATTTGTGTGAAAGGAATATACATCATCCATTTCACTTCCCTGTGCAGGATTGCGGTAGCGGAGCTGATAATGTTTAAGAGAGATAGGCGCATGTGTCGTGTTATACACTTCAATAAACTCAAAAGCATCTTTGCCTTTTCGGTTTTTTGAATTGACGACAATTTCTGTGATGAATAAATCCGGAATATGTGAAAGATCTTCTTCAAATCCATTTAAATGAACCGATTTCTCAGCCGTTTTGATGACTGATTTTTGCGTAAGGAACTCTGTATAGTAACGAACGGTTGGATTCCATAATTGATCTGGCGGAATTTTCGCTGTAAATTCTGGCTTCATCCCTGGCAGCCGTTCCATTGGAATCAAGCGATACCCCAGTTCATCACTTTGTTTATAATACAAGTTCGCAGACAAAATCTGTTCTTGGTCACTAATGGACGCACGAAACTGTAGATCATGGCTTTTTCCTAGAACCGGGCGGACGTCCACATGAAATTGGTCAAAGATAAAAGGCGAAAAAGGCTTGTCCGGTACATTCACTTCTGTTTGAAGAAAAGGTCCTGCTGAAGCAGGCTGACTGAAACAAAAAAGAATGATAAAAAAACATAAAAGCATGATTTGTCTGCTCACGTTCACCATCTTGCACCGCCTCCCTTCGGATATTGTGTCTCCTGAAGGTCGTTTTTATGTCAGATGGAACGGAGAAACGATGCAAATTTGCACAAAAAAACCGTTAGCTTTTTTTCGCTAACGGCTCTACAATTCCTTTTTGTATCAACAGATGGAAAATGGATAAAATGACAGCCATCCAAATGGCCGTTCCGAATCCATCAATGTTAAAGCTATCTCCCATAAAGCTCGATGTCATCATGAGTGTAATCGCATTGATGACAAATAAGAACAATCCTAGTGAAAGAACGGTCACTGGAAGCGTTAAAATGATCAAAAACGGCTTCACTAAAATATTGAGCAAAGACAAAATGATACTTGCCACAATGGCTGCGCCAAAACCTTCAATATACACGCTCCCGAGCCCAGGCAGAATGCCCGAATCAAAATATCCAGCAATGACGATTAAAAGTAATGCATTTACTAAAATACTGACGATCCATCTAAGCATTTATTTAGTGCCTTCTTCCGGAACAACAAAATACCAGATGAAGTAGATCAGGAAGATCGGCATAAATGCTGTCAAAAATCCGATGATGACGGTTAAAATGCGAAGCAGGGATGCATCCACACTTAAATATTCCGCAAGTCCACCAACAACACCCGCTATTTTTTTATCTGTTGCTGAACGATAAAGCTTCTTCATGTAGAATCACTCCTTGTCTGATTGGTGCTTTACTTGTATTGAGCCTGTTTTTGTTTCTGCAAAAATGGATATACTGTGCACCGCTTGTTGATTGGCTTTGATCATTTTCTCTTTTTGTAATGTTTCATTTTTCTCTTTAATCATCTCTGCATCAAGTAAATCGTGAGAGATAGACCCGAGATTGCTTTTCAGCTCAGCGGTCACTGCACAAGCACGCGGGATTTGAACGTCCACACTGCCTGTTGTCGTTTTCGCATAGATGGAACGGCACTTTTCATCTGACAGCTGAACAGCAATATTTCCATTAAAGCTTTGGGCATCAATTGATTCACTTTTCCCGCGCAGGTCTATGAGCCCATTGATGGTTTCTACTTCAATCATACCACACTCATGATCTGCCAGTTTGATTTGTCCGTTTGCTGTTTCAATTCCGACTTTTTCTGCTTGTAACGAAGCAAAAGAGACAACCCCATTTGTCGTTTTCGCGGCAAGTTCTTTTGTCTTTAGCTTTTCCCCGCGAATCGGTCCATTAAACAGCTTGACCTTAATCTTATCGTATTGGATACGCGGTACGTATAATGTAACATTGACTTTCATCGTCTTCTTTTCGGTTCGAATAAAAAATTTATCTCCTTCAAGCCCGCAGTCCAATTGATTGAGAAATTGCTGTCTTGCCTGCTCCCCATCCTCTGCACGGTAAATCTTTGCATGACACTCTGCTCGAATATCTCGATCGTCCCAAGGCATCACGTTGAGGCTGCCGTTCGCCAATTGAATATCTAAATGAGAAAGCGATGCATCTTTGAACTGAAAAATGTGCTCAACATCAACTGACTGTCCAAAGTTCAAATCAAGATCCACGTCTTTTACCTTTTTCACCGCAGAATCTAACCAGCCAAACAGCTTTGCACCAAGATTTTCGGTACCATTTCCTTTGCTATCTGCTCCAGCTTTTTCTTCATGAAAGCTGTGATCAGCCGTAGACTTTTCTAATGAGACTGACTGACCTTCTTCTAGTTTTTCCAGCAGCGTAATTGCTTCTTTTGCTGATAATACTCCGTCTTCTACTAATTTTAAAATTCGTTCTTTTTCATTCATACAAAGCCCCCCTAAGATTTGATGGATTGAAGTACTTTAATCCCTTGAATGATATTCCAAATGACAGAGATCAAAAAGCCAATGACTACTAAAAAAGACAAGATGAACACCGTCATGACTGGAATGAGCGAGTCACCTGCCTGGGTCGTCAATAAAAATGGGATAGACCCAAAAATCAACAGAATGCACGCTGCGACCGGCAAAAGATGTGACCATAATGCCCGCAATGCGTGCCGCTTCGTTTCCTTTTGATCTACTACAAAAAACGCCACGATCGGTACGATAAACGGCATAAACAATACACTAAAATAACAAATAGAAGCAATAATCGACTGATCTCTATTCATATATATTCGCTCCTTCATAACGAAAATTCCTTTCTAACTCATACGTTTATTGCGTATAAAAAGTTTCAAAATCATTCGATTTACATATGACCTTAGACACAAATTATTTCTTTTTGCACCTAAGAGTAGATTCTTCACAGATTACCCTTTAAAATATGTTGAAAAGATGGTGATTATCATTATAGGGGGTAATTATTTTGACAGATCATCATAATTCAAACCACACGGCTCAAACGCTTTTAGACCTTATACAGAAACAAAAAAGCATGAACAGCGATATGATCAAGGAGCTTGAGACCATTCATCCGTCTCATCCAAAGTATGGTGATATCCGTTATTTAAAGGTACTGCTCGACAGCAGCAGCACCCATATTTTAAAGGATTTAACGCACCTCAGTAATTTAATGCCGAAGGAAGATGTGCAATAAAAGAAAACCCCTCTTATCGAGGGGTTTTCTTTATGAAGAAGTTACACTTTCCGTTTCTTTAACCAGTTGTTTCATGCGTTTACGGTCACGCTCTAAAATAGGCTTCAAGTATTTTCCTGTGTAAGATGCTTCTTCTTTTGCAATGTGCTCAGGAGTGCCAGAGGCAATGATCGTTCCGCCGCCTGCACCGCCTTCTGGTCCGAGATCAACAAGGTAATCAGCAGCCTTGATAATATCAAGGTTGTGCTCAATGACCAACACCGTATCTCCATTTTCAACCAAACGCTGAAGCACTTTTAATAAACGGGCAATATCATCCACATGCAAACCTGTTGTCGGCTCGTCCAAAATATAAAGAGACCTTCCGTTTGAACGGCGGTGAAGCTCAGATGCCAATTTCACGCGCTGCGCCTCTCCTCCGGACAATGTCGTTGCAGGCTGTCCAAGTGTAATGTATCCTAGCCCCACATCATAAATCGTTTGAAGCTTCCGCTTAATTTTCGGGATATTCTCGAAAAATTGGAGTGCATCCTCCACGGTCATTTCAAGCACATCAGCAATGTTTTTTCCTTTATATGTGACCTCGAGTGTTTCGCGGTTATAACGTTTCCCGTGACACACTTCACAAGGCACATACACATCTGGCAAAAAGTGCATTTCAATTTTAATGATGCCATCCCCGCGGCACGCCTCACAGCGGCCGCCTTTGACGTTAAAGCTGAATCTGCCTTTTTTATAGCCTCGTACCTTTGCTTCGTTGGTTTGTGCAAACACATCCCGCACATCATCAAAGACACCTGTATACGTGGCAGGGTTGGATCTTGGTGTACGGCCAATTGGAGATTGATCAATATCAATGACCTTATCTAAATGATCCATTCCTTTAATTTCTTTGTGCTGCCCTGGCTTCGCTTTCGCTCTGTGCAATTTTTGCGAAAGTGATTTTAATAGAATTTCATTCACAAGCGTACTTTTCCCTGAGCCGGATACTCCGGTCACAGCTGTAAAAACGCCAAGAGGAAACTTCGCATTCACGTTTTTCAGGTTGTTTTCTTTTGCACCTTTTATCTCAATATAGCGGCCGTCAGGCTTTCTTCTCTCAATTGGCAGCGGGATAAATTTCTCACCAGATAAATATTGTCCTGTTAAGGATTTCGGGTCCTTCATGACTTCTTCTGGCGTTCCAGCTGAAATCACTTCTCCCCCATGAACTCCTGCTCCAGGTCCAATATCTATTAAATAATCAGCGGCTAGCATAGTATCTTCATCATGCTCCACGACAATTAGTGTGTTCCCGATGTCGCGCATGTTTTTCAACGTCCCGATCAACCGGTCATTATCGCGCTGATGCAGACCAATGGATGGTTCATCTAATATATAAAGAACACCTGTCAGCCTTGACCCGATTTGAGTCGCCAGGCGAATCCGCTGCGCCTCTCCGCCTGATAGTGTGCCAGCGGACCGGCTCAAATTCAGATAATCTAATCCCACATTATTTAAGAAGGACAAACGCTCTTTGATTTCACGTAAAATGAGCTGGGCAATCTGCAAATCTTTCTCAGACAACTCAATTTTTTCATAGAAATCAAGGGCATCAGAGACAGACAAATCGGTGATTTCTCCGATATGCTTGCCATTGATGAGAACCGCCAGCGTTTCTTTTTTCAGACGATATCCTTTACATGTCGGACATGGCTGATTGGCCATATATTTTTCCATTTGTTCACGAATATAATCAGAGCTGGTTTCCTTATAACGCCGTTCAATATTACGAAGAACGCCTTCAAACTCAATTTCATTTTCACGTACCTGACCAAAATCATTTTCATATTTAAAATAAATCCGTTCAGATCCGCTTCCATATAAAATTTTATCAAATAAATGCGATGGGATATCTTTCACTGGAATGTCCATGTCGATGCCATAATGTGTACAAACAGCCTCAAGAAGCTGCGGATAGTATTGCGAGCTTTGCGGCTCCCATGGTGCAATGGCATGCTGCCGTAAAGTCAGATCCTTATTAGGAATGACAAGCTCAGGGTCGACTTCCAGTTTTGAACCGAGCCCATCACAGCTCGGGCAGGCACCAAAAGGACTATTAAATGAAAACATTCTCGGCTCAAGCTCACCAATAGAGAACCCGCAATGCGGACAAGCATGATGTTCGCTGAATAACAGCTCTTCTTGTCCAATCACATCAATCATCACTCGGCCTTCGCCCAGCCGCAGAGCCGTTTCAAGGGAGTCAGACAGCCGAGCAGCAACGCCTTCCTTCACGACAATTCGATCAATGACTACTTCAATGGAATGCTTCTTGTTCTTTTCAAGCTCGATATCTTCTGAAAGGTCTTCCATCTCTCCATCGACTCTCACTCGTACATAGCCCTGCTTCCGAATTTGATCAAGCACTTTCACATGTGTTCCTTTGCGGCCGGATACAACTGGCGCAAGCACTTGTAATTTCGTTCTTTCAGGATACTCTAAAATACGATCTGTCATCTGCTCAATCGTTTGTGACGTAATTTCAATCCCATGTATAGGACAAATAGGTTTTCCGACTCGAGCATACAAAAGACGCAAGTAATCATAAATTTCAGTGACAGTACCAACTGTTGATCTAGGGTTTCGGCTCGTCGTTTTCTGGTCAATACTAATCGCCGGAGAAAGACCTTCAATGGCATCTACATCCGGTTTATCCATCTGCCCAAGAAATTGGCGTGCATACGCTGAAAGAGATTCAACGTACCTGCGCTGACCTTCTGCATAAATCGTATCAAAGGCAAGCGACGATTTTCCTGAACCAGATAATCCCGTAATGACCACTAGCTGGTCACGCGGGATATTCACATCAATATTTTTAAGGTTGTGGGCTCTAGCACCTTTCACCTCTATTCGTTCCATAGCCATCAGGCAATCATCCTTCCGCTTTTAGCTCTAGCAATAGATCTCTTAATTCTGCTGCTTTTTCAAAATCAAGCGCTTTTGCTGCATCTTTCATTTCCATCTCGACTTTTTCGATCACTTTTTCTCGTTCTTTTTTGCTCATTTTCGACAGCTTTGGTGCTGCTTTTGTTTCGTATTCTTCTGAATCCTCATGTATCTTTGTTGCCTTAATGACATCTCGAATTTTCTTATGGATCGTTTGCGGTGTAATCCCGAATTTCTCGTTATATGCTTCTTGCTGTTCTCGTCTTCGCTTCGTTTCTTGAATCGCAATGTCCATCGATTTCGTCATATTGTCTGCATACATAATGACCCGGCCTTCTGCATTTCTCGCTGCACGGCCAATCGTCTGGATGAGGGATCTTTCAGAGCGTAAAAAGCCTTCTTTATCCGCATCTAAAATGGCCACAAGCGACACTTCTGGAATATCCAGTCCTTCACGAAGAAGGTTGATTCCAACAAGCACATCATATTTACCGAGACGCAGATCACGGATAATCTCAATCCGCTCAAGGGTCTTAATCTCTGAATGCAGGTAATTCACCTTGATTCCGATTTCTTTTAAGTAATCTGTGAGATCCTCAGACATTTTCTTCGTCAGTGTGGTCACGAGCACACGCTCATTTTTCTCAACTCGTGCATGAATTTCTCCAATTAAGTCATCAATTTGTCCTTCAATCGGACGAACTTCAATAATTGGATCAAGTAATCCTGTTGGACGGATAATTTGTTCCACAACCTCTGGTGTTTTCTCAAGCTCATACGGACCAGGCGTTGCTGATACATGGACAATATGATTGATATGCTTTTCAAACTCATCAAAGGTGAGCGGTCTGTTATCAAGTGCTGATGGCAGGCGGAATCCGTGATCAACCAACACTTGCTTTCTAGCTTGGTCACCGTTGTACATGGCGCGGATTTGCGGAATCGTCACATGCGACTCATCGACAACAATCATAAAATCATCTGGGAAATAATCAAGCAGTGTGTAAGGTGTTGAACCAGGAGGACGCAAGGTCAGATGTCTTGAATAGTTCTCAATTCCTGAACAAAAGCCCATCTCTCTCATCATCTCAAGGTCATATCTTGTCCGCTGCTCAAGGCGCTGCGCTTCAAGCAATTTTCCATTTTCACGAAGCTTTTCAAGCTGTTCTTCTAGCTCTTGTTCAATATTGATAATGGCTTTTTCCATTTTTTCTTCTCTTGTGACGAAGTGAGATGCTGGGAAAATCGCCACATGATCACGATCACCAAGTATTTCTCCAGTCAGCGCATCCACTTCACGAATACGTTCAATTTCATCACCGAAAAACTCCACTCTGATACAATGCTCATCTCGTGAAGCAGGAAAAATCTCAACGACGTCTCCTCGAACTCGGAAGGTTCCGCGCTGAAAATCTATATCATTACGAGAATACTGAATATCCACCAGCTTACGAAGAAGCTGATTGCGTTCAATCTCCATTTCAGTACGCAAAGACAGCACAAGCTCTCTGTATTCCTCTGGCGAACCTAAGCCATAAATACAGGACACACTGGCAATGATGATGACATCTCTTCTCTCAAATAACGAGGACGTAGCCGAGTGTCTCAGCTTATCAATCTCATCATTGATGCTGGCATCCTTCTCAATAAATGTATCGGTCTGAGGCACATATGCCTCTGGCTGATAATAATCATAGTAACTCACAAAATATTCAACAGCGTTATTAGGGAAAAATTCCTTGAATTCGCTGTATAACTGACCGGCAAGTGTCTTATTATGCGCAATGACAAGTGTCGGTTTGTTCACTTCTTTGATCAGGTTGGAGACAGTAAAGGTCTTTCCCGTACCTGTAGCACCTAACAGCGTTTGATGCTGTTTCCCCTGATGGATCCCCTCAACAAGCTTTTCAATCGCCTTTGGCTGATCTCCTTGGGGCTGATAGTTAGAAACTAATTCAAAGCGGTCACTCACATCAAAGCCTCCGTTTCGTTTACGAAATCTATCTAATGAATATATTATCATAAAAGAACACAAAAATACGAACTAAAGTTCGGCTCTTACTTGATTTTTATTTCCAATACAGTCATACCCTCTCTCCCATGGCAAATAACCCTCTTAAGAAAACCTTCCTTTCAGTATGGAACATTTTGGAGTGAGATATTCGATGAGCAGAAAAAGAAAGCTGCGCTTACTAGAAATCGTAAGCACAGCTCTTGTTTAAAACATGTCATTTTTCAGCCATCATGCTCTTGATGGCGATGACATCATTGATTTTTTTCAGCTTTCTCTCTTTTTTCGATTTCTTTCTTAGCCATAAACAAAGCCCCAGCTACTAAAGAAATAATATCTAATCCCACAATAAAGTAGGTTTCTGTATATCCCTTCATGTACGAAGCAAATAAAAGCGCTGCTGTTAACGCAATGCCCACGTAATGATTGTAAGTAACCTTTGAAAATAAAATAACGAGCAGGAAAGGAAAAACTAGTGCAAATATGGCTTTTGTAATCACAAAAACCCTCCCTCTTCATGGTCTACTTCCTTGATTATAGTAAAGATTGGCATATTGAACAATTCACAGTTTTCAATTTCGCCTTTTTTCTTCATGTTCGGAGACTTTTGTTGTAGAAGAAGAAGGAAATTAGTGAGATTGTCCCCTTTGTAAAGATAGGTCTTTCCGTCTTTGACAATAACATCCAATCAATTCTATGATTAAAATGATAGTGCGCACTATCATTTTGAAAAATAGAGAGACATACAAACCATTGGCTATTTGGATAAGGGGGCATTCCCATGTATTCAGTTTTATTTCATGCGGCTGAAGAATCCGCATCACTCGCAGGGGCAAAAGGCCTGAATTTAATCAAATTAAACAATCACGGCCTGCCAGTCCCAGATGGATTTATTATCAAAACCAACAGCTTTGCAAGCTTTCTTTCATATCACAATCTGCAGCCAGCAGAACAAAACCTTTCTCAAAAAATCAAAGAAGCATCGTTTCCTTTACAAATGGAAGCAGAGCTGCTTTCGTCCTTTCAATCCTTGCGGAAGACTTACCCCTCAGTTGCAGTCAGATCCTCTTCTGTTGCTGAAGATCTCGAAGGCGCCTCATTTGCAGGACAGTACGAGACCTATTTAAATATCAAAACAAATGAAGAGTTTTTACAGGCAGTCAAAGAATGCTGGTCTTCTTATTTTGCAGCGAGGGTCACAGAATATAAGGAAGAGATGAATGAAAACGAGGAAGAGATGCCGCTCATGGCCGTTGTCGTTCAAGGATTGATCCATTCTGACGTCTCCGGTGTCATCTTTAGTGAGAATCCCGTATCGGGGAAAACAAATGAAATGATGCTGACCGCAAGCTACGGATTGGGAGAAGCAATTGTCTCCGGTCTTGTGACACCAGACACGTTTATTGTAGATAAAGAGAACTTTTCGATTGAAAAAACACTTGGGGCGAAAGAGCTGCAAATTGTTCCTTTCCAAGAGGGTGTCATCGAGGAGCCAGTATCGGAGGAAATGGCTGGCCAGTTTTGCCTGAACGATGATCAATTGAAAGAAATCACACAAATCACGAAACAAGTAGAAGAACTTTACGGACATGGAGTCGATATCGAATTCGGAATTGCAGGTGGGTTGTTTTATTTACTTCAAGCAAGGCCGATTACTACAGCTCTTCCAAAAGCAGTAAATGAAACAGCAGGTGCTTCTTTTCAAATGAAACCAGAAGAGCTTCAGGATTTCTGGATTTCAATGGATGATCATATGCCTGGTCCAACGAGCCCTCTTTTCTCAAGTCTGATCATACCAGCCTTAAAAAGCGGGATGAAGAAAAATGGAGAAAAGTATCAAGTACCTGATATGAACATCAAAGATATTAAGCTTTACAGAGGCCACCTATACTCAGCACCGGATCTGCCACAAGCGGAAGAGGGAGCTGCTCCCGTTTTTGATGAAAGTATATTTGAGTTATTTCCACATTTAAGTGAACGGATGTATGAGATTCTAGAGAAAAATTTCTTTCCATTTTACGAAAAACTCGATCGCCAAATGAATGAACCTATGACCATTGAAAAAGCCATCATTGGCTTTGAAGAATTAAAGGATTTTTATATCCAAGCATATGATGATCATTTTGATATCGTCATACCACAAGTCATTCTATCAGCCATCATTGAAGACATGCTTGTCACGTATACTGGTGACCAAACCCAAGTCGTCTTGCTTCATGAAATGATGATAGGTGTGATGAACAAATCTCTTGAAACAGACAAGGTGCTATCTGATATCGCAAAGGATGTCCTTCAAGATCCAGAACTTCACCAAGCATTTATTCATCATGAAAAGAACTCGGAGCTGTTACATGCGCTCAATCACTCGGAAAAAGGAAGGCATTTCATTTCGAAATTGGAGGGTTTTCTCCAAGTTTACGGCTGGCGATCTATTAAAAGTCATGACCTTACAGATGAGACTTGGGCAGAAAACCCAGAGTTTATATTAGATATCATCAGAAATAATATCCATTGCCATTGTGATTTTGATGAAGAATTTGCAAAAGCAGTTATCAAAAGACAAGAGACGTATAAACATTTTATGAATCAAGTGAAGGATGAATCGTTTAAAACAAAATTTGAGACGCTGTATCAATTTGCCCTTCAAGCAGCGAATATCCGAGATGACCACCACTTCTACATTGATGCCATGTTAGATGCAAAGGCCCGGGTATATCTATTAAAAATTGGTGAACTTCTTGTACAAAAAGGAGCCATTCCTCATCAAGAAGATCTTTGGTATCTCTACGATGAAGAGGTACAAAAAGCGCTCACAACGTCTATCTCATTTAATTCGGTTATCCAGCAAAGAAAGATAGAAATGAAGGAAAATGAAGACATTCAACCACCGGCTTACATTGGCACACCAACTGAAGCTGAACTGCAGCAAGTAGAAAGAATGCTTGGTTCATTAAGAGAAAATGAAAACAACACACACGATGTGATCCATGGAATTGGCGCATCCAGCGGTATTGTTTCTGGAAGAGTAAAAGTCATTACATGTGCTGACGAATTCTCACAATTTCAAAAGGATGATATTTTAGTTTGTAAAACGACCACACCTTTATGGACGAGCTTATTTAGAGATGCAAAAGCAGTCATCACCGATGCTGGAGGCATTTTATCTCATTCAGCTATTATCGCAAGAGAGTATATGATGCCAGCTGTCTTAGGTACAAGAATAGCAACTGAAACACTTCAATCCGGTGACCTTGTGACAGTAGATGGCAGCAATGGACGCATTCAGATTTTAAAGCAGCATTCGCGTGTATAAACTTATCATTTTGGATGATATTGGCGGTCATAGGTTTTATCGGTATACTTACTTTGTTGCAAACACATTCATAACCTGAGGTGAGTATGCTTGTTAAAATCTACAAATCAACGAATCATTCGCGCAACAATGGATTTATTAACTGAAAAGGGCTATCAAAAAACAACAACCAAAGAAATAGCGACAAAAGCGAATGTAAGTGAAGCAACTATTTTTCGCAACTTTAAAAACAAACGCGGCGTCATTGCTGCCATTATGAAAATGAAATCAACACCGACAAAAATCCTAGAAGCAGAATTCAAAGGCGATCTATACACCGATTTGAAGTTTCTCGGTACCTATTTCCTTGAAGATTTGACTTCCAAAAAAGAATTTATTTATATCAGCATGCGAGAACCGGCTATGTTTAAGGATTTAACCAGTCATGAAAAGATTTACCCTCAAGAACTGAGAGAAATGCTCATACAATATTTCAAAAAGATGGGTGCCCAGCATCATGTATTAAAAGGAAATGAAGACATTTATGCAGACATCTTCATTAGTACGTATTTCGGATTTTTCATTCAGCAGCTAGAGCAAGATTTTCAACTCGTTCTCACACAAAAAGAAGATTTTATTGAAATATGCACACACATTTTCATGAGAGGAATTTCTCCCGCTTAAAGGGTGGAATTCTTCTTTTTTACAAAAGGTGGTATACACATTGAGGTTAAAAAAAGAGAGTTTCGTCATCTATTCTTTGTTGCTTGGAGCTATACTAGTTCCCGTCAATTCAACGATGATCGCTGTCGCTCTATCATCCATATCAACTTATTATGATCAATCTCTTGCAAACATCACTTGGGTTGTCACAATTTATCTTATTGTCATGGCAGTCACTCAACCTATCGCTGGTAAGTTAGGAGATATATACGGACACAGGCGAATGTATTTAATTGGGGTCATGCTCTTTTTAATTGGCTCAATTGGATGTGCTTTAGCTCCTAATCTAGCTTTTCTCATCACTTTTCGTTCCATTCAAGCAGCTGGCGGTGCTATTTTAACACCGAATAGCATTGCATTGATTCGTGCAACAGTATCCCCCGAAAAACTTTCTAAAACAATGGGTTATTTTGGATTTGGAGCCGGTATTGGTGCCGCACTTGGACCTTTTATTGGTTCGATTCTTATTCAGAGTTTTGATTGGCACTCTATATTCTTTGTCAATATCCCATTCTTGTTCCTTACACTTGTTACCGGCGTATTACTCATTCCGAAAACAAAGCATACACGCTTACAAGCAAGTGTAGACATCACTGGTTCAATATACTTAACCATCGGGATTGCCACACTCATTCTATGCACTAAAAGCCAATTGCTAAATGAATACTTGATTTATGGAATTCTAGCGTTGATCGTCATTCCTTTATTCTTTAAACATGTACGAAAAGTAAAGAATCCGATCATCGATTTGTCGCTTTTTAAAAACAGTTCATTTACAAATGCAAACCTGTCGATCATGCTGAGTAATTTTGTGATGTATGCCATTCTTCTAATTATGCCGCTGTTTATGGAGCAACAACTTGCACTTTCTCATACACAAAGCGGTATTATTCTATCAGTATTTTCTCTTTGCATGTCTATTAGCGGCTTGTTAGGGGCAAGACTCCATCCGAAAAAAGGCGCGAAAAAAATGATTCGCTTTTCATTTCTCTGCCTCACTTTATCAGGCATCATGTTAATCACACTGAGTCAGTACCCTACCTTACCTCTGCTTATCGTGACACTTGTCGCAGGTGGAATTTCATCAGGTATTGGGATGACCAGTATGCAGATGGCTTCTTTAACGTCTGTTGATCAAAGCTTATCTGGTTCAGCATCTGGTATTTTCTCTACCTTTCGATATTTTGGCAGTATCATTTCGTCTACATTGATTGGGATCATGAGTGGTTTTCAATCTTTATTTATTGTATTAATGGGTGCAGGCATTCTTGGTTTCTTTTTATCTCAACGTGTAAGAACCAAATCCACCTCCCCATCATCCGAACATTCCGCCTAATGACTCCCTTGCTCTATGTTTCTTTAGAGCGGGGAGTTTTCGTCATTTGTATCACTGTAAACTATAGCGAGTGCATCCATCAAATCCTGAAAATCATCTTTTAAGAAAGAAAAAATGGCATATGATCCAGACAAAAAAGGAACTTCAGGTACAAATGGTCTCCCTCACTTACCTAAAAGCTTTTTTTCATTCTTTCAGCATAGATAACTTCAATTTTTTTTCACAATTTTTGTGGTATGATTTTGAAAATAGAGAACGCAAAGGAGCGGAAGAATGGTACGTGTGAAATATGTTTTGATCTGTTTATCAGCTCTACTTTTATTCGTTACAGGCTGTGGAAAAGAACAGCAATTTACGCCGCCAGGCAGCTCTCAATCCATCGCTGTCATCTCTCAATTAAAAAAAGCCTCCTTTTCAATAGTTGATATACAAAAAAATAAAATGCTCTCTTCTGTGGATTTAAAACACCCACTCACTGATCTTATTCAAATCAATAAAGACGTCATCATCGCTACTAGTAAAGAGGGAGAATCCCTTATCGAAATTAATCTAAAACACGGGACAGCAGCAGATTATATGAATGTGGATAAAGGACTGACTTCCCTTACATATGATGCAGCTTCTCATACATTAATCGCTGCCAACTCACAGAAAAATGTCGTTTATTTTATTGATACGGAGCGCAAAAAAATAAAATCGACTGTAAAAACTGGAAAATCACCTTCTTCTATGACTCTTTCTTCGTCAGGTATTTTATTTGTTTTAAATGCAGAAAGTCATACTGTCTCCGTCATAGATATTGAAAAGGAAAAAAATATACGTACGTTTTCTGTACTTGAACGGCCTTCTGGGATTCATTTTGATGGACAGTCCATTTGGATCGGCGGTCATGGTAAACAAGGCACCTTAAATAAGAGTATTTTTGCTTATGACCCTAAAACAGGCAAGAAACAGCGAGAAATAAAGCTAGGCGTTATGCCTGTTGCATTTTTTCCAGAGAAAAATTCTTCTACTTTATATGTACTATGTCATGGAGATCATACGCTATACAAAGTAGATACCAAAACAAATAAACAGCTTGCTTCTGTTGAAACTGGTCAAAATCCGAATTATATCACTGCTGATACGTCATCAATTTATGTGAGTAACTTGGATGACAATTCAGTATCCATCATCGATAAACACTCATTTATCATGAAAAATCAACTGAATGTCCCATCAGGACCTTACGCTATCGTGTTGGAGGAAAAGAAATGAAGGAACAAATGCGTATTTTAATCGTAGATGATGAGCTTGATATGCTTGAGTTAATCGGATCTTTTTTAAAGAGACATGGCTTTCACATTATCACTGCGAATAATGGAAAAGATGCCTTGCATCAGCTTGAAAAGGAATCTGTTGATCTTGTTGTATTAGATATCATGATGCCTGACATGGATGGATTTGAAGTCTGTCAGCGTATTCGACAAACATCTCAAATACCGATTTTATTTTTAACAGCGAGGAGTTATGAAGAGGACCGTATTAGAGGACTTGAAATTGGAGCGGATGACTACATCATGAAGCCTTTCAGTCTGCGTGAGCTTGCAGCAAGAATTGAAACAACCCTGAGACGAATTAGAGGTCTTTCGCTAAAGCGCAACCGAATACAGATTGGTGACATGGAGATTGATCAAGATGGCAGACAAGTTTACCTCCATCAACAGCCCGTTAATTTAACAAGAAGAGAATTTGATTTACTCATGTTTCTTTTGCTCAACCAAGGACAAGTGTTTTCACGAGAACACCTTTATCAAAAATTGTGGGAATCACATTCAATGAGCGGCTCTTTAAGAACAGTCGATACACATATCAAAACGCTGCGACTAAAGTTAAAGGAAGCAGAACGATATATTAAAACCGTTTGGGGTGTCGGCTATAAGTTTGAGGAGGAAGAATGAAGCCATTATCGATTAAAAAGAAAGTACTCTTCTTAATTCTTGCAGTGATCGGAATCGTTGCAGCCTCAGCGCTTGCCCTTACCTTTTACTTATACCAGCACTTATATATTGATAAACAGATTGATTCCTTAAGTTTGCAAGGTAAGAAGCTTGCAGAAATCTATCACACACACGGGAAAGACAAGTATTTTACCGACAGAATGAAATGGGCAAATGACTCAAGTCAGGCGAACGTTATTTTTACAGATGATCCAATGGAGCTTTCAAGTGGTCTTCCTTTTGATACGAACACAAATGATAATCTCATTACGTTCAAGGAACGCCAAAAGCTCCTTCAAGGTGAAACCGTCGTGTTAATTAGAGAACACCCACAGTTTCACCAAGATATTCTTGGCATCGCCATCCCTGTTTTCTCAAGCAATGATGATCTATCGGGAACTATTTTCCTCTCCATGCCATTATCAGATGTATATGAACCCTTTGTCCAAATTAGATTGACGCTGGGTATATCCATCTCATTGATTCTGCTCCTGATATTTTTAATCGGATATAAGAGCTCCAATCACATTGTACAGACAATAAATAAAATGAAAAAAATTGCAATGGAAATGGAATCTGGCGATTTCTCAAAACGAATGGCCGTAACTAAAAAAGGAGACGAGTTAAACCAGCTTAGCCGCTCCTTTAATAAACTGTCTTCAACCCTCGAAAAAGTTGAGCAGCACCGCAGGGAATTTCTTGCGAATGTCTCTCACGAACTTAGAACGCCTTTAAGTTATATGAAAGGCTATGCAGAAGGAATTGAAGAAGGGGTCATTGATCAAAAAAAGGGGATGCAAATCATCCAAGATGAGGCCACACGTTTAAGCCGGCTTGTGCACGACCTTTTAGATCTTGCACAGTTAGAAGGTGACTCTTATCCACTTACGATGGAGCCAGTCGTCTTTGCACAGCTCATCCACGATGTTCTTGATCAAATGGCATTCATCGCTGACAAAAAAAGCATTATTTTCAAACGAACGCTAGAAGAGGATTGTATTGTTTATGGTGATAGCGACCGTCTCCAACAAGTGATACGTAATTTACTGGACAATGCCATTCATTACACGCCATCTGGGAAATCAATATCGATTGAATTACAAGTTCACCAAGGTGTTGCTGAATTGAAAGTGACCGACGAAGGCAGCGGTATTCCAAAAGAAGATCTTCCACATGTTTCTGAGCGATTTTATCGTGTAAATAAAGCACGAACAAGAAAGGATGGCGGCTCTGGCCTTGGACTAGCCGTTGTCTATCAAATCATCAAAAAACATCATGGAACATTCGACATTCAATCTGAGCCTGGCATTGGTACGACAGCCATCATTCAGCTGCCAAATACTCCTTTCACTGAAGACGTGCCAACCAAATAACAAATGAGATGAAGACTATCTATGAGAATCAGCTGTCTACATTTGAACAGTCTTCTTAACAACCACTATTTTTAATCCCTTTTTCATAACATATTCTATTTTTCAAAAGGGAGAGCTGAATGCTTCATTCACGAAATACTATCACAAAAAAAGCGTGCAAGACCTTCTTGAGAACGTCCTGCACGCTTTTAAATCAAACAGCTGTTTCAAACCGCTTTCTGTTGATGAAGAAAGAAAGAGTAATAATCAGATAAATGCCCATTGTGACCATCGTTTGGACAATTGGAGTTGTTGACACAACGCCGATGAAAATGGCAATGATCGCAATCACAGAAAACCATGTTGTGAAAGGATACAGCTTCACACGATATCCTCCTGGTTCTGCTACACTTCGAGATTTCAAATGCCCGACAGCAATAATAAACCAAATGAATAAGACCGTATAGCTTAAAGATCCCATTAAATAATTAAAGGTTTGACTTCCTACAAAAAGAGAAATCAACACAGCGGCATACAATGTAGATGTACACACTAGGATCGCTCTGACAGGCACCTGCTGTTTTGATAGCTTTGAGAAGCCCTTCCATACACGCCCATCCATCGCTTGCGTATAAAGTACCCTTGAGGATGCGTACAGCCCAGAGTTCATAGAAGACAAGATCGCTAATAAAATGATACCGTTCATGATGTCACTTGCGTATGGCACGCCAATCGTTGCAAACACGGTGACGAATGGACTCACTTGCTCATTGTTTACTTGATTCCAGGGAATCAAGCTGACGATGATGAAGAACGGCAGTACATAGAAACCGATGATTCGTACAAATGTACTTTGAATGGCCTTTGGGATGACTTTTTCAGGGTTTTTTGTTTCTGCTAATGTGACCCCGATCATTTCAGTCCCGCCATATGAATACACCACCACAAGCATGGCCGCAATTAAGCCGCCTGTTCCATTCGGGAAAAATCCTCCGTGGTCGGTTAAGTTGGATAATCCCGGTGCAGCATGCTGACCAAATGAGACAAACAGCATGGTTAACCCAATGATAATAAATAAAATAATGACAGCAATTTTAATAGAAGCTAACCAGTACTCCGTCTCAGCAAACATTTTAACAGAACAAACATTGATCAATGTCACAACAAGTGAAATGATTAACACAAGTATCCAAATCGGCACCTGTGGGAACCAGTACTGAATAAAGATCGCAGATACGATTGCTTCTGCTGCAATGTTCAGCACCCACATTTTCCAGTATATCCAGTCTAAGAAATAAGCCGGATATTTCCCTAACACCGGTTCAATTAAATCACGGAATGTTCTTGCGCCAGGTCGTGCAACTGTCATTTCGGCAAGTCCTTGCATAATAAATAATAAAATAAGACCACCAATCATATATGCCAAAATGACAGCAGGACCTGCGATATCAATAGCAGAGCTGCTTCCTTTAAACAGACCAGCACCTATTGCACCACCAAGTGCGAGCATCATAATATGCCTTGACGTCATTGTTCGTTTTAACTGCACATGTTCCTTTTCCATTTTCTATAGCTCCTTTAAATTTGAATCTTCAGACAAATATAGGATAAAAACATATAAAAAGGCCAGTCATCTCCTTGAAGAGACGACTGACCTTGCAACCGCGTTACCACTCTAATTGATTCAGCCATAGCTGAATCCAACTTAAAACCCGTTAACGGAGGTCACACGTAAAGACTTACTATTCATTCAGTCTTACCGCTCTTTGAGCGAGTTCAATGATTCGTTTTACTGCGTTGCACCAACCCGCAGCTCTCTTAAAAAAACGGATGTTCATCTACTATTCTCAAGTCAAAGCGTTTATAGTCAATTTGTATATTCATCAAAGATTTTATTTTTTAAATATACTGACTAACCACGCAATTGTCAACATCCTTTTTCAGACATTCTCTTTTAACGAATCCAAACAGCTACTTCATCCATCGGACGGCGCGTTTTGCCGCGCTTTGGCTCGGTGACACGATAACCAAAGGCTGCCATGACAGAAATATCATACTGACCATCCTCAAGCAGCCCTTCTTCATCTAGAATGCGATGAATCTCATCGTAGCTGAATCCCTCGACCGGGCATGAATCAATACCAATTTGTGCAGCAGCTGTCATCATGTTTCCAAGGGCAATATACGTTTGTTTTGAAGCCCAGTCAAAGAGCGTACGTTCATTTTCTAACAAATGAAGATCATTCTCTTGGAATTCTTGGTAGCGTCCCTTCACCATCTCGAACGTTTCGTCTGACATTCCTTTGATTTGCTTGTTGATGTATTCTGCATATGCTGAATCATAACGGGCGTCTGTTCTTGCCAAGATGATCACAAAATGGCTGGCAGTAGGAAGCTGCTTTTGCGCTCCCCATGTATACTCTTTTAATTTTTCTCTAAATGCTTCATTTTGAACAACGAGGAACTTCCAAGGCTCAAATCCTACAGAGCTTGGGGAAAGTCTTCCTGTTTCTAAAATAAATGCAAAATCATCCTCTGATATTTTTTTCGTTGGATCAAACTCTTTTGTCGCATGGCGGAACTCATACGCCTCAATGATTTCTTTTTTTAATTGCTCTTTGTCTTGCATTGTATTCATCCTTTCTATTAACCAATTAGGGCGTTAGTTTCATCAATCCAATTTCTTTCCATTCCCATATAGAAATTGTTATGATAAAAAAACAACAGCCCGAATGTGTGATGTGATATCCCTATGGTATAAGAAAAGCTTCGAGTGATTCAAGTACGCACATTTTTGTTCGTTAGGTACCATCTTGTTCGTGTATCACCAAATTTGTCTTAGAAAGGAGTGTTAAGATGAGTGCACCATCCAATCCAGTCAGTATTGTCAATCATGGCTGTCCCGTTTCAGTGACGACAAGTGTCATCGGAGGGAAATGGAAAGGAGTCATCCTTTATCATTTGACTTGCGGACCAAAACGCTACAATGAATTGCGCCGGCTGCTGCCAAGAATTTCTCAGCGTGTCCTCACACTGCAATTGCGTGAGCTTGAACAAGACGGCATTGTTCATAGAGAAGTCTATGAGGAGGTCCCCCCTCGTGTCGAATATTCACTCACTTCTCTCGGAAATACATTAAAGCCTATCATCTTCGCCATGCGTGAATGGGGCGAATCCTATGGGAGAGAAGCGCGCCCAAAAGAAAAAAGCTGCCATCTCTAGCAGCTTTTTTTAAGATGAAATTGCCGTTGGCTCTTGCTGTGGATCATCCTTTACAAACAGGATGCCAAGCTGATGATGCTCCCCTTCGTAAGAAGCACGTTTCTCAAATCTTGTCTGACCATTTAAGCCAATGATCTCGAGCTTTGTTAGAGCACGATTGGTTTGAAGGGCTTCATAAAATTCCGAAACGGTTTTGACTTCAATTCCATTCACTTTTGTGATGACTTCTCCGATCTCAAGCTTTAAATCAGCCGCTGGTGTATTTGGAATAATCCCCAGCACCATCAGCCCTTGATTACGCTTAGAGAAGTAGAACGGAGCAGCATTGTCATTGACCCTCTGTTTCCATGAGAGAAAGGCTCTTCCTATCACCGCAATCAATACAGCTCCCCAAGCAATCGGTTCAAACCAAATACTTGCAGCACCTAATAAGGCGACAGCGAGTCCGAGCATGAGAATACGCCGCGCTGTAATTTGAATACTAACAATTGGCAGTGAGCCTTGAATTCTCTGACCGAATCCGATGATATATGGAATCAAAATAAATGAAAAGCTTTGATCATGTACTTGAAGCACCGGCCACCATGGCAGAGAAGAAGTGAATTCACCTGCCGGCATCAGCAAAACAAGCGGTAAAAGCCACAGACGGTTTGCCCGCTGCTGACCAATTAAAAGTCCTCTCGCACTCATCACCATAGCAGGCGATGTACGTAAATGCGCCGTTCGATAGGCTAGAATCCCCTCCGTCATTAATAGAAGTCCTAGCAGAATGACAACGGCTGATGCATTCATCATTGAGAGCTGCGGCAGCCAAGAATGACTCACTTGGAAATGCATCAGTCCAAGTGCCGCAATAAAACTGAAACCGAGTGTGTATGCAGACGAAAGCGCACTCGCCTTAAAGAATAAAGAGAAAACGATGGTCATCGCTGCAATCAGCACGATGAATCCAGGGGGGAGGGCAATCCCTAAGCCTACTGAAATAACGGATAGGCAAATCCCTAGAATCCATCCCTTTGAATATGTAAATTTAAGTTCATCGTATACATCTTCTATTCTTGTTTGAAACGCTTTTCTCTCCCGCTTTACGCGGATGTAGCCATGCAATAGGCTGATTAATATCATGAAATAAAAAAGAGGATGGATTAAAAACAGACCGACCGCTTTTAATCCAGCTCCCATCCACTCCGAGCTCATTATCGTTCACCGCCCAAGTCAAGCATTTTCTCTTATTCTATCAAATAAATCGATGCTTGACATCAGGTTTATTTCTCCTGATTCATCCAAAGTGTGACATTCGACAGTGAAAAATCTTTTAAGTAGTGATTGACATCTACATCTAGTATGCCGCCGAGCAGCTGCATCGACCTCTTGATGTCGGTTAAGTTTATACCAAGTCTCTTATGATTATCCATTAAATAATTGAAGTATATCTCAGCACAGTCTTCATCGATTTCGTCGACTGATTCTACCGTTGTGTAATTGACCAAGTACCTGCTTAACAGCATGAGCAGACTTAATGCCTTTGTAGCGGAAAACGTCACATCTTTCGTACGACTCTTAAGTTCCTCTACCAACTCGTAATATTTTTTCTCTCTCACAATACTTGCCCTTTTCAATTGTGTACCCCCATTTACTAGTTCTTTTAAGAAAAGCGCAAACCTCGGTACAGCTTCATGCTCAAGCTGAATATCCGCAAAAAATAAAATATTTAAAATGAGTGCTACTTTTTATTGTAAGAATTATTTATGTAACATACAACTTTCAAAAGTTTCATTTTCATGACATGTTTAAATCAACAGAAAGTCTCTTATATACATATGTTATCGGGTAAAATTGAAGGAATGTTATGTTTTTTGTAAAATAAATGAATATATTTCTCGATATAATTTATTTTTAATCATAAATTATTACATGTTCATGACACTTATGAACCAAAAAAAAGAGGCTATTATTCGCCTCTTTATTTTTTAAGATATAGTGCTTTTAGTGCAGTCTGTAATTGAAGGTCATTTTTTTCGTATGATTTCACTTCATCCACCATTTTGTTCATCATTTCCGCTGTTTTCAAATCAATGACACCTGATTTATCGAGATTGTATGTGCTTTGGAAGGCAAGTACGGCCTTTTTCGTTTCTTCATCAAAGTATCCATCTACTCTGCCAGGGTCAAATGACAATCCCTTTAACAGCGTCTGCGCTTGTCTCACTTCTTCATTGTTCATATCACGCTGAAGCGGTTCTTTTAGCTGAAGCGGACCTGCGGTAAAGTAATCCGGCTGATGAATCGCAATTGTCGGTACGACGCCTTTTTTGTGAATCCAATTGCCTTTTGGCGTGAGCCATTTATACAGCGTTAATTTAATATTACTTCCATCTCCCATCGGAACCGCCTGCTGCACAGTTCCTTTTCCAAAGGAGACATCACCGACGACTTCATACTTTCCAGCTTCTTTCATGGCTCCAGCAAGTATTTCCGAAGCGGAAGCACTGCCTTTATCAATTAAGACATTGACTGGGTAAGGCTTTTTTTCTTTCAGTTTTGAAAAATATCGTTTCCGGTCGCCATTCCGTTCTGCGATTTGAATATAAGGCTGATCCTTCGTAATAAAATGCTTCAAAATATCTTCCACACTTTGCAGATAGCCGCCAGGGTTTCCTCTCACATCCAGTACAAGGCCTTCTATGCCCTTTTTCTCGAGCTGTTTCAAGCTTGAAGTGAAATCCTTCGCCGTATCTTCAGAGAAGCTGGAGATCGCAATATAGCCTGTTTTATGACCATTTACCTCTTTTACAGAGGAAGTCACTGTTTCAAGCGGGATTTCTTCTCGTTTGATATGGAACGTTAGCTCTTTTTCAATCCCGTTTCGTTTGATTGTTAAGGCGACAGACGTTCCTTTTTTTCCTCTTATTTTCAGTACAGCATCGTTTAAGCTTTTTTCTTTCATCGGCTCACCGTCTATGCTGATGACTTCATCTTTCGGCTTTAGACCTGCTTTTGCCGCAGGGGATTTTTTAAAGGCGGAGACGATAATGATCTTTCCTTCATCCATCCCCACTTCTGCCCCAATTCCCTCAAAGGAAGAATCAAGCGAATCAGAAAATTGCTTTGCGGTTTGCTTGTCCATGTATACTGAATACGGATCGTTTAACGTCGAAAGCATTCCTTGGATCGCGCCTTCAAGCAGCTTTTGCCGATCCACTTCCTCTACATATTCATTTGAAATAAGGTCATAGGCTTTCTCGATCTTTTCCATCCCATTCTCTTTTGCCTTATCACTTGATTGAGCTTGTCCAGCCATTGCAGCTGCTGCTTGCGGTGACTCCGCATGAGTTCCCTCTTTATGCGTCATCACACCTGCACTTATTAAGAGAACGACACTTGCCATAATAGATGCGATTTGTTTTTTCATATTTGGCCTCCTTCTTCAACTCTTCCTGATGACCTGAGTTATTATATGCCAGAAGAAGGGATTTCATGTAAAGACATTCTCCCGTGAAGGCTTGACGAATCATTTTATTAGGTGTAATTTTTATTTTGTTATGATTGAGAAGGAGTCTTCGCTATGTATATTATCTTGACGATGCTTTTATTAGGAATTTTATTAGGTTTTGTAGGAGCAGGCGGGGCAGGATTTGTCATCGCATTGCTTACATTAATTTTTGATATCCCTATTCATACCGCACTCGGGACGTCATTAGCCGCTATGGCATTTACGACACTATCAGGTGCATACAGCCACTACCGGGAAGGGAACATTCAGCTGAAATCTGGTTTGATTGTCGGGGCACTTGCTTGTATCGCTTCTTTTGCTGGGGCTAAGGTTGCTCCTTTTATTCCAGAAGAGAGTCTGCACTATTTAACAGCAGGGATGCTTTTTTTATCCGCTGTTTTTATGATGATCAAACTATTTGTTCTTAATGAAGAGGCTGAGCAGCAGCCGCTTTCTTCTCGTCAGCTGATGACAAGAGGCATTATTTTAGGCCTTGTGTCTGGGATGCTGTCAGGCATGTTTGGTATCGGGTCTGCACCATTCATTCAAGTAGGACTTTTGATTTTACTGAAGCTGTCGATAAGGCAAGCCGTTGGCACGACCATGCTTGTCATTATTCCGATTTCCATCGGCGGTGGAATTGGATATATTTCAGAGGGCTATGTTGATTTTATCCTGCTGATCCAAATATTAATTGGCACCGTATTAGGCGCATTTATCGGCGCGAAATTCACACGCCTTGCACCTAAGCTCTTATTGAAATCAGCTGTTCTGTTAACACCTATTATTGCTGGATTACTGCTTTTATTTTAATTCTATCTAGGTCAAAAAAGCCGATAACATCATGTTATCGGCTTTTTGATTAGCGGATATATTGCGCTGGATTGACTGCATTTGATTTTGCGCCATTCCATAATCCTTTATGAATTTCAAAGTGAAGATGCTGACCATGCGATTGGCCGGTATTTCCCATATATCCAAGGAATTGTCCTTGTTCGACTCTCTGTCCTGTTGACACACTTCTTGTAGACAGGTGGGCGTATACAGTTTGATATGTCTGTCCATTGATATTGTGCGTAATGAACACAACATTTCCGTAGCTCGATGAGTAGCTGGAGTTCGTGACTGTTCCAGATGCTGCTGCATAGACAGGAACTGTGCCTTTTGCTGCAATATCTAATCCGAAGTGGTTTCCGCCAGAACGTCCGCCAAAGCCAGATGAGAAACGCCCTGCAGCTGGTTTAATAAAGCCAGAGCTGCTTGCTGGTGTATCAGATACTTGATCTGAGCCGCCGCTGTGAGGTGCAGGTGCATTTTTTTCAGCTGCTTGTTTTGCTTTCTTCGCTTCTTCCTTTTGTCGGTGTGCTTCCTCAGATTTCACAGCCGCTTTTTGATTCGCTAGGATTTCTTGTTCATTCTCAAGCTTGCCTAGTTCATCATGCGCATGATTTTTTTTATCTGTCACATCACCTAAAATGTGTTCTTTTTCTTTGTGCTTCTTAGATAAATCTTTTTTCAGTGCTTCTAGCTCTTTCAGAGATGTTTCAAGTCCGCTTAGCTGATTATTTAGCTCTGCTTCTTTTTGCTCCACCAGCTTTAAATCATTTTCATGTTCTGTAATCATGTCTTTGTCTGCTTCGACAATCGTTGTGACAGCCCCAACACGACCGACAAAATCACTAAAGCTGCGAGCACCTAGCAGCACATCTAAATAGTTGATCGTACCGCCGCTTTTTTGCATTGAACGAATTCGGTCTTTGAAAATGGCTTTTCTTTTTTCAATTCGCTCATTGATGACTTGAATGTCTTTTTTTAGCTTCTTGATTTCTTGCTTCGTTTTTTTAACTTCTTTCTCTTTTTCAGCGACTTTTTCAGTTGCAGTACTTACCTTTTGGTCAATTTGTTCAATTTCTTTCTTGAGCTTTGATTCTTTCTTTTCAAGCTTTGCCAGCTCTGACTGCTTCTTCTTCAAGCTTGATTCAGTCTTCGATGTTTTCTCTTCGATTTGTTGACGTTTTTGATCTAGGTCTTCGTATGCGAATGCACGATTCTCGTTCCCTGGAATGTATAGCCACGTTGTTCCAATAAACGCTGCCATTCCAGCCATCATCAGCTTTCTTTTCAAAACGATATTCCCCTCCCATGACAACTGTCGACATGAAGAGCCGACCGGATGAATCGGGTCAACCGGTCACATCTTCTATAGAATCCTCGAATGCTGCCATCAAAATATATTTATACTTTTAAGAATTTACGGATAGACGTTAAGCTTCCCCATACACCAATGATTGCACCGATCACTAGCAGGACCAGTGATACTTGATAGACAAACGGATTGTATGGAAGCATTGAAATAAATGAGCCTTGTACTCTCGGTGCGACCCAGCCAACTGCATATTGATACGTGCCAAGCAATAGGGCAATTGGTATAATGGAACCAAATACACCAAGCAATAATCCTTCAATGAAGAATGGCCAGCGGATAAACCAGTTCGTTGCACCTACCAGCTTCATAATCTCAATTTCTTTACGTCTAGCAAAAATCGTAATTTTGATCGTATTGGAGATTAAGAACATAGCTGTAAATAACAGCCCAATAATGAGCACAATGCCGACATTACGCGCTACTCCAACTACATTGAAGAGTCGGCTGACCTCTTCTTTTCCATAGGTTACTTTATATGTACCCTTTAGGTTTTCTAATTTCTTTGCTACTTTTGGTGTATCGTGAGGATCTGTTGTTTTCACAATAAACGCATCGTTTAATGGATTTTCTTGATCAACAAGTCCCATGGATTGTCCATTTTCTCCGAAGCTTTTAATCAGTGCTTTCAGTTCGTCATCTTTAGATGAGTACTTCACATTACTGATTTCAGGAATCTTTTCAATTTCTGCTTTTAATTCATCCTGCTGCTTTTGATTCGCCGTTAATTCGATTAATACTTTTACTTCTACTTCTTTTTCAGCGTTCGATGCCATGTTATTCAAGTTGAGCATAATCACAAGGAAAACCCCAACTAAAATCAATGTGACAGTAACCGCACTAATTGATGCAAATGTCATCCACGTGTTTCTTCCAAGTGAACGGAAGCTCTCACGTAAATGCCGCGAGAGAGTTTTAATCATAAATTCCGTACTCCCCTCTTGCTTCGTCACGCACAATCATTCCATCTTCGATTGCGATGACGCGTTTCTTCATGGTGTTTACAATTTCTTTGTTGTGTGTCGCCATAACCACTGTTGTTCCGCGGTTATTAATCTCTTCGAGCGTCTTCATGATTTCCCAAGAAGTGTCTGGATCAAGGTTTCCTGTCGGCTCATCTGCAATGACGACCTCAGGGCTATTAACAATCGAGCGGGCGATAGACACACGCTGCTGTTCACCGCCGGACAGCTGGTCAGGAAATTGACGCGCTCTGTGCTTTAGCTGAACCAGATCGAGAACATCAAGCACTTTTTTCTTAATGATATGAGGCTGTTCACCAATCACTTCAAGAGCAAATGCTACGTTCTCAAACACAGTAAGAGTTGGGAGCAGCTTGAAATCTTGGAATACTACGCCAATTTCTCTTCTTACGTAAGGTATTTCTTTTTCCTTCATTGAGCCTAAATCTTTGTTATTAATTAAGATTTGCCCTTTGGTTGGCTTCTCTTCACGATACATCATTTTGATGAAAGTGGATTTACCAGCACCACTGGGACCAACAACATACACAAACTCTCCTGGATGGATAGAGACATTGATTCCATTGATCGCCTTTACGCCATTAGGATAGATCTTGTAGACTTCCTTCATTTGAATCATGTAATCACCTAATCTTTTCTTATTCGCTGACTAACAGCTTATCATGATGTTTTGACACTTCTCGTCAAAAAACGTTATGTATGGTCACGCACATACCCTTCGATACTTACTAACAATTTATGTCCTTTTCATCCAAAAAGATGAAAAAATTGAATCGTCTAAATTTCAACAACTCCAATTATACGTCATGAATCGACGCAATGGTATTACATTTATATTTCAAAACTTATAAATAAAAGGTAAATAGAACAACCAAAACCAAAAAACATGCCTTTATACCCTTATTTTTTAAATAAAATTTAATATAATGCGTTTTCATACTATCCAAAAGTCTTTTTCTACATATAAAAAAACAAAAAAACCTTGTCGATTAGACAAAGGTTTTATTTTTTCTCTGCAAGCCATTTTGCTACTTCTTTTGCCTGCTTCTCATCTACCATACCGCTTGGCATAGAGCCTTTACCGTTTTGCGCAATATCTGCGATTTGGCTTTCATTATATTTCTTCCCTACTTCCTTCAGGCTTGGACCGCCTCCGCCAGATAGGTCTTTCCCATGACAGCCAATACAGTTTTGCTGATAGATCTCCTCACCACTGCTCACAGATGATGCACTTTTGCTGCCTTCTTTGTCGCTGCTGCTTGAATTTCCTCCACAAGCCGCGAGAACAAGAAGCATCGCTGCAAACAGCATCGTTAATCCGCTTTTTTTCATCTATTTCCCTCCCTTACAATCATTTGGTCAACGCTATTATATCCTTGTTTATGCCCTTTTAAAACCCTCACCAAGCACCTCTTTTGCATCCATCACAATGACAAATGCTGATGCATCGATTGCTTTCACCACTTGTTTCAACTTTGTGAATTGTGACTGCCCAACGACACACATCAAAATTGGGCGGTCATGATCGGTATATCCTCCGACTGCTGAGATCTTCGTCACACCGCGGTCAATTTGATCAAAAACCGCCTGTCTGACCTCATCTTCATGCCCTGTAATGATCATTGCCATTTTTGAATGACTGAAGCCAGCCTGTACCACATCAATCGTTTTACTAGAAATAAACACACCAATGACCGCGTACAGCCCCTCTTCGATTCCAAAGACCGTCATCGCAGCCAGAACAATCAAGCCGTCCATCATCGCTAAACAGGTGCCTAGCGTGAGTCCTGTGTACTTATTGATGATTTTGGCAGCGAGTGCTGTTCCACCCGTTGATCCATTCCCAAGGAACACGAGCCCTATTCCGATCCCAATGACCACACCGCCAAATATAGCCGCCAGCAGTGCTTCATGTGTGACAGGTGCAATATGTCTTGTGACAAACACCATGAAAGGTAAAAAAATCGAGCCAACGAGTGTTTTCACTCCAAATGTACCGCCTAATAAATAAAAGCCAGCGATAAACAGGGGAATATTAAGCCCCCATTGCACATACGCCGCTTCAAAGCCGAATGACTGCATAATGGTACTAATGCCGCTCACACCGCCTGCTGCAATCTGATTCGGTAATAATAACGTATTAAAACCAATCGCCACGACGGCAGATCCGATTAAAATGAACAAATAATTTTTCACTTCGATCCAAAATTGTGAATGTCCCTGCTTCATGTCTTTCTTCCTCCGTTACTTCTGAATGCACACCTATTTTAATCCCTCTTAAAACGATTGTAAATAACAGCCAAATGCAGTGCTAATGGATTAATACTTTATCACACAGACGGAATAGCGTACTTGCCGGTTGGCATAGGATGAATTGATGGTATATTTAATATGTACATGAGAAAGAAGGGGCATGCGATGAAGAAAATACTGAAGATAACAGGTATGACATTACTTGCACTGATCATCTTAGCTTTTGGTGCTTTCTATACATGGAGCCGCTTTACATATGGACCATCAGAAGCATTAAAAAAACAAGTAAACATGGAGCAAGTGGAACATAAAAACAATGTTTATACATTTGAAGCATCAAAAAGTGATACTGGCATCATTCTCTATCCTGGGGCAAAGGTGGAACCACTTGCGTATGCCTATATCGGGGATACGCTGATGAAAAAAGGCTACTCTGTCTTTATCCCTGACATGCCATTTTCCTTTGCGATCTTCAATCCAAACAAAGCGCAGGACATCATCAAAGATCACCAATCGATCAAACACTGGTATATTGGCGGACATTCACTTGGCGGGGCAGCTGCCGCTATGTTTGCAGAAAAAAATCAGAGCAAGCTCGATGGACTCTTTTTCCTAGCATCTTATCCAGCATCAGATGACCTGAAACAATCGTCACTAAAAATCCTCTCTATTTCAGGTGAAAAGGATGGGCTGGCAACACAAGAAAAAATCAAAAAATCGAAAACAAATCTGCCGTCTCAAACCGTTTTTCATGAAATAAAAGGCGGAAATCATGCGCAGTTTGGCATGTATGGCAAACAAAAAGGGGATCAGCCAGCGGACATTCCAGCCCTGTCGCAGCAAAATGATCTCATCCAGACAATGCTTGACTGGCTGAAGCCAGCAAAAAAGCTCCCATAATAGGAGCTTTTCATTTTTTATTTTTTTGTCACCTCTAAAAATTCTTCAGCATCTGCTACAGCCAAACGAATGGCTTCTTCCCAAAATGCTTTTTGGGTAAGGTCAACGCCTAGATGCTTTTTGGCTAAATCTTCTACTGTCATTGAAGCAGTATCCTTTAATAATGCAATGTATTTCTCTTCAAACGATGTACCAGCCTGCAATGCTTTTGCGTAAATTCCTAACGAGAACATGTATCCAAAGGTGTATGGAAAATTATAAAATGGAACATTCGTGATATGGAAATGCAGCTTAGAAGCCCAGAAATGCGGATGGTATTCATCTAATGAGTCACCGAACGCTTCCTTCTGCGCTTCGACCATCAATTCATTCAATCTGTCAGCCGGCACTTCTCCTTGTTTACGCTCTTCATAAAAGCGCTGTTCAAATAAGAAACGAGATTGAATGTTCATGAAGAAAGCTACACTGCGCTGCAGCTTATCCTCTAACAGGCTGAGCCGCTCCTCTTCATTTGCGGCTTCTTTTAATGAGGCATCAGCTACAATCATTTCTGCGAATGTCGACGCTGTTTCAGCTACATTCATTGCGTATTTGCGATTCAGTATGCGAACATCCTGCATCACTTCCTGATGAAACGAATGACCAAGCTCATGCGCTAGTGTCGCCACATTGGATGGACTTCCTGAGAAAGTCATAAAAATACGTGATTCTCCGCTGTCAGGGAAATTTGTACAAAAGCCGCCTACCCGTTTGTTTGGACGGTCCTCAGCTTCTACCCAGCGTTCATTAAAGGCTTTTTCTGTAAAAGCAGCGAGCTCTTCTCCAAATCCTGCGAAATGTTTCACAATAAAAGCAGCTGCTTCTTGATAAGGATAGATTTTGGTCTCACTGCCGATAGGAGCCCCAACATCGAACCAGCTCAGTTTATCCACTCCAAGCATGTCAGCTTTTCGGTGTAAATAATCAATGAATGGCTGCTTATGTTCATCAATCACAGACCACATTGCATCAAGGGTTTCTTGTTTCATCCGGCAAATTTCAAGCGGTTCTTTTAAAATGTGATCCCAGCCCCTTGCTTCATACACTTGCAAACGAAAACCAGCAAGGTGATTGAGCGTACTAGCAAATAAATGTTCATCCTGCTTCCATGCATGCTCTAGGTTGTGATAAACGGCCTTTCTGACTTCACGATCTGAATCATCCATAGCATTTTCTGCTTGGCCTACAGAGATCATCTGCGTTTCTCCATGCTGTTCAAACGGAATGGTAATTTTATTGACTAAGCTGGAATAAAGCTCATCCCACGCATGGTACCCATCTACAGCCAGCTTTTGAATCAGCGTTTCTTGTTCAACAGGTAATTGATCCTTCACACGGTCTCTTCGCTCATTTAATATGTAGCGGACATCTGAAAAGGCTGCTGAATTCATCAATTCTTCCCACTTGTTTGCAGGGATAGCAGCTAGCGCTTGATCAAACAGTGCAAGGATGGTTCCTAAATCAGCTTCTAGGTTGGCAATCGTACCTCGAAGGCTGCCTGCCTTCATATCCTTCGTATTTTGAGCTTGTAGGCAGGATACAAATGAACCTGCTTGAGACAATTTTTTATATGTAGTTTCATACGCGTCAAGGACAGACGTTAATTGGCTTTCAATGTGTGTATCTTCTTTTGAAAAGGCATCCACCTTTTGTCGTAATTCATCTAGTAGCTGCTGAATGTTTTGCAGGTATGTCTTAAATTCTGGTGAAGAACTGCCTCCTTTAAAAAAGGCATCTAAATCCCACGTTTCTTGCAATGGTGTTAATCCCAAAATATTTCCCCCTTTATTTGCTAATTTCATCATACAAAGGATATAGAATCAGTATGTCGTATATATACCTTTATATTCATTATATTTTCTCACAATTAAAAAAACCCGGCAAGAAGCCGAGTTTTTATGATAATTTCGAACGTAGGTACGCATCGATAAATGAATCTAAATCTCCATCCATCACCGCTTGAACATTTCCCATCTCCGTATTGGTTCGATGGTCTTTCACAAGAGAATAAGGGTGGAATACATAAGAGCGGATTTGGCTTCCCCAGCCAATTTCTTTCTGCTCTCCTCTGATTTCATCCAATTCTGCCTGCTGTTCTTCGATCCGTTTTTGATAAAGTTTCGATTTCAGCATTTTCATCGCACGTTCTCTGTTTTTAATTTGTGATCTTTCTGTTTGGCACGTCACGACGACATTCGTTGGAATGTGTGTGATACGAACAGCAGAGTCCGTCGTATTAACGTGCTGGCCACCTGCTCCGCTTGCACGGTACGTATCTACCTTGATATCCTCTGTCCGAATATCAATATCAATTTCTTCATTGAATTCCGGCATGACATCACAGGAAACGAAGGATGTATGTCTGCGGCCAGAAGAATCAAAAGGAGAAATACGAACCAAACGATGGACACCTTTTTCAGCTTTTAAGTAACCGTACGCGTTATGCCCTTTGATGAGCAAAGTCACAGACTTAATCCCTGCCTCATCACCTGGAAGGTAATCAAGCGTTTCGACCTTAAAGCCTCTGCGCTCTGCCCAGCGAGTGTACATTCGCAGAAGCATAGAACCCCAGTCCTGTGATTCAGTACCGCCTGCACCTGGGTGAAGCTCCAGAATGGCATTGTTTTTATCATAAGGTTCGCTTAAGAGAAGCTGCAGCTCAAATTCGTTAAACTGCTTCGTTAAGTTCTTCAGCTCTTTTTCAAGCTCTGCATGAAGCTCCTCGTCATAATCTTCCTTTAATAAGTCATGCGTCATTTGCAGCTCTTCATGCGATTCACTGAGCTCATGATAGGAATTCACAGAATCCTTCAGTGCATTGGCTTCATTGATAACGCCTTGAGCCTTTTGCTGATCATTCCAAAAATCAGCCTCTGACATCGTCGCTTCAAGCTCTGCGATTTTGGCCTCTTTTGTTTCTAAGTCAAAGAGACCCCCTAAAATCAGCTAGCCTGCTAGCCATATTTTCAAGCTCTTGTCTAATTTCTACTAATTCCATATCCTTCACCTCATAGATGTATGGGGGCTGACATGAATAGAAAGAGGTTTTCACCTCTTTCCATTACTTATTCTGTCTTCCCATGACAATTTTTATATTTCTTGCCGCTTCCGCAATGACATGGGGAGTTTCGTCCAATGTCTACGACTTTACGTACCGGCTTCTTCTTCACTGTCTTCTCCTCATCACCCTCTTGCGGCTGATGAGCCGTTGTTTGACCTTGAACCACTTCTTCACGTTCTAGGTTGTTTTGGATTTCTGATTTCAAGACATACTTGGCCACATCATCTTCAATTGAAGCAACCATATGCTCAAACATCGCAAATCCTTCCATTTGGTATTCACGAAGCGGATTCGTTTGTGCGTACGCACGTAAATGAATACCTTGACGCAGCTGATCCATTGCATCGATATGGTCCATCCACTTCGAATCCACCGCACGAAGAACGATGACTTTTTCAAATTCACGCATTTGTTCTTCGCCAAATGTTTCTTCTTTTGCATCATATTTTTCTTTAATACGATCCATGATGAAGGTTGTGATTTCATCTGCTTCTTTACCGAAGATATCTTTGACCGTAATGGCACCTTCGTCTAAATAGTTCGTGTTGATTAATTCAACAAGACCATCTAGTTTCCATTCTTCAGGCAGCTCTTCTTTTGGCGTATAAGATCCCACCGCACGCTCAATTGAAGATTGGATCATATTGATGACAATTGATTTTAAGTTGTCAGAATCGATGACTTCAAAACGCTGTTTGTAGATTACTTCACGCTGTTGACGAAGCACATCGTCATATTGCAGAAGCTGCTTACGGGAATCAAAGTTGTTCCCCTCTACACGTTTTTGAGATGATTCAACGGCTTTAGACACCATTTTACTTTGGATTGGTGTAGAGTCATCCATGCCAAAGCGGTCAAGCATCGCCATCGTCCGCTCTGCACCAAATCGGCGCATCAATTCATCTTCCATGGAGAGATAGAATTGGGTAATCCCTGGGTCTCCTTGACGTCCAGAACGTCCGCGAAGCTGGTTATCAATACGACGGGATTCATGACGCTCTGTCCCGATAACAGCCAGACCTCCAAGTTCTTTTACACCTTCGCCAAGCTTGATGTCTGTACCACGCCCTGCCATGTTTGTCGCAATGGTCACAGCACCTTTTTGACCAGCCTCTTCAATAATTTGTGCTTCACGCTCATGGTTTTTTGCGTTTAACACTTGATGAGGAATGCCTTTATTTTTAAGCAGCTTAGAAATAAGCTCAGATGTCTCAACTGCAACTGTTCCGACAAGAACTGGCTGCCCTGTCATATAGCGCTGCGCAACATCCTCAGCCACTGCTTTAAATTTACCATCCATTGTGCGGTAAATTAAATCAGGTCTGTCATCACGAACAACTGGCTGGTTGGTCGGGATTGAGACAACCTGCATGTTGTAAATGTTACGGAATTCTTCTTCTTCCGTTTTTGCTGTACCAGTCATACCAGATAATTTTTCATACATACGGAAGTAGTTCTGGAACGTAATTGTTGCTAGTGTCATGCTTTCGTTCTGCACTTCAAGACCTTCTTTTGCCTCGATGGCTTGATGCAGACCTTCACTATAACGGCGTCCTTTCATTAAACGTCCTGTGAAGGAGTCAACGATGACTACTTGGCCTTCTTCTACTACATAATCCACGTCTTTTTGCATCGCAACATGTGCCTTCAGCGCCTGAGCGATGTGATGGTTCAGCGCGACATGTTTGACATCAAACAGGTTCTCAATGCCGAATGCTTTTTCCGCCTTCGTCATTCCGCTTTCAGTCAGCTGCACACTTTTTGTTTTAATATCATACGTGAAATCATCTTCGATTTTTAATGTGCGGACAAATGCATTGGCTTGTACATAAAGCTTTGTTGATTTCGCAGCTTGTCCAGAAATAATAAGAGGTGTTCTCGCTTCATCAATTAAAATGGAGTCAACCTCATCGATCACGGCATAATGAAGCGGTCTCTGAACCATTTGCTCTTTGTAAAGCACCATGTTATCCCGTAAATAGTCAAAGCCGAGTTCATTGTTTGTTGAATACGTGATATCAGCGGCGTACGCTTCTCTTTTTTCATCTTTGTCTAAGCTGTTTAAGTTTAAGCCGACTGTTAAACCAAGAAACTCAAAAATTTTGCCCATTTCCTGCGCATCACGGCTTGCCAAGTATTCGTTGACTGTCACGATGTGGACGCCTTTTCCAGAAAGAGCATTTAAATAAACAGGCATTGTTGATGTCAATGTTTTACCTTCACCTGTTTTCATTTCAGCGATGTTACCTTCATGAAGCGCGATCCCCCCCATGAGCTGCACCTTAAACGGGAACATTCCTGTTACGCGGCGGGATGCCTCGCGAACCGTTGCAAACGCTTCAACCAGCAGGTCATCCACCGATTGTCCTTTTTCAAGTTTTTCTTTAAATTCAATCGTTTTATTTCGTAAAGCCTCGTCAGATAATTTTTCAAAATCTTGAGCGAGAGCTTCGATTTCATTTGCCTTTTTTTCATATCGGCTGATCGTACGTTTCGTAGGATCAAACACTTTGTTTAAGATTCCAAGCATATAATAACGCTCCTCTATTTCATGCAATTTTTCGGCATGTCCAAAAGTTTGACAGGTCCATATTTACCTGCATTTATCATACCATACCTTCTTTCATTTCCAAAGAATTTGCCATAATTTCGCACAAAAAACCCGCCCCTTATGAAGGGAACGGGTTTACTTTATTTAGGTTGTTTTTGAATCAGCATCAACTGATATTTAAGCGTTTGGCTCAATGAGTCCATATTTACCGTCATTTCGGCGATAAACCACATTGGTCAAATTAGTCTCAGCATTTGTGAAAACGAAGAAACTATGACCTAACATGTTCATTTGGAGAATGGCCTCTTCACTATCCATCGGCTTTAAGTTGAAACGTTTTTGTCTGACGATTTCTGTTTCATCAATCTCTTCGTCATCTTGAACTGCTACTTCAGCCGTACCATTTCCTCCAGCAAATAAGTGCTTTTTGGCACCTTGCTCGCGGAATTTACGGTTTACTTTTGTTTTGTGCTTTCTAATTTGACGTTCTAATTTACTGGCTGCTAGGTCTACTGCATTGTACATATCCTCATTATGCACCTCAGCTCGAAGTGCTAGATCAGTCATTGGAATGGTAACCTCAACTTTAGATTCTTGATCGTTGTAAAACTTCAAGTTCACGTTGACTGAAGCATCTACATCTGTCTCAAAATAACGCTCCAGCTTTCCAATTTTTTTCTCGACATGATCTCTTAGTGCAGGTGTTACGTCGATGTTTTCTCCTCTGACATTGTAATTCATGTAAAGAACGCCTCCTTTAAAATTAAGGATATGTAAACCTATTTCTACTTTTCCCTCCTTTTCTCCTGCTCAAACGTAAAAAAAATGTGAATATTTATTGAAATTTGTCGAATTTTACGGTGCTTCAACTGTTGCTTGATAGGTGATGAATATATATTCGGCTAATTCTTGAAAAAGACCAGCGTACATTAAATGGTAAAAGATGAAATCGATGTTTTCAGCGATTGAGATAAGGATTTTAGATCCTCCGCAGCCGCTTTCATCTCTTCATTGGCCGCTAATGATTCTTCAACAGCAGCAGACATGTACTCTGTTTCTTCTGAGTTTCGTTTCGCACCTTCTTCAATGAAACCAACCGTTTGAGAAATTTCCTCTGTACTAACAGAAATTTGTTCTGCAGTGGCTGACAGCTCTTCTGCTTTCATTGAAATATCACGAATAGATTCCAATATTTCATGGAAGCTTTGTTCAGATAATTGTGATACTTTTACACCCTCTGCTACATCCCGCTCAACCTTCGTCATTGATTGTGATGACCTTTCTGTATCTTTGTTCACATTCTCGAGTAATTGACTAATTTGATCTGTCAACTGACTAGATTCTTCTGCCAGTTTCCTCACTTCATCTGCTACAACTGCAAAGCCTCTTCCATGTTCTCCCGCTCTTGCTGCTTCTATAGCTGCGTTTAAAGCAAGCAAATTCGTCTGGTCAGCAATGGCATGGATATGACCTAACAGATCTTGAATGCCTGTAAACTGCGCTTGCACATGGGCCATTGTGGAATGGTGTTCATTCACAGACTCTTTAATAGAACTCATTTGTTGCACAAATTGTTGAATAAGGGCGGCACCCTCTTCAGCCTTTTCAGTCACTGAAATTGAGTGACCCGAAACATCGGACGTGTGTACAGCTGCATTTTGCATGCCAGTCGACACTTCCTGAATGGCGGATGCCACTTTTCCGACCGCATCTGATTGTTCACGTGAAGCTTCACTGACCTGTTCAATCGAGCTGGATGTCTGCTCACTAGCCGATATCGTTTGACTGATGGTTTCCTCAAATTGAGCAGCAGAATCAGCAAGCTGTCTTGATCCGCTTTGCACCTGCAAAATAAGCTGACGCAAATGAGCCGTCATTTGATTAAAGGCTGTGCCGAGTTGACCAATCTCATTTTTAGAGGTCACTTCAATCTCTTCAAGGGTAAGATCACCATCTGCCATCCTTTTTGCGGCATTTGTGACAGAAACAATTGGTTTTGTCATGCGATGAACAAATCTGATCCCAATCACCAAAAGGCCAACAATAATCGCTGCACTGACCAAAATGAGTGTAAGCAATAATTGATTACTATCTTGATTGAGTTGATTGATTTTTTGATCACGTTGTTTTAGCTGATTTTGAGCGAATTCTTTTGTAAAGGTATGTATTTCTTGTTCGATAGGTTGTAATTCTTGACTGAGGCGGGTGTTGAATTCTTTTTGATTTTGCATATTTAATGAATTAAATAATCGATTTGTTGAGGTGTAGTAGAGATAATTTTTTTCTGAGATTTGATCTAATAGATTTTTTGCTTGTTTGACCGTACTCATTTTAGAAGCTTCTGCTGTTTTCTTATTAATATCTTCATATGTTTGCTCAATTTTCTGCAAATTTTCAGCATCTTGCACGACGACATATGTTTTAATCTGTGCTTCCTGCTTTTGCAGAAGGGTTTCTAATTCCAGCGATGTCTGATAAAGCTTCACTTCCTTGCTTAATAGCGCTTTATAGGATTGATCTGTTTTGTAATAGAGAAAGCTTGAGAATCCTAACATACTGACAAACAATACACATATGACAATAAGCCCAAATAAAAATTGATTTTTTAGTCTCATAATTTCCTCCGAATGGTCTGAATTGGACAAAAATTAATGAATGACATACGGCCTCATACAGGCATGTATTTCATCCATCCACTTTCTATATTCAGGTATAAAGTATGTTTTCAGGAATGATTGGAAGTGATTTGAAGGGAATGTATAGAAAGCTAGTACATCAAAACTTAAAAATATTTGATCAAACGAACGAATCGTTTTGGCAAAGTGATCATTTTCAATAATTGAAAGCAGAAGGGGATGTGTTGTGTCTAAATGAAAGAAGGCATGGATCAGATCATTAAAGATCCGATCCCCTTCTGTTTTGTCAAAATCCTTCTCAATTTCATCTAAATAGTTTAGACTCTCTTCTATCGTGTATAGAAGTTCATAATATGTGGTTAATAAAATATAGTCATTTGAACGATACGCCACAGGTCTCACCTATTTATTTCCGTTTATCGTAGTATACGCCGTCACTTGTTATGGGCTGGTATGGATTTTGATAATTCAGCTGTTTTGTTTTCTTTTTTTGTATGGCTTGAATATCTGCCTTTATTCCATTTTGGATAACCGTTAATTGCTTCGCCATCTGTTGATCTGTTTGGATGATTTCGCGGATTTTCTCTTTTTCTTGATCCGTCAATTCATGCTGTATATCTCTCATTAATTCGTCTCTCTCAATTAAAAAGGCATCAAAGTCTTCAACAAGTGTCTCACTTTGCGGATTTTCCGCTATTTCGGCTGCCATTTTTAATGTTTGATCGTGCAGCTGGTCCACAATACTCATAGAGAGCCCCCGATAGAGTGGTGACGGCCTTTTCGATCGGTTTGAATGACTTCCTTCCACGCATCACGAAAATCAGTTACGTACTCTTCTACTTCATTCAATATCTCTTCGTCATTTTGAAGATTGGCTTCTATCAGTCTGCGATAAATGTAATCATACATACTTGCCATACTCTTTGATACGTCATAGGAACGATTTAAGGTGACATTTAATTCTTGAATGATGTTTTGAGCCTTTTTCAGGTTCACATTTCTCGTTTCTGCATCCTCTTTTTGAATGGCATGCTTCGCTATTCTGATGAACTTTAAGCAACCTTCATAAAGCATAAGCGTCAACTCGGCAGGTGTTGCGGTCTCAATAGAATTTTTCTGATAGGCGGCATAAGGGTTCTGTATTGCCATATGTTATAAACCTCCAATTATTGTCCAAGCAGTTGAGAAAGGTAGCCAGATTGGTTGTTTAGCTTTTGAATCGCACTATCCATGGCGTTAAACTTCGTATAGTAACGGGCTTCAACCATTTTTAAACGATCTTGGAATGTACTCATTCGTTTTGTCAAAGAGTCAAGGTCCTTACCAAGTCCATATTCCTTTAATTCCATAGTTGTGCTGCCAGCCTTTTTTTGAATGCTCTTCGAAAAGTCTGATAAGGAATTTTTGACACGATAGATAATTCCTTGTTCTTGATATTGCTGCTGCGCTTTGTCTTTATCCTTTGAATCCACATTTAAACTACCCGATATGAACATTTGTCTGACCTTCTCTGGGTCTTCTTCAATGGCTTTTCTTAATTTCTCTACTCCATTTATATCCTTACTAAATTCCAGCTTTCCGCCATCTTTATACTTGGATGATGTCTCAATACCGATTTGTGTGAGGTGAATTTTATTCCCATCACTTGTCGTAATATTAGCATACAAATCACTTCTTATTTTAGAGGCACCAGATCGTAAAATGGAATCACTTCTCAGCAAGCCAGACTTCGCGGTCGTTTCCCATAGCTCTATTTCTTTTTCAGACATCGCTTTTTTCTCTTCAGCCGTTAATGGATGATAGTCTCTGTTTTTCTTTTCATTGACTTTTCCATTAATCTGCTCAACGAGTTCATTATATTTATCAACAAATTGTTTAATTTTATCATATATTGCATCCACATCTGTTGAAACGTTTAAGCTGACGGGCTTATCTGTGGTTGCTTTAAGCTCGTACGTAATATCAGCCTGCGTGAATGTATTGTTGTTATTTTCCATTTTCAGACCATTAATCTCGTATTGCGCCTTCTGTCCTTGAGTGGTCGCAACTAATTTGTTATCTCCATCTACTTGGAAGCCTAATTGCGTTAAAAATGAAGCCGAATTGCCATCAGCTGCTTTAATACTGACGCCTTCACCCGTTGTTCGAGAAGTAAGAGCGATGGTATCCACGTAGTTAGTGCCATCAGAGATTTGGCCTTTGTAAGCCGTCACACCTAATTGCGCGCTGTTCAGCTTTTTCACGATGTCATCAATTGTATCGGTATCAGAAGTATTGATTGTCACCGTTTTTGGTTTTGTCGAATCTGGTGTCGTCACTTCAAACGTAAACGTTCCGTTTGTTGGTGTAAATCCAGATGTACCAGAGGATTTGAAGACTGAAGCTGTCGCTAGCTGAGTGACATGAATAGAGCCAGAGGTCGCATTTGTTGATCCAGTTGCTGTGACAGCAGATTCATTAGAGCTTGTCACCTTTTTGGCGCCATATGTACTTGGACGCGTTAAGTTTAAACTGTTAATCAAATCATCTAATTCTTTAATTTTCGAGTTAACCTCGCGATAGCTGTCTCTTTGCCATTCAAGTGTTTGTTTCTGACGCGTCATTGTATCAAGTGGTGCTTGCTCCGTTTTCATCAGCTTTGATACGATTTCATCAATATCGAACACATTTGAAAATCCAGTAATACGATTGACCATTATTTATGTTCTCCCTTCATTTACATTCTTTTATCTACAAATAAACCGACAATTTCTGTCATTGCTGCATAGAAATCAAGCCATTCCTTGGAAGGAATTTCTCTAATGACTTCATCTGTTTGGTTATCTACGACTTTGACATAATATTCGTTGAGTTTTTCATGTAATTCAAATTGAAGATGAAATTGAGTAGGTTCAATCAGCTTGTTTGCCCCTTGAAGCGTTTTTTCAATTTCTTCTTTTGAAACAGCCCTGCCATTTGCTTGTGAGTCAGAGTTTACATTGTCATTCTGGCTATTAGAAACACGGGTTTGAAATGCATCGATAATTGGCTCTAGCGATGTCAACTTACCAACAGACATAGTTATTCAGCTCCTGTGCTTTAATCTATCTTTTATATCGGCTTTGAATTTGCAAATTAAATATAGATGGACCGATTTGTTAAAGTTTCCTATAGATCATGAACATCTGTATCGAAACGCTTTCACACGGAGAAGGACAGCTGAATGCGATAAAAAAATCCTCACTTTTTTTGTGAGGATAATTGAGAGAGGAGATCTAAGGATAAACTAGCAGCACGATTGTTCTCTTCTTGAATTGACAGGTACACTTCTTTCCTGTGAATATCGATGTGCTTAGGAGCCTCAATCCCGACTTTCACTTGATCGCCTTCGATTGAAATAATCTTGACTTCAATATCATCGCCTATTTGAATCGACTGGTTTAATTTACGAGACAGCACTAACATGAGGATGCCACCTCTAACAAATGTTTTGTATGATAGGCTGAATCATGCAAAATCACCTGCTTGGCTTTCATGTTTTTCCGGTTCACAATAATAGGCGCTCTTAAATTGGCTGTTGTTTTTTCAATAGATGATTCCATTGTTAAAATAACCATTACTTCCACATCATTAGCATCTTCTACTTCCAGAATGTCTACAACCGTTTCGTCTAAATCAAATTCGTATTGATTGAAGAATAAAAACGGGCTGCTGACGATAAAACCTAATGCCGAGTTATTTAATGATTGAAGAACTAAAAATGGAGACTCTTCTGATAAAGGCAAAATGACAAACTGTTTTTGATCCAGAAATCCTGGTATCCCGTTAGAGAAGTGAATGATTTGCTCCTCTTTGATTGTCACTTCACCATGGTATTTTGTTTGAATGATCATAATTCACGACCTTTTTCATTTTTCTTAACTATACCTTATCACCATTTTGGCCCGTTTCGTCAACTTCTATTTTTAATTCTGGGTATTGTAACATATCAATATTGACCTTACCTGGCTGGTAGTTAACGATTGGTTTATGAGGTGTGGCCTCTATGATAGCTTTTTGCGGCTCCACATCAATTTGAAGCTCAGAAGGCTGATAGTGAATTTTCACACTAAAGAATGAAGGTATCACACCAATGGTGAATTGTTTTGCTGGGGGACTGCCATTGATTTTGGCAAACTCAGTAATCGCATTCCCACCATTCTCGATCTTGATGAGTTCACTTCCTTCTTCCGCTCTTCGACCCATTCCTTCTCCAACAGCACGCTTCCCCTCAGCTGCCCATTCCTCAGAACGTCTAAAAATTGACTTGATGTCCATATCGGCAAATGCCTCGGTTTGATCAATGGTTAATTTCGACGGTGTCCTTTTGATATTCATGACAGCTCGTGGCTGCTGAATCTCAAGATCAGCTTGTGGCTGCTCTACTTCTTGCCGGGAAGGAGTTGTCGACATTTGAAGCTTTGCATAGGTTTGCTGCATTAACAATCTAGGGATTTGCATATGTTCACCTCCATGATGCAAAAAAGCACCCATCGGATGCTTTTTATTATCTTAAGAAATCTACAAGGGATGGCTGAATGACTTTCGCTGTTGTCGCTAAAGCAGCTCTATTCACCGTCTCTTGTTGAAGAAGATCAAGAATTGCCTTTTCACTTTCAACATCTTCATTATCTGATTTAGCATTTTTCAGTACTTGAAATTGTGAAGTCAAACGACTTCCTACTAAGTCAACACGATTCGAACGCGCTCCTAGGTCAGATCGCTCAGCACTCATTACTTCTTTAAACTGATCGATACTTCCTAATGCATCATCAGAATTCGCAAACGTTCCATTTTTCAATGAGTTTTCTAAATCAGTCAGCATTTCAATGACATTTTGACCGTTAGCCTGTCCGCCAAACGCTGAGATTGGATTTGAGTTTACATTTAAAGTGATACCATCAGAAATATTCGCTTGAACAGCATTCGCATCTGTATAATTTTCGAAGTTAAATGTATACGTTCCGTCTGCATTCTCAACAACTGGTTTAACATTTGTATTTGTCCCATTAAATACGAACTTACCTAGCATTTGAGTGTTCATTGCATCAATGATTTGATTCTTCATCTGGCCAATTTCCACTCCGATAGCTGCTAAATCTTCGGGCTGCTTTGTTCCATTTGCCGCATCAAGCACTTTATCTCGTATATTTGACATAATATCAATGATTTCAGTGACACTTGTTTCAGATGTATCAATCCAGTTTTGTGCTTCATTTAAGTTATTTTTATATTGTTCATTTCGGAACAAGGCAGTACTATATTGAAGGCTTTTTACTGCTGCAACAGGATCATCAGACGTTTTTGTAAAACGTTTGCCTGTTTGTGCCTGCTCATTAATTTTAGAAAGTTTTTCATAACTTTTACTAATATTTCGAAGTGAGTTTTGAGAAATCATACCTTGTGTGACTCGCATCTGTTATCCCTACCTTCCTACGACACCCATGCCGTTTATGACCTTATCCAATACTTCATCTTGTAATGTCATAATTCTCGCAGCCGCGTTATATGCATGCTGAAATTGGATCATATTCGTCATTTCTTCATCAATGGAGACAGCGCTAGTCGACATTCTACGTTCATTGGCTGAATTGACAAGAGCAGCTGAACTGCTTTCAAGCGTCATGTTCTTTTTCCCTTGTACCCCCATCTCAGCAATCACATTTTGGTAATAATCCTGAATTGTCGTTGTATTTCCACCGATTGGTAACTTTAAGTCTTGTATATTAGCTAATTTCGTAGCATTCGAACCGTCACCTTGTGTTTGATTGAGAGATGCAGCAATATTATCTGTTGATGCTAAAATGACATCGCTCACTTTAATACGAGCTGCCAAACCTTTATTCAACTCATTGTTATTTTCGATATCAAAAAAGTCTTGTCCACTTGCACCATTTAACGTGTACCCCTGCTTATGTACATCGTTAAATGTATCCATGAATACTTTTGCTACTTCATCCAGCTCTGCAAGCATATCTGGATACATGCCTTTTTCAGCACCGTTTGACATGTAGCCATAAGCCTCAACAAGTGCTTTTACTTTACCGTTCACTTGTAATTGATCCGCTGCAATTGTTGTTGTTCCGAATTGAAGTGAGTTAACAAGTCCCGTTGTATTATCGTAAGAGATTTGCAGTTCAGACTTTTCGTTCGTAATACCATTCAAAATGTTTCCAGCAGATTGTCCATTTGCACCGATAATGTCGATGTTGACAGTTCCTTCAGCAATTTTGAGTGCATTACCGCCAGGTGGATTGTAGCTGACCTTAATATCAACAAGTGAGGATAATTGGTCGACCAAAGTATCACGTGTATCATAAAGATCATTTGGAAGATATCCATTTGGCTCAACTGCTGCAATTTGTTTGTTCACTTCATCTATTTGAGATAAAAGAGTGTTTACATCTTTGGCTGTTGAATCGAGTTCCGTTTTTAAATTCTTTTGTATCGTTGTTAAAGAGGAATTGAGCAGACGGAATTGGTCTACTAAAGCCTGTGCACTTGTTTTAACAACTGTACGTGCAGAAGCCGTATCAGCATTTTTTGATTCCGATAAGACCTGTAATGATTTCCATAGGTTATCAAAAGCTCTGTTCAAGCCTTCATCCGTCAAATCATTCATAACCCCTTCCATCTGTGAAAGGGCATCTGACTTCGTTGAGTAGTAAGACAAGTTGTTGTTATGATCTCTATATTGTAGATCTAAAAAGCTGTCTCGAATTCTTTCAACCGTTCCAACTTGTACACCTGTCCCCATTTGGCCATACGTCTTGCCGTCATAAACAGAAATGACTGGATAAGGATTTTCTGCTTTAAAGGTCACTCTTTGTCTTGAGTAGCCCTCCGTATTTGCATTGGAGACGTTGTTTGATGTGACATAAAGCCCTGCACGCTGGGCTGTGATGCCTCTTTTTGCCGTTTCTAGTCCCATGAATGTAGAACCCATTGGTATCCTCCTTGTTTACGCCTTTGAATCAAACAAAGCCCTTTGCTGTTTAGGCTTTGAACTCTCAAGACCATTTTGTCCGTAATTCATATTTTCTTTATTAGGGTTAACGAGATCGAATGTCAGTGAAATAAATTGAAGTGACTGCTGAATAAGCTGCTTGTTCAGTTCATTTACATCTTTTAGTTCCACCATGATGTCATTTAGTTTCTCATATAATGAAATGAGCTCTTCTTGATCTGTACCTTCAGCCTTTTCGATACATGCAGTGATGGTTGGTGATTGATCACTTTGTAAAAATTGAACGGTCGCTTCAATTCGTTTTTCTTCTAATTGAGAAATGGCCTGAATATACTTTTGCTCTAAATTCAGGACCTCTGAAAGAGCATCAATCTCATTGCTTTTCAGCATTTCTGTTTTATCCTTAGACAACTTTAAAAGCTGTTCATGCAATCCATAGAGACGATGCAGTTCTTCAATAATTATTTTAACTGACATTCACGCTGCTCCCTTTTGTTATTGTTGTTTATAAAAATTCAGCATTTTATCTGCAATGCCTTTTGTATCTACTTGATATGTTCCGGCTTCAATGCTTTTTTTAATTTGGTCAATTTTATCTTGGCGTTCTCTCATAATATTCGGCACCTTTTGCATTTCGATTGCCTTTTTAGAAATTTCGACTTTATCAGTTGATTTAGCTTGATTCGATTGCAACGTTTGTTTCTCATATGTTTTCTTGTAAGGATTTACTGGTTGTGTTCCATATCGATTAATTTTCACGGGATTCCTCTCGCTTTCCGTTACAGTCTGTCTTGATTCTATCCATTTTATCGACCAAACTGCAACTTAGTTTAGGGAATCAGTCGTTTTTAGGATTAATGGCATAATAGGTGTCTTTTTTCCTAGATTCAATCTCCCTTTTACGCTCCTCTTCTTGGTTCATTTGGCTGATTTGCGAATGAATATCCTGTTCACATTGGCTGCATAGCTTGTTTTTCCTGATCGCTTTGCCACATCTTTCACAAGGATAATTAATATTTGGAAATTGACTAATTTGCAGTCTTTTCAAACGAATAAATTTCAAGATTAATTCTTCATCAACGTCTGTTGCTTCTACTATTTCAGCGATCGTTGATTGTCTATTACTTTGTTTTCTCAAGAATTTATATACGATATCAAAAGAACGTTCTTCTTCTTCAAAGCATTTGTTACAAACCGTTTGGATGGTGGTTTTTAAAAATAGCTGATTACATTGTGGACAGTTTGCCAATTGATTCATAACCAAAACCCCTTACGTTATTTTCTTTTCTTATTATCGGTTAATTATCATGATTTTTAACTACGTATCAACGTAAAAGAAGAAACACTTTTAGCACCTGCGTCTTTCAAAATTCTTGCCGCATCATAGATGGTTGCTCCCGTTGTATAGATATCATCAACTAATATAATATCCCTTTGAACAATCGCATCTGTTTGCTTGATTTGAAACAATCCTTTTTGATCTAGGCGTTCATTTTTCTTTTTTTTAGACTGCTTACTTTGATGTATTTTCACGAGTGGCTGCAATATTGGCTTATCTAGCAAAGAAGCGATTATCACGGACTGATTAAATCCTCTTTCTTTTAGTCTTTCATGACTTAAAGGGATCGGTATCAGCAATGGGTCTTTTATGCAGAAGGAATGTTTAAATGCTGCTTGTACATCTCTTTTAAACAGCTCAGCTAAAGCCGTATCACCCCGAAATTTAAAGCGGGCAAGGACATCTTTCATCAACTCGCTGTAAGTATAAACTGACCTATTTTTTACAAGGACTTTAATAGAATCAGAGCGTTCATTCCAACTATTACAGTCCTGGCATAATTGGTCATTTGACTGCGCCCTTCCGCATGTTGGACAAATAGGACGCTCAATCTTTACTAAGTGATTCTTACATGCTACACAAAGACGATCATCATTTAATAGTAGGAATGATTTCCATGTAAAAGCAGGCACAAAATGTCCCTCGCAAATTTGACAAATCAATTGGTTTCCTTGTTCAGCAGCAGACGATTTTCACACCTTGGAAATGCGGAAACCTTGGAAGCTGCTTCTGTCAGAATGACCAGCATCGCAGTATTCTTCTGTTTATCCACCATCTCAGATTTACTGTAAGATATTTTATCGATATCTGTTATATATTGTGGTTTCACTTGATTCAGTGAAATCGCTAATACATCTTCCATACACTTTTCACAATGACAAATCATGTTTAATTGGTTGAGATATTGATTGAGAATTTCCTTGAGTAGTATTTCTTTTGCATTGAGTAGCATATTTGTCTCTCCTGCCATTTGTGTATTGTGAATATAATGTACCATGATTTAGTTGAACCCACACTGTTTTTCAGAAAACTCTTTTGCAGCCGTATCATTCATTTTTGCGATATGCTTCTTTGCTTGTTTCATACTTCTCGTTAAACCAAAATGAAAAAGGAAAACATCTCCTGTACAATAATCCGGATGTCTGCCTACCCGTCCAGAAATTTGAACAAGTGCACTCTCTGTAAAAATAGTAGATTCCGAACCTAGTACCCCCACTTGAACATTTGGAATGGTTACGCCTCTTTCTAGAATAGTGGTTGTAACTAGTACATCGTATACGTAATCTCTAAAGTGCTGAACCTTTTGTTTCCTATCCGGATCATCGGCAGATACTCCCTCCACGTTTAAGGATTGTTCTCGAAGAATCTTCGTTACCTTCTTCATGACAGCAATTGAAGGAACAAAAAGTAATATTCTTCTCTTATTTGCAATATGTCTCTGCATCCAATTCATCACTTTAGGGGGCAGCTGGTTCTTTTTTAATTTCTTTTTCCAATGTCCGATCCAATGAAAGGTCGGTACGGGTAATGGGTGCTCGTGAAAACGCAAAGGAATTTTTATCGCTTCCAGTTTTCCGCGAGAAACCTCTCTCGTCATTTTTTTAGAGGGTGTCGCACTTAAATAAATCCTAACCCCTCCGTTCTTTCTCATCGCCTTTAGAACAGCAAATTGGAGTCGCTCATCCATTGAATAAGGGAAGGCATCGACTTCATCTACAATGAGCACATCAAAAGCATTTTTGTATCTCATCAGCTGGTGGGTTGTGGTGATCACAAGCGGTGCTATTTGAAACCTTTGAGAACTGCCTCCATAAAGTACGGTAATTATCACCCCTTGAAATGCTTTTCTAAGCCGCGGTTCGAGTTCAAGCACAACATCTGTTCTAGGTGTCGCAATACAGACACTCATTCCTTGATTTAATGCATATTCGATTCCGTGAAAAAGCACTTCCGTTTTCCCTGCTCCGCAAACCGCCCAAACAAGTAGATCAAATTTGTTTTTAATAGCTTCAATCATTCTTTCTGACGCTCTTTTTTGTCCTTTAGACAGCTCTCCCTGCCATGTTAATTCGGCTCGACCTGTTTCTACCATTTGTGGACCTGTCCATTCATAGAGAAACCCACATTCTGCTGCTTTTCCCATCATGATGCATGATCTACAGTACACACAATCCTTTTGACACACTTCACATGGAGAATGAGCGAAATACCGCTTGTGTGATACACCGCACCGGCAGCATGTAAAACCATTTGCTTTCCTCTCAATGGCTGGAGACCGATTGACTAAGCCCTTCTCCTCCAGCCAATCTAAATTGGACTGCGGGCACTTTGTTTCAACGGTGAGCAGATGGCGTGAATGCAGCTGCCGCATTAGTTCCATTGCTTTGTCCATATTCATCTTCACCAAACACCTTTCAATTGATGTTTGGCTATTATGCGCAAAGACATGACCTTTCGTCCAACAGGTAAAATCAAAAAACAAAACCTCTTTTCCATACGAAAAGAGGTTTTTTAGGAATTATCTAATCACCCAGCCAAGGGCTAAAGAGCCTTCACCTAGATGGGTGCCGATCACGGCACCAAAGTAGCTTTTATAAAATTCAACATGAGGATATTTTTCTGATAAGTGCGCAATTAATTCTTCTGCTTCTTCTTCTCTATTACCATGTATCAGTGTTGCTCTCATCGGAACACCACGTGATGCATCTTCATCAAATAATTCAAAAATACGTGAAATGGCTTTTTTACGTGTGCGAATCTTCTCAAAAGGAACAATTAGCTTGTTGTCAAAATGCAAAATGGGCTTTACCTTTAAGAGGCTTCCAATAAAAGCCTGAGCACCATTTAATCTGCCGCCTCTTTGCAAATGAGTTAAATCGTCTACCATAAAATACGCCCGCTGACTTTCTTTCAGGTAATTTAGATGCGCTAACACTTCTTCTAAAGAAGCACCTTCTTGGATTTTTTCAGCAGCTTCTAACACATAAAAACCTTGTGCCATACAGCTTGTTTCTGTATCAAACGGGTAAATATCAATCCCGTCAACTAGATCATTCGCTGAGACCGCACTATTATACGTTCCACTAATTCCACTTGAAAGGTGGATACTAATCACGGCGTCGTATGTTTCACTTAGTTTTTCATATAAGGCTATTAATTCACCGAAAGCAGGCTGAGAGGTTGTTGGAAGATCTTTATGTTTTTTGATTTCTTCATAATATGTCTTCCAGTCCATTTCTATTTCTTCACGGTATGATTCACTGCCGAAGATGACGTTAAGGGGGATCATATGAATATTATGTTTATCACGCAGCTCTTGTGGTAGATAAGCAGTACTGTCTGTTACAACGGCTATTTTCATTCTTAAATACCTTCCTTATTCGTTAAGTTACTCTTTTTTATTTTAAAAGAATGATCATTTTTTCATTAGATTTATAATAGTAATCAAAAAAGCCTGCCTAATCAATAGGCAAGCCCTCTATATCCGAAAAAGAATCCTTCCCCTGTCTATCATTTCCCTTCACTTAAAATGTGAGAGAATAAAAACAGGCGAAAAAGGAGTACTTGTCCGGAACACTATCTCATTTCTACCCAGCCATTTTTAATAGCTACAACAACAGCTTGTGTACGGTCGTTTACATTCATTTTTTGCAAAATGTTACTCACGTGATTTTTGACTGTTTTCTCACTAATAAAGAGCGATTCACCGATTCCTCTGTTGCTCTTTCCGTCAGCTAACATTTGAAGAACTTCACATTCACGTCTAGTTAAGATATGAAGTGGTCTGCGAATTTCAGGATATACCTCGTGCTGTGGATGTGCTGAAACGCCGCTAGTCGCTAGGCGTCGGAATTCATTTACTAAGTTATGAGTGACTTTCGGGTGTAAATAAGAGCCTCCGTCAGCTACAACTTTCACTGCTTCGATGAGTGTGTCTGCATCCATTTCTTTTAACAGGTAGCCTCTCGCCCCTGTTTTCAATGCATGTGTTACATAGTTTTCATCGTCATGAATAGATAGAATAATGACTTTTGATTCGGGATAAAGCTCAACAAGCTGCTTTGTAGCCTCAACACCATTTACATTCGGCATATTAATGTCCATAATGACAACATCCGGATGATAGTGTTCTACGATACGTGCAGCTTCGTCACCGTCGTCTCCTTCTGCAACTACTTCAAAAGTAGGTTCAAAATCTAAAATCCGTTTGACACCTTCACGGAATAATTGGTGGTCATCAATAATTACAATATTTACTTTAGTCACAAGCTACGCCTCCCCATGTTTATTGTTCTACACCTGAACTTTATGGTCAATATGTCTTTTGACTCTATTTTACAATTTTATTTTGCAATGTTAATGGCACGCGAATCATGATGAATGTCCCTAGACCTATTTTTGAGTCTATGGTCATTTTACCTTCCAGTAAGTCTACGCGTTCTTTCATGCCAAGTAAACCGAAGGATTTGTTTTTGTTTGTTTTCACATCTTTCATATCAAAGCCTTTTCCATCATCTTTAATAATTAAGGTCACAAAGTCTTTCGTTACTTCTACTTTGACAGAGATTTCTTCAGCTTCAGAATGCTTTAATGAATTTGTGACAGCTTCTTGGGCTAGTCTAAACAGTGCTACTTCAAATTGAGAAGCAATTCTTTCGCTTTCTGTATCACCTAGGCATTGGAACGTAATTTTGGTTTTTCCATCATATTCTTCAATTGTGTTTAAGTATTTTCTCAGTGTCGGAATCAGTCCCAAATCATCTAAAGCCATCGGTCTTAAATCATAAATGATTCTTCTCACTTCGTACAGTGCATTTCGCACATTCTGTCTGAGACTTCTAATTTCTTTAAAGCCTTCTTCTGTACCGCGGTCTCTAAAAATCCGTTCAATTAATTCGGAACGCATCATCACGTTTGCCAGCATTTGAGCAGGGCCGTCATGAATTTCCCGAGACACTCTTTTGCGTTCTTCTTCTTGGGCTTCAATAATTCTGAGACCAAAATCTTGTTTTGCCTGAGCATCTTCAAGTAAAACGCCGACCTGGCGTAAATCCTGGTTGAGATAGTTGAGAACCACTGTAATCTGACTCACAAGCGTTTCAGAACGTTCAATGACGTCTTGTAAGCTTAATAATCGTCTTTCCAGATCGTCTCTTCTTTCTCTCAGCTGCTTCTCACGCTGCTGGATCATGGTGAGTTCCACTTGCAAGTTATGTGCTTTTTCGTAGGCCTCACGTATTTCTTCTTCGCTGAATTTGTTGAAGTTTCTGCTGACCTCAGATAAGCGGTTTCTAGCATGTCTTGTATGGACTTCCAGCTTATCCCCAAAATCAATTACTTCGTTTACTTGCTGTTTGATTTGCTTCAGCTCTTCTACTAGGCTTTCATATTGTTGACGGGACTGTTCGCCTATTCTAAATACTTCGTCCTTGCTGCCATCAACTGTACTTAGCATTTTCATGATGATTGAATCCAATAATTTCGGATCCATTTTGGGTGTTGTCATGGCTTTTCCCTCCCGTAACAGTGATGTCATCTTTTTTTATTATAAATGTCATTGATCTGCATTTTATGTCGAATTATAATGAAAGAATGCGTATAATCATGAAGTTTTTATGACGACCCTTTTTCCGCTCCTATCATCATAACAAAATACGCTGTAAAATTCTAAAACCAATGCAAATTTTCACTAGTCTTACAATTTGCTTGTCAGGAGGGTATGTCTTTTGCTGAATCGCTATCTTACAGTAAAAAGTCGTGGCGAGCATGAGATCGTCATTGAAAAATCACGTTTTATTTGTCATATACAGCGTGCTGTCTCAGAAGAAGAAGCACAAGCATTTATACAATCCATTAAAAAACAACATTGGAATGCCACACATAATTGTTCAGCCTATCTCATTGGTGAACATGACCTGATTCAAAAGGCGAATGATGATGGTGAACCAAGCGGTACAGCAGGTGTGCCAATGCTTGAAGTGCTAAAAAAACGGAAGCTGAAAGATACAGTCGTTGTGGTCACTCGTTATTTCGGCGGTATCAAGCTTGGTGCCGGTGGATTGATTCGTGCCTATGGAAAATCTGTATCAGAAGCTATCAACCATGTTGGAATGGTAGAGCGCTGTTTAATGCGTACAATGCACACAACAATAGATTATACATGGCTTGGAAAGGTAGAGAATGAGCTTAGAGCCTCATCTTTTCAGCTAAAAGAAATCCATTATGCAGAAGATGTTATTTTTGAGACATATGTCGAAGAAACACAAACAGAGCAGTTCATTGAGTGGATGACTGAGCTGACAAATGGAAAGAGTGTTACAAAAGAAGGCGAACTTATTTATTTAGAAAAGGACATTGGTCCGATAAAGGAGACAGATGAATGGCACAACGAGTAAAAGTGCGTGTACGAAAGAAAAAGAGTAAGAAGAAGAGAATTATCAAACGTATTCTGGTCTTATTTTTGCTTCTTATCATCTGCATGGGCGGATTTGCAGTATATAAAATCGTCAATACTCTTCAAGCTGCTGACAAAACATATGATGAACTAAACCGTGGAGAGAAATCGAATCTTCGTGATGCTGTCATTGATATTAAGAAAAAACCTTTCTCTGTACTATTTGTCGGAATTGAGGATTATGCCACAAAGGGTGATCATGGCCGTTCAGATTCACTCATTGTCGCAACGATTAACCCTCAAGACAAAACGATGAAAATGGTTAGTATTCCTCGTGACACACGCGTACAGCTTGCAAGTGATACAACAGGAAGTAAAGAAAAGATCAATGCAGCATTTGCTAAAGGTGGTAAAGACGAAACGATCGAAACTGTCGAACAATTCTTGCATATTCCGATTGATAAGTATGCAACCGTTGATTTTGACGGATTCAAGGATGTCATTGATGAAGTCGGCGGAATTGATATCGATGTTCCATTTGACTTCAATGAAAAAAGTGATGTTAAAAAATCGAAAAAGATTTACTTCAAAAAAGGCAATATGCATTTAAACGGGGAAGAAGCACTTGCTTACGCACGGATGAGAAAACAAGATCCACGCGGTGATTTCGGACGTAACGATCGTCAGAAACAAATTTTACGTGCAATGATTGATCAAATGGCGAAGCCAAATAACATTGCGAACGTCGATAACATTGCGAAAGAAGTCAGTGATCACATTACGACCAATTTCCGTATCACAGAAGGTCTTGCGCTTCAGCAAATCTACAGCGGATTTAAAGGAGACGACACAGAAACTCTTTCTATTAAGGGATCAGACCTTTATTTAGGGCCAAATCGCACGTATTACTTTGAGCCAGATCCGACCAATTTAGCTAACGTACAAAATGAATTACGCACGCATTTAAAGCTGCCTGCTGAATCTTCAACTGAAACAGATTCACAAACCAATCCGTCCTCTGGTGAAACGGGGACAAGTGATACACCTAACTCTTCGACCAGCACACCTGGACAATAATAAAAACAGCCCAGTTCCTAGGAACGGGCTGTTTTTTACTGTCTTTTGACCATTCGTTTATAAAATTTCGTAAATGGTTTAAACTCTTCATTCACCAAGCCTGTGACTTCCGCAATCACTTGCATGAACATGACCAGTAAAAAGATAATAATCAGTGATAACCATATGGTGGCGCTCGTCAGCAAAATCGCACTTAAGCTAAAGACTAAGCCAATCATATAAATCACGATGACAGCCATGCGATGTGACAAGCCAAAGGCCATCAGTCTATGATGAATATGAGATTTGTCAGGTGCTGAAATCGGCTGTTTGTTTAATATTCGTCTAATGATGGCAAAAGTGGTATCGAAAATAGGGACACCTAAGATGATCACTGGGACAACAACACTAAACAAAGTGACACTTTTGTACAGCCCTAATAGTGACAGTACCGAAATCATATAGCCTAAAAAAAGCGAACCGGTGTCACCCATAAAAATCTTCGCTGGATGAAAGTTGTAAAAGAGAAAGCCGATGGTACTGCCAATGACAACAAGGGATAATGAAAGAATCAAAATTTTATCAGCTGAAAATGCCATCACGGCAATAGTTGATAAACCGATGACAGAAATACCGGCAGCCAGTCCATCAAGGCCGTCAATTAAATTAATGGCATTTGTGATTCCGACAATCCATAACACGGTTAGGGGATATGCCATCCAGCCTAACTCAATTCGATCTGTTAAGAAAGGAACAGAGAAAAAGTCCATTTTTAAGCCTGTGCTTACAATCAGACAAGCAACAAGAACTTGTACGAGAAATTTAAATCTTGCACTTAAATTATATTTATCATCAAATATACCTAGAATGACGATAAGTACGGCACCAACTGAAATTGCTGTAATTTTATTATGTAGAAACAGCCCGCCTGCTAATGCTCCAGCCGCTACCCCAATAAAAATTGCCAAACCGCCCATTCGAGGCATTACTTTATCATGAACTTTTCGTTTATTCGGCTGGTCCACTGCACCAATCTTAATTGCAAACTTTTTGACGATTGGTGTCACAATTAAAACTGTAGCCAGAGAGACAAAAAACGCTAATAAGGCGCGTTCGTAATCCATAGGTCAGTCTCCTTCTAAATTGAAATCTGTATTTTGTATATTGGCCGCTCTTTCCATTATACAATTGAATAGAGGATGATCACAAGCTCCCCCTGTGAAGAAGAAACAAATAAAAACGCACAATCCCTGATGAATTATGCGTTTTCTTTAATATTCGTTAGTTCCACCATGTTTGTGAACAGCGCGTGCCAATCTTTTTTCTTCGCACGGCTTTGTCTTAGATGTCTATAGGTCATGTCGTCTTTTTTGCTGATCACTTTTTGGCAGGCTTCTACGAAGAGCGCAGGATCCTCGCCTTCTAAATATTCATACACATCATTCTCTTTTAGCCTTTCCGTTGACGGAAGATTTAAACCTACAACCGGTATTCCTGCGGCTAAAAATTCATATAGCTTGAGCGGAAACACGGCTTGATTGTAAGGAGATTGTTTGTATGGCATCATGCCTACATCAATCAGCTTCATATACGCAGGCACTTCTTCTGGTGCAACAGCACCTGTCCAAATCACATTCGGCAGTTTAAGTGCATGCTGAAAAGATGGATCACCATTTGTTCCATCCGGACCGACAAATAAAAATGTCCAATCAGGCTGCATGCGGGCAGCTTCTGCTATCATGTCAAAATCGAGCTTCGGCTTGATGCCTCCAATAAAACCAAGAACAGTTCCTTCTCTACCTTGCAGCACATCCTCCTTACATGGAAGATTGCTTTTTGCAAACACATCGTACTCGACGCCATTTTCAACTGTAAAGACATCTTTCGGTTCACCCATGAGACGCTTTTTGATTTGATCGTGTAAGTATTGAGAAGAACATGTAATGCTGTGTGCGTATTTGATGATTCGATTTTCTGCTTTCACAATGACACGCTGCCTCATATAAGAAAGCAAATTATTTTTGCCGCTTATCGGCTCTCCCCACAGGTCACTGCAATCATAGACAATATGTTTCCATTCAAATAAAGAAGATAAGAGCGGAAAACCCGGAAACGTATACCATAAGCAAACAGCGATTCCCTTCTTTTCCTCCTGCCGCAAATGCTCAAGAAGAGGGGACAATTTATGAATATAGAACATGTCTTGATATCGGCCAAAGCGGAAAAATTTGCTCTTGAGCACATCAGGAATGGTCAATTGCTTCATTCGATCGGTTATGGGCTGAAAGGGAGCTGTGTGACGGGATGCAGATGGACATACCCAGATGACCTCTTTCGTTTCTGGATCAGATGCTAGAAATTCCGCCAGTCGATGCCGTCTGTACCTCAGGCCGTCCTGTCCCCATTCTCCCGTCGCTACGATAACATGTATGATCGAGTCTGCTTTCACCTTTATCACCTTTTTTCCCTTCTGTTTATAAGCGCTTCTTCACAGCATTTGTCGCATAGTGCATAAAACACCAAGATGCTTTGACAAAATGAAGCTGCTCAATTTCTCTGTAGACGAACCACGTTTTTTTCGCTGCTTTCCACTTGTTACTAGAGATCGAGTTTCCAACGATGCGGTATTCACTGAGCGGTTCACTCATTCCATAGGCTGTAAATCCTCTTTTTAATATGGACAGCCATGTAGCTAAATCCTGTCTTGTGCGGATGTTCGGCATTTCTATATGTCCTATCTTCTGTACATCAAGCATCACCGTTAAACAGCCGATAATGGTATTTTTCAAAGCTTCATCATAAGTTAATCTTGTTGGTGCAGTGACGGTTTTTTCTAACGGTTCTCCATTTTCTGCAATGATGTCATATGCCGTGAATGTAAAGGCATAATCGTTTGTCAGCATGAAGTCTACCTGCTTTTCGAGTTTCGTCTCTTTCCACTTATCATCACTGTCTAAAAAAGCGATAAAGCGGCCTTTTGCCTGTTTGATGGCTGCGTTTCTGGCGATGGCAGCTCCCCCATTTTGCTCTAAATAAATGACGTTGATTCTGTCGTCTGCTTCACTTAAGTCCCCAAGCAGCTTCCTTGTTCCATCTGTTGAACAATCATCTGCGATGATCAGTTCCCAATTAGAATAGGTTTGGGCAAGGACGGAATGAACTGTATCCGTTAAATAACGTTCCGCATTATAGGCCGGTGTAATGATTGATACTAACGGTTGATTGTTCACCTAAGACTCATCTCCAGTTCATCATTAAGATTCTTTGAACACTTCGGGTAAGACCACAAACATGAGCGAGATGCTAAAGCCAATGACAAGTCCAAGCAGTGTCCGCTTTTTCGCTGACATGCCTTTATTGCCTTCATCAAGAACTTGGGCAGGATCAACAATCTTCGCCTGCTTCATTCCAAGCTTTGTAGACTCCAATTCATATAAAAATCGTTCTTTATCTACTTTGGAATCGTTGCTGACAGATTCATCTTCTAGAGCAGATAGTCTACTTTCAATCACCTGCTGCCTTTTTGTAAATAATGCTTTGTCTTGCTTCAGAAATGTATCCGACACCTGCTTCACGACAGCTAAAGCATGAGCCTTATCAGCATCTGTGAAAGACAGCTGTAATTGTGTATCTGATTGATTGGTGAGGATGATGCGGCTTTTCACATCCTGCCTTTCTTCTTCTTTAACATCACTGAGCGCTTCATTCAAAAATGCATCGCTTTTTAATAGAGATGTCACTTCTGCGATATTGTTATACACTCCGTCATCATATTTACCAAGTGTGAGGGTAACGGCAGCTGTGTAACTAGACTGCTGCGCTGTTCCTTTGGCAAAAAAGAATCCAAAAGCGCCTAATACGACAGGCAGCAGCACGAGCCATACGATATACTTTTTGATTCGATTCCCTATTCTAGATATGAAACCAGACATGTTCATTCTCCCAACATTGACGTATTTGCTTTTTCATTAGTGTAGCCATACCAGCGCAGCATCACACACGGTTTACCAAGAGCTGTTTGTTTTTCAACATATTCACCGCTGCGATTACGAGTCCTAAAAAGACCCAGTGGAAATATAAATTCGAGACCGAACTAGGACTGATACTTGAAACGAGAAAGCTCAGCATGGCAGCAAACAAACCTTCAATGATCATTTTTGCTGATCTTGTGTCCGCCCATTGGTATTGTTTATACAGCGTGAACATGAGATAAGCGTAGACGGAGATATAGCCCAGCATGACCGCAAATCCAAAGTTCGTCATCACTTCCAGCAGCCAATTGTGCACTTCAACGACTTGATCTGTATCAAAGATCGAAAAGTGGGCTAAGTAGTAAGACACATTACCCGCTCCGACACCAAACCCGTATGAATCCGTAAAGAAATGCCATGCATTTTTGATCAAATTCGCTCTCGCAATGTTGGATGGGAGTGGTTCACTAAAAGAATGCGCGACCTGAGAAGCGAGAAACAAGTCATAAAAGACTGAATAAATCTTGGCTGAAAAAACAGCGATACAGATGACACCAAGTCCGCCTGCTGCGATGAGTGACCACTTTTTGAGAAAGCGCGGCATGAGCAGCCACACATAGATGGCCGCTCCTGCAAATATGCCAAGCAGGCTCGCGCGGGATTCTGTTAACAAAATGAGATACAGTGCTGCGATGGCGCCAAATAATCCAAATGCTTTGATATAACCATTTTTCATTTGCCGCATACACGCTAAATACAAGAAAAAGCTAATCGATAAAAACGTCGCAAAGTCATTTTGATTAAAAAAGACAGCTGTAGGATAGTGCTGTTTATACGCCGGCCCAAGATACAGTGAAGTATTCGGTAAATGGTTCAAAGTAAAGTGATTATAAAACCCTATCCCCATGACAAATACAGTCATGACGAGCCAAATGCTGTAAAAGGTGATCACTTGATCCATTCGCTGAATGTACATGACCACAAGAAAGACAAATCCCATCCCCATAGCAAGCAGGGACATATATTTGAGACCGTCTGTCACCGAGTGAGCCCACAGCAGTGAGATGAGCCCGTAAAGAAACCATGCAGCGAAAAAACCAAGAATGCCTTTTACACGAATCTGCTGCCACTGCGATATGTACGTTCCCTTATCTCTCATCCGCCATATAAATAAAGCAAAGGCGGCAATGAGCATGATACGGTAGAGAAAAAGACTAAAGAACCCGGCACTAATTGAAAAGAAAGCGTTGTTGAGAAAGGTCAATGCAATTAAAAGATATATGGCTGACATGAACACTTGCTCACCGTTCATGTATAGCTTCATTAACACGAGAAAAGCTGTCAGAACCAAAAGCAGGACCGGAATGGCGACGATCTTTTTTAACCCGGCGGGCTGCGCAGACGCCATTTGTACAAGTCCTAGCCCTGCTGCAAATAATATACAACCGATCATGATTTGCCATGCTGTTTGTTTCACACTCATACCCATTTTCCTCCTAAGCAACCCATCCGATTTGAGGGATTAAGCCTTGACTTCCTGTTTATAGTAGGAAATGGTACGAGCCAAACCTTCCTGTAAACTCACAACAGGCTCCCATGCTAAGACTTGTTTCGTTTCCCCATTTGCCAATGTACTATGCACGATATCTCCTGCACGCTGCGGCTTGTAAATCGGTTCAAGCTGTGATCTCGTTACCCGTTTCATCGTTTGAAACAGTTTATTTACAGTGATGGAATCACCACACGAGATATTTAAACAAACGTTTGATTGGGCTGTTAAAGCCGCAACATTCGCTGCCGCTAGATCACCCACATAGATGAAGTCTCTTGTTTGTTCCCCATCTCCAAAGATAAAAGGGGCCTCATCCTTTGCAAACTTATCAGAGAAAATAGAGACAACACCGCCTTCTCCAAGTGCGTCTTGGCGCGGACCATATACATTGCTGTATCTGAGAATACAATAGTCCACATCATAGAGTGATTTTGCCATTTCTAAATAGCGCTCTACTGTCAGTTTTGCTAAGCCATATGGTGAACCAGGCTTCAGCCGGTGAGCGGTGTCCACTGGCAGATACACCGGGTCTCCATAGACAGCTGCTGATGAGGCAAAGATCACTTTCTCCACTCCTGCTTCAGCCGCGGCTTTTATGACGTGCAGAGATCCTTTTATATTAACTTCTTCGTCATATACGAAATCCTGAACGGAAACGGCTACACTTACTTGTGCTGCAAGGTGAATGATATAATCCGGTGCGATTTGTTTGATCAAATCAATCGTCGCTGGCTTTGTAACATCTGCCTCCATGCATTGCACGGAAAGATGGGCAATATTTTCTCGAGATCCAGTTGAAAAGTTATCAAGAACGATGGGCTCATAGCCTTTTTCTAGTAAAGCCTCGACCGTATGTGATCCAATAAATCCGCTTCCCCCAGTAACCAATACTTTCTTCATCCAAGCTCCCCCTGTTATTGTGCCTTCGATACCAATTCTGCTTCCCATACACTCGGGCGGCCGATAGATTGGTAAATAAATCCTCTCTCTTTCATTTCTGCTGGATCAAACAAATTCCTTCCATCAATTACAATCGGTGAACGAAGCAGCTGCTTGATCTGGTCTTTATCCATCTTCTGTACGTCATCCCATTCTGTTAGGATGAGACAGGCATCCGTATCTTTTACTGTTTCATACAGATCATTGCTGAAGATCGCCTGCGGACCAAGCTCACGTTCAGCTTCTACATAAGCAATCGGATCATAGGCTTTCACAAAAGCCCCCAGCTCTCTCAGCATTGGGATAATATCTAGTGCAGGCGCTGAACGCATATCATTCGTATTCGGTTTAAAGGCGAGGCCTAAGACAGAAATGGTTTTTCCTTTAATATCACCGAACACACTCATCAATTTGCTGACAAGGTGGGCTCTTTGGTTGTTGTTCGTTTCAATGACAGATTCGATCAGCTTGAACCGGTATCCGGATGTTTCGGCAATTTTGAGAAGAGCCATCGTGTCTTTCGGGAAACAAGAACCTCCAAATCCAATGCCTGCTTTTAAAAATTTATGCCCGATTCGGCTGTCTAATCCAACTCCTTCACTGACTTTTTCAACGTCAGCACCTACCCTTTCGCAAATATTTGCAATGTCATTAATAAATGAGATTTTTGTGGCAAGCATGGCATTTGCAGCATACTTAATCATTTCAGCACTTTCTAAGTTGGTCTCTACAACCTCTGTTTGAAACGGATCATGCAGTCTTTTGATGATGGTAGAGGCATGAGTGCTAGTCGAACCAATGACCGCCCGCTCCATATTCATCGTGTCTTGAATCGCTGAGCCTTCTCGGAGAAACTCTGGATTGGATACGACGTCAAAAGGATATTTGCTGCGCGATGCCTTTTCCACAATGGCTTGAACGAGACGGCCTGTTCCAACGGGAACTGTGCTTTTATTGACGATGATTTTATATCCATTCATGTGTTCACCGATCGTTTGAGCGACAGCCTTCACATACGTTAAATCTGCTTCCCCCTGTGGTGTCATCGGTGTCCCTACGGCAATATAGATAATCTCTGATTCCCTAATAGCTGCAGGAATATTCGTTGTAAAAAACAGTCTTCCTTCTTCTGTATTCTTTTCAATCAATTCCTTTAAACCTGGTTCATAAATGGGAACGACACCACTTTTTAAGCTGTTGATTTTTGATTCATCAATGTCACAGCAGATGACACGATTTCCGATATCAGCAAAACAAGTACCCGATACTAACCCGACATAACCTGTTCCAATCACAGCAATTTTCTTCAACATTTTTCATCCTCTCAGTAAAAGCATATTGTCCGTTCCAAGCTGTTTATCTATCTATCATTCTTTGCACATTTCATCTTGTTTAAACGATGGATGTTGATTGATTGAGCACCTTCTCATATTGCTGAATGAGATGCTTCGTATTATGTTCTGATGAATATTCTGTATGAACTATTTCATGAAGAACGTTCTTCACTTCTTCATTCCAGCTGTTTTCATAAAGGCAGGCGTGAATCGCCTCTTTCAGCTGACGCGTCGAACGCGGTTCAACGAGCAGGTGTTGATAGGTTGAAAATAAGGATGGGAGACCACCAACCCTTGTTGCAATGACAGGTACCTTTAAAGCGAGCGCTTCTAGAACGACGGTTGGCATTCCTTCACTGTAGGAAGGGAGTGCAAACAGATCAGCTGCCATTAAGTAGTCTCTCACCTGCTCATTCGGCACCTGGCCTGGGAGTATAATAGATGCTCCCGCCCGTTCTGTGAGCTCCATTGCAAGGGGGCCTTTTCCAACAAAGACTGCTTTCACTCCATCCATGCTGCTGACAGCATCAGCTAATTCAAGCAAGCCCTTCTCTTTCACTAAACGCCCGACGAAAACAACGAGCTTATCTTGAAGCGGTAAACCTAAGTGCTTTCTGATGCCTTCTTGACCTTCTTCCGTTCTGGAAAATGATCGGAGCGGAATACCAAGCGGAAGACATTTTGCTTCTACCTTCGTCATCTCATTTGTCTTTTTAGCCAGCTCCTCACTCACTGTCAGAACAGCAGATGCCTGCCTCACCGCCGTTTCAAAGGCTGCCTTCGCCCCTTTGCTATAGCTCGGATATACGTTCACATCACTGCCGTGCAAGGTCAGAAGATAAGGGATTTTCGTTTCTTTCTGAATAACAGCCGCCGCTCCGCCAGACGGCATGGCAAAGTGCGCATGGATAAAATCTGGTGACAGTTGATGACGCTGCATTGCTCTGAGAACGGAAGCCGCTATTCGTTTACTCGGCTGCGCCCATTTCAGCTGTCCTGGGAGCGCTGGATAAGGCGGTCTGTAAACCGTCACTCCGCTTCTCACTTCCTGTTCAGGCAGATCCCTTTTCTGCCGATAGGATGCCTTCAGCATCCGTAAAACCGGCGGATTCACTGGATTTGGGCAAATGACAGTCACTTCTATTCCTTGTTTGAGCAGCTCCTGCACTTGCGTTTCATGAAACACGCCCTCACTCGGATGTTTTTCACTAGGATATACACTTGTCAGCCATAGCACCTTCATGACGAACGACCTCTTCTCAATAATTTGCCTGCAGCCTGCGGATACATTTTGATGAGCAGCAAGCCATACAATGCAGCACTGACACAAACAGTCAGTAGTAATTGAAGTGAAATATCTGCTGTCGTCAGCTTCATCCCTTGATGTAAAGCTACCGCACAGACAGCCATGAGCAGCGTCATGACAGCAGGTTTTCCAAGTGATTTTAAATACACCTTCATATCAAGCTGAATGACATATGCCATGAGCCATCTGCCGACAATAAAGTTGAGCAGGCTGACACCTGAGTAGATCCAAGCTACTGTGAGCAGACTGCCTGTAGTCACACCTGCATATAATGCGCAGCCATACACGATGAGCATTCCCGTATCCCAATAAAAGGCTAAGTCCGCTCTCCCTTTTGCAAGAAGTATTGAACCGTTTGGATTCATCAGCACACGCAGCAAGCCGACAATGCACAATATATTTAGAACCGGAACCGCTACTAGCCATTTCTCTCCAAACACGACTTCTATAAAGCTGTCTGATACGGCAGCAAGGCCGATTAATAATGGAAAACTAACCAATGCGAGCATATTCGTCATACTTAGGAAGCCCTCTCGCAGCATGGAGTGATCCCGCTGACTTTTTGCGAAAACTGGGAAAGCCACTCTCGTCACAATCGGATTTATCTTCAGCACGGGTATTGTTACAATTTGATACGCCAAGCTGTAAATACCTAACGCTTCCGCTCCAAGAAACCGGCCGATTAAAATCATGTCGATATTCGATCCTGCTCGGTTGACCAGTCTGGATGCGAGCTGGAATGCACCGAATGAGAAAAATTCCTTCACCTCTCCTAATGCAAAAACAGGTGCTGGACGCCACTTCTTCCAATAAGCCGCTGCATACATGAGACCTTTTCCTGATTGCAGCAGCACTTGAGAAATGACATAGGCGATAATCGGATTCATGAAGAAGGCGAAAACGAGTAAAACGAGCAGCGATATGATGGTTGCAATGGTTTCAATGGTGCTTAATGTTTTAAAGGCTAAGTCTTTTTGCATCATATACTGGTACTGCTGGCCAATCGGTGCGATCAGAAACATGATCGATAATAGCTTGAGCAGACCTTCTAGCTCTGGCCGGTTATAAAAAGCGGCTATCATTGGGCTTAGCAGAATGAGCAGACAAAACAAGATAATCCCTGTGAGCAGGTTAATCCAATATAATGTAGATAATTGACGTTCTGTCGTTTGTTCCTTTTGAATGATTGCTGCCCCAATTCCTAGATCAAGCAAAATCTGCGTAAATATTGTGACAGTTGTGATCATGCCAACAAGTCCAAACTCCTTGAGTGACATCACGTTCCCTAAAAAGGCGAACTGTGCGATTTGGATAATGGTGATGATCAATGCGGACAAGCTTGTCCATTTTGCCCCGCCTAGCATGCGTTTTTTCATACTTGCCATTTCTCTTCCCTACTTTACTTATCTGGCTCCGTCACCAGTCATGATGACTTTTAACGTTTTTACCATAATCTTCGTGTCGAGAGAAAATGTCAAGTTTTGAATATACTGTAAGTCGTGTGTTAATTTTTCACTTGGACTCATTTCATATCCGCCATTTACTTGAGCAAGACCTGTCAGCCCCGGCTTTACAGCCAATCTTTTTGTGAAGCCTGGAATCGTCCGATTAAATTCTGCGGTAAACATCGGTCTTTCTGGACGAGGACCTACGATACTCATTTCTCCTTTTAACACGTTGATAAATTGCGGAAGTTCATCAATTCTTGTTTTACGGATGAATGCCCCCACTTTGGTGATACGCGGGTCATTTTTTTGCGCCCATTTCGCTCCTCCGCTTTCTGCGTCAATTCTCATCGATCTGAGCTTCCATAATTTAAAGTAAACACCGTCTTTCCCGACCCTTTCCTGCATATAAAAGGCTGGCCCTGGTGTTTCCAGCTTAATCAAAAGAGCAAACAGCAAAATGATTGGCGTACTCAACATCAATCCGATGAACGAGAACATTAAATCTATGAAACGTTTTGCAAATAAATAACGAACCATATGTTCTGTTAAGGCAAAAGAGTGATTTCGTCTCACTTCATATTCTCTGTAAAGATTCATCGCTTTCTCTGCACTCACTGACCTGCACCTCACCATTCAAAGTAGTTGTTGTGTAAAGAGATGTTCTATGAAAGTCAGTTTAGCAGAGCAACATTAAGCAAATGTAAATGCGCTGTTAAGTCTTGTAAAACTGTGTTAAGAATGTGCACTTATATCAAGTTATGCCCTTTTGAACGTAAAAAAGACCCGCAATTCTGCGGGTCTCCGGGTCTTTTCTTTATTTTGCTTTTACAGATTCGATCGTTTTTAATCGAAGTGTTCCGTTTGCATCTTTTGTATAGGTTACTTTTACTTTTGATTCTTCTTTTAAGCTGTTCACTTGTTTAGAAAATGTATTTCCGAATTGAATAGCTACTTCTTTTCCATCAATGTTGACAGCAATTGTATGTCCATCAGCCAAACCGACATATGTGCCTTCTTTGGTGATTTCATTTTTCTTACTAGTCGTTGATTCTTTCTTTGTTTTAGAGTCACCTTTTGAGTCAGCTTTTGATTGGTCTTTAGCAGGTTCTTCTTTTGTAATTTCTTTGCTTGAGCTGTCTTTTGCCTCTTCATCAGATTGACTTGCCGGCTCTTCTTTTTGAGCAGCTGTTTCTTTACTTTGATCATCTGCTTTTTCATTTGATGATTGATCTTCTGATTTTTCGTCCGCAGCCTTATCTTTGTTTTGATCGGCTGCTTCAGTTGTTTCTTTTTTGCTGTCATCCTTTTTGTTATCGCTTGATTGATTTGTTGTGCCGCACGCTGTGAGCAATACTCCTAGAAGCAATACTAGAAACGGCATTGTGATTAATTTTTTCAAAATCGTCACCTCTTCATGATTTGTCGGTTTGCTGTCGTTTGAAGATTTATGTGTAAACCATTCACCTTCTATGTTTCAATTATAACAAACATAACCAAAAATGAAATGTATTTTTAACTTGACACTTCTTTTATCGGTTCATTTTGCGTCAAAGTAATTGGACACACCCGTTGTAATTCCAGAAGCCAGCCGATCCTTTGCAGTGGTAGATTTTAAAATACTCGCATCGATTGGACTTGTTACAAAGCCGGTTTCTAGCAAAATACTCGGCATTCTAGAATATTTGATGACGTAGAACCCTGCTGTTTTCACTCCTCGATCCCTCGTTCCAAGGGCACTGACCATCCGGGGCTGAACCTGTTGTGCCAGTTTGATACTATTAGCAACCTCATATGTCGTATCATAATACGTCTCTGTCCCATTCGCACCGCTGTTATCATTTGCGTTGGCGTGGATACTGATGAATATATCAGCACTTGCCTGGGCTCCTTTACTGACACGAGTCTGCAAGGAGTCAAATGTATCAGAAGTTCTTGACATGACAGTAAGGGCACCCGCTTGGTGAAGTCTCGACCGCAGCTTTAATGCTACTTCTAAATTGATGTTCTTTTCAAGCAGCCCATTCCCTATCGCTCCAGCATCTTGCGCACCATGACCTGGATCAATAAAAATTGTTTCGCCTAACACCGCATTTTTCAACTGTGTGATGACATTTGATTGAATGGTTGATGTTCCGCCTACCACAGAAAATGCTGACATCTGTTTGGCCCCAATGACTTTTCTGATAGCATCCGGCACCGTTTGAGCATCTGTGAGAAGAAGGGTTTGTCCCTGTTTCGCTGCTATACTTGCCGCAGCGGCTGCATCTGCATAGGCATACCCATGACTCATAAATGTGTGACTTGTCTTCATTGGATACGTTTTAGCAATTTGGGCAGCCACCTCATACCGATTGGCTCCGCTTATTCTGACTGGTGAGGGAAGCTTTTGAAAAGCAGTTTTATTGATACTTGCTTCTCCGCCGATCACAATGGTCCGCTTGACCGCTTTGTTTTTTAATAGATTGGCTGTTTCTTGGCGCAATCCTTTTTCATCTGTTAATAAAATGGGATAGCCTTGTTTGGCAGTGTACGGAGCAATCGCGACAGCATCAGCATAAGCAGAACCATTCACGACGACAGCTGCACTAGCACTCTTCATGTGCTTAGCCACATTTGCCGCCAATTCATAGCGGTTCTTTCCTTGAATACGGGAAACGGATAGATTCATCGCTTTTAGCTGCTTCACGATGTTTTCAGAAATACTCGCAGTCCCGCCAAGAATCGTTACACGCTTCGTTTTCAGCTGCTGCAACCCTGTCTTTACAGCACCTGAAAGACTGCCAGCATTCGTTAACAGGACTGGGGCCCCTTGCTGGTAAGCATAAGGCACAGCACTCAGGGCATCTGCATAAGCATCACCGCCCACAAGAACAACGGCAGGCGCTTCCTGCCAGCCCCTTTTCGCGGTATTTACAGCCACCTCATATCGATTGCTTCCTTCTATCCTCGTTACAGCGTGCTGGGCAAAAACGGATGGTGTATATAAACATAGTGAAACAGCAATCAGTAACATACATTTGATATCAAAACGCATGAAGTCAACCTCCTTGGTTTGAACCCTTCTTCACCCAGGAGCTTCATGAACTTTTGAAAAAAGGCTGCCGAGTACGTTCTCGAGCAGCCTAAGAGGAGTATCTGAGGCACCCCTCAGGTTTGTGTTTTCTTATCTAAAATAACCTGACACACCGCTTGAAATGCCTGACGCTAATCGATCTTTATACGTAGCAGATTTCAAGATGTTTGAATCAACTGGACTGGAAACAAAACCAGTTTCTAAAAGAACGCTCGGCATCTTAGAATATTTAATGACGTAGAAGCCAGCTGTTTTCACACCACGGTCTCTTGTACCTAGTGCGCTGACCATTTTAGGCTGGATGTTTTGCGCCAGCTTCAGGCTGTTTGCAGCCGCATAGGTTTTGTCATAATACGTTTCTGTTCCATTTGCACTGCTGTTATCATTTGAGTTCGCATGGACACTGATAAAGATATCTGCATTCGCTGAGGCACCTTTGCTCACTCGTGTTTGAAGACTATCAAATGTGTCTGATGTTCTTGACATAGTAGTGAGTGCACCTGCATTTTTCAGTTTAGTGTTGAGTCTCTTCGCTACATCTAAGTTTAAATTTTTCTCATAAAGACCATATCCTACAGCACCAGAATCATGAGCACCGTGTCCTGGATCAATGAATATGTTTTTTCCTACAACCGGGTTCTTTAATTGAGATGCTACAGTATTGGTGACCGTTGTAGAATTTCCTACCACTGTAAACTTCGAAATGTTTTTGCTGCCAATAATGGATCTAGTATGAACTGGTAAGGTTTTCTCATTTGTTAATAAAAGAGCTTTCTTTTCTTTAGCTGCGATTCCAGCAGCTGCAGGGGCAGAGGCATAACCAAAGCCTCTAGCAACATACGTATTGCTCGTACTCAGTTTATACTTATTCACGATTTTTGCAGCAATATCATAGCGGTTGGCACCCTTAATTCTCGTTGGTGACTTTAGCTTGCTGTATGCGGCTTTGGTGACATATGATTCGCCGCCAATCACAATTGTTTGCTTAATATTACTAGATCTTGCGAAAGATGAAATTTCAGAACGAAGTCCCTTTTTATCTGTATATAGAATTGGGAAACCTTTCTGTGCCGCATACGGCGCAATCGCAATCCCATGCGCATATGAATGACCTTCTACAACCACTACACCAGCAGGACTTTTCATTTGCTTTGCAATATTCGTAGAAATTTCATATCTGTTTTTTCCGGTAATTCGTTTTGTTGAAATACCTAGTTTTTTCACTTGATTGATTACATTATTTGAAACACTTGCTGTCGTACCAATTGCAATCACATTTTTCGCTTTTAAAGACGTTAATCCTTTCTTCGTTTCTGACGAAAGGTTTTTACTATTTGTAAAAAGAACCGGGGCATTATGTTGATATGCTAATGGGACAGCTGCTGTTGCATCAGCATACGCTTTCTTTCCTATTAACACAACTGTATTAGCTGTTCCCCAACCTTTTTTCGCCACATTGACAGATAAAGAATATCGATTGCCCCCATCTATTCGTGATACAGAATTGTCCGCTGAAGCTGTTGGAACAATAATGAATATGGCGATGAGGCTGAGGATGGCTGTTTTCATCATTGAGCGCATCTTCTATGTCCTCCTTTTACCCTTTAATAGTTTGTTAGTTTTGTACCTGGATAGTAGAACGAGAGTATGGAAGAATATGAGTTTCCAGATTCAGCTCTCGCTTTTGCTCCGTATTGGCTCATACCAATGCCGTGGCCATATCCTTTTCCTGAAATCGTGAAGTCATTTGTATTGTTTTTGACTGACGCAAACGTGCTTTTCACCTTTGTTGCGCCCATGACTGATCGAAACTCGGTCATCTTCATACTTGCCGTTGTGCTTTTGTTTACCGAATATGTGCCTGTTTTGTTTTTCAGATGGTATGTCAGTTTGATCGATACCGTCTTCGCACGCTGTCCTTTTGTTTTCCCTGAGAACGTCAGGCTTGAGATCGATGCGATTTTCATATCAGATGCAGCAGTTTCTTTGTTTTTGAGCAGCCATGATTTCAAGCCGGCAAGGTCAGCTGCATTTGTCTCTTTTGCTTTAGACCACTCAGATGCTGCTGTGCTAGCAGTCCATGTCGTGCCTAGTTGTTTTTTAGAGAGTTTCAGTGTCCATGGATTGACTGGATCTTTTGGATCCTTTTTGGCCACTAAGTATGGCAGTGCATTTCCCCATACTTCTTCACTTGCCTCTGTATAACCGCCATTGCTAGAGTAATAGGTTGCTGAAATGAGCTGATTGTTATATTTCAGAACCTTTCCTTTTGTGGCATCGACAGCTTTTGTCGAATTTGTATACCAGTTATATCCTCCATATACTTGGAAGGCTGTTGTATCAGGGACGACTTTTCCAATACTTTTCACCGAATACGTTCTAGCAGCAACCGCCTGTGCTTTTAACGCTTCGACATTCCAGCTTGCAGGCATTTCATTTGGCACTACACCTTTTAAATAGTCTTCAAATGGAATATTTTCGAGAGTCGGCCTGATATACCCTGATTCAATTGCAAAGTTTACGCTGCCTAAATACGGCTTTCCTGCAATTTGAAGGACATTTTTTGTTGAATATTTCTCAGGAACAACTCTTACTGTGTTATACGTCTTTATGCCTTTTAATGAAATTTTTCCGTTAGAAATATTCAATTGGTAGTTTTGATTTTTTTTCAGATAAACTTGTTTGGCTAATGAATTTTTTAGTGTATCTGAAAGCACACTTGAGCTGCCTGCAATATGATATGTATGTGTGCCGTTATCTTTCAAAAGCTTCTTTAAAGAAGAAGAGATAGAGTCTTTTTTCACATAAATCATAGTACGATTGTTTTTCGCAGCTAAAAGTGACATAGGAATTGCATATTTAAAGCTTGAACCTTTAGCAATGTAAACTTTATCAACATTTAATTTCAATTTTTTAATGATATTTACTGAAAGTTCATAACGATTTTCACCACTGATTCTTGTCACCTGTGATGTCTTTTTTAATTGTTTCTCAACTTTTTCACTAATACTTTTTGTACTTCCTACAACAATGACCTTACTAGGAATCTTATAAGACGGAAGTGAGCTTTTTTTTGTTAATAAGATTGGATATCCTTTTCTAGCTGCATAAGAGATCATGGATGTTCCATTCATAAAAGAAGCCCCACCAGCAACAATTGCCTGCTTATAGCTCCCCATCTCTTTAGCTATTTTTTGGGAAATTTCAAATTTATCTTTCCCACTAATTCTTTTAATCTTTCCGTACTTTTTTAAAGCTTTTTCAGTTGTAGATGAGATACTCTGTGTATTTCCAATGATTAGAATGTTATCGGGTTTCATTTTCTTAATTTGGGTCTCAGTTGCTTTTGTTAGCTTAGCAGCACCAGAGTAAAGAATAGGTGCATTTAGCTTGTAAGCCAATGGAGAAACGGTCATTGCATGGTCAAAAGCATCTTTATTTACAACGACGATAGTTGATGGATTTTTCCACCCTGCAGTTGCAATACTGTTGGCTACTTCGTATCTATTTTTGCCGTCATATCTTTTCGTCACAGCAACATTTGATCCTGATAGCTTGTATTCCCCAGTTGTTGAGATATCCATACTTGTTTTGTTTCCGATATAATTAGACAATTTCACTGAAATTGCCGAGCTTGCCATGGCAGACTGAAAGGGTGCAACTAGTAGAGTCAGTATCATGAGAACGATTAGTGTAACGCCTGTTTTCTTCAATTTTGTTCATCCCGCCCATCTTTTTTACTTCTGTTTTTCAATCTTCTGGATTTCCTTTTGACCACTGTCATTAATAAAGTAAGAGATTTCTACTGTGTCTCCTGGTTTAAATTCATTTAACACATCTTTAAAATTATCCGTAAATTCATAGCTTAGGGTCGTATTCACTTTTTTCACTTCGACTGTATGTGCATCAGCCATTCCAATAAATTCAGCTTTCTCTTCCAGTACCTGAGGAGTTGAACTGCTTGTCTTGTTTTCTCCTGAGGACTGCTCGGCCGTTCCACATGCTGTGAGCACGATACCTAGTAGCAGTATTAAGAACGGTAAAACGACGATTTTCTTCATTTTTTTCACCTCATGTCTTTGTATCGTCTTATAAGTTATTATTTTAAGGTAAATTTAAGGTTTTTTGAAACCTTTTTTTTGTTACAACGTCTATATCTAGGTTCAGAGTAAAAAAATAACTTGTTTATCAAGATTCGTAAACCTATAATCATGGAAGAATCATAGAAAAGGTGAGGGACATTATGAGAGCTGAAAGAAAAAGAAAGAAGAAAAAGGTTCTTTGGATTGTTTTATCGATTATTGGCTTATTCGTATTAGCAACTGGCGGATACGCATATCATCTTTGGAACACAGCAGCATCGACCGTCGCAGGCATTCAAGAAAATTTAAAGAAGTCAGATAAGCGTGACAAAGATGTCGATTTAAGTAAGAAAGACCCGATTTCTATTTTAGTCATGGGTGTCGATGAACGAAAAAATGACCGAGGCCGTGCAGATACATTAATATACATGACAGTAAATCCGAAAACAAAAACGACCGAGATGGTGAGCATCCCGCGTGATACGTATACGAAGATTGTCGGAAAAGGCACAATGGATAAAATCAACCACTCCTATGCATTTGGCGGTACACAAATGGCAGCAGATACTGTAGAGGAACTGCTTGATGTACCTGTTGATTACTTCGTTAAAGTCAATATGGAAAGCTTCAAGGATATTGTTGATACACTTGGCGGTATTACAGTAAATAGCACGTTTGCATTTAGTTATGACGGCCATTCATTTGGTACAGGAGAAATTAACCTGAATGGCGATCAAGCCCTTGCCTACACAAGAATGAGAAAGCAAGATCCAAAGGGTGACTTCGGACGTCAGCAAAGACAGCGCCAGGTCATTGAAGGCATCATTGCAAAAGGTGCCAACATTTCATCTATTACGAAATTCGGCGATATGTTCAAAGTCGTGGAAAATAATATGAAGACAAACATGTCATTTGACGATATGTGGATGATGATGAATGATTATCGTGATGCAAGACAGCATGTGGAGCAGCACGAGCTGAAAGGATCAGGCACACGTATCAATAACATTTATTACTACCAGCTTGATGACAGCAGTCTTGCGAATGTGAAGAAGGAATTGAAGGAAAGTTTGGAAGCCTCTTAATAAAAAAACACCTTTCTCCATGAAAGGTGTTTTTTACTGAATTTCTTTTTTATCATCTTCACTTTGCTCTAATAAGATGGCATCTACTACTCTTTTACTCGAAAGACCATCCAAATCATCAAAGAAATACTGTACAAACGCATCTAATTTTTCAAATTCGTATTGATTATTTTTAACAATTGACACCAGCTCATTACATGTTTTAGCAAGTGGTCCCGGAATAAAGGAGAAATACTCATAATAAAAATCACGAGTCCGAATATACTCGTCCACATCATAGCTAAAGAAAATCATTGGTTTTTGCAAAAGTGCAAATTCGAAACAAACAGATGAATAGTCAGTTACAAGAACGTCCGCAATTAAAAGCAGCTCATTAATCTCTCTAAAATCAGAAAAATCATAGAAAAATTCACTATATTGATAAGGAATATTTATTTGATTCTTAACAAATGGATGTATCTTGAACAAAAAGATATATTCATCACTCAGCTCTTGATAAAGCTGATCATAATTTAATACTTCAAACGGGTAATGAGCGGACTGCTGACCATTTCCCCTAAATGTCGGGGCAAATAAAATCACTTTTTTCCCTCTTAAAAAAGGAAATTCTTCATACAACCTTGATCTGACTTCTTCTTTTTTTGATTCATCGAAAAAGAAGTCTGTTCTAGGTATTCCTGTGGAAATGACATTTTCAATATCTACTCCAAAGCCTTCAGCATAATGCTTCCGGATATGATCAGAACTGACAATGACCTTCGTATAATTCTTATGATTTTTGGATGTTGGTGACGGTCCACCTGGCAGACCAATACGGCTATAACCAAACGTCTTAAATGCGCCCACTGCATGCCACAGCTGGACAAGATCCGCATTTTTACGAATTTTCAATGGATAGATGATCGGATAGAAATCATCAATTAAAATATGCCTACTTGTAGCAAAATGATAGGCCATTCGTACATATTCTGCTATACTTTTTTTCGTATTAATGCTTTCTTTTAAGAAAAATTGAAAATCAAACGTTTCTTCTCTATTTAAAAGCTCTTGATAGACAAATTCAAAATTCCCTGATAAGTCAGTGCGACTATCTGATGCGAAAGTAATTTTTTTCTGTTTTACTGGCAGGAAACAAAATAGTTGATATAAGATTTGAAACATAACACGCTTCATTTTACGTATGATTCGATTTTCATTTTTCATAGTAGTCTCTATTGCACCCTGGTCAATTTCTTGGAGTTTGTGTGATGATACATGTGCAGTTTTTTCCTCTTCATCGTATGTGACAATGAAATTATATTTCACTCTTTTCTTAGCTGAAAAATGTTCCATTTTCGTTGCATAGATATCCTGCTTCAGGAAATTGTTTATATTGCCCAGCGTATGAGTCTCATGGTACTTGAGATTATTCCCATCTAATACTTCTAATTCTAAATATAAATGAAAGTTTCCTTGTGGTAATGGCTTGCCACCATTTACCTTTGAGAAGTTTATTTCCTGATAAAAACCAGCCCATTCATATTGTTCAGAAAGCCCTAGTTGTTGTCTATTTGTTTCGTTTAACCTTTGATTCTTTAGAGGAATAGATTTTATAATAGCCCCTTTTTGAACGATCAATAACTTTCTTCTTACCGTATCTTCTCTTTGCAAGGGGATACCATCAATGTACATATACCCCTCGATCGTTAAAAATGATTCGTTCCATTGAAATTGTGTTATTTCTCTTTGGGGAATATTTTTATTCACGATGACATCTTCTGCTTTATCGAAAAGTGAGAATAATTTTTCTTCACTTACTTCATCTACATGGTCAAGATTTTTTTGAACACTCCGTTTCCTAAATAGTGTCCCTAGTTTAAATTTCAAAAACTCTCTCTCCTTCATTCATTGTTTCATTTATTAAGCTTAGTATTAGTGAAACAACTCGCTCTGTAGAATTTCCATCACAACGATTCATAAACCGATTTGAAAATGAATGGTAATTGATTTGTTTTTTATTCAACCTTATATTCTTCAAATCCTCAATGAGAGGCTCTATTTTCGTTCTTATAGGTCCTGGCGCAAACTCTGGAAATGAATAATAAAAATCTCTCTCCTGCATATAGTTCTCTAAGTCTGGACAATAGAAAAACATTGGTTTATTCAAAAGACTATATTCAAAAATGACTGAAGAATAATCTGTAATCAATACATCAGAAATAATCATTAGTTCATACAAAGAAAACTTTTTAGATAAATCTATATCTCCAAAAACACTTTTTCGCATATAAGGGTGCACATTAATGAGCAACTCATAATGCTCCCGGCTCAAATGTTTGAAAAGTGTTTCTTGATTCAATAGAAATTGCTCGCCATATTGCTTATTTACTCCTCCTCTATAAGTTGGAGCGTACAATATTTTCACTTTATTCTTCAATTCGGGATATTCCTTGTCAAACCTCTTTTTCACTTCATATATTTGATCTTCAGAATAGAAAAAATCAGTTCTTGGAACACCTGTTGCTAATATTTTTTCCTTGGGCATATCGAACGCTTCAGAAAATGGACCAATTGCTTCTTCAGAGCTCACAATTGCATAATCATAATTTGAATGAACAGGCACTACTTTTAAATATTCTGATGAAGGTCCTCCCTGTTTGTCTTTAATACTGTGCCCAAATTTTTTAAATGCACCACAGGCATGCCAAATTTGAACTACCTTTGTTTCCGGCCGCTTTTTAATTAAATAAAGAGGATAATAGTAATCATCTAATAAGAGCACCTTACAAGTAGAAATGTGATAAAGAGATTTTAATAAATAAATGATATAGAAAAGTTTTCCTAGAAAGCCACTTTCCGATTTTCTAAATAAGAGAATAATCTTCAAATTGGATTGACTTCTTAATTCTTTATAAACATTTTTGAAATTATCGTTTATTTCATTGTCTCTATAAGAAGCGATCACGATTTTTTGCTGGCTCACTTGAAACAATTTAGAAAAAATCTTATAGACTATTCGGAAAAAAATTTTCACCATTTTTGTCATGTGCATCGTTGTTAGATTTCCCATTTCATTATTGTTTTTCCCCAAGAAGAAGTCAGATCTTCTTCAAATGCCTTTCCAATGTCCTCTATACTTCTCACAATATGGACTGTGCCAATCAATGTCTCCAAATAATCTGTAATCTCAGGAAATTCATTTAATAGATTTACTGTATTGGCAAAGTCTTTGCTGCCGCTTCTACTGCTTCCTATGAGAATAATTCCTTTCTCTAGAACCATCCTTGTGGAAACCTTCAAGGGATATTCTGAAACACCTAATAATGCCACAGAAGCCTCTGGTTGAGTGAAATCAATGATTTGTTCAATCGCACTTTCACTGCCACGTCCACCGACGCATTCAAATGCATGATCAACACGAACTTCTTTTGGAATGTCATTAATTTGGTAAACTTCATCAACAAAAGAGAAATGCTCTAGTTTATATTGGTTCTTTCCAAAAACGTACACCTTACAAGATGGATAACGTTTTTTTAGTATTAAAGAGGTGATAAATCCTAGATTACCATCACCCCAAACCCCAAAAACATCTCGCTTTTGGTGAGCCACTCTTTCGAATCGACTCATTGCATGAACTGCAATGGTGATCAATTCAATAAAAGCCGCAACATGAAGATTCATTTGCTCTGGTAAAGCTACAAGACGATCCGGATTCATGAACATATAATCCTGCATGAATCCATCAAAACCACTTGATCTAAAATAGCTAGAGCGCAAGTAGTTCTCTGCAATAAATTCGTTTTCTTCATTTGGGATATTTGGAACCATCACTACATGTGTTCCGACTTTGAACGTTCCAGTAGGGTCATACATTACTTTTCCTACACCCTCATGAATCAGCGCCATTGGAAGCTTTTTGTCCATTGCTTCCTTACCTCTTGTTCCTGTAAAATAGCGTTGATCCGCAGCACATATTGACAGATGGGTTGGTCTAATAACGACTTGTCCAGATGTAAACTCCTTATCCTTATAAGTCACTTCAAATTGTCTAGCAGAAACCAATCGATATGTTTGATTAATCATTTTTTATGTTCTCCTGTAAAATAGCATTCGCAACTTTTAAATCGTATGGTGTCGTTACTTTTATATTAAATACCTCGCCTCGGACTAAATTCACTTTCTGCCCTGCTAAAATACAAATTTTACAAGCATCTGAAAGTACCTTTTTCTGTTCTTCTGTCAACTCGCTATAAAGCCTTTTTAAGAGCGATATCTTAAAGCTTTGAGGTGTTTGACCTTGATACATAACATCACGTACTGGAATATCAGTGATATTTGTTCCATCTTCTGAAGTCACAATGGTATCTATAGCAGGTATAACAGTATCAACAGCATCATGTTCTAGAACGGCATTGATATTTTCCTCAATAATTCTATGGGTTAAAAATGGGCGCACTGAATCATGTGTCACAATAACATCGTCGTCATTTAGTCCATACTCTTTTTCAATAAAACGAACCCCACTCATAATCGATTCGTTTCGATCAATTCCGCCCTCTATTACTACTAGTCTATCATCAGCATGTATGTATTTTTCTAGTATATTCTTCGTATGGTTGATCCATTCTTTGGGAGTTACAATGATAATTTTTTCAAAACGATCATTTAATAGGAATTTTTCAACAGTGTGAATTATGATAGGGCGATTATTTAATGGCAAGAACTGTTTTGGCATATTTACATTACCCATTCTAGAGCCTTTCCCACCAGCTAATATTTCTGCATAAATCATACTTAATACCCCTTTCAATCATGTCAAATAAAAAAATGGCAATATTTCAATATGAATGGATTGTAAATTATATTACAAAAAAACCACTCATATCTTAATATATGCCATTATAATACCACATTTTGATTTAGAAAATGTAACACCTGTCGAAAATTGTCCTCTAGCTGGTAGAACGATCAGTTTTTAGAAATGAGAGTGGCTTGACATCCGTTAAGCCATATTGGTAAAGAAGCATCTCAGCAATTCGTTTCGAAGCTCGTCCATCACCATAAGGGTTAGATGCCTTCGACATATTGTCGTACTCTTTTTGATCGACTAGCAACTGTTTTGCCATCTTGTAAATGGTCTCTTCATCAGTACCTGCGAGCTTAAGCGTGCCAGCTTCCACGCCTTCAGGGCGCTCTGTTGTATCGCGAAGCACTAATACTGGCTTCCCTAAAGAAGGCGCCTCCTCTTGTACACCGCCGGAGTCCGTTAATATAAAGTATGAGGCAGCAGCGAAGTTATGGAAATCAACGACTTCGAGCGGCTCAATTAAGTGCACACGGTCAAGATCACTGAATTCTGTCTGAGCCGCATCACGAACAGCAGGGTTTAAATGTACAGGATATACAACCTGAACATCTTCAAACTCTTCTACAATACGCCTAATCGCTCTAAACATGTTCTTCATCGGCTGGCCGAGATTCTCCCTGCGATGGGCCGTTAACAAGATCATTTTATCTGTGCCTATTTTCTCTAAAATAGGGTGTTGATACTGATCTGTAACCGTTGTTTGCAATGCATCAATTGCTGTATTACCTGTTACAAAAATAGATTCTGCTTTTTTATTTTCAACTAAAAGATTCTGCTTAGCCTCATGTGTAGGCGCAAAATGAATATCTGCAATGCTTCCTGTCATTTGACGGTTTAATTCTTCTGGAAACGGTGAGTACTTATTATGTGTTCTTAAACCCGCTTCAACATGACCGACTGAAATTTGGTGATAGAATGCGGCCAAGCTTCCTGCAAAGGTTGTAGTGGTGTCTCCATGAACAAGGACAATATCAGGTTTCTCCTCTTGGAATAATTGATCTAGTTTCAATAGTGCATTTGATGTGATTTCAGATAATGTCTGACGTTCTTTCATAATATTTAAATCATGATCCGGTTGAATGTTAAAGGCTTTCAACACTTGATCAAGCATTTGCCGATGCTGTGCAGTCACAGTGACTGAGGATTTGATTTGCGGATGTTTTTTCAGCTCAAGGACAAGGGGTGCCATTTTAATCGCTTCAGGCCTCGTCCCGAATACAGTCATTACATGTAATGTTTTCAATAGTCGATGCCTCTTTCCTTCTCATTTATAAGTGTATTATACAAAAGAATAGAAACGAATCCTAATCATTCTGTTTTCAATTTTTACATCGCCTTTACTCTTTTCAACATAAAAATTTACACAGACTCATTACAATAGAATTGAATCAGCTCATACATTTATCGTAAATCATTTGTCATTTCTATCATTTGTAAGTTACACTTTATGAAAGATGAAAAATGAAGTCAAATCATTTTTTCTATATGTAAGGAAGGTGCAAAGTTCATTGAAAAAAGTACGTAAAGCCATTATACCAGCTGCAGGTCTCGGAACACGTTTCCTCCCTGCAACAAAAGCAATGCCTAAAGAAATGCTTCCAATCGTTGATAAACCAACCATTCAATATATTATTGAAGAAGCTGTTGAATCAGGAATCGAAGACATTATTATCGTCACTGGAAAAGGGAAAAGAGCCATTGAGGATCATTTTGATTTTGCACCAGAGTTAGAGCGCAATCTTGAGGAAAAGGGAAAGAGCGAGCTTTTAGAAAAAGTGAGAAAGTCCTCTAACATTGCTGACATTCATTACATACGTCAAAAAGAGCCGAAAGGACTTGGACACGCCGTTTGGTGCGCACGCAACTTTATCGGTGATGAGCCTTTTGCTGTTTTATTAGGTGATGACATTGTTCAAGCCGAAACGCCTGGCCTTCGCCAGCTGATGGACGAATACGAAAAAACTCTTTCCTCTGTCATCGGTGTTCAGCAAGTAGCTGACAGCGATACACATCGCTATGGGATCATCGACCCTCTTACACAAGAAGGACGCCGCTACCAAGTCAAAAACTTTGTTGAAAAGCCGCCGCAAGGAACAGCACCATCAAACCTAGCCATCTTAGGGCGCTACATTTTCACACCAGAGATTTTTATGTACCTAGATCAACAAGAGATTGGTGCAGGCGGAGAAATTCAGCTGACAGATGCCATTCAAAAGCTAAATGACATCCAGCGCGTATTCGCCTATGATTTCGAAGGGAAACGATACGATGTCGGCGAGAAGCAAGGCTTCATCGAAACGACGCTTGAGTTTGCTCTTCAGGATGAAGAATTGAAAAAGAAACTCATTCCATTTATGAAACAGCTTCTCGAAAAAGAGGAAGTGAATTAAAAAAAGCTGCCGGCATCGGCAGCTTTTTTATTTAATGACTGAAATAGTCAGTGTATGCTGTTCATTATCAATGACAAACAGGTTGTTTTCGCCCTTCACTGCGAACTTTGTTCGTTTCTCATTCATCCAGACATTTTGTTCTGTCAGCCCAAGTGTGGAAGGAGAGATTGGCATAATATCGCGAAACACAATCGTGTTTGCCTGACCATTTTGAATGACATAGTCGGTTTTCTCTGTGGTCAATCGCTCAATCGTATCTCCTTGATCATTTTTCACTGAACTCAGCGTTTGCATTCTCTGTTTCAGCACAGATTCTTCTTTTCCAAGGAAAGACAGTAAATACTCATACGAACCTGCCGATGCAGGTGATACATAGGAATTAAACTGTCCTGGTCCAATGGATAATGACTTTAAATCCTCTGCATTTTGAAGCGCAGCAGGTTTAACAAAATACGTTTCTGACGCAGTTTTAATTTGAACGGTTTGTTTATTTTCAGCCACAGCCTGTACTTCTTGTCCAAATACCAAAGTGATATCGGCCTTTTTTTTCATGGCTTGGTCTTTGTAAACCGTAAGTGGATCTGCCGTGACTATCAGCTGTTGATCCACCTTTTTCATATCGGGCGCTCCCTTGGTCTGCTGATGCTTCGACTGAGGCGCTTCTGTCTTATCTGATGGGATTGCACCAAATGTCGCCAGTGTACGAAGCGGGCGATCTGAAAACATTGATAAGGCTAGCAATATCGTTAAGACCGCTAAAACTGTCACTTGAAATACGGGTCCGAACAATGAGCGGCGTTTTCCGTTCTCTTGATAACGAGACACCTTTTCCGTCTTTTGTACACCTTTTCTACCTTCTTTATGTTCCATTTGGTATTTTTGTTTCTCTTTCTTGGAAAGCTTGTTAAACCAATCAACAAACTCCTTATATTCCTTCACGACCTTTTTCGTATCATCAAACATACGAAGCTCACCATAATGCATCCAAGCCACCCGATCACAGATTTTTTGAATTTGGCTAATGGAGTGACTGACAAAAAAGATCGTCTTTCCTTGTTCCTTGAATTCTGTAATGCGGTCCACACATTTTTGATAGAAGGTTTGGTCTCCAACAGACAGTGCTTCATCAATAATGAGGATATCTGGATCGATATGCGCTGAAATAGCAAAGCCAAGACGTGATTTCATTCCACTTGAATAGCTCTTAACCGGCTGGTCAATAAAGTCGCCAATATCCGCAAACTCTACGATTTTTTCATAAAGCTCATCTATCTCTTTATTCGTCAGCCCCATCATTAAGCACTTTAGGCGAATGTTATCTTTCCCGCTTAATTGGTTGTTCAGCCCTGCAGCAATGGCAATTAACGAAGGCTGGCCGTCCATATCAATTTCACCACTTGTCGGTGGAATGATTTTCGCTAGAAGGTTCGACATTGTCGATTTTCCAGACCCGTTAATTCCTACAAAACCAATCGTCTCGCCTTCATATACATCAAAGGACACATCACGAACAGCAAAAAAACCTTTTTCATTTTTATTAGGTAAAAACAGCCCTTTAATCTTATCCGACTGTTTTTTATATAGGACGTACTGCTTGGATACGTTTCGAAACGAAACCTTTAGTTTCATCGTATAATCTCCTTACTTTTTAAAGAAAATCGACAAATTTATCCCTAAATTTCATATGAAGCAATGAACCGACTGTTAAAAGAAGAAGCGTGATCAGCCAAAAATAAAGTGTGTATTTCACATCATGGAAGAACCATTCTCCCTTTAACAAACTATTTCTGAAACCATCAATAATGTAGAAAAGGGGATTCAGTCTTAAAATATCTCCAATCCACGCCTTATCTCCAGTAAGTTTTTCCGAAATATTCCAAAAGATCGGTAGCAAAAAGAAAAGTAATCGTGTCACGGATTGTAAAAGAAATTGATAGTCTCTCACGAGTACGCTAATCGTGGAATTAAACAAACTAAACGAGAACATAAACGCGATCATACAAATAAAATAGTATATATATTGCAGCCAATGCGCGTCAGGGTAGATGCCATAGGAAATCAGCACAATCAGATAGACACCCATCATGACAAAGTAGCTGAACAAGTTGGACATAATCACCACAGACGGCAGCGCACTAATCGGAAAATTCATTTTCGATACCATATTAATGCGTTTAAACACACTGTTTGACCCATCAAGAATTGTCGGACTAATAAAAAACCACGGGATTAACCCGGCAAGCATCCAGATGATAAATGGGATTTCAACGCCGCCAATGACAATTGGCTGCCCACCGCGAATGCCCATACCAAAAACAAACCAGTAAGCCAGCATTTGAATCAATGGATTTAAAAACTGCCATAAAACACCTAAATAATTCATCTGATATTTTGATTTTGTTTCATAAACAGCAAGTCGCATAATCAGCGGAAATGAACTGATTTGCTCCTTTAGTATCGTCAACATTGCGTTCATTCTAATCTTCCTTAGATATAAGTTTTTGGAATTACTTTTTTTAAAAAGCACCGCTCATAATTGTAACAGATGTTGAGGAATATTTCACTTTATATCATGATAAAAGGCTTACAAGCCGTTAGCTGTAAGCCTTTATCCTATTATTTTATTTATTCAAATACCACTTCAACCACCCGTTTCGACGACTCCCCGCTCTCTAAGTAACAGAATTTCTCATAAAACGGTGCAAATGAAGCTGGTAGTGTAAAGTCTGGCTGTTCTGTTTCTCTCACCCAGTCAATGACACTTGCTGTCTCTTTCACAAGTGGTCCAGGTGCTTCTTGTTCAAAGTCGAAGTAGAAGCCTCTGAGCTTGTCACGATATGTTTCAATGTCTGGCACATAGAACAGCATCGGACGTTTGAGGTTTGCATAATCAAAGAACACAGATGAGTAATCTGTGATGAGCAGGTCAGAAATCATATAAAGGTCTCTAATGTCTTCGTAATGAGAGAAGTCATAGGCAAAGCCTTCATACGGCCCTAAATCAAAGTTTTCAGCAACTAGATAGTGCATACGCAGAATGATGATATATTCATCTCCGATTGCAGCTCTCAGCTCATGCAGATCAAGGTCTAAATCAAATTTGTACTGTCCTTTTTTATAAAATTGATCGTCTCTCCATGTCGGTGCGTATAAGATCAATTTTTTATCGAACGGCAGGTTCATTTTTTGTTTCAGTGCTCTCATCGTTTCTTCATTGTTTTGATTGTGAAGGAAGTCATTTCTCGGATATCCTGACTCAATCATGGTCTTTTGGAATTGGAACGCACGTGTAAAGATTTCAGTCGAGTAGGCATTTGGAGAAATGAGATAATCCCAATTCGATGCTTCTTTTGTGAAATTCTTTTTGTATTTCTTCGTGTTTGTTCCAGGCATATGCACCTCGTCCATGTCCATTGCCAGCCGTTTTAACGGCGTACCGTGCCAAGTCTGCAAGTATGTTGTGTGATCTGGCTTTGGAACCCATAGCGGCAAACGGCTGTTTACAACCCAATACTCAGCTCTTGCCATCGCAAAGATCCATTTCAATGACAGACGATTGATATAGTAGATGCCTTTTTCCTTAAACGGTGCTTCATGACCCTTTTTAACGCTCCAGATCAGCGTATATTCAGGATGATGTTCCTTCATATACTCATAAATCCCACGCGGGTTACAACTGAATTGTTTTCCGTTAAAACTTTCAAAAACAACCGTTTTTTGATTATGAGGCAGCTTACTGACAAGCCTGAATAAGAACTTAAAAATACTTATATACATAATCGTTAGAATTTTTTTCAATTTAATTTCACATGCTTTCAAAATTCTTCAACCTATCTTCCATGAATAATATCCGTTTTTCGTTTGATATGACCATCCATCGATGGACGATGGTTTATTTGTAAGCAATTCTCCTTCTACTTCTACCCTTTGCAAAACCTCTTGAAGTTCTTCTGTTTTAAAACGAATGTAAAAATCCACAAATTTCGTTTGGTTGATTTCAATGTTTTTCTTTGTTTGAAAATGGCCGATTGGGAAGCTGACTTGATGGTTCTCATCGATTGTTTGATAGATGATTTCAGCTCCATTCACTCGATCATATCCTGCGAAATCAATTTGCACATGATCCGCATGACTCATTTCATCTTTTAACTCGAGTTGAAGGTGAAGAACATGATGCTCAGAGCTTAGATCACGCAAGACCCATTTCATGCTGTCAACGATCCCTCTCAGTTCATCTTTATGCTCACGATTTTCGAGCATATGATGAATCGCCGTATTCCAAACAGTTTCTTCGTCAGAAGGAACAAGATAAAAATAGGCTTGTTCTCCCAATAGATTTTCGACATCTTCTTTATGTTTAGTATCCCCAAAAAAGACAGCATCCACTTGCTGTTTTCTTATTTGTTTAAATAATTCTCCATATTGAGAATTGAATTGATGCAGATCTTCCTTATAATGCGCGTGATGCACAAATGCAGCGTAATAGGTTGTTTCAGGCTGATCGATTTTAAACAGGTGGCGGTCTTGATCACGGTCCTCTGTGATCATCAGTTTCAAACGGTCATTTTGTGATTGAATGCTGGATAGCCATAATTGTTTAATATCCGTCTTCTTTGTAAATGTTTGAATTCCTGTTTTTTTATACCAATTAATATGCCGAACTGGATTCTTTTTTGCATCACCAGGATAAATGATCTCCATATAGATGCTGCCGTCGTCATTGATTAATTCCTCTAAGTATAGAGCACCTGAATGTGGAACAAAGCTTTGTACTCTGCACAAAATGCCCTGCCAATTGTATTCTTCCCTCTTCACTAATTGCTGCTCTTCATTATATTGATCAATATAACAAATGGGAGAAGAAGGCAATTCATATCTCGTCACTTGAATCGTGGATGCACCTTCTGGAAAAGTAGCTTCATTGATCTGATGTGATGATTCACCGGCAATAAATTCTGAGTAACGTCTTTTACTTCCGCTTTCCGGTAAGATATAGTGTTCAAATACATTCAAGATGTCCACTTGGTTAGGAAATGTCTCCTCCAAGCTGTGAATACGTTCTTTCACATTTGCATCGTAATTTAAAGTTAAAACTGCAGTACGTTTATGCTGATCAGCCAAAGGCTTAATTCTTGCCTTTAAAGATTTCGTTAAGCTCTCATCCTGTTTTGGCACATCACCCATAATAAAGTAATAATCCATATCAGGCACGTCCATTGATGCCATTGTTTCATGTTGTTCAGATTGATCCAATGTGTCTTCAACTTTTTTCTTCATCCAATTTTGAAACAAAGGAAGCTCTCCTTAAAAATAATGATGACTTGCTCATTGTATTTTACATGAAAAAGTACTTCTCACCAAAAGATAAGAAGTACTTTTTTTCGATCTATTAAAGTCCCGCAATTTCTTCCTTAATTTGTGTTGTCGAGATGCCTTCTGTTCTCTTCAAGTATACGACTTCGCAATGTTCTTTTAAGAAATCGAATTTACCTTCCCAGTCATCTCCCATGACAAACACATCGATATCGTGCTCTTGCACGTCACGGACTTTTTGATCCCAGCTGTTTTCTGGAATGACTTCGTCTACATAACGAATGGTTTCAAGAATCAGCTTTCTATGCTCGTAGCTGTGATAAGCTTTTTTAGATTTTTGTAAGTTAAACTCGTCTGTAGAGATGGCCACCACTAAGTAATCTCCGAGCTGCTTTGCACGTTCTAGCAGCTTAATGTGCCCCCAGTGTAATAAATCAAATGTACCGTAAGTAATAACTTTCTTCATTGCAAACATAAACTCCTTTCTTCAATCCTTATTCGACTGCATTCGTGCAGTAATTTATCCGTAATTCTGTGATATTCGATTCGCTCTTCGGAACCTCATTATATCACAGCGCCCACCAAACGTTAAGCGGATGTAAAGACAAACTATTTCCAATTTATTGGGCGCAGGAGGAAAAGTCCGAGGAATCAATGTTTCACAAAGGATCGTCGAGATGAAATGATGAAAATGTCATGAAATTTAAAGGTTTGTAAAGTTATTGTTAATATTTCATGGAGCATCTGTGATAAAATGATGAGTAGGCGAAGAATGAATTTACAATGAACGTTCATAGATAACAAGATAAAAAGGAGGTCTAAACAATGCAAACAGAAGTGGTCTCTAACCTTTCTTATGTAAACGGCGACTTAGATGAATTTATCAGCTATATGAACCAGCATCATATTTCTCAGAGAAGAGGCGCCATGATTGCGACTGTCAATCCAGAGATAGGCTATGCCGTCATGAAGGATCATGCGTACCATCAAGTCGTCTCATCTGCGGATTATGTACTGCCGGATGGCGTAGGCGTCGTATTGATGTCCCGCATGACCCAAAGTCCGCTTAAGTCAAGAATTGCCGGCTTTGATGTCTTCATGTCTATGCTTGACCTAGCAAACAAGCAGTCTAAAAGAATCTTTTTATATGGTGCGAAAAAAGAAGTGCTTGAGGCTGTGAAACAGCGAATTGATACGGAATATCCAAATGTGGTCCTCGCCGGAAGCTGTGACGGCTATCAAGCCGATAAACGTTTCGTAGCGAAGCAAATCGCGCGCTCGAAACCTGATATGGTGTTCGTTGCATTAGGTTATCCAAATCAAGAGAACTTTATTTACGAATACCGCCATTTATTCCCGCAGGCTGTTTGCATCGGTTTAGGCGGAAGCTTTGATGTATTTAGCGGAACGGTGAAGCGTGCACCACGCTGGATGATTAAAACAAATACAGAATGGCTGTACAGATTGATTGTGAATCCATGGAGATGGAAACGAATGCTCAATATTCCTAAGTACGCTTTTGCCGTATTGAAAGAAAACAAAGGAAAAAAACGTTACTATCCTGAGCAGGTAAAGGATCAGACGAAGCAGCTGTGAGAGACTGATAAATGATGAATATACGCTCAATGATGATTTCATGTTACGCAGCTTTTATTTCTTTCATTGGATGGCTGATGAGCGGCGTGAAACCTCGTGAAAACCAGGTGACGCTGCTTGTTTCATTCCAAGAGAATGCGGCTGCTCTCATTCATACTTATCAACAACAGGCGAACATGACAATGAAGCTCACTATCCTCTATACGAAGCATGCTTCTGCGATAGAAAAGGACGGGCCTCATCTGTCATTTCGCTATTTTCATGAAAAAAATCCTCTCCATCTCATTCAATGTATGTATACGATGTTTAAAAGCAAGGTTGTCGTGACGGATAATTACTTTCTCATGACGAGTGTACTCAGAAAACGGCCTTCTACCACCTGTATTCAAGTTTGGCATGCCAATGGGGCTTTGAAAAAGTTCGGGCTTGAAGATGCTTCAAATTCTGGCCGGAGTCCACGTGACATCGAACGCTTCAAACGTGTTTATGCGTCTTTCGATTACATCGTGACAGGCTCAGATCACATGCGTGAGATTTTCAAGACCTCGTTTGGGGTCAAAGATGAACGCTTTTTACCAACTGGTGTACCACTGACGGATGTGTACTATGAACAGCACCAGCCTTCCTTGAAGCTGAATGATGTTCCAAAAGGGAAAAAGATCCTGCTCTATGCACCGACCTATCGAGACTTTGCAATGGACGGTCTTGTGCTGCCTTTTTCAAAAGAGCAGCTGCAAACTGAGCTGAATGGCGATTACATTCTGCTCATCAAGCTTCATCCTGCGGTCAAACATTTAGCGAAAGCAGAAACAGACGGTGAATGGATATTTGATGTGTCCGATCAGCCGCTCTATCCATTGCTTTGTGCTTGTGATGTCCTGGTGACAGATTATTCGTCCATTGTGTTTGAGTATGCACTGCTCGAAAAGCCTGTCTTGTTCTTCACTTATGACTTAGACACTTATCGGGAGAAACGCGGCTTAGTCGACCGGTATGAAGACATCATTCCTGGTAAGGCTTGCGTCACTCAAGACATGCTCTTGCAGGAGCTTTTGCACCTAAACGCATTAAACAATAAAGAACGAATCAAAACCTTTGCTGAGGAATGGAACCAATATTCAAAGGGACAATCAAGTCAGCAGCTCCTCTCATTTATTGAACAGCAGCTGCTCCTACACAAAAAACGTCCGGCTTCTCATTAGGAAGCACGGACGTTTTTTTATTTGTTATACACCGGGATATCGTAATACAGCGTATAGTCATCAAGCAGGTTATACAAACTATACATGCGAGTGACTTGCTTAGAAGCCCAGCCAATATCTGTTGCATATTGATGAGTCGCTGCAGCCGACCAGCGCATTTTATAAATTGTATCTTGCTTGTATGTGGCATTATTGATATAGCTGTTGCCAATGAATTTTGCTCCGCCAATAATGGCAGCCTCTGGCGTGAACCATTGCTGTTCATACGCATACTTTGCACCAAGATAATTCGGATTGCTGTCATATGCGCCAATGCCATACATGTTATAAACTTTCTTTCCATTATACATTGTACCATTCGCTAAAATGGAACTTCCGTTACCCGTTTCAAGCAACGCATGAGAAATAAGATAAATTTCGTTGATATGATACGTTTTTGCTGCTGTAATAAAGGCCTGTCCTTTACCCGCAAGAATCCCTTTTCCTGCTAAAATCTTTGAATTGACCTCTGCTGGATTGAGATTCGCAGCTTCAGAGAGTTTCAGAAATTGAAAATAAGATTGCGTGCCTTCTGCAATATTAGCTGGATCTACATATTTTTGCACCTCTGCTGCACTTGCATTTCTCCAGCCGAGGTTGATCCTGATCCAGTTCCCTTCTTTCCCAAGCTGTTTTACTTTTGCTCCTTTATTGAGCTGTGCCACAATGTTGCTTGCAGAGCTCGAATCAGGTGTAGAACGGACATTTAAGCCATCCGTATTCACTGTCGATGTTGCTTGGTCTACATATGCTGCATAGACATAGGCCGCACCATCTGTCTGTGGCGACACCTTCATTTGTTTGTTGACCATCTCATTGACAGTAAGGTTGTAGTTCGTTTGCATAACCATTGGGCCATTTTTAATTTTTACGGCTGTGGCGGTCCAGCCATATTGGCTTTTCACAAAAGCAATGGCTTCATTTACAGTTGTTAATCCTGTAAATTGCTGCGTAATGTTGATTTTGTAAGCTGGTTTCGTTGTGGTTGTATACGCAGCGGTTTCATTCCGTTTTTTGAAAAATGCCAAGCCTTGGTCACGCAGTGCAGCGGTTGAGATGGCACCTGTTTTGATCTGATATTGAGCATAATCGGCTGCGCCTGTTTTTTGAGCAGCGGCCTTCATTTTTTGTTTCGTCAAATAGCTGAGTGCTTGATTCAGTTTTGTCTGATTCACTGTCGGCTCTGTCGTGATACGGTATTGCTTGACCGCTTCTGTCAGCATTTTTGTACTGCTGGCAACGCCATTTTTTTTGATAATCTCTTGAGCCTGTTTCACTTTACTTTGTTCAAATACAGGTGTTGTTTTGAGACTATACGTTTTGCTGACAGCCTGTCCCTTACTTGTGGTTATGCTGCTTGTCAGCTTCTGCGTTTTTAAGTAGGCGGCCCCTTTATTCACTTTCGCTTGGTCCACTGCTTGATTGACGACGAGTCGATACGTGCTGTCTGATACCTTGCCAGTTTTTTTCGTTGTCGCAGATACTTTTTTCTTTTGGAAGAAAGCCGCTGCTTTTTTGACTTGGTCATCTCCTAAAAGGTTTCCCGTCACGACTTGATATGGCTGTGTAGAAGAAATCTTTTTGGACGTGTAGCGCCATTTCTTTTTCTTGAAAAAGGCTACCGTTTTGGCGTAAGCTGTATCGTTCAATTGATTGAGCTTCACGATATAATTTTTTGTTTTTCCCACGCGCTGCACAGTACCTGCAGCACCGGTTTGTTTCTTAATCTGAGCTGCAGCTGAAGCTGCTTGTTTGTTGTCTTTAAAATAGCCTGATTCCAAGCTGTAGACATTTTTTAAAGCACCTGTCTTTTGAATCTTCCCGCTGATCTTTGCTTCCTTTTGCAGTTGAGTAAGAAGCGTCTGTGCTTTCGACTGGTTCGCTTGTGCAGCGGATGTGACGATGTAATACGGCTTACCTGCTGTCACCGTTTGAAGCACTGCTGTTAAGCCGGATGCCTTTTGAAAGCCTTGCAGAATGGTATTCGCCTTACTTTGTCCAACAATACCGCTTGAAATCAGCTGATACACAGTGCCAGCTTTCGTTTCGGTTTGGTATGTACTGGTGACGCCTGCCTGCTTTTGCAGCTCGGTTTGAATATTTTTCACTTTCGTTTCAGAATCAATGGCTCCTGATATGACCTGATAAGAAGGTTTGCTTTGATTGATGACTTCATAGGAGCTATTGAGCCCTGATGTTTTCGTTAGTTCGAGTGAAAGCTTTTTCGCCTGACTTTCATCATTAACTGGATCAGATACGACCTTTTGTAAAGGAAGGCGGTCACCTACTGGAGACACCGTACCGCTCATGCCTACTTCTTTTTTTAATGCAGCTGCACTTGCATTCGCTGCTGCTTGCGAATCATATCCTGAAGCAGTGAGCTGATAGGTCGACGTATTTCCTGAGGTTTGATAAGTGGCTGTCCACTTTTTGTCTTTCTTCAGTGTTTCCACTGCTTTTTTCACTTCTGCTTCTGTTGTAAATACTTTTGAGGTGTTCATCGTATAAATGGATTGATCGACATAGGAGGCTGCTTGCGCTTCTTTACCCGTGTGTAATGTCATACCAAAGGCAGCTGCGAGTAACATAATCTTGATGGTTTTTTTCACGTTCCCTGTCCCTCTCTTAACTTTGCATAATAGTCTACTAATCTCTTTATCGACAAAAACAAGTACTCTTTCAAGTCATTTATGCAATAGAAAAATAGAGGACCCCCTCGAAGTCCTCTTTTCCTTATATATGCGACACAATCAGTTCACAAGATCCTTCAATTGAGAAGCTTCCTGTTTCAGCCGGCAGAATAAAATGAGCGCCCTTTGGCAGTGGATATGTGTGTCCGTCATGCTCTAAAGACCCTTCTCCATGAATCACACTGCATAGCAAAAACGGATAATCCTGCGAAAGCTCTACTTTTTGATCAATTTCCCATTTATACACAGAGAAATATTCTGCTTCGACAAATGTACGAATGGTCACTCCCCGGCGTGTTTCAACTGATTCATCTGCATACCCGTCTACATGAGGAACCGTTGTGACATCAATCGCTTGCGCAAAATGAAGTTCACGTTCATTGCCATCCTGATCTTTTCGTTCATAATCATATACGCGATAAGTTGTATCTGAGCTTTGCTGCGTTTCAAGGACAAGCGTTCCTTCGCAAAGCGCATGAATGGTACCGCTTGGCACATAATAAAAATCACCAGGCTTAATCTTCACCCGCCGCAAAAGACCTTCCCAATCTCCACTATTCATCATGGTGACAAGCTCAGTTCTTGTTCTTGCATTGTGCCCATAGATCATTTCTGCTCCTTCTTTGCAGTCAATGATATACCAGCACTCTGTTTTTCCAAGCTCGCCATTTTCATGTCTTTCCGCATAATCATCATCTGGATGTACTTGCACGGACAAGTCTTGGTTTGCATCTAAAATTTTGGTTAACAGCGGGAAGCGGTCGCCTTCTATCCCCCCGAACAATTCTCTATGATTGTCCCAGAGTTCGATCAGCGTTTTCCCTTTATATGGACCGTCTTGCACGACACTTGGCCCGTTTGGATGAGCAGAAATTGCCCAGCATTCTCCCGTTTGATCAGAAGGAATATCATAGCCAAATTGATCCCTTAAGGCTGTACCTCCCCATATTCTCTCCTTCAATTCAGGCAGTAAAAAAATTGGTGACTGCTTCATTCAGGATGACTCCTCCCTTTGCTACCCTTTGATAATCCTTACCTAGCTTGATGAAAACTAGTAAGTCTCAACTTTTATTATGACGCTATCTAAAGAGAAGTCAATCCTTTCAGTACACCGAATGAAAACGATAACACAAAAAATATTTTACCCTTTGACAGAGCCTGCGAGAAGCCCTTTGACAAAGTATTTTCCAAGAAGTATATAGACGAGCAGGGTCGGCAGCGCAGCCAATATCGCCCCTGCCATTTGGACGTTCCATTGCACAATTTGACTGCCTGATAGATTTTGCAAGGCAACCATCACCGGCTGATGCTCCGCAGTGGTCATCGTGACTGCAAATAAGAATTCATTCCACACATTTGTGAACTGCCAAATGGCCACCACAACAAATCCTGTGATCGAAAGCGGCAGAATCATATGTCTGAAAATCCCGATAAACCCTGCGCCATCCATTTTCGCCGATTCAATCATTTCATCTGGGATGCTCACATAGAAATTTCGGAACATGAGTGTTGTGATCGGAAGCCCATATACGACATGGACAAGCACAAGCCCTGGAATTGAATTATACAATCCGACTTCACGCAAAAATTGAATGAGCGGGATCAGAATACTTTGATATGGAATAAACATCCCAAACAGCATCAGCGTAAAGACGACTTCTGATCCTTTGAAACGCCATTTTGATAATACATAGCCATTCATTGCACCTAATACAGCTGACAATAAAGTAGCAGGAATGACAAGATAAAGAGAATTCATTAAATTGGGCGCCAGCTTTTCAAACGCGATTTGATAGCTTGAAAAATCAAAAGTAGATGGCAGCGACCACATTCGCTCAAGGGTGACTTCACCTAATGGCTTCAAGCTTGTGACGAGCATGACATAAACAGGCATCAGAAAAAAGAGACTGCACAAAATCAATAAAGCATAAAGAACTGGACGGACAAACCATCTGGCTGTCATGATGAAGCCCCCTTCCGGCTCGACAGGAGATATGGCACGATAAAGACCGCAACAGAGATCAGCATGACAACCGCAATGGCGGCACCGCCTGCATAATGGTTTCCTCTAAAGGTCATTTCAAACATATACACGCCCGGAACATCCGTGACAAAGTTCGCACCCGGCCCTGTCATCGAGTAAATCAAATCGAAGATCTTTAAAGAAATGTGAGCCATGATGATGACAACACTTGCAGTAATCGGTTTTAAAAGAGGGAAAATGATTTTCCAGTAAATCTGCCACTCCGTTGCACCATCCATTCTAGCAGCCTCTCTTACTTCCTCTGGAATTCCTCGCAGACCCGCCAAATACATCGCCAGAGAGAAGCCTGTCATTTGCCAAACAGCTGCAATCACAACAGCAATCATGGCCGCAGGTACACCAAACTCAATTTTCCCCCAGACAAATCCGGCCAATATATTCGTATCCGTATACCACTTAGGCTGGATACCAAGCGTTTTCAAAAATAAATTTACCCCAGTTGACGGGTTTAAAATCCATTGCCATACGACTCCTGTGACAACGAAGGAAAGGGCCATCGGAAAGAAGAATAAATTCCGAAAAAGAGATTCCCCCTTGATCTTCTGATCTAGTAAAATCGCAAGTGCAAGACCAGAGATAATGACAGCCCCAATAAAAAATAAAGTGAAAAAGACCGTGTTTCGAAGATCTGATTGAAAGCGGAAATCTTGAAACAGCATGACATAATTGCGAAGACCTGCGAAAGAGAAATCAGGAACAAGCGTGGTCCAGTTTGATAATGACACATATCCTGTCCAGCCGATAAAACCGTAAACAAAGATGAATAATAATACTGCTGACGGGGCTAAAAAGAGCAGCGCCAGCAGCTGGTCTCCATTCCGTTTTTTCCGCATACGTTTAACTTTGGGCACAGGTGTTTTTGCCATCGGCGATGTGTCTATGCGCATGAAGCTACACTCCTTTTTAAAAAAGAGGCGGTGCCTAGCCGCCGCCTCCTTCGTCTTTATTTCATTGCATCTTTTAATGATGAAACAAACTGACTGCTGTCTTTTTGTGTCACGAAGATATTGACGGCTTGATTCGCTTTTGTCACAAACCCTTCTTCAGCAGCTGAGCCATGAGCAAGAGACGGCGCCAGTTTTGACTCTTTAAATGCCTTCATCGCCGATTTTCCGTATTCATCATATTTTGATACATCTGCATCCACACGTGCTGGAATCGATCCTTTTAGCGGATTAAACGCATCCTGTCCTTCAACAGATCCTAAAACAGATAAGAATTTCTTCACGTTTTCTGGCTGTTTCACACCCTTTGGCAGTCCAAATGTATCGGTGATCACCATAAAGCTTCCTTCCGTTCCAGGAGTCGCCGCGTATCCAAAGTCTTGATTCACCTTCAAATCAAGATCATTCACAAAGTACCCCTTCGCCCAGTCGCCCATGACATTCATTGCCGCTTCTCCTTTTGCCACGAGCTGTGAGGCATCCTGCCAGTTACGTGAACTGTGATCGTCATTGACGTATTCGAGCATACGTCCAAAGATGTCTGCCGCTTCCTTCACTTTCGGGTCATCCATTTTCATCTCGCCAGCCCAAAGTTTTTGATAACCATCTGCCCCTAATACACCCAGCAAAACACTTTCAAACAAATGAGTCGCTGCCCAAGGCTCCTTATCTCCAAGTGCAAGTGGTGTGATTCCTTTTTTCTTTAATGCATCTGCTGTTTTGAAAAATTCATCAAATGTCGTTGGCGGCTCTAAGCCTGCATCATCAAATACTTTCTTGTTATACCAAAGCACATTGCCCCTGTGAATGTTCACTGGCACGGAATAGATTTTCCCATCTTTGCTGACAAGATCAATCAGTGATTTTGGAAATTTGTCTTTCCAGCCTTCTTTTTCATATAAATCATCCAGAGGCTCCATTTTGCCTGCCGCGACCCAGCTCTCATTCAGCTCCGCCCCGCCATGCACTTGAAACGTAGCAGGCGGATCATTTCCCTGCATCCGGCTAGTCAGGACAGCCTTTGCATTTGTACCAGCACCACCTGCGACGGCTGCATTTTCAATTGGAATGTCTTTATTCTCCTCTTCAAACAATTGAATGAGTGCCTTCAGCCCGTCTTCCTCACCCGCTCCTGTCCACCAAGAGAAAATTTCGAGCTTCTCCGCTCCGCCTTCTTTTTTTGCCTCTGAGTTCGTCGATGAGCTGCAGGCAGTGACGATAAGCATACAGAGTGCCAGCAGTGTAAAGCCTAATTTGAACTTCATAATTGATCCCCCTATCCCTATTTTGTAAGCGTTATCAAAATAAGTATAATGGCAGATCCTTGCTTATTTTCAGGCAAACTTCTTCACTTTTTTATGAAATTCTTCATTTTTTTACGGCCTGTTTTCGATATTCCTTCGGTGAACAGCCGACCATCTTCTTAAACACACGGCTGACGTAATTAGGATCTGTATATCCTGCCTGAAAAGTAATTTCTTTTAAGCTAAGCGTACTGTCTTTGAGGAGCTTTTTGATTTTATCCAGCCGGCAGGCTGTCACATACTCTTTAAATGTCAGACCCGTCTCGTCTTTAAATCGTTTTGTGAAATAGGTTGGACTTAAATCAACATAAGCGGCCGTTTGCTCAAGTGTGATTTGTTCACAATAATGCGTTTTGATGTAACGTTTTGCCCGCTCGATGTCATTGATGGTCTGTGTTCTCGCTTCATACACGTCAAATAGGTGTTCACAGCACTGGCGGCATTCAGCAGCGGTGCTGATTGTCAATATCGATAGGTCTGTACGGAGGCGTGATTTGAAGAGAATCAGCAGTTCTTTTACCTGCGAAATCGCCGCCCCCTCTAATTCAAAGGCATCAAATAAAGCCAGCGCATCCTCTCTTCTCCCTTCCTCGAGCGCCTGCATCATGCTGTCTGCAAGCTCCGGCAGATGAATCAATGGGCGGGGCTTCACTTCTGTTTGGTAAAAGCCATAACGAACAACGCCGCCACTCTTTTTTCGCTGATAATAGGAAAGCTTCGCCTCTGCTGCACTTTTCTGAAGATGAAGCGGGTTTGAGACTGGATGCCCTATGCCAACGACAGGTGAAGGCTGACCGTTTGTCATGGCAGCTCGAATGGCTTGCAGCACCTCTGCCTTTAGCTGACCTGGTCCCTGCTGACTATAAATGAGACATGTAAACAGTTCTCCCCCCATCTGAATCGGCACCGTATGAAATCGTGCAGATTTCTGTAAATCGATCAACAGCTGATCTCCTTCTGTCCGTTGCACAGCAATGATAAGACCTGCTTCATATTCGGAAAATAGTTGTTGAAACTCCATTTCGGTATAAGATTGACCGTTCATGACATGCGCTTCAAGCCACTTTGACTGCTGATCGGCCGCTGCCTCCTGCCGTAGAGACGCCTCCTGCTGAATCTCTGCTGCTACAAATCGAATGGCTGCGATGGTTTCATCCTTGTCAGCTGGTTTGACGAGGTATTGTTTCACCCCTTCCTGCATCGCTTGCTTGGCGTAATCGAATGTATCGTAGGCTGTCAGCATAATGAATTTTGTATGAGGACTGCTTGCTTTGATCTGTTTGATCGCTGTCAGTCCATCCATGCCAGGCATCTGAATATCCATGAGCACAAGATGAATGGGCTCAGACCGCACGAATTCAACCGCCTTCTTTCCATTTTCCGCTTCTCCTGCTATATGACACTCTGGAAGCCATTCGGTTAAGAACTTCCGCATCGCTAGCCGTTCTATTTTTTCATCATCGACAATCAGCACGTTCAGCATGCCGGTCCCTCCTTTATCGGAATAGCCAATTGTATGGTGGTGCCTTCGTTTGGCTTTGAATCAATTTGAAGGGCATCTTGCACCCCGTAAAACAAGCGCAGTCTTGACATTACATTTCGAAGACCGATTCCTGTCGAGTGGCCTTTACTCAGTATGTTCGGATCTTCCTCTTCTTTTTCTGACAGCAATCTTCTTTTCTCCTGTTCATTGATGCCCATTCCATTGTCCTGAATCTGAATCATCACATAGCCGCCTTCTTGATAGATCGAGAGCTCAACAAGTCCCTCTTCCTCCTTTGGTTCAACGCCATGAATGAAGGCATTTTCGACAAGCGGCTGTAAGGTAAGACTTGGGATATGCACAGATAAACATGATTCATCGATGGAGGTTTTGCACGTAATACGATCGGCAAATCTCGTTTCTTGTATATGAAAATATTCTTTCACCACTTTCACTTCTTGTTCCAATGTAACGGATGTACTTAGAGCAGACAGCGAATACCGCATCAGCGTGGAAACGGATTGAATCAACCTCGATGTGGCTTCTGCTGATTCTAAGTAAGCCATCCGTGAAACGATGTTTAATGTGTTAAATAAAAAATGCGGGTTCATTTGGTTTTGCAGCGTTTTTAGCTTCATGTCTTTGATTTTTTGATCTAATGCTGCCTTTTGTTTGATCTCTTCAATCATCATTTTCATCTCTTGCCGCATTCGCTGAAAGGCTTCATTTAAAACAGAGATTTCATCCTTTGTGGTAACATGCAAATTCGCTCCATCAAAATTTCCTTCTGATACTTCTTTTACACTTCGGGACAGATGAACGATGGGTCTTGAGATCCCGCCAGCAATCATATACGCCATCCATAAGGCGACCCCGATTGATAACGTAAACAGGCATAAGGTAAAGAGCGCATAGGTTTGATGCCTTTTTTGAAGAGATTGATAGAGTATCTGATACTCAGATAATTCATCATCAAGCAGGGTCATCGTCTGCTCTTGTATATAGGAGGAGACGGTTCTCACTTCCTTCACACTTGCAGCATATTCTTCGATTTTCCCTGCTTTCACATGTGTCATGGTCGCATCACTTTCATTGATGAGCGTCCGCATCATATATTGATATTTTTCAATAGAAGGAATTGCCGCATGAAGACCGGCATCCTTTCGCAGCGCTTGATCGTATGATTTCATTTTCTGTTTTGACGTAAGATATTCTTTGGCAAACTTCCGATCCTTTTCAATGGCATAGGCATTGACCTTTTCATACATCGTTTTCGCCTCTGTTGATATATCATTGAGCAAGAGAAAAGAACGGAAGCTCCGGCTATATTCTGATGTGATTTTTGAACTGCTCCAGTAGACAAAAAAAGCGGCTACGTTGCCAAGAAGCACAAGGATTAAAAATGCTAATAACAGCTTACTTCGAATCTTTCTCATGGCTGCATCCCCTGCTTTCTGTCTGTTTGCTGAAGAGGCAGATCCCCGCGCCGGATCACACTCGTTCCCGTGTACTGGAGCGGTTCTTCTTTTTCACCTTTCTGCAAACGAACAAGCGATTCAACCGCTTGATAGCCCATTTCATAAGGATGCTGCACGACGACGGCATCAATTGTCCCATCATCAAGCGCCTGAATCGTATCAGGCAATGTGTCAAATGCAAGCACATAAAAATCAGTGGATGATCGATACTGTGCAATTGCTTGGATGATGCCTGCACCATCTAATGCACTTGTGCCATAAAATGAGGTGAGCTTTGCATGATCGTTTAATAGTTTATAAGCGGCACCTGAGGCACCTGACTTCGTAATGGCTGATTCTTCTATTCCAGCAATATGAATGCGTTTTTCAGCAGAGACGGCATCTCGAAAGCCCTTGACGCGCAGCTTTTGATGAATGGCATCCAGCCTGCCTGTGACAATTCCTACATACTGTTCACCTTTTGTATCTGCGATGAGTGCCTGTCCTGCGATAAAACCTGAATAATAATTGTCCGTCCCTACATACACTTGACGCTTGCTCCCCTCTGCATCCGTATCGACGGTGACGACATCAATGCCTTTTTCCCTCGCCTTCTGAAAAAGCGGTTTGTATTTCTTAGCATCAAGTCCCTGCGTCATAATGCCATCAACATGCCCAGCGATCGCCATATCAATGGTTTTCAGATGATCGTCTACATCCGCCTGTTTTGGGCCCAAATATTCTAGATATACGTGATGAACGTCTGCCGCATCCGCAGCTCCCTTTTGTACAAGCTGCCAATATTCGTTATCAAGTTCCTCCGGTACAAGAACAAAATGGTATTGATACGTTGACGCCGTTTCATCGGAAGCGCTTTCAATTTTAAATAAATCTTGACCTAATAACGTTAAGAAGATGACAGATACCACACAAAATGTGAGAAATGCGCTCATTCCGATCCACTTAGATAATTTCACCGTGTCCTCCTCCTTCCCACTATTTCCGCATAAAAAAAAGAGCTGCTTATAAGCATACTCTCTCGACCTCTATAATTCCTTTGTCATAAATAAACTGTTTGGATCTTCTTGATATGTACCAAAAGGCGGACAATACTGAAATCCAGCGCTCTCATATAGTTTTCTTGCTGGTTCAAAGAAAGCCATTGCCCCTGTCTCTAAGCTGACACGTGTATACCCGCGCCGTTTTGCCTCTTGGAGAAGATGATTCAGCATATACCTCGCTACACCTTTTCGCATATGGAGGGCTGCGGTTCTCATCGATTTGATTTCCCCATGTTTACTTGACAGTTCCTTTAACGCTCCGCAGCCAAGAAGCTCCTCTCCATCCCGCACACTCCACACGGTGACATCCTGTTTTTTTAAATCAGTTAATGGAAGGGCATGAATGCTTTCTGGCGGCGAATGCTCCTTCATCTCTTCTATATGTGCGGTGATCAGCTGGTCAATTCGTCCATCTGTAAGTTCATCTTGTAGAATATACATTTTCAATCACTCCTTCACGAACATTGTACGTGAAGAGTTGAAATTTCATCTGCTGTTATGTCAGATAAACGAACAAACAACCGGCATCAACGAGCCAGTTGTTTGTTCGTTTGACAAGTATTTATGAAGAAAGAACTGCTTGTAATTCCTCTGCTGTACTGCTTTCAAGCTGACTTCCGACACCGACAGCCACCGCGCCTGCTTTGAGCCACTTTGGAACATCAGCTGGATGAATGCCGCCCGTAGGAATAAATTCAATCTCTGGAAATGGACCTTGCAGGTTTTTCATATAGGATAAACCGAAGGAGCCGCTTGGAAATAGCTTGAGCAAGCAGTAGCCATCTGCTTTCGCCTGCATGATTTCACTTGGGGTGAGGACACCTGGTACATAGAGTGTGTCGTAAAATGAGAGATGTTCACCAATCATAGGAAGATATCCTGGACTAACGATAAACTGTGAGCCTGCCTCAATGGCTGATTGTGCCTGCTCCAGCGTCGTAATTGTTCCCGCTCCTACAATGATGTCCTGCTCCTCTTGGAAGGATGCGATGATGCGTTCAGCATTTGGCGTGGTATACGTCACTTCAATGGCACGGACTCCTTTTTTCTTTAAACGCTCAATCATTTCAATACCTTCTGCTTCACTATCCGCTCTCACCACTGCGATCAATTTACAAGACGCTAGCTGCTTTTTAACGCTCAAACTTGCTGACTTTCCCATATCTCTCATCCCCTTTCATGTACTCCCGCCTTTGATATCGCTTGGCTTCTTTCATAAAAGCCTGAAGCTCCTCCCGGGTAGGCAGTCCATCCTTATCGCCCGGTGACATCACTGCAAGTGCCCCAACCGCATTGCCTCTTGTCACAGATTTTTCATCTGATAAGCCGTCAAGCAAGCCGCTGATGACCCCCACTGCAAATCCATCACCAGCTCCAACTGTGTCTACGACATCCTGCACATAAAAGCCATTCACAATTCCCTGACCGGCTGCACTTTTATAAAAGGCGCCTTCTGCCCCTAGCTTAATGACCACTAGCTTGACACCTTTTTGCAAATAAACATCTGCAATCTCTTCTGGCTCTTGATAACCCGTGAGCCTTTGCCCTTCTGCAAGCCCTGGAAAAAACCAATCCACTTGCGAAGCGATATGATTCACCGTATGAATCATATCTTCCTCCTCTTCCCACAGCTGAAGCCGAAGATTTGGATCAAATGAAATGGTTTTGCCCGCTTCTTTCATTTCTTGAAGGACACGAAAAGAAAACGCTCTCATTCCACTGGATAGGGCAGGTGGAATACCAGTCATATGAAGATGGCCTGCCTGTTTGAAATAGGCGGCGGGAAAGTCGCTTGGACTCATTGTGCTCGCAGCAGAGCCTTTTCGATAATACGTGACGTCAGGATCTCCATCCATCACTTTTGATTTAAGTAAGATTCCCGTTTGAGACCCATCATTTGAACGGAGTACTGCACTTGTATCGACTCCCTCTTTTTGAAGCTCTTCTAAAATAAATGTGCCAAGTGAATCTGCTCCAACTTTGCTCATCCATCCCACATGAAAGCCCAGCCTCGCCAAGCCGACAGCCACGTTACTCTCTGCACCAGCAAGCGCCTTTTGGAATGTATGCACTTGATGAAGCTCTCCGGCTTCCTCTGCATAAAACATCGCCATTGATTCCCCAAATGTGACCGCATCCAATGCTTTCACTCATTTCTCCCCTTCCTCGGTACCGGTTTCAAATCAGTTGAAAAAGAGAGAGCATGCACGTATGTATACTCTTCTCTGCCTATCGTTTATAAAGATTTCCTCACAATGATTTCTCCATCAAGCTGAATGGTTTGGGGCGCACTTTCATCCCCTTCTAGCCGTGTCTTGATTTTTTGCATGGCTGCTTTCCCCATTTCATGAGATGGCTGGGCAACCGTTGTGATTCCAGGTCCAATCAGCTTATACCATTCTGTATCATCAAACCCTGCAATGCCTATCTCTTTAGGAATCTTCACCCCAAGCTCTACAAGTTCACTAATCAGCTTCAGCATGAGTAATCCATTACCGGCTAAAATCGCTTTTTTCTGTTCGTTTGATTGTAAAAAACGGACAATCTCTTCGCGCATTTGTTCCTTTTGCTTTAAATCAATCTCTGCAATGATCGGCTTCTTCTGTTTACTCAAAGCTGTCTGTTCATATGCTTCCTTTCGTTCTTCACGAGGGCTGATTCCATCGACAGGCTCAGTAAAGAAAGCGATATGATCATAGCCTTTCTCATACATTTGTTGAAGCAGCCGGATGGTGATATCACGGTTATTCGTGGTCACTGTGTCGACTTTCAGTTCAGGCAGCTTCCGGTCCACAAGAACAATCGGCACACCATTTTTCTGAAAATCCTCCAGAATGTCATTGTTCTGTCCTGTCGTATTGATGATGAGCCCTTCAATATAATGTGCATTCAGCTTTAGGAGCATTTCCCGTTCTTTTTCTGGACGATTATCTGTGTTGCACACCATAATGCTGTATCCATATTCATCACAAATCTCTTCGACCCCGCGAAGTGTTGCCACAGAGAATGGATTCGTAATGTCGGCTACAATAAACCCAATGACCTTGCTTTTTCTGACTTTCAATCCTTGAGCAAGCTGACTCGGACGATAATGGAGTTCCTCAATGGCTTTCTTGATTTTTTTTACCTTTTCTGAAGAAATTTCATTTGTTCTGCCATTGATATATCTGGATACAGTTGATTTTGAGACCCCTGCATAAGCTGCAACTTCATTAATGGTGACTTTCGTTTGCTTTTTCTCTTTCATTCAAAAAAACTCCCACAATTGATCTTCTCATTTGGTTCGAAACCGATTTCAAATAAACTTAAAAAAAGCATATCATAATTGAATGCATTTCAGAAGATTTTTTTGCATGATGATGGCAAAAATTTGTCTAACCAGAGAAAAAGAAAGCGATTTCAAATTAACGGTTGACGGCGCTCTCTTTTTCCTCTAGAATTTTCCTTGAAACCGATACCAAATAAATATCAATATTTGTTTCAGATGGAAAGGGAGGCTTATCCAAATGGAAAATCGTTATGCTGTACATCCTGAGCAGGTCAAACGTTTTACAACAGAGGAACTTCGTCGTCATTTTCATATTCCTACGCTGTTTGTCAGTGGTGAATTAAAGCTCTATTACTCGCATGAGGACCGCGTGGTGATTGGCGGAGCCATGCCGGCAGCAGAGCCGATCACACTAGATGCCGGAGACTTTTTACGGACGGAGTATTTTCTTGAAAGACGAGAAATCGGGATTGTAAATGTCGGCGGACAAGGAACGGTCACTGTTGATGGTGAGGCCTTTGTGCTGGAGCATAAAGATTTCTTATATATTGGTCTTGGTCACGAAGATGTACAGTTCGCTAGTTCATCAGGCGAGCAGGCCAAGTTCTATTTAGTATCAGCCACGGCTCACAGGGCGTATCCTACGCAAAAAGCAGCCATCGCAGAATTAACACCAAACCACTTAGGGGAAGCAGCTGCTTCCAACGTTCGAAACCTGTATCAAGTCATCCATGCAGACGGCATCCAAAGCTGTCAGCTCATGATGGGCATCACTCAGCTTGAAACCAATAACACATGGAACACGATGCCCGCTCACATTCATGATCGCCGGATGGAAGTGTACTTATATCTTGATATCGAAGAGGATGCACGGGTCTTTCATTTTATGGGGGAGCCATCTGAAACAAGACATCTTGTTGTGGGAAATGAGGAAGCAGTCATTTCACCTGCCTGGTCCATTCATTCAGGCTCAGGTACAGCGAATTACTCATTTATTTGGGCAATGGCGGGAGAAAACTATACATTCAAAGATATGGACTTTGTTCCAATGGATCAGCTGAGGTAACGAAAGTGATGACAACTTCATATGCAGCGTCCCTCTTTTCCCTTGAAGGAAAAACAGCCCTTGTGACAGGCCCTGGAACCGGTATTGGGCAAGGCATTGCCGTGGCGCTTGCCAAATCAGGAGCAGATATCATCGGCACATATCACCATACACCGCTTGAAGAAACAAAGGCACTTGTCGAACAGGCAGGCCGATCATTTCATGCGGTTCAGGTTGACTTTTCTAACCCTCAGTCTGCAAAGCAGGCTGTCGACGCCATATTAAAGAAGCATACGATTGATATTTTAATCAATAATGCTGGAACGATCAAAAGAGAGCAGGCGGCTCACTATTCAGAGGAAGATTGGCATACGGTCATGGATGTGAATATCAACAGTCTCTTTTTCCTCACACAAAAGATTGGACAGCAGATGCTGAAAAATGGGCAAGGGAAAATCGTCAATATCGCCTCCCTTCTATCGTTTCAAGGCGGCGTCTTTGTCCCTGCTTATACAGCAAGTAAGCATGCTGTCGCAGGGCTGACGAAAGCTTTTGCCAACGAATGGGCGAGCCAGCATATTCAAGTGAATGCGATTGCGCCTGGGTATATTGCGACCAATAACACACAAGCCATTCGTGACGACGAAAATCGAAATGAAGAGATTCTGAAACGAATTCCAGCCGGGCGCTGGGGAAAACCTGAGGATCTAGCCGGTGCGGCTGTTTTCCTTAGCTCACCAGCTTCTGATTATATGAACGGCCACATTTTAGCTGTTGATGGCGGCTGGCTTGCAAGATAAATATACGAGAGAATTCCTATTAGGGGATTCTCTTTTTTCTATTTGCATAATTCTCCACCTTCCGAGTCACTCTATAAAAAACATGTGATGAGGGTGAGGTATTATGAAAAGTCGTATTGAACAAGATATAGCGTCCGTCATTAAGCGTGTCAAAAGCTTTGCCGGAAGAAGTGATGATATCGTGTTCCACTCTTTTTCATTTGGTCCTTCCACTATTTCTGCATGTCTCGTGTACGTTGAAGGACTCACAGAATTTGAGATGCTTTCTAAGCAAATCATTTCACCTATGCAAAAGGAACTCGACATCACCGAGGTTGGTTCTGCTACACTTTCCTCCCTTTCAAAAACGTTCTTTGGCATTCAAAGTGATGTGCTGGATGATATGAACCTTGCCATCGAGCAGTTATATAGCGGCAGGGCTATTTTATTTGTAGATGGAGCGGCTCAAGCGCTTGCGCTCCATACGAATCTTTTTCAATTTAGAGAAGTAGAAGAGCCGCAATCTGAAGTTCTTGTAAGAGGACCGCGGATCGGATTTATTGAGAATCTTGAAAAAAACACGGCTTTACTCCGTGAGCGGGCAAACGATCCTCACCTTGTGATTCAAAAGGTGAGTATAGGTACTCGAAATAAAAAATCCGCTGCTCTTGTGTATGTTCGTGATATTGCTGATCCTAAACTAGTAGAAGATGTGCTATCACGCATGACCGAAATCAAGATGGATGATATCCCTGAAACCGGCTATATTGAACAGCTGATTGAGGACAGTCACATCTCCATTTTTCCACAGATTCAAAACACAGAACGTCCTGACCGGGTGATAGCATCTGTGCTTGAAGGAAAAGTCTCCATTTTGCTCGATGGGACTCCTTTTGCCCTTATTTTACCTATGACACTTACAGCTTTAATGCAATCTCCGGAAGATTATTATCAGAGGTGGACAAGCGCGACTCTTTTGCGTTTACTTCGTTATATTGCCGTGCTCCTCACGATTTTTTTACCCGGGCTTTACATTGCACTTGTCTCTTATCATCCCGGTTTATTACCGACAAGAATGGCACTCACCATCGCAGGCAGCAGGCAGAATGTTCCCTTCCCTCCTGTTGTCGAAGCCATTCTCATGTCTTTTACGATAGAGCTGCTGCGTGAAGCTGGACTACGGCTTCCAAGAGCCATCGGACAGACAATTGGGCTCATTGGCGGCGTAATTATTGGTCAAGCAGCTGTCCAAGCCAATATCGTCAGTGCCTTAATGGTGATTATTGTGTCACTGACTGCATTGGCTGACTTCACGGCACCGTCATATGACTTTAGTTTTCCACTGCGTATTTTGCGGTTTATGGCGATATTTAGTTCAGCATTGTTTGGATTATACGGCTTAATCATGTGTTATTTATTTGTGCTTTGTCACTTGATGCAATTAAAGACCTTTGGTTTTGACTATTTCACACCAGTGTTGTCTTCACCGTTTTCAGATCTAAAGGATACGTACGTTCGTTTACCAATCGGGCTATTTAAATCCAGACCAAAAACAGCAAAAATAAAAAATCTCAAAAGACAAGGAGATTAAACGATGTACAGACCTGAAAGGCTATCATTGTTACAAGTCACCATCCTCTGCAGCTCTACAATGATAGGCGCTGGAATTTTAACCATTCCACGCAGTTCTGCCAATTCAGGATACCCTGATGGCTGGATCATTGTATTAATACAGGGAGTCATCTTTGCTTTCGTTGCTTTTTTGTTGGGGTGGATTGCCGAAAAGAATGCACCAGACACCATTTTTGAGTCAAATACAAAAGGAGCAGGGGCATTCTTCGGGACGATCTTTAATTTAATGCTGGTCGCCTATTTACTAGGCATTGTCGGCTTTGAGGCACGTGTTCTCGGCGAAGTGGTCCAGTTTTTCCTCCTGCAATCGACTCCCATGGCAGTGATTGTAATGATTTTTCTACTTGTGGCGATCTATCATTTGAAAAGCGGTATCTTTCCAGTTGTCAAAATGGTGACCTATATTTATCCAATCACCATGGTCATTTACATAGCGCTCATGCTGTTTTGTTTGAAAATATTTGATTTTGATTATTTGCGTCCTGTGATGGCGCATGGTTTTAAAGATTTTAGTAAACTGTTCTCTCAAACCTTTATTCAATTTACAGGCTTTGAAGTGATTTTGTTTGTCGTGCCACTCATTTATAAAGACAAATGGTCGAAGGCAAAATGGGCAGCTGCCATCGGCGTTGGCATTACGTCTCTCGTGTACTCCCTCACACTTTTTATTGTGATTGGCTCCATGACCGTGGGTGAAACGAAATCTCTCACCTGGCCGACGGTGTCCCTCATTCAAGCGCTTGAAATTGAAGGGGTGTTTATCGAACGATTTGATATTTTCTTACTGACGATCTGGACGTGTCAGCAGTTCATTTGTATGCTGGGATTTTTCCAGTTTGCGATTAAAGGCTGTTTCACCGTTTTTAAAACAACCAATTTAACGAGACTGTTATGGCTGCTATTTTTGATTACATCAGCCCTCTCACTTTTCCCTAAAAATATTAATGAAGTCTTTTACTATTCTACTTTACTCGGCTACGCATTGTTCGCGGTTTTAGCCATTCCTTTTATTACAGCTGCCCTGCTGATGATACGCAAAAAATGGGGAGGTCGTTCTGCATGAGAGGAAGACGTGTACTTTTATTCTTTTTATCCTGCTTTCTTTTCCTTCTATCAGCAGGCTGCTGGGACTTAAAGGATATTGAAAAACTATCGTTTGTACGCGGTGTTGGCATTGATGAACAAGATGAGAATGGAGTTAAGCTGACCTATCAAAACCTTGTACCGAAAACAGGCGGAACACAAGAAGCCGATTCTCCCGGCTATGTGAATGTCGTCTCGAAGGGAAAAAATGTGCTGGAGGCTGTCAGTAATGTCGCCTTGAAGGACCCGCCGATCTATAGTGATCACCTGAAAATCTTCTTGTTCGGCAAAACCCAGGCGGAGCATCACGATATTCAAGGAACACTCAATCATTTTATTCGAGATGATGAGGTTCGGCGCAGCAGCTATCTCCTCGTGTCACGAGGTGATGCGTCAAAAGTCATCAATCAAAAATTGAAATCACAGCAAAAGGTTCCGGTTGAACATATCTTCGAAACATCCAAAAACCGAAGCTTTAACGGGAAGATCGCACTGCCAACACGTATTGGCCGGGCATCTGATTATTTTCAGATGGGCATTAGCTTCCTTGTACAAAGTGTAGATGCGGTAGACGGTGAACTTATTTATGATGGGGCAGGTATCATTCACGGAAAAACAAGAAAGCTGATCGGTTTCATTTCTGCACAGGATGTACAATATTTAAACTGGGTGATGGACCGTATCTCAGGCGGCGTTGTACCTGCCACCTATAAAGGCTTTCCAATTACGTATGAAATTAAGAAAGCCAAAACCAAAATTGAACCCTACCTGAAAGACGGAAAGGTTTCATTTAACGTTAGTGTACAAACAAATGGAAAATTGTCAGAGGATCAATATCCCCCGGAAAACTCATACGATGAACAGTACATTAAACGATTTGAGAAGATTTTTTCTCATAAAATTAAAGAGCGCATACAAAAAACGGTCAGTCATATGCAACATGAAGTAGGTGTTGATCCTATTTTTTTTAGCCGGCAGTTTCGTATTAAGTATCCTGAATATTGGGATCAGCATCGAGATGAATGGGACAAACTATTTCAAGAAGCAGACATAACGTATGACATCAAAGTGAGCATCTTGAACTTTGGTGCAGAAGGTGCAACGAAAAGCTTCAAATGGTAATACAAAAAGGCGGTTATCCCAAAAGAGAGCCGCCTTTTTTACGTACGACAATGAGAAGCTGATACAAAGTCACTTGATCAGACAACGCTTTTGTTTGAAAGCCAAGTGATGCTCCTATTCTTGCCACCTCGTCAAAAAACAATTGGACGTTTTGATCAATCTGTACATTGATCCGCTGCTCGATCACGCGTTCAAATAATTGGTCTGGGAAAAGCGCACGCATGGTGTTTGGTGTGAAGAACCGCATATGGGTTCGGTCTAAGATTCCTACATCTTGATAAGTAAAATCACCTGTCATCAAAGGAAGAAGCACCTCTGCATGCATCATGTTAGGCAGGCAGCAAATGATGACGCCGCCTGGCTTTAAAGAGGCGTGCGCTTGCTCAATGATGTGCCAAGGATCTGACACATGCTCTAAAACATCCGAAAAAATGACCGCATCAAAAAAGGCCTCTTTTTCTGACCATGGGTATTCATCTGCATTTGCCTCGAAGACTTCTTCATAATACGCCTTTGCGACCGCTGCTTTTAATGTATCTGCCTCTACCCCGTACATGTGTACAGACTGCCGATTCATCAGTTCAAGCCCAGTTGCGCCAGCTCCGCACCCAACATCCAGCACGCGAGCAGCGTCCTCAGGGAGTAATTCCGCAATATACGGATGAGGAGTGATCAAATTTAGATCTATGCCCCACTTATCTAAAAATCGAAGTCTATTCTCAGTAAACAGTGTAGAGATGTTCGTTTCTTGATTGGCATTGAAGGTAGCATGACCATGATGATGCACAAAGGAATCATGCACAATTTGCAGCTGATATCCTTTTAATAATGACCGCAAACATAGATCGTCATCCTCAAACGATCCATATACAAACCGCTCATCAAATAACCCCACATCCTCGATCAGCTTTCTTTTCACGAGCAAGCAAAACCCTACAAGCCGGTGCACATAAGTTCTCTGACCTTTTCTCTTAGACGTATACTCCTTAGCAAAGGCTGGGAGCTCCTTCACATCTGTATACGATGGCTGGACCATCTGAGGGCCGCTTACATAATTAGAGACGGGCCCCACCATCCCAATCTGTTCTGAAGCGAATAGCGCCTCTTTTAATGGAGGGAGCCAATTTTCCGTCACGATCGTGTCATTATTTAAAAAGAGAATGCTGTCTCCTGAAGCTTTTTTTGCCCCTTGATTACATCCCTTTGCAAAACCTTTATTCTCTTCATTATCAATGAAAATCACATCATCCAGCTCTCTTACATATTCCTTCGTGCCATCAGTTGACGCATTATCGACGACGATGAGTTCATATTGGCCGCTGTTCGTATGCTGTTTAATGCTCTCGATACATGTTTTCGTTAATTGCAGTTCGTTGTACGTCAGCATGACAATGCTTGTTTTCCCTTTCATCTCATTTCCACCTTTCACCCGCCTGTTCCATATGTATGTGATAGGCAGCACGTTCAGAAGATGAGGGAATGTCCTTTCTTGATTAAACGTTTGTTTAACATAGAAAAACCAGCTGCACACGGCAGCTGGCCATCGTTCATACCGTTTTTCCTTCGCCACTTGTGACGGCACGATTTCTCTTTTTTAAATCTTCTTCAATTTCTTCAAGACTTTTCCCCTTCGTTTCGGTCACCAAGTATTTTACAAATAAGAAGGCGACTACGCCAATGACCGCATAAATGAGGAAGAGATTACTGATGCCAATCGCGCTTAATAAAGCTGGGAATGTCAGCGAGATGATTAAATTTCCTGTATGAAGAAGGAAGGTCGAGACACCTGTACCGATTCCCCTGACATGTACTGGGAACAGCTCTGGGAGCATCACCCAAACGACAGGACCCCAGCTGACAGCAAAGATGACGATAAAGAGACCCAAACAAATAACGGTTGTCCATCCTGCTGCTGTTGATCCTTCAAAAAATCGGTTGACCACTGACAGGACAATTAAACTAAGGACCATTCCTGCATTCCCAAATAGGAGCAGCGCTTTACGCCCTACACGGTCAATGATTTTAATGGCAACAAACGTCATGATGACATTCACTGCACCAATTCCGACAGTTCCTAAAATCGCTGCTGAATTTCCAAAGCCAACACTTGTGAATGTTTTTGGTGCATAGTAAATGATCGTATTTGTACCGATAAACTGCTGCAGAAAGGCAAGGCCGACACCAGCAATCAATGCTGGGCGTACCCATGGCTCAAATAATTCCTTAAAACCGCCTTTCTCTTCACTTTCCGCCTTTTGAATATCTGAAATTTCTTCTGCCACTTCTTGCTTACTTTTTCTGAGTTTAGATAATATCTCCTTCGCACGGTCAGCCTGTCCGTGGACAAACAGCCAGCGGGGACTTTCCGGCATAAACAAAATCCCGAATAATAAAAGAACAGAAGGAACAACCGCAATTCCAAGCATCAAGCGCCATGCCTCTGCATCCGCTAAAGCGTAGTTCACAATATAGGCAAGAAGAATACCAAATGTGATCATGAGCTGGTTTAAAGAGGACAGTGCCCCTCGTGATTCCTTTGGCGCAAGTTCAGATAAATATAATGGAACAATCGTTGTCGAGCACCCGACAGCGAGCCCTAGTACAATTCGGAATAAGATCATCACTTCCGTATTCGGGGCGAGAGCTGTACCAAATCCACCGATAATAAACAAAATAGCTGCGGCGATGATGGCTTTTTTCCGCCCAAATTGGTCTGTCAGCTTTCCAGAAAGAGAGGAACCAAGCATCGCCCCGATTAAAATCGAGCTGACGACAAGCCCCTCTGTAAACGCATTTAAACCTAAATCTTCTTTCATAAATAAGATGGCGCCAGAGATGACACCTGTATCATAGCCATATAAAGCACCGCCAAGGGCGCCGAAGAAATAAAGCCATCCATTCCGATTTTTCATATACATAACCCCACTTTTGTCTCTGTACTCTATGAAAAGTCATTTTCCTCACTTCCTGTCATTTCAAACATTTCGATGTTTTATGACAAATATATTTCATTTGTGTATCTTTGAAACTTTTTACGAGAAGGAAACGTCAATTAAGCGTTAGTGAAAAAAATGTCGCACTATATCCCGTTTTAAGGTATATTTGTTTTAGTTTGTAAGCAGAAAGAAGGACATCTTTACTATAAAATCATAGCGAGGGTTTAAAATATATGGATCAATCACGAAGTAAACGCAAAGGAAAAAAGCGTTTAAAACCATGGGTGAAAGTCACTCTTTTTATCATTAGTATTCTTTTACTGACAACGGCTTCAGTCACAGGCTATGCCTACTATAAAATAACCAATGCTGCTAAAAAGGCTCAAGTATCTCTTGATCGCGGCGCACAATCTGTGAAACGAATTGAAGCATTCGATCCAGGAAAAGACAGTTTTTCTGTCTTGCTGCTTGGAATTGACAGCAGACCGGGCGAAACAGTGAAACAAGCACGAAGTGACGCAATGGTTTTGGCAACCATTAACCGCACAAATAAAACCGTTAAATTATTAAGCATTCCTAGGGACTCATACGTTAATATTCCAGGCCACGGTTTTGATAAAATTACTCACGCACACGCATTTGGCGGTGCAGATTTAACAGTGAGCACAGTTGAAGATTTACTAGATATTCCGGTCGATTTTGTCATTCAAAGTAATTTCGTAGCGTTTAAAGAAATCGTCAACGAATTAAACGGTGTTCCTATTAACATCAAGGATGAGTATCTTGTGAAACAGATTAAAAAGGATACAAAAGGCAAGGTTGTGCTTCAAACTGGAACTCATACACTAGATGGTGATCAAGCGCTCGCATATGTGAGAACAAGAAAAGCAGATAGTGATTTAATGCGTGGACAGCGTCAAATGGAAGTGTTAAAAGCCATTTTTGATAAATCAAAATCATTAACATCTATTCCGTCATACGACAATATCATTGATACACTCGGCGATAATGTGTCAACCACCCTTTCAATGAAGGAGTTAGTCGGTCTTTTTCCGCTTCTGACATCATTGAAATCGGTTGATACCATTCAGCTTAAAGGATCTGATTACCAGCCAAACGGTGTTTATTATTTCCAATTGGATCAAAACCAGCTGAACGAAGTGAAAACTGAATTGAAGAAGCAGCTTGAATTATCATAAATAAAAGCGTCCCTATGGGGCGCTTTTTCTTATTTCCTTGATCATTCACTCATTTTTGTTTAGCCTTGATAGAGAGGAATCAACCTTCCTTTTTTATGAGAATGAAGGAAATCGTACATACTTTGAAGAGGCTATTGCATGAATGAAGGAGGATTTGACAGCGATGAAAAAAATGATTGCAATTGATTTAGACGGTACACTCTTAAATACAAAAAGTGAAATATCCGCTCAAAACCGTGAGGCATTGATTCGTGCGAAGGATGCTGGCTATATTGTGACCATCTGTACAGGGCGGGCAACTTTTGATGTAAAGGAGCTGCTTGACGATTTGGACATCCCCATTATTGCGGCAAACGGCGGGACTGTCCATACAGAAGGATACGAGCTCTTCAGCCGTATCACATTGGACCAAGAAGCGGGCAAGCGGGCTGCAAAGGCATTAGTGGAACGAAACATTTACTTTGAAGTCTATACAGATGATGCTCTCCTCTCTCCTTTTGATGGAAAAGAGAAGCTGAAAGCAGAATTTGATCTGATCAAAAGCGCAAACCCAAATGAGGATCTCGCTGATCTATGGGAAGGTGCCATGACGCAATTTAAACAATTTGGCATCAAACCAGTGGATGATATCCGTGAGATTTTTGAGTCGAACGAACCGACCTATAAATTACTCTGCTTCTCGTTTGATATGAACAAACTGAACGAAGCACGAAATCTTCTGGCAGACATGCCCGAGCTTTCATTGACCTCGTCTGGTAAACATATTATTGAGGTGCTGCCAAAAGAGTCTGGAAAAGGACATGCCCTGAAAAAGCTCGCAGCCCATTATGGTGTAGACCGCTCACATATTTATGCAATTGGTGACAGCCCAAACGATCTTTCTATGTTTGAAGAAGCAGGCCACCGCATTGCAATGGGGAATGCTGTTGATGTCATTAAAGAAAAGAGCACCTTCATCACAAAAGGAAATCATGAAGATGGTGTCGCTTATTTTATTGATCTTCTTTTACAAAATCAATTCTATGAAAAAAAGACGCTTGTCTGATCAGCGCCTAGAGAGAAGTGCAAAAGTCCGATAGTATTGATCGGGCTTTTTCTTTATTTTTTGATTCTAACAGCCGTTTCATATTTGTCCTTCCAGTACGTACTTGTTTTCATATTGGTTAAGACAACACCGTTTGAGACAGTCACATGAATGACTTGATTGGATCCTGCATATATCGCCGGCATCAATGATGTTCCGCTGAAGAAGACAAGATCTCCCGGCTGAAGTTCAGAACGTTTCACAGGTATACCTGCTTTGATTTGACCTGATGCATAGCGGGGCAGCTCAATGCCAAGCACTTCTTGATACACGTACTGCGTGAACCCTGCTGTATCAAATCCTTCCTTTGGGTTCGTACCGCCTTTGACATAAGGGACTTCACCAATATACGTAGCGGCTTTTGATACGATAGGGTCCTCTTTCGCAAGCTCCAGATCTGTTAATCGTTTCGCACCTGTCCATTTTTCGCGCCAATACGATTCAGACAAATAAGAAATTGTCACACTTTCAGAACGGCTCGCATGAATAAAGCGGTCGCCTCCAATATACATACCTACATGAGAAATTCCGGGCTTATATGTGTTACTAAAAAAAACAAAATCCCCAGGGCGGATATCGCCTAATGCCACTTTTTCTCCAACGATCCACTGCTGTTCAGCACTTCGAGGTAAATAGATTCCAAGTGATTTTTCAAATAAATACTGTAAAAATCCTGAGCAGTCGAATCCAGTCTTTGGATCTGCTCCTCCAAACACATAAGGAATTCCCAAGTAGGTCATCGCATCTTTCACAAGAGGGTCATCAGAAATTTCCTGTGTGCCAGGCAGTCGTTTGACCGCATAAAATCGATCAGTCCAATATTTGCTTTTGCTGACATCTGTTTTCACCACACCTTGACTAAGCGTGATGTGGATAACCTGATTGTTCCCAGCGTACAACGCCACATGTGTTGGGATATCCTTTGTTTCTTCAAGGCTTCGGAAATACACAAGGTCACCGGGCTGCGCTTTATCCCATGATACCTTTTTTCCAATCTGATATTGGTCGATGACCTTCCGCGGCAAATCAAATGTTTCGGATGTCTTGTACACATATTGAATAAACCCAGATGCATCAAAGCCCGTTTTTGGATCGGTTCCTCCTTTATGATAAGGTGAGCCAATCAGCTTTTCCGCTTGCTCCAAAAGAGATGGTGTTTGAGCAGAAACCGCTGTTTGAGACATGAACATCAGCCCTACAAGCGCACACCCTCCAATTAACATTCCTTTCCATTTCATGATCCTTTCCCTCCTTTCTTCTATAGTTTCGACATGACACCTTTCATTTTACACCGTATTTCGACAAAAAAAGAGCACGCGATGTGCGTGCCCTTTATCCTTTTTAGGTTATTTACCTGCTTCCGCTTTTGACTGCTTTTGCTGTTCAATTTTCTGCATTTCAACCGAAATCTTTTGTTTTTCGTGATCTGTCAGACTGTCACTAAATTTAAAAGCAGACATAAAGACAAAGACTAAAATTAACGCAACAAACGGCCAGCTTGCTTTTAGGAATTTCATTTCTTCTCTTTCCCTCCGTTTTCTTTTAAGTTTTTAACTTTATCAGCGTGATCTACTTCAAAGAAAATGTGTCCGTCTTTTTCTTTCCAATCCGCATTCGTTCCATTGGTCAGCATACGGATAATGGCTTTTGATTCTAGAGATCCTGCTTTTACTGGAGCAGGTGTTGCTTCTTTGATGTACATTGGGACAACTTCAAATGTCGCTTTTCCATCTTCATTCAGATGATACTGAACAAGTGCAGAATCACGTGTTCTTGACCAGCCTTGATCAAAAATAAAGTTGCCTAGGCTATAGAAAATCGCTGTTCCGTTATAGACTTCCATTGGTTCAAGGACGTGCGGGTGAGCACCGATAATGATATCAGCTCCGGCCTTAGACATCGCTCTTGCCAATTCTCTTTGTCTGTCGTTTACTTCATTGTTGTACTCCTGTCCCCAGTGAGCATGAACAACGACGAGATCTGCCTTTTCAGCAGCCTGCGAAATCATCGGAATAAAGATAGATGGATCGGCTGGCAGAATACCCGCCTGGCGATTCGTTGCTTTGAAATCTTTCCCATACACATCTGTAAAACCAAGTGTAGCAATTTTGACACCATTTACTTCTTTGTATGAAATGTTCTGCTTTGCATCTTGGAGGTTACGGCCTGCACCTGTATAATCCATGCCATTTTGTTCGAAGGCATTGATCGTGTTGTTCAGCCCTTTTTCACCATAGTCTGCCGCATGGTTATTCGCAAAGTTTAAGACAGAGAAATTTAAATTCTTCAACGCTTGGACAGAATCTTCATCTGTTTTTAAATGAATATTCTTTTGGGCTGCCTGCTCCTTATCTGAAGCGACTGGATGCTCAAAGTTGCCTGTCACATAATCTGACACATCAAAATATGGCTTGGCATAACGAAAGAGATGCTCTTTTCCATAGCGGTCTGTTACTTTCTCTACGTTTCTTCCAAACATAATGTCACCGACAAACGAAGCGGTCAGGATGTTTTCTGGATTCTTTTGTACAGTTGGCACTTGTGCTTGCCCGATAAACGTAAATAGAAATGTACAAACAATAACGATCGGTAAAGCAATCAGTACATGTTTATTCGTCTTTTTCTTTTGATTCTTTGTGATTTTCAGCAGCTTTTCCTGAAAGCTCAATTTTTTATTCATCATTGGACACACCTTATCTTAAAATAGATAGTAAACATACATGATGGCAAATGTTGCACCACTTAGAAGTAACGTGCTTCCAAGGGTAATCGTAAGACCTTGCTTTTGAATCGTATTCGCAATCAATCCAGGAACGATGATTCCAATTCCGCGGAATTCTGCTATTTCAAATGGGACCACAGGATAGAAGAAATCAAATATCAGTTTCAAAGCAATCCCTGTAATCAGCATCGCAGCAAACTTTCTGCGTCCGTATAAAATCATAAATTTTGATAGACCAAAGCGAACGATGACATACGTAAGCAAGCTGACAGATAAGACGACTAAAATGAAGACTGGCTGGTTAAATACAAGCGCCAGATAACCTGGTACAACAAGTCCAGCTGGTACGATTCCTGTTTTTTCTGCAAAGATTAAACTAAGTAGAACACCTAAAATTAACGAGATATAAAGATCTGATCCGAACATTTTCTATATTTCCTCCTAGCTGACAAGCTGCTTAATTTTGTATTCTTGAATTTTTTCGATTAACGGTTCAGCGGCACCATGGATATTGCCGACTCCATAAACCACTCGATTATGAAGCTTTTTCTCAAGCATATTCATAATTTCTTCTGTAGATTGATATTCAAGGTTGTGTAAGTGGTCAGCCGGAATTTTCCCTTCCTCATATGCCTTCACAATTGGATCTGTTGTTTCACCAATTAAGACAAGATCACTTGCTTCAATATAGGGAAGTACATCCTCCGCAAACTGGATCGTTCTATCTACCCGATCCGCACGGCAGTTCATAATAATAATCGGTTCATCTGTTGGATATCCAATTTCTTTCACACGCTTCCAAATGTTCAATGTAGATGCTGCGTCATTTGCCGCAAATCCATTTACAAAGTGTCCAGGCGTTTTCGCGTCCATTAATGGAAGAATTCTCATCGCTCCTGGATCAGGCGGCGCATTTAACATTCCTCTGAATGCCGTATCTTCATCAATCCCTAATGCTTGGGCAACACCAAGTGCAAGTGAAGCATTATCTGGGAAAACCATGTACTCAAATTTCCGCAAAAACTCATCGGAAATCTTGGAATTATCTGCAACAATGACTTCTGTGTTGCGTTTTTTCGCAATCTCTTTAAAGAAATCCGTATATTCACTATCCGTAATAACCAAGTGTCCATTGTAAGGAATTGTCGCTGTAAAGGCTTCTGCTATTTCATCAAGTGTCGGCCCCATGACGTCCATATGGTCTTCAAGAACGTTTACGATCACGCCAATGTTTGCTTGAAGCAGCTCTTCCTGAAAGATAATTTGGTAATCTGGATTTACCGCCATACATTCACTGACGATGGCATTTGCTCCTCTTTCAACTGTTTCTCTCATAACTTCTTTCTGCTCTCCGATATTCGGTCCTTGCGGTTTCCTTTTAATCGGTTTCTCCTCTGGCGTATCCCAATAAATCATTCTTGCATCCGTTCCCGTTGTTTTGCCGACAGTTTTATAACCTGCCTCCATTAAGATACCGGTTGTCAATCTTGTGACGGTAGACTTTCCGCGAATACCATTAATATTGACGCGCACCGGCAGGGCATCGATATTTTTCTGATGACGCTTCTTTTCAATAAAGCCAATCCCTAACATGATGACACAGGCTATAACGATTAACCACATCGCTATCTACATCTCCTTTTTTTATGAGTGTGATATGTAAATTCAATCAACAGTATATCTGTTCAGCATAAAATCACAATCGGTATTATGTAACATAATCTTTCACTTCCTCATATGCCAAATTCCTCTAATCAGAAGGCTTTTTTGCCTACCCATCCTTTAAATGAAAAGGCCAAAAGGCGGACAAAAATCAGTCTGAATTTCCGCTGAATTCATGAGAAAGCGTTACCATCAATGATCCGAAAATCTTTTGTCCTTTTCTCCCTAAATTTTTTGACAATTATTAAGATGTATTTTGAATCAATGTTTTAAAGCCCGCTCTTCTCTATAAAAACAGTCATATCAGCGCTTTAAATGAATAGTGCGTGTTTTGGAATGTTTTATATTTTTGAATGAACAGGTTAGAAAGTCATTCTCATTGATCAGATTGCTGTGTGTTGACCTATGACAAAGGTCACCTCTAAAAAAATCAAGTCATCTGCTTATTTTTAGGTCACGAAAAATTGGGATAAGATGTAAATATTTGATCATTTCGGTGTACCTTCTCTTTACGAGATTCGCATCTTATGACCTAAACAATGAAACATTATTCATTTGTTTTTATCAAGATTCATCATTTCTTAACATTTTTAATGTGAATTTAGTTGAAAGTTGTCAGCTTATGTCATGCTTTCCCCAAAGGAGACGAATAAAATTCGCTTCTCCGCTTACACTATGGGTAAAAAATCTGTGAGAGGAGGCTAAAGATGCCAAACACCAATGAGCAGACCCGCCTGCATTTTTTATCAGGCAGCTTCGAGGAAAAAATCCGTATCCTAAAAAAAACATTTCAGCAAAGCGGCGATTTTGAATACCGAGAGTTAATGGTGAATGAAACAAAATCTGCACTGTTTTTTATTAAAACAAGAATAGATGAAGGAAAACTAAATGATTTCATTATCGGCAACTTGTTAGGCTCTCCCGGAAAGCAGGATTATATAAAATCTCTTAGCACACTTGAAACAGGCGACTTGACGCTCATTACAGATAGTATTATTGCAGGAAGTATTGCCTTTCTTGATGAAAACTCCTCGCAAATAAAGCTATTTGCTGTCGGACAGCCTCCGCTGCGTTCTATTTCTGAACCTTCTTCTGAAAGTATTATCGCAGGCGCACATGATGGATTTGTTGAAAGTCTTGATACCAATATCTACTTACTGCGTTCGCATTTAAATGATCGGAAGCTCGCCATTCAATATCATAAGGTCGGTACAAAATCAGAAACAAAGCTTGCGACGGTTTATATATCTGATATTGCCAATCAAGAAAAGGTTGAAGAGGTCAACAGACGGATTTCTTCTATTAAAGTAGACACACTGATAAGTCCTGGCTCTATCGTTGAGGCAATTGAGGATGATTCATTTTCTATTTTCCCGCAGCTGATTGATACAGAACGGCCGGATAAGGTGAGATCTGCGATCCTTGAAGGCAGGATCGTCGTACTCATGGATGGCAGTCCAATGGCCATCATTCTGCCTATCACGTTCTTTAGTTTTTTTCAGTCGCCAGATGATTATAACAGCCGCTGGATTCCTGCTACGTTTATTCGTATTCTTCGTTATCTTGCCTGCATCATTGCAGTCATATTGCCATCTTTTTATATTGCTGTTATTGCGTTTCATTATGAGGTTGTCCCAGATGAACTAGCCATTACGATGAAGAACTCTATTATCGGAATTCCCTTTCCTCCATTGATAGAGGCCATGCTGATGGAGATCACGATTGAACTTATACGTGAAGCTGGGGTGCGTCTGCCTAAACCAATCGGGCAAACCATTGGGATCGTAGGTGGTTTGGTTATTGGGGATGCGGTTGTACAAGCAGGACTTATCTCGAATGTCCTAGTCATTGTAGTCGCTGTGACGGCTGTGGCTTCATTTGTACTTCCGTCGTTTGAAATGACGTCCACCATCAGGATGCTTCGTTTCCCGCTCATGTTTATGGCATCGATGTTTGGATTTATTGGCATTTCATTTGGACTGGCCATTATTCTCATGAATTTATGCCGATTAGAATCACTAGGGGTGCCATATTTATCACCTGTTGCTCCATTTAACTGGCAGGACTTAAAAGATACTGTGATTCGACTCCCAATGTGGATGTACAAAAATCGACCTGTTTATTTAAATCCGCAAAAGAAAAAACAAATTGAACAACTGAGAGGGTGGACAAAGAAAAATGAAAAATAAAATATCTCCACCTCAAGCTGTTTTTTTTATCATCCAGTCTCAAATTGGTGTTGGTATTTTAGCGCTCCCCCATTTGCTGATGAAAGACATGGGGCACGATGGCTGGATAGCGATTATTTTAGCTTGTTTTTTCATCCAAATCATCAATACCATTTTTCTTTATATTATCTACAAGTATCCAGAAACGTCATTCTTCCAAGCACTGATTGAGGTCTTTGGAAAATGGATTGGACACGCCTTGGTCGTGCTCTATACGGTATACTTTGCCTCGGTTTGCATCGTTGTCCTTTCTATATTCACAAGGATTCTTGGCATATGGGTGCTCCCGCTCACACCAAACTGGGTGATTAACCTATTACTGATGATATGCATTATCTATATCGCAAAGGAGCAAATTACAGCCATTGTCAGGTTTAACTTTATCTTAACTCCCTTTTTGCTCATGCTCTCTCTATTGATGTTCTATGCATTGAAAGGAACCAATATTGATTACCTCCTGCCTGTTTTCCAAACGGGTATCTCTCAATTTCAGCTTGGATTGAAGGACGTAGTGCTGTCAATGAATGGATTTGAGATGATTTTGATCATCTCTCCACTGATGAAGGGCACCATTAAGGAACGATATAAAGTGATGACCATTTCAAATATATGCACGACGCTTTATTACCTATTTATTACATTGATTTGTTTTATGTTTTTCAGCCCGGCTGAGCTTGATGTGATCCCGAATCCTGTTTTGTATCTATTAAAAACCATTACATTCGGTGTCATTGAACGCACGGACTTAATTTTTCTGAGCTTTTGGGTCTTTGTCATTTTAGCCACACTGAGTAATTATCTGTACTTTTGTGCAAATGGTGTGTCCAGTATGCTGAAGAAAAAAAATCACAAAAAATATGTCTACTATTTTGCCATTTTGATTTATGCTGCAAGCTGTTTTCTGTCAACTGATAACTTTAGAATTCAGCGCTTCAATGACTTTACCACCGTTGCACAATATTCATTTATTTACACACTTCCGATCATGATGGCCGTGATCATCTTGATCAAACACCGTAAAAAGAAGGTGAAATCACATGCATCATAGGTACATGTTGACACTGCTTATGTGTGTTTCCCTCATTTTCATGCCTGGCTGCTGGGATCAAAACCTATTAAAAGACATCTCTCTCGTATTAACTTCAGCTGTTGATCAAGGAGAAGATGACAATGCGAGATATTCGATTACCTATCGAAAGGTGCAGCAGTCTCAAAGTATGCAGCAAGGGAATTCTGGCAGCTATTTAACCACTGTTCTCACAACCGATGCGCCTACTTTAAGAAAAGCAAGAAGCAACTTTAGCCGGAGTGTAGACCAAAAAATTGATATGTCGAAAATGAGGGTGCTGCTGATCGGTGATGAATTTGCCCAAAACCGGCTGCTTCCTTACTTAGATATGTTTTATCGCGATCCCAAAAGCCCTTTGCTCGCAAACTTGGCAGTGGTGCAAGGGGGGAGCTGTGTGGACTTAATCAATTCTCTGCTCAAGGAAAAACTCATTGTGAGCGACTATTTAAACAACCTGATCACTTCCGCATCACGCTCCTCACAAGTTGCACCTAAGAACATTCAAAATATCCGGTCCAAAATGCTGCAAACCGGCGAGGATTTCACACTGCCGTTACTCTACTACGATAAGTCAAAAAAGTTAACGAGTGTGAGAGGGGTTGCCTTATTTGATAATGAGAAAAAGAAAGGTGAACTGTATGCACAGGATGCCATTCTGCTCACCATTATGGATGGAAAAATGGGCAGTTATGCAAACTTCACGAAAAAAGTAAGAAGTGATATGAAATCAAACGAGAACAATTACATCACCATTCAAGTAACGGATTCAAAGAGAGACATAAAAATCGTCAATCCTGATCATCGAAACGTAACCTTCTCTCTTGACTATGAATTCACCACCTCTGTTGTTGAATATCCGAAAGACAATTTAGATACAGACAAGAAAATCGAAATGTTAAATAAAAGGCTGTCAGCTATTTTTACAAAAGATGCCGAAAAAGTCATTGCAGCCCTGCAAGAGGCGAATTCTGACGTCCTCAGCCTTGGCAGAAAATATCGGGTCAGACACTATGATGAATATATGAAAATGAATTGGGTCACCGATTATCCGAAGGTGAAAATCATTCCAAAAGTGAAAGTGAACATTACACAAACAGGTATCATTAGTTAAGAAAAGGAAGAAGCCATCTTTCTTTTCTTTTTTTATTTTTTTAGATTGTCATTTCGATGCTTTCGTGATAATCTATGTGTGTAAACGGTTACACATTCATGAAGGGAGGCTCTCCATTGGCTACAATTAAAGATGTTGCAAAAGCTGCACAAGTGTCTGTTGCCACTGTTTCACGCGTGCTCAATGATACTGGATATGTTCATTCAGATACGAAAATCCGCGTGACACAAGCGATGCAGGAGTTGAACTACTTTCCCAATGAAGTGGCTAGATCCCTTTTTAAAAGAGAATCACGCTTAATCGGCTTAATCTTGCCTGATATCACAAATCCCTTCTTTCCTCAGCTTGCTAGAGGCGTTGAGGATGAGATTCATGCGCACGGTTTTCGGTTATTATTCGGGAACAGTGATGAAGATCGAGAGAAGGAAATGGCTTACTTACAAACCTTTAAACAAAATCAAGTAGTCGGTGTCATCGCGGTCACAAATGAACCTGAATCAGATATATACAATGATGATGATCTGCCTGTTGTGTTTTTAGATCGAACGGTCCCACATGCACCTTCTGTTTTTGCAGATGCTGCAGCTGGCGGGAAAATGGCGGCAATGGAATTAATCAGACGCGGCAGCCGGCAGATCACACTGTTAAAAGGACCTGCCCATCTGCAAACAGCGCGGCAGCGATTCAAAGGCGCACTCGATGTTCTCACGGAAACAGGCGTCGACTTTCATGTGATGTCAAATGCTTCATTTTCCTTTCAAGAAGCCCGAAAAAGCGCCAAGGCCCTTTTCCAGCTGTACCCTGAAACAGATGGGATCATTGCCAGCAATGACATCGTCGCAACAGCGGTCATCCATGAAGCGCTTCGGATCGGAAAAGCCATTCCAAGAGACGTTCAAATCATTGGATTTGATGATATCCCGCAAAGTGAGCTGCTCTTCCCTTCCTTATCGACCATAAGGCAGCCCGCCTATGAGATGGGAAAAGAAGCGGCACAGCTGTTAATCAAAGCGATTCAGAAACAACCGATAGATGAACCAGTTATTCAAATGCCCGTCTCTTTTATTGAACGAGAGACCACAAGAAAGGTGGATTCACAATGAGTCATATTGTTGTAGTAGGAAGCTGTTCAATGGATTTAGTCGTCACATCAGATAAACGGCCAAATGCCGGTGAAACGGTTTTAGGCAAATCGTTTAAAACGGTCCCAGGCGGGAAAGGTGCCAATCAGGCAGTCGCAAGCGCCAGACTCGGTGCAGATGTATACATGGTCGGCCGAGTTGGTGATGACGCTTATGGTCAGGATATTCTCAGCAATTTAGAAGCACAAGGTGTCCGCACCTCATATATGAAACCGGTTACCGAAATGGAGAGCGGTACAGCTCATATCATTTTAGCAGAAGGTGATAACAGCATTGTAGTGGTCAAAGGGGCAAATGACGAGGTTACTCCTGACTATGTAAGTGATGCTCTTTCTACAATTGATAATATCGGGATGGTTCTCATCCAGCAGGAAATACCTGAAGAAACGGTCGAAGCGGTCTGCGCCATTTGCAGTGAAAAAGAAATCCCTGTCATTTTAAACCCTGCACCAGCCCGCAAAGTATCGCAGCAGGTTTTAGAGCAGGCTGCTTACATTACACCGAATGAACATGAAGCTGTTCTAATGTTTGATGGTCTGCCAACCAGTGAGGCCTTGCGTCAATACCCTAACAAATTATTGATCACAGAAGGAAAAAATGGGGTTCGATATTTTGATGGAACGAAAGACGTGTTGGTTCCAGGCGTTCCTGTCGAAGCAGTCGATACAACAGGAGCTGGCGATACCTTTAACGGAGCCTTGGCTGTCGCTCTAACAGAAGGCAAATCCCTCTATGACGCACTTGCCTTTGCCAACCTTGCAGCATCAATGTCCGTCACAAAGTTTGGCGCACAAGGCGGCATGCCAACAAGAGAAGAATTGGAGAAAAAGAAATGAAAAAAAACGGCATCCTAAACAGCCATATCGCCAAGGTGCTTGCTGACCTTGGCCACACAGATACAATCGTCATCGCAGATTGTGGTCTCCCTATCCCAGAAGGTCCAGTCAAAATCGACTTGGCGTTATCAATCGGCACACCATCCTTTCAGGAGGTCACCTCCCTCCTTCTTCAGGAAATGGCCGTTGAAAACATCACTGTAGCTAGTGAAATCAAAGAAGCCAATGAACGAGATCATTTATTTCTTAAGAAAGCGCTCTCAAAACCGTTACATGAAGTAGACCACGAGACGTTCAAAGACATGACCAAACAGGCAAAAGCAGTCATTCGAACGGGTGAAGCCACCCCATACGCAAACTGCATTCTTCATGCCGGTGTCATCTTTTAAAAGGAGGAGCCAGATATGAACATAGAGATGCATAACATCCATAAGGCTTTTGGAAAAAACACCGTTCTCTCCGGGGTCTCCTTTGACCTCGTCACAGGTGAAGTCCACGCACTCATGGGTGAAAATGGTGCGGGAAAATCAACTTTAATGAATCTGCTTACAGGTCTTTATTCTTTAGATCAAGGAACGATACAAATCGACGGAAAAGAAACCGCTTTCAAAAATCCGAAGGAAGCGGAACAGCACGGCATCGCCTTCATTCATCAGGAGCTCAACATATGGCCGGATATGACCGTCTTGGAGAATCTATTCATCGGGAAAGAAATCTATACGAAACTCGGACTGCTAGATACTAAGAAAATGAAGACCCTCGCCCAAACGCAGCTGGACCGTTTGTCTGTGAATCTCTCACTTGAACAAGAGGCAGGCAGCTGTTCTGTTGGACAAAAACAGATGATTGAGATTGCAAAAGCATTAATGACCGATGCAAAGGTCATCATCATGGATGAGCCGACAGCAGCTCTTACGGAACGGGAAATCGAGAAGCTCTTCCAGGTCATTGAATCTCTCAAAAAAGAAGGCGTTTCCATTGTCTATATTTCTCACCGTATGGAGGAAATCTTTGCAATCTGTGACCGGATTACGATCATGCGTGATGGGAAAACGGTCGATACGAAAGCCATACCTGAAACGAATTTCCATGAAGTCGTCAAGAAAATGGTCGGCCGTGAATTGACAGATCGATATCCTGAGCGAACGCCTTCTACAGGAGACATTGTCCTTGAGGTGAAACAAGCAACGAGAAAAGGACAATTTCAAGATATCAATTTCTCAGTTAAGGCTGGAGAAATCGTTGGTGTTGCAGGCTTAATGGGTGCTGGCCGGACCGAAATGATGCGGTCGCTGTTTGGCCTTGATCCTCTTGATCAAGGAGAAATCTGGGTTCATGGAAAAAAGGCTGTTATTAAAAAACCAAGTGATGCCGTCAAGCTCGGCATCGGCTTTATCACAGAGGATCGCAAGGATGAAGGATTGATGCTTGATGCATCCATCCGAGAAAACATCGGTCTGCCAAACTTAAAAAGCTTCTCTCCAAAGGGATTGATTGATAAGAAAACTGAACAGGATTTTGTCGACCTGCTCATTAAAAGACTGACGATTAAAACGGCTTCCTCTGACATCTCTGCCCGAAGCCTGTCTGGTGGAAATCAGCAAAAAGTCGTCATCGCCAAATGGATCGGCATACAGCCAAAGGTGTTGATTTTAGATGAACCGACACGAGGTGTCGACGTCGGAGCGAAACGAGAAATCTATCAGTTAATGAATGAATTGACCGATCGAGGCGTTGCCATTTTAATGGTCTCCTCTGAACTCCCAGAGATACTCGGGATGAGCGATCGAGTGCTCGTCATTCATGAAGGAACCATCAGCGGAGAATTAGACAAAACAGAAGCAACGCAGGAACGAATTATGACACTAGCTACAGGAGGGAAGTAACATGAAACCACTTACTTCAAATGGACGATTTGATCACATCATGCAAAAGCTTGGGCCATTCTTAGGACTCATCATCCTTGTCGCCATTGTTTCTATTTTAAACCCGGCCTTTTTAGAGCCATTAAACATCTTAAACTTACTGAGACAAATCTCCATTAATGCCCTCATTGCCTTTGGGATGACATTTGTTATTTTAACTGGAGGCATTGATTTATCTGTCGGTGCCATTCTTGCACTGTCCAGTGCCCTGACTGCCGGCTTTATCGTTTCTGGCATGGACCCGATTTTAGCCATTATTGTCGGCTGTATCATCGGTGCCGTTCTTGGGATGATCAACGGTCTTTTAATTACAAAAGGAAAAATGGCTCCTTTTATCGCAACGCTTGCCACGATGACGATTTTCAGAGGTTTGACACTCGTTTATACAGACGGAAACCCGATTACTGGGCTTGGCTCTAACTATGCCTTTCAGTTATTCGGCCGCGGATATTTCTTAGGCATTCCTGTTCCAGCGATCACGATGCTTCTCACCTTTATCGTACTTTGGGTACTGCTTCATAAAACACCTTTCGGCAGAAGAACATATGCCATCGGCGGGAATGAAAAAGCGGCTCTCATCTCAGGAATCAAAGTACCGCGCGTGAAAATTATGATCTATTCATTAGCAGGCTTCATGTCTGCCTTAGCAGGTGCGATCTTAACATCTCGCCTAAATTCAGCGCAGCCAACAGCTGGTACGTCCTATGAGCTTGATGCCATTGCTGCCGTCGTACTTGGCGGGACAAGCCTGTCCGGCGGAAGAGGACGAATTGTCGGCACACTCATCGGGGTGCTCATTATCGGTGTCCTGAACAATGGTATGAACTTACTTGGTGTTTCATCATTCTATCAATCTGTTGTGAAAGGGATTGTCATCTTGATTGCAGTCCTGCTAGACAGAAAGAAATCTGCTTAAGGAGGCAGCTGCTATGAAAAAATATCTTATTCTCATCCTGACTCTCTCTTTGTTTCTGCTTTCTGCCTGCTCGCTTGAACCGCCGGAGTGGGCCAAGTCATCTAAGGATGGCAAGAAAAAAGACATCAAAATCGGTCTGTCGATCTCGACATTAAATAACCCATTCTTCGTTTCTCTGAAAAACGGTGTGACAAAAGAAGCAAAAAAGCTTGGCATTGAAGTCGTGATTGCAGATGCACAAAATGATTCTGCTAAACAAACAAGTGATGTAGAAGATTTAATTCAGCAAGGTGTCGACGCATTGCTCATCAACCCAGCGGATTCATCTGCCATATCAACCGCTGTCGAATCAGCAAACGCTTCAGATATACCTGTCATCACATTAGACCGCTCAGCCGAAAGTGGAAAGGTAGAAGCACTTGTCGCCTCAGATAACGTCAAAGGCGGTGAAATGGCAGCTAAATTTATCATTGACAAGGTTGGCAAAGGAGCAAAAGTCGCTGAATTAGAAGGCGTACCAGGCGCTTCCGCTACACGTGAGCGTGGAAAAGGATTCCATCAAATAGCGGATAAAGATCTAAAAGTGACTGCAAAACAAGCTGCTGACTTCGACCGGACAAAAGGACTGAATGTCATGGAAAACCTTCTTCAAGGAAACCCTGACATCAAAGCCGTTTTTGCCCACAATGATGAAATGGCTCTCGGCGCACTAGAAGCGATTCAAAGCTCTGGGAAAGACATTCTTGTCGTTGGCTTTGACGGCAACGAAGATGCACTCAGCTCGATCAAAGCAGGAAAGCTCTCTGCAACGGTTGCGCAGCAGCCAGAGCTGATCGGTCAACTGGCAGTCGGTGCTGCAAACGACGTATTAAAAGGGAAAAAAGTACAAAAGAACATCGCAGCTCCACTCAAACTAGAACAGAAGAAATAAACAGAAAACCCCCGATATCCCTCGGGGGTATTTTTCTATTACTGTGGTCTTTTCAGCACAAATGACGTGCCTAAATGGGCATAATCATTACCTGCTAGGCGAGCGACTGGTTTCAGTTCATTAGTAGAAACATAGCCTTTTTCTGCATCATAAACAGCCTCATCTAAATGTGCACATACAACCCGGCCAATGATATGATCAACTGTGATCTCCCCTTCATCATTTTGAAAGGTCAGATGTTTTTCCAGCTGACATTCAAAACGAATGCGTGCTTCCTTGATCCCCGGCACCGAAATGACATGACTCTCTACTTGGTGAAGTCCGGTGCGATCCAGCTCACTCTCTTCCCTAGGCAGAGTAGCAGCTGTTTCATTAATATCTTCTATCATGTCTTCATCACTCACATGAACGACAAACTCTTTCTTATCGATGATATGCTGCGCAGTATCTTTCATCTGACCATCACGTCGTCCGATAGAAACCGCAATGAGCGGCGGGTGTCCGCTGATGACATTAAAGAAACTAAATGGTGCGGCATTGACGACATTTTCTTTAGATAGACTTGTAATAAATGCAATCGGTCTTGGAACGATAGATCCAGATAATAATTTATATGCCTCTTTTCGTGACAGCTGATCCAGTAGCAATGTAATCAATTCAGGTACGCCTCCTTTTAATGTAACGACATCATACCATAACCCTTTCTCTCTACCTCTTATTCCAGCTCGGTGCGATGCAGGATATGGTGGACCAGATGAAATAAAGCAGGATTATGATTTTCCCGTCTATAGGAAATCGTCCATTCCGCCAGAAGCTGTTCATCCTCAATGGAGCGATATACAACATCCAGATTAAATAAACGCCGGGCTGATTGTGGAATCACTGCAATACCGATCCCTGCTGTGACAAGGCCAATGATCATTTGATATTCCGCTGCTTCCTGCACGATATTTGGAGAAAATCCGTACTTTTCACATAGCAGGACAAAGTGCTGATAAAGAGACGGCCATGATTCCTGTGATAAAGAAATAATCGGTTCATGACGGATATCTTCAATTGTGACCGTCTCTTTTTTAGCCAATCGATGATTTTTTGGAATCGCAAAAATACATTCACTCTGCTTCATCAAACGACTGACTAATTCTTCATGCGGCGATGTAGGGTGTAAAAAACCGATATCAATCTCACCATTTAAAAGTGCCTCTAGCTGCTGCGGAACGGAAAGCTGCTGCAGCTCAATACTGACAGAGGGATACAGCTCCCTAAATTCACGTACAACGGGCGGCAGAATATCATATGTCGCCGTTCCAACAAAACCTATGATGATTTTCCCCAGCTCTCCTCTTGCTGTATGACGTGCATGATCAACGGCTTTATCAAGCTGCTGCAGCACTCCCCGAACCTCCTGTAAAAAGACCTTTCCAGCTGCTGTTAGCTCCACCACCCGCTTCGACCGGTGAAATAAAGGAAAACCCAATTCTTCCTCAAACTGCTTAATTTGCTGACTAAGTGGAGGCTGTGTCATATTCAACCGCGCGGCTGCTCTGCCAAAATGCAGCTCCTCCGCTACTGTGACAAAATACTGCAAATGTCTCAGTTCCATCCTTTCACTCCTCACACACTTATTCGTGAAACATATCAAAACTACGTTAAACATATATTGGAAAATTTATTTTATGAATTGTATAGTAAATCATATCATGAAAATATATTTTCATAAAAAATTTTACTTGCCGAAAGGAGTGCGGGGTAAATGAAATCTCAAGCACAACCCCTAACAAGACGAGGAGCAGAGTTGATTGTTGATACGCTGATTGCTCAAGGTGTGACCCATGTTTTTGCGATTCCAGGTGCAAAAATTGACGCTGTATTTGATGTATTAAAAGACAAAGGTCCAGAGCTTGTCCTATGCAGACACGAACAAAATGCAGCCTTTATGGCAGCTGCTGTCGGACGTTTAACTGGCAAACCAGGTGTTTGTCTCGTCACATCAGGACCTGGTGCATCTAATTTAGCAACAGGTCTATTAACAGCCAATACAGAAGGTGATCCTGTTGTCGCAATCGCTGGAAACGTCATTCGTGCAGATCGTCTGAAACGAACACATCAATCACTCGACAATGCGGCATTATTCAAACCAGTCACAAAATATAGCGTTGAAGTACAAGACGTAAACAATATACCAGAAGCATTAACAAATGCTTTTCGCGCGGCACAAAAAGGGCAGGCTGGAGCAGCATTTATCAGCTTTCCACAAGATGTCGTGACAGAACACACCACACAAACACCAGTGTCTGCTCACCCTTCTCCAGAATTAGGTCCTGCACCAGATGCTCTCATCAGTTCGGCTATCGCCAAAATTCAAAATGCACACTTACCTATTGCGATTGTGGGAATGAAAGCTAGTCGTCCAGCTGCTGCAAATGCCACAAGAGCATTATTAAAAACACTTGGTATCCCATTTGTTGAAACGTACCAAGGAGCCGGCGTTCTCTCAAGAGAGCTCGAGTCTCAATATGTAGGCAGAATCGGCTTATTCCGTAATCAGCCGGGTGACCTTCTCATTGAACAAGCAGATGTCCTTTTGACCATTGGCTTTGATCCAATTGAATATGATCCGAAACATTGGAATCTTCAGCCGCAGCAGCGTCAGATCATCCATGTTGATGACATGCAGGCAGACATTGACCATTTTTATGAGCCAGCGCTTGAGCTTATAGGCAATATTTCTGAAACCGTCAAACATCTAGCGCATGACAGTGTTCCCCTTTCTTTAAGCAAAGAGAACATAGAATTAGTCACTGAATTACAGGAGCTATTAAGCGACATCGAAAAGACACCAGAAAGAGAAAGTTATCGATCTCATCCACTGGATGTCATTCATACATTGAGACGTCTGATTCCTGATGACACGAAGGTCACGTGTGATATCGGATCTCACGCGATTTGGATGTCCCGTCACTTCCGCGTCTATGAACCGAACTCATTCCTGGTGAGTAACGGCATGCAAACATTAGGCGTCGCATTACCATGGGCAATTGCAGCTTCTATCATGAATCCAGATGAAAAGATTATCTCGGTCTCAGGTGATGGCGGTTTTCTCTTCTCCGCAATGGAGTTAGAAACAGCAGTCCGGAAGAAAACAAATCTCGTTCACCTTGTTTGGAACGACAGCACATACGACATGGTCGCGTTCCAGCAGGAAATGAAATATGACCGTACATCCTGCGTTGAATTCGGGCAGATCGATTTAGTGAAATATGCAGAAAGCTTTGGAGCGACTGGACTAAGGGTCAACTCACCTGAGGAGCTTTCAACCGTCCTTCAAAAGGGTATAAACATAGAAGGACCCGTGATTATTGATATTCCGATTGACTATCAAGACAACCCTGACCTCGCCAGTCAAAAATGGCCAGAAGTCTTTCGCAAAAAACATGCAATGAACGTCAGATAAGACTTCGATACATTACATTAAAGGAGTGAGCGGTTATGGGTATGATGCACCCAATGAATCAACAGAATGACACAAGACAGCATGACAAACAGCAAGAGGTCTATCAAGTATCGACAATGACCTCCCTGCTGGAAGCCGTATATGATGGAGATTTCTCCCTCGCACATATTCCTGAACACGGTGATTTTGGCATCGGTACATTCAATCAATTAGATGGAGAACTGATCGGCTTTGACGGCGCATTCTACCGGCTGCGCTCGGATGGAACAGCGACACCGGTCACCAATCAAGATTATTCACCATTCTGCTCTCTAGCATTCTTTGAAACAGATATCGTTCATCGAATTGATGCACCAATGACGTCCAAAGAACTTGAAGAAGAAATCGACCGCATTTTACCAAGTAAGAATATCTTTTATGCGGTCCGCATTGATGGATCATTCAAAAAGGTTCAAACACGTACGGTTGAAAAACAGGAAAAACCTTACGTTCCGATGGTAGAAGCAGTCAAGTCTCAGCCTATTTTCGACTTTGAGGATATTCAAGGTACGATCGCAGGCTTCCGTACACCGCAGTACGCACACGGCATTGCGGTGAGTGGATATCATCTTCATTTTATTGATGAAGATCGAAGTGTTGGCGGACACGTATTTGATTACACCGTTGATCAAGTCACCATCCGCATTTCTCAAAAACGCCATATGAATTTACATCTGCCAAATACGCAGGAATTCTTCCAAGCAGACATTGATCGAGCTGACCTTGCACAGCAAATTGCCAGTGCAGAAAGCAGCCCGGATCAATAAATGAAAACACCCCGATGATTCCGGGGTGTTTTTTTATGCACAAAGATGATTTCTTGCACGTGATGTTTTCGTTTCGATAGCAAAATAGAAATTATCCAGTCTATTCGTAATAAAATATGATAGAATATCAACAGAAGAAAGGTGGTTATACGGTGTCAAAAGACTATAGCATTCCAAACCTAACATTAGACGAAAGAGATAAACAAATTCTATCCCTATTACACGAGGACGGGCGCATGTCTTATACAGATCTCGGCAAACAGGTCGGTCTGTCACGTGTAGCCGTACAAGCCCGCATTCAGCAGCTCATTGAAGCAGGGGTCATTGAACGATTCACCGCTGTAATTAACCCCGCGAAGGTTGGCATTCATGTCTCTGTCTTTTTTAATGTAGAGGTAGAGCCAAAATTTTTAGAAGCGGTTGCCCTTCAGCTTGAAAAGGAAACGGCTGTCACAAGTCTTTATCACATGACAGGACCAAGCAAGCTGCATATGCATGGCATTTTTCAACATGAACAGGAAATGGAGACTTTCCTGACAAAAAAGCTATACCCCTTAGAAGGCGTCGTCAGTGTGGACTGCCAAATGCTCATTAAACGATACAAAAGCCGCATGGGCATGAAATTGTAGACAGGAGTTGAACCACTTGCAATCATATATCGAACTCATTATCGCTATGGTGCGAACCGGGATTCTCGGTTTTGGCGGAGGCCCTTCCGTCATACCGCTTATTCGCCATGAAGCGGTGGTGAAATATCAATGGATCAACGATGACGAATTCGGAGAAACACTCGCCATCGCCAATGCCTTACCAGGCCCGATCGCAACAAAAATGTCAGCATACCTCGGCTATCGATTAAAGGGTGTATCTGGCGCAATTGTTGCCACAGCTGCTCATATTTTACCTACTTGTCTCGCCATGGTAGCCCTTGTCACGCTTGTCAGCGTCTTAAGCTCCTCACAAATCATTCAAAATATGATTGGCGCTGTGACCCCTGTCATAGCGGTTCTGTTAGGCCTCATGGCATATGAATTTGGACAAAAAACGCTGAAAGGATTCGGCATGATCTTCGGGATCGCTCTATTCCTTCTTGCCTTTATTGGACTGCAAGTGCTGTCCATTCATCCAGGAATCATCGTGATGATCTTTTTATTTTATGGCGCTTTTCATTTTAAACTGAAAAATCATTGGAATCGGCCAAATAAAGAGAAAGGAGTGTCTTCATGATCCTGATTCTCTTTTTATTCTGGGCATTCTTTTTATCTAATCTATTAGGATATGGCGGTGGTCCTGCATCAATCCCGCTCAATTATGAAGAAATCGTCAATCATTTTCATTGGATGACGAACGAAGGATTCTCCAATATGCTGGCTTTAGCCAATGCACTGCCGGGGCCAATCGCTACGAAGATTGCAGCATATGTCGGTTATGACGTCATGGGCTGGCCAGGCTTTATCGTGGCACTGCTTGCCACTGTACTGCCGTCCGCTGTTGGGCTGATTTTATTGCTCAAGCTGATTGACCGCTTTCGTCAATCTCTCGTCGTAAAAGGCATGACCTTATCCGTTCAGCCCGTCATTGCGATGATGATGCTTTTATTAACATGGGAAATCGGCGGAGATGCAGTGAAAGCCGTCGGCTGGACGCAATCGCTCTCCATTGCTGCGGTCTCCTTTTTCTTGATGACCAAATTCAAGCTGCACCCTGCTTTTCTGATTGTGGCTGCTTTCTTATATGGCGGATTCATTCTGCCGCATTCATAAAAACCGATAACATTCACTGTTATCGGTTTTCTTTTACATATAAATTGGAGAAACTGATCTGCGCCCAATCGAATGATACTCGACCCCAGCTTGTTCTGCCGCTTCAAGTGTATGACAGTTTCGTCCATCGAAAATAAGCGGCCGCTTCATCCATTTCTTATAGGAAGCAAGTGGAAACGACTGAATATCCGCCCACTCTGTTAATAGACAGACCGCATCAGCATCCTTGATCGCTTCTTCAATCGTTTGAGCAAATAAGACTTGATCCGGCAGCTCGCGAGCTGCATGCCTGGCAGCAACAGGATCATATGCCACAAGCTCCGCACCTAATTGATGGAGCTCATGAGCGATCGGAATAGATGGTGCCTCCCTCATATCGTCTGTATTCGGTTTAAAGGACAGACCAAGAAGCGCAATTCGCTTCCCTTCAAGAGCTGCCCCCAGCCGATCCTGAATATTTCGGATAAAACCTGCCCGCTGCTCATTATTTACTTTGATGACAGCCTTTAGCAGCTCAAAATCATGGGACACATGCCCTGCAATTTGGACAAGTGCATTTGTATCCTTTGGAAAACAAGAACCACCGTAGCCAATGCCCGCTCTGAGAAAGGACGAACCGATCCGCTGATCAAGCCCCATTCCCTGCGCCACCCATTCAACATCAGCCCCTGTTTTTTCACAAATGGAGGCAATCTCATTCATAAAGCTGATTTTTGTCGCAAGAAATGCATTTGATGCATACTTGATCATTTCAGCACTTTTACGGTCTGTTTTGACCATTGGAAGGTGGAAATCAGCATACATCTCCTCCAGCTGATCTAATACGACTTTTGTTTCAGCTCCAATCACAAGCCGGTCCGCCCTCAATGTATCTGAAATGGCAGAGCCTTCCCGTAAAAATTCTGGGTTAGATGCAATCGCTAGCGGCTCCTTCCGTCCTAATTCTTGATGGATCAACTGATCGATTTGATCACCCGTTCCAACAGGCACCGTACTTTTCACCACAAGGATCGCCCCTGACTTTGCTTTTATCCCCATCTCTTTTGCAGCCTGAAACACATACTGTAAATCAGCTTGGCCATCTGCCTGCTGCGGGGTGCCGACTGCAATCATTAACACATCTGCCCGCGAGTAGACTTCCGCTCCATTTATGTGAAAATGAATTCGTCCCTGCTCAAGATTGCGTTTCAATAGCTCTTTTAACCCTGGCTCATACATTGGGGGATTTCCCTGTTTCAGCTGCATGACCTTTCGGCGGTCAATATCAATACACGCGACATCATGACCTGCCTCCGCTAAACACACACCTGTCACAAGCCCCACATACCCACAGCCTGCAATCGCAATATTCATGACACCATCAGCTCCCCATACTCCTTATGCTTGTAATGACATCGTATGCCGGGAGCTTTCATTCCATTCTTAAAAGCATACAAAAACCCCCTGCCATCACTAGCAGGGGGTCACTTTTATGAAACAAGACCATTTCGAATATGAGCAATCAGATTTTCAAGCATTTCTTTTGTTGTGACATCATTTGAATTTTCACCAATATCATGAGCGTACATCAAAATCTTTAAAAATTCTTCTTGATTTAAACCCTTATTATCCATGTCTGTATCCTTTCGATTCCACTAATTTCATTATTATATGCTGTAAGGTTGGTTTATGCAATACTCTATTACATCATTCGACAGCTTTTGAAATTTATGACCATTTTCATGAAAAACTTTTTTATGAATCCCCATTGAGCTATAATAAAAGAATTGGAATCTTTTACTTGGTTAGGAGCGGATCAAATGCTTCAGCACAACATCAACGAAGAAGAAATCAAACAAACTGCCGAACAGATCAAAGAACTTCTTCCTGCAACAGATGAGAACAAACAACTCATCAAAAAAGCATTGATTACTTATAGACAGGACAGCGTATATCGGCTCAAGCAAGAGTCTGATACCGAATGGTCAGCTTATGTACATGACGTCGTGGCAGCAAAGGTCCACCTTCATGTGCTGTTTCCTGTGAGAAGCAGCTGCTCATGTCCAGCAGATGGACTTTGCAAACACATTCTTGCTGTCTTCTTTTCGCTATACGCTCAAGTAGAGAGTGTGACCGGATTTACAGAAAATTGGTCAGAAAAAGATGAATTACAGCGCAGCAAAGAACTGATTCGCCAGCACTTCCAAGTGAAGCGCCCAGACGAACAATCACTCCAAAGCTGGCTGACTTTTTTCCAAGAGGAATTTAACCTCTGGCTGAAACGGACACCGAAGCATCAGCAAACACCGCAGCATTTGTATTACGGCTATTTATCGATCCTAAAAAAACACGCACCTGCTTCACCTGAATTCAAGAGCTTGTATGCGATTCATACGTCGATCGATGTATGGCTGAGGCTTCATGAACTCATCGACCTCGGCCGGCTTGATGCCGAAAAGGACTTTTATTCCATGAATCCATATGTAGAACAGCTCATGAACACCATTTTCGATTCAGTGGATCATTTGAAGACATACGCCCTTTCCTTTTCCCTCGATCCGTTTCTTGAAAACACACCAACTGCCGTTCGCACACTTCTTCAAATCAATGGACCTTTCCAGCATGAACGAGTAGCGGTCTTTATGGAGATTTGGGGCACCATATTAAATAGAGGGAAATGGGTCAAAAAAGAAACAGAATTACTCAAGAACGCACAGAAGAAAGAACAAACGGTTGAACGTACCATCGGCCTGATGCACATGGATTATTTACTGAAAGAAGACGAAAGCCTCTTTCAGCAATTACAGCTGCTCAATGCGGATATGCTGCCAAATGTGCTTAATTGGCTGAAGGATCTCACAAACCGAAAGGACTGGAAGCGCCTCAAGCTCTGGTATCATGAAATCACCTATATATTAGAGGAATATTGCCAGCTCGACCTTTCCTATAGAGAACTGCGGGGAGCCGTCAGTGATTTCTTCTTTTATTTAGATGCATACTTTAAGCAGACGAAGGATCATCATTTATATGAACGCTACCTACAAATCTGTATGCCCTATGCGTTTACAGAATACAGTCAGCTCTTGTATGCACAGCAGCGTTATGCGGAATGGATAGAGATTCACAGCCTTGTTGGTTTCTCCATTAGTGAACTGGAGAAGGATTTGATCAAACAGATTGCAAAAGAGGAGCCGGAAGCCCTCATTCCATCGTACCACCGTGAAATCTCACTGCTCCTCGATCAAAAGAATCGAAGTGCTTATCGAGAGTCTGTGAAAATGCTGAAGAAACTGCGCACGCTTTATCATAAAACGAAAAAAACCGCGATCTGGGAAAGGTATGTAAAGCAGCTGCAAGATTCAACAAAACGGCTGCGTGCGTTCCAAGAGGAAATGAAGAAAGGAAAATTGATTGATGACACGCCATAAACAAATTGTCATTCATGCAGAACAAACTGAAGATTTCTCTTTCACCATTTCAGCGCAAGCAGAGGACGGACACCCTGTTCCGCTTAATGAAATGAAGAGGCAGCTTTTCCAATGGCACGAATCTTCTTTCTACGGAACATTCTTAGAAGATGTCAGCTTTATTGGCACACCTGCCTTTCTATTAAGCCCTTGGATGACCGTTGAGTTGCTGGGAAAAAATTCATTTAATACGTTTAGTCATGTGACATTAACGGATGAAACGGAACCACTGATGAAGACAGCCTCCACCATTTACGAATTCATCGAGGACGAAGATTTCGTTCCCGATTATGAGGCTTGGACAAAAGGCGAACTTCGGTTTAAAGATAAAGAAGGCCTATTAGATGGCTATACGGCTGATTGGTTCTCCCTTGCTGTACAGGATTACATTCAATATGATGATGCCTTGCAGCACAAATGGAACCGCATGACCGCACAATCGCCTGCGCTCTCATCCTTCCAAGGACATTTTCTAGATGAGCAGGATTTCCTGGAGACAATTGGCTGGATTGATGACGAGACGCCGTTCACTGTCGGCTTGCGCTTAAATGAACCGGATTTTGACGGAGATGATTGGAAAATCGAATTGTTTTTGCGGGACAAGAAAAACAGCGACCTTCACTTTTTTGAAGGCATTCGTAAATTGAAAAGGTCTTGGCATCCATATCAAGATAAAATTTCAAGAGAGCTGGAACGATTCAGTCAAATCGTCCCTTGGCTTTCTTTTACATCTGGCACCACACTTATGTCAGAAGAAGAAGCATGGCTCTTCCTATCTGAAGCAAGTGAAACACTTGTCAATATGGGCATTGAGATTCTGCTCCCATCATGGTGGCAAATTGTCAAAGACAGCACGATGATGTTAAAAGCAAGGATTTCTTCTACCCCTCGAGGCGAATCACATGTCGGAATGGACGCATTAATGGACTTTAATTGGCGCTTTGCTACAAACGGCATTGAACTGACAGAAGATGAGTTCAACGAGCTTGTCCAAAGTAAACGCCGCCTTGTCAACATTCGAGGACAATGGATCAAAATAGACCCGACCTTCATACAGCAAATGAAAAAGTGGATGGAGCGTGCCGAAAATGAAGGACTTCACATGTCTGATATTTTGTCACGCGAACTGGCAGATCAAGAAGCTTCCTCTGAATCGATTCCAGAGCTTCTAGACAGTTCAGCATTTGCCCATATTCAATTTGAACTTTCATCGCAATTAAGAGGGCTTGTCCACCAATTAAATGATTCGCACGAGCTGCCTTCTTACGAAATGAGTGAGTCCTTCAAAGGCACACTGCGTCCGTATCAGCAGCATGGCGTGAATTGGCTTTTATTTTTAAGATCTCATGGATTTGGGGCTTGTTTAGCAGATGATATGGGACTTGGAAAAACGATTCAAATGATCGCGTATTTCACGTATTTGAAGGAGCAGGAGCAAAATGCCGCTCCATCTCTCATCATTGCGCCGACCTCTGTTTTAGGAAACTGGCAGCGAGAGCTCGAAACATTCGCACCACATTTGAATGTTGCCCTGCATTATGGCCCATCGCGTCCACAGGGAGAGGACTTCACAAAAGCATACGAGTCAACAGATATTGTTCTGACGTCCTATGGACTCTCACATTCTGATCGTGATGAATTAACGGCAGCAAAGTGGAATACCATTTGCTTAGACGAAGCCCAAAACATCAAGAACGCCCATACGAAACAATCGAGAGCGATTAGACAGCTCAAAGGACAGCATCACATAGCCCTCAGCGGGACACCAATGGAAAACCGTTTGACAGAGCTTTGGTCCATATTCGACTTCGTCAACAAAGGATATCTCGGCAGCCTGACCAGCTTCCATAAAAAGTTCGTCCTTCCGATTGAAAAAGACCGTGAAGAAAAAAGAATTGAACAGCTGCAGCAGCTGATCAAACCATTTTTATTAAGACGAACAAAACAAGATGAAGAGGTTGCCCTAAACTTGCCTGAGAAACTCGAAGAAAAAGAATTCATTCCGCTCTCCGCTGAGCAGGCGTCTTTATATGAACAGCTCGTGAAGGATACATTTGAACATATGGCATCATTAACAGGGATGCAGCGAAAAGCCATTATTTTAAGTATGCTTGGCAGACTCAAACAGATTTGTGATCACCCTGCGCTCTATTTAAAAGAGCGGGGAACAGATGTGAAACTGCTGAAACGTTCGTTAAAAATGGATAAACTCGCAGAGCTGTTAAAAACAATACATGAGCAAAGAGAAAGCTGCCTCATCTTTACGCAGTATATTGAAATGGGCAACATGATCAAGCAGCTGGCAGAAAAGATGTTTGGAGAACCAGTCCAATTTTTAAATGGCAGTCTCTCAAAACAGGAGCGGGACAAAATGGTGGACCGCTTTCAGAAGAAAGAATTCAATATCTTAATTCTCTCTTTAAAGGCAGGAGGAACAGGACTCAACCTAACCGCCGCAAACCATGTCATTCACTACGATAGATGGTGGAATCCTGCTGTGGAAAACCAAGCGACAGACCGAGCTTATCGGATTGGACAAAAACGATTTGTTCACGTCCATAAGATGATCACAACGGGCACAATCGAGGAAAAAATCGATCAAATGCTCGAAACAAAACAAACATTAAATGATCAAATTATCCAAAGCGAGAGCTGGATTACAGAGCTATCGACAAACGAACTAGAAGACTTATTTACCTTAAGTGCCGCCGCTCAATCATCTTAATCACAGCAAAAAAGAGGACTTTTCTCAAGCCTAATGAAAAGTCCTCTTTTTTATTTCATATAAACGTATGCTAAATGTTCAGTTTTTTCAATGCAGATTTCACATTCATATACGTATTTAATTCACGGAAGTCCTCTCTCATTTCTCCCATCTTCATTGCAAGATTCGGTTTAATTCCTGTCACAATGAGTTCAGTACCCGTCATTAAAATCAAATCATTCAGCTTAAAGATCGCATCTGCCACAAATGAATCCACTGCTAATAATCCGGACAGATCGACAATAAAATAATCATCCTTGGATTGAGAGATATAGGTGGAGACCGTTGAAATGATCTTATCAAATCTAGGCGCTGTTAACGTACCAATGATCGGTAACACAGAGATACCATCTTTCACAGGAACGATTGGGACCGAAATATTCAGCACTTCATCAATTGATTGCTCAAGAAGCTCCTGCTGTTCCTTCTCTTTCGTGACATCCTTTTGCAGACCAACGAAATAAAGACGTTTTCCTTCCTTTTCGTCAATCCAAAGAGGAGCGACACTTAACTCGTTCCAAAACATTTGTCCAGATTTTTTATAATTTTTCAGCTGAACCGTGACAGCCTCTTTGTTCTCAATGGCTGTTCTAATTTGTTTGAGAGCGATTTGCTCAGTTTCATCTCCCTGAAGGAAACGACAATTCCTCCCCAATACTTCGGTTTCTTGATAGCCTGTCATATCTAAAAAGCCCTTGTTCACATATATTAAAGGATTATCAGGTAAAGACGGGTCCGTCACCGTCAGGCCAACCTGAGTATAGTCCAAGGCTTCCTTGATTAAATGCAGATTTTCGGACTTATAAGATTCCAGCGCCATTCGTTTACTCTCCTTATTTTCCTTACAAGCGGGTTATATTCATAATTAAATTATATGATGTTCCACATCATGTGTAAATAGAAGTGGTTCTGAATTCCTCTTTTGTAGAATGCGCTTCATCCTATGTGATTTATACCACGACATCTGATTCATCTATTTCAAAAGGTGACGGATCATATGCGCGACACCATGTTCATCATTTGATAACGTCACGTGATCAGCGATTTCTTTTATATCCTGTCTCGCATTCCCCATTGCAACCCCAACACCAGCAGCTCGAAGCATTGATTCATCATTTAAACTGTCTCCTACAGCCGCTGCCCTACTTAAAGGAATACCTAGTCTTTCTGCCAGCCTTGTTAATGCCTGCCCTTTAGACGCGTCCTTTGAACCAATTTCAAAGTTATGATCAGCCGAACTGACCAATGTTACATCTGAATCATCACCAAACATCTCCCATCCAGCTTTCAATCTGTCCTGAAAGAAAGAAAAACCTAAGATATTGTAAAATGAAAGTTTTCGATCCTCACGAAACAATTCTTTATATGTATCAATATAAGAAAAACCCGACTGGCTGTATTGAACTTCTGCCGCTTGTTTTAAGACATTTTGATCCGTTTCTGGATTTGCACTTTTTAAACGGTCCATTTCAATCGCAAGAAGCTCTCTTCCGCGATTTGGTGTGAAAATGGCTTCGTTTGTAAAGACTTCATAATAATAATCACGTTCTTCAAGCCATGACAATATATGTTTAGCCTTTTCTTCTTGTAAAGCAGCTGAATGGTACACTTGTCCAGTTGGATCATGAATCACAGCTCCATTGGCACTAATCACCCATGTATTCATACCAAGCTGGTCAAAAATAGACCTCACATCAAAATACGCTCTCCCTGTTGACACGACAACCTCAATTCCATTCGCAGCTGCTTCCTTTAATGCCTGCTCGTTTTCCTGACTCACTTTGTGTTCACTGTTCAATAAAGTTCCATCTAAATCCGTTGCGATTAATTGAATGTTTGTCATCGTTCTCTCCTTTTTGTCTTTATTTTCAACCGACATACCGTTAACAAAATCCATCATCATTATGAAATGAGTATCCACTATTTGCAAGAGCTGATCGGTTAAACAGTGAATAAAAGGGTATCCGGCCACGCAAATATGACCGGATACACACAAAGGGGATTCACAAGGGGACACATGACCTATACAAAGAAGCATTGGTTCTATATTACGCAGTGTTCATATGAACAAGGCAGCATCTATCAGCTTTAGCTAGAGGGGGGCTGTCAGATGATAGACATTACCTTTTGATTCGGGACTTGCCTCCTTTCCTTTCAGCTACCCCTAGTCTACGGAGAAAGGCCGTATGTGACAAAACAGGAAAATAGCAAAATAGGCCTTCAAATTCTCTATATCCTCATTAATTTCTGTTTTTTACCGCTTGCGTATAAAACATCATCTTGTTTTGTTTGATAAAATACTTATTTTTCATAAATTGATAAAAAATATCTGAATGAATCCAATTACTAGAAGGCATGTGAATATAATCAGATCCATCCCACGCAAACCAATAAAAACAAAGCCGGCCATCATGAACCGACAGCTGAAACTCAAAACAGTCCATTTGATCCTCCGTGACATATTGAAACGTGAGTGACTCTCCTTCTTCCATATACACATCACAAAATGAAAGAATATCTCCCCACGAATAAACACGTATATCACTCTTTGCCTTGTCGTCGCCAATATGAATGTTTCTCAATTGATAGGACTCCATAAAACATCTCCTTTCACTCATGTGCAGCTAGTTCTAAGCAGGCAGCGGTTTCATTTATACAGATGTTGTATGCTATAATAATACTTACGAATAATGAACGCTTGTGAGGTGATAAATATGAAAACCTTTAGGCTGATTGATTTAAAAATTGAACTTGATCCACAGCAAGATAAAATGTCCAGCATTCCCCTTCGTGACGGTTTAATCATTAATAAAGAAGACGGTGAAAATCACTGGATGATCGAGGCACTCATTCCAAAGAAACATAGACAGGTGTTTGAGGTACTCTTTCAGCAGCACACAGAAGTGAAGATTCTTGTAACGATCACTAAAGAAAACAACCGCCCTGTTCATCTATCTGTCCAAGTCAAAAACATCGTTGCCTTAGAAGAAAACATTTCTGTGTTACTCGATGGTAAAATGATTACAAATCGTTACAGAACAGAAACTGAAGAAGTATTAAAAGACCTCGTCAAAGAGGGGCTGTCAGGAGAAAAACTACTGGATGCTTTTAAACAAAACACATAAAAAAGAGCGGGATCAGCCGCTCTTTTTCTATTGCACATCTTTAGACTGGCTTTGATTTTTCAATAGATCTCTAATTTCAGTTAGCAAAACTTCCGTTTGATCCGGCGTTTCCACAACCTCTTCTTCCTCAACCTTTTTCCGTTTTAACTTATTCAAATAACGAATAAAGATAAAAATGGAAAACGAGATAATTAAGAAATCAACCACTGTTTGAATAAAGTTCCCATATAAAATTTGAACGGCTCCGATTTTAATGGATAAACCGCTAAAATCATGCCCTCCAATAATAATACCGACAAGCGGCATGATTAAATCATTCACAAGAGAAGTGACAATTTTGCCAAATGCTCCCCCAATGATGACACCTACTGCCAAGTCAATGACATTGCCCTTGACTGCAAACTCTCTAAATTCTTTCAGCATCCTTTATCACCTTCATCTTTTTTTGTCTAATATGACGTTTTTTTGTCAAAATTGCAAGTCCTTATCCGTTCTAACTGAACGTTTCTAAATAAAAAAGCGATTCATGCTTGATGAACCGCCAGAAAAATCATGATACTTTAGGACCAATAGAAAATGTCAGTTCTGCTTCACATGCAACCTCGCCATCTACCGTCGCTACTGCTTTTCCTTTTGCAACCGGCCCGCGGAGGCGCGTCACTTCAACCTCTAAACGAAGCTGGTCTCCAGGCTTGACCTGTCTTTTGAAGCGGCATCCGTCAATTCCTGCAAACAAACCGATTTTTCCTTTGTTTTCTTCCTTGCCTAACATAATCACACCAAAAACCTGTGCGAGTGCTTCTACTATAAGCACACCCGGCATGACTGGGTAACCAGGGAAATGGCCATTAAAAAATTCTTCATTCACTGTAACATTTTTAATTCCAACCGCTCTTTTTTCTCCCTCAACCTCTAAAATACGGTCGACCAATAAGAATGGATAACGGTGTGGAATAATGTCTTGAATTTGCTGAGCATCAAGCATATCTTGATCTCTCCTTCTTTTCTATATCGCTGATCTTCATTTGATTCCTATAGAAGTATATTATGAATGCTGGCATTTTTCAATATTCGCCTTATGCATATGGTAAAAAATAGAATCTACCATTACCAATTGTCATCAAATATAATCCACACTACACTCAATGTTTTTTCACAAATATGGTAATATATATTACATCATTGATTGAATAAGAGGGTAAAAATGAATTTTATGAGCGATAAATCCGTAAAAAAACTTCTCCATTCCTGGTATACAATGCTAAAGCATCGACATTTTTCGAAGGCTGAAGAAATCAAAAAAACACTGCTAAAATATAAACGGAAATTATCAAAAAAACAAGAACTCTATTTCCATTATCAGCTGATGCTTTTCCGTCACCAGCTCTGGATGAATCAGACAGAGGACTTAGAAAAACTCAAACATGAACTGCTGCCCCACAAAGATGAAATGAACGAAGAACTGCAATATTATTTTTATTTCTTTCTCGGATTATATGAATCTTTAAAAAGTGATCAAAATGATGCGATTCATTATCTCGAAAAGGCTGAGGAACGACTGCCATTACTTAACGATGAGCTGGAGGAAGCAGAGTTCCATTTCCGTACAAGCGGTGTTTATTATAACAACCGTTACTCGTTGTTATCGATTCGTCATGTTCAAAAAGCCATGGATATTTTTGCAAAGCACGGTGATATCCATAGCATCTATCGGTGTAAAATTGTGCTCGCTCTCAACTATAGCGACCAAAAAAAATATAAGGAAGCGGAAGATATTTTCATTGAAATTATTGATTACGTGAAAAAGATTGATGATCAAGAGCTGCTCGGTATCGTTTATTATGATGCTGGCTTTATTCAGTCAAGACAAAACCGTCATAAGGAAGCGCTGGAATACTTCAAAAAAGCGCTTCGTCTTCCAGCATACCGAAAGTCAGCACACTCCTATGTATCGTGCCTATACGAAACTGTGCGTTCCTGTTTTAAAGAAAATTTAACCGATGAAGGGATGAAGTATATTCAAAAAGGTCTGAAAGAAGCTGTTGCTTCCCAGTTTGATATATTAAGAATGAAGTTTCAAATCTTATCTCTTCTCTACAGCCAAACGCCAAAGGCAGATGAGCAGATCGCCACGCTCGTCACATGTCTTGAACGAAAAGAAGCCTGGATTGATCTTGAGGATCTTCTTGCTGATGTCTCAGATTTTTATAAAAAAAAGGGCGACTTTGAGCGAGCCGCCTTTTTTATCATGAGAGGCTGATACCAGCCTGCTGATTATCGAATTGTATTAATTAATCCCAGCATTTGATCGCCCATCGTAATCGTTCTTGAATTCATCTGATAGGAACGCTGTGTTGTCATGAGGTCTGTTAATTCTTTCGACATGTCCACATTTGATGTTTCCAGTGCACCTTGCTGAAGCTGAATCGCCTCTCGGTTTGCTCCATTTAGTGCTGTTAATGCACCTTGATAGGTTCCATCGACTGAGAACAAATTATCTCCTTCAGAGACAAGTGCTGACGAATTATTGACTTGTACAACGCCCAGATTCACTTGCTGATTGGGTTGATTGTCTCTTGAAATCGCCGTAAGCCGTCCATTTTTATCGATTGAAATATCACGGAAATTTGCATTTAAGACGATCGCATTTCCGTTTTCATCAAGAATCGGATAGCCTTCGCTCGTGACAAGCTGCACTTGATTACGATTATTGCCCGGCTGCAAGTAAAGTGAACCATCTCTTGTATAACGGATATTACCGCCGGCATTGACCTGCAAATACTGCGACGGCGCTCCGAAGGCAACATCAAGATCACGTCCTGTTTCTTTAATAGAGCCTTGCAGCGAGTTAATGGACGCATTGACCATTGTCCCCGTGCCAAGCCTTAACCCAGCAGGTGTCAGACGACTGTTTGCCACCTGCTCATTTTTTTCATCTACCTGATTAAACTGCTGTCTGATCAGCTCTGAGAAACGGGTGTTTTTCGCGCGGTACCCTGTTGTTTCACTGTTCGCGATGTTGTTGCTGATGATGTCAAGCTGCTTTTGCACTTCATTCATCGATACAGCTGCGTTTATCATCGTTCTAAGCATGAGAATCCTCCTTTCTTTTTCATTTCTTGATTAGTACACTCTGCCAATTTCATTCACTGCTTTTTCTAAGCTTTTATCATACGCCTGAACCACTTTTTGATTTGTTTCAAATGCTCGGTAGGCCGTTGTCATATCTGTATATGATTTCGTCACATCCACGTTCGAGAGCTCCGATACGCCTTGGCTTAACGTATAGGACATTTGACCGTTATTGACTGCACTTGGCAGGGGCTGGTTATCAGCTGTACGGTATAAATCATTTCCTTCACGCGCTAGGTTTCTTGTATCCATCGCAACACGTACATCGATTTGACCAAGATTTTGCCCATTTTCAGACACAGTACCATCTGCATTCACTTTGAAATTCTCACTCTGAACCGTAATCGGCTGACCCGTCACGGAAAGAAGAGCACGGCCATTAATCGTCAATTGATTTTGTGCGTTCAATGTAATGGAGCTGCTTTTCGTATAACGAACGCCTTCTGGTGTGTTGACCGCATAAAATAGCGCTGATTTCTGATTGGTCTCCGGATTGATCGGCACATTATTTTCAACTAGTGCTACATCTGTTGTTTGATCTGTTGTTTTTAAAGTTCCCTGTGTAAATTGAGGGATTAATTCCTGCATATATGTCCCAGTATTGATTCCACCAATCGGCGATTGCAGTGGAACGCTAAAGCCTTTGCCTGAGGATGTTTGGAAACGTCCTGATTCCATTCGGCTCAGCAGCATTTCTGGAAATGCACGCATTGCCCCTTCATCCGCTTTATAGCCTGGGGTATTCGCATTTGCGATATTATTTGAAAGCATTTCTGTCCGCCGCTCTTGAGCGATCATGGCAGATGTTGCGGTGTATAGTCCTTTTAACACGTGCTCACCTCATTCAAATTCTTTCACATGACCTAAACACAATCTTCTATGAAATATATCGGCTGATTAGCAGGGTTCTTTAATAAAAATCCCCCATTCTTTCTAAAAAGAATGAGGGAAATCATTAGCTGAGTTTACGTTTTGGCAGCTTGTCCATATTATCAAGCATCACGCCAGTACCAACTGCTACACAGTCCATTGGATTTTCAGCAACGAAAACTGGTACTTTCAGCTCTTCTGCAAGCAATTGATCAAGCCCGTTTAGAAGAGCTCCGCCACCTGTAATGATGACGCCGCGATCGATAATATCAGCTGATAATTCAGGCGGTGTTCTTTCAAGAACTTGTTTCGCAGCCTGAACAATCGCAGATACAGATTCACGCAATGCTTCTTCTACTTCTTTGCTTGTGACGGTAATCGTTCTTGGTAATCCTGTCACCATGTCTCGTCCACGAATCGAAATTTCTTCGTGACGTGCGTCTGGGAATACCGTTGCAACTTGGATCTTAATATCCTCAGCCGTGCGCTCACCGATCAACAACTTGTACTCTTTTTTAATGTAGTTTAGAATTTCCAGATCAAATTTGTCTCCAGCCATTTTAATAGAAGAGGCGGTTACAATGTCACCCATTGAGATGACAGCGATATCTGTCGTTCCGCCTCCAATATCTACGACCATGTTTCCACTTGGCTGAAAAATATCCATACCAGCACCAATCGCTGCTACTTTTGGCTCTTCTTCAAGAAATACATGCTTACCGCCGCTTTTTTCAGCAGCTTCTTTGATCGCCTTCTGCTCAACAGATGTAATATTTGTCGGGCAGCAGATGAGCATACGCGGCTTAGAGAACAGCCCTTTCACATTTAATTTGTTAATAAAATGCTTGAGCATCGCTTCAGTTACTTCAAAATCAGCGATTACGCCGTCTTTTAATGGACGAATCGCAACAATATTCCCAGGCGTACGTCCAACCATACGTCTAGCCTCTTCTCCAACAGCCAAAACTTTTCCGCTGTTTTTGTCAAGAGCTACCACAGATGGTTCATTTAACACAATTCCTTTTCCTTTGACATGAATCAGTACATTGGCAGTACCAAGATCAATTCCAATATCCCTAGCAAACATCTATATATATCCTCCTTGAAAATCTGTTTCCATAGCAAATACCACATTCTGCCCTAATTATATATTCTATCATAATTTGCAGAAAAAAAGATATTTCTTTACAAAAGTCTTTACAAAATTTGTGGTTAGAAACTACCGATATGAGGAAGATATATATATCATGTTTATGAACAAAGAACTAAGCTTACTGTTTCACAGGTTCGCCTTCTAAAATTTCTTCTTTTTTATACTTTAACTTGGTGGCTTCTCCTCCTCGCAAGTGGCGGATTGATTTATGATAATCCAGTATCTCCTTTACTTCATTAGCCAGATCTGGATTAATTTCTGGCAGTCTTTCTGTTAGATCCTTGTGTACAGTACTTTTAGAGACTCCAAATTCTTTCGCAATAACACGAACGGTTTTCTTTGTCTCCACGATATACTTTCCTATCTTGATTGTTCGCTCTTTGATGTAATCGTGCACACCACTCGACCTCCCTAAAATGGATGTGAGAAGTGTGAAATGAGATCCGTATGAAGATTATCCATTTTCAGCGGCGCTTGTTCGTCGTAATTTCTCATCCATTAGGTAGTAAATGCCAAACACGATCCCTCACCTCAAACACTCTCTTTGTCAGGTTTGTAACAGTGTATTAGCATTGAATAGGGAATATGCTAAAAATGAAGATGGGACAAGGGATTTATCAGAAAAGGCAAAACAAAAAATCATTTCGGGGCGCGAAAATTTTCACTTTACAAGAAAGAGTTCAGCACGTAAAATAGAAAAGGTGAATTTATTTACCTAGCTAAATATTTAAAAAAGGTGAGCATATGGATACGTTAAATAGAGAGTGTTTACATCAAATACATCAAGGCGCACGGCTGCTGTCTAAAAAGGCGAACGAAGCGCTTGCTGCTTATGACTTGTACATGTCCCAGTGGACTGTGCTTTTTTGTTTGGATACATTCGGCCCGAAAACCCAAAAAGACATCTGGACATATTTGAACGTCGAAGCACCGACCATCACCAGAACCGTCACCCGTTTAGAAGCAAACGGCTGGGTGAAACGTGTACAAGGAAAAGACAAACGTGAGAATCTGATCGTGATGACAGATGATGCAAAAGCCCGATTTGAAGAAATCAAACGCACGATGGAACAATTTGAAGAAGAATGTCTTTCAGATTTTACCTACGAAGAAAAACAACTCCTCCATACACTTTTACACAAATTATCAACTGAATAGGAAGTGACATACATCATGAACGAACGCATATGGACAAAAGACTTTATCATGATTGTCCTGGTGAATTTATTTACGTTCACCTCTTTTTATGCCCTTTTGACATTACTGCCCATTTACACAATGGATGAACTAAATGGAACAGAATCACAGGGCGGTCTCCTTGTGACGGTCTTCTTATTATCTGCTATTGTGACAAGACCGTTTTCTGGCGCCATTATCGAGAAATTCGGCAAAAAACGGATGGCGATTTTCTCTTCTACGGCCTTTGCCTTACTCACTTATTTATACATCCCGATTGATCAATTCCAAACGCTTCTTATGCTGCGTTTCGTACAAGGGATCTTTTTTAGTATTTTGACGACAGTTGCCAGTGCCATTGCGGCTGATATGATCCCGAAACATAAACGCGGGGAAGGGCTCGGATACTTTGTGATGTCTATGAACCTCGCTGTTGTCATCGGTCCGTTTATCGCACTGAATCAAGTAGGAAAAATAGGATTTCATTCATTATTTCTTCTCTTTTCCATTATCGTGACCATCGGAGCCGCTTTTACGATGCTGATTAGACAGCCAGAGCCTGAAAACGGTGGAAGCATTGTCTTCCGATTCACGTTTTCTCACCTGTTTGAAAAAGGCGCATTAAAAACAGCGGCCGTCGGCATTATTATTTCCTTCTGTTATTCGCCGATTATTTCATTTATTTCAGTTTATGCCAATTCACTTCATTTGATGGGTGCAAGCAGTTATTTCTTTATTGTATTTGCGGCTGCAATGCTTGGATCACGTCCATTTACAGGCAGACTTTTTGACCGGGTTGGAGCTCACGTTGTGATCTATCCTTCGATTGCCCTTTTTGCCATTGGTTTATGGATGCTGACAGCGACACATTCAGCTACAATGCTTCTTCTATCAGGCGCTGTGATTGGACTTGGCTACGGTTCGCTCGTGCCATGTTTACAAACACTTGCGATTCAGCACTCTCCAGCTCATCGTACGGGATATGCGACGGCTACTTTCTTCACCCTGTATGATACAGGTATTGCTGCCGGCTCATTTGTCTTTGGACTCCTTGTCAGCTTCACAGACTTTTCAAATGTGTACCTCATTGCGGGTATTGTGGTCTTACTGAGTATGGGCGTTTTTTATTGGAGCGAACGAAAACCTCAGGAAGCAAAAGCACAAAAGGTCTCCCTTTCAGAATAAAAGGGTACTATTTTAAACTTCACCGGAAACATGCTAAAATATAGGATATTCCAAATAGAGCATACAGGCTTTGTTGAAAAATAGTTAGCATTAAACGAAAGTATAGGTGATGTTTTGAATTACGAATTGTTTAAAGTCATACACGGGATGGCCCACCATTCTGAGTTTTTAGATCAGGCCATGATCTTTATTACGAAAAAGGCCATTCTTGTGTACGCCCTTGTCTTATTGATTTGCTGGTTTTTAGGGAATCACAAATTTAAGAAGCATGTCTTCTTTTCTGGTGTAACAGGCATTGCAGCACTTATCGTCAACTTTGCCATTACATTGTTTCATTATGAAGAGCGGCCGTTTGTGGCGCATAATGTCGACACACTCATCCCGCACTCAGCAGATGCTTCCTTCCCAAGTGACCATACAACAGGTGCATTGGCTCTTTCACTTGCCATTCGATCCCGTAATAAAAAGCTTGGCAACATCTTGCTCGTCTTTGGATTACTTACAGGATTCTCCCGCATCTGGGTCGGCCATCATTATCCATTTGATGTTTTAGGCAGCTTGGTCGTATCGATTGTGGTTGTCTTTATCATGAATAAATTATGGAAGTTCTTTGACTCTCCTATTGATCGTATCGTGACATTTTACGAGACAATTGTAGGGAAAATTTTCAGAAGGAAGACAAAGGATCAGGGCTCAGACCTGTCCAACTCTTAAGCGGACTTGCGATAACGTGATGAAGATTCTTCTTCCACTTATCGCGCCGCTTTTTTTATTGGCTTTCCCCCTCTAACCATACTCGAAAAATAAAGACTGACACCAATGCCAATAAGAGAAATGATGATCAATGTCCAGCCTAACTGCGCAAAGTGAGCACCAGCAATTTCATCCCCAAACAGCATACCAAGCACAGCAGACGACAGAATAGAACCAAGGTAGCGGCATGTTTGAAAAAGTCCAGAGGACGTGCCAATCATGTGCTGAGGACTTGCCTTGAGCATCGCAGCTTGGAGCGCAACATTCCCAATCCCATAACTGAGCCCAAGCAGAGCTAGAACCAATCCTTTCCCCCATAATGGCGCAGGAATAAAAAAGAAAGTCATGGCAGACGCTCCAGCCAGCATCAATACAGCACTCGCTAAAACTGGATGGCGTTCATCCCCGCGATCCACCCACTTTCCAGTCAGCGGTGACACAATAATACTCACCCCTGACATACACAGCATAAAAAGACCCGTCATCTCCACACGCCAGCCTAACTCATCCTGAAAATAACTCGGCAAACCAAAAAAGAGACAATAGAAAAAGATATTTAAAATGATAAATTGCACATACACAAGTGACAGCCGCTGTTCCTCCCTGAACATCCGTATTTGAATAAACGGTTCATCCACCTGATACTCCCACCAGATAAAAGCGCCTGCACTCAGGAGACAAAGAATACCTTGAACATATTGAATGCCATCACCCAGTGATAATAAAAATGAAAGCAGGAGAACAATGCAGACGGTAAAAAGAAGCATCCCTGGCAAATCGAGTGTTCGCACAGTTTCGCCTATGCGGAGCTTTTTCTTCTTCTGCTCCTTCGGAAACAAAAATAGGCCGAGAAAGAAACTGATCAAAATAAAAGGCAGATTCACTAAAAAGATAGCCGGCCAGCCGCCAATGGTCATCAAAAATCCGCCAAGCGTCGGCCCAAGCGCCGTCATCGCTGAAGCAAAAATGGATAATACCGCTAACGCCGAAGCCTGTCTTTCTTGAATATGATCCCGAATGAGTCCGACCCCAGAAGGATAAATGGCACTGCTTCCCATCGCCTGTAACAAACGGATCACAATCAGCACCGCAAACGTTGGGGCAAACGGCGCGCAAATGGCTGAGACTGCGACAAGAACCAGACCGAATAAAAATAAGGTTCTCCGGCTCATGACATGATCCCCAATCCGGCCGCTCACCGGCTGCGTCACTGCACTGGCTAAATAAAAAGAAGAAATAAGCCAAGATACGGTCGTAAACGACAAACCGAATTCATGCTGAATTTGATGCAAGGCCAAAGAAATCATTGATGAATTCAGTGGATTCAACATCGTTCCAAAGGCAATAGCGGTTAAAAAAACTTTTCGGTTGTCTCTCCACTTGTTCATACACTGACCTCCTTTTGCAATCCTTTCGTTATTATGAGATTCATTTCCCTTTTTTACCCTAATCAATTCAAGTTCTCTCTTAGAAAAGAAAGACATACATTCTAAAAAGGACGATTGTTGGAATAACACATATAAAATTGAGAATATGAGGAACAAATGGTAAGATGCTACACATATTGAAAAGCCTACTTTCTCCTGATATGGAGAACGGCTGAAAAGGAGGAGAAGCTTATTATTAAAAAAAGACGGTTTTGGGTCCCAGCCCTTTTCTCGGTTGCAGTATTACTTCTGTCTTCGTGCAGTTCAAATGAAACAAATGGGAACGGAGATAAACGTAATTCTACAGCGAAAGGGTCGCCAATTTTGGAGGATGGAAAATTTATTTTTGCAGCATCAGGTGAATTTCATCCGTTTAGTTACATGGATGGAAATCAGATGTCCGGCTTTGATATCGACGTAGGCACTGCGATTAGTGACAAACTAGGTCTCGAACCTATACAGAAAAAATATAAATTCGCAGGCATCGTCGAAGGCGTGAAAGCAGGTAAATTTGATGCGGCAGTTGCAAGTCATACCATCAATGAGGAACGAAAAAAACACGTCCTTTTTTCTAAGCCATATTACTACTCTGGTCCGCAAATTTTCACAAGACCCGGATCAGACATTCAACATGCGGATGACTTAAAAGACAAAGAAATTGCTGTATCCAAAGGGTCGTCCTACGCTGATATTGCCAAGGAACATAGCGGGCAAGAACCAAAATATTATGATAGTGATGTCGTCGCCTTAGAAGCACTGGCCAACGGAAAACACGATGCAGTCGTGACAGATTTCGCCACAGGCGCAGAAGCGATGAAGAAAAAATTAAAAATCACAGCGCAGGAAAGACTCGGACAAAGTGAGCAGGCAATTGCTGTTTCAAAAGAAAATGAACAGCTCATAAAAGAGATCAACGATGCGATTGACGCACTAAAAAAAGACGGAACATTAAAACAAATTAGCGAAAAGTACTTTGATGAAGACATCACGGTCAAACAAGATTAAAACCACGATTGTGCGCCCTTTTTATAGGCGCACTTTCTTCAAATGGAGATGATTGTTTTGCCTACCCTATCACACTTTTTTCAGACACTCATTGATTCAAGAGGTATTTTCTTAGAAGGAATGCTGATCACCTTACAGCTGACGGTGATCAGCATCTTCATCGGTATGTTCATCGGGCTTTTCTTTGCTTTATTGAAAATATCCCGCATAGCCGTTTTCGGTTATATCGCCAATGCTTATATCTTTCTTGTACGCGGAACACCACTTATTGTTCAGATTTTCATCCTATATTTCGGCCTCACAGAATTGAATATACCCGACTTCTGGGCTGCTTCCATTGCGCTCGCCTTTCATAACGGCGCCTATATAGCCGAAATATTCAGAGGCGCCATCCAATCCATCGATCAGGGGCAAAAAGAGGCAGGACGATCTCTTGGTATGGGTCGTTTTTTAACAATGAGGCGTATCATTCTCCCTCAAGCGATGCGGCGTGCTCTTCCCCCTCTTGGCAACCAGTTCATTATCGGCTTAAAAGACTCATCACTCGCCGCCTTTATCAGTGTCAATGAACTATTTAACGTCGCCACCACGCAAGGCTCCAACAGCTTTGACAATATGACGTATTTACTTGTTGTAGCCGTCTATTACTTAGTTCTTGTCCTGCTGTTAACATTCGCTGTCCAAACCTTTGAGAAGAAACTATCAGCCAGTGACCAATAGGAGGAGAAGCATGACAGAATCAAAGGAAATCATACGTGTTGAAAAACTCAATAAATACTTTGGAGAGCTTCATGTTTTAAAAGATATCGATCTCACTGTTTATGAAAATGATGTGGTCGTCTTAATTGGTGCAAGCGGTTCTGGAAAAAGCACCTTGCTCCGCTGTATGAACTTTTTAGAAATAAAAAATGATGGAGATATTATCATTGAGGGCAGCCCTGTTCATCCAAAGCGAGATCAATTAAACGAAATGAGACAAAAAATAGGAATGGTGTTTCAGCATTTTAATCTTTTCCCGCACAAAACTGTGCTTGAAAATATCATCGAAGCGCCTGTTATGGTGAAAAAAACAAAGAAAGCGCAAGCCATCGCTGAAGCCAGCACCTTGCTAGAAAAAGTCGGACTTGCGGATAAAGCCAACGTATATCCTTCTAAACTATCAGGCGGCCAAAAACAGCGTGTAGCCATAGCCAGATCTCTCGCCATGAAGCCTGATGTCATGTTATTTGACGAACCTACGTCTGCCCTTGACCCAGAACTTGTAGGCGAGGTGCTGCAAACGATGAAAAGCCTCGCAAAAGAAGGCATGACCATGGTCATTGTCACACATGAAATGGGCTTTGCGAAAGAAGTTGCCGATCGTGTCGTCTACATGCACGAAGGCCGCATCGTCGAAGAAGGCGTCCCTTCGGAATTGTTTGATTCTCCTAGGGAGGAACGTACAAAACTGTTTCTCAGTTCCATTTTATAGGTCAAACGCCCTTCATTTTTAGTGCTTAACTTACGTTTTTGCTCATTTTTTACGAACTTTTCATCCATTTATATTGAACTTAACCAAAAACCATGTCAGATAAACTTCCATGTATATGTTATATATGACTATTCTCTCTATAATGAAGAATTAAGAAAACAATAATTCTGAATGATTCGGGGGAATGCAGCATGCAAATGGGTGATACAGTATTTATGTTCTTCTGCGCACTACTCGTGTGGTTAATGACACCGGGTTTAGCTTTATTCTACGGAGGACTCGTGAGAAGTAAAAACGTGTTAAGCACAACCATGCACAGCTTAACGTCACTAGCAATCGTTTCAATCGTATGGATCGTATTCGGTTATTCCTTAGCTTTTACACCAGGCAATGCATGGATTGGAGGATTAGACTGGGTGGGCCTGAAAGGCGTAGGCTTTGAGCCTGGTTCCTATAGTGAGACCATTCCACATTCATTGTTCATGATGTTTCAAATGACCTTTGCCGTCTTAACAACAGCCATCATCTCAGGGGCCTTTGCTGAACGGATTCGCTACTCAGCAGTCGTTGTATTTACACTCCTTTGGGTCACATTTGTATACGCTCCAGTCGCACACTGGGTATGGGGTGGCGGTTGGATTGGCGAGATGGGTGCGCTTGACTTCGCAGGCGGAAACGTGGTTCACATCTCATCCGGTGTTGCAGGTCTTGTCGTGGCAATTGTGCTCGGGAAGCGTAAAGAAGCAGCAAGCTCTTCTCCGCATAACTTGATCTACACCCTTCTTGGTGGAGCTGTCATCTGGTTTGGCTGGTTTGGTTTTAACGTGGGTAGCGCTCTTACATTAGACAGCGTGGCCATGTATGCCTTTATTAACACCAATACAGCTGCTGCTGCAGGAATCATCGGCTGGCTGTTAGTAGAGTGGATGATCAACAAAAAACCGACCATGCTCGGCGCGATCTCTGGAGCCATCGCAGGTCTTGTCGCCATTACACCTGCCGCAGGCTTTGTTACACCGTTTGCTTCTATTATAATAGGAATCATTGGCGGGATCGTCTGTTTCTGGGGAGTCTTTTCACTCAAAGCCAAATTTGGCTATGATGACGCACTGGACGCATTCGGCCTTCACGGAATTGGCGGTACTTGGGGAGGAATTGCAACAGGACTTTTCGCCACAACTTCTGTCAATGACGGCGGAGCCAATGGCTTATTTTACGGAGATCCCAGCTTACTTTGGAAGCAAGTGGTCGCAATTGTTGCCACGTACGCTTTTGTTGCCGTTGTGACATACGTGATCATCAAAGTGGTCAATGTCTTCTTCAAAATTCGTGCAACCGAAGAAGAAGAATCAGTGGGTCTTGATTTAACCATGCACGGTGAAAAAGCTTATCAAGATTAAAGAAAAAGGGGTGTCTCTATGAGCAAAATGTATAAAGTGGAGATTGTCACACGTCCAGCTAATTTTGAAACATTAAAGGTGGAGCTTGGAAAGATTGGTGTCACCTCGATTACCTTTTCAAATGTACACGGCTGCGGCTTACAAAAGGGACATACAGAGCTATACCGCGGCGTCAAAAAAGAAAGCAACGTGTACGAACGGTTAAAGATCGAAATCGTCCTAAGCAAAGTACCTGTCGAACAGGTCGTTGAAACAGCTCAAAAGGTACTTCGGACAGGCGAACCGGGGGATGGGAAAATTTTTATATATGAAATAGCGAATACAATCAACATTCGGACAGGTGAAGAAGGACCTGCCGCCCTATAGTGTATCCTCCGCCGAGTGGCGGAGGATCTTTTTAAGCAGAAAAAACCTCTGCATATTTATATACACAGAGGACCTTGTAAAACATTAAGATTGTTTTGTTTCTTCTGACTGACTGCTGTCTTTAGAGGAATCAGAAGACTTTTCTTGATCAGAGGATTTCCCCTTCTCATCAGACTTTTCTTCAGATTTTTCTCCAGCTGGCTCTTTGGCTTTATCTTCAGCAGCAGGTTCCTTCGTTTTTTCCTCAGTCTTTGGCTGAGCAGGTTCTTTTGCTTGTTCCGTCACTTCTTGCGCTGCTTTTTCAATTGTAGAAACAGGCTTGTCAATGAAGCTAAGCGGATTAAGCGCTAAACCTTCCATACGAATTTCAAAATGTACATGGTTGCCGCTTTCAGCACCATATAGATTTTTACCAGAAGCACCAATGACATCATTCTGCTTGACTTCATCGCCTTCTTTGACACTCACTTGTGACAACGATTGATAAACAGTCGATAATCCATCTTCATGTTCAATTTCAACAACGTGACCGAGGACTGGATCTTTTTTCGCTTGAACCACTGTTCCACTAAGAGCAGCTGTGACGTCAAACACTTTGCCATCTTTATCTGCAAGATCAATACCTTTGCTCAAGGTATAGGTGTTATTATAGTTTACAAGTGCTGCTTCTTTTTCTTTTTGGTCAGCATCTGCTTCATAGAACTTTTTCACGACAGAAACATTATCAGAATTCTGGACCGGCATTGCGACATTTTCAATTGGCTTTCCAACTTCAACGGCATCATCGCGCTGTTCTTGCCCTGTTTGATTTCCATCAGATAGTTGGTCTTTTACATCTTTTGATACAGCTTGATACCAAAGAACGGCTGTTAACACGACCGCTGCGCTGACCAAGTAAATAGCAGGGAATACCCAGCGCTTACGGAAAAATTGCTGAACTTTTGTGATTTTGGAAGTACGTTTCTTTTCTTCCTCTCTCATTTTTCATCACCTCAGCAACATTCTGAACACTTTTCAAAAAATATATACACACGAAATCATTTTTCTTTTTATTTTGCGCAATCGCATCAATAATATGTATGATAAATGAAAAAAAAGATGGGGGACTTAATTGTGAAAACTTTCAACCGCATAGCAACAGAAGATGACCTCAAAGCCATCGTTGATATATACAATTCAACCATTGCTTCAAGAGAAGTGACCGCTGATACAGAACCAGTTTCTGTCGAGGACCGCCGGCAATGGTTTTTGAATCATTCCGAGAAAAGACCTCTCTATGTGAAAACAGATGAGGATGGAAATATCTACGGCTGGCTGAGCTTTGAAACGTTTTACGGAAGGCCTGCATACAACGGGACCGTTGAAATGAGTATCTATTTAAACCAAGACTATCGAGGAAAAGGCTTAGGATCACTTTTCTTGCAAGAAGCCATTGATTTAGCACCCTCATTAGGCATTCGAACGTTACTTGCCTTTATTTTCGGGCACAACGAAGCCAGCATTCGACTATTTAAAAAGCACGGCTTTGAGACATGGGGCCACCTGCCACGCATCGCAGAAATGGACGGCAGCAGATACGATTTAGATATCCTAGGAAAAGAATTATAAAACGAGCGTCTCCCTGAAAAAGAGACGCTTTTTTTATGACGCATGTAACAGCTGTAAAAAAAGTGAAGTGAAGTGAAGTGAAGAGAGAAACCATTGAATCAATCAACATTCACTCTTCCTAAAGCACTACTTACTCAAGTATGATAAAGAATGAATACATAAAGGAGTGAACACCATTGCAACAAACTGAGAAAATCATTCAATCTCTTCATTCAATCGTAAAGTGGGGAAAGGTTGGTAGTATCTTTCTCTATATTTCAGGCGGTCTGGCTATTCTTATTGGTTTTTGGCTTGTTCTTCCTGCAGCCCTTGGCGTCTTCCTCATTATGATGGGGATCCATGTACAAAAATCTGTAAAAGCAGCTGAACACTTGATTCAGGCTCCAGATGCTTCTTACGAAGAATTATTAGAACAGTACGCTAAGATGATGAAAATGCAAACACTGTTTGCCATTTCAAGTATTGCCGCAGTTATTCTTTCATTCATTGCTATCGTTTTGATACTTATACTAGGCGGGTTAGCCTTCCTTCAAGAAATTCCTTATGATGTCCAGCAGTATGAAGGTGATTACGAACAAGAACTCGGTGACTTTTATTAATGGAGAGGGGTATCAATAGTCATTCGATACCCCTTTTGTTTTTATCATTTGACTTGAATCATTCTTCTCTGCTTGACATTCAGTCTTGATCATTTTAAAATACAAATCGTAACTATTACGAATTAAAGGAGGATCCTATTACTTATGCGCGTGAATATTACGTTGGCCTGTACTGAAACAGGTGACAGAAACTACATCACAACAAAAAATAAAAGAACGAATCCTGACCGATTGGAGTTAAAAAAATATTCTCCTCGATTAAAGAAATATACCCTTCATAGAGAAACAAAATAAATTTTTTATATTATAAATCGTAATTATTACTTTTTAAGTGAGGCGGAAAACAAAATGATCGTTTTCAAAAGGACAAAAACAAATGAATAAACGTGTACCTGTTACAGTATTAAGCGGCTTTTTAGGAGCAGGAAAAACAACGATATTAAATCATGTTCTTCAAAATCGCAAAGGATTAAAAGTGGCTGTAATCGTCAATGACATGAGCGAAATTAATATTGATGCAGAACTAGTCAAACAAGGCGGCGAGCTTTCTCGATCAGATGAGAAACTCGTTGAATTATCTAACGGCTGTATTTGCTGCACTTTGAGAGAAGACTTGTTAATCGAAGTAGAACGCCTTTGTAAGGCGGGTAATATTGATTATATTGTCATTGAATCAACCGGAATTAGTGAACCAATTCCCGTCGCTCAAACGTTTTCTTATATTGATGAAGAAATGGGTATAGATTTGACCCGCTTTTGCCGTCTAGATACGATGGTCACAGTAGTAGATGCAAATCGTTTCTGGACTGATTTCCAGTCAGGAGAGAGTTTATTAGATCGTAAAGAAGCGGTTTCCGATGACGACGTGCGAGAAATTTCCGATTTACTCATTGATCAAATTGAATTTTGTGACGTGCTTATTATCAATAAATGTGATCTAGTATCTCCCTCTGAATTAGATCGACTTGAGCATGTGCTGAACAAACTACAACCAGAAGCATCTATCATCAGAACCTCAAAAGGTATAGTACAGCCAGATGACATTTTGAATACTGGTTTATTCGACTTTGAAAAATCAAGTGCTTCTGCTGGGTGGATCAAAGAAATCAACGCAGGACATGTTCAGCATACACCGGAAACAGAGGAATACCAAATTTCATCTTTTGTTTACGAAAGAAGACTCCCTTTTCATACTGGCAGACTGAATGCTTGGTTAGATCAAATGCCTGAGCAGATCGTTCGTGCGAAAGGTTTTACTTGGCTTGCCACACATCATGATTTAACCATTTTAATTTCACAAGCTGGGAAATCTGTTGCGATTGAACCAATTGCATACTGGATTGCTGCTTTGCCTGAACAAGAAAAAGCACGGATATTAAATCAGGAACCAGAGCTTCTAGATGAGTGGGACGCAGAGTTTGGTGATCGCCATACAAAACTTGTGTTTATTGGTGTAGATTTACCTAAAGCAGAAATCATTCGTACTCTTGATCAATGCTTGCTTACACCTGAGGAATTTGATCAAGATTGGACTACATTTGAGGACCCCTTTCAATGGAAAATACAAAATTAGGCCAGGAGGGTTTTAATTGGCAAAGAAATCTAAGATTGCTAAAGAAAAAAAACGACAGCAGCTTGTATTGAAATATGCAGAATTAAGAAAAGAGTTAAAAGAAAAAGGTGACTATGAAGCTTTACGAAAATTACCTAGAGACTCTTCCCCTACCCGCTTAGAAAACCGCTGTGAATTAACGGGCCGTCCCAGAGGTTATTTACGAAAATTCAAAATGTCTAGGATTGCTTTTCGTGAGCTTGCCTATAAGGGTCATATCCCTGGAGTGAAAAAGTCGAGCTGGTAAAGAATGATTTGATCTTATCACAGCACTCGTAAAAGTAAAGCCGCACACAATGAGAGAAAATCTATTTTCCAATCTTATCTCAATCTTTTTGAAGTGCAAAATAGCAATTTAAAAACCAGCAGAGATTCTGCTGGTTTTTATAATGACTGAGTTCATAAGATAAAATGGCCTGTTTTCAAAAAAGGATTTTCAGCAACGATTATGACATTTTTTCTTCTTTTCAAAAATACATGATCATGATACTTTGTTGTCATTAACCACCGATGTATGACATCTCAACCTTTTTCTGATCTTTTTTCTGCTCTCTCTCGGCTGAATATTGGTCATGTCTATTCGACCATAATTCCTTTAACCTGTTCGTTAATTCTTCATTATCTTTTGTCGTACGAATCATCTGTTTCAGATCAAAACCCGATGAAGCAAACAGACATGTAAACAATTCCCCCCTTGCAGACAGCCTTGCTCTGTTACATGTTCCACAAAAAGCATCTGAAACGGAAGAAATAATACCTATCTCTCCTGAACCATCTTTGTAAAAAAATCGTTTGGCTACTTCACCTGTATATTGAGGAGGTTCTGGTTTGATAGGATATGTTGAATCAATTAATTCAATTATTTCTTTCTTTGTCATGACATGTTCTAGATTCCATTTATTCGTATTACCGACATCCATAAATTCAATAAATCTGAGAACGTGTCCTTCTTTTTTGAAGTAAGCTGCCATTGGTAAGACATCCTGATCATTCACACCTTTTTGAACAACCATATTAATCTTGATAGCAAGTCCAGCCTTTTCTGCAGCCTCAATACCATCAAACACTTTTTGGATAGAAATATGCCTACCGTTCATTTGCTTAAAACGGTCGGGATTTAATGAATCTAAACTAATGGTGACTCTATTGAGACCAGCTCTCTTCAACTGATCAGCATATAAAGGTAAAAGTGTTCCGTTGGTTGTCATCGCAATGTCTTCAATCCCTGGAATGTTTGCGAGCTTTTCTATTAAGACAGGCAGATCCTTCCGCATTAACGGTTCTCCGCCCGTGATGCGTATTTTTACCACACCTAAGTTCTTTACAAAAAGGGTAGCAAGTCGTTCAATTTCTTCGAAACTAAGCAGTTCTTCTTTTTTCAAGAAAGGATAATCCGGTCCAAAAATTTCGGCAGGCATACAGTACGTACATCTAAAGTTACAGCGATCAGTTACTGATATTCTTAAATCGCGCAATGGTCGATGTCTTTTATCTAAAATACTGACCATACTTTGCCTCCTATTCTGTAATACGATGAGGATGCGTGTAAATGTTAAAGGATTTTCCTCTGACGAATCCAACTGTCGTAATATTTAATTCTTCTGCCATTTTAAGCGCCAGCTCAGTAGGTGCTGATTTTGAAATGACGATAGACACTCCTAGTTTTGCTGCCTTCAATAGAACTTCTGACGATATCCGGCCGCTAAAAACAAGGATTTTATCTCTAAGTGGAATTCGCTGAAGTAAACAGTATCCATAAATTTTATCTAAAGCATTATGTCTTCCTATATCAGTTCTAGTGATGAATAGCTTCTCTGTGTCACACAGTCCAGCATTATGCACTCCGCCAGTATGTTGAAATAATTGGCTTTCTTCTTGCAAACACTTCATGAGATGCATACAGGTTTCAGCAGAAATACTGATTCGATCAATGGCTGTTTTTGCCGTCTTCACATCTTGAAGGAAATAAAAGTGTCTTCCTTTCCCGCAGCATGAACCAATCACTCGTTTTGTAAAATCTGATGAATCAAATCCACTTGAGTGAACTAAATCAACATAGGCAAAACCCATACTTTCATCTATTGTAAACCTTTTAATCTCTTTTTCAAATCGAATGACCCCTTCTGAAGCCAAAAAGCCGATAACCAATTCTTTCAAGTGCTCTGGTGAACACACAAGGGTCACAAATTCTTCTCCATTTACCATCACAGTTAAAGGATATTCTTCTACAATTTCATCAGTTTTGCAGGTAAACTGGCCTTCATTGTATTGGTGTATGACTCGTTTCTTTTTAACAGAAGGATTCATTGTATGATCTTCCTTTCAATGCAAATTTAGTTATATGATCCAATCAAATTGTGATATTATTTTAAAAAGTCATAAAAATGTAACATATTTCTATCTTATCAAACTTCTTGACTGCTTTATATGGGGGGAACAAAATGAACAAATCGAAAAATCGCTGGCTCATCGCAGCAAGTGCTGTAGGAATTCATTTATCTATTGGGTCTGTTTATGCTTGGAGTGTTTTTACGAATCCTTTACATGAAGCCTTTCAGTGGTCATTAACAGAAATAAGTCTCACCTTCAGTATTGCTATTTTATTTTTAGGTTTATCTGCTGCTTTTATGGGACATTTCGTTGAAAGGTATGGTCCAAGGGCATCGGGGCTCTTCTCAGCTATTTTCTTCGGCATCGGAATGACTGGGTCAGGATTCGCTGTCCACATGTCATCACTGCCTCTCCTCTATTTATTTTATGGTGTACTCGCTGGAATAGGGTTAGGGGTAGGCTATATTGCACCTGTATCAACTCTAGTCAAATGGTTTCCGGATCGAAGAGGTCTTGCAACCGGCTTAGCCATTATGGGGTTTGGGTTTGCTTCTCTTATTTGCAGCCCAATTATTCAATATCTCATTGAAAAAGTGAATATCGCAAATACTTTTTATATTCTTGGAATCTCCTATTTTATCATCATGGTGATCTCATCTCTTTATTTATCACCACCAACACCTGATGACGTCAAACAATTTGATGTATTCAAAATAAAGAAAAGAAAAATCCCTCAAGATTTATCACAGCTTACAGCAAATGAAGCGATCAAAACAAGACGTTTTTATTATTTGTGGCTTATGCTTTTTATTAATATCACATGCGGAATCGCTATTATTTCAGTAGCGTCACCTCTTGCTCAAGAAAGTGTTGGGTTCACTGCAGGTGCTGCAGCTACTCTTGTGGGCATTTTAGGTGCTTTTAATGGTTTAGGACGCATTGGCTGGGCATCGTTTTCAGATTATATAGGAAGACCGAATACGTATACGATTTTTTTCAGTATCCAGCTCATTGCTTTTCCTTTACTCCCCTATTTAAAAGAACCGTTCATCTTTTCAATCGTCATGGCGATCATTTATACGTGCTATGGAGGAGGATTTGCTTCAATTCCAGCCTATATTGGGGATTTGTTTGGTACAAAGCAGCTTGGTGCCATACATGGTTATATTTTGACTGCTTGGGCCGCTGCGGGATTAGCAGGACCACTATTTTCATCCTTCATCCGAGATATAACAGGTAATTACACACAAAGCCTTATGGTGTTCTCTGGCTTATTTTTCATTGCTTTTATCATATCACTTCTGATTCGAAAGGATATTCAGCAGCTAAGAGAAAAAAACCTATCTGCTGCTTCCTCTGTCTCAGCCCGATCTTAATTTGAATTTGACAGAATCACAATCTAAAGGTAATTTTTAGATATGAAAACGCTATACAAAGTATTAGGAGGGTGATGATCTCATGGGGAAAACAAAACATAAGGGGCCTGTTAAACTCAATAAAAAACCCTCACCAAAGCTATGGGCGTCTTTTGTACCAATGGGGCTTGGCAAAGTGAAACCGAAACACATTCGAGATACGATGAAAGTGGCTTGGGAGAACAAAGATAACCTTCCCTACGCGTACCGTATTTTAACGCAGGGTGTTTGTGACGGCTGTGCCCTTGGCGTCTCAGGACTGTATGATCAAACGCTCGCAGGACCTCATATATGCACCACAAGGCTAAATGTGCTTCGTCTTAACACAATGCCAGCTATTGATCCAAAATGGTTTGAAGATATTCATCAGCTAAAGCAAATGGACAGCACCTCTCTTCGCAAGCTTGGGCGGATTCCTTATCCATTGATCCGAAAAAAAGGTGACAATGCCTTTACACGTATTTCTTGGGATGATGCACTAGATCAAATCGCAGCTAAAATCCAATCAATTGATAAACGGCAGCTTGCTTTCTATTTAACCGCCAGAGGAATTACAAATGAAGTTTATTATACGGCTGCAAAGGCTGCTCGATTTATAGGGACGAATCATATTGATAATGCTTCTCGCATTTGCCATTCACCAAGTAAAACCGCTCTTAAACGGTCCCTTGGCATCGGTGCTTCCAGCTGTAATTACAGTGATTGGATTGGAACGGATGTATTAATTTTTTGGGGATCTGTCGCAGCAAACAATCAGCCTGTTTCCACTAAATATATGTACGCTGCTAAAAAGAAGGGAACAAAAATTATCGTCATCAATCCGTATAAAGAGCCTGCTATGGAAAAGTATTGGGTTCCTTCTATTCCAGAGAGTGCTTTATTCGGTACAAAAATTGCAGATGATTTTTACCAAGTCAATATAGGCGGAGATATTGCGTTTATGAACGGCGTCATCAAGCATTGGTTTGACATGGAGCAGCATGCTCCCCATTCGGCTCTTGATCACGAATTTATTCAAAAACATACAACAGGCATACAGGATTTAAAGCAGCATGTCGCACAATTGAAGTGGGAGGACCTAGAAGCATCATCAGGTTTATCAAAAGAAAGAATGAAGGAATTTGCGACACTGCTTGCCAATGCTAATTCAGGCGTTTTTATTTGGAGTATGGGCCTTACTCAGCACCGCTTTGCAACTGATAATATATCACAGGTTGCCAACCTTGCCATGCTGCGCGGATTTATCGGCAGAAAACATTGTGGTGTCATGCCAATTCGGGGGCATAGCGGCGTCCAAGGTTCTGGTGAAATGGGCGCTGATCCATTCGTTTTGCCGGGTAGTGATTTTGATGAAGAGAATATTGAAAGAATCGAACGTATATGGGGGTTTGACATTCCTAAATGGCATGGTGACACCATTGGGCAATCCTTTGAAAAGATGGCTCTCCCAAAAGACCATCCACAAAAACTCAAAATGCTGTTTACGAGTGGCGGAAACTTTTTAGAAACGATGCCAAATCCGGAAGCGATCGAAAAAGCATTATCTGAACTTGAACTCCGTGTTCACCAAGATATTATTTTGAATACCTCTACGCTGGTAGACGCTGAAGAGGCGGTGATTGTGCTGCCTGCTATGACAAGGTATGAACAACCAGGCGGCGGCACATCAACCAGTACGGAACGCATGGTATATTTCAGTCCAGAAATTGAAGGACCTCGTATTGAGGAAGCCAGAGCGGAATGGGACATTTATGTTGATCTTGCGAAAAGAGTCCGGCCAGAAGATGCCGAGCTGATACATTTTGAAACAGCTGAAGACATTCGTCGTGAGATTGCGGTCGCCAACCGAAATTATGATGGCATCCAGCATTTACGTCACAAGGGAGACGTTTTTCAATGGGGAGGCGCATGGCTTTGTGAAGATGGCGTGTGTCCAACACCAGACGGCAAGGGACATCTTCTTCCTGCCCAGCTGCCTCAATATCGAAAAACCGAAGGACATTTCAATATCACGACAAGAAGAGGAAAGCAATTCAACTCCATGATCTACAGTGAAAAGGATGCCTTTAATGGTGGAAAACGTCATTCTATCCTAATGAATGAAGAAGATGCAAAAGAGCTTTATGTTCAAGAAGGTGATCCAGTTGTTCTCTTTAATCAATATGGATCCTATCAAGGAGTGGCTCAATTCGGAGAGTTGAGACGCGGCAATATCGCAGTTTATTGGCCGGAAGGGAACGTTTTAATTCCTAAAGGTGTGTATGAGAGCTACTCACAGATTCCCGAGTATAATACGGCTGCCATATTAGAAAAAGCCGAAACCTTCCATGCAAGAAAGGATCAGCATTATGTGGAGAAACGAATTGATGAATTAGAAACGACTTTGAATTAATCGTCAACTTAAAAACAGCTGGGGTTGTTTTCCCCAGCTGCCATTCATTCTCTACCGACCAAAAGCGCTCGCTTCCTGTTGAAGAATATGGTTCAATTCTTCGGCATTTGCAGCCGGTTGATATTGTCCTCCACCCGCTTTTGCAACAGATTTAAGACTTTTTGCTTCCTTTTCATTCACATCGAAGCCAATGATATTGACGATTGTATCTATTCCGTCTTCATGTAATTCCTTTGCTGCTTGTGAAGGGCTTCCACCACAAGTTTCTTCACCATCACTGACAACATAGACAATATTTTTCCCTTCAGCTTGGTGATCTTCAAAATCTTGTTTCGTATCCGTTAATGCTTTTGCAAGTGGTGTCCAGCCAGTTGGCTTATACACATTCAGTGCTTGCTGAAAGGTTGATGGCTCATATGCTCCAAATCCGTAAACAGCTTCAGAACTTGAACAAGAAACAGCTTTCCCTGCATTTTTATTGGTTCCTTCATGACCAAACACACGAAGCAGAACTTGTGTATCTTCTGATAAAATGCTCGCAAAGCTTTGAATAGACCGTTTGGCGATTTCAATTTTCTTTTCACCTTCAACTGATTGTGCCATGCTCCCGCTTAAATCGAGTAATATCACCACATGCGCAGGCGGCTCCTGTTTTGTTACAGCATGAGCTGGTGAAGAAAGAAGCAGGACAAGACTAGCCAAAATGGTTAATACGATGTTTTTTTTCATCAATAAAAACCTCCCTTTTTTACTTTTGTACAGAAAAAGAGAAACGAAAGCATGAATCAATCGTTTCCCTTTTGTTCAGCAAGTTATTCGTGTAGTTTTAATGATTCTGCTGAAAAGATAGAACCCATTTCTTTACCAGTACTTGCTTGGTAGTAATGGCCTTTACCAGCTTTGGCTACTTGCTTCAATTGACCTTCATAGCCATCGTTAAAGTCTAATCCGATCACATTTACAACAGTTGATCCTTTTGAGTTATGCAATTCTTTTGCTACTTTTACTGGATCTCCGCCACAAGTTTCCTCACCATCAGTGATTAAGTACACAATATGCTTTGTTCCTGCAGTAAGCTGCTCATCCGCTTGCTTTGCATTTTCTAGTGCACGTGCAATCGGTGTCCAGCCAGTTGGCCCAAGTCCGTTTAAAGAGTTTTCGAAGCTGTCCTTTTCATAAGGCTGTACGCCGTAAACGCCTCTAATGACTTCACATGATTGAGCTTTACCTGAATTTTTGTTGTTTCCTTCAGAACCAAACAAGCTCATACGAATTTTAGCGTCTTTTGGAAGTGACTGAGCAAATTTAAATACCTCTTGTTTAGCAAGATCAAATTTGCGCTCTCCCTCAACTTTTCTTGCCATGCTTCCGCTTGCATCAAGCAAGATTGTGACTCTTACATCTTTATTATGTTTTTTGACTGTAGATGCTTCTGCAAATACTGGTGAAGAGATTGACATAGATAATGTCAATACAGTTAAGGTTACGAGTGTGATTACTTTTTTCAACATACTTTTTCTTCCTCCTTATGTATTTGATTGAAACATCTTAATCGTAAATTATTCTGTCTTGGAATGGTATAGGACTCGGTCCCTTTTTCTCTTTCATCAAAATCACTAAAATTCTGTCAGATATCTAGATATTTTCACCTAACACACCCATTATTCTCTCGTTTTCTCTGTCTTTCGAGGGACTTTGTATCGGCCATCAGTTCTTGTCAGGACATAAATGTTTAAGATTTCCTGATCTGCGTCTTAAGTCGCGATTTGACACATTCTGTTCAAATCTCTTTGAACACACAAAAAAATGCCTCATTTCTGAGGCACCTTTGCTTTATTTTTTAGCCATATACGTGTTGAGAAAACGATCGGCTGATTCGATTTGAATTCCTTTATAATAATGCTTCACGATGGCATCTACTTTTTTGCCTGCCTGCGCCATATAATGCGCACCATATTGACTCATGCCTACACCATGACCATATCCTTTTGTTGTAATGACAATCTGCTGGCCCTGGCGTTCCCATGTGAAGTCCGCTGAATGAAGGCCTAGTGATTCTCGAATGTCTCGGCCTGACATTGTTTTACCGTTGATCACGGCTTTCGCTACCTGATTTCCTGGTGTCCGTTCTACAATCTGTCCGACCTGAGCCTGCTGAGTGAGCGTCACACCTAATTTTTGCTGAAATTCACTGACCGAGATGGTTTTCTTATTTTGAAATTTTGGCGATTTTTCGTCCCATTTACTTGAGACACTTTTCAAATAAGGGATTTCGTTTTTCCAATAGGCTTCGGCATTTTCCGTTTTTCCGTTACTTGTTGAAAAGAATGAAGCATCAATTGGTTTCTCGTCATAAGTCAGCACTTTTCCTTGTGTGCTGGCGACAGCTTCCGTGACCTTTTTTAATTTCCAATTGTACGCTTTCCCCCAAATTTTCTTGAGTTCCTGTTTGTTTTTGTAAACTTGGAACATTTGGGTATCATCTACAAGAGAGCCCTTGGGTGATTTGACAGTCTTATCACTGATCATTTGTCTGACGATATACGTTCTTGCTGCGAGCGCCTGTGCCTTGAGTGCTTCCATTTCAAAATCAGCTGGCATTTCAGATGCTACGACACCGATCACATACTCTTCTAAGGGGATGTTTTCTACCTGCTGATGAGCTGAGCGATAGACGGGGATAGCGACGGGTGATTGCTTCAATTTGACTGAACCCTTCACTTCTTTTTTAACTGATGGTTCTGCTGCTACGTGCTGGCTGGCCGCCGGCTTCCCTTGGAACGTCGGCAACACAAGTAATGTTGGAATCATTAAAATGATGATGCATATTCCTGCGATTGTCCATATCATTGGTTTCATATTTGGCTGCCCCCATTTGTCATTGAATCTCTTTTATCCTATGGGCAGGGACAAGCTAATATGACAGCTTCTTTCATTTAGTGGACAAGTCTTTTATGAAGATATGAGGCTGTTCTTCGATGGATTTTACTGTTCGTCTGTATGAATAAAATTTAAGATGGTTGGATACACTAATGATAAGCTTCGTGAAATGAGGCATTCTATGATTCTAAAAAAAATCAGCATGCCCCAATGGACACACTGATTTCTTTCATGATTAAGCGTTCAGATCTGATACAACTTGTTCTTGTGTCACATCTGCTGATTCATCGTTTACTCTTTCAATATCTGCACCGATTGCTGCAAGCTTTTGGTGGAAGTTCACATAACCACGGTCAATATGCTTCAACTCAGTGACACGTGTATGACCTTCTGCCACTAATCCAGCAAGTACAAGTGCTGCTCCTGCTCTTAAATCAGTCGCTGCCACTTCAGCACCTTGAAGTTGAACCGGCCCATTGATAATGACAGAGCGACCCTCAATTTTAATATCGCCATTCATGCGGCGGAATTCTTCAGCATGCATAAAGCGGTTTTCAAACACCGTTTCTGTGATCATGCTTGTTCCGTTCGCACGAAGCAATAGCGCCATCATCTGAGATTGCATATCCGTTGGGAACCCAGGATGCGGCATTGTTTTTAGATCGATTGGCTTGAGCTCAGATGGTCCAATGACTCTTAAACCTTCTTCTTCTTCAATGATCTGAATACCCATTTCTTCCATTTTTGCCACAAGTGATGTCATGTGCTCTGGCACTGCGCCTTTTACAAGAACATTTCCTTCTGTAATGGCTGCTGCCACCATGAAAGTACCTGCTTCAATTCTGTCAGGGATGATGTTGTGTTTTGCACCGTGAAGTGATTCCACACCTTCGATTTTGATTGTACCAGTACCAGCACCGCGAACCTTACCGCCCATGGCATTGATGTAGTTTGCTAAATCAACAATTTCAGGTTCTTTTGCTACGTTTTCTAAAATCGTTGTTCCTTCAGCTAATGCTGCTGCCATGATGATGTTTTCAGTTGCCCCTACACTTGGGAAATCCAAATAGATTTTTGCACCTTTTAAACGGCCTTTTACTTCAGCCTCGATGAAACCATTACCTACTTGAATTTTAGCTCCCATTGCTTCAAAGCCTTTTAAATGCTGATCAATTGGTCTTGAACCAATCGCACAGCCTCCAGGTAATGCAACTCTTGCATGACCTGTTCTTGCTAAAAGTGGTCCCATGACAAGCACGGATGCTCGCATTTTACGGACATACTCAAACGGAGCCTCAGTTTCTAGTGCATGAGATGCATCAACTGATACTTCGTTATTTTCAAAATGTACTTCTGCTCCTAAATGACGTAACACTTCATTGATTGTATATACATCGGAGAGCGTAGGTACATCACAAATTACGCTTTTTTCTGTACTTGCTAACAAAGATGCAGCGATTACTGGTAAAACGGCATTTTTTGCGCCTTCTACTTTAACTGTGCCGTTTAACTTTTGACCGCCGCGGACGATGATTTTTTCCAAGGTCTTCCCCTCCGCGTCCCAAATTCTCTATATTAATATTCAGTCGTTACGATTGGTGTGCCAACCGTAATCGTATGATTTTCGTTCATTTCCGAACTTCTGATGGCAATTTGAACATTCATTTTATCATTTGAAGTCATAATGAACTGTTCCCACTTATCTGTGTAAGCGGAAAGCGACACAAAATTAGACTCAACGAGATACTCAACTGGTTTTGCTTGAAATTCATTTGCTAACATTTCAGCTTTTTTTTGCAAAACAACATCCATCATACCATTTACATGACCATCGAGACAAGTAAAAATTACAATTTTCTCTTGTAATATGCTTTTTGCATGACGTACGAACTGATCATATGTATGCTCCCAGGTATTCAGTGGGCGAGCACCTTTTTGCTCATATAATAAATACGACTTTTGATTGGATTTTGTGTCGGTCTTCACGAGTAAAATTTTCGATTCTGTATCATTTTTTTCATCTTTGTAAATTCCTGTGACTTTGGTGACATGTTGTTCTTTTTTTTCGGTCCACTCATACTGTCGTAGTTCGTCTTTCAAACGTTTCACTTTTTTTGAAAATTGTTCGGATGAAATATCTACATTTGTTTTGGCATGAAGGGTCCACCCATCGACTTCGATTTTCTGGTTTTTTAGACCTTCTGCTATTTGAGCGAGCGGGGAAGATTCTTCCGCACGAACACCTTGAATCATCAGAACAAAAAAAAGAATAAACGCAAATAATGGCCAACCTTTCAAATACTTTCTCACTTGTCATTCCCCCTTGCTACAAGTGTTGCCGCAAGGAGGTCAATGCATACGTGGAAAAGTCAACAAAAGGCGAGCCTTTTGACCCTTCTTTTTACGTTCCCGCAGAAGACTGTGACCAAACCTTTTATGTTAGAACATATAAGGAATTTGTCTCGAGAAATTTAAGTAATCAAGGAAGAAATTGCTGACTGCAGATGCGATAGCAATGGTAATGAGCATCATCAGCAGCCTTGCTTGAACGATTTTCCCTTTTTTAATGAGTGGATCAATATTTACAGCAAGCAGTGCCCACCATGTAACCGCGATAAAAAATAGGTGGATCACAATGCCCACGATTGCTTGTTGTCCTACGTCTTCCATACAGTTGAATCCTCCTTTTATTTATTTCTGTAAAGGAAAACTCCCTTTCATTATATCCTCGAAAATCGGAAAGATGAATCATTTGGAAAAAAGAGCTACATTTAGTGTGAATCCCCTCTTATCCTGATGCCAAGGAGATGATATACTGCGTGTGGAAGGAGCTGAACACATTGAAAGATTCTTTTCCTGACTTTGTTGATTTGTACGGAGAATTGGTTCCCTCATTTGATCATGAATGGGAGGCCATTGCTTTCTACTTTGATTATAGACAGACACAGCTAGAAGAATTAGCACAATTGTGTCATTTTCATAACATTTCTTTGGATTACTCTGAGGAAAGCTTGTATCAGTTAGAATCACTATACTTTGATGCATTGACCAAGCAGCTGTTCGCTGAGTGGAAAATGCCGATAGATGCATTAGAAGCGATGATGAGTGTGTATATAGGAGAGGTTGTCATCCGTCATCATTCAGATGCTGACTGGGTGGTGCGGCCTTATATGGATTCTCCGCACAAATATACGCTTGGCTTACGTAGAAATAATAAAACATGGCATTGTAGTACGCAATTTTGCGAGCACTTATATCTAGAAAAGCAAGCATCTCATCCTTATGTGTCGATGTATCAATCTCTCATGTCATCCTAAAAAAAATCCTTCTTATCACAGTGATAAGAAGGATTTTCTGTTTTATTTCCCTGCTACATTTAAACGGTTTAACGCCCGTTTTAATGCGAGTTCCGCCCGGCGTACATCACTTTCATTCGGGTGGTTCAAATGCTCTTCAGCACGCTGCTTCGCTGATTTAGCACGATCGACATCAACTTTATCTGATGTTTCAGCGGCCTGAGCAAGAATCGTTACTTGTTCAGGGCGGACTTCAACAAATCCGCCACTTACTGCAACCAATTCAGTTGATCCACTATGTTTTAAGCGAACTGCACCGATTTTTAGCGGAGCAACCATTGGAACGTGGCCAGCTAAAATACCAAGCTCACCGCTTTCTGCTCTTACACTGACCATTTCCACATCCGCTTGATACACTGGGCCGTCGGGAGTAACGATATTGACTTGAACGGTCTTCATGCTTTTACCCTCCTAAGGACCAGATTAGGCCTCTACACCCATCTCTTTGGCTTTTTCAATCACTTCTTCAATGCGTCCAACTAAGCGGAATGCATCTTCTGGAAGGTGATCGTATTTACCAGACAAGATTTCCTTGAAGCCTTTAACAGTTTCTTTCAATGGCACATAAGAACCCTTTTGGCCAGTGAACTGCTCTGCTACGTGGAAGTTTTGAGATAGGAAGAATTGAATACGACGCGCTCTGTGTACCACAAGCTTATCGTCCTCAGATAATTCATCCATACCTAAAATGGCAATAATATCTTGAAGCTCTTTATAACGCTGCAATGTTTGCTGCACTTCACGCGCAATCGCATAATGCTCTTCACCAACGATCTCAGGTGCAAGTGCACGAGATGTTGAAGCAAGAGGATCAACCGCTGGGTAAATACCCATTTCAGTCAGCTTACGCTCAAGGTTTGTCGTTGCATCAAGGTGAGCGAACGTAGTTGCTGGAGCTGGATCCGTATAGTCATCCGCAGGTACATAGATCGCTTGAATCGATGTAACCGATCCTACGTTTGTAGACGTGATACGCTCTTGCAGCTGACCCATCTCTGTTGCAAGTGTCGGCTGATAACCTACCGCTGAAGGCATACGTCCAAGAAGGGCTGATACCTCAGAACCTGCTTGTGTAAAGCGATAGATATTATCGATGAAGAACAATACGTCTTGACCTTGTTCATCACGGAAATGCTCTGCCATTGTCAATCCAGTTAGGGCAACACGCATACGTGCACCTGGCGGCTCGTTCATTTGACCGAAGACCATGGCTGTTTTTTCGATAACGCCAGAATCTTTCATTTCGTAGTAAAGGTCGTTTCCTTCACGTGTACGCTCTCCAACACCAGCGAATACAGAAATACCGCCGTGTTCTTGTGCGATGTTGTTGATCAATTCTTGAATCAGAACGGTTTTACCAACACCAGCTCCACCGAATAGACCGATCTTTCCACCTTTGATGTAAGGAGCAAGCAGGTCAACAACTTTGATACCTGTTTCAAGAATTTCAACTTCTGTAGAAAGTTGATCAAAAGAAGGCGCTTGTCTGTGGATTGGATCTCTTTGAGCTTCCACACCAAGTGGCTCATCTAAGTCAATGTTATCTCCCAGTACGTTGAATACACGTCCAAGTGTTACGTTACCAACTGGTACTGAAATTGGTTTTCCAAGGTCTACAGCTTCCATACCGCGCTTCACACCGTCTGTTGATGCCATTGCGATGGTTCTCACTGTATCGTCACCTAAATGTAGTGCTACTTCTAAAGTTAAGTCGATATCAACTTCACTTTCGCTTTCCGCTTTATGCGAAACTTTGATCGCATTATAAATCTCAGGCAAGTGACCGTCTTCAAAACGAACGTCTACGACTGGTCCCATGATCTGACTGATGCGTCCTGTTTTCATTGCATTCCCTCCTGACAATTATTTCTATTCTAAGGCAGCTGCTCCGCCGACAATTTCTGTAATCTCTTGTGTAATCGCTGCTTGACGAGCACGGTTGTAAGAGAGTGTCAGGCTGTCGATCAATTCTTTTGCGTTGTCTGTTGCACTCTTCATTGCTGTCATTCTTGCAGCATGTTCACTTGCTTTGCTGTCAAGAAGCGCACCGAAAATCAAACTCTCTGCATATTGAGGAAGGAGAACTTCAAGAATTTCTTCTTCAGAAGGCTCAAACTCATAAGATGCGGAACGTTTATTTGGTGTCGCTGCGGCCGAAAGGTCCGTTAGCGGCAATAATTTCTTCTCTGTTACTTCTTGTGAAATCGCACTGACAAAGTGGTTGTAGAACATATAAAGTTCGTCAAACGCTTCATCAGAGAACATTTGAACTGTACTGCTTGCTAATTCTTTAATATCAGCAAACGCTACTTCGTCTCCAAGCCCTGTTACTTCAGAAATAACTGGAATACCACGCTTTTTGAAGAAGTCGCGTCCGATTTTACCAATGACAATCACCGCATATTCATCAGCGGATTGATGACGAGATTGAATGGTTTGGTAAGCGGCACGCAAAATCGAGCTGTTAAAAGGTCCTGCAAGCCCTCGATCAGATGTAATGACGAGATACCCTGTTTTCTTGACAGGTCTTGAAAGAAGCATTGGGTGCTTAGCACTTGTTCCAGTTGCGATTGCAGCAACCACTTCCTGGATTTTCTCCATGTAAGGAACAAAAGACTTCGCATTGTTTTCAGCACGATTCAGTTTCGCAGCTGATACCATTTGCATCGCTTTTGTGATCTGACTCGATTTTTTCGTTGACGTGATCCTTGACTTTATATCGCGTAATGAGGCCAAAGATTTCACCACCTTTTTTCAGGAATCCGTGTTCATTTACGTGAAAAGAGAGAAAAAGAGAATCTTTTTCTCTCGGAAAGATTACTAATTAGTTGCTTGGTGCAAACGTACGTTTAAAGCCTTCGATTGCTGTCTTCCACTCTTCATCAGCAGGCATATTTCCTGTTTGAGAGATTGTGTCAAACAAGCCTTTATGGTTTTCTTCAATGTACAAGAATAACTCAGCTTCAAAACGTTTAACATCAGCAATGGCTACATCGTCTAAATATCCTCTTGTTAGTGCGTAAAGAATCGCTACTTGTTTTTCAACTTTAAGCGGTTTGTTCAAGTCTTGTTTTAAGACTTCAACTGTTCTTGCACCACGGTTTAATTTCGCTTGAGTGGCTTGGTCTAGATCAGATCCAAACTGAGCGAATGCTTCAAGCTCACGATAAGAAGCAAGATCCAGACGAAGTGTACCTGCTACCTTTTTCATCGCTTTGATTTGTGCAGAACCACCTACACGGGATACAGACAATCCTGCGTTTACCGCTGGACGTACGCCTGAGAAGAAGAGGTCAGATTGTAAGAAAATCTGTCCATCTGTGATTGAAATAACGTTTGTTGGGATATATGCAGAGATATCGCCAGCCTGCGTTTCTACGAAAGGCAATGCTGTGATAGAACCGCCACCCTTTGCGTCACTAAGCTTCGCTGCACGTTCTAATAAACGAGAGTGAAGATAGAAAACATCACCAGGGAATGCCTCACGACCTGGAGGACGACGAAGCAATAATGAAAGCTCACGGTAAGCTGCCGCTTGTTTAGAAAGGTCATCATAGACAACAAGTACATGCTTGCCGTTATACATGAATTCCTCACCCATCGTTACACCTGCATAAGGAGCAAGGTAAAGAAGTGGAGCCGGCTGTGATGCAGAAGCTGTGACAACGATTGTGTAGTCAAGCGCACCATGCTTACGAAGTGTTTCAACAACACCACGAACCGTAGATTCTTTTTGTCCGATAGCTACATAAATACAGATCATGTCTTGATCTTTTTGGTTTAGAATTGTATCGATTGCAACAGATGTTTTACCTGTTTGACGGTCACCAATGATCAATTCACGCTGTCCGCGGCCGATTGGAATCAAGGCATCAATTGCTTTAATTCCTGTTTGAAGCGGCTCATGTACAGATTTACGATCCATAACGCCTGGTGCTTCACTTTCGATTGGACGTGTTTTGCTTGTTAAGATTGGACCTAGTCCATCAACAGGCTGACCAAGCGGGTTCACAATACGTCCGATTAACTCTTCACCTACTGGAACCTCCATGATACGACCTGTACGTTTTACGTCATCACCTTCGCGGATATCTTTGTAAGGTCCTAAAATAACGATACCTACGTTAGACTCCTCAAGGTTTTGAGCCATACCCATTACACCGTTAGAGAACTCAACCAGCTCTCCTGCCATAATGTTGTCAAGGCCATGTACACGCGCGATACCGTCCCCTACTTGAATGACTGTACCGACATCTTTTACTTCAATTTCTGATTGATAGTTTTGGATTTGCTGCTTTATCAGCGCGCTAATCTCTTCAGCTTTGATACTCACTAAGGTTTCACCCCTTCTAACGATTTTCGCCTGCAAGCTGACGTTCAATGCGGGAAAGCTTTCCGCTGACACTGCCGTCATAAATGCGGTTTCCGATACGGATTTTCACTCCGCCTATTAGATCCTTGTCAATCACATTTTCAACACGTAGTGATGTGACTCCGGCTTTTTTGGCAAATACTTCAGATAAAGATTGAATTTCAGCACCGCTCAGCGGTTTCACTGAATACACGACCGCATCGTCTATTTGTTTCGTGCGGTTTGCAAGTTTCACAAACTCCGACGTCATTTCAGAGAAAATATTCGTGCGTCCGCGGTCAATCAGTAAATACATTGTGTGCAATACATAAGTAGAAACACCTTTGAAAGCTTCTGCAATCAACTGTTTCTTTTTGTCTGCAGTAATCTTTGGATGAACAAGGAAGTCATTGAGTTCTTGATCAGCCTTTAGAACTTTTTTGATCTCATTCAGCTCTTTTTCAGTTTCGTCTACTGCCGAAGAAGCAAGAACGATGTCAAAAAGAGCAGAAGCGTAACGCTTAGAGACAATAGTTACGCTCATCGGCTTTCGCCTGCCTCTTTAAGGTACTCTTGAATCAATTTCTCTTGTGCCTGCTCATCAAGTTCTTTTTCAATCACTTTAGATGCAATCAGCACAGATAGTGATGCAACCTGCTCACGCAGTGCAGCCACAGCTTGTTCTTTTTCTTTCACGATTTCAGTTCTAGCAGACTCTTTCAAGCGCTCTGATTCTTGACGTGCTGCTTGAATGATCTCTTCTTTTTGTTTCTCACCAATCTTTTTCGCATTTTCGATGAGTGTATGTGATTCTTCGCGTGCTTCTTTCAATAAGACACGTTGTTCTTCAAGAAGCTTTTCAGCTTGAACGTGCTTTTGTTCAGCACTTGAAATTTCATTTCCTATATAATCTTCACGCTGCTTCATAATACCTAATAAAGGTTTAAGCGCAAATTTCTTTAAAAGTGCAAGCAAGATGAGCATAGCGATAAGCTGGAATAACATATCACCGGCGTTGAAACTTAAGCCCCCTGCTCCTAAAACCACTGGTAACTGAGACATTTAGTACGGCAACTCCCTTCTTTAAATAATATGTTAAGAAACAAAACATAAAGGAATGGCGAAGTTTCGAACTAATCTGATCTTCGCCATTAAAATTCATATTAGAACGCTTCTCACATATTAACCAAAGAATGCCAAGAATGCGATAACGACAGCGATAATTGGAAGTGCCTCAACTAAAGCGACCCCGATGAACATAAGTGTTCTTAGTTCTCTACCAGCTTCTGGCTGACGAGCGATTCCTTCAACTGTTTTAGATACGATTAGACCGTTACCAATACCTGCTCCTAGTGCTCCTAAACCGATTGCAATTGCTGCTGCTATTAAATTCATTAAAAAGCTCCTCCTTTAAAATAACGTCCTTTTTGGACTCTCAATTTTTTAGTGTTCGTCGCTGACTTTATGGGAAATGTACACCATTGTCAGCATGGTGAAGATAAATGCCTGGATTGTTCCGACAAACAAACTGAATGCCTGCCATACAATCATCGGCACGATGGCACCTAATGTACCAACGATACCAAGCGCAATGTTTTGCGAGTAGAAATTGGTCGCAAGTCCTGCAAGTAACCCAAGAAGAATCTCTCCAGCGAAAATATTTCCGTAAAGACGCAAACCAAGTGTTAGCGTGTTTGCAAATTCTTCAATAAGTTTCAATGGTACTAAAAGCGGAATTGGTCTAAAGTAGTCTTTCGTATATTCCTTGACTCCTTTTGCCTTGACACCGTAGAAGTGTGTAAGTCCCATGACCATAATTGCTAGTGTCATTGTGATTGCAGGATCAGCAGTTGGTGATTTCCACCACAAGTTGTGATCGACCGTAATCGAGAACGGCAGTCCAAGCATGTTTGAAACAAATATGTACATGAGTAATGTAACGCCAAGCGCTAGAAATGGGGCTCCTGTTTTCATGTCCATCGAACTACCTATGATATTTCGAACAAAATCAACGATCCATTCCATGAAGTTCTGCGCCTTAGTCGGACGAATAGACAGAACACGAGTAGTCAGCACCGCTATGAGAAGAACGATGATACTAGCAATCGTAATCATGAGAACATTGGATAAGTTGAACGTTAACCCTAAAAATTCTGTAGTTTTTGAACTGTGACCCAAAGAGTATTCACCTCTCTTCCATAGTAGAACGTTTAAGTTGAATGAAGGAATCTATCATAATGACAGGATATATTGTCATTAATCCTATAACAACACCTGCCAGATGAACTTCATTAGGGTAACGCCAAGCAATCGCTACTGCGAGAATCGCGTTGGCCCACCTGGCTGTACTTCCCATTGAACGAATGGATTTTCCTTTTTTAACCGCTCGATCAAAAGCGTGCATTCTCCGTATAAGTAGGAATAAATTAAAGAAAGCAAAAATTGTGCCGATAATGAAACCAAGAAACAGTGGTTTAAAACCAGGCATGGCATAGCCAAACACAAAAATTGCCAATAGATAGAACATGTATTTACTCTGTCTGCGGAAAATCGCGTTTGGATCGTTCATTCATCTGACTCCCGATGAAAAGTATTGTAAAAAAGGTGATAAATGGTGATGAAAACTGCGTAGAAGACGCTTATGATAAGCCGTCCTATTCGAAAAAAATCAATCACCCATCGGTCTAATTGCACAATCAGACTTGAAATCTTTAGATCTATGGGATGCTGCTTCATTCGTTGATACAAACCCTGATTATTAAAGGGTTCACAATGAGGATTAGTAGAGTGCTATAGGCTATGAAAACCTTACCATAATACCCTCGTTTAGCATACAATAGCGTCTATGATGTGTCAATCGGTTGAAAGTTAAAAAACTTTTCTATAGTGATAGAGCACACAAAATGTTCACAATTTCATCAAACTTTAGGAGAGATGTGACAATCATTGAAAAAAACAGCCAATGTTCAGTATACATTGATTTTTCTAAGAACGGTATCAACCGTTTGTCATATATTTCAAAAAGCCCACATGCACGTTTGCATGTGGGCTTTTATTAAGACTTTCTTATTTCGTTCCGTACATACGGTCACCAGCATCACCAAGACCTGGGATGATGTAACCTTTTTCGTTTAGTTTCTCATCTAATGCTGCAATGTAGATATCAACATCTGGATGATGCTTTTGCATTTCCTCTACACCTTCAGGGGCAGCAATCAGACACATAAAGCGAATGTTTTTCGCACCACGTTTTTTCAAGCTGTTTAACGCTTCGACTGCTGAGCCGCCAGTTGCAAGCATTGGGTCTACTACGATAAATTCACGTTCTTCCACATCAGATGGAAGCTTCACATAATATTCAACAGGCTTTAATGTTTTCGGATCACGGTATAAACCAACATGTCCCACTTTAGCAGCTGGAATGAGTTTCAAAATCCCGTCTACCATTCCAAGACCTGCTCTTAAAATTGGCACAACACCGAGTTTCTTCCCTGAGATCACGTTTGATTTCGCTACTTGTACAGGTGTTTCTACATCTACCTCTTCAAGCGGTAAATCTCTTGTGATTTCAAATGCCATTAATGTTGCGACTTCATCCACTAGCTCTCTAAATTCTTTAGTTCCTGTATGAACGTCACGAATATATGTAAGTTTGTGCTGAATAAGCGGGTGATCAAATACATAAACCTTTGCCATTGCTTGCTACAACTCCTTTTCTGTCATCTTCCGGTGAACTTTGCACACTTCCTACAATTCTACATAAAAAGACATCATCTTTCAATATGATTCGCAAATCCTACAAAAAAAACCCACATGCCAAATATAGGCAAATGGGTCTGTTTTTTAATAATCTAATTCGTTATATAGAGGGAAACGGGCCGTAAGATCAGATACACGCTTTTTCGCCTCTTCTAATTTCGCTTCATCTTCATGATGCTTTAGCGCAAGTGCAATAATGGAACCGACTTCTTTCATCGCTTCTTGATCAAAACCGCGGCTTGTTACTGCTGCTGTACCTACACGTACACCACTTGTGACAAATGGTTTCTCTGGATCATAAGGAATTGCATTTTTGTTCACTGTAATACCGATTTCATCAAGAACGTTTTCTGCAATTTTTCCTGTGATGCCAAGAGAACGCAAGTCGATGAGAACAAGATGGTTATCTGTTCCGCCAGATACAAGCTGAATATCTTCAGATAAAAGAGTTTCAGCTAGTTGTTTTGCATTATCAATGACGTTTTGTGCATATGTTTTGAAATCTCCGTTCAATACTTCACCGAAAGAAACAGCTTTTGCAGAGATGACATGCATCAGTGGTCCACCTTGAATACCAGGGAAAATCGATTTGTCGATCTTTTTACCAAACTCTTCACGGCATAGAATCATTCCGCCGCGAGGTCCGCGTAATGTTTTGTGAGTTGTCGTTGTCACAAAATCTGCGTAAGGAACTGGATTTGGATGAAGACCTGCTGCAACAAGACCAGCAATGTGAGCCATGTCGACCATAAAGTAAGCACCGACTTCATCAGCAATCTCACGGAACTTTTTGAAATCAATTTGACGTGGGTATGCACTTGCACCCGCAACGATAAGTTTCGGCTTATGTTCACGTGCTTTTTCAAGTACATCTTGATAGTCGATATGCTGAGTTTCTTTATCTACACCATATTCTACAAAGTTGTACTGTACACCACTAAAGTTTACAGGGCTTCCGTGTGTTAAATGCCCGCCATGTGATAAGTTCATGCCCAGTACTGTATCGCCATGCTCAAGAATTGTAAAGTATACGGCCATGTTCGCTTGAGCACCTGAGTGAGGCTGTACGTTCACATACTCAGCGCCAAAAATTTCTTTTGCGCGGTCACGTGCGATATCTTCCACAACGTCTACATGTTCACAGCCGCCATAGTAGCGTTTACCAGGATAGCCCTCAGCGTATTTGTTAGTTAATACAGAGCCCTGTGCTTCCATGACTGCTTCGCTTACGAAGTTTTCTGATGCAATTAATTCGATTTTGTCCTGCTGGCGTTTCCGCTCTAGTTGAATTGCTTTGAATACTTGTGCGTCTTGCTCAGGTAAATGTTTCATCAGCGAAATCCTCTCCAATCTATTTCCATTCGATGTTTTCACCATCTCATTGTACACGGTTTTTGAGTAAAATGTAAAAGTTTTTTTTGGAAAATCGACTTCTTTTTTATGAAAACCCGAATATTCAAGTGGTAAAGCGTCTTCATCATTCAACATTATATTAGAAATATATCGAAGCTATGATCTTGTATAAACGGCTCGTTCTCCGCCAATCAGCTTCGGACGCGTTTTCGCAAAAGTCACATGTGCATGTCCTAATCGATGACGACTGAGGCGGACAGGTACAGCGACTCTCTTTAAGTGCATCCCAATTAACGTATCGCCGATATCAATTCCAGCATGTGCCTCAATGCATTCGACTAATACAGGATGTTCCATTTGCTGATAAGCATGAGCCGCCATCGAACCACCCGCCTTGCGGACAGGTACTGCAGCTACGATCTCCAGGTTAAAACGGAAAGCCGCTTCTTCTTCAACAACAAGGGCACGATTTAGATGTTCACAGCATTGAAAGGCGAGCTCGATGCCGGTCTCTCGTCTTAACTGATCCAATTCTTGATAGATAGAGGCAGCAATTTGCTCACTTCCTGCAGTACCAATATGCTCACCAGCCACTTCTGACGTACTGCAGCCAATGACTAAGATTTGCCCGGCACGCAATTCAACTGTTTGATGAAACTCTTTTAACATTTCAAGCCAATCTTGACCAATGTTCATGTTAAGCGCTCCTTATAGGTGCTTTTCTTCGTAATCAGCAATTTTGCCAATCCGCACAGCATGGCGTCCTGCTGTAAACTCTGTCGTCAGCCAAATGTGCGCAATCTCACGTGCTAATCCTGGTCCAATCACTCGCTCTCCCATTGCAAGAACGTTCGTATCATTATGTTCTCTCGTTGCTTTCGCACTAAATGTATCATGAGCCAATGCACAACGGATTCCTTTTACTTTATTTGCTGAGATGCTCATGCCGATGCCTGTCCCACAAATTAAAATGCCGCGGTCGACTTCTCCGTTTGCCACCATATTGGCTACAGGAAAAGCATAATCTGGGTAGTCTACAGAACCTGATCCGCATTCACAACCCATATCAATGTATTCAATCTTCAATTCATCCATCAGTTGTTTGATTTCTTCACGAATATTCGTTCCGCCGTGATCGGATGCAATGGCTACTTTCATCGGGCAATTCCTCCTAAGGGTGAGTTGATCTGTTATGTCTTACATTCATTCTTTATTTACAGTTATATTTTAACCTCTGCCTAGTGATTTGCAAACAATAGCAGAAAAACCGTTGAGGCAACGGTTTTACAAGTTATCTATTATGATGATCTTTTTTCAGCTTCTCAGCGAGCTGATACAGCAAGGCTTCTAGTTCATCTCGAGTTTCCTGATAAACAGAAAGACTTCCTCCAAACGGATCGGATACATCGCCTTCTGTTCCTGTCGCAAATTCCTTTAAAGTGAAGACCTTGCCTTTTGCATGCGCATATTGCTCTGCAATCAACTGTTTATGCTGCATCGTCATCGTGAAGACGTAATGAGCTTCGCGCAGAAGATCCTCTGTCAATTTTGATGATGAGTGATTTAGTGGAATGCTTTTCTCAAATAATGCTTCGATCGCTTGAGGAGAAGCCTTCCCTTCATCGGAGGCAAAAATGCCCGCTGATTTTACAGTGACCTCTAAACCTTTTTCATCTGCAATTGAAGCAAAAAGGGCTTGAGCCATTGGACTTCTGCATGTATTTCCCGTACAAACAAATAAGATTTTCATCTTTCGCCCTCCTTTTCTTCTATTATATAGCATTTCATTCTACATGTTATGTAAGGAGATTGGCTAGAGCGGAAATAATAATTTGATACCAAAGGCTAGTAAAATGATTCCGCCAAGCGCGCCGCTATATGAACCAACCCATGACCGAACCTGTTTACCGAGTAATAATCCGAGCCATGTGAGGAGCATACTAAAAAAACCAAACAATAATATAGTCATCCACACCTGGGAACCGTAAATCCCAAGACTTAAACCAACGGAGAAGCTGTCTAGGCTTACACTTGTAGCAAAAAGAACGAGACCAGCCCCAACAGGTGCGATAAAGGGCTTATCCTCTTTGCGGATAGAAGCAACAATCATTTGCAGTCCCAGCACCAAAAGCAGCGCCCCGCCGATATAGGTGGCAAGTAGACCGAGCCATCCGGATAAGAGCTGACCTGTCAGCATGCCAAAAAGCGGCATAAACATATGAAATATCCCAATGACAAGTCCAATATAAATGATCTGGGGGAACCTCAGCTGAATCATCCCCATACCAAGTCCAACCGAAAAAGCATCCATCCCAAGTGCAAAAGCCATGATGCTGAGTGTCAGCAATTCGCCAGCTAGTTCGTTCATGTAAATCCCCCTTGGACACACATTCTCCTTTAACCTATGTTTGTCCAAGAAAGGTTAGAACTATTGGAACGAAGGGAGTGTACGCCCTCCTGCGGCTTTTTGCAGACGGTTCATAATGGCAGAACCAACTCCCTGCTCTGAAAAGGCTTCTGAAATAATCAAGTCTACATCTGTTTCATCAAATTGTCTCAGTACACGATAGAGGTTTGCAGCAACCGTTTCAGGTTTTTCTCTATATCCACAGCTGTACACAACATCTGCCGCAAACAGCGATTTCTTTTCTTCTGTTGTCAGCACTCCGACTTTTAGACCTTCAGCTTTGTATTTCTGAATGTGACGCTGCATGTCTTCATCACTTCCATGAAAGATATACATCTGGGCTTCAGGTGCATAATGTGTGTATTTCATTCCCGGCGATACAGGCGCTTCGTCCTTTTTTGTCAGCCCTGGGTCCACACTCACCGTCCCCACGACCTCTTCTAATGCTTCTTTTGTAATTCCGCCTGGTCTTAAAATCACTGGGGTCTCACCGGCACAGGATACAACCGTTGACTCAACGCCAATTCCAGTTGAACCGCCATCCACAATCCCAGCGATTCTCCCTTCGAGATCACTCGCTACATGGTCAGCTTGTGTTGGTGAAGGTTTTCCCGAACGATTGGCACTTGGTGCAGCAATTGGCAGACCAGCTGCTCGAATCAGCTCAAGCGCAATGGGATGGTCAGGCATTCTCACACCTACTGTGGATAAACCTGCTGTAACCTGCTTTGATAAAGTGCCCGGCTTACACGGAAGAACGATGGTTAAGGCGCCCGGCCAAAAGGCATCCATCAGCGCCTTCGCTTTTTCGCTTTCTATTTGTGCAAATTCGTGAAGCTGCTGAACCTCCGCAATGTGAACAATCAACGGATTATCACTCGGACGCCCTTTCGCTTCATAAATTTTCATAACGGCTTCTGTCTCTTTCGCATTTGCCCCGAGTCCGTAAACGGTCTCTGTCGGGAACGCAACCACTTCATTTTGCTGCAGCAGATCGGCCGCCTGTTTAATTTGTGGATAGTATGTGGATAAATCCTTTTCTAAATCCACAGACCACCTTTTTGTATTTAACATCATACAAACTCCTTTTAAAAAAAGATAAAACTGTTTATATATCTCAATTATCCTTTTGAAAGTATAAAAGATGATGATCAATAAAACAAGCGTTGTCCACAATTTGTGGATAACGCTTGTTTAATAGTGGATAAGTATGTGTATAAGTCCATCATTTTGTGATTAACTGCCTTTTTTTTGCAGGACCACAGCCTGTTCTTTCCCCAATGTCTCTTTTGCATGTGCTGAGCTCCATATGCTTTCTGGAATTTCCTCTAAAGGCGTAAAGCCCATTAATGCCAAAAAATCATGGGAAGAGGAATGGTTTGCGACGACATAAAAAGTATCCACACCCATTTTTTCACCGAGCGTTTGAACACTTTGGAACAAAGAGACAATGTGTCCCTGACCGAGCTTATCTGATATGACAAGAGACCGCAGCAATCCCTCTTGTTCATTGAGCTGTTCAAGACCTAAGCAGCCTGCCAGCTGACCATCCGCATCTTCCATCACTACAAATGCCGTTCGCTCCGCAAGCGTTACTCCGCCTTTTGCTTGTCCCTTTTCAAGAAAAGCATTGATCGCCGGGACATCTTGTTCTGTGGCTATTCTTAATTGATAATACATGCTTTCACCTCTTTTTGTTCTCTTACTTCAACTCTATGAGGCAAAAACCGATTTATACCTTTTTTAAGAGAAAAGACTAGAGACCCATTCAAACAAAAAGAACTTCACTTCACCTGTCTCTTCTTCCTCTTCTTTCACCACTTCATTAACAGACTCTTTCGTTTGCTGCGCTGTCACTTGTTTATCATCATCCCCTTCTGGTGAGGCGATGGCTTCTCCGTTTGAAAAATCGATAAAGCAGAGCGGCGGAAATAACACACACCACCAGTTGGCTCCGTCTCCTTCTCCAAGCGTAATTAAAATGGCTTCATATTTCCCAGCAGGGTAGACGAAATTTCCATAGAGCTTTGTTGGAAATGAAGCTTTTTGAAAACTGACCGATACGGATTGATCTATGTGCTGTTCCTTCAATTTCGCTTTAGCAATACGATTGATTTCTGGCAGCTTTGATCGAATAACACGTCTTGCTTCTTCAATGGATGTGAGGTCTTTCACCCACTCTGTCATACTCGCATTGACCTCGTCACGAATACTTCTTTTCACATCCTGATCCGCTGAACGATCACTATTTGCTAAAATGCGTAATCGAATCGCTTCATCTGGTATGACAACAGGCTGATTTGCAGAAGCAGCCGCTGTCTCCTCTCTGCCAAGATTTGCAAAAGCACCGCATAATAATAGAAACATATAAAGACAAATCATCGTTTTACTTTTCAACATTGTGTGTTCCCCCCACTTTTTCTCTTCGCTACAAACATTGTGTCCAGGAAACCCATCTCATAAACAGTCAACATGATTTTTTTAATAGATTATGAGTCAAAAACAAAAAAGCCGTTCTCATTAAGAACGACTTTTGAGTGAGGATTGGTAGTCAGAAGGGTATAGTCTCCCATCCCAATCTCGGCTGATTTTTAAACCAGATTCTGTTTTGATGACAGTCATGGCTCCTTTTTTCTCGATTTCTTTTTTGACTTTTCCTTTTTGATCGATAAATTGGATCACCATTTCATAGTTAAATTCAATTCTGTCATCGCTTTCATCTGAAGGCGTAAACATAATTTTCTTCAGCTTGATTTGACAATCTTGATCCTTTGCCGCTTCTAATATGCTCGGGAACATGCTGTCTTGTGTATATTCTTGATATTCATGTTCGGTTAAATAAACCTTCAGCTTCTCTTTCATGTCAGATAGGTCATCCGTTCGATTCACTGTGTATTGTGCTTTTTTATAGCTTTCTCCAAATGCTGCTGCCTCTTTTTTAAAGCTCGGTTTACCACAAGCACTCACAATCAATAGTACACTGACGATGACCAACACCATCGCATACCTTTTGTTCACACCATTCGCTCCTTCAAAACAAATTTATGTAAAAAATCATGATCAGAATGTTCATTCTTCTATATATACGTTTCTCTTTTACCATAAGTTTCATCTTTACATAATAAAATAGTCCGGCTTTCTTCAGCCGGACTTTCCGTTTTGAATGTGTGCGCAAACAGCTCGATCTTTTCCGTTAATATCTTTGACGATACAGACATCCGCTTTAGGAAATGCCTGCTCAAGAAGCGCTGTGACATCTTGACCTTGCGTATGTCCAATTTCAAAGACAACAACTGCCTGATCACTCAGCACGCTGGGAAGATCATGAACGAGACGCTGATAAAACCACAAGCCATCACGTCCGTCCGTCAGCGCATTCGCCGGCTCATGCTTTGTCACAACCTCAGACAAACTGTCCATTTCTTCCGCCGCAATGTAGGGTGGATTGGAAATAAATACGTCCACTTTCATGCCTTGAGCTATAATAGGTTCAAGTAAATCTCCATGTAAAAAATGAACGTCTGCACCGAGCGCTTGTTGATTCCGTTTTGCTACCGCAAGTGCTTCTTGCGAGATATCAGTCGCTGTGACAGATAGTGATTTTTTTTCAAGAGCCAGCGTAATCGCAATGGCCCCGCTTCCTGTGCCAACGTCAACTGCTTTGAGCGGCTGATCGGGCGGGAAAACGTCACCTACTAAATGGAGCGCCGCCAAAACAACTTCTTCCGTTTCAGGACGAGGGATGAGAACATGCTTGTTCACCTCGAAAGGACGTCCGTAAAAGAATTCAACTCCCGTTAAATGCTGAACAGGAACACCAGCCTTGTGCTGCGTCACAAATTTGCTGAACAGGTGATCTTGCTCCTCAGGCAGCGAATCATGAAAACGTGCAAGAAGCTCACTTCTGCTCCAGCCAAGTACATGCATCAAAAGAAGCTCTGCTGCATTTTGGTCTCTTCCAGCTTCCGTTAACAAAGAAGAAGCCCATTTAAGGGCTTCAAAAATTGTTCGCTCTTTATTTTGCATTTTGAAGCTTTCTTGCTTGGTCTTCCATAATTAATGCATCAATGACCTCGTCAAGTTTTCCTTCTAAAATTTGATCAAGCTTTTGAATCGTCAACCCGATACGGTGATCTGTTACACGGTTTTGCGGGAAGTTGTACGTACGGATACGCTCTGAACGATCCCCTGTTCCAACCGCAGATTTACGCGTTTGATCATATTCAGCCTGTGCTTCACGCTGGAATTTATCATAAATTCTCGCACGCAGTACTTTCATGGCTTTTTCTTTGTTTTTGATTTGCGACTTCTCATCCTGACAGGATACAACCACACCTGTTGGAAGGTGAGTTAATCGAACTGCAGACATGGTCGTATTGACACTTTGTCCGCCAGGTCCGCTAGATGTGAAAGTATCTACACGGATGTCTTTTTCATGGATATCAATTTCTACTTCTTCAGCCTCAGGCAATACAGCAACTGTCGCTGTTGATGTATGAATTCGTCCGCCTGATTCCGTTTCCGGAACACGCTGCACGCGGTGTGCGCCGTTTTCAAATTTCAGTTTGGAGTACGCGCCTTTCCCGCTGATCATAAAGATAATCTCTTTATAACCGCCTGTGCCTGTGACACTCGCTTCCATCACTTCCGTTTTCCAGCCTTGCATTTCAGCATAACGACTGTACATGCGGTAAAGGTTTCCGGCAAAAAGAGCAGCTTCTTCTCCACCCGCTGCACCACGAACCTCCACAATAACGTTTTTGTTGTCATTCGGATCTTTCGGGATCAGCAAGATTTTCAGCTCGTCTTCTAAACGTTCCGTTTCCTCTGTGAGCTCTGAAATTTCTTCTTTGACCATGTCGCGCATCTCGGCATCCAGCTTCTCTTCCAGCATTGCTTTCGCGTCATTCAGCTGGTCGTATGCCGCACGATATTGTCTATATACCTCAACAGTTTCTTGAATATCGGATTGCTCCTTTGAATATTCACGAAGCTTCGTAGGGTCGTTCACCACTTCAGGGTCACTTAAATATTCATTTAGCTTTTCATAGCGTTCTTCAATTGATTTTAAACGGTCTAACATGGTCTTCACCTCTGTTTTGTGCGTAACAGTCTAATTATAGTATAGCAGGGTATGACAGTCAAAAAAATTTCCTGCAATTTTTCGCTAGAAAACACGATCTTTGGCGATTGGTTACTTGTTTTGTCTAACGTGAAGGAACAGGTCCTCCTTAAAGAGAATGGTACTTGTAATTGAAAAAAGGGAGGGCATTTGGTTTGAATACAAATGAGGTTGCAAAGGAAATTGGTGTTTCTTCAAAGACGATTCAGCGTTGGGTCAAACAGCTCAACATCCCTGTCGCCCGGAATGAACTTGGACATTATGAATTTCATGAAGACATTGTACAGCTGCTCAAAGAGGTCAAACACCAGATGAGTGAAGGTGTAATCCTCCAAGACATTCAACTGCCAATCCATAAGGAAACCGTCCGTCAATCAGCACCTGCTGCCCAAACTGATGTCTCCATACAACGGATTGAAGCATTAGAAAAACAGGTGAAAGAGCTTATTCAGCAGCAATTACACGTCAATGATGTAGAAGACCGCCTGCAAGAGCTTGAACGGAAATTGGCTAAAAAAGCAGATGAAGGTGTATCGTATCAGTTGCTTCAGCACCGCAGAGAAATTGAAGATTTATCCACTAAATTTGACCGCCTCACCGCAGCCTTGAAACAACCATCACAAGTAGAAGAAAAAAAGGAAATCGCACACCCTGACATCAAAAAAAAGCGTGTACTCTTCCCTCTGTTTCATTCATTTCGTTAAGAAAGGCTGCCTCGATAGGCAGCCTTTCTACTATATTATACGGTAAGTGCAATAATGATCGGTAATGTGATGAGTGACATGATGGCACTGATCACAAATGCGGATGCAGTTTCCGCCTCTTGTTTTTCAAATCGTGTTGCGATCATCGCTGCAACAGCTGAACCTGGGAAGGCAACAAGTAATACAGCTTTTGTAATTTCATCAGCCGAAAGACCCATAATAACGGCAATAAAATACATAAGTAATGGTTGTACAGCTACTTTTAGCAATGCAATACTGAAGGCTGGCAAGCTTAATTTAATTTTTCGGATACCAACAGTGACACCGACTGCAAATAGCGCAACCCCTGATGTAACGCTGCCAATTTCCTCTAACATTTCATGTCCGATTGCAGGAAGTTTAAATCCTAAAAGAACAAGAATGATACTGGCTAACGGCGCAAGTGCAAGCGGCTCTGATAAACCGTGCAAAATTGCTTTTGTCGTCATTTTTAGGAAACTTTCGCCTTCTTTGGCTTTTCCTTTTGTTTTTTCACCGACAGTTGACACAATAATAGCAATTGGATCAAGCAATGCATTTACAACTATTCCGGTAATCGCAATCGGAATTGCGACTTCTTGAGCCCCAAATAAACTGCCCAAGACCGGAATCCCCATAAATGCAAAGGTCGGTTGTGCTGAGTTTAATGAGAAAACAGAAGAATCTGTTAAATCATATTTAAAAGCAAATTTTGTAACTAAAAGGATAATGATATAAAAACCAACGATTCCGAAAATCAATGCAACGAAAAATGGAATTTGACTATAGAATTTATCTTTTGGTGTTGACAGAATACTGGCGATAAAGTGCGCTGGTAAAGCATACTTTGTAACAAGTGTACTTACACCTTTTGCAGATTTAGCGTCATAGCTGCCGAAGTTCCCTGCGAACCAACCCAGCGCGATAACGAAAAAAATCGGTGCTAGGAGGATCAAAATATTTAAAAAGTCCACCTTACTCTTCCTCCTTAAATCCTTTACGTGTTTCTTTTTTTATTGCGGCATTGCTTAAATTACCCGAAGCAATGCCGCGTTACACATTTTATTATGCTCTTACAATTTTTTTATATTCAGGAATCCACATTGCGTCTTTCACAGCTTGTTCGATGTTATCAGGTGTTCTTCTAGCGACACCATCTTTAATTGCTGCTTTCGCTACTTCAACAGCCACATGAATTGACACTTCTTGCAATTTATCAATACTTGGAAGAAGACCAGCACCTGGTTTCTCATGATCAACCATTTCAGCAATTGCATTCGCAGAAGCAACGAACATGCCTTTTGTGATGATTTTTGACTCTGTTACGATTGAACCAAGACCAAGTCCAGGGAAAACGAACGCATTGTTTGATTGTCCGATTTCATGTTCAATTCCGTTATACTCAACGTTTTCGAACGGGCTTCCTGTTGCAACAAGCGCACGGCCGTCAGTCCATTTGAATAGATCCTCTGGCACAGCTTCAGCAAGCGGTGTTGGGTTAGACATTGGCATGATCACTGGACGCTCTGTATGAGCTGCCATTTCTTTAATGATTTCTTCAGTGAATGCGCCACCTTGACCTGATGTACCGATAAGGATTGTCGGCTTCACCCTGCGAACAGTTTCAGCAAATGAGATTTGTCCTTTTTCATCGCGTGCCCAGCCTTCTACTTCATCAGAAGTACGAAGGTATGGTTTTTGGAAATCAAGAACTTCATCCTCAAATTGATCTGTTAGCAATCCTCTGTAGTCTAATGTCCAGAATGCATTGTTTGCTTCTTCTTCTGTTAGACCTTCAAGAACCATTGTGTCACGCATTTGATCTGCAATTCCGATACCAGCTGATCCAGCTCCGAAGATGACAACACGGTGATCTTTCAATTGAGTACCAGTTTTCTTGACAGCTGCAAGAACACCCGCTAAAGTAATGGCACCAGTACCTTGAATATCATCGTTGAACGTTAAGATGTTATCGTTGTATTTTTTCATGATGTTACGCGCATTTTTGTTTCCAAGGTCTTCCCAGTGAAGCAATGCTTTCGGGAAGAATTTAAGTGCTGCTTTCACATAAGCATCAATGAATTCTTCGTATTTTTCACCTTGTACACGTTTGTGATGGTTCCCGATGTATAATGGATCATTCAATAATTTTTCATTGTTTGTTCCAACATCTAATACAACTGGAATCACGCGGCTAGGATCAATACCTGCTGCAGCCGTGTAAACAGCTAATTTACCGATTGCGATATTGATACCACCAACACCCCAGTCACCAATTCCAAGAATACTCTCAGAGTCAGTTGCAACGATGAGGTCAATATCTCCAGCAGTTGCGTGTAAGTTTTCAAATGCTTTCTCGATTCCGTCAATATCGTCGATTGAAAGATAGACACCATGAGGTCTTCTGTATTCATGGCTGTATTCTTGGATCGCTTCACCAACAGTTGGTGTGTACACAACCGGAAGCATTTCACGAAGCTTTTCTGTTAGAAGCTTGTAGAACAATACTTCGTTACGGTTTTGCAAATCACTTAAGTATACGTTTTGACGAAGACGATCCGGCTGAGCTAGAAACTGCTTGTACGCTCTTTCTGCTTGCTGTTCTAAAGTTAGAACCGTTGGAGGTAGTAAGCCTTCTAGTCCAAGCTCTTGTCTTTCTTCTTCAGAGAAAGCAACGCCTTTGTTCAACGTTGGAATCGATAATACATCTTTACCTGTCAAAGTGGTTTCGAGGTACCCTTCTTTTGTTTTCTTCACGTTGTTCATCAAAAACTACCCTCTTTCTAAAATATAAATAAAGTGAACTATTAATCCAAAGAACGATTAAGGAGAAAAATCCTTAATCAAAAAAATTATGACAAGAAATCGAACTTTTCGTTTAAATGCTTTACACTACAGTTAGTCATTTTATGCCTGCTTATGACAAAACGCAAGCGTTGAAAATTAGATAATTTAATCGTAGTGTTATTTAATTTATTTAAGTACAAATGATGGGTGTTCAGCCAAAATCTCGAAAAACGAAACACAGCGGCATTTGCTATTTTTTATTTGTCAAGTGTTGTACCAACATCAAGTCTTGGTACTTCATGGTGATGTCTGCATCGTGCTTCGTATGATTCCTGCGCACCTACTAAAATAATAGGATCATCATAGGATGCGGGTTTACCGTCGATCAAGCGTTGTGTTCTACTCGCTGGGGAGCCGCATACCGAACAAACTGCTTGAAGTTTTGTTACAAGCTCTGCACATGCCATTAAATGCGGAACAACACCAAATGGCTCTCCTCTGAAGTCTTGATCCAGGCCTGCAACAATGACTCGGTAGCCTTGGTCAGCCAATTGAGTGACAATGTCAATGATTGTCTCATCAAAAAATTGCACCTCATCAATGCCAATGACATCGGTTCTTTCTGATATGTGCGTTATTATGTCTTTTGGTGAGGCTACTGCAATCCCATCTAATGATGAACCGTTATGTGACACAACTGAGCTTGTACTATATCGGTTATCAATTGCTGGTTTGAATATTTTTACTTCTTGTTTGGCAAAGGTGGCCCTTTTGGCTCTCCGAATCAATTCTTCCGACTTTCCAGAAAACATACTGCCGCAGATGACTTCAAGCCAACCGCTTTGTTTCATCACATACATAAGGTCTTCTCCCCCGTTTTAAAGTTCCATCAATCCACGTAAAAAAACAGGCAAGAACGGATTCCTGCCTGTTTATTGTATCTATTATTACTTAAGACCGTATTTTTTGTTAAAGCGGTCAACACGTCCATCAGCAGAAGCGAATTTTTGACGGCCTGTATAGAAAGGATGGCACTCAGAGCAAATCTCGATGCGTACCTCTTCTTTTACTGATCCAGTTTCAAACTCATTTCCACAAGCGCATTTGACTGTAGCTTTTTTGTAGTTAGGATGAATTCCTGTTTTCATCTACTGTCATCTCCTTCCGCCCTGAATCCAATTCGGAAACAGAGTTAATATCTCAGAAATAAATTCTGAAACGCACATGATAAAATTATAACAGTGTGAGTCTATGATTGCAAATGTATTTTTTCAGGGAAGCTATCTTCTTGATGCAGACATATTGGCTTGTTTCCATTCTTGCGTTAAAATATCGAAAAATTCTTGGTTTGTCTTTGTTTTTCTCATTTTGCGCATGAACTTCTCAGCGAAGTCAGGTGTATCTGACATCGATTTTCTCATCGCCCATAAACGATCAAGATGCTCTTTTGGCACAAGCAGTTCTTCTTTTCTCGTACCAGAACGGCGAATGTCGATCGCAGGGAAAATTCTTCTTTCGGCCAAAGAACGGTCCAAATGAAGCTCCATGTTCCCAGTTCCTTTAAACTCTTCATAAATCACGTCATCCATACGTGATCCTGTATCAACAAGTGCAGTGGCTAAAATCGTCAAGCTTCCGCCTTCTTCAATGTTACGCGCAGCACCAAAGAAGCGTTTTGGACGATGAAAAGCCGCAGGATCAATACCGCCTGAAAGCGTTCGGCCGCTTGGCGGAATCACAAGGTTGTATGCACGAGCAAGCCTTGTGATGCTGTCCATTAAGATGATGACATCTTTCTTATGTTCAACAAGACGCATAGCACGCTCTAAGACAAGCTCTGCTACTTTAATGTGGTTTTCCGGTACTTCGTCAAAGGTTGAACTAACAACATCCCCTGCAACAGAACGTTCGATATCTGTTACTTCTTCTGGGCGTTCGTCAATCAAAAGGACAATCAGCTCTGCCTCTGGGTGATTTTCAGAAATGCTGTTGGCAATTTCTTTAAGCAAAATGGTTTTTCCAGCCTTAGGCGGTGCAACGATTAAACCACGCTGTCCAAATCCAACTGGCGCCATCATGTCCATAATTCTAGTAGACAGGTGATTAGGCTGTGTTTCAAGAATCATTTGGCGGTCAGGAAATAGCGGTGTGAGTGCAGGAAAGTGAACACGTTCCTTTGCTGATTCTGGGTCGTCCCCATTTACCGCTTCTACATGAAGGAGGCCATAGTAGCGTTCATTTTCTTTTGGAGGTCGTACCTTTCCAGACACTTTATCTCCATTTCGTAAATCAAAGCGTCTGATTTGTGAAGCTGAAATATAAATGTCTTCAGAACTTGGGGAGTAGTTAATCGGTCTTAAGAAACCAAATCCCTCAGACTGAATAATTTCAAGAACCCCTTCCATAAATAAGAGATCCTCTTGCTCAGCGTTCGCCTTTAAGATGGCAAAAATTAATTCTTTTTTTGTTAGTTTGCTGTAATAAGAGATTTTGTATCGCTTTGCTAACTCATACAGCTCTTTTAATTTCATATTTTCCAAAGATGAAATCGAAACATCTTTCAATATGGACACCACACTTTTCTAGTCAATGTATTTCTTTACAAATGCATGACCATTGTATTTGATTAGCTTTTAATTCCGTTGTTGTTGGAATGACCTCGCTCTGATGGTAACGCTCCCACTCGTTTTATCGTGAAAGATAGGAACAATGTGAAATAGAGCTTTGTCAACATAGAGAAGGATAATGAGTATATCGTCATGATGCGGCAGTATTTAAACTTGTTGAAGCTTAAAAGAAGTAAATTCGCAGAAAATTTCGCAGCACTCTTTAGTTTTACCTCATTTGCAGAGAATATTCAACTTTTAAAAGAAAATGATATACATTTGACACCTATATGAAAAGCGGGTAATGAATACCCGCTTTCAGATTACGGACGAATGACAAGATTCGGTTTTTTCTTTAAGCTGTGTCTGCCGTCTACGAAACGAACCGTACCTGATTTCGCACGCATGACAACACTATGTGTTGTTCCAACAGAGCCTTTGAATTGAACACCTTTAAGTAATTCGCCGTCCGTTACACCTGTCGCTGCAAAAATGGCGTCATCTCCTTTTACGAGATCTTCCATTCTGAGGACTTTCCCAACATCCAGCCCCATTTTCTCACAGCGTCTGAGTTCTTCTTCACTTTGAGGAAGAAGCTTACCATGAATTTCGCCACCAAGTGCCTTTAACGCAACAGCAGAAAGGACACCCTCAGGCGCTCCGCCTGAACCAAATAGAATATCAACACCTGTGTGATCAAATGCTGTATTAATGGCTCCTGCAACGTCACCATCGTCGATCAGTTTAATTCTTGCTCCTGCTTCTCTCAGTTCAGCAATAATTTTCTCATGTCGATCTCTGTTTAAAATCGTTGCAACCACATCTTCAATATCTTTGTTTTTTGCTTTTGCAACAGCGCGAAGATTATCAATGACAGGCGCTTCAATGTCGATGCAGCCTACCGCTTCTGGACCTACTGCGATCTTATCCATGTACATATCAGGTGCATTCAGCAGGTTGCCATGATCTGCAACTGCAATAACAGCTAAGGCATTCCAGCCGCCGCTTGCCACAATGTTTGTTCCTTCTAATGGATCAACAGCGACATCCACGCGAGGTCCATATCCGTTCCCAAGCTTTTCCCCAATATAAAGCATTGGTGCTTCGTCCATTTCTCCTTCGCCAATGACCACTGTCCCCTTCATCGGAATGGTGTCAAATACATCACGCATTGCACTTGTTGCAGCATCATCCGCTTCGTCTTTTAATCCTCTTCCCATCCAACGGGCAGATTTTAATGCAGCTGCTTCTGTCACCCGTACTAGTTCCATCGATAAACTTCTTTCCATTTTTGTCCAAATCTCCTCTCACAGTCAAAGCCTTATGAATTTTGAAGTTCTTCTATTTCTTGGTCATTCAGCTTTTCACGCCAGATGGTTGCACCCAAGCCTTCAAGCTTCTTCTCAAGCAAACTATATCCTCTGTCTATATGTTCAAGCCCTGTGATTTCGGTCACACCGTCTGCCATTAACCCTGCGACAACAAGACAAGCGCCTGCACGCAGATCACTTGCTTTGACCTTTGCTCCTTGGAGCTGCGTTTGTCCGGTAATAATAGCAGATCTTCCTTCGACCTTCATGTTTGCACCCATTCGGCGCAATTCGTCAATGTGCTTAAAGCGTGCTGAGTAGATCGTATCTGTGACCACACTCGTGCCTTTCGCTTTTGTTAACAGCGCCGTCATCGGCTGCTGAAGGTCAGTCGGAAAGCCCGGATACACAAGGGTTTTGATATCGACAGGCTTGAGTCCTTCGTTTCTGCCAACGATCAGCATCTGATCGTTGCTCGTTTCAATGGTGAACCCCATTTCTCTAAGTTTCGCCGTAATTGATTCTAAATGAGTTGGGATCACATTATCAAGTACAACTTCATCCCCCATCGCTGCACCAGCTATTAAAAATGTTCCTGCTTCGATGCGGTCAGGGATGATTGAATGCTTACAGCCATGAAGAGATTCTACACCTTCGATTCGAATGACATCGGTACCCGCACCTTTGATTTTAGCCCCCATGCTTGCAAGCAGTGTCGCTACATCAATAATTTCGGGTTCCTTTGCAGCATTTTCAATCACGGTTTTTCCTTCAGCCAGTACGGCTGCCAGCATGATGTTGATCGTCGCACCTACACTGACAACATCAAGATAAATCCGGGCTCCGACTAATTTTTCAGCACGCAAATAAATTGCACCCTGCTCGTTTGTCACCTCGGCTCCAAGTGCTTCAAAGCCTTTGATATGCTGATCGATCGGCCTAGGTCCTAAGTGGCATCCTCCTGGCAGTCCGATGACAGCCTGCTTAAATCTGCCCAGCATGGCGCCCATTAAATAATAGGATGCACGCAGTTTCTTCACTTTTCCATTAGGAAGCGGCATACTAATCATGGAAACAGGATTAACAACCATTTCACCTTTTTCAAAAGTGACCTTTCCGCCAATTTCTTCTAACAGATCCCGTAATGTGTCGATATCTGATATATGCGGAAGGCCTTCAATGGTTACTGGAGAATCAGCGAGAATCGTGGCAGGAATCAGTGCTACAGCACTATTTTTCGCACCACTAATATGTACGGTCCCGCGCAAGGGATCACCGCCGGCAATGTTTAACTTTTCCATATTTGTCTCCCTTCTTAAAGAAGATCACTGTTGGAGTTATACTGTTTGTGGATGTCGCGCTTTAAAAGGTCTTGTCCAAAATTTAGCCAATATCAAGAGAAAGAATACAGGTTAAACGAAATTTGTCGGAAGAAAAATAATCGAAGCTTTGCGAGGCTGTGATGTTCTCTTCTTTGCACAAAACATTTCTTAGCGTTTATAAGGAAAACTATGGCAAACGAGAGACGATCCCGCCTGCCACAATTATTTATTTATTCCAGTCTGCTAAAAATTGCTCAATGCCTGCATCCGTTAATGGGTGTTTCGTCAGCTGCTTGATGACTTTCAGCGGCATAGTGCCGATATGAGCACCTCTAAGCGCAGCTTCTGTCACATGCTGCGGATGACGAATAGATGCAGCAATGATTTGTGTATCTAATCCATGAACATCAAAAATAGTTTTCACTTCGCTGATGAGATCAAGACCATTTTGGCCAATGTCATCTAAGCGGCCAAGGAATGGAGAGACATACGTCGCACCAGCTCTAGCTGCAAGAAGTGCCTGGTTTGCACTAAAAATCAATGTGACGTTTGTTTTAATTCCAAGGTCTGTTAATGCTTTGACAGCTTTAAGGCCATCTGTAGTCATTGGAATTTTGACCGTAATATTTGGTGCGATGGCAGCAAGCTCTTTTCCTTCTTCAATCATTTCCTCTGCTTTTAGGGAAATCACTTCTGCACTGACAGAACCTGATACCACGTCAGTGATTTCGCGAAGGCGGTCGTGGAATGATACGTCCTTTTCTTTCGCTACTAAACTAGGGTTTGTTGTGACGCCTGCTAAAATGCCAAGCTCGTGCGCCTCTTTGATGTCCTCAATATTCGCTGTATCTACGAAAAATAACATAACTGTGCCACTCTCCTATCAATAAATTGTCTGAAATGTAAATTTGATTGCGCTTTCTCAAGATATGGAGAAAACCGCCTGTGACTCAGGCGGCTTTCGGTTCTCATCAAATTATGCTTGGTTAGAAGAACCAAATTCGCGCATTTTGCCGATAACAGTCGCTTTAATTGCGTCACGAGCTGGTCCAAGATATTTACGTGGATCATACTCTTCTGTTTTTGCAGCAAGTGTTTCGCGTACTGCTTTCGCAGAAGCAATTTGGTTTTCAGTGTTGACATTGATTTTTGCTGTACCAAGTGAAATTGCACGCTTGATGTCAGCAGTTGGGATACCTGTTCCGCCGTGAAGAACAAGTGGAAGACCAGTTGTTTTACCGATTTCTTCCATTTCAACGAAACCAAGGTTTGGTTCACCTTTGTACGGACCATGTACTGAACCTAATGCAGGTGCAAGGCAGTCAATACCAGTGCGTTCTACAAGCTCTTGGCACTCTTTTGGATCAGCATAAATAACGCCTTCAGCGATGACGTCATCTTCTTGCCCACCAACAGTTCCAAGTTCAGCTTCTACAGACACACCATGGAAATGTGCAAGTTCAACGACTTTCGCAGTTGTTTCCACATTCTCATCGAATGGGTGGTGAGAAGCATCGATCATGACAGAAGTAAATCCTGCATGAATCGCTTTTGCACAAGATTCAAAGCTTGAACCGTGATCTAAATGAATCGCAACAGGAACTGTTACATTATATTCTTCGATTAACGCTTTAACCATTGCGACAACTGTTTTGAAGCCGCCCATGTAGCGTCCTGCTCCTTCAGATACTCCTAAGATAACAGGAGATTTCTCTTCTTCAGCAGCTTGTAAAATCGCTTGCGTGAATTCTAAGTTATTTAAGTTAAACTGTCCAACAGCGTAACCTTTTTCCTTTGCGTCTTTCAACATTTCTGTCATTGAAACTAAAGGCATGATGAAAAATCCTCCCTATGTAGCTAATTTGCTTGCTAAAAAAAGCTCTCCACCCTAGCATGACCAGAATTTCTCGCCATATGTAAACTTTCAAAGTCAGATCGCTTTCTTCTTCCTTTCTAGGATACCAATTATTCGACAAATCGGCAACAGAATGACTCGATTCAATCATTTCCATCTAGCCATTTGTTTCAAGCGGCAGGTATTCTTTGACAGCATCTCGGATTTCATCAATATCAAAAGGTTTAGCGAAGTGCGTCAATGCACCGAGTTCTTTGGATTCTTGGATCATATCTAACTCGCCATAGGCTGTCATAATGATGACACGGATGTCTTCATCAATTAATTTCATCCGTTTTAAAATTTCGATACCATCCATTCCGGGGATTTTCATATCAAGCAGGACAAGGTTCGGTCTATGGTTTTTCACAATATCTAATGCCTGTAGTCCATTGGCAGCTTGGAAGGTTTGATAGCCTTCTTTATGAAACACTTCATTCAATAATATTCTAATACCGTACTGATCATCGACAATTAAAATTTTCTCATTCATCTGTTACACCCCATTGCTTTCATTTTTCGCCATAAAAAGAGCTGTTGTTAAATAATTCTGTTTGATTTTCACATTTCCTTTAATTATAATAGTTTACTTTACGACATTTTCTGAGCATTTTTCCTAATATTCTCTTTATATTCTATTATAAAATGATCTGACCGAAGGAGGAAATGAGTCTTGTTAAAAATTTTTACGACCCAGTTATCAGGTATTTTTTCACGTATTGGAGAAAAACAGGCTGAAGCGATTGAGGACGGTGCACGCCTTCTTGCACAGGCTGTTGTCAGTGGACATGCCGTTTATTTTCACGGAAAGAATGAACTGGCTGCTGTCGCCCTAGAGGCATCTGAAAGCAAGGAGCCGTTTCCCGGTGCGAAGGTGCTGCCGCTCGATCAAAAGGAGCGCAGCTTACTTCATCCAAGTGACAGGGTGCTGCTATTTTATTCAGACCCAGAAGATCAGGAAATTCAATCTCTTGCAAAAGAACTGCACGAACAAGGTACGCCCGTTGTTGGTGTAGGGCCGGCACAAAAGGAGCCTTCTACGATTGAAGAGCATTGTGATGTCCACATTGATTTCCAGCTCAAGAAACCGCTTGTGCCCGCTGAAGATGGGACAAGGTTTGGTTATCCTGCTTTAATGACCTGCTTATACGTCTACCACGCTCTATCGTTTACTGTGAAGGAAATCGTCGAGGAATATGAATAAAAAAACTGCCGAGAAGTGATATTCCCGGCAGTTTTTTGTTTTATTTTGATTCAGATGCTTGAAGTGAAGCACCAACGAAATCTCTAAATAATGGCTGTGGTCTTGTCGGTCTTGAAACGAATTCTGGGTGGAACTGAGAAGCAAGGAACCAAGGGTGATCCTTCAGCTCGATAATTTCAACAAGACGTCCATCTGGGCTTGTACCAGAGAAGACAAAGCCTGCTGCTTCCATTTGCTGTCTGTATTCGTTATTAAACTCGTAGCGATGGCGGTGGCGTTCGTAGACCACTTCGTCATTGTATGCAGCAAATGCTTTTGAGTCTTCATTTAATTTACAAGGGTATAGACCGAGACGAAGTGTTCCGCCTAGATCATCTACATCCTTCTGTTCTGGAAGAAGGTCAATGATTGGGAATGCTGTTTCAGGATCAATTTCCGCTGAATGAGCTCCCTCAAGGCCTAATACGTTTCTCGCGTATTCGATAGATGCCACTTGCATTCCTAAGCAGATTCCGAAGAATGGCACTTTGTTTTCACGGGCATATTGTGTAGCAATGATTTTCCCTTCTACTCCGCGGTCTCCGAAGCCTCCAGGAACAATAATGCCGTCCACATCTTGTACGAAATCAGCGATATTCTCTGCTGTCACTTCTTCTGCATTGATCCATTTAATTTGAACATCTGCATCAAACGCATAACCAGCATGACGAAGTGATTCAACGACAGAAATATAAGCATCTTGCAGCTCAACATACTTCCCTACAAGACCAATTGTGACTTGTTTCGAAAGGTTTTGCACTTTATCAACAAGCGCTGTCCACTCCGTCATGTCCGCATCTTGGCAGTCAAGTTTCATATGTTCACATACTAGCTTGTCCAGCCCTTGTTTTTGTAAATCAAGCGGAATGGAGTATAGCGTGTCTGCATCCTGACATTCGATAACAGCTTTTGTATCAATATCACAAAATAGCGCAATCTTGTCCTTCATATCTTGTGCCAATGGCATTTCCGTTCTGACCACAATGACATTTGGCTGAATACCAAGACTGCGAAGTTCTTTCACACTATGCTGTGTTGGTTTTGTTTTCAATTCACCTGCTGCACGGATGTAAGGAACAAGGGTACAATGAATGTACATTACGTTTTCACGGCCGATGTCACTCTTCATTTGACGAATGGCTTCAAGGAATGGAAGGGATTCGATATCTCCTACTGTTCCGCCGATTTCTGTAATGACCACATCTGCACCCGTTTCTTTTCCGGCACGGTACACGCGGTCTTTGATTTCATTTGTAATGTGGGGAATGACCTGTACTGTTCCACCTAAGTAGTCACCGCGGCGCTCTTTCTTCAGAACAGTAGAGTAGATTTTACCAGTTGTGACGTTGCTGTACTTATTTAAGTTAATATCAATGAAACGCTCGTAGTGACCTAAGTCAAGGTCTGTTTCAGCACCATCATCTGTGACAAAAACTTCACCGTGCTGGTATGGACTCATTGTCCCTGGGTCTACGTTGATGTACGGATCGAATTTTTGAATGGTGACATCCATCCCTCTATTTTTCAGAAGGCGGCCTAACGATGCAGCCGTGATTCCTTTTCCAAGTGAGGAAACAACTCCTCCTGTTACAAAAATATACTTTGTCATTTCGTATGCTCCTCTCTTTTTTACCCTTGCATGTCTACACATGCACAGCTTCATCCTTTTTAGAGTGTATCCCTAAATCTCTTGAAAAATAAGAAAGCTCCCTTTCAAATAAATGAAAGGGAGCGTAAATGAACGTATCTTTACGTACTCTTTTTTAGAGAGCCCAAAATACATACTACATAGTTCGCTCTCGAAAGTCAAGACGGTTTTGTCCTGTTTTGAAGACCGGTTTGAGAGGGTTATTTGTCTTCCTCATCATCGTCTAAATCGTCTTCATCAATCTCCGTTAAGCCGTCATCATCTTCATCGTCATCTTCGTCGAAATCTTCAAGATCTTCTTCAATTTCTTCATCATCGTCTAGGTCGAGATCATCGTCGTCTTCAACAAGGTCAAGGTCTTCTTCAAGCTCGTCGATTTCTTCTTCCTCTTCGATCTCATCGAAGTCGTCTTCAACGACAGCTGCTTTTGATTTTTTCTTTTTCGCTTTTGTTTTCACAGCTGGCTGAACTTCTTCTTCGATTTGATCAACTGGATACCAGCTGCGAAGTCCCCATCTCTGATCACCTAACGAAATAAAGCGGCCATCTATATTTAAGTCTGTATAAAATTGAGCAAGTCGATCATCAAGATCGGATTTTTGTATTCCTTGCAAACGGATAATTTCATCTATTAACTCGGAAAACGTAATTGGTGTTTTGCTGTCTCTGAAAATTTCATAAGCAAGTTCAACTAAAGACATTTGTTTGAGCTGTTCCTGTGAGTATTCTTTCAAACTCAAGGTCAGACACTCCCTTTCTATTACATGTATGTATCCATTTATCAGTGAAATAATAAGTATTTATACCTTATTCTTACGACAAACCATACCTCTCATTATAAACAAATTAGGGGAGTTTATGCCACCTTTATTGATGTTAATTTTTGATTTTTCTCACGGGGAGCACCTAGAGTGTGTACGGCATGCTTTTTGTCGTTCAGTTTTTCTCGTCTGTTTTAAAATGGGATGTTCTGAATGAGTGAGACAACGACAGGAATCGTGAATAACATTCCAGCAGACATGAGTACGATTAGTTTTCTCCGGCTGTTTTCTTTTTCTTCCTGCTTTTTTGGAGATTTCGAAAGCTCCGCGGACACCATGATCCAGATCACCATCGTGACGATTGCCAAAATGCCCATAATTGTTGAGTTCATCATCATAACCTCCATATTGATATTTTCCCTAATTTTAACATAATACGATGATGATATGGATGAATATTGACAATGCGCTTACATTTGAAAACTGCATGACGAACGAAAACAGACCACCTCACGTTCAGGCGGTCTATGCTTGTTTTCTACATATCTAGCAATTTCCTTGAGATGACCAGGCGCTGGATTTCCTGAGTTCCTTCATAAATTTGAGTGATTTTCGCATCTCGCATGTATCGTTCGACTGGGTAATCCTTTGTGTAGCCGTACCCGCCGAAGATTTGAACCGCTTCTGTCGTCACCTTCATCGCTGTATCACCGGCAAAGAGCTTGGACATGGCTGATTCCTTTCCATACGGAAGGCCTTTCGTTTCGAGCCATGCCGCCTGGTAAGTAAGCAGCCTTGATGCTTCAATCGCTGTGGCCATATCAGCCAGCTTAAAGGCGATCCCTTGCTGCTGAATGATTGGTTTGCCAAATTGTTTACGCTCCTTGGCATAATCAACCGCCGCATCAAGAGCACCTTGCGCAATCCCAACCGCCTGTGCAGCAATGCCGTTTCTGCCGCCATCGAGTGTCATCATGGCTATTTTGAACCCTTCTCCTTCTAGACCGAGCCGGTTCCTTTCATGAATTCGGCAATCTTCAAATCGAATTTCAGTTGTTGGCGATGAACGTATGCCCAGTTTGCTTTCCTTTTTGCCAACAGAAAAACCAGGTGTCTCTTTTTCTACAATAAAAGCAGTTGTATTTCGAGACGAAGCTTCTTGGTCTGTGACGGCAAACACAATATAATAATCTGCAATGCCTCCATTTGTAATAAAAATTTTCGCCCCGTTCAGGACATATTCACTGCCTGCCTTTAAGGCCGTTGTCTTCATTCCGCCGGCATCTGAACCAGAACCGCTCTCGGTGAGCGCGTATGCTCCTATCTTCTGCCCTTCTGCAAGCGGCTTTAAATAGGTCTCCTTTTGTTCATCTGTTCCGAATGTATAGATTGGCCATGAAGCAAGAGATGTATGAGCGGACAGGGTGACGCCTGTAGAGGCGCACACTCTTGAAAGCTCCTCAACTGCTATGACGTAGGCTAAATAGTCACTGCCAATTCCGCCCACGTCTTCCGGCCAAGGGATACCCGTTAAACCGAGCTCCGCCATTTTGCGGAAAATAGATGGATCATATGTCTCTGTTTCGTCTCGTTCTGCTGCTGTTGGCTCCACTTCATTTTTCGCAAAGTCTCTCACCATTTTTTGAATCATTTCATGTTCATCACTTAATTGGAACTGCATCGTGAGCCACCTCGTTTCATATTAGCTGTTTACAGATGACCAGCCTTTGAATTTCACTTGTTCCTTCATAGATTTCACAAATTTTCGCATCACGAAAGTAACGTTCTGCTTGATAGCGATTCGTATAACCATCCATGCCTAGCAAATGGATCGCTTCTGTACTGATCTCCACCGCCGTTTTTGACGCAAATAGCTTTGCGATTGATGCTTCCTTTGTGACCGGTCGATTTGCCTCTTTGAAAGAAGCCGCTTGATAGACGAGCAGTTTTGCCGCCTCAAGCTTCGCCGCCAAATCGCCCAGCCGAATGGTTGTTTCAAGACCTGCTGGATGCTGCTTTAAATAGACCACTGCCTCGGTTAATGCGGCTTCTGCAATGCCAAGGCTTTGAGCCGCAATTCCGATTCTCCCTGCATTTAAGCTGGACATGGCAATTTGAAAGCCCTCTCCTTCTGCACCGAGCAGCTGATCTTTTGGAATCCGCACGCCATCAAAATGAAGCGTGACTGTTTTTGAACCGTGCAGTCCCATCTTTTTCTCATCTTTTCCAATCGTAAATCCCGGCGTATCTTTCTCGACAATGAACGCCGATATATTTTTTCTCGCAGAAGCCGGATCGGTCACCGCAAAGACAAGATACAGTTCTGCTTCTCCGCCGCTTGTGATAAAGATTTTCGTCCCATTTAATACATAATCGCCGCCCATCCGCTCTGCTCTTAACTGAATACTGGAGGCATCTGATCCAGCCTTTGGTTCAGTCAGACAAAAGGCGCCCAGCTTCTTCCCGGATGCAAGCGGCGGGACATAAGTTTCTTTTTGTTCCTTCGTTCCAAAAGTCAAAATAGGCATCGTCACAACAGATGTATGAACGGACACAATGACACCGATGGTCGCACTCACTTTCGACAATTCATGGATTGCAATGATATACGTTGTAAAATCTGCTCCTAAGCCTTGATACGAAGCTGGTATTGGAATCCCTAGATAGCCTTGCCGCCCCATTTCACTTAAAAGGGTGTTTGGAAACCGGCCTTGTTCCATGGCTTCTACTTCAGGGAATATACGCTGGCGTGCAAATTCTGCTGTCTGTTCTCTCCAGAGACGCTGTTGATCCGTAAGCAAAACATCCATCTTGACTCCCCCTATGAGTGGTCGTGGTATGTGTAAAAACCTCTCTTTGTCTTTTTGCCCAGCCAGCCTGCATTCACGTATTTTTTCAAAAGAGGACAAGGTCGATATTTGCTGTCTCCAAGTCCCTCGTGAAGGGTATTCATAATAAATAAACATGTATCCAGTCCGATGAAATCAGCTAGACGAAGCGGCCCCATTGGATGATTCATCCCAAGTGTCATCACGCCATCAATGCTTTCTGCATCTGCTACGCCTTCATACAGGGTGTAAATGGCTTCATTGATCATTGGCATCAATATGCGGTTTGATACAAACCCTGGGAAGTCTTCCACTTCAATTGGGGTTTTGTTTAATGTCTTCGCTGTTTCATAAACAACTTGATATGTGTCATCACTCGTTTGCAGCGCTCGAATGACTTCAACCAGTTTCATGACAGGAACCGGATTCATAAAATGCATGCCAATCACTTTCTCCGGTCTCCCCGTAACAGCTGCTAATTCTGTGATCGATAAGGAAGACGTGTTTGACGCAAATATGGCCTCAGCCTCTGCAAATTGATCAAGTGTTTCAAAGATTTGTTTTTTCACACTCATTTGTTCTGATGCGGCTTCTATGACTAAGTGAGCCTGCTGTACGTCTTTTAAATCTGTGGAAACGGCAAGCCGCTGCGTAATATCTCGGACTGCCTGATGTGCCAGCTTTCCTTTTTCTGCGCGCTTCGTCAGTTGTTTGGTCATGGAGGAGATCGCTCGATGAATCTGCTTTTCTGATGCATCATGGAGCAGAACTGTATAGCCTGACTGAGCAAACACTTGAGCAATGCCTGATCCCATTTGACCGGCTCCAACGACCATAACGGTCTCTTCTATACTCATCAATAAACGCCTCCCTTTTCATCTACCTTTATCATGATGGCGTCTCCTTGACCGCCTCCGCTGCAAATCGCCGCAATGCCAATGCCTCCGCCTCTTTGTCTTAATGCATGAATCAATGTCAATATCACGCGTGTTCCGCTTGCCCCAATCGGATGACCGAGCGCGACAGCCCCTCCGTTGATATTCATTTTCCGCCGGTCGATCCCAGTTATTTTTTCACATGCCAGAGCCACAGCTGAAAAGGCCTCATTGATTTCAAACAAATCAATATCCTCTAGGCGCTTTCCTGTTTTCTTTAAAAGCTTCTCGATAGCAAAGGCTGGTGTTTTCGGAAAATCCTTTGCCTCTACAGCAACCTGAGCATGACCGAGAACGACTGCCATTGGCTTTACGCCATGCCGTGCAGCATACGTGTCTTTCATTAAAAGGAGCGCACTTGCACCATCATTGACACCTGGTGCATTTCCAGCAGTGATGGTACCCTTCTGATCAAAAACAGGCATGAGCTTTGACAGCCGTTCATATGACGTATCACGCCGCGGAGATTCATCTTCTGTAATCAGCCGTTCTCCCGTTTTTGTTTTGACGGTGACGGGGGCGATTTCATGTTGAAAAAAGCCGTTTTTTTGCGCTTCGATGGCCCGTTCATGACTTCTGAGTGCCCACAGATCCTGCTCTTCGCGCGTGATGCCGAGCTCCTTTGCAGCCATACTTCCATACTCACCCATATGAACGCCTGTAAACGAACAGGTCAATCCATCTAAAATCATCGCATCTTGTACTGCACCATCACCCATTTTGTAGCCCCATCGCGCTTTTTTTAGCAGATAAGGAGCGTGAGACATGGATTCCATACCGCCCGCTGCGATGACCTCAGCATCTCCGGCTCGAATGATTTGATCTGCTGCGGTCACACTGCGCATGCCTGAAGCACAGACTTTATTGATGGTTTGTGTTGGAACAGACCAAGGAAGATCAGCATATCTTGCTGCTTGCCTTGAAGGAATCTGCCCTTGCCCTCCTTGTAAAACACTTCCCATAATGACCTCATCTATTTCATGAGAACCCGAAACTCTTTCCAGTGCAGCCTTGATCGCTATACCGCCTAGTTCTGCGGCAGTCAAACCACCGAGAGCGCCGCCTAGTTTCCCAAATGGTGTTCTTGCTCCAGATACAATGACCGTCGTACTCATATATGCCCCTCCCCATTTGTTACCGCTTACATATGATTTAGGCAGCTGATGAAACAGCGCCATGGATAAGCCGATGAACATCCTATTCATCGGCCTGTCATCTTTACGACACCTGTTTTCCAGGCTCGCCAAACACTGATTTTTCAAGAAGTTCGGCGACATCAAATGTGCCTACCTGCTCCTCTACTTCCTTCGCCTTCGTCCCATCTCCCAGCATCGTTAAGCAATAAGGACACCCTGAGCTGATGATGGACGGCTGGACCTGTAACGCCTGCTCCGTTCGTGCAGTGTTAATCCGGGTACCCGTCTCTTCTTCCATCCACATTAAGCCCCCGCCTGCACCGCAGCACATACCAGTTTCACGGTTGCGCTCCATTTCTTTCAGCGTCACACCTGGAATGGCTTTTAAAATGTCTCTTGGCGGGTCGTACACTTCGTTATATCTGCCTAGGTAGCAAGAGTCGTGGAAAGTAATCACTTCGTTCACTTCATGTACAGGTGTTATTTTCCCTTCTTTCACTAACTCTGCCAGTAATTCTGTATGATGGTATACTTCTGCCTCAAGTCCGAAGTCTGGGTATTCATTTTTAAATAAGTTATAGGCGTGTGGATCAATCGTGACGATCTTTGTGACGCCGTTTTTCTGGAATTCTTCAATGTTTTTTGCAGCAAGCTCTTGGAATAAAAATTCGTTTCCGAGTCTTCTTGGCGTATCGCCTGAGTTTTTCTCTTTATTGCCTAGGATGGCAAAGGATACTCCCGCTTCATTGAGGAGCTTTGCAAAAGCAAGTGCAATCTTTTGGCTTCGATTGTCATATGCCCCCATTGAACCAACCCAGAATAAATAATCAAAGCTTTGATCTGCTTTTTTCAACTCTTTCACTGTTGGCACATGCACATCTTCTCTCAGTTCACGCCAATTTTCTCTTTCTTTCCGGTTCAATCCCCACGGGTTCCCTTGGCGCTCAATGCTTGTCATGGCACGCTGTGCATCTGCGTCCATTTTTCCTTCGGTCAGCACAAGATATCTGCGCATATCAATAATCTTATCAACGTGTTCATTCATGACAGGGCATTGGTCTTCACAGTTTCGGCACGTCGTACATGCCCAGATCTCTTCTTCTGTAATGACCTCTCCAATAAGAGAAGGATGATATATAGAGCTGGCAGCCGACTCTTCCGCACCTGCTCCTCTCGCCTGCAGTGCCAGCTGGTTTCCTGTTGTCTGCTTGAAAGCAAGCTGCGGGACCCAAGGTGTCTTTGATGTAATGGCGGCCCCTTTATTGGTTAAATGATCTCTTAACCTTAAAATCAAATCCATTGGAGACAGCATCTTCCCTGTCCCTGTTGCCGGGCACATATTCGTGCAGCGCCCGCATTCCACACAGGCGTAAAGATCGATGAGCTGAGACTGACGGAAGTCTTCAATTTTTCCTACACCGAAGGTCTCTTGTGACTCATCTTCAAAATCAATTTTTTGCAGCTTGCCTGGCGGGTCTAATCTGCTGACAAATACGTTCACAGGCCCTGCAATCAGATGGGCGTGCTTTGACTGAGGAACGTATACTAAGAATGTCAGCAAAATAAGAAGATGCACCCACCATGCGGCATAAAAAACAATCGCAGCCGCAAGAGGTGAAATTCCGCCCAGCAAGAAGGCAATACCAGAAGCGATTGGCTCAGTTGGTGATAGAGAGTGTCCATGCCAGATGATGTTCATACCGTTCCCAAGTAAGACTGTCAGCATTAAGCCGCCAATAAATAAAAGCACTAGTCCCGATTTGAAGCCTCGTTTTAAACGGACAAGCTTTTCCACGTATCTTCTATGGAAAGCCCATACAACTGCCACTAAAATGAGAAGTGTGACCACCTCTTGGAAAAACGTAAAGACCCCGTACACCGGACCTAAAGGAAGCCCGCTGTCTGGAATAAGCCCCTTCAGAATAAAATCAAGGGCTCCGAACTGTACGAGGATAAATCCGTAGAAAAACAGCACATGAATGATGCCGCTCTTCTTGTCCTTTAACAGCTTCTTTTGCCCAAATACGTTGACCCAAACACGCTCTAAGCGTTTCTTCATGTCTTGTTGAAACTCTTCTTTTTTACCAAGACGAATATACGCCGCTCGTGTTCGAATGAGATAAACAAACAAATACACAGCGTAAGCGGTCACCGCCGCAAATGCGATCAAGTTGATGATTAAAAGGCTATTCATCTTGCTCCCCCTTTCATTCCCCAAAACCCTCTTTGTTCCGTTTCCATGTTGTACCTCTATCATAAATAATGAATGAGTATTCAGTCAATATTTTTTACACGTTTGGGTACACTATTGAAATATGCAAAAAAGGAGGAAGTTTCATGATCGCATTGATCATCCTACTCGTACTCATTGCCATCGTTTTGCTCGTGATGTTAGACCTTTATATGGGAAGGAAATATTTTTCTACTCACGCATTTGAACGGTCTTTTGACCAAACAAGCGGCGATGCTGCCTTTTATCATGATGGCGAACCATTTTTCGATCAGCTGATTACCGATATACAGCAGGCCTCTTCTTCTATTCATATGATGTTCTTTATTGTAAAGAACGACAAGATTGGTCAAAGGGTCTTACAAGCATTGAAAGCCAAAGCGGAGCAAGGCGTTTCCGTCTTTTTGCTGACCGACCGATTAGGCTCCTATCCGTTTGATCAAAAGGCGATTGACATGCTAGAAAGAAGCGGCATTCAATTTTACTTTTTAAATAAGCCTCGTTTTCCTTTTTTGATTTACCGTTTAAACATGAGAAATCACCGTAAAATCACGGTGATTGATGGGAAAATTGGCTATATTGGCGGATTTAATATAGGCGATGAATATGTTGGAAAGAAAGGCCGCTTTGGCATTTGGAAGGATTATCATTTGCGGATGACTGGACAGGTTGTCGCAGATCTCCAGCATGTGTTTCTGAATGATTTGTACCGGTCGTCTGGCATTCATCAGCTGCAATATGAGGTTTTCCCTGCATTGGAACCGGGAACATTACAATGCACAACACGCGCGACTGCTGGCTTTTCTTTAGAAGCTTTATTTCTCCAAGATATTCAGCAGGCGAGGAAACAGATCATCATCTGTACGCCTTATTTTATTCCATCTTCCCCTCTTCTGAAGGCGCTGCTTGATGCACGAAAGCGGGGCGTCACAGTTGAAATCATCATTCCAATGAAAGCGGATCATCCACTTGTCAAAGAGGCTGGCTTTCATTATTTGAAGGACCTCATTGCCTCTGGATGTCTTGTTTATCGTTTTTATAAAGGGTTTTATCATTCGAAAGCCATTTTGATTGATTACAGCCGCTGTATGATCAGTACCGCGAATTTTGATAAACGCAGCTTGTTTTTAAACGAAGAAGTAGATGTAGCCATTGATGATCCCGCTTTTACTGCACACGTAGAAGAAAAGATTCGGGAGCATATGGAGGTATCTGAAATCTTGACAGAAGAAACATTGTCAAAGCGCCCGCTTTTCACACGGCCGCTTGAGTGGGTTGCCGCCATGTTCTCGTATTTTTTATAAAGGAGATGACCTATGCGTTATCGATTTGGTTATGTATCCAATGCCGTCACCTTGTGGGAAGCTTCTCCTGCCAAGTCGCTGACCTTTGCAAGATACAGCAAGCTCGCTAAGGAAGAAAGAAAAGAGACTTTATTGCGAACAACAAAAGCCAATCTCGTGAATACATTAAGAACGCTTTATTTCGCCATTGCTCATGATATCCCGCTTTACCGTTTTTCAAGCTCGATCGTCCCGCTCGCGACCCATCCAGAGGTGCGCTGGGACTTTGTGACACCTTTTCACAAAGAATTTCTTGAGATCGGCAAGCTGGTGAAACGGCACGGCTTACGGGTCAGCTTTCACCCCAATCAATTTACCTTGTTTACCAGTCCAAAACCTTCGATTACAGAAAATGCCGTCATCGATATGACATACCATTATCAAATGCTTGAGGCGATGAAGCTCGATAAGGAAGGCTACATGAACATTCATGTAGGCGGGGCGTACGGCGATAAAGAATCGGCTCTTCAACGCTTTGATGAAAATATCAAACAGCTTCCGGCTCATATCAAGGCGAGAATGACACTTGAGAACGATGACAAAACATATACGTCGCTGGAAACGCTTGGTGTATGTGAAAAGCATGACATTCCGTTTGTTTTTGATTACCATCATCATGTGGCAAATAAAGATGATGATGCCGCACTCGATGACATCCTGCCAAGAATGTTCGACACTTGGACAAACACTGGCATTCCACCCAAAATCCATTTGTCTTCACCTAAATCAGAAAAAGCCATACGCAGTCATGCAGATGGAGTAGATATGAACTTTGTCTTACCGCTTTTTCAAGCATTAAAACCGTATGGTCGTGATGTAGATTTCATGATTGAAGCAAAATTAAAGGATCAAGCTCTGCTCCGTCTAGTCGAAGAGCTGTCAGCGATAAGGGGCAATCGGCGGACGGGCGGGGGAATCATTGAGTGGAAAACATAGAGAAAGGTTTACCTTTGTGCAAATGGGGGTAACAAAGCTATTGTGAGAAAGTAATTAACAGGAGGATATGAAGATGTCTCAAATCTATTCAATCCGAATCGCTGCGAAAGCGTTGAATTTACATAAGCTTATTTCTCTTTATGAAAAGTGCCAGCAGGCTCAGCATCGTTTATATGTGTATTCTAAAAAGACAATGTGCAGCATTAAGAACATCGTAGAGCTTGAAACCTTCAGGCTCACTCATTTAGAATCTGACTACTTAATTGTCGTGGAGGGGAAAAAAGCGCAAGACCTCCTACAGCCATTTGAAAAAGAGAAGGTTTCATAAAGAAGAGCAGCCGCGGGCTGCTCTTTCAGATTGGTTGACAAAGGGCTAAAATGATCTTGATTTTAGCCCTTTGTCTTCTTTTCAGCGTGATAGAAAACCTTTGCAGTCTTAGGAAGGACGAGTACCGGCGCGGAGCGAATTTGACATTCGTGAGCACCGGCACGCAGGCGTGACAACGAATGCGAGGGTTTGTCTACATGCTGGGAGAGCAGCCGCGGGCTGCTCTTTTGCTATATCCACTCTTTTGTTAACCAAACTTGTTTGGAAGCTGCATCCATTTTCACTTGTGCCCCTATTGGCATCGTAAGCATTGGGTGCGTATGAGCACAGTCAAAATCAGCGATAAGTGGTCTTTTTGTCTCTCCGAGTACCTCAAGTAAAATCTCATAAGGCTCTTTGCCCGTCCCTTCATCATCAAACAGCTCATGTTTTCCTAAAAGAATCCCAGAAACCCGTTCAAACACGCCATTTACTTTCAATAAAGAGAAGTTCTTTTCTACAACCGACGCGGTTTTCATACAATCTTCAATGAGAAGGATGTCTCCGTTTTGGATGGCTGGCATGAACTCACTTCCCCATATGCCGTACATCGCATTCAAGTTCCCGCCGATCAATCTGCCTTCTGCTTGTCCCTCTATGACGCACAACCAATCATTTGGACGCTGCTTTTTATCACCCGTCTTTTCTTCCCAATTGATTCGTTCATCTGTCCAAAAAGGCGGTTTTTCAATCTGATAAGGAATGGTTTGATGGGACATCAGGATGTCCTCAAACGACTGATATGTATAAGTGACAAACGGTTCAAACTCGCCAAAAGAAGGAACAAGCGCCGGTCCGTAGAAAACAGGCAGTCCCGTTTTTTCGTAGGCCGCTAAAAGAATCGCTGTCGCATCTGAATAACCAATCATGATTTTCGGATGTTGTTTCAGCAGGTCAAAATCAAGATAAGGCAGCAAACTATTTGAATTCGTCCCGCCAATCATTGACATGATGCACGCCAAGTCCTCTCTAGCCATCAGCTCATTCAGCTCATCTGCTCGTTCTTGAATTGTACCTGAACGGTAGTAATCCTCTTTCCCTGTTAATGATCCTGGAACCACAATGAATCCTTTTTGCTCAAGCCACTTCTTCGCCCGCTCATACCTAAGAGGCGAGGTCGCTGATGCAGGACTAGAAGGTGAAAATATACTGATCTTATCGCCCTTTTGTAATCGCCGAAGCCCCTTCATTCCATCAGATCCTTCCTACAAACGTTTTTTCTATCCTAACAAAAAAAGCCCTTTATCAAAAGGGCTTTCTCTTTAATGACCAAACTGCGCTTCATGCAGTCTGCTGTACACGCCTCCCATTTGAATAAGGTCTTGGTGACGGCCTTGTTCTTGGATGCCTTCCTCTGTCACGACGATGATACGATCGGCGTGTTTAATTGTTGCCAGGCGGTGGGCAATGACGAGTGTTGTCCTTCCGACAGCCAGTTCGCTCAGTGCATCCTGTATAGCTTTTTCTGTTTCTGTATCAAGTGCTGATGTGGCTTCATCTAAAATAAGAATCGAAGGATTTTTTAGGAACATCCGCGCAATCGACAGACGCTGCTTTTGACCTCCCGACAGTTTGACGCCGCGCTCGCCTATGACTGTATTTAATCCTTCTGGGAAACGCTGGACGAGTTCCTCTAAATGCGCACGACGTACAGCCTCCCAAATCTCTGCATCGCTGGCTTCTAAGTTGCCGTACGCAATGTTTTCTCGAATGGTGCCTGAGAATAAAAAGACATCCTGCTGCACAATGCCGATCTGCTGTCTTAAAGAAGACAAGGTCATCGATTTTGTACTCACACCATCAATCGTAATCCCCCCTTTATCCACATCATAAAAACGTGGCAGCAAACTGCAAATCGTCGATTTCCCGGCTCCTGAAGGCCCGACAAACGCAACAGTTTCTCCTTGTTTGATCTTCAAATCGATGTCCTTTAACACATGGCTGTGCTCATCGTAGCCGAATGTCACGTTTCGATATTCAATTTCACCTTTCAGTCCGAATACATCACGAGCTCCCTCTGTATCCTTTACATCTGGCTCTGTTTCAAGTAAGTCGACATAGCTTTTAAAGCCCGCAATTCCTTTTGGATACATTTCAATCACTGTGTTGATTTTATCAATCGGTCTGAATAAGACATTTGTAATGAGAACAAACGCGATAAATCCACCTGCCGTTAATTGCCCCTGCAGAACAAACCATGTCCCTGCCAGAAGGACAAACAGTGTCACAAGACGTGTGAGAATGTAACTGATTGAGCCGTTCACCGACATGATTTTATATGAAAGAAGCTTCGCTTTCCGAAAGCGGTTGTTGTTTTCAGCAAAACGCTTTTTCTCGAAATGTTCGTTGGCAAAAGCTTGAACAAGACGAATGCCGCCAATATTGTTTTCAACCCTTGCATGAAAGTCTCCAATGTCATTGTTCAGCTGTGTAATCGCCTGTGTCATCTTCTTATTAAAATGAAGGGCAAGCCAAATGATGACAGGCATGATCAAGAAGGTTAAGATAGCAAGCTGCCAGTTAATCATCAGCATGACAGCAAAGGCGCCAAGAATCGTCATAATTGCAATAAACAAATCCTCAGGTCCGTGATGAGCCACCTCACCAATGTACATGAGGTCATTTGTCATTCGAGACATAAGCTTACCCGTTTTGTTGTTATCAAAGAACTTAAATGAGAGACGCTGAAAATGATCAAACAGCTTCTTCCTCATATCTGTTTCAATATTGATGCCAAGCATGTGTCCCCAGTACGACACAATAAACTGCATAACCGAGCTGAGTGCATAAATGATAAACAGAGCAAGTGCGGTCCAGGCAATGACCGTCCAGTTCCCTGTTGGTAATAATGTATCAATGAAGTAGTTCACGATCAGCGGGAAACCTAGCTCCATCAGTCCAACTGCGACAGCGCAAAAGAAATCTAAAAAGAACAGACCGCGATAGGGCCTGTAATAGGCGAAAAAGCGTTTTAGCATATGTAAAAGAACCTCATTTCCTCTATAATTGATAATCATTTTCAATTATAGAGGAATCCTCTTCAAAATACTAGATCAGGAAATGATTTCTTTGGCTGGAAATCCTCATAATACGCCAGAAAACAACCGGGCAAATGATTCCTTCAAACGCTCTTTTAAGCCTCTTTTATAAAAATGAACAGGGCCCATTTGCTCACATTCCTTCATATCTTCCTCATAGTGGGCCATCAATTGCTCAATTGGCTTTTTCGCAGCTGTAAAGACATTGACCTCAAAATTGAGCTGAAAGCTTCTCATATCGACATTCGCGGTACCGACAGAGGCGAGTTCTCCATCTGCGATCATCACCTTTTGATGCATGAATCCTTTCTGATAGTGATACACCTTGATGCCCTCTTTTAGAAGCTCAGAAAAATAAGATCGTGTGGCGTATTGTGTGAGAAATCCGTCATTGATCTCTGGAACCATCACACGCACGTCCACCCCTCTTGTGGCAGCGATTTTGAGCGCAGTGCGAATCGATTCGTTTGGTACAAAGTAAGGTGTGGCAATCCAGACAAATTGTTTCGCATTAGAAATGAGGGCATCATATAAATCACTCATACTTTCTTTCATATCAGGTCCAGTTGGTACAACCTGAATGACATCCTCGCCTGTCACAGAATGCGGCGTATGATACCTCGGATCATCAATTAATACTTCATCTGATACATACTCCCAATCCAGCATAAAAACGGAGTGAAGGGTCTGAACAGCCTCACCCTTTAACATGGCATGCGTATCACGCCAAAAGCCGATCTTTTCATCCCGTCCTACGTATTCCTTGCCGACATTTAACCCGCCGACAAACCCTGTCTCTCCATCAATAATGACGATTTTCCGGTGATTTCGAAAATTGAATTTTTGATTAAAGAATCCATATTTTAAAGGTAGAAAAGGAGCGACCTTGACCCCTGCCTGCTTCAAGCGTTTAATATCTTTTCGGGAGAAGCGGATGCTGCCTGCCGCATCATATATGAAACGGACCTCTACCCCTTCTTTCACTTTTTCAATCAAAATCTCCATCATCCGGTGGCCGAGGAAATCGGATTTGAACATGTAATATTCAATATGAATGAACGATTTTGCCTTTTTTAACTCTTCAAAAATTCTGGGGAACGTCTCCTCCCCATTCTTTAAAATCTCCATATCACTATTTGTGTTCACATGCATGCCTGTTGCTTTTTCTGTGTAATGAAAAAAAGCACGCTGATTATCGGTTAAACGTGACTCATTCGGCTTACTCTCAAGCTCAGAGATTCTGCGTAATTTCTCGCGGTTATACATTCTCTTTGATTTGAATAAATGCCCCTTTACATAGAGCTGCCCTGAGAACAGATAGAACATATAGCCAATGATCGGGAAAAAAATCAGCACATATATCCATAACAGCGTGTGCTGTGATGTACGGTTCTCCAGCATGAGTGAGATGATACTAAATAAAATAATGGCGATATAAATCGCTGCGTACAGCTGAACGCTCCACGCCGGCACAGTCCACCAATACACCACATATGCCCCGAATATCATAAAATATAAAAATAAAAATTCCAGTCTTCTCTTTTTCACATTCTCCGCCCTCATTCTGTCTTTTTCTCTTCCATACCCTTTGTACAGCTTGTATGAAACGCACGACCCATTCCTTTCTCCTAGCCTTTACAGACTGACGCTATTTGATCCGATATAATGGAGAAATACGTGATGGAAAGGAAGATTTGTTTATGCATACACCTCCACCTTTAAAAAAAGGCAGCCATATTCGGGTCATTGCCCCAAGCCGAAGTGCCAGCATTTTATCAAAAGAAGGAATTTCTCAAGCGAAAAAACGTCTGGAGTCTTTAGGGTTCACTGTCTCTTTTGGACAGCACGTCTTTGAATGTGACCTTCATTCATCATCGTCTATTGAACACCGCTTGTCTGATCTGCATGAGGCGTTCAAAGATGATGAGGTCGATGGTATTTTGACAGCCATCGGAGGCTTCAACTGCAATGAGCTTTTGCCTTATATTGATTACGACTTGATCCGTCAGCATCCTAAAGTCCTTTGCGGCTATAGTGACATTACAGCACTTGCAAGCGCCATTACAGCGAAATGTGATATGGTAACATATTCTGGCCCCCATTTCTCAAGCTTTCAAATGGAGCAGGGGCAGGAGGAGCAGACCGCTATGTTTCAAGCTTGCTTGATGAACGGCAGCGAACCGTTTGATGTGATTCCTTCGACAAAATGGAGTGATGACGCGTGGTATCTCGATCAAGCGAACAGGCAGTTTCATCCGACGAAATGGAACATATATCAGGAAGGAACAGCTGAAGGCACCTTGTTTGGCGGAAACCTTTGTACACTGAACTTACTGCAAGGGACATCGTTTATGCCGAATGTAAAGGATGCGATCTTATTTGTGGAAGATGATGAGCTGGTGTTCCCTGAAATGTTCGCCAGAGACCTTACCTCCCTCCTGCAGCATGCACAATCAATCAAAGGGTTGATCATCGGACGCTTTCAGAAAAAATCCAAGATGACAGAGGAACATTTAAGATTCATCCTAGATAAGTACCCAATGCTCAAACACATCCCTGTGATTTATGATGTCGATATCGGACATACACAGCCAGTCTTCACTTTACCGATTGGTGGAAACGTTCAACTAGCGTGTACAAATGGAGACGTGAAGCTGCGCATTCATTCATAACGAAAGGCCAAAAAGCACCCGAATAGGCGGTGCTTTTTTCTATGCCATCATCTTTTTTGAAATTTTTTTAGAAAAAGTGATCCAACCCTCTATCCCCTTCGTTAAGTAGATGTAAAAGAAAAGAGAGGAGGCAAAAATATGTTTTCTGATGTACTTAGCCAATTATTTGATTCTATTTCTAACATAATTAATACGCTTGGATAATTTTCAAAACCCGCTATCTCTTAAGGATAGCGGGTTTTTTATACCAAAAAGCCCCACTCATTCAATAGAGTGGGGCTTTCTTTTATTTCATTACATCTTTTCCGGAGCCGATACACCAATTAGTTTTAATGCATTCGCAAGCGTGATTTGTGTTGCTTTCATGAGTGAAAGACGTGCTGTTGTTTTTGTTTCGTTTTCTGCGTCAATGACCTTCTCGGCATTGTAGAAGCTGTGAAGGGCTGATGCAAGGTCATAAATATAGTTCGTCACGCGGTGCGGAATACGCTTTTCAGCTGCTTCTGCTACAACTTCTGGGAAGCTGCCAATGATTTTCAGAAGATCGTATTCTTTTTCCGATTGAATGTGAGAGAAATCGGCTTTTTCAAGGTTCGGTTCATAGCCTTTTTCTTCACCTTGACGCAGCATGCTGCAAATTCTCGCATGCGCATATTGTGCATAGTACACAGGGTTTTCGTTAGACGTAGAAATCGCTAAGTCTAGGTCAAAGTCCATATGTGTCGCCGCACTTCTCATCGCAAAGAAATAACGAGTCGCATCTAAGCCGACTTCTTCAATCAAGTCACGCATTGTGACGGCTTTACCTGTACGTTTACTCATCTTCATCTTTTCACCGTTTTTGTAAAGGTGAACAAGCTGAATGATTTCGACTTCAAGCTTGTCAGCTGGATATCCAAGTGCTTGAATCGCCGCTTTCATTCGAGGGATATAGCCGTGATGGTCCGCTCCCCAAATGTTAATGAGCTGGTCAAAGCCTCTGTCCAATTTGTCTTTATGATATGCGATGTCTGGAAGCAGGTAAGTGAAGCTGCCGTCTTTTTTAATCAGCACACGGTCCTTGTCATCGCCAAAATCAGTTGATCGCAGCCACGTTGCGCCATCTTCTTCAAAAACATAGCCTTTAGCGCGAAGTGTCTCCAGCGCTGGTTCGATTTTTCCATTTTCATATAAAGAGGTTTCTGAATACCATACATCAAATGGCACACGGAAATTCTCAAGGTCTACACGTAATTTCTCTAATTCGTATTTCAAGCCGTATTCACGGAAGAACTTCATACGCTCTTCTTCCGGTTCATGAACAAAACGGTCCCCAAATTCATCCGCAAGCTTTTGTCCGATGCCTTTGATGTCTTCTCCTCTGTAGCCGTCTTCAGGCATTTCTTTTTCAAGACCGAGTGCCTCAAAATAACGTACTTCTACAGATAAAGCGAGGTTATTGATTTGATTCCCTGCATCGTTGATATAGTATTCACGGCTCACATCGAACCCTGCTTTATCAAGGATGTTGCAAAGGGAATCTCCTACAGCTGCTCCGCGGGCATGTCCAAGGTGAAGATCACCTGTTGGGTTGGCTGAGACGAATTCGACTTGCACCTTTTGACCGCCACCTGTATTCGTTTCGCCATAAGCTTCTTTTGCCTCAAGAACAGCTGGAATGAGTTTTGTTAAATACTGATTGTTCATATAAAAGTTAATGAACCCTGGACCTGCGATATCCAGTTTTTCAATGGAAGCTTTCCCTTTATCAAATGCATTGACGATGTCCTCTGCGATTTGACGAGGTGCTTTTTTCGCAATGCGGGCAAGCTGCATCGCCATGTTGGTCGAGTAATCACCGTGAGTTTTGTCTTTCGGCACTTCTAAAAGGACATCTGGCACCTGGCTTTCATCGGCAAGTCCTGCTTTGACGACTGCCGCTATGATTTCTTCTTTTAACGCATCTTTGACCTGTTCTGCGATATTCATGAACGTAAATCCTCCTTATACGAAATCGATAATGTATGTAAATGCTTTTGATCTTCTCCTGTCAGCATATCGTACGTAATGTGCAGCAGCCCCTTGTCCACATCGAGATCAATACCATGTGTGTGCACATCTAACTGAAGTGTACCGAATGGCATCGTGTAATGTGTGACGGTTGTTTCTCCAATGAGAAAGCGCTGCTTCATTTGAATAGCCCCTGATCTCATCACAAAAATTTCTTTTTCACTCATTTTCACAACGGTTTTTACTTGACCCATTTCATGTTCTTCATGGTAAGTGAGATACGTTTTGTCATTCTTCTCTTGGTACGTTCCAGTCGTGCGGAATTCGATCGTTTCAGCCGGCTCCGTCTCTGGTTTCATCACTGACTTTACATGAATTGAAATTTGGTTTTGTGTCATTTTGCACTTCCTTTGCTAAGACCCGTTTAACTAAAATAGTATACCATATTCACGATCGCCTATCATACCATCATTTCTCATCTTCACGGCGATTAAACTTCGTTTTTCATCTTCAGCCATCCCTTTAGAAAAAAAGAAAAATACAACTGACCACTACGACAAGTCCAGCCTTTACGCCCAAGTCTTTTCTTTTCATTAAGTAAAAAAGAGCCTGTATGCCTGAACTTGCCAAAAATGCCTGAAAAAAATCAAATGGTGCGATTTGATCCTTTTTAAATACCACCTGCATGAATAACGCAATGGCCGTCAAATAGAAAAAGCCTCGATCGTGAAACAGTCCCAGCATCTCTTCCTTAGCTTCCTTTTTCGAAGCAAAAACAGGCGGATCAGCTGCGAGCTCTCGTTTCAGTGTGAGAAAGCCTGCCGCTAACACACATAAAAGCGAGAAACACCATCAATATGGACGAGAACATGAGCTGCCTCCTTTATTTTTTGACCAATGTAAAAAAAGAGCTTGTCCATATGAGATGACAAGCTCCTCTATCAACTGATTATTTCACAAACCCAAGCAGCATTTCGCGTAAAAGCTTACTCGCTGTATTCGCTGTTTGGTCTGAATGATCATATACAGGTGCTACCTCGACAAGGTCAGCCCCGACGACTTGGACGTCAGATCCTGCAATCGCATGAATGGATGCAAGCAGCTCTTTTGATGTAATACCCCCAGCATCTACCGTTCCTGTACCAGGTGCATGAGCTGGGTCAAGTACATCAATGTCAATCGTCACATACACTGGACGCCCTTTTAGCTTTGGCAATACTTGCTTCAATGGCTCGAGTACTTCAAATTTAGAAATGTGCATACCCGCTTTTTTTGCCCATTCAAATTCTTCTTTCATCCCAGAACGGATGCCGAAAGAGAATACATTTTCAGGTCCAATAAGCCCTGCAACTTTACGAATCGGTGTTGAATGTGAAAGCGGCTCACCCTCATATTCCTCACGAAGATCCGTATGTGCGTCCATATGGATGATGGCCAAATCAGGATATTTCTTATACATCGCACGGAAAACCGGCCAAGACACGAGATGCTCGCCGCCCATTCCTAATGGAAACTTTCCTTTTTCCAAAATGCTGTCGACATACTCTTCAATTAAATCTAAGCTTTTCTGTGCATTGCCAAATGGAAGCGGGATGTCGCCCGCATCAAAGAATGGCACCTCATGCAGCTCACGATCTAAATAAGGGCTGTATTCCTCTAAACCGATCGATACTTCACGAATGCGGTTCGGACCGAAACGTGAACCTGGGCGGTAGCTGACTGTCCAGTCCATCGGCATGCCGTATAAAATGACCTTTGCATCTTCCCATGTCGGATGACTTCCAATAAACACTTTTCCTGAATAAGCCTCATCGAATCTCATGCAAGATTCCTCCTTTTACGCTTCAAAAAATGCGCAAACCGTCATTTGCGCATGTCCATTTCGCTTGATTTATTTGATTAAGTCGCTCACAAATTTCGGCAGAACGAATGCCGCTTTGTGCAATTCTTTTGTGTAATATTTCGTCTCAATATCAAAGAAACGGCTGTCTTCTACAGCAAGTGGATCATATTTTTTAGAACCGATGGTGAATGTCCAAAGACCGCTTGGATACGTTGGAATATTCGCTGTGTAAAGCTTCGTAATTGGGAAAATTTCTTTTACATCACGCTGTACATTTGTAATCAGCTCAGGTGTGAACCAAGGGTTGTCCGTTTGTGCAACGAAAATACCGTCTTCTTTCAGTGCTTTTGCGATTCCTGCGTAAAATCCTTTAGAGAACAGGTTCACAGCTGGTCCAACTGGCTCAGTAGAGTCAACCATGATGACATCATACTCGTTGTCAGCTTCAGCAATGTGCATAAAACCGTCTCCTACTTTCACATCTACACGAGGATCGTCTAGTTTCCCAGCGATAGAAGGAAGGAATTTCTTCGAGTATTCGATGACCTTTCCGTCAATATCAACAAGTGTCGCTTTTTTCACACTTGGGTGTTTGAGGATCTCACGAATGACACCGCCGTCTCCTCCACCTACAACAAGAACATTTTCCGGGTTTGGATGAGTGAAAAGAGGAACATGTGCCACCATTTCGTGGTATACAAACTCATCTTTCTCAGACGTCATCACCATGCCGTCTAAAAACAGCATATTGCCAAACTCTTCTGTTTCTACCATTTCTAAATGCTGAAAGTCTGTTTGTTCTGTGTGAAGGGTTTTGTTCACCTTCAATGTAATACCAAAATTCTTCGTTTGCTTCTCTGTATACCAAAGTTCGCTCATTGTTCATCTTCCTCTCATCCAATAATAAACAAACATCTATTGTTAGCGCCTTTTATCGGCTTTGACTATATCGATTGTCCAAGAAAAAAGTATAGTGGATTCATATCAAATTGTAAAGAACCGCATGAGTTCTCTTCATTTTTTAAAGCGCTCCAGCAATCGCTTGTTTAAAACGGTTTTCTTTGTTCCATACTGATAAAAAACCGTCAAAATGGGGGCTTTGCATGGACACAATCATGAGTAATAAAAAAATCCGCATGACCGTGAAAACGATTCGAGCCTGTTTTTTTATCGGCTTGCTCGCTTTTCTATTTGCAGGTACCGTCTTTTTGACGATTCTATTAATAGCTAAATGGCAAGGTGCCCCTTCTGTTCAAGTTCCCCAATCCACGACCATTTATGCAGCCGATGGCTCAAAGCTTGGAGAATCCAGCTTTGGAGAAAAGAGATATTGGGTGCCATTAAAGGAGATGTCTCCTCATATCAGACAGGCAGTTGTCGCTGTTGAAGATAAAACCTTTTATGAGCATCATGGCTTTGATGTGAAACGGATGGCAGGTGCTGCGGTGGCCGATATTCGTGCCATGGCTAAGGTGCAAGGTGCCAGCACGATCACCCAGCAATATGCACGAAACCTTTATTTAGATCATGATAAAACGTGGAAACGGAAGTGGAATGAAGCCTTTTACACGATTCGTTTAGAACAAAACTATACAAAAGATGAGATTTTAGAAGGATACTTGAACACCATTTATTATGGTCACGGAGCGTACGGTGTGGAAGCAGCGTCCCGTCTGTATTTCGGGAAAAAAGCAAAGAACTTAACCCTCGCTGAATCTGCCCTGCTTGCCGGTATCCCAAAGGGGCCTTCTCTCTATTCCCCTTATGTGAATGAGGAGAAAGCCAGCGCAAGAAAGAATATGATTCTGAGACAAATGCACGAGGATGGCATGATTACGAAAAAAGCAGCCGATAATGCTGCGAAAGAAAAACTGTCCTATCGCCCTTTGCAAGAGAAGCAGCTGCAAGCAAAGCAAGCCCCGTATTTTTATGACGATGTGATTCGAGAGTTGAAACAAAGTTTGGGGTTAACTGAGGAACAGATTGAAACCTATGGGCTTCATATCCAAACGACTCTCAATCCAGAATTACAGAAAATCGCAGAAAAGACACTAAAAAACGAGATGAATTCCAAATCAGAAATCCAAATCGGCTTTGCCGCCATCCATCCCCAAACAGGGCATGTACTTGCCCTCATAGGCGGGAGAGATTATGAGAAAAGTCCATTCAATCGGGTGACACAAGCAAAAAGGCAGCCCGGTTCAACCATGAAACCCCTTCTCTATTACATTGCCTTGCAAAACGGGTTTACACCCGCAACCGTCATGCGGAGTGAGGAAACGGTGTTTGAACTGGATGATCAAGGCAGCGATGCCGCTTATTCACCAAGCAATTATCACGGCTATTACGCCAATGACGGCATTACAATGCTTCAAGCTTTAGCGCTGTCTGATAATATTTACGCAGTAAAGACCCATCTATTTTTAGGAATGGAACAGCTTGTACGTGCTGGCAAGACATTTGGAATCAAGGAGAAACTAGATCAAGTACCCTCTCTTGCCCTGGGCACGTCTCCTGTGAAACCCATTGAAATGACCAATGCATACGCCATGCTGGTCAATGGCGGAAAACGCGTCAAACCAACCTTTATTACGAAAGTAACCGACGCAAAAGGCAATGTGCTTTTTGAAGAGAAACAAAAACGAGAACAAATCCTAGATGAAAAAGCAGCATTTGTCACCACCGACATGATGTCAGGCATGTTCAATGATCAATTAAACGGCTATACAAGTGTCACTGGCCGCACCATTATAAAGGACCTTACACGAACATACGGAGGAAAGTCTGGGACTACAGGCGCCGACAGCTGGATGATCGGCTTCTCTCCCCAGCTCGTCACAGGTGTATGGACAGGCTATGATAAAGGCCGCACCATTGACTCAGTCGAAGAAACGGCCTATGCGAAAAAAATATGGGCTTCCTTTATGGAATCAGCTCTCTCAAAGCAGCCAGCCTCCTCCTTCATGCCGCCTGACGGTGTCAAAGGGGTATATATCAATCCAAAAACCGGAGATCTCGCAGGTCCAGGATGTGAATCAAAGGTATTCACCTATTTTATAGAAGGAACGGAGCCCACAGGTGTCTGCTATGGTGCTGAGGACAAGGCCTCTGAGCAGGAACCAGTTCAAGATCAAAAGCCAAAGAAATGGTGGGAAAAGTGGCTGAAACGTTAAAAAAGACATGAAAAACCCCGAGACCTGCATCTCGGGATTCTCCATGTCCTAGCTTTAACACCAGTTTACTCAAAAAACGGATCGAATTGGTAGACATCCGCCAATCTTCACAAAAATTTCACAATTATTCAGGGACAGCCAATCCTTCTTTTAATTCATCTGTTGATGCGTCCCATAGCGCTTGATTATGACCTTTTAAGAAGTCAGCCAGCACCTTTTTGGATACGTCGTCCATATGACTAACGACAATTTTTCGCTTCATCGATTTATCCATTAAATTCACATGCTCTGGAAGTGACTTATACCCGCGGCGGATCGAACGGTCAACGGTCATTTCACAAGCCGTCACACCTGCATAATAAGGTCCTTCTTCTCTGCGGTCAATCGTCACCCATACGAGCCAATACGGCTTTCCGTTCGGCACCTCTTCTTTTGTTTTCAAAAATTTAATTCCTTTTTCGACGGCACTTCTTGCATGCATGGCACCAATATCAATGACAGCTTCCTTTTCTTCTACATCAATGATGACTGGCGAGATATTATCAAGGCTGAGGGCGCCTGCCCCAAAGCCTCCATGTCCGTCGGTCGCATCTGTTTTTTTAATGATGTTAAAACCAATTGGTTTCTTCTTTTTACCTTCCATTCTTTAAACCTCCTAAAGCAGCGGCTTCAAAATAAGATTAAACCAGTATATGATTTGATCCCGCATTCCGATCAATGGACCAAACACAAACTGTCCCAGTGGTGTGATCACGAATATGAGAAAAATAATGATCCCATATTGTTCAAATTGCGTCATTTTCGCCCGGATACGGGGGCTGACGACGTCCTCAATAATCCGATACCCATCCAGCGGCGGAAGTGGTAATAAGTTAAATAGGAACAAGATGACGTTTAAGTTAATAAAGATCTGGAAGAAATAATCGACTCCCGGCTCAAAGCGCATGATCCACTCCCCGCCAAATTTCTGAAGAAGCACATACACAAAAAAGCCCAAAAACGCCAGCACCAAGTTACTTAATGGCCCAGCAATGGAGACACAAATCCCTGCTAAGCGCGGTTTTTTAAAATGGTAACGATTCACCGGTACAGGTCTCGCCCAGCCAAACCCGGCCACAAAGATCAAAATCGTCCCGAATACATCGAGATGCTTCAGTGGATTGAGCGTCAGTCTCCCTTGATTCTTAGCCGTCGGGTCTCCGAATCGGTACGCAACATATGCATGCGCCAGCTCGTGCATCGTAAATGCAACAACAAGCGTAATGGCAACATATGGAATAAGCTCTAATGGATAAACAAGAAATTGGTTCAAAGGCAAGAATCCCTCTTTCTTTCTATACAATGATTTACTTCATTCAGTATACTATAAGAAGTCCCTTAAACTAAAGGGAAGCGTAGCATTAAAGGAAAAAGGAGGTTTTCGCCATGCCGATTGTCACCGTTCAAATGCTTGAAGGAAGAACAGACGAGCAGAAAAGAGCTCTTGTGGAGAAAGTCACTGATGCCGTTGTTGAAACAACAGGCGCAGGTGCAGAAAAAGTCTCTGTTATTATTGAAGAAATGAAAAAGGAACACTATGCCGTAGCAGGAAAGCGAATGAGCGATCTGTAAGCATATAAAAAGGACAAACACTCAATGTGTTTGTCCTTTTGTCTGCATTCTTATCTGTACCACGCTTTATTACGGTTCACTTGATTTTTATGAGCCGCATCGAAGAAATCGACTGTGTAAGAATAATCATAGTTCATTAAGCAGACAATGCCGCTTCCTTGAGGGTCATGCGGTAAGCCAAAGTTATGGCCGTATTCATGCGTAGCCGCTTTTGCAGTGTTCGCTGTTCCTTGATCAAGGTTAACGGCGAATGCACTTCCGCTTGGTGCACTATTGTAGACATAAGCAATTCCGCCAGCATCAAAGTTTGGATTTGCTGTAAATCCAGTGACAAAGTCATATCCTCTGCCATCAAAGCTTCGCGCAAGGTTAGACAGAATTTGCTCTGCATTTGATCCCGAAGACGTCCAAGATCCTACTGCTTGTACGACAAAGTCCACATCATGATCACGGTTAAACGTGACATCTGCTTGCTCGATGATGCTGACAATCCGTGTTTGCCAGTCACTATATTTCGCACGATACTGCGCATCAGCGACCGCATAGACAGTGACCTTCTGACTGCCTGTACTTGCTTTTGTTGAAATTGAATCTCCTGTATTGGCCTTAAAGGTTCTCGAGCCTACCTGCTTACCAGACTCATCTAATACCTTTGTTGTCACATCTCGTTCAATTGGAGGTGCTGTCTTCAAATCTTTAAAATCTTTTGCTTTTGGCAGCCCCTCACTAATATGGGTTTCGAACGGCGCATGACCATGATCATGCCCATGACCTGCACTCGCTACTGGTGCTGAAGCTGAACTTACCCCCGGTAACAAACTACCTACCAATAAAAATGACAAAAAGACTGAACGCTTTTTCATTCCTATCCCTCCTTTATTTTTCACAAGGTTATATATTCACTGAAAATTCACCATTTTCCTTCTATTCAGTCAAAAACAGGGAATTAGATGCACAGGAAAAAAGTCGAATTACGTCATTTTCACTAATTTTTCGGATATTTTGACACACATTTCATCGAAAAATAGCGCTTTTGGTCTGGGTCTTACCAAACAAAAAAAGCCCTAAAAGTCGGGCTTTTGTTCAACTAGTTCAATTCCTTCAACTGATCAATATAAGCAAGGGCCGCCTCAAATTCTTCGTCCGTATAGCGCTGCTTGCTTTTAATGGTAAAGACCTTTTCCTTTACCTCCTCTTCTGGCAGGTCATCAAAATATAAAATCGTTGAGACAAGCTCTAGGAAACGGGATGATTGCTCGTTCATCTGCTGCGTCAGCGCTTTGAGGTCAGGCATGTCCACTTCACACTGATCGAGAAACTCTTTCCCATTGTCCGTCAGCGAATAGCGATATTGATAGTATCCGCCCTTTTTTTCCTTCATTTCGTCCAAGAATCCAAGGTTGCACAGCTCTTCAATTCTGAGCGTCAACTCCTCTGAATAGGGGCCATAAAAATGAAAATCGTATTTCTCGTAAAAAGGCAAATCTAGCTTTTTTGCTATGTAAATCATCTTTTGCAGCTTCTTCCGTCCAACGATTTCCCCTGATTCAGAGAATACCTTCATCAACTTTGCATGCTCTTTCAACAAATTCCCGACATCTCCTTTTTCAGTACTTCCTTATCCCAAACCAAGCAGCTTCATGATCGCCTTTTTTTCTTCAGCTTTTTCCGACATATCTACAATTAAGTCCATCGGGAAATAAAGTTTATGATCGGTTCTTCGTTTACCGGAAATGGCGTCAACAATATCTGACTGTCTCGACAGTTCTTTAATATGACCGCTTTGCGTCAAAAGGTGGATTGGCAGCCTCTCTTCTTCCTCCCCTGGTCTGTAGAAGTCATAGGGCAAGTCAGAGGAAGAGTCGACCACTAAATAGTAGTCAGGATCAATTCCTGCCTCCTTGAACAAGGCGGTCAGCTTGAAATATTTCGTCATTTCTTCATTTGGATTAAACTCTGTATATTGGAACAATCGGCGGTTCATAAAACGGCGGCACAAATCAGCCAGCACGTGATCTTCTTCATCTTCCCACGCCTGAAAATAAAATAAGACAATGGATTCATCCAGCTTAATATAGTCCTCTGTGGTGACATTCCCCTCAAAGATTGAATAAAAGTGAACGGGGGCATGTGTGAAAATATAACCCGTTTCATGCAGCTCTTTTGCCCGATGAAGGATTTTCGTTAAAATGACTTCCGCACTGCGTGTCACTGGGTGGAAATAGACTTGCCAGTACATTTGATAGCGGCTCATAATATAATCTTCAACCGCATGCATCCCGCTCTGCTTCATCACAATCTGATCTTCTCTCGGGCGCATCACACGTAAAATACGTTCCATATCAAAGTGGCCGTAGCTGACGCCTGTATAGTAGGCATCACGCTGCAAATAGTCCATTCGGTCGGCATCAATTTGACTTGAGATCAAACTGACCACCTGCTTGTTTTGATACGTTTTGGCAATGACTTCAGCCACATGCTTCGGGAAATCATCACTCACCCGGCGAAGCACTTCATTGACTTCCGTCTGCCCTAAAATAATATCTCTTGTAAACGATTCATGGTCTAAGTGGAAGACCTTTTCAAAGGAATGAGAAAATGGACCATGTCCGAGGTCATGAAGCAAGGCTGCACTAAGTACAAGCTCGCGCTCCCCTTCATCCCATTCAGGCCGCCCTTTAAACACATCATCCACAATTCGTCTCACAATCTCGTATACACCGAGTGAATGATTGAATCGGCTGTGTTCTGCACCATGAAACGTCAAATAAGTAGTTCCTAGCTGTTTAATTCGTCTCAGGCGCTGAAACTCTCTTGTTCCTATTAAATCCCATATTAATGCATCCCTTACGTGAACATAACGGTGCACAGGATCTTTAAATACCTTTTCCTCAGATAATTTCCCTTTTGGATACGCCATCGTTTCGTCCCTCTTTTTTTAAGACGTGTTTCTATTATATCGGGTAACTTTTCCCGAAAACATCCTTGAATTTGCTGGTGAATGTGTTCTCAGAAGTTGCACGGACGTAAAAAGCCCGACCTGACAGGGACGGACCTCTTTTTAGGTCGACTGAACACATTCAGTGACATTTATTTGACTTTTTTTTGAACCTTTTCGAGTAATTCATCTTCTGTTGGTGCGGATAATGGGCGATTGTTCACAAACGCAAAAGCCTTTTTTCGTCCTGGACCACAATAGGATTGACAGCCGATCTCAATTTTTGCATCAGGGTCAACCGATTTGAGTCGAGGCAATAACGTCTTTAGGTTCGTCGCATCACAATCGTCACATACGCGAAACTCATTAGCCATGGTCTTACGCTTCCTTTCAATGATGATACTTCATTCTATATGAAACAGTTGGACAGCCAATCGTGAATAATATACCACCCAACATTGTACATCGAAGCGGCTGGACTTGCAAGACGCTTTGCCGCTCCAATCACGTGCTTACATAAAAGCTAGTATTTTCCACTATCCTTTTAGCAAACTTGTATAAACCTTCTTGAACTTGGCTAATCTAATACCATCAAATCATATGGGGGTTTAAACACATGTCAAAACAAAGACAAGATGCTTGGTCAGAGGAAAATGATCTCCTCCTGGCAGAAACCGTCTTACGTCACGTCAGAGAGGGCAGCACGCAGCTAAATGCGTTTGAAGAAGTTGGAGACAAGCTGAACCGCACCTCAGCGGCATGCGGATTTAGATGGAATGCTGTCGTCAGACATCAATATGAAAAAGCGTTGGCACTTGCCAAAAAACAGCGAAAACAACGGATGCGCGCACTTGGCAATGGCCAGCCTGCGAAAAAACGATTACTTTATCAGCCGCAAGTAGAAGAAACGGTTACTCAAGAGGAATTCTCACAGGAACTAGAGCCAGCAAAGGAAGAAACATTTGCACCAGCAGCTGAAACTGCTGAACAGCTTCAGTTTGTGGATCAAAGCTACAATGAAGAGTTAGCTAGTTTATCACATTTATTGTCACAGGCTTCTCCTGCCCCAAATACCGCAGAGAAAAAACCGGAAGCAAATCCATTTAGGCAGCATCAAGAATTAACCATCGACGATATCATTGATTTCTTACGCCGTTATGAAGGCGATGGTCAGCAATCCACTGCCTTACGTATGGAAAACAGCCGCTTAAAACGAGAAAACAATGAGCTTTCTCATAAAGTTTCGCAGCTAGAAGCTGAAGTGAAAAAGCTTGAAAAGGATCAGCTCACAATTCAAGAAGATTATGAAACACTCGTCAAAATCATGAACCGTGCAAGAAAACTAGTTTTGTTTGAAGAGGACGATAGTGCCGCACCAACCTTTAAAATGGACCGGAACGGCAACCTCGAAAAAATGGCAGAATAACAAAAAGTGCTCCCCGCCTCGGGAAGCACTTTATTTAAATGCCCAAAAATAGCATCACACTAAAAAGGACATTGATCAAAAACACAAACATAAAAATATACCTGACCTGCCTTACCTGAAAATCACCCAACATAAAAATATAAAGACCTGCAATGCCAAGTGTCAGGACAGGCTGAAGAAATGGCACTAAAAGCGAAATGCCGTAGCCGGCTCCCATGATGACAGGAAGCCATAGTAAATAGAGGTAACCGCCGTTTTTGGATTTCAAGAAACCACTCCCTCTCTTTCTTCTATCTGCTTGATTTCAGGCTGAACAAACTTGAGTCCGGCCATTGTGCGGCCGCGTTTTTGTGATGTCCAGACTGCAATCGCCGGCTGATCTGTGAGAGATTCTGTGTCAATGGTGATCAGCACTTTCTCATGTAATTCAATTGAAGCTTCAGATTCGATTTTGCACCCAGATAAACTTATATCATGTATGTTGACCGGCACCTTCTCTTCTAACCGGCCCTCATAGGACAGCGTGCCTGCCACACCTTGCAAAGGCCTTCTCATCCATTTGCGCCGCAAGGCCCTTGGTACTTTTTCCGTTTCTCTTATAAAGCGGAGAAATGTCCGAACAGCATAGGATTTTTTCTCGCGATCCGTTATCGATACATGCTCTCGTGTGAATAAGAAACGGATCAATGATAGGTACTCTGATTTTTCTGTATCAGTAAAAGCAACACCAACCATCAGCTTGTCTCCCTCTGGATGGCTCCAAACCACATCACACGCCACACTTTGATCCTCTGAAAAGAACAATTGCATTTGTCCTTGATTTAAAGAAGAAGCTTGATCCAATGGAATGGATAGACGCGCACCTGAATCACTCATGTCTAGTAGAAAACAAGCAATCGGCTCATCTTGACGATCAGAACAGAGCTGCCCCTCTTTTTCTATGACAAACCGCTCTGATTTTCGATAACGCGGACGATCAAACGCCACAATCAGTGCCATGAGTAGACCTGCACCGTTATAAAGCACCCAAAAAATATTAATCAACGTGAGATCAGCATTCATCGTCCCATTTACCTTCATATCGTATCCTATTTTCACAAGGACAAGCAATGAGAGCAGCAAGAAGATCAAATGAGGAATCATCGTTTTCAAATGAAAATGTCTCTTGTCCGTTTGAATTCCCTTCGGCGTGACAAGGAATTCAACCCTCTTCTTCAAAAACAGCTCACTTAAAGCTACACCAGCCAAGTGGAATGCCATAGAGCTTTCGTAAATATGACTCCAAAACATACTTCTTTTTTGATTCGACACCAGTTTAAACGCTAAATACGAACTAAAGAACGCCGGCAGCCAAAACATAAAAATGGACTGGAAATCGGCCCAGAAACTTTGAATACCAAACAATAAAAACAATATTGGTGTAAGAATGTAAATCATTTTAAACAAACCGTTAAACCAATACACAATGCCATCTAAATAAAGAACTCGCTGCATAAGCGTTAAGCCGCGAACCTTCAATGGATTAAACTTACGGGCGCACTGAATGTTCCCTCTCGACCACCGGTCTCTCTGCTTTAACAAGTCAAGCCAGCTTTCAGGTGCCAGACCGACGGCTAATACTTCTCCGACAGACACTGATTTGAACTTCCCTTGGAGAAGCATTCCGGTCGCCATGTCTTCTGTAATCACTCCAGTAGCAAATCCGCCAATTTCCTCTAAGGCCGTTCTTCTAAATACAGTATTACTCCCGACATACATCACCGCATTGAACCGATCCTTACCAGTTTGGAGGGTTTGCATGAAGAAGTCCTGTTCATTTGGAATTCGATCCTTCGAGAACATATTATATTGGAAAGGATCTTCGTTATAAAACGCCTGTGGAACTTGAACAAACGCAGTCGCTCCATCATGAAAGTAAGGCACTGTCTTTTCTAAAAAGGCAGGAAGGGGGACCATATCAGCATCAAGTGTGAGAATCAGTTCCCCATTCGTTTGAGACATCGCATGGTTTAAATTACCCGCCTTAGCAAACTTGTTATCTGTTCTTGTCAGATAATGAACGCCAAACTCAGATGCAAGCTGCTCCACAGACTCCCTCTTGCCATCATCACATAAATAAATGTGGACGCTGCCTTTTGGATAAGACAGATTCAAACAGCCTGCAACAGTGCGTTTCAGCACTTCAATCGGTTCATTATATGTAGCTATGAAAATATCAACTGTTGGCAGCCTGTCCAAATCACTGATCATGACTTGTTTTCGATTTGAAGGCTTCCAAACAAGTGTATAAAACACAAGCAGCTGTAAAAATCCAATACATTCACAGGCTACAAGCAAGATGCCCATTATTATATTAAATGTACCTTCATGCGGCAGTGTAAAAAAGAGACGCCAGCAAATATATGCGGCATTTGTTAACACACAGAGCACAATGATGATTTTTTTAACAGTAGAGGCAAGCGGCTGAATACGATACATCACATACAACACAGATAAAACACAAAGCATAAACAGCGGGTAATACGTGGTGAATAATGACAACAAATTTACCTTCTTTCTTACGCCATAAATGACAATCACATATAAAATTCCATAACAAAGGAGGGGATTCTTTCATCACATTGCCCCTCCAAATCTATTCAAGCAGCCAAATCAACATATTATTTCCACAATGTATCTAACTGATTTGAATAAAAATCAATCGCTTTTCGATAACTTAAAATAGCAGGATCTTTTGTCGTTTCAGTTAAACAGTTCAGTAATATTTCCATTGCTTTGCTATGTTCCTTTAAATTATACAAAGTATGGCATAGAACGTTTGAATGGCTTTGTTGTCCGGATAAGTTTCCATCCCTTTTAGGAATATCTGTTTTGACTTTTCATATTCTCCTAAAGTTCTGTATGTACTTCCTAACCCTAGTAAAGCGTCTTCTAGTTCTTCTGAAGACAATCCTAACTCAATGGCCCTTTCATAAAAAAAGACAGCCTGCCTTTCCTCTCCTAACAAGTCATAACTTCAGGCACATTGATAATGAATAGAGGCATCGTCTGGATACTCCTCTGCAAGATGAGACAGCATTTCATTTGATTCTTGAAGATGTCCACTTTTTCGAAGTTCAATGGCTTTTTCAAGCTTTGTTTCCATCACTTCACCTCTACTCTTTTCAAGATAAAAGGACTGATATTTACGAAAATACCTTTTCATTCCGTTCAATCATCCGCGTCATGTTTTTCTCAAATTCCAGCTGTTCTTCTGCGTTCAGGCCCGAGGCTGTCAGCTGATCACTAAGCTTTTGAAGCTCCTCTAGTAATAAACGCATAAGAAGTGTACAATCAATCGGTTCACCGATTAATTCTGATAAGGATGCCATCGTATCCGGCTGTATATCAGGAAATACTGCCTTCACTTCTTGCCGTTTATCCTTTAAGGCGGCGTCATAAAAACGGCGGATCAAGTCGGCACGTTCACGCCCGCTTCCATCTGCACACAAATAAATTTGCACAGCGACCCCACCGCGTAATCTACGCTGAGAAATGCCTGCAAATTTCTTTCCATTGATACTTAAATCGTAGCTGCCTGGACAATAAGAGCCGACTATTTCATAGGCTTCAATGTCCACATCATACATCGACAGCATCCGGCGGATCAATTCCACCATCGCATCATACCCGCGGTCAATATCAATGCCCTTCTTTTGTTCCGCAAAAATTAAAGACACATTCAGTACACCTTCATCCAGCACCACAGCAAGACCCCCTGAGTTGCGCACAATCACACGATATCCCTCTTCCTCAAGCAGCTTTACGCCATCTTGGAGAAATGGAAGTCTTGTATCCTGAATCCCAAGCACAATCGTATTGTGATGCACCCAAGAACGGGCTGTCGCTGGTGAGAGGCCCTTCCCCACCGACGCGCAAAGCGTATCATCCATCGCAAAAGATTGCTTCGGGTCCACATAGAGACCAAGACTCGACTGATCGATGATTCGCCATTTTGGCTGTGTCAGTAACTCAATAGGTTCATTTTTCATCTCCTGCATATCCTCTCGTTCATAAACTGTGTTTATTATAACATGTGATGAATGGGGGGAGAATGCAAAAAAGCTCCATAACATTTGGCGTCACAGAGCGTTTCAGTTGGATGATTTGGTTTTCGGTTACGCTTCTATGTTACAGCCCTCACTCACCCATTTCAGAAAGTTGCCGGTCAGGAGCTCTGCATGCTGAGGGTCCATTACACCAGCATCCACGATCCATACCTTTTTCTCCTCTTCAGCCAGCCGCATGAGAAATACTTGCCCGCCGCCATCGTCGCCAATCGCCACATAGCCGCTTGCATATTGTCGAACCTCCCATGTTGCATTGCGTTCCGCAATGTCCTCCGTACCGTATAGAAGCACCTCACCGCCAACGGAACATCCATTTGTCTGTTTCAGCAGTTCCTTATAAACATGGGGCAGCAGCATGTTTAGCTGGGATTCTGCCTCTTTGATCTGTATGTCACTTGCTGGTTTATTCACGTGCAGATGTGGGATTTGAGGTAAATTGAGCATTTTAAGAGCCTCCTCTATTTTAAGTTGCTGATTTTTTCATCACCCTTTTATACAAACGAAGGAGCATTTTTAAAAGAAAATAGAAAATGACCACGTCAAGTATAAAACCCCACACTAGAAATTCAAAAGTATGATGTCCGTGCAGAACTAGCCAATCAATAGGGAAACCGCGATAATCAGCATCTGAGTAAGAAACTCCTCTCAGCAAAGCTGTTCCTATAACAATCAGAACACTGATACTTAATAGCCAATTGGATGTTTTTTTGCTTTTGTTTTGTTCATGTTCCATAGGCATTCCTTTCTCTGTTTTGCTGCCCGATACAAGACTTGATTCCAGTACTACAGACAACCGTCCTATCTATGACAGCATTTCTTTAAGCAAACTCTCTGCTTTATGTAATTCATCTAGAAAGGGGTTTAGATAGTCATTATAACTATCCAAATAAGCTCTCACCCCGCCAATGATCATAATCTTTTGGAGATCTTCATTGTTCTGAATGATCCTTTGTGCATTTTTATATCTTTTGTATATTAATTGGAGAACACCTTGATTGATTTCTTGTGAATATTCTTTTTCTAGGATGTTGATGACGGTTTGGATTTGTTTCGTTAGTTGTTGTTTTTTGTTCATTTAATGCTCCTTAAGACTTCAATCTCCTACTAATAAATATCTAATCGTTGACAATTAAAACTTATAAAATCGCCTTCATTTATATCTCCTGGTATATTGTAATCCAATTCTAATAAAAATCCGCCCACTCTCACTTTTTCATCACGCTTATCAATTAATTTTCCTAAGAAACTATAACTAAAATTATCATCTAATTTTTCAATTCTAAACTCTGACAACTCTGCCTTCACTAAGTCTGACACATCTAAACAAAAAATAGGTTCCAATAGTTCACTTTCTTCAAGGTAATTTAATGGTTGAGCAAAACACATTAATTCCAGTTCGCCATCTGTTACAATCACTTCAGCTTCTGAAGCTTCTTGTGAAATCCAGTTTATTTTTTTTATTTTCAATACGATCATCCTTTTTTTACTTCTCTGTCTTTACCCCTAAACTTGGTACTTTTCAGAAAGTTCTTCAGCACAGAGTAAGTTAAAATGCTTGTAGTAAGTCAAATAGTGATGATTGTCTGTGGGCCGGATTGATTAGCAAAGAGAAAAGTAAAACCAGATATAGCAATCAAACTTAGAATGACCTTCACAGAAACATTTCAAAAAAGCACAAGCTTACATTCAAAGATTATTTAACATTGCATCAAATAAAGTAGAAAAAGAAAGAATATCTTTTTTATTAACAATAATAAACATTTAAAAACCCTCAAAGAGACTCAAATTAATTCTCTTTGAGGGTTCATCTATTCTATTTCAACCCTATTTTTACTTCACCATCATGAAAAACTTCAATCGCATATCCAGAAGATGGTGAAAAAATCCACGTATCAAAACTGACAGCTGTAACATCATCTATAGCTTCAAATACTTTATCTAAAGTAGATTGAATAATTGGTAACGTCCCTTCATCCCAAATTACATAAACAATATCACTGTACTCATTCAGTTTTTGATTCAAAAAGGATCGTATTTCATCGAATGTATCCACTTGCTTATAAGAAGATATCTTCTTCCATTCAATTTGCCCCCAATCAGTAAATGGAAAAGAATTTTCAAAATCATTTAATATTTGCTCTCTATTATCTTCATATAAAATATGTACATCCTCACCTAGTGCCTCAATACACTCATCTAATAAACTCACCTTTTCTATCACTTCTTCTCATTTATTTTGAAAAGAATCTGGTCTCTTTCCAACTCCTTTTAGAGGTTTAGTTAACGATACATTTAGGTGAAAATTTTACAAAAACAGAGTTTTTACCATCATCCATCATTCTTTTCAATTCCTTACCTAATGAATAATTAGAATCTGGTTCTGTTTGCAATACACAAACAATATTTCCACCCTCCCCTTGAGTTAGACAGGTTAATTGCAAATATTCATTGTTATCAAAAATAAAAGAAACGATGTAATCATAGAAATTACCTTCTGGGTTGTCCTTATTTAATTCCTCCTTAAAAACTCTGACTATGGTTCCAGCCCAAATTCGAGTATCATCTTCAACTTCCTGTATAGATATCCAATCATTCTTAATCATTCTATTACATCCTCTCTACTTTATTTTTAAATTATGACCACCAGATGCATCAGCAGGTTTAGTTTGTTTAAAATCAAAATCAACCTCTCCTTGATGCTTCCCCTTATTATTTGTTTTTTCAAAACGACCATGCTGTGTATCTACTGAATATAAATCTCCAGTTTTAGGGTCTTTATATACATCCCTACTATTAATCTTACTTAATTTTGAATCTTTTATTAAGCCATTACTTTTAGCAACTTCTTTTACTTTCATTTTTACAGCTGCGACACGCTCTGCTGGAGGCAATTTCACTAATGATTTTTCAAAATCTTTAGCCCCATTCCTCGCACCCTTAGCACTCTTCTCAACCTTCTTAGCTACTTTCTCCCCTTTGATAATCTTAAAAACATATTTCCCCACTTTAACAATGTTGGTGCTTGGAACCATGTACACTCCTGATACCAAACGATCCATATCCGCGACTTTATCACCTGTTATCGGATCTCTTCCTGTAATAACCCGAATCGCGTCGTTTATTCCTGTAAATTCAACCGCTGTATTTAAGATATTTTGGGGTTGATCGCCTGTTTTTACATCAGAAATCGGTTTAACGCTCTCAATCGTTACTTTGTTTTTTTCTGATATTCGTAACCGATACAGCATTCCGTCTCGCATGACATCAACCGTTTTGGCATGTTCGAAGTTGATCTCTTTGTACTCATTTATGTTGTATACTTTTCCATTTAAGGTCAAGGTGGTTTGATTGATTTTACTAGACGGCGTTTCCCGAACAACCGTCTCTACATTCGCGTGTTGTTTCTCTTTCAGTTTCTTCAGCATGATCATCATTGGATTGTCTTTTGGGTTGTCTATTTTATCCTTCAATCCACTGATGGTGCTGCTTACTTTTTCTTCTTTTTCATCTTTGAAAATAGATCCCTTTTGATAGCTCGTGATGTCGATTTTTGGGCCGGTGAACATGGAACTTAAGGTATCGATGTATTGCTTCATTGTTTGAAGGGAGCTTTTGGTTTCATGTAAAGCACTTGTCTGCTCCCGGTCAAATGCATGAAGCAGACCAATGGTTCTTGAGGTCTCGAGCCATGCCTTTTGATAGTTTTGCTGAAAAGCTGATTCATCTACATTTGGTAAATGAACAATATGACCAACTCTGCCAATGGCGTGGTTTACCTCTGATACGATTTCAGAAATTGTTCGTTCAGCTTTTTTTAAGCCTTGATCAAGATCATGTTCGATAAATGCTTGTGAGATAAATCCGTGCTCATTTGATTCTAATGCGTGAAGAGCCTGCTTTGTGTTTTTTAATGCAGCGCTATATTCCTCAATGACGACCTGAAAGAATTGCAGGAAGGGAATATGGCATTCTGTATAAAAGGCGCGGATGGCTTGTCCCGCCTCTCCCTTTAGTGCGCCATCGAGTGAGATGATGTGATTGATTTGTTTTTCTAGGGAGCTGATTTGCTGCGACTGCTGCTTTAACGCATTCAGCGTTTGATCTATTCCGTTTATTAGCTCAAAGGCGTCAAGGGTTTTCATTGCGTTCTCCTTTATTTTCTTTTACTGCTGAAAGCAAGCGCCTTGTCCGTTTCAATCATGGTGTTCACCGCTTGTTCTGTTTGTACAAGCTGTTTCTGAAGAATGCCTATATAGGATGAACTTAATTCGTTCAGCTGCTGATTGATCTTTTCTATTGTGTCTGCCGTCAGGAGCTGATTTCTCCCTTTGATGGTGGTTGGAAGGGCTGCATTCATTTGAGCGCCTGATTGTTTTGCATGCTGTAATACTCGTTTGACCTGACTGGCATCTATTTTAATTTCTCTCGTCATTTGACTACCCTCTTTTTTCTTCCAGTTGTTTCTGCTTTTCTTTCTCTATTTTTCTTTCAACCGAATGAATTTCATGTTCTAACGAATGGATATCCGATGTTAAATCACTGATTTTCTCATTGATTCGATTTAATAGATTGGTTAGCTGTACACCTTTTATTTCCTGACTGGCGGAAGCCATTTCGTCTCGAATGTCATTAAACGTATCTGCAAGATGGCCAAACCATGTATGTGATGTCAGATCTGGATGAGTCATTTTCTTGTTAGCATCTGCCAGAGCAGACTTTGCTCCTTTTATTTCTTTTCGACACATGCTCAGTTCTATGATTTGTTCTTTTTTGATAGATATATCTGCCTTTAACGAATACAAGGCTGCTTTATAACCGATGATTGCTCCAGATATGGTTAAACACCTCTATTCCTTAAATAGTCCTCCGTTATGTTACCATTTACTAGCACAAGAGGCATATGATTGAAAGTGAATTTACTAAAAAATGAATCGTACGTATTGGGTTTTAATACCTATTTCTCGCACGCAAAAAAGCTGGAGTTCATTTACTGAATCCAGCTTTTCATTGCTTATTTGAGCGAATCACCTGCTGTTGCTGATGGATGATCGCTAAATGAGGTGTCTTTCTTTTCAGGAATATAATGGAGAGAGAAACCGACAAGACTGAAAAAGGCACTTAACACCAATGTTGGGTTTTTGAATAGGTTCGTACTTGCAATGATCATATCTCCCTTTTGCAAAAGAATCCCTAGTATTTGACCGAATACCAACAGGGCTCCTGACGTTAAGAACAGGACAAGCAGCACTTTAAATAAAAATTCCATCAATGCTCTCATGTGTTTCTCCTTTCTATACTGGAAGTATTCCCATTCCGATGAGCCAGCCAATTCCTACGATCGGCAGCATATAGTAGAGAATCAGCGGTATAAACGTTTTCTCCGGTCTGGCTCCTGCAAGACCAGAAGCAATGAAAATCGATCCTGATGCCGGCGGGGAAGCGCCTTCTGTTGATGAAAAAGCAAGAATGGCGACAACAGCCACAACTGGATCCACTCCGACTGAGACTAAAGCTGAAAATGAGACAAGTCCAACAGCTGTTAATGTGGCTGTAGAAGATAATGGTCCAGCCACCAGCGTGACAAGAATACCCACAATGAGCACCATGAGCCATTTCGGAATGGTCAGTACTGATGTGATTTGCGTCAAATCTTCTGCCAATCCTAATTCAGCAAGCACCTGACTAGCAGCAACAGCAAACAGCATCAAGGCACCGATCGTTGTAAACTTAGGAATGGCCGACTTGAAAAACTGAGACCAATCTAGTGCAGACGCCTTTTTTCTTCCAATTGTTAAACTAATCAACATCATGAGAATCGGAATCCACGTAATTAAAGAAATTTGATCCATTGCCTCTGGTCCGATGTTTGGATTACTTTTTAAGTAGTTTGCCAGCGGACCAATTGTGATAATGATAGGAATCAAGGCACCGAAAAAAATAAAGATCGACTTCCACCCTTGTTTCACTGCTTCCCTAAAAGGAAGAATATCATCTGGCGGCATGGCCTGAATTTTATTCTTTTTCACCAGGATATACACCAAAATAAATCGGTATACGACTTGATACAGTCCTCCTATTAAAAGCGCAATATATAAATCCCCCTCAGATACAAGGGCTGCAATTGGTGCAAACCCCAGCATGATAAACATGGAAGAATTCGGTGGCAGTGCCGCTCCAAGTCCTCCATTCCCCGCTAAAATGGTCGCTGTATGGGTTCGGCTCCAGCCTGATTTCATCATCCAAGAAGCTGTGATAGACCCAGTGGCCGCTGTGTTTGCAGAATTTGAACCTGAAAGAGCACCTAAGACTGCTGAACCTAACGTACTCATATAAGCCGCTCCACCAGGAAGTTTTCCTACAACTGAATTTAAGATTCGCAAGAGTGCATGAATTAATTCCAGCTTTTCGATTAAATAGGCCATGAATACAAATGCGACAGCTGCATAGAGCACCTCATATGTGGATGCAAATTTTAATCCATCCCAGAAAAGTCTTAATGCATCCAATCCGCCAAATAATGTGGTTGCAATAAAGCCTAATAGCATGGCTTCTCCCATATTCCGCTTCACGACGACATTCCATATAATGATGACAGCTATGAATACAATCAACGCAATAAAACCCATATCGTTTTTTCGCCTCCCCTTTGTTCAATAAAACGCTTACAATTTATTTCCCCTGCTGCATCACGTCAATGACTTCTTCCCAGCTGGCCGGCTTTTTCCCATTAAACCGTTCAACGAATTGAAACTCTGCTAATCTCTCTAGCTTCTGTTGTGCTGCCCGAGACATACTGGCATCAATCTCTGCTTCATCTAGCATGTCAATAGAGCCAAGAAGCTCGATCGCTCGTCTTTTCGCATGAAGTGCACTCCCTGTCACAAGACGGTTCATGGTCTCTTCAAAACTTTTGCTATCCATTGTATCGCTTAGTGAAGAAATCACTTGATGTTCCACATTGTACTTTTTTGAAATTTCCAAAAATTCAACCATGAGACCAACGATCCCCTTCATATAAACGCTTCTGATCAGCTTCAAAGCCGAAGCATCTCCTGGCTGGTCACTGATTTTTGTGATATTCATGCCATAAGCATTCATTACTTTCATGAATTGGTCAGTTCCACTGCCGCTTGCCGTGATCGGAACCTTGTGTTTGTTGACTGGAAGAGGCCCTAGCATGGCAGCATCTACGAATAGAGCTTTTTGCTTTTCAATTTCGTTTGCCACTTGTTTTTTGATGTCTGGTGTTGATGCCGATACATCTACATATAATTGATCCTCTTTCAAACTTCCCGATACGGATTGGGCCACTTCTAAGGTTTTATTCGCTGGCACAGCGGCAATGACAATATCAGATTTCTCAATGACTTCGCTAATACTGCTGGTTAATTGAACTCCTGTCTGCGATGCTTTTTCCTTCAACGCGCCAGCCAATTTCTCGTTTTGTAATAGTACATCATACGCATAAAATTGATCTAATCCTTCTGTTTTCAATCCTGTTGACAGCTCATATGCCGCTTCTCCATATCCAATAAAGCCTATCTTCATCACAGATTCCCCTATCCCTTATATTTTTTCATTCTGCCTTCCAGCCATGCCGGTGCTAAGAGACTGATGTCTTGCTTTCCTTCGTTCATATACTGTTGAATCGTTTGTAATCTATGATTTTCATACGCTTGTTTTTCTTCCGCTAGCGTCAGCAGGTGTTCCGCCTTTTCCTTTGGAACGATGACGACTCCATCATCGTCTGCAATGACTAAATCACCTGGTGCTACTTTGACACCGCCGCACGAGATGGTTTGATTCAATTCCCCAGGACCATCTTTAAAAGGTCCATTTGGCATAAACCCCTTACTGTAGATCGGAAAAGCCAGCTCCTCTAAAGCGAGTTTGTCGCGAACAAGCCCGTCAATCACGATTCCTTCTATTCCTACAGCCTTTGCTGCCCCTGCCATCAATTCCCCTAAATATGCATGGCCCTTATGGTCTTTTCCATCAACAATCAGTACATCTCCTTCTTTCGCAGAGTAGATCGCTTGATGAAGAAATAAATTATCCCCTGGCCGTAAGCTGACGGTAAAAGCTGTACCTGCTACATTCATGCCTCTTGCAACTGGTTTGATTTGATGATCCATCGCGCCGGTGCATCCCATCACGTCTGACAGCAAGGTCGAGTTAAGCTTTCTTGCCCGATCTATAAGATCATTTGACACGAATTGAACAGTACTCATAGTTTCCATCATCCCCTTTTAGTTATATTCATTACATTTAATCTAATTAAAGTAATATTCATTACTTTTGTGATACGATCATACCATCTCGATCTTATTTAGTAAAGCGCTTTCAAAAAAACCAAATTAAAAAAATGAGTCACCACACGACTAATGTGTTGTGTGATAACTCATTTTCGTTAACATATGATTGATTTGATCTAAACGTGGTTTTGTTCTTTCAGGATCATTAATGGCTAAGGCACTTAAAATATAATCTACGATAAAGATAGCAGATACGACAGAGTTATGAGAGCTCACACTTGCTGAGGAACATGGCAATACATATTGTGCATACTTTGTTAGTGGAGAGCTGTAGCTGTCTGTAATTAAAAGCACTTCCACCCCATATGACTTCGCTGCCTCCAGCAAATCCTTCATACGCTTTGCATAGCGGGGATAGCTGACCGCTATAATGAAATCATCAGATTGAAAATGAACGAGATCATCCACCCAGTCACTTTTGTCTGCATCAATATATTGACAATTCCCCAACAGCCGATTGATTCCGAGTGACAGATACTCGCCGACAGGTCTTCCACTTCGGACACTTGTACACAGAACCTGGCGGGAGCTGGCTATTTTTTCAACAATATGCTGAAAGGTTTCTTCCGTGATATTGTCTAAAGCGTACTGGATATTTTGAAATTGCAGCTCAACATGATTATGCAGGAGCTTACTTTTATTTGAATGTTTGAGGTTCGCTTCAAGTCTCGTTTGAGGGGCAGCTTTATGCTTCATATTTGATTGAAGCTCTTTTTGAAGCTCGGAGAAACCGGAATACCCTACAGCAGCAGAGAATCTCATGATGGTCGCTGTACTCGTCCCTACTTTTGACGCCAATTTATCTACAGTTAAAAACGCAACCTCCATTGGATTTTGCACGATATAATCTGCAATTCTCCTTTGTGCCTCGGTTAATCCCGCGACCTTATGCTGAAGCTTATGTATTAAATCGTCCATTATAGCACCTGCCCATTCTATCGGCTTTATCTACGATCAAAATTTTTTCTTTTCCCCTATATTGTACACATTTGTCATCAAAAAAACAGCCAGCACGAATCTATCGTACTGGCTGCCTTTGTCGAGATCATTATAGTGCTTGAGCTGCTGTGATAAGCGCAAGGTTGTAAACGTCTTCGGCATTACAGCCTCTTGATAGATCGTTTACTGGCTGGTTTAAACCTTGAAGGATAGGACCTACAGCTTCAAAGTTACCTAAGCGCTGTGCAATTTTGTAGCCAATGTTTCCAGCTTCGAGGCTAGGGAAAACAAATACGCTGGCGTCGCCTTTGATGACGGAATCTGGCGCTTTTTTCGCTGCTACTGAAGGAACGAAAGCTGCATCGAATTGGAATTCTCCATCAAGTACAAGCTCAGGTGCCTTTTCTTTTGCAATGCGAACTGCTTCAGATACTTTTTCTGTTTCGTCTGATTTTGCTGAGCCTTTTGTAGAAAAGCTAAGCATTGCCACACGTGGCTCGATATCAAACATTTTTGCTGTGTTTGCACTTTCGATCGCAATTTCAGCTAGATCTTGGCTGTCTGGTGCAATGTTGATTGCACAATCAGCAAACACGTACTGCTCTTCGCCGCGAGCCATGATGAAGACACCAGATGTTTTCTTTACGCCTTCTTTTGTTTTAATGATTTGAAGTGCTGGACGCACTGTGTCAGCAGTTGAGTGTGCCGCACCGCTCACAAGTCCGTCTGCAAGACCTTTATACACAAGCATTGTACCGAAGTAGTTTTCATCTAGTAATGCTTTTCTAGCTTGCTCTTCTGTTGCTTTGCCTTTACGTCTTTCTACGAAAGCTTGTACAAGCTCTTCAAAACCTTCATATGTATGAGGATCATACACGTCAACACCATTAAGTGTAAGACCTAATTCTTTTGCTTTAGCTTCAACTTCTTGTTTTTTTCCTACCACAATTGGCTGCAATACTTTGCCATCTGCTAATTTTTGAACGGCTGTTAGAATGCGTTCGTCCATTCCCTCAGGAAAAACGATCTTTACTCCTTTACCTGCAACCTTTTCCTGAACTGTTGAAAAAATATCTGCCACTTCAATACCCTCCTTGATTTTACAAAAAAAGCGTTCTCTTTTAAGCATACTCTTCTTCTACCTAAATTCAAACTACCAACTTATATTATAGCGCTTACAAATTAAATTCTTATTTTTCAAACTAATTTAATCAATTTTAATAAAAGCTGTTTTCCTCGTTCAAGTTTTGATCACATCTCCATTTGGACAAACTATGTTATAGTTGGAACAGATGGAAAACTGTTAATAGGAGTGAAAGAAATGAGCGAACAACATACAACAAATGAAGCAGCTCAAACACTAGATGGCTGGTATGCACTGCATGATTTTAGAACAATCGACTGGACAGCTTGGAAGCTGCTGACAAGTGATGAGCGCCAAGCCATCATTCATGAATTCACAGGTCTATTGGAAAAATGGAAAACAGCTGAGCATGATAAGGCTGGGAGCCAAACAATCTATAGTATTGTCGGCCAAAAAGCAGATATTATGCTCATGATTTTACGTCCGACAATGGAAGAACTAGGTGAAATTGAACTCGAATTCAACAAGACACGGCTAGCAGAGTTTACGATTCCAGCTTATTCTTATGTTTCAGTTGTTGAGCTCAGCAACTACTTAGCAGGAGGCGGCGATGGCGGAGATCCTTATGAGAACCCGCATGTACGTGCTCGCTTATATCCAGAGCTTCCTTCTTCTCAATACGTGTGCTTCTATCCAATGGATAAAAGACGTTCTGGCAATGACAACTGGTACATGCTTTCCATGGATGAGCGTAAATCTCTTATGAGAAGCCACGGCTTAATTGGCCGAAGCTATGCTGGGAAAGTAAAACAGATCATTACAGGTTCTGTTGGTTTTGATGATTATGAGTGGGGCGTTACCCTTTTCTCTGATGATGTGCTTCAATTTAAAAAATTGGTTTATGAAATGCGCTTTGATGAAGTCAGTGCACGCTACGGCGAATTTGGTTCCTTCTTTGTTGGAAACCGATTAGCAAACGAGCAGCTGGCGTCTTATTTCCATGTATGATAAACTCTTAAGGCTTCGGATCTCTCCGAAGCTTTTTTATGTATTTGTTTAGAAAGGTGATCACATCATGAAAAACTTCCCCATCGCTATTTTTGCGTTAACGCTCGGTGCGTTTTCGATTGGCATGACTGAATTTGTCATCATGGGACTTTTACCAAATGTCGCAAACGACCTTCATGTATCAATTTCTGCTTCAGGACAGCTGATTACTGGATATGCACTTGGTGTCGCAGTTGGCGGACCTATTTTAACGTTATCGACTGGAAAAATATCGAGGAAACGTCTCCTCATTCTGTTAATGATTCTTTTCGTTGCAGGAAATGCTGCTGCCGCTGTCTCGACCTCTTATGGTCTATTAATGGCCGCCCGTATTTTAACGTCATTTGCTCATGGAACCTTCTTTGGCGTCGGAGCCATTATGGCTGCACGGCTTGTGCCTAAAGAGAAAAGCGCAAGCGCGATCAGCTTCATGTTTACAGGACTGACAGTTGCCAATGTACTCGGTGTGCCGTTCGGTACCTTTATCGGAAATCAATTCGGCTGGCGTATGTCTTTTCTAGTCATTGCCGTCATTGGTCTCATTTCCTTAATTGGTATCATCAGCTTAGTCCCAAATCAGTCGAAAGAAGAAGTACTCGATATTCGAAATGAAGTATCCGTTTTGAAAAAACCACAAGTACTCGTTTCCTTTGCAATGACCATCTTTGGTTTTGCTGGTGTATTTACAGCCTTTACGTATATCAGCCCAATCTTGCTGCAAGTCACTGGATTTCAGGAAAATGGGGTGACGCTCATCCTTGTCCTATTTGGACTTGGGGTCACTATCGGAAATTTAGTTGGCGGAAAGCTTGCTGACTGGAAGCTGATGCCAAGTATTATGGTGACACTGATCCTGCTCATTGCTGTCCTGTTATTGTTTACAGTCACTTCCGAATTCAAAGTGCCTGCCGTGCTGACCATTTTTGTTTGGGGAATCATTTCATTTATTCTTGTTCCTACCTTGCAATACCGCACGATGAACATGGCACATGAAGCACCGACACTCGCATCGACGCTCAGCCATTCTGCCTTTAATATTGGGAATGCCGGCGGTGCAGCGCTTGGCGGTCTTGCTATCGAAATCACACATTTACAGCTTGTTCCGTTATTTGCTGCAGCTGTGACATTTATTGGTCTTATCATTACAATTATGAGCTATCAGTCAGATAGACGAACAAAAAGGACCTGAGTCAGGTCCTTTTTTTATTTCACCACTGTCATTTCTGGCTCTTCTATTTGTTTCAAGCGTTCCTGAATTGGATGGGAAAAAGAGTGCTCTGACAAGACAATATGGGAGACGGTTTTTGTAAATCCAGATACTTCTTGAATAAAGGCTTCAATTTCTTCAAGAGAAGAAACTGACAGCTTAATGAAAAAGCAAGACTGACCTGCCACTCGATAAGCAAAAAAGGCGCGTGGATGCTCATTCATAAAAGCCACAAAACGCTGATACTCCCCATTTAACACCGTAACTTCCAGCAGGCAGTCAATCAGAAGCCCTAATTTTTTATAATTGACCTGAACAGAATACCCTTCGATAATCCCTGCATCCTCTAATTTACGCACTCTTTCTGCTACCGCAGGTGCTGATAAATTCACTCGTTTGGACAATTCCCTCATGGATAAGCGGGCATCTTCTCTCAATTCATTTAAAATATGCACATCTACATCGGTGATTTTCATTCGTACCTCTCCTATCCAAAAATCGTTCCATTTGAAAAGTATTTGATGATAATACTTATGATATGAAATGTAAAATAAAACTAAATAATGGTAGAATTTATTTTAACGGAATTGAATGAAAAAGCAAGTATGGAGGGATTACTTGATGAAAGAATCTTTAGACAGCCAGGCTCCTAAAACATTTCCCATCACACTTGCCATCGCACTCACACTTGGCGTTTTTGCTGCGGGATCGGAAGAGCTGGTGATTTCACCACTTCTGCCTGATTTATCAAACTCCTTTCAGCACTCTCTTGATATTCTCGCTCTTTCCATCAGCATTTATGGGTTAGCTGTGCTGGTTGGAGCTCCGCTGCTCGTTCCTTTAGGGGACCGGTATTCAAGAGAGCTGTGTTTGATTATTGGGCTGTCTTTCTTTTTGATTGGAACAGTGATGTGTGCTGCTGCCCCAAATTTGGCCGTGTTTTTTGCAGGCCGTGCTATTTCTGGGCTGGCGACTGGTGTATTTGTGCCAACAGCCTATGCTCTTGTGGGCGACCGGGTTCCATACGAGTATCGCGGCAAAGTGATGGGACTCATTGTATCGAGCTGGTCTCTTTCTCTTGTCCTTGGTGTGCCCATTGGCGCCTTTATCGGTCAAAGTTTGAACTGGCGCTGGACATTTTGGATTTTCGCCATGATGAGTCTCGTTGTCCTGCTGCTCGTCATCCTTGAATCTCGAAAACAAGTCGCAACAGCTGCTTCGAAGGCACCTCAAACTAGGGAGAAATCAGGCTCTTTATGGGGGGCTTTAAAAATCGACCGAGTCCCTGCCTATTTGACCGTGACATTTTGTAACATGCTTGGATTTTATGGCATGTACTCATTTTTAGGAGCATACCTGCAAAGTCTGTTTTCCGGAGGGCAATCAACAGCTGGACTTCTGATCATGGCTTATGGTGTTGGCTTTTCCATGAGTATGTTTACCGGGAAATTAGCAGATTGGTTTGGCAAAACACGTTCACTTTTCTTTGTGCTGGGCGGCATTACGCTTGTCCTTGCCTTACTTCCTTATGCACCGTTCTCATGGACATTGCTCATTTTTGCTTTATTTATTTGGGGTGCCATGCAAAGTTTATCTGTCACGCTTTTGAGCACCGTCCTGAGCGACTGCTCCCAAACCCACCGAGGCAAAGTGATGGCTTTTTACAGCCTTGCTTCCAATCTTGCCGTAATGCTTGGATCAGCTCTGATGGGACCTGTTTATGTCCATTTCGGCTATCATACAGTAGGGCTTGTATGTGCACTCATTACGCTTGTTGGTTTTCTCATCAGCTTCGTCAGCTATAAACGTGAAAAAACCTTACAGCAGAAACATAAAAACACATTTGAAACGTGAGCTCATTTCACTGCACATCTCGATATGTGCAGTTTTTTAGATCAATTTTTAATATCATCATAAAATACATTTTTTATAAATTTTGTTGACAATTACCAATTTTATTTTTTATAATCTAGTAAAAATTTGAAAAAGATTGGATGGTAAGGTAAACATGATCTTAAAGAATGATGTTTTTCATTTCAAAGAAGAGCCCATCGTTTCACCTAAGATGTTTACAGTCAATACATTAGGCCCTAAGGGGACAAGCAGTGAATATGCAGCAAAACATTTCATCTCTCATTCCACCACTACACTCGGCACTCATACGAAACTATCCCTTTACGACACATTCGAAACTTGCATTGAACATACTCTCTCTAACGCACTCCAATACACTCTCGTTCCACACGCATACGAAGGAATTAAACACTTCTACATGAGACCTGACCTGCAGCTTTTACAAATATTCAGATGTGACACGCCCATGTATGGTTTGGCTGTCAGACCAGATTTCCCCTTTCAAGAACAAATGCTTCACCATTTAAAAATTGTTTCTCATCCTGCACCTGTGAATTTGATTCAATATTTTATTCATCAAAATGCTGAATTTGAGCTTGTCAATTCTACAAGTACAGCCGCACAAAAAGTCAGAGACGGCGAATTTGATTTCGCTTTAACCAATGAGGTGGCTAGAGCTACATACGGCCTCACCTTCATTCGAACATTTAAAAGCATTCCTATGAGCTGGTCTATATTCGGAAAAGGAGAGATGTAACATGACAACTGAACAAAAGGTGCAAGAATTATATTTTCCTCAAGCGAAAAAACGAGAATGGGATAATGGTGTCATCCAATATTCTACTGTCAGAGGCGATACGGAAGTGTTAATTTCACACGTCCCTCCTCACACGATCATCGAACCTCACGAGCATCCAGAAGCACAAATCGGCATCGTATTAAAAGGTGAGCTTCAAATGACGGTCGGCCAATCGACCCAATTGCTCACCCCATTAGAATCAGCCTATATTGCACCACCATTCGTTCCTCACGGCGCATCGAATCTGACAGATGAAGAAGTGATCGCCATTGATATTAAGAGATTGAAAGATGGAGAGGAATATACGGCTCCTCCTACTTATTTCTTAGATATTTTCAAAACGCGTGATTTACTTCCTGGCATGGAAGTGACTTTTTTTGTGGAGGACTGGATGGAGCTTATGATTGCCAACATTCCGGGAAATGGCGGGGAAATGCCTTTTCATAAGCACCGTAATGAACAAATCGGGATTTGCATTAGCGGTGGGTACGATATGACGATTGAAGGCTTTACAGAAAAGATGGAATTTGGCACGACCTACTTCTGTGATCCAAAAGAAGATCATGGCGCCATTAATCCAAAGCCAGAAGCATCAAAGTCTATTAATCTCTTCTTCCCTCCACGCTATAACCGCTTAAAGCCAAAAGCGCCTAAGGTGAAGAAATGAACATTGCCGGAAAAGTCGTCCTGATTACAGGAGGTGCGTCTGGGATTGGGCTTGCCGCCGTCAAGCTTTTCCTTGAGCACGGAGCAAAAGTAGCAGTGGCTGATATCAATGAAGATAGCGGTAAACAACTCATTGAATCATTGCCTCATGAACATGCTACGTTTTTCAAAACAGATATTACGAATGAGTCTGACTGTCAAAAAACCGTTCAATCCGTGCTGAGCCAATTCGGGACAATTGATGTTTTGATTAACAATGCAGGCATCGAAATTGTCTCACCTATTCACGAGATGACACTGGAGGATTGGAACCACATTCTACAGGTCAACCTGACTGGTGTATTTCTTATGAGTAAGCATACATTGCCGCATATGCTTGAAAAGAAAAGCGGAAGTATTATTAATACTGGATCTGTCGGAGGTCTCGTTGGCTGGCCTGACATTCCTGCATACAACGCAACGAAGGGCGGTGTCATCCAGCTCACCAAATCGATGGCGATCGACTATGCCGCTCATCAAATCAGGGTGAATTGTATCGCACCAGGCATCATTGATACGCCATTAAATGAAAAATCCTTTTTAGACAATCATTCAGAAAGTCTTGAGGTTGTTAAAAAGGAAAAAGCAAAGGTGAATCCCTTGCTTCGTCTCGGAAAACCTGAAGAAATTGCGGGCGTGATGCTGTTTCTCGCCTCTGATCTATCCAGCTATATGACTGGAAGTGTTGTCACAGCAGATGGCGGATACACCGCTAGATAAAAAGGAGTGCTTTCATTGAGTAAAAAAACCGTACTTGTCATTGCTGACTTAGGAGGATGCCCGCCCCATATGTTTTATGAAAGCGTGGCGGCATCTTATCATATCGTTTCTTATATCCCTAGACCCTTTGCCATTACAAAGGGTCACGCTGAACTAATCGAAAAATACTCCATTGCCGTCATCAAAGATCGTGATTATTTTGAGACACCCCCTTCTTTTGAACACCCTGATTCTATTTACTGGGCACATGATGATTATCTGAAATCAGAGGAAGAGGTGGTGGATGATCTAGTCCGTGTGGCTTCCTTTTTCAAAGCTGATGCCATCACCACAAATAATGAATTATTCATTGCACCAATGGCAAAAGCTGCTGAGCGGCTGGGGCTGCGCGGCGCTGGGGTAAAAGCAGCTGAAATGGCACGTGATAAAAGCCAAATGAGAGCTGCATTCAACGCTGCTGGTGTCAAAGCGGTGAAAACTCAGCCTGTCACGACTTTAGCTGATTTCCAGCAAGCTATTGAACAGATCGGGACACCGCTTATTTTAAAGCCTACATATTTAGCAAGCTCCATTGGCGTGACCCTTTTTCATGACAGAGCCGGCAGTGATGATCTCTTTTTAAACGTACAATCCTACTTGCAAACGATTCCCGTCCCAAACGCTGTGACATATGAAGCACCATTTGTCGCTGAAACGTACTTAGAGGGTGCTTACGAGGATTGGTATCAGGAGGGTGGCTATTCTGATTATGTCAGTGTAGAAGGGTTAGTCGTGGAGGGAGAATATATCCCTTTTGTCATACATGACAAGACCCCTCAAATCGGTTTTACAGAAACGGCTCATATTACTCCCTCGATCCTAGACAATGAAGCCCAGCAAATCATTATTGAGGCAGCTAAGAAGGCAAATGAAGGGCTGGGCCTTGAAAACTGTGCGACCCATACAGAGATCAAGCTCATGAAAAATCGAGAAGCAGGACTGATCGAATCCGCAGCTAGATTTGCTGGCTGGAATATGATTCCGAATATCAAAAAAGTGTTTGGGGTGGATATGGCCAAGCTGCTGATCGATGTATTAGTCGATGGAAAAAAAGCGGAGCTGCCAAAAGAGCTGCTTTCTGGACATACGCATTATATAGCAGACTGCCATTTATACCCTCAGCATTTCAAAGAAAGCGGACACATACCGGCAGAGGCCACACACATCACCATTGATCATATCCATATTCCGCAGGATGCTTTAGTTGGAGATACTGTGATCGTCAGTGAATCTGTCCCGTCCAAAGGCACCTTTGTCGATCTATCTTTATTTGAAGCCTTTAATGGCATCGTGTCGCTTGAGTTAAAGGGGTCATCCTCACAGGATGTTGCAGCATCCATCCGTAACTTACAGAAGCAAGCTGCCCTTCATTTAATGGATGAATTAGTCAAGGGATAGAAAGAGAGGGTAACGTGGTGGAGATCTTACCATCTAACATAATTGAACGGCTGCCAGAACAGAAATTTGGAACCGTATTTGAGAAAATTGCGCAAAAAGCACGAAACGGAGCGAACATCATAAACCTTGGTCAGGGAAATCCCGATCTTCCTACTCCTGCACATATCGTAAGCGCCCTTCAAGAGGCAGCAGGCACTTTGCAATTTCAGCAATATGCACCTTTTAGAGGCTTCGACTTTTTCAAGCAAGCCATTGCAGATTTCTACAAAAAGGAGTTCGGCCCTGAGATAGACCCACAGAAAGAGGTTGCTCTTTTCAATGGAGGGAAAACAGGCCTTTATGTCATGAGTCAGTGTCTGCTTGACCCTGGGGACGTTGCCCTCGTCCCCGATCCAGGCTACCCAGAATATCATTCTGGGATCTTGATGGCAGACGCAAAGCCCTACTGCATCAAACTTGAATCGAAAAATGGCTATTTGCCGAATCTCTCTTCAATTGATCCGGAGGTACTCAAAAAGGCAAAGGTTCTTTTCTTAAATTATCCGAATAACCCAACAGGTGCTGTGGCAAATGATGCATTTTTTGAAGAGGCTGCTGATTTTGCATCAGCTCACGGACTGCATGTCATTCATGATTTTGCCTATGGTTCATTTCATTATGAACAAAAACCCGTAAGCTTTCTAAACGCTCCTCTTGGGAAAAGCGTAGGAGTGGAATTATATTCTCTATCCAAAACATTTAATATGGCAGGATGGAGAGTCGCTTTTGCTATAGGTAATGAGGACATCATCCAAGCCATTAACGCCTTCCAAGATCATGTGTTTGTTAGTATGTATGGCGGATTTCAACAAGCTGCAACTGTCGCCTTGCAAAGTGATGACCGTCACATACAATCATTAAAAGAGGTCTACCTTGAACGAATTCACTTTTTCATCCGTCAGGCAGAAAAGCAGCTAGGATGGTCCATCGAACGTCCAGCTGGTGCCTTTTATTTATGGGCTCCAATCCCTGATGATTTTGAACATTCTCATGAATTTGCTGACTATTTACTCGAACATACTGATGTCGTTGTCACGCCGGGGGGTGTGTTTGGAGCACATGGAAGCCGTCATGTCCGCATCTCAATGGTTGCTCCAATTGAACAGCTTGCCCTGTTTATCGACCGGCTTCGCATCCTTCCAATTCGCTTTAATCAAAAAACCCGCATATAGCGGGTTTTTGATGTCATATACTTTTCATCGAACCACCATCGACGGATATTTGTTGTCCTGTAAGATAGGAGGCTTCCTCTGATGCGATAAAAGCGGCCAATGAAGCCATTTCACTCGCTGACCCCACTCTTTTCATTGGAATTCCTGACGCTACAGCCTGTACAGCTTCTTCCCGCGAAAATGCCTGTTTACGCATCATGTTTCCGATAAATTGTTCATACCGATCTGTAGCTATAAATCCCGGGTTTAAACAATTCACTGTGATCCCTGAAGGTGCAAGCTGTGTGGCAGCATTTTTACTAGCATTAATAATCGCTGCATTCATCATACTGTTCGTAAACATTTGGTCGCCAGGCTCCTTCCATAGGTTCCCGACAATTTGAATGATCCGGCCATATTCATGTCGTTTCATCATCGCTGCCGCACGCTTCATCGTATCAATGTACGCAATGGCTTTTTGAGAAAATACTGCCATCATCTGCTCGCTGTCACATGAATCAAAGGTATCCGGCTTCCCCCCTGGAATGTTATTAATCAACACATCCAGTCTGCCAAACTCTTTTTCTATTTTCGTAAAAGCCTCAGCCCTCACTCCTTCATCTGACATGTCCCCACAGAAAAGAGCCACCGGCTCCTTTGTTTCTGCCATACGCCCAATGTGCTGCTGCGCTTCTTCTAGTGAGGATTGATTTCTAGAATTGATGATGATCTTTACATTGTCTTGAGCGGCAAGCTTTACGGCGATGGCCTTTCCAATCCCTGTACTTGCTCCTGTTACAAACGCAATTCTTTTAGACAAACTCATCCACATCCCTTTTCTTATCAAATTAGTACATATACATAAAATGACACATATAGAATGTATTTCAACAAAAAAAGACCTTTCTCCTGCGAAAGGCCCCCCGTTCTCTATTTAAATGTCGTTTCCCAATTAAACCCGATCGTTTCGTCATTCCAGGCGATTCGCTTTTCATCTGGGTTTTTCGGGTCATACGATTCTGTTGTGAAATACACAATTTGCAGCGGCGTCTCACCTAGTACACGATAGCCATGCGCGACACCCTTTGGGATAAGAAGCAGCATCGGATTGTCTTCCCCCATATAATACACATCGGTTTGCCCCTTTGTGGGAGAGTCCTCACGCAAATCATATAACACGACCTGTGCATGACCTGCGGGGAAGAACCAAACGTCGTCTTGTTTTTCATGATAATGAAAGGCTTTGATCACGCCTGGAAAGCTTTTCGACCATGACGCCTGCCCAAAGCGTTTCAGCATCGGTTCATCATCTCGAATGAGCTCTGCAAAAAAGCCGCGGTCATCACAATGTTTCATAAGTCTTTTCGTTTGAACACCATCAATCATGCTGTTGCCATCTCCCTTCTTTCTGCAAATATTCGTAAAGTGCATCCTTCCAATGCCTCGGCTGCCAGCCTGTGGCTTCAATCGCTTGAAGGTCTAAGACAGAATAGGCTGGGCGAGGCGTTTGGAAGCCGTACTCTTCCGTGGAAATCGGCTCAATTGTGGCGGACAGTCCGCTTTTCATCACAATTTCTGACGCAAAATCAAACCAGGAACAGCTTTCTCGATTACTGACATGATACACGCCTGCCTTCTGATCAAACAAATGAATCAAGGCCTCAGCTGCATCCTTTGTATAAGTAGGAGACCCTATTTGATCGTTCACAATGCGCAAATGATCCTTCGTTTCAGCGAGCCGAAGAATGGTATTCACAAAGTTATGCCCCTCATGTCCATAAAGCCACGAGGTACGAATGATTTTCACTTCATCTGACACAAGCTGAATCAATTCCTCACCAAGCTTTTTACTCTTTCCATAAATGGTTTGAGGATCTGCTTGTGCATCGATTTGGTAAGGGGTGTCCGCCTGCCCGTCAAACACATAATCTGTACTGACATGTAACACATCAGCGCCTGCGCGCTTTGCTTCCAGGGCTGTATAGTAGGCGCCAATGCCATTCACAAGATACGCCTTTTCGGTTTCTGTTTCACATTGATCAACAGATGTATAGGCTGCTGCACTGACAACAATATCAGGCTGATAGTGTCTCATCGCATGTCTAACTGCCTGCTGGTCTGTGATATTGAGCATGTTCCTCGTTAAGGCAATGACGGTCATGTCTTTTTCTTTGAGCTGTCTGCTCAATTCTTTCCCTAATTGGCCGCCTGCACCGGTGATTAAAACTTTCATCCGTCACCCTTCTTCGCTCTGATCGTATTTGGTTCGATACCAATTGATCGTTTTTTCGATACCTTCTTCAAATGACGTCTCCTGCGTCCAGCCGAGCTCGCCTTTTAGCTTACTTGCATCAATGGCATACCGTCTGTCATGTCCTTTTCGGTCTTGAATAAACGCAATTTGATCATGACTGATTCCAAGCTGCGATAGAATCGTTTTGGTTAAATCAAGATTTGTTTTCTCATTGCCGCCGCCAATATTGTATACCTGCCCGGCTGTGCCGTTTTCGAGCACCTTCTTCACAGCTCTCGCATGGTCTTCTACATACAGCCAATCGCGAATTTGCTGGCCGTCTCCATAAATCGGGATTTTCTTTCCATTGACTGCTTTTCTAATAATGGTCGGTATTAATTTTTCCTCATGCTGATACGGTCCGTAATTGTTGCTGCATCGTGTAATCATCGCGGGTAATTGGTAAGTGTGGATAAAGGATTTTACAAGCAGGTCTGAACTCGCCTTGCTTGCTGAATAAGGATTGTTCGGTGAGAGTGGTGTTTGTTCTGTGAAAGCAGGATCATCTGGCTCCAAATCTCCATATACTTCATCTGTTGAAATATGAATGAGCTTTTTCGCCTTTCCATTTAAAACAGCTTCAAGCATACGATACGTTCCAAGGACATTTGTTTGAATAAAAGGCTCTGCCGATTCAATGCTGCGATCAACATGCGATTCTGCCGCAAAATGAATGATCGCATCATAGACTTCGTCAAATGCTTGATCTAGCTCATGCTGAAGGGTAATATCCCCTTGAATAAACCGAAAATGAGACAACTTTAATAATTCATCCATCTCGTCTGGATGACTGGCATATGTTAATTTATCAAAAACGGTGAGCCTGACATTTGTATCCTGAAGTAGCAGCTTCACAAAATTCAGTCCGATAAAACCCGCTCCGCCTGTAATTAAATAAGACTTCGTCATTCGGATCCCTCTTTTTTCTTCATCGTTTCAAACATTTTCGCAGATGCTTCGTGGAGAGATTCATGTGTTCCTGCATCAATCCACCACCCTTTTAACATATCATAGGTCAGCTGACTATTTGAGATATAGAGATTGTTCACGTCTGTAATCTCTAATTCGCCTCGATCTGACGGCGAGATTCTCTCAATATATTGAAAGACTTCTTGATCATAAAAATAGATGCCCGTGACGCAGTAGGATGAGCGCGGATGCTCCGGCTTTTCCTCTATTGATAAAATCTGTTGACGGGCGGCATCAATTTCTGCAATGCCAAATCGCTTTGGATCTGCCACTTCTTTCAACAGAACCTTGGCTCCTCTATCTTGCTGCTGAAAAGCTTCAACAAAAGGGTTTAGCGAATCCTCAAATACATTATCACCAAGCATCAGCACAAACTTCTCCCCTTTGACAAAGGGCTTTGCATAGGATAAGCCGTCTGATATCCCAGACGCTTCAGGCTGTACCTGATATACGATGTTCATCCCCAATTCCTGATCGCTTTCAAGCAGCTTTTGAAACAACGGGATTTGTTCTTCTTGTGATATGACCATCACATCTAAAATCCCTGCTTCCTTCAATTTGAACAATGACCAATAAATCATTGGATATGGACCAACCGGCAATAAATGTTTATTGAAAATCTTCGTTAAAGGCGCCAGTCGTGATCCCTTTCCTCCTGCTAAAATAACTCCCTTCACATCTACACATCCCTATAGTCTTTTTGGTGATGATTCATGAGGTGTATAAGAATGTTTTTCACTCGTTCAATTCCTTTTCCATCAATGAGTGTCCGTCCATTAAGATGGATGCTCCTGCGGAGAAAGTAGCTGCTGGACAGTCTTTCCACAGCACACCGTATATCTTTTTCATCCACAAGTTCACCTAAGCCAAGATGGTGGCACGCTCCCTTTTGTGCAAAACGAGCCGCTGTCACTGCTTGATGGTCGACTTGTGAAAGGACAATACTGGGCACTCCGATACAAACTGCCTCGTATAATGTCATCCCGCCAGCAACTATTGCCAGATCAGCTTCCGAAAGGCGTGCAGGTAATTGATCTGTATGACGAATGAATTGAATATGCTCAGCCTCTATTTGTTCTTCAATGCGGGAGGCTTTTCCTGTAACCGCTAAAATGTGTAAGTGGTCCGCTTCGAGGATTGCTGATACAGTCTTTAATAACAATCCACGCGGGTCACTGCCCCCAAGGCTGATGACCACCTTTTTGCATTCTTTTCGAACCTCATATGTGTCTTTTAATCGGCTTATCTCTTGATCTAACAATAAATAAGGTGTTCCATAAAAATATTCTGTCCCATCTACTTGCATGTACTTTTCGTCCAGACCGCCATAAATGCCGTTCACGACAGCATCGGCAAGCTGACAAGCTTCTGCTCTTTTTTCTTCGAATAAGACCAGCCTGGCAGAGCTGGAGGATGCTTTGACTAATTGAAGAAATTGGAGGTCACAATCAAGTACATCAATCAGCAGAAGATCTGGATTCAGCTCTTTTATGTCCTGCTCCATCTGAAGGAATGCCTTCGACTCCTGCACCAAATGAACGTGCCAATCTGGACCTGAGAGCATTTCTACACAGATCTGTTCATTTGTATAGAAAGATATGTCGTTTCCTTCTTGAAGCAGTTGATTTGCCAGCCGTTTCATTCTGACGACATGACCCATCCCTCTTAAAAACCCACCATACACAACAATCATGATTTTCTTGTTCATTCAGCATCCTTCTGTTTCACAAATTGATTCAGCCGAACAATATCAGGGTCTTGTTCGCAAATGGTGATGAGTTCAGCCGTAGGCACAGCAATGGAGCCGCCAGCTTTCTCTAGTAAACGGGTCGCAAACACATAATCTTCTTCTGTATCAATCGTGAATCGATAAGCAGGATATGCAAGTTCTTTGGGCGGTGTGAATAATTGCAGGTGAAATTGCTCAGGATGCTTTCTGATATAGAGCGTGACATGCTCACGCTCTGGCTGCGTAAGGGGAAAATTGTCGATTTCACTTAAAATCTGTGCGTCGATCATTTCCCCGGAAATACCGAGTGGCGTTCCAGCCGTATACGTGTAATCAGCCTTCTCTTGTCTATGTTTTTCAAGCATTTTCGACAAAAGGACTGGATCTATAAATGGGTTATCTCCTGTTAAACGCACAATGGTTTGCGGTTCAAAATGACGGACAATCTGCGCAAATCGCTGCAGTACATCCGCCTCACTGCCACGAAATACTTTATAGCCCTTTGATAAACAATAATGAGCCAGCAGATCATCTTCTGCCTCAACTGTTGTGGCGATCATGAGGTTCTGCGTTTTGTGATTGTAATGATCTGATTGCTTTACCCTTTCAACAATCAGGTCGATCAGCGCCATACCGCCGATCGGTTTCATTACCTTTTTTGGCAGCCTTGTTGAGCCCATTCTCGCCTGTATGACAAAAAGGACATCATTGATCATTTGACGATGTCTCCTTCATGAGTACATCTTTCCACGAAACCCCTGTATGGGCCGGGATATCTCTGACAGCCTTTGCGCCAAGTAAAACCGTCATATACCTTGGATGCAGACCTTGGCTTTTTTGTCCTGGACGTAACACAGCTAGACTTTCTGCGGTCAATGTCTCGCCCTTCGCAATGCCTTTTGTCGTAAAAATGCCTCGATACGCAAATTCACGAATCTTGCCTTCAATAGCTGTTGTCGTTTTATAAGAACTGCCAAGGAGCTCTTCTGGCACTGAATGAGTGTCAGCTTCTTTTAAATTCCGCTGCTTTTCTGCCGCTCGAATATGCTGAACCATTTCCTTCAATTCTTCAGGATCAAGAGCAAAGGAATGATCAGCCCCAGGTAACGTTTTATCAACTGTAAAATGCTTTTCAATGATTGCTGCTCCAAGCTTCACAGCGGCCACAGGCGCTTCAGTTGGATGCTCACTATGATCAGAAAAGCCAATAACTGCCTCGGGGAATGCCGCAGCTAAGGTTTGAAGCACGCGCAGATTCGTGTAAGCTCTAGGTGCTGGATACTTTGCTACGCAATGCATGATAGCGACCTGCTGATTGTGCTCGCTTGTAATCGCCTCATATGCTTCATGGACATCCGAAATGGTTGCCCCGGCTGTTGAGAATATGATGGGCTTTTGAAAAGATGCCGTGTGACGCATAAGAGGCAAATGATTGATTTCATAGGATGCCAGCTTGAAAGCCGGCGGATCGGTTTGATTCAATAGATCCGCAGATTCTTCGTCACACACTGTGCTTAAAAATATCAGCCCTTTTTCCGCGCAACGTGACAATAACACCGGGAGCCATTCTGGCGGCAGCTCCATTTGTTCCACTAAAGAAAAAATAGACACCTCTTCCCCTTTGGCTGTTTCGTACAAACCCGGTTCCTTTTGATACATCCGATCAGCTTGAAACATTTGAAACTTCACCGCATCGGCACCTGCTTCCTTTGCCACATCAATTAAAGCAAGCGCCTGATCCAGCTTTCCATCATGGTTAATGCCCGCCTCTGCAATGATAAAGACAGGCGCGCCATCCCCTACTTTGCGATCTCCGATATAGAAATGCGCCATCTTACCTCTCTCCTTTTTTCGGCCACACATGGTAATACAAGAAGGCATTTTTTGTTCTAAAGCCCAGCTTTTCGTACAGCTGAATCGCGGTTGTGTTATGCATCTGAGTTCCGGCAGACATAAACCGATGCCCGCTCTCATGAGAGGCGTTAATCATCGCCATCACGAGCTTTTTCCCGATCCCTTTTCCTTGTGCATCCGCTCTAATGGACAATAAATCAAGTACCAGTTCATCGTCCTTTGTCACCCCTTGAATCAAACCAATGACTTCATCATTCACCTTTGCTGCGAGATTGATATCTGCACGTCCGAGTAAATTGTTTCTCATCCATTCCTGAAAAAAATGCTGGACGGCATTCTGATCTAAAAAAGGATCAAGTGCATACCGGCTTTTCACAAACGCCTGATGAGCAAGTGACACCGCCTCATCGTAATCCTTTTCATCCGGCAGACTGATGACCACATCTTCACCTGTAGATGGCATCTCCATTTGAACAGGCGGCGCCTCAAGGCGAGTGAGACCGCCCACATAGTACACATGTGACAGCCTTTGGACGATGCGGTTTTTTTCAAGATCAGACGCTTCAAGACGTAAAAAGAAAAAATCGCATTTTTCTGTTCTCATCCAATTGATGAAACGCTCCATCAATTCTTGAAAAGCAGACGCTGACTCCGCTTCGACAAACTTCACATGAAAAATATGCTGATGAAAAATGCCGCTTTCCCATTTTGACCATTCATATAACAGGACTGCCTTTAGCTGTGCGCCATTAACAAGAGCAAACTGCTTGAAGCCGTTCATTTGTTCCGCTTGTTGACCGTATTTCTCCAGCCAAGCAGCCAGCACCTGATCATCTACAGCATGAACGCCCTTCATGATAATGCCTTCTGTTCTTTTAAAATAGACAACACCGCTGTGATAACATCCTGCACATCTTCATCTGTCATACTTGGATAGAGCGGCAGTGAGAGCGTCTGCTTGTAGTATGCAAGTGACTCAGGAAAATCCTCCGGTGAATAGTGATATGTTTCTTGATAGTATGGATGCAAGTGAACAGGGATAAAGTGAACACTCGTGCCGATTTTATATTCCTTTTGCAGCTGATCAATCAGTTCATCACGCGTGATAAATGCTTCTTTTGGATTCACTTGCAGTACATACAAATGCCATGCATGTCTTCCTTCTTGATGCACAGGCGGCAGGATCAGACCCGCTTCTTTTTGAAAAGCCTGATTGTATGCTTTTGCAATCTGTTCTCTCCGCGCCTGCATGTCATCTAGTCGGCTTAGTTGAACAAGCCCTATCGATGCCTGCACGTCAAACATGTTCATTTTATAGCCTGGTTCCTCGACCTCGTAATACCACGTTCCTTTTTCTCCATAACGATTCCACGCTCCCTTGCTCATCCCATGGAGCGCTAGTCTTCTAATCCGAGCCGCAAGCGCATCATCATTTGTTGTCAGCATGCCGCCTTCACCAGTCGCTAGGTTTTTCGTTGCATAAAAGCTAAAAGCGGTCGCATCACTAATGGATCCAACGGGCTGACCGTGATACGTTGTGTAAAGAGCGTGGGCAGCATCTTCAAGTACAAATAGATCATACTTTTTGGCAATCGCCAAAATTCGGTCCATATCGCACGATTGACCGGCAAAGTGAACAGGAACAATCGCTTTTGTATGTGGTGTAATGGCCGCTTCTATTTTCTCTGCATCCAGGTTGAGTGTCGCTGGATCAATATCGACAAATACAGGCGCTGCTCCCGTATGGATAATCGTATTGGCTGTTGCGCAGAATGTCAGAGGGGTTGTAATCACTTCATCCCCAGCCCTAATCCCTCTTGCCTTTAACGCTAAAAATAAAGCAGCCGTACATGAATTGACAGCGATCGCATGTTTTGCACCTGTCAGCTGCTGAAATTCTTCTTCAAACTGTCTTACTTTTGGTCCAGTTGACAGCCAGCCGGACTTTAATGTTCCAATGACTTCATCAATTTCTTCCTGCTGAATGAAAGGCAGAGCATAAGGAAGAAATTGTGCTCTCTTTTTTCCCATATCGCTTGCACACCCCTATCTTCATCTCTGAAAATCCACACCAGTTTTTGTTTTAAGCAGAGAAAGCAGAACATCGATAGATCGCGCATGCGGATAATGTTGTTTAATGAACTGAGCTCCTTGCTGCTTTGCCAGTTTCATCTCTTGTTCATCCGACAAAATACGAATGGCTTTCTCAGCTAGTTCAACAGGGTTTTCCATATGATAGCTGCCAAGCGACTCGTAATATGGGTATCTTCTGCCTTCTGTCATTTTCCCGATCAGCACACTCTTTTCAAAAAGCATCGCTTCAAGACCAACTGTTGATGTGAGCGTAATCACGATATCCACATATGGCAGCAGATCATACAGGTCAATTTCTTTTTTAATCAATCTCACATGATTCCCCGCTCGTTCAATAGACACATAGTCATTTAATCGATTTCGAGCAATTTCCCAAGGATGCGGCTTCATAATCAGCTGAATGTCTTTCCGTTTGGCGATCGTTTTAAGAACATCGCCATAAAAGGCTTCAGAAAACGGCTGCGTTGCCACAAGCACGGTCTTTTTAGCCGGACTGAAGTTCAATTTACGAAAAATGAGATCCTGTTGAAGCGGCGTTCGCTCCTTCACCAAATCAAACCTCGGATGACCTGTGATTTCCACCTGTTCCGGCTGACAGCCTTTATCTACATACCAGTCCTTTTCATATTTTCCAAATACCCCATGGCAAGTCGTGAAAATTGGTAAAAAGGCTTCGTCTCCCATAAGCGCACCGTGCTGAAGACAGATACTCGTAAGCTGGCGTTTCACTGTTTGCAAAGCGAGTACGCGGCTGTAAGCATCCTCCGTCGTTCCAACAATGACAGCTGCAATCGGCTGCATTTGAAATAGCATTTCTATCTGGTCAATGACATCAATAAATTGCACAATGTCCTTCCGCAGTTTTTCTCTAAAAAAGACATTGCCAAAGACAGGGTGGTGAGCGTAAGGTTTAAGGAGAACATTTGCTTTTTCAATATATTCAGCGTGGGCTTCTTTATTAACCTCTCCGGCTAATTCCGGCTTACTGATCACGGGTAATCCGTAATAATCCGCCTTCTTCCAGCGAGCGAGCACCACCGTTTGGTTTGGATGGAACCGCGTGTAATTTTGTTCCGTAAAACGCAGGTGTTCAAAGTGAAGCAATACCTTTCCATTCGCCGGACGATAAGCGATACGCTTGATCTGCTGCTTATGCTGATCAAAAAATGGCTGAATCTCTTCCGGTAATGGACAAGCGGTTGTCAGTTCTTGACCGAATGCTTCATCTTCCATGCGTTCCCTCACTTCAGGACTGATATATTGATAAAAATTACTGATCAACCCAAGAGGAATTTGCTTGTAGGACAAATCCTTCATCAGATTCACATACTCAAAGTACACCTGCCAATAATGATAAATATAGTGCGACACTTCAGGTCACCTCCCATGTTTTTGTTTTAATATACTGCGAAGCTCCCAGCAGGTAGACTGCTCGGGAAGTGCTTGAATAAAGGCACTTTTCTCTTCTTCTGCCAGCTGATAATGAATGGACTGTTCTGTGATGTAATTTGTATCTAATATTTCATCAAAGGGATAGAACGGATAAAAATGATTTAACCGAAAAAAGAAACGGGCATCCCCTATCCGATAAAAATGCGGACTCTCGTCCCAGTAAGACCCAAATTCAGCATGAATTTTTGATAAAATGGATGCACGATGTACGACCGAGCAATGATCTATGGCACAGGGGGCATTCCATTGCACTGTTTGCGCCGGCCGAATCGTTTCCTTCACTGGCTCTTTTTTGCTATTTAAATAGATCACTTTAGAACTAGAATAGACAATCTCTTTACCTGGATGGGCATCTAGATAATGAGTGAGCTTCTCTAAACGGTCCGGGGCGTAGACATTGTCATCTGTTGCATAGGAAATATACTCGCCCTTTGCCAGTTCTAATGCTTGATTAATCAGCACGGCGTAGCGAGTTTTCGCTGTTCTCTCTTCCAGCGTTTTGACACCGCTTTGGATAAAGTGAACGCGGGGATCTTTGCGAAACGGTTCAATAGCAGCAAGGGTTTTTTCGTTTGATCCATCATCCATGATAAAAAGTTCAAAGTCTGACAGCGTCTGCTGCAGGACCGCTTCAATCGATCTGCCGACGTAAGCCGCCTTGTTGTAGCTCGTCATAATGACAGTTACTTTTGTCAAAGTTTTCACCTCGGTCTCTTTCAAACTATGTTTATCATATGTGTCTCCTCTTAAAGAGACTGTAGAGTGACCTATTTTTTATAAAATTGTATTTTTTTATTGATCTATCTTTGAAAAATGCGAAATTTTTGGTAATATAAGTAATCATTTGTGTGTATTAAAGGAGTAAAGAACATTGGAAGCTATGAAGAATGATCACTCCCAAGAAGAGGAAGTAAAAGGATTTTTTCGATTTTTTAAAATTTTTGTCGCGACAAAAACGATTATTCGCTCATATCAACATTCCAATATTCCCATTTGGCTGATGATGCTCCTTGCAAGTATCGCCGGTACGGGCTGGATCTACGAAGGGTATTTTAGCGAGTATATGGGCAATCATATTCCATTCCCTTTTATTCTGTTACAAGGAGCGGGATATGGTATTTTGGCAGGTAATATGATTCTATTTTTCGGTGTCCTTCTGATTAAATGGTTAGGCCGTCTCTTTTTCGACTGTCAAACGGCATATCGAGATATACTCAAAGCCTGCACACTGACGGTCTTTTTCCCTTCTGCTTTATTTTCACTTACTTGGATTTTCACTGTTGGGATGCTCGGTCCGTATACGTTTGTTAAAATCTCACCATATTTAGATCAGCATTATGAAGTATGGTATTATCTCGATCTTTTAACTCTTACGGATGTATATGCAAAGACGTGGATATTTGGAATGGCAATTTTAGGCATTGTCGCTGTGATGAAGCTCAAATTATGGCAAGCCTTCATCATTGTGATCACACCGCTCGCCGCGTTTTTTCTCATCACGACACTTTTATTTGATATTCAGCACGCTGTAAACTGGATCATGTAAAAAAGACGAGTACCGATAGAATACGAGGGATTGTCTACACGCTGAGGAATTGCATAGCAGTTCCTTTTTTTCGTTCAATGTACATATTCTCCCCTCCTGTCTCATAGTGTGAAAGAGAGAAAGAATGCTATGGAAACAACAGGTGCTTTAGCGCCTTCTGTTTAGAACACCATGAGGAAAGAGGAGGAACGTTATGAAATTGAAAAATCAATTTGGGCAAGGTTCGGGTTTCGAAGGTCAAGATTTTCGCCAGCAACAATATGGAGCAAATCCGTATCCTGCGCAGCAGATGGGTTATTCAGTCCCTCCCCAAACGCAGGGTCAAATGCAGCAGGGGTTTTCGCCAATGCCGTCTACCGGCACTTCACAAGGAGGCCAAGGAACGCAGGGCGGCGGTCAGCCATATCAAATTCCTTCTGGACCGGTTTATCAGCAGAATGTCACCGGGCAGCTGCCTATTGAGCAGTCCTATATTGAAAATATTTTACGATTGAACCGCGGCAAGGTAGCCACGATTTATATGACATTTGAGGCGAGCAAGGAATGGAATTCGAAGATTTTTAGAGGCGTCATTGAAGCTGCAGGACGTGACCACATTATCATTAGTGATAATAAGACAGGAACACGATACTTACTATTAACGATCTATCTTGATTACATTACGTTTGATGGGGAAATTCAATACGACTATCCATACTCCATGTCTACGTATTCTCCGAGATAACGTCAAGCATGGCAAAAGCAAGGCTCAGGTGCCCTTGCTTTTTTTCTTTTGTCTAGGTTTTTGTCACACCTCTAGGGCGCTGCTCATAAGATGCCTAGTAGTTTTTATCAAAAGCCTAGAGGTGACATCAATGACTGTTGAGCTGGATTATACATCACCAAATGTCAAATTTTCATACGATCTGAATCAAAGCCCCCTTGTGAAATTCGATCAGCATAACCTGATTAATGTGTTAGGAAAAAAACAATTAAACTCGTTGGATCAAGTGTCCCTGCTGGATATATATTTGAGTAAAAGCAAAGTCGTAGAGCCTCATTATCATCAAAATGCCGCAGAGCTTGTTTATTGTATAGCCGGTTCTGCTGCCGTATCGATGCTGAATCCATTTACAAAAAAACTGCACACCTACACCATCACACCTGGACAGGTGGCAAACGTGCCTCAAGGCTGGTGGCACTATGAAGTCGCTCTCCAAGACAGAACTCATTTGTTAGCCATTTTTAACGCATCTACACCTGAAGTGATCCTAGGCTCAGACCTTCTCACCCTCACCCCTTCTCACATCATGGCCCATACTTATTGCATGAACGAAACACAGTGGAAGCAGGCGATAAAGCCTGTGAAACCAAGTGTGTTTATCGGACCATTTTGCCACCGGGAGGATGAGTCTCAAACGCATCCTGTCCCTCCATCTCACTACGTCCCATATTATCAAGCACCGCCCAACTATACCCCTTACTGGAGTTAAGAAAAAACCGATGCCCCTATGAGAGCATCGGTTTATTGGCTTATAAATTTTTTGCTGCTGCAATGACAAGCATGATCCAAGAGGCGATAAATGCTACTCCGCCAATAGGAGTAATGGCACCTAAAATCTTCACCTGCGTCAATGCCAGCACATAAAGGCTTCCTGAGAAGAAAAGGATGCCTGCAAGCATTACCCAGCCAGCGGCAGGAACCAAGGAGACACCTGACAGCTTATCTGCAAGAAAAGCGACAACAAATAAGCCAATGGCATGGAACATCTGATATTGAACACCTTTATTCCATATTTCTATATATTTTTCAGGGATTTTCCCTTCTAGACCGTGCGCACCGAAGGCTCCAAGTCCAACAGCAAGCATGGCGTTAATAGCACCTAAAATGAAAAATAGTTTCATTCGTCATTCTCCTTATCTCGTCAATTATATTTATCATAGCGCGGGTGAAGGGCGACATTCAACTTTCCCTTTACGTTGACACGAGATTGTCGGATTTCTTTTTCTTTCGTAACAAGACTTGGTCGACCACGATCGCAATGAGTGTACCTAGAACAAGACCGTTGCTTAATAATGAAATGAGCACAGGATGCATCCCTTTCAAGGCCCCCTGAGGCACAAACATCGCCCCTACGCCTGCTAAAACAGCAATCCCAAGAACAAAGCGAATCCGCGGAATTTCATCTTTCTCATACTGATCAAACTCTGACATCGCAATCCCAATCATAGAAGAGAAGACCACAAAGTTTACAGCAAGCCCCACAGGTGATGGCAATGCAGAGAAAAAGCTCATGAGCAGGGGAAACAAACTAATGAGAACAACAAGCAGACTTCCTATGAAAAAAGGCTTTCTCGAAGGAATTTTGGTTGTCTGGATAAATCCTGCTGCCCCCGAAATAGGTACAGGCGCAATCGCCCCGATCAGCCCGCTTAATAAATGACCAAATGCTGCGACAAAACCAGCAGGTCGTGCTCTTTTCCGCTCACGCAGTTCACCAAATGCCTTCACTGAACTTTCCACAATTCGAATACTTGCCAGCATGTTCACAATGAGTAAAATCGTTATAAAAAAGGACGTGACAAGCAATCCGCTGTCAAAGACCGGCATACCGAATGGAAACAGCTTCGGAAACTCGATGATTTGTTCTGGAATTCGAACCGGCTTCGCCAATCCGAGTAGAGCGAATAACAGCCATCCGCCTGCAAGTGCGAATAACACAGAAAACTGCCTCAAGTAATGCCATTTTGAGCGGCTGATCATGAAGGTGAGGATAATAATCAAGATCGATAAGCAAAAGACAAGCCCGTCCACCTGATTTCCCCGATAGCCGATGCCCATCAGCCCTTTCATGATTGGTTGACTTAGCTGCACAACAAGCAGCAGCAGGTAAATGCCTGTGACGACTGGCGTAAATAAAGACGCGAGCCAATTGATGATTTTAAATAAACTAAAAATAAAAAAGAAAACAGCACTAAAAATTAAAGCCCCTTGTAATGCTTGCAGGGTTTCAGGATACGTCGCAAAGATTGTACCTGTCATGCCGGCATAAAGGGTATACACACCCCACCAAAGCCCTGCTGGACTTTCATTGATCGGCAGCATATGGCCGCATAAACACTGCACCATCGCCACAAGACCAAGTGAAAAGAAAGTACTTTGAATCAGCTCCGCCGATTGCACTTGGTTCAATTCAAATGCTTGTGCAATCGCAATTGGTACGGCAATAGAAGCTGCGATAAAAAATGCCATCCACTGAATGGCGCCCAAAAATAGTTTCAAACCGATCACCTTCCCTTTGTCGTGACAAGACCATTAAAAATCAAAAATAGAGTCGCCGTTCCCGTCCTTCTCTTTTTGACCCTCATCATTTTGCTGAAATTTCTTCGCACCACTTGTGCCCATGAGTTTCTCAAGCATGGCTTGATCTGTAGTCACAGGTGGCGCTGATGGTGTATGTATCGATGGAGGTGGTGAGATGGCCGGCGACTGCGGCATTTGCACCTTTGATGGTGCGTCGAGAATGACATCACATAGTGAAGAAATGGCCGCTACTTGACGTTTCACCTCTTCATCATTTCCACTTTGTTTTGCTTTTTGAACCGCTTCCTCCATTTTTTGAAGCAGGCTTGATATATGAATATTCAAGGGTAGACCCTCCAATCTAAAAAAATCTCTTTTCAACATTATTTTACCAAATGAACAAACCAAATGGGTTCATTTTTTCAAAGCAGTGCGCTCACGACTCTCTTATTTGACCCGTCATCTTCATTCACACATAATAAAAGAAACAAAATCGTCTATGAAGGGATTGAATAATGGACAAGCTTACTGCTCTATTTCAGAAACAAAAAGTCTTTCAGAAGCCGGCGGTTCAAGAACGCATCCGCATTCTTCAAGATTTAAAAGCAGCAATCAAACAGCATGAAAAGGATATATTACAGGCCTTAGCCCATGATTTACATAAATCCGAACAGGAAGCCTATACAACAGAGATTGGGATGGTGTATGAAGAAATCAATCATACCATCAAGCACCTTCACAAATGGGCGAAGCCAACTCGCGTGAAAACACCGCTGACTCATATCGGATCAAAAAGCATGATTATCAAGGAACCTTATGGAACTGTGCTCATCATTGCTCCTTGGAACTATCCTTTCCAATTGGCCCTTTCTCCATTAGTCGGTGCGATTTCTGCGGGAAATGCCGTGATTTTAAAGCCGTCTGAGCTGACGCCGGCAGTCTCACAAGTGATCAGCACTATCATCAAACGTGTATTTCAAGAAGACCATGCGGCTGTCGTAGAGGGCGGTGTTGAAGTCAGTACAGAACTGCTGAAACTGCCCTTTGATTATATCTTCTTTACTGGAAGTGTGGCAGTTGGCAAAGTCGTCATGGAAGCCGCCGCAAAGCATTTGACCCCTGTCACACTTGAGCTTGGCGGAAAAAGTCCCAGCATCGTCATGCCTGATGCCGACATCAAGCTAGCAGCGAAGCGGATCACCTTTGGAAAGTTCACCAATGCAGGGCAAACCTGCATTGCACCAGACTATTTGCTCGTTCATGAATCCATCAAAGAGGAACTTTTGCGAGAAATGACGGCCTGTATCCGTGATTTTTATGGAGAACATCCCGAAACGCATCCGCACTTTGGAAAAAATGTCAGTCAGCGTCATTTTGACAGGCTTACACAATTTCTCTCAAATGGAACGATCGTCACAGGTGGACAGCGCAATGAACAGGAGCTCAAAATTGCTCCGACCATTTTAGACAACATCACATGGGAAGATCCTGTCATGCAGGAGGAAATTTTCGGACCGATTCTGCCTGTCATGACCTTTGATTCTCTGCATGAGGCAGTTCATATGATCAAAGCAAGGCCGAAGCCGCTTGCGCTTTACTTATTTACAACAAATAAAGAAACAGAATCCTATATTCTAGACAACCTCTCATTTGGCGGAGGATGTATCAATGACACGCTTATGCATGTCGCTACCCCTTACCTGCCATTCGGAGGCGTCGGCGAAAGCGGCATGGGGCGATATCACGGGAAGGAAAGCTTCTTTACTTTTACGCATGAAAAAAGCGTCCTGCGGCAAACCAATCGCTTCGATTTTTCCTTCCGTTATCCAAATGCGAAAAATGGACTCGACTTGGTCCGCAAATTTTTAAAATAAACAGGACGAAGGGGCTCTCCCCTCGTCCTATTTTCATTCAATATCCTTGATACACCAATTGATTTCTTCAATCCCCATTTGCTTTAAATACGCGTTTACCTTTGAAAACGGCCGGCTGCCAAAAAAGCCGTTTCTTGCAGAAAAAGGACTTGGATGAGGTGACTCAATGATGTAATGCTTGTTTTGATCAATGCGTTCTTTCTTGTTTTGAGCATGTCTTCCCCATAACACAAAAACGACAGGCTGCTCACGCTGATTCAGCACATCAATCACGCGGTCTGTCACTCGTTCCCAGCCCTTGCCTTTATGAGAATTCGCCTCGCCCCTTCTCACAGTCAGCACAGTGTTTAAGAGCAGCACACCCTGCTCTGCCCAGCTGACAAGTGAGCCGTGGTTTGGAACAGGACAGCCAAGATCATCCTGTAGCTCCTGAAAAATATTTCTTAAAGATGGCGGGTGTTTGACGCCCGGCTGAACAGAAAAGCTTAATCCATGTGCCTGCCCTGGGCCATGATAAGGGTCTTGTCCTAAAATCACCACTTTGACCTTTTCATATGACGTCAAATGAAGAGCACGATACACGTCATCTGGTTTTGGAAAAACGGTCTGCGTGCGATATTCTTCCTTCATCCATTCACGTAATTCCTGATAATACGGCTGTTCAAATTCACTTTTCATCACAGCCCACCAGCTATCATTTAAAAATGGCTTCATTGTGGTTTTCCTCCTTCTACTTGCTGCGCTAGTCTGGAGATCATCGGTTTTCCATCCCACACAATCTCACTCTCTGATTCTCTTTTTTTCATCGCTGGTTCTTCTAATAATATCGCAAAGTTCGCTGTCGGCAGATCGCCCAGTTCATGCTTTTCACTTAAATCATCTAAGTAGTTTTTCCTTGTTTCACCCAGATCACTAGACTGATTTCCACCGCCGTCAAAAAACGCATAGATCACGCTCGCCGCTGGCACTCGTTTGACTCGGGCATGCTGTGATACACGCAAAAAGAAGTCCCAGTCCCAATAATGATGCATCGCTGGATCAAAATAGCCAATCTCATCGTGTATACAGCGTTTGTACATACTGCCCGAAGGAACATATGTAGAAAAGACACGCATATCCTCAATATCCGCTGTATAAGCAAACAAACGCCTCGACAGCGGGAAACGGGTCGCGCCTTTTTCTTCAAATGATACAATTTCTGCATCAGAAAAGACAAAATCGGCATCTTCCAGCGCCTTGCTCATGCGTTCGATATGACAAGGTGTGAAGTAATCATCGTCGTCACTCAGCATGATGACGTCTCCTGTCAGCTCCCGCACCCCCACATTTCTGGCATTTACATGCTGGACATTCTCATCTAAATGAATCAAGCGGATCGGAAGCTCAGGGTAAAGTTCCTGAATGATGTCGACTCGCTCTCCTGCATCATTGACGACAACAATTTCAAAAGGCTGTACGGTTTGTCTTGTAATGGATTCAAGCAGCTCACACAGTGCGCTGAGCCGGTTATGTGTCACAATTAATAAGGAAATCTTCATATGCAGCTTACTCCTTTAATAGATTCGTCTTTTTCCATTAAAACATAAATTGACTTTCTTCTCATGATATAAAAGGCGGTTTGATTTGATGGGAAAATGGGAATTTTTGATGAAAAGGAGTGATCATGATGGAATATATCACAGTGGAAAATAGTAAAGAAGCAAAACAGACCATTGACCACATTCATTCATCGGGTTCATCAAAAGACGCTGTTTTTGTTTTTGCGTACGACCCAGAACGCTCTGATACCGTAACGGAGTATACAGATGCCAAAAGCATGACTGCGGTCGATCAAGGGATTTTGGATCAAGTCGCCAATGTCATTCGTACCCGGGATGATGAACTGATGGCCAAAATGATGTCAACTGGGGCCGATCAAGAGTTAGCCTTAACCCTTTTAGATGAACTGAAAAAAGGGAAATTGGTGATTTGTAAAAGGTAAGAAAGGGAGGCGTTCCGATGAGAGGAACGCTTTTTTATGCCGTTTCATTGTGATAAATGGAAAAGCTGATTATAATAAGGGATAGAACAGTAACTGTTACACATCACATTGGAGGTTCAGCAACTATGTCTATGAATAAAGCACTCACCATCGCAGGTTCGGATTCAAGCGGCGGTGCAGGTATCCAAGCAGATTTAAAAACGTTTCAAGAAAAAAACGTCTACGGGATGACAGCTTTAACCGTTGTCGTTGCAATGGACCCTCATAATCATTGGGATCATCAGGTGTTTCCAATTGATACGGCGACAATTCGCGCGCAGCTCTCTACCATTGTAGAAGGTATTGGTGTAGATGCGCTGAAAACGGGTATGCTTCCAACCGTCGACGTGATTGAGCTTGCAGCTGACACCATCAAAACATATGACCTAAAAAATGTCGTCATTGATCCTGTCATGGTTTGTAAGGGTGCGAACGAAGTCCTTTACCCAGAGCACGCGGAAGCATTGCGTGAAAAGCTCACGCCACTGGCAACCGTTATCACACCTAATCTTTTCGAAGCAGGTCAATTAAGCGGAATCGGCGAGATCAAAACGATCGAACAAATGGAAGAAGCAGCAAAACGCATTCACGAACTTGGTGCAAAGTATGTGGTAATCACTGGAGGCGGTAAGCTCAGCGAAGACAAAGCCATCGATTTGCTTTATGATGGACAAACCTTCGAACGCCTTGAAACAGATAAAATCGACACAGAATACACACACGGCGCAGGCTGCACATTCTCAGCAGCAGTCACAGCTGAACTAGCGAATGGATCAGACGTGAAAGAAGCCATTTATGCAGCAAAAGAATTCATCACGGCTGCCATTAAAGGCTCTTTCCAGCTAAACGAATACATCGGACCAACAAAGCATTCTGCTCATCGTTTTGACAAATAAAACAGAAAAAACCGATTCGCCTTGTTAGAAGGTGAATCGGTTTTTGTTTATCGAAAGCTTCGTCTCTGTGCAAACAGCCAATCTGTTAAGCCTGGCGTCTCATAAGCAGGCGTCCATGATGCATGGTCATATCCATACTTGCTTGCATACTCCGTATAAAGCGGCTGGCCTCCAGCTTTTTGAATAGCTTGAATTGTATTTCTCGCATAGCTGATAGGGATAATGGAATCATCCTCTGCATGAAATGCCCATATTGGCTTGCTCGCTAAAATTCCCGCCTTGCTCGGATCTGCACCCCCAGCAATAGGAATCATCGCTGCAAACAAACGAGGATATGTGATGTTCAACTGGTACGTGCCAAATCCACCTTGTGATAAACCCGTCGCATAAATTCTTTTCTGATCAATCTGATAAGAAGTTAACACATGCTGAAGGACATCATAAGCTTTGTGTAAATCTGGTGAAAATTGAAACACATTCGTCAGATCAATTTCATTTTGCACATTTCTTGTTAATGCAAAGCCTCCATCGACAGCATTTCGCGCCTGAGGTGCAAGTACATACGAAGGATGTTTCTTTTGAACTTCAGGAGAAGCCCATAAAACTGCACCATCATTCGCAAGTAACTGCTTTTGATTGTCTGTTCCCCTCTCCCCGCCTCCATGTAAGAAGAGGACTAAAGGATAGGCTTTACCCCTCTTATGATTTTTCGGAATGTACAACCGATAAGGCATTCCTTGATATTCAAAAGATAAAAAGGATGATGCGATATCCTCTCGTGTGACAAAACGATAATTGTACGTAGATGTAGCAAGTCGATGCCTATTTTTGTAAACGCTTACTTTTAAAGTCGTATCAGTTTCGATATGAATGGGCTTTTTGTATAACTGACTTTGAGTTGTCGGCTGGCTGCCATCTGTTGTGTAATAAAGAGAAGCTTTTTGAACGTGAGAATGCAGAGCTACCTCTTGTGAACGATAATATTGACCAGACGGGACTGAAGCAATTGACGCAGCAGATGACGTATGATTTCGGGCAGAAGAAACGGAAGGAAAAAGAAAACTCATAGAAAACAGGACAATAATAAAGGTGATCAGGCATTTCTTGGTTGTATGGTTCATATCGTTCCTCCTGTACATGCTCAGATGAAATTTTTATTTATTATTGATCATGACAACACAAATGTCAACGCTTTCATTTAAATTTCTGAATCATCTTATTGAATAAAAAAAGCGTACCCGCTTCCGAGTACACTCTTTTATCCATACATGAACGCCTATTTTTGCTGATCGGACTCTTTCGCCATTTTTCGAATAAAGGCTTCAATGGATTCAACAAATAAAGCATATTCTTTCATTTGTTTATACGTATCTGACAGCTTCTCTTTCACTTCTTCCTGCTCTAAAGAAGGTTCACCGAGAATAGATTGAACTTGAATGAGCAATTCTTTATATTCTTCACGTTTATCTTCAACATGATCTGCCATTGTCTCCAAGCGTTTTCTAGTCGTCGGCTGCTGTTTTGAATTCAAGTAAACAACCCCTTTTTTGTCCTACCGCATTTGGATAAACGTCAGCCTCAGCTGTATATATTTTAAAATGATACCATAATTCCACCTGTTATCATATATGTAAAACGTCATCAAACCGCTTTAGGCCAACCTTGTATATACACGCTATAGGCTCTAAGATACAGGCTGATCTCACTAGAAAAAGCAGATCATTGATCTGCTTCTCTTTGTAAATGCCATGTCTTCAGTTTCAGCTTTGTTTCATTTCTGCCACTGATGGAGATCGATTTATTTCCCGGGGAAGGAAAGTAACGTGCAGTAAAAACTTCTCGGCCTCCGTTTACAAAAATCTCAATTGACGATGAGTCGATAAAGATATGAAGGTCGTGTAATTCCTCTATGACTACTTCACGAACTTCCTTTGATCGATCTTCAAATCGATCCCGCTCTAATGTCAGCTTCCCTTCCTCTTTATCATAGATGATGCGTGCTGCTGCACGGATACAGCATTCAAACCCTTTTTGTGTGTCAATTTGATCAATGAATACCTCTGCGCTCGTAATATCCTCTACAGGGATGGAATGAACAGAACGTTTAATATGAAAAACATGCTCTTGTTCATTGGTCCGCATGGATTGAAGTTCACTTACTGGTTTTTGAATCAGATGTCCGTCCTCATCTAAACGGAGCTCTCTCGGGATCGTGAGGCAGTGTATCCATTGATAAGAAATGGTCGGATGATGTTCTTCTCCTTGATCAGGCACCCCCATCCACCCGATTAAAAGTCGTCTGCCTGATTCGTCTAGAAAGGTTTGCTGCGCATAGAAGTCAAAGCCGCGGTCCAGCTCCTCAAACGCTCCGTGTGTATATTGATAGGAATGATCATCCAATGTGCCAACAAAATAGCCTGATTGATGTGTGTTGTGATATTTTAAGCCATCCGGCTCTAGCCCTTGCGGTGACACAATCAATACATCCCGGCCGTCTAATTCAAACAGGTCTGGACATTCCCACATATAGCCGAAATTGTCTAAACCATTCTTTCCGCTGCCTGCAATCGTGCCTTGAAACGTCCAATTATCTAACGTATCAGAGGTAAATAAGACAAGGTGTCCCTTCAGGTCTAAGCTTTGTGCACCAAGGACCATGTACCACTGCCCATTTCGCTTCCATACCTTTGGATCTCGAAAATGAGCAGTGAACCCTTCCGGCAGTGTTGCCACGACACCTTTTTTCTGAAAGTGAATACCATCTTCCGAAACAGCTAAACATTGATACGTCTCACGGTTCCCTTGTTCATCCCGAACGTTTCCAGTGTACATCACATGCATCTGTCCATCGTCTATAAATGCACTGCCAGAATAACAGCCGTTTTGATCAAACCAATCACTTGGGGCAAGAGCGGCTTCTTCGTGCTGCCAATTGACTAGATCTGTCGATGTATAATGCCCCCAGAATTTTGCACCATGCCCCGTTTTGAATGGCTGCCACTGATAAAAGACGTGGTAAATTCCTTTCCACTGAATCAGCCCATTCGGATCATTTAAAAGACCGACTGGCGGCATCAAATGAAAATGCTGCCGGTACACATCCTTTTTGACCAAATGCTCATAGTTTCGAATACGGTCTGCTATCTTTTGACGAAGTGCTGCGTCAGTAGTTGTCATGACTGTGACCACTCCTTGATTATTTTTCGACTTCTTTTATTTTAAAAATGATAGTGAGAATAAATGAAACAGCAACAGCGATTAACATACCAATCACATAATTGACCACATTCTGAACACCGAATGGTGCTGCAATCGCAATCATCGGAATGCCTGTTAAACCATAAGCATTGGCTGCTACCTTCGTGAAAACTACAAATGCCCCGCCCAATGCTCCTCCAATCATCGCCGCAATAAATGGTTGACGATAGCGGAGGTTTACACCGAATATAACAGGCTCAGTAATTCCTAAAAAAGCAGAGAAGGCAGCAGGAAGGGCAATTTCTTTTGTTTTTGCACGCTTGGCTAAGAAAAAAACAGCCAATCCTGCCCCGCCTTGCGCGACATTGGACATTGCCCAGATTGGCAGCAAATAGTTACGCCCAATATCATTCAGCAACCCTGCCTCAATCGCATGGAAGCTATGGTGAACCCCTGTGAGCACAATCAAAGAGTAAGCACCGCCGAAAATGAGTCCTGCTAAGAACCCTGCATGGTCATAAATAAATGTCAGTGCATTCGAAATGCCTGTACCAAGCATTCTTCCAAGCGGTCCAACTGCAATAAATGTCACAAATCCAGTGACAATCACCGTCACAAATGGGGTCACAAGTAAATCAATACTGTTCGGAACGACTTTTCTTAAATTCTTCTCAACAAGGCACATGATATATACGGTCAATAACACTGGAATAACCGTCCCTTGGTAACCAAGAAGAGCAATATCAATATTGAATAAATGCATATATTCAGGTTTTGCTTCCGTCAATCCCCACGGATTAAGCAGATTCGGGTGAATCATAATTCCCCCAATGACAGCCCCTAAATACGGATTTCCGCCAAACTCTTTCGCTGCACTGACCCCAATTAAAATCGGCAAAATGATAAAGGCTGCACTTGAGAACATATCAAGCATTTGGAAGATCGCAGAGCTTGGATCAGCCCATTTGAAGGCTTTCATCATACCTAAGAGACCCATTAACAAACCGCTTGCCACAATTGCTGGAATGATTGGTACAAAAATATTCGATAACGTCTTTGCAAAACGCGCAAGTGGATTCATTTTTTGTTTCACTGCTTCATCATGGCTGACAGGCTTTTGTTTCTCGTCGCCAGTCTCAAGACCAGTCTCACGAGCAAATGGTTCATATACTTTGTTGACAGATCCCGTTCCAAAAATGACTTGAAATTGTCCTGAACTTGAGAAAGCCCCTTTTACACCTTCAAGTTCTTCAATGGCCTCTTTGTCAATCAAATCCTCATTTTTCACCACCAATCTGAGTCTTGTTGCACAATGCGTAGCACTGATGACATTTTCTTTGCCGCCTAACAGTTTTGTTAATTCTTTGGCTGTTTTTTGATAATCCATGAAGTTTCCTCCTTTTTTAAAGCAAAAAAGACCTAAAATTCACCAACGAGTAAAGGACATACACGTCCCCTCGTTACGCAAATTTTAGGTCTTGCCTGCCTGACAGTCACAATCCCGCAGTATCAAATTTTGATTACGCTTTCATCATAGTATAAGACTGTGACATGCGTCAACCTCTTTTTTCAAATCCAATGACCCATATACACTAATAAGAGTAGTGTGCATAAAAAAAAGCCTGCATGCAGGCACATCATTTTAAACCAATTCGGCTTCCTGCAGACGCTGGACATGCAGCGTGATGTAGCCGATCTCCGATTCAGGGAGATGAAGTCCATATTCATCTTTTAACAAATCAGCAAGTCCAAGTGCACACCGGTACGCCGTATCATACTTTGTTTGGATAAAAATCAGCATGTCTTCGTCCATGATTTGAAATGCCTCATTTGATTCCAACCTGCCTAATGCATACCTCAAATGTGTCACAAGCCGCTGATAGGAAATACTATCCTCATCAATTGAATGCTGAAAATATCTTTCAATATGCTCGATCATTTCTTTAATCATCGTTGTATATTTCACGGTCTTTTTCATGGACTCCGTATTCATTTTGGCCGTATGAATATGAAGTGCCACATATCCTGCCTCATCGTCCGGCAGTTCAACCCCAAGCCGCTCCTTTACATAACGAATGGCATACTTTCCAATCTCATATTCCTGCTTATATAAGACTTTGATCTCACCAAGCAATTTATTATATAACACAATGCCTTTTTGAAGGCGTTCAATGGCGAAGGACAAATGATCAGTCAGTGATATGTGAATGTGATCACTGAGCGGCATCATGAGTTTACCCTCTGCATAACTGATGATATGCTCTGCCACCTCAATATGCGCTTCTGGCAATGTGGCAAGAATTTGTTTGAATTTCTCATTTTCTTCACGCACAACAAAGATTTTCTCTATTTTTTGAAGAGGAACGACGTCATTTTTCCCCTTCTGAAAAGCAATTCCGGGTCCCATCACAATTTTCTCCTGATCGCCCTCCTTCACAATCACTGCGTTGTTATTCAATATTTTATATATCTTCAAGGGGTATCCTCTCCCAGCAGATAACATTTCTTATGTGGGATTTTACCCTGTTTCACTTTTTCTGTAAAGGTAAGAGCGGACCAGCACGCGCCTCTCGCATCGTCTTCTCTTCAAGCATCATCAGACTTTGAGTAAACCGCTTCTCTATCCTGCGTTTCTTCTTATGTTCTTCTGCCAGTTTCTCCAGCTCTCTCTCTTTCACTACTTCAAAGAATCCAGCATCCGCCGCGGCCGCCTGAAACCCTTGCTGTTTCATCATCACACCAGGGTTCACAAGCACATTCATCATGAAACCAAACCATACGCTCAACCAGCTTTTTAATTTCTTCACTGAACATCCCTCCGCTTTTCTTAGAATCTAGCAGCTCTAGCAAAACAACTGCTCCTATCATATCCCGAGAAAAAAGAGAGGTTTGTCACAATCTGGGTGAAAAAACCAACTAGTTTTCAGAAGTTTTGTTGAAAAGTGCAGAAGATCATCATGTGCCTGGATGTTTCAATGAAAATTTTATGCACACGCTATCCCAAAGATAAGCACACCTTATCAACAGGGTTTATCCACATATCAACACCCTCTTACTAGATTTTGTGTATGTAAATTTTTTATTTTCCATATATGTATCTGAATAATTGAGTTATCAACAGACATTTGTGAATAAGTGCGACTTTATAAACAAAATAGTTCTTTATAACTATGTAAAATAAGACCATTTTAGTAAAGGAATTGTTTTCAACGTATTGAATACTTAATAACGGGCAGTGAATCTTTCCTATTTATCCACAAAAAGAAAGGCTATCTCCCTAAAAACACAGCTATAGAAAGGGGAAAATAAATGAAAAAGGTAATATCTCGTTCTTCTGTTCTATTGTTCTCCACTATTTTTATTTTATCCACATTCTTTACCGGTCAACAGGCTGCTGCTGCTCCATCTAACAAAAAGATGGAACTAGAAAAAGCAGAAATCTTCGGTGAAATCAATGTCAACTCGAAAAAACAAACCACTGTCATTGTTGAATTAAAGGAAAAATCCTTAGTTGAAGCCGAGCAAGAAGGCGAATCACAAACAAAGGCCTCCCTCAAAAAATCTCGAACAAAAGTAAAGAACGCAGCACTCAAAGAGGTAGATAAAGCGAGTGTTCGTCAAGAATATGAAAAAGTTTTCTCTGGTTTCTCTATGAAACTTCCTGCAAACGAAATCCCGAAGCTGCTCGCAGTGGATGGAGTAAAAGCCGTTTATCCGGATGTTACATATAAAACCGATGAAGTGAAAAAGGAAAGCATCCAGCTTCCAAACGAAGATGTCTCCCCGCTTATGGATAAAAGCGCTCCATTTATCGGTGCACCAAAAGCATGGGATGCCGGCTATTCTGGAAAAGGGGTCAAAGTCGCAGTCATTGATACTGGAGTAGACTATACCCACCCTGATTTAAAAGGAAACTTCGGTTTATACAAAGGCTATGATTTTGTTGATAATGATTATTCTCCGCAAGAGACACCTAAAGGAGATCCTAGAGGCGAATCCACAGATCACGGCACACACGTGGCAGGAACGATTGCGGCAAATGGACAAATTAAAGGGGTCGCAAAGGATGCCACGCTTCTTGCATACCGTGTACTTGGACCAGGTGGATCTGGAACAACTGAGAACGTTCTTGCAGGCATCGACCGGGCTGTTACTGACGGAGCAGATGTCATGAACCTCTCTCTTGGAAACAGTGTCAATAACCCTGATTATGCAACGAGCATTGCACTTGATTGGGCCATGTCTGAAGGCGTTGTCGCTGTGACTTCGAATGGAAACAGCGGTCCGAACAGCTGGACAGTCGGTTCTCCCGGCACGTCAAGAGAGGCCATTTCTGTCGGAGCAACTCAGCTTCCGTACAGCCTTTACAATGTGAAATTCCCGAACTATTCTACTGCAAAAGTCATGGGCTACTACCAAGAGAGTGATTTAAAAGCGCTTGACCAAAAACAAGTCACACTCGTCCAAGCAGGAATCGGTGACGAAAAGGCGTTTGAAGACATCGATGTGAAAGGAAAGGTGGCCGTAATTGAACGTGGTGCCATTGCTTTTGTGGATAAAGTCGACAATGCAAAAGCCGCTGGTGCAATCGGCGTTGTGATGTATAACAATACCGATGGAGAAATCCCAGTCGACGTACCAGGACTCGCACTTCCTACGATTAAGCTGTCAAAAGCTGAAGGAACAGCGCTTATTAAAGCCATTGAGGCTGGAAACGATACAACGGCTTTCTCCATTCAATTTGTCAAGGAACTTAGTGAGCAAGTCGCTGACTTCTCATCCCGCGGACCGGTTGTGGATACGTGGATGATTAAGCCTGATCTATCAGCACCTGGCGTCAGCATTGTGAGTACGATCCCAACGCATGATCCTTCTCAGCCTTACGGATATGGCTCTAAGCAAGGAACAAGTATGGCATCTCCACATGTGGCAGGAGTTGCAGCGATCATCAAACAAGCAAAACCATCGTACTCAACTGAACAAATCAAAGCATTGCTGATGAATACAGCAGAAAAACTGTTTGACGCAAATGGCAGCCCATTCCCTCATAACACACAAGGAACAGGCAGCGTTCGAATCATGGAATCACTTCAGGCGTCTTCTATCGTTTCTGATGCGAGCTATTCTTACGGCACTTTCTTAAAGGAAAAAGGCGTTCAAATCAAAACGAAAAAATTTAAGGTAGAAAACCTTTCAAAAGCACCGAAAACGTATACCATTGATTACAAATTCAATGGCAGCGGCATTAGTACAAACGGAACGAAAAAAATCACCGTCAAAGGGAATTCCACTGGATCCTTTACTTCCGCAGTACAGGTGAATTACGGAAAAACCAAAAAAGGGACGTACCAAGGCAGCATAACCCTTCGCGAAAATGGCAGAAAGATCACAGAAATCCCTACTCTATTGATTGTGAAAGAGCCTGATTATCCGCGCGTCACTTCTGTTTCCGTAGAGCCGGACAATCGTGCTGGAAGCTATGTCATTAGCAGCTACCTGCCTGGCGGTGCTGAGAACCTTGCATTCCTTGTCTACTCGACCGATGGAGAGTATTTAGGTGAAGCTGGTGTTTATCAACATGTTGATAAAGGAGAATACCGCGTAAAGTGGAATGGCACAATCAATCAAGGCCAGAAGCTTGAAGCTGGTGAGTATACAATGCTTGCGTATGCAAGCTTGAAAGGAAAATCAGATACCGTACAAACGAAGGAAGCTTTCGAAATTTACCCTGAATAAATGTGAATCACAAGAAAAGCCTTGTATGAGTGGATAAGCTCATCAAGGCTTTTCGATCATATATGGAGGAAAGAGAGACTGATGTTGATATTGCTATGGATCGTTTCTTTTTTTACTGCTTTTTTCCTGACGATCACCTTGGTTTATTTTCTAACCTTTTTACATACGAAGCAGCCTCGTCCTTTTCATCAAGCATGCGAGCTGTCTGTTTATACTTCCTGTATCTACCCGCTCAGCCTGCTCGTGTCAGCCGCCTTCTTCCTCACCATGATGTTCCTTTTCCCCTTGTACTGGCTCCGCAGGCGATAAATATACATACGTTATGCATCAAAGGCTTCTTTTAATAAACGATACGATGTGAGCCGGTCTTGCATGTGATGTGTGATGGTCACAGCGATCAATTCATCTGTTCGATAAGCCTTCGCGAGTGCGGTCAGCTGCTCTTTCACAGATGCTGGCGTTCCAACGACCATCCTTTGACGATTAGCAGCCACTCGTTTTTGTTCATATGGACTGTAGGAATACGACTGTGCCTCTTCATATGAAGGAAAGCCTTCAAGATTCAGCCCTTGTTCATTGGCAAGTAAAGATAAATCTAAGCTGACAGCCAGTTTTTCTGCCTGCTCCTCTGTTTCGGCACATAAAACAAAGACTGCCAGACTGACACGCGGCTTTTCACCGAATACTGAAGGTTCAAATCGGTTGATATATTGCTCCACAGAGTCTTCTCCGCCTTCACCATTAATAAAAAGAGCAAACGTGTAGCCTGCACCTGCTTTCGCCGCAAGCCTTGCACTCCCGCCAGAGGAACCGAGCATCCATACTTCTGGCGCGGTCTCTACCTTCGGAGAAGCAGTCAAATGAGGCAGCGGGTAAAATTCATCCGCTAGATCATGTAAATAGACCTTCAATTCCTCTACCTGCTCAGGATACTGATCGCCTAGACGCTTTCGCTCACCATGATGAAGGGCAATGGAGGAAATGGGCATACCACCAGGGGCACGTCCAATTCCAAGATCGATTCTGCCGGGAGCCAGCGCTTCGAGAACCCTGAAGTTCTCTGCTACTTTATAGGCACTGTAGTGGGGAAGCATAACGCCGCCTGAGCCAATGCGGATGTGCGACGTAACAGCTGATAAATGCCCGAGGAGCACCTTTGGACTCGATCCTGCAAGCCGGTTTGAAAAATGATGCTCTGATACCCAAAAACGGTGATAGCCCCACTTTTTCGCCTGCTTCGCCAGTTCAACCGTCTGCTTCAGTGCTTCAGCAGGTGTTGCGCCTCCAATCAAAGGAGATTGATCCAGTATACTTAATTTCATTATGCTGCACCTCTTACAGAAATCCCCCTCTCTTAAATGGAAAGGGGGATGTCTTATTTATTTCCGATTAAAGCCCTTCTCTTTCACAAATTCTCCAAGGAAGGCACGCTTTGGCTGACTAAAGCCCCGCAGCATCTGCTCAGACCAAGTATCTTTTCTCTCACCGTTTGTTCGTTCTTCATAGTATGCCGAAATACGATCATCGTATTCTTTTAAATAACGATCGACATGCGCTTCATCTTGCTGATATGAATTTTCATGATAGATGAGTTCAACTGGCAGCCGTTCCTTTTGAGACGACTGGTTAGCTGGATGACCAACAGCCAGACCGAATAACGGCAGCACATAAGATGGCGTTTCAAGCACTTCAGAGACTTCTCTCAGCTGATTACGCAGTCCGCCAATATAGCAGATCCCAAGTCCCTTTGATTCTGCAGCAACACTGACATTTTGTGCAGCCAATGCCGCATCGATGACGCTAATGAGAAAGGCTTCCGTGTTCTCAAACGCCTCCTGATGATTCTTCCCTGCTCTTTTTGCAATATGATCATGGCGTTTCAAGTCTGCACAGAAGACAAAGAAATGCCCATTCTTCTCAACGTAAGGCTGATTCCCAGCCAGTTCAGCAAGCTTGGCCTTCTTCTCCTGATCTGTCACCCCAATAATACTATACGCCTGTACATAGCTTGATGTCGAAGCAGCCTGTGCACTTTTGATCAGTGTCAGCACCTCTTCTTCTGTCAAACGCTCGTCTGTAAACGAACGGATGGATCGATGATTTAATATGGTTTCTATCGTTTTGTTCAATTCGAAGACCTCCTTCACTTCTTCTATCATAAGGCAAAGACATAGGGCTTTTCAAAAATGAAAACTCGCATAAAAAAAAGACAGCCTATACTTAGACTGCCCTTACCCGTTTTATTTAAATAAATAACTTTGATATTTCGTTAATTGAACGCTTGCGTTATAGGCGATCCCGAATCCAATGAGAACGGACAAGACAGAGCTTCCTCCAAAACTGATAAATAAGAGTGGAATCCCTGTTACAGGCATCACGCCTATGTTCATGCCAATGTTCTGGAACGTATGGATTACAATCAATGCTGTATATCCTACGCAGAAGAATGACGCAAATCGGCTATAAGGATGGATACGGTCAATCAGTACGACAAGCCGGTAAATCAAGAAGAAGAACATGATCACAACAAACGCACAGCCGATAAAGCCAAAGGCTTCTCCTATAATGGAGAAAATCATATCCGTTTGTGCTTCTGGGACATAGACCTTTAAATTTTTAATGCCATTCCCAAAAATCTGCCCTGCACCAATGGCCATAATCGCCTGCTCCACTTGATATTTATCAGATCCAGATGCATCCTGCGTCTGCGCTTGGTTGGCTGACGTAGAGCTATCAGGCAGCCAAGCGGTAATCCGGTTAATTTGGTACTGTTGAATGCCGATTGTTTTCGCAAAATCAGGGAATAAGATAATCACAGCTAAAACAGAAGCAACTAAAAGCACAACCACTGAACCGATGAGAGAGATCAGTTTCCAATTGATCCCTGATAAAAATACCATCACCACAACAATAAACATACAAACAGCCGCAGTCCCTGCATCCTGCAAGAAGATCAGTCCAACTGGTACAGCTGCCACCCCGGCAATTTTTAATAGAAGGAAAATATCATCCTCTAATGTCCGCTTTCCTCTAGGTGTAGACTTTCCAATGACAGATGCAAGCATCATAATCAAACCAATTTTCATGAACTCTGAAGGCTGAAATGTCCCTATTCCAGGTAACACAAACCAGCTTTTTGCACCATTTTTGATTGGAGCAAAATCATGACCTCCGATTTGTGCAGGAGCAACCTTCAGAAAAAGTAACAGCAGTATGCCGCCTATAAAAATATAGAGACTTAGCTTCTCTAATTGCTCCAAATCAAAGTAATTTATGGCAACAATACATATAACTCCGACCATGTAGTAAATAATCTGTCTGGTCCATGCATTAGATCCGTACTGCCCAAATTGACCCGCAGCATAAATCGCAATGACACTGATGGCAAAGAAGGCTAAAAATATAAAAATCAAATCTCCTTGATAGTAAGGAGATGTATTCTGCTTGTTCATGAACTAACCACCCTTATTACAAAACATAAAAGCCCTTATTTATATTAGATTGAAATTTTCACAAAATCAACTCACCCTAAATATGACGGAAGATACATCCGAAAGGTTCCATTCAATTTTCAAAAAATGAAATACTTTTCATCCTAACAATAGGAAAAAATCCCTCTATACACTTTTCATTCAATCGATCTCAAGTCCTTTAAAAAGTTTATTTTACAGATTTTAAGGGGAAAATTCAATGACCTATGTGGCGATATGACAAGTAAACATCAGATGAGATAAGCTGCACTGAGGAATAAAACCATTTTGTATGGAATAAGGCCCATTTTCCAATTATTACGTTTACTTCAAAGTCAATTGTGGTATAATACTTGTAACAAAATGTTCACAATATCTCCTAAAAACAGACACAATTGCATCCTGACCTCTCATTTGATTTGAACATCAACTTACAAAGGAGTTGGATACGATGGATATGTTCTTTGCGTACCTATGTATAGCAACGGCTACACCCCTGTTTTTATGGCTGGAAAACAGAAAGATTGCATTAGCATCTATTCCACCCATTATGATTATGTGGATTTTCTTTGGTCTTTACATGACAAGCAGTTTATCTCCAGCAGGACATACCTTCATGATCGCATTCTTTGCCATTAACGTGATTTTGGCTCACATTGCAGCGTTCCTCATCTACGGACTTCCATTCATTCGCAAAAGATTCAGCAGCAGATAGATATCGCCAACTATTGGAAGCGTTATCACCATCATGATAAAAACCACTCATCTTCAAGAGATGAGTGGTTTTTTTATTATTTCTCTGAATGCTCAGACTGCTTTGGCGCAGACGGTGAATAACCGTCTTTACTGTTCTCTCCGTGGCTGTAGTGAGCCGCAAAGATCCAAACAGATCCGATGACGAAGATAATCGCACAGAACAGACCAAACAAAGTATTTCCGACTTGAACAGTTCCGTTCTCGCTCTCTGTCATGTGCATAAACATGAACAGCTGCAAGAATGCTTGAATGAACGCAAAACCAAAGATAATCCATAGTTTTGCGGAACTGCCAATTTCAGCTCCAATCGCAATCCAGAATGCTAAGATTGTCAGCACAATGGACAGGATGAAGCCAACTACGTGTTTCCAAGGGAAGTGTTCGTGCTCTGCTGAGGAATGTGTTTTTCCAGCCATATCACAAAAGCCCCCCTAATCCGATCAAGTAAACAGCTGTGAAGATGAAAATCCATACAACATCAAGGAAATGCCAGTATAGACTTGAGATGAAAATCTTAGCTGCTGTTTGTGGAGTTAATCCACGTTTTTTAATTTGGAACAAGATTCCGGTAATCCAGAAGATACCGATCGATACGTGTAGTCCGTGAGTTCCTAAGAGTACAAAGAATGCAGACCAGTACGCACTTGTATGGATGCTCGCACCCTCATGTACATAATGGAAGAACTCAAAAATCTCGAATCCAACGAAGCCTGCACCTAGAAGCAGTGTGAGAATCGTCCAGATGACAACCCCTTTTGTACTTCCACGGCGCATTTCATGAACAGCAATCCCACATGTAAATGAACTAACCAATAGCAGGAATGTCATGATCAATACAAGCTTCATATCAAACAGCTCAGCTGGTAAAACGCCGCCAGCTGTTCTGCCATGTAGAACAAAGTAGGTCGCAAAAAGTGTTGAGAATAACACGATTTCCGCGCCAAGGAATATCCAGAAACCAAGGATGTTTAAACGTCCGGTTTCAGAGCGATATTCAAGCGGTGCATTTGCATAGCTGCTATCATTATGTCCCATTACTTCTGCGCCTCCTTATTCTTTTTCTCTGTTTCAATGACTTCTTCAACAGGAATATAGTAGCCATCGTCATATTCGAATGAACGTAAAATCATCGTTGCGAATACACCGATTAAGCCAATAACGCCAATCCAGTACCATTCAAATACAAGACCGAATGCACCAAGTCCAAAGAATGCAGACATGATCAGCGGTCTGCCTGAATTGTGCGGCATGTGAATTTTCTTGAATTCTTTTTCAGGATGAACGTCTACATTGTTTTGCTTCCAATGATGGAATGCATCTGGTGTTGTCACTTCTGGAAGTGCTGCAAAGTTATAATGCGGCGGAATTGCAGAAGATGTCGCCCAGTCAAGTGTACGTCCTTCTCCCCAGCTGTCTCCAGACACTTCACGTTTTGAATGTCTCCAGCTGTAGTAAATGTTGTAGCAAAGGATGATGAATCCGATACCCATCATAAATGCACCAATTGTTGAAATAAAGTTGAGTGCAGTCCAGCCATCTTCTGGTCCATACGTATAAATACGTCTTGGCATTCCTTGCAGTCCTAGGAAGTACTGCGGGAAGAAACAGATGTTAAATCCGATCATGAATACCCAGAAGAACCATTTGCCGATTCTTTCGTTTAACTTGTAACCAAACATTTTTGGATACCAGAAAACAAGACCAGCAAAACAAGCAAATACAGTACCTGCGATTAATACATAGTGGAAGTGGGATACAAGGAAGTACGTGTTATGGTACTGGTAATCCGCAGCTGCCATCGCAAGCATAACCCCAGTTACACCACCGATTACGAAGTTCGGGATGAAACCAAGTGCCCAAAGCATTGGTGATGTAAAGCTGATACGGCCTCGATACATCGTAAAGAGCCAGTTAAAGATTTTCACACCTGTTGGTACAGAAATCGCCATTGTTGTAATCGAGAAGAATGAGTTAACCGCTGCACTGTTCCCCATTGTAAAGAAGTGGTGAACCCACACAAGGAAACTAAGAACAGAGATTGCCACAATTGATACAACCATCGCTTTGTAACCAAACAACTGCTTTCTTGAGAACGTCGCAAAAATTTCTGAGAAAATACCGAAAGCCGGCAGGATAACAATATATACCTCAGGATGTCCCCAAATCCAGAATAGGTTCGCCCAAAGCATCGGCATACCGCCTGCTTCGAGTGTAAAGAATGCAGAACCGAATAAACGATCAAATGTCATAAGTGCTAAAGCAACTGTTAGTACAGGGAATGCAAACACGATGATGACAGACGTAATCAATGTTGTCCATGTAAACATTGGCATACGCATTAGTGTCATACCTTTTGTACGCATTTTTAAGATGGTCACCATGAAGTTAATACCTGTCATAAGTGTACCAATACCTGCAATTTGGAGCCCGAGCAAGTAGTAGTTCTGTCCAGGTCCTGGTGAGAAATCATTTCCGGCGAGCGGCATGTAACTCGTCCAGCCTGCACTTGGTGATCCTCCAATAACGAAGGAAATGTTGAACAGCATTGCTCCGACCATGAATGTCCAGAAGCTAAGGTTGTTCAGATAAGGGAATGCAACGTCACGTGCACCAATTTGAAGAGGAACAACGACGTTGATTAAACCAATTAAAAATGGCATCGCCATGAATAGAATCATGATCGTACCATGCGTTGTAAAGATTTCATTATAGTGGTTTGAATCTAAAAACGTATTATTAGGAAGCGCCAGCTGCGCGCGCATCATCAGTCCGTCTACCCCACCGCGGAAGAACATAATCACAGCAGCAAGGATATACATGATTCCAAGCTTTTTATGATCAACTGATGTCAGCCATTCTTTCCAGAGCCATTTCCACTTTTTAAAGTAGGTTAAAACAAACACGATGGCAATGGAGGTAAGAGCGATAGAAATTTGCGCACCAAGAATTAATGGGTCTCCAGTTACAAAAAACTCATCCCATTTTAAATGCATAACGGCCTCCTCCTTTCCTTAGTCAGTTTATTCATTATCTAGTTTTCTTTTATAGTTCTTCACATTCTCGAAAGGATCTGTCTTGGAATGCGGAGAAACTGCTTGATAACCTAAACGTTTGCGTGCTTGGAGTGCATATTCAGAATCCTCTCCATGCTTTGCAAAGGATAAATGTGTTGATGAGAATGTCTGCACATCTGCAGCATCAGGAAGCATCAAGTAGTCATACGTTTTCTTCGTTAACTTTGGTGCTTCTTTCTTCGTTTTGTTTACCCATTTATCATAGTCAGACTGCGTCATCGCATTGACTTTGAATTTTTGCTGAGCAAAGCCCTCGCCTGTGAAGTTGGCGTTTCTTCCTTGGTATGTGCCTACTTCATCAGCTTGAAGATATTGTTCCATTTCCATTCCAGCCATCGCATACTTCTCCCCGCCTAGCTGAGGAATCCATAGTGATGCCATTGTATCAGCGGAAGTGATTTTGAATAAAACCGGCTGATCTTTTGGAATGTTTAAGTAGTTCACTGTCTCAATATTTTCCTCTGGATAGCTAAAGATCCATTTCCAATCAACAGCTGTCGCATAAACGACAAGTGGATCTTTATGGCTTGTTGCTTGAGGTGCCTCTTCCAAAGAGTAAATTGTTTTTACAGTTGGAATCGAAAGAGCAGCAACGATTAATATTGGGATCACTGTCCAGACAACTTCTAGAAGCGTATTCCCGTGTATTTCTGGGTTATAAGAGGCGTTTCCAACGTCCTTACGCTCACGGTATTTAACCAAAATGATGGTAAACAGTACAAATACCGCACCAACGATAAAGAGCATGAATCCGATAGATAAAAGGATTAAGTCTTTTTGTTGTGCTGCGACTGGTCCTTTAGGATCTAAAACAGCGATATTGCTGCAACCTCCTAATACAAAAACACTCACGAGCATCGCTAATAAAAGCATAGGTTTAATGGCTCTGAACAAGAAGATCACCATCCTTCCTTAAATAATGTATAAATTGCTGAATAATTGTGAAAAGCCATCTGCCTTCGAAAACTTTTCTTCCCTTTGTAATGCTATCAAAATCTGTTAGAGTTAGCTTCCCTTTTTTCAAAAGTTCATTTATTTTTCAACAGATTTCTTTTAAAATGTCATAAATTCGACATAAATTTATATTATTGCACACACAATAAATTTCTAGGATTTTGAAAAGTTGAGAGTTGAAGGCAAAGGACAAACAATCAAGAACTTTGTCAAATTTAGGTTTACCACAATAAAAAAGTTTGGTCAAATTTCAATTTAACTTAATGAAATTTTATCTAGGTAAACAATTTCAAAATAGGTATCCCCACATTTAACAAAAACCTTACTTATTTTAACGCAAGTTAACAAGAAAAGAAAGTATCGATCCTCTGACTATGCGCGTTAAGAATTGGCAATTATGATGAATATGTGGAATCCCGCTAAATGACTTCCAGCAAAAAACCGGCTCAGCGCCGGCATTCTGCAGTTATTCCTCTCTCACTAAAATATCAGGGCGTCTATAGATGTCCCCTTCATGTTCAACATCAATGTATGTCCACTTGCCTGTATAGGTTAAAAAGCGGTTCCCCTCTTTCTCTACGACCATCGTATCCTCTGATTTCAATCCAGGCAATGAAGGATTCCAAGTAAAGACTTGATGCAGCTGAATTTCTTCCTTCGATGAGGGAACTGCAATGATTTCTCTAGATACAAAGCCCGTTTTTCCCCCTTGATGAAGCTTTTTCCAGCTATCAGGGAAGCCCTCTTTTTCATACTGAGCAATACCTGCTTTCAATACATCTCCCAATGTCTTACCAGGGCGCGTGGCAGCATTCATGACCGTGTCAATTCTTGCAAGCCGCTCTTTGTTCTCTTCAAGCTCCTTTGGAAGCTGACCGAAGTAAACAGACCTTGTGACATTCGCCACGAGTCCATGCCGTTCAGCGCAAAGAACAACAAGCGCATGCTTTTGAAGTTTTTTCTCTGTCGGAATTGGATGACGGTATTGATGAATCCGGTCATCTGTTGCTACAAGCAGCACTTCAATCGTCATTCCCTGCGCGATCGCTTTTTGAGCCGCAAGCGAAGCGATTTCGTACTCCGTCTGTCCTGGAACGATTTCTTTACAAACACTCTCTACAATGACCGCTGTTTCATGACAAAGCGTTTCATATTGGCGGAGCTGTGATGCAGAAAGAATGGATCGAACTTGCGACAAATCCGGCTCGATCCATTCGAATCCATCCATTTGAATGTCTGACCCGATCCGTTTGTCTTTTGTGAGTGTTTGAATGTGTGCCGTATCATCCTCAAACCAATCCATCGTCACCACTTGAAAGGGGTGATCGATATACGCCATCTCTTCTTCAATGATCCGCTTTTCTTCCATTTGATTCACTATGAGGACGATGTCGTCTTTTAACACAAGCAGCTTGCACACGCCCTCTGGTGTATTTAACACGATGTGATTTCTTCTCCCTCCTGTCAGCCAGGAGAAGTTATTACGCTTTTGAATCAAGACACCGTCGAGCTGTTTTTCTTCCATTAATGTTCTTACTTGTTCAATCATCTAATCACCTGCCTATATGAGTGTATGAATGAAACGTTTAAAAGCTGTTTTCCCTTGCTCGGTTCTTTTAAACACACCCGCCTGTGAGAGAATACGAGAAAAAATCATACCGACTTCTTTTTGTAAAATAGCTTCTGTATTGTCCTCTGTAAAGGTATTCTCTTCAAGCAGACGCTTTGCCCATGTTTCGTGTTTCGTGATAGCAGGGAGGGCTTTGATTTCTTCAAGGGGGTTTTTGGATAACAGCGCTTCTTTTAATTGACTTAATTCCTCTGCTAATCTACCAGGAAGAACTGCAAGACCCATCACTTCAATTAATCCGATATTCTCTTTTTTAATATGATGGACTTCTTCGTGCGGGTGGAAAATTCCATCCGGGTGCCGCTTGTTTGTACGATTATTGCGCAGCACTAGATCTAATTCATAGTCATCTCCATGGCGGCGTGCAATTGGTGTAATGGTATTATGCGGCGTCTCTCCTGTATGAGCTAGCAGCTCCACTTCTTCATCTGAATACATTTTCCACTCGTTTAAGATAAAGTCTGCTGCGTCTGCAAGCTTCTGCCGGTCGCTGCTTCGAAGGCGGATGACAGACATCGGCCATTTCACAATGCCAGCCCTCACATTCGGAAAGGCATTCAGAGAAAAGACCTCTTCCACCTCCGCTTTCGCCATCGGAAATTCATGCGCACCGCCCTGAAAATGGTCATGACTTAATATACTGCCCCCGACAATCGGAAGGTCGGCGTTCGATCCGATGAAATAGTGCGGGTATATATATATGAAAGAAAGCAATCGTTCAAAGGTCTTTTTGGTGATGCTCATCGGCTCATGTTCGCCTTTGAACACAATGCAGTGCTCGTTGTAATACACATAAGGTGAAAATTGTAGAAACCAAGATTCATCTGTGAGTGTCACAGGAATGATCCGGTGATTCTGTCTCGCTGGATGGTTGATGCGCCCCCCAAACCCAACGTTTTCTTTACAAAGGAGACAAAGAGGATATTGTTTTTGACTAAGCTTTTTGGCTTCAGCGATTGCTTTTGGGTCCTTTTCCGGCTTTGATAGATTGATTGTGATCTCCAGCACGCCATCATCTGTTGGTGTAAACCACTGCACATTTTTGGCGATTCTGCCTGTATGAATATAGTGTGCGTGCTGCTGCATTTCATAGAACCAGCTTGTAGCAACCTCTGGCCCTTCATGCTGGCGCTTCTCTTCAAACTTTGCGTAGATGACACTTGGAGGCGCCACCAAGCATCCCATGATTTTCGCATCTAGTAAATCGCGATACGTATCCGTCCCCTCAGGGATAAGGCCAGTCTCAACTGCCCAATCCAGCATCGGCATTAAGATGTCTTCAAGCTCCGCCTCCCCTGAGACTGTCCTTGGCTCAGCTTCATCCAGCCCAAGCACCTCAAGCAGCCGATTTCTCGTATAATCCATATCTAGTCGTGTGATCATCTCTTGATTGATCCCGTATTGAATCAGCTGTTCCAGTTTTTCAAAAATATCAACCGCCATTCTCTCTGTCCCCTCTCTTGCCTGCCTGTTATGCGTTATTTACTTTGGTAGCCGTCTGGATGCTTCTGAAACCAATCCCACGCACTTTGAATGATGGTGTGAAGGTCAGCATATTGAGGTGTCCACCCTAATTCTTGCAGCGCTTTTTCAGAAGAAGCAATCAGCTTTGCTGGATCTCCCGCGCGTCTGTCAGCGACCTGTGCTGGGATCGCATGCCCCGTAACGTTTCTAACAGCATCTACTACCTGCTTCACGGAGAAACCAGTGCCATTCCCTAAGTTGTATGTTGCACTTCCTTTTCCAGCACGCAGACGATCAACAGCTAAGATGTGCGCGTCTACTAAATCCATGACATGAATGTAATCCCTAATACACGTGCCATCCTCTGTCTCATAATCATCACCGTAAATCATGATCTGATCTCGTTTTCCTAAAGCCACTTGCAGAATAATCGGAATGAGATGTGTCTCAGGCTGATGATCCTCTCCGACAAGTCCTTCTGTATGAGCGCCAGCTACATTAAAGTAGCGAAGCACAACGTATTTCATTCCATATGCCTGCTCAGACCACTTCAGCATTTTTTCAATCGCTAGTTTCGTTTCTCCATAAGGATTGGTTGGATTCGTCTCATCCGTTTCAACGATCGGCACTCGCTTTGGTTCACCATATGTGGCAGCGGTTGAAGAGAAAACGATGTGTTTCACATCAAATTCATTCATCACCTGAAGTAAGGCTATTGCTCCTCCAACGTTGTTGTCATAGTACTTTAGCGGGTCTGTTACACTCTCGCCGACAAGTGAATCTGCGGCAAAGTGCATCACCGCTTCTATTTGATGCGTTTTGAAAACCTGTCTTAAAAAATCTTGATCTCGTAAATCTCCCTCTTCTAAAACAGCTCCCTCCAAAACGGCTTCTTTGTGCCCTGTCTGCAAATTATCCACTACCACCACTTGTTCACCTTTCGCTAAAAGAGCCGCTACCGCATGACTGCCAATGTACCCTGCTCCCCCGCACACTAAAATTGTCATTACACTTCCTCCTTCTTGAGTTCTCTTGCGCCGCCTCCAATTCCAGCTGTGTAAAAAGAGGCTTGAATGCCCGTCTTCTCTTGATAAATCGCTCCCGTTTCTTCTATAAACGATGCCAGCTGCTTTTCTTTCACAATACTGATCGTGCAGCCACCAAAACCCGCGCCCGTCATACGGGAGCCAATTGTTCCAGGATGGAGCCAAGCGGCTTCTGCCAGAGTATCCAGTTCAAATCCAGTCACTTCATAATCATTCTTTAAAGAGAGATGAGAAGCCTTCATAAGCGCACCTATTTCTTCCATTTTATCATCTTTCAGAAATTTGACTGCTTTTATGGTCCGCTCGTTTTCTGTCACCACGTGTCTTGCACGTTTGCGGCATGTTTCATCCTGAATCAAATGGGCATGTTCGGCAAATTCATCTGCCGTGAGCTCACATAAGTGGGCAAGGCCGATTTCTTCTCGTAAATCGTTTAAAGCTGATTGACACTCTGACCTGCGTTCATTGTATTTGGAATCTGCCAGTGTCCGCTTTTTGTTTGTATTGGCAATGACAAGCGCCAGCCCCTCTTGCCGAAACGGACTGTATTGAAAATCAAGGGTATCGCAATTAAGCAAAATGGCGTGATCTTCTTTTCCAAGAGCAATTGAAAACTGATCCATGATGCCGCAATTGACGCCAATAAATTCATTTTCTGCACGCTGCGAAAGGAGGGCAAGACGGGCATTTGAAACGCCGAATGAATGCCATTCATTGATGCAGACGGCGGTGACAAGCTCGATGGAGGCAGAGGAAGACAGGCCTGCGCCATTGGGAATATTGCCGCCGTATACAATGTCAAAGCCTTCCTCTATCTTCATCCCTGCTTCAATAAACTGATGGAACACGCCCTTCGGATAATTCGCCCAGCCATCCGATTCTAAGTAAGCGATTTCAAAAAGGTCGAATTCTTTCACACCATCGCCATCAAAGTTCAAGGAATACATTCTCACGCGGCCATCTGTCCGCTTTGCACATGCTGCATATGTACCGAGAGTGAGCGCACAAGGGAATACATGACCTCCATTGTAATCTGTATGTTCACCAATCAAGTTCACTCTTCCCGGGGCAAAAAAATAGCGAAGTTCTTCTTCTCTATCCCCAAATTGCTGGTGAAATGCTGTGCGTAACATATCGATCATATCCATTCCCCTTTTCTCTTCTGATACTCTTATTTTAGTTGCCTGAACTGCGTAAGTTCAATGGTAAAAAAATCGTTAAAAAATACCCTTTTTTTGCTGTGAATGGTACGATGTGATATGAGGTGTAACATGATTCAAAATAGAAAAAGGTTGTTTTTTGCTGTGAAGGAGGTTTTCCAATTTGAAGAAGGAAGCATTTGCATTTCGTTTTCACCATTCTGATGTTACATTGCCGGCACAAATATGGTCTGTTGGCTGGGAGGTTCAATCATCTTCGTTATACAGCTGGAATGGCGTGGAGCGGAAGGATCAGGGCAAGTGCATCTTTCAGCTCACACTGTCTGGACACGGCATGATTGAAATCGGACAGAAGCGGTTCAAAGTCTTGCCAGGGCAGGCCTTTCTTGTGAAAAGTCCAAGTGCCTATCAATATTATTTTCCAGAGGACAGTGAGCATTGGGAATTTCTCTATTTGACGCTTTATGGGGAAGCCTGTGATCTTTGCTTTGACCAATTTATAGATCAAGGAAAGCAGGTCATGCGTTTTCATCCTCATTCCAAACCGATCCGCCTGCTGAAGAAAATTTATGATGAAGCCAGTGAAAGACGGATTACCAATCCATTTGAGGGGTCTAGCCTTGCTTATCAATTTGTCATGGAACTGTATTCATATTTGCCAAAGCTTGAGGGACAAATGGAGAAATGGCCTGAGCCCATCGTCCAAGCGGCCTTGTTTGCCAGCCATCATTTTCACGAGGAAATTGGCCCAGACGATATGGCAGCTGCGGCACGTTTATCCAAAAGTCATTTTACGAGAGAATTCAAAAAGGCCACTGGCTTCACACCTATTCACTACTTAACCAATATCCGGTTAGAGAAGGCGGAAACATTATTAAAAACAACGAAATACTCAATTGAAGAAATCGCCATACAGTGCGGCTACCGAAATGCGAATTACTTGAATAAAGTCTTTCGAAAGAAAATCGGCATGTCTCCAAAGCAACTGCGGGAAACAAGCGATGCATAATAAAAAGCAGCCGCTTCATCATTGGCTGCTTCTTTTACGCTTTTGACAGATCAACATGAATTCTTCCTTGTTTTAAAACAATCGTCATTTGCGTATCAGTGGTCATTAAGTTTTCTAAAATGTCCGTTGCCGTTTGAAGCGCAATGTCCATTCGGTTGATCTTTTCCTTTTCTTGTTCCGAAAACGCTTCTGGATGTGCGGTCATTTCTTTGACTAGCCTCAGCACTTGTTCATGCTGCTTTTCTGTTTGTTGATATATGGCATCATATAAGTCGTCTGGCCTGCTGCTCATTTCACATCACCTATCTTTTTTATGTGTTAAATCGCATCTTCTTTTGTTTTCTTGAAGACGAACCACTTACTGGCGACATAATTGACCACCACAATCACAAAGTTGACGAGAATTTTTGCGACGGTTTCATTGAGCGCCATTTGGCTCACAAATAAAATCATCAGCCCCAGATCTACACCTAGAGACATGAGACGGACACTAAAAAATGAAGAAAGCTCACGCATGAGGCTTTTTGTGTCACGAGCCTTTTGCTTGAAGACATACTTCTTATTGGTGATATAAGCAAAGAGAACAGCAAATACCCATGAAACAACCGTAGCTGTTTTGTAATCCATGGAAAACATCTCAACGAATAAATAGAAGCTGACGATATTGACAATGGTTGTACACACACCCATCACAAGATACATGACAACTTCTTGATACTTTTGAAAAAGGCTATACATGTCTTTCTTCATTCCTTCTTGGTGGTTTCTGTTTCTTTTAGAATACCATCTTGAGAAGAACTTCCCAAACGAACAATATGTATGTCCGGAAAAGATGAAATTTGTTCTACTCGATGGCAAATGTCAACGCAATCGGTTTATATGAGTCAAATGTTTTAGGTCTTTATCATTATTTTAATTTATAATCTTTCAACTGACTTTACAATTGTTTATTATTAGAAGTAAGATTTCAATATTTATGGGTTTTTTAGTCATTTTTTTAGGGACGTGGTAGTGATAGATTTTACAAAATAGGTTAAATGTCATCATTTTTCGACAAAATTTATTTTGCGCTGTTTTCAACCACACGTACAGTTACTAGACGGTTTGTTCAAGTCATTGGTTGCAGTGAATATGTCTTATTGAACTGGAGGATATTATGGATACGCAAGTGAAAAGAAGAGTTGACGAAGAGTGGGTTTATTTGATTCAGGAAGCGAAAAAAATTGGACTAGGCATCGAAGAAATACAAGCTTTTTTAACATCCAACGGTGATCAGAAGATGATAAACAAACCGTAAATCAACGCCGTTATCCTTTGTCTTTCAGACTGCTTTGGCTATAAGTTCTGACCTGTCAATTGACCTTTTGAAAATCCTTTCATGACGATACGCTACAATAATTGAACACCTCTCCATACCAATCCCTTCCACTCAATGGGGTTCTGTCTTTCTATATTAGGAGGACAGTCCGTTTCCTGTTCTTTATATGATCCCTTTTTAGCCGCCATTCATGAAAATTGTCCTTCTCTCGTTATAAAACCAAGCTGTCCACCCATATATTAAGCATGAAAACAACGAGAAAGCAGAAAGGTGGGTAGAGCGTGAGTTCAGATTCCCTTTCGTATTATCACCAAAAAAAGGATCAGTATTATCATGGGGTAAACCCGGTCATCGTCAGCCGTATCCGCGCGGAATGGACGTCTTTGTTGGATATCGGATGCGGCACAGGCAAGCTTGGAAAAGTCCTGAAACAAAAGGGCCGGACCATTTATGGCATTGAGTCATTTGAAGATGCAGCAAAAGAGGCGGAACAAGAGCTGGATCATGTTCTCTGCGGAAATATTGAACAGCTGGCTCTCCCTTATCAACATGAACAATTTGACTGCATGATTTTCGGAGACGTCCTCGAGCATTTATTGGACCCTTGGGCCGTTTTAAAAAAGGTGAAACCCTTCCTTAAAAAAGAGGGTGCCATCCTGTCATCTATTCCAAATATCGGCCACATTTCAACGGTTTTAGAATTACTAGCCGGCAGATTTACTTATACAGATGCAGGGTTAATGGATCAAACACATTTACGTTTCTTCACCCTTCACGAAATACATGCACTCTTTCATTCAGCGGGTTTTCGCATTCGCGAATTCGAGGCCATTCGCGTACAGCATCCTTCCTATGCAAGCGTGTTGAATGATCTACATGAATTACTCATGAAACACGGCATTCGTTCTGATTTCCACGAGTCTGCTACAGCCTATCAATATGTGGTCGAGGCGGTTCCATTTCATGAGTAATCCGACGATTCTGTTTGTTTTATGTGTGAATGATGAATCGATGTTTCAAGCTTGCTTCCGGCAGCTCGCTTCACTTCCGGCTCCTCATGGATACCATGTGGAGGTCTTACCCATCAGACAGGCATCAAGTATGACCTCTGCATACAATGAAGCCATCACTCATCCAGCTCAGTTTAAAATTTATCTTCATCAGGATACCCTGATTGTCAAACAGCATATGCTGCTTGAACTCATCCCGCTTTTTTTACAAAATCCATCACTTGGCATGGTTGGAGTGATTGGAGCAGAATGCGTGCCTGACAATGGAATTTGGTGGGAGAGTTCTGATTGCAGGGGAAAAGTCATTGAATATCGTCACGACACCTATCAGCTGCTTTCGTTTGAAAGAGGCCGTCAGCAGCCCGAAGCGCAAGATTATATCAAAGCTGCGGCCATTGATGGTCTTTTCATGGCGACGCAGTATGATGTGAAGTGGCGTGAGGATCTCTTTGATGGCTTTCATTTTTATGATGTTTCGCAGTCCTTTGAATTCACTCAGAAGGGCTATGAAGTTGGGATTGCAAGACAAGAAGAGCCTTGGTGTATTCATAAATGCGGAGATCATTTTGATGCGGAAACATATGAAAAAGCGAGACAAACATTTCTTGCAAATTATCGATAGAAAGCACCCTTTTCGGGTGCCCAGAATGTAGAGAAACTCATGTTTTTCTACATTCTTTTTTATTTTCCACGTCATGATGTTAGGTGAGAATGGGTCTTTTGGTGCTTTTAAGATCTTGTGCAGCTTTCAAGAAAAGGACACGGAGCACATGCTTTCGGATCTGATTTGTAGAACCGATAACCTTTCCGGGAAAATAAAGCTGTCGAGATTTTCTCGACAGCCTGACAGACCTAAAGGTCTGTTTGATTCATCAAGTAGATAATCTAGAATCACGTGTTCCAAAACGAATATCCGGATTTACACTAGAACGGGTTCCATTCCTCACAGCAAAATCGTTATCATGTTGAGATAAAGTTATAAGAGGGAAATCTTGAGTAGTAACGCTACTGCCTGTAGCATTTCTTACTGTCAGATCAGTTGATTCTGGAGAAGTAGCATTTCTTGAATTCACATCAAAATCGACAGATGATAATGAGATCACACCTAGCAATGCTGAAGCACTCAAAAAACCAGTAAGAACCGTTTTAAAATTCATATGAACAGTCGCCCCTTTGGATTTGTTTTCGGGCGTACATCACTTTTTCGTACATTTTTACAGATTCATCCATACGCCCATTCTCATTATAGTACCGAGCCGCTTCGAGCGCTAGGTCTTCTATGTATGGATAACCCCTCTCGTTCTCTAATTTTTCCAACGAGCTCAAGACCTCACTTAGGTTTGCTGTTTTTAAAAATAAATTTTCCAATACCATCAGCAACGATAAAAACAGATCATTTTTTCTATTCTTCGCTTCTTCCAAGCCTCTTTTGAAAAATCTTTCTCCCTCAATAAATTCCTTTTGACTCAAATGAAATAAAGATAATTCATAATAAACCAAAAGCAACTCTGTAGCATGAATAGGCTCTCCTTCAAGAATAACCTGATTAAAATAAGCTAGTGCCCTATTAAAATCACCTAATCCTTTATAACAACAACCAATATTAAATAATGACTTCACAATCATTGGCTTATTAGAAATTGCCTTAGATCTTTCTAAAGCTGACAATAAATGAGGAAGCGCCTTTTCTCTGCATTCAAAATCAATGAAATTACCTGCCATAACAGTTAGACAATTAATTTCTCGAATCATATAAAGTGAATTGCTCTTATGTGCCTTATAGGTATCATAAGAAAGACCAACGTAATACATAGACACGTGTGTCTGTTTCATGTGATAAAACACTTCTGATAATTTGTAGTAAAATTCCGCTCTTTCTAACTCATCCCCTACTTGCTCCAGGCGCTTTTCCGCGCGCTTATAGAACACAATAGCTCTAATAAACTTACCATTTTTGAATTCATACATTCCTTGAAAAAAATTAAAATAGTATTCAAGAATGGCTGACATCTTCTTTCCTTGTCCTTCTACAGCTTTCAAGTAATCAGATTTTTCAAGTGGTTCTTTAGAAGGCTGCACATAGTCTGTCATCAATTGGTGACGGAACTCCATCAGCTGAAAATAAAGAACCGCCTGTTCATCTTCTTCCATGACATCTATATCTTTTCTAATCTCTTCCCTTAGCATATGGGCCTCTTTAACATTGAATCTTTTTATATGCTTATACCATTCATTTATCTTGATCGCTACAACTGGAGACGGTATAGACGCCATCTACAATCCCCCCTAGAAAACCAATTTTTAACAAATGTTAGCACAATAATTCCTAATAAAATCCTATTTTTCCATTCATATGTAAAGTTTTCGGCATGACGCAAACACTTTGTAAGCAAGTAGGACACAAGACATATCAATCTTTAGATGCTATCGCAGCAGTTAACGCATTTAAATCCCATATAAGCGTTCTTGAAGCATCACACTATGGAAATACCCGAGCATAAATAAAGGTGCTTAAAACGAACATGAACGCTCTTGGTGGTTTGAAATAGGCGCTATGTTTTTTTAGAAACAAAAAAAACAGGCTCTTTAGCCTGTTCTTTATTATCCAGTGATGACCATATTGATGAATGGGACACTCAGTAAAAAGAAAACAACGGCAAAAACAACTTTATAACCCATCTCTTTTTCTTTATTATTTTTACGTTTTATCATATAAACAGCAAAATAGGAAGCACCAATTAACATCATCAATACTGGTATTACAGTCATCATAAATTCTCCTCCCAAATAAAAGAACCTATATTGCGGTCACCGCAACCCAAAAAGAAAATTTCCATCACATTACCAATTATCAAGAAATAAATGGTAGCATGAAAATATATCAAAGAAAGTGAGTGATTCTTATAAGTCCATGACTCCTATGCCTCATTATGCAACCATTTTTTTGACTCTCTTATGATTCCCCAAAATAGGAATCTGTATAGAATTACAATCAAGAAAAAAGTATAAACAAACTCAAAGGGAGAGAATGGTTCATAATCAATTATGTATGCATTAATAAACACTATTATCAAAGAAAACAATTCCATCAAAGAATCTATAAATCTGTTTTCTTTGAACACGTCCCTTGTCTTTTTGAAATTAAAGATGTCTTTAATTTCCCCGCTGGAAAGTCCTTTGATCAAACCTAGACCTATAAAATACACCCCAAAAGAAAACTCATAGGACAAATTAAAAATGTGTGTGATTACACAATAAATCAAAGTGAATAAGAATAAATACATTTTATTACTCTCCTTAACCTCTAAGTATTCCACCCCAATAGAAGGAAATATCATGTATGCGTTACCCCAAAAAACAAATAGGAGTGGTACGTATGTTTAAAAAATTTCTAGTAATGTTATGTGTGCTTACTATTACATTTGGTTTCTCTTCTCCAATGATTAGTCATGCCAATCAAGGTAATAATGAGACCCCTCCAGTCAGTGTAGATAAAAAACAATTGGAATTAGCAGAGAAACTATCTAATTACTTCGAATTAGATAAGGATGGAAATATTCATTTTACAGCTGATAAAGAAACCCTTATGGAAATGGGAATTTCAGAACACGACAGTCAACTAATGACTTCTATGAAATCAGAAGAATTTAGCTTTGAAGAGAATGAGAAAAAAGGTGACATGCAGGCTTATGGTTTTGTAGGTCTACACCTCAAATTAGGACCGAAAGTTAGAAGCATGAACGCCATAGTAGCAGGTGGATTTGCAGCCGGATATATCGGTTGGTACACAAGCAAAATTGCTGCTGCTGGACCATGGGGTGCCGGAGCCGCTGCGGCTATTACTGCTGGAACTTCTGGTGCGGTTGCATGGGCAGTTAAAAACAAATATAAGAAAGTTGATGTAGGCGTAAATATTATGTTTGTCGACTTAGCATATACTGTAAAAATACCTTAAAAATTACTGTTAAGCAACAATAAATAAAAAAAGCAGGCTCCAGTAAGAGCCTGCTTACTCTTAATATAAGACTTCAACACAAAATTTTTGAAATTGCTGAAAATATTTTGGTTCTGCATTAATAGTGGTAAGCGTATAGAAAGTGTTGCAGCGTGCAGACGATCGGTAAGCCCTCTCATTCTTCTCCTCGTAAAACAACCCTTTTTACATAAAAAAAGAAGCCATTTACGGCTTCTTGTGTTGAATTTCACTTTTCCATTATTTTATATCCGAAATCTATAAGGCACAGTTGAAAACCTCTCTGGAATGAATTTTTATCATCTTTATCTAACATACCATCCTTGTATGTTTCAATTAAGCTTTCAGCACGCGACTGTTCCATCGGCGTGTACCGGCACTAATTTATATTCCATAATACGATTTTCTCCTTGATCCTCGACTTCAAAACACCCTTTTTATAAAGCTATTTCAATTGTTCAACAAGTATTGTGCCAACGTCTTTCGAGACATATACCTCTAAATTTTCTCCAGGTGTCAGGTCGTTCATTTTTAATTGTTTCACACTGATCTAAAACAGTATCATATATTTTTTCTACTCGATCTTTGCTTCAAGTCTTCAACTCACGCATAATAAATTCAAACTCAATTTCTCAATTTCAGTTATAGAAAAATCCTCATAGCAGCAGTTATAACACCCCTTTTGACATGGAGGAATATTACCTGTTGATTTTTGATAATCTTCTATTTTTCGTTCGTACTTTCTGTATGTCTGGATAAGCCGAGCAGCTCTTGATTCAGGATGAATGTCACTATGACACTTTTTATATTTCTTCCCGCTACCACAGAAACACGGGTCATTTCTTGAGATTGTCTTAACCATTGCCTTCCCCCTACAACAACAGGATCAACCCATTAATTACCTAAACAATTTTATTATATATTACCAAAAAATGCCGTCTTGCATCTACAAGACGGTCAGTCACCTTTCTAGATTTCACTCTTCCAAAGATGCTATTTCGTCTAATAGAATTTTTGCCCCTTCTCGACTTAACACAATACCTCAAGATAAAGTCATGTTTTGATCAGGCTCAGCACCCTTTTCGGGTGCCTTTTTTATGATATACTGTCATAAACAGCCAGATCGTCTCATATGCATTGGAGTACCTTGTCCCTAATTCGTACAAAGGAGGAAACAATGGCAGACAAAAAAGTTCATTATAAGAAGGTTGCCGCTTCAGAGGATTTCCGAAAACTTCTTGAGGAAAAACGCAGATTTATCGTACCGATGACGATTTTCTTTTTTCTCTTTTACTTTTCACTTCCGGTTGCTACATCCTACTTCACCTTTTTGAACACGCCGGCAATTGGCGCGATCTCATGGGCTTGGTTATTCGCCCTCACACAATTTGTCATGACCTGGGTTTTATGTGGACTTTATGCGAAAAAAGCAGCTAAGTTCGACAATTATGTAAGCGCTTTAAAAAATGAATCAAGAGGTGATGACGAATGAGCATGACCGCTTTTATTTTGTTCGTAGCGATCGTAGGACTCACATTGGTCATCACATATTTTGCTGCGAAAAAAACTAGCAATGCGAGTGATTTTTACACAGCAGGCGGAGGTCTGACTGGGTTTCAAAACGGCCTTGCCATTGCTGGAGACTATATGTCTGCTGCATCATTTTTAGGGATTGCTGGCATGATCGCGTTAAACGGATTTGACGGCTTTTTCTATAGCATTGGTTTTCTAGTAGCGTACCTTGTCGTTCTTTACGTTGTGGCTGAACCGCTTCGAAATCTGGGGAAATATACGATGGCCGATATGATCGCTGCACGGTTTAAGCGCCCTGCCATTCGAGGGGTTGCCGCCTTTAATACCATTACAGTCTCTACTTTTTATATGATTGCACAGCTTGTTGGGGCAGGTGCATTAATCAAACTGCTTCTTGGCATTGATTACTGGATTGCGGTACTGATCGTGGGTGTCCTGATGACCATTTATGTCGTGTTTGGCGGCATGATTGCGACTAGCTGGGTACAGATCACAAAGGCTGTGCTTCTCATGCTTGGGACGTTAATTATTTCTCTGCTTGTGTTTGCAAAGTTTGATTTTAGTCTGCTGAAGATGTTTGAACAGATGAAAACAGCGACCCCGCTCGGTGGGGCATTTCTTCACCCGGGAAATAAATATGATGTGCCTTTAGAGACACTATCTTTGAACCTTGCTTTAGTGCTTGGGACAGCAGGTTTGCCACATATTTTGATCCGTTTTTATACAGTAAAGGATGCGATTTCTGCGCGAAAATCGGTTCTTTCAGCTACTTGGATCATCGGGATTTTTTATTTAATGACGGTTTTCCTTGGCTTCGGCGCTGCTGCATTTGTTGGAACAGAAGCGATCACAGCAGCAGATGCAGCAGGAAATATGGCCGCTCCACTGCTCGCCCAAGCTCTTGGAGGAGATTTGTTATTTGCCTTTGTTTCCGCTATTGCCTTTGCGACTATTTTGGCGGTGGTAACGGGTCTCGTCCTATCCGCCGCGTCTGCCTTTGCGCATGATTTTTATAGTCAGATTATCCGCAAAGGAAAAGCGAGTGAGCGGGAGCAGGTGAAGGCGGCACGTTTTGCTTCCATCGGCGTGGCGATCCTCTCTATCATTCTCGCATTATTTGCCCAGTCCTTAAACGTCGCTTTTCTTGTGTCTCTTGCCTTCGCAGTGGCAGCAAGTGCGAATTTACCTTTGATTATCTTCACTGTTTTTTGGAAACGATTTAACTCTACAGGTGCCATCGCAGGAAGCTTAACAGGCCTTCTGAGCGCACTGGTCATCGTCTCGCTCAGCCCAAGCGTCTGGGACCCGTCAGGAGCAGCCATCTTCACAGGAGAGCCGCTCATCCCGCTGTCGAACCCTGGGATTATCTCGATTCCACTCGGATTCCTTGCCGCCTACTTAGGCACGATATTCTCTTCTGAAAAAGCAGATGAAGACACCTTTACGGAAATTCAAGTAAAGGCACATACAGGCATGCATATGGATACTGATTCATAAGGAAAAGCCGGCTGCTCAGCCGGCTTTTCTTGTGTTCTTCTATTCAATCTCAGTAAGGTATAAATTGGCTTTTTAACTTATTTTTATACTTCTCTAATCTGGCAACCCTTCTAAACGTGATTAGAGAGCAGCATGTAATGAGGATTAACAGAATTTCATGAACTTCCCCCCTGTTATCAACCACACTCTTCATTCCTATCCCTCCCCGTAATGAATCTATTTATAGTGATGTATTCTCTGCAAGATGTCATTCCTATGTTATCATGTTATACACATACTGGAAATTATTTAAAACGACACGAAAGAAGTGGGATGACATATGCAAAGTATTTATTCTGCAAAATTATTATTCGAATCTATCTCATCACCAAGCAGTATACCTGATAAAATCTTTGAAGAACGAATTGTCTTAGTAAAAGCTAAAAACCAACGTCAAGTGAAGGAAATAATCAAACAAGGCTTCCCAGAAGAAACCTATGATAATGCAGAAGGTGGACAAACTAACATAAGTTTAGCAGCCATCCTAGATATCTTTGAGCTTGTAGATCACTTAGAGCAAGAATCACTGCACTTGAGTGAAGTGTACAGCTGCCACCTTATTTTTGATAAAGAAACATCTGTTCAAGAAGCCATTGAGGCATATTCTCTAGATAAATAAAAAGCCGGCTTTTTAGTAGCGCTGGAATAACTCTGGGTTTTTCGGAACGTTTTCTAAATAAACGATCTTCCCTTGGTCGTCCAGCTCTGCGATATCAATTCCTTCTGCTGTATAGACACGGCCATCCGAAAGCTTTCCGCAAACGGCCCAGTTTGTTTCATACTTTCCATCTTCTCTTTTATTCCACCCATCCCACATATGCTTAATGTCATCATGTACGTGGAAAAATGTATTCAAAAATTGTGTGAACGCTTGGATTCCAGGCTTTTGGGCGCCATTTAAGACAATCATGACATCGTCAGAAAACAATGCTAGCAAATCATCCATTTGCTTCTGGCTTTTTCCCGCTTCATCGTATCGACGAAAATACGTATCTAGCACTTCCATGTTCATTCTCCTTTAATTACCTGTCATTTCGAAAATAATCGAACTATATAATTGTACACAATTGTTTCTCTCCTGTCTAATTTACCCGGCATAAGAAAAGACATGAATTGATTTAATCCATGTCTCCTTCAGATTAAAGAGATGCTTTTTCTGCTGCAACAAGTGATTTCAGCTCTTCTGCTGCTTTTTTAGGATCGGCGCTCTCGCTAATAGCACTAATGATGCTTATACCATCTGCCCCAGCTTGTATCACTGGTGCTGCGTTGTCGTATGTGATCCCTCCGATACCTACAATCGGAATTTGAAGGCCATGACGGCGGACTTCAGTGATCAAAGACACACCCTGGACACTGCGTGTATCCTTTTTCGTTTCCGTTGGATAGACTGGGCCCATACCGACATAATCTGCTCCGTCCTTCATGGCTTGTTTTACTTCATCTAGGTTATGCGTCGATACGCCTAATATTTTATTCCCGATCCTTTCTCTGACGTCTTTTGCATTTGTGTCTTCCTGTCCAACATGAACGCCATCTGCATCAAGATCAATCGCTAGCTGTACATCATCATTCACAATAAAGGGAACATTTGCTTCTTGGCAAAGCGCTTGAATTTGACGAGCCAATTGTTTCTTCTCTTCACCTTGCAAGGCTTTTTCACCCTTTTCACGAAATTGAAACATGGTGATTCCGCCTTGAATGGCCACTTTCACAACATCAAGCGGCTGCCTCGTTGTATTCGCTGTGCCCATAATAAAATAAACCGATAATTGCTGTTTGATTTGCTGTTGATCAGCCTTTGTCATGTGAAACTCCCCCTATTTTCCCTAGTGTCAGCACATCATCGCCGGTTGTGTGTGATAGTGCGTTTAACAATTCCATTTGAAAGGTTCCCGGTCCTTTATCCTTTGCGTGCAGAGCTGCCCTTTCAGCGGCGACACCATAAAACATCAATGCAGCTGCCGACGCATAAAGCGGCTGTTCACCCGCTGCACAAAATGCTCCGATGACAGACGTCAGCAAACAGCCAGTTCCCGTCACCTTCGTGAGCCATTCATGTCCATTATGAATGGACAGCACCTCATCTCCATCTGACACCACATCGACTTTTCCTGTGATCACCACTATTGTCTGAAGTGCAATAGACGCTTGTTTGGCTAATGCCGATACATCTCCATTCGCCGCTTTCGCATCAATGCCTTTTGACTCCCAGCCATCCACTCCAAGTAAATGAGCCACTTCGGCAGCATTTCCTCTGACAACGGTGATTTTCACTTTCTCTAACAGCTGTTGAGCAGCATTCGTTCGAAGCGTTGTCGCACCGACGCCGACAGGATCTAACAAAACAGGTACACCTTTTTCATTGGCGGCTTGTCCAGCGAGAATCATGGCTTCCACCGTTTCCTTAGTTAATGTGCCAATATTCAGCACTAGTGCATCCGCTAATTGCGCCATTTCAGCCACTTCTTCTTTGGCGTTTGCCATGACTGGCGAAGCACCTAAAGCAAGCAGTCCATTCGCTGTAAAATTCGTCACAACTTGATTGGTGATATTATGAACGAGTGGATTTTTTTCTCGAACCTTCTCCAATAAATGAGACGCGCAGCTTGTTTTCATCCGTATCGTCCTCCCTTTTACTCTGCATCCCACACGTAGGATTTCGTATGCTTTAACCATTCTCTTGCCGCAAACGACAAATAGCGGTCCTTTCGCCAAATGACACCTAAATGCCACGGAATCGACGGGTTTAGGGAAATGACCTTTACCTTTTCAGGATCAAGATCACGGCAGATTCGTTCTGGCAGAAGTCCAATCCCTAAGTTTTCAGCTACCATTTCACTAATGAAATCCCACTGAGACGTTTCATAAATGACATTTGGCCGAAATCCCGCATTCATACACTCATTCAAAATCCGGCTGTGCAGAACAAAATCTTCTCTAAAGAAAATAAAAGACTCTTCCCTTAAATCAGCTAAATGTACTTCCTCACGACCAGCCATCGGATGGGATGGATGCGTCACGAGCTTCATGTTCTCTTTAATAATGGTGTACGTATGAAAAATTTTATCATTTGCAGGCAGAACAATGACACCAATATCTAACGACCCATCCTCGACCCCTTCCTCTACTTTAATGGAGCCGTGCTCAACTAATTGAAATGTGACATCTGGATATTGCTGACGGAATTCCCCCATGACATTCGGGAAGAAACTTGACCCAATCATCGGCGGCAGTCCGATTCGAATATGCCCTTTTTTCACATTCATTAAATCATTTAATTCGCTCGTTAAATTCTGAAATGACTGTGTAATTTCACTCGCCTGTGTATACATGGTTTGGCCAGCATCTGTCATTTCAACCTGCCGACCATTTCGGTAAAACAACTGCACCCCCAGCTCATCCTCCAGGTTTTTGACCATCTTAGAAATGGTCGGCTGCGATACGTAAAGAGACTGCGATGCTTTCGTGAAGCTCTTTAATCTTGCCACTTCTAAGAAATATGTTAAATGTCTGATGTCCACATGCTTCATCCTTCCTATAGACAAAAGGAATAATTACTATTCGATATATGTATTTTACCTATAACTGAACGTGCTGTACACTTTAAAGTAAGCTCATCAATTGGAACGTTGTCATGTTTTTGTGAAACACTGAACAATTTATATAGAAAAAGGAGTGAACAGAAAGTGAAATTGCTCAAAACGCCGCTGATTGCTGCCCTTCAGATTATGGTCTTGTTTATTTTTGCGAAATTCATGAATGTGCTGGCGGCCTTTTTGCATTTGAGAATTCCGGGCACGATCTTAGGCATTCTTGTCATTTTCTTATTACTTCATTTTAAGATCATTCAATTAAAATGGATAGAACTTGGCGCCGTATGGCTGCTCGGAGAACTGCTGCTTTTCTTTATTCCATCAGCAGTTGGTGTCATTGATTATGGAAAATTGCTTTCTCAATCTGGCACAAGTATTGTCCTTGTCGTCTTAATTAGTACGTTTGTGGTCATGCTCTCAACTGGTATCATGACGCAAATGATTGCAAAACGAAAGGAGCGGAAAAAGCTATGTTAGTTGGCGGACTATTTCTGATTTTAACAGTTCTTTTATATCTCGGATCAAAAGCGGTATACAAACGGCATCCGAAGGTCTATGTCTCACCGTTACTTGTCACTCCGCTTGCCCTTGTCGTCTTGCTGTTAATCGTCAACATTCCTTACGATGCTTACAATCAAGGTGGGAAATGGCTCACGAATATGCTGCAGCCTGCGACTGTTGCTTTTGCCATTCCTTTATATAAGTATTTTCATATCCTGAAGAAGCATGCAGTGGAAATTATTTTGAATGTGGCTTGCGGCTCTGTCATTGCGATCTTATCAACGGCTTTTATCGCCAAGTTGTTTCATCTGGACACAGGCCTTATTGAGAGCCTTGTCCCAAGATCGGTCACAACACCTGTAGCGATGAGTGTGTCAGAGATGATCGGCGGCATGCCGTCCGTTACGGCCGTGTTTGTCATTTTAACCGCACTGTTTGGATCGATTATCGGTCCAATGGTGATCCGTTACTTCCGCATCGATAATGACATTGCCATGGGCGTCCTGCTTGGAACGGGTGCACACGGGGCAGGAACATCGAAGGCTTTTGAAATGAGCTCCGTCTCAGGAACGATCTCAAGTGTATCGATGATTATTTCAGCCATTATTACATTATGTGCAGCGCCTATCCTTATGTCGTTTGCCTTATAAAAAAAGCCATTTCCCTTATTGGAAAATGGCTTTTTCTTATGCTTGTATGAAGACAACTTTTAAATAGTTCCCTTCAGGATAATTCTTCGTTGTACGGAAATCCTCAGGAAGGGTATATTCTTCAAGTATCCGATAGGTTTGCCCTGCTTCTTTAAAAGCCTGCGCAATAAACCCTTTAAATTTCTTCATGCCAAATGCACTGCTATTCGTTGATGCCACAATGACGCCGTTCTCAGCTGTAATTTGGATGGCTTCTTTTAATAGCTTCTTATAATCCTTCGCCGCACTGAATGTGTGCTTTTTCGTTCGTGCAAAGGAAGGCGGGTCTAAGATGACGAGATCATAGGTCCAGCCTTTTTTCGCTGCAAACGGAAAATATTTAAAGACATCCATGACTTTGATATCCTGCCCGTCCACATCAATACCATTGACTTCAAACTGCTCAGATGTTTTTTTCAAGCTGCGGTTTGCAACATCCACACTTGTCGTACGGCTCGCTCCACCAAGCGCAGCTGCCACTGAGAAAGCACCTGTGTAAGAAAATGTATTGAGCACAGTCTTTCCTTTTGCATAACAATCTCGGATCGCTTTTCTCACATGACGCTGATCAAGGAAGATACCCGTCATCGCGCCATCATTTAAGTAAACCGCCACGTTCATGCCGTTTTCTTTCACGATGAGAGGAAATTCACCTTTCTCTCCCTTCACAAAATCATCATCTTCTATATACTGTCCAGATGTATCAAATCGTTTCTTTTCATAAATGCCTTTATAGTCTGGATATACGTGCTCAAGTGCAGCCAATACATATTCCTTTAATGTATAGACTCCTTCGCTATACCATTGGATGAGGTAGAATCCGTCATAATGGTCAATCGTGACACCGCCAATTCCATCACCCTCTCCGTTGAACACACGGAAAGCAGTCGTCTGTGCATCACGAAATAAATGCGCTCTGCTTTTCGCTGCCTGCTCAAGCCTAGAGACAAAAAAAGCTTGATCTATTTTTTCGTTCGCATCAAAGGTTAGGACCCAGCCGATACCTTTATTTTGTACACCATAATACCCTTTTCCTAAAAAAGTGCCCCGCTCATCCACCCATTCAATGAGCTCGCCTTCCCGTACACCGTTCACATGCGATACTGCATCTTTGGAAATGAGCGGATATCCCTTTTTCACTTGTTCCGCAAATGTTTGTTTTAATGAGATTTTTTTCATTTGTGTCATCCTTATCCTAAATTGACTCTCTCTATCCTACCATATGAATGTATACGTTACTTCTATTATGATAAGATGAGGAGAAAATTATCAACATGACATAGAGGAGGCACTTCGTTTGACGACATTACGCTTAGATCATACAGGTATTATGGTTTCGAACATTGATCAGTCGATTGATTTTTATGAAAAAGTGGTGGGCATGAAATTAAAGGACCGCATCACTCATACAAATGGAGTGATTGAGCTTGCCTTTCTCGGTTTTAAAGATGAAACCGAAACGGAAATTGAGCTCATCCAAGGCTACAGCAGTGACCTGCCATCTGAAGGGAAGGTCCATCATCTCGCTTTCACAACAGACAATATTCATGCTGAATTCAATCGTATTCAAAAGCTGCAAATTGAATTAATTGATGAAGAAATTACGACATTACCAAATGGATATTGCTACTTCTTTTTCAGAGGACCAGACCAAGAATGGATCGAATTCTTCCAGCGCTAATATTTCCTAGGAAATGGGGCCGCTAAATCTCTCCCATTTATTCATAAAGAAAAGAGTAAGAGCATATCCATGCCCTTACTCTTTTTTATAACACCTTACTAAGAAATGATTTTGTACGCTCATGCTGCGGGTTCCCAAAGAGAGCTTCCGGTTTGTCTTCCTCGACAATATATCCGCCATCCATAAAGATGACACGGTCTCCTACCTCTCTTGCAAAGCCCATTTCATGTGTGACCACAATCATTGTCATACCTTCGACAGCTAATTGTTTCATTACAGCTAATACATCCCCTACGACCTCAGGATCAAGAGCTGATGTCGGCTCATCGAATAATAGTACTTTCGGATCCATTGCCAACGCTCTTGCAATGGCTACACGCTGTTTTTGTCCACCAGATAATTGGTTAGGATAGCTTTGAGCTTTGTCTTTTAAGCCGACTTTTTCAAGCAAGTCTAACGCTTTTTCGACTGCTGCCTTCTTCTCGATGCCTTTTACTTTTATCGGTGCAATCGTAATATTTTCTAAAACGGTTTTATGAGGGAATAAATTAAAGTGCTGAAACACCATGCCTACTTCTTGCCTTACTTTATTGATATTCACCTTTGGGTCTGTAATCGTGTGCCCGTGGACAACGACTTCTCCAGCCGTGATATCTTCTAATTTATTGAGGCATCTTAGAAACGTGCTTTTCCCTGATCCAGAAGGACCTATGACACACACGACTTCCTTTTCCTCGATGACTGCATTAATATCCTTTAACACTTCGTGATCGCCAAAGGATTTCTTTAAGTTTTTCACCGTAATCATACTCATTTGATATCAAATCTCCTTTCTGCGTAGCTAGCCAGTAGAGAAAGTAAATAAATGATCACGAAATAAATGACACCGACAATCAGCCAGACATTCAAAGGATCAAATGTAGCCGATGCTTGAACTTGCCCTCGCTGCATAATATCGGCAATTCCGATAATAGATAAGAGAGATGTATCCTTCAAGCTGATGATGGCCTGGTTTGTAATCGCTGGGAGCATGCGGCGGAATGCCTGCGGTAGGACGATAAAGCGCATGTTTTGCCCCCCTGTAAAGCCTAAAGAGCGCGCAGCTTCTGTTTGTCCTTTATCAATAGACTGAATCCCTGCACGAATAATTTCTGAGAAATAAGCCCCTGCATTAATCGCTACTGTAATAATCCCTGCGGGCACTCGATCAAGCGAAATGAATTCAAGTGTATTCAAACCAAAATAAATGAAGAATAGCTGTACGATAAATGGTGTGCCTCGAATGGCATTCACAAAGACGAGTGCGATGAAATTTAAGATTTTAAATGGTGACAGACGGAATAATGCCACAATTAAACCGATGATAAACCCTAAAATGATGGCAACAACAAAGATATATAAAGTGGTTTGCAAACCATCCATTAAATACGGAAATGCATTAATAATAGTATCCATGTTTCTCCCTCCCTAATTCACATACGGCTGACACATAAAGAAAGCGCGCTCGGAGCGCGCCTCGCTTGTGTTATGACTTCAAATATTTATCAATAATTTTGTCATATTCACCGTTTTTCTTTAGGTTCTCAAGGCCTTTATTGATCTTCTTCAATAGGTCTTGGTTTTTCCCCTTCATGACAGAGATACCATACTGGTCTCCATTCAAGCGGTCTCCAACTGTTTTCAATTTTAAATCTTGTTGTGCGATCGCATACGTAATGACAGGATAATCCTCAATTAAGGCATCTGCATTTCCGTTTGATACTTCCTGGAACATAGATGGGCTGTCATTAAATTGAACGACTTCATACCCATATTTATCAGCGTTATCAGCTGCGAACTTTGCACCAGTCGTTCCGTTTTTAACAGCTAGCTTTTTCCCCTTTAAATCATTAATAGATTTGATGCTGCTGTCCTTTTTCACAACAACTGTCAGTCCAGCGTCGAAGTAAGGATCTGAGAAATCTACTTTCTTCTTACGCTCATCTGTAATACTCATCCCGCCCATTCCAACATCAAGCTGTCCTGCCTGCATCGCTGGAATGATACCTGAGAAGTCCATGGCTTCAAGCTTCACTTTGAAACCTTGGTCTTTCGCGATTGCATTAATTAAATCAACGTCTATCCCTTCATATTTACCGCCCTTTTCAAATTCAAATGGCGGATAAGTTGTATCTATCCCGATTTTATATGTGCCTTTGCCTTCTCCCGAACCACTGTCCGATTTTGATCCACAGGCTGCCATGACAAGCACAACAATTAGTCCCATGATCAATAACATCGATTTCTTCATAAAACACGACCCCCATTGTCAGTTTTGTCTAAATATTCGCAATAACAATAATACTATACCACGCTAAAGCTATAGTGTGTGATATTTTTTATCAATACCAAAGATCCATACAATTCTAGATCAATAGTCTCTTTAAATTTTACTTTTTTGCGAATAACTCATTTTATTCTAAAAGAAGAGTCATTCACAATTATGATGTGAGATAATCTCACAAAAAACGAGGCAGCGCCTTGATAAATGATGTTTCTCCCTTGCATACGAAAGCAAACTCAACAACTTGCTTCCTCTCTATATTGATATTGTAATATATTTTTCCCAAAACCCTCTTTTTACCCGAAAAAATGTAAGCGTATACACAAGAGCGGTGTCTCCCTATTTCTTTCACTACTGGTTGAATTTACATCAAAAAACATGTTTTACAAACTGCACGAGAGAGCTTAAAATATAAGAAGATACTGGAATATGGGAAGTTGATTCAGAAGAACGGATATTGATAGATGAAGAAAGGAGGATAAGAATTGGCAGAAGCAGGTGTTTTGTCGTCCGTTGATGTAGCGAATATGCTCAATGATTGGTATGTCATGATGAAAAAAAGAGAGATACAAGGTGCCATCCAGTTAAAAGAAGACATTCTTCAAGCGTTTGATCGAATGGAAGAAAATCAAGACGTCTTACTTTACTATCAACTGCTAGAGTACCGTTTTAAAGATCTAATAGAAGATACAGCTTCATTAGATCATAGTCTTTTTGTTGATGAAAATGCCATCCGTACGGATGATATGCTCAGCTATTATTTCTATTTCTTTAAAGGGATGTATGAAATGCGCAGAGGCAATCAGGATACGGCATTTCACCATTTAAAATTGGCCGAGGATAAATTAGATCTCGTGCACGATGACATTGAAAAAGCCGAATTTCATTATAAAACAGGGTGTCTTTACTATAATATTAGGTCCACGCTTCTCTCCATCCACCACTTAAAGATGGCTTCATCTATTTACGACGCAGATCCATGTTATGTGAAAAAATCAATCAGCTGTCAAATGATGCTTGCTTTGAATTATGCGGATCAGTCGAAATATGATGAGGCAGAATTGCTGTTCGAAGAAGTGATTCATTCACTAGAACAGATGGAAGATCCAGATTTACTTGGACATGCTTATTGCAATGCAGCCTTTATTAAAAGTCTAAGAAATGAATACAATGAAGCTGTGCCGCTTCTAGAAAAGGCTTTAATGATAGAATCATTCGAAACTTCTTCTCCAGGCGGCTATTTACTTGCCATGTACGCCTACACAAAAGCACTATTTAAGCTGAAAAAGCCAGGTTTGTTCCACTATTATGTACAGCTTTCACTTCAAAAAGCAGAAAATTTAAAACAACGAAACATTTCACTTAAATTATCCATTTTAGAAACACTTATGATTCAGCCAGACAACATGATTGAGCAAATCAAGGCTTATTGCGATCAATTAGAAACAATGAATTTCCTTGTTGACCTTGAAGCTATTTGTCAGGATGCAGCAGCTTACTTAACGGATCTTGGGCTTCATGAAGAATCCTCTTATTTTAAAAACAAGGCGTTGTCCTTGAAAACTTGTTAAGAAAATGGAGTGATGTATGATGAAGAAATGGCTCATCACAAGTGCGATTTTAACCCTCTTGATAACAGGTGTTTCTGTTGGTACTTCCATTCAAAAAGACAGCCAATCTGCACAATCTCAAGATATTATTCAAAAGAGAGACCGTGGAACCAACCCTTAATATGAAAAAAAGCAGCTGTGATCAAAACAGCTGCTTTTTGATGTGCTAATCAATTTCTCGTTTAATATTCTGCATTTTTTCATCTAAGTAATGGGCAATATCTGCGGCTTCCTTCAGTTCATCAGTCAGCTGATGAGGAACATCGTTATGCAGTTTATAATAGATTTTATGCTCTAGACTCGCCCAAAAATCCATCGCAATGGTTCGCACCTGAATCTCAACCTTCACATGCTCCACACGATTTGTTAAGTAGACAGGTATCTCAACAATTAAATGAAGGCTTCTGTAGCCATTTGGTTTCGGATGTTGAATGTAGTCCTTCACTTCAAGGATCTTTAAATCCTCTCTTTGCCTCAATACATCCATAATGTTATAGATATCTTGAATAAAAGAACAGATGATGCGGACACCTGCGATATCATGGATATGCTCCTTGGCACATTGTGTCGTGATGTCGCATCCTTTTCTTGCTAGTTTATTCACGATGCTTTCAAAGGATTTAATTCGTGATTTTGTATGCTCTATTGGGTTGTGTCCATGGATTAAATTATACTCCTGGCTGATAATTGAAAACTTTGTATCAATTTCATCTAACGCAAATTTATATACTAATAGTTCATTTTTCCAATCTTCCATGACATTTTTCAAATCTTCTACATGAGTTGCTGACATATTCATTTTCTTTTTGTCATCTCCTTTTGGGAAACGGCAGCTGCACCGCTTTCCGTTTACTAGACGGAGAGAGGACTCGAATGGTTTTAAAAAATACGCAGTTAGCCTCGTTGTTTGTAATATGTCAGCGCCAGTGCAAGGGCCAGCACAGAACCTTTCACAATATCCATTGCATAATAAGGGACAGACATCATCACAAGCCCATTTTGTAAAATACCAATGAGTACAGCCCCGATAAAAGTGCCAAATGCGTTTGGCTTACCTGCTCCCATGACGGAAAAGCCGATAAAAGCAGCCGCTACTCCATCCATTAAATATGGTGCACCCGCATTAATTTCTGCTGTCATCACCCTTGATGCCAGCACGATACCGCCGATCGCTGCAAATAACGCAGAAAGCAGATAGGCCGCAATTTTGTATTTGTTCACATGAATGCCAGACAATCGAGCCGCTTCCTTATTCCCACCGATGATGTACATGAATCGGCCGTGCTTTGTGTAGGTCATGAAAACATGCGCAAAGAGTACAATGGCAGCCATAATGAGAATGATATATGGCACCTGTCCAATTTTGCTGAAAAAGGCAGGAATCGTTCCCGTTGAGAACGTACCATCGGGCAGCACCATATTTTCAGAAATGGTCGCCCCTTTCGTATACGTTTGAGCCAGTCCTTGAATGATAAACATCATGGCTAATGTCATGAGCATATCTGGAATTTTCATTTTGACGATCATCCATGCATTTATCAATCCAACAATGATAGAAGCCGCTAGTGCAGAGAGGATTGCAATCAGTGGGTTTTGCGAGAACCATACGAACATAGAAATGACAATCGCATTTGATAGCGTAGCGACTGATCCAACTGATAAATCAAAGCCGTTTACTGCCAATGAGATGGTTAAGCCCACCGCAATGATGGTCACAATTGAGATAGACCGTAGAATATTGATGATATTTCCTGATTGCAAAAACGCTGGATTCGCTGCCGCAAATATTACAATCAACACAACAATGGTTAAGATTGTGCCATATCGATAAAAGAAATCAAACAGATGAAAGGATGGCCGCTGTTTTTTGATTTGCTGCACAGGGGCTGGAATTTGTTGTTCGCTCATGATTGTCCTCCTGTTGAATGATATAAAAGCTCCTCTTCAGTCGTCGGTGCGGTCATTTCCCGGGTAATGCTGCCATCATATAACACGTATACTCGGTCAGCGATACCTGCAATCTCTGACAGCTCACTCGACGCATAAATCACAGATTTTCCGCGGGCAGCAAGCTCTGCAATCAAAGTGAAAATATCTTTTTTCGCTCCAACGTCTACACCTTTGGTTGGTTCATCAAAGAGATACACATCTGCCTCAGCCAGCAGCCATTTTCCGATAGCAACCTTCTGCTGATTTCCACCCGATAGGTGCTTCACCTTTGCTTCAAGCGACGGCGTTTTGACACCAAGTCGTTTGACGATTTCGTCTGCTCCCTGCTTTTCCTTCGAACGATGTAAGAAGCTGAATATCCGTGAAAATGAGTGAAGACTTGCAGCCGTTAAGTTCCACCCCACGCTCTCTTCGGTCAGGATCCCTTCTTTTCTCCGCTCTTCAGGCACAAGGGCCATTCCAGCTCTCACAGCTTGATGAGGCGAAGTGATGCGAATGGTTTGACCATGGAGCTGGACGGTCCCCGTCTTTTTTTCTGAGGCACCGAAAAGGGCTTTGCACAATTCTGTTTTACCAGCACCGACAAGTCCTGCGATCCCAAGAATTTCTCCTTTTTTGACATAAAAGTGAATGTTGTTTAATTTATGTTGATCGTTTAGCTCTTTCACTTCAAGCACAATAGGTGCATCTTTCAGTGGCCTGCGAGACGGGAATTGCTCCTCTAATGGTGCGCCTAGCATTTCTTCAATGACCTGCTGCGGATTTGTGTCTTTGACAAGGTGAGCTGCGACATCCGTTCCATTTCGCATCACAGTCAATTCATCACAGATGGTGAAAATTTCAGGCATGCGGTGAGAAATAAACACGATCCCCGTCCCATTCTGTTTCAACCGATCAATCATTGAGAATAATTTGCTTGTTTCTGCATGACTAAGCGGAGCCGTTGGTTCATCTAAGATTAAAATGCTGCATTTAATGGAAACAGCCTTGGCAATGAGCACCATCTGTTTTTCGGCAAGGGTCAGATCGCTGACAAGTCGTTTTGTGGAAATGTCGATGTCCATTTCTTTTAATAGCTGAGCCGCCTTGCGATGCAGCTCTTTCCAGCTGACAAATGTTTTTTTCTCAATCTCATGCATCATCATATTCTCACCAACACTTAAGTAGGGAACAAGCGCCGTATCCACTTCTTGGTGGACCGTCTGCACACCATATGAGGATGCATTCTTTGGGGTTTGAATGGATGCCGCCTGGCCATTGATGTAGATGGTCCCGTCGAAGTGTGAATGAGCGCCAGAAAGAACCTTCATTAACGTTGACTTCCCAGCTCCATTCGCTCCAATCAGTGCATGGACCGTCCCTTTTTTTAATGTGAAATTCACTTGATCTAACGCTTTGACCCCTGGGAATTCAATTGAAATATTCTTCATACGAACAAGCGGCGCTGTCATAGGTGTCCTCCTTCTCTTGATATCATCTGAAAAACGAAACACCCTCTATGGAAAGAGAGTGCACGTCGCTTATTTTGTATAATGCTTCTTCAAGGTCTTCATCCAATCTTCCTCAAAAGCAGTCGATGAACCGAATCCCTTCACCTCGTCTGCAAGATTGACCATGTTAATAGCTTTTCCTGCTTGTTGAAGCTGCTTTTGCGAGATGAGAGAGGCCTCAAGGTCATAGGAAGACGGTGTTTTCTCACCAGCTATTTTCTTCGCAAGAATCCTCACGTCGACTGCGCCGATGAGCTTCGGATCAACCGCTGCTGTATACTTCCACGGACTGTCCTTCGCCGTCATTTCTTGAAGATCCGCATTTGATACATCAATCCCATAAATCTTCACTTCTGTTCTTCCTGCTTCCTTTAACGCTCTTGCTGCCCCAATGGCAAAGGCATCCCATGTGGCAAAAATAGCGTCCAGCTTGCCCTTTGGATACTTATTCAGCATGGCTGCTACTGCATTTTGCGTTTGAACAGACGTATCAGAGGAGGCAATACCAAAGCGGTCAAGCTCCTTGATTCCTGAATGTTGTTTAAGCGTTTCTTGATAGACCTTATTTCGTCTCACCATTGGCGGGAATCCATCTACCCAGAGGTACGCAATATTTGCTTTTCCTTTAAAATCAGACACGAGCGCATCTAATGATTTTTTCGCTAATTGCTCATCATCTTGAGACGTCACTGTGACCCCTTTGATGTCCTTCAGCTTAGGATTCGAATCAAATGCTACAACTGGAATGCCTTTCGCTGTGATCTTTTTCACATCAGCGACTGTCGCCTCGTCGTCCCCGTGAGAGATGATAAAGCCATCATAATTTTCTTCAAGCGCCTGAGAGATGGCATCATGGAACTTCGCTGTATCTCCATTTGCGGTGTAGACATCTACCGTAAAGCCGAGTGCTTCACCTTCTGCCTTGGTTCCAGCTAAAAATTGAGCTGTATGATCGTCTCCTCCAATTTTGCGGATGACTTTAATTTTTGCTCCCTGTCCCTTTGCAAATCGCTTCGGTACATTGTCAAAAGAGACTTTTTCTTTCGTATTTGCCTTTGAGCCTGCACTTGATCCAGTGCCGCAGCCTGTTAATAGGATGGTTAATGCCGTTAATAAGACAAGACATGATGTAAAATGCTTACGCTTCATTGCTGTTCCTCCTCAAGTTGTTTTGATTTTTCACATCGGAAAACTAGGTAAAAAAGTGGAAATACGCCTGTAAAACAGGCATTTGATTTGAAAAAAGAGACGAAAAAAAGCCTCTCTTGGAAAGAGAGGCTTGATCACCGTTGCATGAAACATGTATCGGGAAGTCTTCCTCTCTTATCTGTCAAAGCTGTAACAGCTTTGCAGGAATTAGCACCAATTTCTAAAATAGAAACGGTTGCCGGGCGTCATAGGGCCAGTCCCTCTGCCTCTCTTGATAAGAGATCCGTTATGAAATTTGTTTTCGTTGAAATGTCTTCTTTACTTTAATGTGATGTCACATCAATGTCAATGACTTTTTTGAAAATTTCTAAAATATCATCAGCTTCCGATGATTTTCTTCGCAGGTGATGATTTCTTCAGACGGAAATCATATTTTTTCTCATTCACAAATTGCGGGTTCAGATGTGCTGATCCTTTATCTTGACCGCTTTTAGAGAGATACGTTTTGTAGCCTTCCAGCCATTTCCCGTGCCATACCCACTGTGATGCTTTTGCACCTTTGCGGTCATCATAAACGTTCTTCTGGAAGGTATTCTTTTGGTTCACTTGATAAAGATTCACGACTAAGTAATGCGAGGCACTAGCGGTCATGATATTATTCGTGATTCGATTGTTCACTGCTTGATACTGCATCAGCAATTGACCGCCTTCTAAACCGGCTGTGTCATTTTTGTACAAAGTATTATGTGAGATCGTCGTATTGGTTGTACCGCCACGCTTCTTATCATAGCCGCCAATAGAAATGCCTGTATAACGGTTCAAATACACTTGATTGTGTTCGATGCGGATGCGGTCTGCCATTTTTCCTTTATGTTCGCTTGTGACTTCAATCCCTAAGTCATTGTGATGTGAGATGTTATGATCGATCACAATGTCTTTTCCGCCATCAACATAAATTCCGCCAGCAGAAATGTCGCTGCCATAGGCTGGGTTCCCTGCACTCGTAATCTCATATACTTTGTTTCTTGAGACGACACCGTTTCTAACTTGATCATACTTTTTAGAGGGGGCCACGTTCTCAAATCCAATTAAATCAATGCCAATATTATCAGTGTGCCGGACCGTATTATGTGTCACACGGAACTTTTTCACGTTCCCATTTAGCACAAGCGCTTCACTGAAGCCTAGCTTTAATTTTTCAACGGTATTTCCTTTGATTTCAATGTCTTCAATCGCTGCTGGAGCTTTTGTCCCATAGACAGCAATTCCATGTGCATTTCCATTTTTATGTTTCGTCTGAATATCATACACTCGGTTATTAAGCAGCTTGACGCCTTTGCCGCTTCCTTTGATGAAAATACCAACTGGTGTCAAATCTTCTTTATTCGTCTTAAGGTGTCCTACAGTCAGGCCTTTGAGGGTGATGTAGCTCTTTTGATCGATCGTGACAAGACCTCCATCGGCTTGATTTCCTTTAAGGGAAGCCCCGCTAATCACAGGTTTTTCTTTTCCGTAAGCTTGAAAGACAACGGGTGCTTTCTTTGTTCCTGAATGGCGGACAATCAATTTTTCTTTGTATGTACCGCCTCTCATGTAAATGGTTGCCCCAGCCTTCGCCATACTTGCTGCTTTTTTCAGCGTGCGGAAAGGTTTTTGCTTTGTTCCCGGGTTTTTGTCGCTTCCGTTTACCGCTACGTAATAGGCTGTGCTTTGCTTAGCGCCAGCCTCATCTGTCATCGCTTGACAGCCAAAGCTGATGACGGTCATGAATAAAATGAGTAAAATGCCTGGTATCGCTCGTTTCATCTTGTTGTTTGCTCCTTTCCCTTCTCTCCTTCCTTTATCGGTTAAAAAAAAGAGGATTAAAATATGACGATGTCCCTTGCAATGTACTAGTCAAAAGGTGTATGGTTGAAAGAATATCTTACAGGAAAACCATTCGTTTTTAAATTGTCAGATTAATCAGTTAATATTGTATTTGGATTTTATTTCTTTTTTAAAAGGGGTGACATGAGCCAAACTGACAGCAGAGAGAAGGAAAGCGCTTTAACAGATTTTTCTTGTCTGAATTACAGAAAACCTATTGCTAATATTTTGTGAAGGTATAGAATAGAATCATAATTATTTCATATTATTAGAATTTTCAAATAATCAAACAGCAAGGAGATTTACAATGCCAAAACAACCCATCCGAGTTGAACTTAGTTCAACAAAAAAACCAAAACCTCAATCTGATCAACTTGAATTCGGAAAAATCTTCACAGATCACATGTTTGTGATGGATTATTCAGTTGATAAAGGCTGGTACGATCCAAGAATTATTCCTTATCAGGCCATTCCAATGGACCCAGCGTCGATGGTCTACCATTATGGTCAATCTGTTTTTGAAGGCTTGAAAGCTTATGTTTCTGAGGATCAAAAAATTCTCTTATTCCGTCCGGAAAAAAACATGGAACGCTTAAACAGATCCAATGACCGCCTGTGTATTCCGCAAATTGATACAGAAACAGTATTAGAGGGCTTAAATGAACTCATTCGTATTGATAAGGATTGGGTACCTGATGCAGAGGGAACTTCCTTGTATATTCGTCCATTCATTATTTCCACTGAGCCGTATTTAGGCGTTGCACCGTCTAGCACGTATAAGCTGCTCATTATCTTATCTCCTGTGGGATCATACTATAAAGAAGGCATTCATCCGGTCAAAATTGCAGTTGAAAATGAGTTTGTCCGTGCCGTTAAGGGTGGAACAGGAAATGCCAAAACAGCTGGAAACTATGCCTCAAGCCTTAAAGCACAGCAAGTTGCTGAAACGAAAGGATTTTCACAGGTTCTTTGGCTTGATGGGGTCGAGAAAAAATACATTGAAGAAGTCGGCAGCATGAATATCTTCTTTAAAATCAATGGCGAAATCGTGACGCCTGAATTGAACGGCAGCATTTTAGAAGGCATCACACGCAACTCTGTGCTTGAACTGTTAAAGCATTGGGGAATTCCAGTAACAGAGCGCAAAATTTCAATTGATGAGTTAATTGAAGCACATCAATCTGGCGAGCTTGAAGAAATTTTCGGAACTGGAACGGCAGCCGTGATCTCTCCTGTCGGGGAATTAATTTATCATGATCAGCCATATGTGATCCAAAATGGTCAAACAGGCGAAGTATCGAAGAAATTGTACGAAGCCATTACTGGCATCCAAAAAGGGACACAGCCAGACATCTTCGGCTGGACAGTTGAAGTTGACTCAGTCGTCAAGCAAGCATAAGCATATAAAAAGAACCTTTCAATCATGAAGGGTTCTTTTTTGTTTATTTACCTCTCTTTTATCCCTTATAATGGTAAATACACATGAATAAAGGGGAGTGATGGTATGTTTTTTACTTATCTACTAGCGTTCTTTGGAATCTGCATCGGATCGATGATCGTCGCCACTGGTTTCGACGATTCACCTTTCCTCACCCGGTTTTTATTTAAGGCTCTTGGAATCTCTATCCTTGCTCTTTCCATCTCTTTTGTAAAGGTCCGACGAAAGAAGTTACAGAAACAAAAGCGAAATAGACTTAGTTGACCCGTCTCTTCCCATCAAATCGTGCACCAAAACAAGACCGATACCCCAACAATCGCCCCTGCGTATATCCACTGTTTCCTTTTGATGCTCCGCTTTTTTTCGATCAGTAAAAAGATCTCTGGCAAAAAGATGATCATGATTTCTAGGATAAAGACAAGATAATAAACAAGCGGCATTGGCTGGAAATCAAATTTTCTTGCATCTCCTCCAATCGTTGCAAAATACATCAACAGATTGGTCACAGGAATGGTAAAACAAACGAGCAGGCGGAGAACATAGATCCACACATATTCCTTATGCCGAATGAGGCCAACAAATGAAGCAATAAGGCCATACAAAAACAAGATCACTGTACCATAACTCATGACAGGCTGTACGACAAACCCGTAAAACATTAAACCAATTGCAACCATATTCCAACAGTCCTTTCTTTGAAGCCATACATGCTGTTTTTTCTAATCATACACTTCTTTCTCCAGTTTCCATATGGGGCAATCAAAAAAATGACCCCATTAAAGGGGCCATTATGTGTTAGTGTTAAGCATTGACTGATTTGAAGAATTGCGGTAAATGCTCACGATGCGCTTCGAGCATTTCGTCTAAAATTTGCTTTGCAATGTCGTCAGATGGGACGAGCGGGTTGATGGTCATCGCCACAAGAGCCGTCTCGTAATCTCCAGTCACAGCCGCTTCTGCTGCCACACGCTCGAATGATTTGATTTGTTGAACGAGTCCTCTTACAGCTACAGGCAGATCACCTATCGCGATTGGTTTTGGTCCGTCCTTTGTAATGATACAGTTTACTTCAACCGCTGATTCAGCCGGAATGCTGGCAATCGCCCCTCTGTTCACTGTATTGACTGGTTGAATGTCGTGCTTATCATTATAGATAGAGCTGATTAAGTTACAGGCCGCATCGCTGTAATAGGCCCCGCCTCTTTTTTCGAGCTGCGGTGGTTTAATCGACAAATCAGGATCTTTATAAAGCTCAAATAATTCCTGCTCGACCTGCTGCACAACCTCTGCTCGTGTTCCTTTCTCTTGAGCCGCCTTTTGCTCTTCTTCCAGCATATCTTTCGTTTTATAGTAATAGCGGTGATACGGACATGGGATGACCCCTAATCCTTTCACAAAAGAAGGCTCCCAGTTTTTCGCTTCAATGTTTTTCATGGACCACTGGCTGTTTGGATTTCCTAGTTCATCAAGCACTTGATCCATAATGCTGACCCCGTCTAAATATACGTCTAATCCATAGACCATGTGATTGAGACCGGCAAACTGTACCTCGATGCGTTCAACGTCCACATCAAGCGCTTTGGCAATCCCCATTTTGATCCCAATCGGCACATTGCATAGACCGACCACTTTTTTTAGATTCGTGTAGCGTAAAACAGCTTCTGTGACCATGCCGGCTGGATTTGTAAAGTTCACAAGCCATGCGTCTGGGCAAAGCTCTTCCATATCCTTCACAATGTCTAGAATGACTGGGATGGTCCGAAGGCCTTTAAATAAACCGCCTGGTCCGTTCGTTTCCTGACCGATGACGCCGTATTTAAGCGGTATTCTCTCATCCTTTGCCCGTGCTTCCAGCAGTCCTACACGAAATTGTGTCGTCACAAAATCTGCGTCCTTCAAGGCCTCCCGGCGATCAAGAGTCAGGTGTACCTCAATCGGCAGACCTGCTTTTTCAACCATACGTTTCGCCAGAGCGCCTACGATGTTTAACTTTTCCTGACCCGCTTCAATATCCACAAGCCATAATTCCTTTACAGGCAATTCCTGATATCGTTTAATAAACCCTTCGACGAGCTCAGGTGTATAGCTCGATCCACCGCCTATTGTGACAATTTTGATTCCATCTTTCATGAATTGACACCTCCGAGTTGCTTCATTTTTTCATGGAGCTCGATGATTTCTGCTGCGAGCTCCTTGACGGTCATTGCGTTCATGAGATGATCCTGCGCATGAATCATTAAGAGACTAATATCCGTCTTTTCGCCCCTGATTTCTCCTTGGATCAGCTCTGTCTGTGCGTGATGCGCCTCATTTAACGCGTCTTGTGCGTCCTGCAATTTTTGCTTCGCCTCATCAAAGTTTCCTTGTTTTGCACATGTAATGGCCTCCATCGCGGAGCTTCTGCCATTTCCGCCGTGCAGGATGAGTTGAAACACAATTTGTTCCATTTCCATCGGCCGCATCCCCCTTGTTCCCTCTATTACATGCTGACGACATTTTCATCAGTTGATGCTTTTGTTTCTAGCTCACTTTCTTCTTTCAATTTCTGCTTATCCCACATTCTAAAGAATGGGTAGTATAGAGCAAATGACAGCGCAAGGTTAATCAGCTGCATGACAGCACCAGAGATTTTGCCTCCTGTGGCGAGATAGCCTGAAATGATTGGCGGCATGGTCCATGGGACAGCAATCCCGGCTGGTTTTGCCACAAGCCCTGTACTCATTCCGATATATGTGGTGATGATCATCATGATTGGCGTAAGGATAAACGGAATGAGGAGCATTGGGTTCATGACAATCGGCATTCCAAAAATGATTGGTTCGTTGATGTTAAAGATGGCTGGCCCAATGGCAAGGCGGCCAAGCTGTTTCATTTGTTTACTTCTGGCACGTAAGATCATGGTCAGCACCAATGCAAGCGTTGCGCCGCTTCCGCCGACGTTGATGAAGATTTCAAAGAACTGCGCTGTGAAAATATTCGGCAGTACTTCTCCTGCTTGGAATGCAAGACGGTTCTCATCCATTGCACCGAGCCAAATTGGCCCCATGACGCCGCCGACAATGGTTGCTCCGTGAATACCACATGCCCAGAGGAGCATTTGCACACCCATCGCAACAATACTGCCGCCTAAGCTGCCACCAAGAATCGATAGCGGTGTGCCAATTAAGACCGTGATGATATTATGAATACTCTCAAAAGGTGTCATCTCAATCACAAGTCTAGCGACCCAGATCAGGGTGATGACCACAAAACCTGGAATAAGTGCAATAAACGATTTACTGACTGCTGGCGGTACACCATCAGGCATTTTGATAACAATGTTCCGCTGTACAATGAAGCGGTAAATTTCGGTTGAAAGCATGGCAATAATCATGGCAACGAATAAACCTTTACTGCCCATCAGTGTGACAGGAATTCCCCCGCCTACTAGAATAGCTTCTGTTGAGCCTTCAGGTGTGAAAGGTACTTGATATGGTGTAGCCAAAAGGAAAGCCGCAACAGCGATCGCACCAGATGATAGCGCATCAACGGCATACTTTTCAGCAAGCCTGTAAGCAATCCCGAAGGTCGCAACAAGTGCCATAATGTCAAAGGTTGCATTAACAGGATAGGATAGTTTCGTGGCCCATTCTGCTCCGAAGATACTTGCCATAAAATCGCTGTATCCTGGAATCGGAAGGTTGGCTAAAATGAGAAACAGTGAACCGACAATAATGAGAGGCATCGTTAAAACAATTCCGTCACGCAATGCTTGTAAATGTCTTTGAGCGGCAATCTTCCCTGCAAACGGCATGACCTTCTCTTCTAGAAATCGGTTGAATCCATTCATCCCCTCCGCCCCCTTTATCCGTTCACTAACTGTTCAGCAGATTTTAAAACCTCAGCGCCATTACAAACGCCATAATGCACAGTATTAATCACGTCTACTGGGATTCCTTTTTCTTCTCCGAGCTTTTTCATTTGTGGTAATAAATATCGAACCTGAGGTCCTAATAAAAGCACATCGGCTTGATCAATATGATTTTTCGCAGAATCTCCTGATACTGCCCAAATACGATATTCTTTTCCTTGTTCTTGTGCGCTTTTCTCCATTTTTGTGACAAGTAAGCTTGTGGACATACCTGCTGCGCAAACCAATAAGATGTTCATGTGTAAACGCCCCCTTTTCAAAGTGTGAAGCTATTCTTTACACTTTCATCATATTATGAAACCGCTTTCATAAACACCCATACTTTTTCCTTTAGGAAGCGGAAAAAGTTAATATCACACAGTTAGTTCTTGTACGAAGGAACCTTTTTATACATGATATCAAGCATGTCTTCAAATGTATCACAGGCGATCAGATGCTGAATGAATTTCACATTATGCACAAGCTCTCCCAGCAGGCGGTACATGCCTTTTAAATCTTTGGCATTCTCTTTTTCGACACAAAGCAGGCAGACAAATTGAACTTTTTTCTCTCCCCAAATGATTGGTTTTTCTAATGTACATATCGCCCAAAACGTCTCATCTGTCAGCGGCGTCATCGGGTGCGGAATCGCTGTATAATGTCCGAAAGAGGTTGGAGCAGCCTCTTCTCTTTCCATGACAGATGGTGTGAGTTCAGCTGGCGCTAAGCCCATATCGATGACTTTTTGCGTTAAAAAGGTGATGACCTCTTCCTTTGTGTGAAAAGCTCGTTTTGTAAAAACCAATTCCTTTTTCATATATTGAGAGGCCAATGTCACCCTTGTTTCACTCGTCAGAGCTTCTTCAATTTTTAAAAAATCACCGCCTCCCAATATGGTGTTCACTTGAATGACTGGAACCGGTAAATCCATATGAATTGGGATCGTTGTAATAATCAAATCCAGGGCATGCAAAGAGACATGCGGCAGCGAATATAGCTCTGCTGTTCCTAAAATGGTCAGCTTTGACCCAAATTGTGACCGCAAACGATCCTGCAGCAGCCTTGCACTCCCTGCACCAGACGCACAGACAATAAGACACCGCTTCGGCGGGATCTCCATTTTCCTCCGCTCTAAAGCCGCACCAAAGTGAAGCGCCATATATCCGATTTCGTTCTCATGAATACTCAGCCCTTCCTCTTCTTCAAGGACCCTGCTGGCGATAATCCCCGCTTCAAAAGCAAGGGGATACCCCGCTTTTATTTCATCAAGCATCGGATTTCTTAAGTTCATTCCATATTTACATCGGTTGATGGCAGGCTTTAAGTGCAGACTGAGTCCAATCATTAGTTCCGTATCACCGGCTAAATCAAGCTGCAGTTTTTGATCAATGGCCTTCAGCATGAGCTGTACAAGCCGGCTCGTGTCATCATCTACAATTTGTTTTTGACCGCTCGAGGAAAAGGACTGTACCATTTTGGCTGTTCCTAGCAAATGAATGGTGATATAGACAATTTCCTCTTGTGGAAATGAGACATCCAGCAGCCCTTCAAGACGCTCCACCATTTTTTTAGCGACCTTATATTCCTTTGCCCGCGGAATTTCGCTGATTTCCTCTGGAAGAACAGATACATAGTTTCCGTGTCTAATTCGTTTGCAGGCAATGGCAACATGAACGATTAAATTATTCATGCAAATGTCTGATAGATTCATACCTTCCTCATTGATATAATTGATCATTGTTTTCTGAATCAATTCGAGTTCATGCTTTGGCAAAATAGTAACAGCTGTGTTCAGCATCGTTTGATAAGAACGACGTTCATTGAATAAATATTCTGACATACAATAACGGATTTTCATCTCTGATCCCTTGATTCGGCAGCCTTTGCTAGGCTTCGCTTCCAGCTTCAGATCAAAGGGCTCCAGCTTACGTTTGACCGATTTCACATCGTTGCTCATCGTTGATTTACTAATAAACAGCTGCTCCTGTAAATCCTCCAGCTTCACATAGGATTCTGCCAAAAGAAGCCTTTTTAAAATAAACCGAACACGCTCCTCTGGCAGCACAGCAAGCGGCTCTTCCTGCTCGACCTCCTCCTTCATAAAACGGCGAAAGGCATTCTCATCGTTGATCAGCAGCTCATAACCAGCTCCTCTAACAGCTGTTACAGCCGCTAGGTAAGGGGCAAGGCGGTCGTTCAGTTCCTTTATGTCTGTACGAATGGTGCGGCTTGTCACTTGTAAACTGGCAGAAAGTGCAGCGCTGGTGAGCGGGGTCTCAGCTGCCATGAGCTGACTTAAGATGTGCGCCAGTCTTTTACTCAGCATCAGATCGGCCTCCTTATGTAGGGGTGGAGAATCTGCCTTGTCTGGACAGGTTGTATCCGCTTGCAGTTCTCTTCATTACTCATATTCTACTGAAAAGAAATAAAAATTGCCAACTCATTTATATGACAAATGCCCCTATTTATACAACTAACCATATCTAATGTCCTATGAATCTTTTTGAAAGATACTTGCGAAAACCACGAAAAAAAGGCGTACACCTTCGTGTATCCGCCTTCTTTATGAAGAGATCAGCTCGGTAAAGACAACCAATCTTTTTTCATGCGTACCTGCTGCATGATCAAAGGTCCCTGTACAAGTGATTAAATTGAGATTCCGTGTAAAGGCGTATCCAAAAAACGCATTGGGCTTCTCTTCACGCGGATAGCTTCTTACTTTTATGACTTCAAAGCTTCGCTTTTTTCCTGATGAGGACGTGACGACCACCTTGTCTCCCTTTTTTAGCTCCTTTAATCGATAAAAAACCGATGGCCCCCATTTATTATCTACATGGCCATTCATGACGGCATTTCCTTTATCTCCCGGCTTTGGACCATCTTCAAACCAAGCGGTGTTGTCTGTATCCTGAGGAACACCCATACTGCCATCATTTGATAAAGATGTTTTCTCCACTTTTGCTTTGACATCAATAGCGGGAATGGCGATTTCAGCTGGTACAATGCCAGACGGCTCGTCTTTTAATGTATCGTGTGAGTGGTTCTGTTTCTCAGCTTGATGTGTAGTCATTTCCTTAGAAGCAGATATGTTTTTTGAGGATGACGAATCATCCTTTGACGGTGATGAACAGCCTGTGATGATGAGAAGCGAAAGAATACTGAGCAGCCAATTCTTCATCTAAGCCGGCCTCCTTTTGAAGAAAGGAACGGCACGATTGTGCACGTTCCCATCTGTCTTTATGAGTTAGAATTTGATGCCTTACGGCGAATGAGGAAAAATGCACTGCCTGCTAGAATTAAACTTGCGATCATACCCGCAAATGCTTCATAGGACATGCCTAAAGGACCGGCTGTGCCTCCCATACCTGTTTTCGGCATTTCATTAGGCATATTGGATTTGAACAGCTCAGGATGCTGATCAACAATCGCTGCTGCGACATCCTGACCAACCATGAACATATGACCATAAGCCTCTCTCACTGTCGGATAAAGCTGATCATATTCGCCATTATGGTAAGACGTATATGTTTTGATCAGCTCATCAATATGTGTTTTCAAACCAGCCTCTAAATCAGCTGCCTTTAAACGTCCATCTGTCGCTTGATCTAGGAATTTCGCTTGCTTCATTCGATACGCATCTAAATCTTTGACAGCCTTTTCTTTTGCTTGTTGATTCCCTGATGCATCCGCTTTGACATAATCAACTAAATAGCCGATATGGCTTGACCAAATATCTTTGAATTGTTTGCCTGCATCCTTACCATAAACAGATGCAATCGCAGCAGATAAATCATTTGTGTTTTCATTTAAAGCCGCTGCTGCCTGTTTAAAGTCCTTACTGCCATCATTTCCTTTTTGCATGGCAACTACCGCGAGTGCCAAATGCTCTGAGAACAAGTAGTTTAAATCTTCACGAAGATCCGCTGCTGGTGTATCCACTGACTTTTGATCAAATTTCCCAGGAAATTGATCTGTGATGGCCCATGACACGCCTTTTCCTACCTCAAACATATGATGAATGGATTTTCTAACCGTTTCATAGGTCGTATCAAAATCCTTTTCAGTATAGCTGTCAAACGCTTTTAGCAGTTCATTCACATGCATCTTCAAGCCTTCTTCAAGCTCACTTGCTTTCAGTCTGCCGTCTGTTGCTTGATCGAGCATATCGGCTTGTTTCATTCGATATTGATCAAGCTGCTTCATCGCTTTCTTTTTACCTGCATTATCTTTTTTCGCTGTGGCTTGTACATAGTCAACAAAGTAGCCGATATGACTTGACCAAATGTCCTTGAATTGTTTGCCTGCTTTTTTTCCATACACAGAGGCAATTGCATCTGATAAGTCATTCGTGTTGTCATTTAAAGCCGCCGCTGCTTGATCGAAGTCTTTACTGCCGTCAATTCCCTTTTGCATTGTGATCACTGCTAAATAGGCATGCTCTGAAAACAACTGATCTAGTGCTGCTCGAAGATCTGTGGCTTTATTTGACACCTCTTGTGACGAAGACGTCTTCTTCGCCTCCCCATGCATATGTCCTTCGTGTGCACTTGCGATATGAGCCGCTGGGAATAATAACGCTGCGCTCAGTGGAATGGTTAACATTGCTTTCTTCATGTTCATCTTTTATTTCCTCCTCTTTCCGTTTGTTATGTACTTAACGGAGAGAGGGAGAAAATAGATCATTCGATTCTATTATTTTTTTCTTACAACACAGGCTCTGTATGTTTGCAAAAAAAAAAGCCGGATTATCCGGCTGATACGTTACGACGTTTAGATGCTTTTCGCTCTTTATATATTTTTCTCACCACTGGATAAATCACAGGTGCCCATTTGACAATTTGTTTCAGCCATTTTTTCATTTCTCCCGCGCCTCCTTATTGTCATTCTTAAAGGACGATTCCCCATCTTGTCATGAAATAAACAGGTGCGGGAGAGCAGGAGTTAAATCACGCCTTGTGCGATCATGGCATCTGCCACCTTACGAAATCCTGCAATATTTGCTCCAACCATGATGTTTCCTGAGTGTCCATATTCGTCTGCTGTCTCTGTACACTGACGATAAATAGACTGCATCATTTGTTTCAGCTGAGCATCTACTTCTTCAAATGTCCAAGATATTCTTGCACTGTTTTGTGCCATTTCCAATGCTGATACACCTACTCCGCCAGCATTCGCCGCTTTTGCCGGCGCAAACAAAATACGATTCTCTTCAAATACTTTGACCGCCTTAAGAGTGGATGGCATATTGGCTCCTTCTCCTACAGCGATGACACCATTTGCCACAAGCTGCTGTGCATGCGCCTCTGATATTTCATTTTGTGTTGCACATGGCAGCGCAATATCACAAGGAACGGACCAAATTTGTTCGCAATCTTCAATTAATTCAGCATGTGGGTGAATGTCTATGTATGCCCCAATCCGCTGATTCTCGACTTCCTTGAGCTGTTTGATCGTCTCAAGTGTAATCCCTTGAGGATCATAAATCGCTCCGCTTGAATCACTGCAAGCCACAACCTTACCGCCTAATTCGATTACCTTTTCCATTGCATAGATAGACACATTTCCTGAGCCCGACACAACAACAGAACGTCCTTCAAATTGGAGCCCATGTGCTTTCAGCATTTCCTCCATGAAGTACACCAGTCCGTAGCCTGTCGCCTCTTTTCTCGCTAAGCTGCCTCCGAATCCAGGGCTTTTCCCCGTGAGTACACCTGCTTCATAAGCACCGCGCATTTTCTTGTACTGTCCGAACATATAGCCAATTTCGCGTGCTCCTACACCAATATCACCTGCTGGCACATCTTGATCAGGTCCAATATATCGGCCGAGTTCACTCATAAAGCTTTGAACGAAACGCATGATTTCTCCATCAGACTTCCCTTTAGGATCAAAATCCGATCCGCCTTTCCCTCCGCCAATCGGCATACCAGTCAGTGCGTTTTTAAAGATTTGTTCAAACCCTAAAAACTTGATAATGCTTGCATTGACGGTTGGATGGAAACGAATGCCTCCTTTATAAGGACCGATGGCACTATTGAATTGAACCCTAAACCCTCGATTGACTTGTACTTTGCCCTCATCGTCTACCCATGGCACTCGAAATACCACAAGCCGCTCAGGCTCAATGAGCCGTTCTAAAATGCCTTGTTTTTCATACTCTGGATGCTTCGCAAAAACTGGGACGAGTGATTCCAGAATTTCTTTTACGGCTTGCTGGAACTCCTCCTCGCCGGGATTTCGTTTTTCCACCTCTTCTAACACACGGTGGATGTAGCTTTGTGCTGTTTGTGCTGCTCGATCTAAGGTCAACATGTCGCATCTGCCTCCTTGTAGATATCTCCACACATTTAATTGTTAGATTTTCTAACGCATATTGAGATTAATTTAACACCAATTGTAAAATCTGATCAATATTGATAACAGATGAAAATGATGCCGAATTGAGATAGATCAAGCAGCCGCAGCGATTGTTTTTAAAAATAAGCGCTCAAGGAATGACTAATGTGCTAGAAACGAACGAGCGGATATTTCTCGTCCCGTTTTCTTTGACAAATACATGAATCATGATGAATTTCTAGCTGGTTTTCCATTGAAAAAAGGGTCAAAAGTTTGATCGGATGCACTCAATCTTTTCGGGGCTTCCCGCCTCTTTTTCGATCAGGTAACACGACACAGAGCCAATATAAAATAGAAGACGATGGAAAGTTAATGAGACCGACAATGCCCCAAAACCACTTGTAACGCCCTCTTTTCTTTGCATCTATAAATAAAAGAAAGCCCTGTGCAAACAATAACGGCAAGACGCACAATAAGATGATCATTTCCGACTGACTCATACGGAAGACCCTCCTTTGATATGTTGATATTCCTTGTAGCCAACAACAAAGCAGATGGGGACGCTCACTATTTGGAGAAGAATGAAGATGATAGGCAAATGGGTAATGGCAGCTGCAAAGAGTGCTAGAATGGTCAAACTGATCAAAACGTATGCCAGCACTTCTTGTTTAAAACGCCTTTTCTCTTTTTCCTTCGCCTGTTTCAGCATCATCATGACAGCCTGCTCACTTGGCTTTTCCACTTCAATTTGTTCGTCTAGCTGCTGCAGCTCTTCTTTTAAACGTTCGGTCAAACGATCTTCCTTCATAAATCCCACTCCTTTCGAATTTTCTTTAATCCATGATGAACCCTCGATTTCACAGTGCCTTCTCTCATTCCAAGCATTGAAGCCATTTCTGGGTAGGTAAATCCATAATAATAGTGCAGAATAATCGGTGCTCTCTCCTCAGCCTTTAATTCATTTAAAGCATCCCACATGTCATGCCATGTGTTCCCCTTTTGCTGAACGTCCCATTTAAAGCGGCGTATGGCTTCCTGATTTGCTTTTCCTTCTCTCATTTGTTCACGTTTTCTTTTCTTCTGGTGATCTAAAAATTGCCTAGATGCAATCGAAATAAGCCAGGTTGAAAATAAGGCATCTCCTCTAAATGAAGAAAGTTTCATATACGCTTTCAGCATCGTTTCTTGCATGATTTCCTCTGCCAGCTCTTGTTGAAGGGTCAGCTTCAACATATATCGGTAAAGAAATGAATAATGATGCCGATAAAGGGCTGTAAACGCGGCATCATCTCCCTGTTTTGCCCGCTGAATCAATAATGTCTCTTCTGTCTGCTCCAAGCACGCCCCTCCTTCCTTTTCTTCTCTTACTCATAAGACGACACGGATGACAATATCGTTTAAAATGGACCTTATTTTTTAGCATATCTTCTATGATTCTCGTTTCTTATCCAATTTTTTCTTATGTAATGATTATGGCATTCCTTCTTCTCTAACAAAATGATGCGTTTATAATCATCTTGATTTTCTACCAAACGGAGAGCCTCCTCTCCATAATCAAGATGTCATCCTCATACCTATCGACAATGGTCCTTATCTCATGAAGATGAAAATGAAATAATCATTGGCTTAGCTTCCTAGAAAATCATGGAATACGCTGCGCCTATCCTTAGCCGATGATACCTTTTTGCATGCTATGCTCATCCTACATTCCGAAAGAAGCAATGCTTGTGAAGGAAGGAGGAGTGGTTGAATCACAGCTTATTTTGGAAACGTTTTCATTAAAATAAAATAGAATGGAGATGTTGAGTTTGAAAAGAAAAATTCCAATGTTAGCCGGTGTATTAGCTGTTGGTCTCGTCACTTCATTATTTGCACCAAACGGGGAGGCAAAGGCAGCAGCCAAATATCCAGAAAGCCCTTCTATTATGGCCAACTTTAATCAACAAGGCTTCTCCACATTAAATGGCGGCACAACAGGCGGTGAAGGCGGTAAAACCGTCACAGTCAAAACTGGAAATGAACTATTGGCTGCCCTCAAAAATAAAGGAACAAACGAAAAATTAAAAATTGTTGTAGACGGGACCATTACCCCTTCTAATACAGCAGCCAATAAAATCGATGTGAAAGATACAAATAATGTCTCGATCGTCGGTAAAGGGACGAACGGCGAATTGAATGGAATTGGCATTAAAGTATGGCGTGCCAATAACATCATCATCCGCAACTTGAAAATCCACCACAGCAAAATCGGTGACAAGGATGCCATCGGGATCGAAGGCGGTTCTAAAAACATATGGGTCGATCATAATGAATTGTACAACACATTGAATTCCGGGAAGGATGATTACGATGGTTTATTTGATGTAAAAAATGACTCTGACTACATTACCTTCTCGTGGAACTATGTACATGACAGCTGGAAAACAATGCTCATGGGCAGCTCCGATAACGATAACTACAATCGAAAAATTACGTTCCACAACAACCGCTTTGAAAACCTAAACTCTCGTGTACCGTCTATGCGCTTCGGGGAAGGACATGTCTATAACAACTATTATAAAAACATCCTCACAACAGCGATTAACTCACGTATGGGCGCGAAAATGAGAATTGAACACAACGTATTTGAAAACACCACAAATGCCATTGGAAGCTGGGACAGCCGTCAAGTTGGTACATGGCATGTCATCAACAACTCGTATATTAACAGCACAGGCAGTCTGCCAACGTCTTCAACAGGTACGTATAACCCTCCTTATAACTACTCTTTGCTTAACGTGAACAATGTGAAATCAGAAGTGATATCAAATGCAGGTGTTGGTAAAGTAAACCCTTAAACCACAAAACGTTCGGGCAGAGATTTCCTGTCCGAACGTTTTTGTCATTTCATCCATTTATATTGTAGAAAACGGGCGATCCATTTCATACAGCTTTTGATAACGCTTGTTTTCTTTTAGTAACTCCTGATGCTGACCCTGCATCTCAATGCGTCCGTCTTCAATAAACATGATGCGGTCACACGCCTCACAGCCAGTCAGATGATGGGTGATCCAAATAACTGTTTTCCCTTTTAACACACGGAAGATGGTTTCAAGCAATTCACGCTCTGTCCGTGGATCAAGCCCGACGGTGGGTTCATCTAATACAACAACCGGCGTGTCCTGAAGCAAAATTCGAGCTAACGCCATACGCTGTCTTTCTCCACCTGAAAATCGAACCCCTGTCTCCTGAACACCTGTGTGATAACCTTCTGGCAAAGACTCGATGTCATCATGCAGCTGCACTTGTCTAGCTGCTTCTTGTACCTGCTCTTCTGTTGCCTCTGGAGATCCTAAACGAATATTGTTTAAAACAGACGTATCGAATAAATATGGCTGTTGATTCAGCACAGATACATAGGCAGACACCTTCTCTTGAATGCTTTGAACCGGTTTTCCTTGAATGCTGACAGCCCCTTGATTTGGAACAACTGCCCCTTCTAACAATTTCAAAATGGTCGATTTTCCTGCACCGCTTTTTCCTAAAAGCGCGAGTGATTCCCCTTGCTTCAGAGAAAATGACAGGTCTTGAAGGACATATTGATGCGTGTCATACCGAAAGGACACTTGATCAAAACAGACAGCTTCATCTTGAGAAATGGTTGACTGATTCACTGCCTCGCTTTCAGTTTCTCCTTCATATGACTGCTTTTCATAATGATGTAATCTGCTGACAGCATGCTGGTAGACGGGAATATCACCTGCCGCATCTGACAGCGGAAGAAAAGCCTCTGTTAACGGAAACAGCACAAGTACAAAGGCTGCAATCAGTGTGTGTGACATGGATCCTGACTGAACGACGGAGCCGCTCCAATAAACAACAAGCACGACAGCTCCTCCAATCAAGAGCTGTGCCAAAAATTGACGCACGCGGATAAATCGGTGTTTCGCTGCTTCAAGCGCTAACAGCTGCGCTTCTTTTTGTTCATATCCATCCACAAAATCTTTCTGCCTGCCGCTGAACAGCCAGTCACTAACGCCCATGACTGCATCTGTTAAATGGCTGTACAGTTCATTTCTGCCTTTTTTCATTTGAATTTGTCTTGCCCGGTTCACAAGCACTGTGACGTATGGGAAAACGAATACGAGAAGTGCCATATAAAGCAGCATCAGTCCAGCAAAAGGCCATGAGAAAAGGCCAAGTGCTCCAATGGATGCGGCATATAAAAGCAGTGCACCGATGGATGGAAAGATGGTTTTTAAATAGGCATCCTGCAATCTCTCCACATCATCTGACAAGAGTCCAAGCATTTCACCTGTCCCAAGCTTTGTCTGTTTGGCACTTCGTTCAGCCATGTCATAGAGGCGTACACGCATTTTTTCAATCATTGTCAAAATGAGCTGATGACTTGCCAGCCTTTCTGCATAACGGGCAGCAGAGCGCGAAATACCAAAGGTACGTACCGCCACAATTGGAACGTAGACCATGAGTATATTCTCAGGTCTTGTCGCAGCTTTTGAAATGAGAAATCCCGATGTGTACATTAGCATAGAAGCAGAGAATACCGCAATGGCTCCTAAAAATAAAACCAAGGCAAACAGCTTTTGATTCTCCTTGATATAAGGTATAAACCAGCCTTTACTGACCATGTGTGACCGCCCCCATTTGCTCCTGTACCAATTGATAATACACGCCTTTTCTTTGCATTAATGATTCATGTGTCCCCATTTCTGCGACGGTTCCTTGATCCATGACAATGATTTCATCCATGTCCGGCATCCAATGGAGTCTGTGTGTCGCTAAGAACACAAGTCTATGTTCAAACAGTGGAAGCATTGTTTTCTTCAGTTCATACTCTGTTTCAATATCGAGATGCGCCGTTGGTTCATCTAACAGCATAATGGACCGCTGGCCCAGCACAGTTCGAGCAAGCGCAATTCTTTGCGCCTGTCCTCCGCTTAGCTCTCTTCCCTGTTCTCCAATGACTTCGTCCAGCCCATTTGGCAGCTGTGTAACCAGCTGAGATAAGCCAGCTTCATGCACCGCTCTTTCCACTTCTTCCTCTGTTGCATTTGGTTCATAAAAACGAATGTTTTCTCTTAATGTCATGTGAAATAAATAGGGGTGCTGCGGCATATAGACAACTTCCTTTTGCCATTCCTTCATCTGTAAATGACCGAGCGGTTGACCGTTTAGCGTGATTTGACCCGAAGACGGCTCAACAAAACCGCCGAGGACATCGGTTAACGTCGATTTCCCTGAACCACTGGCACCAATGATGCCGATTTTTTTCTTCCCTTTGACAGTGAGATCTACATCCTGAATGGAATAAGGGGCATGTTCGTCATGCTGAACACAAACATCCTGCAGCGTGAGCACGGATTGTTCATCCCACTTATTCAGCTGCACAGATTTTGTCTCCTGGGCGCGGAAGCCTTTTTCTTCTAAAATGACCTGCATGGCTTCATTCGCTTCTTTTCCATTTAACGTCGCATGATAATCATTCCCCACTTCACGTACCGGCAGAAAATACTCCGGCGCCAGCATAAGCGCCGTCAAAGCCGGCAATAACAGAAGCTCTCCTTCAATTAAACGTAAGCCAAGAAAAACAGCGACGGTTGCAATTGATAGCATGGAAAAGAAATCGAGGGCAAACGATGACAGAAAGGCGACCTTCAGTGTACTCATGGTCGCTTTTCGATATCGCTTTGACACCTCCGCAATATGACGGGAGTGTTTTTTGCTGATACCTAAGTAACGCAGCGTCTCAAGGCCCCGGAGAGAGTCAGTAAAATGATTGGATAATTTCTCATACGATCTCCATTGTTTGGCCGCTTTACGCTGAGCAACAAGGCCTAGCAAAATCATAAAAATAATTAAAATTGGCAGCGTCACAATTAAAATGACGGCTGATGTTTCATCTAATGTCCACACATAGATAAGGACCATCGCCGGAATCACTGCCATGTTCACCATTTTCGGCAAAAACAGCTGTAAATACTGACGGTATTGAGCAATTCCTTCCATTGCTAATGTGACAAGCTTTCCTGTCCCTTTTTTCTTTGCGAAGGCAGGCCCTAATCGAAAGAGTTGGTCTAACAGCTGCTTTCTGACGTCTGCTCCAATTCGGGAAGAGTAGGTAAACATGACCTTCTCCCGAATCAAGGTGAGACCGTGCCGCACAACAAAGGCAGCAAGAAACAGCATGACATAAGGCGTTGCCTGCGAGAGGCTTTTCCCGTCAAACAGCGTTGTAATGGCATGTGCCAGCCACTGTGCTTGGAAAATAATACTTGCTCCTTGGATGAGTGACACAATACCTAAGAGGGCAAGAAGCCCTCTCATTCCTTTTAATTGAAGCAAACGTTTATCCATTAGTAGGTCATTGGCTCCTTACCGCTTACACGTTTACGGAAGACGTAATAGCTCCAAATTTGATACCCAAGCACAAAGGGCAGCAAAGAAACAGCAACAATCGTCATGACCGTCAGTGAATAAGATCCAGATGCAGCGTTTTGAATTGTGAGATCAAATGAATGACTGATTGAACTAATCATGACGCGCGGGAACAATGCAGTGAACAGCATGGACACCGTCACCATGATGCCTGCGCCTGTGAATAAGAATGTCCAGCCATCACGTTCTTTTCTCATCAAAACAAGGGCAGCTACATAACAAACCACAATCAGCACAGTTAATGGAATGGTGATGATCGGGCGTACAGTATAAATATCTGTTTCAATGATGGACACACCGACAAATATAACAAGAACAGGGAGGGCAATGAGCAGGACACGCTGGCCCAGTTTTCTTGCACGATCTCTTAAGTCACCCTCTGTACGAAGTGTGACAAAAATCAAGCCATGCAGCAGGCAAAGAACCGTCACAGCTAACCCGCCGATCACTGAGTAAAGATTCACAAAGTCCGTAAATCCAGCGTACATGTTCATGTCTTGATCAATTGGCATCCCGCGTAAAATACTCGTGAATAACACACCGAGCAAAAACGGCGGAAGCAGACTGCCAAAGAAGATCACCCAGTCCCACGCCTTAATCCAAGAGGCTTTCTCAACCTTCCCTCGGAATTCAAAGGCGACTCCGCGCCCAATGAGCGCTAAGAGGAGAACCGCAAACGGAATATAGTATCCGCTGAACATCGTGGCATACCAGTGAGGAAATGCAGCGAAAATAGCACCGCCAGCTGTAATCAGCCAGACCTCATTCGCATCCCAGAAAGGACCAATCGTATTGATTAAAATGCGGCGCTCGTGCGCGTCCTTTCCAAGCAGCTGCATGGACATCCCGACACCAAAATCAAATCCTTCTAAGAAGAAAAATCCAACAAACAATACTGCGACAAGAATAAACCAAATCTCGTTAAGATATGCCATGATATGCGCCTCCATCAAATGGATCTGTAGACAGGTCCGTTTCATCCTTTTGATCTGTATCCTCTTCAGAATGTGCACCTTTTTTAATTTCTCGAATGAATAAGTAGGCAAGCAAAATGGCAAGAATCAGATACATCGCCGTAAAGCTAATGACTGAGAATAACAGCATGCCATACGATACGTTCGGTGAAATCGATTGCGCCGTCGTCATCATACCAAAGACGGTCCACGGCTGACGCCCAATTTCAGTCATGATCCAGCCGGCTGAGTTCGCAATAAACGGAAACGCGATCATCCCTACCATGAAGCGTAAAAACCATTTGTTCGTTTCTAGTTTCTTTCTAAAGCTCAAATATAAGCCAATCATACTAGCAAAAATCATCAGCATTCCAGCACCGACCATGATTCTAAAGCTCCAGAATGTTGTTTTCACTGGCGGAATGTAGTCTCCAGGGCCAAACTTTGCTTCATATTCTTTTTGAAGTGTCAGCATGCCTGGAACATCTCCACTGAACTTCTGATACGCCAAATAACTTAAAGCAAACGGAATATTGATCTCCGCAGAGTTTTCTTTTTTATCTGTGTCAATGTTGGCAAATAGTGTCCAAGCTGCTGGATCTCCACTATCCTTCCAAAGGGCTTCACTTGCTGCCATCTTCATTGGCTGTGATTTCATTAAGTGTTTCGCTTGATCATGTCCAGAAAACGCTACACCTAAGCCAGAAATTAAAGCGAGGACCATCGCAATCTGGAATGATTTTTTGAAAAAGGCGATTTCTTGTTTTTTGATCATTTTATAGGCACTAACTCCTGCAATAAAGAAAGCTCCTGTTGCCAGTGCACCAAATAGAACGTGCGGAAACTCAACCCAAAGCTGCGGGTTCGTCACAAGAGCGCCAAAATCATTCATTTCTGCACGGCCATTTTTAATGGCAAATCCAACTGGCTCCTGCATAAATGAGTTAGCGAGTAAAATCCAAAATGCCGAAAAGATCGTACCAAGGGAAACAAGCCAAATGCACAATAAATGAATCTTCTTCGGCAGACGATCCCAGCCGAATATCCAAAGTCCAATAAATGTAGATTCAAGGAAAAAGGCCAAAAGTGCTTCAATGGCAAGCGGTGCACCAAAGACATCACCGACAAACCTTGAATAATCTGACCAGTTCATCCCAAACTGGAATTCCTGCAGAATCCCTGTTACCACACCTACTGCAAAGTTAAGTAAGAACAGGTGACCCCAAAACTTCGCCATCTTTTTATAGATGTCTTTTTTCTTGACGACATAAAGGGTCTGCATCAATGCGACGATAAACACCAAACCTATTGACATAGGAACAAAAATAAAATGAAATAATGTCGTTGAAGCAAATTGAAATCTTGCTAAAAACAGCTCACTCACAGCCTTACATCCTCCCTTACTTTCACATGCCGAACGATTCATGCTCACCACTTCACAAAATATTCACCATTTGTTCAATGTTTCACAAATAAAAGTCCATTTGAAATGGTTCGCTAGGTGAAATTTTACTCTTGATTTTCATTCGGTTAGTTATTTATACCTGTACTTTACACCCATACGCTTCAAAAATAAAGTAAATTTTACCTAAAAATTGGATGGTATTGTGTCAGTTGTTTGTATACTTTGTCAAAAATATGTGACGGAAAATAAAAAATCGCAAAAAAAAGCGCTGCATGTGGGCCGCAGCGCTGTGTTTCTTTTTAGGCTTTTTTCTGTAAAGCAGGTCTTGTCACTTGGACTTCATAGTACGTAATTTTGTTTTTTAATAGGCCTTCAGGTTTCGCTTTTCCGTGAGCGTGTGCATCTCCAAATGCCTGAGATTTTGTCCAGTTCACAAAGTCTTCTTTTCGATTCCAGCGGGTATGAATGGTCACCTCATCGTAATCAGTTGTCTGCTGCGTGACCCAGACTTCCATGCCTAAAAATCCTTCCATGAATTCTACTTGTCCCTGCTTGTTAAAACGCTTAACAAGGTGGTCTGCACTGCCTTTTTCTACTCTAACCTGGTTGTTTACAATGATCATGTTTGGTTCATCTCCCTTTTGTTGTTGGATCGAAGCGATTGGGATAATGAGCGGATGCTCTCCATCTAGGTGAACCTCTGCCTGAATCCCAAATACCTCTTTGAAAAAGTTTTCTGTTAATACTTCCTTTGGTGTCCCTATTTGGTAAACCTGACCACGCTTCATCGCAATCAGGCGGTCACAATATTTTGCTGCCTGCTGCAGGTCATGAAGTACCATTAAAATGGTGATTCCATGTGTTTCATTCAGCTGTTTGAGCAGCTCTAGTAAATCAAGCTGGTGCGCAATATCTAAGTAAGTGGTAGGCTCATCCAGAATAATCGTCTCTGTCTTCTGAGCCAGTGCCATTGCAATATACGCCTTTTGCCTTTCTCCGCCTGACAATGTATGCAGCATCCTGTTTTCATTCACGCGGCTATTTGTCACATCAAGCGCCCACTCTACCGCTTCCTGATCTGTCTTCGAGCTCTTTTTCCAGATCGAACGATGCGGACTGCGTCCAAGTGCGACCAGCTCACGTACTGTCATCGATGGGATGGCCGTTCTCGTCTGCATCAGAACGGCGATTTCCTGTGCAATCTCCTGTGCTGTCATTTCTTTTTGCGGGATATCGTGAATATAAATCATGCCGCTTTCAATCGTCGTAAGACGTGCGGCCGCTTTAATAAACGTCGACTTCCCTGACCCATTCGGTCCAATAATGCCTGTTACACTTCCTTTAGGCACAGCTGCTGAAATAGAAGACAGCCGAAAGCCTCCTTGACTGAGGCTCACGTCATCCATCGCAATCACATCCAACTTAACCCCTCCCTTTCTTTTTTAATAAATAGAGGAAGAAAGGTGCACCGATACAGGCAAGCAGGATCCCCACAGGCAGTTCAACCGGTGTAAACCATACCCGTGCTGCTGTATCAGCAAAGACCACAAGTACGCCGCCGCCAAGCATTGAGATCGGCAGCAGGTACCGGTAGTCATCTCCAATTAAAAGGCGGATAAAATGAGGGACGACAAGACCGACAAATCCAATTAATCCGCTCACGCTTACAGCTGCACCCGCCAAAAGCGCCGCCAGTGCAATTAAGAAAAATCGGGTTCGCTCGACTCTAAGTCCTAGCAGCTGCGCTGACTCATCACCTAGCAAAAGGAGATTTGCCGGCTTGATCGCAAAAAAACAAAGACACAATCCAGCAATCGCATAAGGTGACACAAAGCTCAGATGATGCCAGCTCCGTCCATTTAATCCTCCTGATAAAAAAGGCAGAACAGCCTGCACACGCTCACTATAAAGCACCATAAATCCATTCATGACTGCACCAAGCAGGGCATTGACTGCCACTCCTGCCAGAATCAATTTCAGTGGTGAAACCCCTTGATCAAACGACAACATATACACAACAAGTGCCGCTAATAAAGCGCCAAGGAAGGCAGCCGCTGGAAGCAGATATGTGAATTGCGGAAACACAATCATGCTGAGTACAGCAGCTAATCCGCCGCCGGCGGTCACTCCGATGATGCCGGGGTCAGCGAGTGGATTTCGGACGACTCCTTGTAAAATGGCCCCTGATGCTGCGAGACAGGCCCCGACGATGAAACCTATGAGAACGCGCGGCAGGCGTAAATCCATGACGATTTTTTCATGGACTGGCTGGCCTGATCCCGTCAAAGCAGCGATTAAATCTGGCAGCGATAATTGAACAGAACCTAAGGCAAGCCCTAAACAAATGCCCACACCTAGCGAAAGAAGCAGTCCCGGTATCAGCCATCTTCGTCTCGACTGTCTTTTTTGAAAATCTAACTCTGCATTCATCTTCATGATGACAATCGCTTCAATCTCTTCTCTAGTTCATCAATCGCCTTTATGACGTCTGCGCCTGGATTCGTCCCGAATAGATCACTAGGCAGAACCTCCACGCGGCCATTCTTGACAGCAGATACATCGTGCCATGCTGCATTCTGTTTCATTTCACTCATAAAACCTGCTTTCACATCTTCAGGATTGCTGTGTGTCATGAGCAGAATGAGATCAGGATCGGCTTCGATCACCTTTTCTGCATTGATTTGGGCGTATTGAGGGAATTTTTCGAGTGCCGGTTCATTCTCAGCGATGTTTGCACCCCCTGCGATATGCAGTAAATCTCCGCTTAAGGATTGAGGAAGCGCCGCCATATATGTGCCGGGTGCACCGTACACAACGAGTGTTTTCACTTTTTTCTCAGGCTGCTTGACCTGCTTTTTCCGCTCATCAATTTGATCATTGAGTGCCTTAGCCTGTTGCTGTTTCCCAAGTAACTCCCCAAATAACGTCATTTGACGCTGGATGTCCTTCACTGAATTGGCGCTTGTCAAAAGAAGCTGTGAACCAATTCCTTCTATTGTAGAGATGTCCTTGCTGTTTAATTGTTCATTTCCAAGCACAACATCAGGCTTTAAGCTTGTGATCAGCTCTACATCAAATTGATGCGTTGTGCCAATCGTTTGTACGGACTTTGCCTTTTGTAAGCTGTCTGGTAACTCGGCAGTTGGCCGGCCGACCACCTCACCGCCTAAAGCATACACAATACTCATGTCCCCAGACGACAAAGCGACGATACGCTGAGGGGATTCATCAAACGACAGCGTTCTTCCGGTAAAATCCTTTATCTTCAGTGCTCCTTGCCCGCTCCCTTTCTCTACAGGTGCTGCCTGACTGCATCCGCCGAGGAGAAGCATCAAGACGAGTCCCGCCAAGATCACATGTGAAAATTTCAACCGCCTGTCTCTCCTTTTCTAGTAAACTTTCTTTAGCTTTGCCTGTACCACGAGACGCCCGTTTTTAGGTGCAAGCACATGATCACAGGTCGATAAGGTGAAGATGAGGTCATCTGTGGACACGTCTGTCTTCGTTTGATAGATTGATTTCTTCCGCACAGCTTGCAAGTAGTGCGCATATTCGCCAAGGTCTTGAAAATCGGTTTGAATATAGTCGAAGTCCACCGTCGTTTCATACACAGCAAAAATCTCCGCTTCATAGCTTTGATACAGCGTATCGTACTGAAATGTCCGGTGCTCTTGGAAGAAATCTTTTTTTAGATAGTTTGTGAGTCCAGCGAACATGGATCCATCCCTCATCCGATGGCCGTACACGACTGTATTTGGGCTTTCATGCAGGACATCATTACGATAATCCATAAAGATACTGCCTGCCCGGGTGTCGTTTTTTAAATAATTGCGAGTTAAGTAGAACGCATTATCGCGAGATTGAACGATCGGATACTGAATCATCGTGTCCTTCATATTGATCCAGCCGACAATGTCCTCATTCACCTTCCGCAGCTCATCAAATGACGAACGGATCTTTCCCGGCTCCCGTTTTTCAGTCATTTCTTCTTGATGTCCATACATCGTTTGGGCCTTTGCAAGCACCTGGCGATTTTGATAATAACCGAAAAGTTCGAAGCCGATGGCTGTACCGCTATAAATAAACACGCCTAAACAAACAATCGTCAGCATCCGCTGCCAGAGCCGTTTTCCTCGTTTCACACTGTCTCACCTGCTTTTTGCACAGCTTATATACCAACAGGCACAATATACATCCCTGTTTCTGCATCCTGTCTAATCGTGACGGACACATCATAAATGTGACGCACGTTTTCCTCTGTTAACACATCGTTTGGCTGTCCTTCACTGATAACCTGTCCATCCTTCATCGCTATGATGATATCGCTGTAGCGGACAGCCTGATTCATGTCGTGCAGGACCATGACAATCGTTAATCCATGCACGGCATTCAGTTCACGGATCAGCTCAAGAATGTCAAATTGATAGTAAATATCCAAATAAGTTGTCGGTTCATCTAAGAAAAGGATTGGTGTTTTTTGCGCAAGCGCCATCGCAATCCATACACGCTGCCGCTCTCCACCTGACAGAGAGGCGAGCGGCACCTTTCGTTTGTCAGTTAGCTTTGTACTGGACAGCGCCCACTCTATGGCTCTCTCATCCTCTTCCTTGTCTCCTCCGCGCATCGTCTGGTACGGCGTTCTGCCGAATGCCACGACCCGTTCGATCGTTAAATCAAGCGGCGCTTCATTTTGCTGATGGACGACAGCGAGCTTTTTTGCCAGCTCCTTTGGCTTGAACGTATGCAGCGTTTGCCCGTCTAAGTGAATTTGCCCTTTATTTGGACAATGATTATTCGCCATTAAGGAAAGCAGTGTGGATTTTCCCGAGCCATTTGGACCGATAATGGTTGTGATTTTCCCCTTTTCAATCTGTGTTGTGACCGATTGAACAATGTCCTTCTGCTGATCATATGAGAATGACACCTCACGAATGTCCATGGAGACGGTCCCCCCTTCTTAATAAAAAGATCAGAAACGGCCCGCCTATCACGGCCATGATCGTAGAAGCAGGAATCTCATTTGGCGCCACAAGCGTCCTGCCGAGCGTATCAGCCGTTAAAATAAGCAAAGCCCCGCTTAACGCAGAAAATGGAATCAGTACCCGGTGATCCGAGCCGACGAGTCTTCTTGAAATATGCGGAATGAGCAAGCCGACAAAGGCTATCACGCCCGCTACTGCAGCTGTCACCGCCGCAAGTAAAACGGCTGTGATGGAAATCAAAAGGCGCATTCTGGTCACACGCAATCCTAAATTTTTCGCTGTCTTGTCCTGAAGAGCCAGGAGGTTGCACCATCTGCTGAAGAAGAGTGCAACGACAAGGCCGGCGACACCATAGACACCGATTAAACGGACATCTCCCCACGTTTTCATCGTGAGATTCGACTGCCCTGACTGATTAATTGTGATATTGAAATAGCTGCAAATGGTCACAAATGCTTCAGCCATCCCAGTAAACATGGCATTGATGGCGATCCCAACCAAGATCATGCGGATCGGGCTTAAACCACCCTTCCAAGACAGAACGTACACGAGGAAACACGCAATAGCCCCGCCTAAAACCGAAAATAAAGGAGAGTAGAAATAAAATTGAGGAAGCGCTGTAATCGCCATTAATGAAAAGAAGCTGGCTCCTGATGAAATGCCAATGACGCCGGCATCAGCTAACGGATTCCTCATGACCGACTGCAGCAGTACACCGGAGACAGATAAGGCGGCCCCTGTAAACATCGCGATAAGCATGCGGGGAATTCTCAAATCTTTAATGATTTCTACCTGTGCATGTTGACCGGTGATGAGCCCTTCTAATAATTCAAATGGGGTGACATGAATGCTCCCAGTAATGGCTGAATAAATAAATACGCAGACCAGTAAGAGACTGACTATCAGAAATAAAATCCCTGTTTTTTTCATCTTGAACGTCCTTTTATCATTAAGATTCGCCGCTTATGACGGATACAACATACGAGTCAATTCATCTAATGCTTCTGCTGCCTTTAAATTGCCTGTTGTCCCGAATAAGCTTTCTTCGAGATCATACACCCGGTCTTGTTTGACCGCATTGAAATGTTTCCAGATGTCATTTGTTTTGAATTCTTCATCAAACATTTGAACGACTTCGTCTGGCATCCCATGTGCGGCCCGGAGAATGATATCTGGATTGGCTTTTTGTAAGTACTCCGTATTGGATGCCAAATACTCCATTTTCTCGCCTTTGACAATATTCTTTCCTCCTGCGATACGCACAAGATCACCAATATATGAATTCTCTGTCGCCACCAAATAACTGCCTGGCACACCAAGCAAAACCAGAACGGACGGCTTGCGTTTTCCTTTCGTCCTCTCTTGAATGTCTTTCTTTTTTTGCTCAAACTCAGACACAATGCGTTCAGCCTGCTTCTTTCTGTCATACTGATCTCCAAGCTTCGTGATGGCCTTCTCCATGTCAGCCATGCTCTCGAGATTTAGGTATATGGCAGGGACACCTGCTTGCTGAAAGGGTGTCTCTAAATCATATTGAAGGGTTGTGACAGACAGGACATCTGTCGGTTGAAGTGATTGGATGATTTCCATGTCCGGGCTCATTGGGTTGCCGACTTCCGGCAGTCCTTTGTAACGAGCTGGCAAGGATTTTTGACTTGTTGGCACCCCGACAAGATCCACCTCTAAAGCATCCATGATCTCCGCAGCAGCTACAGTCGTTGCTACAATGCGTTCACTTGATTCAGCGCTTTTTTTGCCTTTTGCTGAGCTTTCAGCTGACTGTGAGCAGCCCGATAAGATCATGCACACACTGAAGGCAGCGATCAAGGTACATAATATTCGATGCTTCAAAAATAGAAGCCTCCTTTCGAAAAAAGAGAGTGGATGCGCCAGCATAAATGGCGCATCTCACATAAAATAAACAGTCTATCTTGTCCGTGTTTGATATTTTCTGACGAGTACGAATAACGAACCGCCGAATAAAAGAATATATACCCAAAGAAGAGAGGTATCTCCCGTTTTCGGATTCAGCTGTCCAGACTCAGATTTGGTTTGATCATCTGATGGCGTAAATGTCATCTGCTCCGCACCCGTTTCCTCAGGTACTGCATTCTCAAGTTGATTCGTTTGAGAATCGTGATCATTTGGATTTTTGATAAAGCCGATACTCTCATCGTCTCCAATGACCGTTGAAATTCCGCTTCCCTCACCGAGAGCGATTCCTTTTGTGTCATAGACGAGTTTGACATCGTACTGCTCATGGTAGTTCGCAGCTGGAATATCAATTTTTACGCGTGCAGCCTGAGCTCCACTTAAACTTTTTGCTTCATATTGAACGACGCGTGTATCTGCTTTTTGATCTGTCTTCGCGACAAGTGTCTCCTCAAACTTTCCGCCTGTTCCTACTTGGAATGACGTGATCGCTGAGCTGTTCTTCACTGTATATGAAACGAAATGGCGGCCATTTTTTACAACCAGTGTCGCAGGACTCACAACGTAATCGTTCATACGAGAAAGCTCATCCTTGTCTGCTTTCTTCATTGAGAAAGGAAGCTTGTATACACCATCTTTTAGCTGAGCCGTCTCTTGATTTGCTTCGCCGTTATTTGTTTCTGTTGTTGGTGTGTTTGGTTTTGGTGTTTCTGGTGCAGCTGGTGTTTCTTCCTCTACCACCTGCCCGTCCTTCACTGGAGCGATACTCTTTGAATCAAATTGAAAACGAATATCGTAGGTTTGGTCATAGTTAGCGGCTGCTACTACAATGTGTACTTTTCCTTTGATCTCGTTTTTCAAATCACCTACATCAAATGAAACCACTCTTGTGTTCTTTGCTTCATCCTTGCTGACTGTTTTGGCTTCTTGATAAGAACCGTCTTTCTCTGTTTTCAAAGAAGCGACAGACTTATGGTCCTTCACCGTAAAGGAAATGGTTTGCTTTCCATTTTTGACAGTTAAGGATGCAGGATGTGAGAAGTAATCACTCATTCGAGATGACTCATCCGTATCCCCTTTTAGCACACTGTAATTGATACGATATACGCCATCTTTTAATTGATTTTGCGCGGAATCATCTGGTTTTGTGCCATTATTATTGCCCGGTGTTGTCGGTTGATCGTCTGGCTTTGTACCATTTTGGTCATCCGGTTTTGTTTCGTTATCGTCTGGCTTTGTACCGTTTTGGTCATCCGGTTTTGTCTCGTTATCGTCTGGCTTTGTACCGTTTTGGTCATCCGGTTTTGTTTCGTTATCATCTGGTTTTGCAGGCGTAACGAGTGTGAGGCTGCTTTGATCGAATGCAAGCTGTACGTCATATGCTTCGTCATAAATAAAGCCGCCTAAATCCCAGTAAATTTTCACCCAGCCGTTTAATTTCGCTGATAAGTCGTCGACATTAAATTTGATCACACGTGTATTGGCTGTTTCGTCCTCACTGACCGTTTCAGTGGTAACGAGAGCACCATTTTGTTCGACCTTGAAATCTGTTATTTCTTTGCTTTGCTTCAGTGTGACATAGGCTGTTTTCTTGCCATTTTCCACAATCAGCTTAGCTGGCTTTTCTGTATAAGTATCCATCATGGACGCTTCTGTGCTGCCATTTTTTAAAACGGTGAATCCAACTGTGTATTCACCATCAACGAATGATGCCGCTTGAGCTGTTCCTTGAGGAATCTGAAACGCAGTCAACAAACTGAATAAAACGAGCAGAATGGCTGCCTTTAGATGAAAAAGACGTTTCAAATGGTGACACTTCCTTCCGTTAATGCTTGATGATCCACTTTCTTGCTAAAAACCCGCCTGAACATAAGACAAGCACAAGGAGCCACCCTGTCTGGCTTGTATCACCAGTTTGAGGATTTTCTTCTTGTTTCGTTGTGGATGAATCAGCTTTGTTCGTTGATTCTTTTGATGGCTGCTGACTTTCTGCTGCACCTGCTGATTGATTTGCATTGTTAGACGAAAGTGACTTGATGCTGCTCTCATCAAATTTCAGCTGAATGGTGTAATCATGATCATAATCAGCAGATTTCACAGTGACATGAATTTTTGACTTGATTGGTTTAGACAAGCTTTGAGCTTGGAACTGAACGAGCCTTGTATTGGCTTTTTTATTTGTTGAGAGAACGGTTGTATCGACATAGCCGCCATTTCCCGGTACTTTAAATTCCGTTACCCAGCTGCTATTTTTAATCGTCATTTGCACTGTCAGGTTCCCATTTTTCGCTATCACTTTTGCTGGCTTCAGCCAGTAATCATTTGCCATTGAGACCGCATTTCCTTCAGCTTTCAGCACTGTATAATTGACGGAGTATGTACCATCCTTTAATGCGGCAGCCTGTGCGTTTGAAAAAGGCAGCATAAGTGCCAGTAAAAAAACCGCCATGAAGACTGACAGCCTCATTCTTTTTTTCATCAAGCGAATTTCCTCCCTTTCTATTGAACAGATGCCGCATCAAACTTGAGGCGAATGTCGTAATTTCCTGTATATCCGATAGCCGGTACAGTCACACTCACTTTTGCTGGTACGGCCTCAGTCAGGCTGTTCACATTGAATTCTACTGTTCTCTTATTAGCAGCTGTATTTGTACTGATCACCTTCGCATCTTTATAGACACCTTGATCGAGCGTTTTAAAGCTTGTGATCCAAGAGCTATTCGTTAACGTGACTTGCGCTTTGATTTTTCCATCCTTTACGACAAGCTTGGCTGGTTTTTCGAAATACGTATTCGCTGTTGAAGTCGAATCGCTATCAGCTTTCCATACCACATATTGCGCTGAATATTGACCATCTGCTAAGCCAGCTGCTGAGGCTGAGCTAACAGGAGCTAGAGCAAATAATAGAACAAAACTAAGGAATAATAATACGGGTGACGTTGAACGAATGACTTTCATGTGAGCCCTCCTAAATGATATTGATAATTATTCTCAATAGACAATAAAAAAAATAACCTTCATAAGTGCTGGAACACACTTATAGATGATTATGATAATCATTATCAATTGAGTTGAAAAAATAAATCTTTGCTTCCTAAAGTCAAAGATGTCTGCTTCTAAATGATGGATGGATAAGAGTTTTAGGCAATCTGTCCCATTCATAATACCATGGCATAACCTCCATTCCATTACAGGGAAAAGAACCCTCTTCTCCTTGATATTATATAATGGGTGAAATAATTGTCAATATCATTTTTCATACTATTGTCTTAGTTTTCTGGAAAATCACACAAAAAAATTTCGATCAGACACACTGATCGAAATCGATTAAGAAGGAACATGTTCCTCTATTTTGCTGTTTTTACGATCTAAAGACCAAGCATACATTTCACGAATAATCGGTTCAATTTTCTTCCCTTGCACTGTTAATTCGTATTCTATCCGCACTGGAATGTCGGGATATACTTTTTTCTCAACAAGTCCCTCAGCTTCTAAATCCTTCAGCCTTTCTGATAGTAATCTTCCGCTGATGTTCATTTCATTTTCAAGCTGACAAAAACGCTTAGGCCCTGTCAGAAGCTGATTGATGATGAGAATGACCCACTTCTTGCCTAGAATCTCCATGGCATCTGTAATTGGGCAGCCATCTACTTGAGCCATATCTTACTCCCTCCTGCTTTTTTCTCTTTTTTTCATTATAACACAATTAATTACTTGAAATAAGTCACTAACTATTATATAGTTTAGTTACTAAAAGTAACAAGGTATTCATTTTTTATAGATTTTCAAAAACATTTGAACATGCCGATGCATATATCATGAAGGAGATGACCGAGCTTGAAGACAATTGAGCAGCTAAGGTTGGGTGTGACAGAATTACATGTGTCCAGCTTTGATCGTTCTTTACCTTTTTATACAGACATTTTAGGATTTACTATATTAGAAAAAACAGATTCCACGGTGACACTTGGCAGCAATGCAAAGGAACCGATTCTTTTGTTAAAAGAAGATGCACAGCTCAAAGAGAAGCCTGATCATGAGCCAGGACTTTATCACTTTGCGGTTTTATTACCTACCAGAAAAAACCTGGGCACATGGCTGGCACATGTGATCAAAAAAGGCTATCCTTTAATTGGAGCAAGCGATCACTTTTTCAGTGAAGCCATTTATTTAAGTGATCCTGACGGCATTGGCGTAGAAATTTATGCTGACCGTCCTGAGGACATTTGGGTAGGTGAGCATGGAGAACTGAAAGGTGGCGGAAATGCACCGCTTGATGGAGATGGTCTCCTTCAGGAAGCCGCTGATACCACATGGGAAGGACTCCCTGCGGGTACAGTGATGGGACACTTGCATTTCCATCTCAACCCAGAAGAAGCAGATTCCTTTTATGTCCATACGCTCGGTTTTCATATCCGAATGGCTCCACCAGCAAGCCTATTTATCGCTGCTGGTGTGTACCACCACCACCTTGCATTTAATGCATGGGGACGCGGACGAAAAGGAGCCATTGATCCACGTTTTTCAGGAATTAGAAGCTATACACTGGTTTTCCCAGAAGAAGCAGACAGACAATCCGTCATCGAACGCCTGACAAAAGCAGGCACTCAAGTCAACACGACAGGAAAAAGCAGCGAATTTGTTGATCCATTTGGCGTTCTCGTTCGTTTACAGATTGAAGAAACAGACTAAAAAGAAGGTGCAGAATATGGACAAACACACAGAGCTTAAAACAGCCATATTAAAAGATAAAATCAAACGAGTTCAGCAAGAAGACGGGTATATATATATCACTGGACCCATTAAACTGCCAGTGAATTTAGACGGCAGAACCGTCATGTTCAACTGGTATTCATGGTTAAAAGACGATGGAAAAGAGCCATTGTCAGATGAAGCTTTAATTGAAAGCCTCTCGTCCCGCCAGCTTGCTGATCATCAGCAGTCAAGCGTTCTAGTATACGGGGATTTTGAGCAAGCTGACGAAGCCCTTATCCGCATGCATTCCATTTGCCACACTGGCGATATTTTCGGAAGCAAGCGCTGCGACTGCGGATTCCAATTGAAGCAGTCTATGCGAATGATCGAGGACAATGGGGCAGGAGCCCTGTTTTACTTAGCCAATCATGAAGGCCGCGGCATTGGTCTTTTCAGTAAAGCCATGGCTTATATTCTTCAAGAAAACGGCTACGATACAGTAGAAGCGAACGAAGCACTTGGTTTTGAAGATGACACACGTCAATATGAAGAAGCCATTGCCGTTCTTCAAACACTTCGTACAAAGCCAGTCAGACTCATTACCAATAATCCGAAAAAGACAGATGCGATCAGCCATGCAGGCTTATCTCTTTCTGGACGCATTCCGCTTTGGGGAGATGTCTCTGAATTTAACGAAAAATACTTGCAGACAAAAATCAACCGCTCAGGTCACATGAAGGCGGAGCAAGAGGTGCGTACGATTGCCACATCATGAGCGATATATGAAGCTAGCCCTTGATAATGCACGGGCAATGAAAGGTCAGACATCTCCGAACCCGCTCGTCGGGGCTGTGATTGTGCGAGAGAATGAAATTGTTGGAGTCGGTGCTCATATGAAAGCCGGTGAACCACATGCTGAAATTCATGCACTCAACATGGCCGGAGACAAAGCAAAAGGAGCCACTATTTATGTGACCCTCGAGCCTTGTTCCCACCATGGACGCACAGGCCCTTGCGCGGAAGCACTTGTAAAAGCCGGCGTCGAAACTGTTGTCGTGGCAGCACTTGATCCGAATCCGCTTGTCGCTGGCCGCGGGATTGCCATTTTACAAGACGCAGGCATTCAAGTCATCACGGGCGTACTTGAACAAGAATCCATTCTGATGAATGAAGTATTTAATCACTTTATTACAAAAAAAACACCTTTTGTGACGCTCAAAGCAGGCATTACCTTAGATGGAAAAATCGCCTCTGCCACGTCTGACAGCAAGTGGATTACATCTGAGACATCCCGTTATGACGCTCACCATATCCGCAGTATCAATGATGCGATTTTGGTCGGTGCTCAAACCGTCATTCACGATGATCCTTCATTAACTGCGCGGATTCCAAATGGGAATAATCCGATTCGAATTGTCTTAGACTCTAAGCTGTCAACACCACTGACAGCAAAGATCGTCACGGATCAGATGGCACCTACATGGATCTTTACAACAAAGCAAGCCGATAAGGAAAAACGAGCGGCTTTAGAAGAAGCTGGCGTCCGTGTCTTCATGACAGACAGCGACACGCGGGTGCCCCTGAAAGAAGTGCTTCAAGTGCTGGGAGAAAAAAATATCTCCTCTCTCATGATTGAAGGCGGCGGCCAGATTAACGCCTCATTCTTAGAGCAGCAGCTTGTAGATAAACTCGTCATCTATATGGCGCCTAAGCTCATTGGAGGACGACTTTCCCCTTCCTTTTTCGGAGGCGAAGGCATACGCCTCATGAGTGATGCCATTGAACTGGATCAACTCACCGTGGAACCACTCGGAAAAGATATCAAAATGACGGGCTATCCCGTTTATCAATAACAAACAGGCTGTCGAGAAAATCTCGACAGCCTTCTTTTTGTCTTCTAGTCTCTTCTCTCTAAAAACTCAATTCGATTCCCAAAAGGATCTTCTACATAAAACCGATTGGCTCCCTCCAATGGCTCATCTTCACTTATACGAATATGATACTTCAATAATGCCTCTTTTAATTCCGATAGACTCCTTACAAGAAAAGCCGGATGAGCTTTCTTTGCAGCTTGAAAATGTTCCTGAATGCCAATGTGAAGCTGATGATGACCGCATTGGAACCAGACACCTCCGCGTTTAGCTAAATTACTAGGCTTAGGTATTTCTTTCATCCCTAAAATTTCACCAAAAAACAAACGAGCTTTCTCTTCACTTCCTTTTGGGGCAGCTAGTTGAACATGGTCGATTCCAAAAAAGTTTGACATATTTCCTCTCCCTTTCTTTTCTCAATTGGTTTTTCTATATAGTGTGTCTTAAGTTTTTGCGATGCTGAGAAAATTTACTTGTTACTTCATTGGCGGGCTTGATCTTTGAGTTTTTCATTGAGGTGTTTCTTACGATGTAGGGTTTGAATGACAATTTAAAAAACAGAACTCCCCTGATAATGAAAGTTCTGTCTATCTAAGTGTCTTGTAATAACAGTTGAAACCAAGACATATCATGTCAAGGTGTATGGGCGGTGATTCATTTTGGTGAAACTTGTCGAAAAATGTTTCATGTGAAACATTGATCGTTACTTCCCTTCTACCAGCCTGCCAAAGCTTTCTGGTGAAAGTCCCGGTGAAATACGGACGCGGTGCAATGACATCATGCCTTGTTCCTTCTTCGCATGTCCTGGTTCAGTGGTGACAGCCATTTGATATCCGGCTTCCTTCGCCAGCTTCAACGTCTCTTCATTATAGCGCCCGACAGGATAGCTGACCATTCTCGTACGCTGAGAAAATCGCTGATCGAAGAATGTCTTTGATCCTTTTAACTCCTCTTCCTGCTGCTGCTTTGATAATCGATTGAGCTCTAAATGATGAATCGTATGACTCTCAATCGATATCCCATGTGCCATCATCTCGTCCATTTGCTCATCCGTTAAGTGATTTGGACGGCCAATGGATTGCTCAATCATGAAAATCGTTGCTTTCATTTCATACTGCTTTAAAATCGGAAATGCCTTTGTATAGTTATCCGTATATCCATCATCAAATGTAATGAGGACACTCTTCTTACTTGGCATCGAATTTGTTGTGAAAACGCGGTACACCTCTTCTGGCGACAGTGTGACATAGTCGTTGTCCTTCAGCCATTTCATATGAGCTGCAAATTCGCTCTTTGGCACACGTAACGAGTTGCCGCTTGAGATACTATGATACATCAAAATCGGAAGCTCGACCGGCTCCTTTTGCTTTATCCAGTTTTTTGTCTCTATCACTGCCGTTTCTTTTTTCTGCTGAATGTCTTTTGTTTGTATTCGACCCTTTTCCTCTTTGATGACTTGCTGGCTTCCTCCCGCCTGCTCCTTCATTCCCATACAGCCCGAAATGAGCAGCAGCATAAGACCAATCGTCATCAGCATACATGTTTTCTTCATTCACCAATCCTGCTTTCTCTTTATCTACCGAATGATTATAACAGAAATTGGTTATTCATTGACAACTATTTTGACAGGGTATTCATTTTTTTACACATTTCGATCATTTCAATGGCGAGCAGATGAATGGTCTCTGTTGTGAGCATTTGATCTTCTGCGTGTATGAGCAGTAAAGAAAAAGGAAGCTGTTCACCTGCCGCTTCTTTTTGAATCAGCGACAGATGCAGGTTGTGGATGCTTCGAAACGCTTCCTCCCCTTTTTCGATCAACTGCTGCGCTTTTTCAAAATCATCCGCTCTTGCTAGACGAATCGCTTCTACATAATGACTTCTTGCCTCGCCTGCATGGGCAATGATTTGAAAGGCTGCTCCCTGCATTTCCTCTAATACCGTCATCTGCTTCTCCTCCAATTATTCAAGATTCATTTGCTAGTTTCAGTGCATGCTCTAGAATTTTTTCTCCGTTTGCTGTTCCGTATAATCTTACATTGACGACATCGACAGGTATTTGATAGGGTGCCGCCGTTTTTTCAGCTGCTTTTTTCATAAAGCTTACTTGCGGTCCAAGTAAAATCGCCTGTACATCCTCTCCATGCTCTTCTAGTTCATCTGCAATGGCTCCTTCAGGTATAGCATAAATATAGTAATCCAGCCCTTTAGCTTCTGCGGCAGCCTTCATTTTGGACACCACAATAGACGTTGACATTCCTGCTGCACAAGCGAGAATGATTCGTTTCATTTCTCATCACTCCTATTGATAAATGACTTCTGTTTCAACCTGCAGTTCCCTTGTTTTGATTAATGTCTGGTACCAATACGCAGATGCTTTCAGCTGACGATTTCGTTCATTCTCCAGCTGGATTTCGACTAATCCGTAGCGGTTTTTAAAGGCATTCATCGGCGATACATTGTCTGTAAATGCCCAAAGCATATAGCCTGTGCAATTTGATCCTTCTGCTTTCGCTTGAAGTGCCCGTTTCAAATGCTGGCTGATAAATGAAATGCGATACTGATCATCAATGATACCGTCTTCAGTTTTAAACCGTTCTTCCTTTTCTACACCCATGCCATTTTCGGCCACAAACCACTCAATATTTCCGTATTCTTCTTTTATTCTCATCCCCATATCATAGACAATCTTCGGGTAGATTTCCCAGCCTCTGAAAGGATTCATTTTTCTCCCTGGAAGCTCAAACATATCGTAATAATAGGATGGATGAAAAGGCGTCCCTTCGTTCCAAGCCTTACTCGGTGCCTTGACACGATGCGGATAGTACAAGTTAAGCCCAACAACATCCACCGTATGATTCTTGATGATCTGAAGCTCTTCCTCTGTGGAATCGAAAAGAATATCATGCTTTTTCAACACATCGATCAGTTCCTCTGGATACTCCCCTTTGATGAAAGGATCTAGGAACACTCGATTAAAAAACAAGTCATACATACGTGCCGCTTCTTGGTCATGGGGAGCAGACGATCTTGCATACGTCACTTCTGGATTGAGAATCACGCCGATTTTGGCTCCTGCCGATTCCTTCAAACCCATCTCCTGAAACAGCTTCACCACTTTTGCTGTTGCCAGCGCTTTATGATAGTTCCACTGCATCCATTTCTTCGTATTTTGCTCAAACGGATATCGTATCGCATCTAGATAAACACGTGTCTGAACAACAATCGGTTCATTAAAACTAAACCAATGCTTGACTCGGTCTCCGTAGCGTTCAAACACCTTTTCTGCATAGAGAACAAACAGCTCGACAACATGCTTTGATGACCATCCGCCGTACTTCTCAAGCAAAACAGCAGGAAGTTCATAGTGCTCTAAGCAAAACATCGGCTCTACACCTGCTGCGATTAATTCATTGATCAGATCATCAATGTAACGAGCATAGGCCTCATCCACTATCCCATTCTCGTAATCTATGAGAAACCTCGACCAATTGATCGATGTCCTGTAATGTGTCAGCCCAATCTCTTTCATTAAGGCTACATCTTCAGGGTAGCGCTCGTAAAAGTTTGTCGCACCAGCAGGACCATAGCCTTCGTGCCACACGTGATATCCTTCCTTATACCATAAGTCGATGTACGAGTCCTGATGCGCCCGCTTTCCCTTCCATCCCTCGGTCTGCCAAGCAGAAGCCGCAGCACCTAGGATAAAATCACTTGGAATCTCAATTCTGTTCATGTCGCCGCCTCCCTTTTCTTCGTCTGAATGTTTATTCTGAATCTGGTGCTGCTTCTGGCTTGCGGTTAGACAAGAGAACAAACGGTAAATAGATGAAAACAGCAACCACAATACAGATAAGCTGTGTGATGACAGCGCCCATACTGCCAGCGGTGGACAGCCATGCATTTACAAGCGGCGGTGTCGTCCATGGCACCATCACGACCGCTTTTCCAGCGAATCCTGTAGCCGTCGCAATATACCCAATCGTACCTGTCACAAGGGGCGTGACGATAAATGGGATCGCCATCACAGGGTTTAGCATCACAGGTAATCCAAAAATAACGGGTTCATTGATGTTGAACAGTCCGGGTCCAGATGAGAGCTTGGCAATGCTTCGCATCTCTTCCCTTCTCCCAGCAATAAAAATCGCAATCAAAAGACCAATGGTCACACCTGAACCACCGATGCTCATATACACATCCCAAAACGGCATCGTGATGATATTCGGGATCTCTTTTCCCTCTTGAAATGCTGTCATATTCACTGCAATCGATCCTAATAAGAGCGGCTCCCGGATCGGCTTAATCATCTGGTTGCCATGAATGCCGATCACCCAGAAAAATTGCGCCACAAACATCAACGTTAAAATCCCAGGCAGCCCCTGTACAACACTTTCTAACGGACGCTGCACCACGTTATACACTGCTTCATGCAGATAAATGCCTGTCAACCGGTGAAATGCAAAGCCAAATGAGCTAATGATTGTAATTGTAATGATCGATGGGAAAAGTGACGAAAAAGACGTTGCCACATTCGACGGAACCGAATCCGGCATCTTGATTTGCAGCCATTTCACCTCGGTCAGCTTACAAAAAATCTCCACAGATACGATCGCAATGATCATCCCTAAAAATAAGCTTTTTGGATCAGAAAATTGTCTTGCCAACACGTCAACAACCTCACGCATCGATCCATCGACTTCAAGAAGAAGTGTCGTTGGAATAACAGATATAAATGAAATCAATGCCATCAATCCTGGGAACAGAGACTTGTGACCGTTGATTTTCCCAAGCTCAATCCCAATGAGGAACACAGCCCCAATGGTTAAAAAGTTCAGTGTGGCATAATTGATTGCCTTCATAATAGGCTGAAGCTCTGCTAAAAACCTGAATATCTCAAAATGAGCAAGCCCTGTTTCCGGGCTCATGATCATATTCGCCACCAGTACAGCAAAAGCTCCTGTAATGATGATCGGCATCAGTGTGACAAATGCCTGTTTAATCGCCATAATATATTTCTGGTTGGTGATGCGATAAGCCACATGCCCCATGACATCTGCCGCTTTCTCCTTGAAGCTCATGATCCGTCTCCCCCTTTGCAAAAACTCGTGATCATCCTCCTTTTTGATGTTATTTTAAAAGCGCTTTCATTAACATCTAATCTTTTTCCTCACAGATGCGGAAATGGGTGCCGCGTTTTTTCATTTGGATGCTCCAATACTTGAAGCGCAGCTGTCAGTTCTTCAAATGAAGCGGCTTTGATGAGCTGTTCCACCACTTCCTTCCGTTCTGTCAGCCTCACAAGAAATTGATAAAGCGACTGTAATTCTTTTTGATACGTCTTCTGGATGCTTAACAAGCATACGACTTGTACTCGATCTTCTCCCCACAGCACCGGCTTTTTCAACGTACAGATCGCACAAAATGTGTCATCTGTTGCCGGCTTAATTGGATGAGGAATCGCAACCAAATGACCGAAAGATGTGGGTGACACTTGCTCTCTTTCTAGCAATAATTGTTCAAACTCGTCTGGGATTCGATGCTGCTCCTTTAGAACGTTCACAAAAAATTGAAGAACCTCTTCCCTTGATTGGAGATCTTGCTGAAAAAATGTCAGCGCCGGACTCACATACCGCAAAACTCCTGTATCCTGTGAATTCTTCACAAATCGTTTCAGCCGTACAATATCATCGTCACTTAGAATCGTATGTACATCAATTACTGGCACCGGCAATGTATTCTGAAGCGGAATGGTACTAATAATAAAATCAATGCTTCTTAAATCATACGAAGGAAGTTCCCCGACACTTGCAGTTCCAGCGATCTCCAGCCTTCCGCTAAAAGCTGCCGTGAGTTTATGAAGAAGAAGCTGGCTGCTGGCGACACCCGTCGCACACACAATAAGACATGTCTTTCTCACATGCTGTGATTTTGTCCGCTCGATTGCAGCCCCAATATGAAGTGCCAAATATCCGATTTCATCCTCAGGAATCTCAACACCCTCTTTTTCCTTCAGCCATCTGCCCATATAAACACCCGCCTCAAACGCAATGGGATAATACCTTTTAATGTCTGGTAAATAAGGATTTCGGATGTTCATATCGTATCTAAAACGATGAATGGCTGAACGCAAATGAAGACTTAAACCAACGATCAGCTCCTTATCAAACTGAATATCAAGTGACATGTGCTCCTCTACATAAGCAAGCAATTGGTGAGTGAAACGAAAATGATCTTCGTCCAGCAAATGAAATAGCGTATGGCCTGCCTCTCCATATGCCATCATCTTTGCCCCCATTAAGTGAATCGCGATGTACGCCATTTCTGATAGCGGAAAATCAATCGATAATACGCAGCGAATATCTTCAGCCATTTGTTGAGCTACCTGGAAAACTGGCTGCACTTGAATTTCTCTCAATTCCGCTTCTGGCATCTTGACCAGCTTTTTTTCTTCAATTCGTTTGCATGCGATAGCAATGTGGGTTACTAAATTACTTAAACCGATTTCTGATAGATGAAGTCCGGTGGCTTTTGTACGTGAACGCACGATGTCCTGAATCAATTGATAAGTTTCTTCAGGTAACAGTGCAGCGTTCGCGTGCTCCTGCTGAAACACATGCTCTGCCATACAATATCTTAATTTCATTTCATCGCCTGTCAGACGCATTCCATATTTAGGCCGGTGCGATATAGAAAGTCCATGCAATGAAAACAAGTGCCTGACAGCTTTCAAATCATTTTTCACTGTAGATTCACTCACAAATAATTCCTCTGCCAATCCCTCTAATTTGATATAGTCTTCTGACAGAAGCAGCCTTTTCAATAGATAAGCCACACGGTCCTCAGGCTGATTGGGAATGAACGGTTCCTTTTTCTCATTCCTTTCTCTCAGTGAGGTTTTCAAAAATGTACGAAATGCTCCATAATCTTCAACGCTCAATGTATACCCTGCCCCGCGTTTAATATGCAGTGCGGCACCATGTTCTTCTAAGATCTCTTTAAGCGCTTTCATATCTGTTCGAATAGTTCGTGATGTGACTCCGATCACACGGGCAATTTCTTCACTTGTCAGTTCCTGCTCCGCTTGCATCAATCGTTTCAAAAGCTCCTCCTGACGTAGAGATAGCATGGGCTCTCCTCCCTTGGCATTTACTTTTGCCTATCATCATAAACGAAAATAGAACTCTTTGCCCAGTATTTCTTTCAAATCGGGAACCTTGATATGGCTCATTCGTATGAATATGAAACTAGAGGAGGGATGCATTATGGGTACTTTTATGTTTGTAGTCATTATCATATTAGCTTCTTTAGGAGCCATCGTTGCCAGCTTGTTCACACCAAAGGATAAACGTGTATCTGCTAAGCGTTCTGCACATCATAGCTCAACGACAAGCACTTATACTGATTCGTATACCCATCACGCTTCTGATGCCTCCTGTGGGAGTGTTTCAGGTGACAGCGGCGGTGGTGGATGTGATTAAACAAAAAAACAGCCGCCCTTTTATGAGTCGGCTGTTTCATTTATGGTTTTAAAGAGCTTTCCAGCCCCGTTCAATCAAATGTTTAACATCCTTTGCAAAATCCTCGCCCTTTTCCATCACGTCCTGAGCTCTTCCTGCAAAATTACTGGCTACGGCAAGCTCCATTTTTTTCAATTCAAAGTGTAAGATTTTTTGATCAATCTCTGTTATATATTTTTCATATTCATTGTTGACGATGTCATGCATCACGCTGTAAGCGTCTTTCCGATGGCGATGAAAGTCGATCCCTCTCTCGCCTTTCCATGACGAATCTAGTGCAGGCTTCTTGATTTCTTTGATATCTGACTGGGCAAGATCTTGCTCTGTTTGAATATTGCTTTTGGCTGTCTTTAACCGAGAGATCATTTCGTCAAATTCTGCACGTTTGTTCTCAATTCCCATATGCAGATGGTGCAGCATCTCGGATAAACTCATGTCATCCACCTCTATCTGACCTCATACGAAAGCATGGCTTGAGCGCCTTTGGAAACCATCGAATCACATGATTTTTCCAATCCTGACATTTCTATCGTTTTGCTTTCATTAAGTATAGTATAAGGCGAAAAGCCTCAGCCTTAAATAGGGAAAAGGTGTCCTTTTAGTGACGCGTTTGGAAGAAAAACGGAATAATACAAGGTCTTACACCCCTTATTTAATATGAGTCTTTAAGACTATAATTATACACCGCGTTAAATGTACCTATAAATAAAAGCGAGTGTGCTGATTATTTTGCAGCAATCGCTTCGTCTTGTTCTTTTAATGTTTTCACGTTAGAACGTGTATCCTGAACATTTTTAATTAAGGCTTCTTTAAAGCTTGAGACCATTTCGCTCACTTCTCTTTCACGTGCCGTCCACTTAGTTACAAATTCAAGGCTGTTTTCACCCGCTTTATCTGCTGCTTTTTTCATCGCTAAAGCTTCTACGGCTTGGGAGACTTCATCTAGTTTATCCATGACTGTTTGGTAGTTTAACTTAATTTGTCCCATTGTGATTTCCTCCAGATTTGTTCAGCATGACGCTCTCTTACAAGCTGCTCCATGCTTTTGAGATCAAGCGTTTTGCGTCCTCTACTGCGTCTTCTCCTTTTTCAGCAAGACGTGCGGCGTCTCCAGCTAAGGAACTGGCAAAGGATAACGCAGCTTGTTCTGCTTCTAATGTACTGATTTTGAATTCGATGCGGCTCACGTAGCGTGGGTATTTATCGTTCACGATTGTTTGCAGCGCATCATGTGCTTCATTTCGGTCTGTTTTGAAATCCTGGCTTCGCTCACCTTTCCAAGAGGTCCCAAGCTTTGGCTGCTTGATTTGCTTTAAATCTGTTTCTGCCGCATCTTGTTCACGTTCAACCTTGCTTTTCGCCTTTTTGAGTCGAGCAATTTTCTCTTCAATTTCTGCTTTTTTATTTGAAATGCCACCGTTAAGGGCAGACAGCATATCCGATAAGCTCATATGGGTTCCTCCTCCTGTCCAAAAATAAAAACGCTGCTTAGAGTCCCTCTAAACGAGCGTAAGGTGAATAGCACTTTTTCCAATATTGTTATTATAAGGTTCAAAGACTCATGTTTGAATAGGGATTTGTGCCCTTTTTATGGGATAAATATGCTTTCATTCTGCTTTACACCACCCCTTTCGACCTCTTTTATTGGAGGTCTAAATTCCTGTTCGTTTGCTATATGCCACATATAGTCTCACAGTCCTAGGACAAACAAAGCCGCCCCCGTTCAGGAGCGGCTTTTGCAAACGGCTTATGAGGCCGATTCTTCTCTTTCTTGTTGATCTTTCACGTACCAAATGAATTTACCCGTATATCCGTAAATGATCGCAAGACCAATGGCGACAAAGCTTAACCACATAAATGGTAAATAAGAGAATGTCGATACGCCAAGAATTCCTGCCATGTAAATACCGTTATCTGACCATGGAACCATACCAGACGTAAGCGTACCACCGACCTCAGAGTTTCTGGATAAAACTCGTCTGTCTAACTTTAATTTATCGTAGCTCTTTTCCATAATTTTTGGTGTAAGGATTAACGATACATACATCGCACAGCCAAAGATATTGGCGAAGAACGCAACAACGAGTGTAGACAGCGTTACATTCCCTGCATTATGTAATTTTTTCTCAAATGTCGCGACGATAACTTTTAATACGCCTAAATATTCAAGTACTCCACCGAAGCCAAGTCCCAGGATAATCACCACTAGAGACCCTAACATATTAACGATACCACCGCGGTTTAACAATGTATTTAAGAATTCTACATCTGAATTAATAGAGAAACCATTATAAGCTGTACCAAGTGCATCGGCTGGATTCATTCCTTGGAATGCCATTGCCCAAACTGCGCCAAGAAGCGCACCAATCGCAATAACAGGCATTGAAGGCTTTTTCAAGACAAGTAATAGCACAACAATAAGCGCCGGAATGATCATCCAAATATTAATCGTGAATGTATCTTGCAGTGCTTGTTTCAAAAACTCTACTTTTCCTTGATCAATATTTTTTCCGCCATACATAAACCCGGTAATTGTAAACATAATAGCAGTTATGACAAATGCAGGTATGGATAAGACCATCATTGCTCTAACATGTGCGAGCACGTCCACTTTTGAAAGTGAGGAAGCAAGCACAGTACTATCAGATAAAGGAGATAACTTATCGCCAAAATAAGCTCCAGATAAAACAGCACCAGCCACGATAGGTAATGGAATTCCCAAACCTTCACCAATCGCTATCATGGCAATACCTGCGGTTCCAACTGTCCCCCATGATGTTCCTGTAGCAACAGACATAATGGAACAGATAATCAGTGTAGCTAGTAAGAAAATATTAGGATGAATAAATTCCAGTCCATAATAAATTAATGTGGGTACCACTCCGCCGGCAATCCATGTTCCAACAAGTGCACCTACAGCAATTAAAATCAAAACAGCCTCTAGACCATTTGATATCCCTTTTGTAATGGCGTTTTGAAGATCTTTGTATGAATGCCCCAATCGAATACCTAAAGCAATAACCATAAACCATGAGATAAACAATGCTAACTGAATATCTAATTTGAAGTAAAGAGTAAAAGATAAAACAATCGCTAAAAACAAGCCAAGTACAGCTACGACTTCTAAAATAGATGGTAGACGTGGTGATTTCAATGTTGTTTCCTCCCTTTGTGCGTGCGTTAAGCGTTTTCAAAATATTGTGAAAAAAGTGTGTCAATTCGAAAGAAAGTGAATTGCCTGTTTTTCTCTTTTTCACAGGCAATTCCACATATTAATAAAATAAAATTTTTGATATTATTATCGCTCTAGGAGCTCTGCACCTGCAATGCCAGGCTTTGTCATCTCGAATGGATTTAAGATAATATCAAGTTCTTCTTCCGTTAAAACATCGTACTGCAAGCAAAGATCTCTGATCGATTGTCCTGTTAAAATGGCTTCTCTTGCAATTCTAGCGGCTGCTTCATAGCCTAAGTGAGGGTTCACAGCAGTGATCACGCCTGCACTTTTTTCTACATATTCTTTCAAACGTATTTCATTTGCTTCAATGTCCGCTAAGCAATGATCTGTGAATGAGCGGAATCCGTTATTCATTATACTAATAGATTGAAGCAAGTTAAAGACCAGAACAGGTTCCATCACATTTAACTCAAGCTGGCCTGCTTCAGAAGCAAGACAGATCGTGTGGTCGTTCCCAATGACTTGGAATGCGATTTGGTTAATGAGCTCTGCCATGACTGGATTGACTTTCCCAGGCATGATAGATGATCCAGGCTGGCGGGCTGGCAATGCGATTTCAGCAAGACCTGCGCGCGGACCAGATGCCATTAAGCGAAGGTCATTGGCAATCTTAGACATGTTCATCATACATACTTTTAAAGCGGCGGATACTTCTGTGTAAGCATCTGTATTTTGCGTTGCATCCACGAGATGCTCTGCGCCTACAAGAGGAAGACCAGATATATCAGCGAGCTTCTTCACCACGATTTCAATATAACGAGGATCTGCGTTTAAGCCTGTCCCAACTGCTGTTGCACCCATATTGACTTCATATAAATGCTGTTTTGATTGGTTGATCCGCTTAATATCACGGCTCAGCACGCGGCTGTAAGCTTCAAATTCCTGTCCCAAACGGATTGGAACAGCATCCTGAAGGTGCGTACGTCCCATTTTGATCACATGATCGAATTCTTTCGCTTTCTTTTGAAAGACGTCCTGCATGACTTGCATCGTTTCAAGCAGAATATCTAACTGCTTGAGCACAGCAATGTGGATCGCCGTTGGGAATGAATCATTCGTTGATTGCGACATGTTCACATGTGTGTTTGGGCTTAAATGGATGTATTCTCCCTTTTGATGTCCCATGATTTCTAGTGCTCTGTTTCCAATCACTTCATTGGCATTCATATTCATGGACGTTCCTGCGCCGCCTTGAATTGGGTCGACAATAAAGTACTCGTGCAGCTTGCCTTCAATGACTTCATCAGACGCTTGAACGATGGCATTTCCAATTCCCTCATATAAACGTCCAACTTCCATATTGGCTTGAGCTGCTGCTTTTTTCACGATGGCAAAGGCTCTGATTAGTTCCTCGTGCATCCGATATCCTGTAATCGGGAAATTCTCTTTTGCACGAAGGGTTTGAACCCCATAATACACGTCTGCTGGAATTTCTTTTTCACCAAGAAAATCCTTCTCATAGCGATAAGTTGCTTGAACCATCTCTTATGACCTGCTTTCTATAGAATAGTTAAATAACTAAATCTTCTGCGATTGGCGTTTCCATAATCTTTTTGACTTCTCTTGGATCTGTTGTTTTGCCTAGTGCCCACATCAATTTCGGCACGATAGCTTCTGTATTCATATTTCTTGAACGTGCCACCAATTCTTGATTGATCTTGCGTCCTACCTCATACACACTCATATCTTCTCCTTCTTCAAGACACTGAGTGGTGATGACAACAGAAATGCCTTCTTCCAGCAATTCGTTAATCTTTTCTAAAAGGTTTCTTCCTTCGAAAGGAATTCCGCCGCTGCCGTAGCTTTCAATGACAACCCCTTTGTACATGCTTTTGACTGCATCTAAAAACTCGGGCTTCAGGCCTGGGTGCAATTTTAACAGACACACATCTGTGTTCAAAGATGCATCTAATTTAAGCGGTTTCATTGGTGTTCTTTTTACTTTGCTATTGTATTCAATTTGATGGTTTTCAATTGATGCAATATATGGGTAGTTAATGCTTTCAAATGCATCGTAGCTTTTCGTTCTTAGTTTGATCGCACGTGTTCCTTGGATGACCCTGCCATCAAACACGACATACACGCCGCCAACACCGTCACATGCAAAGCGAATCGCATCTGTGATGTTTTTCTTCGCATCTGTTTTCTTAAAAGTAATCGGAATTTGTGAACCTGTAATCACGATCGGCTTATCAGGATTTTGCAGCATATAAGACAGCGCTGCTGATGTATAGGCCATTGTATCGGTTCCGTGAGTAACGACAAACCCATCATACTGATCATAATTCTCATAAATGGCTGTTGCGATATCAACCCAGTATTCAGGCTGCATATTTGTACTATCTATACTCATTAGGGACTTTGTGTCCATTGTATATTCTGCATTAATTTCGTTTAAATAGCTCAAAAGATCCTCAGCTTTAACACCTGGAGCTAAACCATTTTCACTCTCTACAGATGCAATCGTCCCACCAGTCGTTAAAAGCAATAATTTCTTCAACAGGTCCACCTCTTTCGTAAAATTACTTCGTTTGTCACACATATTATAAGCTAGCTTGTGCTATTCTATAATATACGCTTTACGCGTACCTTCATTGCCATTATAGTCACATAACGCGAATTAATCAAGAAATTGTTACGCATAACGCGTACATTCTATGTCAAAATATGATATACTGTTGTTGTAAATAAAGGAGCGTTCATGTATGATACTCGATCGTTTAACCACCCTTAGAAAAAAGAAAAAATGGTCTCTCCAGCATACGGCAGATCGCCTAGGTATCGCCAAAAGCACCTATGCCGGTTACGAATCTGGGTACCGACGACCTTCGCTTGAAGCAGTGAAGCTGCTGGCTGATTTGTATGATACGTCCATTGATTTTTTACTTGGTAGAACGGACGAGCCAGAGATACAACGCAAAATCTCTGATATCAAAATTGAACTGACGGAAGCAAAAGAAGGAACCATTTATGTAGACGGCGTTCCCCTAAATGAAGAAGAAATCAAACAGCTTGTTGCCTTTATTCGGGCGAAAAACACTCTAAAAGTATAAACACAGAAAAGAGAGGCACCTTATAAACAGATGCCTCTCTTTCCTTTTGCAATCTCAATATGGGGAAGACAGCTGGCTTAATTCCTCTAGCCGCCGCTTCGCTTCTTCTTTATTAAACGAACTATAATAGCGATAGTTCTCCTCATCTAAGATGCGGTAATGCTGACTAAGTACATTTTGCTGAAGGCGAAACGTGCCTTTTTTGACAGACGTCCTCCACCAAACCTTGCCGCCAATCGTACGCTCTACTGATAGATGCAATTCATCATGTGCCACAACTTCCAAAATCTCGAGCGGGTCATCCCCCAGGGTGCCTTTCAAAATGTCACTATCTCTGAATAATGCACATACGGCCGCGGATTGCGTCCAGTTGAGACGCAGCCTGTTTTTTTCAACCTGCTGTAGATGCCGTTTCGATAGACCAAGTACCTCCGCCATACGATCCTGCGTATAATCCTTTTCTTTTCGAATCCGTGTCATTTGTTCTGTGACGAGGTCGATTACCATCTCTTTATCCATCTCTCATCACCTCTTTCGAGTGTTCAGTCTTTACTGACATCATACACGATTTCTTCAAAAAAGTGGCGTCTCATCCTATGGAATTCTGACAAAAACAACTTAGTCGGTCTTCTCTTCTCCTTGGCCATGCTGCTGTCTCCAATTTTCTTGGGCTGTCTGATGTAAATATGGATAGATCTCCTGTTTGACGGTCTGCTCAAATACTTCTTCATCTAAAATGCTGTACGCCGGAATTTTGATCAATTTCCCATCTACTTTCCGAATGAGCACATCCATGAAAAGAAATCCTCTTATACTGTAACGATGCCTGCGCATGTCGATTGATTGAATATCTTGAAAAGGAATCATTCGCTCCCGGTGCAGCACAGCGCCATTCTCTCCGCGCTGAATGTGAAAAATCACATTTCCCCTCTTCGTAAAAGCAGGCAAAATCATCAAAAAGGAGATCCAGCCATAGACAATACCTAATAGTCCGCCTAAAAATAAAAACAATGTATAGTTTGATTCAAATGTAAGAGCTTCTGAAAATAACCAAATACCGATAATACCGAAGCCGCCCGTTGCTAAGAATGCCCATACTCTTAAAAAAGGTCTGCTCCTTACTTCTATTACTTCACTTGGATTCAAGTGTCATTCTCCTTTTCTCCATTAGAATATAGAACGTAACCCGTCTCGATGAGCCGTCTCAATGCGAAATTGATTTTCTTTTATTCCTGATACAAGCCACGATTGGTTCTCACCTGGAATCACAAATAGCATGGACTCCACATCAGGCGTATTATTTTTGTCATAGACGACCTTCATGAGGGAGTCCATCTTTCCTTTTCTCGTCTGTACATCAGAAACAAATGCCTTCACGAGCTCTTGATTCTCCGCTTTATTCAGAAAGGATGGCCACTCATTTTTCGCTTCGCTTGCTTGTTCTAATAGCATTTCAAATTCCTCTGCCTGCAGGCTGATGACAGGTTCAGGGTGATCATTCATCTGTATGTTGAAAAAGGCTGTCACTTGCTCCTCTGCCTGCTGATCGCCATCCAGTTTGCGAATCTGATGTACTTGTTGATCATAAAGCGTATGATGCGCATATACACCCGCTTGTGTTGTGTGAAAAGAGGTGCTGACTTCTTCATCTAAATCTCCAAATCTAGACGCCTTGATCGTGTGGGAGGCATCATTCATCGCCTGGATGAAATGACGGTATTCCGTTTTATAACGGTATTGTCTGTTTCGAAATTCCAGTACACCTTTTGCGAGCAAAGAGCGGCACGCAATTTCAAATAAAAACCCCAAGCGCTCGTCCTCTACTTCAGGATAATAAGCCTCCTTTAAGGACATACCTTGTTCAAAATAGCCTTCACTGTAAAAACTAAAGATGAGTTCCTCAATACTTAGACTTAGCTGATCCAACTTGATCTCTCCTTATCCAAAAGAAAATGCACCCTTAAAGAAATCGCCTGCACCCTTTATGAGCGAATCTGCGGTTTCTTTTGTTTTTTCTATCCCTTTATGTATTACCTGATTTGCCTGATCAATGGTATCATTCACTGCTTTCACACCTTGACCCGCCAGTTCGAATGCTTTTTTCCCTTTATCCACGACTGCATGAATCGGGTCCTTTAATTTCACTGCCATCTGTTCAGCAAAACCGGATGTCAGCTTGGCGACTTTTTCTCCAATAAATCCACCTACTGCTGAACCAATGGCTCCGCCAACAACGGTTCCAATCGGACCTGCAAAGCTGCCAAGAGCACCGCCGACAACGGCACCTGCGACAGAACCGCCAGCGATAAAGACCGTATTGTTCACTGCATTTCCAACAGCCTTTGCATTTTCACGCTTAAGAACTTCTGGCTGATCGCCGAATTCTGCATAGTTCTCGGCAATTTTCAATCCACAGCCAACCGTCTCAGTTGCACCAGTGACAACTGTTGCAATGATGGCATTTCCTTTCGCAAATCTTGCACCATTTTTCAGAACAGACTTAATAGCAGCCGTGTCCTTCCAATTAATACTTCCTTTTGTAAAATCACGAACACTGTTTGTGAACGCAACTGTATCGTCAGGATAAAATTTTGTGAATTTCTTATGAACCAAGTCAGCCATCGGCCAGTTCGATCGTTTTAATAATTCTTTTTTACTCAGCCAAATCCTTGCTAACCGGTCAAATCTCGTTCCTTCTACCCGGCTGGTCAGATCAAGCAGCAGCTTTGAATGCTGCGCTGCATATCGGCCATTCTCTTTAATGAAAGTCGTCATCCCAAGCCCGTAATATTTCGCCTGCATCATCACGATACCAGCTAAGCTCGTGAGTGTACCATATTGATCATAAATACTGTACAATTTCCGCAATATATCATCTGCTTCGACCATTTTATCCGTTGCATGACGAATGGCAATATCATCACTGCTCAATTTGCTGATTAATGCCTGTCCTGCTCCCCATGCATCCCCGACACCAGAAAAACAGCTTCTATACCGAGGATCGCAGCCTAAAATCAGCCCGTCCAGTTCACTATGTAAATCGCGGTGCTTCGTTTCAATGGCTGACAGCTCGCCTACAAAATCATTCGCCAGCCCAGTCAGCTGATCTGGATCAACCACAATGTCACGTGCCATCACATCATCTCCCTTCTCGGTTTCTTTCTCTCCGTTCTTCTCGTCTCTTTCGCTCAAGCTCTTCCATTCTGGCAATTTCAGCTTTACGCTCCTCAATTTTGACCGCTGCATCCCGCAGTTCCTGACTTGTTTCAAGCAAATCTTTTTCAAATTGATCGTAGCGTGCCGTTGTTTCTTCAAAGCTTTGATCAAATTTATCCCTTGCTTCTCCCTGCCAGCCTGATCCTACTGCCTTCAGCCGATTTTCCAGCAGCTGCTTGGACTGCCGAATCTCATCAGCCGCTTCCTGAAACTTTTGAGCGAGTGCCAGCGTTTGACTAGAATCCAACTTTCGCACCCCTTTCTCCCAATTTAACGTACAAATGGATGATTTTATATGTCCTCATTATAAATAAAAAGACACCCAAAAAAATCACCCTAAAGAACCATTCAGCACATTACCTAATGAAAGTAGGCCTTTTTCCTCTCTAATTGCCAGAGAAAGCCTTTCTTGTTATGAAGCGCATTCAAGACGTGATAAAATGGACGTATTCTACAAAAGGAGTGACGTATAGATGAAAGAGGAAATGATTCAGCGTTTCACAAGTTATGTGAAGGTAGATACGCAGTCGGATGCAGAAAAGGAAAGCTGCCCATCTACTGAAGGACAATTGAATCTGGCGAGACAGCTTGTTGAAGAAATGAAATCCATCGGAATTCAAGAAGTGACTATGGATGAAAACGGCTATGTCATGGGTACAATCCCTTCTAACACAGACAAAGATGTGCCGACCATTGGCTTTCTGGCTCATATTGACACAGCCACTGACTTCACCGGCAAAAATGTAAAACCGCAGCTTCATGAGAACTATCAAGGCGGCGACATTACCTTAAATGAAGATCTACATATCGTTTTATCTCCACAACAGTTTCCAAATTTACAAAAGTACCAAGGACATACACTGATCACTACAGATGGCACAACCCTGCTTGGTGCAGATAACAAAGCTGGTATCGCAGAAATTATGACCGCAATGCATTACCTCATCGAACACCCAGAAATCAAGCATGGAAAAATCCGTGTCGCTTTTACGCCAGATGAAGAGATTGGCAGAGGGCCGCACAAGTTTGATGTTGATGCCTTTGGCGCTTCCTATGCGTACACAATTGACGGCGGACCGCTTGGCGAGCTGCAATATGAAAGCTTCAACGCAGCAGGCGCGAAAGTATCCATTAAAGGAAACAATGTCCACCCAGGAACAGCAAAGGACAAAATGGTCAGCGCTGCGAAAATTGGGATGCTCTTTCACAACAAACTTCCTTCTGACGAATCTCCGGAGTATACAGAAGGCTACGAAGGCTTTTTCCACCTGACGAAATTTGTAGGGGAAGTAGAAGAGGCTGAGCTGCAATATATTATCCGTGATTTTGATAAAGAGAAATTCAACAATCGCAAGGCCCTGTTTGAAAAAATAGCTAATGACTTAAAAGCCACATACGGAGAAAACAGCATCACCCTCAGCATTCAGGATCAATATTATAATATGAGAGAAAAAATTGAGCCGGTAAAACATATTGTAGACATTGCTCATGAAGCCATGGAAAATCGCTCAGTAACACCGGTCATTGAACCAATACGCGGCGGCACAGATGGCTCCCAGCTTTCATATAAAGGTCTTCCAACGCCAAACATCTTTACCGGCGGTGAAAACTTCCACGGTAAATATGAATTTATTTCCGTTGAAAACATGGTGAAAGCAACTGAAGTTATCGTTGAAATTGCCCGTTTATTTGAAGAAAAAGCATAGACATGTTTACAACCGTTCCTGTTCGGGAACGGTTTTTTAATAAAAGTTTACAATTTTCTGAAACTTTTATGACACTTATTCGTACTAATAGAGACAACCCCAGAAAAAATTCTTCTTGACGAGTGCAATAACTGGAAATATAATAGTTAAAAACAACCAGTATTTTAGACCTAAAATAGCAGATCGAATGAACCTTAAGAACTAAACCGAGTCTGCTGCTTATTTTCAGTTATAAACATCACTCACCCTGTCTACACTTAAAGAATAGGATGAATTGGAGGAATGTCATATGATGATTTTATTGATTATCGCTTCACTTTGCTGCTACTTACTATTCTCTTTCAAAAAAGATAACCGCACCCAAAAAAGAAAAAGCGCAGAGCTTTCGGAGTTTGAAATCTTTCGTATGCGCCGCCACTACAACGGAAAACGCCGTCACCCACTAAACGATGCACCTAAACAAGTATAAATCCAAATAAAAGAGCCTCATGAGGGGCTCTTTTTTGTTTGCATAAACAGCAAAAAACGACCAGATTCAGTGGTCGTTTTTCTTTTTATTTATATACCTTAGCAGGAACTTGAATCATAGGAATTCCAACATAATAAGGTGAAATTTCATATGGCTGAAAGACAACAGCAATTCCCTTTTTCGTGAAGTAATACTGCGTGTTGTAGTTGATTTCAATGTCGCTTTTTTTCAAGTTCGCGTAGAATTTGCTTTTATGTTTCTTTGTGTAGTTATAAATATAATCTCTTACTTTCGTACGCTTTTTCTTTGTTTTCACAACGTCTGTCAAGAACAGCTGCTTTGTTTTTTTCTTTGTTAACACATAGTTCATGCTGGAAACCATTGTGTCTCCGTGCGCTCCACCGTTATACATGTAATCATAGTTTAAGATACTCAGTTTCTTACCATTGTTAAATTTCGTTTTATACGTTCTCTCATACGTGACCTTCCCGTAGCCTTCCTTTTTCGCTTCGTCCTTTAAAAACAAGTACGTAGAATAAGAGAAGGCAATATCTTCTTTTAAATCACGATTGATGGTTTTCATATGCGCCTTGCTGAGGTTTTTCACCTGTGCATATTTGAACGTTTTTTTCTTTTTATAATAGTGTGTGCTTACTTTTGCTTTTTTTGCTTGTTTGGCATCCGCAGATCCAACTGGCGCAAACAAGGAAACAATCAGTGAGAAAATGAGCAGGCTGATCGTTAGGCCTTTTTTCATTGTCATAGTAAAAACCCCCATTTTTGTCTATTACCAGATGAGTATACCATGACAAAAGAACCAAAAGAAGTATTTTTTCCATATTATTCTTCATTTTTCCACATCGGGTTTGTTTCCCTTGATTTGTTCATTTTGAAAATTAAACGATAAAACCATTGACTTTTCCTCGAAAAGGTTGAATAATTGTGTTTATTAAGAAAATTGAATCAAAAGGTAACCTTATTAAGAGTGGTGGAGGGACTGGCCCTGTGAAACCCGGCAACCGCTGTTCCTAGGAACAGAATGGTGCTAATTCCTTAAGCAAGCAAATGCTTGTTTGAAGATAAGGCAGAGTTCTCACAGTATATGATGCTCTTCCTTATCTAAGGAAGAGCTTTTTTATTTGATTTTTTAACCTGAGGAAAGAAGGGATTCAGCATGACACAAGTACAAACCATTGGAAAGAAAACAACGAAACCGCCATTCCGCGCAGATCAAGTAGGAAGTTTACTTCGTTCAGAGCGCATCAAGGAAGCACGCAAGCAAAAAGCAGACGGTACGCTGACAGCAGAGCAGCTCCGACAAATTGAAAACGAAGAAATTACACGTATTGTAGAGAAGCAAAAAGAAATTGGGTTAGAGGTTGTCACAGATGGTGAATTCAGACGTGCATGGTGGCATTTTGACTTTCTTGAAGGACTCGATGGAGTTGAAGGATTTGAAGCAGATCAAGGCATTCAATTCCATAACACAACGACAAAAGCTAGAGGTATCAAGGTAACAGGCAAGATCGATTTTACAGATCATCCAATGCTGGAGGATTATCGTTTCCTTCACAGCATCGCTGGTGATCATACGGCTAAAATGACGATTCCAAGTCCGAATATGCTCTTTTTCCGTGGAAAGCTTGAAGAAGGAGTGTATGACAGCTTAGAGGAATTCCACCATGATGTGGCACAAGCGTATAAGAAAGCCATTCGTGCTTTTTATGATGCAGGCTGCCGCTACTTGCAGCTGGATGATACGGCATGGGCAGTGTTCTTTTCTGAAAAAGGCCATGAACAAATCAAAGCCTTTGGCCGTGAAGAAGATGAACTTCGTGAATCGTTTGCGAAGACAATCAATGAAGCTGTTGCCGAACGCCCAGAGGATTTGGTGATCACCATGCATATTTGCCGAGGTAACTTTAAATCGACATGGGCAGCTGAAGGTGGTTACGAAGCAGCGGCAGAAACAATTTTTGCCGGCTTAGATCTTGATGGTCTCTTTTTAGAGTTTGACGACGATCGTTCTGGCGGATTTGAGCCCCTTCGATATGTGAAGAACCCAAACCTTCAAATCGTACTAGGCCTTGTCACTTCAAAATACGGAGAGCTTGAGCCAGTTGAACAGATTAAAAAACGCATTGAGGAAGCGGCTCAATATGTAGACATTAACCAAATTTGTTTGAGTCCACAATGCGGATTCGCCTCAACAGAGGAAGGCAACCTGTTAACAGAAGAGCAGCAATGGGAAAAGCTGCGTCATGTGATTGAGATTGCAGATCAAGTGTGGACTTCGTAGTCCCTCAGAGACGAAAAAAAGACAAACCGCAGTATGGCGGTTTGTCTTTTTCTTTTATGCATCCAAATGTTCACCATTCGTCGCAATCACTCGTTTATACCAGTCAAAGCTTTTCTTTTTCTTTCTATCTAATGTACCGTTTCCTTCATTATCACGGTCAACATAAATGAAGCCGTAGCGTTTTTTCATTTCAGCCGTTGATGCGCTGACAAGGTCAATTGGGCCCCAGCTTGTATAACCGATCAGGTCAACTCCGTCTGCAATCGCTTCTCTCGCCTCTAGCAAATGGCTTCTGAGGTAATCAATTCGGTAATCGTCTTGAATGGATCCGTCTTCTTCTACTTGATCGACAGCACCCAATCCATTTTCTACGATAAACAATGGCTTTTGGTAGCGGTCATACAGCTGATTCAGTGTTGTACGAAGTCCTTTCGGATCAATTTGCCAGCCCCAATCACTTGCTTCTAGATAAGGGTTTTTCACACCTTCAAATAAGTTACCGCCAGTCACTTGTCCAAGAATCTCTGGATCTGTACTTGTCACAAAGCTCATATAATAGCTGAAGCCAATATAGTCCACTGTATGGTTTCTTAAAATATCTTCGTCCCCTTCTTGGAACTCGATGTTGATGTCATTTTCAAGGAAATAACGTTTCATGTAACCTGGGTAATAACCTCTTGCCTGTACATCTGAGAAGAATAATGTTTTACGGTCTTGCTCAATTGCAGCAAACATATCTTCTGGTCTTGAGCTGTACGGATAAGTTGTCATCGCTGCAATCATACAGCCGATTTTCGCATCAGGAATGATTTCGTGTCCTGCTTTGACAGCCAAAGCACTTGCAACAAATTGGTGATGCGCTGCTTGATATTGAATGCTTTTCTCGTCATCACCCTCTTCAAATACAAGTCCGCCGCCAGTGAAAGGCGCATGTAATACAACGTTGATTTCATTGAAGGTCATCCAATATTTTACTTTGTCTTTAAAGCGGGTGAACAATGTTTTCGCGTATGTTTCATAAAGATCCACAAGCTTACGGTTTCTCCATCCGCCGTAGTTTTTCACAAGTGCGAGCGGCATTTCATAGTGAGAGATGGTGACAACTGGCTCAATTCCATGCTTATGCAGTTCATCAAATACTTTTTCATAAAAAGCGAGGCCTGCTTCATTCGGTTCCGCATCGTCGCCATTTGGGAAAATACGCGGCCAAGAAATGGATAATCTGAAGCACTTGAATCCCATTTCTGCAAAGAGTGCAATATCTTCTTTATAGCGATGGTAGAAATCGATTGCATCATGATATAAGTTAAGGTCTTTCATTGATTCATCGAATGGGTGCATAATACCATTTGGTGATACATCAGCTGTCGATAAGCCTTTTCCATCTTGATTATATGCGCCTTCAACTTGGTTGGCTGCAACAGCGCCGCCCCATAAGAAACCTTTAGGAAATGTTTTTTCTAACTTGTTCATGTTGAATACCCTCCTCTTTTTCTTCTACACTGACTGTAAGCAGTGTCTCTTTCACTGTGATCGTTCCATCTGTTTTCGCATCAACTTGTGCAAAATCGTTTGTGTTGGTGACAATTACAGGTGTGGTGACATCATAGCCTTCTTGCTGAATGCCCTCGATATCAAAATCAATGAGTACATCTCCTGCTTGAATCAGATCACCTGACTGCACATGACTTGTAAAATACTTTCCGTCAAGTTTTACCGTGTCAATCCCCACATGAATGAGAAGTTCTGTACCCTGTTCACTCTTCAAGCCAATGGCATGTTTTGTGTGGAAAATGGTTTCAACCTTGCCGTTGAAAGGTGCTACAACACGCCCAGCTGTTGGTACAATGGCTGCACCTTTACCCATGATTTCATTAGAGAATGTTGCATCATTTACTTGATTGAGCAGCTTTAGTTGACCTTCAAGCGGGCTTTGTACCACTTCATTTTGAAGTGCTGCTGTGTCTTTCTTTTCTTCTGGTTTGTCTGCTTTTGTATCATCTTTCACTGGTACATCTTTGAATCCGAGAACAAGTGTCATGATCGTTGCTACGACAAAGGCGATTACTAAGCCGATGATTGAGTAGACAAATGTTGGTCCAATGAATGTTGGGAGACCTGGAAGGCCTGCTGATCCAGATATCACATATGATTTTACTTTAAAGATTGACATGAACACGCCGCCTGCTGCTGCACCAATAAGGGCTGCAAGGAACGGTTTTTTCAATCGCATGTTCACACCATACATAGCAGGTTCAGTAATACCCATTAATGCTGTGATACTTGTAGACATCGCCAATGATTTAAATGTTTTGTTTTTTGATCTTAAGAAGACACCGAATGCTGCGCCTGCTTGTGCCATATTTGCTACAAACATCATTGGAAGAATGAAGTCAAAACCGTTTAACGTAATGTTGTTGATCATGATTGGAAGCAGTGCATAGTGCATGCCCGTAATGATCAATGGTGACATGAAGCCGCCGATCAAGAGTCCGGCCAAAAGACCTGCATGTTTGAACAATAAATCAATTCCACCTGAAAGGCCACTTCCGATAATCCCGCCAAGCGGTCCAACCGCGATGAGCATAACTGGTACAACGACTAGAAGTGTGACTGTTGGAACAAGGATGATTTTTAATGATTTCGGACTATATTTTTCTGCGAATCTTTCAACATATGAACCAAGCCAGATGGTGAGCAGAATTGGAATCACCGATGAAGAGTACACAACGGCAACCACTGGCAAGCCTAGAAATTCTGTATTTCCCGCGCCCAGTAAAGCGGTTAACTGCGGGTGCAGTGCTGCTGCTGCAATGGCAGCCGCGATATACTGATTTGTGCCAATTTTTTTGGCTACGCTTACAGCAAGCAGAATCGGTAAGAAGTAAAAGGCTCCATCTCCAATGGCTGTTAAAATCGCATACGTACTGCTTTTATCTGATATCCACTGGAATGTGAGCATCAGTGCCAAAATCCCTTTGATCATACCGGCCCCAGCGATGGCTGGAAGAATCGGTGTGAAGACACCAGAGATAAAATCGAAAAGCTTTGATATCACATTTTGCTTTGACGCTTCTTCTGTACCGCTTGACTTTACATCAGATGATAGACCTGAGTCAGCAATCATCGCTTGATAGACATTTGAGACATCATTGCCGATAATGACATGATATTGACCTCCGCTTTGATTCACGCCCATGACGCCATCTGTTGATTGCAGCTTCTCTTTATCTGCCTTGCTTTCATCGTATAAGTTGAAGCGAAGTCTTGTCATACAATGCGTGACGTGCTTAACATTCTTTTCACCGCCGACAAGTTCTAGCACTTCTTTTGCTGTTTGTTTGTGGTTCATTGTATTACCCTCCAATCGTTGATTTCATCTTGATATAGAAAAAACCTAAACATCCATTAATGTCCGAGAAATAGCGATTCAGACATTAATCGATATTTAGGTTTTGCCTGCTTAACCAGTAACAATCCTTCATAGCGATTGATCGTTATTTAATTTTTATAAGTCTTTAGATATAAAAAAACCTAAATCACGCCTTATCATAGATAGGGACAATGATTTAGGTTTTGCCTGCTTGACCAGTAACAATCCTAAAAGATTGTGGTTATTTAGTTTATAGTTATAAATTATCATGTTAATTTTGTGATGTCAACGCTTTCTTTTTGAATTTATTTTCTTTTTATTACTCTGTCTATATGCAAAGTTAAATATAGCATTTCATCTTCTATGAGACTTCGGTTGTATTCTTTTTGAACATAATCGTTAATTTTTTCTGCGCACTGAAAAGCTGCGGTGTTTTTCTCTTTTACCACTTCATACAGAAACTCGTTTTGATTTTCCATCTGTGTTTCGTTAAACAGACGCTGACCAAAAAACTTCAAATGCGTAACAAAACGGAAATAATTTAATGATTCCTCGTCCAAATCAATTTGAAAGTGATACTTAACGATGTTTAAAATGTCTTGAATGAGTTTGGTGATTTGAATAACGTTTGGCATTTCTTCATTGAGCTCTGCATTGACAATATGCATGGCAATAAAGCCGGCTTCATCCTCAGGAAGATGGATGCTCAGCTTGTCCTCAATGATCCGAATAGCTTCTAAACCGCATCTGAACTCATCTTTATACAGCCGTTTGATTTCCCAGAGCAAGGCATTTTTGATGTCCATTCCTTTTTGATGACGTTCAATGGCAAAGGTGATATGATCCGTCAGCGTCACATAGATGCTGTCATTTAAATTTTTGTTAAGGGTTGTTCTCGCATGCTCAATAATCGCCTCACACACTTGCATATACTCGATTGGAATATCATAAAGCAGGGTTTTGAATTTTTCTGATATATCTTTATTTTGAATAGAAAATACTTTTTCGATTCGTTCTTCGTCAATCGGGTCTCCGCTTTTCTTTTGAAACGCGATCCCTCTGCCCATAATGACCAGCTCATGCTGCTCGTCATCATATGCACTGACAACATTATTATTGATTACTTTAGAAATGATCAATTGATACCCCCCAGTACATTCCGCTTTTTCGAGCATTTTATCGTTGATTCATATGTCATGTTATTATTATTTTCAAAAAAGAGGACTTTAAGATGATTTTACATTTTTTTTTGATACGGTCAACTAGAAAGAATGACATATTACCTCTCAAAAATGACGAAATAGGGGCAAAAAAGTCTAAAAATACACACTTTAAACACTCTAAAAAGAGTGTTTAAAGTGTGTATTTTACAAAATCAAGAGCAGTCCCAATTATAGACGACATTCTCGAAATTTTTTCGTTTAAGATCTTCTGGTTTGATAAAAAAGTTGGCGATTCCGCAATCTCCCCACATCAGATCTACTTCATCATCTGAGTCAATTTGCAATAACAGAACGGTATGTTCTTGATCTACATAGGTACGCGGGTCTTCTTGTGTAAACCCTGGATACCCGCCCAATTTGTGACCAAAGCCACTCGCTGTTTCATAGAATTCATCCAGCAGGGCATCTGCTTCATCGCCATTAACACCATCTGCATCTTCGAATAGGTCCCAGCTGTTCTTTCCTGTGACTTTTTCAAAGCGGAAATCTCCTACACTGATCGTTTCGCTTGATAATTCACCTGTAATCGCGCCTTCCTTCGTCACAGGAAAATAAAAATCATCTGGAATTTTCACAAAAGAAAAATCAGTCATTAACTCTTCTTCTGCCAAGAAAGGTTCCTCAATAAATTTGATGCGAAAATCTTTTTGCTCTGTTTTATGGTCAATATTCATTCCATAAAGATCATCATGCACAGAAATAAAAACTTGTATAAGTCCTGTTTCTGGATAATCCTTCAGCTTGGGCAGCTGGCCGAAATTAATTTGTGCCAAAAGTTTCATAGGATGTCCTTCGCCGTCAACTGGATATTCGTCGTTTTTGGGGAAGTAAGGATCACCAGCTATTTTGCTGTCGTATGGTCCTGTTTTTCCTTGTTTCATCTGTAATTGAATCATTGGTTTTTCCGTTTCATCTAACAACGGACGGTAGGGTGCAAGTATTTCTTTCAGCTTCGCTGATTGTGTCACGATGATCTTCCTCCTTATGAATAGGTCTAATGACAAAACTAGTCTCTCTTTTTCTATCATACAGAAGTGTATCCTGCCTGTCAGTGATAAAACGGTCATAATCCTAACAAGTTTCTCACCTTGAAATGATAAAAAAACCTCCGATTCAGCTGGAGGTTTTGTCGTTCTTTTATTTCACTTGATAGTTTACTAAGTCGTTTGCTAATGCTTTCATCGTTTCGTTTGTTTCGTGAAGACCTTCAATAATTTTTGTGAAAGTGCCTACTAGCTCTGCCTGATGCTCAGAGGAAGCGACAATTTGCGCAATTTCTTCTTCCATTCCTTTGATCGATCCCTGCACATCTTTTAGGGCTGTTTCAATATCAGTCGTCGCCTGTTTCGCGTGAGTTGACAGCTTTCTCACTTCTGTTGCGACCACTCCAAAACCTGCTCCTGCTTCCCCTACTCTTGCAGCTTCTATTGATGCGTTGAGTCCAAGTAAGTTCGTTTGATCAGAGATACCTTTGATGAGATTGGACACTTGATTGATTTTAGAGGAATTTTCGACAGTGGTTTTCGTATTTTGTAGAATTTGTTCACTTGTCGCTTGTAGTTCCTCTGAATGTGCGGCAACCTGCTGTACCATTGCGACTAGTTTTTCGGAAGCTTCGTTGCTCTCCGTCATGATGTGATCTAATCGTTGTTGATTCGTTTGGTCATAGGCCACACAGAAGGCAGCAGCCACTTGACCTGATTCATCAGTAATTGGAACGGATACGATATCCATTGGAATCCCGTATACTTCTTTTGGAATTTGGATAAACGATGGTTCTCTCCCATTTTTCAGCATCGCAAAGTTTTGGAATCCAGCATCTAGTGCATCACCAGCTTTAAATCCTAAATCAATATTCCCATGCTGCTGATAATAAAGAACCTTCTCTTTCCCTAAAACAGAAAAGGTTAGCTGCTCTCTCATAGCAAGTCCAATGATTGGTAAAGCGTCTATTATGTTATCAATTCTCTGTGACATTCGCTTACGTTCATCCTCTCTATTTCTCAGTACACCTTCTTTATCGGTTCGTTATATGATCTATTACAGCCTGTAATGTGCACTAATATCAATCAAATGACCTAAGACATATAAAAAGCCCACATTCTATCAAGAGAATGTGGGTGTTTCTTAAACAAAGTAAATGCACATGAAGACACTGATACCGATGAGAAAAAGATACATATAGTCAATCCATGAGGTGCTGATGTTATGATAATACGTTCGCTCTTTCGTCCCTGTGAAGCCCCTGGCTTCCATCGCAATCGCTAAGCGCTCTGATTTTCGTACACCTTGTGTAAAAAGGGGCAAAGCATAACGCATAAAGGCTTTCCAGCTGTTTTTTTGCTTGTAGCCTCTGATTTTATGTGCAGCTTTCATTTGTTTTAATTCACTTTGAAATAACGGAATAAACCGGAAGCCGGCAAGCATGCCATACGCCCATTTTGGGGACATTCGGCATTGGTGAATCAGACTCATCATAAATGCCGTCAAATCTGTTGTGGACGTAAAAAGGAGACCAAATGTCACAAATCCAAGCATTCTAAAAGCGATGGTGAGCCCATTTCTTAAACTCTCCTCTGTGATATGAAACCACGCCCACTTCCAAACGGTATGATCTCCCTTGCCGAAGGCCGCCATCATCCAGAACACGAGAATAAAAAAGAACAGATAAGGGACAAGCCTTGTAACGAGATACTTCATATTCCATCCACCTAAAACAACTCCAATGCCAAGAGCAAACAGCCAAATGATAAAGGTTGTTTTAGGGTCAGAAATCGCCATAAGACAGCACATCGCAAGCAGATGAGCGAGTAATTTCATGACTGGATTCACAGTAGAAAGAAAGGAGTGATTACTTTGCAATCGTCAGCACGTCCTTTCTTTCTGCCACATAGCGATAATGCAAAGGAGCTCTTAGCCGATAAGTATCAACAAGTTCCTGATTTGAAAATAAATCATAAGGGGTGCCATCATACACATGCTTCCCTTGATGAAACAGAAGCACTTGATCGGCACACTCATCGACAAGCTCCATATCATGTGTGACCATCACAATGGTAGTGCCTTGGCGCTGACGCTCTTTTAAACGCCTCATTAATTCCTTCGCCGTTTTTTCATCCTGCCCGAAAGTCGGTTCATCTAACAGCAATACATCTTGATCAAAGAGGAGCATCGTGGCAACACTCAATCTTCTTTTTTGCCCTAAACTTAAGGTGAAGGGATGTGCTTTTGCATGCTTCTCTAAACCGAACTCTTCCAGCAGCTGAACCGTTTTTTCTTGGACGACTGATTCTGGCCAGTTTCGCTGTCTGCCGCCAAAGGCAATTTCATCGAATACTGTGTCTTGTATGAATTGAAGCTCAGGGTTTTGAAACACAAAGCCTGCTTTTTCATATAGTTCTCGGTCTGACCACTTTTTTAGGAGTGTATCTTTTAAGAAAATGTGGCCTTTTTTCGTTGGCTCTAAACGAACCAAATGTTTGAGAAGTGTGCTTTTTCCACTTCCATTTTCCCCAATGATCGCCACCCAATCTCCTGATTTGATATCAAGCTGGAGATCACTCATAATCCTTTTTTTCCCGTAGCTTAATTGAAGATTTTCTGTACGAATCATTGTCTTTCGTTCGATTGATGGCACTTTTTCTCGCTGCTCTTTTCGTGCTTTAAAGGTTTGCATAAAGGTTTGACCCAGTGGATGAAATGGATCTTGAATGATCGTGGACCATTTCTCGGGAAATAATTTGGGCCGCCAAATTCCTGCCTCTTTCATTTCTTCCTCATATGCCGCGAGCACATCATTTGGAGCTCCATCTGCTAAAATGCTGCCTTGATCATCTAATAAAATCACCCGGTCCATCCATTCGATGACACCATCAAGCACATGCTCTACAACAATCATGGTCTGATGCTGATCGGCTGCAAGCTGCTGCAGCAGTTGAAATATGTCCATTCTACCTGCCGGGTCAAGCTGTGCGGTCGGTTCATCAAAGAATAGAACATTCGGCTGTAATGCGAGTAGACAAGCAAGTGCCAATCGCTGCTTCATGCCGCCAGATAAAGTGTGAATCTCTGTATGCGGATCGACATTCAGTTGGACTTTTTGCATGAGCTGCTGAATGATGTCATCCATCTCTTCACGAGGGACGGAACGGTTCTCTAAGCTAAAAGCAATTTCTTCATTGACGCGGTGCATACAAAACTGAGAGTCTGGATCTTGAAACATGACGCCTGTATGTCTTTGCAGCACCACTTCACCCTGCATGTCTGCTTCCACATGCTCTGGAATGATTCCAGCCAGAACCGAAATGAGCGTGGATTTCCCGCTTCCGCTCGGTCCTAAAATAAGCACCTTTTCCCCTTTTTGAATCGTAAGGGAGATTTGATGCAAAACGGGCTTAGGCTGTTCATAAAAACGGACAGAGAGTTCATTGCACGCGAGAAATGAATTCATGCTGTTCACCTTTGTTTCGTTTTTCTTTCATGATGGCATATTGATTCAGTACACCTGTTTTGGATAGTGCGTCCACCACCACTTTCGCAAGGCAGCCGCCAAGTATCATTCCACTAATGATTTGAGTCACAAGCGTCATAAGTAAAACTTGAGGCGTATAATATCCAAAGCCATTTGCCACGAGACTGTAAGACATCGCTCCGATAGCGGCAAAGGCACCAGAGAGCATCAGTGTCCACATGCGATACCGTTTATAACCAAAAAGAGCAAAGGCGATTTCTGCCCCAAGCCCTTGGCATACACCAATCAGCAGAGCTGAAAGTCCAAAGTGGCTTCCTGTCAATAATTCCACAGCAGCGGCGGCTGTTTCCGCAATCAGAGCAGCTCCCGGCTTTTGAATGATATATGCAACGATTGGACTGGCAATGACCCATATTCCAAACATGATGTTGCCTCCTGCTGGGCCAACAAGTGCTGTAATCGGTAAGTATAGCGTGGACCATCCTAAATAGATCACACCGCATGCAACGGATAAAATCACCGCAAGGACGACTTCTTTCATCTTCCATGTCATGATGAATGCACCTCCAGTTGAACTGGCCACTCTTCAACAGTGAAGGCCATTTCCCAAAACTTGTACTCGAGCTGGCAGCTTAAGATAAAATGCTGTTTCATTTTTTCCTTTTCCTTCTCACTTGCTGCTTCCGCCAATTGATCGAGCCGCTTGCAAAGCTCACCTGTGACAGAATCGGTTAATCCTCCATAAAACGTGATCCACTCGTAAAACGGATGTGACGGGTCCGGCTGCACATCTGTAAGCATTCGTTTCCCTATTTCCCAATATGTCCAAGGACATGGAAGCAGGACAGCGATGACTTCACCAAGCGTGCCTTCTTGCGCAACTTGCAGCATGTGATGAATATAGTGATGAGCACTCGGAGCCAAAGAAGCACCTTGGAGCTCATCATATGCTACTCCTGCCACTCGGCAAAGGTTTTGATGAGGGTGCGTCTCACTATCTAGTACAAACGCAATCTGCTGATGAAAAAACGCAATATCCTCTCTGTCTGTACATCTGCTGAGCGCTGCTGCATAAATTTTAATGAATGCTTGTAAGTATTCTGCATCTTGTTTGACGTAATGAATGATTTGTTCCTTTTCCAGCTTTCCTGCTGCCAGGCCTCTGACGAACGGATGCTGATAAATGGCTTCAAATAACGGTTCTGCTTCTTTCCTTAATTGCGTAGAAAATGTCATAAAAAAAGCCTCCTCTTCTTCAGTTGAATAAATGAAAAAGCCACCCCAAATGGAGCGGCCTTCTTATCAATTCAATCATGAATAAGACAAGGTCCAGCTCCACTTCCCTCCGCTAGTACGAACTAGATCAGGTTCAAAGGGTCCAAGATTTTCTCTTGTCTCAGTCATACATGACTCCCCTAGTGGACTTTTGTCATTTAATTATCTTTACTCTACACATGTGGCGATTTGATGTCAACCGCCTTTCTTAATTCAACGTTCTGATTGTTGGCAGCTTCTCGATCCCTGCAGCATAGTAGAAATTCAGCACACTGAAGAAATCAATCGGCTTTCCTGTTTTTAAATCTACAGCTAAAATATGATCACCGTAATTTGTCATATCATCAATATCTAAGCGTCTTGGTGTTGTCTTCCCGAGTGTATCAACAAAGGTATCATGGTAATATTGCCCGCTTGCATATGATGATTGATGGTACATAAACAATGTCTCAACATCTAAGTAAACGAGGATGGCTTCTGAGGAGCTCGCATAAGGAGCTGAGTATGACACAGGAGCCGAAATGTTTTTTACTTTCACACTTGAGATTGAATGAGTTCTTTGTTCGTATTTTCCATCATAAGAGAAATAAAAAACACGCTCCCATTCATAATTTGCTGTCTTTGTTTGCTTATTGTATACTTTTATACCATTTGCAAATACATCACCGTTTGCATACTCAGCTACAAAATATTGCAAGGTGGACGAAAGAGATACAGCCCCCGTGAAATTGGGCGGGTTTTTTGCATTTACTTGTATCGTGTAGGAATCTCCAAATTCTCCGCCGCTTGTAATACCGAATGCATAATCACCTGCTGGTAAGTTGGTCAATCCAAGCAGGCTGCCTGCCGGTTGAATCAAATCTGTCGGGTAGGCTTGTCCTGTTTCATAATCAACAACAAATAATTGAACAAAATAATCAGGGTTTGAAGAGGTAATCCGGCTGATGAGTGCCTGAGGTGAAGATGTGCTTAAAAACCATAAATCAACTGGGTCGTCCTCTGTTAAGACAGCCGATTGATTAATAGCTAGTCCATCAATGGAGCGAACGGCAGACGTGCGCATTTTGCCTTCTTTAGCAGCTTTTCGTTTGATACTGATTCCTTTCTTCTTATTCACTTTAAATGATTTTTTCACTTGCTTCTGTTGAATAGCGGTTCCTTCATCCTGCTTTTCAAACGATTCTTGCACTTGCTGAATCGCTTTTTCCGTCAGTGGTGATATTTTCCCTTCTGATTTCGGTGCTTCTTCTGCTTTTAATGCTGGTGACAACAAACCTGTTGCGACGAGTAAAACAGATAGTAAAGCTGCGGTGATTTTGACATAAAATGCTCTCACAGGAACATCCCCTTTTTCCTCATTTGGGTTTTTTACCCTGTGATTATTTTACCATTATTCTAATTATTGTTTTGGTCTTTTTTGGGACATTTTTATAACAAAAAAACCAGCCGCATGAGTCACGACTGGTTTTTGATCGTTTTATGCAATGGTTTTGACAAACAAGCGTGCTGTTTCTGCACTTGATCCCGGGTTTTGTCCAGTGATGATTTGTCCGTCAACGACAGCAAATGGCGCAAAGGCGTCTCCTTTTTCAAACGCTGCCCCCTGCTCACGAAGTTTTGTTTCCAATAAAAATGGAACCTTTGATGTCAGCTGCACGGCTTCCTCTTCTTCGTTTGTAAAGCCTGTGATTTTTTTGCCTTCGATAAATGATTTGCCATTTTGGTCCTTCACATCAACGAATGCTGAAACGCCATGACAAACGGCTCCGATCGCACCATTTTTATCTGAAACTGCTAAGATCGCATCCGCTACCAGTTGATTAGATGCAAAGTCGATCATAGGGCCGTGCCCTCCAGCAAAGAAAATTCCGTCATAATCAGCGGGATTCACATCTGTAAGCGCCTTTGTGTCTTGAAGTAATTCATATACATCTTGATATTGCGCTGGGACACCTTCAGGAATTGAATTTTTGTCAATTGGTACAGTGCCACCTTGAATAGAGACAATTTGTACTTCTAGTTCATTTTCTTTAAAAATATGAAATGGCTCTGCCAACTCTTCTAGCCATAAGCCTGTTGGATGTCCATTCATTTCTGGGCTGCTTGTCGATACTAATAACACTTTCTTACTCATCTTGATCATCCTTTCGATTTATCCTGTGGTTATTTTATATTTTGCACAATTAAATATCAAGCAATATGACTTCAGGCCAGCTCATTATGTTATACCCGATTTTCTAAAAAATATGGTATGACTCGAAATCTAATCAATATGTCACATTCTATTGGTAGGGAATTTCATGTAAAATTGTCATTGAGTGATATAATATGAGGAAAGATTGACAGATCTCTCGTCACATGAGGGGATTTTTAAAGGAGTGGAAAAGAGATGAAAACCTATTCGATTGTGATGATCATCATCACGCTCTGTATTATATTGGCCGTCTTTTTGATGAACCTAACGGGGGTCATGTACGGAAAAATCATTTTGGCCGTTGCCGTTGCCCTTTGTCTGACATCCATTATTCGTTTGATGGGTCTTCGAAAAAGATAAAAGCCGCCCTCACCAGGGGCGGCTTTATTTAAGATTAGATCGCCAGCATCAGTGCAATGAGTGCAAGCAGTGCTGGTACTCCTTGTTTGATGATAATTGATTTATTGGATGTTACACCACCAAATACTGCTGCGATGATCACACAAAGAATGAAAAACAGCTGAATCATATATCCAACGGTATTCGATCCAAGAATGAGCCCCCAAATGAGTCCTGCAGCTAAAAACCCGTTATAAAGCCCCTGATTGGCAAACATTACTTTGACATTTGGATCTTTTTGCAAGTGTTCTGGCAGCTTAAAAGATCGCTTCGCCATCTTTGATTCCATAAAAAACATTTCTAATAACATGATGACAATGTGTTCTAATGCGACAATTCCTACTAAAATCATTGCTAAAATATTCAATTTAGTTAATTCCTTTCTGATAGACGGTCACGAATCTCTATTTTGTCCGTGTATAAATCAAAGTCTTGTATTAATTCTAGCGCTTCTGTAAAGCGACTTTGTGGAATGTCTTTCATTTTTCTCACGCCGAATTCCTTTTTAATAAAAGCCATGATGGTATTGATATGAAGCTTACCGTGGCCATCATACTCCAAATGGCTGCAAAAAGTCTGCATCGTCCCTCGAATCACCTTTAATTGCTTGGCAGTGACACAACTCATTGGTAACGCTCATCCTTTCCTTTGTTTTAACAGCTAAAAAGAATCATGGTTGAAAGAAAAACCTTCCAGTGTCTATTATATAATGGTTTCATTCGGATATCAAAATAAAAAAGAACAGACATTCGATTTAAAAAACAATCGTGCCCTCACAATCCTTTTCTCACATATCAAAAAGCCGGATTCAATGGTAGAATCCGGCTTTCTATTTAGTTACTTTTCGAAATTAATACCTTTCCAACAGAACGATCCTTACTTTGTCCAACGACTTTAAAGGATAACCCATATGTCGGTACATCGCGTCCTGCATCTGGGTTGTTTGGATTCACATAGTTCTTTTTATCACTAAATGTACGAGCCGGTCGAATGTAGCGATCTTGCAAAGTTAAGCCCGTTGTTGCTGTATAATCTATATTCAGCTTCGTACTTGGATTCAAAGAGAATGCTGCATCATGTACTTGGAACCCTGTGGCGGCAATGGAACCGTCACTCCATTTTAATACTTGCTGATCTGCATCTACTACGCCAAGGAATCCGTTCCCCGGATGTTTTCCTACCCAGTTATCACTGTATGATTGATCGACATACCAAACGACCAACCCGTTATTATAGCTCATCAGACTTGCCCCGCGTTTAATATGCTTTAAGCCTTTATCGACATCAGCATAAGAGCGCCACTCTAGTAAATAGTATTGTGCTGCATATTGTTTTCCATTAGATTTTGAGAATCCATTAAAGGTAAAAGTAGACGTGCCCTCGGCATCATCTGACCATACTTTCGCTCCATCTGCGGTGATGTTCAGATCATCTACGAATAAGCCTGGAAGTGCATAGCCTGCATCAGTTGTGTAACGGAATTGCAGGTCGATTTTCTTCCCTGCATAAGCAGACAGGTCAAAGGCTGCATCTACCCAGCCGTCTGATTTTCCGTCGATGCCATTGCCTTCGTTTGCACCTGCTTCATTTCGATCATTCGTGATGTTACCCGCGATGGTCTTCCATTGATCAGTCCCTGTTTCACGCACTTCGACATACGCATAATCATAATCTTCTTCAATATCGTACCATGCTTTAAATGTCAGCTCTGCTTTGCTTCCTTTTGACAAATCAATACCTGTTGTCGTCATGGTTGCATTCAAATTGTCACCCGTTCCGCTGAAGTACGAATATTTCCCTTGAGCAGGTGTCGTGACGACAATCTCTTTATCTGGTAAATCGACTCGAACGGCATCATGGTTCGTTCCTTTTGTTGCTGCTTCATCAATTAATACTGTTTTGCTTTTCTTTAATGTTTTACCATCGATGGTTTGTCCAGAAAGCCAGTTGCCCCCATGCAGATTTTGAAGCATTTCTTTCGCATATGGGCTAAAGCCTGTTGGTTCCGTACCAGGAACTTTACCTGCCCAGCTTCCGCTTGACATGATCGACCAGTAAGAAACGGGCTCTCCTCTGCCTGTGTACTGTGTATCGTACTCGTCAGGAAGACCAAGATCATGTCCGAATTCATGTGTGAACACACCTGCTGCGCCATCTTCAGGCTCGATGGTGTAATCCAACGCGCCTAATTTCCCGCCTTGACCAACTTCAGATTCAGTATCCGGAATTTCAAATACATCACCAAGTGACCAGCGGTGTGACCAAATCGCATCAGCGCCAAGTTGTCCGCCGCCTGCTTCTTCACCTACGCCGGCGTGAACGACCATCAGATGGTCAATGATGCCGTCTGGCTCGTTATAAACCCCGTCGCCATCAATATCATAGCGATCCCATTGATCATACTCGCTGAGATCAATATTCGGATCTTTTGCTGCAGCTTCGAGTGCTTCTTTCACCAATTCGCGCGGCCTGCCGTCACTGCCTGAATCGTCAGGTACGTTCCCGCCGTAATAAGCTGCTTCATGCTTCGCTGTATACCATCCTGCAACTGTTCCACTAACTGTGTAACTGCCGCCAGACTGCTTTTCATAATATTGCTTCATGGATACTTTCCGTTTCCCATCTGGACCGATGTAGCCATTTTTTCCGAAAAGCATATCTTGATAGTGCTGTTGATCGTACTTGTCATAGTACATATCAGTCTCTTCTTTTTTGATACTATTATGCTTATAATCTTTAAAATCTACTAATAAAACCAATACTTTATCATTGCGGACGTCACCTTTATACTTTTCCTTTTTGACCGGTTTTACTTGATTGCCTTCTTTTCCTTTATGCTTCTTTAATTTTTTCTTTTTGGCAAGTTTGTTATGTACCTCTTGTTTGTATTCTTTCAGGAATTCAGGCTCTTCTGTTAAGGTGCTGGCACTTTGTTTCATTGCCGATTCTTCTTTTTTCTTTAGATAGTTCTTTAATGCTTTTTGGGTATCTGCCTCATTGGCATTCTTTTTGATCTTTCCTTGTTTTTTCAAGGCTTTGATAAGACGGTCTTCATTCACGACACTTGAGTCAAATGGAATACCTGAATAATGACCGCCATCTGAGGATGTTGATTTTTCTGTGGTGTGGGCAGATAGAGGGGTGCTGAAAGCTGTCAATGTGCCTAAACTTAGGACAGCGGTTAGTGCAATTTTCGTCCATTTCCCTTTTTTCATATTGGTTCCTCCCTATTTTGGTAATAAATAATATCTAATTCTAGCATATTCCAATATAGTTAAGTCGAAAAACATTTTATTTTCAGAAATTTTGTGGAAAATGCACAATACGTGAATGAAATGGGTGAAACCATATGTCGAAAATAAAAGAACCCTAGGCGATAACCGCCTAGGGTGTTTGTTGTTTTTCTATGAAAGCTGCTGGCCTTGAAAAGCAACCACGTCAAGTGGAGCGGCTAGGAATTCTTTTGCCTTCGCTACGAAAGCCTGGAAATGAGCACTTGCATTATGGCTCTGAACCGCAGCGTCATCTTTCCACACTTCTACCATTAAAAATGTATTTTCCTTTTCTGTATCCTTGAACAGCTTGTAGGAAACATTGCCTTCTTCAGCCTGTGAAGCTTTCATTAATTCGTTGATTTCTTCTAAAAATACGTTTTCTTTTTCTGGATGAATGGTCATCCCTGCATGAATAATGATCATGTGATCGTCTCCCTTTTTTTAAAAATTATTTCCACTCTGTGATACGGTCGATCGGTAAGCGGTAAGATGCATAGCCTTCGTCAGCTGCTTTCCCAATGGACAGAAGCATGACTGGTACATAACGTTCTTTATCCCATCCAAATGTTTCAGCGATGACTTCTTTATCATATCCGCCAATTGGATTTGTATCATAACCGTGTGCACGTGCAGCAAGCATAAGCTGCATAGACACAAGTCCACCGTCAATTAAGATTGTTTCACGATTCACTTGTTCTGGAAGAGCTTCAAAATGTGCAGTTAATGCAGCAATTTGTCTTTCTTTCACTTCTTGCGGCATGTAGCCATTTTCTACTGCTTTTGAATAAATTTCTTCTAAGTATTCATTGTTTTTCATATCTGCAAAAACTGCAATGACAGCTGCTGATGTTGACACTTGAGTTTGGTTGAATTTTGCAAGTGGTGCAAGCTTTTCTTTTCCTTCTGGGCTGTCAATCACCATGAAGCGCCAAGGTTGTGCATTTACTGATGATGGTGCAGTTGTTGCTTCTTCTAAAATCTCTGTCATTTCTTCTTTGCTGATTTTCACAGATGGATCATAGTTACGAATAGAGCGGCGCCCTTTCATAATTTCCATAAAATCGTTTGTTTTTAATGTTGTAGCCATGTGTAACACTCCTTTAGGTTGTTTGAATCTTTTCGATGTTTTGTTGTATACGGATGAGCACATCAGTGAGAAGCCTTCGTTCTTCTTCACTTACGTTTTCAAGCATTTCTGAGATAAATCGTTCTTTTTCTATTTTAGAAGCTTCGATTCTCGTTCTGCCTTCCTCTGTTAAGCGGACAAGTGTGACTCGATTATCTTCTGGTTTTCTTCTGCGTGTGACCATTCCTTTTGTTTCCAGCTGTTTTAAATGACGCGTCACAGCTGCACTATCAATATTTACTTTTTTCTGCAAATCTGATTGGCTGATTTCATCGGCTTGGAATAACAGCGATAGCAACTCAAGTCTTGATTGGCTGATGCCCGTACATGCTTCGAACTTCACGCCCATCATACGGTTCACGCACTGCAAACGATATAATACCTCTGCCTCTTCAGAGCAAAATGCAGTCAATGCCATCCCCTCTTTTCTATTCAGAAATCAATTACTTGATATATCAATCATTGACTCGTCAATTAATATACACCCATTGTTTGATGATTGCAAGAGGTTTGTTTCATAAAGTGAATTTTTTTATTTCAATAGAAAAAGACGAGCCTAAAATGACCATAAAAAAAGACAAAAGCGACGAATCGCTTTTGTCCTTTTTCTTTATTCAGTAATGACCGTGTGGATCAATGTTGGTGCATCGGCATGATCAGCAATGCGGATGTTGTCATAAATTTTCTCCATGACATTTGCAACATCTTCACGATTCGCATGCAGAGTCACAAGTGAATCTCCTTTTTCAACACGATCTCCCACTTTTTTGTTCAGCATGATGCCGACAGATAGGTCGATATCGTCCTCTTTTGTTGCGCGTCCTGCTCCAAGGATCATCGCTGCAACACCAATTTCATCCGCGACGATTTCAGCTACGACACCTGATTCTTTGGCAGGTACTTCAATTTTGTAAGGTGCTTGCGGCAGTTTTTCTGGTTGATCTACAATCGAGCCGTCTCCACCTTGGTTTTCTAAGAATTCCTTGAATTTCTCAAGTGCTTTACCGTTTTTCATGACTTCAATTAGCTTTTCTCTTGCTTCATCAAGCGTTTCTGCTTTTTTCGCAAGAACGACCATTTGACTTCCTAATGTGAGCACAAGCTCGTTTAAGTCTTCAGGACCTTCGCCTCGGAGTGTGTCAATCGCTTCTTTCACTTCAAGGGAATTCCCAATCGCTAATCCTAGCGGCTGAGACATATCAGAGATGACCGCCATTGTTTGTCTGCCTACGTTGTTACCGATGCGAACCATGGCTTTTGCAAGCTTTTCTGAGTCTTCTGGTGTTTTCATGAAAGCACCTGCGCCTGTTTTCACATCAAGTACAATCGCATCTGCACCAGCAGCGATTTTCTTACTCATAATGGAGCTTGCAATAAGCGGAATTGAGTTAACAGTTCCTGTCACATCACGAAGAGCATACAGCTTTTTATCAGCTGGTGTCAGGTTGCCTGATTGCCCAATGACCGCTACTTTATGACGGTTCACGAGCTCGATGAATTCGTCTTTTGTAATTTCTACGTGGAAGCCTTTCACCGCTTCAAGCTTGTCCACTGTACCGCCTGTATGCCCAAGGCCGCGCCCAGACATTTTCGCAACAGGTACATCTAGTGCTGCAACAAGAGGGGCGAGTACAAGCGTTGTTGTATCGCCTACTCCGCCTGTTGAGTGCTTGTCTACTTTAATACCGTCAATGGCAGACAGGTCAATTGTATCTCCTGAGTTCGCCATAGCGAGTGTTAAGTCTGCACGTTCTTGATCCGTCATATCTTGGAAGAAAATTGCCATAGCCAAGGCACTTGCTTGGTAGTCAGGAATTGTTCCATCCGTATAACCTTTGACAAAGAAAGAAATTTCCTCTGAAGATAATTCTTTTCCGTCACGTTTTTTCGCAATGATATCTACCATTCTCATTGTTTTCACCATTCCTTTTTTTAAATTAGAAAATTAAACCGACTACACCTGCTGTTAAGAAGCTGACAAGAGTTGCACCGAATAACAGCTTTAATCCAAATCGTGCGACGACGTTCCCTTGCTTTTCGTTTAAGCCTTTGACTGCTCCAGCAATGATACCGATAGAAGAGAAGTTCGCAAATGATACAAGGAATACAGAAATGATCGCTTCTGTACGAGCAGTGAAATGGAAAGCATCACCGGATAGAATTTGCATTGCCACAAATTCGTTAGATACCATTTTGGTAGCCATAATGCTTCCTGCTTGTACCGCTTCGCTCCAAGGTACACCAACAAGGAACGCAAATGGAGCAAAGACATATCCAAGTACATCTTGGAAAGAAACACCAATGACTGCTGTAAAGATACCGTTAATCATCGCAATTAATGCAACGAATCCAATCAACATTGCAGCAACAACAATCGCTACTTTGAAACCATCCATAATGTATTCGCCAAGCATTTCGAAGAAGGATTGTCTTTCTTCCTCGACGACTTCAAGCATGTCTTCGTCCTTAGACACTTCATATGGATTGATGATCGATGCGATAATAAATCCACCAAATAGGTTCAGCACAAGTGCTGTAACCACGTACTCTGGTTTAATCATTTGCATGTATGCACCAACAATCGACATCGATACCGTCGACATTGCAGATGCACATAATGTATAAAGACGCTGCTGAGGTAATAATCCAAGCTGTTTCTTAATAGAAATAAAGACTTCTGATTGACCTAAAATCGCAGACGCTACTGCGTTGTAAGATTCTAGTTTCCCCATACCGTTTACTTTACTAAGCAAATATCCGATTCCGCGTACGATAAGCGGAAGAATACGCCAATGCTGCAGGATACCGATTAACGCCGAGATAAAGACGATCGGCAGTAAAACATTGATGAAGAAAGTGGACGCATTATCATTCATTAACCCGCCAAATACGAAGTTGATTCCTTCACCGGCATAGCCTAGAAGCATTTGGAATCCTTTTGCAAAACCTCCGACTAGGAAGTTTCCAACACCTGTATTGAGCAGAATATAACCTAAAATAAATTGCAGTACAATCATGACAATTACTGGACGGAATTTCACTCGTTTTTTCCCATTACTAGCCAGCCATGCAATGGCGAGAATCACTAGCAAACCGATGATACCAATCACGTATTTCATGTTTTTCCTCCTTGAATGAATTCGTTTACATTAATGTGCTTGTATGGAACAAACCCTATTTCGTAAACAAAATGCGGAAGAAATTCCCAGAAGTGAGATCCTTCCGCATATGACTTTTTCATCATTTATGAGTCATGAATGTTATCCTACCATAGGATCGTATGAATTAATAGTCTTTCGAAGGAGCTGATTGATCCCCTTTGATAATGGAAACGCCTGCACTAGCGCCAATACGGGTAGCACCTGCAGCTGTCATTGCCTCAACGTCTTCTTTTGTTCTCACGCCGCCTGATGCTTTCACACCGATGTCAGGTCCTACTGTTTTACGCATTAATGCGATGTCCTCAGCAGTCGCACCGCCTGTACTAAATCCAGTTGATGTTTTCACAAAATCAGCGCCCGCTTTCACTGAAAGCTCACAAGCTTTGACTTTCTCTTCATCAGTAAGTAAACATGTTTCAATAATGACTTTCACTAATGCTTTGCCTTTTGCTGCGTCTACAACTGCACGAATATCTTGTTCAACCACATCATATTCGCCGTCTTTCAATGCCGCAACATTGATGACCATGTCCACTTCTGTGGCACCGTTTTCAATGGCATCCTTTGTTTCGAATGCTTTTACCACTGTTGTGTTTGCGCCTAACGGGAAACCGATGACTGTACATACATCTACACCTGTTCCTGCTAGTTCTTTCGACGCTAGAGATACCCAAGTTGGGTTTACGCAAACAGATGCAAATTGATGAGTCTTTGCTTCTTCAAGTAACTGCATAATTGCAGCTCTAGTTGTATCTGGTTTTAGTGCTGTATGATCAATGAGCTTTGCTATCGTCATGCTTCACACTTCCTTTTAATTATGATACTTTCATCATATATGACGAGTGAACAATTGTAAACATAGTTATGAAATTTTGTTCATCTATTTTGTGACATTTAAAAGAGCCCTCGCTGTGTGCTGATCGATGATCAATACATTCGCATATTTTCCTCTTAGTGCGCCGTGTATAGAAGCCACCTTTCGATGACCGCCAGCGACAAGAATGGATCGTTCTTTTGTCCTTAAATCATCTAGCTCCACGCCAATTGTGCGATTGTTAATGGCTTCACTGCAAATGCGTCCATCTTGATCATAAAAACGCGAGCAAATGTCTCCAACACTGGATTCCTTGAGGAGCGCTTTTTCTTCTTCACGGAAATAACCTAGTCTAAACAAAAGTGCTTCATCTCTTACCGTTCCAACAGTAAACACAGCGATATTCGCCTGCTTGCCCATTTCAATAATTCGCTGAATATGTCTGTCCTGCTCAACCATCTCCTTGACGGCAGCACTATCAAATACAACAGGAAGCGGCAAATAGCGCGGTGCTGTTTGAAAGGCCTCAGCAAACAGCTGGATGGTTTCCGCAGAATATGTATTCACATGAGAATGGCTGATTCCACCCTTGAGCTGGACAACCTCTACACCTTTTACCTGTTTAGGTTGCATCTTTTGTGCAATTTGATACATAGTCGTTCCCCAGCTCACGCCAACGATATCACCGTCTTTCACCGTTTCTTGCAAGTAATCTGCACCAAATCGGCTCAAATAATCGGTGATGGTTGGATAGTCGTCCTTCGGCGAAAACACCACATGAGCTTCGAGCAGGTCATATTTTTCCTTGAGCAATGAAGAAAGCTCATTTAAATCCTCAAACGGATCCATCACCGCAATCTGGACGTACCCCTTCTCTTTCGCATATTGAAGCAGCCGAGATACAGTCGGTCTCGACAGGTCGAGCTGTTTGGCAATTTCCTGCTGGCTGTAATCAGACAAATAGTAAAGCCTTGCCGCTTCAATACTCAGCTGTTGTTTCTCTCGATCCATTCATACGCCCCCTTTTTCTTCTATCATAACAAATTGTTCACCTCATCATGCACAAATGTTCATTTGAAGAAAATCGTATAAGCGGCATGAAAGGTCTCATTTTTTTCTAATGTTTGAATCCCAAACTTCTCCCTATACTGTCCATTCGTCCCTTCCATATCGGCGATGCCATACCACGGCTCAATACAAACAAAAGGAGCCATCGTTCCTTTTTCTTGATCATAAGGCGACCAAATGCCAACGAAAGGAAAGCCTGTGAGATCGACCTCAACTCCGTGACCTGCACCTGAAGTCAATGACACTCGATTGATATGGCTAAAGATCATCGCATCAAGCTGAAAAAGCTCCGGCCGAAGCTGGATCGACTCAAGCTCAATACCTTTTTCTTTCTCTCTGACAAGTGAACTCCGCAGTTCATATTGCACAGGGAGATGCTCAGTGGAAGGTGTCAATGTGAGTGAATAATCTGCTGTTTGCTCGCCTTCAACAAGAGGAATGCGAAATGCTGGGTGCCCTCCAATGGAGAAATACATCGTATCCTCTCCGTCATGATCAATTTCCCAGGAAATCTTCAGTCCATTTTCCAATAGTTCATAACGAATTCGCGCTGTAAATTCATACGGGTATTGCTTCACATGCCGGCCTCTTGATTCATATTGAAAGGTCACCGTATGCTTCGTTTCTTCATATAAATCAAAATTGACATCACGTAAAAAACCATGCTGCGTGAGCTCAAAGGTTTGATCGTCAATCTTGTATTGGTCATTCATTAATCGCCCAACAATCGGAAATAAGACAGGCGACACCCTGCCCCAATAAGCTGGATCACCAGACCACATATAGTGACGCCCGCTTTCCTTGTCAAGCACCTCCCTGACTTCCGCTCCTTTTTCATGAATCTGAATCAATAACTGATCATTTTCGATCGTTTTCATTCAATACATCCCCTTTCCTTCTACTTTTATTATGACAGGGATTTTGGTTTTGAGTATCAAATTCGACATCTCTTAACCCATCAATTAAAAAAATTTTAAAAAAGACAGAAATTCGCCAACAAAATGTAATGCTGATTCGTCTAATCTTATATAAAATAAAAGAATCGTTGCTCTTTTGAATGAACAACAAAAAGAAGCGTTTGACATTGATGGGGGATTCATTTTCATGAACAGCAAGGAAAATCGTTTTCGTTATATTTTAGGATTAGATGGACTAAGAGCCGTTGCTGTATTGGCAGTCATTGCTTATCACTTACATATCGGACCCGCAAGCGGCGGGTTTCTTGGCGTTGATTTATTTTTTGTCATTTCTGGTTACTTGATTACAACGATCTTGTTACATAAGCAGGATTTAGGCTATCAAGAGCTTTTGCCTTTTTGGATGGGACGGATCAGGAGGCTTCTTCCAGCCGCTTACATCATGATTTTTATCACCGTCAGCTGGTGCGCGATTGCTGGATCAAATGCATTATTGTCAATTCGTGGCGATGCCATATCGTCCTTTTTTTATGTCAGTAACTGGTGGTACATTTTTCACCAGCTTTCATATTTTGATAGCTTCAATGCCCTATCTCCACTGAAAAATTTGTGGTCTCTGGCAATAGAAGAGCAATTTTATATCATTTGGCCGGTACTGTTGATTGCAGGGCTGAAATGGGTAAAAAACAGATCCCATCTTCCTATGATCACCTTTGGACTTGCACTTGTCTCTGCCTTATGGATGGCGATTCTTTATTCACCAGATACCGATCCAAGCAGGGTTTATTATGGAACAGATACTCGTGCATTTGCGCTCCTGATTGGATGCAGCCTGGCATTTGTGTGGCCTATGCAAAGACTATCCAGCAAAAGATTACTTCCTGTTGGCAGACGTATTTTACATATTGCCGGTTTCGGTTCGTTTGCGATTTTCCTTTTTTGTGTTTATGCAGTGGACGATTTCGATGCCTTTCTCTATCAGGGCGGCATGCTTTTATTCTGTCTGAATGCGGCCATCTTAATTGGGTGCGTCTGCCACCCTGCAAGTCTTATAGGGAAATGGCTGTCCTTTCAGCCGCTCGTCTGGCTTGGTAAGCGGTCTTATGGTATTTATCTGTGGCATTATCCCATTATCGTACTGACCACACCGGTCATTGAAATTGGACAGCCTTCCATAGCGCGTGTCACATTGCAGCTCATCGCTATTTTACTAGTTGCTGAGGCTTCCTATCGCTTCATCGAACAGCCGATCCGCCAGCATGGCTTCAGACAATATTTTTCCTCTTGGTCTATTTGGAAAAAAGGAATCAAACAGTGGTCTACATCTAATAAGATGTTCCTTGGGATCACCGCAGCTCTTTTGATCTTATTTATCATTGGCATGTCTAACTCGTCCACTTCCTCCCCACATGTGAAGGAAGTGACGCAAATTAAGACAGCACCGAAAAAAACAGCCGAACCACCGGAATCAAAAGCGAAGAAAAAGAAAGAAAAGCACGAGAAAAAAGCAGCTGATCAAAAACAATTTCACCAAGTTCTTGCCATTGGTGATTCTGTCATGTTAGACATTGCGCCGAATCTAGAAAAAGCATATAAACAAATCACCATCGATGGGAAAGTTGGCAGACAAATGAACGAAGCCGTCAGCATTGCCCCTCAATACAAATCATTTAATCAATCTGATGCCGCTGTTATCATTGAACTCGGCACAAATGGTTATTTTACTGAGGACACGCTGAAAGCATTCATTCAAAACTTTTCTAAGGCACATATTTTCCTAGTGAATACGAGGGTTCCAAGGTCATGGGAAAATGATGTGAATGCGGTCATTCAGCGAGTGGCTGATCAAGATCAAAATGTCACCTTGGTCGATTGGCATTCAGCCGCTACTGGACAGCCATCCTATTTTCAGTCCGATGGTGTCCATCTTTCAAAAAAAGGTTCTGACACACTGACACAGCTCATCACAGCAAGCATTAAGAAAAAAGGGGATGTGTCAACGTCATCATAAAAAGACTAGCAGAATGCTAGTCTTTTTTTATGCCGTCAAAAGGCTGGCCCTTATCGCTAATGTCTGCTCTTCCCTTGTTTTTTGATCCACCAAAGCAAAATGCCCGTTCTCATATGCTAGTGAAAATAATTCTTCAATATGAAAAATCCCTGGCTGAAACCGCTTGTTCAATAAATGCAGGGCCGCAGCACAGGCGACTTGAGCTGTTGCTTGAGACTCGTCGTGTCCTTTTATTCCAAGTGCTGCATGATGAACCTTTTTCCCATCCGTCCCTGCCGCTTCCACTTTGACCGCATATTGATCTGTTCCCACTTGAGAAGATTGAATCATTGAAATGGCTCGATCCTTCATTTTCGGTAATGTAAGGAACGACGTCAGTCCAAGGCTCCTTGTGAAGGCCAATGCACCCGTCGCTAGACGTGAATCAAAACAAAGCCTTGTCGTCACAGATGGCACATGAATTGTGGAAGGCAATGTCTGTTGATCAGAGAAGGGGAATCGATAGGCATACCGCTTTCCAAGCTGTCCACCAAAGTTGACCGGTCTGCCTCCAGTAAAGCTTTTCACTCTTTTCTGCTGATCATGTTCAGTGAGTTCATATTCAGTATGGACATGATCAATCGTCCATTCAATCGCGGCTTTTCCATGCTGATCCCCCAATCCAAGCATAATCCCAATATCTATTTGATCCACTGATGAAAGCATAGAAGCCGCTTTCGCAGCTAATAAATTTGTAAGACCGGGCGCGAGGCCTACACTGAGCAAAGCCGTTGCACTGATTTGCTGCTGATCCAGCTGTGCCATTTGCTCCATATACGCCCCTTTTGCAGAAATATCGATATAATCAATGCCTGCCCGCAGAACGGTTTCAGCAAATGACGTGTCTTCTTGATCGAGACACATGATCACCAGCTTTGTTTCATTCATCCAGTCAGAATCTAATGGCTTTCTAACATCTAGTTTGTAAGGACGGACTCTGCCTTTGGTCTGCTGTGAAAATTGTTCAGCCTTCTCATAGCTTCTCCCCGCCGCAACAATTTGCCCTTTATACACTTCACTTAACTGAAGACATATTTGCTGTCCGACATGTCCATAGCCGCCAATTACCATTACCTGTGATCTCATCTCTCATCCGCCTTTCTACGACCTCGCTTGCAAACAAGCCCTTTGATCATTCCTGCCTGAAAATAAGGTCTGATGTCTCGAAACCCCGCCTCAATTAAATGTCCCCTCATTTCCTCCTCAGGCACAGGATATGTTGCACGTCCCAGTCTGTCATGAAAGGACGAAAACACTTCTTTTCCTAGACCTTGCCGCTTCATGAAAAGAGCAGCATATGAAGCTCTTGCTGAAATGCGCTGGAATTCATCTCTCCTTGTATAAATGCTAGTACAAACGGGGCCCCTGGTTGAAGCCTTTGTGCAATCTCCTGTAAAAATGGCAGCCGATTTTCTACAAAATGAATCACGAGCAGGCTCACTGCGGCATCGTAAACAGCTTCAGCAGACACCTTGTTTAATGCGGTCTCATACCATGTGACACGCGTCTCCATATGGAGCTTTGAAACCCGCTGTTTCGCCATATCCAGCATAGATGCAGAGGGATCGACTCCTGTGATGAGCCAGTCTTCTTTTCTCTGAAGCATGTTGATGATCTCTTCGCCCCCACCCGCTCCGACAGTTAGAATACGAGAGGCCGCTCCCTTTATTTCAGTTTCTAATACATCTACTGATAACTCATGCAAAAGGTGATAGCCGGGTACTTTATGTGAAATCGTTGCTGCGTATGATTCAGCAACAGGGTCGTGCCAATGCTGGTTTCCTTTCATATGATTCTCCTCCAGTTCCTTTCCGCTTTCCATCGTTTCCTGTACACTAACGATATGACATCTTTATTGTAAAAAGAGGCACCAGAAAAAACGATCCCTAAAAGTGGGGGTTTTTGAGGAGGAGATCATGTGGTCAATCCAGCCACTCATTTTCAGCAGCTAAGGCAGCACATTCGGGACGAGCTTGCTGCTGTCATTGATTTTGATGCCGCCTGTATCACAACCATCGATCCAGCCACTCTCCTCTCGACAGGTTCCTACACTGATGAACCGATTGAAGAAATTCATGACCAGCTCTTTCAAAATGAATTTTTAAAAAAGGACGTGCATCAGCATGAGTTTCTAGCCAAAGGCCCTATTCATGCTGCGAGTCTCGTCCAAAGCGGAGAATATCTGAGCAGCGAGCGCTATCTGCATATTTTGATACCTAACGGTTGGTCTGATGAATTGCGGGCAGCCCTTGTGATCCAAGGAGAATGCTGGGGTATCGCCAGCCTTTATCGTCAACAGGGCAAGGAACCTTTTCAGAAGCGAGATATACAAGCAGTCATCGATCTAACACCGTCACTTGCAGCCAAGCTGAGAGATGAGATTTTCAAAAAAAGGGACACTGAAAATGATGATGCGGCGGAGCAGCAAGGATTTCTCATTCTTACAACTCATTACAAGCTTCTTTATGGAAATGAGACAGGGCTCCATTGGCTTCATACATTTCAAGTCTTTGAGCAAATCCATGACCAAGCCGTCATGCCCCGGCCGTTAAGAGCATTAGGCGCTAAACTTTTATACGGCGGTACCGATCAAACAGCAGCAAGCATCACAAGAATGCCTATGGGGGTCTTTCTTTCCCTTCAAGCCTTTCGATTGGCGCAGGCTGACAGGCAGGAGAAGGCTGTCATGATTCACATCAAACGAGCCCAAACAAATGATATTCTTCCTTATGCAGCGAAAACGTACAGGCTGACAGAAAGAGAGATGAACGTCCTCGACTGCTTATTAAAGGGCCAGTCGACAAAGGAAATTGCGAGTACGTTATATATTTCACCCCATACCGTTCATGATCATGTGAAAGCGATGCTGCAAAAGACGAATTTAAGCAGCAGACGTATGCTTGTTTACTTTTTCTCCAATATATAAAAAAGCGGCTACCGCACTGGCAGACCGCTCTTTTCTTATTTTCCTAAAACCAGCTCATGCAGGACATGTGCTACTCCGGCTTCATTATTAGATTTTGTTACAACATCTGCTACGGCTTTGACATCATCAATGGCATTTCCCATAGCGACGCCGCAGCCCGCAAACTCTAGCATTGAGACGTCGTTCCCGTTATCACCAATAGCCATGACTTCTTCACGAGGAATTCCCAGCTCCTTCGCTAGAAGCTTCACGGCATTTCCCTTACTCACATCAGGATGCAGGATTTCAAGGAAGAAATCTGTACTTTTCACCATCATATACTTTTCCTTCACTTCAGATGGGATGGCTTGTATCGTTTTTTCCAAACGTTCTGGCTGATCAATATACATCATCTTCGGAAGCCTCATAGATGAATCTGCCTCTTCGACAGGTAAATACTTAAGCGGCAGTTTTGTTAAATAGGATTCAAGAACTGTGTATTCACTAATATCGCGATTCGGTGTGTATAAATTGGCTGAATCGAAATAATGCATCGGTGTATCCAGCTGACGGCTCAATTCATATAAAGAAGCTAAGTCATCATAGGATAATGTCAGCTCTGACACCACTTCATTTGTATGGCTGTTTTGAACAAGTGCTCCATTATACGCGATCACATAATCTCCCTCTTGATTAAGCTGAAGATCAGCTAAATAGCGATTTACTCCGCCAATCGGCCGGCCTGTACATAAGACAATTTTAATTCCTTCTGCCTTAGCCTGTTGAATGGCTTCAAACACTTCATCCGGTACCATATGTTGATCATTTAATAACGTACCATCCATATCAATTGCGACTAATTTATACATTCACTGGTCCCCTTTTCTCAGCAAAAACGTGCTGTCACTATTTTGAGCCACCATTACGATGATGACAGGTTATTTCATTACTATTTACCTATTTTAGCCTATCGTTTTTTCTTCACGCTGTCTACTTGTTCATATCTGTAACAAATATCACATGAGTCTACTCTATTATAACGCATTCTATTCATCGCGCTGATCCCCCATTTGAAACTAGTAAAACAGAACATTTGTCCACCACCATAGAATGTTTTGAAACGAGTAAATCTAATTGTATGATGGATAGCAAAGAAAGGAGGTGCAGGGAATGATTACGTTTACGAGAGGTAAATTGTCAAAAATGTCTGGTGTACATATTGAAACCATTCGTTTTTACGAAAATGAGGGAGTGCTCCCAGAGCCAAAGAGAGCACATAACGGCTATCGTCTATATGATAAAAAATATGTACTCATGCTGTCATTTATCACGGAAGCGAGAAAGCTAGATTTCTCGCTTAAAGAAATTCGTGAAATTATCAAATCACTTTTCGAAAAACAGTCAAAAACAGAAGCTGAACAGCTGCTCGAGCAAAAAGTCGAAGATATCCAGCACTCTATTCAAGAGTTAAAAAAAAGGAAGGCAGCTATTCAATTGTTAACAAAACAAACATTAGCAAACATCAGCTGATTGTAAGGGCTGCCAAAGTTGTGCCGGTGTTGATCACTGGCACACCTTCGCTCAGGTATCTCAGTACACGTTCAATGAAAACATCGGTTATACTAGAGTCAGCTTAAACGAGTGGAAGGGGTTTTGAGAATGAACATCGCAACCATCGGAACAGGTATCATTGTGGAAGGCTTCCTGCAAGCGGTTGAACAGCTCGACGGTGCTTCTTGTCACGCTGTCTATTCAAGAAAGGAAGCAACGGCAAAGAAGCTCGCAGACAAATTTGGGGTGCAGACAACTTATACGGATCTAACTGCTATGCTAGAAGATCCTCACGTAGAAGCCGTTTACATCGCATCACCGAATCGTTTACATAGCGAGCATGCAACGAAAGCATTGAAACACGGAAAACATGTGATATGCGAAAAGCCTTTCACCTCTAATGTGAAAGAGCTGGAAGCCTTAATCGCTCTCGCAAAGGAAAAGCAGCTTCTCCTATTTGAAGCCATTACGACCATTCATATGCCAAACTATCATTTGATCAAAAAGCACCTTCATCAATTAGGTAAAATCAAACTGGTTCAATGCAACTATAGTCAATATTCAAGCAAATATAATCAGCTGCTAGCCGGCGAAACGCCAAATGTCTTTAACCCTGAGTTCTCTGGAGGGGCGCTGATGGATATTAACATCTATAATGTCCATTTCATCATGAACCTCTTTGGATCACCAGAGCAAGTCCGATATCAGGCAAACCGCCATCCAAACGGTATTGACACATCTGGTGTTTTGACGTTCACTTACAATGATTTTATTGCGACAAGTGTCGGCAGTAAGGATACAAGCAGCATGAACTTTGCATTGATTCAAGGAGAAAAAGGCTTCATTCATGTAAAAAATGGGGCGAATGGGTGCGAGGAAGTGCTGCTGCATGTTGATGACAGGGTCATCTCACTCAATGCACAAACGAATCCAAATCGGCTGTTTTATGAAGCAGAAGCTTTTCAGCAGATCATTGAAACAAAAAATCATGAACAGTGCTATGCATGGCTTGATGAAAGTCTCTCCGTGATGAAAGTTCTTGATGCCGCAAGAAAAGATGCAGGTATTGTTTTCCCAGCAGATCAAATTTAATGAAAAAAACCGCCTTCTATGAGAGGGCGGTTTTTCACGATTAAATACTCTTTGAATACGCTACAAGACGCTGAGACATGTGATTCACTTCATCGACTGCAGCATTCACTTGCTCTGTTAAAGCAGCCTGTGTTTGCGTAAGAGCTGTCATATTCGAGATATTTTCAAGAATTTCATCAATTTGTGTTTTCATTTCCGTTAAACTAGATTCGATATTTTCCGTTGCATTGGCACTATGCAGCGCCAGCTTCCGTACTTCATCTGCAACAACAGAGAATCCGCGGCCCTGTTCACCAGCTCTAGCTGCTTCGATTGCAGCATTCAGACCAAGCAGGTTCGTTTGGTTCGCCACTTCTTTGATTAAGTCAGAAATGTTTTTCGTTTCATCTGCACTATTTTTTGCTAGATTTGCGGCAGACGTTGACTGCTCTTGAGCAACAGCAAGCTCCTGTGCTTGATTTGTCACAGAGCTAATGCCCGATACCATCTCGCTAATAGAACTTGAAAGCTGTTCTACTTGTGAAGCCATTTCATTCGCTGTTTTCTCTTTGTTTTTTTCTAACGTGATGTCACGAATGGTTCCTGCCACACGAAGAGGAACACCTTTTTCATCACGAATGGTTTCACCACCCGCATGATACCAGCGGTACTCCCCATTTTTGCGCTGCAATCTGTAATCAATATCAAACGGTGTGCGTCCAGAGTGGTCATTTAAATGATCTGCAAAGGCTTGAAGAGCCATTTCTTGATCTTCAGGATGCAGACGGTCGCTCCAGCTGCTTAACACGTTCGGGAAATCTTTTTCGTCTGTAAAACCAAGCGTTTTTCTGAACTGCGGAGACCACCAAAATTCGTTATTTGGATTGACTGGATCACCGGCCTCTACCACCATGTCCCAAGGAGCTTCGACAAGCGCACGGTTGATTAAGTCATATCTTGTGACGAATGCTTGCAGCTCTTCTTCTTTCAATTTCTGATCATGGATATCAAAAAGAGCTCCCGCCACACGAAGAGGGACACCATTTCGATCACGAACGGTCGTTCCAGTTGCTTTGAACCAGCGATAATCTCCATTTTTTAACTTTAAGCGATATTCGATATCATATGGCGTACGCCCTGAATGATCCAATAAATGCGAAGAAAATGCATCTAATGTATATTCTTGTTCATCCGGATGTATTCGAGATGCCCAGCTGTCTAATAGATTTGGAAAATCGTGCTCATTTTGAAAGCCGAGCATTCTGCGGAATTCATCCGTCCATGTGAATTCATTTTTTGGATTGACCGGGTCTCCAGCGATGACGACCATATCCCATAAGCCAACTTGAATGGCTTTTGTCACTAATTCCACCCGCATTTGAATATTTTCATGAGCTTCCTGCATCTTTTGCAAAGCTTCATTAATTTGCGCTACCGCTTCTATCGTTTGGCTTGAAGAGAATGCAGCAGTATCTAATCTTGCTGAAAGGTCTCCCTTTTCGATTCTTTCTATTAATTGGCTGCTTTCACTCAGAAGGATTCCAGCCGATGAATCATTTGCTTTTTTCATAAACATCTTTCATAACTCCTTTCAACTCTTACATTTTTGAAATATTTTACAGTTATAAACAATTCTTTATTAGGACTTTAGTAATACAAAAGATATATCGACAAAAACTGAAAATTGTTTATGTCATAAATAAGGCAAATGTTCATTTATTTGAAGTTTCATTTTTAGAATATGTATGAAATAAGGGGATTATGGATATAAGTATATGTTTTGATAGAATCAACCACTATTTTTGTCTGAAAAATCTCTTTTTTTATATTGACACTGACGTCTTGAAAAAAGAAAATGGAACATAAGCATTTTTAAAAAAGGAGAACGTCATGAGCGCGAATCAGGAGCAACAAGAATTAAAAAAGCTTTTATCACCGCGTCACATTCGCATGATTGCGATGGGCGGGGTCATTGGTACAGGAATCTTTAAAGGAAGTGCCGATACAATTGGTTTAGCAGGCCCTGGGGTCATTTTTTCCTATGTATTTGCTGGATTGCTGCTCCTCATTGTGATGGCAGCATTAGCCGAAATGGCCATTGTGTATCCGGGAAATAATCTTCGCGACCTTATACAAATTGCGCTTGGTCAACGTTTTTCATTTGTCGTCGGCTGGGTTTATTGTTTTATGTGGCTCACTGTATGTGTCATTGAGATTATTGCAGCTGGCAGTCTGCTTCAATACTGGCTGCCGAACGTGCCGCTATGGTCACTATGTTTACTTTGTTCACTCTTAGTCATCGGAATTAACTTAAATAATGTAAAATACTTTGGTGAAATTGAGTTTTGGTTCGCTGGAATGAAGATTTTCGTTATTATTGTCTTTATTATTCTTGGTGCAGCATTATTATTTGGGATCATTCCAAACGAACAAAGCACACCAGCCTTTACCAACTATCAAAACTTCGTCCCGAACGGATGGGGTGCGATCTTTGCATCACTTTTAGTGGTTATTTTCTCTTATGGAGGCTCTGAATTGATCGGGCTGACCATTACTGAAACAAAGGATGCGGAGAAGGTCCTGCCTGGAGTAGTCAAAAGTATGATGTGGCGGATTATCTTATTTTACACATTGCCGATTTTGATCATCTGCGGCCTTATTCCTTGGAATCAAATTGACCCAAATAACAGTCCTTTTGTCCAAGTCTTTTCTGCTGCTGGTATGCAAGGCGCCTCTCACTTCATTAATTTCGTCTTGATTACAGCCGTTCTATCTGCGGCGAATTCCGGAATTTATGGAACGACGAGAATGATTCATTCTCTGGCTAAATCAGACGGCGGTCCGAAAAAACTGGCACGGGTCAACAAAAGAGGCGTACCCATTTTAAGTTTATGGGTTACCGTTCTATTTCTTCTTATCGGAACATTTTTTGCTTACTTATATCCGGACCAAATTTTCAGCTATATGCTGGCTATTCCTGGTTTTGCTGTTTCACTCATTTGGATCAGCATTTGTATGGCACATCTGAAGCTGCGTCCAAAATATCCACAGGAGCCGTATTTCAAGGTGTGGCTGTTTCCATATTTAACTTTATTTGCAGGTCTTGTACTCAGTTTGAGCTTTGTTTTGTTCCTATTCAGACAAGAAAACCTGCCTAGCTCCATTATCAGCATTGGTTTCTTAGTCGCTGCCATCATCGCTTCATTCTTAATGAAAAAGAAGGCTTAAACGCCAAAACCCGCCGAATTGGCGGGTTTTTTTATGAGCTGCTATCTTCTGTTACCTCAAAATCAATTGACGCTTTTGGAATGCCGTTGATAATAATCGTTAAAGTATGGGTTCCCTCATAGTGCTTTCTCGTCGTCATATTTTGAAAGGACTGAGACCTGATAAATTCTCTATCTAACGCTGAACTTGTTTCAAACTCTGTGATTTTAAATACCTTTTGATTGCGGGTACCCCGAGCTTTGACGTAGTCTATGGCATACTCTACACGCAGCTTTAGTGGCTTAGCGGCCTGAAGTGTAAATTGAAAGGTCATTTTCTCTCCAATACGAATAGGGTCTTGCACTACTTTCAAATCTGTTACTTGAACAGATGGATCATCCCCATAGCCAAACAAAGCCATGATATCTGGATCGCCTTTTTTTAGTAAGGTACGAGATGCATGTTTGATGATCCAGTTCGTATGTTCATTCGTTCCATACCAGCTTTTAGCCGTCTTCTTCATCAAATCAGGCTGAATTGCAGAAATATCATTTAGGTGGTTCGCTACACTTTTTTGCACATAGCGCGCTGGGTCCGACTTCAAGTTTTCTAGAATAGGCAGCGTAACCGAAGGATTCTTTTTAAGCGCAGGAACAGTTAATCCCCATGGCAAACGTGGTCTGCATCCTTCACTAGCCAGCCGCCGAATATGCTCATTTTGATTCTGTGACCATACAAGCATTTGCGCCAGCATTTTGTCTTGATCCTGAATCAGAAAAGGCCGAACGGCAAATTCAGAAGTGGAAAAAGGCGTAAAGAATTCGAGCGCCTTGATCGAGATATCCCAATGTGCTAGGCCATATGTTTCGACGTAGTCTGGAAATACAAGCGCACTAAGTCCTGAAAAATGCGGGGCTGTCTGACGCAGCACTTCAATGGCCTTCTCATAATCCTTAGGCAGACAGGCATGCATCGATTCAGTGACTCTTCTCATTCTGCCTTTTAACTCAAGCTGCTGCCAATCCTTTTGAAACACAAGCCGCTGGAATTCTTCAGCATCAAACCCAGTCGACGCTTGTGCAAGTTTCTCCGCTAATTCTTCAATAAATAATTCATGATAAACGTGTTTTAATGGTTCGATCGTGTCCGCCTCCCGCTTCTCAATATCTTTATTTTACCCCAATCTGACAAAGGTGGTATTGCCAAAAGCAAAAACAGCCCAATTCCGAAGAATCAGGCTGTTGCGTTTCACTATATAAACATATTAATGATCATAATAAATGCAATAGCACTAACAGAAATGATCGTCTCCATAGCCGTCCATGTCAAAAACGTTTCTTTAATGGTCATACCAAAATACTCTTTGATCAGCCAAAAACCAGAGTCATTGACGTGAGACAAAATCAACGAACCCGCCCCTGTTGCTAACACTAGAAGCTCTCTGCTCACATCCGGCATAGTTGCAGCAATCGGTGCGACAATACCTGCTGCCGTCATCATGGAGACCGTAGCAGAACCTGTTGCCACACGAATAACCGCAGCAATCAGCCAGCTAAGCAAAATTGGCGAGATTGGCGAATGCTTGGCTAAATCCGCAATATATTCACCAACACCCGAATCGATGAGCACATTATTGAAAGCCCCGCCTGCTCCAATGACAAGCAAAATGGAAGCAATCGGTCCTAAACACTCATTACTAAAGGAAAGCACCCGGTCACGGCTCATTCCTTGCACAAAGCCAAGACTGAAGAAAGAATACACCGTTGCAATCAGCAGTGCTGTAATTGGATCTCCAATGTACTTAAATACCTGATACCAAATATTGTCCTCTGGTAAAATAATATCCGCCAGTGTGGCAAGAAGCATTAAAATCACTGGCACCAAAATCGTAAACATCGTATTTGCAAAGCCGGGAAGTTTTCGATCTTCATTGCGTTCAGTAAATTGCTTTCTCAGCAGCTCTGGAACTGGTTTATGAATCCGCTTTCCAATCCACTTTCCATACAGCGGCCCAGCAATAATAGCTGTCGGCAAACCGACAATAATGGAAAAGAAAATGGTTTTCCCCACGTTGGCATGATAGATGCCGACAGCTGCCATGGCAGCTGGATGAGGCGGCACAAGACCATGAACGACAGACAATCCAGCAATGAGCGAAATCCCAATTGTCACGAGCGAGATGCCCGTTTCAATCGCAATCGTAAACAATAAAGGAATGAGAAGAACGAATCCGACCTGAAAAAAGACAGGTATTCCCACAATAAAGGCAACAAACATCATCGCCCAATGCACATTTTTCGTCCCAAACCGGCCGATTAATGTGTGAGCAATCCGCTCAGCTCCACCTGATTCAGCCATCATTTTCCCGAGCATGGTTCCAAGCGCTAGAACTATGGCCAGCAATGATAACGTATTGCCTAACCCCGTTTTGATGGATTGAATGATTTCCTGCAGGTCCATCCCTGTGGCAAAGCCGACTAACATAGAGGTAATAATTAAACTCACAAACGGATTCAACTTAGCAACTGTTATGAGGATGAGTAAAAGGACAATTGCGGCAATCACGATGAATAAAAGCATGCTCTCCCACCTTTTCCCTGATGTTTAATGATTTTGTTTTAATTGAAGCGCACTAATGACATCAAATTCATCCTTGAGTTTGTCATAGAGACGCTCATATAAGTAAAACAGTTCTATGTATGTTTCATTGTTCTCCATATTGGGTTCATGACGGGCAGAGATTCGAATCCAATCTTGAACCTCTTCTATCTCTTCCATATAACCTAAACTATGAAGTGCGAGGACAGCCGCCCCAAGTGCTGATGCCTCGTAGCTTTCTGGAACAAGTACTTCCCTGCCCATCGTATCCGCTAAAATTTGCCGCCACAGCGGAGATCGCGCAAATCCGCCCGACGCCCTGACATCCTTAGCTGAACCGGTTAAATCCCTTAAGGCCACACCGATTGAGAAAACACTCATAATGACGCCTTCTAACACAGCTCTGATAAAATGCTCCCGCTTATGCTGAAGACCAATCCCAAAGAAAGTGCCTCTCGCATTTGGATTCCAATAAGGTGCTCGCTCACCTGTTAAAAATGGCAGAAACAGCAGCCCCTCTGAGCCGGCTGGAACTTTTTTCGCAATGTCAATCATCAGGTCGTAAGGGTCCACTCCAAGGCGCTTTGCTACCTCTACCTCCGAGGATCCAAATTCATCCTTCAGCCATCTCAGCATGATCCCGCCATTATTCGTCGGTCCTCCAACCACCCAATGCTTATCAGTCAGCGCATAGCAGAACGTTCTTGATTGTTCATCTGTTATTGGTTTGTCCACGACCGTACGGACTGCACCGCTTGTCCCAATCGTGACAGCCACCTCACCTTTTCCAATCGCTCCCACACCTAAGTTCGCTAGAACCCCATCATTCGCACCAACAACAAATGGTGTATCTTCCGCAATGCCCATTCGCAGGGCGATCTCTGGCTGAAGCCCTCTCAGCTGATACGTCGTGGGAACAAGTTCAGACAATTGATCAGCCTCAATTCCAGCAATTCGCAGCGCCTGCTCATCCCATTGAAGCGTTTCCAAACGGAACAGGCCCGTTGCTGAAGCGATTGAATAATCGACGACATACTGACCGAAGAAATGATAAAGAATATATTCTTTGATGGAAATGAATTTCGCTGCCTTCTTGAAGACATCAGGTGCCATTTCCTTGATCCACCGTATTTTTGAAAGCGGTGACATTGGATGGATCGGCGTGCCGGTTCTTTTATACACTTGGAAGCCGTCCATGTCTGAAGTGATTCGCTTCGCTTGTTCTGCACTTCTGTTATCTGCCCAAATGATACTGTTCGTTAACGCCTTGCCATCCTTATCCATCACAATCAAGGAATGCATCGCTGTACTAATCCCGACGCCTATGAGATGTTTTGCATCAAATGCTGCTTTTGTCAACGCACCTCTTACACTTGCAATGACGGCTTCTAATATATGTTCAGGGTCCTGTTCAACCCATGCTGGCTGGGGCTGAATGAGATCATAAGGAACCGAATGCTTTGCTATCACTTTCCCCTGTGGTCCAAACAGAACCGCCTTTGTACTTGTTGTTCCAATATCCAAACCAATTACCGCCTGGTTTCCCTTCATCTGTATCACGCCCAATCATTGATTTGAAATCATATTTTATTGTTTTGATATACCTGTTAAATCCCATTATAGGAATAATTTTTTCGACATTCAACGACTGAACAGAAAATTATTTTCACTTAAAAGCTCAAAATCGTTACCACAACGGGATTTTTCACTAATAGAAAAATTTATTTTTGAAACCATTACACCCTTTTTTGTGAAATGGTTTCTCTCATTTGTTTTAAATTGGTTAAAGTCTCCTGCTGTCTTAAGTGAGCAAGTGCAAAGTATAGTACGTCAATGACAGTGAGCTGAGCAAGTCTTGCAGACATCGCTTCTGTTCGAAAAGCCGTTTCTTGCGTCGAAGTATACAGCGTGACATCAGCAAGCTGGCTCAATGGAGAGCGCTGATAGCTTGTAATACCGATGGTTTTCGCTCCTTTTTCCTTTGCTGTTTTCATCGCATCGAGTAAATCTTTATTACGGCCGGAATGAGATATACCGATCACTGTACTGTGCTGGTCGAGAAGACCGGCAGACATCGCTTGAAAATGAGAATCGGTGTGAACAATACAGTTGATGCCTGTCCTCATAAATTTATGAAAAGCGTCTGTTGCAATAAGTCCGGACCCGCCACTCCCATAAAACTCTAAGCGCTTTGCTTCATGAATGATTTGAATGGCTTTTTCTACATCCTCTGGATTCAGTAATTGAAAGCTATCCTTTAATGCAGATATATTCGCCTGAAAAACCTTTTGCATAAAAACGGCCGTATCATCATCAAGACTCATTTCTTCATCTACATAATCAGGCTTTGTTTGATCTATTTCCTGGGCAATTGCAATCTTCAAATCTTGAAAGCCCTCAAATCCAAGCCTTTTACAAAGACGAAAAATCGTTGCCTCTGAGCTCGCTGTCTTTTTGGCAAGCTCGACAATAGACAAATGAATAATGTCGCCGGGTTCACTCGTAATATGTTCTGCAATTCCTTTCAGCTTTGGCGGCAATCCTCTGCTTGCTGCTCGTATTTTTTCAATACTACTTAAACTGACAGAAGCCAATTGACTTCACTCCTCTCTTATTCGTGTGAGCGCATACATTTCCTCATGTTCCCATCTTATAAAAAAGAAGCCTGTTTGCACAGGCTTCTTTATTTATGAATTCATCGTTTTGATCAATAAATCAAAAAAAGCTTCAGCATCTACATCTGTACACACTTGGACATTGCGCTCTTTCTCCCATTGGTGCTGAAAATCACAGATCATTTGACCGTCACAAAACTCACTCTTCGTCTCCACTTCTACATGAAAAGCCTGTGTGCTTACAAGCTGCTTGTTAATGGCGAGACTTACAGCAAGCGGATCATGCATGGCACACGCCCACACACCATTGCGCTCAAAATAGCGCTGTCGGTAAATGCTTGTACTCTCTCTGATATAAGCTGCCATCGTTTCATTTTGAATGGCATCGATTCTCTCATCCGTTAACAAGACCTGTCTCGTGACATCTAACCCCACTTGAGTCAATAAAGGGAATCCAGCATCCAGCACCAATTTCGCTGCTTCTGGGTCTGCATATGTATTGAATTCCGCAACTGGTGTGACGTTACCCTGCCCCTTCACGACACCACCCATAAAAATGACCTCTTTCACATGATGAATCAGCTCAGGGCATTTTTTTACCGCAAGGGCTAAATTCGTTAAAGGCCCTGTCAACACAAGCGTGACCTGCTTCGAATACTGCAGCACTTGTTCAATGATAAAATCAGGCGCAAAACCAGCATCTGCTGTTTTCTTTGGCCGGGCATCCTTTAAAGCCCCGCCAATTCCATCCTCTCCGTGTACCCGATGTTCATAATGAGGCACTCTTAAAAGAGGGGTTGCTGAACCTTTGATGACAGGAATGTTATCTGCTTCAACCAGCTCAAGCACTTTACACGTATTCAATGCAGCCGCATCAACAGACACATTCCCGCATACAGTTGTAATCCCCAAAATATCAAACTGCTTACTTTTCACTGCCAGCAAAATCCCAATCGCATCATCGATTCCAGTATCTACATCTAAGATCAATTTCTTTGTATTTGCCATGGGTGAAATCTCTCCCTTGATTGAAAGTGTTGTTAGGTGAATGATAGCATATAACTTTGTAAACTATTTGGGGGTAATCGGAAATTACTTGTTTGTTATTACTCTTTTTCTCCAATGTCTTTGAGATATTGCTTGCGTTCTTTTTCAGAGAGTCTATTAAGGTAGTTTTCTTTTATCTCAGGCTCATCTTTATATTTATCCCAGTCTTTAAACCGATAAGACAACTCTGGAGAATAGCTCATTGAACCAATTTCGTTAGATTTATGTATTAATGATGCTGAGAAATAAAATTTTTCAGCATCATCATTTATATAACCATCAACTGTTACATATCCCATTGGACTTATGACTACCTTTTTTTTGAATGTTATTTTCTCTATAAAATGATGGATATCTTTTTTATGTAATCTTTCTTCTATTTTTGGTTTCATTTTCTCTGCGAATTCTTCTGCTTTTTCTTGATCGCTTTTCTCTTTCACAACAGTTTCCCCCCCTGAATTATTCGGTTTTTCTTTCTTATCTTGTTGGAGAATAAAAGAGATTATTAAAATAATAACGATAGTAAACAATATAAGTATAACTTTTATTGTATTTTTCATTCGATAAATCCACCTTTATCAATCTTAAGGATTTAAATCCTCTTTTTATAGATATCATTCATACTATATATTATAATAAATAAGATAAATATTACAGGAGTGACAATTTTGTCTAAAAGTGTATCTCAAAAAGAACTTTCCGCCAAAGACTATAATCTTATTTCAAACGCATCTTATAAAATAGATTACTATAGAATTTCTAGTGAGATAGAAATTAGTAAAAATAAGACCATGTATGTCGTTGATTATAAAGAAACAAAAAAAGGACTTAATGCACTAACTATCGTTTCCGAAGAAGATTTTGATCGTTCTAATGGAGGCAAAGACCTTACCAAAATCAAAAACGCCGTCATCGCATACCGTGGTTCTGAACCGATTGGTGCAGGCCAATATAAAGATACCATTAAAAAACATGGAAAAAAAGAGTCAGATGATCTTCTTTCTACCATTTTGACGAAGCTGCCTCCTTTTAGTCGATCGAAGGGTTCACAGGAAGTGACGACTAAGTTGACTACAGGCACAACCACCTATACAAATGAAATTGTTCAAGATTGGATGGTTTCAGATACAAAGTATTTGATTAAAAATATCCCTTTTGAGCATGGTGCAGAGAATCAAATGGTTCAAGCGGATCGATATGCGAAAGAAATACATCAGAAAATGCCGAATGCCAAAATGTATGTGACAGGTCATTCACTCGGCGGGTCAAATGCTTCCTATGTTCTTGTCAAAAACGACTTTATTCAAGGCGGGGTCACATTTGAGAATCCAAATATTTATCCAAATCTATCGGATGGTCTACAAGCTAAAGCATTAAAAGGCGATTACCGCAGCAGATTAACAGAATATATCAATCTCAATGACGGGCTTTCTCTTTTAAATCGGCATACGACAGAAATCGGTCGAGTGAAAGTGATGTATGATGCTGCTCTCCCCGAAGGCGTCGATTACTCCGAGGACTCCTCAAAAGCCGTCCAATTCATGAAAGACCTCCTCAATCGGGCAATGAGTGTGAATCCTTCACTGGATGCGAATTTATTCCTTGAAGCAATCGCTGGCAGCCATGGCTTAGATCGCTATACCTTTTCGGCAGACGGCTCCGTTCAAACCATTGATGATATGTTGAGAAAAAACCCTTCACTTACCACGGCCATGTTACAGCAGTTGAGCCAATCAAATGTTGATCCGCATAGTGTGGTGGCGATTTTAATTAAGTCCCACGTTCTCATGAACACAGGGCGTAAATTCTCGACATATGCCGATCACCATATGCAGCAAATCATTCGCAAAATCGAGAAACTCGATGACAAAGTGGATCAATCTGTGGAACGGGTACGCTCAAGGTATAAACAAATTGTTGGCTTTGGTTCATATGATCAGCTGACGGCTTCAGATGTGGATGCTGTGATTCGCCACTTAAAAACAGAGGGTCTTGAGAATGAGTTCTATTCGGTCAAAAAGTATGATACAGCGATTGATAACGCTATGAATTTAAAAAGATGGCTGGACTCAATATCAGATGATATGAGCGAGCTAGGAAAACAATACCACGATGCAGATACGATCCTGGCAAAGAACATGGGTATTTCTTAAGGAGAACGACAAATGGAATTTTCAAAGAAACAACCAACAGATGCAGATCGTTTTTTGCAAAGAATGACAGATACGCATACAGCAAGCTCCATCTTCTCAAAAGCAAACTTTGACACGGAAGACATGACACCAGCAGAGCTGGCAGCTTTGAAAGCAAAGATCAAAGAAGAACAGAAAACAGCACTTATCAGAGCTATCCGGCATCAGCTTCAAAATGAATTTGCAGAAGATCGCCAAGAAGCCGAAAAAATTTTAGATCTAATTGACGACCTTCTGGTCAAAGTGTATAAACAGCAACAGCGCATCCATACGCACATGTCAGGTGAAGCCATAGACGCCTTAATAGAAAAAATTGAACAAAGACTCAAATTTTACGAACTAAAAGAAGATGTTCAATCTGCTATCAACTCGATTGGTATTTAGATGAACCTTCCATCCGATGAATCTTTTCCCTACCTCACTCGTATATACTAAAAGAGTGATTGATTTGAAAGGAGATCTGTTTGTGGGATATATTTTGTTATTTTCGGTTGTGATTGGTCTTGTCTTGACCCTTTTGCTCACACCGCTCAGGTTGATCGTTAGAAAGAAAGGGACAAAGCAGCAGGTGCCGCTCATGTGGATTGCTGGCCTTGCTTTGCTGTTCATGATCGGTATTTTTGTTTTCTATTACATCACCAATTTAGACCGGAACCCTTCATCTCTATGGCTGATTGGACTTGTTGTGACAGCAGCAGGCGCCTTTTTGTCGGTTGGATTGGAGCGTAAAATCAAAGGCGTGCTGTTTCTTATTCTATTGCTGCTCGGTGTTTACATGGCGACAGCTTTTCTATTCAATGCGAATGAGAAATTCGATGTCTCCAAAATGGAGCAAAAAGTAGAAATCAAAGCATTTGATGAAAAAGAAACACCTGCGAGTGTGCCGCCTCAATTTGCCCGGAACAAAATGAAGAAATCGTTCGGACAGGTGCCAAACACAAGCTACTATGAGCTTGGCAGCTTGCAAATTCAGAAGGTCAACGGTGAGTATGTATACATCGCTCCAGTGGAGTTCTCGGACTTCTTTAAATGGATTCGTGCAGGCAGCACGCCGGGTTACTTTACATTAAGTGCGACCGACTCCTCTGCTAATCCAAAGTTCGTGAAGACGGAGATGGTCTATACGCCTTCCTCCTATTTCAACAAAGAAATTGAGCGGCATATCCGTCTCCAGTACCCAGATTTGATTTTCTACGGCGGCACACAGCTGGAAATCAATGATGACGGCAAGCCTTATTACATTCAAACGTATGGCGATTTCATCTCTGCCCGAAACGGCTTTAAAGCTTCCGGTGTCGTCGTTGTTGATGCCAAAACGGGTGCAACGAAGAAATATGCTCTAGATCAAGTACCTGCCTTTATCGACGGTGCTGTTTCACCAGAGGCAGTCAGTCTGCAAAACAGCTATTTCGGAAACTATATTCACGGGTTCTGGAATAGTATGTTTGGAAAGTCAGATGTCAAGCTGCCTTCAGATGAAGGAACGGAAGCCAATGTGAGCCCGGTATTTGATTCAAAAGGAGATATGTATTACTTCACAGATTTCACAAGTCCGAAAGAGGGCGTTGATTCCATGCTCGGATATGCCCTGACCAATGCCCGAACAGGAAAAGCGACTTATTATACCGGAAATCTTGAAGAATCCTACATGGATTCTCAGGGCGCTCTGCAAATTATTGAGAAACGATTCATCGAGAAGAAATGGAAAGGGCGCATGCCGATTCTCTATAATTTCTATGGAGAAGCCAGCTGGCTCACACCGGTTCTCGATTCAAATGGATTCCTGCAAAACTACTTTATCGTTTCTGCAGCCAATCCTGAAATCGCCGCGTATGCTTCTACACCAAACGAAGCACTGAGAGCCTATAAGACAGCTCTTCAAAAAGGCGGCGGTACCGTTAACAGTTCCTCTAAGCAGGAAAAGAAAGAAGCGGCAGGGAAGGTCAAACGAGTCTACAAAGAAAAGACCGGTGATTATACAACCGTCACCTTCCTGCTAGACGATGGAAAAAGCTACACTATGTCATCTGAAAAGGAACCTCTCGTCATTTATTTAAAAGAGGGCGATCAGGTCACCATGAAATATACAGATACAGGTGAGATCTTCCTTCCAGTCGATTTGCTTAAGATTAATGGGTTATAAAAACAAACTCCATTATTTAAAAATCCGGGCTATTATGCTAGTCCGGATTTTTATTATATGTTTTTAACAAGCTTTTAAATTTTAATCGCATTATAATATGAAATGGCCAACCAATAGGTTTAAATGATAAGAATATTACAATCGGTATTGCAAAAAGAATATATAACTTTAGCCAATGTTGTTGAGAGATGGACTCTAACCACATGGTGAAATGGAAGTGATTTAATATATAAATGAAAGGCAAATGTAGAATATATATTTGTAAGGTTCGCTGCCCAATTACAGTAAATATTGTTTTAGATTTAGGAACGATTAACAAACAAGCTGTTGATAGCAGCACAGCTAGAAGGTAAAATAGCATACGGTAAATCCCACCGTATATAGGTTGTTTTAATACTTCATATGAGTTGCGTCCTGTTAAGAAACCTCTATATTGATATATATTTTCAATGTTAAAATACACAACTAAAAAAGATATTATGAAAACCATCAGAGAAACAATCTTCAGCTTTTGGGAAGAAAAAAAAGTTACAAATTTATTTTGGTCCATGTAATAACCTAGTATAAAAAACGGGAAAAACACTATGACTCTAGATAAAGCTAAATAATCACCCACAAAAGAGTCATATCCAATAAAAATTCCTGATAACACTGATATTAATACTAAAAATACAGGTTTAATTTGTTTTAACACATAGATTAAAATAATCCAAATTGACATAGCAAGTAAATACCATGGAACATTACTCTCATTGAATGTATTAAATTTTATTTCTTCAACTGAAAATCCATATTTAAAAAGTAGATACAGCATGACTTCAAATAATAGATAAAGCATAAAATAAGATATTACTTTTTCAACTTTAAATCTATCACTATTAACAGTAGATTTAATGAAATAACCTGATAAAAATATAAATAATGGCATATGGAACATATAAATGAAAAAATATATAAATTTCATGTTTGCAGAAGTATCCACATAAAAATCTGCCATATGACCTATTACTACCAAAGTAATAAGTAACGCCTTTACATTATCCAGTTTAAAATCTCTATTACGTATCAATTAGTTAATCTCCCATGTACTATAATTATTTACAAATTACTGTATATCAAAAGCTCTATCTAAAATGTTATTTCACTCGTGTGTTTTCCCCTTTTAACAATTCAACGAGCAATTCCTTATTTTTATTTCCCCCGGTCATCGGTGACTCGACATAGGAGAATTTCCGTTTAAAATCCATTCCCCTCACAGAAATAACAGCCAATTCACCGCCAATGCTGCCTCGCTGGAGGACATATTTAGATAAAACAGAAAGACCCATTCCATGGATCACAGCTTCTTTAATCGCTTGATTGCTGCTAAAGGTCACAAAGGTTCGCGCTTTCAGTCCATTTGATTTCAGGACATGCTGTAAATATTCTCCTGTCCCTGATCCCTCTTCTCTCGTAATCCATGTTTCGTTTTGTAATTGATCAATGGTGACATCTTTTTTCTTGGCAAAAGGATGATCTAATGGCGCCACAATATAAAGTTCGTCCTCTAGAAAAGTTTCTACAGAAAGCTCCTTGTCATTGGTCTGTCCCTCGATCAAACCGATGTCGACATGGAATAAACGGACATGTCTGGCGATCGCCTCTGTATTATCAATGACCACCTCAATATCAACATGCGGATAGAGCTGATGAAACTCTGCCAATATTTGCGGCAGCACATACTCACCAATTGTGAAGCTCGCCCCGATGGTCAGCTTTCCTCTTGCCAAATGATGATGCTCATAAATGTCCTGCTTCGCCTGTTCATAGAGACGAATGATTTGTTTTGATCGATGGTACAGCATATCCCCAGTTGGTGTAACGGTTAATTGCTTTGGTGAACGATTCAGCAGAACGGTCTGGAATTCCTGCTCCAAGTTCTTAATATGAAGACTGACACTCGGCTGAGAAATTCGCAGCTTTTGGGCTGCTTTTGTAAAGTTCTTCTCCTCCACCACTGTCACAAATGTCTTCAGTGCATCGTAATACATCGGTCCCTCTCCTATCAGAAATCTTAATCCAACACCTTACCTATATATATCTTACTAATTCCTCTCCAGCACGTAAAGAACCGCCTAAACGAAAACAATTTAATAAAAATATTTACTAATTTTTTTAAAGACTCTATACTAAGAGGAGATATTTTCTATAGGAGGTGCTGATTTGGCAGCTAAAATAAAGGACATTGCAGAAAAAGCAGGCTTATCCATTGCAACGGTGTCTCGCGTACTGAACCAAGATCCCAACCTATCCGTCACCGATCAAACACGCGAAAAAGTATATGCCGCCGCAGAAGCTTTGTCCTACCAAAAGAAGACATTCAAACATTCATTAAAAAAAATCGCCTTTCTCTATTGGATGACCGAAAAGGAAGAGCTTGAAGATATTTATTTTAAATCCATTCGACTCGGCATTGAGGAACTCACCAATACTCGGAGCTTAAATGTCACCGCTTACAATCCGTCTGATGGGCTTCATTCCATTGATTCTGCTACAGAAGGAATCATCGCCATCGGCCGCTTTAAAACGTCAGAGCTTGACCAATTATATGCGATCACTCCGCATATTGTCTTTATTGATACAACGCCAGATGAAGACCGTTTTGATTCTGTAAAGCCGAACCTGAAACGAATTGTTGAAAAGATCATCGATTCCTTTATCGAAAAAGAGCACCAATCCATTGGATTCATTGGCGGTACAGACCTTGATCTCAATACGAACGTGCACATTCCAGATATTCGTGAAACGACTTTCCGTGAATACATGCTGGCCCGCCATATGCTTGATGAGCGATTGGTCTATATCGGCCACCATTTCTCAGTAGATGAAGGCTATTCGCTGATGATGAAGGCGATCGACGAGCTTGGTGATGATCTGCCCACCGCTTTTTGTGTCGCTAGTGACCCTCTTGCCATCGGCTGCTTACAAGCATTAAATGAGCGCGGATTTTCTCTGCCGAATCGCGTTAGCGTCTTTAGTATCAACGATATTCATGTGTCTCAATATGTGTCGCCGCCGCTCACCACGTATCACATCCATACGTCATTACTTTGTGAGACAGCGATCGATTTACTTTTAGAAAGACTTGTGGATGGCAGAACATTGCCTAAGACTGTTCTGATTGCCTCAGAGCCTGTCTTTCGGAAAAGCACCATATAAACAAACTGGAAGTCCTGCCAAAGTGGAGGGCTTCTTTTCTCTCTATACGAGTAAAAAATTTTACTTAATAAATTTAATAAAATATGTTTACTTTTTTTACTTAAGTTGATATTCTCACATTAAGAAAGCGTTTTCTTACCATCTGTGAAAAAAGAACGAGAGGGGATTACCAATGAAAAAGGGAAAATGGGCGACATTATCAGCAGTCGTTGGTACTGCTGTGCTTCTGCTTTCAGCATGCGGGCCAGGAGATGACAATTCAAGCGGGACACAGCCAGCATCTACAGGTACAAAGACCTTGCTAGTATGGGAGGATGTCAAAAAGTCTGATGGGATTCAAGACGCTGTGAAAGAATTTGAAAAACAAAACGATGTGAAAATCAAAGTGGTCGAAAAAGCGTATGCCGACCAAATCGAAGCTCTCCGCCTTGATGGAGCAGCCGGGACAGGCCCAGACGTTATCACGATGCCTCACGATCAAATTGGATCAGCCGTCACTGAGGGGCTGTTACAGGAAATCAAGCCTGATCAAAAAGTGATCAATTCCTTTACAGACGAATCCATTCAATCACAAACGGTAGACGGCAAGCTGTATGGCCTTCCGAAATCCGTCGAAACGACAGTGCTTTTCTATAACAAAGACCTTGTCAAAAAGGCACCAACTACACTTGATGGCTGGTATGACCTTTCGAAAAAGCTGACAAAAGACGGGAAATACGGTTTTGTAGCGAAATGGGATGAAATTTACTATGCACAAAGTGTGTTAGGCGGGTCAGGGGGCTATATTTTCAAGCAGAAAAGCGATGGCTCCTATGATGTCAATGATATTGGTCTTAATAACGATGGCGCCATCGAAGGCGGAGCATACATTCAAAAATTCTTTAGCGAAGGACTTTTCCCGAAAGGCATCATTGGTGAACAAGGAATCAATGTCCTCAACTCCTTATTCACAGAGAAAAAGGCCGCAGCTGTCATTTCTGGTCCATGGTCATTTGGTCCATATAAAGAAGCAGGAATTGACTATGGCGTAACAGAGCTGCCAACACTCCCTAACGGAAAGCATATGAGCTCCTTCTTAGGTGTAAAGAGCTACAACGTCTCCTCTTATTCTAAAAATAAAGAACTTGCTGAGAAATTTGTTGAGTTTATCACGAATGAAAAAAATTCGAAGAAGCGATTCGAAGTGACAGAGGAAATTCCACCAGTGAAAAAGCTGATGAAAGATCCAATTATTACTGGAAACGCCAATGCGGATGCTGTTTCAAAACAAACGAAATATGCCACGCTGACACCGAATACCCCTGAAATGGCAGAGGTGTGGAAGCCGATTGACAGCGCATTAGGTCTCATTGCAACCGGCCGGACAGATGTGAAAAAGGCATTTGATGATGCCGTCAATCAAATCGACTCTCAAATTAAAGCAAACCATTCTAAATAATCATCAAACACGGGTAGCCTTTAAGTCTATCAAGCTGCCCGTATTTGAGCTAATTTCATATGAAGTAGGTGTTAGACGTGACGGGTAACCTTGAACTAGACCGCACACACATAGTGGAATCAAAGACACACCGGAGACGGGCGCTAATGTTCTCTCTTATACCCGGGATGGGGCAGATTTACAACAAGCAGTACGGCAAAGGGGCACTTTTTTTCCTGTTCGGTGTTTCTTTTTTCATCGTATTTTATGATTTATTCAATATTGGCTTCTGGGGGCTGTTCACACTTGGTACGATGCTGCCTCGTGACAACTCTGTTTTTCTTTTGGCAAAAGGGATTATTGCGCTGTTAACAGCTGGTTTTGGTATCGGCTTTTACGTACTCATGATGCGTGATGCTTTTATGAACGGAAAGAAACGTGATCAAGGGGTTCCGCTCCATTCCATCCGAGCTCAATATCATCAGCTGATCGACCAAGGCTTTCCTTACTTAATGAGCACTCCTGCTTTCTTTTTACTTCTTTTTTCTGTTGTCTTTCCTATTATGTTCAGCTTTGCGCTTGCCTTTACGAACTACGATTTATACCACTCGCCTCCTGCCAATCTGATCGATTGGGTAGGGATCAAGAACTTTCAAAATATCTTTTCAATTGATATTTGGAGAGACACCTTCATTGATGTACTTGGCTGGACCGTCGTATGGACGCTCGCTGCTTCGACCCTTCAATGTGCTGTCGGCATCTTTCTAGCGGTTCTGCTCAATCAGAAGGATTTAAAAGGAAAACGGTTTTTTAGAACCATTTTGATTCTCCCTTGGGCTGTTCCGGGTTTTGTGACCATTTTGGTGTTTGCCGGACTGTTCAACGATACATTTGGAGCCATTAACAACACACTTTTTGCATCGATTGGAATTGATCCAAAACCATGGCTGACAGATCCATTTTGGAGCAAAATTGCCCTCATTGCGATGCAGACTTGGCTTGGATTTCCTTTTGTTTTCATTATGACAACCGGTGTTCTGCAGGCGATTCCAGAGGATCTATACGAAGCTGCGACCATTGATGGGGCAAACTTCTTTCAGAAATTCCGGTCCATCACGTTACCGCTTGTCCTTTATTCCATTGCGCCTATATTAATCACGCAATATACGTTTAACTTTAACAACTTTAATATCATCTACTTATTTAATGGCGGAGGACCGCCTGTGGCTGGCTCAACTGCTGGGGGGACGGACATCTTGGTTTCTTGGATTTACAAACTCACGATGCAGTCTTCTCAATATGCACTCGCTGCCGCTGTCACGATCTTACTTTCAATCTTTGTCATCGCCATTGCACTCTGGCAGTTTAAGAGAACGAATTCATTCAAAGAGGAGGACATGATGTGATATGGGGTCAAAACAAAACAAGCTCATTCGCCTGAGCATCACATATTTTATCCTTTTCATAGCCTCCATTTGTATTCTATATCCACTGCTTTGGACGATCGGTGCTTCCTTTAACCCTGGGAACAGCCTCATGAGTACAAGCATGTTTCCGAAGAATCCAACGTTCAGCCACTTCACAGAACTCTTCTTCGGTCAGGGGGCACTTTATGCAAAATGGTATTGGAACTCAATGAAGATCAGCATTGCCACAATGGTTTTAACGCTGGTTCTTGTCAGTTTTACAGGCTATGCCTTTTCCAGATTCCGCTTCAAAGGACGAAAAAATGGGCTGATGCTCTTTTTGCTGCTGCAAATGATTCCTCAATTTTCAGCGCTGATTGCGATTTTTGTTCTCGCTCAAATGCTTGGACTCATTAACAGCCACCTTGCCCTGATTTTGATTTATGCAGGTGGACAAATTCCGATGAATACGTATTTAATGAAAGGCTATCTTGATGCGATTCCAAAGGATCTCGATGAATCAGCCAGAATGGATGGCGCAGGGCATTTCCGGATTTTCATCCAAATTATTATGCCGCTTGCCAAGCCGATTTTAGCCGTTGTTGCCATCAACTCATTTACAGGACCACTGGGTGATTTCATCATCTCCAGTGTCATTGTCCGCTCACCCGAAATGTATACGCTCCCAATCGGTCTGTACAATCTTGTGTCAGATAAAATGGGTGCCAGCTACACGACCTTTGCAGCCGGGGCTTTACTCATTGCGATTCCAGTTGCTTTATTGTTTCTTGTTTTACAAAAACAATTTGTATCCGGCCTTACACAAGGCGGCACAAAAGGATAAGGGGAGATTTGATGAAGAAATGGTTGCTTGTCACTGTTGTCGTTTTCTTTCTGATGGGATTAGGTATTCTGCCTGAAGCAAGAGCCGATACGATTTCTGTGAAACCGATCAATGGCCTGCAAGGTGATTTCATCAAGGGAGCCGATATCTCTATGCTTGCAGAAGTAGAGAAAAGCGGCGGCAAATACTACAACCAGAACGGACAGCAGGTTGATCCGCTCAAGCTATTAAAGGATAAAGGCGTCAACTATGTGCGTATCAGACTGTGGAACCATCCATATGACAATCAAGGCCGAGCCTATAACGGCGGCACAAATGATCTCAATACAGCCATCGCTTTATCGAAACGTGCAAAAGCACAAAACATGAAAGTGCTGCTTGATTTTCACTACAGTGATTTCTGGACTGACCCCGGTAAACAATTCAAACCGAAAGCGTGGGCATCCCTCTCACAAAACGATTTAGAAAAAGCGGTCGGCACTTACACAGGCGATGTGCTCAAAGCGATGAGAGCGCAAAATGCCTTGCCGAATATGGTTCAGGTTGGGAATGAGTTGAACTCAGGTATGCTGTGGCCAAACGGAAAAAGCTGGGGTGAAGGCGGTGGTGAATTTGACCGGCTCGCTGCTCTGCTAAAAGCTGGCACAAATGCCGTCCGCTCTGTCGATTCAAACATCAAAATCATGCTTCACCTTGCGCATGGCGGAGACAATGGTGCATCCCGCTGGTGGTTTGATGAAATCACAAAACGAGGTGTCTCATTCGATACGATCGGTTTATCTTATTACCCGTATTGGGACGGCGGCTTTAGCGGTCTTACGTCCAATATGAATGATATTAGTGCCCGCTATAACAAAGACGTGATCGTGGTGGAAACTGCTTACGGCTTTACGACAGCAAACGGTGACAACCTAGATAACTCATTTAACCAAGACTCTGTCAATACAGCCGGCTATCCAGCCTCACCTCAAGGCCAGGCATCTTTTATACGAGATCTATCCGAAAAAATTTCACAAGTAAACAACAACCGCGGGAAGGGGTTCTTTTATTGGGAGCCGCTTTGGATTCCAGCGAAAGGTGCTCCGTGGTCTAGTCAATACGGGCTGGCTTACATTCAAACAACCGGGACTGTCGGAAATGCGTGGGAAAATCAAGCGATGTTCGATTTCAACGGAAAAGCACTGCCATCTCTTGATGTATTTAAACAAATGACACCGTAACTAAAAGGATAGGACGTGACAAAATGGGAAAGCGTTACCCACTCGTTCACCCAAATGTGAAAGGCTTTTTGCATGGTGGCGATTACAATCCAGATCAATGGCTCCATATGCCAGAGATCATAGACGAAGATTTTCGATTAATGAAGCTTGCACACTGTCAAACATTCTCCATCAACATTTTCGCATGGAGTAAGCTAGAGCCAAAAGAAGGTCAGTATGACTTTGCATGGCTGGATGACATCATGGACCGCTTAGCAGCGCAGGGGGCACACGCCATTCTCGCAACGCCAAGCGGGGCAAGACCTGCTTGGCTGTCACAAACATATCCAGAAGTATTGCGCGTCGAAGCGAATCGTCAGCGTAACTTACATGGACTGCGCCATAATCATTGCTTTACCTCTCCGGTTTATCGAGAAAAAACGAACGCACTCAACCGGCTGCTGGCGGAACGCTACAAGGATCATCCCGCACTGATCATGTGGCACATTTCAAATGAGTACGGCGGCGAGTGTCATTGCGACCTGTGCCAGGAAGCATTTCGAGACTATTTGAAGGACAAATACAATCATGATCTTGAGGCTTTAAATCAAGCATGGTGGACAGGATTTTGGAGCCATACGTATAGTGATTGGTCACAAATCGAGTCACCTGCACCGCATGGGGAGCACATGATTCACGGCATGAACCTGGATTGGAAGCGCTTTGTCACAGCACAAACGATCAATTTTTATCAAAATGAAATTAAGCCGCTGCGGGAATTGACGCCTCATATCCCAGTAACCACGAACTTTATGGGCGACTATCCGCATATGCGTCCATTCCTTGGGCTGGATTATCATCAATTTGCAAAAGAGGTCGATGTGATCTCATGGGATAGCTATCCTGCTTGGCATAGCGGCAGAGAAACAACGGCCGAATTAGCATCAAACGTTGCCTTTGTACATGATTTGTATCGTTCCTTAAAGGACGGACAGCCGTTTCTCGTCATGGAGAGTACGCCTAGCCTTGTAAACTGGCATGAAGTGAACAAGGTCAAACATAAAGGCATGGCACACCTTTCTGCCATGCAGGCAATTGCCCACGGATCAGACTCCGTACTATATTTCCAATGGCGGCAAGGCCGAGGCGCCTCTGAGAAATTCCACGGTGCCGTTGTCGATCATTCTGGCCATGAACATACGCGTGTGTTTCAAGAGGTAGCTGATCTAGGGAAACAACTGGAGCAGCTGCAGCCAATTGCGGGCACGTCCGTTCAGCCAGAGGTCGCCATCATTTACGATTGGGAAAATCACTGGGCCATTGATGATGCGCAAGGCTTAAATAACACAAACAAACGCTATGTAGAGGCTTGTCAAACTCACTATCGAAGCTTTTGGAAAAAAGGCATCCCTGTTGACATTGTCGGAATGGAAAAAGATTTCTCATCCTATCGTGTGCTCATTGGGCCAATGCTCTACATGATCAAACCAGGCGTTGCAGAAAAAATTGAAGCCTTTGTCAAAGAGGGCGGCATTTTTATCTCGACTTACTGGAGCGGCATAGTCGATGAAAATGATCTCTGTTTCCTCGGCGGTTTCCCTGGTCCTCTCCGCCATGTACTTGGCATCTGGGCAGAGGAAATCAACACATTGATGCCTGATGAACATGTGTTAATGACCACAGGGAATGGACGCACCTATCATGTCGGACAATACTGCGAATCCATACACCCTGAGACGGCCTCTGTGCTAGGGCATTTTGAGAATGGCTGCTACGAAGGACAGCCGGCCCTGACTGTCCGTTCATTAGAAAGAGGGAAAGCATACTATATGGCCTCAGAAAATGAGCAGGCTTTTTATGATGAGTTTTACGAAGACCTTATCGCAGGTATTGGCATACAGCCCGTCCTATCCACTGCAATTCCAGAAGGAGTCAGTGTACAAAAACGAACAGACGGTACGCAGGACTATGTGTTTTTGATGAATTTCACAGAAGAGCAGCAGAACATGTCACTAGATTCAGAGGCAAGCTATGAGAATATGCTGACTGGACAGCAAGTGCCTGAGCAGCTTCAACTTGATCCTTACGAGTATGTCATCTTGAAAAAATAGTTGAAAGAAGCGTCCATTTATTGGGCGCTTTTTGATTTAATAAGTCTAAATACCCATATTAATCATTGTGAACTTTAATCGTTATTTTTATCTAAATTTTTTTACAATATTTGATGCCGCGACACGACTGGTCCCTCCATCCTTTTTTACCATTGTATAGGTATGAAAGCGGTTGCTTCATACTCTTAAATTTGATAACCTTTTTTTTCAATGCAGCTGTGGGAATGCATTGGATGAAAAGTATAGACAAATGTAAACGGTTTATTTGTAGGGGGAGGGGCTTATGTTAACGTTTGTTGGATTGATGATTATTTTAACGATTGTTGTGCTGCTGATTTGGGGGAAAGCAAGTCCAATTGTCGCCATGGTCATGGTGCCTTTAATAGGGGCACTCATTGCGGGATTTGGGATCAATGACATTCAAACCTTCTTCGAGGAAGGGATTATCAAAGTATTGCCGGTGGCGACCATGTTTATCTTCGCCATTTTATTTTTTGGCATTTTGCAAGATACAGGGTTCTTTGAACCTGTAATTAAAACTTTAATCAAGCTGACAAAAGGAAATGTTGTCACAGTTGCAATGGGAACTGCTTTGATTGGGGTGATCGCACACTTAGACGGAGCAGGGGCTACGACCTTTTTATTAACTGTACCTGCACTGCTTCCGCTTTATAAAAAATTACATATGAGTCCTTATTTACTGCTGTTATTAATCGGGACGAGTGCTGGATTAACCAATATGATTCCATGGGCTGGACCGACTGGACGGGCAGCAAGTGTCCTGAATATGGACCCCTCTGAGCTCTGGGTTCCGCTCATTCCAATTCAGCTCATTGGCGTTGTGCTCGTGTTGGGAATGGCATTCCTTTTAGGAAAAAGGGAAGAAAAGCGAATTCGGGTAAAAATTGCTGCAAATGAAATAGCTGCGGTTCAACTAGAAGGTGCAGATTGGGATCGTGCCATTCAGTCTATTAGTGAAACGGGAGACGCCTCTTTAAAGCGTTATCATCTCATTTGGGTGAACCTTGTTCTGTTTTTGTGTGTTGTGGTGCTTCTCGTGTTGAACGTGATGCCTGCTAGTTTTATGTTTATGATTGGCCTGTCACTTGCACTGTTGATTAACTTTCCGAATGTGAATCTACAAATGGAAAGGATCAAGGCCCACGCACCTAGTGCGCTGATGATGGCGGCTGTCATTTTCTCCGCAGGGTCATTTTTAGGAATTCTTGAAGGCACAGGGATGCTAAAAGCCATTGCAGTGGACAGTATTCACATTTTACCAGCCTTCTTGCTGCCATTTTTACATATCATTGTTGGGATGCTTGGAGTGCCGCTTGATATGCTGACAAGTACAGATGCCTATTATTACGCCCTTCTGCCAATTGTTGAATCCATTACATCTGAAGTTGGCGTACCAGGTACTTCTGCGGCATATGCCATGATGATTGGAAACATCATCGGAACCTTTGTCAGCCCGCTTGCTCCCGCTGTTTGGCTCGCCGTAGGTCTTGCAGGGGTTGATATGGGGAAACACATCCGCTACTCCTTCTTTTGGATGTGGGGATTCAGTATTATCCTTCTGTTTGTGGCGATGCTGATTGGCATCATTTAAAAAGAAAGACATGCGCGGATGTGCGCATGTCTTTTCTTTCATTATGAAGGATATTCACTTGTGTGAATGTCTGAATTCGGCTTTCTAATAAGAGACATTAATCCAATGATAAACAATAGAACCATTGGAGCGAATGCAAGGCCAACTGTTCCAATTAAAAGAGTCACAGCAGAAACCAAGAAAAGAATACCTGAAAGCACGGCACGACGGTCAGTTTTCAAGAAAATCACACCTACAATCGACAGCACAGCCGCAATTGCGGAAACGACCATAAACTGCGTACCAAATGCATTGACAGAAGCTTGAAGTGTTTCAATCGGCAATGTTTCCCCTTCCTCTTTTAACACTTCATTGATTTCATCATAAAAAGATGGACCCACAGAAAGGATTAATGCCCCAAACCCGACACCAATGGCATTGAGGACAATACTAATAATCCCCATAATTTTTTCACCTTTACGTTTAATCATGTGTAAACCTCCTAAAAAGTTAAATTAACCTGTTTTCACTTCTCGCTTTTGAAAGACGATTAAGGCAATGGCTAAGAAAATAGCCCAATAGATGACTAGGACGATTAGTGAGAATCCTAGGGACATACCTTCGATAACAGTAACCTGTTCCATAAAGTATTGGGATGGATCGTTTGCAAATAACAGATATTTTGACCAATCAAAGAAGAGCATTAAAATACCTGTGACTGATCCACCCACAATATACGCTAACACACTAATGGCAATGGAGATAGCTTCACTTCTAAACACTGTAGAAATGGCGAACGAAAGGGTTCCCAAAACGACAAACATTGCACAATGAGCGAGATAATAATAGACCATATTGGCAAACTGTGAACGTTCAATCACTTCACCATTTTGATACACCAAATTCACATAATCAGTGTTAAGTCCAAAGAAAATAGCACCCAATATGAATGACAAAATAAATAGCACCCCAACAAGTAAAAGAGCATACAGCTGCACCGTAATATATTTAGATATTAGGATCTTTAGCCTTGATGGTGGGCGAATCAATAATAATTTAATTGTACCATGCTTGTATTCAGCCGACACAATGGTGGAAGCAATAATGATCACAAACACACCGACTAGCTGAAGTAAATTGGCGTTTGTTTTCACATAATCCCATACACTGTGGCTAAACTGATTAGCTGGCGGCAAATTATGCTTGATTCGATAATCATTAATAGCGATCTCTTTTTCAAGCTCTCTTTTAAAGAAACCATTCTCTGTCTCTTTGAGCTCCTTCTTGTTTTCCTTATTCATCATTTCTAGCTGGGTTTTCCAATCACCTGAAGCTTGATCTTTGTCATTTGTTTTCACTACAAAGATCAGCGTGGCAACCATACCTAAAACAAGAAGCCCAACCATAATCCAAGTACCAACACGATAACTAATCTTCATCCACTCGTTTTGAATGAGGCGAATCATACGTCTGCCTCCTTTTTACCTGTTAAGCTTAAGAACTTATCTTCTAAGGTTTGTTTTTCAATTTTGATCTCGTACAAATGAATAGACGCGCTGCTCAAATGACGGATTAATTCTGGCATTTTTTGTTCTGGCATAGAGAAAAATAAGTACTGCTCCTCTTCTCTTACAGTGACGCCTTCCTCAAATGCACCAATGAGCTTCTGTGCTTCTTCAAGCTCCCCTGCTGCCACCTTCATTCGATAATTAACCAAATCATCCTGCTTCGTCTCAGCACGCTGATCCTCAATCGCAATCAGCTTTCCGGTTTGGATAATTGCAAAGCGATCACACATCAATTCCATCTCTGACATGAGGTGACTTGAAACAATTACAGCCAGCCCTTCTTCCTTCGCAAGCCTTCTCAAGTAATCTCGTATCATTCGAATCCCCTCAGGATCAAGTCCATTGGTTGGCTCATCTAAGATTAGCAGTTTCGGTCTATGTATGAGTGCCTGCGCAATGCCCAATCGCTGTTTCATTCCTAATGAAAATGTACGCACACGTTTATGTTTCACATGCTGTAGGCTGACCAGCTCTAACAGCTCATCAATTCGCGCTTCATCCACTTTCCCATTCATTCTGGCAAAGTGAACAAGATTTTGTCTTGCCGTTAAATGATTATACATTTCTGGATTTTCAATAATCGCACCGACATGTTGGATAGCATACTGATAGGAGGTTTGAATACTATGACCATTAATCAGAATGTCACCAGATGTAATGGGAGAAAGACCGACCATCATACGAATGGTTGTTGTTTTCCCTGCACCATTTGGTCCTAAGAAGCCAAAGACTTCGCCCGCTTGGACAGAAAAGCTCAAGTCTTGAACAATCTTTTTCCCGTGAATATGCCTAGATACATTATGCAGTTCTAAAACGTTCGTCACGTTACCTCTCCTTCTGTGTCTAAGTATCATCTATCATTCTATTTCCTGATAAACTCCATGATCCGTCAAAAATAGAAGAACACTTCCATATGGTACAGCAATGCCCAAAAGTTGTGAAGGGGATTAGCCGAAATTTAGCGAATCATCTGCCTTTTTTAAGGTAGAGTTAAGAAAACTGCGAATTTTTATGTGAAAAGAGGCTTGATTTTTTAAAAAATGGATCTTTTTCAACAGGTATATATGTATGGAATTTTGTTTGAGATTATTCCTTTCACCTATAAATAAGAAAAGAGGCCTCTTACAGCCTCTTTTCATACATTATATCTTTTTCACAAACTCTGATTTTAATTTCATTGCGCCGAAGCTAGGAATTTTACAATCAATGTTATGATCGCCTTCAACTAAACGAATGCCTTTGACCTTCGTTCCTATTTTCAAAACGGATGAAGAACCTTTTACTTTTAGGTCTTTAATGACAGAGACCGTGTCCCCATCACTTAACAGATTCCCATTCGCATCTTTGACCACAAGCTGTTCCTCTGCCGCTTGTTCTTGTTCAAGTGACCATTCATGCGCACACTCAGGACAAACCAGCAGACTGCCGTCCTCGTAAGTATAAGGTGAGCTGCACGAAGGACAATTCGGTAGATTAGACATTTTTGTTTCCTCCACAAGAATAATGGTTGGAAAGACACTTTATAGATGACCTTCCGATTTCTGCAAATTAAACTTTGAATACATTCGATATATCTTTCAGTATTTTTTTATTTCTAGCCATTCTGTTTCTTATTTTCTTTTGAATTTTCTCAAAATATTTCTTTTCTAACCTGTGTAAAAATTTGATGCCTTTAGATGACCTTGCCAGTGACATTCTCATATTTTTTGTCTCCAAATCAATCGGTTTGCCGACTAATTTGGGCATGACCTTTTTTAACGTTATTTCAGGAGCGTATTCAACTTCTGGCTCGTATAATCTTACTGAATCTTTCAAGGGAGCAAAAACATTCAAAATGTAATGATCTGTTGGATGCACTCTGAAATAATCAACCGCATAATCGTATAAGCTTCTTTCAATATTATCCTCATCTGTTAGAGGTAGTGAATAGAAGTGTTTAATAAATTCTAAAGTATGTTCTTTAATGGCATCATGAAGTTTTGTTTCATAGTTTCTCGAATTAATTACAGGCTTAATTATACCATCTTTTTCATAATATCCTGTAATACTTTGATATGGTATATTAGCAAAAATTGACTCTATAAATATTAGAGAGGTCATTTTAGAAGTATAATTATATCTAACTGAAGTACCTGTAGTTGGATAAATACTTCTTGCATAATAGAATATTGTCTCTATTTTGCTTCCATATGCATCGTTTAGTAATCGATCTAAGCAATCTTGGGTATAACCCCTTCCCCAATATTCCACAAATGCAAAACGCTCACTAAAATCAATTTCTTGTTTCAAATATTTTGTAATGATTTCTCTATCTTCTTTTGCCTTATTTAATAAATATTCTTCATACTTTAGAGAGTTCTTTGCAGTGGTTTTTATTGCTTCTTTTGTGTTCTTATCAATCTTATTAATGTTTTTTAGATGGCTTAGTTCTGGGAATATTTCATCGAATATAGATTCATTCATTGATAATGCGTCTAGTACACTACTAAAATCGGTCATGCCTTCGAAATTTCCGAAAACGGAATAGAATTCTTCATCCACTTTATCTATGAAAGATGGAATTCTCCATGCCTTCCTTGAACCATAAATATATTTCGTCTTTATGTCATACTTATTTGCTTCGATTATTGAATCTGCTACAAGTTTGAGATAATATCCATCTCTTGAAATAAAATAGAGTGTATCAATTCCTTTTCTCATAGCATGTTTAATTGCCCAATGAATATAAGGGACAAAATACATACTTACATAAGAATAAGCATAATAATTAGTTGCATCATTATTTGTCTCTCTAAATCTAGCCAATAAATTTGAAGCTAAGTAAGAATCATAGGTTCTAGTTCTATTTACTAACTGCTTCTCATACGCGTTAAATTTTGTCATATGGTGATGTACAGCTTGTATATTTAGAGATTTTGCTGCCTTTAAATCTGCTGCTTGATTATCTCCATAATGTACCCACTTACTGTAATTATAGTTCATTTCCTCAAATACTCTTAAATAGAGTTTTCTTGTTGTTTTCTGGTCACCGTAATCACTAGATAAGAATAGAGGTAATTCCGCCAGACGTTCATCCGCATTCTTTAACATCTCTAAGATAACTTCTTTAGGTAAATACATATCACTAATTAACACAACGTCATTTCCTTGATTAACCAGTTCTACAACGTATTCTACTCTATCTTTCATAGGTTCTATATTTTCTATTTCAGCTTTAAATTCTTCTGCTTTTAAAAATTCTACTTGCTGATCTGTTAAATGATATAAATCCTGTAATCTCAGCATAATATCATCAAAAAAGATTTCTAATCTATCATCTTCTCGAATGATTAAGGATTTTCTATAGTAATCCCTAACATAAGATTCCGCCTGGGCTCTTACACGTGGATAGTTCTCAACTAAATATGAAGGGAATTTTAGTCCACTGTATTTAGCCGCCTCTCCAACATAGAAAAATATACCTACCGGTTCCAACGTTTTTCTTTGAATAAGTGTATCAAAAAGATCAAAACTATATAAAGTAGGGAAATCTCTTTTTTCAGGACTAAACTTTAGCGTTTTTTCAATAATTTCCTCAAAAGAATTGTCGTTAGTGTATTCCCAAAAAAGATCATAAATTTCTTCTCTTCTATCTTCTTCCACCTTATCTTCATAAGAACTCAGATATTCTAATAACTCCTCGAAGTTATTTGTTATTTGTCCAAAAGTCATCTCTTTATAATCAAAAACGAAATCACGCAAATTATTATATTCATCATAATCAAAGATATAACGTGTGAAATGTTTGACACCAGCTGCAAGCAGGTCGTAAAATATCGATGAATAATCCATAATAGCGATATCAATTTTATTGAAAATTTCATAAACATCATTATCCTCATTCCAGAATAGCAAATGTGGACAATCTTTGTATTTCTCTTTTAAAAGATTATATTGATAATCATTATTTACCAAATAGTGCATTTTAAAGATCATTAGCATATTATTTTCTTTTAATATTTCTACTAATTTATCCATATCAGGTATCGCTTTTCCAAAAAATGCAGTGGTTGATCCATCCCTAAATGTTGGAGCATATAACGCGATTTTCGTATCTTCAGGAAGTCCTTTTTCTTTCAAAATATCATGATTATAAGAAGAAAATGACTCTTTATACATTACAGCTGGATATCCTGCTCTAATAATTTTGTCATCATCTATACCGACTTGTTCTTTAAAGTGCTTCTCCATTAACGGAGAAGTTACCAAGAATAGTTGATTATTTTTAAAAATAGAATTATATTTAATATATTTTTTGTATATTCTTTCTTTTAATTGGACTGAATTAACTTTTCGCTCTATAGATTTACATCCAACACCATGCCATAAATTGAGAATGACAACTTCATCTTTAAATAATACGGGTATATGTTCTTTTACCTGATGTACAACAAAAACTCCAGCTTGTTGTTTAATTTTATCTGCTTTTTTAGAAGAGTATAATTCTGCATTGTATCCTAAACTTCTAATTCTATTAATTACTTCTTCGTCGTCACACATCCAATATGCTGTAATATCTGGACGATATTTATTCACATAAATAAATAACCATTTAGGATTTCCAACAAATGAATTAGTAGCATTAAAAATCCATATTTTTTTGTCCCTGATGTTGTTCAATTTAAAAAACTCCTTTGAATTATTTCTCACCTATATAAACTTCCTACAAAGTAATCTCACAAAATTTTAAAATTGAAAGACAAATATCATCATGAGGGACTAAATTCCCCCAACTGACATCCTAAACATTATAATTCAAAACCTCAAAAATGAATAGTTGTTATAAATTGTTTTCTAAGTATTTTCATAGATCTTTTCATTCGTTTTGATGGGTATTTTGTGAATCTTTATAAAAAAAAAACTTGTAGATGTATCATATCATCTACAAGTTTTCTTTTTATTTTATCAGGCTAGATTGTATCACAGACGCGATATTCCGAGCTGTTCTTTCTACATGAAGAGCCGCATCTCGTATCGCCTCAGACAGAGAGGTAATACCTGGAACGATACTAAACAGTGCATCAATTCCATGATCGTGTACGACTCCACTGTCGTTTGCAAGAGAGCCTGCAATGCCAATCACAGGCAGATGATACTGCTTTGCTGCTTTGGCTACGCCGATTGGGGTTTTTCCATAAATGGTCTGCCGGTCAATTCGGCCTTCTCCCGTAATGACAAGGTCTGCCTCCTTGATGACGTCATCAAAATGAACAGCCTTCAGCACAATATCGATTCCTCTTTGCAAATCCGCTTGTAAAAAGCCTAATAAACTCGCACCAAGCCCTCCTGCCGCTCCTGCCCCTGCTGCATCTCCAAAGGAGACATTGAACTGCTTTTCAGCTAAATGTGCAAAATGAGCCAGATTCTTGTCTAACACTTGAACCATTTCTTCATCTGCTCCTTTTTGAGGACCGAAAACAGCAGACGCTCCTCTCTCACCCGTTAAAGGATTATCCACATCACAAGCCGCCTCCAGACGGACGGATTGCAGTCTTGGATCAAGTCCAGATAAATCAATTGAAGCTAATTGATGAAGTGCCCCGCCGCCTGACGTCAGGGGATGTCCTGTTTTATCAAGGAAAGCTGCACCTAATCCTTGCATCATCCCAACACCGCCATCATTTGTTGCACTTCCGCCAAGCCCAATGATCACATGCTTCGCTCCTTTATCCAGCGCTGCAAGTATTAATTCACCCGTTCCTCTCGATGTCGTCCATAACGGATTACGTTTTTCTCGCGGTACAAGGTGTAAACCAGAGGCTGCAGCCATCTCTATGACAGCAGTCTGACCGTCTCCTAACATGCCAAAAAAGGCATTCACTGGCTCACCAAGCGGGCCCGTGACCACTTGATGAACAATATGTCCGCCAGTCGCATCAACCAACGATTGAACGGTCCCCTCTCCTCCATCTGCCATTGGCAGTTTGATATACTCTGCGTTTGGCAAAACAGAACGAAATCCTCGTTCAATGGCACATGCTGTCTCATAAGCAGACAAACTTTCTTTAAATGAATCTGGTGCGATCACAATTTTCATCCTAAAGCCCCTCTTTTCTTGTCATGTCCTCAGCCAAACAGCTGGAAAACGCCAAAAATAATGGTTGATACAACAGTTAACGTCAAACCGATTAACGATTCAAAAGGCATGAGCTTCAAACGCTCTTTGATATCCATTTGAACACTTCCTGCTGTTGCATGGAAAAAGCTCCCGTGCGGCATATGGTCAAGCACTGTTGCGCCAGCATGAATCATGGCTGCCCCTGAAAGAGCAGATACACCAAGCCCAATCAGCGTTCCGCTAAACACACCACTCGCGACCGCTGTTCCTGCTGTTGTCGAAGCGGTCGCGGCTGACATAAATATCCCTGAAGTTGGCGCAAGTAAATATGGAGGTAAACCCGATGCATCCAGTGCTTGAATAAACACATCTTTTAAGGAAGAATTCGATACGATTCCTGCTAGTGTACCTGTCCCTAATAACATGATCGCGACACCTGACATTTTATGGAGCCCCGACATCGCATAATCATTGAGAAATTTCCCTTTTTTCATGAAAAGAGCACCTACAATCCCTCCAATCGGTAAGGCGATCATTGGGTCTATATTGATTTGAAAAAGCGGTCTTAAAGCCAACAATAAAATGGTAACCAGCGGACCAGCCAGTGCTTGAAAAAAGGCAGGTATTTGAACTTTATTTTGCCCAGTTTCCTCTTCAAGAACGGGTGTCCCTTTGTTTGCAAGCTTTTTAGCTAATACATATGTAACCGCCAACCCGAACACAGCCGGAATGATTCCTGCAGCCATCATTGAAGTCAGAGGTACACCAAAAGCGTCTGAAGCGGCAATAGCATTCGGATTCGGGGACATGATATTTCCTGCCTTCCCTCCTCCAATCATAGCAAGGAGAATTCCCGTTTTTGAGAGCTTTGCGCGTTTGGCAATAGCAAGTGCGATTGGCGCTACCGTAATAACCGCAACATCTACAAAAACGCCTACTGTTGTTAAAATCATTGTTGCAAGAGCGAGTGCTAATAGTGCCCTCGCCTCACCAAGCCTTCTCACGATGGCCTCAGCGATAGATAACGCTGCACCTGATTCAATGAGAACACCAGCCAGTACACCTGCGGCCATAATTCTAAGGACAGCCGGAATCATGTCCTTAGCACCTTCCATCATAACGTTGACGGTCTGAACAATGTCTACACCGCCAACCAATCCGCCTATAAATGCACCTGCCAGCATGCCATAAGCAGGTGATACTTTTTTTAGAATGAGAACAATCGCGATCACAAGCGCCGCCATGGCTCCCAGAGTACTTACCGTCACATCTCCACCCATTCTCAATCCCCCTAAAAATATCTTTCTCCAATTGTAAGCGTTTACCCAAAGGGATTGTGTTGTGAATCTGGATGAACTTTTTTAACTGACCACTCTACCGAATTGTGCATTTGCACAATCAAGATAGTTGAGTCATTAGCTGCGCCATATAAAGCTCGATTAACTGTTTTACATGACGAGGGTCTTTTCCGGTCAATCCTTGAATTTTGTCTAAACGATAACGCAATGTATTTCGATGAATAAATAAACGATCAACAATTCTTTGCAAATCACCGCCCTCTTCAATGTAAACCCTTAATGTATGGGCGAGCTCTGCTTCTTGTGTCAAAGGCTTGTAAAAGTCAGTCCATCGACTTTTCTTTTCAGCAATTCCCGCCATCATGAATAAGCTTTCCAGTTGATAAGACTCAAAGAAATACATACTTTCCTCCGGATCAAGAGCCTTCCCTAACCTCAGGGCTTCTCTCGCATGCTGAAAAGAAATTGGCAGCTGGCTGATGTCTTCAGCGACAGTCCCTATCCCCACTAACACTTGGCTTCCTACTGCTCTTTGCATTGTTTTTTGCAGATGACCTGCCGCCTGCTTTACTTGATGTTCAGGTATGGGCTGACTTAAAAGAATCAATTCATGACAAAAGGTCATGCCAAGTAAATCATCTGCCTTCTTATCATATTGAATCGCATGCATCAATTTATGAACAGCATCCTCTGAGGAGGGAACTGGCTGAAAAACAATAGCCATTCGGCGCTTGTCTAAATCCATTCCCAGCCAAGCCGCTCGATTTTTCAGCTGATGATCCCCAGCATCAGAATATGAAATCAACTGATTGACAATTTCACTCTCTATTCGATGACGCCATTGAACCCGCTCAAGCAGAAAAGATTGCTCTAACACCAGTTCTGCTGCCATCTTCACCAGCTCGGCATGATGCCGAATGTCCTCTGGTTCACCAGTAATTCCAATCACACCAACTACTTTTTTATGGAAGCAGATAGGCAAGTTAATCCCAGGTTTCACCCCTTCTAAGCGCAAAGAGGTCTCCTGGTCAATTTCCACACTGTTCCCGCTTGTCAGCACAAGCCGTGCACCATCATGTTTCTGGCCAATCCTGTTTCGTTCACCAGAACCAATAATGACACCATCTGCATTCATCACATTGATGTTTTTATGTAAAATATGCATCGTACGTTCAACCATTTCTTGAGCCAATTCACTGGTCAAAAATTGCATTTGCCATCTCCCCAGAAGTTTTTTTCATTCAATGTATCATAGTGTCTTTGAACAATAAACGCAAAGTGCTTAAAAACGAGCCATTGACAAAGACACCCTGAAAAGTGTTTAATCAAATCAAGAACCGACCGACAGTCTAGTTAAAAGAAAGGATGGCTTTATGAGAACCGTTAAACATCCTGAGGAACGTAAAAATGACATATTAAACGCAGCCGAAGCGCTTTTTTCAACCAAAGGCTATCAGAAAACAACGATTATTGACATATTAAAAGCCGTTGGCATTGCAAAAGGCACCTTTTACTACTACTTTGCATCCAAGGAAGAAGTAATGGATGCCATTATTGACAGGATCATCAAAGAAGATATCATCGTGGCAAAGCGTATTGCGGCTGAGCCAGACCTTCCAGTCGTTGACAAACTATTTCGTATCATCATGGCGCAATCACCTCAGCAAGGAAGCCATAAACAGGGCATGATTGATCAGTTTCATCAGCCTTCTAATGCAGAAATGCATCAAAAAAGCTTAATCAAAGCCATTAAAGAACTATCACCCGTGTTGGCAGATGTCATTCAGCAAGGTGTAGAGGAAGGGACATTTAAAACGAAGTATCCGCAAGAGACGGTTGAATTTCTTCTTGCTTCTGCACAGGTCATATTTGATGAAGGCCTTTTTCAATGGTCAGCCGAAGAAAGTATACAACGCGCTTTAGCTTTTATCGATATACTCGAATCCTCATTGCATGCAAAAAAGGGAAGTTTTTCCTTCCTGCTCAAGCGATTATCTGGAGAGCTGGATGAAAATAATCAGTGATTGGTCACTTCAATACCAATCCTGCATACATTATAGACTGACGGTCGGTCTAAAAGGAGAGTGATATTTATGTCTTTGTTATCCAAAAGAGGCTCATCCCACTTTATATACCTCGTTCTCGGACAGATTATTTCCGTTTTCGGATCTTCTCTCATTCGGTTTGTTCTATCTTTACACGTACTGGATATGACGCACCGAGTTGATTTATATGCCTTACTTTTCGCTTTATCCAATATCCCGCTCCTTCTCTCCCCGTTAGCTGGTGCAATCGCTGACCGGTTTAACAGAAGGAACTTAATGATTTTATTTGATGTCCTCACCGGCATGATGATTCTTGCCTTTTATTTTTGGTTATTTTCGGGAAATGATTCACTCTATATGATCGGAGCTGTCATGATACTGCTTGGCGTGATGAGTACGTTCTATGCTCCCGCTGTCATGTCCAGCATTCCACAGCTAGTGAAACAAGAGCAATTAGAACAAGCAAACGGCATCGTCAATGGCGTTCAGGCACTTTCAGGTGTTCTCGCACCTATTATCGGAGGAGTTCTATACGGAATGATTGGAAGCCAATCCATCATCGGTGCAAGTGCCATCGTATTTTTCCTATCAGCCTGCATGCTTTTAAGGTTAAACATTTCCTTCTCCCCTAGCCCGCTGACAGAGTCTATGGGCAAAGTGCTCATAAAAGATATGAAACAAGGATTTTCTTATATTGGCAGCCAGCCATTTTTAAACAGAGCCATGCTGCTTGCTGCAATGTTAAATTTCATCCTTACACCATTTTTTATTGTTGGGGGACCAATCATTTTAAGGGTCACAATGAAGAGCAGTGACATCATGTATGGAATAGGCATGGGCTTGATTGAGTCCGCTGTCATCGCAGGGGCTCTGCTAGTTGGACTTGTAGCGAAGCGATGGCGCATTCCTACTTTATATCGCTGGCTTCTTGTCATCGCAGTCATCTTGCTGCCTGTGGCGTTCTCAACATCCAAAACAGCTCTTCAATTTGGCACTTATCCAGCTTATTTTCTCTTTTTAGCAGGATGCCTTCCAATTGCTATGCTGCTGACTATGATCTCAATCGTTGTGATTTCACATGTTCAAAAGAAAACACCAAATCATCAGTTGGGAAAAGTGATGGCCAATCTGACAATGGTTTCTCAATGTGCTGCTCCGCTTGGCCAAATGATGTATGGATTTTTGTTCAATACGTTTTCAGCCACCGTGTATGTGACGGTGCTCATCGTCAGTACTTTCATGTTTGCACTAGCCTGCTTAACAAAAAATATGCTTCAGCATGAAGGAGAATCAGCCTCATGGGATTAGCGTTTATAAAGAAAGACTTAACCCGTCACCGCCTTATTGCAATCGGCTTAACCATTTGCATCATGATGACTTCATTTCTCGCAGCAAGTGCAGCTCAAATGATCGTACAGCTGAATGGTTCCATTTCTAACCTGCTCCATTCTGCCAAAGCGCCAGACTTTGTCCAAATACATGACGGCGACCTAAATGAAAAAGACATTGAAGCATTTTCAAGCAAGCAGTCCATGGTAAAAGCCCATCAAATCGTCCCAATGATACCAATTGAACATGCAAACATCAGGTTCGGACATGAGCCTGCCAAAGCAGGTGTGATGGATCATTTATTTGTGAAGCAAAATCGCAACTTTGATTTTCTTTTAAATGAACAAAACGAAAAGCTCACTGTCAATAAAGGAGAAGTGGCTGTCCCAATTTATTTTCAACAAAAGTATCAGCTCAACATAGGTGAAACGTTACTGATTGAGAAAGGAGCTAATCAATTCACCTTTCGCATCAAAGCGTTCTTGCGAGATGCACAAATGAACCCCAGTCTTGTCAGTTCAAAAAGATTTCTTCTTCATAACGAGGATTGGGATGAAATAAATCAAGTGTTTCATCACAAAGAGTACTTAATCGAATTTTTACTACATGATGCCGCGCAGACAGATACATTTCAAGCCATCTATCAATCATCACAACTGCCACAACAAGGTCCATCTGTCACATTACCTTTACTGCGTATGCTGAATGCATTGACAGATGGAATGGTCATTGCCATTCTCCTGCTTGTTTGCCTGCTGCTCATCAGTATAGCCCTTCTCTCACTCCATCTTGCTATGACGGCTTCAATAGAAGAGGATGAACGTGAAATTGGCATACTGAAGGTGCTTGGGATCCCTTTAACAAGAATCAAGCAATTATACGTTGGTAAGTATGCCGCGCTTGCTTGTGCAGGGTGTATAGCAGGATATGTGTTAACGCTTATATTTGGTGATATGTTTACAACCAATATCCACCGTTACATGGGGAATCAGCCTTCTTTTGCTCATTGGTTAATCCCGCTTTTTGTTTCTATTGCGACGGCAATGATCATCATCTCTTGCAGCTATGCTGTCTTAAGAAAGTTTGGTCAAATATCAGCTGCTCAAGCACTTCAAGGCGTTATCAACCCACTGGGTCAAAAGAAAAGAATACCTATGCACCTCAAGAAAAGCAGGTTCATACCGATCAATATTTGGCTTGGTTTAAAAGACCTGATATCACGAAAGAAGCTGTACACAACGATTTCTTGTATTATTGCACTCTGTACATTTTTAATGCTCATGCCTATTCAGCTATGGCATACCTTACAATCACCGGATTTCATCACATACCTTGGCTCTGGTAAAAGTGACCTTCGAATGGATATACGCCAAGGAAATCATCTAGCGAAAAATACAAACGAAATAGAATCAATGATTCGTGAAGATCAGAGCATACAAACAGCAGCCATCTATAAAACTACTTCTCTTCAGGTGAAATCAAAGGAGAACACATTAGAAACGCTCTACTTAGAAACAGGTGAGCTCTCAGCATTTCCCCTCAACTATTTACAAGGACGACAGCCTTTAAAGAATGAAGAAATTGCCTTATCCGTATTAAATGCAGATTCACTTCAGAAAAAGATAGGAGAAAGAATCACTCTCGTAACTAATGGGCATGAAATCCAAAGAACGGTAACAGGTATTTATCAGGACGTGACCAATGGAGGCAAAACAGCAAAAGCAATATCACAGCCATTTCCTCAAACAGCTCTTTGGCAAACCGTTCAAATCCAACTAAAACCAGGAGTAAATATCGCAGAGAAAAAGACAGTATTTGAAAAGAAGGTATCTCCTGCAAAAGTGACAGATATGAAAGAATACGTTCATCAAACGATCGGCAGCACAGCAGCTATTGTAAAAGTCATTGCATTTTTTGCTGCATTAGCTGCCTTTGGAACCGCCAGCTTAATGCTATTCATGTTTCTGCACATGTTAAAGGCGAAAGATTCAAGCCGAAACCACATGCTAAGAACAATTGGATTTTCTATAACAGATATAACAGTACAATATATAACGAGTTTTATCGCTGTTCTCTCTTTTGGCGCCTTTATTGGAACAATCGCGGTCAATACCATTGGTCCTGCTTTGATGAGTATAGGAGGAGCAACATTAGGGGCGTCGAGCCTCCAGTGGCTGTCACCACAATGGGTGTCAGTTGTGTACCCGTTTACACTATTTATTGTCAATTTAGCTTTGACCACCTGGTTATTGAAGACGTTTTTTTCTAGTCAAACGACAAGGCAAACACTTTTATAAGGAGATGTTTCACATGGAACACTTGATTGAAACGAAGCGATTGTCTTTGCATATCAATTCATTAAAAGGACAAAAACAAACCATTCTTAAGGATATTCATTTATCGATAAAGCATGAGGAATTCGTGACCATTATGGGACCTTCTGGATGCGGGAAAACATCATTACTTTATCAGCTTAGCGGCATAGAAACAGCTTCAACAGGAGAGATCGAATATAAAGGCCGATCACTATCAGAAATGACAGACAAACAGTTAACTGCTCTGCGCTTAACAGAGATGGGGTTTGTCTTTCAGCACAGCCACTTATTAAAAAATCTTAATTTATTTGACAACATCATAGCTGCAGCTTATTTAGCAAAGAAAAAGCCAAGACAAGAATTGAATGAACGAGCTCAATATTTAATGAAAAAACTCGATATTGATCATTTGGCAAATAGATATTTGACAGAAGTATCGGGAGGACAGCTTCAAAGAGCCGCTATCTGCCGAGCGCTCATGAATGAACCAGACATACTTTTCGCTGATGAACCAACAGGTGCTCTTAATTCCAGTACAACAAAAGAAGTGATGAATATTTTTTCAATGATTCACGCTGAAGGAGCAACACTGCTGCTTGTCACACATGACCCCAAGGTGGCTCTTCGTTCTGAAAGAATCATGTTTATGAATGACGGGGAAATTGTAGCCAGTTTACAACTAGGAAGATATGATCACTCAACTGCCGAGAATCGAGAAATGAGATTAAATCAATGGCTGCAAGATTTAGGTTTTTAATTTGAGAACAAACAGGCAGGAAACTGCCTGTTCTATTTTTTTTGGCACTCAAACGAGTAATCCATAGACAAACTATTTGTTTCTAAGATGATTTTGCCGCCAGCTTGTTGACAAGATTCTGTCAGCAGCTCAATTTCTTTGCTATAAAAGTATCTCTTTGACATATAAACAGTCACTAAAACAAGTAACAGAGTCGCGATAATGACTGTGATTCTATTTAAACTTGGAAATCTTTTTTTCATTTCAACATCCTTTCTAAAGGTCTAAGTTTGTGTTTAATACTTACTTTTGGCTGCATCTATCAGTTTCTTATCTCATGATCTAGCAACATCCTACATGATTTTCTTTCCTAGATCGACCTTCCATTTTCCCTCTGAAATAGCTAAAACTTCTTTATTCCAAATATACGAGTGATATTTTCGTTCATTATCATAAAATCCATTGTATATATTCCTTTTTTAGACTTCCAAAAAGAGATTTTATTCATTTGTGCTAACAAGCAATCACCCTTACAATATCGTACATCACATGACCTTAGGTCCCTTTTATTACCTCTTGTCAATCACTTCACAGAAACGATTATATTTTTCCAAAAATTGTGATATCGTTTTTTATGAAACAGGTGAAAGGATCTTAAAGAGGTGAAATTTCCATGGCTATCATTTCTGCTGAACAGGTGGGGAATCGTTTAAATGATTGGAGAATTGCAATTCGCAAGCATGATGTACACAGTGCAAAAGCAATGTATACAGAATTAAAAGAATTACTTCAAAAAATGGAAGAGAATCAGGAGGTCTTGACCTATTACTCATTGCTAGAAGGCAAGTATAAGCTCATGTTATATGAACGAAGAGGTACAAAACTGAAGGAACAGACAGAACCAGATTGCCCTTCTAAAACAAACGACTTAATTGAATACTATTTTTACCTATACAAAGCCCTTTACGCTTCATATAAAAGAGACTATGCATCAGCCATTGGACTGTTTAAAATTGCCGAGAAAAAACTACAACACATTCCTGATGAAATAGAAGTAGCAGAATTCCATACGAAAATCGCCAACTTATATATGCTGCTTCGTCAAAGCCTGATTTCTCTACACTACATTCAGAATGCTATTGATATTTTCAAAAGTCATGAAGGATATGAGAGAAGACTAGCTGCAGCCTTTGTCATCGCCGCTGCTAATTATATGGACATTGGTGACTTTATAAGAGCAGAAGACTACTACAAAAAAGCATTACACATCGCAGACAGTCTCAACGATCATTTTCTAACATCACAGCTTTATCATAATATCAGCATTTTGTACGCCGAAGCTGGCGAATCAAAAAAATGTATCGATGCCCTAGAAAAGACTCTTAGTGATGAAGACTATCTCTCTTCGTGTTACTTTCATCACTCCATGTACATGTTAATGAAAGAGCTGCTTTCTATCGATGAAAGGACACAAGCTCTCTATTACTTCGAATTGGTGAATCAAAAACATGAATCAGAGAAGTGTCCCATCTATACAGCAAAAATGAATTTGCTTTACCATCTATATTTCACTGAAGATATGGCTCAAAAAGCTCAAGCCTGTTTCGATGAAATCAGCATTCTTAAAAAATTAAAGGATGCTGAAGGAGCCTGTGAATTAAGTGCATTAGCTGCAAAACACTTTGAAGAGCTGGGAGCAATTCATCAAGCCTATCTCTTCTTAAAGGAAGCTGATCGCATGAAACATCCTATCATTGACTGGGGGAATTCTAATGAAAAAAATGAGTTTATTGATTATCGCTTTGACCATCGTTGTTTTAGGACAAACAGGGGCTTTCAATTCATTAAATGATGAAAATCCTGGTACAACAGAACGACCTATCGGAACTTAATATAAACATTGGTCATACAAAGAACCACTCGCCTCATCAAGGCAAGTGGTTCAACATTTATTTTAGTTGCTGATAAGATATGAGGCGGTGTATATGTACCGCAAGATAAGTAAGCTCATCATTAGGAATGACGATACTATGCACCTGTTTAATATAGTCTTTGATCTTAAAAGCAACATCCATCGCTTGAGGATATAAGTGTGCAATTTGTTCAAACAACTCATTTTCTTGATCTGATAATAATTTATCAGCATAAAATCTTTCTACAAAGAATTTCACATGTGTAATGAACCGGCTGTAATGAATATTCTCTTGATCCATTTTCATATTCAATGTATAGCGCACAAGATTGACAATACTCCCGATCATCTTGGCATATTTCATACCATCTTTCGAATCGGATTTTTCACCTAATGCATTAATTAAGTGAAAGGCGATATTAGCAGCTTCTTCTTTTGGTAATTGTATGCCCAATGTGTCATTGACTAACTCAAGTGCGTAATTCCCTACTTCAAATTCTTCCGTATAGTAGTTTTTGATTTCCCAATACACGCGATTCGTAATATTAATATTCTTTTTATGACGTTCCACTGCAAAATTCAAATGATCCATTAAGGTAAAATAAACACCTGAATTTAAAGTTGAGTTTAAACGTTTTTCTGCATATTGGACGATGTGCTGAGTTAAATCGATAAACTCCTGAGGCATTGAATCTAACAGTTGAAGAAATTCTTTTGCTCTCATGTTATCAACTGACATAAAGACTTGGTCCGCTTTTTTCTCTTCTATCATTTGACCTGGTTTCTGTCCATAGCCAATTCCTCGGCCGAACAATACTATCTCCTGTTGGTTCTGATCTTCAGCCAGGACCACACTCGAGTTTAAAACTTTTTTGATTTTAAACATCGTCATCACCTGTTTTCATGATTGTGGTGTTCAATCAAGCGATTCACCATTTGTCTTAATGACTTTTTGGTACCAATAAAATGAATCTTTTCGAGATCGTTTTAATGTCCCGTTCCCGTCATCATCTTGATCGACGTGAATGAAGCCATAGCGTTTTGACATTTGTGATGTACCTGCACTAATAATATCAATCGAGCCCCAGCTCGTATATCCAAAGAGATCGACGCCTTCTTCAATCGCTTCTCTCATTTGACGGAAATGCTCTCTAAAATAGTTAATACGATAGTCGTCATGGATAGAGCCATCACCTTCAACTACATCCTTTGCACCCATGCCGTTCTCGACAATGATAAGAGGTTTTTGATAGCGATCATACAATTCGATCAAAGAAATTTTCAGACCAATCGGATCAATTTGCCAGCCCCAGTCAGTTGAAGGAAGGTAAGGGTTTTTGACTCCTCGAATTGTGTTCCCTTCTGTCTCTTCTAAACCTTCTTGGGCTGACTCCGTTAAAGACATATAGTAGCTGAATGAGATAAAATCTACTGTGTTTTCTTTTAAAATGGTAAGATCATCTGCTTCCATTTGAATATGAATATCTTTTCTCTCCAGCATGCGCTTGATCAGTGGCGGATACTCGCCAAATACCTGAACATCTGCATAGAAATAGTTTTCTAAGTTTTGTTTCAAAGCTTGTTCCACATCATTCGGGTGGCACGTATGCGGATACGTTGTCAATTTTGTCAGCATACATCCTACCTGGCTGCCTGGGATGATGCGATGGCAATCTGCTGTTACGAGAGCAGATGCGACAAATTGATGATGAAGTGCTTGGTACACCGTTTCTTCCACTTTTCCTTCTGGGCAGCGATCAGGAATAATTCCTGCTGTAATGAAAGAGTGGCGGTGAATACTATCAATTTCATTAAAGGTGAGCCAATATTTCACATCATGTTTATATCGTTCAAAACATACATTGGCGAACTTAACAAAGAGATCAACGACTTTTCTTTCAACCCAGCCATTATATTTCACACTAAGCGCTAAAGGCATTTCATAATGAGAGAGAGTCACGATCGGTTCTATGTTGTGTTTTTTCATTTCTGCAAAGACACGATCATAAAATTGAAGCCCTTTTTCATTCGGTTCCGCTTCTTCTCCAGTAGGGAAGATACGACTCCATGCAATAGAAATCCGAAGTGTTTGAAATCCCATTTCTGCAAAGAGAGCCAAATCCTCTTTATAGTGATGATAGAAATCGATACCTTTGCGTTTTGGATATTTTTTATCGTCTGGATCTTTCATTGCACGATCTATATTTTCAGTGGTAACAGCAAGATGACCTTCATAATCTTCTACACTCAAGTTGGAACGGTACATTGCAATATCTGCAACAGACGGTCCCTTTCCATCTATATTCCAGGCGCCTTCTGCCTGGTTAGCCGCAATGGCGCCGCCCCATAAAAATCCTTTTGGAAAACCTTTGATTTTTGTCATATGATTAGCCTCCTAATTGTGTAACAACCATCAATGTATCTTGACGATTGACCTCTTGTAATGGCTGTACCTTAATATCATATTGATCTGTATTTGTGATTACAGCAAGTGTTACTGGATCATATCCTGCTTCCATGATTTTTTCTAGATCAAATTCAATCAATAAATCTCCTGCTTGAACACGATCTCCTGCCTGCACTTTTGGATAGAAATACTGTCCTTCCAACTGAACAGTGTCAATGCCGATGTGGAATAATACTTCAACCCCTTGGTCCGTTTTCATACCAAGCGCATGGTTTGTTTCGAACAGCAAGGTCACCTCACCATCTACTGGTGCATAAAGTGCTCCTTTTGAAGGTACAATGGCAATTCCGTCTCCCATGACCTTTGAAGAAAAAATATCATCTTTTACTTCAGATAGAGAGATCATTTGACCAATCACAGGGCTTTTGAAAGTTTCTCCTGCTCCAATTTGTTCAGCAAATGCAGCTTGGTCCTTTGTCTTTTCTTCTACTGTTCGATCTTTACCTAATACAAAAGCAGCGATAAATGCGACAATAAATGAAATGACTGCTCCAATGATAGCAAACATCAGATTTCGCGGAAGTTCATCTGATATAAACATCGACATGCTTGCTAATCCTGGGCCAACAAGCACAAAGGCTTGTATACCAACTAAACCAATGAAAATTCCGCCAACAAACGAACCAATCATAACACTTCCAAGGACTCGCTTATTTTGAAGTGTCACACCATATAACGCCGGCTCTGTGATACCAAAAAAGGCTGAAATCCCTGCCGAAATGGCTGTTGATCTGAGTACCTTGTCTTTTGTTCGAAGTGCCACAGCAAAACACGCTCCACTTTCCGCAATATTATGCGCAAGTGATGCCGGTAAATAAAGCGCTTCTTTCCCAAGGGTTCCCATCGTTGTGACTGCATAAGGGACCATTGCTTTGTGCATGCCTGAAGCAACCATGAATGGGAGGACCGCTGCTAAAATTGCGACAGCTACCCAGCCTACCGTATTAAACATCGCAAGAATAATAGATGAAAAGCCTTGCCCCGCTGTAAAACCAATCGGCCCTAACAGAAGTAACGTAACTGGTACAGTAATGACCAATGACATCATCGGAACGAAGAAAATCCGAATTGGTTTTGGTGAAAACCGCGTAAAGAATTTTTCCATTTGCGCGTAAAGCAATACAGAAAGGATTGCCGGAAACACTTGATACGCATAAGCTATATTTTTTACATCGAATGACAGTAATTGTGCACCTTCTGTAAGCATTGCTGTCATGTTCGGCAGAAGGAGCGCACCGACTGCTGATAATGCGACCAGTGGGTTTACTTTTAGTTTATTCGCCGTCGTTACAGCAACTAATAAAGGCAGAAAGTAAAGTGGTGCATCACCTACCATGTTCAGTATTTGATAGGTTTGTCCCTTTGCATCCATCCAGCCTAATAAAGAGAAAAGGAGAAGAAATGATTTTAAAATTCCTCCGCCTGCGATAGCTGGTACAAGAGGCTGGAAGACACCGACAATGAAATCTAACAGGACTGTGCCTGCTTTTCTCTTTTCTTTTGGCTGATTGGATGGTACGTCTTGGCTTGATGAGCTGCTGCCTATTAAACTTGTTACCTTTTGATACACTTCAATGACGTCATTCCCAATCACCACTTGGCATTGTCCTGACATTCTGACAGCTATGACACCTGGTGTTTTTTCTAGTGCTGGTACATCTGCTTTTTTCTGATCAATTAGCGTGAAGCGAAGTCTTGTTGAACAGTGCTCAAGGTGCGCAATGTTTTCTTTGCCGCCTATATGCTGTAAAACATCTTTGGCAACTTGTGTGTAATCCATTTTTTCTCCCCCTTTTCTCATACATGAGACCTATATTTTGGCAATAAAAAAAGGACCTAAAACGACAAATAAAAGAAATTCATCGTTTTTAGATCCTGCCTGCATGACCAGTCACATGTCTAATTTATTCATATTGGATTTGTTTTTAGTATATATTGATTATATGAAAGCGTCAACATTTATTTTTCTAAAAATTATTAAGGTCTATAGACCCAAATTCATTTTCCTTAATTAGTTGAAGCGTTTGCCTTCCTCTCTTTTTTTCACCAATAACTATCTTCATTATAAAAAACCAGATAAATTTATTCATTCATCTGGTTATCAACATCTATTTTTTCTTTTCTTCTGCCTGCTTTTTAAATGCTTCAGATTGTTTTTGATATTCCTGCTTCGAGACTGGTTTAAATTCTACGATGCCGCCTGCTATTTTCAGAGGAAGTTTTATTGATTTTGCACCTCGATTCGTTGAGCCTACGATAATACCAGTTTTGTGCTCTTCGATTTGAGGATAGGTACTGATATCAAACATGATTCCATCAGAAACACCACCCGCTTTATGTTTCGTCTCTTTATAAGGTTCACCACCATCCCCTGGAACTGTTCTCATTAGAAAGGCCCCTGACCATTCAGACTCAATATGCATATGCTTTACTTGTAGAAATAGTTGGTATGAACCATCCTCCGCAGTATACAGATAACCATAAGCGCCTGTTACTTTCTTGATGTAGTCTCTTAAATAATCATAAAATCTAGTTTCTGAGTCATCAATTAACTCATCATATCGATCTTGAATGGCTTTTTGATACGCATTTAATTTTTTTTGATCAACTGCTTTGTATGTGATGCTTTTGTTTTCACCTTGTTTTTTCACAGAAAGATCTTTTCCAGCAACATGTACTTCATACATCACCGGATCTTTTCCTCGCTTCACTTCAAATTCATAACCGTTTTCTATTGCTTTTCCAGTTAATTGATATTTATGTTTAAATAAATTCGGATCAAAATGCATTTCCGGACTTTCTTCTAAAATGGTCTCATTCAAATGACCGGTTACTTTCCCTTTTCTCTCCGTTACCTTAAACCAATTCACGCCCTCTTTTGTTTTCTGCGCAAAGGCGTAGGATTGATTCAATGCACTCTTTTTTCCGATTGCTTGATAGGCTGACCAGCTGACTGCACCAAGGACTAATACCGTCAGGACAGCCACAAACCAAATTTTCAATTTACTCATACGTACCCCTCCAATATATGATCTGATGAATGATCATCCATATATATGAGTGATTCACCTCTCCGATTAACAAAATCAGGTAAATATCCACTCCCTTTATCGAATTTATTTTTCAACAACCCCTTGTATCTGCCACTTCACATCATTTATTATATATCTAAAAGATATATCTTTTAGATAGGTGTGCTGATATGAAAAAATACAATGATACGACGTATGCGATTTTAGGTATTTTAACGACTGATTGTAAGTCAGGGTATGAAGTGAAGCAATTAATTGATAGAAGCCTGCATCATTTTTGGAAAATCAGTTATGGACAAATTTATCCAGCTTTAAAGTTAATAGTCGAGGAAGGCCTTGCGGAAGTTTCACCTGCTGCTGCTTCTGGCCGCTCAGACAAGCGGGAATATCATTTGACTGAAAAAGGACTGGATACGTTAAGAGAGTGGCTGGCGCAGCCGCTCGACCAGTTACCAACAGAGCGTAATGAGGTGTTATTAAAGTTATTCTTCGGTCAATATCTTTCGTTTGAGAAAAAATTGGTGCTTTTACAGGATTATGAGAGGCAGCTCCGTATTCGTTATGAGACATATGTTGCGATTGAACAAAACATTCAAGAGCTTTATCCAGATGAAGCGGATGCGAAGTATTGGCTGTTTACTTTAGATTATGGGAAAAGAGTGGCTCGAGCAGGAATTGATTGGTGCGTGGACACATTCCATTCGATGAAGAAGGAAGGGTAAATGAATGAAAAAAGACATACGTGCTGGCAGATTTACAACGGACAATTCTGATTCGATTGTTGTGTTCATCATCGGAATGAGGATCAACAAACGCTGGGCCATTCATCAATGGCTGCCTGTGTTCATGGCGATGCCTGGCATGATCAAGGAGCTGTATACCCATCAAGATGAGCTTGGCTTTCTTGGGACAGAGAATTACTTTGGATTACGCACGACAGCGATGATTCAATATTGGAAATCAACAGATGACCTCCTTGCCTATGCCAAGATGGAGAAGCATTTGGCTGCTTGGAAAGAATTTAACCAAAGAACACGAAATAATGACGCCGTCGGAATTTATCATGAAACGTACCAAATTCAAGCCGGCTCGTATGAATCCATCTACGTGAACATGCCTTCCTACGGACTGAGCCAAGTGAAATCCCCTATTTCAATAAGTAAAGGTCAACAAACAGCGAAGGACCGTCTGAATACAACAAATTCCTAGAGAGCGATTCTCTAGGAATTTCTTTTTGCAACGGTCACAAAATGCTTTAATATGCGGGCTGTTAATCCCCATATGGTGTAGTTTTCGTAATCATAAAACCATTCCTCAATCGAACGGCTTCCCCAGCTGTATTTTTCACCATTCATGATTTTTTCATAAGGGAAGTCATCTCCTGGTGTTGGCTGAACGGATACATGATGTAAGTACGGCTCATATTGGCTGAGCCATGATAGAGGCACGGTAAAAGTCTCCTCTACTTCTTCTTGATTAAAGGAGTGTTTCACTTTTTGCTCATCAATGATACCGACATATGGGTATACCACAAAAGATGGAGAAGCGATATAAGGACTGAGCTGTCCAAGGATCTCGACCGATTCTGGCGGAATGCCCAGCTCTTCATGTGTTTCTCGCAGTGCAGCTTCCTGTGCAGTTTCGCTGCCGTCAAGCTTGCCCCCAGGAAAGCTAATATCCCCCGGCTGTTTTCTCATGGTCAACGATCGGACCTCAAATAATATATGCCAATCTCCATTTACTTGCACCAAAGGGATAAGGACTGCTGCTTTGAACGCTGTCTCTTCTCCAATGAACAACGGTTGTGATTGATGTAAGTCATTTTTTAATTGATCAATGAACACGGACATCACCTGTTTTCTGTTTCTCTTCCCTTTAGCGTATCATGGTTCACCTTTTCAATAAAGATGATTGTTCTGACAATTATTTTTATCATTTTGACAACTTTACTTGTCAAAATGAATATAATGCTTTACAATCAAGGAAAGATTTCAACCAAAATTGAGGTGACAGAATGAAAAATCGGTTAAAAGAGCTTCGTGCGCGAGATGGTTTAAACCAAACTGAGCTTGCAAAGCGTGCAAAGGTCTCTCGTCAAACCATCAGCTTAATGGAACGAGATGAGTTAATGCCGTCTCTATTGCTCGCTGTTAAGCTTTCACGAATTTTTCAGGAACCCATTGAACGTATTTTTCTATTCGAGGAGGATGAACTCTCATGAAAACTGTATACAAAATGCTCTTAGGTGCTCTCCTTGGCTTTCTCGGCGCTTACTGTCTGCTGGCAGCCGAATTTGAAATGACACTTCTTGATGTTGCATTTGAAGCGACTCTTGTCATCAGTGGATTGACGATTTTATTGATTATTTATTGTTTTTCAGGGATTTCACGTATGAAAAAAAGAGTATCTCTTTCGGTTTCTGGAGATGAAGAGGATGAACTGGAGGTAAAACAATATCGGACCTTTACTGATTTGACTTTAGCCAATACGGTAAGTACCATTTTTTCCATTGTTGCCATCGGTATCGCGATCGTCACCGAGCAGCCCATTTGGTTGATTCTCGTCAATGCTGCTTTATTTATTGTCTCCATTATCAGTTCATATATAGCGATATCTGTTCTAAAGCTTGTCTACCCTAATCGCAACCTGCCAAGTCCATCTGAAAAAGATTATAGTAAAAAGCTGCTCGCTATTTCAGACGAAGGCGAAAAGCATGTGATGCTTGGCGGACTGTTTCACACGTATCAAATGATGAATGTTCTATTGACCGGCGCCATGTTTATTTTGATTGTGTATTCCCTTGGCGCCAATCACTCTCAGCTTTTCTCAATCATGGTCATTGGGGTTGTTTTGATCATTTTGAATGCAAATTATGTGCTAAAGATTAGAAATCGTTAAATGAACAAAAGCACAGCCTCATGCAAAGGCTGTGCTTTTTCCGTTCATTATGACGCGCGGCGTTTCTTTCGTGCATAAATCAATAGTAAGAAACCAAACCAGACCGGCGTTAATAAGAGCGCGGGGCGCGTTGCATCTGCAAACAGCATGATCACTAGAATCGCAGCGAAGAGAACTAAAACACATATATTCACAAAAGGTGTGAACGGTGCTTTAAAGGTAGATGCTTCATGCAATTCAGGCCGTGTTTTTTTATATTTCAAATGGCTAATTAAAATAATACTCCATACCCAAATGAAACAAATGGCACTGATCGTTGTCACAATACCAAAGGCTTGTTCGGGAATCAGCTTGCTTAAAAGAGCTCCAACCGATACCACAATCGTCGAAACAAACAGGGCATTGCTTGGGACAGCATGCTTGTTCAGACGTCCGAAGGAAGCTGGACCCTGCTTTTGATGACTGAGATTATACAGAATACGGCTCGTCGAGAACATGCCGCTATTACAAGCTGATGCCGCAGACGTCAACACAACAAAATTAATGAGCCCTGCTGCTACTGGTATCCCAATGAGTCCAAAGGTTTTCACAAAAGGACTTTCTGATGCGCTGAGTTCAGTCCATGGGTTGATACATAGTAAGACAAAGATCGCTCCCACATAGAAAAATAGAATTCTTAATGGAATCTTATTAATCGCAGAAGGGATGTTTTTTTGCGGATTGGCTGTTTCTGCTGCGGACACACCGACCAGTTCAACTCCCACATACGCAAAAATCACCATCTGGAATGACAATAAGAAGCCTGTGACACCATTCGGGAATAACCCGCCATGAGACCATAAATTCGTTACTGTCACCGGTCCGGCATCTGTTTGAAAACCAATGATTAAAAGAACCATTCCAACCCCGATCAATAATAGAATCGTAATTACTTTAATGAGTGCAAACCAAAATTCCATTTCTCCGAAAAGCTTCACCGTTAATAGATTCAATCCTAGTAAAATCAATAAACAAATGATGGCAGGAATCCACTGCGGGATGTCAAACCAATACTGCACGTACACACCGACCGCAATGACATCCGCCATCGCTGTCATAATCCAGCAAAACCAATAGGTCCACCCTGTCACAAAGGAAGCCCACGGGCCGAGATAGTCCTCCGCAATATCGGTTAATGACTGATAGCCTGCCTTCGATAAAAGCAATTCTCCGAGTGCCCTCATGACAAAAAAGATGGCCATCCCGACAATTAAATAAGCAAAAATGATTGAAGGACCTGCCAATTGAATAGCTTTCCCAGATCCTAAAAACAGTCCTGTTCCAATGGTTCCGCCAATGGCAATCAATTGCACATGACGGTTTGATAAATCACGTTTTAATTCTTGTTGTGTCAATGCTAACACCCTCCTACGACACGATCTTATCCTGAAATAATGAACCCTTTAAAAAAGTCCATAAAAAAAGAGATTGGATGCGCTCCAATCTCACGGTCATAAAAGAATAGCAAAATAGAGAAAAGTCATACACGGCATCATCCATGCACCACAAATACAATATTTCGTACTCTTCTGTCCTTTTGCCTGAGATTGTGAACCCTTCGGCGCCGCACATACATGCGGTCTCTCCAGAAGCTGCTCCTGCTATAGTGTGACCCACAGCATTCATAGCCTTCGTTATTTAATTAAAATGTTGCTATTTCTGAATAATTTTATATTTTACGCCTCATTCAGAAAGCTGTCAATGGTAATCTTTTATGATTTACAGCGGTACGCATATGTCTTCACTTCATCAATCCCCCCTGATTCATGTATAATAAATCAAAAGATGTTCGGCTCGTCTGATAGAGAAATCCCTCTTGATGATGAACAAAGTTAGGCAATCCATTGAAGTTGGTGAAGATAAATGAAAAAAATGAACAAGCAGCGTGTCACATTACAGGAAGTCGCCAAGCATGCCGGTGTCTCGACTTCAACGGCATCACTCGTTGTTCGAAATAATCCTAGAATCTCTGAAGCCACTCGAAACAAAGTACTGCAATCCATGGAGGAATTAGGATACGTATACGACCGCGTTGCTGCCAACATGCGGTCAAAAAGCTCAAATATCGTGGGTGTGATTGTGACGGATATTTCTAACACCTTTATTTCGGAGTTTTTAATTGGCGTGCAAACCACGCTTGAGTCACTGGGCTATACTGTTTTACTTGGTACGACCTTTGACAGTGTGGATAAACAGGAGCGGCTCATTTCCACCATGGTAGAGCACCGAGTGGGCGGGATTATTCTAAACCCAGCTTCGAAAAGCTCTGCTCGAACGGTCAAACAATTAAATCAAATTCGCACCCCAAAAGTACTGGCAAATCGTGAATTATCAGATGTGCAATGTGACTATGTCGGTGTTGATTATGAACAAGGTACTTGGATGGCGGTTCATCATCTTCTTCAAAAAGGGCATCGCCGCATCGCTTTTTTAGGCGGCATCAAGACTTCTTCGACTTGGATTGAGCGGATGAAAGGTTTCAAAAGAGCTCATGACGAAGAAAATGTGACGATTGATGATTCTCTTATTATTGATATAGAACCTACTCGTGAAGGCGGGAAAGAAGCACTCGCCCAAGTGATGGATCAGCCTGAGCCCCCTACTGCTATTTTTTGTTTTAGTGACTTAGTCGCTTTTGGAGTCATTCAAGCACTGTCAGCACGGGGCATCCAGCCTGGTGAAGATATTGATGTCGTTGGATTCGATAATGTTCCTGAAGCGGAAATGTACCATCCGCCGCTCACCACTGTTTCCTCATTTCCCCGATCCATCGGGGTAAAAGCAGCGAACCTTTTATATCATAAAATGAACGAACAGGATGAAGAGCTGCAGCGATTGATTTTAAAGCCTCAACTTCATATTAGAGAAACCTCTCCATCATGATGAAAAAGAGAATTGTGTGTAGCAATTCTCTTTTTTTTATTGATCAAGTCAACTATTTCTTTGTTTCATTTTTCTTTTTTTAAATCACAAAGTCATAAACTTGACACATTTAAAATGCAGGAGTATATTTATCTCGTTGCTTCTTTTAGTATATCGTTATACCTATTTCGTCATATCATCATTTCTATCAAAAAACAGTTAAAAGTGGTTTTTTATGATTCTGATCAAATCATGAAGTTTCACTTCCTAATCAAGGCTGTTATTATTTTTTACATTTTAGTAGAACGATGTACTTGATTGAAGAACAGATGAATATTCATTATTTTTTCATCAATCACATAAGGGGTGTTGTGATGGGCTTCATATTATTCATTTTGAAGGAAACAATAACAAAGGGTATACAAAGAATTTGACCTTAAATGGGGTTTCAAATATAGGAGTGGGAACATGAAAAATCCTTATATAAAATCGTCACTTGGCATGTATTTAAACTACTTCATGCTTGGCATGATCAATATTATTGTAGCTTCCAACATGGACAGCTTATCTGAACGCTACCATGTAGATATTCCGAAAATCAGCTTGCTTGTATCGGCGATCGGAATTGGTAAACTCATTGCGCTCTTTTTCTCAGGCCGGTTAGCCGACAGCTGGGGACGTAAGCCTGTCATTATTACAGGAAATTTTCTTTACTTATTATTCTTAATCGGTATTCCAACGACAACAAGTTATACACTGGCATTTATCTTTGCGATATCAGCAGGTATTGCCAACTCACTGCTTGATTCAGGAACCTATCCTGCTTTGTCAGAGTCATTTCCGAAAAAAGCAAGTTCGGCTTCTGTTTTAGTAAAAGCGTCTGTATCCATTGGGGCGACTGTTCTTCCATTTATCTTGGCCTTCCTAGTGGCACATGACATCTTCTGGGGCTGGGCGTTCTTTGGACTAGGGCTTCTTTATTTACTCGTAGGGATTTACTTACTCTTTATGCCATTCCCGAACCATAAGCAAGTTTCTTCACAAGACGCTCTTCCAGTACAGGATCAGCTGAAAGAAGAACCAAAAATGCTTGGCGAAGGTTTAGCTGTTGTACTGATGGGATTCACATCGACTGCATTGTTTGTCGTATGGCAGACATGGCTTCCGCAGCTCGGGTTAAAATTAATCGGACTTGGCACAGAACAAGCTACACAGCTTCTATCTTATTTTAGTATTGGTGCACTGGTATCTGTTCTATTGCTTTCGATCGTCTTAGATAAATTCATTTCACCGATTATGGTGGCGATCATTTATCCAATTGGGGCGTTCCTTGCAATGCTTGCACTATTCCAAGTTGAAACTTACAGCATTGTCATTGTCAGCACCTTCTTCTTAGGACTATTTACAGCGGGAATCTTCCAGCTGGCGATGAGTATTATGATGAAATTGTTCCCGACAAACAAAGCAACGGCTTCATCCTATGTCAACATTGCGGCAAGCTCAGCATTTATACTCGTGCCGCTCATTACAAGTGGATTGGTCAGCACGTACGATATTAAAATGACGTTATTTTTCGATATGATCATCGCAGTTATTAGCATATTACTAGCGGTCTTTGTTCTTGGACGCATGAAAAAATTATTTAGATAATTAAAGGAGATGTCAATCATGACAAACATACATGAACGTAATATTGATGGGAAAACAAAATTAGTTGGTCTTCTTGCTACACCAATCGGGCACAGCCTTTCACCACGTATGCATAACCTTGGCTATACACTAACAGGTCTCAACTATGCTTACCTTGCATTTGAAGTAGGGAATGATGAACTAGAAGCAGCCGTAAATGGTATGAAAGCAATGGGTGCAGCTGGATTTAACGTCTCTATGCCGAACAAAATGAAAGTACTAGATTACTTAGACGAACTAGATGATTCTGCAAGATATACACGTGCAAGTAACACTGTAGTGAACAAGGATGGTAAGCTCATCGGCTACAACACAGATGGTCTTGGATATGTAAGAAACTTGATTGAACATGGCGTTGAATTAGCTGGTAAGAAGGTCACTCTCGTTGGCTCTGGCGGTGCTGCGACTCCGATTGCGATTCAGCTTGCACAGTCCGGCATTCGTGAAATTAGTATTTTTGCTCGTAATGATCAATACTTTGTTCAAGCAGAAGAAAATGTAAATTACATCAACAACGAAATGAAATCATTCGGTGTCAAAGCAAACATTTTCCCACTTGAAGACAAAGACGCGTTCCGCCGTGAAGTAGCAGAAAGTGCGATCCTGGCAAATGGGACAAGCCTTGGCATGAAACCACTGGATCAACTCAGCATTATCGATGATACACTTGACGTACTTCGTGAAGATTTGATCGTGACAGATGTCGTATACAACCCGCAAAAAACAAAGCTTCTTGCGCAAGCACAGGAAGCTGGCGCCAAAACCATTAACGGTCTTGGAATGATGCTATGGCAAGGTGCACTTGCTTACAAACTCTTTACTGGTGAAGATATGCCAGTTGATCAAGTAAAACAAATTCTTTTTGAAAATGACCGTTTCTAAAATAAAAAAGACAAAGGGCTAAAATGATGATCATTTTAGCCCTTTGTTTTCTTTTCAGCGTGAGGGTTTGTCTACACGCTGAGACGACTTCCTGCGGAGGTCGTCTTTTTTTTAATCATGTATCATGATTTGACGGTATCGATACAGGATATACAGTGCGCCGATAATGGCCGCAACAGCCACCACTGCATCGAACATAAAGATTTGTAAAATGGACGCGTGACTCTGAATTAAACCTGTTACGACCGGGATGACGATAGCCGACACGCCGCCCGCTGTAGAGATAATCCCTGTCATCGTCCCTTTGTTTTTCCAGAAGAATTCAGCCATCACAGTTAACGTCAGCTGAAAAACTCCTGCCGTTGAAAATCCCAATACAAACGCATTGACGGTTCCTATGACTGGGGATTTCACGACCAAGAGCACACAAATGGAAACAAGTGTAATGATGGGGTAGATCAGCAGTACAGTGACCGGACGGACAAAACGGCGCAAAAGAAACGCGAGCATCACGACAGACAGCAGCCCGCCCATGCTATAGTAACTGAGCAGTTTTACAGCACTGCCCGATGCCATCCCCAAGATGGCCTCACCGTACGTAGGAAGCCAAATTTGCGGCAGCGCATACAGTCCATTTGACGTAAAGCTAATCAAAATGAGTGCGATCCCTTCCCTCCAAACTGTAGGCTCTGTCGAGAAGCGCGGAAGTCCGTCATACTCCGTTACCTGGACTTGCTCCACCTTACGATGATTCGGAAATGGCAAGGTCCACAGCATCAAGACATTCACAAGATAGATCAGAGCAGGGACAAAAAATGAAATTCCATAAAACAAATCATGCTCTGCTAAAAAGAAAATCGCCAGTGGCAAAATGGTTGCCCCAATGGAGATAAAGGCCTTCACCATCACATTCGCAGATCCCGAGTTTTGCGGAAAAGCCTCCATTAACGCAGGATATGTTCCTGCATCCATTGCCGAATTCGCGACGCCTGCCAAAATCGCAAATGCAAACGCGATTTGATAATTCGGAGACAATGGGATTCCGATGAGGAACACCGCCATCAGCACACCAGAAATCAAAATGACCGGCTTTCGCCCAAAACGATCTGACAGTACGCCTGATAAACCATACGTGAGCACCCTGCCAATGCCAAGCGCCGAAATCATATAACTAATTCCCGCACTATTGGTATCTAACTGTTTGATTAAAAATGGCATATTTGAAGCCAAAATAATATTGACCATACCTAATAAAAAATAATTAATATACAGACTAGAAGCCGTTCTCACATACGGATTCCTCATCCTGACACACCCCTCAACACCATCGCAATGAAGTGACAAATAATGGTTACGCCTACAAGATCTCATATGTGAGGAAGAACAGCTTTGCAGCCTTCACGTTCATACATCTCATCATGTCATGCAGCTCACAGCTTACACGCCCTTCATGTATCAAGCATTTCTTCAATTTTTCACTGCTCTTATTTTATACGAATGCGAAAGGTAAAGATAGTGAATTGCTTAAATTTGAAGGGAATTCATCGATCAAGCGTATGACACCATCGATAAAAAAAGGAGTGGTTAACTGCCACTCCTTAAATGATGTCTCAATTCTGTTCATCGCAGCCCCCAAATACTTAGATCATAAAAATATACCGTTCTCTCGATGCATAATCCAAAACGGAAATATTCTGCCAAAAATAAAATCCCCATACCCACTTGAAAATTTTGTTTGCTCAAGAAGGTGATTTAAATGAATAAAGACTTCATACACATTCACTTTAAGTGCTTCAATTTCATGCTCTCGATAGTGTTCTCCATGTATTTGGATTTTATGTTCTCTCGATTGAAGGAAAGCAAGCACCTTCTGACAAAACAATTGATTTTTCTTCAATATCTAAAAAGGGGTGTTCTGGAAGTGTCATATAGCTTAATTTGTTCATTAAATGCTGTCTTCTGCTTTTTCTTTTTAAGGTTTCGATTTTTGAATTTCTGTTGTTATTTATATTACCCAGTTCAACATCCACTTTCCATTTTGTACTTTATCATTACGATAAATACCTCATTAGGTCTTCATTCATAGATGCGAACAACTAAATACAGACTTGACGAGAACCTTCCATGAATTAAGAATTGTACACATGTGAAATTGTACCCTTATGGGGGACATCATCGCTTTCATCCACAAGTTAGAAGACGGTAAAGACCTGAATATCAAGATAAACATGAGAAATTAAAACCAGAAGGTTTCTTTCATCTCTACCACCTGACAAACACTACTCAGCGATTTTATAAAATCCATATACCACTATTCGAATTCTATAGAAATGAAACAACCAGTCCTCGAAAGAGTTTCGACAACTGGCTGTTTCATACGGTGTTTTGATCCCAGTCTCTCAAAAACCGAGGATCAGTCCCGAATATGGTGATTGTTTAAAATATTACGGGATCATTTTGAAGATACTATGAATGACTTTGTATTCGCTCCCGTATTTTCTGGGTATGATCTTGATTTAAAATCATTGCCAATTCGGCCTCATTTAGATCAGATCCCCATCTAAAGATAATTTCACTATTCAAACCATACTTCAAAAAAAGCGCTTGATAATCTACTTCATGACTATTCTTATCCAATCCTGAGTAAAACAAATCTTCTATAGATTTCTCTGAGAGCATAGAATCCCTTCTACTGGCAATCATGAAACTAGATTGATACTGATCCATTATTCGCAATGCTTTATCTAAATCATGTTGAGGAACCTTGGCTATACTGACATAAAACGGTTTTTCATGTTCATCTAAAAGTAATTCTGGCCCCTTTTCAAAACCTGAAGTATTTATGTCTGAATCAATAGATTTCCATACTTTTCGGAATCTCTCTATTCGCGAATGTGCATCACTTACTTTCTTACTCAGAAAGATATAAAAATGGTAATTAGTCAATTGATCGCTAAAAATTTCGATTAGTTCATTTTGACAATAACTTTGAAAAGTCTTAATTCCACCATTATCTAAAAAGTAATATCCATTAATACTATATACACTTAACTGTTTAAGTTCATTTATTTTTTGATCTAACCACTTATAGTAGTTTGTCACTTCTTGTTCGAATTCAAATTCTATTTTCATTTATAATCCTCCAATGATAACTATTTTTCATAGTCATAGTGGTTTCCATAAATATCATTAAAATGAGCATCTCTATTCTGACTTAAGTCGTCTGGATAATAATGACCTCCTGCATGATCTCTAACCACTTTATCACCTTTAAAGAAATAATCCTTACCAGGGATAGGGTTACCTCTTTTGTCCACTGCTGGTCTAACTTCTATGTGTTGTTCACTTACTGGTATACCACTTGCCCTTTTAGATTCTCGATAAGCCCCTCTTCTTTTGGCTCCTTCAGGTGAAAAATTAGGAGGACGCTGCCCATTTTCAGCTTTCACATATCTTTGATAATTTTCTTTTTTAGTTATTATTTCTTTTGGTTTATGTTTAAATTGAAGTTGTTTTAAACTCTTACTTCCAAACGGCAAAAGCATTCCAAGCGCCGCATTCATACTGGCTTCCTGCTGTTCTTTTGAGATCTTATTCCCAAACATGTCTCGGCCTGTAATCGCTTCGCTGAAGCCGTTGGTGGCGGTGAGACCATATAAGCCTTTTTGCGATGTTTTTAAGGCATCAAAAGACTTTTGTGATGTCTTGTAAATGTCGACTGCCCTGACCGCGGCTGATGTGGCTTGGGTGGTTTTATAGACAGCTTTTCCGCCTTTGAAAATGCGGCCTGCCCAGCCGACGATTGGGATGTAGCCTTCGGCTGCCATGCCGCCTGCCGCGACTCGCTGTCCTGCGGTGAGTTCCTCGCCTGTGATTGGATCAACGCCCGTTGCGGCACGTTTTGCATCGTTCACGCCGGTCAGTTCATTCACGATGTTTCCACCATAATCGAGGGCTTTTTCATACCAAGGGCGGTTGGCGAGGGCTTCTTGTTCCTTTGCGATCTTGCGGGCTTCTTCTTGTTCTTTTTTGATTTTCAGATATTCAGAAGTTTGCTTTTCAATATCGCTTTTTACCTTGTAGATTTCGCTATTTTGATCAAGCTGCAATGCTTTTCGATTGCTTTATTGTCTCTTTCGAAACAGAACACTGTTAGCTGAATAAACACCACCTTACGCTATTCGCTTAAATAGATTTTGAAATGATGACTACACTCCGAGAGGATGCCAATTACAGTCAATCATCAATTGAAATGAAAAACTGTCCTCGATACGGCTGCCGCAGACCAGTTGCTATTCAGGCTCAGAATGTCCCTCTCGTATAGCCACATTCCTCAACACTTTTGTTCTGTATCCAGATACACCATTGATAAGGGAGAGGCGCGTCTCCCAATAAAAAAAGGGGACACCAACCAAGGCACTTAGAGTGCTCAATACGTTCGTTTTGCTTGTCTCTATCATACGATGATCCACTCAGGAAAAAGATTCCCATTTTATCGGTTTTTTCTCGGTATGAAAGCCAATAAACACAAAAACCTTGAAAGGCATATAGCCAGTCAAGGTATGATAACAATAACATTATATTTAGAAGTATCAACTACTTCACCTACTGATTTATCTGAGAGAATATCATAATTGTTTTATATTTCTTTCTAATACAATAAGGCTATTTTAAAGTAACTCCACTCCAACTTGTTTATAAAATTTAACTTTTAGCCTCTCTTCTTCGCCCACGTTCATTACCATAGCATTGTCATCTTTTTTTATACTTGTTACATTATTAAAATCACCTGTAAATACTATAGAATCTTTAAATGTAATACTTAGACTACTCGTTTGCTTATATACATCTAAAGTTAAAATCACCTTGAAATTTTGGTCATCTTTGTAAGTATAAATTAATTCTCCATCATCTATATTGCCTGTTATACTCACCGGCTCACTTTGAAAAAGTTCTAATAGATCATATTCATCATACTTGATAAACATTCGTATTCATCCTTTTATTAATTATTTCGGTATAACTGTGATAACATCGCCTGCTTCATTTATAATCACTTTGACATCCCGTGTTTCATGAACAAACGTTCCGCTTCTATTACCAGGTATCTTTTTCGTATTCATTATAGCGTCTTCAATAACTGAAGGTGGAATATTTCTTGGATCAACATATTTTTTGATGAATTCACTAAATTCTTTTGTTTGTGGTTTAAATCCTAATTCTTCAGCTTTTTTGATTGCTCTACTTGTTAAAGTAGCTTTTACTTGAGGAATATCAGGTGCCATTCTTTCCAAAGCATGCTGAGAATACTTTCTTCCATTTATTTCTCCTCCGCCTTTTGACATATTCCAACCAATTTCACCCGTACCCTTAATCCCCATTTTACCATGAAACCCTTTCGCTCCAAATGGCAAAAGCATCCCAAGCGCCGCATTCATACTGGCTTCCTGCTGTCCTTTCGAGACCTTATTTCCAAACATATCTCGGCCTGTGATCGCTTCGCTGAAACCGTTGGTGGCGGTGAGACCATATAAGCCTTTTTGCGATGTTTTTAAGGCATCAAAAGACTTTTGTGATGTCTTGTAAATATCGACCGCCCTGACTGCGGCTGATGTGGCTTGGGTCGTTTTATAGACAGCTTTTCCGCCTTTGAAAATACGGCCTGCCCAGCCGACGATTGGGATGTAGCCTGCGGCTGCCATGCCGCCTGCCGCGACTCGCTGGCCTGCGGTGAGTTCCTCGCCCGTGATTGGATCAACGCCTGTTGCGGCACGTTTTGCATCGTTCACACCTGTCAGTTCATTGACGATATTTCCACCGTAATCGAGGGCTTTTTCATACCAAGGGCGGTTGGCGAGGGCTTCTTGTTCCTTTGCGATCTTGCGGGCTTCTTCTTGTTCTTTTTTGATTTTCAGATATTCAGCAGTTTGCTTCTCAATATCGCTTTTTGCCTTGTAAATTTCGCTATTTTGATACGCTTTCTTATCAAAATTCATAGGTGAAATCGCTTTTCCGTCATTTGTCGCATTGATCATTTCAGCGTACAATGCCATTGTAGCTTGCTGCTCCGTCTCTGACAAAGCATATTCATCTTTTAAATTTTGATCAAGCTCTCTCAGTTCTTTGACCGTCTTTTTTCGATCATCTTCCGCATCTTCTATTTTTTCATCAAAGGTTTGGCTATCAAATACCTCTAGAGAAATGAGGTCATCAATTTCTTGAAAAATGGTTTTGAGTGCCTTTTTTTGATCCTTTACAATGCTTTTGGCGTTTTTGATGCCCATATGTACTGCGTTGTCTAAAAAGTGTTCCTCTATAAAGGTATCGCCGCCAAATCTCGTATCATCCAGTGTCCCAGAAACACCTTCATGAAAGGCTTTTTGCTTATCAATGAAGCTGATAAACATGTCTACATTTCCAGCGAGCTCTTTATAGAAACTTTTAATATTATCGGCTCCTTTCCCAGTGAAATCATCACCGAGGTTGGCAACACCTTGTAATGCCTTTTTTAAATCTATCATTTGTTCGCGGAGTTCCTGATAGTGTTTTCCCCTTGTGTCCATGGCACTGGTTAGTGCTTTTGCATCAAGTATCTTGCCCAGAAGAAGTCACTCCCTCCATTATTGATCATAAAGTCTATTTTACCGTGACCTTCAAAACGGAAAAATAGGCTAAATGATTTAAAAAATGGAATAGACTCTCTATTTAAAGGTCAAATAAAATAAGCTAGACAATGCACTTTGCTTTGTCCAGCCATACATTCATTTTATTTATAATCATTGATCGGTCCTTTATCCATCAAAACATCAATTTCATTAGATGACTTCATTTTTAATTTAGGTCTGCGCTCGGAATTGGGTTTGCTGTAAAGCTCTAGCGGACGGATGATCACTCCATCATTTGTATTTTGAAGCATACCCGGCACACAAGAATAAATCCGATCATTATCATTCGCATGTTTGGCATGAATTGTCACAGACGTTCCTTGGTGATTATCAATACTCATAGATACCCGATATCTATAAAAGGAACCTGTTCCGTTTAATTGAGCAGAATAAACAACCGGAACGATAGCAAGGATATCGTCATTTAACCGTAATTTAATGATTTCTGTTTTCATAGATTCACGGTCTCTACCGACATCTCCTATATGCTCTACAGCTCCGTTACCGTAACTTTTGAGAGCTGGAACACCTTTTGCGCCAAACATGGCCACATCTATTTGTTTTCCTGCCTTCGTATAGACCAATGCATAAATATCATAATCCGTTCCAGACTCCCAGGATACTGTAGCTGTAATCTCAGGCGTTTTTTCAATGATGATCGGTTTATGACCTTTGTCTAGACTAATTTTACCTTGAACTTTCTCTAAGCTAATAGGTGCAGCCACTTTCTCTTTAGCGGCTGTCTTCATTGGAGCAGGCTCATCAATTTGTTTTTCAGAAGCCATTTGAGGAGGTGAAGAAACATCTTGTACAACAGGTTCAACCTCCACCCCATAAAGCTTGCATAGCCCTTCCAATCCAGAATTGAAGCCACGCCAGATGGATCGTGCTTTCGTTTCACTATTTCTGATATACAGCTCTACTACGACAATCCCTTTTTCATTTGTAAATTTTACTGGTGTTAGGTATAGCACCTCATCACCTGTTCGAATTTCTGCTTGCAGATTCTTCACTTGAGAAAAGCCAATTCCTTGATCCTCTGTTAGTGTAATCGCCATCTTTGTGATTCCAACAGGCACTTTACTCATATCAAAATTCAATTGATGCCTTTTCAACTGATCTGATATCTCTGCTGGTAAAAGTGTCGCGACACCCGTGGCACTCTCCGGCTGATTGTAAAAAATAATGCCATTATATCCTTGAACTAGATCTGAATCTGTTAAAAGAAACGCAGTTAAAGAAATATCAATTGCAGATGACACTTCATAACTGATGGATACTTGCCCCTTTGGAGAATTTAGTACGGTATTGGCACCCATTTGCAGAGTTTGATTCATTTCAACAACTCCTATTCCTCATCTACCATTTATCGTTTTTATAGATCAATTATACCAAATTGTGTAAAAGAACCTATGAATATCTTTATCTCTTTTCAATTTCTGCAATGATATGAGAAAATGCCAACTAAAACAAACTACTCTCGAAAGGAGAATCAATATGTATAAAAAAATCATTCCTGCTGTTATGGTGATATTCGGCTTTTGGATTCTTCTTCAAATATCCTTGAACATCAAGATCTTTCACAATCCAATGAACTATTTTGTCCCTATTACCCTCTTCTTCCTTTGTGTTCAGGCTCTATTAAAACATAAACGATGAAAAACCCGAACAAGCATATACCACGCTCATCCGGGCTTCTATTTTCCTATATTACACTTCTTCACCATTCGTTGCGATGACGTTTTGATACCAAGTAAACGAATCTTTTTTAAGGCGCTTCATTGAGCCGTTACCTTCGTTGTCGCGGTCAACGTAGATCATGCCGTAGCGTTTTTTCATTTCACCTGTTGTGAATGACACGATATCAATGATGCCCCAAGGTGTGTAGCCAATAAGGTCGACACCGTCGTATTCAATGGCTTTTTTCAGTGCTTCGATATGAGAAGCGAGATATTGAATTCTTTCTGGATCGTGAATAGTACCGTCTTCTTCCACTTGATCTATTGCACCAAATCCATTCTCTACGATGAATAACGGGATTTGATAGCGATCGTAAAAACGATTCAATGTATATCTTAAGCCTGTCGGGTCAATGGACCAGCCCCAGTCACTTGATTGGATATAAGGGTTATCTACACCATGCGGCAGGGCTCCGTTGACAATGTCTCCGTTGTGATCAGACACCGTATCACTTTTAACCGTTGTCGACATGTAGTAGCTAAAGCCTAGATAATCCACTTTCCCTTTTCTTAAGCTTTCTTCATCGCCTTCTTCAAATGGAATATGATACCCTTCGCGCTCGAATTCTTTTAATGCATAGCTCGGATAGTAGCCGCGAACCTGTACATCTGGGAAGAAATAGCGCTGTCTCATATACTCCTCTGCAAGCATGACATCCTCTGGATTTGAGGAATACGGATAGATTGGCACGTGAGAAACCATTGCTCCAATTTGGAAAGCAGGATTGATCTCTTTTCCTTTGGCTACTGCCCATGCACTTGCAAGTAATTCATGGTGTCCTGCTTGATACATGACTTCTTTGGCATTTTCGCCTTCTTTGACTGATACCCCTGAATTTGTCCAAAGGAATAGTGGGTTGTTGACATCCATTTTGTTATTGATTTCATTAAATGTCATCCAGTATGTGACCTTGTCCTTGTATCGATTGAAGCATACTTCTGCGAATTTCGCGAAATACTCAGCGACTTTTCGGCTGCGGAACCCGCCGTACTCTCTTGCTAAATGGAGCGGCATCTCAAAGTGAGACAGCGTAATCACAGGCTCGATGCCATGCTTGAGCAGTTCATCAAATACATCATCATAGAATTGTAAGCCTGCTTCATTCGGTTCCGCTTCATCTCCCTTAGGGAAAATCCGGCTCCAGCCGATCGATGTACGTAAGCATTTCAAACCCATTTCGGCAAACAACGCGATATCTTCCTTATAACGATGGTAGAAATCAATCGCTTCATGATTCGGATAAAATTTATCTTCTTCTATCGTTTCAGTTATTTGTCTCGGTACTCCATGAGCACCTGCTGTCATCACATCTACAACACTTGGGCCTTTTCCAGCTTCATTCCATCCACCTTCAAATTGATGTGCAGCTAATGCTCCGCCCCATAGAAATTCTTTTGGTAATGTCATTATTCATTCCTCCTATTTCACAATTGTGATCATGACGTCTGTTGACTGGCATGTCGATTGTTCTTCTACAATCACATCTTCGTACGCTTGTGTATTGGTGATGATGACGGGTGTGATTGTGTTTAATCCCTTGCTTTCAATGGCTTCTTGATCAAATGTCATCAACAAGTCACCCTTCTTCACCTTGCTGCCTTCTTTGATATGAAGAGTAAATGCTGAGCCATCTAGGGAAACCGTATCAATTCCTACATGAACAAGTAACTCCACACCAAATTCTGAACGCAGTCCAATTGCATGCTTTGTCGGCGCAAGCATGACGACACTGCCATCAAACGGTGCATACAGCTTATTGTCTGTCGGTTCAATCGCAAATCCTTTGCCCATTGCCCCAGAGCTAAATACGGCATCCGGCACTTCAGATAACGGGAGTACTTTCCCTGCAAGCGGTGCAGGAATGGTTTCTTCATTGTTCATCGAAGCATTCATTTTTTCTCCAACTTGATCTTTATCAGACGTTGCACCGGCTGTCTGTTCCACTGTATCTTCCCCATAACCAAACATTTGAATGAGCACAACTGGTAAGATCAGCGCAATTGCGACACCAATCAATATGCCGATGATCGATGTTGGAAAGTCTGAACTAATTCCGTTTACAATCGTCAGTGGACCAGGCAACCCTGCATACGCAAAGTAATAAGGCGTAAAGAAGCTGGCAGCAATGGCACCGACCGCTCCAGATATACATCCGAAAATAAATGGTTTCTTAAAACGAAGGGTGACCCCATAGATCGCAGGCTCGGTAATTCCAAAGAGACCCGTGATTCCCGCTGACACCCCGACTTTTCGTGTTTCGCGGTTTCTTGCTTTTAAAATAACCCCTAACACTGCGCCGACCTGAGCGATAACAGCGATGGTTTGATATGCCTGGAAGGAGTCACGTCCATATTGTTCAAAGTTGGCGAGCACCATTGGTGTGATGCCCCAGTGAACACCGAAAATGACAAGCACTTGCCAGAAACCTCCGATAATGGCGCCTGCTAAAGCTGGGACATGTTCTGCTAAGACATTGTATCCGTTTGCAATCCCATTTGCGCCTGCTGTCGAAAGTGGACCAATTAATAGAATGGTTAACGGAACCATGACGACCATACAGATAAATGGGACAAATAACGGTTTGACCACCTCGTGAATGCGTTTGTTTAAAAATCTCTCTACATATGAAAGGATCCATACCAAGAATAGCGGCGGCAAAACAGATGACGTATAAACCGTTTCAGATAGCGCTATGCCTAAAAAGGTAACACCTTCGCCTGATGCCACGCGTCCAGCAATCTCCGTCCAAGCCGGACTGACAAGCGCTGCTGTACACGCTACTGCGATATACATATTCGTTTTAAAATGCTTGGCAGCTGTAATGGCAATAAAGATAGGCAAGAACGTAAACGGCGCCCAAGAAATAAAGCTAAAGACTTCATACGTTCCCGTTTTCGAGAAGCTTGGAAATAATAAATTAATCAGGATAAGTGCACCTTGTAAAATACCAGCTGCCGCCAAAATATACACAAATGGTGCAAACACAGCAGACATGGTCGCGATGACACGATTCAGCACCGTTCCCTTGTTTTCATTTACCTGGTCATCTTCAGACGGCTGCAGCTGAACAAGGCTGGAAAAATGCTCATAGACCTCACCAACATGCTGACCGATGACGACCTGAAATTGACCGCCGTTTTCCACCACGGTAATGACGCCAGGCATCGCATTGACTGCTTCCTTTGCCTTTGGATTCGAACGTTTCAAAACCAAACGCAGCCGCGTGGCGCATCTTGCGGCACTCACCACATTTTCTTCTCCGCCAACTGCCTCTAAGATGTCTTCTGCAAGCTTTTGATAATCCCTCACTTTTGACACATAAACCCCCCCTTTATCACTGCTAGTATATGTACATTATAATTATACCGGTACAATATATCAATACATATATAATTTCAATTAGCATATCAAAGGAAATTTGGTATGTGCTATAATACAAGAACAATAAATCGTGAAAACAAAGAGGAATGGCCATGTTAAAGTATCAACAAATTGCGAGCGATATTGAAAAATATATTGTCACCCATGAGCTGCAGCAAGGGGATAAGCTTCCTGTACTCGAAACACTCATGAGCCAATTTGCTGTGAGCAAAAGTACCATTATCAAATCATTAGACTTACTCGAAAGAAAAGGAATTATCTATCAAGTGAGGGGCAGCGGCATCTTTGTTCGAAGACACCGCCGTAAGGGCTACATCAGCCTTTTATCCAACCAAGGGTTTAAAAAAGATTTAGAGGAATTTCAACTGACATCAGAAGTTTTAATGCTAGACACCATCAAGCCGTCCGAAGAAGCTGCACTTAATTTGAACATTGAACAAGATGAAGATGTCTTTTATCTAAAACGCATTCGTTACATCAATGGGCAAACGTTATGTTTAGAAGAATCCTATTACCGAAAAACCATCATTCCCTATCTCAACACAGAAATTGCTGCCGACTCTGTTTTTAAATTCATCAGTGAAGGTTTGGGGCTCAAAGTCGGTTTTTCCGATATGTACTTACAAGTAGGCAAATTGAATGAAACCGAAGCGACGCACCTCGGACTTAAGCAAGATGATCCCGCTCTCCGCGTCGAGACAGTCTTTCATCTCACCAATGGCCAGCCCTTCGATTTTTCGAAAATCACGTATAACTACATGCAATCCCAATTTTTTATTCAAGCGAATAATTATTATGGGTGATGGATGGAAAAAGCCTCCTGGTGTCAGGAGGCTTTCTTACTATTATCTTTTAACCTTTAAACATTCCATCCTTCTTTCTTGAGAAGATAGGCCATCAATCGCCACATCACCATAATAAATGTCTATGTGATTTCCTTTGCCAATTAGAGCAACTGGAAAAGCATGCTGTTCTAGCAGGCACTTTTCAAACTCATTTGGATGAATCTCGACTTCAATTTCATGTCCAATGAACGCATATTCAAACGTAAACGTATGATAAAGATCTACAAGACAGCGTATGATCTCTTGTTGAAGATGAATAACATCATGAGAAACAACCTCTGTCCAATTTAAACTGAGAACGAACCCTACGAAACCCGTTTCTTTTTGTATGTTGATTGTCATCCCTTTTCGATCTGAACTTATGCCTGACAATTCAAACTCTGTATAATAACCTGAAAAATCATCGTCTTTGATGATATTTTCTTTAACACTGTACTCAATCCATGTTTCTCCGTCAGGGTCCCGACTAAACTTTACTTTAGTGATAGACATGTCTTTTTGAACTAGATAATCAATCAATTGGCGAAAAGTATTTGGTATATGAATGTCCTCATAAAAAACGATTCCGATATTGATATATCCACCTGTAGTTATGTCACATCCCTCGCTTCATTTTTTCTTTCATTATACTTTACTTAAACTATTATTCTGCGAAAACTCCCTCTTTTACATGAACACTTCCGATTTAAACCATCAAAAAGATTCATTTTACGAATGCATCAAACAAACTTATGATAAACGTAACAAAAATGTGTAGGAGGGTTCGTCAGATGGGAGACATTAGAGTGTATCACGTCGATGCGTTTACAACTGAGAAATTTGGAGGAAATGCCGCTGGGGTGGTGTTGGATGGTGAGTTTTTAACAGAGGATGACATGCAGAGCATCGCCAAGGAGTTGAATTTACCGGAATCCGTCTTCTTGCTGCCTGCCCATGATAAGGAAGCCGATTATCGCGTCAAATACTTCACACCGACGGAAGAGGTCAATTTTTGCGGGCATGCGACTGTTGGATTGACTTGGCTTCTAGCTACGGAGCTAGGGCTGGCTAAAGAGAGATCAGGGATCGTGTTAGAAACAAAGATCGGCCATGTGCCTGTTGAATGGCACGAAGGAAAAGGCAAGGTCGTTGATGTGGAAATGACGCAGGTGACACCGAGGACGCGAGATTTTGTCATTGATTTAGAAGAGCTTAGTGACATGCTTGGTGTCAGCAGTGACCGCATTGATTCATCCTATCCTATCAAATTAGCAAACACCGGTAACTGGCATCTTCTTGTTCCGATGAAGCACCAACAGGACATTGATCAGGCGGCACCGAACTTAGCGGCTTTAGCTAGAATGAATAAAGAGCATGGCATCTCGACAACCCACCTTTATACGTTTCATCCCTCAAAAGAATGCGATCTTTATACGAGGGATTTTGCACCTGGGATTGGTATACCCGAAGATCCTGTGACGGGGGCAGCAAACGGGGCGTTGGCTGGATATCTTTTTTTGGAGGGTATCATTTCACAGCAAGAAATCACTCGCCTGAACATTGCCCAAGGGGATGCCATCGGCAGACCTGGTATGCTTCGTATCACAGTCATTCCAAATGAATCAAAGCCGGTGATCAAAGTGGCAGGCGCAGCTGTCATCACGATCCGCGGCATGTTAACTTTATAAAACATCAGCTTGAATGGGGACTTCCTGTTCAAGCTGATTCTATTTAAAATGATTTTTGACCGTTTCGATCCATCTTTTGGCCGATGGGGAAGCTGCTTTGAATGATTTGAGCGCCAGATTGACCTCACGAAAGACGCTCGTATCCAGTGGAATGACTTTCGTATGAGGTATGTGAGGCGGCAAAACCAATTTTGGAATGATCGTGACCCCAAGTCCTTCTTGAACCATAGAAATAAGCGTATTGTTGTCTTCAATTTCAAACAAAACATGAGGCTTCACGCCGCCTCTTTCTTTTAACAACTTCTTAACGAGTATGTCACAGCCCGCTTTCGGCATGATAAAGGCTTCATCGTGTAACGAGTCAACTTCAATCACTTTTTTCGTATGAAAGCGATGATTCTCTTGTATGAGCACCACCAATTCATCCAGAAAAAGTGGAACGGTCTCAAATTCCTTCGATGACTGCGTTAAAAAACCAACATCCACCGTGCCAGAAGTGATCCATTCCTCAATCTCCTCATAACCGCCTTCATATAACTCCAGCTTGATATGCGGATAGCTTTGCGTAAAACGATGAATAAGGCGTGGAAGGACATTTGAAGAAAAGCTAGGGAATGTCCCAATCTTGATGCTCCCCACTTCCATCCCTTGAATGAGCGCCGCCTCCTGCTCAAGCAATGCCGCATGATGCATGATTTGCCGGATATGCGGCATCACCCGCTCACCTGCGTCCGTCAACGAAAGCCCGTTTCGATTCCGCCGAAGCAGCACAATCCCGAGTTCCGACTCAAGCTTCGCAATATTATGACTCACCCCAGACTGCGTCAGCCCAAGCTTCTCCCCGGCTTTTGTAAAACTGCCGCATTCGACGACTGTTAGAAATACTTTGTATTGGAATGTGATCAGTGTGCTCACCTCGTATGTTCATATGATAAATCGAAAAATATACTGCTAGTTATAAAGTTCATTTGGGTTTAGTGACTTCCCGCCATTACCAGTAAATCAAAAACACCTATCTCTCTATGAAAAATAACTCAACATGTCTATTTTGTCGAGCGATTCAATATCCACCTATAATCACTGAGATATTTTGCTAAATTTATGATACGATAATAGTCAAAAAGACTACAGGGGCTAGCTATATGAGTGAACTTTTTATTGAAAAACGCGATTTTATTACAGATCGAATTCTTTCTTTACGAACAACCGTATTCCATAATCAACCTATTGTCTACATTCTTTATGATGAAAAGAAGAAACCATCTGCTTATATCGGTCAGTCAGTCCAAGCTAGCAGACGTTTGAAGGATCATTTGAAAGACCCAAAAAAGAACAAATTAACTAAAACAATTCTGATTGGACATGAACGATTTCATCAATCCGCCTCTTACAATATTGAGACAAATCTCATAAACTACTTTATTGCAGAAAATCGTTTCCAATTAAAAAATGTTAGCCAGACACGATCGAGGGAAATGCATCATTATTATCAAAAAAATTTTTACAATGAAACTGTTTTTAAAGATATATGGGAGCAACTTCAAAAAGAAAAGATCGTTACTAATTCAATTGAAACCTTAAAAAATAGAGATATTTATAAACTTTCTCCCTATAAAGAATTATCACCTCAACAAGTAGAAATTAAGCATGAAATCTTATCTTTTTGTAAAGAGCGTATCAAACAGTCAGGTCACCATGTGATTTCGATAGAAGGTGATGCAGGAACTGGGAAGAGTGTTTTACTGAGTTCTCTTTTTAATACGATTCAAGATTTATCAAATGATATGGACTCTGTCTTAAACAAAAAGAACAATTATTTACTTGTGAATCATGCGGAAATGCTTAAAACATATCAAAACATCGCAAAGAGTCTGCCAAATCTGAAAAAGAAACAAATTATGAGACCAACCTCGTTTATTAATCAGATGACAAAGTCAGGTGAAATGGCTGACATCGTGTTAATTGATGAAGCCCACCTTCTATTAACAAAAGATGATAAGTACAATAACTTCCATTACCAAAACCAACTAGAGGAAATTATTAAGCGAAGTAAAATAACCATTGTCATTTTTGATCCAAAGCAGGTACTCAAAATTAAAAGCTACTGGAATGAAAAATTACTCGAGGAAATTACAAATAGATATCAAGCCAGAACTGTGAAACTCACTGAACAGATGCGTATGTATGCTGATTCAGATACGTTAACATGGATCGATCAATTTGTCTCAAAACGATTATTACCTCTGCCTAAAAAACAGGATTCTTTCGAACTCAAAATTTTTGAGGAGCCGAACAAATTTAAAACTGCCATTCAACAGAAGGATGATGAAGTAGGCTTATCCCGCATTGTATCTACCTTTGACTTTTTACATAAAAAAGATAAAGCTACCTATATAGTAGATGAAGGTGGTATCAATATGCCGTGGAATTTCACAAGTGATAAATGGACATGGGCTGAACATGCAGATTCAGTTAGAGAAGTGGGCTCAATCTATACGGTTCAAGGATTTGATTTAAATTATGTCGGCGTCATACTTGGCCCTTCTATCAGCTATGATGAAGAAAAGGATGAACTTCTCATAGACACGTCAAATTATAAAGACACGGGTGCATTCACATCAAGAAGTGACATGTCTCCAGAGGAAATCAAACAGGCAAAAGAAAAGATTATACTAAACTCGATTAACGTTCTGATGAAGCGAGGCATTCACGGGCTTTATATTTATGCAACAGATGAAAAATTGAGAAGGAAATTACAAGAGATAAAAGAGGGAGGCAAATATGACTGAGATCAAAGAGGTAATACATTCAATTAACCAATTTAGAGATGATCGGAACTGGAGACAATATCATAACCCAAAAGACTTGGCCATCTCAATTTCGATAGAAGCCGCTGAACTGCTTGAAGACTTCCAATGGAAAAGTAATGAAGAAGCTCTTGAGGCGAACGAAGAAAACATCCGAGAGGAAATAGCCGATATCTTAATATATTCACTAATGCTTTGCTCAGACCTTCATCTAAATGTGAAAGAAATAATTGAAGAAAAATTAATAAAAAATGGAAAGAAGTACCCTATTGAAAAGTAACGAAACATGATTCATTCTACTTATTAATGAAGAAGAGTAAAGTCCTACCACTCTTCTTCATTTCATTAAACTTTAAGAGTCTAATTCGTCGTTGCCGACGACGAAGACCTAGACGCTGCTTCATCAGCTTTCACACAATCAATCGCAACAACGAGGGCAATCATCACAGGCTCCATCTCTTCTTTCAAAATATCAACCTTATAGCTGTCACCCCAAGTTAACCATTCCTTCTTCACCTGACCAATCACTTCGCCGTTCTGGAGCACCTGGAAATTCATATCCCACCAGTTACCTTGCACTTCTATACCCGCGGCATCAATTGAATATTTTGCTTTAAAGAACGTAAACTCTTTTTTGATCGTCAATACCTCTTGACCATCAACTTCTACTAAAAACTTCGGTAAAAAGGTAAACATTTTCTTCGTAATCACAGCGATTTCATCTCGTTCTGTATTCAGAATGGTAAACGTCTTCGGTACCTTCAAAAAACTGCCTTCGACCAAATACACATCGTTCTCCTGCTGATCCTTTACTGTAAACCTGCCGCTCAGACTAAATACCTTTTGCTTCATATAAAGCTGCTTCATAAGTACCTCCGATTCAGTTCAAAAATTTATCCGTTCTTACCTTACCCCTGATTATACCAAAAAATAGAATGTACAAATAACATGTCAGAGCTCTCTCAGAAATACAAATCATCCTGAAAAGGAAATGTTCATTTTTGGCTGAGTGCTAATAATTTGCTACTAAACACATCGAAATAAAAAGTCTCATTTGACACATCGCAAATGAGACTTTTCTTCACTCACTACTCCTTTGGAAAAACCGTCGTAAAAGTCGTTCCTTTTTCATTGCTTTCTACCTCAATAGAAGCATCGTGATAAGAGAGAACTTCTTGTACAATTGATAACCCCAGACCCATTCCTTCTTTATTTCGGGCTTGATCTACCCTGTAGAATCGTTCAAATATTTTTTCCAATGTCTCTTTTTCTATTCCAATCCCCGTATCTCTGATCTTCACGACCGCTTCTGATTTATTTTCTTCACAAGAAATACTGATCTCACCATACTCTTTGTTGTATTTAATTGCGTTGCCGATTAAGTTCTCCCATACGTTGATCAGCAATGTACGGTCAGCATATACGGTGGCAGGCTGTAAATCGATCTTAATTTCTAAACCCTTCTCTTCTATCCGCCATAGCATGGAATGAACCACTTGTTGAAGCTGATCATCAATCCTGACTAATTGTTTATTCGTTGGATATGTTCCTTGATCAATTGAGGTAAGAATGAGGAGTTGTTTCGTTAAGTTTGATAATCGTTTCGCTTCTGTTTGAATAATGTGATTGTATTTCTTTCCTTCGCTGGATGAAAGCTCCCCATCCAGTAATTCAGAATACCCCCGGATATTGAGCAGCGGTGATTGAAAATCGTGCGAGACGTTATTCACGAATTTCTTCCTCGATTGATCTGTATTCTCCAACTTCTGCTGCATCATCCGAAAACTATCGGAAAGCTGTCCAATTTCATCTTTCCGATTAATCATTAATGGATACTGGAAGTTATGGTTAGCCATCTCTTGCGTTGCATTCGTCAATTCTGAAAGGGATTGGGTGACCTTTCGAGACATCAATAAAATGCCGATGATGCTGCTAATAAAAACGGCGAATATAAACCCAAATATAATTAAATGAAATTCTGTGAAAAGGCTAATATTATTCGGACGTAAAAATAACCCCCATTCTTCCCCTTCAATTTCTATTTTCGTTCCCACTGTATTCTTTATATCATTTGCAAAATGACTCATCATTAAATATGAATTTTCAAAGGATTTGATCCCGTTGTAAGCTTTCCCGTTTTCAAATAAGGCGTGCATTTGATCATTCCATTGTGTCGTTTTAAAGGGTTCCCCAAACATCCTCATTTCTCCATCTTCTTTTGCCAATGCAATTTGATACCCTAGATCGCTCATCGTTTGCAGAAAATCAGAAGATGCCTGTAATGTGATTTCGTGTTCTTTTATTTGTTTCGATAACTGCTCCGCAATCACTAAATAACGATCATTTAATTGTTCTTTTACAAAGGCATTGTAAATCAAATTCGAACAAATAAACCCAACAAAGATGCTGATACAAACAATCAAACACGTATATAACATAAAACGTTGTTGTAGTCTCATTCTTTTACCTCTAGTTGATAGCCAAAACCACGGATTGTCACAATTTCAACATTTGCTTCAGCTCTTTTTAATCTTTCACGAATGCGGTTAATATGGGTGTTCAATGTAAATTCGGGTTGTTCTAACGTATCCCCCCAAATATCATCAATTAAATCCCAGCGGCTCACATTGCGGTTTGCCCGCTGCAACAGATAATGGAGAATTTCTAATTCGCGCATAGGCCAAATATATTGTTGATTCTCAATCGTTAATTCCCAACGTTTCGTATCAATCTGAATATTCCCCGCAGTTGTTAAAGCTTCTATGGATTTACGATATCGTCGTAAAATGGCATTTACACGGAATAGCAGTTCTTTCGTTTCAAATGGTTTGACGATATAATCATCAATCCCTTGTTCAAAACCTTGCTGCTTATCTTCAATTTGCCCTTTCGCTGTCAACATAATGACAGGCAGTTCATATTGTTTGATCACCATGTTCGCCAGCTGAAAGCCATCCATTCCAGGCATCATCACATCAATTATCATGAGATCAAATGAATGATGTTGCAAAAAAGCAAGCGCTGCCTCAGCATTGCTTGCTTTTGTCACGTGATATCCCGCCTGCTCTAAATGGATGGACACTAATTGCAAAATGGCTTCATCATCATCCACGACCAATACATGCAATTAACCTTCCTCCTTTATCACCTTAGCTTGATCTTTTTCAAAGAATAATATGAGCGACGGCAGCAACATTCCCCGAACTAAGAATGTATCGATGATAATCCCAATAGCGACAATAAATCCAAAGATAAATAAATCGGTAATGGGCATGGTCATTAATGCGGCAAACGTTGCGGCAAGAATGATTCCCGCTGAAGAAATGACCCCTCCTGTGTTTCGTATCGCCACTTCTAATGCTGCTTTGACATGTAACGTTTTACGTTCTTCTAGGAAACGGCTCACAAGGATGATATTATAGTCAATTCCTAAAGCCACTAAAAAGATAAAGGCATACACAGGGGCACGAGTGGAAATGGCATCATAACCAAATAACACATCTACTAAGAAAATGCCTAACCCTAAAGCAGATACAAAGGAGATTAAAATCGTCGCCATCATATAAATCGACATTTTAATCGAGCGCGTCAGTATAAGTAACAAGAGAAGAATAAGTAACGTTTCCAGCAAAACAATCTTTTTAATATCTGATTGATTCACTTGTTGTTCATCCACTAATTTAGCCGTTGTGCCCGCAAAAGATAACTGAACCTCTTGACCATCTGATAAACGATAAGTGGATAAATCTGTACGGAAATCTTTTAAAAATTCAATAGCCTCTATACTGTATGGATTCATCTTTAATGACACCGTCATTTTGCCGTGCTCTCTATCTTTGGTTACTCCAGAAGGACGAGCCGACCCTATCTGGTCATTTTCTGAGAAATGAGAAGAGATTTCTTTAAAATGTTCCTGAGATAGATTTTGACCGGTCACTAGCACCGTTGTCTGAGCTAGATCTCCTTTATTAAATTGATCCTCGACGATTTCAAATGCGACACGAGAAGGTAAATCCTTCGGGAAATTTTTCACTGAGTTAAATTCATAATGTAAATTGAAAACATTCGCCCCTGTCACAAGTAAAAACAGTAAGACAGCACCACCAATCAATCCTGGTTTTCGAACAACAAACTTTGCAATAGGCCCCCAAATGCCATGCTTCACATCTCTCGCTTCACCATATTTGGGCACCTTCGGCCAAAATGCTTTACGGCCAAATAACGCAAACAATGCTGGGATCAGTGTGACAGAAGCCACCATAATGATGACCATTGCAGCACTAAAGATTGGAGCAAAGTTTTGATAATCACGGAAATCTGCCACAAATAAAATGATCATTGCCGCGAATACTGTACCGCCAGCAAATAATACGGGTTTTGCTGTTGCACGCATTGCCACTTTCATCGCTTCATATTGATTTTCAGCATGATTCAACTCTTCGCGATAGCGAGAGAAAACAAATAATGAATAATCAATCACAGCCGCAAATAATAAAATACTCATAATAGAAGTGGTCGAATTATTTATTTCAAGTCCACTGACGCCAAGTAAAGCCACGACTTGATTCACCACTTGATAGACAATCACCGTTGCAAATAATGGGATGATCGCTAATAACGGGGAACGGTAAATGGCTATTAATAAAACCAAAATGATCGCAACGGTGGCTAATAACAGATTCAAGTCAGCAGATTCAAATAATTTAACAGTATCTCCAGCTATACCTGCTGGGCCCGTAATATAAAAATCTGTATCTAACCCTTTTGCTATCCTTTTACCAACATCTGTTGTCTGATCATTAATCTCTGCATAATCAGCATTGCCTAATCCGGCTTTCAAATTCATTGGCACAATCATGGTCGTTTGATCTTCTGATAAAAATGCGGATAACGCTTGAGGAGGCAATGCGGACACATCGACAATGTCTTCAATCCCCTCAATCTTTGCCTCTTTAATTCCTTTTATAATCGTTTTTACATCTTTGATAGCCAGTTTCCCATCAGGATGATGGAAGACATATAATCCCGGAGTGCCTTTGTCACTTGGGAAATACTGATCTAACTGCTTTTGTGTCACGATAGACTGAGCATCACTAGGTAAAGATTGAAAATTGGTCACTTTATGATCGCTCAATTTAGGACCAGCACTCAACCCTACCATGAGAACAAGCCAAATGATAACAGTCAGCCAAGCTCCCTTTTTTGTAGACATTTTATCAATAAATGATCTGATTAAATTCACCGATCGTTCTCCTCCTTTTCTCACCGGTTCGAGTATATCGCTCGTATATAAACTTGATATAAACTCGGTGGAAGGAAAAAGCATGAAAATAAAAAAAGCAGAGGATATATCCCTCTGCTATTCCTTAATAACCATTTACAAAATAAGCGATTGTCTCTAACTCATCTTCTTTTAGTTTTCTGTTCACATATGCTTGATATTCAATCACGATTCTCTGCCGATCTCCACCACATTGATCAGTGAATTTCGCTATCATCCGAAGTTTGTCTGTTTCCTGACGAAACTCCTCTTTTGTCCATGGTCTTTGGTGTGAAGGAATATACGTATCGGCATCAAAAGCATCTAACTCATCTAAAAGACGCAACGTTTCCTTCACTGTATAATGAACTTTTTCGGCATACATTTTCGGATAAATACAATCACCAAGAAACAGGATTTTCTCTTCTTTCACATACACGATCACGGAATCAGCCGCATGATCGCCTCCAACATGCTGCACGATGCAAGTGACGCCGCCAAGATCAATTTCCACCCGACGGTCAAATGTGACATCCGGTAAAACCACCTGAATATCTCGATGACCCTGATATTCTTCCTTAATGGCCTTCGCGCAGAACTCAATCTCCGTTCCTTCCCTCACCCGCTCATCAATCGCCTCATCTGACCACGAAAACGGAACAAGCTCCTCCATTTCCTTTCTTGTCTGTGCAGAAGCAATTGAAACCGTATCAGGCAGCGCAGGCAGACCAAAAATATGATCCCAATGCCAATGCGTGAGGACAACCATATCAGGCTTGGCGTTCTCGTGCTTTAAAGATCTTTGGATGAAATAGTTCGCATGATCTTCTGAGTTACCGGCATCGATCATTAATGTTTTGTTATTGCCAACGACCATACCTAGGATGGGGCGGTCGGTGAGTGATACTGGCGTGATGTACCAAAAACTCTGACCTATTTTTTTAATTGAGTGCAAAGGTGCTTCCTACTTTCTGTCATTATTTTTTAAATCACGTTTTTTCCCATCGTTCTACTGTTTAAGTATATCGAATTTCATTATTCGAAGTAGCACGCGAAGCCAATATTGTTACAATGATCGCGATTGCAACGCCTAAAGCACCTGCCCAAGTAACGGAAGATAGAGAAACCCTCTCTACAAAGATACCTCCAATAGCTGCACCTGCAGCCATCGCCAATTGCATCATTGACTGATTGAGACCTAATAGTATACCTGATGACTCTGGCTCCATTTTAGCTAAGTGATATTGTTGAGTCGGGCCAGAAGACCATGCAGCAAATGACCATAATATTAAAATGAGCAATACTCCAACATAAGAATGCGTAACTAGTGAGAGCAATATGAGCATGATGACATGTAATGTCATTCCACTAATCAGAGTAAAGTTCACACCCCATCGATCGGTACTAAATCCACCAAACTTTGACCCAACTAGACTAGCAATCCCGAATATGAGAAGAACTCCACTCAGCAATTTGCTGCTTACACCTGATATATTTAAAAGGTAAGGGGATAAATAGGTATAGGCAATTGAATAACCACCAAGCCAAAAAAAGGTGATGGCTAATCCCAACACTACTTTTGGTTTTTTAAAAAGAGCGAGTTGTTGAATTAAAGGTACAGGTTTATCCCCTTGGATTTTTGGAATCGTAAGAGAAATGATCACCATGGCTAATAATCCGAGTAAGGCTATTCCTCCAAATACAGCCTTCCAACCAAAGAAATCACTAGTCATTCTGCCAAGTGGGACTCCAATGATCAATGATGCTGTAAAGCCCATTACTACTGTAGCAATAGCGGTACCTTGCTTACCTTTTGGTGCAATTTTTTCAGCAATTGTTAATGCAGTAACTACGACCATCCCCGCTCCAAGAGCCATAATAATTCTTGACACAATAAATAATTGATACCCAGGGAGAACGAATGCAAGAATATTACCTAGAATAAAAACGCTAAGTGAAAATAACATTAACTTGCGTTTATTCATTCCCGATGTTAAAGCCATTAATACTGGGGTGAAGATGGCATACACAAGAGAAAAAATCGTAATTAACTGGCCGGCTGCAGCTATCGTAATCCCTAATGATTCAGAAATATTATCCAAAATACCAGAGATGATATACTCTGATGTACCAACTAAAAAACTTACAATAGCTAAAATGTAAATCTTTACAGTGTTTGACAATGTAGATCACTCCTTATATATAATACATTTACATATCTAGAATTGTTAATATGTATAGACAAAAAAACATATTACGATAAGTCGATTTGTATTTAATAAATGAAACTGAATTCTGATGTATGAATTCAGTTCATTTATTAAATATTTTTTTCTAAAATCTCTGCAATTTGTTTTATGGCATTTTCATCTCTTTTATAATACGTGTATTTACCTATACGCTCTGTCGTAATTAATCCAGCTCGAAGTAAAATTGAAAGGTATTGAGATGCTGTTGATTGCGTCATTTTCAATTTATCTGTTATTTGACTAACACATACCCCTGTAGTATTCATATCAATCCCTTCATGGGGTGTAAAATGACGATCAGGTTCCTTTAGCCATTGTAAAATTTGCAATCTTGATTCATTGGATAAGGCTTTAAAAACTTCTATTGGCTCCATACAAACCATTATATCGATAAATAACGATATGTCAACATGTGTTGTTTGAGATCCTTAAAACTTTCTATTTTCATTCTTCTTCTGGTACGGTTCACCGTGATGTCTTTACATGCATTGAGATGCCGCTTCATTTGGTTAGAGAGTATGGCGGGTTCCGCAGCCTAAAAGTTGCTGAGTATTTCGTGAAATTCGCAGAAGTGTGCTTCAATCGATACTGACACTATTGATACTATTTTTATAGGAAATAACTCTAAGAAAGGTGAAATTCATACTTCAGCAATTGTAGCTGCTGTAGGTGTTTACCTCATTCCGTTGAATTTAAAGAAATTATCCGTATTGATGAGAATGTTGAACTGCAAATTAAGCCGACTTGGGATTGTGTCATTATTATTAATGCCAAAAACATGTCTGTCACAGTTCGTGATGCAGAGGATGTTGTAGGTTGGTTTGCCGTAGAAATTAATAAGTCTCATTTGAGGGAAATAGCTCAAATGAGACTTTTTTAGTTTAGTTACCTAACCATAATTATTTAATAACCATTTACAAAGTAAACAAGGGTTTCTAATTCATCTTCTTTTCAGTTCTCTGTTCACGTAATGTTGATATTCTTTCGTGATTTTCTGCTGATCTCCACCACATACATCAGTGAATTTCGCCATCATCCTAAGCTTATCTGTTTCCTGACGAAACTCCTCTTTTGTCCACGGTCTTTGGTGTGAGGGAATATACGTATCGTCATCAAAAGCATCTAACTCATCTAAAAGACGCAATATTTCTTTCACCGTATAATGTACTTTTTCAGCATACATTTTCGGATAAATGTAATCACCAAGAAAAAGGATTTTCTCTTCTTTCACATACACGATGACTGAATCTGCGGCATGATCGCCTCCAACATGCTGCACGACACAAGTGACCCCGCCAAGATCAATCTCTATCCGACGGTCAAACGTCACATCCGGTAAAACCACCTGAATATCTCGATGATTCTTATATTCTTCCTTAATGGCCTTCGCGCAGAACTCAATCTCCGTCCTTCCCTCACCCGCTCATCAATTGCCTCATCTGACCAAGAAAACGGAACAAGCTTCTCCATTTCCTTTTTTGTCTTTGCAGAAGCAATTGAAACCGTATCAGGCAGCGCAGGCAGACCAAAAATATGATCCCAATGCCGATGCGTGAGGACAACCATATCGGGCAAGGCGTTCTCATTTTTTAAAGTTTCTTTGATAAAGTATTTGGCATGATCATCTGAGTTGCCGGCATCGATCAATGTTTTGTTATTGCCTACGACCATGCCTAGGATGGGGCGGTCGGTTCGTGATATTGGTGTGATGAAGGAGAAGGTTTGGCCTATTTTTTTGATTGTATGCATAATTTATACATCCTTTTTAAAAGATTCTCCTATATTTAACACAGTTAAGTGTGGCATAATTATTTATTATAAAATAGTTGTTATCTACAAAAGAAATTAAGTATTAGTAATTAACAGCACATTCAGAAATTTGAAGATAAATATTTAATATTAATATGATTTAACATTTCTCATATAATATATTACATATTTTTCATTTTTTAAAACTAATATTTTTTTGATTTAATTCATTATACTGTATACTTAAATTCCATGGTTTATATGTTTTAAATTCTTTTTTAAAACGTTCTCTTTCATTTTTTATATATGGGTTTTCTTCTATTAGTGAATTAAAGTTTTTATCTGTTAATCCATCCTCTTCATATACTAAAAACTCTTTTATAGTTGAATGTGATATTAACTGATTAGACAAATATTCTGTCACTTTAGGGTATTGTTGTTTAAAAAAATTCCTTGTTAGAATACCTTCCGTAACATAAATTTCGTTTCTTTTTATTATTTCACCTAAAAATGGTGAAATTACAATTATCCTCTTAATTTTTTTTACTTCCTTTATATCTATTTTTAAATCTGCACATAATTTTGTTATATTTCCCTTTAAAGTATAAAAATCACAAGTTCGCTTCATTTGATTGAGAGCCTGTTCAATTTTAAATCTCAGTTTATAGTATTCATACGAATTAATAATGTGAGAAAAGTTTTTTATTTCACATAGATACAAGGTTTCCCCTATATGAAATACTCCATCAAGTTGATATACCTCACTAGCATCTCTATCTTTTACGTTAGTAAGAAATTTCAAATTAGTATTTCTCTCTACTAGATTCTTCATCACCTTCTCATAACCATAACCCTTCTCACTTAAGATAGATTCATTAGACATTAATCTCATTATTGAGCTACATATATTTAATGAAAAAGTTATCTGAGGAATTATAGTATAGGTATTTTTATCTATTTTTATGAGTGGATTTTCAAAAATACTCTTTGATTTCTTAGTAAAAGTAATTAATTCAATTAACTTATTAATTTTTTCTCTCTCTATTCCTCTTGAAACCAAAATATTATTGAGTTCATCAGTTCGATAGATTGGTATATTACATTCGACTGAAGCATTTCTTAATTCCATAGATTTCTTAAAAAACAAAATATGCTCAATCGCTAATTCTTTTAAAATAAAATAAGTCTTACATAAATCTTCTAAACTTATACCAATAGTTTTATCAATAATATGTGACGGATTTTCTATATTTAAAAATTGTTTGATAAAATCAAGATCATTATTATAGTTTAAGTATAAATCTTTAAAAACCTCTTTTTCTGTAGAAAATTTTTTTGATAGGCTTTCATTTGCTTGCCTATACATCTTAGCATCTAATGTAGTTATATATCTGTTTTTAGAAATATCAACCTTAATTTTATCTTCAGACATTCTGATTTTTATTTTTTTCTTATCTTTGAAAATCTTCATGTTAGCAAATTGCCAATCATCAATCCAGCTACTTAGTTGAAAGTCTATAGCAGCATTTGAAATTATCATTTCCATATGGTCATCTATTTTTTCATAATAAGCAAACTCATTAGTTAATTCTACCTTCTTCTTAAAAAGAACATACCATAATACTTTAGAGTAAGCCTCAATGTTAACTTCATATTTAAATGAATTTATTCCTGAATACTGCGATAATAAGCTATCAGCCATTCTTTGTCCCATAATAAGTAAATTCACAAGTAAATGTTTATTCTTGAAAAAGGAAAGTTTCATAACATCATTCATTGATTGAATATTCTTATCAATTAATTCCTGAAATAAACTAATTTCATTCTCCAAATTTAAAATTTTTTCAATTTCAGAAGTATTTAATATTCCTTTTAATTCATCTAATATTCCATCCAGATATTTACTATTCTTATTTTTTCCGTATTTGTTCAAACAAATTCCCGATACTTTTAAATAATCAATGGTATTGTCTATACCTTCATATTTATATATGGATAGCACATCATTCTTGAATTTCCTATTATTTATAGACGCATGCATTTCGTCTAAATTATAGTATTTTCTCATCCAATTCACCCTAGTCAACTTTTAATTTAATCATTTATTTTCCTAATAAATTTATATTTTATTCTCTTCTATAAATATGGAATTTTTAATTAAACTTGTATGTATTAATACTATTATACATACTATCCTATTTTTAGATCCTTTTATTAACTAATATATATATTAACTTAATCTTTTGTTATCTAAATACAGAGTGGCAGTAGTGATTAAGGAAAGGCAGCGTTTATAAAAATAATCATAATGTCTCTCATCTTCAATATCAACTTTTGTAGTTTCATGATGACGAATCCTAAAACTATTTCCTATTATTGTGAGTTCGCGAAATTCTTTATCATACATTTCTTTAAATTGTCCTTTTCCCCCACTCATATCACCAATAATTCTAATTACTGATTCTTTCTTATCGAATGCTGGAGAGTAGTATGTTTTTAGTCTTTCAAATGCATCCCAGAGTTTTTCAACAGCAATTTTTAAATTCTCTTTTTCATAATACCTATTTGCTTCCTGTAGCAATTCTTTGAGTCCCGCCTCATCAATTGAAGCCAATGAACTTTTTGTTAAATGACTATCTACAACACCTCTAACACTTCCATTATGCAACTTAAAAGGAATATCATTCAGTTTAAATATTGTATTAATCTCTGCTGCAAAATCAATATTACAATATTTACCGAAAAATTCTATTGCATCTATCACACAATAAGGTGTAGTGTACAAGATAAAATCTTTAAGAACATTAGTTTCAACAAATTGTTTTTCTTTATTAAAACACTTTGGAGTATAGTATTTCTTTATATCTTCAAGAACTTCCTCACTTATTAAAACATAATACTGAAAACCTGTTTCACTTACTTTTCTATCGTTATAATCATATCTTTCAAAAACTTTATAAATCTGGTTTCTTGCTACTCGGCTAATTTTAAACACTATTTGCTTCTTTTTTATTGCCTTTCCATTTCTCTGAGAATAAGGCATAAAAACCTCATCTTCTGGATTAAATAATCTCCAACTATAAATATCACGATTAGATTTCTTTTCTGCAGGATAGAGTTCATAACCATCGTTTTTTAACAATTGGTTTATCTCAAATAGAAACTCCTTCCAGAAACCCTTTTCAATTCTGACTTCTGGATGAAAGATCTCACAAATAAATTTCAAGTATATTTCATCGTTTCCACTGACTAATTGAAATCTTTCATCCATAAAGACCCAGTCATTACGATAATCATCATTGTTTACTGTATGATGCCAAATTTCACCTTCAGCGTCTTTGAACCTATTATCTAAACTTCTCATTGCTTTTAAATCATATAGCCTCGTTAGAAATTCAAGCTCTTCCAATCGGCCGAAATAAGGATAAATGACTGTTTTCGTTTCAAAAACTTCATCTATATTAATTCCTTTTTTAAACAATTCAAGAATATCACGTTTTGTTATGTTGCTAATTTTGTTTGCGATTTCAAATCCCTCTCCTTCCAATAGGATTTCAAAAAAATTAATAACAAGAAACCTTAATTAATTTGATACACAAATTTTCACTATTATTTTAAGTCTCTTTTTTGCACCTCTTAACCATGATTATAATCATGTATACCAATTATGAGATCAGACCTTAATCCTTATCTAGTTAATGCTTTATGTAGTTAAAATTTGTGTTCATCAGTATGTAGCTTTTCCAATCAATGCTTTAGCCAAATCGTAAAGGTTCTCATAATGGAGTATTAATATATCCTCAAACAGCCTTTTTTGTCTCTTTAATTGATAGGTTCTATCATTGAAATTGTTCCTTCTTCCAGCAACAACTAAATAGTGTACACGAGAACTATCATATTTGATGAATTCTTCAGACAAATCTTGCCTTGGTGATTGGTACTTTTTAAATGTCTCATATAGAGTTCCGAAATTGGACTCAAGCCAATATTTCCAATCGATAATCTGTCTTTCACCTTTCCTCATTGCATCTCCTAAATGTCCGTTTGCTAAAGTAATATTTTTATGTGGATGTTCCAGCTCTACAAAAATAAATTCATACCCACCTGAGCTTTTTCCCACAATTAAATAATCCACTTGGTATGTATTACCTAACTGAAATTCTGGAAATATAAATGCATCATGATGACCAAATGAATAATAACCTTTCATGATGGAAGCAATAATAAAATATGCCCTTTCTTCACGAATCCAGTTAAGAATTGACCTTTCATTAGAATTAGGATTATCAATTATAGAAAGATAGTCTTCTGTAAGTGAGGTTAAATAATCTATTTGTTGTAAATCTACTATATCCAGATGGTTATTAGGAAACAAACTTTTATAGTGTCTAACAGCTACTGGATATTCTCTGTATCGGCTCTTTCTTACTACTAAATTGCTATTATCAAATCTTTTAACAACTTCTTGGTCTTTAAGAATTTCCCACTCGTCTTTCTCTTCTTGAGTAAGAGTACAGTAATTCCTTGAATGAATTCTCATCAGAGCTCTCCTTTTTCTATACTAATTAATAGACGAATTGGTAATTAAACTAATTTCTTATGAAATCTTTAAAAGAGTTCTAGAATATAAAGCTGAAGAATTATTGAATGCCGATCCCTTAATTAAAAATATATTAAGCGATATAATAAACCTCCCCCTCTAATCGCAAAAGGTTATATTTTACACCAAATCATTACTTATGATAAGGCTCCCCCCGCACAATCCGAAACGCCCGATAAATCTGCTCCACCAACACCAGCCTCATCAACTGATGCGGGAACGTCATTTTCGAAAACGACAGTTTTTCATTCGCGCGCTGCATCACAGCGTCGCTTAATCCAAGGGATCCGCCTATGACGAAACATACCTTGCTTTTTCCGTATGTTGCCAGCTTATCTATTGTATCGGCTAATTCTTCGGAAGTTTTCATTTTTCCTTCGATGGCGAGGGCGATGACGTGGGCGTCTGGGTTGATTTTGCTTAGGATGCGTTCACCTTCTTTGTCTTTGATGATTTTCATGTCTTGATCACTGAGATTCTCGGGTGCTTTTTCATCCGCGAGCTCAATGATGTCGATTTTTGCGTAAGCTTGTAATCGTTTTGTGTATTCGGCTATGCCTTGCTTTAAATATTTCTCTTTTAATTTTCCTACTGTGATAATTGATATATTCACAGGTCATCCCCACCTTAAGAACAAGTTATTCATATAAGTTATCAACAATTGTGGATAAAATTTGTGTATTTTGTGCCCGATCATTCGTTCCCCACTATATATATTGCAGGTTCATCGCACAATTCACAGGTTGTGGATAAACTGTGTGTATGTTCGATTTTTCTGAATTCCGGCGGCGTTTCATGGTCATCTATGTACATGTCTAGTACGGTTTCTATGTGTTCTGCACAAGCATAAAGTGATTTGTTCATAAGTTTCTAAATTCCTCCAATATATTGTCTCGTTATTCACAAGTGTTTCGCTCATTGTCCAATATAACCGATTTATTCACATGTTAATAGTCTTTTACCATTTCCTACACCTTTTATCCACAAACCATACAAAAAAGCCTCCACTCCTGTGAAGGCTTCCTTCTATCAAAACGGATTATAAAATCTCGTTCCTCTAACGAATGTAATCACAAGCGACACAATCAGCACCACACCAACAAACAATAACGCAGCATAATCTGCTTTTTGAAAGTCTTTTGCTGTAAACCATGTGCGCTTTTTATGTTTCCCAAACCCGCGCAGCTCCATCGCATTGCTGATCGTTTCGATCCGCTCCAAGCTGGAGAAAATCAGCGGCATGACAATCGACAGTGCATTTTTGATTCGTTTCCTCAATTTTTCATTCTTCGATAAATCAATGCCTCTTGCTTGCTGAGAAATCGCGATCGTGCGAAAATCCCGCTGAATATCTGGAATATAGCGCAGGGCAATCGCTACAGCATACGAAATCCGGTAGCTGACCCCAATTCGGCTGAGGGATGAGGCGAATTCACTTGGATTTGTTGTCACAATAAATAAAAGCGCTGCTGGCATCACGGTCACATATTTTAGCGTAATGTTCAATTGATAGAAAAGCTGTTCAAGTGTGACATTGTACCAGCCGGCAATATGAAACAGCTCGTGCTTCGCTCCGTAGATGGTGACACCTTGCTGGGGCGCAAAGATGTAAATGGCAATGTTATTGATCACTAGGAAAATCGCCAGGACAATCACCACGAAGGAAATATCACGAAATCGTACGTTCGATAGCTGAAAGAACACGATACTGGCGGCTAACATAAAGACTAAAACGCCTGTATCATACGTGAGCATCGCTGCGGATGACCAGAGGATAAAGCAAATGAGTTTGGTTGCTCCTGTCAGCCGGTGAATCGGCGACGGGCGATCGATATAGGACAGCATGTCTACAGCCATGTCATTCGTTCCTTTCTGTCAACCTCAATGAAGCGATCCACGAGTTCATTTGGATTCGGCCAATCTGCTTTCAGCGCCAGTTCATACAGCGACGTTTCTTTTAAGCTCGCCTTTTGGACAAGCAGCTGATCTGTCAGCACTTTGGCTGGTGTATCATCTGCAATTTTTTCTCCATCTGAAATGACAATGGTTCTTGTTGTGTATTCGAGCATGAGATGCATATCATGGGTGATCATCAAAATCGTGACGCCCTGCTGATTTAATTGCTCTAAAAACGTCATCATCTCTGTGTAATGTTTAAAGTCCTGTCCTGCGGTTGGTTCGTCTAGAATTAGGATTTCTGGCTCTAGTACAAGTATAGATGCAATGGTGACGCGTTTTTTCTGTCCAAAGCTGAGGGCTGAGACCGGCCAGTTCCGAAATGGATACAGTCCGCATACTTTCAGGACCCGCTCCACCCGTTCCTTGATCTCGTCTTCCTTTACGCCTCTTAAAACGAGACCAAGTGCCACCTCATCAAAGATCATTTGTTTTGAAATCATTTGATTTGGGTTTTGCATAACGACACCAATTCGTTCAGAGCGCTGTTTGATCGTGTCTCCTGTGATGTCATCGCCATTTAAAAGAATGGACCCTTTCGTTGGCTTTTCAAATGCACAGAGCACCTTGGACAATGTCGTCTTGCCTGCGCCATTGGCCCCAGCGATGCTGATCATTTCTCCTTTTTTGACGGTAAAAGAGATGTTGCTCAGCGTATTTGGTCTTGTTGGATAGTCAAAGCTCAGCTCGCGCACTTCTAGTAAATCCTGTGCTGCAATCTGCTCGACTGACGGCTCAAATGCTTCCATCCACTGCTCGATTTTCTCTTTTGCCTTATCGTCTAAGGTGAGACGCTGTAAATTAGCGATCTGATCTCCCGGTGCGACCGGAATACCTGCATATTTCATAGCCTTTACATATAAAGGCTCACGTAAATACGCCGCTTCTAATACATTTGAGGCGAGCAATTCATCTGGTGTCATATCCGCTGCAATCGTTCCTTCATTGACAACGATGATGCGGTCCACATGGCGGAAGAGGACGTCCTCTAATCGGTGCTCAACCATCACGATGGTTTTTTTCGTTTGTTTTTGCAGCCGGTCAATAAGATCGATGACTTCTTTGCCTGTTGCGGGGTCTAGGCTTGCAAGTGGTTCATCAAACAGCAAAATGTCGACATCATTGACAAGTACACCCGCAATGGCGACACGTTGTTTTTGTCCGCCTGACAGCTCATGCACGGACGATGCCAGCTTGCCGTCTACCTCTGTTAATCTAGCTGCTTCCTCGACACGTGTTTTCATTTCTTCGCGTGTGACTTGATCATTTTCAAGCGTGAACGCGATATCCTCTCCAACGGTCAGCCCAATGAATTGTCCATCAGGGTCCTGAAGCACCGTTCCGACAAGCTGTGAGAGCGAGAAAATGTTTTCTTTCTCTGCATTTTTCCCGCCGATGTGAAGACTTCCTTCCATAGAACCTTTATAAGACGCAGGAACTAGCCCATTGATACAATGGGCTAGTGTGCTTTTTCCCGATCCAGACGGGCCTGCGATGAGAACTTTTTCTCCTTCATAGATCGTCAGGTTGATATCCTTTAATGTTGGTTCTGCCTGACTGCGATACTTGAATCCGAAATGTTCGAATTGAATCATCGGTTTCTTCATTTATGTGTTCCACCTTGCTTCATGATGTTTCTTTCGATAGGCTGCCGCTTTTGCTTCTCGTTTTCGCATAAGCTGCAATGATGATGGTCCCTAGGACACCAACTGTGATGATGTTTGAAATCCCTGCCACGATGCCTTGGACAAACACTTTGTTCGCAGGTTCTGCATAGATCACAATGTCGAGTACAGGAGCAATGATAAACCAGCCTAATGCCTGTGCGCCTGCTTGTACGGCGTTGAAGAGCGTGATTTTCTTCCAGCCGAAGTCTCCCTCTTCTACTTTTAAACGGTTAGAAATAAAGCCGATCAATAAACCAACGACACCCGATACAATAATCCAGCTCCACCAAGGGCCAAATGTGGTCGCATCTTTAATGAGATGGCCAATAAAACCAATCAGAGCGCCTGCAACAGGACCAAATAGCACGGCCATTAATGCAAGGAATGCGTATGAGGTTTCAATTTGTGTATTCGGAATTCCAGTTGGAATGGAGACGAAGCGTCCTAAAATCACAAAGACGGCTGCGCCAATTCCAATGGCAACGACAGTTTTCGTTGAAAGTTGTTTTCCTGCCATGATGTATCCTCCTCTTATTCGTATATAATGCGCGGAGCTTTGCGAATCGAAAGGCGCCATCCTGTGCCTGTACCGATGTTATAAGCCTTTGCAAATGACCCTTGATTGATCGCCACGCCTAAATGATCGAGTGAATTGACATATACGAGTGGTTCGCCTACCTTTAAGTCGGCAAAAGATCGTCCATAGGTCATGATATTTTTATACACATTTTTCGGCCCGTTGGCAATGGTAACTTCTATTGCATCCCCATAATTAATTGAAAGCTGTTCAAATAGCGTGTGATGAATGTTTGTCCATAGGTTTCCGAATCTCACATCTAAAATATCAATCGTCCCTGTGATCACATCTTCTTCCGCATAAGCCTGTACGACTGGAAGATGGATAATATCATCAATATTCGCCTTTGGCCCAACCTCTTCAAAAGAAATCACACCTGATGCAATTCTCGCCCCTGTATAAGCGTAAATGTCTCTCCCATGGAATGTATGTGATTTTCCCGACTTTGGCAGCCGGTTAATGGTTTCATCTAAATAACGGGCTTCCACAATGCCAATATCCTGCGCGACGTGCGTGAGTGTCCCGTTATCTGGGGTAATGATATAGTGTGAACTTGTCGTTTTGACGACAAGACTTTTTCTCTCGGATCCAACGCCCGGGTCAACGACAGAAACGAATACCGTCTCTTCCGGCCAGTATGTGACGGTTTGAAGCAGGCGATAAGAAGCCTCCCAAATGTCATACTGCGGAATATTGTGTGTTAAATCAAAAATGCGGATGCTGCTGCTGACCGTATTTGCCACTCCGTACATTGCACTGACAGCTCCATCATCAATGCCGAAATCTGATTGTAAAACCAATGCATGTTCACTCATGTCAATCTCCCTTTCATTTGAAAAAATGGATGTGGTGTTTCACGTGGAACATTTGAACAATTGTATGAAAAAAGTGGACAATAAAAAATACCCCATCCTTATCTTTGAATCATAAGGACGAGGTATTTGTCTCGTGGTACCACCTTTATTTACTGTTTGCTCGCGCTAAACAGCCTCTACAAGTACAAAGCTCCAATCTGGCTCATATACTGTGGTTTTGATAACGAGTACCAACTCTCGTCGTCACCTACTAATATCATAGATATGTTCAGCACGAGGCTCAGAGACCATTTTTCGAATCATTATTTTTGCTTCTTTTCAGCTGCCGAAGCTCTCTGTGGAAAAATTGATGATTGTACTTTCTCTCGTCATTGCCTGTATAACTATCTTGAATTAAAGCTATCATACATGATGTTTTTTGATAAATCAAGATATTTTTCTGAACATTTTTAAAAATGAGTCAACTGGTGCTGGAAGAGTCTTCTTTTTATGAAATTTAAACAAATGTTAAAGAGCAAGATATGGTGTCTTTCTTTTCTAGGGGTATAATAAAGGTGAAGGGAGGTACAGCGTGTGTGGACCATCTGTATGAATGAGTTTAAGCAGCTCTTCAAAAGCACAAAATCTATTTTAACAATTGTTATTATTTTCATTTTATCTACTTTTGTTTCAAGTCTTCCGTTTATCGCTGCTCATCAGGAAAAATGGGAACTGGCAAAGGATCCTTATTCTATTGGGAATGAACTGGTGATTTCTTTATTTGGTTTCTTCCTTATTTTTTTGTTGTCTCATGATATTTTAAGCCGCGAAATTCATTTGAAAACCATTCGTTTTCTCGTCAGTAAAACAACCCGTTTGAACATTATCATCGGGAAATATCTTGGACTGATGCTGTTTTGGCTTAGCTGTATTATGACGACATATGTGCTGAATATGGTGATTTCACACCGTTTTCTGTTCTCAGATGCCTTAAAAATCTTAACCTTTATCAGTGTCGGTATCTCATGTGCTTTATTTTTGTCCATGCTCTTTCCAACACCGCAGAAATCAATGTTTGTCGGCATGTTATTTTCCTTTCTTTTCCCAATCGTCAGTTTGATTTCTGTTCTTTCTTCAGAACGAATGATTCATTGGTTCCAATATATGACGCCTTATTATTATGCGCGCTGGAGTGAACCGCTGACCTACGTCCTAATGAACACGGCATTGACCGTTATCTTACTCATTGGAACTGCACTGCTGTTTCAAAGGAGGGATGTGTAGATGCTTCATACAAAGGGGCTCACAAAAAAATACCGTACAAAAGTCGCAATAGATCATATTAATCTTGATGTCAATCAGGGCGATATCTTCGGACTCATTGGACCAAAGGGATCTGGTAAGACGACGTTTTTCAATATTATTACCGGGATCTCCCGCCCTACCTCTGGTACGTTTACAGTGATGAATATGCCTTCGCTAAAAAAAGTGAGACAGCATATCGGTGTTCTGCCAGAATATACGGATTTATATGAAGGTCTTACGGCTCTTGAGCATATTGCCTATTTATCAAAAATCACCGGAACACGCCAGAGAACGAGTGATTATGAAGAACTGCTCGAATTTGTCGGTTTACATCATGATCATCAGGAGAAGGTCGGTGCCTTCACACCTGGTATGAAGAAACGGCTCGGAATGGCGCAGGCCATCGCCCATCAGCCGGAATTTATTTTACTCGACGAACCTTTTGCCGATATTGATGCAGATTCGATCTTGCACATCCAGCGGGTCATTGAAACATTAAAGGATGAAGGAAAAACCGTCTTTTTAACAGCTGACCGTCCAAGGTTCACCAATAGTATTTGTACCAAAACGGCGTTCATTTCTGAAGGAAAATTAGTGTCCCCACATACTCATCCTCAAGAGAAAACCATCACATCCTCAAACATACGTGCAACCTTCAAGCATGCATGGATTGATGATGAGGTGAAACCTGTTCTCACGCAGTACCTGCAAACTGTCGGAACAGATCTTGTGATCAGTGATGACGAGACCTCATTGTTAATTCGTTCAGAAGCTCAAGTTCCAGCGATCATTCGCGCTTTTGTGAAGTGCAAAGTCGATTTATACAGAGTCACGGCTCAGGATGCCATGATGTCCTCATAAAAAAGTACCGTACGCTTTCTGCACGGTACTTCTTCTTTTTTATAAAGGTTTACTCATATAGATACCGGTTTCTGCAAATCCCGTTTTCTCGTACAGCGAACGGGCGATTTGATTGTGAGCAAAGACATGGAGCGAGAGCTTTTGCACACCTAATGACTTTGCCTGCTCCTCTAATGCAGCAATGGCCTGCTTTGCAAAGCCTTTTCCTCGATAAGCTTCAAACAAAATAAAGTTATAAATAAATCCTTCGTGCTGCGGGTGATTCGGGTCATAGCAAAGCCAAACCCAGCCAATCGCTTCATCTCCGTTTAAAAAATTCCACAGCTCATGATGCTCCGTCTGAAGTCCTTCTGGAAGCAGTCTGTCAAATTGTTCTTCTGCGTTCGCAAGTGATTCTTCCTTTTCCCATGTCCCTGCGAGTACCTTTTCTTCCGCGTAACGCTGAATGGCTTTCTCCATCAATACATCGTAATCAGTTTGTGACATCCGTTGTAGTGTAACCAATCGTACCGCCCCCTTTCCTTCATCATATGTCAGTCATGCCAAAAAAACCAGTTCCTAGTTGGAACTGGTTAGCCGCCATATCGGTCGGTTTGAGAAAGTTTGATCTCTGCTGATTTTTTCTTTCCGCTTCGATAAAACTGCACCTTTACCTTGTCGCCGACCTTCTTTTGATATAAATACTTACGAAGATCTACGATATTCTGTACACTCTTGCCATCAAAGGAGGTCACGACATCCAGCTCTTTTAGTCCCGCTTTTCCTGCGGGAGACAACGGCTCAACACTCATGACAACGACCCCAGATGTAACCTTAGATGGCAGTTTCAACGTTTCCTGCCAGTGATAGCTCGCAATATCCGCTAATGATTTCATGCCGACGCCAAGATACGGACGCTTTACCTCTCCGTAGCGCTCTAAATCCTCTATGACAGGAATGACCAGATTCGCTGGAATAGACAGCCCGATTCCTTCTACCTCTGATTCAGCAATCTTCATTGAGTTGATGCCGATCACTTTTCCGTCCATATTGATCAAGGCACCACCGCTGTTTCCAGGATTGATGGCGGCGTCTGTTTGCAGTACTTCTGCATTCCAATCCGTCTGTCCGTCCCCATTTGAATCCACAGGGATCGCACGCTCCGTGCCTGAAATGACTCCTTGTGTGACAGAACCTGCGAATTCAAGCCCTAATGGATTTCCAATGGCGATGACTGGCTCACCCGGCTTCACATGATCTGAGTTACCGAAGGCTGCCGTTTTCTTGATTTTATCACTTTTGACAGTGAGAACTGCTAAATCCATGAGCTGATCGCTGCCGACAAGATTGGCACCAATTCTTGTCCCGTCATGGAGGCTCACTTCAAGCTGGTTGGCGCCTTTGATGACGTGATGGTTTGTGACAATATAAAACGTGTCACCCTTTTTTTTATAGATCACACCTGACCCGCTGCCTGCTTCTCCGCCTTCCTCCCAAAAGCTCGACTTTTGGATATTAATGACGCCGACCACCGTATCTGACATATTAGACACCACTTTCGTGACAGCATCATTGACGTTTACATTCACAGTTTTTAAAGGGCCCTGAGATGCTTGTCCATCACCGTTCTGCTGCCATCCAAAGGGACTGCCGCTCTGTCCAGATACATAGGGGAAAAAGAATCCCATTAAAAAAGCTCCTACCAATACACCGATCAAACCAGAAAGAAAATATCCTTTTCTGCTTCGTCTCGGCTTCCACTCTACATCGCGATAATCCACTATGTTTCCTTCCTTTCAGTGAATAGATGATGTATATAGTGTTGGTAAGAAGCTCTTATCTTAATCATACGATTGTAAAAATCATACGGCGCAAAGCGGGGTTGCTTTTTTCGGGTCCGTATCAAATAAATCAAAGCCGTCCCCCACAACAAAGCCCTTCATTTCAAGCGTCTGCTGGACCGCCATACGGGCTAAATCCTTCATGTTGTTATCTTGACTCAAGTGAGCCAAATAAATGCGTGAGGTGGCATCTCCAATGACATCTGTCATCGCGAGAGCAGCATCTTCATTTGATACATGTCCGACATCACTCAGAATTCTGCGCTTAATGCTCCATGGGTAGCGGCCCATTTGCAGCATCCCGACATCATGATTGCTCTCAAACACAAACGTATTGGCTGACTTAATAATGCCTTTCATGCGGTCACTCACATAGCCTGTATCCGTCATGAGGGCAAGTTTGCGCCCTCCATAATGGAACACGTAAAACATAGGCTCTGCGGCATCGTGTGAGACGCCAAATGACTCGACATCAAGGCCGCCAAAGGATTGAACGGTCTCCATATCAAAATGGAATTTCTGCTCTGTGTCAATCTTTCCGATATGAGACTCCATTGCCTTCCATGTTTTCGCATTTGCATAGACAGGAAGCTTGTACTTTCTTGCCATGACACCAAGCCCTTTAATATGATCGGAGTGCTCGTGTGTCACAAAAATGCCGTCCAAGTCCTCAGGCTTGCGGTCGATTTGGCTAAGCAGCTCGACCATCTGTTTGCCGCTTAAACCAGCATCCACCAAAAAGGCATGCTCGTCTGTTTCTAAATAAAAAGCGTTCCCCGTACTTCCGCTCGCTAGTACACTGAACTGCAAGCTCATGTTCTCTCACTCCATTGAAGATTTGTCATCTTTCTCTATATGATCAAGTGTTGAGCCATCAATGGCATTGATCAAATATTCTTCTTCTGTCTTTTTCTTTGAACCTGCTGATACGCCTTCAAGCTCCACCCGCCATACAGGTACCATGACTTGCGTGCTTGCCCCCGGATATTGCGTATAGTAGCCAAGCTCTACCTTTTTCACGGTCGTGTTTTGGCTCAGCATATTTTGCGTATATAAGTCCTTCACTGTTTCAAGTGCCGGGACAAGGGTTTCTTTTCTCACTTCATTAATCGATGTCACCATTGATTGCTGATATGAGACGATTTCGTTTTGATCGTTGAGATTTAAGGTGATTTGCCCGATGGTTTCGGTGTCATCAAGGCCTTCTTGGAAGATGTATTTCCCTTTATACGTTTGGAAAAAGACGATTTTCCCTGTCTCTTCATCTATACTCCACAGCTTATAATTCTTCCCATCCAGCAAACGCTGGTTCACAAGGTTCGTCGCCGCTGTTTTGATATCCTTTTTCGGCAAGGCAACTGGTTTATTGAAGGTCATTTCAAGCAGTGTGACAGGATCATCTTTGTCTGTTTTCGGGAATGTGCTTTTCGCCTTTTGATCAGCTAATCCGTCGACATCCTTTTTCGTATATTGCTTCTTTTCAGCTGTAATGCGGTATCCAATCTTCGCTTCATCTGATAGATTGCCATATTTGATCCCGTCTGCCTTCATTTCTTCCAGCGTATCCGTTTTTTCGATAATCGCAAAATGATCGGTTGACCGTTTTTCAAAGTATTGAAAACCTAGAAAGATATCGAGAACGAGAAAGGCTAGGATAAAGATCGTTTTGGTCTTATTCCACTCCATGATTCTCGCTCCCCTCTGTCAAAAGATTATTCGATAGAATCACGGTTTTGCCGTTATATTTCATGCACCATACAGGCTCCAGCCAGACAAACATTGCTTGATCTTGATCTGATGCAGTTGAAGCAGCTTGATATGCAGGAAAAATCTGTTCAATTTTCTCCAGGTCATCATATTTCGTCTGCTTGATGATCAAGTCCTTCAGCTCTGTCCCGTTCATCAGCTTGACCTGTTCACTTTGACTCGCTTTATTGCCAAGAATATAGTTTGGGCGCTTGTAATTCAAAATGTCATCATTCGCCCATTGGACTTCAAGGGAGGTCATCCCAAATGGATGCTCTGTACTGTTCACAATCGGCAGACCGTCCATAAACATATTAAAGGACAGCTGCTGGTTGCTGTTGATACCAAAATATTGATAATCATCAGTAAAGCTTCCCGTATCATTGAAATATTTCACGCTTCGCTTAATCAAATCCCCCGTTTGGAAAACAGTGCTGGAATTGATATTGCGGTGCTGATATTGAATGCGGTGGTCTTTTTGATTGGCTTCAAGGCGGCTTGTGCCATCTGTGTACACCGTCCGGTTTAAATTAGATTCCTCACCGACAAGGCTCGGGTCCGTAAACAAAGCATCTTTGAACTTGTTTGTCTTAATCGTTTCGATAAAGAACATCTTCGCTTCAAGCTGCTTTTGCTTTCTCGGAAGAAGGAAATCTCGTTTAGAATTCGTCGAGAATGTATAAAGATCATAGCGCGGCATCTCGTTTTGAGCGGCTGCGATACTGTTCATTAGATTACGGTAATTGGCGGACTCAATTGTCAGCTCAAGCACCGTCTCCTTGCTGTATGAGACCAAATACACTTTTTTATTCGCCTTATCCTGCTGGGCGAACGGCACGATCATCCGATCAAACGAGTTGTATTCAATGGACTTGTTCGGCCATTTAAAGAGCGCTTGGAAAATATCAATCGGAATCGGATCATTGAAGACAAGATCCAATGTCTTCCCTTGTCCTTCGCGTCCATAGAAGAAATTCTTAAATTTCTGCTCGGAATATTGATCTGACACATCATTAATCTCTTTGACATCCCAAAGGCTCACATCATTCCAAAAGTTTTGAAAGAGTTCCTTTTGATCCACTTTAAAATGGTCCCCATTTGAATGGATGAACATCTCGCGCGGCTTCACGACATCAATGAGACTTCTAGGCTCGTCGCTTGAAATCTTCTTCGTTTCCACGACCTGTGTGCCGGTATCTGCCTGATCCTGCATGACGGGCTGGAACATCCAGATATTCCACGTAAATACAAGACTGATCGCAATTAGGATTGTCAATATTATGGTTTTAAAGGTCTCACGCTTCATCCCAATCATCCTCTTGTTCTTCATTGTACGGAAGGGTAAAGGTCACCGTTGTCCCTTTTCCTTCAATGCTGTCAGCCCAAATATCTCCGCCATGAGCCTGAACCATTTCTTTTGCAATCGCAAGACCGAGGCCGGTTCCGCCAAGCTTTCTTGTTCTTGCTTTATCCACTCGATAAAAACGTTCAAAGATTTTATCCATATCCTTCTTCGGAATACCGATTCCTTCATCTTTCACGCTGAATAACACAAGGCCTTTCTCCTCATCCAAATCGACGGTAAACGTGATGTGTCCACCCTCTGGTGAGTATTTCATGGCATTGGAAATGATATTATCGAGCACCTGAGTAATTTTATCTTGGTCGATTTCCACATATACTTCACGCTGCGGCAGGTTGCGGATAAAATCGACATGCTGCTCCTTCGTCATTTCAAAACGATCAATGACGAGCGAGATAAACCTGACAAAGTTCGTCCACTCACGGTTGAATTGATAATCCTTGCTGTCGAACTTAGACAGCTGCAGCAGGTCATTGACAAGCCGGATCATCCGCTCAGTTTCATTTTGCGTGACACTGAGGAATCTTGGTGCAAGCTCTTTATCACCAATCGCACCTTCAGCCAGCGCCTCAAGGTAGCTTCGCATCGTCGTCAGCGGTGTGCGCAGCTCATGCGATACGTTCGCGACGAATTCACGGCGTTCAGCATCAATTTTCTCCTGCTCTGTGACGTCATAAATGACCGCAATTAAGCCATCAATTTTCCCATGCTCTTTCTGAATGACGGAGAAATTCACACGCAATACAGACAGCTGGTCTTCGCGTTCAATTTCTATCAGCATGGAATCTTGATTTTCGACTAAATCTTCAAATGTATGAGTTTCCTCTAAGCCAAGCAAAGACGTAATCGGCATCTCTAGTGCTGTTTCACGTGAAACATTTAACAGCTCTAATGCAGGGCTGTTTAATAGAATAATTGCACCGTTTTGATTCGTTGCGATGACACCGTCCGTCATATAGGCAATAACAGAAGAAAGCTTTTTCCGCTCCCCCTCCGTCATCAGCTGAGCTTCCTCCAGCTCTCTCGTCAGATGGTTAAAGGTTGTCGCAAGCTGGCCAATCTCGTCATGTCCATACTTCCGGACCTTTCTGGAGAAGTTCCCTTTGGCAAGCTCGATCGCCTGCTTTCTCATATCTGAAATAGGATGAGTGATCGTTCTAAAAATGAAGATACCAAGTAGAGCAGTCGTCCCAAGTGCAATCAGTGTCCCAGTTGCTAAAATGGTGTTAATGGTTCGCATTTGGTTAAAAACACTTTCCATTGAAGACACAACATAAATCACACCAACGGTCTCTTGGTTCTCATTTTTTACGGCTGTCGCAGAAATACGCACCCTTTTATTTGACTCAGGGTCATAGAATTTTTTCTCATAGTCTTTGCCGACCGCAAAAATACGGCTAATGATTTGATCAGTGATTTTCTTGCCGGCAATCTCTTGGCTGCCGTTATTTACAGAAGCAATGACCTCTCTGCTTTCGTCAATATAGCTGACTTCAGAGATTTCATTAGACTCATCTTTGTTGTTAAAATCGTTTAATATCTTTTGAGCATCCTCTTTTAATTCTGCTTTGCTTTTCGATGAATCTTGTTCTAGGTAATACGATAACGAGTAGATTCGCTGATTCAAGGAATTATCATATGAATTAATTAAGGACTGCTCTAGCTGCTTCACAAAGTACACGCCAATGATCTGCATGGCGACGATGATCAGCAGCACGTAAATCAAGGTCAATTTGAAGTGAATCGAGCGAAAAAAACCTACTTTACTCATAAGAATCTTAGTCCTGCTCTGGGTTTCTTAAATAGTAGCCTACGCCTCGTCTTGTCACGATCCAGCTCGGGTGGCTAGGATTGTCTTCAATCTTTTCACGAAGACGGCGGACTGTGACGTCTACTGTACGGACATCTCCGAAGTAATCATAGCCCCATACGGTTTGCAGCAAGTGCTCACGTGTCATGACTTGTCCGATATGTTTCGCTAAATAATGAAGCAGTTCGAACTCACGGTGCGTCAATTCAATCGTTTCCTCGCGCTTAGACACCACATACGCATCTGGATAAATAACAAGTGATCCAACTTCAATATCATTTGATTCAGATTCTTCCTCCGTCTGCGGAGCAGCGGTTTGTCTTCTCAAATTCGCTTTCACGCGGGCAAGCAGCTCACGTGTGCTGAAAGGCTTTGTCACATAATCATCTGCGCCAAGCTCAAGGCCGATGACTTTATCAATTTCAGAGTCTTTTGCTGTCAGCATGATAATCGGCATATCATATTTCTTTCTCACTTCACGGCACACTTCAACACCATCTTTATTCGGCAGCATAATGTCGAGCAGAATAATGTCCGGCTTGATTTCTTCTACCATTTCAAGGGCTTCGTTTCCATCATATGCACAATGAACCTCATAGCCCTCTTTCCTTAAATTAAATTCCAATATATCAGCAATCGGTTTTTCATCATCTACGACAAGAATCTTTTTTTCCATTGTGATTTCCTCCTGCATTTTTAGCATCTATGTCATTCCATTTTGCATGTATCATTACACCTTTTCCATTTATGAAAAAAAGGCTCACTGTCTATTATAACGTTTTACGAGGCAAAGATAAAAATAATAACGGCTTTCTTTTCTAGTAAACGTTGGATAGGAAGGCGCCGCTCGAAAAAATTGATGACTTTTTCCTTTTTTATTGAAACTTTTCCAATCACCAGACGTCTATATAGATGTAACGTCTTCTTCTTATGGAGCCGGGCCCTACCTAGGTCCGGCTTCTCCCTTTTTATGCCTTCTTTTCATAATAAAAACGCACCTGCGATTGCAGATGCGTTTGGAAGTGGCTCGGGACGGAATCGAACCGCCGACACACGGATTTTCAGTCCGTTGCTCTACCAACTGAGCTACCGAGCCATCATCAAAAAGATGAATATGTATAAATGGCGGTCCGGACGGGACTCGAACCCGCGACCTCCTGCGTGACAGGCAGGCATTCTAACCAACTGAACTACCGGACCTCAGTAACTTGCCCGAAAAAGCAATCGTGGTGCTCCTTCAAGCAAGTGAGGAAAAAATTAGCTTAACGCTAAAGTAAATCAATGACCCGTACGGGATTCGAACCCGTGTTACCGCCGTGAAAGGGCGGTGTCTTAACCGCTTGACCAACGGGCCAATACATGGTGAGCCATGAAGGACTCGAACCTTCGACCCTCTGATTAAAAGTCAGATGCTCTACCAACTGAGCTAATGGCTCTCGGCTTGTGAAAAGTGAATCTGAAGAAGCTATATTGCGCCAAACCAATCGCTTTAAAAAAGCTGGAACATCGCATCCTAACAAGTTTCAGAGACCTTTGCAACAACGAGATTTATAATATCATAGAGTAAATACATATGGCAATACGTTTTTCGACATTTTTTTAAAAAAAGTGTCGGATTGAAATATCTTCTATCAAAGCTCCCACTTCTGCAACCGCCTTCATTAGATAGCCCTTTTCGGATGTCTTCTGCCTACTCAAACACATAGACACGTTTCAGGCCGCTCAAAAATGGCTATACATGAAACAAGTGACATTGTCATTGAAAAAGGAGGAAGCAGTATGAGTTCATTCAAATTAGGAGATAAAATGCCCAACTTTTCACTTCCAACAATACAGGGCGATCACATTGATTTCGACAAACATTTAGAGGAGCATCAAAGCTGGCACCTGATCGTCTTCTTTAGAGGATCTTGGTGCCCGGTATGTGTAGAAGAATTAAAAGAGCTCGAACAGCAGCAGTCATACTTTCAGGACAAGGATATTCACTTGATGGCGATTTCAACGGATAACCCTGATGACTTGAAGGCATTTGCTGATAAAGAGGGACTGTCCTTCCCGATCATGTATGACCATGATCTCACGTCATTAAAAGCATATGAAGTCCACTATCACGGGGAAGATGCCCCATATGAAGACCACGGGGTGCACGGTGAACCCGCTTATTTCTTATTAAATGAAAAAGGGCAAGTGCTCTATCAGCAAAGACAAACAAGTCCGTTTGGCAGACCGCACGCCAACGAACTACGCAAAATCATCCAGTACATCCGTAAAAATTTAAAAGGCCAATATAAAAGCCTGAAGTAAGGAAAAAGCCCTCGCAATGAGGGCTTTTTTATGAACATTTTTTGTTAAATAGCCAGTCAGCGGAGAAAAAAACAAGGAGTCCCGCCATTAAAATGACAAAAGTAACCGGTGGTCTGTCACCTTGGAAAAACGCGTACAGCGCATGCCCTCCTAATACCAGAAGATAAAAGACAAATGCCGGCACAGCTGCTTTATGTGTATTCGCTTGTTCTCTTTTCGTCATTTTTTTAAAAAACATTGTGCTCTCCCCTTTATGATGCTTTTTTCATCGTCACCCTGCGAAGTGCCCGTGAACGGATATATTCCATTGGTCCAATTCTCCAAACCTTTAGGCAAACTGCTGAAATCGCGATTTGCAGAAGTGAAATCAACAGCCATGCCAATACAATAAGGGGCGCATTGATTTGACCGCCAAAACCCAATCCCCAGCTATAAAAAAGAATGGAACAGATGACATTTTGCAGGATGTAGCAGCTGAGCGCCATTTTCCCTACATATTCAAACCAAGTCCACATGAACCAAGACTCCGTGCGTGCGAGGAGCTTCGCAATGACAGCTATATAGAAAATAGAGAGAAATGGTGAAAAGGCGTAGCGAACCACAAATTCCACTAAATCGTTCGGTACGAAAACTAGTGCATTCAGCGGCAGACCAATCCACAGTCCGATTCGGAACAATATTTTCCGGAGAGATTGTCCGCGTTCATTTTCATAAAATACACCGGCTCTCATCATCCGCACACCCAATAAAAACAGAAATGTGTTCATTGGAATAATAAAGACCGCTTCTTCTCGGTACATGAAAAAGTATTGTAATCGTTCTTGAACCTGCGAGATCCATGTCTCTGGCAGCTGCTCTTCCAGCGCCGGTTCACCGCTTTGATCATCGGACGCTGACTCCATTTCAGAGAGGGAGTACAGCATCAGACATGACATGACATGACAAGCAGATGAATCACACCTGAAAAAATCATGCCCTTTTTGATGCGCCTGCTTCCTCCCCGTACAATGTAAGCCACAAGCAGCCCAGTAACGGCATAGCTCATGAGCACATCATATTCCATCACAAGCGCAAAATGGACAAAGCCTTCGATAAATAAAAATAAAAGAATCCACAAATAAGTACCCGGCCAAGGCGTGTCCTTCCTTTTTGCCTGCTGGTATTTCAGCTCCAATCCAACACCAAACATGATCGTGAGCAGCGAGAGCATTTTTCCATAAACGAACATGGAGACAAGACTTTCTAGAAAACTGCCATTTTCATATTCATCCGCAATCTGATCTGTCGCAAAGGTATCCCCTGCATACGCAAAAAACCAGACATTCGTTCCCAAGGTGCCTAGTATGGCAAAACCTCGTAAAATATCTAATAATCGTATTCTTTTTTCCACTAGAACGCTCCTTCCCTCCTATACAGTTATCATATTTTGGTAATGACCGGAAGTCCGTTCTAGTGAAATTAAGGAATATTTAAACAAAAAAACACCAGTAAAATGCGAGATTTTACTGGCGCTTCATCAATCTATTCTTATGGACGGTACACGCTGCGGACAACGTTCGTTTGTGAACGATCTGGTCCGACTGAGAAAATGGAAAGTGGAATACCTGTTAATTGTGAAATGCGCTCTAAATAATGGCGGGCATTTGCAGGCAGCTCACTTAAGTTCTTTACGCCTGTAATATCCTCTGTCCATCCTGGCATTTCTTCGTAGACAGGCTCACATTTCGCTAATTCATTTAGGCTTGCTGGGAATTCCTCTGTGATTTCTCCATTCAATTTATAGGCGACACAGATTTTCAATTTTTCAATCCCTGTTAGTACATCAATTGAGTTAAGAGATAAATCTGTAATTCCGCTCACACGGCGTGCATGACGGACAACAACGCTGTCAAACCAGCCGACACGGCGCGGGCGTCCAGTTGTCGTACCATATTCACGGCCAACCTCACGAATTTGATCGCCAATTTCATCATGGAGTTCTGTTGGGAATGGGCCATCTCCAACACGTGTTGTGTACGCTTTTGACACGCCGACCACATGTTGAATTTTCGTTGGTCCTACGCCAGAACCAATCGTCACGCCTCCAGCTACTGGGTTAGATGACGTCACAAATGGGTATGTCCCTTGATCGATATCAAGCATGACCCCTTGTGCTCCTTCAAATAGCACGCGGCGGCCTTCATCTAGTGCATCATTCAAAACAACAGATGTGTCTACGACATATTTTTTCACTTGCTGGCCATATTCATAATACTCGTCTAAAATATCTTCAATCTTGAAGCCTTCTGTGTCATACATTTTCTCTAAGAGACGATTTTTCTCTTCTAGATTACGTGCAAGCTTCTCTTCAAATACTTCACGATCTAATAGATCTGCGACGCGGATACCAACGCGGGCAGCTTTATCCATATAAGCTGGTCCGATTCCTTTTTTCGTCGTACCGATCTTGTTAGCCCCTTTCCGCTCCTCTTCTACCTCGTCCAATTTTAAATGGTAAGGCAGAATAACATGGGCTCTATTGCTGATTCTGAGGTTATCTGTACTCACATTCCGTTCGTGAAGATACGCAAGCTCAGTGACCAACGCTTTAGGATCAACCACCATTCCATTACCGATGACACAAGTTTTCTCTTTATAAAAAATACCGGATGGAATGAGGTGTAGCTTGTATGTCACTCCATCAAATTTGATCGTGTGACCTGCATTGTTTCCCCCTTGATAACGGGCAATCACCTCTGCATTTTCTGAAAGGAAATCGGTAATTTTCCCTTTCCCTTCGTCACCCCACTGCGTACCTACTACGACTACTGAAGACATATCGTGCACCTCCGTTAACCTTTCAAAACGTTATCTCTTTCAAACACATTTATTTTATCAATGCACAACGAAAAAGTCAACGCGAAATCCGAACATTAATATCTTGAAATCAAATTTTGTTCGTTTTAAATATAAAGAAAAGCGCTTTAATCACTTTTCCAGTGCTTAAAAATGGAGATTTCGAGCAAAAACAACTTTTTATCGTTTCCAGCTGTTCATCCTCTGAGATTGGCACGAAATGAGTGACTGCAACACTCTCCGTACGCTTGCCACTATTGATATAGAAAGGAAAAAGATGTCATTGCGCGTTCGCATGTTGACATCAAGAATTACATAATCAATTAATAAAATGCTATGAATGTCTATAGTTTCTTTTTATTACATTCACATTCAATCAAACCACCTATTTTCTTTAAAATTACCTTAATTTTCATATGAGATTATATACATAAATCCTCAAATTATATATTCTTTTCAAGACAATATATAATTTGGAGGTATTTATGAAAAAAAATCTTATTTTAACAATGATATTTACTTTACTTTTTTCGACTATGCTTTTGAGCATTGGAAGCAGCACAGCAGAAGCTGCTGAAATGAAACCAGTACCTGGCTCTCCTGGTTGGAAATATCGTGTTGAGGGACCACATGTTGAGGGAACAGATAATGATTGGCATGTACATGTTGAAAAAGGACGTATTAAAGGAGCTGAAAGGCTTACTGGAGGTAAAAGTCATGGTAAGACTTTAGATTCAGCTGGAGTACCTAAAAAAGTACAAAAAAATGTAAAAAAGACCAAGGACTGGAAAAGAGGACTAGAGAAACAGAAAAAATTAAATGCAGAACGAAAAAAAATCTCTAACCATAGCTGGCTTGATATAGTATTGAATCCTTGGTATCTTGTAACAATAGCGTCTTTAACCGGTATAACAATAAACGCGTTATTAAATGCTCCACGCTTAGTATTTGGTTAGAAAATAGGAGGCAATTATGATACAAGAACTTAATAGGGTTTTAAAATTACGTGACTTAGAAATTTTTAGTGTGATGAAAGACAATCTAATCTTATGTTACGTAATTATTAAGGATACTAGAAAACCATTTACAGAAGAAGACAGAAAACTAGAGCCATTATGTTATATGGATGAAGAAGATATTCAATCGTATTTGAATGTGTTTCATATTTCAATCATTACTCATGAAAAATTAAAACAAGACGATTTAACTCTTGTAGAAGAATATTTTTCTAATTTCGTTAATAATACAAGTTTGACTAATTTCATTATTAGAGAATATGTTCTAGAGGATTTATATGATCATGATGACGAAGATAAAATTACTTTCTTTAATAGAATGTTACGTCATATAGGATCAGATGAGATTAAAGAATTTGACCAAAAAAAATGGATTTATTTATCTCAAGATTGATTTTTCATTTGAAGTTAAAGGAGTACAGAGATTATATTCTGTACTCCTTTTGATTTAGTTTTAAGGAATCCGAGTTTGAAAATCAATTTTGCTGAATTGATTAAAAGAGCTGTCACCAATGCTCTTCCGGACGTTGATGACATAAGCGTGAATAATTTTCATGACGAGGAAAAGGCTGTGCGCGTCTTCAGCCCATTTGCAAAACCGAAAAGGGTTATCCTCATTCAAAATGGATGATTGACAAGGTCGCTAAAGAGCTGACAGAGTCGCCTAGCAGCTGGTGGATGTATGTGGATGAGACGGAGGACAACAAAATCAAATTACGCGTTTCTCGTTATCACTTTGATTATCGAACTTTGTATGTTTCTGTATGGGGGTGGAGACATCCGCCCTTCCCTTCTACTTATTTAAGCCAACTATAATGACAAGAAGCTGTTTATCAAAATAAAAAAAGACCCCCAACAATGGGCGTCTTTTTTAAACAGGTGTAATACCATCTGTGTTCATCAGCACAACTCGATACCCATCTGGGTCTTCAATGGTTGCTCCTCCCCGGTCCCAGTATGGATTCGTAGAGGTGACATGGCGTCCGCCAAATGAGAGCAATCTCTCTTTCATTTGCTGAAATTCTTCTGCATCTGGAATATAGAAAACAAGCAGCTGTTCTGGATGCGGGACGGGCAGGCTGTCTTCTTCTTCATGTTTGGTGATTTCTAAATGAACATGCTGGTGAGGCAGCCCGAGCATCACACCATCGTACCCTTCATGCCGATCAAATGAGCCTATTCGTTTGAGCCCTAAGCCTTCTTCATAAAAGGAAACAACCTCTTTCATGTTGACGGTTGGGCGTGCGATACGTAATTGAGCGGCTTCAAACTGTTGAAATTTCATCAGTCTTCACTCCTTTTCTCCTTTTAGTATACGCTCTCTCTTTTTCTCTCTCCTCCTCATTTTGATTGTTTTTTCAATCATTCTTTCGATGTAGATCAATCAAAAAAGCCCAGCTTCTTGAGCTGGGCTTTAAGCACCGGGCGGAACACCCGCATCATCAAATCTTCTTTCCAAGTTGACGAATTTGTTATATTCTTTGACGAACGCCAGTGATACTGTACCAACGGGACCGTTACGCTGTTTGGCAATAATGATTTCGATAATGTTCTTATTCTCTGATTCTTTGTCATAGTAATCATCACGATAAAGGAATGCCACGATATCGGCATCCTGCTCGATACTTCCTGATTCACGAATATCAGACATCATCGGACGTTTGTCCTGGCGCTGCTCTACCCCACGGGAAAGCTGAGACAAGGCAATAACCGGAACTTCAAGCTCCCTTGCCAGCGATTTTAATGCCCTAGAAATTTCAGAAACCTCCTGCTGACGGTTATCGCTTGATCGCCCACTCCCTTGAATGAGCTGCAAGTAGTCAATCAGGATCATGCCAAGACCATTTTCTTGCTTCAATCGGCGGCATTTCGAGCGAATTTCACTTACTCTGATTCCAGGTGTATCGTCAATGAAAATTCCGCTGTTTGACAGCGAGCCCATCGCCATTGTCAGCTTGCCCCAGTCTTCTTCTGTCAGATTACCGGTTCTTAGGTTTTGTGCATTGATATTCCCCTCTGCACAAAGCATACGCATAACGAGCTGCTCAGCACCCATCTCTAAACTAAAGATGGCGACACTTTCATCCGTTTTGGTCGCGACATTTTGGGCAATGTTCAATGCGAAGGCGGTTTTCCCTACTGATGGACGGGCCGCTACAATAATTAAATCATTTCGCTGGAATCCAGCTGTCATCCGGTCAAGCTCAGAGAAACCCGTTGGAATCCCTGTGATATCGCCTTTGCGATTATGAAGCTGTTCAATATTATCGTATGTTTGAACAAGAACGTCCTTAATGTTTTGAAAGGCTCCTGAGTTTTTACGCTGCGCCACTTCCATAATGGTCTTTTCCGCATCGCTCAGCAGGTCCTCTACTTCATCCTCACGCGTATACCCATCTTGTGCAATGGTTGTCGCCGTACGGATCAGACGTCTTAAAATGGATTTTTCTTCTACAATTTTTGCATAGTATTCAATGTTTGCAGCAGTTGGGACAGAGTTCGCAATGTCGGTTAAATACGAAATTCCGCCTACCTCTTCTAGTAAATCTGTATTGGCAAGCTCAGATGTCACCGTGACAAGATCGACCGGTTCTCCTCTATCGCCAAGTACAAGCATCGCATTGTAAATCTTTTGATGCGACATTCTATAGAAATCCTCTGGAATTAATACCTCAGAAGCGAGCGTTAGCGCAGATGGTTCTAAAAAAACAGCACCTAATACGGCCTGCTCGGCTTCTATATTTTGCGGCGGCAGCCGGTCATCGAGAAGTTCCGTCATGCCAAGCACCGTCCTTTCATAAAAAAATACGCTACTCATCATTTTAACATTTTCATCAATAAAAAAGTGAAAAACATCGACTATAGTCAAAATTACCATGTTGATATTTTGTGCAAACCAGCGCATTTCAATAGAAAAGACTCTGTAACATCAATTGTTATAGAGTCCTTTCTTATCGCTAATGGAATTTCGATTTGTTGCCGTTCACACATGTAATCGACGCTTCAACATGGCATGTTCGGATGCGTTTTTCTAGTCTATCGTTTTCTTAACCCCATAATTCACTTTTTGCCCAATGTCTTGTAAAGAACCGTTTTGATAACCGATAGATAACACCAAATCTGGAATGGAATCAAACCCGTTTTTCGCTAGGTCAAATAGCTGTGCTCCGTAATGTGAAGCGGCAATGCGCGCATTTTCTGCTGTATATGGATTTTTAAGAAGTTCTTCTTTGTATAGATCAAAAATATTCGTTCCGTTATCCGTTACAAATTGACCATTTACAATGCTTAAATCCTTTAAATTGTAGCCTGTGACCGTTTTGATTTGATTAACAAGATGGAACTTTGCCAGAGAATCCGGTGTGAATTGAGTAGAATCATCATTTCTGCTTTTCATGATATGGAAAAATAATTCTCTTGTATTGTTGGTTGTATTTAATAAGTCTTCTATTTGTTTCATCAGCGATTCGTCTTTTGAACCACTTACCACTAATTTAAAATTGTTCGGGTCAATGGTAAAAGTGAGATTTGTGTTTTTAGGAATGGATATCCCGTTTTTAGAGAATAAATCTTGTAATTGTTCGTTGACCTTTTGACGATTGAATATTTTTTTCTCTACGCTTTCTTGGGTTGGATCGTACCGTTTTTCATTACGGAAGATGGCATCATTGAAGTCATATTGTCCACCTTTATTATTCCTTGCCCAACTCATTTCCATAATGTAAGCAGCTTCTCTTTCCGGTTTTGTTAGATCACTTCTGAAATAAGAAGAGTAAGGGTTTCTATACTTATTATATATATGGTCTTGAGGATCATTGAAACGTTTATTTTGTTCATTTATTTTTTCGTATTTTTCATCTAATATTTTCATCCGTCTATCAGATTCGGTCATCACCTCATTTGTACTTTTAATAGCTGGATGGCTATTGAAGTCTGGAAGGTTCTGCTTATTTAGAACAGCTGTCGTATTCGATGTATTTATCTTCACTTTAATACTCCGTAATTCACCTTTTGTCCAATGTCATATAAGGAACCGTTTTGATAACCAATAGATAAAACTAAATCGGGAATAGAGTCAAACCCGTTTTTCGCTAGGTCAAATAGCTGTGCTCCGTAATGTGAAGCGCCAATGCGCGCATTTTCTGCTGTATATGGATTTTTAAGAAGTTCTTCTTTGTATAGATCAAAAATATTCGTTCCGTTATCCGTTACAAATTGACCATTTACAATGCTTAAATCCTTTAAATTGTAGCCTGTGACCGTTTTGATTTGATTAACAAGATGGAACTTTGCCAGAGAATCCGGTGTGAATTGAGTAGAATCATCATTTCTGCTTTTCATGATATGGAAAAATAATTCTCTTGTATTGTTGGTTGTATTTAATAAGTCTTCTATTTGTTTCATCAGCGTTTCGTCTTTTGAACCACTTACCACCAATTTAAAATTGTTCGGGTCAATGGTAAAAGTGAGATTTGTGTTTTTAGGAAGGGATATCCCGTTTTTAGAGAATAAATCTTGTATTTGTTCGTTCACTTTTTGGCGATTGAGTATTTTCTTTTCTACACTTTCTTGGGTAGGGTCATACCGTTTTTCATTACGAAAGGCGGCATCATTAGAATTAAAATGTCCTCCTGTTCCACTATTAGCCCATCCAATTTCAATAGAGTAAGCCGCCTCTCTTTCCGGTTTAGTTAAATCATTTCTGAAATAAGGGGAGTTTGGATTTCGATACTTATCAAATATATGACCATGAGGATCTTTGAATCGTTTATTTTGTTCATTTATTTTTTGGTATTTTTCATCTAAAATTTTCATTCTTCTATCAGCTTCGGTCATCACCTCGTTTGTACTTTTAATAGCTGATTGATCTTTAGAGTCTATTCGGTTCTGATTGTTTGAAGCAACTGCCGTGTATGACGAGTTAATATTCATTTTGATTCTCCTTTTTTAAAAAAATAGTGATTATTAAATATATCGGCAATTCAGTTAAAATTTGTTAGTTTCGATCCGATATAGTAATTATTACAAGGAGGGTTAAAATATGACAAATACTATCTTCAAACGTTTTTTGTTACCTGCATTGGTATTAGTGCTTGTTACTAGTTTTTTTGCACCTAATTCAGCAGAAGCAGCGATTACGGGGAATAACAGCCCTAACACAGCAAGCTCAATGGGATATTGGAAAAATAGTCGCCCAGATACAACAATCTTACCTGAAGGTGAAAATGAAGCGTATTATCAGTTTACGATCAATAAAGGTGAAAGAGTTTATGTCAGAAGTTCGTATAATAAGCAATATACAGGGATGAAAATCGAGGTGTATAATTCGAAAAGTTCAGATGAAAGAAGTAGGGTGATTAACCCTGATTCAATTACGCCGTTTATTTTTGCCAATACTGATGAAGTTACTTCAACTTCAGAAACTTATTTTGTGAAAGTAACTCGTGGCACATATACAGGAAATATGTATTTTACTGTATCCATTCAAGATCGAATTAAATCTGGAAATAGTACATTCAACTTTACGGGGACCGCTACCAACCTGGGGAATACTTCTTTGAATTTTTTAGGAGTTGATTCTTCTATCATTACAATGGATTTAACGAACAATTCTTCTATCCCTAAAAATGCAATCGTTAAATCGATTTCAACAACTAGTACCCAATCGCCTAACCAAGGAAATGTCACACACAAACTGATGGCTGATGAAAACAAGATTTGGAACGAATCCGTTTTTTCATCTGCAACAAGTGGTTCTTACCGTATTTCTCTGGAAGATCAATTAAGAGTGGCTCAAAAATGGAGCTTTAAGTACAACGCAAAGGCTACTGCGAGATCTACTATGAGCAATGTCAAAGCCGATATTCGTTACGAATATGATGTCACAGATGGATTCTAATTGAATGGTGTTTACAGACATGTACACCAATTGATCAAAAAGTAAGGGGACATCCCTTACTTTTTTCATTTCCGCATTTTTGATGCTATATGATATTTGGCCAACTTTAAAACAGCACCGTCCTTTCATAAGAAATACGCTGCTCATAAAAAGTGAAGGTGTTAATGGTGGTTTTGCTTGAGGGCGTGTTGAAAGAGGAGGATGGTGATCATATCGGTGGCCCGCTGGTATAAATCCCATTGTTCATAGGCCGCAAATGTCATCCGTATTTCATGTAATGATTGCTTCATTTCATGATATTCTTCCACTGTAAACGAATTTTTCAATTTGAACTGATGTTCAAGCAGTTTTAGCCTTAGCTTTCCTAATGGAGTTTTCATTCTGCCTACATTCCCTTCGATCTTGTCTTCCTTAGAAAATTGTATATGAATTTACGCATGAGATTGAATAAGTTGTGAGATATGCTCACCAGCTTTTCGAAAAATTCTCCTCTTTTTTCCTAAAAATACAAGAAGGTCTATAGACTTATTTTTCCTCAAAATGATTTCAAGAAGAAAAACCTATATATATTCCTGAATCAAACAGAAGAAAATGGTAAATATCCCGTGACGGTCAAGGTCTTTTGGCATTTCTCCTCTTTTTAAATGACTCAGTCCGGCATTCCCTATTTCCATTCATTTGGTAGTTATTTAGTCCTTTATTTTCCGAAAATTTAGATTAAATTATCAATTACACCACTTAATGAACATTTGACTTCATAATTGATAACCATTATCATTTGATTTGCTTGCGTGATAATTGAGAATCATTTTCATTTGAAGGGACCATTCTTCAATCTCTACACTCATCCTATATCCGCAAGCCTGCTTTTATCAGCATATGAGAGTCAATTTGAGGAAGGGGATTTTTTACACATGTCCAAACGCCCTGAAGGAATGGGTACTGAGGATTCTCTTTTCGGAGAAAGCCGTCCTTTTTTTATACCCGGGACGGAGCAACTGGATATCACAGCACACCCATACAGACTTTTTATATTTAAACCGAATACTACTCCTCCAGCGGCTGGTTTTCCAGTCATGTACGTGCTTGATGGGAATTCACTTTTTGGCACAATGGTCGAAGCCATTCGTTTACAGTCAAGAAGACCCGAAAAAACAGGTGTTGTACCTGCCATCATTGTTGGAATTGGCTATCAGACAGAAGCGCCCTATCATCCGCTCAGGCATTATGATCTCACTCTAACCGGCCCTGACGCTTCCATTGGTGACAAAAGAAAGGATTTCTCCACCCATACATATGGCGGCGCCTCTGCGTTCTTTTCTTTTTTAGAAAAGATTGTAAAGCCTTATATCGAGCAGCGCTTTCCGATCAACCAGAGTCGTCAAACACTATTTGGGCACTCTCTTGGCGGTCTTTTTGTATTACACACACTATTTGAGCACCCTGATGCTTATCAAACATATATTGCAGGCAGTCCTTCTATCCACTGGAACAAAAAATTATTTCTAGAAAAAGAACACCAATTCACCAGCCATATACGTCAGATGCCTATGGATGTCAGGCTGCTTGTAGGTGTAGGTGAGTTAGAAAAACATCATCCGTGTCAAATGAATGATCATGCAAATTCACTAGCAAATCGTATGCTGCCTTTATCCTCATATGGCTTGCATACAGCCTATCACGAATTCCCTAAAGAAGGACATACGTCCGTTTTACCGGTGCTGATGAATGACGCTTTTCGATTTGCACTCTATCATGATGATCCTTTCACAACCACAGACATGAAGGAAAGGCAGTGAACACATGAAACACAGTGGTCTATCTCAAAAAGTTGTCCTTATCACAGGCGCAGGACAGGGTATTGGACAAGCAGTCGCAAAAAGACTAGCCGAAGAAGGTGCGATTCTTGCAGCAGTTGACGTAAAAGAAGATCAGCTGCAAAGCACCGTCCAGCAAATGAAGGATGAAGGCATACGTGCCTTTGCCTATCCAGGTGACATTACCGATCAAGCATCTGTTCAGCACATGGTCGATCAAATTGAAAAGCAGCTTGGCCCCATTTATTTACTGGTCAATGTAGCAGGCATTCTTCGAATGGGTTCTATTGACCAGCTTAGTGCAGATGACTGGCAACAAACTTTCGCAGTCAACACACATGGTGTCTTTTACGTATCTCAAGCTGTCTCCAAATACATGATGAAAAGATCAGAAGGGGTCATTGTGACCGTCAGCTCTAACGCAGGTGCCATTCCTAGAATGAATATGGCTGCCTATGCCGCTTCAAAAGCAGCAGCCACTTCATTTACAAAAACGCTTGGATTGGAACTGGCTGCCTATGGAATCAGGTGCAACGTCGTCTCTCCTGGGTCTACCGCAACGCCTATGCAATGGGCTTTATGGCCTGATAAACAAGGAGAAAATCAGGTGATTAAAGGTTCACTAGAGACGTATAAAACCGGTATTCCTTTACAAAAAATCGCTGATCCTCAAAATATCGCTGATGCAGTCATTTTCTTTGCATCTGAGCAATCCAGTCATATTACGATGCAGAATCTCACGATCGATGGCGGCGCAACACTCGGAATCTAGCATTTCATTTAAAAGGAGGCCTTTTCATGAAACATTCATTATTGTCGTCCGAAGAAAAAGTACAATTGCTTCAAGACTATCAGCCAGGCGCTTTTTTTCTTGCTTCACCTAAACGCACGATACTTGCCGAAGGGATTTTCCAGCATATTGAAACCAATCAGCTAAATGAACTATCCACAAGGGTAGCGCACGTATTTGAAGATGCCAAACAAGCTGGAATTCAAACACCGATTGTGGCTGGTGCTGTCCCATTTGATCCGGCGCAGCCCGTTCGTTTAAATGTACCAGTCCATGTACAGTTTAGTGATCCACTCGAATTTCAACAAGGTGATGAGGAGTCAGAAGCGGCATCGCCATCCTATGAGGTGACACCTGACCCTTCTCCTGAAGTCTACATGAATGGTGTGAACGAAGGGTTAGCTAAAATTGAAAAAGGAGAGCTTAGCAAAATCGTCATTTCTCGATCTCTCCATCTCAAATCAAATCAAGACATTCCTACGAAAACAATACTCGAACGACTGGCTCGTCATAATACGACTGGCTATACGTTTGCTGCAAATGTAGCTGATCCGAAGTCTTCCCAAAAGCGCACACTTCTTGGGGCAAGCCCTGAGCTGCTCCTTTCTAAAACCGGTTCATCTGTGATTTCCAATCCACTTGCTGGTTCCCGGCCGCGCAGTTCAGATCCAGTAGAAGACCAGCGCCGCCGCGATGAACTCCTTACCTCAGCGAAGGATTTACACGAGCACGCAGTGGTTGTTGAAGCTGTCACTAAAGCGCTTACTCCATACTGTCATACACTAGATGTGCCTGCATCACCATCCGTCATACAAACAGAAACGATGTGGCATTTATCTACTGTGGTCAAAGGTGACTTAATAGATTCCGGTGTGTCCTCAATTGATTTGGCGCTTAGCCTTCATCCAACACCCGCAGTATGCGGAACACCTACAGCAGATGCACGTGAAGCCATTGAAGCGATTGAACCCTTCGATCGAGGATTTTTCACAGGAATGATCGGTTGGGCAGATGCAAATGGTGATGGTGATTGGATTGTCACCATTCGTTGTGCAGAAGCTGAGGGTCACTCCCTGCGTCTCTTTGCTGGTGCAGGAGTGGTCAAAGGATCAAAGGCAGAAGAAGAGCTAGCTGAAACATCTGCAAAATTCAACACGATGCTTCACGCGATGGGCATCCATCAGTGATAAAAATAAATAGGAGATGACAAAAACATGTTTGTTCAACCACCTACATGGCCAGAAGAATTTGCAAAACGCTACCGTGAAAACGGCTGTTGGCGTGGGGAAACCTTTGGCGGTATGCTTCGTGAACGCGCCGCATCGTTAGGAAATAAAACAGCCATTACATACGCTGATACGCACATAAGCTACCAAGAACTTGATCAGCGCGTCAGCAGTCTTGCTGCCGGTTTTCATCAGCTTGGAATTCAAAAAGGAAGTCGAGTTGTCGTGCAGCTTCCTAACATTCCTGCTTTTTTTGAAGTCATTTTCGCTTTATTTCGAATCGGTGCTTTACCCGTGTTCTCTCTGCCATCTCATAGAAGCAGTGAAATCACTTATTTTATTGAGTTTGCCGAAGCAGATGCATATGTCATACCAGATATTGATGGCAGCTTTGATTATCGATCACTCGCACGTCAAGTGAAAGAAAAGCTTCCCTCATTACCTCATGTCATTGTTGCAGGGGAAGCTGAGGAATTCCTTTGCTTGGATGATCTGCGAAAGGACCCAGCTCTTGATCCTCAAATTCATGTAGAGGCAAGCGATATTGCGTTTCTTCAGTTATCTGGAGGCAGCACAGGCCTTTCAAAGCTCATTCCTCGTACACATGATGACTATATTTATAGTCTTTGGAAAAGCAATGAGGTGTGCGAGCTCACACAAGAAAGTGTGTATCTAGCTGCACTTCCAGTTGCGCACAACTATCCATTAAGCTCGCCTGGCGTCCTTGGAACGTTATACGCAGGCGGAAGAGTCGTTCTTGCACCTGGATCAAGCCCTGATGTCGTCTTTCCACTCATTGAAAAAGAACGGGCGACCATTACCGCTGTCGTTCCACCTATCGCATTGATTTGGCTAGAGGCCGCTCCTCATCGGTCAGATGACTTATCGAGTCTTGAAGTCTTACAAGTCGGTGGTGCTAAATTCAGTGCTGAGGCAGCAAAACGAGTGAAGCCTACACTTGGATGTAAGTTACAGCAAGTTTTTGGCATGGCAGAAGGTCTGGTCAACTATACCAGATTAGATGATCCTGAACATGTCATTATTCATACACAAGGACGCCCAATGTCTGAATATGATGAGGTACTAGTGGTAGATGATGAGGACAAGCCCGTCCTGCATGAAGTGGCTGGACATCTTTTAACAAGAGGACCTTATACGATTCGCGGCTACTATAAAGCCGATGAACAAAACAAAAAAGCATTTACACCCGATGGCTTTTACAGAACAGGTGACATCGTGCGATTAACCAAAGAAGGAAATGTTGTTGTAGAAGGCAGAGACAAGGATCAAATCAATCGTGGCGGCGAAAAAGTTGCCGCTGAAGAAGTTGAAAACCATTTACTTGCGCATCCTGACATTCATGATGCCGCCATGGTGTCTATGCCAGATCCATTTCTTGGCGAACGCTCATGTGCCTTTGTTATCGCGAAAGGAAACAACAAACCAGCACCGCACATCTTAAAATCATTTCTAAGAGAACGCGGGCTCGCAGCCTTTAAAATTCCCGACCGCATTGAATGGATCGATGCGTTCCCGCAAACAGGTGTAGGCAAAGTCAGTAAAAAAGCATTAAGAGAATTAGCTGCAACCCATACTGCCAACGTATAAAAAAGAGGAGTGAAAACCATGGCAATCCCTACTATTCCTGCATATCCAATGCCAAGCACACAAGATTTACCCGAAAATAAAGTGAACTGGATACCAGATCCGAAACGTGCTGTTCTGCTGATACATGACATGCAGCAATATTTTTTAAATGCATTTCAACAAGATACATCACCGATCACAGAGTTAGTGCAGCATATTCAACAATTACGTGATACATGCAATGAACTTGGAATCCCCGTCGTCTATACAGCGCAACCTGGTGACCAAGACCCGAAGGATCGTGCCTTATTAACAGATTTTTGGGGACCTGGACTTGGTGATGATGAAGCATTGACAAAAATCATTGATCAGCTTGCTCCATCTGAGGCAGATACAATGCTGACAAAATGGCGTTATAGCGCATTCAAAAAATCTAATTTTTTGGATATCCTTCAAGAAAGCGGGCGTGATCAACTGATCATTACTGGCGTATATGCACATATTGGCTGTATGCTGACAGCCGCAGAAGCATTCATGCTCGATATTGAAACCTTTTTTGTCGCCGATGCCGTCGCTGACTTTTCACTGAAACATCACAAAATGGCCATGACCTATGCAGCTGAACGCTGTGCAGTCACCACAACGACAAACCAAATCATCAATCGTTTAACAGGACAAGAAGCAAACAGTGATGATTTATCCTTTGAGGCCATCGTTCACCAAGTAGCTGAGTATCTCCAAATCGAGCCAAATGAAATACCGCTTGACGAGAATCTCGTCTACCTTGGACTTGATTCTATTAGAATGATGAGCCTAGCGGAAAAGTGGAGGCAGCAAGGATCGACAGTCAATTTCGTTGAGCTTGCAGCAAATCCAACGCTCGCCCATTGGCGGACTCTTCTTTTCCCAGAAAAACAGCCATCTATCCCAAATATCGATTACTTGTAAAGGAGGAATAGACCCTTGTCGATCCAGTCAGTCGATTCATTCCCGCTAACCGGTGCCCAATCAGGCATTTGGTACGCGCAGCAGCTTGATCCAGCTAATCCTATTTTCAATACAGCTGAGTATATAGAGATTAAAGGTCCTATTGATCCCATACATTTTGAAGCCGCCATTAGAAAGACTGTCTTAGAAGCAGATTCCTTGTATATGCGCTTCATTGAAGATACTGACGGTCCAAAGCAATGGATGACATCTAAGAAAGAAATCCCATTTCAATATGTCAATTTACAAAATGAAAAACAGCCGATTGATGCGGCTAAAGCATGGATGAAGGCAGATCTTTCAACACCAGTCTCTTTAGAGAAAGATGTATTATTCCGTGAAGTACTTTTTCAGCTTGCTGACGACCGATTTATCTGGTATCAGCGCATTCATCACATTGCCATTGATGGATTCGCCTTTTCGCTCATTGCACGTCGTGTTGCTGAGGTCTATTCAGCCCTATCGCAAGGGACACCTGTGCCTCCTCAAACATTTGGAGCCTTACATGACGTAGTTCAAGAGGAGTCCACTTATCGACAGTCCAATCGATATGAAGCTGATCGAGCGTTTTGGAAAAATCGCTTTGCTGATCAACCTGAAGTTGTCAGCCTTGCTGAGCTTGCACCAAGAACGTCGGATCATTTTATTCGAAAAACGGCTGGCTTCGATGCCGAAAAGGTAAGCAAAATGAAAAGAAATGCTCAAGCCTTCGGTGGTACGTGGCATGAAATGATCCTTGCTGCATCCGCTTTATATATGCATCGTATGACTGGTGCACATGATATTGTTTTAGGATTACCTGTGATGATGCGCCTTGGATCGTGCGCCTTACAAACACCCGGAATGGTCATGAACCTGGTACCGCTTCGTTTAACATGCAAACCAGAAATGACGCTATCAGCACTTGTTCGCCAAGTATCTGATGAACTAAAAGCCATTCGCCCTCATCAACGATATCGCCACGAGGACATGCGGAGAGACTTTAAACTTATCGGAAGAAATCAGCGATTATTTGGCCCACAGATCAATATCATGCCATTTGATTATGATCTCATGTTCGATCAGAGCATGGGTCAAGCACATAACCTCTCAGCAGGACCCGTGGATGATATATCGATCAACATATACGACCGCGCGGATGGGAACGGATTTCAAATCGACTTTGATGCAAACCCTGCCGTTTACAAAGAGCAAACAGTTGACGCTCATCAGCAGCGTTTTCTTCAATTGCTGGAGGAAATAACCGGACTAGAGCAAGATCAAACGATCAGTCAATTCAACCTTCTTTTGTCTGAAGAGAAAGAGAACATCCTCAAGCACTGGAATGATACAAAACGAGAATTACCAAAGGAATCTTTACGGGAACTATTTGAAAAACAAGTGAGCAAAACACCACAAGCAAAAGCATTACAGTATGAAGGAATTACTTTGACCTATGAGGAGTTGAATCAGCGGGCTAATCAATTAGCTCATTATTTGAAAAAACATGACATTGGACCAGAACAATTTGTCGCAATTGCTCTGCCTCGGTCCATCAATATGGTCGTAAGTCTATTAGCCGTCGTCAAAACGGGAGCCGCATATCTGCCACTAGACCCTGATTATCCTAACGATCGTGTCGCCTATATGCTAGAAGATGCCAAACCAGCGTGCTTGCTCACAGTCAAAGAGACAGCAGACGGTTTGGACCATCCGCACATCGTTCAGCTGGATGATTCAACTGTTCATCAGGACATAGCAGACAGTCCGCACATCAATCCGGCTTGGAGCGAGGGCTCTCCACATCACCCAGCTTACATCCTCTACACGTCAGGATCGACAGGTAAACCAAAGGGTGTTGTTGTAACAAAACGAAATGTGATCAACTTTATATTGTCCATGCAAGATTCATTTTTATTAGATCAAAAAGACCAGCTTTTAGCGGTAACGACCATTGCCTTTGATATTTCTGGGCTGGAAATGTTCCTCCCGCTTTTACATGGGGCTGCTATTTTATTGGCAAAAAAAGAAACCATACAAGAACCAGCAAAGCTTTCAGACATGATTCGTTCTCATCATGTCACAATCATGCAGGCAACGCCAACGTTGTGGCATGCGTTGGCAGATGAATACCCTGATGTGATCACAGGTATGCGTGTTCTTGTTGGAGGTGAAGCACTCCCTGCCTCCCTTTTGCACACATTGCAATCTCTTCAATGTGACATTACTAATTTGTACGGACCTACAGAAACGACGATCTGGTCTACGATGGAAAATGTCACAGCACATCGAGAAAATAGTGGACCGGCAATTGGTAAACCCATTTGGAATACGAGCATTTACATTTTAGATGAAGGACTAAACCCAGTCCCAGCAGGATCAATCGGTGAGCTTTATATTGCAGGTGAAGGAGTATCCAGAGGATATCTTGGACGATATGATTTAACGGCTGAACGCTTTGTCGCTGATCCATTCGGCACAAAAGGCACGAGAATGTATCGTACTGGTGATTTAGCCAGATGGCGTGAAGATGGTTCAATTGATTATATCAGCCGTGCCGATCATCAAATTAAAATCCGCGGCTTCCGTATTGAACTAGGTGAAATTGAAACAGTGATGATGCAGCATCAAGCCATAAAGCATACATCTGTTATCGTTCGTGAGGATCAACCTGGGCAGCAGCTGCTTTGTGCGTATGTTGTGCTGACAGACCGGTCTTCTCTGCACCCTTCAGAGCTCAGGCAGTTTGCGGCTGCATTACTTCCTGATTACATGGTGCCTTCTGCTGTTGTCGTTTTGCCAGAACTTCCACTTACACCAAACGGTAAAATCGACCGCAAAGCATTACCAGCACCAAATATGTCTTTAGTTAGTTCTGAGCGTACACCTAGAACACCACAAGAAGACATGTTATGTAGTTTATTTGCAGAAACCCTTGGCCTATCTCAAATTGGCATAGATGATAGTTTCTTTGACTTAGGAGGACATTCCTTACTCGCCGCTCGCCTGCTTAGACGTATACGCGATACACTTGGTGCAGACCTAAGTATGAGTACCATTTTTGAATCACCTCGGGTTGCTGAGCTTGTGCAGCACATTGACAAAGCGAAGGACATTCGGCCGCCGCTTCAGGTTGAAGACAAACCAGATGAAATTCCATTATCCTTTGCCCAAAAACGGCTCTGGTTCCTTCATTGCCTTGAAGGGCCAAGTCCAACTTACAATATTCCACTTGTCATTCAACTGACAGGTACACTAGATCAAACAGCTCTCATTGGTGCTTTGGCAGATATCACTGAAAAACACGAAACCCTTAGAACCATTTTTCCAAATAAGAACGGCATGCCAAGACAGGTCATTTTACACCCGAAAAGTGTTCAGCCTGAACTCCATGTCACAGCTTCAAGCGATCAACAAATTGAGAATCAGTTAAACGAAGCCATTCGCTATAGCTTTCAGATTGAAGAAGAACCTGCACTTCGAGCTGAATTATTCACGCTTGATGCAAACCGATCCGTACTGCTTCTATTGCTGCATCACATCGCTGGTGACGGCTGGTCACTTGCACCATTGACGCGAGACTTAGCTGCTGCTTACGAAGCCCGTATACAAGGAAAATCCATCTCCTTGCCAGCAGAACCTGTTCAATATGCTGACTATGCTATTTGGCAGCAGAAGCTGTTGGGCAGTGAAGAAAAGGCGGATAGTCTATTTGCCAAGCAGCTCAGCTATTGGAAAGGTGCCTTACATGACCTGCCTGAAGAACTTGAACTGCCTTATGACTTCCCGCGTCCACAGGAAGGAAGCTTCAACGGTGCGACGATAGACTTTACGATTGAACCCGCTTTACATCAGAACCTCCTTGAGCTTGCAAAGCAGCATCAAGTGAGTTTGTTCATGGTGCTTCAAGCATCACTTGCAGCATTACTGACACGCCTTGGGGCCGGTACAGATATCCCAATCGGCAGTCCAATTGCTGGACGGAATGACGATGCACTTGACGATATTGTGGGCTTGTTTGTGAACACACTAGTATTACGTACAAATACAGCTGGTAATCCAACCTTTAGTGAGCTATTGAAGCGAGTGCGAGACGTTGACCTAGCAGCCTATGAGCATCAGGATCTGCCATTTGAACGGCTAGTTGAAATCCTAAACCCAACCCGGTCCAGATCAAGAAATCCATTGTTCCAGGTCATGCTAGCCTTCCAAAATACACCGAAGGCAGAAATGAAGCTGACACAACTTGACTCAGATCTTTACGTGAAACCAGTAGGGTCAGCTAAATTTGATCTGACAATCGAATTGGCAGAACAAAGAACGGAAACTGGGTCAGCAGCGGGATTAACAGGATTGTTTGAATTCAGCACAGATGTATTTAAACAAAGCACCATTCGAGCAATCGCTGACAGAATGAAGCGCTTTTTAACAGAGGTAGCTGAGCGCCCGCATCTGCCGATTGGTCAAGTGAACATTTTATCAGATAAAGAGCGGCAAACATTTCTCCCTGACAAAAAGACAATTGCTCAGTTAGACCAAGCACATAGTCTCTCGGCTTTATTTGAAAAAACGGCGCAGCAATCTCCTGATCGAGTCGCAGTAACGGATGGCAAGAGGCAGCTGACCTATGGTGAGTTAAACAACAAAGCCAATCGTCTTGCTCATTTATTAATAGAAAGAGGCGTTGGACCAGAACAGTTCGTTGCACTTGCCCTGCCTAGATCAATCGATATGCTCATAAGCTTATTAGCCGTTCATAAAGCAGGCGCAGCCTATGTTCCGCTTGATCCTGATTATCCAGCAGACAGGCTGGCATACATGATACAAGATGCCAAACCAGTTTGCAGCATCACAACAAAAGCAGATGCAATGCACCTCCCTGCTGATTGCGATTTGATTTTGTTAGACGAAAAGGAAACGAGCGATCAATTGCTGACAATGCCAAATCACAATCCGGCTGATATAGACAGAATTGAGCCGCTATCTTCTCTGCATCCGGCCTATATTATTTATACATCCGGTTCTACAGGGAAACCAAAAGGAGTGGTCATCCCACACCAAAATGTCATCCGTCTTCTGACATCTACTGAACATTGGTTCCACTTTGATGAAGATGATGTTTGGACAATGTTCCATTCATATGCCTTTGACTTTTCAGTATGGGAAATATGGGGACCACTTTTATATGGCGGCCGGCTTGTCATTGTACCTCATACCATCTCTCGCTCCCCAGAAGAGATGCTGCAGCTTCTAGTTGAGGAAGGCGTGACTGTACTTAATCAAACACCTTCTGCCTTCTATCAGCTCATGCAGATAGACAAGGAACAACAAACACTAGGCCAAACATTATCACTCCGCTATGTCATCTTTGGCGGTGAAGCATTAGAGCTTAGCAGATTAGAAGATTGGTACAGCCGTCACTCAGACTGTAAGCCAAAGCTCATTAACATGTACGGCATTACAGAAACTACCGTACACGTTACGTACAATGAACTCAATCGAGATATGATCACAAAGAACTCCAGCAGTTTAATAGGCGAACCGATTCCTGATTTACACGTTTACGTTCTAGATGAATATCTGCAGCCTGTTCCCCCTGGAACGACAGGTGAAATGTATGTAGCTGGAGCTGGCCTTGCAAGAGGTTATCTAGGCAGACCTGACCTGACATCAGATCGATTCCCTGCCAATCCTTATGGCGCACCTGGCACAAGGATGTATCGCACAGGTGACCTTGCGCGCTGGACAGAAGAAGGGGCTCTTGATTACATTGGCAGAGCTGATCATCAAATTAAAATACGCGGCTTCCGCATTGAACTTGGAGAAATCGAAGCCGTTCTGGCACGCCACGATGCAGTTGCACAAGTTGCCGTCATGATGCGAGAGGATCAGCCTGGCGACAAACGCCTAGTCGCCTATATCGTCCCAACTGAAGAAAACCGTTTCGATACAGAGACCCTTCGTCATTTTGCAGCAGCCAGTCTTCCTGATTACATGGTGCCCGCGGCATATGTACAGATTGACGCCATGCCGCTTACAGCAAACGGGAAGCTTGATCAAAAATCACTGCCAGCACCTCAATTGCATATGCAGCAAGCAGATGGCCGCGGCCCTAGAAATCCGAAAGAGGAAATCCTATGTCATCTCTTTGAAGAGGTGCTTGATTTGCCTAAAATCAGCATAGACGATCGCTTTTTTGACATTGGCGGACACTCACTGCTTGCAGTTCGTTTAATCAGCCGCATTCGTGATGCACTTGGTGTCAAACTAAGCATTGGAACATTGTTTGAAGCACCAAATGTGGCAAGTTTGGCAGAGAAACTAGAAACAGGAAGCGATGAAAACGCACTAGAAATCCTGCTGCCGCTGCGAACAAATGGAGAAAGATATCCACTCTTCTGTGTTCATCCAGCAGGTGGTCTTAGCTGGTGCTATGCAGGTCTCTTGAATACATTAGAAAAAGACATCCCTATTTATGGATTACAGGCTCGAGGAATCGCAAGAAAAGATGACTACCCGCACACACTAGATGATATGGCTGCGGATTACATCAAGCACATCCAAACGATTCAGCCAAAAGGCCCTTATCATCTTCTTGGCTGGTCATTAGGCGGAAACGTTGTTCAGGCTATGGCTACACAGCTCCAGCAGCAAGGTGAAGAAATCGCACTCGTTGCGATGCTGGATGCCTATCCGAACCATTTCTTACCGATTAAAGCAGCACCTGATGAAGAAGAAGCACTAATCGCTCTTCTTGCGCTCGGCGGTTATGATCCAGATACCTTAACAGGTGAACCGCTCACAATGAAAAGTGCCATCGACATCTTGAAAAAAGATGGCAGTGCACTAGCTAGCTTAAATGAAGATGCCATTAGAAATCTAAAAGAAACCTATGTGAATTCAGTTCGATTGCTCGGAGAATATCAGCCAAAAACTTATCAGGGGGACATATTATTCTTTAGATCTACCATTATCCCAGATTGGTTTACACCAATTGATCCCGAAGCATGGGCACCTTATATCAACGGAACAATCGAACAGCACGACATTCATTGCCGGCACAAAGACATGTGCCAGCCTAAACCCCTAGCAGAAATTGGTGTCATCTTAGACAACGCACTGCATCGGGTCAAACAAAAGCACTAAGAATAAAGGAGAGATGACAAATGACAAATCCCTTTGATCGTGAAGACGGTGTATTTCTTGTGCTGGTCAATGAACAAGGACAGCATTCACTTTGGCCATCATTTGCACCAGTGCCAGATGGATGGGAAAAGGTCTTTGGGGAAGACACTAGAAATGCCTGCATCGATTATATCCAGACACACTGGCAGGACTTGCGGCCATTAAGCTTAACAAAAGAACCTGCGCTAGCACATGGAAAAACGGAATAAATCACCGCACCCTGATCTCCATCAGGGTGCTTTTTTGACAGAATAAACATCACCATCTTTCAGCTCTTTCTGCTACAATTTAATTGAGAATGTTTATCAATCAATAAGAGATCAGGTGGTTTTATGGGAAACAACAATCAATTACGTACATTGGCAAATGCCGAACAATTCATCTACCGATTAACATATACTGAAAAAATAAATAATGCAGAGCTTCCACATACAGAGCAGCAGCTATCAGATACATTCTGCCTCCTCTTCAGCATAAGCGGCAGCGGTTTACTCACATTGAACGATCAAAAATGGCGATTGAAACATCTGACACTCTATACAATCATGCCTGGGGAAACATTTATGTTAAAAACAGAGCCTTATCAAAAACACGAGCTCTATCTGTTTCGCTTTCAGCTCTACACGCTGCAAAATCAAAACATAGGAGAAGTATCAACGGAACATGCCCGTTCTTTACTGAATAAATGGCAATTTATCGATATTAGCTCGATTGAACATATTCATTCTTTATTGTCCGATATGACAGAGGAATGGCAAAGACCTGAATCCATTAGCTTTTTTAGAAGCCAAACTCTTTTTCAGGAGCTCATTATGCAGCTTTTCACACTGCATAAAGAAGATATTTGTGACACGGCACATGCCCTTTTCAAAACAAAACAATATATCGATCAACATTCCGAAGAACCCCTCAGCCTGACAAGTCTATCTCATATGGCTGGCATCAGCGCCAATCATTACAGCGAGCTATTTAAAAAGCATTTTGATGTGAGTGTCACTTATTATATCACCAAGAAAAGGATGGCTAGAGCCAAACAATTAATCGCAAAAGGCAACGTAAAGCTCAAAGACATTGCACTGGAAATCGGCTATCAAGATCCGTATTACTTCAGCCGCATCTTTAAGAAAAAAACGGGCATGACCCCTTCTACTTATATGAAAAGCCGTCAGCGGAAAATTGCAGCCTATGGCCATTCCATACTCGGCCAGCTCACACCCATTCATATCATCCCATATGCTGCCCCTCTTCACCCTAAGTGGACAGCACATGATTTTGAGCATCATGCAGAAGAAATTCCGATTCACCTGAGTGCACATCGGATCAACGAGCACGCTGAAGCCAATTTACAGCTATTAAAAGAAACAAAACCTGAGCTGATCATTGCCAATGATCATGTGACAGAGGAAGAAAAACAAGTGTTAAAAACCATCTGTCCTGTTCACTTTGTTCCATTCACACAATTAGATTGGCGCACTCAATTCAAACAAACAGCTATGTTCCTAAATGAAGCGAACGAAGCAGAAGAATGGCTGATTCATTACGAGGAACTCGTCAATCAAGCGAAAAAGGCATGCCTTTTTGATCATCCACCAAAAACCGTCCTGCCTCTTCGTATCTTTCAAGATCAGCTCTATTTGTCTGTGAATCGCACCATGTCAGAAGTAATTTTTCAAGATATTGGCCTTCTGCCAGCTTTTCAGAATGACGGCCAGCTAATAGAAAAGAAAATCAGCATTCGCTCTATACAACAGCTAGATCCAGACGCCATCTTCCTCTTCCTGCATAAGGAGCCAAAAACCATTGCTTTTTATCAAAAATTAAAACAGCAGGAGTCTTGGCAAAATCTCAAGGCTGTGACGCAGCAAGCCGTCTATCCGCTCACTTCTGACCCTTGGCGTGAATACACAGCAGCCAGTCATCAACGAGTCATTCAGGACCTTTTATCTTTTTTTCCGTAAAAAGTCCATCATTTGACAGATCATTGTCTATGGATAAAAGGACAAAAGACTACTACAATTTTTAATTGAGAACAATTATCAGTTAAAGGAGAAAACAAATGAAAAAATGGTTCGCATTGCTTATCCTTTGTATCATGACGATCACCGCAGCAGCCTGTGGTGCTGCAGAAAATAAACCTGCTTCAAACACGACCAAAAGCAAGTCAGCTGAAACAGCAGAAACAAATATCAACTACTTAGATCAAACGTACAAACTCAAAACACCAGTGAAACGAATTGTCATTGCTGGAAGCCTTGAATCAATGGAAGATGCAAAATTACTTGGTATCGAGCCTATTGGTGCTTCTACTGTAGGCGGCACATTCCCTGAATTATTTAAAGACATTACAGCGAAAACAGAAGGTATCGGTGAAAAAACAGAACCGAACCTGGAAAAAATCCTAAAACTAAAACCAGATGTGATACTCGGATCAACCAAGTTCCCGCCTGCAACAATTAAAAAATTGGATAAAGTCCAAACGACGATCCCAGTATCCCATGTCTCTTCTGACTGGGAAAGCAATCTATTATTACTCGGTGAACTGACTGGAAAAAGTAAAGAAGCGAAAAACATCATTTCTGATTATCAGAAAGATCTCAAACAAGCGAAAGAAACCTTGAAAGACAAAAGCAGCAACAAAACAGCTGTCATTTTGCGCATTAGACAGGGCGACCTGTACGTTTACCCTGAAGACGTATACTTCAACTCGACCTTATATGGGGACTTAGGATTTACAGCACCAAGTGATATCAAAAAAGCCAAAGCACAAGCATTGATTTCATTGGAGCGCCTAGGCGAACTCAATCCTGACTATATTTTTGTTCAGTTCTCTAAAGAGGAAAACTCCTCGAATCCAAATGCATTGAAGGACTTAGAGAAAAATAAAATTTGGACAAGCCTAAAAGCTGTGAAAAATGGGCACATCAATGAAAATGCCGTTGATCCTATGCTTCAAGGAGGAACAGCACTAAGCAAAACAACCTTCCTTGATAAGGCTGTCAAATGGTTAGATCAAAACAACTAAACAGATGCGTGATCAGATTTTTGACAAAGGGCTAAATTGTTTAGCCCTTTGTCTTCTTTTCAACGCAGTTGAAAACCTTTAGGAGAGGATACACATGAACGGAACGTTTCTATATGAAGAGTTTAATGGGCGTCAGCTTGATATTTACCTTCCACAGGACACCTCTATTGATGTTCCAGCTGTCTTTGTACAAGATGGCTCTTCTTTGTTTAGAACACACCTGCTAGAGATCGAAAGAATGATCGAAACCAAAACCATCTCACCAATCATCATTGTCGGCATACACCCATTCAATCGACTTGACGAATATACACCATGGAAGGCGTCATCACTGCGATCTGGGTTTCCTGACTTTAAAGGTGAGGCACAGACGTATGTGTCATTTTTAGCGAATGACTTACTCCCATATATCAAAAGAGAATATCCAGTTCAAGAGACCTGTCATGAACATAGCCACGTAGGTGCTTCATTAGGCGGGCTGTTTGCTATTTATACTTTATTCATGCACCCTGATCTTTTTAAAAACATCGCATCGATCTCCGGGTCATTTTGGTATCAAGATTTTCTACCGTTTGCTAAACAACAAAGCATTCAGTGTGTGGATCACTTTATTTATTTGTCTGTAGGCAGTGAAGAAGGGAAAGGCAAAACATCTGCTCAACAGCACATGCCTTTATTCAACAAACAACTACATGACCTTTTATTACAGAAAGGGATGCAAGAAAGGCAGCTGCAATATCACATCGAACAAGGGGAGGGCCATCATCTGAAACAATTTCAAAAAAATTTCTTATCGGCCCTAAAGTGGTTTTATCAAAGAGAACGCTAATTTTTTATCAGCATGGCACAAAGCCGATATGATATATTGGAACGTATAGATTGAAAGAGGAGGGATTTGCGCATGAGACCTTTACAAATCTCAGCCGATACCGCACAAAAGCTTGCTGCATCACTCAATGTACCGTTAGAACAAATCATGCATATGCCGCAGCATATCTTATTAGCTAAATTAGCGGAGCTTGAACAGAAGAAAGATCGTTCTTCTTAAAGAAATAAAGGAGTTTACATTCATGGAACAACAACTAGAAAAATCAACATTACATCCTCGCAGTACAGGACAAACCATCCTGCTGATTGCTGGGATTTTGCTTATTGCATTTAATCTTCGGCCTGCCATTACATCCGTTGGCCCTGTTATCGGCGCGATTCGTTCCGATTTACAGCTTTCAAATGGACTGGCGGGTTTTCTTACAACATTACCACTGCTCTCATTCGCATTGCTTTCTCCAATTGCCCCTAAAATCGGAAAACGACTTGGCAATGAACGAACCCTCTGGCTTGGACTTGCCGTCCTTCTCTTTGGGATTGTGATTCGCTCGTTTGGCTCCATCACCTTCTTAATGATTGGAACAGCGCTGGTCGGCGTTGGAATTGCGATTTGTAATGTGCTCTTACCGGGGCTTGTGAAGCATAAATTTCCTGGACATGCAGGCTTGATGACAAGTGTATATACGACTTCAATGTCCGTCTTCGCTGCACTTGCATCAGGTGTCAGTGTTCCGCTCAGTCATACGATGCCTGGCGGCTGGAATACATCATTCCTTGTATGGGCTGGACTTGCCCTTCTCGCCATGATGGTTTGGGCGCCGCAGCTTCTTCATCAGAATACAGCGGCCGTCAAAAGTATTTCTCTTACAGAGCAGCCAATATGGCGTTCACGTGTTGCATGGCAGGTGACCTTTTTTATGGGGTTGCAGTCATTCCTTTTCTATAGCAGCATCGCATGGTTTCCTGATATCTTAACATCCCATGGAATGAACCTGTCGACAGCTGGCTGGATGCTGTCCATTATGCAGTTTGTTGGGCTGCCATCCACCTTCTTAACGCCCGTTTTTGCAGAAAAATTAAAAACGCAAAGACCGCTTGTCGTCGGCCTTGTCCTTGTGTATTTACTCGGCATGATTGGACTTCTTCTCGGAGGATCGACGCCTATCCTTGTCATCTCTGTTCTATTGATCGGCATTGGACAAGGGGCCAGTATCAGTCTTGCCCTCACATTTATCGGTTTACGTACAACCAATATGGAACAAGCAGCTGCCCTCTCTGGAATGGCGCAGTCTCTCGGTTATTTATTAGCTGCTGTTGGGCCGTTCATGATTGGTATCCTTTTTGATTCCACACATACATGGACACCAGCGATTATCATCTTTATCATCATCCTATTTTTCATGTTTTTATCCGGTATGCGTGCTGGACGCAGTGTCTATATTTCAGATCCTTCATAAAAAAAGAACCCGCCTCCTCGTGAGACGGGTTCTTTTCTACTTATGCCTGCTCTGTCACATGTACCTTTAACGTTGCTTGTACCTCTGGATGAAGCTTCACCGGTACATTTGTGTAACCTAATGCACGGATGGCGTCATTCAGCTCGATTTTACGCTTATCGAGTTTAATTTGATGATCTTTTTGCAATTTATCAGCGATTTGTTTGCTTGTAATCGAGCCAAACAAACGGCCGCCTTCACCTGATTTTGCAGTGAGTTCCACTGTTAACGCCTCAAGTGTTTCTTTTAATTGTTTTGCTTGTTCAAGCTCTTGGATGGCATTCTTTTTCTCTTTGTTTTTCTGCCCTTCCAATGCGCTTAGGTTCGTTGGAGTTGCTTCAACAGCTAACCCTTGTTTGATGAGAAAGTTGTGCGCGTATCCGTCAGCTACATTCTTGACTTCGCCTTTTTTCCCTTTGCCTTTTACGTCTTTTAGAAAGATGACTTTCATCTTTGAACCCCTCCTTCGAAATATTCGTCAATGGCAGCCTTTAATTTCCCTACCGCTTCTTCAATGGTTATACCATAAATCTGGGTAGCAGCGTTAGTCAAATGACCGCCGCCGTCTAATGCTTCCATAATAATTTGAACGTTGATATCCCCTAATGATCTGGCACTAATACATACTGTGTCGTCATCTCGTCTAGCGACAGCAAATGACGCTTCTACCTCACTCATTGACAACAGGGAATCCGCTGTCTGGGCAATCGTAATTTGATCATAATACTCCGACCTATCAGATGGTAATGAAGCAATGGCCACCTGATTTTGATACAGTTCTGTATGCTGAATGAGTTTTGCTCGTTTGATGTAATGATCGACGGTTTCTTTTAAGAACTTTTGCACAAGGACAGGATCTGCTCCCTTTGCACGAAGGTAGGATGCTGCATCGAACGTTCTTGACCCCGTTCTCAGGGAGAAACTCTTCGTATCAACGATGATCCCAGCCAGAAGCGCAGTCGCCTCAATCATGTTAATCCGTAATTTCTTCGGCTGATACTCTAAAAGCTCTGTCACAAGCTCTGCTGTAGATGAAGCATACGGCTCCATATAAACAAGTAAAGGATCACGGATAAATTCCTCGCCGCGTCTATGATGGTCAATGACCACGACATTTTCAATCTTATTCAGCAGCCGTTCCTCCATGACGAGAGACGGTTTATGTGTGTCTACGACGACAAGCAATGTGTCATCCTTTGCAAGCTCCATTGCTTCCTCTGGTGTGATAAAACGTGACCAAAGCTCTTCATAATTCTTAATTTCACTAATTAATCGTTGAACACTGTCGCCAATCTGGTTGGCATCAATGACAATATAACCTTCTTTTCCATTGGCCTGGGCAACCTTTAAAATCCCAATGGATGCACCGATCGAGTCCATGTCTGGGAACTTATGCCCCATGATCATGACATTACCGCTTTCAGATACAATTTCTTTTAAAGCATGAGAAATGACCCGTGCGCGTACGCGTGTCCGTTTCTCCATTGGATTCGTTTTTCCACCGTAGAATTTCACTTTTCCATTCGGCTGTTTAATGGCGACCTGATCCCCGCCTCGTCCGAGGGCAAGGTCAAGACTCGACTGCGCAAGTGCTCCAAGCTCTTTCAAGGAAGGAACGGACGCACCGATCCCGATACTCAGAGTAAGCGTCGCACTATGTGCCCCTGTTTTCTCACGGACCTCGTCTAAAATGGAGAATTTCGACGCTTCAAGCTCAGCTAAAATACTCTCATTTAGAACCGCCATAAATCGTTCAGACGAAATTCTCTTCAGGAAAATACCATATTCTTGTGCCCAATTGTTGAGCAAAGACGTCACTTCACTATTAATCGCGCTGCGCACTTGATCATCAAGTCCCTGCGTGACATCGTCGTAGTTGTCTAAAAAGATATAAGATAACACCGTTCGTTCATTTTCGTACTGTCGTTCAATCTGCACTTGTTCCGTGACATCAAAGAAATATAAAAGGCGCTCTGACCGTTTAATAATGACTTTGAATTTCCGGTCATTCAGCGTCACATTTTCGGTCTCGACCTCTTGTTTAATAAGAGGCACAATGGACTCGAATGTATCGTACAAGGATCTGCCGACAAGTGTGCTTTCATGAAAGCATGAAGCGAGAAATGGATTCGTCCATTCGATATAATACTGATCATTAAACAGCATAATACCAATTGGCATCTCCATTAATGCTTCTTCTCCAACCTTTTTGACTCGATAGGATAATGTTGAAATATATGAATCAATCTCTTTCTGCACTTGCGTATCTGCCCACTTTAAGAAGTAGAGCACACCTGCAAGGACGAAAAGACCAACTGCTCCTATGATCCAATTGAAATAAAGGTTGAGGAGGACTGTGACCACCGCAAGAACAATTAACGCGAAGATCGGATACTTGATGACAGGTTTTCTATAGAAGCTTGGCACTGATATCAACTCCTCAACATTCAGAGTGAATTATTTGTTTTTTACTTTTTCTCTTAAATCAAAGCCTATGTCAGCAATCCCTATAATTCGCACAATCACACCGATCGGCGGAAAGAAAACCGTTAACACAACAGCGAAAATGGGTACCGCTTTTGAGATATTTTTTTCGTGGCAATAATAGAAGAGAAAAGAAAATCCCTGAATAAGCACCAGTATAAATAAAATTTTAAACGCACTCGATTGAACGAGCCATAAAAAGCTGCCTTTTTCCGTCTGAATCAGCATCAAAAGCAATGTGAGTAAATAATACCATACCATGCTTTTTGGCAGCCGCATATCCTTAAATTTCTTCAAGGACGGCATGTCTGAAACAAACCGTTTGAGCAAAGGCCGCATGAACCAATGATTCACAAAAGCCAGCAGCGTGACCAAAATCAATAACGCTACAGGTAAAGCACTTAATGCCGTATCCTGCAACTCTCTGAACTGCTTCAGCTGCTTCGCAATGTCCTTCTCAGACACGCCGGATTGCTTTAAAGTACTCTCTACCATCGGCATCATTTGCTCAATCGACTCTTTCGCAATATTCATGATATCGATTTGAAAGAGCTGAACACTGACAACAAAGGAAATGAGAATACTGAATAAATAAATTAGCGCACCTGTAATGATGGCATTCCCAGGCTGCCTTCTGCTGTAGAAAACACCCATGCCTAATCCGGCAGCAATCAATATTGGTGCAGTCATAAGACCATTTATAGACCCAATTAAAAAGCTGATCACTATGCCAATAGCGCCAGCAGCAATTCCTTTTTTCAAGCCGTGTCTAATTGTATAGAGGATGATCGGAATCGGAGCAGCTAGAAAGAAAATAATGGATAATAGCGGCACATACAGATAAAACAACGTCATGACTGCGAAAATACTGATCATGATTGCGCCCTCTACTAACGCTTTTGTTTGTTTCACACCTTCACCTCTATCCAATCCTTTTGTCTATATCTTGCTCAATGTGTACTTCTATGTATACGTATGATGTCAGCTCCATCATGTCTTGCTCCAACCTTTATTTTACCATAGCGGTAAATCTCAAGTAAAATACAGGCTGTCCTGGGAGCGTTTCACGTGGAACACCGATATGGAATGGCGCATGCAAGTTTTCAAACAGCATGTTACAATTTTTTAGATTATTCTTAGCTATAAACCCTGAATTCAAGGTCAAAAGCTGTTAGAATAGAAACATCATCAATAAATGTAAGAAGGAGAATTCACATGGGAAAAACACTCGTATTCGGACACAAAAATCCTGACACAGACACGATTTGCTCTGCTATTGCTTACGCTGATCTGAAAAACAAAATCGGCGTTCAGGCAGAAGCCGTCAGACTTGGAGAAATTAATGGAGAAACACAATACGCATTAGATTTCTTTAAACAAGAAGCACCTCGTTTCATTGAAACGGCTGCAAACGAAACAAAGCAAGTCATTCTTGTCGATCATAACGAATTCCAGCAAAGTGTAAGTGATATTGATCAAGTACAAGTAACTGAGGTCATTGACCACCACCGTATTGCCAACTTTGAAACAAGTGAACCTCTTTACTATCGTGCAGAGCCTGTAGGCTGTACAGCAACGATCTTAAACAAAATGTATAAAGAAAACCAAGTGACGATTGAAAAAGAAATCGCTGGTTTGCTTTTATCTGCGATCATTTCTGATTCCTTATTATTCAAATCCCCAACATGCACACAGCAAGACATTGATGCTGCGCATGAGCTTGCAAAAATCGCAGGGGTAGATCCAGAAGTTTACGGCCTAGATATGCTCAAAGCAGGCGCTGATCTAAGCCAAAAAACGGTTCAAGAATTAATTACACTTGATGCAAAAGAATTCGCACTAGGCAAAAGCAAAGTCGAAATTGCACAAGTCAATACAGTAGATATTGCTGAAGTGACAGCAAGACAGGCTGACATTGAAGCGAAAATCAATGAAGTCATTGCAGCAAAAGGTCTTGATCTATTTGTTTTAGTCATCACAGACATTTTAGAAAATGACTCCCTTGCTCTTGCACTCGGTGCTGAAGCAGCAAAAGTAGAAAAAGCATTTAACGTCACGCTTGAAAACAACACAGCTTTACTAAAAGGTGTTGTATCAAGAAAGAAACAAGTCGTACCTGCACTGACAGACGCACTTTCTTAATAAAACACGACAAGACTGCTGAATTGTTCAGCAGTCTTTTTTGTCTGTCTTCTTTTTAATGAATGTACGTATCACTAACGAGAATATCCTTTAGCACGCTTGTTGGAATCGTGAATTCAACAACACCCATGTAGCCAGGCGCCACATCATATTCATTAAAGGAAATCACAAGCTTCCCTTTTGAATTGATATAGAAGTTTTGATCCGGCTTAATTTTCTTAAATGGTTCCGCCATATCTTGCTTGCCAATCCAATACATTTTGTTTGAATCCTCTTTCATCTGTTTCTTCATTTGTTCTTTAATGTTTTCACTAATCACATCAATATAACGATTATTTTTAAACAGGCTTGGTAATGTAATGAGGACATGGTTTTTCTTATCAACCGTATCATATGTCATTTCCTCTGCCGCAGAAGCCTGAGTCGTCACCTTGTATCGGCCTAGTGAAAGGATTTGATCATTGTTCGTTCTCACTTCATAACCGCTCTCAACACTTAAATGACCATTTTTATAACCCTTTGTTTCCTTTTCAAAATCTTGATACAGCTTTTTGTTTTCAGCTAAATATTTTTGATTCAGGCTGTCTTGTAATGTTCCGTCCCCAAGTCCTGAAACGTGTGGTGTTTTAAGATCAATATTCGTTCCTTGATCACTCTTTTTAAATTCTGTAAACGTTACGACTTTCACCAGCTCGCCAATGACAGGCACCTCTGAAATCGCTCTTGCTGCCTGTGGACTGACGTTAACCGTTGTGACAAAAAGAGCTGCCGCCGCAACAAGTCCTATTGTCCATTGCTGAAAATGAGGTTTTTTATTTTTTCTTTTTAACGTTCGTTCAACCATCGCATCATATTCCGGTGGAATAGGGATTTCTAAATATTCATCTTTTAAATGTTCCAAATACTTATCCATTTATATTTCCTCCTGTGATAATTCTACTTTTAAAAGCCGCAGCGCCTTATATAGTCTTGTTTTAATGGTGTTTTCATTTTCATCGAGAATCTGGGCGATGTCCTCTAGTTTTAAATCTTCAAAGAATCTCAAAATAATGATGACCCGATACATCTCAGGCAAATCCTCTATAGCCCGTTTGACGTCTTGATCTTCGTATACATCTGATTCGCCCTGAGATAAGAATTCAAGCGTATCATCATCTGTCACCTGCACCCGTTTCTTCTTTCGTAAAAAGTCTAGGGCAGCGTTCACCACGATTTTATAAAACCAGCTATGCATTTTGCTCGCATCCTCTAATCGGTGAACAGATTTGAGTGCTTTATGAATGGCCTCCTGAACAACATCCATAGCATCTTCTGGGTTTTTGACATAACTATAGGACAACCGATAAAAACTGTGTTTATGTTCCATGACGTAATCCGCAAATTGATCGTCTATTTTTCGTTTCTTCATTTTACAAAGAGCTCCTTTATCTTAAATGCGCATCTGTTATTTCTTACATTGGATAGACGCGCACCTTTTGAAAATAGTTTGCGCTCGGTTATTTTTTTAACATGTCATCGCATTTACGTTCCTATACAAAAAGAGCGAACCTGATGGGTTCACTCTTTCCAAGCGGATAGTGTTTGATGAACAAACTGTTTTAGTGAAGAAAGCGGATGAATGATAGGAACGCCTGTCTCCTGCTCCATCTGCTGTGCCGCATGAACCATCGAAAGCTGCATCACACAAATGTCTTTCCCTTTTTGCTTCATACATCTTCTCAGCTGCTCCTTGATTTGTTCATCATAGGCTTGCATATCACCGTTTAGACAGAGATGAAAGGCATCCTCCATCACAACCAATTCCACTTCAACCTGTTTGCCCCGCTCTGTGGCATATGATTCAAGCCGCTGCATTGTCCCTTCCACTGTATCTGGGTTGGAAAACACCAGTTGAAGAGGCCCTTGTTTCTCACAAATCATCTCAAATAACGGTTCATCGATCGGAACAATCGGTTGTTTGAAATGGTGCTGCTGATCACCTAGAGCAGCAATGTATTGTGTACACGTGAGCAGAATGAGATCGGCTTCACTTTCTTGCTTTAATCTGTTGATAGCATACGTTTGCTGCTTGTATTGATCAAATGCAGGATCTTGAGTGGCGCGTTCTATAAATGATGAATCGACTGTGTGATGCAAATCAACATCTGTATCACCAAAAACATCTTCTATATATGACTGATTGGATGGATGGGCGTGAAGGCAGTGTAATCGAATCATCTGGTTTGCTCCTCGTGAAAGTTTTCAATCATTATATCAATCCTTGTATGAAATAGGGAGCAACATGACCATATTGTTAGGGAGATATTGAAGGAGGGATTCGAATTGAAAGAAGATCAACAGCCTAAACCATCTTCAGAGTCAGAAGAAACGTTAACGAATCGGCAAGGTCATCCCGTAACAGACAATCAAAATATGAGAACTGTTGGGAATAGAGGACCCACTACGCTTGAAAACTACGATTTCCTAGAGAAAATCAGCCATTTTGATCGTGAACGCATCCCTGAACGTGTCGTTCATGCACGCGGTGCTGGAGCTCACGGTTATTTTGAAGCCTACGGCACATTTGGTGATGAACCCATCTCCACCTATACGAGAGCGAAATTATTTCAGGAAAAAGGGAAAAAGACGCCTGTTTTCGTTCGTTTTTCTTCTGTGATTCACGGCGGTCATTCGCCAGAAACATTACGCGATCCGAGAGGGTTTGCGATTAAATTTTATACAGAGGAAGGCAACTGGGATCTCGTGGGGAACAACCTGAAGATTTTCTTTATCCGAGATGCTTTAAAGTTCCCTGATTTGGTTCATGCCTTTAAGCCAGATCCTGTCACCAATCGTCAGGACGGCGAGCGTATTTTTGATTTTGTCTCACAATCACCTGAAGCGACGCATATGGTGACATTTCTCTTTTCACCATGGGGCATCCCAGCTACATACCGGCACATGCAAGGCTCAGGTGTCCATGCGTACAAATGGGTCAACCATGAAGGAAAAGCCGTGCTGGTTAAATATCATTTTGAACCGAAACAAGGCATTCGCAACCTGACCCAAGAACAGGCACAAGCGATTCAGGGAGAAAATTTTAATCATGCCACACAGGATTTATATGAAGCGATTGAGCAAGGAGATTATCCTGAATGGGAGGTATATGCACAGATCATGGAAGATGATGCCCACCCTCACCTCGATTTTGACCCGCTAGACCCGACAAAGCTTTGGTACAAGGATGACTATCCATGGAAACCAATCGGACGGATGGTATTAAACAAAAATCCAGAAAACTATTTCGCAGAAGTCGAACAGGTTGCCTTTGGTACTGGTGTACTCGTAGACGGCTTGGACTTCTCAGATGATAAATTGCTACAAGGCCGCACCTTCTCCTACTCTGACACGCAGCGATATCGTGTAGGGCCAAACTATTTACAGCTGCCGATCAATGCACCGAAAAAGCATGTCGCCACCAATCAAAGAGATGGACAAATGGAATACCATGTCGATCAAGGCAAAGGGCAAAATCCCCATGTGAATTATGAACCGTCGATCCTCGGAGGATTAAAAGAAGCCAAACAGGATGGAAAGGATCATACGCCTTTTGTAGAGGGTGAAGTCAAACGAGAAGCCATTGACCGCCCAAACAACTTTGGACAAGCAGGAGAAACGTATCGCCGTTTTAATGATTGGGAGCGTGAGGAACTGATTAAGAACTTAGTCAATACCCTTGCGACATGTCAAAAGGACATTCAAGACCAAATGATCGAAAACTTTACAAAAGCAGACCCTGATTACGGAAAGCGTGTCGCTGACGGCTTAAAAGCCTTTAAACAAGAGCAGCCAAGCGGACCTATCGGCTCTACAGGCGCTGCCGAAGCCGTGGACGATGCCATCAACAACAGCACACCATCAGATCCTTATTAATGAAAAAAAGAATGCAGCGGCGAGGCTGCATTCTTTTTGTTTACATCTATTAAGCGTTTTGACCTTTTTTGATCCATTCTGCTACATTGACTGTACGTTTTGCCTGATGTTTCACAGCTGCTTCTGCATCCTCTTGGATTTTTCCATTTTGGTCAACAGTGACACTTACGCCATAAGGGTTGCCCCCTGCACCGTATAAGGAATCATCTGTGTATCCAGGAGCGGCAATAATGGCTCCCCAGTGGAACATCGTCGTATATAGGCTGAGAACCGTCTGCTCCTGTCCGCCATTTGCGTTTTGAGCTGAAGTCATCGCGCTGACTGCTTTGTTTGCCAATTTACCTTGGAACCACAAGCCGCCTGTTGTATCTAAGAACTGCTTCATTTGAGCTGGCAGGTTACCGAAACGTGTCGGCATGCTAAAGATGATGGCATCTGCCCACTCTAAATCACTTAATTGAACCTCTGGCACATCCTTTGTTTCGTCTAAATGTGCTTTCCATGCTGGATTTGAAGCGACAACTGCTTCTGGTGCCAATTCAGCAACCTTTAATACTTTGACCTCTGCGCCAGCTTCTTTTGCTCCAGCTTCAGCCCATTTCGCCATCTGATAGTTTGTACCTGTTGAACTATAATAAATAATCGCTAATTTTACGTTTTCCATTTGTTCCATCTCCTTTTGTTTGTTTTGCCCAAAAAGCTTCTGTAAAAATCCCACCTGTATTCCCCACCTTATTTAAAATTGACGACGATACCATAAAGCCGCAGCATCGACTTCTTCTCTCGTTAGCTGATGTCCGCGATTTTCCCAATGAAGTGTAACCGATGCACCTGCACCCTGCAGCAATTGCTCCAGCTCCTGTGATTCCTCTGGACGGCACATTGGGTCATTTTCACCTGCTGCTATAAAGACTTGTTTCCCTGCTAATGAAGGCAATGAAACTCCGCGTCTTGGAACCATTGGATGATGCAGGATGGCGCCTTTTAGGGCATCCCCATAATGGAATAACAAGCTTCCAGCAATGTTTGCCCCATTGGAATATCCGATAGCTACCACATTGTGACGATCAAATCCATATTCATCAGCTGCTTCGCCGATAAATGTATATAGTTCCTCAGTACGCTCAATCAAATCCTGTTCATCAAATACACCCTCTGCCAAACGTCTGAAAAAACGCGGCATGCCGTTTTCTAATACATTCCCTCTCACACTAAGAACAGATGCGTCAGGGTCTACTATCTGTGCAAGCGGCAATAAATCTTCTTCCGTCCCGCCAGTTCCATGCAGTAATAACAGGACAGGTCTTTGTTCATTCTTTCCTTTTCGAAAAAGATGCTTCATCATGAATCTCCTTTCCCTTTAACTTCTCTCACTTCAATTGGAAACACAATTTGTTCAATCTGACGGCGCTGCGCCTCATATTGCGGTGGCAGTTTCAATGCTTCACCCATTGTTTCCACTGATTCATCGTGTGCAAATCCTGGAGGATCAGTAGCGATCTCAAATAATATGCCGCCAAGCTCTCTAAAATAAATAGCATTAAAATAATTTCGATCTTGCACAGGTGTCACTTGATACCCGCTTTGTGCAATATGTCTTTGCCAATCTAATTGATCATGATCATCTGTTGCTCTCCATGCAATATGGTGCACGACTCCAACACCCATACGTCCTCGTGGAACAGGTGTGATGTTCACATCAATGACATTACCTATTTCACCAAACGAACGGAATCTCACATAGTCTCCTTCTGCTCCGACTCGTTCAAGTCCCATCGTTTGCTCTAGCAGCTGCATCGTTTGCTCCGGCTGCGAAGTTAATAAAACAGCTCCGCCAAATCCTTTAATGGCTACATCTGGTGTGACACCATTAAAGGTCCACTCGTTTTGTTTTCCTTCCGCACGCTCTACCAGCTCAATCAATAAGCCGTGTGGATCTTCAAATGAGAGAAAAGCTTCACCAAAACGTTCAACCGTTTCATAAGAGACATTAAACTGCTCAAGACGATCTTTCCAGAAAGAGAAAGCGCCTGTCGGTACAACATATGTCGTCACGCCCACTTGTCCTGCACCAATTTGACCTTTTTGTGCACCTGGCCAAGGGAAAAACGTAATAATTGTCCCTGGAGAGCCGCCTTCATTTCCAAAATATAAATGGTATGTGCCCGGATCATCAAAATTCACGGTCTTCTTCACGAGACGAAGTCCTAAAACACCTGCATAAAAATCAACGTTCTCCTGAGGATGACCTACAATAGCTGTAATATGGTGAATTCCTTCTGTTTTTTTCACTTCTCATGACCTCCTAATTGAAGTAAGAAACCCCTATTCATTATGTCTTTACTGACGTCTTTATATTATCTCGAATTCGAGATATTAGATCAAAAAAATATATTTATCTCGAATTAAGGATATGATGTTTTTAAATAAATGTCAATGTTTTTTGTTTTTCTTTTAAAAAAGCAGAGCTGCTTTGCATGAAACAGCCCTGCTTTCCCTTGATTATTGCAGCAATTTTTTCTTTTTTAAATAGGCCTTCGCTACCTGAAATGCATCCTTCTCCTTCACATTGACTTCATAATTCATTTCTCTCATCTCATCGTCTGTGATTTGACCCGCAAGCTTATTGAGAGAGGTCTCAATCTCAGGGAATTCAGTTAATGTCTCCTGCCTGAGCAGCGGTGCTCCTTGATATGGCGGGAAAACATGCTGATCATCATCAAGCACCTTTAATTTGTATTGTCTCAATTCACTGTCTGTCGAATACGCATCGACCAAATTGATATCTCCTTTTTGAATCGCTCGATAACGAAGCTTCGGCTCCATCGTCACAACATCGCCAAAGGAAAATTGATATGCTTTTTGAATGCCTCGATACCCATCCTGACGATCAGAAAACTCTAAGGTAAATCCAGCTTTTATACGGTTTTTGACCTTACCTAGATCTGAAATGTTGGACACCTCATATTGATCAGCCAGTGACTGCGGCACGGCTAAAGCATACGTATTGTTGTATGCCATAGGCTCAAGAAGACGGAGCTGAAAGGACGATTCCAATCCACGCCGCGCTTGCTCATACACTTTTCTTTTATCTGTGCTTTTTGCTGTTTCTTTGAGGAATTCAGAAATCGCTGTACCCGTAAACTCGGGATAAATGTCAATATCACCAGAGCGTAATGCCTGGAAAACAAAGGACGTCTTACCAAGACCGGGCTTCAGGTTCACTTGAATATCTGTATCCTGTTCAATTAAAAGCTTATACATCGAGATCAAAATCTCAGGCTCTGATCCTAACTTTCCGCCAATGGTGATTTCTTTCTTTTCTTGCTGAAACAGCGAGGGGGCAGCGACAACTGCTCCTGCAATCAGAGCAAAAACAGCCACAGAAATCACAGTCTTTTTAAAAGAAATTTTCTCAAAGGTTCGCAGCACCACATCAAATAAGAGAGCGAGTAAGGCAGCTGGTATCGCACCAATGACAATAAGAGACATATCATTTCGATCAATTCCCAGCAGAATTAAACTTCCTAATCCCCCAGCTCCGATCAGTGCTGCCAGAGTGGCGGTCCCCACAATGAGAACCATTCCGGTTCGGATACCCGCCATAATGACTGGCATGGCAAGTGGAAGCTCTACCTTTAATAACCGTTTGCGATGATTCATCCCCATAGCAAGCGCTGCTTCTCTCAGGGAAGGATCGACCTCCTGAATGCCTGTATATGTATTTCTTAAAATAGGGAGTAAGGCATAGACCACAAGCGCAATAATCGCAGGCACTTGCCCAATCCCCACGAGAGGAATCAGCAAGCCAAGCAGTGCAAGTGACGGAATCGTTTGCAAGACAGCCGTCACCCCAATGACCCATTCCGCTAGCTTTGGAACCCTCGTTAAATAGATACCTAATGGAATGGCAATCAAAATCGCTAAAAATAAAGCAATAAAAGAAATTTGAATATGCTCTAGTAAGGCGTGCCCCAATTGTTCTTTGCGTTCCCAAAACACACGGGTCCAATCATTCATGTGACTCGCCCCTCTCTTTAGAAGAATCAGCTAAAAACTGAATCACTGCTTGACGATTCACTAGTCCAATCCGCTCTCCATTCTTTTCAACAGCCAATTCCTCGTGCTTTGCCAATAGAGACAAGGCTTCATCCAGTGTGGCATCTGCTGAGACCGCCTCATAGAGGAAAAGAGCTTCGTGAGCCATCGGTTGGGCCAAGGTTTCCAGCTCGAAAGCTTGATGTCCCACATGGCGGGCAGCCCCTGAAACAAACTCCTTTACAAAGGCATTGGCTGGATGTTGAACCAATTCCTCAGGACGTCCGATCTGCACTACTTTTCCTTCATTCATCACACAAATCCGATCACCAAGCTTCATAGCTTCCTGCATATCATGCGTCACAAAAACAATGGTTTTTTGTATGCGGCGCTGCAAATCAAGCAGATCATCCTGCAATTTCTCCCTCGTTAGTGGATCTAACGCACTAAAAGGTTCATCCATCAGGACAATCTCAGGATCAGCTGCAAGTGCACGTGCCACACCGACACGCTGCTGCTGTCCACCAGAGAGCTCTGCTGGCTTTCGATGCCGATACATAGCAGGATCAAGCCCGACCATCAACATGAGTTCATGGACACGCTGATTGGTCTCATTCCGGCTCCATTGTTTAAGCTCTGGCACCACAGCAATATTTTCTTCTATGGTCATATGAGGAAAAAGCGCAATTTGCTGCAGAACATAACCGATATCCCAGCGCAGCTCATACATATCAAAATCACTTATTTTTTGACCCTTTATGTAAATCTCACCTTCTGTAGAAGAAATGAGACGATTGATCATTTTCAATGTCGTCGTTTTTCCGCTGCCACTAGGTCCAATCAATACAAAAAACTCACCTTGCTGAATCTCCAAATCAACAGATTGAACGGCATAGCGCTCATCAGAAAATTGCATCGATACCTTATTAAATTCAATCATCTTCCCACGCCCTGACTGCAATTATTTTCTAGACTACCAATATGACAGATCAACCTCATATTTGTATAGAATAAACTGTCACTTTTACATACTTCCCCTAGGTTGACTGTCAAAAACAACTCTAGCAAAAATAGATGGGATTCACAGTGAGGAAAATAAAAAAAGCGAAGAGCCCGGGGCTCTCCGCTTTTTAAGTCAACGACTTACTCACCAGTAACGTATGGAAGTAATGCCATTTGACGTGATCTTTTGATCGCTAAAGTCAATTTACGTTGATACTTAGCGCTAGTTCCTGTTACACGACGAGGTAAAATTTTACCACGCTCAGAAACAAACTTTCTAAGAAGATCAACATCTTTGTAATCGATGTGCGTGATACCGTTAGAAGTAAAGAAACATACTTTACGACGTTTCGCACGACCGCCTCTGCGTCCACCTGCCATTTGTTTTCACACCTTTCCTTTAGTCATTTTTTCAGATCAATTAGAATGGCAAATCATCATCGGAGATGTCAATCGGTTTACCATCGTTCGCAAATGGGTCATCATTAAAGCTATTTCCCTGATTACGATTTTGGTTGTTTTGATTGCCATATGGATTTTGACTTGGTTCATTTCCAAATGGATTCTGATCGTTTTGGCTACCGCCATAATACTGGCCTCCGCTATTGCCACCGCCGCTGTATCCACCTGAACCAGCACCGCCGCTCTTAGGCTCAAGAAATTGAACACTTTCAGCTTGAACCTCTGTCACGAAGACACGCTGTCCTTGCTGATTTTCATAGTTTCTTGTCTGCAAACGACCGTCTACACCGGCAAGACTTCCTTTTTTCAAGAAATTAGCCACGTTCTCGGCTTGTCTTCTCCAAGTAACACAGTTAATGAAATCGGCTTCACGCTCTCCAGATTGATTCGTAAACGTACGATTCACAGCTAGAGTAAACGTGGCTACAGCCGCACCATTAGGCGTGTAGCGAAGCTCAGGGTCTTTTGTTAGTCTTCCGACCAATACAACACGGTTTAGCATATTGAAAGACCACCTTTAAATATATATTTCAATGATTTATACTTCTTCTTTAACAACAATGTGTCGAATGATATCGTCACTGATCTTAGCTAAGCGGTCAAATTCTTGAACTGCTGCAGCGTCAGATTGAACGTTTACGATTTGGTAGAAACCGTCACGGAAATCATTGATTTCGTATGCAAGACGACGTTTACCCCAATCCTTTGTTCCAGTGATCTCCGCACCGTTAGAAGTTAACACGTTATTGAAACGCTCGATAACTGCTTTTTTAGCCTCATCGTCAACTGTTGGGCGGATGATGTACATAACTTCGTACTTTCTCATCTGATTGCACCTCCTTTTGGTCTAAGCGGCCCTAAACGGGCAAGGAGCAATAAATTATATTACTCACAATTGTATATTATAACAAATCACTTGGCCTATGACAAGAACCTATACATTAAAACGGAAATGAATGACGTCTCCATCTTTCACTACATATTCTTTGCCTTCTAGACGAACTTTTCCTGCTTCTTTAGCAGCAGACATGCTTCCGCCAGCTAGTAAATCCTCATACGCAACCGTTTCAGCACGAATAAATCCACGCTCAAAGTCTGTGTGGATGATTCCAGCACATTCTGGCGCTTTCATTCCTTTTTTAAATGTCCAAGCACGTACCTCTTGCTCACCTGCTGTGAAATACGTAGCTAATCCTAGAAGTGAATAAGATGCTCTAATTAGCTGATCAAGCCCTGACTCATTAATACCAAGCTCTTCAAGGAACATTTGCTTCTCTTCTCCTTCAAGCTCTGCAATTTCAGACTCGATCTTTGCACAAACGACGATGACTTCAGCGTTTTCACCAGAAGCAAACTCACGGATTTGCTGCACATATTCGTTGCCCTCATGATCCGCTACTTCATCCTCACTCACATTTGCTACATAAAGAACTGGTTTAGACGTGAGTAAATGAAGCTGTTTCACAAGCTTTTGCTGTTCATCTGTAAATTCTACAGATCTTGCCGATTTCCCAGCTTCAAATGCGTTCATTAGCTTCGACAAAATCTCAAATTCAGCTACTGCTTCCTTGTCCTTTTGTTTTGCAAGCTTACTCACACGAGCTAAACGCTTTTCAACTGTTTCTAAATCAGCCAAAATCAATTCGAGATTAATCGTTTCAATATCTGCTACAGGATCAACCTTACCAGCTACGTGTGTAATGTTATCGTCTGCAAAAGCTCTGACCACGTGACAAATCGCATCTACTTGACGAATATGAGAAAGGAATTTATTCCCTAAACCTTCACCTTTAGATGCACCTTTGACAATACCCGCAATATCAGTGAATTCGAAAGCAGTGGGAACTGTCTTTTTCGGCTGCACCAATTCTGTTAGCTTTTGTAAACGCTCGTCAGGAACTTCTACAATTCCGACGTTTGGATCAATGGTACAAAACGGATAGTTAGCAGACTCCGCTCCAGCCTGTGTAATTGCATTAAATAGCGTTGACTTCCCGACGTTAGGTAAGCCAACAATACCAGCTGTTAAAGCCATTCTTTCATCTCCTCTATATCAAACGTGCTCGTTATACTGCGTAATATGAACCTAGAGCAATTATAAGTAGGTTTACATGAAAAGACAAGCTAACCACCATGCATTTTCAATAGGAGAAACATCGTCAAAAAGAATAAATCAATGCTTCAAAACGAGAAATTGCACCTGGCTTTGCTGTAAAAAAGACAAATTTAATGAAAAAAGCATGAGGCCTACTTAAGCAGTTGGCTCCTCATGCTTGACGAGAATTTTCTTCATTTTTCGTTCAAAATCTCTTCTTGGGATCATCACGCTGTGTCCGCAGCCTTCACATTTAATACGGATATCCATGCCCAAACGAATGACCTTCCACCGATTGGCACCACATGGATGGGGCTTTTTCATTTCTACAACATCATGTAACCCAAACGCTTTGTCTGCCATCAGCCTTCACCTCTCTTGCTCACTTCATTGAATCTATTGTACAAAAAAACGGCGATGGAGGGCAATGCACAAAACAAAGAGTCTCTTTCAATCGTTCATCCTATTCTTTTTTAGAGAAAAAACCCTTCTTTTAGATCATTTTATTTGTGACCAATAGTTACTTAAACTCCGTTTTTTTTCAATATTGTCACAAACACTGTAGGTCAAAAGGTTTTTATTGGTAGAACGCGGTGGTTTTTCCATATTTTTTGATTTATGATATCTGCATAAATGTTATGTGAGGGAGCAGGTACGATGGTCAATCGAAAGGATAGATTAACTGATAAAGAATATAAAATCATATCCGATCATGCTGGAAATATCGACAATTACCAGCAGCACCATACAATAGAAATAGGTCAGCAAACACTCACTGTCCACGATTTTCTAAAGATCGACCGAAAATTATATGGTTTAACAATGCAGCCGGAACAATCAGATGAATTCATCGTCGCTTTTCACTGCCCGCTGCCACATCAAATGACGGTGTCATCTAAGCAAGATGTACACAACGCAGCACAGTCATTGCTCAAAACTGACTATGCCTATCCAATTGAAAGAAAGTCCCTTGATGGCAATCAAGGCCATGTCTTTTTTAAAGGGAAGGAATACATAGAGAAAGTCTGTCAGAAGCATCCGAATGCAGGTATCCATCTCACTGGACAAGCACTTGCCGGTGCTGTTTGTGCTTATATTGCAACAGAACAGCCAGCTGTCAAAAAAGCCGTCACCTTTGACAGCCCAAATATATGGAGCAGCCTGTCGCCTTCGATTCAGCAAAAGGCGCAGCAAGGTCAATATAAACGCATGTTGACTGAATATATTCAGCCTAGTCATTACGTCGGTTTACTCAATCGTCATGATCAAGGAGTTGGGCAAGTCAAGTACACCGTACCGCCACGGCAGCAAGACTCAGTCCAAGAATCCGTAAAATACAAAAAAAGAGAAATTGACACCTTTTTAAAATCAGCTTTTGCATCTATGAATATAGAATGGAACGAATCTTTTGATACAAATGCTTTTTTAGCTCTCGTTTCAGGAGAATTCAAAGCAAATGGATATTCATTCCATCCAAATGGATCTGCTCGTATTTTAGATGAACAGCTTGATCATAATACAAGTTTTACAGCCATGCTGCTGCAAGAGATTCATTCTGGACGTGCATATGCACAAGACGGACTTGAAATTATCATAAAATCCCATTTACTGAAAAATTCATCCTATGATCTGCAAAGTATTATTGAACATGAAGTGCACACTGTATTTGAAAAAATCGATGGAATTGATGAAAGCGTAAAAGACGCCGTCCATCATGTAAAACAAGAACTCAAAGGACTCGTCGGCTTTGGCCACTATGATTTATTAAGTCATAGTGATGTGGAAGCACTGGTAGAGGAAGTCAGGATGGAACAGTCGCATTCCTCCTTTTATTCACACGAAAAACAGCTGAATGCCTTGTACACCCTGAGGGATTACGAACAAGAGCTTTCTGCCCTTTCAAGACATATGTACACAATGGGTGATGACTACGCCAAGGCAGATAGACGCCTTGCGATGCAAATGGGTATTCATTAAGAAAGGAGTCATCGCATGATCAATCAAAATAAGCCTCCTAGTGACGCCCAGCGTTTCTTGCAAAATGTGAGTGCCCGCCGTTCCATGTCTGTATTCGAAAATCAATCGGCACCACACACACAAACACAGTCTCCTGAAGAAATCGCCGCCATTCAGGCCATGCGCAGAGAAGGACAGCGAAAGGATCTAAAACGGCTGCTCAAAATGCGGCTGCACGACGAATTAGCAAATACTCGCGTGCACTTGGAATATCAATTGTCTAAAACAGAAGACATGATAAACCAGACGACCATTGTCAAACAACACATTTCCCAGCATTTAAAGGGACAGGCCATTTCAGAATTAGAGGATCGCCTCCAGCGTCTCAAGCAAATGCCTGTCTATGATGATATCAAAGAAGCTATTGATTCAATTCAGATCAAATAAGCACAGCTCTAAAAAAGAGAGGTGCTTATTTTATTTTATCAATATAATTTTTTAGGACGAGAAAATATCTTTTTACTTAAAATCGGATACAGCATTAAACAGACGAGCAAATAAAGATTCAACAAACTATAAATTGGATACAAGAACGCAATCAAATCAGCAAATCCAAGAGATGTCAAAGGGGCCATCAAAAGAAGCATCACCAATACAACCAGCCAGCGGGGCATTCGTACAAAAGAAAGCATTCGGCTGGATAATCCAAATAAACCTGCTGCCGTCGTCGTATAAATCGCTAGACAAAGGACAATGGTCATAAACACAAACAAAGACGTCGGCGCCCCTTCTAATACTGTAAACAAAGGAATTCCCTCTGCTGAAAGGCTTCCAGAAATATCAACCAGTATTTCGTTATACACATACGAGATCACACCAAAGATAAGACCGCTTAATATACTCGCCACTTTGGCTTCCCCCAGCCCCTTCATTTCTTTCCCAACCGAAGACAGCACTGCCACAACAGATAATATATTCAAAGAAGCAAAAACAATGCTGGCAGGCCAATTGTACTGCTGCCCAAAATCAATACGCCACATATGATCATGATTCATATAATAAAAAACAAACGCATAGATGAGCCCCGCCACCAAAATTGGTATAATGAAAGCATTCACAGATAAAAGCCCTTTCACATCCCAGAAAAAAATCATAAATGAAAACAAACAGAACGCGCCGATGCCAACCCAAAAAGGCACATGATACATCTCAAGAGTCACCCCGCCGCCAGCAATCATGACCGTCGTTGTCGTGAATAAATAAAGGACAATTAACACGTCATACACCTTAGCCAGCCATGGACCGACAAGCCGTTCCAGTACTGGCACAAAGTGATCGGCACGCACCTCATAACTGATTTTTAACACCACATAAGTAGACAGCATAAACATCAATGTAAACAGTAGAATGGCTAGTCCGCTATCAATGCCAAAAAACTGCCAAATTTCCTGGCCGGAAGCATATCCCGCTCCTATTAAGCTTCCTAAAATTAAAAGCGTCCACCTTGAACCAGCCTTCCACACAATCATCACCTCATAGGTATAGAATTAAGCTTGTTTCCGTATACTGTTACTAACTACTATGACAAGGAAGTGAGACCTATGAATAGCAAGAACGGTCTTTTTTTTAGAAATAGGGTGAAAGAATACGTGTCCCATACGGATACAAACGCCATTCAACAGCTTAAAAGTATTTTATTCTCGCATCTTCAGAAAGCAGGAAAAAGACCCGTTGCCATCGTTTGTATTGGAACAGACCGCTCAACTGGCGACTCTCTAGGTCCACTTGTTGGTTCAAAGCTTTCAGGTCTGGATTTGAAAAAGCTTCATGTATATGGAACACTCTCTGACCCAGTGCATGCGGTCAATTTAAAAGAAAAACTCGCTGAAATTGAACAAGCTCATAAACACCCGTTTATTGTAGCGGTTGATGCCTGTTTAGGAAGAGTGAAAAGTGTCGGTTCTTTCCAAATTGGAGATGGACCGTTAAAGCCTGGAGCTGGTGTGCAAAAAGAGCTTCCAGAGGTAGGAGATATTCATATTAATGGGATCGTCAATGTGAGTGGTTTCATGGAATACTTCGTCCTCCAAAACACACGTCTTCATCTTGTCATGTCTATGGCCAATACACTTTCTGAAAGTCTATCTCACATTGACCAAATGGACTGGACGAGAGAAAAAAGCCGGTCTCTCTTCACCCCTATTCAAAATATCACTGGGAGAATATAAAAAAGACCATCTCATATCAAGATGGTCACTCTGATGATTCCCTCGTAGAAAGCAATTCAAGGATTCTTTCTAAATCTTCATTCGAGAGGAATTCAATCTCAATTTTCCCTTTTTTCTTCTGTTTCTTGATCGTCACTGAAGTACCAAAGTAGTTTTGTAAGAAAGACTCTCTTTCTTTCAACACTCGATCCTTTGGTGCTTCTTTTTTCTTTGTTTCACGTGGAACATTTTCGTTTAACTGCTGAACAAGTTTTTCAACCTGTCGTACGTTTAACCCCTCATCCACGATTTTCTTTACCAAAGGCGCCAGCTTCTTTTTGTTCTTTAAGCTGAGCAATGTGCGGCCATGTCCCATTGATAACGTTCCATTTGCGATCAGCTTTTGGATGTCATCCGGTAAAGTCAACAGACGGAGATGGTTCGCAATATGCGGTCTGCTTTTCCCTAATCGCTTCGCTAATTCCTCTTGCGTCACACTTAGATGATCCAGCAAGGAAGCATACGCTTCCGCTTCCTCTAGTGGAGAGAGATCCTCACGCTGCAGGTTTTCTAAAAGGGCAATTTCTCTCATCAGCGTTTCTGAAAACTCTCGAACGATCGCAGGAATTGTTGTCAGACCAGCTTGTTGTGCTGCGCGAAAACGGCGTTCTCCTGCTACTATGTCATATCCTTTAATCGATTTACGAACAATGATCGGCTGTAAAACACCGTGCTGCTGAATGGATTCTTTCAGATCAGACAATGCATCATCATCAAACGTTTTCCTTGGCTGATAAGGATTCGGACGCAAATCCTTTAATTTAATTTCTTCAACCGTTTCTTCATTTGAGTCTACGTTGTTAAATAGTGCATTAATACCCTTTCCAAGACCTTTAGCCATTCGCATCCACTTCCTTTGCTAAGTCTAAATAGACATCTGCACCTCTTGAACGTGGATCATACAAGATAATCGGCTTTCCATGACTTGGCGCTTCACTCAGCCTCACATTTCTCGGAATGACGGTTTGATAGACTTTATCTCTAAAGTACTTCTTCACTTCTTCGATAACCTGAATCCCAAGATTTGTTCGGGCATCAAGCATTGTCAGCAAGACACCTTCAATGGCGAGATCGGTATTTAGATGTTTCTGCACGAGACGAACTGTGTTTAACAATTGGCTCAATCCTTCAAGCGCATAATATTCGCACTGAACTGGTATTAAAACGGAATCGGATGCAGTTAACGCATTAATCGTCAGCAGTCCAAGTGATGGCGGGCAGTCAATAATCATATAATCATAATTCTGCTTAACAGATTCAAGTGCTCTCTTCAGCCTCACTTCACGTGAGATTGTAGGCACAAGCTCTATTTCAGCCCCTGCAAGCTGTATCGTCGCAGGAATGACATCAAGATTTTCGACCTCTGTCGTCTTAATCACATCAAGAACATCTGCATCATCAACTAAAATATCGTACACACACTTCTCTACGTCGGCCTTCTCAATCCCAATACCACTCGTGGCATTGCCCTGCGGATCAATATCAACTAACAACACTCGTTTGCCTATGTATGCTAAACACGCACCCAAATTAACAGAAGTTGTCGTCTTCCCGACGCCGCCCTTCTGGTTGGTAATCGCTATGATTTTCCCCACGATGTCACCCACTTTCAACTTAACAAGTTTCTCAATCATTCATACTTCCTATTCTATCAAAAAAAGTATGAAACGTTTGCTTTTTTTGTTTCCCTATTATAAATTCGTCGGTGAATGTGCCTTTTCGTACATAAAAGAACGAATGAAAACACATCTGAAAAGTATATTGATATATCTTTTTTAAGAAATAGACATGCATCAAAACCCTCACTTCTATCACAAGTGAGGGTCACATATTAAAAGTATAATTCACCTATTTTACGGCCTTCACTGACAATGACCTTAGGAGTTACTGTTTTATAGCTTTTCTTTTTTAAAAATCCATAGGGTGTCTTAATGGTAAAAGTCGCATGTCCCAAAGCGTCCCCTGTTTTGCCATAGGCCTGCCACACGATCTTTGAACAATAAGTCGGGTCCAATGATTGAATTGACATGGTGATGGAGTAGCGAGCCTTCGGATGATCTTTCACATAATCGTGTGCCCATTCCCCTGCTAAATCTGCCTTCTCCTCTTGATTAATCCGAATTACCTTTGTATTGGCACTATAGCGAAACCAGTTATGAATGGAATCAAGTTGAGGATGCTTTCGAAACCCTGGAATAGAAGCATAGCTTTTCTCATTAATGACGATACCTGCATGTCCGACCAAACCCTTCACAGCATCAGTGGTTGTCACCAAGATATCTCCTTTTTTAGGGATAATATCGGTACCAGGATACGGCTTTCCTAAAAGTTGCTTGAGGGTGTGCGGCTTTTCATCCGTCACCAGCTCATCATGCTTATTTTGTCGTAAACCATAGTTCTTCAAATCATCGTCAGCTGTAATCAAGTCGATCGAATCGTCGGAAGACGCATACTCTTGATTAAATTGCTGTACAGTCACATCTTTAGAAACAACACCTTGCTTCTTCAGAACGTTCAATTCTTCGTTGGTCATCAGGCCTTCATCCGCATGAGCCGTTGGCGATTTCACAGCGTATATTGTCGCTTCATTTGGAAAAACAGAAAAAGAAATTAGTAAATAGCAAATAATGGCGAAAATAGTCTTCTTCATTTTCATCAGTAGTTGTCACCTCCTTTATACTATGAAAATCATATTTTACCAATTTATAAATATTATGTAAATATGGTGTGTGCAGGAAATAAGACAAACAAAAAAAGCTGACGAGTGGCGCTCATCAGCTTTTTTCTATTTAGGAATTCGAATCGTTAATTGGATATATTCCTCAAACTCTTCTTCCTCGGTATTTATTTTAAGTCCGCTGTCTTCTACCATGTGGAGAGACTGACGAATGGTATTCATCGCAATTCGTGTATCACGACTAAACGCCTTACGTTTTGGCTTCGGTTTGCGATCCGTTTTTTGTTCAAGCATCTTCACTACACGCTCTTCAGTCTGTTTCACATTCAACTGCTTTTCGATGATTTCCTGCAATAGCGCGATTTGTAATTCTGGAAGCTTTAGGGGCACAAGTGAACGTGCATGCCTTTCAGAGATTTTTTTCTCTAAAATGGCTTGTTGTACCTCTTCAGGCAACTTTAAAAGTCTTAATTTGTTAGCAACAGTTGATTGTCCCTTGCCTAAACGCTGAGCAAGCGCCTCTTGTGTTAAATCATGAAGCTCTAAAAGACGTGCATAAGCATGAGCCTCTTCAATAGAAGACAGCTCTTCTCTTTGCAAATTTTCAATCAATGCCACAGATGCCGTTTCCGTATCAGTAAAATCTTTTATAATAGCGGGGATTTTCTCCCATTGAAGAGTCTGTACCGCTCTCCAACGTCTTTCGCCGGCGATCAGTTCATATTTTCCTTCTTCTTCTGTTGGTCTAACAACAATCGGTTGGATAATGCCATGGGTATGAATCGTCGTGGCCAGCTCTTGTATCTTTTCTTCTGAAAAAATGGTGCGTGGCTGAAAACGGTTTGGCATAATTGTGTCGACCGGGAGCTCCTGTATCTCTTCCTTTAATGTATCATGCTCAGCAATCTCTGCTTCTATTTCGGTTTCACGCTCAGGATGTTCTTTGTCTCCAAGCCCGAAGAAGCGTGAGAGTGAATGCTTCATGAACCTACACCACCTTTAAAAACTACCTTTTTATAATTCTATTTTCTCATGTTTTTTCCTTCTGTAAAATCATAAATATTGAAGAAAAACCGACCTTTTACATGATCAACCTTCTATTGGTGATTTATTAGGTGTTCCTGGTTTTCTAGGATATTTTTTTGGTGTTTGCTTTTTCTTTTCAATGACAATGATGTTCCGTTCGCTTTCTTCTAAAGGAAGAACAAAGGAATGCTTTTCAACAACCTCTCCTCCGAGGACTGTGACAGCTTTTTTCCCTGCTTGCATTTCTTCATCAGCGGCAGATGCTTTTAAGGCAACAAACAATCCTTCCTTTTTCACTAGAGGCAGACATAGTTCGCTCAAGACGGATAAACGTGCAACTGCCCTAGCAGTGACAAGATCATAGCTTTCACGCTTTTCCTTACGTTGTCCAAACGTTTCCGCACGATCATGATAAAAAGTAGTATCTTGTAAGTTTAATCCTTTTGCTAACTCATTGAGAAACGTAATTCGTTTCTGAAGAGAATCAACAATGGTCACATGTAGATGAGGGAAACAAATTTTAAGAGGAATGCTTGGAAAACCAGCACCAGCTCCAATATCACAAATCGTCGTCACTTTGTGAAAATCAATAAAAAATGCTGCTGATATTGAATCATAAAAATGCTTTAAATACACTTCTTCCTTTTCAGTAATGGACGTTAAATTCATTTTCTCGTTCCATTCTACAAGCATGCGGAAGTAGGTTTCAAATTGTTCAAGCTGCACTGGAGAAAGAGTGATCCCTTTCTCCTCTAGTGCTGCTGTAAATTGTTCAATGTTCATGCCGACATCCTTTCTATTCTGCTATCTTCGCAATACGCCCCTGCTCTAAATATACTAAAAGGATAGAAATATCAGCAGGGTTAACGCCTGAAATACGAGAAGCCTGTGCAACAGAAAGCGGTCGGACTTCTTTCAGCTTTTGTTTCGCTTCAGTTGCAATCCCTTTGATGGCATCATAATCAATACGATCAGGAATCTTTTTGTTCTCCATCTTTTTCAGTTTTTCAACTTGCTGGAGTGACTTTTCAATATAACCTTCGTATTTAATTTGAATCTCTACCTGCTCACACACTTCAGAAGGAAGCGGTGTTTCAGCAGGAGCTAATTTCACAACAGATTCATAATTCATTTCCGGACGCTTCATTAAATCACTTGCACGAATGCCGTCCTTCAACTCACTTCCACCGAGTGAACGAATAAATTCTTGAGTCTCTGCTGTAGGTTTAATGATCACAGAATATAAACGTTTTTTCTCTGCTTCAATGGCTTCTTTTTTCTGCTGGAATGCTTGGAATCTTTCTTCAGAAATTAATCCAATTTGATAGCCAAGTTCAGTTAATCTTAAATCAGCATTGTCATGACGTAGAAGGAGACGATACTCAGCACGTGATGTCAAGAGACGGTATGGTTCATTTGTTCCTTTTGTGACAAGGTCATCGATGAGGACACCGATATATGCATCAGATCGGCTTAAAATGACTTCTTCTTTACCTAATGCTTTTCTTCCTGCATTAATACCTGCCATAATCCCTTGACCCGCTGCTTCCTCATAACCAGACGTACCATTAATTTGGCCGGCTGTATATAATCCAGAAATTTTCTTCGTCTCAAGTGTAGGCCACAACTGAGTAGGCACAATCGCATCATACTCGATGGCATAACCCGCTCTCATCATTTGAACATTCTCGAGTCCTGGGATGGTTGAAAGCATGCGCTGCTGTACATCCTCCGGAAGACTTGTAGACAATCCTTGAACATAAACTTCCTGCGTATTACGACCTTCTGGCTCTAAGAAAATTTGATGTCTCGGTTTATCATTGAAACGAACCACTTTATCTTCAATGGACGGGCAGTATCTAGGGCCAGTTCCTTTAATCATACCTGAATACATTGGAGAACGGTGAAGATTCTCATCAATAATTTGATGGGTCTCTAAACTCGTGTACGTTAACCAGCATGGCAGCTGGTCAGTAATATATTCAACCGTTTCATAGGAGAATGCCCGCGGGACATCATCACCTGGTTGAATTTCTGTTTTACTATAGTCAATCGAGTGACTATTCACTCGAGGAGGAGTTCCTGTTTTAAAGCGAACCAAATCGAATCCTAGTTCTGCTAAATGATCCGATAATTTAATGGAAGGCTGCTGGTTATTTGGACCGCTTGAATACGAAAGGTCTCCTAAAATGATGCGGCCTTTTAAGAAAGTCCCTGTCGTTAAAACAACAGACTTTGCACGATAGTTCGCCCCCGTTTGAGTAACAACACCTTTACATTCATCATCTTCTACAATTAAATGATCTACCATACCTTGCAGCATTGTCAGGTTTGGTTCATTTTCCATTGTTTTTTTCATTTCATGCTGATATTGGAACTTATCTGCTTGCGCTCTTAACGCACGGACAGCAGGTCCTTTCCCCGTATTCAGCATGCGCATTTGAATATGCGTCTTATCTATATTTCGTGCCATTTCTCCGCCTAGAGCATCAATTTCTCTGACGACAATCCCTTTTGCGGGGCCGCCTACAGACGGATTACATGGCATAAAAGCAACCATATCGAGGTTGATAGTCAATACAAGTGTTTTGGCGCCCTGTCTTGCAGAAGCAAGAGCAGCCTCAACTCCAGCATGACCGGCACCCACGACGATTACGTCATAATTGCCAGCTTCATAACCCATTTCTTATGTTCCTCCCTTTACTTTCCTAAACAGAATTGAGAGAATAACTGATCAATCAAGCTTTCATGAACAGCATCTCCAATAATTTCACCTAACTGTTCCCAGCAGCGTGTTAAATCTATTTGAACTATATCGATCGGTACGTCCATTTCAATTCCTTCAAGAGCATCCTCAATGGATTGTTTTGCTGCCTGAAGAAGAGCAATATGCCTTGTGTTACTTACATACGTTAAATCTCCACTTTCAATTGAACCCGTGAAAAAGAGTGATTGAATCGCAATTTCAAGCTCATCAATCCCCTTTTCTTGTAATAAGGATGTAGTAACCACCGGACGATCCTTCGCTAACTGCTTGACCTTTTCGATATCAAGCTTAGGCTCAAGATCTGTCTTATTCACGATTACGATGATATCCATGCCTGAGACGGCCTCAAAAAGTTTGATATCCTCTTCTGACAATTCCTCGCTATAATTGAGCACAAGTAAAATCAGGTCAGCTTCTTTTAAGACCTGTCTAGATCGTTCAACCCCTATACGCTCAACAATGTCCTCCGTCTCACGTATACCCGCAGTATCGACTAAACGAAGCGGTACACCTCTAACATTTACATATTCCTCAATGACATCTCTCGTTGTTCCAGGAATATCCGTTACAATCGCTTTTGTTTCCTGTACAAGACTATTCAACAAGGAAGACTTCCCAACATTCGGTCTTCCAATAATGACAGTAGATAAGCCTTCTCGCAGTATTTTCCCCTGCTGAGAAGTCGTTAGCAGTGACTCAATTTCCTTTTTCACTGATGTTGCCTTTTCAACTAAAACCCGATGCGTCATTTCTTCAACATCGTCATACTCAGGATAGTCAATATTGACTTCAACATGGGCCAGAGTTTCCAATATCTCACCGCGAAGTCGTTTAATCAAACCGGAGAGTCGTCCCTCCATTTGAGTAATCGCTACATTCATCGCACGATCTGTCTTTGCGCGAATCAAATCCATTACCGCTTCAGCCTGTGAAAGATCAATTCTTCCATTTAAGAAAGCTCGTTTTGTAAACTCACCTGGCTCCGCTAATCTTGCTCCTTCTCTTAAAGCAAGCTGCAGTACTTTATTGACCGTTACAATTCCGCCATGGCAGTTAATCTCAATAACGTCTTCTCTCGTAAATGTTTTTGGTGCTCTTAATACTGACACCATGACCTCTTCTATGACTTGCTCAGTGCTAGAATCCACAATATGACCATAATGAATCGTATGTGAATCCACCGATACAAGTTTTTTCTCCTTAGGACCTTTATACATCCGATCAGCAATCTGTACCGCATCAGGCCCGCTTAAACGAATAATCGCAATTGCTCCTTCACCCATCGGTGTAGAAATTGCTGCAATTGTATCCATCACTCATTCACCTCTTTCTCTACTTAATAAACAGTCTGTTATCTATTAAATGGACATTGTCCATTTCTATATCAAAAACGCTTAATCCAAAATTTAAAGATACCATAAATGAAAGCGAAGTGAAAGTATCCCATATCTAATTATCCACAGCTTTGCATCTTATCTATTTTAACACTTAACTTATCCACATGTGAATAACGACGTTTGAAACTTGTCTTCACATCTTACACCTAAATCCAATAAATTTAAACGCCCTGATCCCTATACTTACTTGTTAAATTGGCGTTTTGCACTCATATCACACACTCATTTTTTAGAAATAAAGGATGAATCCTCTATAAAAAGCAATTTTTCAATAAAAAAAGACTAAAATCCAGCTTTGCTGAATCTTAGCCTTTCTGCTATTTTTTATACAGCACCACAACATGACGTTTGCTGCCTGTATCTTCAGATGCCGTTGCAAGTTCTTTAGAGAATGCAGCAATCGCATCATGAACAATTTTTCGTTCATTCGAAGGCATTGGTTCTAAATGAACCTTTCTCTTCGTTTTTAAAACCCGATTTGCTGTTTTGACTGCATATTGTTCAAGTGCTTCTTGTCGTTTCTTCCTATAATCGCCAATATCAATTGTTATATGATGATACTGATCAGAATAACGATTAAACACTAGCTGTACCAACGTTTCTAAAGAGTACAATGTCTGGCCTCTTTTTCCAATCATTAATGACGTTTTATCTCCATCAATATGGTAAGAAATGTTTTTCGGTTCCTGTTTGGAAATAATCTTTGCTTTAGGATCAATAGACTTAACAATTTTATCTAAATACTGTGTAGCTAATTTAAATGCATTTATCTTTTCTACTAACTTGACCACAGCTTGTCTTTTACCAAATAATCCTAAAAATCCTTTATTTCCTTCATCTACTATTGTGATTTCTACTTCTTCTTGTAGTAGCTGAATTTGTTTAAGTCCGGAATCTACTGCTTCTTCGATTGTGCGACCGACAGCAGTTATTTCCTTCATTTTTTATTCCCGCCAGCTTTTTCTTTTGTATCAACTTTTACTTGAGGTGTTTTAATCACCAATGTTTGAATGATCATGAAAATGTTACCTACAACCCAGTACAATGAAAGTGCTGCTGGGAAACTAATTGCAAACACAACGATCATAATCGGCATCACCCATAGCATGATAGCCATTTGAGGGTTGTCCGAAGGATTTCCAGCCATCATCAGCTTTTGCTGAATGAAAGTAGCTACACCCGCAATAATCGGTAATAGGAACAATGGATCTGGGCTGCCTAAGTCAAACCATAAGAATGTATGCTTTTTAATTTCTGCTGTTCTCATAATTGCATGATAGAAACCAATAAGGATTGGCATTTGAATTAAAATTGGGAAACAGCCTGCTAATGGATTGACGCCATTTTTTTGAAAAAGGGCCATTGTTTCCTGCTGAAGCTGCTGCTGTGTTTTTTGATCTTTAGAGCTATATTTTTCACGAAGCTTTTTCAATTCAGGCTGTAATGCTTGCATCGCTTTTGTACTTCTTAACTGTTTAATCATTAATGGTAAAATAAGCAAGCGAATTAACAGTGTTACAATAATAATCGCTACACCATAGTTTTCACCAGTTAAGTTTGCCATGTACGTGATTAATTGAGATAGCGGGTAAACAATATAAGAATTCCAGAATCCCTTACTATCTGATGTAATTGGTTCATTGATCTGTGTACATCCTGCCAATAAAACCAATACGCCAATCAAGCTAAATATTAGTAATAATCGCCTTTTCAACAAGATTCCTCCCATTACTTCAAACTTTATTTAAGTTGGAATTGATTAAGAAAGTGACTCACCTAATCAGTATGGTAACATTTTTTCTTTGCAAAGTGGTGGTTTCATTTTAATTCACTAGATGAAGGAAGCGCTTTTAAAAATTGATTCAACGAAAGTTTCTATTACGAAGACTTTTTCGGTTGTTGTTGATAAACAGCGGATTTTCTAAATAAATGTTGGAGAGACTTCTTTGTTTCTTCAAAGGTCAATTCACTCGCTGGTTTTCGTGCAATGACAATGTAGTCTTTTTCTTGCTTTAACTTATGACCTTCCTCTAAAAACACCTGACGGATCAGACGTTTAATTCGGTTTCTCATCACTGCATTACCAATCTTCTTACTGACAGACAATCCTAAACGCAGTTCAACTTGATTTGGCTGATCCAGCTGGTAAATAACGAATTGGCGATTTGCCATTGATTGACCTTTTTTGAACACCTTTTGAAACTCTTCATTTTTTTTTAGCCTGTTTCGCTTCTTCATGTTTTCTTCCACTCCGATAAAAACTGACAGTTCATTTACGATTTTATGTAAAAAAGACCACTGACATTATTCAGTGGCCTAAGCTGATAATTTTTTTCTACCTTTGCTGCGGCGTCGCTTTAAAACTAGACGTCCGTTTTTAGTACTCATACGGCTGCGGAAGCCATGAACTTTACTACGCTTACGGTTATTTGGTTGAAACGTTCTTTTCATTTATGACACCTCCCTGAGGAATAGCTGTTTAAGACAGTCTAACTCATTATATTTGTGTAACCCATCGATTGTCAATATCAATGATAAAACTCTTATTATCAACCTTATAAGCATAACATAAGTTATCAAACGAAGAAACCTTCTTTTTTAGTTTCCAGCATTTTATTCTCTTTTTCCTCCTAAAAGACCTTTAAAACAAGAATGTGGATATTTTTCCGGCATATTTAGACTATCCACACCCATTATCGACATTTTTTTCACACAAATAACCGATGTGGATAATTATTTTTCAACAGGATGTAAAGTGTGTGGATAAGTTTGTGACACCCATTGCACCATCTTGTTTATTTTGATATTATATTTGTGTTTTAACTCTTAATTACTTATCTGGCCCTTTTATATTATCCACAAATTGTGGATAACCTGTGGAAAGTTATTACACAGCCTGTTGAATTGTTTATCCACAGCTTGTGTAATTTGTCGAAAAGACGTTTTTCTACTATATTAATTGTTTTCAACAATGTATGTGCACGAATGGTGATGACCATTTGCTCTTTTTCGTGTTCTATAACAGTTTGATACTGGTCATTTTAAAAAGAAAAGGAGGGGGGAGAAGCCTT